>CAVWSO010000001.1:0-97233 GCA_963757615.1 uncultured Sphingobacteriaceae bacterium
GCGCCCCTGTACCTGGCTTACGGTCCGCATATTTACGGGGCATGCTTAACGGGATATTTATTATAGCGAAAGCGGTAAATGGAAAAAAGATTTTGCCGCGCACGACCTGGGTACCTATCCGATGGCCAACGGCAAACTTATGGCGAGGATATGCCGGTAGAAGAGTCGGGCAATATGCTGATCCTGACTGAGGCTATCGTAAAGGCTGAAGAAAATCCGCCTTTGCAGCAAACATTGGGAAACACTGACCAGATGGGCCGATTATCTGGTAAAAGCAGGATTTGATCCCGCAAACCAGTTATGCACCGATGATTTTGCCGGTCATCTGGCGCATAATGCCAATCTTTCGGTAAAAGCCATTGTGGGTATTGCCTGCTATGCCAGATTGGCCGAGCAATTGGGTGAAAAGCCAGTCGCTGCAAAATACAGCGAGATTGCTGTCGATATGGCTAGCGAAATGGATCAAGATAGCTGATGCCGGTGATCATTATTCCTTGTCTTTGACAGCAAAGATACCTGGAGCCAGAAATATAACATGGTTTGGGATAAGGTCTTGGGCTTGAATTTGTTTCCGCAGGATGTTTATGATAAGGAAGTAAAATATTATCTAACCAAACAAAATAAATTTGGTTTACCATTGGATAGCCGGAAAACCTATACCAAATCCGACTGGATCATGTGGACAGCGACTTTAGCTAACAATCAGGGGATTTTAAAGCTTTAACAGATCCGATTTATAAATATGCTACCGAAACCCCACACAGGGTTCCCCTAAGCGATTGGCACGAAACTACCAATGGAAAGATGGTTGGTTTCCAGGCCGAAGCGTAGTAGGCGGATATTTTATGAAAGTGCTTGAAAAAAATGGAAGAAAAAATTAAACCATGAAATACAATAAACCAAACGCATTAATCATTTGCGCTGGCTTATCGCTGCGGTGCACACCTTTGAAAGCTACAGCAGCTGCAGAAGCAGTATTATTACCAGATGAAGGATATATCATTAGAAAACCCAGGCGCAGGAAGATCGCCTGGATAATTACCTTCAAGAACGCCTATCTGCCGGCATTGCACCGGGCGCAGGCTATCCCAAAGGTGGGTGTGTTTAAATCAATGGACCAGGATACACGGATAAAAAAGTATATGTACTTGTTCCGTTTACAGCCATTGGACGAATTGGAAAATGACACGCAGTTAACGAGTGATAAGCAGTATTTCTGATGGACGGAAAGGAATACCTTGACGCGGCTTATAATGAGCTGCCTTATGACAAGGATGGAAACGATCGTATTAAAGGCATTCCCAAAATGGCCTGCACCAACCGTCCCGAAGCTTACTGCCAAGAAAACCGACCGTGTTTATGAGTTACGCAGCTATGAAAGCCCGACGGAGAAACTACAACGTCAATAAAGTAAAGATGTTCAATGATGGCGGAGAGACAGTGCTTTTTAACCGGCTTAATTTTAATGCAGTATTTTATGCTGAGGTTTTAGCAGGCAGCCACATGCCCAACCTGATGTATATGACGACGTTTAACAGCAAGGAGGACAGGGATAAACATTGGGAAACTTTCTCAAATGATCCGGAATGGAAAACATTGGTGGCAAAACCCGAATACCAGCACAATGTATCCAAAGCGGATATCATCTTTCTTCATCCCGCGGAATATTCTGATTTTTAAAAGAGATATTTGCCATGAATGAAGCTTGAAAAACGCGAATATGATGCCGTAGTAGTTGGTCGGGCCCAAATGGGCTTGCTGCAGCTATATTGTTGCAGCAAAACGGTCTTTCGGTATTATTGATCGAAGGTAAGGATACCATCGGCGGCGGCATGCGCTCGGCTGAGCTCACATTGCCGGGTTTCATCCACGATATTTGTTCGGCCATCCATCCGTTGGCCGCGGCTTCGCCTTTTTTTGAAACGCTTCCGCTGGCAGATCATGGCCTGGAATATATTTACCCCGAATGCTGCCGCCCATCCTTTTGATAACGGAACTGCGGCAGTTTTAAAGCATTCTGTTATCGAAAACGGCGGCACTACTTGGTGAGGACCAGCAAGGCTTACAAAGATCTGATACAGCCGGTGGTAAACGACTGGCCTGCCATCGCCCCCGATGTACTTAGGGCCTCTTCATTTCCCAAAACATCCCATTGGCAATGGCCGGATTTGGTTTAAAGGCATTGCGGTCGGCGGCTTCTGTATGCAGGCGAGTTTAAAACGGAACAGGCAAAAGGTTTTTTCGCCGGCATGGCAGCCCACTGCTATGCTGCCGCTTATCCAATCTGAGCTACAGCAGCCATTGCTTTGGTATTGCTTATCCGCCGGACACTTAAAAGGATGGCCTTTGCCAAAAGGGGGCTCGCAGCAAATAGCAGATGCATTGGCATCCTATTTTATTTCGCTTGGGGGAAGATAGAAACCAATACTTATATCAGATCCTTAGATCAGCTGCCTTCCTCAAAAGCGGTTTTATTTGATATTACGCCCGCGGCAGCTTCTGGCAGATAGCCGGACATAGGTTTTCGGACTATCTATAAATGGCAATTGGACCGTTACCGCTATGGAATGGGTGTTTTTAAGATGGATTGGGCACTGGACGGACCAATACCATTCCGGATGAGCAATGCAGACAAGCCGGCACAGTGCATTTGGGCGGCACGATGGCGGAAATAGCCTTGTCCGAAAAACTGATCTGGGATGGTGGAAATCCCGAAAAGCCATTTGTATTACTGGCTCAGCCGAGCGTTTTTGATACTTCCCGGGCACCGGCGGGTAAACACACCGTTTGGGCTTATTGCCATGTGCCGAACGGTTCTAAAATGGATATGACTGAAGCTATTGAAAGACAGATTGAGCGATTTGCGCCGGGTTTCCGGGACCGGATATTGGCGCGGCACACGATGGACCCAGCCCAGATGGAAGAATATAATCCCAATTATATTGGCGGTGATATTAACGGGGGAGCATTCAATCTGAGCCAACTATTCACGCGGCCAGCTTTGCGATCATCACCATACCGCACATCAGCAAAAGGGATTATATCTGTGTTCATCTTCTACGCCTCCGGGAGGTGGCGTACATGGCATGTGTGGTTATCATGCTGCAAGGCGTGCATTAAGGATATTTTTCCGCCCAGGGTCAGCTAAGCGCTATTTTACCTCTATCACCTTTGATCTTTGTGATATACCATTTTCATTGAATGATTCTATCTGGAAATAATAGGGCAGATCCTTCTCCATGCCATTAAAGTAGTACTCATTTTTGCCATATACCAAAATATTATTGTACAGCTTGTCGGGGGCTATGCCCATATAAATGGTATACCCAATAGCATTATCCACAGGTTGCCACCTGATCCAGGAGTTCCGGCGCTCGCTATTACCGCGAAGTACCATAAAGTCTTTAACCGTATCCGGTTTTACTCCCGTGCCTTTTCCAAAACCCGGAAACCTGACAAGGCAAATTTTCCAGTCGGCATATGGATGTTCACGATTTTTAGATAACGTGCCTTTACCGGGGTTTTCAGCTCGATGTAATCATGAGGTACGTCGGTTTTGTTATGACTCTTGTCGACCAGTACCTTCCAGTTTTTACCGTCTGTTGACGAGTAAATAATATATTGCGTATAAACTCCCAATGATTTACCCAGGAACACGGCATCCTGGTCAGCATAATTTACCTGGATGGCATTTATGGTGCTCATCTCGCCCAGATCAGTCTTTAACCATTCGCCCTTGTTCGCTGTTTTTGCGCACCAGTAGGTCTTGATATCCTCATCCACGGCATTATTGGCCGTGTAGCCGCCATAAGTTGAAGAAACCTCCACCGGCTTATTGTAATTCAAAATCATCCAGCCTGTAAAATTACTCTTCAGATGATCTTCCTTGCCGCTTGGTAGATATTGCGGATAATCGCCATAAGCGGTATTACAATATAACACCCCGTCCGGATCAAATCCGGCGGGCCAAAAGCCGATCCGCCGCTCAAAATTATTCTTCACGTTGACTGCCAACGTTGAAATATGCCAGTAGTTACCATACTTGTCGGCCCAGGTTGCCCCATGTCCAGCACCCCTGGCAAAGCCTCCCGGCTTGTAGCAGAATGGATTATGCCTTTGATAAGTGAAGGGTCCAAGCGGTTTATCTGATACCAGCACGCCGTCCGCATATCCTTTACCTTCCGTACCTGAACAGCCGAACTGCAGGTAATATTTCCCTTTGTATTTGTTCATCCACGAGCCTTCCATAAAGCCGGGTAAAAATACATTGTCATTGTTTTCGCCAAAGCGCTCCCAGCCGTGCTCATCGAAGTCGAGTCTGGCTGTTTCGACCTTTGGGCCTATGGGTTCAAAGGTTCTGCGGTCTATCTGCTGGCCGTACAGCGGCAATGTATTGCTCGATCCGTGATAGATATATACTCTGCCGTCATCGTCCAAAAACATGCCTGGATCCCAGGCACCCACTTTGAAGTAATCTTTTGCAGCCTTCCAGTCATCTTTGGTTGGATTGGTGCTCATCCATAAGGTAAAGTCTTTATTATAAGTTGAACCGATCACCAGTAAGGTATCGCCTAAAACCAAAGTTGCCGGGGCGCATAGTTCATCACCCGGATTTTCATTGTAGGGTCTGAGGAAACGGCGGGAAACAAAGTGCCAGTCCGACATATCGTCACTGTACCAGTACCCGAACTGGTTGGTTGAGAAAAGATAGTACTTGCCGCGGAATAGGGTAACCGTGGGGTCTGCAGTTGCGCGGTGCCGTCCCCATTTGGAAAAATCCTTGAAAGGGGTATAGCCATAATCCAGGTTTAAAGGATTACAGTAAGTGAGTCGTTTTTGCTGGGCGCCCGTTAGATCAAAGAGGCAAAGAAATACGATCAGTTGTAAATATCTGGCAGCCCCTTTCATGGAATTTTCGGAAATGGTATAGCTAAAGATAATTTTTTGTGCGCATAAATGATCTTTAATTTTGGAGGTATCGATGATTTTGCAACAGATTATTTAACTTGGTATCGGCCTGGCCCAATTCCGATATGAAAAGATTGCTATTTGCCTCGTTGCTGATTATTCTTTGCAATCCAGCTGTTTTTTCACAAACTTCGCTGGCCCCCGAAAAACCCTTCCAGGTGCGTGGTTTTCATTTGGACCTGCGGATACAGGTCATGCCAATGCCCGCGCTGAAGGATTTTGCCCGCAGGCTGAGCGGTTATGGAATTAATACGCTGATCATGGAATGGGAGGGAACCTACCCCTTCGAAAAACATCCGCTGATTCCCAATCGCTATGCTTACAGCAAATCGGAGATTATCAGTTTCATAAAGTATTGTAATGATCTTGGAATCGAGGTGATACCGTTGCAGCAGAGTTTCGGGCATGTGGAATACATTCTGCGGCATGACAATACAAAGCGCTGCGGGAGGATCAAAAAGATTATTCACAGGTTTGTCCGCTGCAAACCAAACAGGACAGTGCATTATTTAGTGACTTGTACGCGGAGCTGGCATCCACACATACCTCACAATATATCCATATAGGCGGCGACGAAACCTATTTGCTGGGCCACGATGAGCGCTGCCGGGCGATAGTGGAAAAAGAAGGCAAATCAAAATTGTATATCGGTTATATCCGGATGCTGTGTAATATTGTGATCAAATTGGGTAAAACGCCCGTTCTGTGGGCTGATATCGCTATGAAATATCCCCAGGCAATCAGTATGCTGCCAAAAGGTACCGTACTGGTCGACTGGAACTACGGATGGAGCATGAATAATTTTGGAGATCATCAAAAGTTAACCCAAAGTGGTTACCCGATATGGGGAGCACCTTCCCTGCGCTCACATCCGGACAATTATTTTCTGACGCAATGGGAAAAGCACTTTAACAATATTCACAATTTTGTACCAGCCTCGCGCAACCTTGGTTATCAGGGTATTGTGATGACCTCCTGGTCTACTTCAGGAGCTTATTCCTCGGTCTTTGAGACCGATGAAAACATTACAGACCTTTATGCGATCAGGCATGTATATCCCATCAGCGGCTTCAATATGCTTTTGGCGGCATATGCACAAGCTGCCCGATCGCCTGAACCCCTTGATATTGATAATTTTATAGCCAATTACAGCCAAAAACAATATGGTTTCAGCCGGCAGCAATCGGCATTGCTTTGGAAAGCTTTGATAGCAGCGCCATATGAAGTGATGCAGGGTCAGGTATCTGCGTCCAAAGCCGATTAGTGTAAAACAGCTGCTGGACAGTGCGCTCGAGGCAGCAAAAATTCTGAACGCGCTTGAGCCAACAAAAAACAGGCAGGAGTTTGAGCACTACCGGCTGATGACAGACATCAGGATATATTACCTGCAGTACGAGGAAATTGAAAAGACAGTTAATTCAACATCCTTTGATGCGAAAAACGTGCCGGCAATCCTTGACCGGCTGAAAAGCCTGATGGCATCGGGCAATGAGCTGGACACACGTTTTATCGCCCTGAACAAGGATTACCTTTACCCTACGGAACTGGCTGGGGAGAATGAACTAAGAAATGCTAAAGCGCTCCTTTTATACAGCCGGCTTGCACGCAAAAAATAGACCCATGCAGCTAAAGATATTTAACGGCCAGGTGATCACCTCAAACGGCATCTTAAAGGAGGGAAGCCTTTTAGTCGAGGATGGAAAGATCATCAGGTCAGTGATCAGCAGATCGATGCTCCCCAGGCCATGGAGATCGATGCTAAAGGCAAATATATATCGCCCGGTTTTATTGACATTCATGTACATGGCGGCGGCGGCCATGATTTTATGGACAATACCATCGAAGCCTTTCTCGGCATAGCCCGGCTGCATGCCCGACATGGCACGACGGCGATGTTGCCCACCACTTTGAGTTGCGAAAAGGCCGATTTACTGGAAACACTGCGGATATACCGCCAGGCTGCCGAGCTGAATATAAATGGTTCCCGGTTTCTAGGCGTCCATATAGAAGGGCCTTATTTTGCCATGAGTCAGCGCGGGGCGCAGGATCCGCGTTTTATACGCAATCCCGACCCGGACGAATACATGGAAATCTTGTCCGCATCAGAAGATATTAAGCGATGGAGTGCTGCACCGGAACTACAGGGCGCCATTGAATTTGGCCGTTATATGGTTTCTCAGGGCGTTTTGCCCGCTATAGCCCATACAGACGCTGTTTATGAGGATGTAATCGAAGCCTTCGCCCATGGATATACGCTGGCTACGCATTTTTATTCGGCGATGTCCGGCGTGACGCGGCGAAATGCTTTCCGTTATGCAGGTGTCGTCGAAAGCGCCTATCTGATTGATGACATGGACGTTGAAGTGATTGCTGACGGCGTTCATCTGCCCGCTGCATTATTAAAATTAATTTATAAGATCAAAGGGCCGTCCAGGATCGCTTTGATAACGGATGCCATGCGCGCAGCAGGAACGCCGGCAAAAGAAAGCATACTCGGCAGCCTTAAGGACGGAATAAAAGTGATCGTAGAGGATGATGTTGCCAAAATGCCTGACCGCAGCGCATTCGCAGGAAGCGTTGCCACGTTTGACCGACTGGTACGAAATATGGTAACGCTTGCCGAGCTGCCCCTGGCTGAAGCCGTGCACATGGCATCCCGGGTGCCTGCGCGGATCCTGGGTATTGATGATAAAAAAGGTTCGCTTGCAGCCGGCATGGATGCCGACATTGTGATCTTTGACCAGGATATTCAGGTAGCTGTAACAATAGTTAATGGTAAAATAATTTATGAAAGCGCTGATGGCCGAGGAATTTAAAGTGGATGAACTTACGGTAAAAGTGTATTCCGACAGATCAGCCATGGGCGTTGCCGCGGCAGAAATTGTGGCTGAACGGATAAATGATTTATTGAACAGGCAGGCCTATGTCAACATGATCTTTGCTGCTGCACCCTCTCAAAGCGAGTTCCTGGCATCTTTGATCGAACGCCAGGAGATAGACTGGCGCCGCATCAACGCTTTTCATATGGATGAATATACCGGCCTGCCGAAAGGACATCCGGCTTTATTCAGTTCCTTTTTAGGCCGGCACCTATTTGACCGGGTATCATTTCATTCGGTCAGCTATATTGGACTGGATATCATTAGCCCCGCCGGGGAATGCGCGCGCTACAGTGACTTGCTGAGCCAGTATCCGGCAGATATCGTATGCATGGGAATTGGTGAGAACGGGCATATTGCTTTTAATGATCCGCACGTGGCAGATTTCAATGATCCCTTAAAAGTTAAAGTGGTCGATCTGGATATGTCCTGCCGCCAGCAGCAGGTAAACGATGGCTGTTTCGCTCAGATTGACGAAGTACCCACCCATGCCATTACGCTAACCATACCGGCTTTAATGGAGGCAAAATATCTCTACTGCATGGTGCCAGGCGGGAATAAAGCCAAAGCAGCCAGCGCGGCCCTGAATAAGGAGATTAGTGAGCACTGCCCGGCGTCTATTCTACGCAGGCATCCGGATGCAATATTATTTCTGGATCGGGACAGCTTTTGGCGATAAACCCTTAAATTGGTAAAAAGAATTCATATGATGCCTGAAAAATACCTCCGTTACGATTCCCAAAGCCGCAGAAAGTTCATTTATAACCTAAGCGCCGCTGTAGGCGCCGGCATCGTGTTATCTATTCCGATGGTCGCCGGAGCCTCGGCTGCTGAAACTTATACTGTAAAACAGATCATAGATGCATTTATGCAGCAGGTACCCGGTGCACCATTTGCTGGTACCGTCGATACGTTAAAGACAGGAAGTGCCGATATGGTAGTGAAGGGAATAGTGACATCGATGTTTGCCACTATCGATGTGGTGCGAAAGGCCATTGAGCTGGACGCTAATTTTATTATAGTGCATGAACCAACCTTTTATAATCATACGGACGCCACTGAATGGCTGAAAACCGATGATGTTTATCAGTATAAAAGAGATCTGCTGGATCGTCACCAGATTGCCGTTTGGCGCAACCATGACACCATCCATACTTTAAAGCCGGACGGGGTCACCAAAAATGTATTGCAGCAGCTCGGATGGCAGCGTTTCCAGGGGCATGATCTGCCAAACATTCTTACCATGCCACCGACTTCGTTAAAAGACCTGATTAGTCAGGCCAAAGAAAAATTGCATATCGATCAGGTAAGGTATATCGGTGATCCGGCTCAAAGCTGCACGCGCGTGCTGTTCATTCCGGGGGCGGCAGGAGGGACCCGGCAAATACAGGCCATCGAGAAAGTAAAGCCCGATGTGCTCATCTGTGGCGAAATATCGGAATGGGAAACTGCCGAATATGTGCGCGATGCGCGCGCCAAGGGGGACAACTTATCCCTGGTTTTGTTAGGACATATTGCCAGCGAAGAGCCTGGTTCGGAGTTTATGCTCGGGTGGCTGAAAGAACATTTCCCTGCGGTTCGCTCCACGCATATAAATTGCGGCAATTCATTGTCGTTTATGTAGAAAGGATGCGCGGCTGGATAAAAGTATTATACGGGTTTATACGACAATACAACTATCCCCGAATTAAGCTGCGTGGCTTTTAAAAGGCTCAGTTTAAGATTGTTTTCAAGCCTGTTGAATATTGGCATTCCTTTGCCGATTGCGCTGGGGTTCATAAAGAAATGATATTCGTCGATCAGGCCCGAACCAATCATCGATGCTGCAAAATCTGCACCACCATAGATGACAATATCTTTTCCCGACTCATTTTTAATCTGTTTCACCTGAGCTGCAAGGTCGCCATTGGCTATTTTTGTGTTATCCCAGTCGGATTTATCCAAAGTTTTGCTGAAAACAATTTTTGGTATGTCTACCATTTTCCTGGCAAACGAATATTGCGGGTCCTGGACGTTGGCGGTAATGTCCGTCCAGTAAGGAATAAAACCTTCAGCCAGTTTGCGGCCCAAAAGTATGGTATCCGATGAATCGGTCAGTTCGTTAACATATTTTATAAAATCCTCGTCTGCATTCCAGGTTATCCAGTCCATTTCGCCGTTTGGGCCTGCAATGTAGCCCTCAAGTGATAGCTGAAGCTGTAATTTTAATTTTCTCATGATTGGTCTTTAGAAAATGGTGCACAGGAGTTCGTTATCCCTGGGGCTGGAAGCTCCGGCTATAAAACCCGCAAATTATAAGATTGTTTTTCCTGGCGAACTTGGCTTGTAGCCCAAATTGGCATGGGGTGTTTTGGACTTGTTCCGGTGAAATTTGTTCCAATTTGACATTTTGTCAGGGCCATGACAGTGCTTTTTTTCTGCAAATTTGTCATGTATGAGTCCTTTCTGAGAATATATGACAAATTGTCAAATTATTATTTTTTGTCCCTAATCATAAAAAGCCGATCATTTAATCGAATATTTTTGACGATTAAAGGGTTTATTAGGTCGCTTTTGACACGCTCGCCGTCGTATTTCAATAATTATTGATAAATACAGGGGCTAAAGCCGCAATTATTCCTGATTGGGACTCGATTTCTCCGTCTAATCTGTATTTTTTTTTAAAAAGGGATTTATTGCTTCCCCGCTGATTGTTTTTTTTGCCTTTGTATTTTAAACAGAAAAAAAATCGCGGCTGGCAGGATTCTTTTAAAATCATTTTTCAATTTCCGTAATTTCTGTTTTTCAGCAATTTAGGCCCAAAAAATTAATGCAGACAATGGCATGTTTTTCGTGCAAGTCGGGCAGAAGAATACGATCGTCCTGTTCAACCTTAGCCCTGAATTAAAAAATTGAGGAGTAGCTGTAAGAATGGTTCATCTTTCTTAAACTATTAATCATTAAGTATTTAATTAATTAAAAAAAAATCATGATCACTGTATTAGAAGTTGCCCTTTTGCTGGCAGTAATTATAGTACCCCTTACACCTGCTAAAAGCAGAGTGAAATAAGTTTGTACTATACGTAAGTAAAAAAATAAAAAATGGGTGGCAGGTTTGCCACCCATTTTTTATTCGGTTTTCTGCACCTTAGTCCACATTAGTTTTCATACTATTTTCTTCGTTTTTTCGTAAACTGACTAATATATTTAAAAAAAGATTACGGATTTAGTAATGTTTTTCCGATTTTGCACATCTGTTTCAAAATTGTAAAACTAAATTTCTAACTTTTATAAAATGAGCAATAGCCCAAATACCCTGTTTGATAAAGTGTGGGATGCACATGTGGTAAGGAAGATTGAAGATGGCCCTGATGTATTTTTTATCGACAGGCATTTTATTCATGAGGTAACCAGTCCTGTTGCTTTCCTGGGACTCGGTACCAGGGGGATTTCCGTGATGTTCCCCGGCAAAACGTTTGCAACTGCCGATCATAATACACCAACGATGAACCAGCATTTGCCGGTACAGGATCCGCTTTCAGCTAATCAGCTCAAAGCGCTGGAAGATAATTCAGCTAAATACGGAATTTCGCACTGGGGACTGAATAACCCTAAAAACGGTATTGTCCACGTCGTAGGGCCGGAAAATGGTATTACCCTTCCCGGAATGACGATTGTTTGCGGTGATTCTCATACCTCTACGCATGGGGCATTCGGTTCAATTGCGTTTGGCATCGGTACTTCAGAGGTTGAAATGGTGCTTTCTTCACAATGCATCATGCAGCCTAAGCCTAAAAAGATGCGTATCACCATCGATGGTAAACTGGGTAAAGGTGTTACGTCAAAGGACGTGCCCTTATTTATCCTTTCACAAATTACGGCAAGCGGCGCTACGGGATATTTCGTAGAATTTGCCGGTGAGGTATTTCAAAGCATGAGTATGGAAGGCCGTATGACTGTTTGTAACCTCTCGATCGAAATGGGTGCACGCGGCGGTATGATCGCTCCCGACGAAACCACGTTTGCCTATTTAAAGGGCAGGGAAAAAGCGCCGAAGGGCGAAGCCTGGGATAAGGCATTGGCTTATTGGAAAACGCTCAAGACGGATCAGGGGGCTAATTTCGATTTGGAATTGACCTATCATGCGGATGATATCGAGCCGCAGATCACCTATGGTACCAACCCAGGCCTGGGAACGGGCATTACCCACCATATACCTTTCGCCAGGGAGGTAAAGGATGGCGAAGCTTCCTATAAGAAATCCCTGGAGTATATGGGCTTTGCTGAAGACGAACAACTCATCGGTAAGCCGGTGGATTATGTATTCCTTGGAAGTTGCACAAACGGACGTATTGAAGATTTCCGTGCTTTTGCCACGATCGTAAAAGGCCGCAAAAAAGCGGAAAATATTACGGCCTGGTTAGTTCCGGGCTCGCATGTCGTGGAAAGCCAGATCAAAGAGGAAGGAATCCTGGACATATTGAATGAAGCTGGTTTCCAGTTACGTCAGCCGGGCTGCTCCGCCTGCCTTGCGATGAATGATGACAAAGTACCCGCAGGTAAATACGCCGTAAGTACAAGCAACAGGAATTTTGAAGGTCGTCAGGGTCCGGGCAGCCGTACCTTGCTGGCAAGTCCGCTGGTTGCAGCAGCTGCTGCAGTGACTGGTGTGGTAACAGATCCGAGAGAATTACTGTAAGTGGAATATAAAGCGGTGCGAAGCATCTTAAATAATATCTTAATAGGAAGAATGAGCTGCAGGGCTTAAACTTTCAGTTCAAACATTAAAAAAATGGCATACGATAAATTCACCATATTAAAAAGTACAGCAGTTCCTTTACCCATTGAGAATGTGGATACGGACCAGATCATTCCGGCTCGTTTCTTAAAAGCTACAGAGCGGACAGGTTTCGGTGATAACCTGTTCAGGGACTGGAGATACAATGCAGATAATACGCCTAAAAAGGATTTTATCCTCAACAATGCGGTTTACTCTGGCAAAATATTGGTAGGCGGAAAAAATTTTGGCAGCGGCTCCAGCCGCGAGCATGCCGCCTGGGCTATTTATGATTACGGATTCCGTTGCGTGGTATCGAGCTTTTTTGCTGATATTTTCAGAAATAACTCCATCAATGTCGGTATACTGCCGGTTCAGGTGACAGGGGAGTTTCTGGATAAAATTTTTAAAGCAGTAATTTCCGATCCTTCCACTGAGTTAGAAGTGAACCTGGCTGAACAGCGCATCACTATTTTAACAACCGGGGAGCAGGAATCATTTGCTATCAACGGATATAAAAAACATAATCTGCTCAACGGTTTTGATGATATCGATTATCTCCAGGCTATGAAAGCGGAGATCGGAGACTTCGCTGCTAAGAGTATATATTAGCAAGCTGCACCTATTTATCAAAAAATGAGCCAATTGCAACGCCATATCGAAATAATGGACACCACTCTGCGTGATGGTGAACAAACCAGCGGAGTGTCTTTTTCTTCTTCTGAAAAATTGACCATCGCCCAGCTTTTACTGACTGAGGTAAAGGTTGACCGGATAGAGATTGCTTCGGCAAGAGTATCCGAGGGTGAATTCACTGCAGTGAAAAAAATTACTGAATGGGCTTCAGCAAATGGTTTTATTGATAAAATTGAGGTGCTGACCTTTGTGGATGGTACCACTTCGGTAGACTGGATGGTTGATGCCGGTGCCAGAGTGATGAACCTGCTCACCAAAGGTTCATTGAATCATCTGACCTATCAGTTAAAGAAAACGCCCGAGCAGCATTTTCAGGAAGTTAGTGACGTGATCGCATATGCCAGCAAAAAAGGCATTGAATGTAATGTGTATCTGGAGGATTGGAGTAACGGCATGCGTCATTCGAAAGCGTATGTTTTCCGCTACCTCGATTTTTTAGTAACCCAGCCCATAAAAAGGATATTGCTGCCGGATACACTGGGCGTACTGATCCCATCGGAAACCAGGGAGTATTTAAATGAAATTGTGCCCCGCTACCCGGGCATTCATTTTGATTTTCATGCTCATAACGACTATGATCTGAGTATTGCCAATGTGCTGGAAGCGGTTAATGCCGGGGTGAAGGGTATACACCTGACCATCAACGGCATGGGCGAGCGAGCCGGAAATGCGCCTTTGGCCAGCACCATAGCGGTGCTGAACGATTATGTAAAAGATGTGCAGACTTCTGTAGAAGAGAAGTCCCTGTACACGGTAAGCAAACTGGTTGAGGCATTCTCAGGCTTCCGGGTACCAGTGAACAAGCCGGTAGTTGGCGAAAATGTCTTTACCCAAACGGCTGGGATTCATGCGGACGGCGACAAGAAAAACAACTTGTATTTCAACGACCTGATGCCCGAACGTTTCGGTCGGGAGCGTAAATATGCCTTGGGAAAAACCAGCGGCAAGGCTAATATTGAGAATAATCTAAAGCAACTGGGCATACTTTTATCCGATGAGGATCTGAAAAGGGTTACTCAAAGGATAATTGAGCTGGGTGACAAAAAGGAAGTGGTAACGCAATCCGATCTGCCTTACATTATCTCCGATATCCTTGACAGCAATGCCATAGAAGAAAAGGTCCGCATTAAAAATTACGTACTTACCCATTCAAAAGATCTGCGCCCCTCAGTAACGCTGCAGATCGATGTAAATGGAGAAGAATTTGAAGAGCATGCCCAGGGTGATGGACAGTATGATGCCTTTATGAATGCATTAAAGGTAATTTATTCCAAGAAGGACCTGCAGCTGCCGATACTGACCGATTATGCGGTACGCATTCCACCGGGCGGAAAATCAGATGCGCTTTGCGAAACCATTATTACCTGGGATTGCAAAGGCAAGGAATTTAAAACCCGGGGTCTGGACAGCGATCAGACGGTATCCGCTATAAAGGCCACTCAAAAGATGCTGAACCTGATCTGAAGACCCTGGTTCATACCCCGTCATAGGCATCCTGCAGCGCGTTTATATCCAGTTTTGTCATTTTCATCATGGCCTGCATCGCCCGGTTTGCCTTTACAGGATCATCGCCTTGCAATACCTGGTCGAGCATGACAGGTACGATCTGCCAGGTGATGCCAAATTTATCATCGAGCCAGCCGCATTGATTGGTTTTACCCCCCTCGGCTAACTTTTCCCAGTAATAATCTACTTCCTGCTGCGTCTGGCAACTTACAAAAAACGAAACCGCCGGCGAGAATTTAAACATCGGTCCGCCGTTCAGGGCTATAAACTGCTGTCCTAAAAGTTCAAATGATGCCGTCATGACACTCCCTGCAGGCCCGGGACCGGCTTGTTTATAGCGTCTTACCTTTCCGATTTTTGCGTCTTTAAATACAGAGGTATAAAAATTCATTGCTTCTTCGGCCTGGCCGTCGAACCACAGAAACGGTGTTATCTTTTGCATAACGATTTTTTAGATTCATAATTCGGTATTACCAGATAAATCATGCAAACCAAAATTAGTTTGATCAGCTGGCAAAAAACGGACAATTTTCTAGGATTGCTTCAGGTAAGCACATGGAACATTGCCCGGTGCGTATTCAATTCCCCAGGCATATCTGATCAGTATAGATACCGTTTCGGCAATGGCGGTTTCAGGGCGGTGCATTTGCGGAAGAAGTCCCATCATCGCGTAGCTAATTGGATTTACCGAAGGAATAAAGGTTTCCCAGGGGTATCCTTTGCCCCAGATAAGACCTTTTATCGTATAGCCGAGATCTGCACCATGTTCGGCCAGAAGGTGCATCATGGCTGCCGAGTGATTGCCATTTTGGTTTACGGTATGGAAGATCGGCGTATGCCCGCCAAAGCCATAGCCATCGGTTGCGGCTCTAGCGTTAACATCGGCCTGGCTTCGCAAAAGTATTTTAGCGCAGCGGACGCTGTTGTATTCAGCACAAAAATGAAGCAGGGTGCCGCCCGTTAAAGGTGTATAGGTATTATTATACAGGTCGTATGTTTTCCAGGCTAAGCCCGGATCGGCTTTAATGAGCGCTTCCAGTAGTTCAGCGTCGTCTGCAAGTACGGCAAGCAGGGCTTTCTCCTGATACACCAATCCATGTTCTATAAAGGCCTGGACGCACTGTTTAAATCTCGGCGAACGCATATACATCTCTACCATTGTAGTAAATAGCGGTACGCCGTTATGGATCTCGTTTGGGCTGCCGCCCTGATCAAAATACCTGCTGATACCCTGGAGGGAATGCACTTCGATATCATAAAGTATTTGCTCATAATCTGCCATTACCTATCGGGATTAAGCTATTGAAAGCTATCCCTTCTAGAACGTAAAAACAGCCATTTTGTAATTTAAAATTGTATTTTGCGTGCAGGCAGGATTGCCCCTGCAGCGGCTGTTCATAATAAATGGGAAAAGAAAAGCTGGAAACTCTGAAGAAGCAATATTTAAATGGCCGGAGTCCGGTGTGGCAGGTTTAGCTCGTCTGTTTCAGCCGGGGATCAATGATGTTCTCCTTGTATAGATGGGTATTATCAGTCGGGAATTTTAAATTTTTCAAATAAGAAAAGAAAAACATGGCCAGGCTGCTGCCGAACCTTGGATTGATCTCAAATACATAGGGTTTGCCGTCGATCTCTTTATAATTAAAGCAGCAAAGACCTTCATAACCGATCGCGTCTAGTATATCGCCGAAAAGCTTGGTATGGGGACAGCTGCCCAGGCGGTTACAAATAAATTTGTCCCGTCCCTTGACGTAGGTCGGCGTGGGGAAAATGTAAATCATGTTTAGTGCGCGCACGACCTTACCACCTATGTACAGAAAATGTGTGGCGTATTCCTTTTGTCCCTGAACGATTTCCTGGCAAAAGTAATCCGGATCATTGATCTCGCTTTTATACTGCTCCTGCTTTTCCGGGGTATCGATCACATAGCAGTTCATGCCCATATGCGCTATTTTTTTCTTCACGATATAGGGCATGCGCAGGTCTTTACCAACCTTGGGCAGATAGTTCTCAAATCCTTTTTCAACCAGGGTTGTATAAAAAAGGTATTTGTCGTCGCAGATGTCGAGCGAACGCAGCGTGGGATTAGGAATAGGGTTTCGCTTGGCCAGTTCCGGATATGAGTCCAGCAGCCGGATATCATCTATGGTCAGCGGAATAACCAGGTCATTTTTTTTGACATTTTCATAGCTGAACTTGCCAAAACTGACTTTGTGACGCAGCAGCCGGAAGCTCTTTTTGATATCTTCTTCGCGTTCATTATTTTCAGAAAATAAAATGCTGATGCTGCGTTTTGAAAATTGGGCTATAAAAGTCTGATAAGAAAAGTAGATGAACTTATTCGCTTTAGCCTCAAATCGCAGGGTATTCGATACGATCTTATTTTTTATACTGGGTATCACTAGGTCTATAACGTAAAAAAACAATCAACAGTTTGCGGGAATTCAAACTTAATCAAAAGATTTAATATACTGTTTTTTTACTGAACGATTCGACCGATTGTTCCAATGGCGCTGGTATTGAACACGGAATTTTAGCCTAATTATCTGCCATCTTTTCGTAATGCACGCTTTCTTCCTCCGGTACATTTTTTTTCATCTGTGATTCAATAATCTCCGTTATCTTATTGACGGCAGGCTTTTTGAAAAAATCAATATGCTTGCATTCAACAATTTTAACGATGATGTTTCCTGTCACATGTTTCTTCCAAAGTAATTTGAAAATGGAGTTTCTGTATACCTGGGCTTTTTTATATTCTGCCTGCACGCCGTCCGGACTGGTTTCGTAAATCAAAATCAGGTCACCTTTGAATTTGGTATTTGTCACGTAGACATCATGTATCTCCAAAATCTGGTTCTGTGCCCCGTTTTCGATCACCAGTTCCTGTATGCCGTTATCACCGGTAAACAGCAATTTCAGAAAATAGGGAAGGCGGTAGCGCAGGTATTTCATTTTGAACCGAAAATTGATATTGGCCAGAATTCGGATCTCATCATTTATTCTGCGGTTAAACAGCAGGCCTTTAGCAGGGAAGGAAGGATAATGACTGATGGCACACAGCAATTCGATCTCATCCTGAGCCTGCTGAAATTGCATACCTACTTCCAGTATGGTTCGGGCTCCAAGGCTATAACCCAGCAGGGCATATGGCCCGTGCGGGTGAATCTTTTTTATTGAACTGACAAGGTATCTTGCATATTCCTGCAATGTCTTAAAAGGGAAGTTTTCAGAATCTTCCGTGTAAAGGATACCATATAATGGGTTGTCGCCATGATAGCTATTTACAAATTCATCAAAAATGGTGGGGTAGCTGCTCCAGGGCGGAAAGATAAATAAGGGCGTACCATGACCTTCCCTTAATAAAAGTACAGGACTTGTATCCTTTGATTGGAAATTCCCAATTTTCTGGGCAAGTTGCCGCAGCGTAGACACCTGGTATATGGTGCTTACCGGCAGTTTAAATCCCAGTTCCTTGTTGATTTGGGTAATTAGACGCATGGCCATCAAAGAACTGCCACCAAGCTCAAAAAAATTATCGTCCAGGCCGACCTGTTCGATATTAAGCACTTTTCTCCAATAGTCGGCTAAAGTATTTTCCAATACATTTGTTGGTGATGAGGCTATTTCTGACATATAAAAAGTAAATTAATCCATAATGGACATAAGCAAAAAATTTTCAATCTACACGATTCCAGTGATGGTTTAATTAGGGAGGAGGACCTGTTGGGGGGTATTTTAATTAAAACTACTAAAGACCAGATAATTTGTTTGAAATTTCTTCAGATAGCCTTTACGCACGCTGCGCCACAATACTTTTACCCGATTAAAGGTATGAAAAATTTAATATATTCAAAATTATATGACATTTTTAAACTTTACAGGCAATTAAACAGACTTTTACCTTCTAGTTTATAATAAGGAACCTTTTTATAAGCATGTTTGCGTTCAACCCCTGCGAGGGGAAAGCCCTAGGTGCGTGTCGTATTTCCCCTAAAGCCGAACGGTCTTTAGCCGAGCGGTAGTTCACTTTGTTTTACTATCTTGTCAATGTCAATCATCTGCGCATTTAAAAAAATGGATAAATACCCATGCTTTCTTATTTAATCTGTTCTTTGCTATGGAAAAAAGAGTCGCTATACTCGGGATAAACGGCGGTTTTGGCCGGTTGTTTTCTGAGTTGTTGTTTTTGGAAAAACAACTCACCGTTACCGGGGTCGACCTGGGTGACCCTGACGGACAAGCTAAGTTCTCCAGCTATATTAAGGCAGATCTGGCCATTGCCGTAGAGGAAATAAAGCAGTTAGCAGCAGCGTCGGACGTCATCATCCTGTGTTTACCCGAGGCCGTTGCCTATAAGTTTTTAGCAATTTACAAGACCTGTATTTCGAAGGCAGCTTTACTGATCGATACTTTATCGATAAAAAGGGAGATTTCCTTGCTTTATGATGAAAGTGACTTTAGCGCCTTAAGCCTGAATCCTATGTTCGGCCCTGACCTGGAAATTGAAGGCAAAAATATCATCGTGGTAAAACGGGGGCAAACACCTTTATCCGGCTGGTTTATTGCTTTGCTGGAGGCCTGGAAATTAAATATCGTGTACCTGGACAGCGAGCAGCACGATCGGATAAGCGCGCTCATTCAGGTAGCAACGCATGCTGCGACCATGTCGTTCGGCATTGCGCTAAATAATTTTGAGATTCCTCTGGAAAAGCTTTTAAAAATTGCGACGCCTCCATTTTATAGTATGAGTGCACTTTTTGGCCGAATCGTATCCGGGAATAAAGGCGTTTACTGGAATATTCAGCAGGAGAACGCTTACGCCTCAGCAATGCGCAAGGAATTAATTCGAAATTTAACGGAATTGGATAAATGTATCGACGAAGGCCGCCAGGAGGATTTTAATGCGCTAATTGATCCCAAAACAGCGGATCAAAAAAAAGTAATAAAATCGTTATCCGATCAGTTTTTATTGCTTTTTAAGCAAAAAAACGGTAATAAGTGAAAAATATTGCAAAAAAACTATCATTTCCATAGGAAATATATTATTAAATTCTTATTATTGTTTTTGTTTATATACATTGGTGGAGAAAAATAGAACAGTAACAACTTTTCTATTATTCGAAAATTTGTATATTGCTTTGCATTTACATCGATACAGTAAGATTGGCATGCCAATTGGACTGTGGGACCCTATGACTGTAAATTATTGATTGATCGTCCGTTTTGGCAAAGAAGTTCCCCTCAAACTTTTGGCCATATATAATTACGAAGATCATTCCCCTATTGGTTATTCTAGATTAAAATTTTAAAGCAGGGACCTGTAGAAACTCCATGGAGTCGAGGTCTTTTCGGATATGGTTTTATGGTTTTACTAAAAAAAATAACTTATGAAAATATTAATCATCGACAATTACGATTCTTTCACTTATAATTTATTTCAGCAGGTAGCAAACATAAAAAAATGCATTCCCGATGTATTCAAGAATGATGAAATAACTTATGATGAAATTGTAGCGAAAGATTATGATTGTATAATCATTTCCCCCGGCCCAGGGCGTCCGGAACTTAAAAAGGATTTCGGTGTCTGTACAGAGGTGCTCCTGTCTTCAGAAAAGCCAGTTTTAGGCGTATGCCTCGGCCACCAGGGTATAGGATATTTTGCGGGTGGAGAGGTCATTCATGCCCCGGAACCTTTCCATGGGCGGCTGACCAAAATCTACCACAACGATTCGGGCCTTTTTGAAGGATTGCCGCAAGGCTTCAGTGTAGTGAGGTACCATTCTTTGATTGTTGCCGATGCGCTTCCGGAAAATATCCGCAAAACTGCCTGGACCGAAGATGGTATCATCATGGGTATAGAGCACAAAACAAAGCCGTTCTGGGGTATACAATATCACCCTGAATCGATCTCGACAGAATTTGGTAACGAAGTAATTTCGAAATTTCTCGAATTTGCCCAAAAGTATAATAACCGGCCCGGGGAGCCAGGCAGCCTACCTATCGCACAGGAAAGAAAGGTCGAGCGCCATACCCTGACCGTAGCGCATAAGATATGTGATCTCACCCAGGACGACAGCGTAATTTTTTATAATCTGTTCAGGCAAAGCAAGTATTCATTCTGGCTTGACAGCAGTAAGCTGATTGCCGGTCATTCGAGATTTTCAATAATGGGAAGTGTGGAGGATACATATGATAAAGCTGTACTATTTGAAAGGGACGTTAAGGAATTAACTATTGCCCAGAACGGACAGAAATCGGTATACAAACGGGATCTGTTCGAGTACCTGACCGAAGAAATGGATAATAACCTGTCGCAGCCGCTGACGCAATTCCCTTTTAGCTTTAATGGTGGTTTTATAGGATATTTCGGATATGAACTCAAGTCCGAACTGAATTTCAAAACTTCGCATTATTCCCAGGTTCCAGATGCGGCGCTCATTTTCTCTACGCGCTTTTTGGTACTGGATCATTCAGACAACAAAATTTATATTGTTGCTATTGCCAGGGACAAAAACGACCAGGGCGTTATCCAGGAGTGGGTTAACCAAACCTATAAGAAGCTTGGTAACCTGAAACCTGTTCCTGTCAAAAAGGATAACTATTTTAAAGATAAATTGAAATTCTACGGCAGCCAGACGCATGATACCTATATCGAAAATATAAAGCGTTGCCTTACCGAAATCAAGAACGGCGAAAGCTATGAGGTATGTTTAACAAACCAGTTGGCCATAGATTTGAGTTTAGATCCTATGGAGCTCTACCTGAATCTGAGGAAAATCAATCCGGCGCAATATTCGGCCTTCCTGCATTTTGATGACTTTAGTGTTTGCAGCTCTTCTCCCGAACAGTTTTTGAAACTTGACAGAGACCGGCATGTATCAACCAAGCCGATCAAAGGCACCATAACCAAGGACAATGATCCGGTTACCGACGAAAAAAACAGACTTACGCTCCATGATAACGAGAAGTTCAGGGCCGAGAACCTGATGATCGTCGATCTGCTCAGGAACGACCTGGGCAGGGTTTCCGAGATAGGAAGCGTCAGTGTTCCGCACCTGATGGCTGTGGAATGTTACGAGACGCTGCATCACCTGGTTAGCACCGTTGTTGGAACGCTGGAGTCGAAATATAATGCCATCGATCTGCTGAAGGCCACATTTCCAGGAGGATCTATCACCGGAGCTCCCAAAACCCGGACGATGGAAATAATTGATAAACTTGAAAAAGTAGCCAGGGGACCCTACACGGGATCAATTGGCTTTTTAAGTTTATGCGGCGCGGCTGAACTGAATATTATTATACGTACTGCTGTTCTGAAGGGGGGTAAAATTACCATTGGAAGCGGAGGGGCCATTATCGCCCTTTCTGATCCCCAGGAGGAATTCGATGAAACGCTGCTTAAGGCCTTCCCTTTGATCAAGTCGATCGTCGTTACAGCCAAGGGTGGATTTGATGAAAAATATTACGAACTTAATCTGTACGACGAGCTAATAAAAGAATACGTTTAAAATTACCCGCCAAAATAATGGATAAACTATCAGAATTCAGAACAAGGATTGATGCAATTGATGAAAAAATTGTCAGACTTATCAGTGAACGTCTGGGCATATGCAGTGAAGTTGCGCATTTTAAAAGTGAGAACGACATTCCAATGATGCAGCCCGAACGGGTCCAGGAGGTTTTGGTAAAGAGGAAAAGGCTGGCTGATGAATTTGCGCTTAATCCCGCCCTGATAGAGAATATTTATAAATTGATTGTTGAAGAAGCCTGTGTTCTCGAAGATGAAATTATCGAGGAGCTAAGAAAAAAACGAATGAACGGGCACCAGCCGAAGGCTTCTTTAACTAATAAACATATCCTATAATTCGCGACCCCTGCCGGATTTTTTGGGCTTATGCTCTGAATTCCTTTGAATAAAAGGGCATAAGAAATCTACAGTGATTAATACCTATATAACATGAATAAGAGATTCACCCAAACCTGCTCCTTTCAAATCGACAAGGATTTAATGGAGGAATTGAAATATGTCAGCAAGCGACTTGGCGTTAATTTGTATGTTATCCTGCTGGCAGCTTTTAAAGTATTGTTGTTCCGTCGCAGTGGTCAGTACGATCTGTGCGTGGCCACGCCCAATGCAACTTTTTCGGATATTCTGGCAATAAGAACCAGTTTAAACGTGGATGAACACTTCGATACCCTGCTGCAAAGGGTGAAGGAGTTCACCCGGCAGGCCTATCTGCACCCGGAGATCTCCTTCGAAGAGGTAGCGCAATCCATCAATAAAGGCAGTGATAAAGACTCCCTATATCAGTATATGTTCGTTTTGCAGAATTTTGCAGAGGCAGAATTGAACAACGATAAATTTGAAGAAAGCATTTCTGATTTTGGACTCACGCTTTCAGTAACACAAACGCCCGATCATTTGACGGGCCTGCTGATATTTGCCACCCATATCTACAGCGAGGGCCTGGTGGCCCGGATGGCGGGACATTATACCGAGCTGCTTCATTCCATAGCGCAGCACGAACAGCAAAGAATTGGCGAGCTGCCCATGCTGACCCGGGAAGAACATCAGCTGCTGGTTGAGTTCAATGACACCCAGGTGAGCTATCCGGAAGGAAAGACCATAGTCGATTTGTTTGAGGAACAAGTGAAAAACAGCCCGGATAATATTGCAATTGTATTCCGGGAGGAAAAGCTTACCTACCGCCAGCTCAATGAAAAAGCCAACCAGCTGGCACATTACCTCAGGGGCAGGGGAGTAAAGGAAGAAATACTGGTACCGATATGCATCGACAGGTCCTCAGAAATGATTGTAGCCACCCTGGGCATATGGAAAGCGGGCGGCGCCTATGTGCCGATCGATACGGAATGGCCTTCCTCGAGAATAAAGTTTTTTTTAAAAGATACGGAGGCCAGATTCGTTATTGGTGATGAAGGCAGCCGGGAAAAGCTGCATTCGGTCTCCAGCAAGCTGGATGTGATTTCAATCAATCAGGATTGGGGGATCATCGGGCAGTTTCCTGCAGATAACCTGGACACCCGGGTCCAGCCCCAACATCTGGCATATATCATTTACACTTCAGGCTCAACGGGTAAGCCCAAGGGCGTGATGGTGGAGCATAAAAGCATTTATAATTACATTTTAAATAGCCGGGAGAAATTTATCATCAAAAACAGGAACGGGTCAGGAACCTTTGTACATCTGTCCTACACTTTTGATGCATCGTTAAAAAGCATGTTCACGCCTTTGGTCGCAGGGAAAATGATCGTCATATCGTCAAAACCTGCAGCCTATGTATTTGAAGATGCCAACTTCTATAAATATGCACCCTTTGACTTTATTCAGTTAACGCCTTCGCATCTTGACTTTTTTTATCTCGTCTACAAAGATGAATATGAACGGCCCGTTACCGGGCGAATTTCCATTGGTGGCGAAGCACTTTACCTGAGCCATTTTGACTATATCCTGCAGGAAGGCGAAAAACTGGAGGTGATCAATGAATATGGACCAACGGAAGCTACCGTTGCCTGCAGCAGTTATAGTTTCAGTATTCCCAGTGACAAAAAATTGCCGCACAGGCTGCCCGTGGGAAACCCGATCAGCAATGTACAGATCTTTGTACTGAACGAATATGACCAGCCGGTGCCGCTGGGCGTAGTTGGCGAAATATGCGTAGGCGGCGTGCAGGTGGCAAGGGGATATTTAAATAGCCCTGAACTCACCAAAAGGAAGTTTATTGCAAACCCCTTTAACCATCTTTCCGGAGCAACAATTTATAAAACCGGCGACATGGGCAGATGGCTGCCGGATGGTAATATTGAATTCCTGAGCAGAAAGGACAACCAGGTGAAGATTCGTGGCTACCGGGTCGAACCAGGCGAAATAGAAAGTATTCTGATCAAGAGTGACATGATCAGCCAGGTAGCTGTTGTTGCCAAAGAAGACAGCCAGCATGTCAAGCATCTGGTAGCCTATGTAGTTCCCCATGGCATTTTCGACAAAAAGGCAATAATTTCCTACCTGCAGGCCTGGTTACCGGCCTATATGGTGCCGGACATCTGGATTACTCAGGAAAGTTTGCCCTGGACGCCAAACGGGAAAATTGACCGCAATATCCTTCCGGAACCTGATTTCGGCTCAAAATTGCCGATGGAGGAAGCGCTGGAAAATGCGCATGCTCCCCGTACAGACCAGGAGCAAAGAATTGCCGAGATATGGCAGGATGTACTCGGGGTGAAGAATATAGGCATCAATGATAACTTCTTTGAACTGGGAGAGCCCTCACTGCTGGCCATTAAAGTGCTCAGGCTTGTAGAGGAAGTAACCGGTAAGTATCTGCCCCTGAGTGCAATCTATGAACACCCCACTATTGAGGAATTTGTTAAACGGCTTAATCAAAACAAGTAATTGTTTGCTGGCCATAGATTAGAATAAGCATATGACGCTGAATTATAAACAATGGTTTAATTTGGATAAAAAACGCTCCTGCGATACGCTTATAGATTTATTTGAACAGCAAGCCAAAAAAAATCATGATAAACTTGCGCTGGTATACAAAAGTGAACGCCTTACTTTTCGCCAGTTAAACGAAAGAGCCAATCAGCTGGCGCACCTTTTAAGACACAAGGGCGTAAAGGAGGAGACGCTTGTGCCCGTTTGCTGTGAGCGGTCCACTGAAATGATGATCGCCATACTTGCGATCCTGAAAGCCGGCGGAGCTTATGTTCCCATTGAGCCGGAATTCCCTTCCGAACGAATCAGGTTCATACTGGAAGACACCCGTGCCCGGATCGTGGTAACCAATACTAAAAACTGGGATAAGGTATTTTCCCTGACCGCTGAGCTTGAAGTGGTTTGCGCCGACGGCGGGAATCGCCAGATCAGTCAAATGCCCGTCAAGAATTTAAATAAAATCGATCCCGGGCAGCTGGCTTACGTTATCTATACTTCAGGATCAACGGGTACGCCCAAAGGGGTAATGGTTGAACATAAAAGCATCCTGAACTATTTGCTCGTCTCTAAAGAGAACTTTATTAAGGAAGGACAGGACTCTTCGGGAACCTTCGTGCACATCCCTTATACATTCGATGCCTCGTTAAAAAGTATTTTTACGCCCTTAGTCTCGGGAAAACTGTCTGTAATTTCAGCCGAATCATCTCCGCTGGTATTTGAAGACAGTAACCTTCATAAATACGCCCCCTACGATTTCATTCAGTTAACGCCTTCGCATCTGGATTTCTTTTATGCCGAATTCAGCGACAGGTATAAAAACGCAATAACCAGAAAGGTATCCATCGGCGGAGAGGCGCTATACCTGCGTCATTTTGATCATCTTCTGGAAAGGGGCGAATGGCTCGAAGTGGCCAATGAATACGGCCCTACCGAAACCATCGTGGCTTGCACCGGGTATTATTTTAATGTGGGGGAGGACAGCGGTATGCCCAATGCACTGCCGATTGGAAAGCCGATAAGAAACGTACATATATATATATTGGACCCGGATGGTAAACCTGTCGGGGTCGGACAGCAGGGGGAGATTTGCGTAGGCGGCGCGCAGGTGGCAAGAGGTTATTTAAACCAGCCGGAACTCACAGCAAGGAAATTTGTTCCGGACACGCGGAGCGAAGTGGCAGGGGCCAAAATGTATAAAACCGGAGATATGGGCCGCTGGCTGTCCGACGGCAATATTGAATACATAGGAAGGATAGACAAGCAGGTAAAAATACGGGGACACCGGGTGGAGCTCGGTGAGATAGAAAGTATTTTAATGCAGTGTGATCTTATAAAAAACGCGGTGGTGGAAACCATTGAAAACAGGCAGGGTGATAAGCTGCTGATCGCCTATGTGGTGCCGCAGAAGGAATTTGACAGGCAGGGCATCATGGCTTATTTAAAAAATACGCTCCCCGGCTATCTTTTACCCGAGAAACTGATCGAAATGGAATATCTGCCCTTGACGCCAAACGGAAAAATAGACCGGGCGTCCCTACCCAAGGTATAAAGCGGGGAAGGCAACAGGGCAAGGATGCAAAAAAAATCCCGAAGTGCGTGAGCGCTCCGGGATAAATCAAATAATCAATTCAAAAATCTCAGATCTTTAAAATCCGCTGTCATCCAGCGCAAAAGTGTTTTTATTATCTTTCCATTTCCCCTTGGTAAAATCCGGGAATTCCTGTACCGCGTTGCCTTCCTTTATTGACTTGGTAGACAAAGGAGCGATTACGCTCATCGTGACCGAGTCATAAACGTCGATCGGGGTTTGCCGTTTCTGTTTTACCGATTCAACAAATGCGTTGAATACAAACCAGTCCATGCCTCCGTGTCCTGCACCTGCGGCTGATCCGGCATATTTCTTCCATAGCGGGTGATCATATTTTTCTAACCATGCCTTGGCGGGGTCCCACTCGTCAGCTTTTGACTGATGTTCGATATAGATACTGTTATTTACGTCCATCCAAAGGCCCTGGGTTCCCTGTACTCTGAAGCCCAGTGAATAGGGGCGCGGCAAATGCGTATCATGCGTCAGGGTAACCGTTTCTCCGTTAGCGCAGTTGATCATCGTGGTAACCACGTCACCATTGCGGTAATTGATTTTTGCGCTGGGGTTGCCCGGCGCCATTTGTTCTACATAGGTGGCCAGACCGCGGGCTTTACTGCTAAAAGAAGACAGGCTTGTAAACCGGTTACCCCTGTTAATGCCAATGTAGTGCATGCAAGGTCCTGCGCCGTGGGTAGGATAGAGGTCTCCGTCCTGGTCTATATTGAATTGCGTGCGCCACTGGGCCTCTCCGGTTGCGTTGGGACCAAATTCCACGCCGCCGCCGGAATAATTCTTGCCGTCATTAAACAATACATCGCGCAGATTATGCTGGTATCCGCCTTCGAGGTGAACGAGCTCGCCGAAAAGGCCCTGCCTTGTCATATTAAGCACGGCCATCACATCCCTGCGGTAGCAAACGTTCTCCAGGGTCATGTATGGCATGCCGGTTTTCTCCGAGACGCGTACGATATCCCAATGCTCGTCGGTGGTTAGCCCTGCGATCACCTCGCAGCCCACATATTTTCCGGCATGCATCGCGTCGATTGATTGCTGGTAGTGGAATTGCCAGGGGGTGGCGATGATGACAGCGTCAATGTCTTTTCTGTCCAATAGTTTTTTGTACGCATCCAGGCCGCCGGTATATTCAGTAGCGGCGGGTTTGCCTTTTTTTGCGATATACTCGCGGCAATATTTTAACGACCTTTCCTGCACATCGCAGATGGCAACAATTTCTACGTCATCGCGCAAAAGGCCTTCTGCAATATGGCTCATCCCGCGGGCGCCAACGCCAATATAGCCCAGCCTGACTTTGCCTTTATCCTTGGCAAACAGGATGCCAGATGGCAAAATAGTTAGTCCTGCTGCGGCAATAGCTCCATTTTTTATAAATTCTCTTCTAAACATCTCAAATTTATTAGGGTTATTTTTTAATTTGATTGATATACTTTCGCCCTGTTCCGATTTTGATTTGAAAATTAGGTATTAAGATACGCTAATAACGGAAATACTCCGCGCAAACGTTTGCCTGTCTGATTAACCTGCTTTTACTGCAGACAGGTGCGCAAACATTTCGTCTGTCATGTTTTTAAGGTCGAATTCAGCCTTCCAGCCCCAATCTGCTGCCGCGGCGCTATCATCTATTGACCGCGGCCATGAGTCGGCTATATTTTGCCTGAAATCGGGCTGGAAACTGCAGGTGAACCCGGGGTAATGTGTCCGGATTTGCTGATAAATTTCCAGTGGCGTAAAGCTTACACCCGCAAGGTTATAAGAAGTCCTGATCCTGATCCGGGCTTGCTCAGCCTCCATAATTTCAACAGCAGCTCTTAGCGCATCGTCAATATAGATCATCGGAAGTCTTGTGTTTTCTTTCAAATAACAGGTGTAGTGCTGGCCGGAGACCGCCTTATGATAAATGTCTACTGCGTAATCGGTCGTTCCCCCTCCGGGAGCTGATTGATAGCTGATTACTCCGGGATAGCGTACAGAACGTATGTCAAGGCCGTATTTCCCGAAATAATAGGCCGACCAGTTTTCTGCTGCCACCTTACTTATACCATAAACGGTGCTGGGATCCAGGTATGCCTGCTGCGGCGTAAAATCACGCGGGGCACCCGGTCCAAAAACAGCGATGGAGCTTGGCACAAATACTTTACTGACCTCACAGCTGCGCGCAACCTCAAATACATTGAGCAGCGACTGCATATTAAGGTTCCATGCCCACAAAGGATCTGCCTCTGCTTTGGCAGAAAGTATCGCGGCAAGGTGATAGATCTGCGAAATCCGGTATTTTTTAACGATTGCTGCCATTTCAGCACGGTTCGTTGCGTCCAGGCGTTCATAGATAAAGCCATCGCCCTGGCGGTCATGCAGATCGGATGCGATTACGTTATCGCTGCCATATAGCGACTGCAGGCGGGTTAAAAGGGCGGTTCCGATTTGTCCGCCGGCACCAATGATTAAAATTTTCTCCTTTGTCATTTTGGGATTTAAACGCTTCGTTGAGCAATTTTCGGATGAAATTAGAGATAAGAGAGCGATATAGGTGTGGTTTACAGCAATAATCGACGCGCAAACGTTTGCGGCCACATCTTTTAGTGATATCTTTTTCCGATTTTTGTTTAAATCAATATAAAGCCCTATGCGTTCCAAGCCGGCTACCATTAAGGAAATTGCGCAAATGCTTGAGGTATCTGTCTCAACGGTATCCAGGGCATTGCACGATCATCCCAGCATTGGTATTATTACCCGCCAAAAGATAAAAAAACTGGCGAAGGAGCTCAACTATGAGCCGAACCAAACCGCCATATTTTTGCAAAAGGGGAAGACGCAAACCATTGGGGTTATATTGCCTGAATTATCGGAGGCGTTTTTCTCAGCCGCGATCAGCGCCATTGAGGAAATAGCTTATAAAAGAAGCTACACGGTTCTGCTGGCTCAATCTCATGACGATGAGGCTCTGGAAAAGCAGCTGGTCGAGAAAATGAAGAACCACAGGGTTGACGGGCTATTGGTTTCGGTAGCCAAAAATACCTCGTCCTATCAGCATTTTGAGAACCTTAAAAGGTATAATATACCGATCGTATTCTTTGACCGGATACCGGCCATGCAAAATATACATTATGTTGCCTGCAGTATGGAATTCGGTACGGTAGAGGCTGTTAACTACCTGCTAAAAAAGGGCCACCGCTCGATCGGGATGATCAATGGTCCCAATACACTGATCGCAAGCGGAGAAAGAAAAGAGGGATATATAAAAGCCATAACCAAGAATCGACTTAAGTTCGATCCTTCACTGATCGTTTCCTGTGATCTGACAGAGAAGGGAACAAGAAAGGCGCTGGATGACTTGCTTAACAACAAACGAAAACCGACGGCCATCGTGACATTCAATGACTATGTGGCGCTGTTTGCAATTAAATATGCCCGCGAACTCAAGCTATCCTTAAACCGGGACCTGGAATTTGTGAGCTATGCCAATTTGCCGCTGATTAATTTTATGGAGCATATCCCTTCAGCCTCCGTTGAACAGTTTCCTTCTCTGCAGGGGCAGAAAGCGGCAGAAATTCTTTTGGATCTGCTCAGAACTAAGGATCAGAAAAGCAGCGAACAAATAACCTATTACAAAATAATTATCGAATCTCAGCTGGTAGAGAGTACAACAACGAGCCAGATCAAGTACGTGCCAAAATAGGGCAAACGTTTGCGCATATTTTTGATCATGCTATTGGTTATGTTTGAACTTTCTATTTTCTATGTTGCGCACTATACTTAACGCTTTTAACCTTAATCCGGACACTTGCCAGGTCAATTTATTTGGGTCTGGTCTGATTAACCTTACCTGGAAAATTACCTGCGGCCCCCAGGAGTACATCCTGCAGCGCATAAATACCAACGTATTCAAACGGCCTGAAACCATTGAAGATAATCTTATCAAACTTGATCATTATTTAAAGCTGGCTGCGCCCGATTACCTGTTTGCTGCGCCGCTGCAGGCCACTGACGGGCGTCATCTGGTCATCTCCGGGGCGGAATATTACCGCTTATCGCCTTTTATCCGCGATTCCCACACCGTTGATTTTATTTCCAGGTCCGCTCAGGCTTTCCAGGCAGCAAAGCAATTCGGCAAGTTCACCCGCTTGCTTGACGGCTTCAATCCGGACCAGCTCGGGTACAGCTTACCTGATTTTCATAATCTGAGCTTGCGCGTGAGCCAGTTCAGATCGGCTGCTTCGGCGGCCAGCGAGGAAAGAAAGGAAAAAGCCTTTTTTGAGATCCGCCAGATTGAATCCAATACGGAGATCGCGGATATTTACCAGGGGATTCTAAAGACCGGCAGCATACCTTTGCGCGTTATCCATCATGATACCAAGATCAACAATGTCCTTTTTGATCAGCATGACCAGGGTTTATGTGTAATTGACCTGGATACGGTGATGCCCGGGTACTTTATCAGTGATGTCGGAGATATGATGCGTACGTATCTTGCCCAAGCGAGTGAAGAAGAGAAAGAACTCAGTAAAATTGAGATCAGAGCTGAATTCTTTGGAGCCATTTACCGTGGCTATATGGAAGAGATGGCCGACGTATTAACGGACCAGGAGAAAGCGCTGTTCCTTTATTCGGGCAAATTTATGATTTATATGCAGGCCGTTCGTTTTTTAACGGACTATCTGAATGATGATATTTACTATCAGGTGCAATACCCTGATCACAATTTAATGCGGGCAAAAAATCAGTTAACCTTACTGAATCAGTACCTGGATTCTGAAGATAAGTTTAATCAGATCATCGCCCAGTTTGAACAAAAAACCAAGAATTTATTTTAAAAATTATTATGAAACGTTATTTTAAGTCCTTTCTGCTGGCTGGCATGCTACTGGCAGGTACTTGCCCGGCAAATGCCCAGGTTAAATATGTTTCAGGAAATAACACCTGGAATGCAGATTCTCTCGGGAATCATCGCGCTGTTGTAGATGTTCCTAGGGCTGGTACGGTAAGCCGCGTGGCTATAGAATGGCGGCGAAGAGATGATCCAACAGGTAAAGACATCCTGGTCTTCGATGCCCGCACGGGTCAAAGAGTAATGAATGTTAAAACCGAAAACATTTCGCGCGAAAGCGGAACGGTATATTTCGAGCCAGTTTCCGGCGCCGGCAAATATTATGTCTATTATATGCCGTATAAGGTGAAGGACCGCTCGAATTATCCGAATGCTGTTTATAAAAAAATGGAGAACACCGCCAGCGCTGACTGGTTGGGTAAAACGACTGGATTCAGCGAGGCCACTTTGCTTTATCTGGAATCGGTTAATGCCATGAACAGCTTTTATCCAATGGAGGTAATTGCAACAGAAAAAGAAGTTAGTCACCTGGTGAGCGCCAGCTCGGGTAAATCTTATCTGGTATTCAGCGAAGACCGGGAGCATCCTATAAAAATGTCTCACGATCTTCCCAGCCGGTGGGTACAAAAGGCTAACGGCAACAATTTCTCTGCCAGTGCCCTTAAAGGCGAAAATTTTGCCTATCAGCTGGGAATTTATCCCCTTACGGCTGACCTTAAAAATGTTCAGGTTGTTTTTAGTAACTTAAAAGACGCAGCCGGTCACCAAATCTCAGCTTCAGTAATGAGCTGCCTGAATACCGAGGGTACTAAATACGATGGCACAACATTCAGCCAGGTCGTAAATGTCACTAAAGGCCAGGTGCAGGCCATGTGGTGCCTGGTAAACGTTCCCGCCGAGACGATCGCCGGAAATTACACCGGTACGGCTACCGTTAAAGCGGATAATGCGGCTTCGGTGGTGATTAAAGTAACACTCGTGGTAAAGAATCAGTCGTCCACCGACGGAGGCGTAAATAATCCGGCACTGCAGACAAGGCTGACGTGGTTAAATTCAACGCTTGCTCAGCAGAACGATGTCATAAAGCCTTACACGCCGCTCGAGGTAAACGATAAAACCATCGGATTGTATGGACGAAAAATTACGTTAAATAATAGCGGACTTCCCGAGCAGGTCCAGACATTTTTCACGCCGGAAATGACCGAAATGAGTGCTTCGCCAAAAAATATTCTGGCGGAAGGTATTCATTTTCATATGATCAGCGCCGAGACACATAAGGACATCCCCTTTAAAAATGCCGGTGTAAAGTTCACCGAAAAGCAGCAGGGGACGGTAAAATGGGAAGCACAAAATACTTCTGAAGCCCTAACGATGGACCTGAAGGGGTCGGTCGAATTTGACGGTTATATGTTCTATACGGTTAAATTAACGGCGTTAAAGGACGTCAATTTTGATGACATCAGACTGGACATCCCATTTGATAAGAACGCGTCAAAATACCTGATGGGACTTGGGCAAAAAGGTGGTTTAAGACCGGACAGTCTGAGCTGGAAATGGCAGGTTGCTACGAAAAACCAGGACGGAGCCTGGATCGGTGATGTTAATGCAGGTCTTCAATACTCGTTGCGTGACGAAAAATATGTGCGCCCGCTGAATACCAATTTCTATTTGCAAAAACCCCTTTTACTGCCCGCATCCTGGGGAAACCAGGGCAAAGGTGGTATACGGGTAGGCGCGAAAGGAAATTCGATACTGTCTGAAAATTACAGCGGACAGCGCAGCATGAAAAAGGGCGATGTGCTTTACTACAATTTTACCTTATTGGTTACTCCTTTTCATACCATCAATACCGATTTCCAATGGGCTACAAGATTTTACCATAAATATAATAGGCTGGATAGTATCAAGGCCACAGGGGCAACAGTGATCAATATTCACCATGCCACGCCTATTAATCCATATATCAACTATCCCTTTATCGCATGGCCGAGCATGAAAAGTTATATTGATTCCGCGCACAGAATGGGTTTAAAGGTTAAAATTTATAACACCGTACGTGAATTATCCAACAGTGCTTATGAGACTTATCCGATGCGCAGTCTGGGACATGAGATTTATTCGACCGGCAAGGGTGGTGGCTATTCCTGGCTTCAGGAGCATTTAGGTGATGACTATATCGCTGCCTGGTATGTGCCCGAAATCAAAGATGCCGCTATCGTGAACAGTGGAATGAGCCGCTGGCACAACTATTATGTAGAAGGTATGAACTGGCTGGTAGGCAATGTGGGTATCGATGGCATTTATCTGGATGATGTTGCTTTTGACCGCGTTACTATGAAGCGTATCAAACGCGTGCTTACTAAGGGCGGACATCCCGGAATCATTGACCTCCACTCGGCCAATCAGTATAACAAAAGTGATGGCTTCAATAACAGCGCCAACCTTTATATGGAGCATTTCCCATACCTTAACCGTTTATGGTTTGGAGAATATTTTGACTATGAAAATAACAGTCCCGACTTTTTCCTGACCGAAGTTTCCGGAATACCATTTGGTCTGATGGGCGAGATGTTACAGGGTGGGGGGAACCCATGGAGAGGTATGATCTACGGAATGACCAACCGCATGCCCTGGTCAGATAATGCAGATCCACGAGCGATATGGAAAGTTTGGGATAGCTTCGGCATGGAGGGCAGCAAGATGATCGGATACTGGGTTGAAAAAAATCCGGTGAAAACCAATAATGACAAAGTGCTGGCCACAGTTTATAAAAAAGATGGCAAAGCGATGATCGCTATTGCCAGCTGGGCGCCTGCAGATACGACTGTTAAATTGTCAATCGACTGGAAATCTCTGGGTATCGATCCTGCTCGCGCAAAATTAACCGCGCCTGCGATCAATAACTTTCAGCCTGCCCGGCAGTTTGCTCCAACGGACGAGTTGCCGGTAGCAAAGGCAAAAGGATGGCTGCTGATACTTGAATAAATAAACCACATGAAAAAAATAACGTTTCTGTTTGTTTTACAGGCCCTGATCGCGCTGCAGTGTTTCAGCCAGGCAAAACATACTTTCAAAATAGACAATGGCTCATTTATATATGATGGTAAGCCGGTCGAGATCCATGCTGGTGAAATGCACTATGCGCGTATCCCGGAGCAGTACTGGAGGCAGCGCCTGAAAATGCTCCGGGCAATGGGTATGAACGCTGTTGCCACCTATGTTTTCTGGAACCATCATGAGACAGCGCCGGGCGTATGGGACTTTAAAACCGGGAATCGTAATATCCGGGAATTTATACGCACAGCCCAGCAGGAGGGTCTTATGGTGATATTAAGGCCGGGACCTTATGCCTGCGCGGAATGGGAATTCGGGGGCTATCCATGGTGGCTTGGGAAAGATCCGCAGCTTGTTATCCGCAGCAAAAATGCGCGCTTTCTTGATTCCTGCAAAGTATATATAGGTCAGCTTCTGGGCCAGGTAAAAGACCTGCAGGTCACCCATGGCGGCCCAATCGTTATGGTGCAGGCTGAGAATGAATTCGGCTCTTATGTTGCCCAGAGGAAGGATATACCGCTCGCCGATCACAAAATTTACAGCGCAGCAATAAAGGACATGTTATTAAATGCGGGCGTTGATGTGCCGCTGTTTACTTCAGATGGTGATTGGCTGTTTGAAGGTGGTACAATTAGTGGCGCCCTGCCTACAGCCAACGGTGAAACCAACACGGCCAACTTAAAAAAGCTGGTTAAACAATTTAACGGAGGCAAAGGGCCTTACATGACCGCTGAATACTATCCCGGCTGGCTGGATCATTGGGGCGAGAAATTTGAAAAAGTAAGTACAGCATCAGTAACCGCCGATCTGGAGAAATTCCTGAAGGATACCATATCGTTCAATATGTATATGGCGCATGGAGGTACGAATTTTGGATTTACCAGCGGCGCCAACTATGATAAAGAGCATAACATACAGCCCGATATCACCAGTTACGATTATGACGCGCCGATAAGCGAAGCAGGCTGGGCAACGCCGAAATTTATGGCCATTCGCAGCCTGATGAAGCGCTATGTCAATTATCCGGTTCCGGAAGTGCCTGCGCAGATTCCTGTTATCCAGATCCAGCAGATACCGCTGACCCAGGCGGCTGATCTGCTTGAAATGGCAAAAAGCGGGGACCCGGTGGTCAGCGATACGGCAAAGACATTTGAGGATCTGAATCAGGGGCATGGCTATGTTTTGTACAGCCGCAAGTTTAATCAACCTGCCGTCGGTACATTGAATATACCGGGCCTGAGAGATTATGCGACGGTCTACGTAAACGGCGAAAGAGTAGGGGTGCTAAACAGGCAGAACAATGTCTATAGCTGTCCGATCGAAGTGCCGTTCAATGGCCGGCTGGACATTCTGGTGGAGAACATGGGGCGCATTAATTACGGTGGGGGGATCGTTCATAACCTGAAGGGTATCACCGGTTCAATTAAGATCGACGACCATGAAATTACAGGGAAGTGGGAAATGTACCGCCTGCCTTTCAGTGAGGCTCCTGCGATACCCCAGGCCTATAAAGCGACAAAGCATCGTCCGGCGCTTTACCAGGGCGTGTTTACTTTAAATGAAACCGGCGACACGTTTATTGATGTAAAGACCTGGGGCAAGGGGATCATATTTGTAAATGGCCATAACCTGGGCCGATTTTGGAAAATCGGGCCTCAGCAGACCTTATACCTGCCCGGTTGTTGGCTTAAAAAAGGGCAGAATACTATTGTGTTGCTCGATCAGCTGAATGATACCCTTCAGACTACCGTAAATACGGTTGGTACGCCAGTTCTGGATGATTTATCAGGCAATTAAAATGCTGCAAGCGAACGCGATATAAAAAAAAGCCGGCCTTAATTGAGCCGGCTTTTTTTATCCTTAAGTGCAACGATACAGCCACAGGCCGGCAAGCATTTACCTGAATTATTTTTCACGCAAACGTTTGTTTATTCCCTCTGCATGCGAACCGTGCGAGCGGGCAGCGGTGCTTCATCGCAGGATAAGATGATTATAATTGGAATCAAATCCCCTTTGCCCGGAATTTGCCGGCAGACCTGGCTCCGTACCCTATAAGTATCGCTTCCCGAAATGAATTTCAGGCACCATTAAGGCCCCCAAGAACAAACGTTTGCGCTAAGCTCATTTCTTTAACTGGCTTTAGGCCTGCCTATCTTCCGCGCTTAATTCAAAAGCAGTTAAACTATGGTTACTAAAATATTAATTTATCATTTATGAAAAATGCCCGGCAACCACCCTGAATCTCTCCGATGCACCTAAAGGACTTACCAACAACACATTATTTCAAATTTTTCAAATCACATGAATAAAAATATACTTTATCATTTTAAAGGTCGCAGAAGCACGGGCATATTAATGTGTCTGGTTGTTTTGCATTTTTTCACGGCGCCGGCTGCATTTGCTGCCGCCAGCCACAGAATCGGGCATGAGAATCCCGTGGCATTAATAAAGGGCAAGGTGACCGACAGCAAGGGTCTTCCTTTACCGGGCGCAACGGTAAGAATAAAAGGCAGTCAGAAAGCTACCGTTACGGATATCCAGGGACAGTTTACCATTGATGCCGAAGCGGGCGCGGTTTTAACAGTTAGCTTCACCGGTTACCTGACCAAAGAAGTTACCCTAAAAGACAACAGCCCTTTAACTATTCAGCTTGAGGACGATAACCGCTCGCTACAGGAAGTAGTCGTAGTGGGTTACGGCTCGGTAAAAAAGAGCGACCTTACCGGTTCGGTAAGTTCTATCAAGGGGAGCGATATGACGCTTGGCGGAACAGTTGCCAATATTGGGCAAGCCATTCAGGGTAAAGCTGCCGGTGTTCAGGTGCAGCAAACCAACTTTGCACCGGGAGGCGCTATGCAGATTACGATCCGGGGTGCCAACTCTATTAATACAAGTACAGCGCCACTTTATGTAGTGGACGGATTTATTTCTGATAACGGAAACGTGGTTAACCCCAATGACATCGAGGAAATCGAGGTGCTTAAAGATGCATCTGCAACGGCGATATACGGCTCGCGCGGTGGCAACGGTGTGGTGCTGATCACGACCAAAAAAGGAAAAGTTGGAAGAGTAGCCATTGACGCCGATATATCCAACGGTACGCAGCAGCTAACCTACAAGCCATCGCTGCTGACTGGTCCGCAATATGCATCCATACAAAATGCTACGGCACTGGAAGATGGCCTGACGCCTCCCTTTCCGCCAAGCGCGACCGTCGCCAATACGAACTGGTTAGCAGAATCTACGCAAAATGCTACCGTTGACAACAGAAGTGTGAGCATCAGCGGCGGAGACCAGACTTCGAAAATCTACGTTTCGGGTAACTATATGAACCAGACCGGCGTTTTAAAAAATACCGGCATGGAGCGCTATACTGCAAGGATTGGCGCTGAAAAAAACCTGAATGAGGACATTAAGCTTGGAGCCAATTTTTACGGTGCAAGCACCAATTCCAGTTTACAAACCTATACCGGCGATATTACGGCTCCGCTTTATAGTATACTGATTGCACCACCATCTGCACCGGTATATAATCCGGATGGCAGCTACCACCTCTATACGCCTCCCGGTAACAGCGGCTTATCGAATGCCCTAGCCAATTTGCTGGAGCCTACCAATAATTCCGAGAATAAATTATTCAATGGTAACATCACGCTGGATTATCAGATCATCAAAAATCTGACTTATCACCTGAACGTAGGCGGTGAGTTTAGCAATACGGTATTGGGTCAGTATACTCCGGGCACGCTGCCCGCTGGTGCTGCCAACCACGGTATCGCGGCCGAGCAGGCTTATAACACCTACCGCTGGCTGGTTGAAAACTATTTTAGCTATAAGTTTAAGATCAATCATGACAATGAATTTACTTTGCTTTCGGTACGTCCAACCAGAAAGATATCAATGAAATGCTTTCGGCAGGTTCCAAGAATTTTTCGACCGATGAATACCTTTATTACAACCTGGCGGCCGGATCAATTAACAACGGATATGGCAGCAACAGGTTTCAATCGACCAGTACCGATTATTTCGGCAGGGTAAACTATGCTTTTAAGGATAAACTGTTAATTACGGGTACGCTGCGTAGCGATGGCTCCTCAAAATTTGGCGGCAATAAAACCGTTACGGTCTATTTCCTTCCGGAGCGATAGCTTATAAATTAGGCGGATGAGGATTTCATCAAAAACCTGAATACCTTTTCAGATCTGAAAGTGCGCGTGAGCTACGGTGTTACGGGTAATGACCGTGTTCCACCCTTACTATACCTGAGTACTTTTACCAACTATAATACCGTACTTGGAACGGGTGGTGTTTTACTACCCGGAACTGAGCCAAAAACCCTGCCAAACCCAAATCTGAAATGGGAAAGCACGGGGCAGTTTGATGCCGGTCTGGATATGGGCTTCCTGCATGGAAAAATAAACGCTACCATCGATGTATACCGCAAGGTAACTACCGATCTGCTGGCACAAGTTCCCATCGGTAACCAATTCGGTTTTAACAGCGTATGGGCAAATGCCGGATCGATCCAAAATCAGGGTATTGAACTGGGGCTAAGCACCAATAACATAAAATCAGGCGCTTTCTCCTGGAACACCTCTTTTAATATTGCCTATAACATGCAGAAATGTCTGAGCCTGGCGCCAGGTGTTAATGAAATTGATGCCAATACGGCCAACCCAAGCGGTACAGTGTCTGGTCAGCAGTTTACCAAACTGGTACCGGGACAGGAACTTGGAGAGCTTTATGGTTATGTATATGACGGCGTTGTCAAGACCGGCGAAACCTATGCCGCCCAGCCCAATTCCAAACCAGGTGATCCAAAATATAAGGATCTTAATGGAGACGGTGTAATAACACCTGCCGACCGTACCTATCTGGGCAATACCACGCCGCACTATATCGCCGGCTTTGGCAATGATTTCCATTATAAAGGGATTGATCTGAATATCTTTTTCCAGGGCGCTTTCGGATATCACCTGTATGATATGAATCGCCTGGTGCTGGAATCTACCACATCAACGGACGCGCTGAACCGCTTTGTACCCGGCGTAAACGAAAACACTTCGATTCCACGTGAAGGTTATTTCTTGAGCAGCTATGGCAGCTACGTGAACTCCCGTTTCGTGGAGAATGCTTCTTATGTGCGTCTGAAATCACTTTCTCTGGGTTATAGCCTGCCCAAAACATGGTTTACTAAAATCAAACATATACAAGGGCTGAGAATTTATGGTGAGGCGCAGAATTTATTGACCATTACCGGTTATAAAGGAACCGATCCGGAAGTGAACGTGCATGCCGCTAAAATTGATCCGAACAATCCGGATGCAGCCGTATCAAATATCGCTGGCGGACTGGATTTTGCAGCATTCCCGGCTTTCAGAACCTTTACTTTCGGGTTAAGGCTTTCACTTCAGTAATAAGAATATACAGCAGTAAAATAAATCAGACAACATGAAAAAATATTTAATACTCTTATTGGCAACGACCGGCCTGGTGCAAATGGGTTGCAATAAGAATCTGGACCCGAAAGTATACAGCAGCCTTACCAGCGTAAACGCTTTCAAGACCGAGTCGGACGCTATCGCTGCGGTGAATGCGGTATATGCACGCCTGAAGGGCCCCTCGGTAGGTGATAATTATGACTACTGGACGGTAAGGCATTTTGCCCTTACCGATCTTTCTACCGATATCGGGCACTGCCAGTATGGTGGCGATCCCGGGCAGCTTTCCTTAATTCAGTGGAATTCAGCGAATGGACTGATCGCAGAGGATTACCGTCAGATCTATAAACTGATCTCCAATGCAAACAGTGCCATTTACAACATCTCGTCGATGACAACGATCTCGGATGCCCAAAAGTCGCAGTTTCTTGCCGAAGCCAGATTTTTGCGTTCAGTGGCCTACATGGACCTGACCGATTCCTGGGGACCAGTTATTCTGGCAACTGAAAAGGATGTTGCCACTCCCAACTATACTGCAAAACCTGCTGTAACCTCGCTGGCTGACGTTGAAACGTTCATGATCGGTGATCTGAACAATGCAATCAGCGTGCTGCCCGTTAGTTACCAAAGCAATGCGATTTATTCAAGCAATGATCCCGGAAGAGCAACAAAGGGTGCTGCGATGTCCTTACTGATGAAACTATACCTTCGTCAGCATCAGTGGCAAAAGGCTGCCGATATGGCTCAGCAGGTGATCAGCCTGGGTATCTATCAGCTTTATCCGTCTTACCTGGGCTTATTTGCTGAAGAAAACAAGTTCTGTTCTGAAAATATTTTCTCGGTGCTTAGCGATGCCAACGTTAACGGTACCGAGCTGCTGAACCACTTCGGTCCGTTGCTGCACCCGGTGATACAAAACAGATGGCAGTATTATGCGGTTACCTGGGACTTTTATCACACCTTCAATAATGCGGATGATCGTAAGCAATGCTTCTTTCCAAAATATACCGGTGTTGATGGCCTGGTTCACCAGGAACCACCCAGCCCAGGTGCGGTGCCTCCGGCCGGCGCATATTATATGTCTGACGTGGCAACCATGAAATATGCCGATCCAAATGGTCCTCAAACTTATTATGATGGTCATAGCGTGGATATTTTGCGTTATGCTGACGTATTGCTGAGCCGCGCTGAAGCCCTAAATGAATTAAACGGCCCGAACGCCGAAAGTATATCGCTGATCAACCAGGTTAAGGCGCGTTCACATGCACCACAGCTTACCATTGGTAACTTTAACCAGACTTCGTTAAGAGATGCCATTCTGCAGGAACGCGGCTGGGAATTCTTCTATGAAGGAAAACGCAGAGCTGATTTGATAAGAATGGGTAAATATGATGCCGTTGTCAATGCTTACCTGGGAAGAATAAATCAGGCACCAAGCATACAAATGCCAAGGGACCAGTATTTTCCATATCCATTGAACCAGGTTCAGATAAACCCTAACTTAAATAATTCTGGAAGAAGACAATAAAACAGAGTTTTTTATATTCTTTATCAAGATAAAGGATGCGCCATGCATCCTTTATCTTGATAATTTTTTGGCAGACCACAAACAAATATGCGTAGGGAAAAGATGATAAAGTGTTTAACAAAATTTGTAGCGGTAATGGTTTGTGCAATCTTACTTGCGGGATGCTCTAATGACAAGGTACGCATTGAAGAGATCAGGGTAGGATTACATAATAACAATGAATTAAAAGTTCAGATTGGCGTTTCCACCAATACGCCAGCCGATGTATATGCCGAATACTGGGCAGCAAAGGATTCCGCCGCCAGGTATTTATCCACCGTTTCGCACGGCGCTCAAAAACATACGCTTGTACTGTGCAATATCAGTCCGGAAACAAATTATTCCTATCATATCGTAACGGAAACAAAAGGCGTAAAAACGATAAGCAAGACCTATAGTTTCCACTCCAATGCCTTGCCCATGTTTTTGCAGGAGGAATTTCATGCCGACAGTGCTAAAACGTCGGGCAAACTGCCGCGGGAATTTTCCGACGGGCTTATGCTTATCAACAAAAGATTCGCGCCGGGCATTGCTTATCTGGTGGATAAAAAAGGCAACATCAGGTGGTACCATATGATCGACGGCAACCTGGGTTTTAAAGTTGTTCATTTTACAAAAGATCAAACCATTCTTTCCATTCTGGGAGGCAACGCCGAGCCCACAAGCTATGGTCATGAAATTTTAGAGGTTAATTTGCTGGGTGATACCATTTTGCATTTGAAAAAAGGGCAAAATGATTTCAGGCAAACTATTCACCATGAAATTTTAAAAAATGACAAAGATCAGCTGGTGACCTTGTACATTGATCAAAGGACAATGGATTTGCGCAAAATTGGCGGTGGCAAAGCAGACACCGTGAGCGGGGATGGCATTCTGGTGATGGATAAAACAGGAAAGAAGTTGTGGGGCTGGAGTGTATTTGAGGCAATGGATCCCTTAAAAGATCACGGACTATTGAAAACGAGAAAAGACTGGATGCATGCCAACAGCCTTAGTTATGACAAGGACGGTAACTTTATCATCTCCTTTTACAATAACGGGCAGATCTGGAAGATCGATTCTAGAACAGGCAAAGTGCTGTGGAAGTTCGGCAAAGGGGGGACGATTACCAAACCCGCGGAATGTGATTTCACCCAGGCCCATGCAGTTCATATCAATCAGCGGGGTGAAATGATGTTTTTCGATAATGGCGTGGAAAAACATCAGTCAGGCGTATTTGCCTTAACACTGGATGAAAACAAACAAGCGGCCGCCATCAATATGCATATCCGCTTGCCCAAAGAAATATTTAACGGCCGGATGGGCAGTGCCTATATGCTCGGTGACACATCGGTACTGGTCTGCTGTTCAAAACGGCATATTGTTGTGCTGGCTGACCGTAAAGGCAGTCTGCTTTGGACAATGGAAACGGCCATGCCAAGCTACAGAGCCGAATTTATCAGAGGCAAACAGTTAGCACCCTATTTGAAACCATAATCCTCCGGCGGATAAGAAATCAGAAAAATGAGAAAACACTATTTGTATATAATTTATATTTTAATTGCAGTTGGTATAGCACAATTTTATACCTCATGTACCCAAAGCAAGGGTGACGACCGTGGCACCGAAGAGTCATCAACAGCGGCAAAAGCCGATTCCATCGTGCATGTCGACACCACAAAAATGCCCGGTGGCAAATTTGGAGAGTCCGTACGCTATGGCAGGCAACTGATGCTGCATACGGCATATTATATCGGTCCACAGGGCGTGAACGGAAAATATCTGGGCAATAAAATGAATTGTTCCAACTGTCACCAGGATGCCGGTAGCAAACCATTCTCTTTGAATCTGGTGACCGCTTTTCGTAATTACCCCTCATACCGTGCCCGCGAAGGCAAGGTGCTGTCACTGGCTGAAAGAATTAATAACTGTATTATGCATCCGCATTTAGGCCGGCCTTTGCCCCTTGATGGTAAAGAAATGCTGGGGTTTATGTCCTACCTCAAATGGCTGAGCGATTCATCTGGTGTGAGCAAGCATACCAAAGGCCTTAAAAATGTGGAGATCGAACTGCCCGATACCGCTGCATCACCGGCTAACGGTGCGCTGCTTTATACTTCCAGCTGTGCGCGCTGCCATGGGGAAAACGGCGAAGGTAAAATGCGCGGGGACCAGGTTACTTACGAGTACCCGCCTTTGTGGGGACTTAAAGCCTATCAGCCTGGATCAAGTATGCACCGGATCGTCAAAATGGCGCAATGGCTGGTTTCGAACATGCCCTACGACAAGGCTACTCACGATAAGCCTTACCTGAGCCCGGCACAGGCGCTTGACCTGGCAGCATTTATCAATGACGACAAGATACATCAGCGACCTTTTGTAAAGGAATATCAGTATCCCAATGCGGAAGAAAAGGCGGTGGACTACGACCGGGGACCATTTAAAGATCCCTTTTCGGCCGAACAGCATAAATATGGGCCGTACAAGCCGATAGTTGATTACTGGAAGGGCAGGGGCATCGAGCCATCTTTTTAAATTTTAATCTGATCAACCACTATTTTGATTATGAAAACAAACGCCTGGTTCGTAACAGCAGTTTCCCTTTTGTTGTGCCTTGCCGGGTTGCCCGTAAAGGCACAGCACAACGCCACTGTTAAAGAGTTTGAAAAGGAATTCAAAACCTATCCTTATTCTCAGCCAAACCCGGTTGCAAATCCGGGTACTATTTATCCATATTACCGTTTTGACGGCTTTACGGACAAGCCCGTGCAGCAAAAGTGGAAGGTAGTTGAACTGGAAAATGATTTCATCAAACTCTGGGTGATGCCCCAGATCGGTGGTAAGATATGGACAGCTATTGACAAAAGGAGCGGCAGGCCATTTATTTATCAGAATGACGTAGTCAAGTTCAGGGACATCGCCATGCGTGGCCCATGGACAAGCGGAGGCATTGAAGCCAATTTCGGTATTATTGGCCATACCCCCGGAGTATCGGGCGCGGTTGATTACATGACCCGGAAAAATGATGATGGCAGCGTGAGCTGTATCATCAGCCTGCTGGATCTGCTCACCGAGACGAGATGGAATCTGGAGATCAGGCTGCCCAAAGACAAGGCCTATTTTACCACGCATGCTTTCTGGCATAATGGGACCGGTGAGGATCGGCCCTATTACAGCTGGATGAACCTTGCTGTGAAAACGGCAGACGACCTCAAGTTTATTGAACCGGGCACCCACCATTTATTTCATGATGGCAAATCCTACTCCTGGCCGTATGATTCCCTGCAGAAACGGAATCTTTCCTTCTATAAGCAGAATGATTTTGGCGGGAGCCAATCTTACCATATTACGGGGGTTTACAGCAAGTACTGGGGAGCCTATTGGCAGAATGCGGATTATGGCATGATCCATTTCGCTAACCGGGAAGATAAGGTCGGCAAAAAGATATTTCTATGGGGAATGGCCCGCAGCGGAGCAATATGGGATAAATTACTCAACGACAATGCAGGGCAATATACCGAACTGCAAAGCGGACGACTATATAATCAGAATATTGCAGAGAGCCTGTACAGCCCCTACAAGCAGTTTGATTTTGCACCCTACCAAACGGACAGCTGGACCGAATACTGGTATCCCTACGGTAATACCAGAGGCGTGGCTCTGGCCGACACGAATGGGGTGCTCAACATGACCGGTAACCGGGATTCGGCCGCAATCTATTTTTCTGCGGTAAGGTATATCCGCGATACGCTTAAGATCACTGGCAGGGATGGCAAACTGATCTTCAGTAAATTCATTCAGTTAGAGCCGCTGCAGCATATGCAGCAGGCCATCGGATTAAACGGGCGCCAGGTGGGCTGCATCACGCTGGGCACAAGTGAAATAAATTTAAAAGATAGCACAGAAAAAATACTAAGCAGGCCAACGCGGCCATTGGTGAAGCTGGATTATAGTTCGGCTTACGGGCTATATTTAACAGGAAGTTATCAGGCCGGTATGCGAAACTATGGGGAAGCAGAAAAAAATATCCGCCGTTCCCTTCAGCTTGACCCTTCATTTATTCCAGCCTTGGCGGAGATGGCCATGCTGGAATATAAAAAAATGCATTATCAGTCCGCTTTTGACTATGCCCGCAAGGCCATCAGTCTGGATACCTACGACGGAGCGGCCAATTATTATTACGGTTTATCAGCGCTGAAGCTGAATAAGATTTACGATGCACAGGACGGCTTTGAGGTAGCAACGCTCACTGGGGATTACCGGGCGGCTGCTTACACTGAATTGAGCAAAATTAAGATCCGGCAGCAGAAGTACGACGAAGGATTCGATTATGCATCCAAAAGCCTGGTCTATAACAGCGAGAATATCACCGCTTTACAACTGCAGTACTTGTCAGCACGTTTAGGGCATGACGCAGACCGGGAGAAAACGGTGCAGGCCAGGATAGCGGCCCTTGACCCCTTCAATCATTTTATCCGCTTTGAACAGTATAGGAATAGTCCTTCCGAAGGATCGAAATCTGCACTGACCAGCCCGCTTCGTGATGAACTTCCCGAGCAAACCTATCTCGATTTAGCACTTTGGTATGATGGGCTGGGCCTAGATAATGAATGCCGGTCTATTTTGGAACTTGCACCGCAGAAGAACAATGAAATAATGTACTGGCTGGCCTGGCTGCACCGCAACGACGCTCATGCAACACAATGGCTGGATGATGCAAAAGGCGGCAGCGCTTATCTGGTGTTCCCTTTCCGGCCCGAAAGTGCCCAGGTCATGCAGTGGGCCTCAAAAACTTCAACTGACTGGAAGCCGGGCTATTATCTTTCTTTAATATATGCCTCCGTACATGATTCTTTAAGCGCGCGCCAGGCGATCTCCCAGACGAGCGCACCAAACGATTTTTCACCGTTTTATGTAATTCGCGCCCGCTTGTCGGATTCGGCAGACCACCAGAGTCAGGAAAGAGATTTGACGAGGGCTGCAAAAATTGCTCCCGGTGAGTGGATATATGTTAAATATCTGACAGACTTTTTGATTGCGCAAAAAAAGTATCAGCAGGCTCTGGCCACGGTCGAGCCATTTTACAAGGCTCATCGGAATAATTATATCATGGGCATGCTTCAGGCCCGCTGCCTGATGCTGACCGGTCGTTACGGACAGGCCGAAAGTACCATAGGTAATCTTCAGGTGCTGCCTTACGAGGGTGCCAAAGACGGCCACAAATTATACCAGCAGACAAAACTGGTGCTGGCTATAGAATTGATCGGTAAGGGACAGCTCAGCGATGCGAAAAAAAAGGTGGACCAGGCGCGCCAGTGGCCGGAAAATCTGGGCGTAGGCGGACCTTATCCCCAGGACGCCGACAGCAGGCTTGAAAATGAGGTAGACGAACTGATTGGGCGCAGCAGCCAGCAAAAGCCGTCTGAAAAAACATTGAATGAATACCTTGCCAAAGTAAAGGCAATTAATGGAATGTAAATCCAATGCGTGATTTTTATATGAACAGGAGTAAGCAAATTCTATTTGGTCTTATTGCGGCGCTTTTAATGCCCGCTATGGTCTTCTCGCAGGCAAAATCCACCTATGATAAAAAACAGGTTTTTGATCCGCAGTTTCTCAGTAACACGGTTAGCCAGACGCGCAACGCTAATGGCTCGCCGGGCACAAAATACTGGCAAAACCGTGCCGACTATATTATTCATGCCGTCCTGTCGGAGAAAGACACTTTGGTCAGTGGCAGCGTGAGTATAAATTATACGAACAATAGCCCCGATACGCTTGGTTATTTATGGCTGCAGCTCGATCAGAATTTGTTCCGCTCGGATTCACGCGGCACAGCCACAACGCCGGCGGGCGATAGGTTCGACTCAAATGGGTTTAAAGGCGGATATAATATCGGAAAGGTGTTTGTTACTTATGGAGGCAAGAATTACCCGGTTATACCCTGTATCAGCGATACGCGCATGCAGCTGCGCCTACCCTTTATCATGAAGGGGCAGGGAGATAAAATCACCATCAATATGGCTTATTCCTTTGCGATCCCTGAACACGGTGCCGATCGCATGGGCAGGCTTTCCACCCAAAACGGTGTCATTTATCAGCTGGCGCAGTGGTTTCCCCGTATGTGCGTTTTCGATGACCTGAGGGGATGGAATACACTGCCTTATCTGGGCAATGGCGAATTTTACTGCGAATACGGCGATATCGACTATTACGTGACGGCACCCCGTGATATGATCGTTGCCGGTTCCGGCGATCTGCAAAATCCCGAGGATGTGCTGCCGGCTGCCTTAGCAAAACGTTTGCACGAGGCTGCCGGGAGTGATAGTACGGTCAGTATAATTGGCAAAGATGAAATAAAGTCATGGTCAGGTAATAGCAGGGGAACAATGACCTGGCACTATAAAATGAATAATACACGGGACGTAGCCTGGTCGGCATCACGCTCATTTCTCTGGGACGCGGCCCGGGTTAACCTGCCTGATGGCAAAAAGGGCATGGCTATGGCGGTTTATCCTATTGAAAGCGTAGGACGGGAACACTATAGCCGCGCTGTGCAATACCTGAAGTTCAGCATGGAGTTTTATTCAAAAACTTATTACCAGTATCCATGGCATTCCGCTTTTGTGGTGGCAGGTGTTGCATTGGGAATGGAATATCCCGGTATCGTGTTTTGCAGTTATAAGATCGTCAATGATGACCTGTGGCGCGATGTGGCCCATGAGATAGGGCATAATTGGTTCCCGATGATCGTAGGCAGCGATGAGCGGCGCTGGGCATGGATGGATGAGGGTTTTAACACGTTTATCAACCGGCATGCCTGGGCGAATTTTAATCATGGTGAATATGCAGACAAAAGCAGCCTGGCGCTTACGCTGACAAAGGGAATGCTCAAGCAGCGGGATCCGCTGGCGATTGCTCCGGATGCAAACGATGACGGGGGCATGTATTATTACAAGACCGCGTTGGCGCTGGATATTTTGCGGAACGTTGTTCTGGATCCCGATCGTTTTGATTATGCATTTAAAGTTTATATTAACCGCTGGGCCTACAGGCACCCGCAGCCAGATGACTTTTTCCGCACGATAAACGATGCTGCCGGCGAGGATCTGGGATGGTTTTGGAAAGAATGGTTTTATACGACCTGGAACGTCGACCAGGCGGTTACCGATGTGCGGTATGTGAAAAATGATCCGGCATTGGGTTCGCTCGTGACGCTGGAAAATTTGAAGGAGATGGCCCTGCCGGTAATTGCAAGAGTGACCGAAGAGAATGGCCGGACTCAAACCATTAAGTTACCGGTAGAGATCTGGCAGCATGGATCAAAATGGGTCTTCAGGTATAATTCGGTCTCCAAAATTACCAGCATCGTTATAGATCCGGACAATGAGTTGCCGGACGCTGATCGAAGCAACAATGTTTACCCGGGCAAATAGAAATCTATTTTATGCAGGTGTTTTGGATGGTTTAAAGGAAATATGAAAAAATATAACTAACATCAGTTATATTTGATTGTTAACCCTACAAATCAACCTGTTATGAAAAAGCGCGTTATTACCATTATCCTGCTGGTCTTTCTGTTGATCATTTCCGGGGTAGTATATTACCGTTATTATTTTGTTTTTGGCGACGGAACCAAGGCCGGCACGATGAACTATTTCGTTCATAAAGGCGTGCTGTTTAAAACCTACGAAGGAAGGCTTATTCAGGCAGGAATCAAAACGCCTGCACAGGGTAACATTCAGTCCAATGAGTTTATGTTTTCCGTTGCCGACGAAAAGGTTGCCAAGCAGCTCAATGGTTATGCAGGTGACTATCTGGAGCTGCATTATAAGGAATATTTTCACACACTTCCATGGAGAGGCGTGAGCACGTTTTTAGTCGACAGCATTGTCGCCGTGCAGAAAGTGAGTCCTACACCATAAGTCACTTTTTATATTTCAGAAGTACTTCTTTACAGAATCACATTCCCGGCACAGACCCGCGGGATGCATAATCTGAGGCTCCTGACCCCGCCCATTCCCCGGCTGTCTCCTGTATTATTGTATCTTTATTGTTACATAGCAATCAGGCCCTTCCCATATATTTTTATTATTTTCTCAAACAATTTCTTAATAAATCAGCTTATTAAGCGTTATTATTCCTGAAACCTTAATTAATACCTGCTATGAAAGAAGACATCCTGGAAAAATTATTGTTAAATGATCAGCATTTTGACGAGCAGCAGGGTACGGATTCCCTTGATCTGAAGGAGCTTTTAAATGTCCTTTCTCTTGTTAAAAATGGCAGATTGAATGCGCGAATGCCGGTCACTCAGGCAGGTATAAACGGAAGGATTTGTGAGGTGCTGAACGATATTATTGATATGAACGAGCGTTTGGTGGCCGAAATACTCTCCGCAGAAAAAATCATCGGAAAACGCGGCGATCTCTCAAAGAGAATTGACCTTTCTGATGCCAGGGGTGAATGGGCAAATGGCATCAATTCCTTAAATGATCTGATTACGGATCTAACCACGCCCACCCTCGAGATTGCCGGCATGATCAATTCGGTAGCCAATGGCGACCTGTCAAAACATATCCCCCTGGAAATCAGCGGGCACCCGTTAAAAGGGGAGTTCCTGCGAATAGCAAAGGAATCTAACCAGATGCTTTCCAAGCTTCAGTTGTTTTCGATGGAAGTAACCCGGGTTGCACGGCAGGTAGGATCGGAAGGCAAACTGGGTGAACAGGCACGAATTAAGGGCGTTGCGGGCGTATGGGCTGAATTGACGGATTCGGTGAACCAGATGGCCGGTAACCTTACCGCCCAGGTGCGTAATGTAGCTGCAGTAACTACTGCGGTGGCAAAGGGAGACCTTTCGCGAAAGATTACCGTGGAAGCAAAAGGGGAGATACTTGAACTGAAAAATACCATCAATACGATGGTTGACCAGCTCAACTCTTTTTCTTCAGAAGTAACACGTGTGGCGCTCGAAGTGGGTACGGAAGGTAAATTAGGCGGACAGGCTAAGGTGCCGGGCGTTGCAGGGACCTGGAAAGACTTACCGACTCGGTGAACCGAATGGCAGGTAACTTGACCTCGCAGGTGCGTAATATCGCGGGTGTAACGACCGCTGTTGCCAATGGTGACCTTTCTAAAAAGATCACCGTGGACGTAAAAGGAGAGATGCTTGAGCTGAAGAAAACCATCAATACGATGGTGGACCAGCTGAACTCGTTTGCATCCGAAGTAACGCGTGTGGCGCTTGAAGTAGGTACGGAAGGTAAATTGGGCGGCCAGGCCAGGGTAAAGGGAGTAGGCGGTGTTTGGAAAGACCTTACGGATTCGGTAAACCAAATGGGCAGTAACCTGACCGACCAGGTGCGTAATATCGCCGGGGTGACCACTGCGGTTGCAAAAGGTGACTTATCCCGAAAGATCACCGTAGATGCCAAAGGCGAATTGCTGGAGTTGAAAAACACGATCAATACGATGGTGGATCAGCTGAACTCTTTTTCGTCCGAAGTAACCCGTGTGGCGCGTGAGGTGGGTTCGGAAGGTCAGCTAGGTGGTCAGGCAAATGTGCCGGGCGTAGGCGGTACCTGGAAGGACTTAACCGATTCGGTAAACCAGATGGCCGGTAACCTTACCGGCCAGGTACGTAATATCGCCGAGGTAACAACGGCGGTGGCCAAAGGCGACCTTTCTAAAAAGATCACCGTTGACGTACAGGGTGAAATGCTCGAACTGAAGATCACCATCAATACGATGGTGGATCAGCTGAATTCATTTGGTTCGGAAGTAACGCGGGTGGCGCGTGAGGTAGGTTCTGAAGGTCAGCTGGGCGGGCAGGCAAACGTGCCGGGAGTAGGCGGTACCTGGAAGGATTTAACCGACTCGGTAAATAAGATGGCCGATAACCTTACCTCGCAGGTGCGTAACATCGCCGAAGTAACCACAGCGGTGGCCAAAGGGGACCTTTCGCGTAAGATCACGGTAAATGCCAAAGGCGAGTTGCTGGAATTGAAAAATACCATTAATACGATGGTGGATCAGTTGCGCGGTTTTGCATCAGAAGTAACGCGCGTGGCCCGTGAGGTGGGTTCGGAAGGTCAGCTTGGCGGCCAGGCCAATGTGCCGGGCGTGGATGGCACCTGGAAGGACTTAACCGACTCGGTAAATAAAATGGCCGGTAACCTTACCGCCCAGTTGCGTAATATAGCCGATGTATCCATCGCGATAGCAAACGGCGACTTTCGAAAAAGATCACGGTTGACGTGCGCGGCGAGATCCTGCAGCTAAAGGAAACTATCAATACCATGGTTGATCAGCTGCGCGGTTTTGCATCCGAAGTAACGCGTGTTGCCCGTGAGGTGGGTACCGACGGCAACCTGGGCGGCCAGGCCTTTGTGCCTGGTGTTGCAGGTACCTGGAAGGATTTAACGGACTCGGTAAACCAGATGTCGAGTAACCTTACCTCGCAGGTGCGTAACATTGCCGAAGTAACCAAAGCTGTTGCCAGCGGCGACTTTATCAAAAACAGTAATCATCGACGTTAAAGGGGAGATCATGGACCTGAAAAACACCATCAATACGATGGTGGATCAGCTGAACTCGTTTGCCTCCGAAGTAACGCGTGTTGCCCGTGAGGTAGGTACCGAAGGTAAGCTGGGTGGCCAGGCACACGTAAAAGGTGTGGCCGGTACCTGGAAGGATTTGACTGACTCGGTAAACCAGATGGCCTCGAACCTTACCGGTCAGATACGGGGTATTGCAAAAGTGGCCACCGGTATTGCAAAAGGAAACCTGAAACAGCGCCTGTCCATCAACGCGTTGGGTGAGGTGGCCCAGCTAACCGATACCATCAACGAAATGATTGATACGCTTGCGGTATTTGCCGATGAGGTAACGACCGTGGCGCGTGAGGTGGGTGTACAGGGCCGTTTGGGTGGTCAGGCGAGCGTGCCGGGCGCATCGGGTACCTGGAAGGACTTAACAGAAAACGTAAACCAGCTGGCGCAGAATCTAACCGTGCAGGTGCGTTCCATATCAGAAGTTGCATCGGCGGTAACAAAGGGTGACCTTACCCGGACCATCCGTGTGGATGCCAAAGGGGAGCTGGAAGCGCTTAAAGGATACCATTAACCAGATGATCGCCAACCTGAAAGATACCACGCTCAGGAACCATGAACAGGACTGGCTGAAATCAAACCTTGCCAAATTCGCGCAGATGCTGCAGGGCCAGCGTGACAGAAATGCGGTGGCTAACAAAGTATTATCGGAACTGGCGGAATTGGTGAATGCGCGTTATGGTGCGTTCTACATATTGGAACAGCCCGAAGGTCGCCGATGAGGCCAAACTGAAGTTATTTGCCGGTTATGCGCAAAAGAGCCGCAAAGCTTATTAACCAGGAATTTTCGCTCAGTGAAGGCTTGGTCGGCCAGTGCGCGACCGATAAGGAACGCATCAGGCTGTCCAATGTGCCGAATGAATATCTGCAGATCAGTTCGGGTATAGGCAGCGCTGCGCCTATTGACCTTGTGATCTTGCCGGTGTTGTTTGAAAATAATGTAAAAGCGGTAATTGAACTGGCCTCATTTGAGAATTTCAGCGATACGCACATCGACTTTTTGGATCAGCTGACCGAAAGTATCGGTATCGTGTTAAATAACATCGAAACCAATACCCGTACCGAAGAACTGCTGGCCCAATCGCAGTCGCTCGCCGGTGAGCTTTCCGCAGCAGCAGGAAGAGTTAAGGCGCGCAAATGACGAATTGCATGATAAGGGCCGCTCACTGGAAGAAAAAGCCGAACAGCTAACGCTGACCTCGAAATACAAATCGGAGTTCCTGGCAAACATGTCGCATGAACTGCGCACGCCGCTCAATAGCTTGTTAATACTGGCCCAGCAGCTCTTTGAAAATCCTGAAGGCAACCTGACGGAAAAGCAAAGAATGTTCGCCAAAACCATCCATTCCTGCGGGGATGACCTGATCCAGCTGATCAATGATATTCTCGATCTCTCCAAGATCGAATCGGGAGTTATTGCAGCCGATGTCATGCCGGTTAGCTTTAAAGAGATCGCGTCATTTGCTGAATCGACATTTAAGCCGATATCCGAAGCCAAGAACCTTAAATTTGAGATCGACCTCGAAGAGGGGCTGCCGGAAATGATGGAGACGGATATGCAGCGTTTGAACCAGATATCTGAAAGAACTTGCTTTCCAATGCCTTTAAGTTCACTGAAAAGGGCAGTGTCAAATGCAGTATTTTCAGGCCGGCGCCGGACCAGGAAAATCCATTGGCGGATACCGATTCGGTGATCGCATTTTCGATAGAGGATTCCGGTATTGGCATTTCAAAAAACACGCAGGGAATTATATTTGAGGCCTTCCAGCAGGCAGAAGGTTCAACCAGCCGAAAATATGGCGGTACAGGTTTGGGACTATCCATCAGCAAGGGTTTTGCCGAACTGTTGGGCGGTACAATAACCGTGGGCAGCGAACTGGGTAAAGGCAGCGTGTTTACACTTATACCTGCCGTTGAAGTACAAGGAGGAAAAAGCTCGGTTATTGGTTGACAAGGAAACCTACCCGGCCTTGCCACATGCGGAGCAACCTGATCGATACCGCTGAACTAGTCATAGATGATGACCGGCATAATATTGTCGCAGGAGACAAAGTGTTGCTGGTCATAGAAGATGACATCCGGTTCACGAAAATATTGATCGATAAGGCGCATGATTTTGGGCTTAAAGGTGGTTGTTGCCATCAGCTACCTGGAGATTTTTGAAAGCATCACAAAATACAACCCGATTGCCATTACGCTGGATGTAAATATGCCGGAATCCAATGGCTGGAAGATCCTTAAGTTGCTGAAAAGCGACATCAATTTAAGGCACATCCCCGTACATGTGATTTCGGGTGAGGATAATAAACTGATGTCGCTAAAATATGGCGCCAAGAGCGTTTAATCTCAAACCATTATCCAATAACTCACTGGACGAACTGATCAACAGTATAGATGCCTTCCATGACCAGAGCAAAAAGCGCGTGTTAATCATTGAAGATAACGAAGCAGAACTCCAGCGTTTATCCGAACTGATATCCAATGAGGGCATTATTGAAGTATTTGCAGCTCCGACAGCAAAAAAAGCGCTTCAGCTTCTCAAAAAGGAATTGTTTGATTGTATAGTGATGGATTTTGTATTTCCCGATGCAAACGGTCTGGATTTGCTGAATAAGATCAACCTGCTTAAACAGCCGCAAACGACGATCATTCTGCATTCGGCACGTGACTTTACCCAGGACGAACTGATCCAGCTTAAAGCGGCTAAATCACAAGATCATTACCAAAACCCCTGCTTCGCACCTTTATCTGCTGGAGGAGATGTTGGTCTTGATGCACATTGATAGAAAACTGATCAGTGAAGGACAAGTTGAAAATGGTTGATGGTATCCGCGCTAAAACGGATGTACTGGATTCTAAAAAAGTGCTGGTCGTTGACGATGACGTGCGAAATCTTTTTGCGCTGACTGCTGTTTTTGAAAGATCGAAAGTGGAGGTGATAACGGCAGAAAGCGGCAGGGAAGCATTGGAAATATTAAACAAGAATAAAAGCATAGACATTGTTCTGATGGATATCATGATGCCGGAAATGGATGGTTATGAAACGATCCAGATCATCCGCAAGGAGCCCAGAAATAAGAACCTTCCAATTATTGCCGTGACTGCCAAGGCAATGATCGGCGACAGGCAAAAATGTATTTCATCGGGTGCTTCAGATTATATAACCAAGCCTGTGAAAACGGATCAGCTGTTATCCCTGATGCGTGTTTGGCTAATAAACTAATATTATGTTGTCAGAATTTACGGAAAAAAACACGCAGGAACTGATCGCTGGCAATTCGGCAATCAAAATTCTTTTGGTTGATGACAATGACAATAATCTGCTCTCGATGGAGGTTATTCTCGAGCGCGAAGGCTATTCTTTTTCGAAGGCTTCATCGGGAAAGGAAGCGCTCCGGATCTTATTGAAAGAAGAGGACTTTTCGCTGATCTTGATGGACGTGAGAATGCCGATCATGGACGGGTATGAAACCGCGGAGCTTATCTCGCAGCGCGATAAACTGCAACATATTCCCATCATTTTTATCACCGCGCAGGAACATAAAGAGGATGAAGTTTCCAGGGGTTACCAGACCGGTGGCGTTGACTTTATCAGCAAGCCGATAAACCCTCAGATTTTACGTGCCAAGGTAGCCGTGTTTGCTGAACTTCATCGGAAGAACCACTTGCTCCGGCAACAGGAGGAAAAGCTTCAGGCCATCAATAATGACCTTGTGCAGTTAAACGAGGATCTGGAAAATCACGTGTTGCAGCGGACGATCGAACTGGAAAACCTGAATTATGAATTAAAGTCTTTGAATTTATCAAAAGATAAGTTCATTTCGGTGATTTCTCATGATCTGAGAAATCCGCTTACAGCTTTACTGGCTTCTTCGGAAAATTTGAGTGGTAGCATCGAAAAATTACGTCCGGATCAAATAAAGGCACTTTCTGCAATCATCTATAGAACATCAAAGAAGATTCTGAACCAATTGAACGAATTGGTGGACTGGGCTAAGCAGCAGCGGGAAAAGACAAACTTCAATCCCCGCAGGCTTCATTTGTTAAAGGGTGTTAATGAATCTCTTGATCTTTTAAGAAACAATGCTGTTCAGAAAAGAATAAAGTTTGAACGTGATATTGATGAAAGTCTTTATGTGAACGTGGATGCCCTTATGTTCCGGTCCATCATCCAAAATCTGGTTTCCAATGCAATAAAGTTTACACCCTATCAGGGCAAAGCTGTAAGGGTGTATGCCCGCGCTGTTGAAAATATGGTCGAAATAAGTATACAGGATTTCGGAGTGGGCATGTCACAAAAAACAAGTGAAACCTTATTTGATAATGGTAAGGCAGACTCCCGGGAAGGGACCGAGCAGGAAAAGGGGAGCGGGCTGGGCTTGCTGCTCGTCAAGGATTTTGTGAGCCAGCATAACGGGATAATCAGGGTGGAAAGTGAGCCCGGTAATGGCACCTGTTTTTATTTTACAATGCCTATGTGCAATTGATAAACAATTGCGGCATTTCATGTAGTTAAAAGGCTTTATAAACAGGTATTTTCTGCGCCAATTATGCGTACCGAACAAAAACTTATTTCAATAGCAAATTGTTGAATTGTTAGGGTAAAACCAGTAAAACGAACAGGAGTTAATATCATGAGACCTAGAAAAACCAGGGATGACGAAAAAGATATTCGCACCCAGCAACCTTTGATTGAAAAGGACGACGTAAAACAAGCAGAGGTCCCCCCTGCAAAAACAATTAAAAAGCCGGAAATCAGAAGCCGCCACAGACTGTGGTAAATTAACTCCTTCTTGTTTCTCCTTCTTGTTTCCACCCAATTGAGGTTCCGCGAAGGTCCCAAGGCTGTATATTGCATGTGCCTGAACCGGAAAAGCATGGATGCTCACCAGCGATTTTCCTGGTCCACTTAGACTTTGTTTGATCTCCAATGAAAAACTTTGTACCAACAAAATAAATGGCGGATTGCGGCGCTACCGGAACAACTCCTGTTCGTCAGTATAGTAGGTTTTTCTTGACGCAAGAGACTTTTGGTGAATGACGGAGCCCGTTGATGTTTTCTCTTTTCCCGCAAGGTGAACCTCCATGAAGTCGCGGTATTCGCCACTGATGGTATCAGGGTGTTCTTTTAAAATTTTTTCTTCTGCTTCTTTGAGTATTTTTTTAATGGACCTTGTTAGTTTTTTTAGGTTATCAGCCGGAATTTTATTCGAGACAGAAAATGGCGAAAGGCGCGCATCCCATAAAATTTCATCGGCATAGGTATTTCCTATTCCACGCAGGATTTTCTGATCCATCAGGGCCGTTTTTACAGGCGTACGGGTTTTGCTTAGTTTGTCATGCAAGTAATCAGCACTGACTTCAAGCGCGTCCGGCACAGCGCTTTTAGCCGGGTCAAGCGTGGGCGTGGCTGCGGCTTGAAAATCGCTTAATACCAGACTCGTTCCACCAGCAAATTTCAGTGCCAGGACCAGGTATTTCTGCTCAGAGCCTTCTTTAATTAAAGACAGTTTGCCATGCAGCATCAGGTGCAGGCCTAAAACATGACCGTTATTGAATTCCATATGTAATTCCTTACCCGTGCGTATCACAGTTTTAAGTAGGGTACCCTCCAGCGTTTCCTGTAATTTTTCTGCCGGTACATTCAGTTTCTTTGCCCGGCCGACCAGGATCTTTTCAAGCTTTTTTCCCCTCAGCGCTTTGTTCAGGTTATGGCTGAAAACCTCCAGATCGGGTAGTTCGGGCATAGTTTTAATTTTTCTTTATTTAGTTAGATCACCTCTTTCAGATGCTTATAGTTCGCTTTAAAAGTGTCCATAACTTCGTCCATACGGCCATTTAATACCAGTTTGGACATGGACAGGACCATGCCTTTTAGCTGCTCAAACTCTATCTTCGGCGGCATTGCCAGTGCATTTGGATCGGTAAATACGTTTACCAATACCGGCCCTGCCGCCAGGAATGCATCCGCCAGCGTTTGTTTTAAATCTCCGGGGTCTTTAACCGTCAGACCCTTTATTCCCATCGCCTGAGCAACCAGTGCAAAATCAGGATTGTACATGTCCGTTTGCCAGTCAGGGATGCCGGCTACTTCCATTTCCAGTTTAACCATTCCCAATGAACGGTTATTGAATACGACTACTTTTACCGGTAGTTTATACTGCGCCACCGTAGCCAGATCACCAAGTAGCATGGACAGCCCGCCATCTCCGCAAAGGGCGACCACTTGCCGGCCCGGGCAGGTTAATGCCGCGCCGATAGCCTGCGGCAAAGCATTGGCCATCGAACCATGATTAAACGAGCCGATCAATTCACGTTTGCCCGTTGCGCTGATATAACGAGCTCCCCAAACGCAGGTCATACCGGTATCAACCGTAAATATTGCATCAGCGGCGGCCGCTTCGTTTATCAGATTCATTACAAACTCCGGATGTATTCTTTCTTGCTCCCCTGGATCGTCCACATAGGTTTGCAGATGTTTTTTTACTTCATCGTAAAATTGTAACTGAGCCTGCAAAAAACGATCATCGGTTTTTTGGACAACGCGGGGAAGAAGCGCATTCAGGGTATCTTTAATGGTACCATGAAGGCCTATATCTACCTTTGCACGCCGTCCAATGCGTTCAGGCCTGGTATCGATCTGTACGATCCGGCAGCCCAGGGGCATAAACTGCGTATATGGGAAATCGGTGCCCAGCAGAATGAGCAGGTCCGCTTGCTGCATGCTATGAAATGCGGATGGCAAGCCAAGCAGACCTGTCATGCCAATTTCATTGGGGTTATCATGCTGAATGCTCATTTTCCCGCGGAATGAATATCCAACGGGGGCATGAATGCGCCGGGAGAGTTCAACGACCTGGTCATGCGCATCCGATGCGCCTATTCCGCAGAAAATCACTGATTTCTCATTTGCGGCGATCAATTCTGCCAGTTCGCCCAGGTCAGTCGCACCTGGCTTTATTTCGGCGCTGGGATTATAATTTTTTATGGAACTGCTGATATCTTCGGCATCCAGTTTAGTAAGATCACCGGGCAAACCAATGACGGAAACGCCCTTTTTATTTAAAGCATATTGGATGGCGCTCTGCAGCATTCGGGGAAATTGTGCCGGAGTAGTGGCTATCTGATTATAGCAGCTGCAATCGTCGAACAGTTTAATGGTATTGGTTTCCTGGAAAAACTCCGTGCCAAACTCGCTGCTCATACAGGTCGAGGCGATTGCTATGACCGGCGCTCCTGCGCGGTGAGCATCATACAAGCCATTGATCAAATGCACATGACCCGGTCCGCTGCTTCCGGCGCAGCATGCAAAGCCTGCAAGCTGCGCCTCGGCGCTTGCTGCAAAAGCGCCAGCTTCCTCATGCCGCACATGCACCCATTGTATCTTTCCATTTCGCCTTACGGCATCGTTCACCTCATTCAAACTGTCGCCTGTTACGCCATATATCCTTTTGATACCGGCATCAACCAGCATTTCGACCAGCTGCTCAGCTACATTTTTCGCCATGATTACTTAAAGATTTACTATTTATTATCCGCATGTGCTTTTAAAAACACGATTGCGGGTTGGATGTTCTTAAAAAAAATTCCCGGTACAGCGTTCAGGATACCGGGAATCATCAAAACAGGTCATTTGGCTGCTGAAGTTAACCTCAGGCCCGCTCTCGGCTGGCTTGATAGTTAATGTCATTCTCCGCTATTTGCGTGAGAAGGGCATCGGCCTGCTTTTCTTCGGCAAGTGTTCTTTCCAGCACACTCGCTGCATCGTCATAGCCTAAAACTTGTGCAAGCGTTATTAACCCGCCATAGGTAGCAATTTCATAGTGTTCAGCTTTTTGTCCGGCAAAGATCAGTCCCACATCACGCTGGGCTGTGCCTTCCTCGGTTTCCTCTATAATATCTTCGCCTTCATCGACAATTCCGGCCATGGCAGGGCATTTGTTCGACTGAACCGCTTCTCCGGCTATACCAAATACTTGTTCAAGCCGCTGTACATGTTCCTGGGTCTGAGCGAGGTGATTGCCGAAAGCATCTTTTAACTGGGTTGAAGTTGCTGCTTTCTGCATTTTTGGAAGCGTTTTTACAAGCTTCTTTTCGGCCCAATAAATATCCCTTAACTGGTCGACGAAAAATTCTTTTAGTTTTGAATCTTCTGCAATTCTTTCCATAGTAGTATAGTTTATAAGTAACTGAATTCGATGTAATCTGTGCATGTTAATTTCTAATCTAATAAATCAACAGCTTTCAGGGTATTGAAGTTTGAGGGTATAATACGTGTTTGCGAGGCGGGAAATACCCATTTTTCAAGGGTGAAATACGTGTTTCCAGCTTTTTCTGTTTTTTGTTTCAATGCTGCCGCTAATTTTGGTTAAAAATAGCGTAGGCAAAAACTTGTTGCCCGGTTGCTTGGTTTGCCGTAACTTAATGTCGCATTTGACGAGGCTGAAAAAGAGTAAACGCAGCCATGCCCATAGCAAGACATTCAATGACTTTCAAGGCTTTTGTAGATAGATAAACAATCAGAACAAGATATTTGACTTAAAGCAATTCGATTCATGATTAAGATCATATTGGCTGAGGACCATACCATCGTTATGAACGGGATCAGAAATCTGCTGGAAAAAGTAGCGCAATTCGAGATCGTCGGCGAAGCTGCAAACGGAGCAGAAGTGCTGCAGCTGATCGAGAAAGGGGCTAATCCCGATATTATTTTGGCCGATATGAATATGCCCCAAATGAATGGAATGGAAATGGCGGAAAAACTAAAAGCCGCCTCTAGCAGCGCCAAAATAATATTACTGACCATGATTGATCATGAAAAGTATGTGGTGAATGCATTTAAGGCCGGCGTAAAGGGCTATCTGCTTAAAAGCATTAATGCCGATGAACTGATCTTTGCTATCAATCACATACACGGCGACGGCCATTATATCAGTTCGGAGCTTTCCATGCGTTTTCTGAACAGATTAATTCAGTTGCCTGAGCTGGTGATATCTGAAAATACATCGGATGTTGTGTTTTCAAAAAGAGAGATGGAAGTGTTAATGCTGACCGCAGAGGGCTTTACCAATCAGGAAATCGCCGAAAAGCTTTTCACCAGCAAGCGGACCGTGGAAGGTCATCGCCAAAGCATGATCAACAAAACCGGCACCCGTAATACCATCGCGCTGATAAAATATGTAATTCAGCATGGCGTAATCTCTTAATCTTTATGAGAAATCAGACGGTTCCCTGTACGGGGAAGTATGCTGACAAAAAACCGTTTTAAACATCTTCAAAAAGCGTTTGTTGCCCGGCAAATTATATTAAAAATATTACAAACAGGCTTAGGGCCCGGTTGTTTTTTGAGTGTTTAAATGAAACAGGAGGGAACATACCATGGCACTGATAAAATTTAATGAGGGCAGAAACCGAGGACTGGCCACAAGTGGATTTAACGATATTTTTGAGAGCTTTTTTAATGATTCATTTTTGTCCGATCGCATAATAGCCAGGGTGCCCGCAGTAAATATCTCAGAATCAGAAGGGCAGTATCATATTGAACTGGCAGCGCCGGGCTTGAACAAGGAGGACTTTAAATTAGATATTGACGGAAAAATTCTTACGATAGCTGCTGAGAAAACCGGCCAGCAAACGGATGATCTAAAACAATACAATAAACGAGAATATAGCTATACCTCGTTTGTGCGATCGTTTACTTTGCCTGAATCAGTTGACGATACCAATATTGAAGCTGAATATCGTGACGGCGTTCTAAAAATTACGGTTGGAAAAAAAGAAGAAGAGAAGAAGATCAAACGGCATATTTCCATTAAATGAGGCCAGCATAAAAGATTGCTGAAAGCGTACAGAAGGCCGTGGAATAATATATTCTTCGGCCTTTTCGCAAGGTTGTGGTGGCTGAGCTGCCTAAATAGATCCGGTATGCGGAACATGGATATTTTTGAGCTGCGAAAACAGATCGGCAAGGATATAGCTGATATCGCTCAGGGGGACACGGTAATCTACATCGACATGGTTCAGCACATTTTCAGGCATGCCGGCGAATTCCGCTTCTTTTGGTTCCTGAACAATACATATGCCGCCACGGCCCTTGATAGCTGACATGCCCGAAGTTCCGTCATTGAGCATTCCTGTTAAAATAATGCCGATCACCCGGGACTGAAAACAGCGTGCTGCCGAACTGAACAGTACATCGATTGAGGGGCGCCAGCGGATCCCGGGACGTCCTTTGAGCAGCCTGATATGCGTTGGCCTTACCACCATATGAAAATCCGCTGGGGCGATATAGAGGCTGCCGGCTACAATCTTTTCCTTGTCGGCGGGAATCCTGCAACGATAACCTGTGAATTTTGCCAGTTGCTGTTGTATAATCTCCGCAGACGATGTTTTTGACAGGTGCATTACTACGAATATCGCCGCAGGTAAATTGTTCGGCATGGCAGCCATGAGTCTGGTAATAGCCCCAAATCCTCCGGCAGATGCGCCGATGACAATGATCTTTTTTATCTCATCCATGACAGAGCTCAATTTTCACCGCAGTTCCATTGCCGGGGGCTGATTTGATCTGTAAATGGCCATTATAAAGGCCGATTCGGTTCCTGATGCTACTCAGACCTGTTCCTTTGGGTTTTTTTTCCAGTTGCATCGTATCAAAGCCCCGGCCATTATCTATTACCTCGATTACTATTTTTTTGTCCTTCTTTACTTTGATATTCACCAGATTTGCGCCGGAATGCTTCATGCAATTGTTGATCAGTTCCTGCACGGTCCTGAAAATACAGGTTTCCAGTAGCGGGTCGGAATGTTTGCTGAAACCCGAGATCTGATATTTGATTTTAAAGTTGGGTGCCGAAAGGCGTCTGATTAATTCATCTAATGCGGCCGCCAGTCCAAAATCGGGCAATATGGCAGGCATCAGCTCAAAGGAGATATTACGGGTTTCCTGAATAGCTGTATCCAGAAGCTGGTGAACCTGCTTAATTCCATGGGCCTGGTTGCTGTCATCCAGCTGGTTCAAATGGATCTTAATGCCATACAATAATTGACTTACGCTGTCGTGCAAGGCTTCGCTGATGCGCTTACGTTCGCTTTCCTCGGCGTTTAACATCGCTATGCTGATAGCCTTTTGCCTGTCGTGCTGTAATTGGGCTGCCTTGGCCTCTATGCGTTTTTTATCGGTAATATCCATTATAATCCCGACGATGCTTTTGGTGCCATCAGGCTTTTCAATCTGATGACCCCGTATATTTGCATAACATATGCTATCGTCAAAATGAATAAAGCGGCATTCCACATGGATTTCCGTGTTCGAATTGACCGCCGTACGAAAATGCTGATCTACCATGAACCGGTCGTTCGGATGAATTAAACCTATAAATGAACTATAAGTGCCGTCAAATTCGTCTTCCCGGATATTGCAAAGATCGTAGTTGTATTTATCCAGGTAAAAGGACATCGTGGCTGTATGAAGTTCCCAGGTGCCCGCGTGCGAGGCCTTCATGGCCATCTCAAGCTGATCATTGCTTCTGGCAAGCTTTTGCCGGAAGTCGATGGCCTCGGTGACATCGATTACAGCAATATAGCTTTGCAATGTCTTTTTGATTCCAAACCCTTCCAGCTGTGCATAAAAATTGCGTCCGCTTTTTGAAGTTAATTTCAGCTGGCAGCTGTGTCTGGTGCCCGATTTTCGTAAATGATGAAAAAAAAGGTAATAGGTGTCGGTAAACTCTCCGGCAACAAACTGCTGCAGTGACCTTCCTACCAGGCTGCCGCGGGATGTTTCCAATAATTGAATGCCTGCGGTATTCACCTCTTCAACGGTACCCAGCTTATCCAGGATGAAATAGCCAATGGGTGCAAGGTCATAGATGCCGGCAAAACGAAGGCGCTGCAATTCCAGGTCCTCATTGGCGATGCGCAATTCGTCATTCTGCAGCTCGAGCTCCATTTGGTAAACCTGTAATTCCTGGAAAATGACAGCAATATCCTTTCCCTCGTAAATATCCGTTTTTAAACCGGCGGCACTTAACGCTTTTTCGGCATCAGCCCTTAATCTGGCGAATTTGGTATCTTCCGGTTTTAACTGATTTGCTTTCACCCCGTTGGTAATTAAATTTCGTTAATCATTACAAGTATCAGCAGGACTTCACGGGTTTCATCGTCAATGAACGGCTTGGCAGATAACTCGTAATGTTTGCCATGGACGCTGAATCTTGTGGTCGCGCTTTCCCGAGTATCACGACTTTGCTGTAACAAACTGTTCAGCGCATCTGTTTTCCAATAATGATGTACAAAATTTTCGAATGATACGCCTTTCACTTCAGCCTCAGTAAGTTGGAAGAGCTGCAGAAATATATCGTTAACGGTTACTACCACCAGATCTTTATCGAGTTGCAGCGCAGGCTGGTGAATAACATTCACAACGCTTGCCGAATAGCTCAGCAGGGTCTTTAACTTGAATTCCATCTGCTTATAGCCGGTGATCAGCGAAAAGGTGAGCACAGCGCCCGAAATAAAATTGTCCATTGTTCGGTACGGCATGATACGCACGGTATACCAATCGTTCATTTTGGTTTTTATTTCTATTTCCGTTGTGGTCAGCCGGTCAATCACCTGGCGGATATTCTCCTCGATCAGTGAATAATCAAAACTGGCGACAACATGGGCTAGGGAACGGCCGACATCGGTGGGAATGATATTAAATAATTTTTTTATCTGAGGCGTATAGCGCAATATCTCCAGGTTATTACCCAGGAATATGGTGCCGATCTCCGTGGCATCCAGCAGATTTTTCATATCATTATTCAGCCGTGTCAGTTCCTCGGCTTTCGACTGATATTGTATATTGACGGTCATGAGTTCTTCATTGAGCGATTGCATTTCTTCCTTGGTAGTCAGTGACTCCTCGTTGGTGCTTTGCAATTCCTCATTGGTGCTTTGCAATTCCTCATTGGTTGATTTCAGCTCTTCCAGCGAGGTTTCCATCTGCTCAATGGTACTGTGCAACTGCTGTTTGGTATAGACCAGTTCTTTTTCCAGATCTTCCACCAGCTGATCGTGGCCGCTGTCGACTTTGGCCTGCCGGCCGCCTGTTTTTTTTACGGGACCCCTGTCTTCAAATATTACCAGCAGTAAACCATGCATGCTGCTCTGGTCTAACAGGCCGGCGTGCAAATTAACCAGTCTTACCTTACCGTCTTCTTTTAACTTGATATCGCGGATCGTAACCAGGGTTTTCTGATTACGTGCCTGATGAATGATGTTACCGAGTACATAACGTAGTTCTTCACGCGCCATTTTGTGGATATTCATCGCCGCCTCACCGGGGGGCAGTTCCAGATAAATGCCTGTTTTTCCATTGGTAAAAAGAATATCGCCCTTTTCATTAATCAGTACGGCCGGTGGCGTAAACCGCTCCAGGAGCACCCTGTTGAATGTTTCTGCAGCGGATATTTTGACAATGGGCTTGTCGAGTTCTTCAGTGCGGATCATGCTTGCCGGCTGTTTGGCGATATGAAAGGGGAAATCGATCATTTTGTTGACTGAAAAATCGCCGGACTTACGTTCAAATATTTTCCATTTTGGGTCTATGGAGACAAAAAGTTCCGTAAAACCACCGATCGTTTCAGCCGGGCCCATAAACATAATGCCACCCGAATTAAGTGAATAATGTAAAATCGGAATGATTTTTTTCTGGAGGTCGGAGGTAAGGTAGATCATCACATTACGGCAGCAAAGTAGATCCAGACGGGTAAATGGCGCATCTTTAATGATGTTATGCTGCGCAAAAACAATCATCTCGCGCAGATCTTTTTTTACCGTGTACCCGGCCTCATTTTTTATGAAGAACTTTGCCAGGCGTTCTTCCGAAACGTCTGCGGCAATATTTTCATAATATACGCCCGCTCGTGCCTGCTCAATAGCTTCAGCATCCAGATCCGTTGCAAAGATCTGTATCTTTTGCGCCTTTTTTTTGGGGTTTAGCTCCAAACATTCCAAAATGATCACTGCCACCGAGTAAGCCTCTTCACCGGTGGAGCAACCGGCAATCCATACGCGGATCGGTTCGTCATTCTTTTTGCCGTTTATTAAGTGGGTTAACTTATTCTTGACGGATTCGAATGCCGGTGCATCCCTGAAGAATTTTGTTACGCCGATAAGTAGTTCATTAAATAACACATCGATTTCCTGCGGATTCTCACGAAGGTAGTTTACATATTGTACATAATCAGGCAATTGGTGAAAAGCCACCCTGCGGTCGATGCGGCGTATGATCGTACTTTTCTTATACAACGAGAAATCGTGTCCCGTATGGGAGCGCAGTAGCATGAGTATTTTTTGAAGGGAGTTACCGTTTCTGATCTCGCTTCGCGCCTGCTCATTCGGTTCATCCGATAATACCGGGTGGTTAAGGTATTGGATCAACTTGAGCGGCATTTCTTCAGGCGACAATACATAATCCACCAGGTTAGTGCCGATACTGGCCAGGGGCATGCTATTGAATTGGGCAGTTTCGGGATCCTGTACCATCAGCAGACCAAGCTTTTCCTTGATCATGCGTGCACCGGTTTCGCCATCCGATCCCATGCCCGAAAGAATAATCCCTACGGCCCGGTTCCATTGGTCGTCGGCAAGACTTTGTAAAAAATAGTCGATCGGTTGGCGAAAGCCGTTGGGTTTGGCCAGGTTTAATAGCAGTAATCTGCGGTTATGGATACCCATGTCTTTATTGGGCGGAATGATATAAACATGATCGGGCTCTACCTGTATACCATCTACAGCCTCATAAACCCTCATAGAGGTATAGTTTTGGATGATTTCGGCCAGGTGGCCTTTGTGATTAGGATCCAGGTGCATGATGACGACGAACGCCATACCGTTGTCGCCGGGCATGTGTGTAAAGAACTTTTCAAGCGCCGAAAACGCACCCGCCGAGCCGCCGATAGCCACTATGGGAAATAACTTGTTCTTTTGTTGCTTTGCACCGGCAGATTGCTTTTTAGCAGTTGGATTTTTTTCAGGCATATCCGTAAATTAGAATGTATTTGGTCCGCTCGTGGCTTTCAAGATAGTGAAATTCTCAGCGCAGATTGCAACCAATGATAATATTTGTGGCAATAGTTACAAAGTTATCTTTATGACCTTGACTTACAAAAGGCAAGCCATTAAGTTCCTGGCAGGGTTTCAGAGAAAGGCCCGCTTAATTTGACCCAAACCAACCCGCAAATCGGATCATAATAAAGCAATTTTTGAAATAATTTTAATATTGTTTGGAAAAATGCTTTCTGATTTCTTTAATTTTAGATTGACCAATTGCAGCTGCCCTTCTAGTACCTGTTTTACTCTGCTTAAATGTATTATTTGCCCTTGCCAGCATGGAACATTGTCACCCTGCATCGGAAAGAATAGCAAACAAAAGCGCTTCCGCTTTTGCAAAAAAGTATTCGTCAATTTTAGGTATTGTTATTCTGGTCCTTCCCAAGTGTCCCCTTTGTATAGCTGCTTATTCGGGAACTGTTGCAATTTGCGGCATAGCGCCACTAGTAACCCATCATCAGAACCCGGCTGAATGGAGTAATTATCTTGTTATCTTAATAAGCGCTATCATTACAGCTTGTGTATTATTCACCTACCGGGCACGGACCTATTATATCCTAACGATGGCTGCGGCCTTGTGCGGGTTGCTGCTGGTAGGTATCGGCAGCCGTCCGGACAGCTGGGGATTACTGAGAACAGATTATCCGTCAGTCTGTTATTACACGGGAGCCACACTTTTGGCTGCCGCGGTATTTTTTTACAGCGGTACGGGCGATAAACTTTTAAAAATTTTGAGATTAAGAAGTTTTGCGATCCGGAAATGATACCGGGGTCGGTTCTAACTCAGCGTCCAGCAAATATCTTTTTAAAAAAATATTAACATCAAAAACCCAAGTTATGATCCCAGCAAGTTTTGAGTACGAAACACCCGCAACACTTCAGGATGCTATCGGTCTTTTGGAGAAGTATGGGGATGAAGCCAAAATCCTTTCGGGCGGACACAGCCTGATCCCGATGATGAAACTGCGCTTCGCATCGCCGGAATATATTATCGACATCAACAACATTCCCGGGCTGGATTACATTAAGGAAGAAGCAGGTCTGATCAAACTCGGCGCATTGGTAAGGGAGGCTGACGTGGAACATTCGGATCTGTTGAAAAAGCACTTTCCTATTTTTCCCGATGTCGCAAAACAAATCGCTGACCCGCAGGTACGTAACCGTGCAACTGTGGCGGGCAACCTGGCGCATGGCGATGCGGCTAACGATCAGCCGGCGGTAATGCTTGCGCTCCGGGCGAGTGTGGTTATAACCGGGTCAACAGGCTCGCGCATCGTGCCGATCGATGAGTTTTTCTTTGGGTTTTACACCACTGCCGTACAGCCAAATGAAATACTGACGGAATTGCAATTGCCTGTTCCGCCAACCGGGACAGGCAGCGCCTATCATAAACTGGAGCGTAAGGTCGGAGACTATGCAACGGCTGGGGTAGCTGTTCAGCTCAGCCTGGATGGCAATGGTATTTGCACGGCTGTCGGTATCGGGTTAACAAACGTAAACCCCGTTCCGCTGAGGGCCGAACGCTCTGAGGCAGCGCTGCTTGGAAAGCCTATAAATGATCAAACTATTGCTGAGGCTGCAAAATTCGCGGCCGAGGATTGTAACCCCTCACCGGACCTTCGCGGGAGTGAAGAATACAAAAGGGCGATGGTGGCCGTACTGGTAAAAAGAATGATCATCAGGGCTACCGAGCGGGCATTGGCATAATTAATAAATATTCAACCAATTTAAACTTAAAAAAATGGTTAAGCAGATATCAGTAACGGTTAATGGCGCCGAGCAGACCGCAGAGGTTGAACCGCGCCTGCTTTTGGTTCACTTTATTCGCGAAATGTTGAATTTAACAGGTACCCATATCGGATGCGACACCACCAGTTGCGGTGCCTGCACGATTTTAATGGACGGAAAGTCGGTCAAGTCCTGCACTATTTTAGCTGTACAGGCGAACGGGCATTCTTTGGAAACGATTGAAGGTGTCAGCGCCGAAGGACAACTCAACCCGCTGCAGGATGGATTCAAGCAAAACCACGGGCTGCATTGCGGGTTTTGCACGCCTGGAATGGTGATGCGCGCAACGGAGCTGCTTGCCAATAATCCCAATCCCACCGAAGACGAGATCCGCTGGGGCATTTCCGGTAACCTTTGTCGTTGTACCGGATATAACAATATTGTAAAGGCCATACAGTATGCCAGCGCAAAAATGCGCGGCGAAGAAACGGCATCCACCGAACCACAATTTGTTTAACATCTTTAAATCATGCTTTATGATACAGTGTAAAACATCAAAAGAGATCAGTGGAATGGGGCATTCCATGAAAAGAAAGGAAGACGCCCGCTTTCTGCAGGGAAAAGGGAACTATATTGATGACCTGAAGCTCCCCGGAATGCTCTATATGGATATTGTCAGAAGTCCCTACGCTTACGCCAAAATCAAAAATATAGATATTGAGGCGGCATTAAAAGTTCCTGGCGTTGCCGCCGTGGTAACTGGAAAAGATCTGGAAAAATACGGTCTTCACTGGATGCCCACCCTGATGTCGGACACGCAGATGGTGCTTCCCACCGATACGGTAATGTATCAGGCCCAGGAAGTGGCGGCAGTCATCGCAACCAGCAGGTATGCGGCCCGTGATGGGAGGGAAGCCGTTCGGGTTGAATATGAAGTAATGAAGCCCGTAATGGATCCTTACAAAGCGCTCGAGCCTGATGCACCGGTGCTTCGGACAGACAAACCCGGAAAAAAGGATAATCATATCTGGCATTGGCAGGCGGGCGACAAGGAAAAGACTGACCAGGTTTTTGCCGGGGCCGATGTGGTCGTCAAGGAACAAATGCATATTCCCCGCATCCACGTTTCCTCCATAGAGACCTGTGGCTGCGTGGCTGATTATCATAAAGTAGATAATCATCTTACCATGTATATGACCACCCAGGCGCCGCATGCGATCCGCACTGTTATTGCATTAGTAGCGGGTCACGTCGGTCTTACAGAGGAAAAAGTGAGGGTGATATCGCAGGATATTGGTGGTGGATTTGGCGGAAAGGTTCCGGTTTATCCCGGATATGTCATTGCAATTGCTGTGTCATTCCTTGTCGGAAAACCTGTGAAATGGATAGAGGACCGAAGTGAGAACCTGCAGGCAGATTCGTTTGCCCGAGATTACCATATTACTGCTGAAATGGCCGGGACAAAGGATGGCAAGATCCTGGCCACAAGATTTAAGGTATTGGCCGACCATGGTTATACGGACGCGGCCGCCAATCCATCGAAGTTTCCAGCCGGAATGTTCTCCATCTGTACCGGATCTTATGATTACCAGACGGCATACGTGGAGGCTGACGCCGTATATACAAACAAGCCACCTGGTGGTGTGGCCTATCGCTGTTCATTCAGGGTGACGGAAGCGGTGCATGCCGTAGAACGGATCACTGATCGCTATGCAATGGAAATAAAGATGGACCCCGCCGAATTAAGGATGAAGAATTTCATAAAGAAAGAGGATTTTCCATGGCACTCACCGACCGGGTGGATCTATGATAGCGGGGACTACCATGCGGGGCTCCAGAAGGCAATGGATGCAGTCGACTACTACGGGCTGCGAAAGCTTCAGGCTGAAAAGCGCAAGGAAGGCAAATTGATGGGAATCGGTATTGCCACTTTTACGGAAGTAGTGGGTGCCGGTCCATCCAAGGATTTTGACATTTTAGGAATCAAAATGTTCGACAGCGCCGAAATACGGGTGCATCCCACCGGCAAGGCAATCGCCCGCTTTGGTACAAAATCGCAGGGACAAGGGCATGAAACCACTTACGCCCAGATCATTGCGGAGGAATTGGGCATCCCTGCGGAAAATATCCAGGTAGAAGAAGGTGACACAGATACTGCTCCATATGGTCTTGGGACCTATGCCAGCAGGAGCACGCCGACAGCAGGCGCTGCTGCTGCGGTAGCTGCCCGCAAACTGAGGGACAAGGCCCGAAAAATAGCCGCCTATCTTCTGGAAGTTAGCGAACAGGATCTGGAATGGGAACCTGGTAAGTTCTTTGTAAAAGGCGCACCTGAAAAAGCAAAAACCATACAGGAAATTGTTTTTGCAGCGTATACCAATCATCCGCAGGGGATGGAAGCCGGGTTTGAAGCTGTTCATTACTATGATCCGCCTAATCTTACTTTTCCGTCGGGAGCATATATCTGTGTCGTTGAAATTGATAAGGAAACCGGTGCAATAGATATCCGGCGTTTTGTAGCTATTGACGACTGTGGCAATATCATCAATCCGATGATCGTCCAGGGGCAGGTACATGGCGGACTGACGCAGGGACTGGCACCGGCGATGTACGAAGAACTGCTATACGATGAGGCAGGAAATATTCTCAATGGTACCCTAATGGATTATCTGGTGCCAACTGCCGTTGAATCGCCAAACTGGGAAACCGGGCACACGGTTACCCCATCGCCCCATCATCCAATCGGTGCCAAGGGGGTTGGCGAATCACCCACAGTAGGTTCGCCGCCGGCCATAGCGAATGCGATTGTAGATGCATTGTCCCCTTATGGAATTACGCATATGGAAATTCCGATAACGCCGTTCAAAATATGGAAGGCGCTTCGTGAAAAAGGCGTGGTGTAATGGTGTCAGCACCAGTCGATTTACTGTTAATAATTAAAAAATCAGGAAAATGACCACATCAATAAATAAGGTTTTTGAAGTTGAGCATGACATTGCTGAGGTCTGGAACAATCTGACCGATCCTAATAAAATTGTGAATTGTGTGCCTGGCGCCTCGCTTACCAGCCAGGTTGACGAAAATAACTTTAAAGGCAAAGTGCAATTGAAATTTGGACCGGTTAAAGCCGGCTATGATGGTTTAATAACCTTTACCCTGCGGGATAGCGGAGCAAAAAAGATGTCATTGAAAGGACTTGGTGTTGATGAGAAAGGGAAAGGCAATGCAGAAATGACTATGGACTGCTCATTGGTGGAAAAAGCTGCCAACCTTACCCAGGTGAGTGTTTCAATGGATATTTCTATTACCGGCATGCTGGCCCAGTTTGGCTCCAGGCTCATCACGGATGTTTCTGGTAGCGTGTTTGATCAGTTTGTAAATAATTTCAAGGCACTCCTGGATGGTAAGCCGATCGATAATACCCTGAACGCCGGTTCAGTGGCCGGCAATTTAGTTAAAGGGATATTTGGAGGAAATAAATCGTAAATAGTGAGTGAGAGAAATAAAAATGCTTTTTCCATCCTTGCCGGCCCGCTAGATGATTCAGCAGGCAGGGGAGAAAGTGAGGTAAGTGTTGCCGCGATAATTGAGGCATTGGAAAAGCAAAATTATCTTGCAGACGAAGAACTTGCCACAGCGCTTTTTCTCCTGCTCAAATTGCATAAACCAATTTTGCTTGAAGGTCCGCCAGGTATCGGCAAAACGGAGTTGGCTCTGGTACTGGCGCAGCTGCTGGATACCGAACTTATTCGTCTGCAATGTTATGAAGGGCTGGATATCGGTACATCGGTGTATGAATGGAACTACCAAAAACAATTGCTCGGAATAAAATTGCAGGAGCAAAGCGAACTGACGGTACTGGAAAAGGAAAAACACATTTTTGGTGACGACTACCTGCTGAAAAGGCCCTTACTACAGTCTATTTCAGCCACCGACCGCTCACCGGTTTTGCTGATCGATGAAATTGACCGTTCGGACGAAGAGTTTGAAGCTTTTTTACTGGAACTGCTGTCATCGTTTCAGATCAGTATTCCTGAAATTGGTACCATTAAAGCTGTACACAAGCCATTTGTTGTCCTCACCTCCAATCGTACCCGGGAACTGAGTGATGCCCTGAAACGACGTTGCCTGTATCAATGGATCGACTACCCGGATTTAGAAAAGGAGATGGCCATCGTAAGGAAAAAAATACCAGGCATTGAACAGTCGCTTTTAAAACAAACAGTTACCTGTGTGCAAAATCTGCGTAACTTAAAGCTTTCTAAGACGCCGGGTGTTTCCGAAACCATAGACTGGGCAGAATCACTGATGGTCTTAGGCTACAGGGAGCTCAGCTCCAAAGCATTTGGTCAGACCCTGGGAAGCGTTTTAAAAACCGTAGGAGATATTAACCAGGCAAAACTGGCGGGCATGGATGCCTTGCTCAAAGGATAAAATGGAAACATAAGATGAAAGTTCAGGCTTTTGCGGCTAACAGTATTTCGGAATCCATTGTAGCTTTTGCACAATTTGCCAGAAGCCACAGCATGAATGTGGGCATACAGGAAACACAGGACGCCCTGGTAGCCGCCATGGAATTAGGAATTACGCAGCGCAATGCGTTCAAATATGCCTTAAAGCCGCTTTTTTGTACTTCGCCGGAGGACTGCAAATTATTTGAGAAATTGTTCTTACTTTATTGGGATACTGGTCCGCAGGACCTTGAGCTAAAAAATAAAACTTCCATCCGAGGGGCAATTGAGGGGAAACAGGCCGGTTCGCTGGTCATGCTGGGTGAAGGTAAGGATGATCGCCAAAATGAGCAGGGAAAAAGTATTACCGGTGCAAGCGATGCCCAGCGTCTAAGAAAGACTGATTTTAGTAAATTAAGCCAGGTCGATGCAAAGGCGCTTGAGAATATAGCTGATCTGTTGTTTAAAGAAATGGCGTTGCGCCTTCGCCGCAGAATGAAAGACCGTAGGCGCAAGGGCCAGATCGATCTCCGGCGTACGATCAGAAGAAGTATTGGTTATGGTGGTACGGCAATCGATCTGTTGTACCGGGAGCAGAGGCCCCAAAAAAGGAGACTGATTGTTTTTTTGGACGTAAGTGGTTCGATGGATAAATACAGCTTCTTTTTGCTGCGTTTTATTTTTGCTTTGCGAGCGCATTTCCGGCAACTGGAAGCATTTGTTTTCAGTACAAAGCTGATCCGTATAAGTGCCGCCATTGGGGGCAATCAAATGGAGGATTGTGCCGCTATGCTTACCGTAAACGTAGATAACTGGTCAAGCGGAACCTGCATCGGCGACTGCCTGGCGGAGTTTAATGAAAAGTATGGAAAAAGAATGCTCAATGGTTCGCCGGATATCTTAATTTTAAGTGATGGTCTGGATACCGGAGCGCCCGAAGTGCTGGGCGCCCAGATGCTGAAAATACAGGAGCGGTCAAGAAAAATAACCTGGCTGAATCCCTTAAAGGGCATGAAAGATTTCCAGCCTGTACAAACGGGGATGAAAGCTGCCATGCCTTTTGTTGATGATTTCAGAACGGCGCATAATTTGAACAGTTTATTAGAATTGGAAAAGATTTTAATGTATGTGTGAGGAATTTTATAAAAAGCTTGAAGAATTGCGAAAACAAAACGCTTTGTTTGTTGAAGCAACCGTTGTGCGTCGTGAGGTTCCGAGTTCGGGCAAAAGCGGTGACAAAGCAATCATCGACAGGTTCGGTGAAATGACAGGCTGGATAGGAGGAGGCTGTGTAAAAGGTATCGCACTGAAGGAAGCCGAGGATGCCATGAAAACCGGTAAGGCCAGATTAGTGAAAATCGGAACATCTTTATCCGGCAGCAGACAGGATGGCGTTGTTGAATATAAGATGACCTGCATGAGTGAAGGAACAGTTGAAATATTTCTGGAGCCGGTATTGCCTGCTACACACCTGGTAGTGATAGGCAAATCTTTGATTGCCAAAGCGCTGGTGCAATTGGCCAAAGCCTCAGGTTATCGGGTAACCGCTGTTGCGCCGGAAGCCAAACCGGCAACTTTTGACAATGTGGATGAGCTGATCACGCAAATGACTTTGAATAACGTTAAAATCTCTGCTGCATCGGCCATTGTGATTTGTACCCAGGGTGAAAACGACGAGCAGGCATTGGAACTGGTATTGCCGCAGCAGGTTTTCTATAAAGGCTTTGTTGCCAGCCTTAAAAAAAGGACGGCCCTGTTTAAAAATCTGGCTGAGCAGGGGATTGAAAACGATAAAATGGAGGCTATTCATTCTCCTGCTGGAATTAATATCAATGCCAAAACACCGCAGGAAGTCGCTGTTAGCATACTTGCCGAAATAATTCAGGAGAAAAATAGCCTGCAGCCGACCGGTTTTAATGAATTTTTTGCAGCAGGCGCTGGGGCTGCTGCAACCCAGTATTACATTAATCCGGTATGCGGTATTCCGGTTGATATTAATAATCCCAAACATGTGGTAGAATATAACGACGAAAAAGTATATTTCTGCCGTGATGGATGCAAGGTCCAGTTTGATGCAGACCCTGCGAAATATCTAAAAAAACCTGCCGCCGAGCGCGTGTGAAATGAAAGAAATAAAAGCCATAATTAGCGCTTACGATAAGTTAGACCAGTCTGCCTGCAGAGCGGCCATAGCAACCGTAGTCAGGGTTGAGGGATCTTCCTATCGCCGTACCGGAGCAAGGATGCTTGTAACCGATGACGGCATCTGGGTAGGCGGCATTAGCGGCGGTTGCCTTGAAGGGGACGCGTTAAAGCGTGCCAGGCTGGCCATTGCAAAGTCGGAATCATCACTGGTGACCTATGACACTTCGGATGATGATGCCTATCAGATCGGCGTGGGTCTGGGCTGTAACGGGATAATTGATGTGCTATTTACCCCACTCCAGTTTCAAAATAAAAACAACCCGGTTGAAGTTTTAAAGGCATGTGTGGCCGCAAACCGTCAGACGCATATTTTAATCACTTTAACAGGCCTTTATGGCGAATTTCAACATGTAAAGGCGGGGGACGTCCTGCAGTATCAGGGAGCGGCAAGCCTGCGCATATTTGCCGACCAGGAGCTTGAAAGGCTTTTTCAGCAGCAAATAACTACGCAAATCGAAACTCATAAGTCGGGCCCCATAAAGATTGAATTGGCTGACGGAAGAAACCTGTCTGCTTTTATTGAAATATTACTGCCGGAAATTCATTTGGTGCTCATGGGACATCAGTATGATGTATACCCGCTTGCCAGGCTGGTAAGGGAAGTTGGATGGCGTGTAACGATGGTTTCCAACCCCTTGAAAGTAAATCCGGGATTAACCTCTACGCTGGACGCCATTTATAGCTACGATCAAATCGCTGAAATACCCATCGATCAGTACACCGCTATTGTATTGATGGCCCATGATTTCAAAACAGATAAGCTCAATTTGCCCAGGTCACTGCAAACGGGCGCCTTTTACGTGGGCATGCTGGGACCAAGGGTTCGGTCGGAAAAGATTCTGGCAGAACTGGCCGCTGAGGGCAACGCTGTGGGCTTTGAAGATATGGATCGTATTTATGCCCCTGCGGGCCTGGATATAGGCGCCATTAGCCCGGAAGAAATTGCGCTAGCAATTACCGCTGAAATAAAGACTGTTTTCTCTAAAAGGGAAGGTGGTTTCTTGAAGCTCAGAGACCTTCCAATCCACGAAAGGAACTGAAGGACATTGTTAAAATTTGTTAAACCAATCTGATTTCATGTAAACTCCAGAATTGACTGATATAATTGCTGTCAGTTAACCTCTTTGGATATTTTCGTTAACTATTTATTAGATGCCTTTCAGATTGCATTTACTAGGAATCTAACAAAATGGGCCTAAAACGACCCCGAATTATGGATGTTTAAATGCGCTAAAACATATAGCCAGCATGAAATTAATAAATATTTTATTTGCCCTTTTTCTTTTTTCCAAGACTACCTGGCTCGGGGATTTTAACGCTGCGACCGCGGAGGCTGCAAAAAATCATAAACTCATTCTGGTTAATTTTTCCGGTTCCGACTGGTGCGGCCCCTGTATAAGAGAAAGAAAAGAAATACTGGAGACGCCGGTGTTTGAAGATTATGCTGCTGAACACCTCGTTTTAGTGAGGGCCGATTTCCCAAGGCAGAAAAAAAATCAATTAAGTAAGGAGCAAGTGAGGTTAAACGAAAATCTGGCAGACAAATACAATCCGGAAGGCAGATTCCCCTACACCTTACTCATTGATCAGCACGGCAAAGTGATTAAGGCCTGGGACGGGTTCCCTAATGAATCGCCGGAGAAATTCGTTGCAGAAATAAGCGCCATCGCCGATGCAAGCCACTAAAACGTTAATTGGAGATTTTACCATTCACAAGCGTGCAATGCGATTGATGGGTAACCGCTTTGAGATCAGTGTAGTAGAAAATGATGCTGTCATGGCCGAAGTTCATATCGACAGCGCCGTTGCGGAGATCAGCCGGATAGAAAAACTGCTGACGACTTTTAGCGATGACAGCGAGACGAACCGCATTAACCGTAACGCAGGTATCGGGCCTGTAAAAGTTGAGGCCGAGGTTTTTAACTTAATCGAGCGCTCTTTGCGGATATCGTCACTAACGCAAGGTGCATTTGATATTAGCTACGGCTCTATTGATAAAAGCCTGTGGAACTTTGATGTCCATATGACACGTCTGCCCGATGCCCAAACCGCCCGAGAGGCTGTGCGCCTGATCAATTACCGGAACATCCTGTTAGATGCAGCGGCCGGCACGGTATTCCTGAAAGAGAAAGGAATGCGAATAGGTTTTGGCGGTATCGGTAAAGGATATGCCGCAGAAATGGCAAAGCGCCTTTTAAAGGACCGGGGAGTAGAAAGCGGTGTAGTGAATGCCTCTGGCGACCTTGCGGCATGGGGCGTGCAGCCAGACGGACAGCCCTGGACCATTGGCATTGTCAATCCCGAACAAAAGCAGGAAGCGTTTTCCTATATGGCCATTACGGACCTGGCTGTAGCCACGTCCGGTAATTACGAAAAGTTTGTGATCATTGACGGGAAAAAATATTCTCACACCATAAATCCACGCACAGGCTTACCTGTCACTGGAATTAAAAGTGTAACCATCATCAGTACCAATGCCGAGATCGCTGATGCATTGGCTACACCTGTAACGATTATGGGAGTTAGAGCGGGTCTGGACCTGATCAATCAGATAAAAAATGTGGAGGCCGTTATTATCAGCGATGATAACAAGATTTATACATCAGACAATATTCATATCAAATAGTACCCCTAATGATAAATAATATCTTTTTAGCGATAGGCTGCCTTTTACTTATGGCCGCCTTTACGTCCTGTGTCCAGGTAAAGGAATATCAGAAAAGCCGTTTAAATGATTCCGAGATGATTTTGAGTAACCGGAAGGTGGAAAAAAATGAACTGAATTTTCAATCCTATCGTGAGGCGGCTTCAGGCGCAAATGCGGGGAAAACCGGCGGGGGCTGCGGCTGCAATTAAAGATGAGAAAGATATATTTATCCGTATTGGGATTTTCATTTTTATGCCGGCTGAATGTTTATTCTCAAACTAACAGGGATAGTATAAGCAACAAACCGCAGACTTTTAGTTTATACCACGCGCCGGACCAGCAGCAGGATAGTTCGCAATACAATCCAAGGAAGCTGAAACTGGATGAAATTAACTTTGTCTCCAGTTATTACTGGCAGGATGGCAACCATTCGGCAGTTACGGGAGGAATTGGTACCGAGAAGGTAACTGATATTGCCAATGGCATTGATTTGCACTTCGTATGGCTCAATCAAAGCGGGAATAGAAATTTGCTTACGACGGGGCTGGGCTTTGATTATCACACGGCAGCCTCCCAAGCCTACGTTTCTCAGACCGGGGCATCAAGTACCACAGGTACCAGGCTTTATCCCTCCCTTGACTGGACCGTTGAAAATTCAAAAACCGGAAATACCTTTGGTATCGGCGCCTACTATTCTGGAGAATATAATTACCAATCATTGGGCACAGACCTGCATTTTTCAGTGAAGACTGCCAATAAAAGTGGTGAATTCAGCGCAAGACTGCAAGGTTATTTTGACCAGGTTAAACTAATCTACCCGTCTGAATTCATTCCGCAAACGACAACTGTCGGAACAGTAGTAACATCTGCCAGTGGGGTTAACGAGTCCGGGTCCGGACACCATAAAGCAAACATACCAAGCAGTCCGAGAAATACTTACAGCGCATCGCTGGCGTATTCTCAAATCATTAATTCAAGACTTCAAATAGCATTCCTGGGCGATGTGGTAGGACAAAACGGCTATTTAGGTCTGCCTTTCCACCGAGTATATTTTTCGACCGGTAAGGACACGATCGAAAAACTGCCATCATCAAGATTTAAACTGCCGGTAGGAGTCCGGCTCAGTTATTTCCTTGACGATAATATTATTCTTCGTTCCTATTACCGGTATTATTGGGATACCTGGGGCACCAGATCCAATACTGCAGGCCTTGAGGTGGTATATAAACTTTCACCGTTCCTTTCAGTTTCCCCATTTTACAGGTTCTATAATCAATCGGCCGCAAAGTATTTTGCGCCCTACGGAGTGCATAGCCCAACAGATGAATACTATACCAGTAACTATGAATATTCGAAGTTCAACAGTCAGTTTTTCGGCCTAGGTTTCAGGATAGCGCCGCCAAATGGCGTGTTTGGCTGGCAAGGATTGCATGACCTGGAATTACGTTATGGTCATTATTCCCAAACTACGGATCTGGTCTCCAATGTAATATCACTAAACCTTGGTTTTAGATAAAAAAGATTATTTAGGTAAAACGTTCAGATCGACCTCTACAGTATTATCAATAGAGTTTTCTGGTCCTAGTTTATAATCAAGGCGATTTAATGGAATTTTGCCCTGAAATTTATAGCCATATCCAGACGGTTTTGCAGTAAAAGGAAAAGAGATGCTGCTGGATACACTTTTAATGGCAAGCAAACGGAAAAAATTTAGTTATCTTCTAAATGCTGATAACATCCAGCATTTATTGGCCTCCATTGATCATGTCCGATACCATTCCTTTTCCTTCATTTTTGCGCTCAGCCAGCAATACACCGACGATATGAACAACAATGAAAGCCAGTATTAAATACATGCAAAAGCCATGTATACTTTTAATCTGGTGATGTATTGATCTCAGGACGGGTATGTCATCATCAAAAGCAAGTGACAGGCCAGTTACTACCATAACAACCATCAGGCAATAAAACACGATATAAATTACTTTAACGGTAAGCTCATGTAGGGCCATCTGCTGGTTTCTCTTTATTGTTTTAAATTGAATAATTGCATTTTTCAACCTCCTGATAAGCGTTTGATCAGCTGGCTGAAAGAATTCCAGTAGTAAGCGAAAAAACACTAAAGCAACCAGGCAATAACCAAAATAGGTATGTGCCAGCCAAACTTTATCTTCCAGCGCCCCGGCAACCGACCGACTAAGATTATTATCAATGCCGTTTGTTTCTCGCAATTTAGTCTTTACCAGTTTTGCAATGGCATGTTTATCTGTTATGGTAGCGTTTATCAGTACCGTGATAAGCGAACCACCGACAATAATGACGTTTAGCCAATGCCATAGGCGTAAGCGTGACGAATATTTTTTAGTCTTAGGCAGTGGTTGAAAATCCTTTTTTGTGGGTACAGCAATTGTCATGTGGTATGATATGTATTTACTCCGAAAAGATACTGACGGAATTTGAAGTAAAGCTGGAGTTGAAGGGGAATTTTAATTGTCAGCTTCAGATTTGCTTCAAATTCAAACGATATATTTACTAAAAAATCCCCTTGAAACTCCTTGTAATAGAAGACGAAGAATTACTTTGTGATAGTATAGTCAACTATTTTAGCGAAGATGGCAACATTTGTGAGAGCTGTAACAATTTATCTGCCGCTATTCAAAAATTAGTTGTCTGTGATTACGACTTTGTCCTGCTGGACATTGGCTTACCTGACGGAGACGGATTTGCTGTTTTAGAATATCTAAAGAATAATGTAAAGAACGAGGCAGTGCTCATTATCTCGGCCAGAAATTCTTTAGATGATAAATTGAAAGGGCTGGATATCGGCGCGGATGATTATTTAACCAAGCCGTTTCACCTGGCCGAGCTTAAGGCCAGGATAGCCGCCATTTACAGGCGCAAGACCTTTAAAATCAACAGCACTTTAATATTTAATGAAATAATAATTGATCTGCTGGGCAGAACGGTGGAAGTTAATAGCATGCCCGTTGTTTTAACCCGTAAGGAGTTTGATATGCTATTGTATTTTATCGCCAACAAAGGCAAAGTGATATCTAAGAATGCTATTGCAGAACATTTGTGGGGTGACGAAATGGATATGCATAACAGTTTTGATTTCATTTATACGCACGTGAAAAATCTTAGAAAGAAATTGTTGGATGCCCGATCGAAAGATTACCTGACATCAATATATGGAATCGGGTATAAGTTTATTCCGGAATGAAATTAGCTGCCCATTACAATAAAGTAAGCATCTTGGTCAATATTTTCATATTGTTTACCGGTGCTGTTATTTATTATTTTGTAATTGCCTCCATAGCTACGCACCAGCTCGACCGTGATCTTACAGAAGAAATTGACGAGGTTAAAGAGTACATAAATCAAAAAAAACAATTACCAAAGCAGGTTGATTTTGATGAAGATCAAACCACATTTACCCTTATTGGCTCGCAAAAATTGCCAAGGCGATTTTTTGACACTATTTATTATAATGCAAGAGAAAAAGAAAATGAGTCGGGGCGCGCCGTCGAAGGTGCGGTGGAGTTTAATAAAGCAAATTATAAAGTAGTTATTTCAGAATCAAAAGAAGCAACAGAATATTTGGTGCAAGTTATTCTCCTTATTACGTTAGGGCTTGTCATTATTTTATCGATGGTTGTGATTGCCACTAATCGGTTAATTTTGACCGATTTGTGGAATCCATTTTATAAACTTTTGAGCGAGTTAAAATCATTTGATATCGCAAATGATGCCCAGTTGACACTTTATCAAACAAAGGTTGATGAATTTAAAGAATTAAATGAGGTGATGCAGAATATGGCAGCAAAAGCAAAAAGCGATTATCTGACATTGAAATCGTTTACTGAAAATGCTTCACATGAAATGATGACGCCACTAGCTGTGGTGACTTCCAGGCTGGATACGATGATACAGGATGAAACGCTCAATGCCCAGCAGTTGGCTTACATCACAGAAATTTATGGTTCGATCAGCAGATTATCCCGTCTAAATCAATCGCTTTTGTTACTGGTGAAGATCGATAATAATATGATCGGCGATCAGGAAAACATTAATTTCAAACCTATCATTGCTGAAAAGTTGATTCAATTTCAGGAATTGATCCAAAGTAAAAATCTTAGCGTAGATTATTGTTTGGCCGATAAGAATATATTCGCCAGTAAATACCTGATAGATATATTACTGAACAATCTTTTCAGTAATGCAATTCGACATAATCTTCATAACGGAAAGATTAAAATTGAACTCTCTGAAAAGCGATTGATTTTTAAAAACACAGGAGAAAACATACCTCTCGCCGAAGCGGTTATTTTTGAGCGATTTAACAAAGGCAAATTTTCAGAAGGAATAGGGCTTGGACTAACCATGGTGAAAAATATTTGTTTGCATTATGATTTTCAGGTCAGTTATAACCATGATCAAGAGTGGCATGTATTCATTGTAGATTTTGAACTCACTTAAATACAATTTTTTAACGTTGTTCCTTATTAGTAATTTAAGATTCCCTCCTTTTTTGATGGGTTCTCAATTCACCTGCCATTTCGCCTGCTTTTCCCTGATCTTTATAATTAAGGATGGTCCTGGCTCCTACGAAGCGGAGGGAGAGGCCATTTTCGATCAGTCCCATCTGGATAGCCCTGGCTAACCGAATTAAGGTCCATGCAGTGTTCCCGTCATTTTTATTTACAGGGACAAGCTGTTTAATTGATTCTCCGCATGATATAATTCTTCGAACAGAACAAATAAGTTTTGTTTCTGACTTGCCAGCTGCGGGAACAGTTGCTTGTAGTACGCGATTCCCTGTTCCAGTTCGGTTTTGAATTTTATCAGGTATTTTTGTTTTTTTTCAGTTAAAGTCTTGACCTGTTCAGGCCACTGCTTTTTCAGGTAATCGATATACAGGTTGAGCTCATTAATAAACAGATGCGGACGTTTTACATTTTGGAGCAGATCGAGGGAACCATATATGTGTTTTACCATTTCTTCCAAAGAGTAGGACCTTGAAAAATAAGCAAGATTTGGCCCCGGACATATGGCGACAGCCTTGTTTTCTTTTGATTTGGTGATTCCGTTTTTCAAATAGGCGGAGGAACACAGGCCTTCACATAAACATATCTTTTCCGTCACGGCATCCACCTGCCGCTGATATTCTTCGCCAGAAAGGCCAGATGCCTTCAATTGCTTAATTTTCAGATGCTGGTATTCCCTGGATGCTGTACATATGGGTTCCGAAGTAAATTCTGTATTGGATACTAAATATTTTTTAGTGCAGGGACTTCCCGGCCGGCCCCTTTTTATCCGTTCATCTCTTTGTTGCTCGATACTGCTTCCTCTGAAACTATTAAATGGTATTCCCAAAGGCGAAGAATTGCTCAGGTAATAATCATCATTTTTGGAACTTTCCAGCTGCCTCAATGTGTCTGTGTCAACATTGGTAGCTTCAGGGACCAATAAAAACGGGCTTCCCCAGCCTGTAAGATCCATGTTGTAATAAGTTAACAATAATCCATTCTCTTCGGCAGTTCCAATGCCTCCCTGAACACTTATTTTTTGCACGGGTGTTTTGCTCATGGCGATCCCTTTCGACGCTAAGGCCGCCTCGTAGATATCCATTAACTCGTTTAACATGGTTTTTCGCTTATCCTTAAATTCTTGTAGTATGGGACCAAGCAAATAGCCGTCTGTGGCAAAGGCATGTCCGCCGCAATTCAGTCCCGACTCAATGCGGAACTCTGACACCCAAAGTCCTTTTTTTGCCAGGAACTTAGCCTGGATAATTGCGGAGCGGAAATCACTCACTTTTAACGTAATTCGTTTTCGTAAGTCACCGTTGCCATCCGGAAAGAAGTCTTTAAAGATTTCCAGGTAGCTGTACAGACGCGGGTTCATTCCTGCAGATAAGACAACCGAAGAATCCAAATTGCTTAGTGCAAAACCACGCAAAGCAGCCAACGCGTCCGTGTTTTCGTCTCCCAGGAATTCGCCCTCAGCAGTGTGGTTCAGCTTATCGACTTTAGCCATAATATTGACGTCAATCGCGCCTTTGTTTATTTCCTTACGCAAGGTATTTTCAAAAATCCTCTTGCTTTCATTTTCCGGATATTCCAGCATCAGTTCATAGCCTTGTTTTAACACAGAAGACTCCGGCAGGAGGTCGAAATAACGGTCGATATCGCTGCCCTGCCCAAACGGCTCCTTTTTTAAATTCTCCATCTGCCGGGAAATTAATTTGTCCAGCAAATCGAGATAAGCAGTGATTCTTGTTGCTCTTGCATCCGGGAGTGATTTTTTGATTTCAGTATATTCTTCTCCGTTTTTTTCGGTATAATGTTTTCGCATGCGCTCGGTAAGTTCATCATCTACGACAGAAACAACCGAGGAAATGCCATACCTGGCAACCTTTAATGGGGTATCGATAGAGTAACCCAGTCCCAAAACGGGTATATGAAATTTATGGCTCATGCTGCGCTTATAAAAATTGAAGGAATGTTTATCGTTCAACATTCAAAACTAGGTATAGCAAAAAAGTAAATAACTGACGAAAATCACTTTTTAATAAACTAGTGGTCATTTTTTTAAAAGGCCGACGGTGAGAGGCCTGTTACCCGCCTGTTGCATAATGCCCTTCAGCATCGTGCCGCCCAGGCAGTCCTCCGGCATGCAAATCTGTTATTGATCAGCGCTTGATTTATTACCGGAATGTGCCCAGGATCATATTTTTGGGTGATTTGAATCATGTGTTAGCATCCTCGCAGTCCGGATATTTGTATCATTAAAACAAGTCAATCATGAATACTATAAAATTAGAATCTTCACTTGGATGGACCACTGCCAAGATTGCAACAGACAAACAAAGTACCGTTTATGATAGAATTTTAGATTTTGCTGACAGCCAGAATAAAAACAAGACCGCTTGGTTTCTGGTTTCACTGGTTGCCCAGGGCGTGCTGTTTTTGCCGGTGCCCGCAGCTTTAATATACTATTTCAACGCGCCGATTTTAGTACTAGCGATCACCATGATTTTATTCTTTGCAAACATCATTGCAGGGATGGGCGGGGCCAGTATACGCACACTGATTTTCCTGTTTGCAGCGAGTATTATGGTTAATCTGGCAATGATTGCCACTGCCGGAATCTGGTAATAATTTTCTCTGCCCACTAATAATCCATAATATATTTTGGAAGCTGTCTGATGATCACGGTCATCAGCAGCTTTTTTGCATTACAGGCATTGCTGAAAGTCGCCGGCTGCATCAATAAGAAATGTGATCTATATCAGTTTCTCATTTTCGCTAACCGGGCCACATCCAGCAAATGAATGTTGCTCCCTTTCTTTTCAATCAGTCCTTCATCTTTAAAGTCAGACAGCGTTCTGCTCACTGTTTCGGTCGCCATGCCTGCCATAGCGGCAAGATCCTCCCGGGTGATTTTGAATCCTGTCTCCTCATTGGGATCTGTTTGCTTGTGTAAACGCAGGAGTGCCTCAGCCATTCTTTTCCTAACAGAGTGATAGGCCAGCTGTAATAATTGCTCCTCTTTTTCGCGAATATTATTTGAAAGCAGGTGGATGAATTTTTTTGTCACATCAGGATAAAGATTGAACAGCTGATCAATGTTTTCTTTCGGAATAAGGCAAAGTGTGCTGTCTTCCAGCGCTATTGCCGTATCGCTGTACTGCTCGCTGGAAAGTATCGCCTGAATGCCCAGAAAATCATCGGCAACGCTTATTCCGGTCATCAGTTCGCGGCCGTCTTCCGATAATTTAACCGTTTTAACCCTTCCACCCAGAATTAAATAAAGGCCGTTTCCCCTGTCGCCTTCGTAATATATCGCCTGGTTCTTCTTAAATTGCCTGCTTTTACGCTCGCTGATTATTTTCTTTAATTCATGCAGACCGTCATTTTTACTGATCAGGTGATCGAGCTTTTCCAGTGATTTGCTGTAAAATGATTGTTGAATCTCCTTTTTTCTGAAGCGGCTTTCAATGGCGCTGAGCAGTTCCATGTCATCAAACGGCTTGGTAAGGTAATCGTCAGCACCCATTTCCATGCCTTTTCTGAAATCTACCTTTTCGGCCTTTGCCGTTAAAAATATAAATGGAATAGCGGCCGTATCGGGGTTTTTGCTCAGCAGGTAAATAACGCCGTAACCGTCCAGTTCAGGCATCATAATATCACATAAAATAATGTCCGGCAGATTTTTAACAGCCAGTTCAACACCAATTTTCCCATTTTTAGCTTCGAAGACGGTATAACCGGCCAGCTCGAGAATTTCGGCTACATTCTCCCGTATATCAACGTTGTCTTCGATGATCAGTACCTTTTTGTTCATGCTATCGGAAATGTAAGGATAAATAAGGTGCCCAGGGTCACGCTGCTTTTGAAGTGAACCTGGCCATTCATAAGCGAGGTGTAGCGCTCGACGATATTAAGGCCTAAACCTGTTCCAGGAATATTTCCGGTATTATGCGCCCGGAAAAATGCTTCAAATAAATGTTTCTGGTCATTCTCCGGAATCCCAATTCCGTTGTCCTGGATCGTGATAATGCATTCCTTGTCGTTTATTTCGGTATTAAATTCGATAAACGTGTTTTCCCCGGAATATTTAATGGCGTTTGCGATCAGGTTAAGGACACAATTCTTCAATAGGTTCAAATCCAGGTAAACAGTTCTATGAATTCCGGTATGCTGATAAATTATGCTTTGATTTTGTTTGGCAACCAATTGCATTTCTTCAGTAATTTCCTCTGCAAGTTTAACCAGGTCAAATTTGCTGAACGTAGGTTCAATCCTTCCGGCTTCCAGTTTCTCCAGTGACAGAAAATCATTCAAAATGGTAGTCAGATTGCCTACCGCAATTTTAATCTTGGCAACATGTTTACTGATGTGATCGTTCTTATAGGGTTGGGCATGTTTATCTATTAAAGCGGCTGATAATTGAATGGAGCCTCAATGGCGTCCGGAATTCATGGGAAGCCATCGAAACGAAGCGGCTTTTCAGCTGGCCCAGTTCTTTTTCTTTTTCCAGCGAGATGCTTAATTCTTCCTTAGCCACACTGAGTTCCTCAACCGTCTTTTTCAGCGATTGAGTACGTTCTGCCACCAATTCTTCCAAGAGTGCAGCGTGATGTTTAACTTTATCCTCAGCCTCTTTTTGAAGGCTCAGGTCATGAATGAAACCAGTGAAAATTTTTCTTCCCAAAATGCACTTCGCTAACTCCTAAACGGAAGGGAAATCTGGAGCCATCCTTTTTTAACCCGGTTACTTCCCGGCCAATGCCAATGATGTGCGGAACGCCGGTAGTTTGATAACGATGGATATAATCGTCGTGCTTTTCGCTGTCCGGCGGCGGCATTAACATGGATATGTTTTGGCCGATAACCTCCGCGGGGGAGTATTCAAAAAGCCTGCAGGCGGATGGATTAATCGATTCGACGATGCCCCGGTCTGAGATGGTTATAATACCGTCGATTGCATTTGTTATTATCGCATTGAGCAATGCTGCATTCTCCATAAAATCAAAATTAACGCAATTAATTCATATTCCTCAAAAGTTGAAACGTGAGGTCGCTGGATGCCACAATCGCTCGATAATCCTCTATGATTGCTTTATTGGGTTATGACTATTGAGCGCTTGTTGAAAAATCTAAAATTGCAATGCTCTCTTTAAATTGAACACACCATAAAGGGGATTAGCCTGCCTTTTTCGATCGGCGAGTGCCGGGGAACGATTCCTTTAGCCCTTGCTTATTTTATAATCTGTAAACCGCATTTTTATTCTGCCCGTTTTGGTTTCCATTGCGCGCATTTTTTTTCGGTCAATTTTAGTGTCCTTGCCCATAAAGTTCAGCGGAATTTTAAGCTTCTCGATGGCGAAGGCAGCTTCGACATAATCCGGCAGGACGTCCAGGGGTGAGGCATACTGCATCACCAGCGTATAGGAACCATCTTTGCGCGTATTGATTTCTGACTCTACGATGCGTGCGGTTTTCGTATCCATGTACAAAGTGACCAGCACCAGATCAGATTTATTATCAGTGGGTATGATATTGATCACTTTCAGCATATGTCCGTTACGCATCTGCTGCCCGCGGTCCACCGTCAGAAAAGGATGCTGAAAGATCTCATTGAGCGAAAAATCCAGTCCGCGCTTGGGCAGCATGATAAAATCCTTAGAGGAAAATCTCATGGGGCTGCCCTTGGTATAGGATAGCTGCGCTTTCTTTGTGGGCATGTTGATAAAAGGGACGTCCAGATCCAGTATTACGATGGCCGAAAACTGCCTGACCGAATCCATGCGATTTTTAATGCGCAGTAAATCGGCATCAACGGTTTGGGCAGCCAATGACTGGCTGCCCAGCAAGAGTAAGAGAATAATACGATGGATCATCCGATATCTTTTTTTGAAAATGCCCATATCCCTGATGCTGCAAAGACGGCGCAATACAGCAGTAGTAAACCATTGTTGATGCTTATTTTCAACCAGTCCTGCTGGTAATTGAATAGTTGCTGCCAGGTATCAACCAACTTTGGAAAGAAAAAATTATTCAGTCCCGCCACACCAAAATCTACCTTTAACAGCAGGTTGGTAATGATTAGAAACAAGGCGGCCGCTATCCAGGTCTTGGATGCTTCCTGGATAAATACAGCCAGGGTAACGCTTACTACGCCATAAAATGCCATTACGATAGATCCGGATGCAAATGCCCAGCAGATTCGCCGGAAAGCATCCCCCGATTCAAAGAAATTCAGTGTGCCGATGTATACTACCAGATCGCCCGTGCCAAACAGGGAATAAGCCAGCGTAAAGGTAGTGAGCATCATTAGGGCGATCACGGCCAGGGTGAACAGCAGGGCAATAATATATTTAACCAGGATGAACTTCCATTTTGCAACGGCCTGCAGCATGACGGTCTGTACGGTGCCATCCTTATATTCGTCGGTGACCATGCCGGAGGTCACGATCATCAGTATCAGCGGAACATTGAACCAAAGTGAATTGAGCACAATGTACATAATCAGGTTCCCGTTAAGCAGCCGGCCTTCGAAATAAAAAGACTGCCGCAGATTATTCAGCAACAGGTCCAGGATGGCGCTGCCCTGATAGTAGGCCGTAATAAAGATCAGTACCTGGATCGCCAGAATGGCCAATAAGGCATAGTACGTTTTACTTTGCTTGGCGAGTTTAAGCATTTCGGCATACAATAACCACCTCATGATCCTATCGGCATATTAACCAGTTGTTCCAAAGATAATTCGGGTGTGCAGGAAGTGACAACGATACCTTCAGCCAGCAGCTCACCGAGCAGCACGGGTATTTGGCTGGCATTACAAATCACGCGGGCGTCGTTAACACCCATCTGGGCTTGATATTTTTTCATTACGGCGGATTGGGAAATATTTACTGCCGTGATGCTGAAGTGATCAATATTGCTATTAATCAAATCACTGGTGGTACCCGAATTAACCAGTTTGCCGCTGTCCAGCACGTACAGGTAATGGCAGCATTTGCTTAGTTCGCCCATCAGGTGCGAAGAAAGTAAAATGGCGATATGCTGCTCCCGGGCCAGTGCCGTTATCAGGCTGATCAGAGAAGTAACCCCCGGCGGGTCCAGGCCGGAAAACGGTTCGTCCAGAATCAGGTATTCAGGGTTATTGAGCAAAGCGATGGCTATGCCCAGGCGCTGTTTCATCCCCATTGAAAAATTTCGTACCGGGTCTTTCCTGTCAAGGGGGAGCCCGACCTTGAGTAGGGTATCATTAATAAAGCGCTCATCGGTTGCAGCGCCCTGCGGGCCGGCAAATATTTTGATGTTGTCCCCGGCGCTGAGGTAAGGATACAGGCCTGGCCTTTCAATAATGCCGCCAACCGGTTTGGCCCGGTCGGAAGTCATATGGATGCTGCCGGAATCCGGTTTGACGAGGCCGCATAGTATTTTGAAAAGCGTCGTTTTACCCGCGCCGTTACGGCCCAGCAAGCCGCAAATCTGCCCGGGTACCAGACGCACGGAGACCTCTTTTAAAACTGTGCGCGATGCGTAACTCTTGCTCAGGTTAGTTGCCGTAAGCATTATAAATTAATTTGTGCACTGAGTGCCCGGTAATCAAATTTGGGCTCATAATATTTTTCCAGGAAAGTGCGTGACCAGAAATGCCTCCTGAAAAGGAATAAGGGATCCTGGATCATGAAATACGGTATAAAATGGTAACTCTTTATGCCGATCCGGCGGTAATAAACGAGCACCTGCTCCTCCATGCCCAACTCCCGGGCGGCCACCAGGAACGCATTACGCTGGCACTTTGAAGTTTGGTACAGGCGTGCGATCTTGGGTGTAAACCCGTTCATGAATAGATAATCCTTGATGCGCTTATAATTTTGAAAACGGGACCAGCCGTCCAGGACCACCAGAAAAATATGGCTAAAGGCAAAAAGAAGGCATCCCATCCAGAATAAGGTGGATTTTAATGAATCACTGTCATAAGCATCCTGGAATTTTTTCCAGTAAAACAGTGTTTCAAATATGAAAAGTAGCGATGAATAATATAATAAACGTCCTACGTTCCAAAATGACAATGCGGCGCTGGGTTGCCGGGGCAATTTGTGCGGTTCTAGCATAGAAGATTCGATATTGATAACAACGCTGAATGGATAAAGTTGTTCGTATCCAATAGCAATATACTAATTTTTTAATTGATGGAAATATTTGCGGCTTATCTTTACCCGAAGCAGGCTTTGAAATATCTCCGGTAAAACCGGCCCGGAAAGCGCTTATCCCTGCGGGTTCACTGTTTTAAGAAAAAATCCCTAAACTTTATACGTAACGAGACTGTTACGGTTTGATGAGTACCCAGGTGTGCTGAATTCGTAAATTTGAGTAAACCTTTAATTATGAGCCAGATCAACAAAGAAGACATCAAGCAGGAGGTGTTCGACCTGTATGATGATTACGCACACAACCGCTTGGATCGCCGTACATTTGTACAAAAGTTATCGCTTTATGCGGTGGGCGGTTTGACCGTGCCTGCGTTAATGAGTTTTCTGATGCCGGATTACTCGGGCAACGTGCAGATCAAAGCGGATGATCCCCGTTTGAAATCGGAGTATATCAAATATGATTCGCCTAAAGGCGGCGGCGTGATCAAAGGCCTGCTTTCAGAGCCTAAGGATAATAAAAAGAAATTGGGCGGGATCGTCGTTGTCCACGAGAACAGGGGCCTGAATCCTTATATTGAAGACGTTGCCAGAAGGGCAGCCCTGGCTGGTTTCATCACGCTGGCGCCCGATGCCCTTACACCCCTTGGCGGTTATCCCGGTAACGATGACCAGGGCCGTGAAATGCAAAGTAAAAGAGATCCCAAGCAGATGGAAGAGGATTTCATCGCCGCCTATGATTACCTGAAAACCAATCCGGACTGTAACGGCAAAATCGGCGTGGTCGGATTTTGTTTTGGCGGCGGTATCGCCAACAGAATGGCTGTTCGCCTGCCGGATCTGGCTGCAGCTGTACCCTATTATGGCAGTCAGCCCTCAGCGGAGGATGTACCTAAGATCAATGCACCCCTGCAGCTGCATTACGCTGGCCTGGATACGCGCATCACGGGAGGGTGGCCTGCCTACGAGGCAGCCTTAAAGGCGAATGGAAAGAAATATGAGGTTTATATTTACGACAACGTAAACCATGGTTTCCATAACAATACAACACCCCGCTATGACAAGACGGCTGCGGACCTGGCCTGGAAGCGCACCATCGATTTTTTCAAAATGTATTTGGATTAAAGCCCGCAAAAGCAAGCATGCGAATAGCTTCCCCGATGGCAATCGGGGAAGCCGATGTTCAATTCGTTTCTAATTCAAAAAAACCTCATCTGCAAATATCCACGATGGTTTGCCTTTGGCATAGTGCCATGAGGGGAGTTTGTAGATCGGCCTGGCTTTTAACCTGATGCACGAAACAGCCACCTGGTGGGATAATTTGCAAGTCAGACCCTTGACGATTACCGGATCATCTTTCTTTTGTTCAGCTGTTTTCAGCGTGCTGAGCAGTGCCAGGTGCTGCTTGTCTCTGCCGCCCCAGACCTCAATTTCAGCCGGCAAGAATATCTGGCTTCCTATTACCTTAAGACAATTCAGCGTGAGTGTGTGCAGTTTTACCGGACGATTGAAATAGAGCATGATATCCATATCGGACTGCCAGCCCAGCCACTTGCCATTGTCTGAATTCATTCCACCCAACTCGCCGTCTGTCAATGTTTTGGCACCATCAGCCCGGTATTTTTCATTCGGTAGCGTGATCAGTTCCATGCTGTCCGGTTTGAACGTGTTTTCATAAAAGGCAAAACTTGCGACCTCGCTGCCCGACCAGCCTGCCTTAAAGGCCTTTACCTTTACCACAGAGCTGCCGGATATCATTACGCCCGGATGATACAAGGATGAATGAAGGCTATCGGGATCGGAGCCATCCATCGTATAGCGGATATCTGTTCCTTTGATGGGATGACTCAGCAGCAGCGGGATAGGCGCTGAAAAAACAAATTGTGTGTTTTTAATCTGCGGCGGAATAATCTTGATTATTTTACCATCATCTTTATAGCCTTCAATAAACTGAATTTTTTTGTAGGTTTTTCTCAGCCCCGCAATATCCGCTGCCGATAATCCGGTGTTCCAGACCGTCAGCTCATCCAGGCTTTTAAAAGTATTTAACTGCGCAAAGGCAGCCAGGTTTACGCTGGTTCCGGCTACAGACAAATGGCGCAGATATTTCAGGGATGCAAGGACATGCAGGGTGCTTCCGGTTATGTCGGTGTAGTTAAGGTCTAAGGCCCTCAGATTTTCAAACTGGGCAATGATCTTCAGCTGCTGGTCATTAACCGGCATCTTATGAAGATCCAGCGATACGATCTGTTTATTTATCGCAGACAGGTCAGTCAATGTTTTAGGCGTATAGGCTGCTTTATTGTAAATAACGACTGCCAGCGCAGGCGATCCTGCACTCAGCGGGTAGATTCCCCGGTAATTGTTGTTCAGCTTACGGATGACTTTTTCATCCGCGGCGGAAAAATCATATATTTCTTCAGTGGATTCAGCGGGCTTCAAAAAAGAGGCAGCCGTGATTCTTAGCGAATCGTCTGAAGGAAGGTCGCTTACTTTTCTGTTAAATCCGGTATTTTCCTTCACCCAAAGGTAAAGGAGTTTCATCTCAGCCGCTGTAAGCTGGGTTTTCCCGCTAGGGGGCATATGTTTTTTTTCTTCTTCCGGCAAGTGAATACGCTCTAAGAGCAGGCTCATTGCTGGCTGTCCGGGAATAAATAATTTGCCCGTGCGTCCGCCTTTCAAAACCGAGGCCGAATCGGTCAGTAGGAGTCCGCCTTTTAGCTTATCCGGGCTGTGACAGGCGATGCATTTATTTTCGAAAATAGGTTGAATCACATCCCGGTATACCAGTGCCTTGTCCAGGGCTACCGGTTGTTTTTTCAGAACCGGTGCCAGGATGAAATCATCCCCGTGCGTGATATCAGCGCCGTAGTGACCGGTTACGACCAAACAAAATAATACCAGCAATGCGCCCGAAACGGCGTAGCGTGCACTATACCAGGAAGTCTGCCTTAACCAGTATACCAATGAGGAAATAATTGCCACACTTACGCCAAACCATTTATGCCATTGTAAAGTGCTCCCCTCGTAGCCCGCCTCGCGGGAAAGGAACAAGCCCATAATGACCGTGATGGCAGAAAGTAGCGCTCCGGTAAGCAGCAGCGTGGTTGTAAATTCCTGATAGAAAGCCTCTTTGGAAAATTCGCTGCGGAACCGGAAAAATTCCAGCAGCATCGCCAGCAGCAATATCACGATCGGGAAATGTAGTATTACCGGGTGCAATCTGCCTACCGGCTGCAGCCATCCGGGAACGACCAGGCGGCTGCCTGCTATTAATAAAAACAGGATAAATATATCGAGGGCAACTAACAGTTTATCTGCAAAGCCTTTGTGGCTGCTTTTGATCATGGAGGAAATAAAAATTATTAAACCCTTGTAAATTTATAGGGATATACTTTACCCGATGCCCACTGCGCGACATACAAATTCTCATCGTCATCCACACACACATCATGGGGGTTTAAGAATATTTTTTCGGCTTGCGACATGGGCTGCAGCGTGCCGTCCTTGTACACCGGCTCGGTGCCGCCTATGTTTGATACCACCCGGTTGTTTTTGTCCAGGATGGTGGCAAAGCCCGAGTCCGCTTTTCCAAGATCGGGAGAGCGCAGCACGGCAGCATAAAGATAATCTCCTTTAATAACGGGCCGGCACACACAGGCGCCGGGCAGGTTGATCACCTCTATCAGTTTTCCGTCCATGCCAAAGCGTTTAAAGCAGTTGCGGGTCCGGTCCGTAATGAGCAATGTCGGGGCACCCTGGCGCCTGTCGATCACAATGCCGTGGGCATTATCCAAATGCTCGTCACCCTGGCCACGCCCGCCAAAGAAGTTTTTCAGCTTGCCATCCTTGTCATAATGGGTAATGTATTGTGAGCCATAACCATCGGCGATGAAAAAATCACCATTGGTATCAATGGCTGTTTCGGTAGGAATAAAATCTTCCGCCTTTTTATATACGCCTGTTTCCAGCGGAACATCAATGGTCATCAGCAGTCTGCCATCGATCGTCGTTTTATAAACCTGGTGGCGGACCGTGTCGGTAATAAACAAGAATTCTGAACCGTTTTCGTTCACCAGGGTCAGGCCATGTGCACCCGGAAAATCATGCCCCCAGGTACCCAGCAGTTTGCCGGATTTACTGTATATAAGCACATTGTTTTTGGTTTCATTGGTCAACAAGCAGAATTCTGCCCTTCGCGTCCTGTACCATTTCGTGGCAATCATTGACCGGGTTGATCCTGGGGTCTGCCTTGCTCCAGGCCTTATCCATGCGGTAACGCATATTGTTGTGCCCGTAAACCGGGCCGTCGTCTTTTGCCATCATGTCTTTTGCGATAAAAAAACCTGCTGAAGTGATGGCAGTTGTTTAATGAATTTTCTTCTTTCCATGATCGGTATTTATGAAATAATATCTCTTACTACGTTTCCGGCTACATCGGTTAAGCGGTAGCGGCGTCCCTGGGCTTTTAAAGGTCAGTTTGGTATGATCGATGCCCAGCTGGTTGAGTACCGTAGCATGAAAATCATGGACGTGCACAGGGTTTTTAAGAAGATTGTAGCCAAATTCGTCCGACTCGCCATAAACCATACCCGGCTTGATACCGCCTCCGGCCATCCATATGCTGAAGCAGCGCGGGTGATGGTCCCGGCCGTAATTGTTCTTGAGCAGTTTGCCCTGACTATAATTGGTGCGGCCGAATTCTCCGCCCCAGATGACCAGCGTTTCGTCCAAAAGACCGCTTTGCTTTAAGTCGGTCACCAGGGCCGCCGAGGCCTGATCGACATCCTTTGCCTGCCCAGCCATCTCCGGGAAGGTTGGAGTGCTGGTCCCATCCCTGATGGTATAACTGCACGAACCTTACGCCATTTTCGGAAAGTTTGCGTGCCAGCAGACAGTTGGCCGCATAGGTGCCGGGTATAAGGCAATCCGGGCCGTATAATTTAACAATATCGTCAGGCTCTTTGGAAATGTCCATTATTTCGGGTACCGCGGTCTGCATGCGGTAAGCCATTTCGTACTGCTGGATTTTGGTCGTGATCTCCGGGTCATTGAATTCTTTGCTGGAAAGGTCATTAAGCTCAGCTATCTTGTCCAGCATTTTGCGCCGTTCATGCCTGTTAATACCCTCAGGATCGTTCAGATAAAGTACCGGGTCTTCGCTATTGCTGAATTGTACGCCCTGATGGATGGAATCCAAAAAGCCATTGCTCCATAATTTTGAATATACACCCTGTCCGTTGCCTTTGCCTTTCGATAGCAGCACGGTGAATGCCGGAAGATTTTTATTTTCACTGCCTAAGCCGTAACTCACCCAGGAGCCCATGCTTGGACGGTTTCCCTGCTGGGCTCCGGTTTGCAGAAAGGTAAGTGCCGGATCATGGTTGATTGCCTCGGTGTACATCGAGCGGACAATACAAATGTCATCCGCTATTTTGCCAATATGGGGGAAAAGATCACTTACCCATGCCCCGGAGCTGCCATATTGCTTAAAATCATAGAAGGAGCCCACTAAAGGAAAGGAGGATTGCTTGGCGGTCATGCCGGTCAGGATCTGGTTTCCGCGTACAGAGGGAGGCAATTCCTGACCCATCATCTCCCGGAGTTTAGGCTTGTAATCAAATGATTCAAGCTGCGAGGGCGCACCATCCTGAAAAAGATAAATGACCCTTTTTGCCTTTGGCGCAAAATTAGGAATTCCGGGCACGAAATCAACATCACTATCGCCTTTACCACCGGTAAAAAGATCGGGGATAAGCAGTGAGCCTAATGCCACGCTTCCAATACCCAGGCTTAGTCTTGACAGAAAGCGGCGCCTGTTCATGCTCAGCGCGTGCTCAAATAAATTTTTGTCCATGGCTATCAGGTTTTTGTTATAGTCTCTTCTAAATTGTATAAGGTATCCACCACCTTCATCAGGGCAGCCAGGGTTATCTTATCGATGTCTTTGGGCAGGGGATACTCGCCAACGGCCAGCAGCTTTTCCGCGTTTTGTGCATGGATCGATTTTAACTGGTCTGCATAATAAGCAGTTAGTATGGCCATCTCCTGATCAGTTGGTCTGCGGCAGACTACCATCCGGAAGGC
>CAVWSO010000002.1:0-1090114 GCA_963757615.1 uncultured Sphingobacteriaceae bacterium
ACCTGGATCTATACGCTGTATTAGATTTGTTTGGGAAGTCAAAAACGATTGAAGCGTTCGAAAAATCGTTAAACGATGATAAATTAAAGATCAATAACCTGGATCTGAACCTGGATAAAAAAGTCGATTTTATCAAAGTGATCACTACAAAAAAAGATAGTTCATATACGTTTGTACTCCGTGATGATGTCAGTAAAGACGGAATCGCAGGATGTTGCTGTCATTTTGTTAGATAAAGTCAAAGGGAAGGTTAGCCTGCAAATTGTTGGTGACGAGGAATTATATGGCAAAGATTATGTTATTGAGCCAAAAGGTAATTCGTCAATTACCGCTAATCCCGGGTATATAGGCGAAAAGCCTGTTACAGTTAATGTTCCGGCATCTACTACTGTAGTGGTGCAATCTGCCCCAATTGTACAGTATGTTTATTTGCCCGCCTACGTACCTTATTCTCCGCCTTATTATTACGGATATCCCCGCCCTGGTTTGCATTTGCAACGGTGATGGCGGTAGGTATATATCGTCACAATCATTACTACCATGGTCATGGTTATCATGGAGGTTCCTATGGTGGAGGGAATGCTGTGGTCGTTAATAACAGAACCAGTATTAATCATTACAATAGCAACCAAACACGTTGAACACTGTACGCAACAACCAGGATAGGGGCAATTATGGCAATGGATCAATAGATCGCGCGGGAAACAGAAGTCGGGATCAACCCGTCCAGCTCAATTCAGCCAGCCAACAGGGCAGGAAATGGGGCCGGTGGTTCAAACAGGCAATCAAATAGGCCCTCAACATCAGACAGGCAAACGGATCAAACCGGCAGTCATCCGGCAGATCTTCGACAGGCAATAGCGAGCAGCTCCTCCATGGGCGGCGGGCGCTCCATGGGCGGCGGTCGTTCGGGTGGGGGCGGCGGCGGTGGCAGAAGACGTTAGGCCTTTGCGAATCATTTTTATTTAGTGAGCATTTCGGAGACACTCATATCTCTTACAGCAACATATTTGCCATTTCTTTTTTCAAAAAGGCTCATATAATTTCCCGTATTACGCGGTATATTGGCAGAATCAACCACTGAAAAAGAACCAATCTCTACAACGTTGCTTCCATCATTTGATACAAAAACTTCGTTAGTTTTAAACTTGATCTTATTTGTAGGTGAAGCCAGATCTGACTTTAAAAAAGCGACGATTGATTCCTTGCCGACTAACGGGGCCCTGTTTGGCAAAAAGCTTGTCGCATCATCTGCATAATAACCTATATTTTTCAATTCTCCGCCATTGTAAACATGAAGAAACTGAGAGCTTCCTTTCGCTTGAATTTCTTTTTTTATTTGTTCTTTATCAATTACTTCCGCTACAGGTTCTTTTGTTTTTGCGTTACAGGCAAGCATTAGCGCCATTATACAACTTAATGCGCATCCTTTTAAAATCATGTTTTTCATAAATTAATTATTCTTATTTTACTAATATAACGATAAGCCCAGCTAAATAAAAATAATAGAGATTGCTTAAATCACTTTGAGCAATACTTCCTCAAGAACCTTGACCTTTACATGCAGAAGCTAGAAAATGTTGTATGAGAAGGTCGAATAATGCAGACAGATAAAGTTACTTAAAATTGCTTAACAAAAAAACAAACGCCAACAATCATTCGATTTGCAAGCGGGTTACGTCGAAAATGATCAAAGTCCATACCCGGCTTTTTAAATTCGACAATATTTACCCCTTGCGTAACATATCCGCATATGCATTCGGCAAGGGACTATTCTCCACGGCCTGCGCGGCTTTTTCTATATCATAGCTGAACCTAATAAATTCGACTTTGACACTGTCTGGATCCTTAATCGAACTTTTTTCAGTGATATTTAGCAGTACATAACAGCCGCATGGGTTCTTATCCTTCGGTTTCCCACTGAACCGAGTTTACTGCGTGTCGGTAATAACGCTCACCAGAATTCCCGGCCGGTACGATTCGGTGATAAGGTTGATGCGTGTGACCAAAACACATAATGTCCGCATCGGCTTGCTCCATTATCCGCAACAAGCTTTTTTCTTCTCTATCCTCGAAAAAGATACTCGTTTACCCTCCTTGGACTGCCGTGAACTAATAATACGTTCAGTTTATCATCGTTTAATTGATATTCAAGTCGGATATGGGCAGGTAGAGTCCTTAAGTAAGCTCTTTGGCTTCTTTAATGATCTCATTGGTGTACGCAATGGATATTTTACCCATAGCTTTCTCCTCGTCTGTTTTGTAAGCGCAGCCGCAATCATCGGTGGAACGGCCTATACCAAAATCATAATTGCCGGTAATACTAGGTATGCGTTTCTTGCGAATTTCATCGATTACCTCGTTTGGCCAGACGTTATAACCAACGAGGTCACCAAGGCAATAAATCGCATCTGGCATTTTGGCTTCTACGTCTTTAAAGAATGCCTCCAAGGCGGGGAGATTAGCATGTATGTCTGAGAATAGCGCTATTTTCATGAGTTATTTTTGTTATTGAGAGTCAGATATTTCCAAATGGGTATAGCTGTAACAGCGCCCGCTATAGGCGCAACGAGGTATATCCAAAGATGTTCCAAATGGCCAGAGGCGATCGCAGGGCCAATAGAGCGCGCCGGGTTCATCGATGCTCCGCAAACTGGGCCGGCAAACATGGCCTCTAATCCCACAACGGCCCCGATCGCAAGCCCGGCAAACATGCCCTGTTCTTTGCTTCCTACAGCCACATTGATAATCACAAGCATCAAAAAAAAGGTGAGTATCAATTCAAGAATAAAGGATTGCATTTCTGTGCCTGCTGGTAGCGTTGCACCAAGACGCTGACTGGTAGTGAATAGAAGCTTCAAGGTAAAACTTGCAAGTATTGCGCCTGCTAATTGGCTGGCAATATAGCCTGGGAGTAGTCTTAACGGAAAACGTTTAGCTATGGTAAAAGCTATGCTCACGGCAGGATTTAAATGTGCTCCTGATATGCCCCCTAAGCTGTAGATCATACTCATGACGATAAGGCCAAAAGTGATAGCTACTCCTACATGTGTGACAGAGCCACCGGACTGCTGGTCTATAATGATCGCCCCTGTTCCGCAAAATACCAGGGCAAATGTTCCGATTAATTCTGCAACATAGTTTCTCATAATTAGTGGTTGGTTGATTTAGTGGGTTGTTATTTGTTCTTAAAGGATCCAATACGCTATCGTGGGAGGAATATTAAAGGATATTGTAAACGTCAATTGTTCTTACCAAATCTTTTGCCTCGAAGCTGATTAACTCCGTACCATGAAACATAATTAATTTGTGGATCGGGTATCAATCATTTCCTTTGCCCAATATTCCATGTGTTTGGCCTCATCAATAAAAGCCAGTACCGCCTCTTTAATCTTATCCCTTACTTTACGTGTATTCTTTAGAATTTCCTCTTCAGTGCCAGTAAGGATTGATGGGTCTGGAAACGACCAACCTAAGCGCCTGACCACACCAGGAAATATCGGGCAACCTTCGGCACTGGCTTCGTCACAAACAGTGATAACAGCCTGGAACATTCGTCCTTGCTTAAAAAGGTCAAAAGCATCTTGCGTACCTTTATGGCTGATGTCTATGCCCACTTCCTGCATAACCTTAACCGCATAGGGGTTGAGCTTTCCGGCTTCCAATCCTGCGCTTTCGGCAATAACGGATTCGCCATCATAGTGATTCAGGAACGCTTCAGCCATCTGACTGCGTGCTGAATTATGAATACAAACGAATAAAACCCTGTGCTGTATCATGATGTTTTTTTTAGTGGATGGGGACGAACGTTTTAACGGTTATTAATTGCAGCAATCGGGTCCGCAACAGGTATTTGACGCAGCCGGTTTTTCTGCATAAACGGTAATGCTGAATATTCCTGTTCCCTTGCTTTGGAACTGCTCCAATGCTTCATTGCTAAGATGCTCCTTTAAAATATCTGATGGAATATTGATCGGTTTTTCCTTTTGAATGCTGACGTTATTGAAACCGTTTTGACGGATCAATTCAAGATAGACCTCCTTTTGTATGGCCCCCGAAACACAGCCGGCATACATTTCCGTGCTTTTACGCAATCCTTCCGGCAATGTGCCTATTAAAACTACATCCGAAATACTAAAGTGGCCGCCCGGTTTTAGTACCCGATAAATGTCCTTTATCACCGCATTTTTGTTGGGAACCAGGTTGAGTACACAATTACTGACGATTACATCGGCTGTGTCTGCACTTACAGGCATGCTTTCAATATCTCCATAACGGAACTCGACATTATTTAAGTTAAGCTTTGCAGCATTAATACGCGCCTTGTTGATCATGGCCTCGGTGAAGTCTATGCCGATTACTTTTCCGCTCTCGCCGGTTTCTGCTCTGGCGATAAAGGCATCATTCCCCGCACCTGAACCCAGGTCTATGACCACATCACCTTTTTTTATTTTTGCGAACTGAGTAGGTAGACCGCATCCCAAACCTAAATCGGCTTCAGGGGTATAACCATTCAATTCGGTGTAATCATCGCTCATAATGTTGTACACTTCGCTGCTGCAGCAAGTTGCGCCACAGCAGGATGCCTGGTTATCTTCTTTTTCCTGTAAGGCGATTTCGCTATATTTCTGTTTAACCAGTTCTTTCAGTTCTTGTTCATTGCTCATGATTGGAATGTTAATGTTTTATTGCAATATTGCGATTGAGATAATTAAATTTTTTTAACAGCAAGTATCTTTTAGATCATAGGTAGCAAAGAAAAAACTCATTTGATCTTTAAGTGCGCTCCATACAACCGGGTTAATACAATAGCAAATACTTACACCTTCAATGGTGCCCTGTATCAGGCCAGCAGTTTTCAGTTCTTTCAAATGCTGAGATATAGTCGGCTGCGCTAAACCCAATTCGTCGGCAAGATCGCCGCAGATGCAAGCGTTTGCCTTAATGATCTGCTGTAAAATTGCAATCCGGGCTGGGTGCGCCAGCGCTTTTAGCATAACAGCTAACCTGTTTTGCTCCTCACTGAATATTTCTGTTTTAGTTAAGCCCATAATTATATTGCAATATTACGATTAATATAATAACTAACAAATTTTTTTTGGGATTTTTTATTGCCCTAATAATGGTTGGTTGTCTTTTTTATCGATTAGTTCATCCAATGGTACAACCGAAGAGCCTATACAAATTGATATTATTTGGCGTGATGCAACGATAAAAAAAACCTACAATAATATAGATTGTAAGCTTTTGGTGGGTTTTAGCGTCACTTTTAAGTGGAGCCGGAGGGATTTGTGTATCCCTTGTACTTTATTGATATTCAGTATTTTACATGGATATGTATTCTTACTCACCGAATTACTCACCACTTTTTAAATCGGATTAATTGCAAATCTTAGGTGTAAAGCTACAAAATACTATGATGGATTTTGAGCATAAATTTGCGGTACTTTCAGCGACTAATTAAGCCTTAATAAGAATGCTCTGTTCCTGAGGTCCAGAGATAACGCGATAAAGTAGCAAAGAAAGATCTTATTTGATTTTACTGCCGGTTCATACCACCGGCAGGGTAACCACAAACTCTGTATACTCGCCATCTTTCGTAGTGAAATCAATACTGCCTGAATGCCCTTTAACGATGATGTCATAGGAAAGTGATAGTCCGAGACCTGTACCTTCCCCTGTAGGTTTAGTGGTAAAGAACGGCTGCATTATCTTTTGGCGGATGCTTTCGGATATACCGTTGCCGTTGTCCCTTACTTTAATCAAGACAGAATGGTTCTCTGCAACGGTTACCACGATAACTTCTGGCTTGTAATCACCTTTGGCACTCTTTTGTTTTTGATTCACAGCGTATAAGGCATTGTTGAACAGGTTCAGTAACACCCTGCCAATATCCTGAGGAGTAGCATTCACTTTAGGAAGGTTGGCGTCAAACTGAGTAATCAGATTGGCATTAAAAGTCTTATCGGAAGCTCTCAATCCATGGTAAGCCAGTCTCAGGTATTCGTCCGCAAGGGTATTGATGTTCGTGGGTTCTTTCTCACCGGAATTTACCCGGCTATGCTGCAACATCCCTTTTACAATGCCGTCGGCACGTTTACCATGCATGCTTATCTTCTTGGAGTTTTCCTCAATATTTCCGGCAATAGCCTTAATTTCTTCCAGGTCGCCCTTTGTAATTTCTGCATTCATTTCGCTGATCAGTTCCGTATTCACTTCCGAAAAGTTATTTACAAAGTTCAAGGGGTTTTGAATTTCATGCGCAATGCCGGCCGTTAGCTCACCCAGAGAAGCCATTTTTTCGGATTGGATGAGCTGGGTTTGGGTTTCCTTTAGATGAGTAAGCGATTGATTAAGTTCGGCTGTCCTTTCATTCACCTGTTTTTCCAGGACGATATTCTGATCGGCCAGGATCTGCTGCTTCTCCTGTTCTTTCAAAATATTTTGTGCCGAAAGTGTTTGCACTTCGGCAAGCGTTGTTTTTAATGCCCGGTTGGTGGAGGCCGTTTTAAGGCCCAGGTAAATAGCAAGTGCAATTGGCAGGCTCAAAAACACGAAATAAATAAAGTAAAGTTGCCAATATTGTGGTTTGATCCAATAACCCTTCCCACACAAGCAAAATAATATACAAACAGATAACCGGGAAGATGATGGCTGCATCCCTTTTTTTTTGCTTAAGCGCCAAAAAGCAAATCCTTGCTACCTCCAGCATGCAGAGCACCGGAAATACGACACCGACAATAAAGATACTTATGATATCGTCCAGGAAAATGCCAAGCGCTGCCGGCAATGCTAAAATGACCAATACCTTAAAAACGGTTCGTCCGTGATAGCCAAATAAAACATAAACTACCAGAACCAAAAATAGGAAAGCGGTACAAAAACAGATGATCCCGGCATAAAAGATCAACATATAGGTAGACAGCGTTTCCGAGTGGCCCTGATAGTAGATGAAAATAAAGGTGAGGTAGATATAAAACACAGAAAGGCAATAGATCAAATAATACAGACTGATCTTTTGAGAACGGTCAAAAATGAAATACAGCAAATGGATAAGACAGAGGATCAGGAATATACCTGCTGCTATCGAATTCATAACTAACTGTTCCTGGTTTAACTTTGATAAATCTTCGGAATTGGCAGTTGCTGCCTTATATCCATTAATGTACATGCTAAAGGCGGGGAGAGGGACATACAGTGGAGAAACATATAAAATTCGACTTTGGTATCCTAGGCGCACGGCAATTACTTGGTTAATGCCCTCTTTTAATTTCAATTCAAATAGCTCGCCAGCCGGGTGTTACCGCAATTGTTTTAGCCGGATCATGACTGATGTAGCCATATTGCTGAATTAATTTGCCATCGAGGTATATTTCCGAAGCCGAGTATTGTGACACCCATGCCATTATTTGCTGCTTGGTTAATGCGCTGTCGGCCTTAATGTGAAGCCTCAGCCAACCTACCCCCGCATTTTTAAGCTGATCGAATTTTGTGATGTCTGTGCCCGGGGTCAATAGATTTCCATTTACTGTCGTCAAATACAGGCTCCGCCCATCGTTTGTCATCACCAGCCTGGAATTTCCAACCGGAAAGCAAGGTATCCTGTTGTCGCAGTCTGTTTAAATTGAATACTTGCCCGGTTTGCGCAAACGTTTTTGCTATAACAACCAACAATAAAAATCCTGAAAAATATAGTTTCTTCATAGTCTTAATTTAATGGCAATGAAACAATAAACTTCGACCCCTCGCTCTCAACACTTTTCACCTCTAAACTTCTACCATATCCCTTCACTACCATATCATAAGTTAATGAGAGTCCTAACCCTGTGCCTTCGCCCGTTGGTTTAGTGGTTTAGAAAGGCTGCATTATTTTTTCTTTGATCGCATCCGGAATGGCTCAGCCATCGTCTTTCACGCTAATTCCCACCCACCCCCGAGTTGACAGTCTAATATACTAATTATCAGCGCGTTTTCCCTGGTAATAGATGTTTTTTCTACCCGAAATTTTTGACCCTGTGTTAAGTAGGGTGATAGGTACTTCATTTAGCTAACCCCCACTTGTCTGGACGCGGATCCACCCCCCAGAGCTCTTTATTTTCTTTTCAAACGGCCAAACAAACCCTCAACTGCTACGACCTGAAATTGACTCCTTCTTTTCTCCACTGGCCCATATAGCTCTGTAAATTTCCTATCCGGATGCGCGCAGTATATTACTAATATATATAGTAATAATTATTACTTAACTAAAATAATTAGTATATTTAAAAACTTAAACTTAATCATGGTAACTTTCAACTTCGCCACCATCAGCACCGATGAAAATGGTAAAACCTTCCTCGACTTGGAGATTCAGGCTGTATTTAACGACAAAACGGTCATCATTGATAATGTCTTTCCTGCAACCGAAAATTACGTTCATGGACAACTACAACAACATATGTTTCACAGAGACCGATAATAAAAAAGGATGACCAAGCGAATGATCATCCTTTTTTTAATCCTAACTTGCTGAGAGTTAGTGAGTTAACGTGGAGCCGGAGGCATTTGTGTTATCCTTTTAGGGCTCTGATATTCAATGTTTTATGTGGAGATAAATTCTTACTCACCGAATTACTCACCACTTTTGAATTACAGATTAATTGCAAATCTTATTAGGTAAATATAGATTTTTTGACAAAAAAATCATCTGCAATTTTACAATGGAAGGATTCTTATGCGTTTTTTATCTTCCTCCAACACAATTAAAGCGCCTTTTAACAATAAATCGCGATAGGTATTAAGGCTCGAAATAACCATTTTACTTAAATGGGGCACGGTTACATTTTGAGTTCTAACCTGTATAACACTTGGGCTTTCAGCTTTGGTGAGTGCCAGCGCTGTTCCAAAATCAAGATCGTGGGTAAAGACTATGCACTCATTTTTTCTGGCCCAATCCATTATTTCAACATCGGGTGCACCAATATCTCCTATATCTGACCAATGAATTGCATTTATATTATAGAGCCCAAATTCATATACCCAATCGGGCGATAAATTCATGTCAATAAGTATTCTCATGCGGTAGCAAGTGGTACTTCTATTTCTTCAGAGCGCCAAGCGGCATAAGACAATGCAGCCATAATATCTTCCTGTTGCAAATAAGGATACATTCTTAAAATTTCTTCTGCAATAACTCCTGAAGCCAGCAAGCCTATGATTGTTCCAACCGTTACCCTAAGCCCTCTAATACAAGGCTTGCCACCCATCACTTCCGGGTTGAGTGTGATACGTTCTAGATTTTTCATCGTATTCTACTGTTTACCAAACAAAAATACACAAAATTTCGCAATCCGGCAGGCGGCTTAAATTTACCCATGGAGTGGCATGTCGGGCCTTAGACCCATAAAAGGACGGCATAATACAACCGAAGAGCCTATACAAATTGATATTACTTGGCGTGATGCAACGATAAAAAAAGCCTACAATCATATAGATTGTAAGCTTTTGGTGGGTTTTAGCGTCACTTTCAAGTGGAGCCGGAGGGATTCGAACCCTCGTCCAAACATGGTATAAGGTAAGCTTTCTACATGCTTAGCTGCTGTTAAATTGTAGGGAAGGGGAAGGTCAGCTGCTCACCTGTACCGTCTTCCTTAGGTGCTTTATCTCGCCCGCTATGCACACCTTAAGCAGGCCAGTTTCATTTTTCGATGCCCCGGTTGCCGGTCCAATGAAACGGAAAACCGGCGGGACAAAAGCTATGTTAATTCTAAATTAAGCAGCTAAGGCGTAGTTATTTTCGCCATTTGTAAGTTTGAGCGTTCAGATTAAAGCGCTAATTCACCCAACGCGCTGCATGCTTACTTACTTATCTCCATCCTGTCAATTCCGGTCGACCCCATTTTTGACAGAATTGCAATTGTTCAATTCTAATACAGATGTACAAAAATTCCTAGGTATCGTTTTGGGCGATCATGTTTACAGGGAAAACGTAAGTCTAAGTGCTAACAGTATGATTTGTTGACGCTAAAATACAAATGGCTTTTACGAAAACTGCAAAAGCCATTTTATTTTACCAAAGCTGACATAATCAGATGCTTTCAGCTGTCAGCGTTTTATTCCCGGTAGTAACACGTCCCATATCTTAAGGCTTCTTTAAGACAGGTCATGGCTTTTTCGATATCGTTATTATTCAAAACATAAGCCAGTCGTACCTCGTTTAGCCCGGCGCCGGTTGTGCTATAAAAGCCGGTTGCAGGTGCCATCATTACCGTTTGATTTTCATAGCTGAATTTTTCCAGCATCCATTGGCAAAATTTGTCTGCATTATCAATGGGCAATTGTGCCACTACATAAAATGCCCCGCCCGGATTAGGGCAATAAACACCTTCCATTTCGTTCAGCGCTATTTACCAGGGTATCCCGGCGGTGGGTATATTCTTTATTTACAGCTTCAAAATAGCTGTCAGGCGTATCAACTGCTGCCTGCCCGGCAATTTGTTCAACCATTCCCGGACTTAACCTTGCCTGTGCAAATTTTAACCCGGTAGCCCAAACATCCTTATTTTTAGTGATCAGGCATCCTAAACGCGCGCCGCAGGCACTGTAACGTTTGCTCACAGTATCCATGACGATCACGTTCTCATCCAGTCCCTCCAAATGCATTGGCGAAATAAATGTACCGGCCATCATAGCAGAACTCACGGTATGCTTCATCAGAAAATAAATAAAGATCGTATTTCAAGGCCAGCGCTTTTAAATGCTTCCAGCTCTTCCCTTGAGTAAAGATAGCCGGTAGGGTTATTAGGATTGCATATAATGATTGCTTTGGTCTTTTCGGTGATCACCTTTTCAAATTCACTGATAGGAGGCAATGCAAAGCCATTTTCGATATAACGATAATATGGGTTTAACCACAATGTCGCTCTGGCAGGCAAAGCCGTTATAATTGGCATAAAACGGCTCTGGTATGATCACTTCATCGCCGGGTTCAAGGCAAGCCATCATGGCAATGGTGATAGCTTCCGATCCGCCGGTGGTAACCAGTATATTGTCGGGAGTAATATTGTAGCCCAGCTTGTTATAATATTCGGTGAGCTTTTTACGATAAGCTAAAGTCCCTTCAGATGCGGTATAGGCCCAGACCTTAAAATCGATATTTTTAATCGCGTTCAACATGCCTTCGGGCGTTTCAATATCAGGCTGACCGATGTTGAGATGATAGACTTTTTTCCCGTCCAGTTTTGCTTTATCGGCAAACGGGGTTAGTTTCCGGATAGGAGAGGCGGGCATGTGCAGCCCTTTGTTTGAAATTTTTGGCATGCTGCAAAATTAGTAAAAAGATATTATTAGTACCTTTCTGACAGCGATCGTTGAAAAATTGACAAAAAAAAAGACATCCGTCCAGGGATGCCTTCATCATATTTTTATTGTATCGCGCTATTTGCTGCTCGCGGCCGCAGCGGGTTTCTGCTATCACCTCGCCAACAATATTCAAATATTTGGTCGGTGTTTTCGCATTTGAAGTTACAACGATCGTTTTATTGAACGGAGACACAACCTGCTGCATTGTAGGTGATTTTAATGATACCTTTTTCGCCGCTTTTAACCGGAGTTTTAGTGTAATCAGCTATGGTACAACCACATGTTGGTTTTACATCGGTCAGAATTAGAGGTTCCTTGCCGATATTGGTAAATTCGAATACAGTAGTAACAGGAGTACCCTGGGAATTTTTCCGAAATCGTGTTTTTCTTCGTTGAATTTAAATTCGGCTTTTTCATTATCTTGTGCCGAGGCGGTAAAGGCAAAGCCTAAAATTACCGCAACAAATTAACATTAGTTTTTTCATACTTTCGTTTTGATTAAGACAAATATAAAAGGTTTAATATAAAATAAAAATTATTATACAAACTGGGGATTTATGTGTTTACTATGTCAATTACAAAATAGAATTTTATAATTTTGCTACCCAAACAAAATATTATATGCCCGAAACGCATAGTAAACGTAACCAGCAAGTTTAATGTTGCTGAACTCAGTTTTGAAGAATTCAAAAAGATAGTAATTAACGACTATCGAATCGGGTTCGAAAGCCGGCAGGCAAGTTTGATCGGCCGCCGCGAAGTGCTGACAGGCAAAGCTAAGTTTGGTATTTTTGGAGACGGCAAAGAAGTGGCGCAACTGGCTATGGCTAAGGCATTTCGTGCCGGCGACTGGCGCGCGGGATATTACCGTGATCAGACTTTTATGTTTGCCACCGGGATGAGTAATCTTAAAGAATTTTTTGCACAGCTTTATGCCATCCCGGATATTGAAAAAGATCCGGCTTCTGCAGGAAGGCAAATGAACTGTCACTTTGCCACGCGCTTTGTAAATGCAGACGGCAGCTGGGTCAAACCAGGCCGAGACCATGAATTGTTCGGCCGATATTTCGACAACTGGCGGCCACATGCCCCGTTTGCTCGGACTGGCTTATGCTTCCAAATTATACCGGCAGAATAAGGAGCTGGAATATCTTAAACAGTTTTCCATAAACGGCAACGAGGTTGCTTTTGGCACCATTGGTAACGGCTCAACTTCCGAGGGTTTGTTTTTTGAGGCATTTAATGCCGCGGGCGTATTGCAGGTGCCCATGGCCATTTCGGTATGGGACGATGCCTATGCGATTTCAGTTCCTGCCAAATTGCAAACCACCAAAGAAGATATTTCAGAAATATTAAAAGGTTTCCAGCGTGAGGAAGGCACTAACGGTTACGAGATATTTAAAGTGCGCGGTTGGGATTATGTCGCATTGTGCGAAACCTACGAACGTGCCATTGACGTTTGCCGAAGGGAACATGTGCCGGTATTGATACACGTTACCGAAATGACGCAGCCACAGGGACATTCTACCTCCGGTTCGCATGAACGCTATAAAACAACCGAGCGCCTGGCCTGGGAGAATGAGCACGATTGCCTGTTGCAAATGCGGAAATGGATGATCGAATCGGCGATCGCCACAGCCGAGGAGATGGATGAAATGGAAGCAACGGCTAAAAAGTATGTTCGTCGAGTGCCAGCGTGAAGCCTGGAACGAATTGGCTTTAGAGGTAAAAGTAGAAATAGAACAGGTTTCTGCCATTATAGAACGGGTCGCAGCACAAAGCCAGAACGTCGAAAAATTGACAGAGATGATCGCAACGCTCAAGGCTGAAGTTGATCCGGGTCGTAAGGATGTCGTAGCTGCCGGGCGCAAGACTTTACGGCTGACCATCAAGGAGAAAATAGCGGAGCGACAGGAATTGATCAATTGGCTCAATATCGAGGCTGAAAAAAATAGCGAACGCTTTAATTCAAAATTATTTACCGAATTCACCGCAATCGCCATTGAATGTTCCGGAAATTAAAGCCGAATATCGATGAGCATGCGCGCTTACTGGACGGGCGGGAAGTATTAAATGCCTGTTTTGACGCATAATTTTGAGCGGGACAAAAGTATTGTCGCCTTTGGCGAGGATGTGGGTGCAATAGGGGATGTGAACCAGGGCTTTGCCGGTTTACAAAATAAATATACTGACCTGCGTATTTCCGATACGGGTATTCGTGAGGCGACTATTATAGGGCAGGGAATAGGGTTGGCGATGCGTGGGTTAAGACCGATTGCCGAAATTCAATACCTGGATTACCTGTTATATTCCATTAACATTTTAAGTGACGATCTTGGCTAGCATTGAGTTACCGTACGCGCGGCGGACAGAAGGCGCCGGTTATCATTCGTACGCGCGGGCACAGGTTGGAGGGTATATGGCATTCAGGCTCTCCGTTAGGTATGATCCTAAACTCATTGCGAGGTCTTCATATTTGTGTGCCGCGTAATATGACCCAGGCAGCAGGCATGTACAATACACTGTTACGCAGTGACGAGCCGGCATTGGTGATCGAATGCCTCAACGGGTATCGTCTCAAAGAAAAGTTGCCCTCCAATGTAGGTGAGTTTACGGTTCCCCTTGGCAAGGCTGAAATATTAAAAGAAGGCAGCGACATGACCGTTGTTTCTTATGGCTCAACATTGCGCATAGTACTGGAGGCAGCACTGAGAACTCGAAAAAATGGGTATTCATATCGAAGTGATTGATCCTCAAACATTGTATCCTTTTGATACTGGAAAATGTTTGCGGCAATTCATTCAAGAAAACCAGCAAACTGTTAATTGTGGATGAAGATGTGCCAGGCGGCGGATCAGCCTATATTTTGCAAAGAATACTGGAGAGCCAGAACGGGTATTATTTGCTGGATGCACAGCCGAGAACATTATCGGCAAAAGAGCATCGCCCGCCTTATGGCACTGACGGTGATTATTTCAGCAAGCCATCTTTGGATGATGTGGTGGAGGCCGTATACAATATGATGAATGAGGCTAATCCGGGAAAATACCCCAGCCTGTATTAATAATTGTTTTAATAAAATCGATCTCATACCCTAATGCCCGTCAAAAACGGGCTTTATTTTTTAATACCATGGACAATACATTTTCAATCATCTCGTCCATCATCAAAAATCGTCGCAGTACCAAGCCGGTAATGATGAATGGTGAAAAAATACCAGATGAGCAGGTTCAGGCCTTGCTGGAACTGGCCGATTGGGCGCCAACCCATGGTTTTACGGAGCCCTGGCGTTTTGTGGTTTACGCAACCGCATCTGATTTTTCGCACCAGCACGCCGAACTGTACAAACAAAACGTCGGTACTGGTGGTTTTGACAAGGCGGTTTACGATAAGCTTTATACCCAGGGGGATAAGGCGTCGCATGTGATTATAGCAATCATGCAACGCGGTGATCTTCCAAAAATACCGGTTATCGAAGAGGTTGAGGCCGTATCGTGTGCCGTTCAAAATATATTGCTGGGTGCAACAGCGCTGAATATCGCCTCGTTCTGGAGTACTGGCGGCATGGCACTGAAAGCTCCTATGAAGGCTTTTTTGAACCTGAAGGACGATGATCACGTCATCGGCATCCTATATTTGGGCTATGCGGAAGGGTATGCGCCCGGCAGCAGAAACATACCTATAGATGAAAAAATTAACTGGGTGAGATAATTATATAACTTTTGTTTCGTTTTTTCGTATAAGAATCAGTGAAAAGGCCGATATTTTATCTTGACGTAATTTTTGTTATCTTGGGTGAAAAATAATTCTTAATAGGTTAAATTTTGCTTCTGCTGCAAATTACGTCCGTCCTTAACTTTTTTATCCGGGCCCCTATGGTTCCTGTTGATTGGACTGAAAATTAAACTTAAAACAAATTAAGAAACATGAAGAGATATTCCTGGTGGATTGTGTGCGTATTGTTGATCTTCTCTATTTCTGTACGCAGTAACGTAGCTGGTGCCACCACAAAAACAAAAGCTGAAGGATCTGCAAGTTTTTCATCACGGGAACATTTAACGCAATATATTGAGGAAATCTATAATTCTGCCCGGCTAGGTGAAGCCGGACTCGATCTTGCCGTTTTTCAAAAGGCTGTAACTGGCTTTTTTAATATGAAGGCCAGCAACCTGATTCCACAATACAGCTCGGTAGTTACCATTGTTGACCTGACTAAATCCAGCTGCACTAAACGCATGTGGATTGTGGACGTTGCGGATAAAGCGTTATTACTAAATACATGGGTGGCGCACGGTAATGGCAGCGGCGGTGATGTGGCCAATTATTTTTCGAACGAGAATGAGTCACATGCCAGCAGTATTGGTTTTTACATCGCCGACGGTATTTATCACGGCAAACATGGTCGCTCGCTTAAGTTAGAAGGCGTAGATGCAGGCTTTAACGATAATGCGCGTGCGCGGGCAATTGTCGTACACGCGGCTCGCTATGTGTCGCAGGGTACGATTAAACAACTGGGACGTTTGGGTCGTAGCGAAGGATGTCCTGCTGTATCCCCAAAAGTAGTCACCAAGGTCATCAGTACAATGAAAGGCAGAACGGTTCTTTTTATCAATGGGAATGACACCAGCTATTCGTCCAAATATCTGGATGAAAATCTTGCAGCCGGTTACGCCTATCCTGACAGTGCCGCTGGTACTCAGGGTACCAATATGTAAGAAATCTGCCTGCCAGAGATTCTATTGGGCAGGCAAATACTTTTTCAGGTGCTCATACAGCACGATATCCAGTCCGTACACATCTCCCCTGAATTGCAGTTTGCCGCCGGCTTCCGGCCAGCAGGTGATGTAAGTAATGTACACCGGAATTCTTGGCCTGAGGGATACATCTTCCGGGGTCGGATCATCCTCATCCATATCTTTAGCGATCAGATTATATTTATCGGTGTCGCGGAATAAAGTATGGGCAAGTTCCAGTGGCTTTTCAAGGCGCACACAACCGTGGCTCACGGCACGCATGGTATACCGGAAGGCATCTTTTGCCGGAGTATCATGCAGGTATACACTGCTTTTGTTTTCAAACAGAAATTTTATTTTTCCCAATGAATTATCCTCGCCGGGCTGCTGCTTAAATTCATATTCAGTCATCTCCCTTAGGCACACTAGACCAGTTGACCCGCTCCGGATCCGGAATCAGCTTGCCATTTTTGTATACATTGATGTTTTTGTTGGAAAGATAATAAGGATCCTTGGCCGCCTGAACAATGATCTCTTTGGTAGCTATACTCTGCGGAATATTCCATATCGGGTTTACCTGGACGCTATGAACTACGCTGCTCAACAACGGCGTCTCGCGCGGGAAAGGATTGTCCGTTTTGCAGCTGTCATTATAATTTTCAAGGTTGTTGAGATACTTTTTATTGCGGCCTTCGCCAACGCAAACTTTCATGTTCAATATCGATTTTCCGCTATCGATTACGTCCAGATTGAAATCAGGAACATTCACATAAATGTATTCCCTCTCGGAGGGTTTGTTTTTCCACCTTAAGCGCTCCATATTTACCAGGATAACTCTCCGGGTTTCCTCTTTTGACATTTTTGGCGCCTGGTACCCTTCCAGGTAAGCCTTTTGCAGCGCCAGATATTCCGGATCGTTGGGTTGTATGGTATCCAGGTATGCACGCAAATTTGTAACGAAAAAAATGCTATTCATCGAAAGGCTGTCAGGTCGTTTGGTCTTTATAAAATAGCGCGAATAGATTTGCTTGGGACTGACAACGCCGTACTGCATGGCATCGGAATAATCCAGCAGGGAGTTGGCTGCCAGTATCTCCAGTTTTGCTATATATTTATAAGCTTGCTCGGGAGTCTTGATTGCATTTTTACTATTGAACTTGTCCAGCAGGGCACTGATCTGGTCAGGATGGAATAGTTGTGGATTCAGTGCCATGATCACCTGCCTTGCGAAATTTGTCCACCATGGCCTGAAGGCCGCCGTCCCACAAATGGTGCATTACAAAATCCGGCTCATAATTGTTTTGGTCGTAATGATCAGTTATTATTTGAGGGTTATTCATATCCGGCGTTTGCCGTATGAGTTCCTTTTTGAAAGACGCTGCGAATACGTCGGGGTCAAAATCTTTAAATACTTCGTTATGTGTTCTTTTGTAAAGCAGGGCAGCCATTTCAGAACGCTTCTTTTTACAACCCTGGAAAGCGATCGCCAAAAAACAAAATATTAATACTAAAACTAGCCCGGGGTTATTTTTAGTATTCCTCCGTATCATCATATAAATTCAATTAATTAAAGTTCCGATCAGCAATCGCTGCAGCAATCTAAAGTAATTATTTTAATTAGATTTGAATAGCGTGTAATGCCCTGTATTCGGGACGTGAAATTACATATTACGGGACATTTGTAAATAATCGAAATACCATATTTATTTAACAATCATTGACACATTGGACATGTCTGGAGACAACGCACAAAGAGAAGTATGGCTAAGGGGGGCTTTGCCCGGCATTCCCGTTTTATTGCAGCCCGTAGCCCACACATTACTGCAGGCCCGTGAAGAAGTGAACGCGATAATGTCCGATTTCCCGGAAATATTTCTATGGGTGAAACCCTCAGGCATGGCTTCACCGGCATTCCATCTTCAGCACTTAAGGGGCATTCTCGACAGACTTTTTACCTATGCAAAGGGCGAAGGGCTTAGCGCTGATCAATTCGCCTATCTGGCACTGGAAGGCAAGGAGCCTGAACAGGAATGCAGCGTAAGAACGCTACTGGAGAGATTTAATGATCAGGTTGATATTGCCTTAAACCAATTGAGCAAGACCGATGAATCGACCCTGACGGATATAAGAGGAGTAGGACGCGCGCAGCTACCGTCAACCGTTATTGGCTTGCTTACCCATGCGGCCGAACACACCATGCGGCATACCGGCCAGTTGCTGGTAACGGCGCGGCTCTTGAAAAACTGAATTTTATTTCTGGCCTGCTTAGGTCCTTATGCCTTAAATTTAGACGATCACAGCACAGCTGATACCTGTTGCAGGCTGACGAATTTGTACGTTGCTTCGGCATGAGGGTACTTATGCTGCGGGTCGTATAGTGCAGTATCGAGCCCCAATGCCTTTGCTGCTTTTATTTCTGATTCCGGATCATCACCAATGACCAGTAGATCTTGAGGTATAAAATTGTGCCTTAGCATGATCTCAGCAAAGATATCCACTTTAGTTTGTTGGCTAATTTCCGGATCTGCAATATGAATGGCTTTAAAATCCTGCTCGATCCCCAGCATTCTGACCTTGCTCCACTGCAGTTTGGTAAATCCCGTAGTTACTAAAAATTTGTCGAGTGGAATTGAGCGGATGTGCACGTAATCTTCGAATGTTTCCATGGGCAGATCATAGCTCATATTTTTCAATGCCGCCGTCATCTCCAGCCTCAATTCGCTGTCCAGACGGAATTCTTCTGCAATATGCTGAAACGGCCTTCGCAGCATCTCCCGTTTGATTTTGTTTACGGTTTCAGCATCTGCGGCATTGATCCGGTCCGAATTTTTGTCGAGCAATCCGAATAGGTCTGCGAATAAATGAGCTGCAATCGAGCTTACCGGATAAATGGTATTATCAAGATCTAAGATCAATGCTTTTTTCATACCGCTACTAAAAAACAGTTTCTTCAATCGGCACTGCTATTGTTTTTTTAAAATTGGCGTGATAAAGCAGCAACATGCCTAACGATGCACCCAGGCAAATTGCGCCGGTTATCCACCATAACACATTATAATTGATAAAGGTGATCACCTGGCCCCCTATAATGGGCGACATGATCGAAGCGGCCGACCAGCCCATGGCATAAAGTGCCGCATATTCACCCCGGTTTTGCGCATTGCTGCGCATGATCCAGAAAGAATTCATAAAAGGCATCGACAGCATTTCGCCCAGGGTTATGAATAGTAAAATGACCAGCGCTGAATAATAGGATGAAGGCAGAAAATTCAGCAATACAAAGCCGGCGCCGGTTATCAGTATGCCTATGGTAATGTATTGGAGTGGATGCCTTTTGCCTTCTAAGGAATGAACGGTCAGCATCTCGAAAAATACGATTAGCAGGCCGTTGATACCCATTAATAAGCCGATGAGTTGTTCAGAGATGTGCCACTGTGTTTTATAAAACAGGGGCTGCATGGTAAATATCTGGAAAAAACAGGTGGCAAAAAGGATCAACAGGCCGATAAACATCAAGTAGGTATAATCCCTGTAGGCCGATGGATTGGTCGTGCCGCCTAACGATTTCCTGATTGACCTGGTTACCTTGGAAAATGGCAGCAGTTTTAATAGTATCAGGGAGGCTAAAATATTGGTGAAGCCATCAACCCAAAACAACAAATGATAATTGATATGCGCCAGTGTTCCCCCCAGCAGTCCGCCGAATGCCCAGCCCAGATTGACAGCGAGACGATTTAGTGAATTGGAACGTGTCCGGTTCTGCTCAGTACTGTAATGGGCAACCGCGGTAGAGTTGGCCGGACGGAATGCATCGTTGCACATGCTCAAAATAAATGAAACGATCCCAACCGAGATAAAAGTAGTTTGAAAACCCAGCAATAGGAACAGCAATCCGCCAATAAGTAAACCCAGCACCTGCACATAATAAAAACCATATTTTACGGTCAATTTGCCTCCGATGAAAGCGCCCAGCAGGGAGCCAAGGCCAAACAGGCCCATAATGATGCCGGTTTGCTCGACGGTAAAGCGCAGTTTTTGGGTGCAGTAAATGGTCATGAAGGGGATCACCATGGTGCCGCTCCGGTTGATGAACATCACCAGGCACAAGTACCAGCTATTTAGCGATAAGCCCACTATAAGCGTTTTTATATAATTGGATAATACGGGAAAGCATTCACAAATATATTTAATTGGCCTGAAGGGATTGCCTGAAGATGCGCAGAGATTCATCTGCGCATCAGAATATTTCTGTTTATCGTAGCAGGGTAGCATTCCGGTTCCTTAGCCAATGATCAGCCAATACCAATGCAGCCATGGCCTCAACAATAGGCACTGCCCGGGGCACCACACAAGGATCATGGCGGCCTTTGCCGGATATTTCGGCTGCATTGCCTTCGCTATCAACGGTGGGCTGGCTTTGCATGATGGTTGCGACCGGTTTAAATGCCACCCTAAATTCAATAGGCATGCCATTGCTGATACCGCCCTGTATACCGCCTGAAAAGTTGGTGAGGGTTTCGATCTCGCCCCGTATCGTCTTTGACGAAAATATCATTATGTTCCGAACCACGCATTTCGCTGCCCGCAAAGCCAGAACCATATTCAAATCCATGTACAGCGTTGATGCTCAGCATGGCTTTGCCCAATTCGGCATGCAGCTTATCAAATACAGGTTCGCCCAAGCCCACCGGGCAATTTTGAATATAGCAGCTTATTTTCCGCCAACGGTATCACCCTGTTTGCGTACCGAATCGATATGCGCGATCATTTCTTCGGCTGTGGCCGGGATCGGCACAGCGGACAATGTTTTTTTCGCGCTCGTCAATAAATTCCTGGATGTTTTTTATTTCAACATTCGGTGCATCAATTTTGCCAACACTGCTTACATGCGCAGCAATTTCGATTCCTTGTGTTTTTAGCAGCAGTTTTGCCAATGCGCCGGCCGCAACCCGTGCAGCAGTTTCCCGGGCAGATGAACGCCCGCCGCCGCGATGGTCGCGGATGCCGTATTTGGTCTGATAAGTATAATCGGCATGGGAGGGGCGGAAAACATCAACATTATGGGTATAATCCTTTGAACGCTGGTCTTCATTAGGGATCAGCATGGCTATAGGCGTGCCGGTGGTTTTTCCTTCAAATACGCCCGAAAGTATTTTTACCGTATCGCTTTCCTTGCGCTGGGTGGTGATTTTTGATTGACCGGGCCGGCGTTTATCCAGTTCGCCCTGGATATAATCCAGGTCAACATCAAGTTGCGGCGGGCAGCCATCAATGATGACGCCAATAGCCTCGCCATGTGATTCGCCAAAAGTGGTTATCCTGAATAATTGCCCGAATGAATTACCTGCCATATTGATTATAATGTGTGAATATTGATGTGCAGCTCTGCCACTAACGGCAATAGCTGCCGGTTTATCTTTAGTCTTTTACTGCAACTCAAATCCCACTTTTTCCAAATCTTCCCAAAATGCCGGATATGATTTTTCAACCACCATAAAGTCTTCAATTTCAACTTCGGGGATAACCAAAGCCAGCGGCGCAAAAGCCATCGCCATGCGGTGATCATCATAAGTATGGATGAATACTCGTTCTGGAATGAACTTTTTCGCTGCAATCCAGTTTATACACCTGTCCTTTTTCGATCAGCTTTACCCCGATTTTCGCCAGTTCGGTTTGTAGCGCCAGCACACGGTCGGTTTCTTTAATTTTTAAAGTTTCCAGTCCGGTAAAGGTGGCATCATGACCCAAAGCCGCACACACCACAATGATGGTTTGTGCCAGATCAGGGCATGATTTCAAGTCAAATATTTTACGGCTTAAGCGGTTTGGCTTCTTTTTTCAAATAAACCCCACCATCTTTAAACTGCGAGGTGATCCCGAAATTGGCCATGATCTCGGTGATAACGCTATCACCCTGCAAGGCTGTACGGGGTTAACCCGGGCAAAAACAACTCGGCCTCGTCAGCCAAGGCGGCTATTGCATACCAATAGGATGCGGCACTCCAGTCTGGTTCAACAGGATGGATGTTTCCCTGAATTCCTGATGCGCAATGTGTATACCGTTGCCGATCCACTGATGCTGTATACCAGCCTGGCGAAGCATGGCCAGGGTCATTTCCACATAGGGCCTGGAGGTTAGTTCGCCTTCGATATGCAGCGTTCAAACCTTTTGGAAGCCTTGCAGCTATCAGCAGCAAGGCTGTAATGTATTGACTGCTGATATCGCCTTTGATACTGATCTTATCTGGTTAGCTGCTCAAAGCCGCCTTTGATTTTTAGTGGGGGGAATCCATCATTTTCAGCATATTCAATATGCGCGCCCAGATTGCGCAAATGCATCCACCAAAATGCCGATGGGCCTTTGCTTCATGCGCTTCACTGCCTGTAAGAATCAACTTCTTCATCCTGCAAGGTAAAATAGGCCGTTAAAAAGCGCATAGCCGTACCAGCTGGTCCGATGTTTACCAGTTTTAAGTCCTGCGTATGGTTTGAGCCATTACTTTCCACTGTCTGGCCTTCTGAGCAAGACTTCCAGCAAGGTCACCGTATCGGCAGCATCCGAAATGTTCTCCACCTTTACTTTTCCCTTGCTCAGCGCTTCAATAATCAAAGCGCGGTTACATTCACTTTTCGAACCCGTGAGATGTATCGTGCCGTTGACAGACTTTTACTTTTTGTAAGGATGATGTTTTGCTTCAGGTCATTTATTAAGCGTGTGTCAGTTTTTCCTGTGGCTGTCCTTCCTGGCTCCTTGTTCATGATCTCGGTTTGTTTACGGATCGATTCGCTGTGGATCAGTTCAAGCAGTTTCTCGGCAAACTCGGGGCTTAATTTTAATGCCTTTGCGTAAGCTAGTACGTTTGCTTAATATTTCGTCCCAGCGGTTAACCTGTAAAATGGTGATGCCGTTTTCTTTTTTGTAATTGCCGATCTTCTCAGATATCTGCATTCTTTCTGCCATTTTCTGGAATACCAGGTCATCAATTTTATCAATGTGGCTGCGCAGTTCAGCTAGTTTATCTTTAAGGTCAGCCCTGAACGTCAGGTTTACGCAGCGTTAAACGCTCAATGATGTCAACTAATGCAGCAGGAGTAACCTGTTGTTTGGCATCTGTCCAGGCAACGCTTGGATCGATATGCGATTCGATCATCAGGCCCTGCATATCCAGGTCAAGTGCTTTTTGTGCAACATATCCGATCAGTTCGCGGTTACCGCAAATGTGGCTTGGGTCACAAATAATCGGCAGTTGAGGCGCATGCGTTTTCAGATTGATGGCAAGGTCCCACATCGGCTCGTTACGGAAAGCTGATTTTTCGTAGGATGAAAATCCGCGGTGGATAGCTGCCAGTTTGGTGATACCTGCATTATTGATACGCTCCAGAGCGCCGATCCATAATGAAAGATCAGGGTTTACCGGGTTTTTAACCATCACTGGTACATCAACACCTCTTAAGCGCATCGGCAATTTCCTGTACTGTGAAAGGATTTACCGTTGAACGGGCACCAACCCAAAAAATATCCACACCTGCTTTTAAGGCTTCTTCCACGTGTTTTGCATGTAGCTACTTCAACGGTAGTTGGCAGGCCGGTTTCTTTTTTTGCACGTTTAAGCCATTCCAGGCCAATGCTGCCAATACCTTCAAACTCGCCCGGACGGGTACGTGGTTTCCAGATACCTGCACGCAATGCGGTTACACGTCCTGTTTTTGCCAGTAAATGTGCGGTGGCGACTAATTGTTCTTCTGTTTCGGCACTGCATGGTCCGGCTATTAAAAGAGGCTCTGCTTCCTGGTTTTTATCCATGAATCAAGCGGCTTTATGTTTAGATTCAAGTTTCATATCGTTTTATTTAGTCATTTTGATCTTATGATATATTAAGTGTTCTTATTTAACTATTTTTTTAACGTGAATGTATTTACGTGTCATGGTTTCCTGCGCGTCTGGAATTTCTGTTCCCGCTTCATTTGAGGCTGTTTTCGTCCTCGTAATGGCGTTGTATTCGCCGAGAATATTAAAGTTATGGGTATATTTTAACACCTGACGTATGGCAGTATCATATTGTTTTGAATTGTCCCATTCCACATCCACATAAAAATTATACTCATTGCGTTTACCCAATACCGGCATCGATTGTATCTTACTCATGTTGATGTTTTGCTCTGCAAAAATTTGAAGCACTTTGGCCAGTGCGCCTACCTGGTTACTTACCTGGAAACATAGTGAGGCTTTATTACTTTCCTTTTTCTCTACATTTTCATGATGGGTAAGAATCAGAAAACGGGTAAAGTTCTTTTTGTTCGACTCTATCCTGCGTTCCAGCACATCGAGCTGGTACAATTTTGCGGCCAAAGTATTGGCAATAGCCACTGTATCCGTCAGATTCTCGTCCCTGATACGTTTGGCGCAGGCCGCCGTATCATTGCTTTCGACGATTTTCAAGTGCGGGTATTCGTCAAAGAAATCAACACATTGGCGTATGGCGATAGGGTGAGAGGTTACATATTTGATATCCTCGAATTTTACGCCGGGCAGGGCCATCAAATGCAACTGTATGGGCAGGTAAACTTCGCCAACTACGGGAAAGCTGTAGTTCATCATCAGCGTATAGTTGGGTAAGATACTGCCGGCAATGCTGTTTTCAATAGCCATTACCACATAATCGGCTTCATTATTTTGCAAAGCCTCAAATGTTTGTTTAAATGAGTTGCATTCAATAGTTTGAATGTCTTCACCGAAATGAAGAAAGGCAGCTTCCTCATGGAATGAAGCCCTGATGCCCTGGATAGCTACTCTTGTTCTTTTCTCCTTCATAAAAAACCGTTGTTAAAGCAAAAAGTCCCGGCTTGTTCGGGCCGGGACTTTTCAGTTTCTTCTTATATGTTGTTAGTGCATATTAGTCCCGGCTCTTACTGGTAAAGTAAAAGTAGTAACCATAAAAATATGCGCTGTTAAACTTCATTTGTTTTTCTTTATGCCGTAAATGTACGGGTAAAAATAACATTCTGTCAATAGAAAATTTTATTTTTTTGAAAAAACAGCGATTTAACCAAATATTATTGGGCTGGGATCAGTAATCCATGTATGCTTTGTATAGGGCAGCCCTCTTATCCGTGTAAATAAAATTGTCGTATGCGAATTTTGATTTCAGTTCGCCAGGGTCAAATAACCGTATCCGGGAAGTCCCGTTAGCCCAGCCTTTCGTATTCCCTTTGTAACACCCTTGCGGTTTGTGTGCGTCCGTCATGACTCCACCCCGGTGGGTTAAGAAAGTATTTGAATTTGGTTTTAACGTTAGGTGCATGCCTGACATCGTTAAGCAGTGCCCTCCACTCATGAAACAATACATTTACCGGTCCCATTTCTTCGGGTTGTTTAGTTAAACCATATTTTGTCGGTTCTTCGAGGTTCTCCTGGCGGAATGTGCCAAATAGCCTGTCCCAGATGATCAGTACCATGCCCATATTTTTATCCAGGTAGGGGATATTGGATGCATGATGCACACGGTGATGCGAAGGTGTTACAAATATCCAGCCGTACCATTGCGGCAAACTGATCCGGTATTGCGTATGTACGATATTCCCATATAACTGTGTAATAAGATAGGCATATAAAATATCGATGGCAGAAAAGCCCATCAAAGCCAGCGGCAGGTAGAAAAATACCCTGTAAAAGGGTTCAAAAACAGTGGAGCGGAATCCGGTCGTGAGGTTAAAATGTTCCGAAGAGTGATGGGTAACGTGCATGGCCCAAAAAAGCCTGCAATAGTGGCCCACATAATGCAATACCCAGTATAAAAAGTCCTGCACAATAATCAGTACCGCCCAGTAAGCAATTGTATTTTTGATCTCCAGGAGCCGGAATTGCCAGGTGAAATTCAGGATAAAAAACGTAGCTACCTTAACCGTCAGGTTGATCACCAGGGCCAGCAGGGTAAGGTAAACATTGGTTAGGGTATCTCGTTTCTGATAGTATTTACGATTTTCCCGGTAGCTTAACCCCATCTCCACAAGCGTCAACAGTGCCAGTAATAAGACCAGCAGGGTTGCAGCTTCATTTCTTGCATCAGGATGGAACATACTATATCGTTGAGTAATAGCTTAAACTTCCGCAAAGTTCTTCCTCGGTGCAGATATTGTCAATTCTGCATTGCCCTATAGCGTCAAGCAGTGTGCAGTTTATTTTGCCGCCCTGATTCTTTTTATCCTTCAGCATGATGTTGAACAGGGACTTGTAACAGGTTTCGCGTATGTTGTATTTTGGGTACAAGCCACCAATAACGGTAATGATTTCGTTCAATGCGTCATCGGAAAGGCCGGTCTTTAAATTGGAAAGCCGAGCCTCACAGATCATACCGATAGCAATCGCTTCGCCATGCGTAAGCGGGTCAGCGTCATGTATCAAAGAATAGGTTTCAACGGCGTGACCGATTGTATGGCCAAAATTCAGGCTTTTTCGTATACCTTTTTCATGCGGATCTTCAATAACAACCTTGTTTTTTATTGCTACTGATTTATAAACCAATTCACCTGATGGATTTTTCAGATTACTGTTTTTAAGTAAATTCCAGTATCCCCGATCGAAAATTAAGCCATGTTTCAGCATTTCGGCTAAACCCGACAGGATCTGCCTTGGCGGCAGGGTCTGTAGAAAGGAGTGCTCGATGAAAACAGCTTTTGGCTGGGTAAATGTGCCGATAATGTTTTTGATATTATCCATGTCAATACCGGTTTTGCCGCCCACCGATGCATCCACCTGCGATAGCAGGGTAGTGGGGACGTGCACAAAGTCGATACCGCGTTTATAGGTAGAAGCGGCAAAGCCGCCAAGATCGCTGATCACACCTCCGCCCAGGTTAATGAGCAGACTTTGCCTGTCAGCGCCAAAATCGATCAGCATTTTCCATACGCCGATGCAAAAATCGATATTTTTGTTCTCCTCACCGGCATTGATCTCAATGATGTCAAAATTATCCAGGTGACTGATATGCGCCTTGAGTACGGGCAAACAATACTGGCCCGTGTTTTCGTCTGTCAATACAAAGAACCTCGAATATTTACCTTGCTCGATAAATTTCACCAGTTCAGTAAACGTCTCCGTAAAATAGATAGGATAGCCGATGCTATTAAGTGTGTTCATATTTATACTACCTTGATCTTAGTTCCCCGGAATTCAACGATATCGCCTTTTTTTACCTTCAGGCGTTTGCGGTAATCCACCTCGCCATTATACGTTACCTCACCGTCCGATACCACAATTTGTGCTTCGCCTCCAGTTTCCACCAGACCCGTTGCCTTTATCAGTTGTATCATTGGAATGTAATCTCCTTCTAATTTGAACTCTATCATGGGGCAGCAAAAATAAACTATTCAAAGGATAATGAGTTATTTGCTTTGCATTTTCTAATTTTGCGCCATGCTCAATAATGAAACTGTTGCTGGTCCCGGCAAGGGCACGTTGTCTTTTGAAAATACCGAAATAGCATTTCGTCATTCTTCCAACCTTGATCTGAAACGCGCTTACTGGCTTTTCAGAATGATCAATATTAACTTCTTTGTAAAGATGGGGCCGCCGATAACCAACCTGGCCATGAATATCGGTTTGCCGATTAAAAGTCTGATCAAAGCCACCATATTTAAACACTTCTGCGGAGGTGAAACCATTGCTGAATGTGACAGTACCATAAAAAATCTTAATCAGGGTCGGGTGGGGACGATATTGGATTATTCCGTGGAGGGCGAGGACGATGAAATGGTGTTCGACAATACCCGGGACGAGATCATTCAGACCATTAAGCGGGCGGCAGGGGATAGGACAGCCGTACCGATCACCGTGTTTAAAGTGACCGGCATAGGCCGGTTCGGATTACTTGAAAAATTGGATGCAAAAGCTGCCTTAACGCCCGGCGAAATTGCAGAATGGCGTAAAGTGGAAGAAAGGGTGCTCGCGATTTGTACCAGAGCCTTTGAGGCAGGTGTGCCGGTAATGATTGATGCTGAAGAAACCTGGATACAGGATACGATTGATTCGCTGGCGCTGGATATGATGCGCCGCTTCAACGCGGATAAGCCCATTGTATATAATACTTACCAGATTTACCGCCATGATAAACTGGCTTCCCTTAAGAACGACCATGGCACGGCAGCTAAAGAAGGTTTTATTTTAGGCGCAAAACTGGTGCGCGGAGCATACATGGAAAAAGAGCGCAAACGCGCGGCCGAAATGGGGTATCCCTGCCTGGTGCAACCTGATAAGCAGTCGACGGACCGTGATTATGATGCGGCCCTGCATTTTTGCATGAATAACCTGGCTCAGATCGCATTTGTTGCCGGCACGCACAACGAGAGCAGCTGCCGGGTGCTGGCTGAATTGCTGAATGAAAAGCAGGTATCTCATAATCATCCGCATGTGTATTTTTCTCAACTCCTGGGTATGAGTGATAACTTAAGTTTCAACCTGGCCGATGCGGGCTATAATGTCGCTAAGTATGTTCCTTACGGGCCTGTAAAGGCGGTTTTGCCATACCTGTTCAGAAGAGCGCAGGAAAATACCGCGATCGCCGGCCAGATGAGCCGTGAGTTGGGTTTGATCCTGAAGGAGAAGAAACGAAGAGGCGTTTAATACCGAATGACATCCGTGTCGGCGGGCACGTAGCCCAGCAGGCGGCTCATAGTCAGTAATTGTCCCTTGTGATGAAATTCGTGCGTTATGACATGGGTGAACAGTTCCAGCGGGGTCAGGGTTAAAGTGATCCCTTTTTGAGCGATGTGTCTGCTTAGCGATTGCTTGTAGCCCTGACTATATTTCTTTAAAAAATCACCGACCACCAGGTCCACCTGCCCGTAAATCAGCCGGATGTCATTTAGCGTTTGAACATTTTCAAGATTATGGTATGCTATGTTGCCACCCAGTCCGAAATTGCCCAGCCAGCTGATATACGTGTTGGCGGAATGCAACAGCAATTCAGCCATGGTGTTATCATTAAAAACAAGCACTTTTTTAAAAAGGTCTTCCTGCCGCATGCCGCCGCAATAATCAAACAACGCATGCCTGGCGCCTCGGATGCCCTCATATTGAGCTACTAACAGTTCCTGCATTTTTTTAAATTAAGCCCTCTCTTTTTATGAAATCCTGTATGGTATCCGGGGCCTTCATCATAAAAGTCTGAATACCAAGTTCTTTAGCCGGTTCCAGGTTGGCGGCGATATCATCTATAAACAGTGTTTCCTCAGCTTTCAGCCCGTTCTCGCTCAATACTTTCTCAAAAATAGCCTTATCCGGCTTTCGTAACCCGATAAGATGAGAATAATAGGTTTTTTCGAACAAATGATCGTTGTTTTCAAACCCGAATTCGCTTTTGAGGTAGTTCATGATATAGTCATAATGAATAGGGTTGATATTGCTTAACAGAAAAGTGCGATATTTTTTATTGAGCTCATCCAGTAACTCGTGGGTACCTTCGTCCACACCCAATAGTAAACTATTCCAGGCGGCATCAATTTCATCATCGGCTATCGCCATATTTCCGATCTTTTCGCGCATAAACTCCCTGAACTGCGCGGCAGTAGCCAGCCCCCTGTCAAATGCATCAAAGATCGGGTCCTGCAGGCCATGGCTAAAGAACGTATCAGGATCTTCTATCGATAAACTTCTCCAGCCCTGTTTTAGTTTTTGGAAGTCGAGCAGAAAAATTACGTTGCCGTAATCGAAAATGATGTTCTTAATGTTTTTCATAAGCAAATATGTGCAAATGCATTGAAATTTATGATTTGTGTCCCCATGGAAAAAATAAAAATCGGGACATGAACCTTTATCGCTGCAATAAATTATTGGCGGTGAACCCCGCATTCAGTCTTTTGATAGCTAGGTGGTTAGCGGTTCATGGATGCTTCACTTTCTACAGTATTCTTCCAAAATCTCTTTGTAAATAGCATAAAAAAAACCACATGAACTTTCTCAAAAAATCTACGCTATTGGTATTATTTTGCATTGGAGCCGGAGCACCGCTTCAATCCCGGTCTCAAAATTCAACAGGCTTTCATGTTTTACACTCGCATAAAATAGGCAGCTCAGGCGGCTGGGACTACATTAATGCCTACGGGCCTCTCAAAAAGGTGTACGTATCGCATGGCAATCAGGTAAATATACTGGATGCAGCCACAGGTGATTCGGTGGGTTATGTACCTAATACCCAGGGCGTACACGGGATAGCCATAGCCGAGCCCTTCGGGAAAGGCTATGTCAGCTGCGGCAGGGCAAACAGCGTTCTGGTATTTGATCTCAAAACGAACGATACGCTCAAACGTATCCCGGCAGGCACTAATCCGGACGCCATATTTTATGATGACTTTTCAAAAAAAGTATATGCGTTTAACGGCCGCAGCAGTGATGCCACTTTCATTGACGTAGCAACCGAAAAGGTAGTTGCCACCATTCCATTAGGCGCCAAACCTGAAACCGGTGTATCTGACGGAAAAGGCAAAATATTTGTGAACGCCGAAACAACCAATGAAGTTGTTCAGATCAACGCAAATACCTATAAAGAAGAAGCACGATACAAAATTGAGGGGGGCAAGCACCTTCAGGTTTGGATATCGATCCCAAAACCAACCGTTTGTTCATTGGCTGCGGTGGCAATAAAACCATGGTGGTAATGGATGCCACTAACGGAAGAACCATGGCTAAATTCCCGATCGGGGGACTGCGATGGCTGAGTGTTTGACCCGGCATTGAAACTGGCCTATGCATCTAACGGAGAAGGAACTGTCAGCGTGGTAAGGGAAGTAAACGCTGATAAATTTGAATTTATAGAAAATATCCCTACTGAGCCCGGTGCAAGAACCATCGGTATCGACCTTACAACACATCACCTATTTTTACCGACAGCAACGCTGAGCCTGTCTGCACCTACAGCAGAAAATGCGCATCCGCGTCCAAGAATGGTACCGGGAACATTTCATGTGCTTGAGGTAGGTTCATAGACTTTACCCTTAAAAAACTTTTTAAACCCTAATTAATAGCCCCTTATAATTATAACTAGAAAACGTTTTTGAATTTCGGCCGTGATTCCGTAATATTGCAGCCGAAATTTCAAACACGATTTCAGCGCGCCTATAGCTCAGTCGGTTAGAGTAGAAGACTCATAATCTTTTGGTCCCTGGTTCGAGCCCAGGTGGGCGCACAAAATTATAAAAAGCCGTTTCTTCGCAAGGGAAACGGCTTTTTTTCGCTTCTATAAGCAGTATTTTGACCCAGCTGCAACACTTCACCGGCATGCGCAAGAGTGATGGGATTTACAGTTTTTTTTGTTGAACTTAACGCAAAGTTGTTACGGAAGTGTAACACCCCGCGAGCAAAAACGTAAATTATGGCAACAGTCAGCGTCAAGTTGTTCTCGCACCATCAAAAAAAGATGGAACTTACATTATAAAAATTGTTGTTTCTCATAAGAAAGTACGCAGGTACTTGTCATTGGGTATCCAAAGGAAGATTGGGATCTTGAAATTAAAGACCCGATTTAATTAAAATCATCAATACGACACTTGATGATCAGTTTTATTGAGACTATCAAAGAGATTACTGAAAAAGTAAATTGGATTAGTATTAACTTAAATAAAACTGTGAGTATTGGGATGCTTGACCCAGAAATAATAATAAGAAAATTTACATTCACATTTAAACATAAAAATTATGAGAGCAATTAACCCTTGGATTAACTTCAATGGCAATGCCGAAGAAGCATTCACTTTTTACAAATCAGTTTTTGGCGGCGAGTTCACAAAAATCATTCGATTTAAGGACTTAGCAAGCGCTGAATTTAAGGTAGCAGATAATGAAGCAGATAAACTCATGCACATTGCCTTGCCTATTGGCAAAAAAAATATATTAATAGCCAATGACGTCCCTGAATTTATGGGACGGGTAAACGAAAACGAAAACAGGTCTAAAATAGCAGTGGCTGCGGAAAGCCGTGAAGAGGCTGACAAAATATTTAACGGATTATCGGCGGGTGGAGAGGTAGAGGGACCCATTGGCGACGGTCCCTGGGGTACCTACGCCGGGATGTTTAGGGACAAATACGGCATTGAATGGATTGTGGAATTTGACCCCAATTATAACGGGTAAATTGAACTGGGGAACATATAGCCCAGGTAGGCGCACAAGTAAAAAAAGCCGTATATTTACATAATTACGGCTTTTTTCGTTATCCTGTGACGTCCTATAATAAGTTGACTAAAAAACAGTCAATTTATTTCAGGACCTTACATCCTGTAGGTTCACAAAATTGCTGGAAGATACATTGTATACAGCTATTCTGCTTAATTGCCAATCTTCTATAAACCGGTTCGGGAATTATACCTAAAAAGTAACGCAACTACAAAATAAGCCAAAGATTTTAAAACATCTTATTTCAAAGTAACTTATCTTTATTAACAATATAAATGTTTGGTCATGAAAAAGGTTTTGCACTTGCTCTGTTTCCTTTTTGCATTTATGGTCACTAATAACGCCGCGTCACAAAGCTTCTTAAAGAAGATTAAAGACAAGGTAAATAAAACGATAGATAAAAGCGTTTCTCCCGGAAACGATTCAGGCAACAATAACTCCGGTTCTTCCGGTAAACCCACCAATAAAGGTGGTGGCGGATTGAGTAATACTGCGCCCCCCGATGTAAAAGCTCAAATGACAGATGCTGAAACGGCCCATGCGGCTAAGAATTACAGCGACGCCCGGTATTCATTACAGCAGGCGCTGATGGGTGTAGAAATTCAATTGGGCCGACAGATTCTTAAATCTTTACCTGCATCGGTAGATGCTTTAAAGGTAGATACAGTAAAAGACATAGTAATGAGTACACAATGGGGCTGGAGTAACATGAGCATTCAGAGGGTCTGGAAAAACACCGCTGATAAGCAGTTGACAATTACGGTTGGAAATGCAGGAATTTATGCAGGTTTAGCCACTTTGTATTTTTCAAATGCCGGTATGATGGAAGCCAATGGTGCTAAACAAAATTTCAAACAGGTAAAAGTCAAAGGCAACAAAGCAATCATTCAATACGAAGACAGTAAAGGATATACACTGATCGTATCACTTGGCCAGACTTCCATGATCGTTTGGGAATGTATCAACTTTGCCAATGAGCAGGAAGTAATGACTACCGCTAATGCATTTGATATTGACGGAATAAAAAAGATGCTTGGCGAACAATAATTTTAATCTGCAATAAAAAATAATGTATGAAAGTTCTTATAACATTTATCACAGTCATCGGCTTTGCAACTATGGGCGTTGCCCAAGATTTTGAAAAAGCCATGACTACTGCTAAAGCTGCCTATAGTGCTGGCAAACTGGAAGAAACACATTTTGCGCTACAGCAAGCCATGCAGGAAGTTGATCTGATAATTGGCAAGGAAGTTTTGAATTTGTTGCCCCCTAAAATGGATGTAATGGAAATTATTGCAAAGGACGATAATGTTGCTTCCAATGTTGGTTACGTTGGAGCCACCATACACCGCGCCTATGAGAAAGCCGGCAGGAAAGCCGATATTTCTATCATCAGTAATTCCCCTTTGATTGCTATGATAAATACGGTATTGAATACTCCTGTTTTAGGCGGAATGATGAATGATGGTAAGACCAAAACTGTAAAGGTCCAGGGTTATAAAGCAAGGCTTGAAAAGCAGCCAGGAAGCACAAATGATAAAAATGATTACGAGTTACAGGTACCTTTGGGAAGTGCTTTATTTACTTTTAAGGTAGATGATTGCACAGATATGCAAATACTGAGTTTTGCAGAAACAATTCCATTGCAAAAGATAGCTAAACTAGTTCAATAGATTTACATTATTAAAATGTCCTAGTATTTTTCAAATGTCGTAAATACTCGGCAAATGCTAATCTGGGTTTATAAGTCTTCCAAATGCGGGTTAGAATCAAAAAATCTATTGCGTCTGAAAATAAGATCTCCAAATTGAATTACCGGGTATTTGCAGATCCTTTTGTTCGGTATTTTAACAATCCTGAGCTGTTATTTATGTGCTATAAGAGTTGCTAACGTTCTGCTTGCCGATTTACATTGGAAAAATTTGTACAAAAAAAAGCCCGGCAACAAATTTCGTCACCGGGCATTTAATTCAGTTACTTAAATCTATTCGGCTGCAGCCGGTTCATTGATTTCTGTTTCAGCTAATTTGGTAAGCGCCAAATCCGTCGCTTTCTCATTTTCTAGCGTCTGCTTTAATAAGTTAACAACATCCGTGTGTCCCATATTTTCGGCGAACGTCTTCAGTGAACCATAAGTCGCAATTTCATAATGCTCCACTTTTTGAGCGGCAAGGATAAGCCCGGCGTCCCTGATCATTGAACCTTTTTCAGTATCTGCAATGATACTTTCTGCCTCTTTTAGCAGCCCTTCCATAGCATCGCATTTTTTTGCCGTTGCTTTTTCGCCCAATGAAATAAACGCCTGTTCCAAAGCGTCGATATGGTTTTGGGTTTCCAGGGTATGTTTGTCAAACGCTGCAGCCAATTCCGGAGAAGTTGCTGCCTTTTTCATTTTCGGTAATGCTTTTATCAGGTGATTCTCTGCCCAATAAATATCTTTTAACTCGTCCACAAAGAATTTATGAAATTCTGAATCTTCCATCTTTCCGGTTTTGCCTGTTGGCTTGTTATTCGTTGTAATTTTCATTATAGATATATTTTTGTGTATAATGACAACTGCTCGCAACCGGTATTGTTTCAATTAAAAGCTTACTGATTTAATTATGAATTAATTTATTTTCAAAAAATTTAAAAAATGTCGAGGATTTCTGAGCGGTTTTTAATCAAGACCGCTTAGCGGAACCAACTTAAAACGCCTACACCCGGTCCTCGTTGAGGTAGCGCCAATATTTAAATCACATTAAAGCCGGTTGCCGTGAAAACTATGATTTTTTTTTCGGAATCGGGATGTCAGGCAACCGGATTATCCGGTGACTATATTTGGCATCATTTTCAGAATGAGTTGCCATGATGATTGTCGCTCCGCCTTTATTAAGCTCGTCCAGCAGGTCCATTACTTCCTTGCCGTTGTCATGATCTAAATTGGCTGTTGGCTCGTCTGCAAGTATCAATTTAGGCCGGTTCACTACCGCCCTTGCCAGCGCAACGCGCTGCTGCTGACCACCTGATAATTGCTGTGGATAAGTCTTACGGCGCTGATCGATATGCATTTTATCCAATACTTCATCTGTCCTCTTTGCACGTAATGAAACTGGTATGCCGGTGTAAATCATAGGAAGTTCCACATTTTCAAATATGGTCAAATCATCGATCAAATTAAAGTTCTGGAATAAAAAGCCTACATTTTGCTTGCGCAGGTCTGCACGTTTACGTTCGCTAAAATGGGTTACTTCAACGCCGTTGAAAACATAGCTTCCGCTATCGGGATCGTCAAGAAACCCTAAGATATTCAGCAAGGTTGATTTCCCGCAGCCCGATGGGCCCATGATCGCCACAAATTCGCCTTCTTCAATTTCGATGGACATTTTGTTTAATGCCACAATATCCAGCTCATCGATATGGTAGCATTTTTCGATATCAGAGATCTTTATCATACGCTTCAGATTTTAGAGGGTTAAAATCATTAATAAGCTAATTCAGTCTACTGTTTTCTAGCGAACGGTCGATAGGAACTACAAATTTAAGTTAATATTAAATCAAAATCGCGATTTATGGGTGGTAAAAAATGTGATATAAAAGGGGTGAATCCGTAGGCCATTTTAGGCGTTTGAAAACTTTTTGAGTGCACTAAGGTCTCAAGATATACGTTTTAATTATGATTAAGGAAATAGGAAGATTTTTTTCGGATCAAATCAGGTATTTGCCACTGCGATTTACCGTATTTATACGGCAAACCCGATTCTCATCCCAAACGTTCTCCTAACGATAGAAAACGAGAATCGGTGAGCGGAATTACCGGATTCATACATGGCTGCATGAACGCCAGGCTGATAAAAAGAGAGGAAGAGATCGTCAGGCCCCGGGTCTCTGGCGTTCTGTTTTTTATGGGGTATTTCCCATTTCTTATAAGTCAAACTGTGGATTTTTTATGATCTGGGCCCGATGAGGCAACAAGATAGAGGCATAATATTCTATTTAGAAATAACCACAGAAATTACTATTTTTCGAATAATGAAATATGATGCTGAATTAGCTCTGACACACAAACCTGTTTCTGGTCCGCCGGAAGAAAAACACGCCATACTTGCTGCCATCATCGCATCTTCGGACGATACGATCATCAGCAAGACGTTGGAAGGAATTATTACGAGCTGGAACCCAGCTGCTGAACGCATGTTCGGATATTCCGAGGCCGAGGCCATAGGGCAGCATATATCCCTTATCATACCACCGGAGCGTCTGGAAGAGGAAACATTTATCATCGGCCAGATCATAAAAGGTGAAAAAGTAGACCATTTTGAAACGGTCAGAAGGGCAAAAAACGGAACGCTGATTCCCATTTCTTTAACAGTGTCCCCTATTAAAAACAGACGCGGTCAAATTATCGGCGCATCCAAGGTCGCCAGGGATATATCGGAACGGAAAACAGCCGCTGAAAGACAGGCGGTACTTGCGGCCATTGTAGATAATTCTCACGATACGATTCTGAGCAAAACCCTTGACGGAATTATTACCAGCTGGAACAAAGCTGCCGAAAGCATGTTTGGTTATTCCGAAAATGAAGCGATCGGGCAGCACATTTCATTGATCATTCCAAAGGACCGTATCCAGGAAGAGGCTTTTATTATAGGTGAAGTTAGTCAGGGCAGAAAAGTGGATCACTTCCAAACGATACGGCGCGCGAAAAATGGCAACCTTGTGCCGATATCTTTGTCCGTTTCTCCCGTAATGGATGAAACCGGCAAAATTATCGGGGCATCCAAGATAGCCCGTGATATCAGTACGGAACAAGCTTTACAGCGGCAAACGGAAAAGCTGTATGAGCAGTTAAAAGAATTGAATGCCAAAAAGGACGAGTTCATCGGATTGGCCAGCCACGAATTAAGGACGCCCCTAGCCAGTATTAGCGGCTACTTACAAATTCTAAGTCAGCGGATTACGGATGAAAAAAATGGAACTTTTGTGATAAAAACGCTACAACAGGTGGCAAAGTTAAGTTCTCTTGTCAATGACCTGCTGGACATTTCGAAGATAGAAGCAGGTAAATTGCAATTCTCGGAGGAGCGTTTTAACATGCGTGAAGTCCTTGACGACGTTATCGATTTGATGTCGTATGCCAATGAGAAATACGAAATCATTTTGCATACCCTGGTTTCAGAATTGTATATCACTGGCGACGCCCACCGAATCGAACAGGTGATCATCAATTTATTTACTAACGCTATCCGATATTCACCTGGCAGCAAAAAAATCGAGGTTTATTTAAGTAGCGGAACAAATGAAGTGAAGATCGGTGTAAGGGATTACGGTATCGGCATACCGCCCGACAAACTGGAGCACATATTTTCAAAGTTCTATCGCGTGGATGACCGTAACGCTCATGTTTCGGGACTGGGAATCGGGCTTTATTTATGCTATGAGATTGTGACCAGGCATAAGGGGAAATTATGGGCGGAAAGCGAACCCGGGAAAGGCAGCACATTTTGGATCGCACTCCCTTTATCGCAATCCTGATCGCGTTTGCCAATTTATCCTGTTTTCAATGGAACAGCGGTGATTGTTTTAAAAGTTCTCTGTATTTTCTGCATTGATCGATACTTTGGGTTACCAGGGAACCAGGTAGCTCGGGCTTTTCTTCAGGAAGTAGTCTTTGAAACAAAAACAGCTGCAATCTCTTCTAGGAATAAATGATTTCAGGTATGAAAAAGAACAAAAATCTTTTTGAACGTTTTGCAAATTGGGCAACGATGGCCACTGGCAGTTCTGCAGCATTTATCATTGCAATGGCCACAATTTTAATTTGGGTTGTGACTGGGCCTGTTTTCAAGTTTTCGGATACCTGGCAGCTTATCATTAATACAGGCACAACGATCATTACTTTCCTGATGGTATTCCTGATCCAGAAATCACAGAATAAGGATTCGAAGGCAATACATTTAAAGCTCAACGAACTGCTGGCTTCTCATGAAGGAACCAGTAACCGCATGGTTGATATTGAAGATTTAAGTGAAAAGGAGCTTGATCACCTGCACCGGTTTTATAAGCACTTGTCTGATTTGGCGGAAAAGGAGCAGGACATCTTGTATTCGCATTCAATAGATGCCGCTAAGGAGAATCAAAGTCAGAAATCAGCAAGATTGTTAAATAAATTACCGGAAAAGACAAAGGGGAATAATGGCCGTCCCAGGGGCTAGGTCATCATATCCTCTTTTTCGGACTACTAGACAAGATGAAAAGAGTCTTCAGTATTCAAACGTTAAAAAATGGCTGGATTATTCTAAAAGCAGCCCTTAATGGGTTTATAAACGACCTGGCTCTAAAATACAGTGCCTCGCTTGCGTTTTACACCATCTTTTCAATTGCCCCTCTCTTGCTGTTAGTAATTTCACTGGCGGGTGTTTTCCTTGGCAGGGATGCAATACAGGGAAAAGTCTTTTCAGAGATAAATGGCCTGATTGGCAACGACGCCGCCAAACAGATACAGGATATGCTCAAACATTTGGAAATGTCCGGAAAATCTACGTTTTCAGTTATTATCGGTGTTTTTACTTTAATTATCGGTGCCACAACCGTGTTTGGCGAGATCCAGGAATCTATCAATATTATCTGGCAAGTGAAGCCGAAACCCAGAAAAAGTTGGGTGAAACTTGTCAAAGACCGCTTGTTGTCATCGTCTTTGATCATTACTCTTGGCTTTTTACTGCTGGTTTCACTCCTGGTTAATGGCGCTCTGCTTGCATTAAGTGACCGTTTGAAAATTTATCTTCCGGATATTACGGTTTCCATATTTAACATCGTTAATGCCGCGATCAGCTTTGTTGTGATCACAGTATTGTTTGGCGTAATCTTCAAAGTTCTTCCCGATGTCAAGATTGGCTGGAAAGATGTCCGCTCCGGAGCGATCTTTACCGCGATTATGTTTATGATCGGCCGCCTGGTAATTGGTGTCTATATCGAGAAAACGGGTACGAGTTCAACCTATGGAGCTGCTGGCTCTCTTATTGTAATTTTGTTATGGGTTTACTATACGGCCGCTATTTTATACTTTGGTGCTGAATTTACCCGCGCCTACGCAGATTTCCGGGGCGTAAAAATTGAACCTGCAGCATTCGCCGTACATATTGAGCAGAAAGAGGAGAAAGAATATACCGGTCCGCGACATCCGGAAAAAATTCAAAAGCAATCAAAATAATGTGGCAAATTGCACCTCAAGATCTGATCTGGTCAGGAAAAGAATGATTTCTTAAAATTTAATGAAAATAATGGAAGATATTGGTATTAAACCAGCGTTGTATGTTATAGGCGCAGGGCCCGGTGACCCGGAGCTGATCACTGTAAAAGGATACAAGGTATTGCAGCGGGCTAAAGTTGTTCTGTACGACAATCTGGCTAGTAAGGCATTATTGGACCATACACCCTCTGGTTGTGAGCATATTTATGTGGGTAAGCAGCCTTATGGCGAATATACGCCACAGGAACAAATACACGAGCTGATAAAGCATTTTGCTTTCGCTAAGGGTACTGTAGTGCGGCTAAAGGGAGGTGATCCATTCATATTCGGCAGGGGCTTCGAGGAAATACGGTTCGCAAGGGAAAATGGTATAGAAACTCATTTTATTCCTGGTATTACCAGTATGCAGGCTTCAGGCTTTGAAGATATACCACTTACTTACCGGGCCATAAGCGAAAGTGTTTGGATGGTCACCGGAACAAAAAAGGACGGCCAGCTATCGGCAGATCTCGAGCTGGCGATCCAAAGCAAGGCGACGGTTGTAATTTATATGGGGATGAAAAAACTCCGTGAGATCGCGCAAGCCTATGTTCAGGCAGGAGCAGGAACTATGCCGGCTGCAATCATACAGCATGCTTCGCTTCCAAATAAGAAATCCGTCAAAGGGCTTGTCAAAGATCTGCCTGAGCTGGCAGAAAGCAAACGACTTACTTACCCGGCAATTATAATAATAGGTGAAGTCATCAATCTGTCCCGCTCCGGTTCTTAATCTATGATTCGCCCTCAAATGCTGCGAAGGTATACATTTTTGAAATGATGTTTTTCAACGGTATTTTTCAAGGTTCCAAACGACAATATTCCATAGTTCCTTCCCGTCCGTGTAACTGGTTAGAATTTCAAATCCCATTTTAAGATGTGCGTTCAGGGACTTGGTATTCCTAGCCGCTATTTCTGTAACGCAAAGTTCATAGCCTGGCGGCAGCCGCTTTGCCGTTTCATGGTAAAGCTTGCTCATTAAACCTCTGCCCCTGAAATCGGCATCCAAACAAACCTGTCCGCCAACCATGAACTGGTGGTCCCGAAGGGGGCGACCCATGTAAATGCACTTTTCAATTTCATTAAACATAGGAGTAAGTACCGGCCGCTGTTTTTTCATAGCTGAAGTCATTGCCAGGTTGTAACCCACCACGCGGTTATTGTGCAGCATTATAACCTGTGGTAACTGATCTGACATCATTTTCAAGACAGCTTTGGTATGTCGGGTAAATACAAAGCCCTGCTGCAATTGCTGGTCCTTACTCAGCGTACTGATCGAATTCTTTTTTTGCAATTGCAGTATTTGCTGATAATGTTCATCAATCGAGGCAATGTCGAAAATTACATTCGATGGTAATACACTTGTCTCCATACCTATTTGTCTGGTTAAGGATACTTTATTTTTAATATTTAAATATAATTATTTAGCCGCACTCCATTCCCTGGCTAAACAAAGTGCTGCAATGCAAAATTAAAATTTTGCATAAGGGTATTTTTTTGCACGCAAGTAGGGTACATTTGATCATGCGGCGTTAGCCGCGGCGACCGATTTTTGTAGAATCCGTATATATGAATGCTTTAGAATTAAAAAACTTGCAGACTCCGCTGAAAGAGAAATATAAGGTACAACCCCTGGCAGCATTAATTACACTCAAAGCACAGGGTAACGTCGGTGAAGGTATATCCTGTAAAGTCGAAACCGGCCGGGCGTTGGTCGAGGCGGGTCTTCATCCTGCCACAGGCGGCGACGGTATGCTTGCCTGCTCAGGTGACCTCTTGTTGGAGGCCCTTGTGGCTTGTGCCGGCGTTACCTTAAGCGCAGTAGCAACAGCTATTGGAATAGAAATCAAAGGCGGTATGGTAAAAGCTGAAGGTGACCTGGACTTTCGCGGGACACTTGGGGTTTCCAAAGAATCCCCGGTGGGCTTTAAGCAAATACGACTTGCCTTTCACCTTGAGGCAGACGTCACTGCAGAACAGCTGGCAAGCCTGGCCAAGTTGACTGAAAGGTATTGTGTGGTGTATCAAACCATCGCCGGTGGTGCTTCGGTGGAAACGAGCTATGTTTTAGAATAATAGCCCAGAATATGGGGGAGCGTTCCTGGATCCGGAAACAAAAAAAGAATTTCTTCAATATATTGGGTTTCCCGGGTAGCACCCCCGGTTCAAATCGCGCTAATTTTTTTAACAAGGAAGAGCCCGGCCGCTGGCCTGGGTTTCCTTGTTTTTCGGGCATGCTTCAATGAAATACCATCGAGCAGCACAGATTGGTAACATAATAAAAGACAAAAGCATCTTTTATTGAATTTTTGTTAAATTTGTCCGTCAGATTATGTCGATTTTTTCAAAAACATGCGAATATGCCATGCGGGCGGTATTCTTTATTGCCCACAGGACGGCCCGCGGGGGAAGAGTAGGTATAAAGGAAATTGCCACAGGCATCGATTCGCCGGAGCACTTTTTGGCCAAGATATTGCAGGACTTGAGCAGGCGAGGAATCGTTCAGTCGGCCAAAGGGCCCAACGGAGGTTTTTTTGTTGATGAGCATATACTGAAATTGCCGCTGTCAGCAATTGTTGAAGCAGTCGATGGCGACGGTCTGTTTACCGGGTGCGGATTAGGATTGGATTATTGTTCCGAAGAAAATCCATGCCCACTGCACCAGGAGTTTAAGCAGATTAGAAATCAATTGCAGGCGCTGCTGCAATCGACCAGGATAGGGGAGTTTAATGAAGATCTTAATTTAGGCATAACCGCTTTGAGAAAATAAAATTCAAATGAAGGATATCACAGGTGTAGCAGACATAGAGGTATTTGTAAATGAGTTTTACGGGAAGGTACAGCAAGATGAATTGATCGGGCCGGTATTTTCTGCCGTAATTGGAGATTGGCAGCCGCATTTGTACAGAATGTACGCATTCTGGAATGCTGCATTGTTCGGCGTGGCGGGATTTAAAGGAAATCCGTTTGCCAAACATGCCCCTTTGCCTATTTCCGGTGAGCACTTCGAGCGTTGGCTGGAATTGTTTTATGCGACTATTGACGAACATTTTGGAGGCCCCATGGCTGACGAAACAAAACGCAGAGCGGAAGTAATGGCCGCGATGTTTGTTTATAAGTTAGGAAAGATCCAGGGGAACCCAGGAAGGGTGATTGTATGAGTCGAGCGTATTAAAGCCTGCGACAATGTTTTATGAATTAACGGGCAAAAATTTATACAGAATTTTCACAAAAACGATCGTTAATTTAACGGAAAATTCTCAACCATGAAAAAAACCTGTCTCCTCAGCATTGCAATTTTACTTGCATTCACGTCGGCTATTTACGCGCAGCAGCCGGCATATCATATTGCCAAAGTCTTTCATATTAAAAGCAGCGGTGGCTACGACTACACGACGGTAGATACCGCATCTAACCGCTTGTACGTATCACACGGTACCCAGGTCAACGTTCTTGACAAACAAACAGGCGATTCAGTTGGGGTGATCCGCTCGCAAAAAGATGTTCATGGCATAGCCCTGGTACATGCTCTAGGCAAAGGCTATATCACCAACGGGTCTGCCAACAGCGTACTTGTCTTTGATTTGAAAACATTCAAGGTACTCGGCCATGTGCCGACCGGAGAATTTGCAGATGGGATTTTGTATGATGATTTTTCCAAAAAGATCATTAGCTGCAATGGCAGAAGTAAAAACATGACCGTTATAGATCCATCCACCGATAAGGTCGCAGCTACAATAACTCTGACCGGCTGGCCTGAAACGGCTGCAAGCGATGGGAAAGGCCGGATATATGTTAACAATGCGGAGAAAAGTGAAATGGACGTAATAGACGCCAAAACATTTAAAGTTATCCATCGCTGGCCCATCGCCCCCGGTAAAGGGGCCTCCGGTTTGGCCATCGACCGCCATAACATGCGTTTATTTGCGGGATGCGACAATAAAGTGCTGGTGGTAATGGATGCCAATAACGGTAAAGTAATAACGACCGTGCCCATTGGTGATGAATGTGATGCCGTTGGTTATGACAAAAAACTCCGCACAATTTATTCGTCAAACGGGGAAGGAACGCTGACAATTATCCGGGAAGAATCAGCGGATAAGTACACTGTAGTGCAGAACCTGAAGACCAAAAAAGGGGCACGCACGCAAGCCGTTGATCAGGTTAGTCATTTGGTCTACCTGCCCACCGGCGAGTTCGAGCCCAAAAAAGCGGGAGATTTCCGGCCAAAAGTGAAACCCGGCACCTTTCAGGTATTGGTGGTAAGTCCTCAATAATGACCTAAAAGATGCTCAGGCCGAATGCGGATATTCATCGTCGATTACTTTTGGCCGTTCGTCGGTTTGTCATTCAGCATGAAGAGAAGGTTGGCCGGATTCGTTAAATTTGTTTTCGATAAGGATATAAATTATTCACCAGCAATCTGTTAATCCTATGAACAAAGTATCGTCCGATCCAGTCTTTAAGACTGTTAGAGGTTTGAAATCCAACCTGAAGGGGATTCTTGGTGTAAGTTTTTTACTCACAACGCTAATCTGTTGTGCAAGCGATTGCTTAGCCCAGGCTACACCAGCGCGTTCCTTACTGGCGCTTTCCAAAAGTGACCATGTCCTGGCTATCATAGATCCTGCTACGCTGAAAGTCATTGCCCGTGTGCCGGTGGGATCCGATCCGCATGAAGTTATCGCCTCCTCCGACGGAACCAGGGCTTATGTTACCATCTACGGGGGCGGCAGCCTGCATGAACTGAACGTGATTGATCTGGTGGGTCAAAAGGCGTTGCCCAGTATTGATACCCGGCCTATGATGGGACCCCATGGCATTACCTTTGTCGATGGCAAAGTCTGGTTCACCGCTGAGGGCACCAAGACGGTAGTCCGGTATGATCCGGCGAGCGGCAAATTTGACTGGGTGATGGGGACGGGACAAGACCGTACGCATATGATCTATGTTACCGGTGACGGGAAAAAGGTATACACCACCAATGTTTCGTCAGGGACAGTAAGTATATTGGCGGACAGCCTGATTAAGCCCAACCCCTTTCCAAACGGGTTTACACCCCCGCCACATCATGACTGGGTTCAGACCTTGATTCCGGTATCCAGAGGCTCCGAAGGATTTGACGTGTCGCCAGACGGGAAAGAATTGTGGACAGCCGCGTCCGACGATGGTACCATTGCGATCGTTGATCTGGCGGGGAAAAAATTAATCGCAAAAATAGATGCAAAAGCTTTGGGCGCTAACCGCCTTAAGTTTACGCCCGACGGCAAGCGGGTGCTGGTCAGTAGTTTAAGAACCGGGGATCTGGTTATTTATGACGTGGCAACCCGAAAGGAAGTCAAACGTCTGAAGACCGGTTCGGGGGCGGCAGGCATTCTTATAGACGACGACGGATCGCGCGCTTTTATAGGCTGCACCGGCGACAATTATGTGGCCGTTATTAACCTCAGGACATTGGAAGTCGCCGGCCACATTGATATAGGCGGCGCCGATGGCCTGGCATGGGCGGTTAGACCTTAGCACTCCGGGGGACCTCCTGGTGCATCCAATATTTTAATTAGAATGAAAAAGCCATTTGATGCAGGGCATCAAATGGCTTTGATTAAGTATATGATTTGTTTTAATTAACTGGCATGCAGGGCATTTTTAACGAATTGTATAGAAACGTCAATGTGGCTATAAGAGCGGTTGCGCAGTCCATTTGCAAAAGCATCGTCTTCTTCGTGGTCAATTTCCCGACGGGCTTTTTTCAAAAAATCGATTGCTGCATGCAGGCGTCCTGGTCTGTCTGCGATCTCGGTTAATGGCGGATGATCTTCAATGTTTTTACCATCTTCAATTGCAGCTTCTTTCAGCTCTTGTATTGCCTTGTTAATTTCCTTTACGGCGTTGATCTCATCAACGCTTTGCTGCCAGTTACCGGGCCTGTGTTCGAGCATCCATCGGGCCGCTCTCAGATCAGAAAGTGCATGGAGATAGTAGGGGTGGCTTTCCCGGCCATCAGCCTTGGTGATGGACGAAGCGGTCAATAGCAGGAATAATGCAAGACATAAAACTTTAATAGGGGCATTTTTTTTCATTGTTTGAAAAGATTAAGTAAGTAATAGGTTCATAATTTGTGTTATTTGATAAAGGAATTATACGAAGGTTTAACGCAAAAGTTTTTATTTGCTGAGAGAAAAGGTCAAAATTGACGCCCTGCGCCTGCAGTCTGAGCTCGAACTTTCTGAGATTTTTCGGAGCTTGGTTTTAACTGCCTGTGTTCGAAAATCCGTGAACAATGCTGCCCCTTATTTGTATTAGTAATACATTGATAAATAGCCAAATACAAAATCGTTAAACATGAAAAAGCAGGGGACTTATTTTGCAATGGCAATCATTTTTGCAATGATTGTTACGGGGTCATGTAAAAGCAATTCAGGCAGTAACCAGGCTGCGGACACCACAGTAAAAGTGTCGGCTGCTAAAAAAGCATCGCTGGAAAAAGTGTTGACTGCCGAAGAGCAAAAAGCCCTAAAGCCTGATTCGGTAATCCAAAATCTGAAGGAAGGCAATGCACGTTTTGTTAAGAATGAACTTACTGCAAGAAATTTCCCTGCAATGGTGCAGGATGCCTCAAATGGGCAACATCCCGAGGCGGTTATTCTTTCCTGTATCGATAGCCGGATCCCGATTGAGGAAGTCTTCGACAAGGGTATTGGTGATTTGTTTGTGGCAAGAGTAGCGGGTAATATTATAAATGAAGATGTCCTGGGCAGTATGGAGTATGGGTGTAAGGCATCAGGAGCCAAGCTTATCGTTGTGATCGGGCACAGCTCCTGTGGCGCCGTCAAAGAGGCGATTGACAATGCAAAAATGGGAAACATAACGGCTATGCTGGCCAAGGTGAAGCCTGCTATCGCTCACTCGAAAGATTTTACTGGCAGCAAGACTGCCGAAAATAGCGATTATACCAACGAAGTAGCAAAAAATAACGTGCTCAACAGTATCGCGCTGATCAGGCAACGGAGTCCGATATTAAAGGAAATGGAAAATAAAGGTGAAATCAAGATTGTAGGCGCCTTTTATAATATTAAAACGGGCGAGGTTACTTTCCTGTAAAGCATTTTGCCCTGAGAAAAACTTTTTTATATAAAGTTCCTTGTCTTAGACAAAGAGGAACAAATATGAAAGCATTAGTTTACCATGGTCCCGGGAAAAAATCCTGGGAAGAAAAACCAAAGCCCGAAATCATTGCCGCTACTGATGCGCTGGTTAAAATTGTTAAAACGACAATCTGCGGTACCGATCTGCACATCCTCAAAGGCGACGTTCCCGAAGTAATTGATGGTCGCACTATCGGCCATGAAGGTGTTGGCATAATAGAAGAGGTGGGAAGTGCAGTAAGTAATTTTAAGCCAGGCGACCATGTGCTTATTTCCTGCATTACTTCTTGCGGAAAATGCAGCTATTGTAAAAAGGGCATGTACTCTCATTGCCTGGACGGGGGCTGGATCCTGGGCCACCTCATCGATGGCACGCAGGCGCAATACGTGAGAATTCCGCATGCCGACAATAGCCTTTATCCCATAAAAAACGGTGCGGACGAAGAAGCACTGGTCATGCTGAGTGATATTTTACCTACCGGCTTCGAATGTGGGGTATTGAACGGACGGGTCAAGCCCGGCGATGTGATTGCCATTGTCGGATCGGGCCCGATCGGAATAGCAGCGCTGTTAACCGCTCAATTTTATTCGCCGGCAGAAATTATTATGATCGATATGGACCAAAATCGCCTCGAAGTGTCTAAAACGTTTGGGGCAACCCGAACGATCAACCTGGACCGTGAAAACGCCGTTGAAAAAATCATGAGCCTGACCAATAATACCGGTGTCGATGTTGCTATTGAAGCCGTCGGCGTGCCGGCATCATTTGAACTCTGCGCAGAAATCATCGCGCCGGGCGGCGTTATAGCCAATGTTGGAGTTCATGGAAAAAGCGTCGAGCTGCACCTGGAAAAACTTTGGTCCAGAAATATAACCATTACCACCAGGCTCGTTGATACGGTGTCGACACCCTTACTGCTTAAAACAGTAGAATCAAAAAAGCTACAGCCAGGACAACTGATCACGCACCATTTCAGGCTTGACCAGATCATCGAAGCCTATGAAACCTTTGCCAACGCGGCAAAGGAAAAAGCGCTGAAAGTGATTCTAAGCAATTAATGCAAGCGTCTTTATTAAACAAGATAGCGGTAAACGAGTTTAATAAGCATGAACGCTTTTAAACAAGTCGCTATTGTGGTGGCCCATCCCGATGATGAAACACTTTGGGCAGGCGGAACTTTATTAAACCATCCAGAATGGCATGTATTTATTGCCTGTCTTTCCAGGAAGAATGATCCCGACCGAGCCCCAAAATTTAAAAAGTTACTCCATTCACTTCAGGCCGAGGGAGCAATGGCGGATATGGACGACGGACCGGAGCAGCTTCCTTTGGACGATCATCAGGTTGAAACGATCATCCTGTCCATTTTGCCTGACAGGTCCTTTGATCTGGTTATTACGCATTCCGTTCTTGGAGAATACACCAGGCACCGGCGTCATGAGGAAACCGGATCAGCAGTTATTCGACTTTGGCAGAGGGGGCGCATAAAAAGCGAAGAGTTATGGCTTTTTGCCTATGAGGATGGCCACCGAAGTTATTACCCCAGGGCAATCATTGAGGCAGACCAGTATACCATTTTAAATCTAACACTTTGGAAAATGAAATATGACCTGATCAGGCAGACCTATGGCTTTACGGAAGACAGCTGGGAGGCCCGGACGACGCCTAAGGAAGAGGCTTTCAGATGTTTTTCAGACCCGGTAGAAGCGGCCGAATGGGTGGGCAGTCAACATTAGCCTCATGAGAGTATTGCTGCTTTATGATTACCCGCCCTCGCCGAGTGGACTGGCTACCCAGGGAGACCTTTTATATAAAGGCTTGCTGGAATTGGGGGTCGAGGCCTATGCGGCCAATATCGAGTCGGCGCTGGAAAAGGAATGGTATTACCGCTGGTTCAAACCAGATGTAGTGGTGGGTATTGGCTATTGGGGCCATACACCGCAGCTAATTCTGCATCCCCAGCAATATGGTATTAAAGCGGTGCCCTGGCTCGTTGCTGACGGCTATATAGCCCATTACCAGGATGTGCTGAACGCACTGCCGCTGATACTTGTAACGTCGAATTGGGTAAAGGACATGTATGTTCGTGACGGGGTAAAAGGTGACCATATCGAGGTGCTTCCCGTGGGATGCAACACCGATACATTTATACCTTATTCCAGGGATGATCCCAAGGTAATGGCCATAAGGGCCAGTTTGGGCATTGACCAGGAACATCTGATGATACTGACTGTAGGAGGAGATGCGGCTTCCAAGGGTGGCCACGAAGTAATGCTTGCGCTGGCTGCGATGGACGAAAAAGTACCCGATTGGAAATATGTTTGCAAACTATGGCCGCAGCAGCGCACCCATCGCCAGAACCGTGAGGACCTCGAACTGGCGGTGCAACTGGGAATCGATCACAAAGTTGTTTACTCCACAAGTATCATCTCGAGGCAATTTATGCCGTATTTACTCTCGGCTTGCGATATTTATGCGGCTCCGTCGAGGCTGGAGGGATTCGGTATGCTGCAGGTCGAAGCAGGAGCATGCGGCAAACCAGTAATAGGCATTGGCGCTATGGGTATGCTCGATACCATGATCCACGAGAAAACAGCGTTGCTTGCAGGCGTAGCAGAAAAGATCGTGGTAAATGACGTGATTCTCGGGCCCGAAATTGGCTTTGAGAAGCCTAAACGTGTTGTTTTTAAAAAACCGCGTACGGTCGACTACAGGGCGGATGTCCAGGACATTCGCAACTACCTTGAACTTTTAATGAAGGATGTAGGTCTACGTAACAAACTGGGTAAGGCAGCGCGAGCGCGGGCCGTAAAACATTTTGATTACAGGGTCGTCACCCGGCACTTTGTTCAGCTGATTGAGGAGAAATTGAACATTAAATAAAGATCGTTATGAAGACGGGAACTTGGCAGCAGGTAGAGGAAGCACGGCAGGCAGCCGTTGAAGTGTTGTTGCATAATGCGCAAGGCCCTTTTAAAGGATTGCCCCGCACTGCCGGTTGGGGGTACCCGGAACCCTATACCCGAGATCTGCTGCTTTCTTTGTTAGGCATAGCCGTTAGCGGAAACGAGCAGTTGATGGGCAGTATGCGACGCACGCTGGAAACGCTGGCAGCCAATCAATCCAGGCATGGCCATATACCATCGCTGGTGCATGATGCCGAAGATCGAGGTGCCAGCGATACGACTCCGCTGTTTCTTTTGTCGACCGCCATTTTTAGGAATGTAACGGCTGAGCACCGTTTTTTGGATGATGCCCTAAAAAAGGCATTGATCTGGATGACCTATCAGAGCCCGTCCGATCATTGCCTGGTAGCACAGCAGCCCACCAGTGACTGGAGGGACGAACAGTGGGTACTGGGCTTTGGATTATTTGTCAATACGGTGCTCTACAGCGCCCTTTGCTTACTCGGCCATTACGAGCGAGCCAGCGGACTGCTGTTGGATATGGAGCATTTCACGATAACATCGGGAGGTCAGCACCATCACGTACACGAGGGACTGTCTTTAAAACACAAGCCTTACTATGCCTTGTGGTCATATAAGGTGTACTCCAGCGAAAGGTTTGATTTGCTGGGTAACAGCCTTGCAATGCTTTCAGGACTATCCTCCAAAAGCAGATCGCAGCAAATTGCCGACTGGGTTGGAGCTGAGTGCCTCCAGATGCAAACCAAAGGTGACCTGGCTGCATCGCTACCTCCTAATTTCTTCCCCTATATCCGGCCATCTGATCCGGATTGGCTGCCGCGCTACTTGGATTTCAATTTGCCTGGAGAATACCATAACGGCGGAATATGGCCCTTTGTCAGCTCCTTTTACATTGCCGCGCTGGTAGCGGTAGAAAATTATGACCTGGCACGTCAGCAATTGTATGCGCTTACCGACCTGGTCAGACTTTCTGTAGATTCAAAACTGGAATTTGGCTTCAACGAATGGTATAGAGCCCAGGATGGTTTGCCCCGCGGGCAAGATTGGCAAACTTGGTCAGCTGCCATGTATCTATACGCAGCCAAGTGTGTAGAAGAAGAAAAAACGCCGTTTTTTGATCAGATAAGAAAAAAGGACCTGCATCTTCCAAAATTGTAAGCCGCGGGGCACTCCATTAAGAATCAGCGCCAGGGCTATCCTGCGGATGGGGCATCCAATGCAACAATCAGGTTAATCTTAATTTGAAATCGATTTTTTGTAATATATTGGCAGGGGATTCATCTGAATATGATAAAAAAAATACTCTTATTGCTCATTTGGGTAACCTGCCTTTCGACATTAAAACTTAAAGCACAGGACAACTACGAAATTCAAGTCTATGGGTCCGAAACAGTCGAGCAAGGACATACGATGGTGGAGCTGCATAGTAATTATACAATTGACGGCAGTAAAAGCGTCTCGTCCGATGGGGAATTACCAACCAATCACGTCGTGCACGAAACCATCGAAATCACACATGGCTGGACGCCATGGTTCGAAACGGGATTTTATTTTTTCAATTCTATTGGCAGTGATGGGCGCACCGCATATGTAGGGTCTCATATAAGACCACGCATTGCCGCACCTGCAGACTGGAAATGGCCGGTCGGAGTAAGTTTGTCAACCGAATTTGGTTTCCAGAAAAAGCAATTCTCACCCAATACCTGCACCTTAGAGATCAGACCGATCATAGACAAGACCTGGGCCAAATGGTACGTTTCTTTTAATCCTACTCTTGAATATAGCTTAGCCGGCCCTGACCAGGGAAGGGGCGCTATATTCTCACCCAACCTGAAGGGGAGCTATAATGTAACCAGCGTTGTGGCTTTGGGTCTTGAGTATTATGGCAGCACCGGCCCGTTTTTTCATTATGACGGCTTTGAACAGCAGCAGCACCAGCTGTTCATTGCCACAGATCTGAATTTTGACCCAAAATGGGAGTTCAATGCGGGTTTTGGATATGGCTTTACACAGGCTACCGACAAGGCCATAGTCAAAGTTATTTTAGGCAGACGATTTTAATTGCCTGGGTATCCGACAGGCCGGCTGCCCGCCTTTATAAATTATCCATGTGGTACTTGTTGAGCAGATTGAGCAGTACGCCGTTTGTCCAGCCAAATCCGTCCTGCAGCGGATATTCCCCGCCGCCAGCCTTTACATCGGTGTCCAGTACATTGTATTTTTCCATTAACTTTCCAGTGGAATTAAACACCCGTATGTTGGTGCTTATCCATGACTCGGCTGCCTGCCGCGCGAGCTCGGTATAATGGTATTTATTCAAGCCATCAATCGCCATGTATTGCAAGGGTGCCCAGGCATTCGGGCTGTCCCATTGCTGTCCCGAGCGTTTTAACGTAGTAACCAGACCGCCCGATTTTAAAAACCTGGTCTTCAGTGCCGTGGCGATCTTTGCTGCCTGTGCCGGGTTGGCGATATCAAAATCAAGCGGAAAGACTCCTGCCAATGTTTGATGAGGCGTTGTTTTTCTGAGTTTCCAGTTATAATCCATGAACCAGCCATTCTGTTCGCTCCAGCTATATTTCAAAATGGCTTTTTTCCTATTTGCGGCCTGTGTCAGATAGTAGCGGTATTTAGTCCGTTTCCCTGTAACTGGTAGGATTTTGCTATCGATAGCTCCAGGTGGTAAAGCAAACAGTTCAGATCAACCGGGATAATAAATGTGGTCTGTATCGTTTCCAGCTTTCCGGTCGTGTCCAGCCAGCGGGTGCTGAAATCCCAGCCTGATTCGGCTGCTGCCCGGATATTTCGATAAAAATCACTCAGTTTTTCTTTCGTTAATTTACCCGCAGCGACATCTTTCTTGTACGATTCTTCACGAGGCTGATCTGAATCATCCCAGTAGCGGTTTAGCACTTCACCGTCATGCATCCTGACCACCATGCGATAAGCCTCATCGGGTTTTAATTTTGCAGCACCTTTCATCCAGAAGGCGTATTCCTTGAGTAGTTCGGGCTGATATTGAATGATCACTTTTTCTCCCTCGTCCTTTGCCAGCAGATCAAGCATCATCGAGAAAAAGGGTGGCTGTGAACGCGTCAGGTAGTATGTTCGGGTACCGTTAGGGATAAAACCATATTTATCGATCATGTATGCAAAATTGCCGATCATGTTATGTATGATTCGGGTTTGATGACTTTCCTGCAGACCAAGCATGGTAAAATAGGAGTCCCAGTAATAGGTTTCGCGAAAGCGGCCACCCGGAATGACAAAATCATTGGGAAGTGCTATTAAGGATGAGTATTTGGAAACGGTGTCATGGCGGCGGTAAAGTACCTGCCAGAGCGTGTCGATATGTTTACGGATACCGAGTGAGGTATCTGTTTTAAATACATTATTACTGGCGCCGGGCACAATAAAATTATTAAATACAAATTGTTTTAAATCGAAGTCCGGTGATTGTTTTTCCTGGTCATAATCTTTCATGATCAATTCCGGATCGCGGCGGGGAGTAGCATCAACAAACGTTTTGTTATCCGGAAAAATATCGGATAACTGTACCGCCTCAAATAAACCAGGGAACAACTGCCTCGGGGTATGGGTTTGCGCATAGGCAATCCCAAGGGTGGTTAATAGTAAAAGCGTGAATAATAGTTTTCTCATGTTTAAAAATGCAGGATTACGGGTAAAAACTGACCTGGTCAGGGTTAGTGAAAGTACAAGTTAAAAAGAAATTCTAATTAAGGAATAATAGCGTGTTTCTGAGATAAGAAACGATAAAATATTTTGTTCTCATTATTAGCAGATTTTAGAGCTAAAATTGAAATTATTCGATCTTTCTAGGCAAAACTCATTTTTTAAATATAGATTTAAGCTCCTAAAACAATGAGTACGGTATGAGAATTTTTTTACTTGTCCTTCTACTATCTTTTTTTGCGTTCCCGGCACACTCATCGGTAAAAACAGACAGCATTTTGGCGGAATTGAAAACGGAACTTTCCAGGCGGAAAATATACGATGATCAGAAGGAGCTAAGGATAAGAAATTTAAAAACAACGTTAGAAATCACATCTAGATTCAATTATAATCTACAATACGATCTTTGTGCAAAAATATATGAGGAATATAAGGTCTATAAGTTTGATTCCGCCTACGTTTACACCGAAAAGTTACTAGCAATAAGCAAAGCAACGAATAATGTATCCAGGCAGTATGATACCAAGATCAAAGTTGCGTTTCTTTTACTTTCGGCCGGAATGTTCAAAGAGACTTTTGAAAGCCTTAACCAGATCAATACCCGACTGCTCAACGATAGCTCCAAATTGGAATATTATTCACTGAAAGAGCGGGCATATTCTGACCTCTCTGATTATAATAATGATAAGTATTATTCCTCGGTTGACAAGGCGCAATCCGTGAAGTACCTGGATTCTGCTATAGCCCTTGCAAAACCGAATTCTTTTGATTTGCTGCGCCACCTGGGCGACAGGCAAATAAGAACGGGGAATTCGCAGCAGCCGTCCAGATTTTATATTGAACTTCTTGCTCATCATGATCTGACAGCACATCAGCGTGCCATGGTAGCTACAGGCTTGAGTTCCTTTTACCAGGGTTCCGACCAGGGGGAGCAGCGAATACAGCTTTTAGCCACCGGTGCGATTAACGATATACGCTCATCCACAAAAGAGACATTGGCTATTTTTAAACTGGGTCAGCAGTTGTATCTCGATGGCAACGTAAATGATGCCTATACTTTCGTAAAGCAGGCGATGGACGATGCCGAATTTTATGGTGCCAGACTACGTAAAATTGAAATAGGTGCGGTATTGCCAATCATCGCGGCCAAAAAGATCATCGTGGCCGAGAATGAAAAGAACAAATTCCTGCTTTATTTCCTGTCTATTGCTGTAATTGCCATATTAATTTCACTGGTGTCCTTCATCGTATTTATCCAGTTGAAGCGCCTGAAGGTCAAGGAGAAAATAATAGAAGAAAAAAATATACTGCTGGAGAAGATCAATAGTAAACTGATCGAGGATACCCATATCAAGGAAGAATATATTGGTTACTTTTTTAATGTGATATCAGGATACATCGCCAAAATAGAGAAACTGAAACGGAACGTCGAACGAAAGCTGGCAATAAAGAAATATGATGATATATTGTTGTCGGTTAATGAAATTAGATATAAAAAAGGAAAGGGAGACCCTGTTTTATACCTTTGATCATATTTTCCTTAAAATTTTCCCTAATTTCATAAGCACCTTTAATTCTTTATTTAAAAAGGAAGATCAGATCTGGCCGAAAGATCACGAGGTATTGAATACGGACCTGCGCATATTTGCACTGATGCGTTTAGGCATCAGCGACATTGAGACGATTGCCAACATTCTGGAATATTCTGTAAACACTATTTATGTTTACAAGATGAGGATCAAAGCCAAAGCCCTTGTTTCCAGCGATCAGTTCGACCATAAAATAATGGATATTAAAGCGATCGAAGTGCTCAGGTAAAGCCTGACATTTTTTCCGGAATTTCCGCCGTTTTTCCTTTGGGTTCGGGCCGGAAACTGCGTCTTTGTATTACCTTAATTGTTAAATTAATCCCCGAAAAAGTTAAAATAATATCTTATAAGGCTAAATTAGTATTATATTTTTTTAACTTGTGGATTTTTTAAGTATTTGATTTATAGTTAGTTATTGTTTTTTTTTATCGTTTTTGCTTATATTCTATCAATACAGCTAGGTAATATAGTAACGTATTTATTACTTTGCTTAACTAGGAATGCAATAAAAATTAAAAGTTGCTTTAAATTTTAGAAAATTGTATCTTAGACTAGATCAGATTTGCCTGATTTGCCAATAGACCAAATAAAATATTTTTTACCGGCACGTAGTGCAGCCATTCATTTTTTGTTTATATACGATTTGAATGTTTTTATAATTTCATTACAACTTGGATAAAGTGAGTTTATGGACAAGATTTTTTATTATGCAATAATTAAAAACCAAATAAACAGATGAAAAGTAAGCAGGATAATAACATACCTCCGTAACAGAGCGGCACATGTAAACTGTTATAAAAAAAATATTTAAGTCTCAAAATATTTATAACACTATACAGAAGGCTAGCTAATTAAAATCAATTAAACCGTTCAACCCAAATTTTATGAATTTTAAAAATTTACTCAAAGTAAGTTGCTTTATGTTCCTATTATGTTTGTATACACTGCCGGCAATGGCTCAAAACGTAGTAGTTTCCGGTAAAGTAACTGATTCAAAAGATGGCTCCCCAATTCCGGGTGTTTCCATTCTTGTAAAAGGCACATCAGCCGGCACAGTAACCGACATCAGTGGTAATTATAAATTATCAGTGCCTTCATCGTCAAAAACCCTTGTCATCAGCTACATCGGTTATGACAAAAAGGAAGTAGAAGTAACAGGACCAACATTAAATATTACCCTGAACGCATCAGCTACCGCCCTTAGTGAAGTAACCGTTGTTAGTATCGGTTACGGCTCTGCGCGTAAAAAGGACGTGACCGGTGCTGTTTCCAATTTATCCGCTAAAAACTTCAACCAGGGTGGTATAACCAACCCGCTTGATCAGCTGGCAGGTAAAGTGGCAGGTTTAGTGATCACGCAACCGGGTGGTGACCCTAACCAGTCGGCTTCGATCCGTTTGAGAGGTCAGTCATCGCTTCAGGGTGGTCAGTCGCCACTGTTCGTTGTGGATGGTGTAATCCTGAATGATCCAAATCAGTTTCAAAATATTCCGCCAAGTGATATCGCTTCTTACGACGTATTGAAAGATGCATCAGCAGCGGCTATTTACGGATCCCGCGGTGCTAACGGTGTAATTATCGTTACTACCAAAAGAGGCGCTGCCGGTAAAGCTTCCGTGACTTATGACGGTCAGGTTGGTTCAGGTTCGCAAAGTAAATACTACGATCTGCTTACCGCAGATCAGTTCCGTCAGGCAGTTAGCACGCTGTATCCAACAGCATTATCTACCGTTGATAAAGGTGGTAATACGGACTGGCAGAAAGCGATCACCCGTACAGCTGGCCAGCAGCGTCATAATGTTGCAATTTCAGGCGGACAAAATACCTTTAACTATTATGCTTCGGCTAATTATTCAGACCAGCAGGGTATCGTTATTAATACCGGCAAAGAACAACTGGGCCTGAGCTTTAAGGGAGAGGCCAAAGCGCTGGATAACAAGCTGGACATCAAAATGGGCCTGCAAAATGTAAGCACTAACCGCAGTTTTGTGGATTATGCCAATTTCAGCTATATGTATAATGCTCCGCCAACTTATCCGGTTAAAAATGCTGACGGTTCTTATTATGCTTTCAGTGATTTTAATCTGGCAAACCCGGTTGAGCATATGCAGGAATCTTATTTCAGAGGTTACGAATATCTTACCCTGATCAACGGTAGTGCTGATTACAATATCACTAACGAATTAAAAGTGGGTGTATTAGGATCAACTACACGCAATAATGTGCAAGATCATGGTTTTATACCAACTTTCCCGCTTGAAGGCAACGTAAACCAGGCGGCACAGTCTAGCGAAAATACCAATTCTTACACGGGCAATATTCACCTTGCGTATGATAAGACATTTGGCAAAGGAACGCTTTCAGTAATTGGTGGCTATGAGTACAACGATTACCTGTACAGCAACTTTGTTGCCAACGGTCAACAGTACATTACGCCTGACCAGTTAGATAACAATTTGGGCTCTGGCAACACGCTATTCAATGGCATCCGTTCTTACAAGGACCGCTACCTGTTGATCTCGTTCTTTGCCCGTGCAGCTTATAACTATAATGACCGTTTCTATCTAACAGCTACGCTGCGTCAGGACGGGTCATCGAAGTTAGGAATGGACAATCAAAAAGGCTGGTTCCCGTCATTTGACTTGGCTTACCGCTTTAAGAAAGATCTTCTTTCGAACGTAGACTGGATCGACGATATGAAAATCAGAGCTGGTTATGGTGTTACCGGTAACACGGATGCCATCAGCCCAACTGCCTCTTTCGAAACTGTTGTAGCAGGTAACAAATATTACGATGCTTCGTCGGGCTATTATCCTTCTTCTTATTCGCCAAACCAAAACCCTAACCCTGCACTGAAATGGGAGCAAAGAACAGGGCGTAACATTGGCCTCGACTTTTCATTCTTTAACGGACGTTTGTCTGGCGATTTTAACTACTTTAATGATGAGACCAAGAATCTTTTGGCTAATTATAACGTACCTACACCACCGTTTTTGACTCCTTTAATTCTTGCCAACGTAGGAACGTTAACCAATAAAGGTACTGAACTGGCTTTAACCGGGCAGATCATCAAAGGTCATAAACTGAACTGGACTGCCAGTGGTCAGATTGCCTTCATCAAAACGACGATCACCAGCTTATCTGGTGAGTATTCATATGCCGGGGTAACCTACCAGTTGAATGCAACCCAGATACCACAAGGTTATGCACGCGGTCGTGGATTGAGCTCCAATCCAATTACATTCCTGAAACCAGGTTACAGTCCTTATGTATTCTTCCTGCCGCATTATACCGGTACAGATGCCCAGGGAAACCAGACGTTTGACGGACAAACCATTGCGCAAAATCCAAATCCGGCTGGACACTATATTGATCCTGCTCCGAAATTCAACTATGGCATAACCAATAACTTTGATTATGGAAACTGGACGCTGAATTTTGCTTTAAGAGGTATTTACGGTCAGAAGATATTCAACAACACTCGCCTTAACATTGAAACCGTTACCCGCTTACCTGGAAATAACATCACTCAGGGCGCTTTGACCAACGGTATTAAAGATGCTCCGGTAGCATCTGATCTCTGGTTGGAAAGTGCATCATTCCTGCGTTTGGATAATGCAAGTTTAAGGTATAACTTCAAAAATGTAGGCTTTGCAAGCGTGTTGGGTGTTTATGTTGCCACAAACAACCTGTTTGTGATCACCAAATACAAAGGTCTTGATCCGGAAGTAAAAACCGAGAATGCTAAACCGAACGTATACGGGCAAACAGGAAGTTTGCTGTTCAATAATAACCTGAGCGGATCTCAAAACCAGGCTTATATTGATGCCAACTATGGTGGCGAGGCGTATTATCCTAGGGTAAGAGCATTTACTCTGGGTGTAAATGTTACATTGAAATAATTATTACTTAAAATAAAAAAGTGATGAAAAGAAAAAGAGTTTTAGTTATTGCCTGTGCAACGTTTTTGGCGGGCAGTATTATGGAATCCTGTACGAAGCTCAAGCAGAGTACTTATAGCGTTGAGCCGATTGCTAATTTCTACCAAACCCCGGCCCAGATCGCAGCCGGTGTTGCGCCAGCATATACTGCGCTTCAGGCTATTCCTGATGGCAACGTGGATCAGATGAATGAAATTACCTCTGATGAGATCGTTGTGCCTACAAGGGGTAATGACTGGTATGACGGCGGCCAGTGGCAGGGTTTGTGGCTGCATAAATTTAAACCGGATGTTTTCGTAGATGGTGGCTGGAGCGATTTGAACAATGGCATCGGCAAGGTGAACTTTACTTTGAACATTTTGAATAACCTGCAGACCAAGCCTGCAAATCTTAACGCGATCGTTGCGGAGCTTAAAGTATTGCGGGCCTACTTTATATTTCGAGCTTGATGATATGTTTGGTAATGTACCGGTAGTAACTGATTACAACACCAATCCAAGTAAGGTTACTCAAATGGCGCGTAAGGATGTGTATACATTCCTGGAAAGTGAACTGACTACCAATGTGCCTTTATTGTCTACAACAGTTGATAAAACAACTTATGGCCGTGTTACCCAGTACTTCGGTTATATGTTATTAACTAAATTGTATCTGAATGCGCAGGTTTATACCCAGACACCGCAGTGGGCCAAGGCCATTACTGCAGTAAACCAGGTGATCAACTCAGGGAAATATACCCTCCAGGCTAATTATCTGGATAACTTCATTGTAACTAATGATGCTTCTACAGAGAATATCTTCGTGGTACCTGCAGACAAGATCAACATTACAGGCACCAATAACTGGGAAATGCAGACACTGCACTACTCCAACAACCTTACCTACGGATTAACTGGTCAGCCATGGAACGGTTTCTGTTCTACAGCGGATGTTTTAAATAAATTTGCTGCGACAGATGATCGTAAGGCTCAGTTCCTGGTTGGCCAGCAGTATGCAGCTGACGGGGTTACTCCGCTGACAGATCCACAGGCAAATTTACCGGTAATATTTAATCCAAACGTTACTTCATTATCTGACGCGTCCGGACTATTCCGTATGGCAGGTGCCCGTAACGTTAAATATCACCCGGAAGCTGGTACAGCAGGTGGTCAAAGTAACGATATGGTTATCTTCCGTCTGGCAGATGCCTACTTGATGCTGGCTGAAGCGTCCATGCATAACGGCGATATGGCAACAGCACTTACTGCAGTGAATAAAGTACGCGACCGCTCGCATGCCACGATGTGGACAACAACGGACCTTACGTTGCCCGCTTTATTGGACGAACGCAGCAGGGAACTGATGTGGGAAGGATGGAGAAGGAATGATTTGATCCGTTTTGAAGTTGCAACCGGTACGCATTATTTCACTGGCCGCGTTTACCAGCTAAAGTATATGATGGGGATCAGCATACATTCATTTTCCCAATACCTTCACCAGAAATACTATCAAATCCTAACTTGCATCAAAACCCAGGTTATTAATTGATTTTTACATAATTTTTTTTAAACAGAGTAGTAATTATTTACTACTCTGTTTTATTTTTAAGGCAGAACTATTTTATATGCGAACAAGGATTTTTTCCCTAATTTCTACAACGTTTATTGTTTTACTCGTTTCTTGTCATCCGAAAGATAAAGATCAGTTTAATCCTAAAGATGCTTTATTCCAGTTAATGCCATCCTCAAAAACGGGAATAAAATTCATTAACAAAGTTACTGACCAGCCTAATTTTAATGTTTTTAATTACCGTAATTTCTATAATGGCGGAGGCGTGGCAATAGGTGACGTTAACAACGACGGCAGGCCTGATATTTTTTTGACATCAAACCAGGGGAGTAATAAGCTTTATATCAATAAGGGAAATTGGGTATTTGAGGACGTTACGGAAAAGGCGGGACTGGCAGGCACCGGAAAATGGCATACCGGCGTTACCATGGTGGATATTAACGGTGACGGCTGGCTGGATATCTATGTTTGTAACAGTGGAGCGCTAAAGACCGGCCAGAAAGGTAACGAACTATTTATCAATCAAAAGGATGGGACTTTCAAGGAAGAAGCGGAAAAATATGGACTATCAGATAAAGGGTTATCAACTCAGGCCCTATTTTTTGATTTCGACCATGACGGAGACCTGGACTGTTATATCTTAAACAATAGTTACCGTGCCATTCAAAGTTTTGGATACGACCGGAATCAGCGTAACATCCGGGATCCCCGGGAGGGCACCGTCTGTACCGCAATGATCATGGAAAGTTTGTAGATGTAAGTGCGCAGGCGGGTATTTACGGAAGCGAAATAGGCTTTGGTCTGGGCATAGCTGCAGGAGACTTCAATAATAGCGGCTGGGATGATTTGTATATCAGTAATGATTTTTTTGAACACGATTATTTGTACATCAACCAGCATAATGGAACCTTTAAAGAAAAAAGTGATGATGCTATAGGGCATATGAGCACATCCTCGATGGGCTCGGATATGGCAGATATTAATAATGACGGCTATTTGGACATGCTCACCACGGACATGTTGCCTGAAAATGACTACCGGTTGAAAACAACAACCAAGTTTGATGAATATGATATTTATAACGCCAAGTTAAAGAACGATTTCCACCATCAGTTTACGGCAAATTGCCTGCAACTTAACAATGGGGATGGTACTTTTAGCGAAATAGCCCAGTATGCAGGCATAGAAGCCACGGACTGGAGCTGGGGCGCACTTAGTTTCGATTTTAACAACGATGGCTGGAAAGATATTTTTGTCAGTAATGGCATCAGTAAGGATCTGACCAACCAGGATTTCTTATTATATTTTAGCAGTGAGGAAGTACTTAACCAGGTAAAACAGGGCGGATTTAAGATCAAGCCGTTGCTGGATGCGATGCCCTCAACGCGCTATTCCAAATTATGGATTCATCAACCAAAAGAATCTGAAGTTCAAAAATGCGACCGAAGAATTGGGCCTCCAGACGCCATCGTTCTCCAATGGTGCCGCTTATGGCGATCTTGACGGTGACGGCGACCTTGATCTGGTCGTAAATAATGAAAACGGAGAAGCTTTCATTTACAGAAACATGACTTCCGAACGGACACATGCACATTATCTGAAAGTTAACTTAAAAGGTACTGGCATGAACACCTTTGGCATAGGGGCCAAGGTGAGCGTTTATACGGCAGGTCAGCAGCAGCTCATCGAGCAAATGCCGACACGCGGATTTGAAAGCAGCGTAGAGCCGGTGCTTAATTTTGGTACAGGGACGTTTAAAACCGTGGACAGCGTTCGTATCGTTTGGCCCGATATGAAAATGCAGGTGATCAAAAATGTCCGCTGCAATCAGGCTATAACATTTTACCAAAAGGATGCCAGGCAGACCTTTAAACCTGTCATGGCCAACACGCATCCGTACTATAAAAATGTAACCCAGCAGCAGCTACGAGGTAACATACGTCACAGGGAGAATGATTTTAAGGATTTTGACGTGGAGCGGATGATCCCCAAAATGCTTTCGACGGAAGGCCCCAAGCTTGCTACAGGGGACGTTAACGGAGATGGAAGGGTAGATTTTTTCATGAGTAACGCAGCAGGAGATACTGCCAAGCTATTTATTCAGCAATCGGATGGTACATTTATTCAGAGCAAACAGTTTGAATTTGATCGCGACAAGGATGCTGAAGGCATTGGTGCAGAGTTCTATGATGTCGATCACGATGGTGATCTTGACCTGATCGTCGTTTCGGGTGGCAATCAGGAAAAAGAAGGTTCTTTAAACCTGCTGCCCAGGTTATATATCAATGATGGCAAAGGAGACTTTATACGCAAATTTAATAATTGGCCGCAGTTATCGGTGAATGCATCCTGCGTCAGGGTGAACCATCAGAACGGGGATATTTTTATCGGGGCACGAAGTGTACCTGGATCCTATGGGGTTATTCCTGCCTCCAGGTTATTGAAAAATGACGGACACGGAAATTTCACAGATATTACCCAAAGTACCGCGCCTGAATTGGGTAAATTAGGCATGGTTACCGATGCACAGTGGGTAGATGTAGACGGAGACGGAAAAGATGAACTTGTGGTAGTAGGGGACTGGATGCCGGTGACTGTTCTAAAGTATCAGAACGGAAAGCTGCAAAAGTCATATGAAGTAGAACATTCCTCCGGCTGGTGGAACTGTTTAACGGTGGCCGACTTGAACGGGGATGGTAAACCTGATCTGATAGCAGGCAATTTCGGTTTGAATTCAAAGATCAAAGCCGATAAAGATCATCCTGCTAAACTATATGTTAGCGATTTTGATAAAAATGGACAAACTGAATGTATACCGGTATATTATAAAACCGACGGTAAGGCTTATCCATTTAACCTGCATGATGATATCGTAAGGCAAATCCCAAGTCTTAAGAAGAAATTTTTGCGTTACGATGCATATGCCGGTAAGTCTATTGACGAGGTATTTTCTGCTGATGAGTTAAAGGAGGCATCCATGCTGGAGGTTGATGAGACACGAACCTGCGTGTTTTACAATAACGGCAAAGGCGGCTTTACAATGAAGCCATTGCCTTTGAGGGCACAACTGTCACCTGTTTTTAGCATTTTAGTGACCGATATGAACGGCGACGGTATCAAAGATTTGTTCATTGGCGGTAATTTTTATGGTCTTAAGCCAGAAGTCGGCCGATTTGATGCCAACTATGGGGTCGCGTTCTTTGGCAATCGTGCTCATGGATTTGATTACGTTGCTCCGGCTAACAGCGGCTTATTTATAAGGGGCGAGGTTAGAGACAGTAAAGAAATCAGCACCCAGCAAGGCAAAATAATCATTGTCGCTCGTAATAATGATGCTATGCAGGTATTTAAACAGCAGACTAATAAGTAGCAAAATTGATTTGGATATTTACCGTATCCAAATCATTTTTTGGTAATTTGTTGTCCAGATAGGTTTCAAACGGCAGAATCAGCATCGGTATATTTCTGTCAGCGAAGAATCTTTTTGCCGAAGCATAGGCTTTGGACCGCTCGTTAAATCTACCATGATACTTCACGATGTAGACGTGCGCCTTTGGCATTTCCATAAAGTCAATCGGTTTATTGGCAGGGACCTTTTTGTTTATGGGCAAACCGACGTTTACCATGATGGAATCTTTATTTCCCGGCAGGAACTGCGCGATCAGTGGCAGCGTTTGTTTTAGATCATTCGCGCTGGCAAACTGATTTAATTTCACCAGGGACTTTTCAGCTTCAGTAAATTTATCTTTTGCACTTACCATTCTTCTTAAAACGAGGACGGAAGTGTCGGTTACACTTTCTTTAGTTATTTTAACCCCGTAATAAAGATCTGCATCTTCCATGAAATTTTTCAGATCATCGATGTGCGTATCAGAAAAGGCTTTTTTTCCGCTGATCCGGTTAAATAGATACCGGACTAAATTTGTTCGCTGGCTTACTATGACAGAGATTTTGTTCTGGTCCTTATCCGGCAATATAGTATAACTGTACCTTGAACTCTGGTACATGGTTTTTTCAGCAATATCAAATGTATAGCCATTAACGATATTTACCTCCAGCGTCTGATCGTCATAACCCAACTGGAAACTGTTTGCCTGCTGTCTTACGGAGACCTTAGTGGAATCTGCCAGATAGGCCCGGCGAAAATCTGTTCGCCATTGTTTCCAGTTTTCAGCTTTAAAAAGTTGCTGATAAGTATTAAAAAAGAATGCTTTAACGGTAACGGTTTTATGTTGGGTGAAGGGTATAAAACAAGTTGCGAAAACCAGCAGAATAATTGTTAGAAATATAACTTTTTTCTTCATTTAGATTTAATAGGGAATAGCGCGGAAAAATACATAAAAAATCCGTTCTAAATAGCTTTTAAATCACCTTTTCAGCCGATTTTAGCTGAAAATAAAATATCCCATTGGACTGTAGCAAGCTTTGTTTGTTCATTATTATTTAATACTTTTAGTAGCTTATAATTCCTAAAATTTAACACCAATGAAACCGAACATACAGCATAAATTTTTTAGTTTCCTGCCAGTTTGCCCATTTCAGATCTGTTTAAAATAGTCTTCTCAAAGGGTTCAATTGATGTTATCAGGTTTTGTGAGATTTAGCCGTACCGGGAAAGGTTTTTATTCTATTTCCTTAGCATTGTCGATGCTTGTTCTAAGTGTCGTTTCATGTAAAAAACAAACCCAGCCGGCACTGTTTGAACTGCTTCCTTCCACAGCGACAAATATTGACTTCGTTAACAGATTGTCAGATAATGATAAGCCGGGTATTTTGGATTATCTCTATTTTTACAATGGTGGAGGTGTGGCTATCGGTGATGTCAATAATGATGGTTTGCCGGATATCTATTTCACGTCCAATAAAAAAGGCGGAAACAAACTATACCTGAACAAAGGAAATTATCCGGTTTGAAGACATTACCGCAAAGGCGGGAGTGGCCGGTACTGCCGATTGGTGTACCGGTGTTACCATGGCTGATGTGAATAATGACGGTTACCTCGATATTTATGTTTGTGCCGTTGCCGGAAAATTGGGCCTGAAAGGCCATAACATGCTGTACATTAATAACCATGACGGTACTTTTACAGAAAGCGCTGCTGAATACGGTCTTGATTTTTCGGGATATTCAACCCAGGCGGCATTCTTTGATTATAATCATGATGGCTCGCTGGATTGTTTTTTGCTGAACCAGTCAAACCACTCCGTTGAAACCTACGGCGATACCAGTTTACGAAGAAAAGTTAACAATTTGGCCGGTAGTAAGCTTTACATAAACAAAAATGGCCACTTCACGGACGTGACAACTGGTTCGGGCATTTATAGCAGTGCGCTCGGATACGGCCTGGGGGTTGCTATCGGTGACCTGAATAATGATGGCTGGGATGATATTTATGTTGGCAATGATTTTCATGAAAATGATTATTACTACATCAATAACCACGATGGCACATTTACAGAGTCAGGAGCGAAGCATTTTAATCATTACAGCCGCTTTAGTATGGGTAATGATATTGCTGACTTTAATAATGACGGTCAGCTGGATGTTGTAACGGCCGATATGTTGCCCGGCGGACGAAAAGATTTTGAAAACCTATATGGGTGATGAGTCCTATGATCAGTATAAACAAAAGATTGTAAATGGAGGGTTTCAGTACCAGTATTCGCGAAATTATTTGCATAAAAATCTCGGCAATGGCCAGGCGTTCAGTGAAGTGGGACTGATGGATGGCATTCATGCGACCGATTGGAGCTGGAGCCCTTTGCTGGCTGATTTTGATAATGATGGGATAAAGGACCTGTTTATTGCCAATGGCATAAAACGCAGGCCAACTGATATGGACTATATCAGTTTCATCTCTAACTCTTCCGTAGCCAGTACCCTGAGTACTACCCACCTGGTTGATAGCGTGGTGGTCGATAAAATGCCAGGGGGGGAATCGCGAAGTTATATTTTCAAGGGAACAAAAAGCGAAAAATTTATAGACAAAAGTGCAGTATGGGGTATTAGAGATGCCATGATCTCAAATGGTGCAGCTTACGCAGACCTGAATAACGATGGCAACCTTGACCTGGTGACCAATAACATGAATCACGCGGCCTGCATTTACAAAAATGTTTCCCAGGGTAGCCATTACCTTAAGCTCAAATTTGCCGGAAGAGCGGATAACCGTTTTGGAATTGGCGCAAAAGCCTATCTTTTTTGTGCTGGAAAAATGCAATATGAGCAGTTAATGCTGACCCGTGGCTTTCAGTCATCGGTGGAGCCAAAACTGCATTTTGGCATAGGCAACCGGCTGGCTGTGATAGTTTGTTCATTGTATGGCCCAACCAAACCTATCAGGTAATTAGAAATTTGAAAGCCGACAGGCTTTGGGTAATAGATCAGGGAAATGCCAAAGGGCATTTTAATCATAATGGGTTTTTCCCCGGGAACAAACCATTGCTGACCAATATTACCGACGAACTTAATATCAAATGGAAGCACCAGGAGGATAGCTATGTTGATTTTAACCCGAGCCGCTTATTCCGCATATGTTATCGGCGGAGGGGCCGCGCATGGCCGTAGCCGATGTGAATCATGATGGTTTGGAAGATTTCTATGTTTGCGGAGGCAAGAGGACAACCCGGAGCCTTGTATCTTCAAACGCCGGAAGGCGGATTTAAATTCTCAGAACAACAAGCCTTTACAAAAAATGCCGGTTGCGAGGGAGTGGATGCAATTTTTCTGGATGTAAACCAGGATGGTTATCCTGATCTTTATGTGGCCAGTGGCGGCAATGAGCAATTCTGACGGATCTGCCAGAACTGGCTGATCACTTGTACCTCAACGACGGTAAAGGAAAATTCAATGAATCCGGCGATATTCCATCCTTCAAGGTAAATAAATCGGCATTGGCCGTTGCGGACGTAAACCACGACGGATACCCGGATATTTTCGTCGGAGGTGCACCTGAGCGTACGGGACTTCGGTAAAATTCCCGAATCGTACCTTTTGATCAATGACGGGCATGGCCATTACCGCCGGGCTGACCTACCGAACGAACTGAAATACGCAGGCATGCTGCGATCGGCAGCTTTTGCCGATCTGGACGCAGACGGCTGGCCTGACCTGGTGGTCGCGGGTGAATGGATGCCCGTCAAGGTTTTTCATGAATAAAAAGGGCAGATTCGTCCTGCAGCAAAATGAGGAAATGAACGGGCTTAGCGGCTGGTGGCAGCGTATTGCGCTTGCTGACGTTGATGGTGACGGTAAGGTGGATATTATTGCAGGTAATTATGGCTGGAATTCCAAATTCAAGCCAACCGTCAAGGATCCAGTTAAACTTTTTCTATCCGACCTGGACAAAAACGGTACGATCGATCCCATATTTAACTTACAGCATTGATCAGAAGGATTATACCTTTTTAGGTAAAGGAGATATCGAAAAACAGGTGCCCTTACTGAAAAAGAAATTTCTTTATTATCATGATTTTGCTGGTAAAACAGTTGATGAACTTTTTGGTGATTCTTTGAGTAATGCGCCATTGGTCGTTAATTCCTTTACGTCAGGAATTTTTTATAACAAGGGCCATGGCGATTTTCAGTTTAAGGCTATGCCAGCCTCGATGCAGGTTGCGCCGCTTTTTGGATTTGTTCCCTTCGGGCTGCACCAAGGGGTACTGGCAGGTGGCAATTTCTCGGGTGTATTACCTTATGAAGGCAGATATGATGCGGATTTTGGCGATGTTTTGCTTGCAGATAAAGAAAGAAATTTTAAATTTATTTCCCCGGTTGCTTCCGGATTTTTATTAAGGGGAGAAGTACGGGATATTAAGGCTATAAAAACAAAAAAAGGGGTTATTTATGCTGTTGCATTTAACAATAAACCGATTGCGTTTTTTAAATTAAATAATAGATGAATAAAATATATACTTTTTTGCTAGGCGCTGGTTTTTATGGGAAATATGGCAAAGGCGCAGGATCAATGGATAATAAAAGCTGATAAAATTGATCCGTCCAATTATTATGGCGTTACCGTAGCAAACGGAATGATCGGTATTGTATCATCGCCCGAGCCATTCAAGGTGAAAAACGTGGTGCTGGCAGGTGCCTATGATCTATATGGACGTGGACGCGTAAGTAATTTCCTGAACAGCTTTAACCTGCTGAATATGTACCTTGAGATCAATGGCCGGCGCATTGAGGCCAGGAATATCAGCAATTTCAAGCAGGAACTTGATATGCAGCATGCATCCTTTACCACAACTTTTGATTATGGCGACGAGGCTTCAATAAAATATACCTATTATTCTTTGCGCCATCTGCCGTTTACCGTTTTGATGGATATTTCGATAACGCAAAAAAAGCGATTAATATTACTGCGGCCAGCATAATGGAAGCGCCCGATGCGTTAAAGGAAGTTCAAAATTATTATAACGAGATTGACCGGCCGCATGTAACGATAAGCCTGCTTACCTCAACAGCAAAAAGCCCTACCGGTAAACTGCTGTTATGCGCATCAAATACATTTTTATTTAACGAAAGCACATGGGCAGGAGCCCCGGGTGATTCACGAGATGTGGGATAACAATATGCATCTGATGAAATTCAGCAAGGCAATTGCCGGAGGGCAAACTTATCAGTATGCAGTTGCCGGATCATCCATTACATCGGCACATGATGCCGATCCGTTGAACCAGGCCGAGCGCTTAACCATGTTTGCTAAACTGGAAGGGCGTGAGCGTTTGATCCAGTACCATCGAAAAGGCATGGGACGATCTTTGGAAAAGCGATATCAAAATAGAAGGTGATCCGCAAGCGCAGCAGGATGTACATAGCATGCTTGTATCATCTGTATTCATTTTCGCGTGCAGGAACAGCGTACTCCCCATCGCCGATGGGCTTTCAGGACTGGGATACAATGGCCACGTATTTTGGGATGCTGATCTGTGGATGTACCCCGCATTGCTGGTTTTACATCCCGAAATTGCCAAATCCCTGGTTGAATATCGCTACCAGCGATTGGCGGTTGCCAAGCAAAATGCATTTTCACATGGTTATAAAGGAGCAATGTTTCCCTGGGAAAGCGCCGACAGCGGGGTAGAAGAAACACCGGTTTGGGCACTGAGCGGCCCTTTTGAACATCATATCACTGCTTGTGTGGCGCTGGCCGCATGGAACTATTACTGTGTTACCCAGGATAAACAATGGCTGGTGGAAAAAGGTTGGCCGATATTATCGGCCACGGCTGATTTCTGGGCGAGCCGCGTAGAGCGCAATGGTCCCGGACATTACGATATAAAAGATGTTGTTGCTGCTGATGAATGGGCAGAGAATATTGATAACGACGCATTTACCAATGCCGCAGCAAAGGCGAATCTGCAAAATGCTGCTTCCGCAGCGAAAATATTGGGTTTGACAGCCGATCCTGACTGGGCACTTGTGGCACAAAATATACCCATTTTGAGATCAGAGGATGGAGTAACCAGAGAATTTGCAACGTATCATGGCGAAGGCATCAAACAGGCGGACGTTAACCTGCTGGCCTACCCCTTAAAGACGATAACTGATCCGGTCCAGATGAAAAAAGACCTGGAATATTATGAAACGCGTGTGCCAAATGAAGGTACTCCGGCAATGACGCAGGGAATATTTGCTTTACTTTATTCCAGGTTGGGCAACGGCGATAAGGCTTATCATTTTTTTAAAGATGCATATGAGCCGAATCTGAATCCTCCGTTCAGGGTGATAGCCGAAACCAAGGGCGGAACAAATCCCTATTTTGCCACGGGAGCCGGAGGCATTATTCAAAGTTTGTTAATGGGCTTTGGCGGCTTGGATATTACACCCCGGGGAATTGAGCAGGTTAAAAGCAAATTGCCCGCTAACTGGAAATCGCTGACAATAACCGGTGTCGGCGTTGATAAGAAGACCTACGTGATTAAATGACCAATTTAAACTATTTATAATATATGAAACGCTGTTTTTTTATGGTTCTTGGATTTGTGGCTTTGCTTACATCATGTAAAAAGCCAGATTATGAGAATATTTTGCACGATCCCGGCTTATACAGCCGCACTGTTCATGAACTGAACGGGGTAGTAATGGGAAATAATTTCACTCCCGTTGTTGCTTCCCGAAACTATGCTTATGCATCGATAGCCGGTTATGAAGTAATTGCGGCGGGTTATCCCGCACAATATAAGTCGCTCGTAGGGCAGTTAAATGGATTAACCGAGGTGGCTAAGCCTGCACCTGGAGAAAAGATAGATTATCCTTATGCTGCCTTGCTTGCATTTTGCAAAGTAGGTGAAGCCGTTACTTTTCCGGAAGGAAGTCTGAAGGCCTATACCGATAGTCTTCATGGCTTAGCTGTGAGCCATGGAATGCCTGGTGATATGATTGTTAATTCAGAGAATTACGCCAGGGCTGTTTCTGCTTCGATCATGGCCTGGAGTAAGAAAGATCATTATCTCCAAACCCGGAGTGCTCCAAAATTTGCCGTGAATGATTCAGCATGGAGATGGGTGCCAACGCCACCGGCTTATTCCGAAGCCGTGGAACCGCATTGGGGCGAGATCAGAACCATGGTAATGCACAATGCAAAAGAGTACAGCGTGCCACCGCCGCCCACGTTTAACATAACTGATAAAAATACCCAGTATTACAAAGAAGTAATATATATCAAAAATGCGGTTGACAGCCTCAATGCAGAACAGGCCCATATAGCTGATTTCTGGGACGATAACCCCGGGAAATTAAATATTTCAGGGCACGTGATGTTTGTTACCAAGAAATTTTCGCCCCGGGTCACTGGCTGAGTATAGTAGGCATTGGTGCCAAAAAAGTCAATGCCGATTTTAACACCACGGTTTGTGCTTATGCAAAAACTTCTATTGCCTTGTTTGATGCTTTTATAGAATCCTGGACTGCCAAATACATTTACAAAACGGCCCGCCCGGAAACGATCATTAATAAGTACTTCGATCCTAACTGGCGCCCTCATTTGCAAACGCCGCCTTTCCCGGAATACACCTGCGGACATTGTACGATATCGGCCGCTGCAGCTGAGGCGCTAACCAGCGTTTTGGGTGATCATGTTGCCTACACCGATACCTCAGAACTTGAATTTGGCATAAAAAGCCGATCATTTAAATCCTTCAGCGATGCGGCCACCGAAAATGTGTGGGCAAGATTTTACGGAGGTATTCATTTTCATAATTCCTGTGTAGTATCAAATCATTTTGGCAGCGTTGTGGGTGATTCGGTTGTTTGGAAACTGGAAATGAAAAAAAAATAAATAGGGGTCTACTGACGAGAAATGGAGTATATTTAATTCGAAACACCTGAATCTATGAAAAAATGTCTGGCTGTGCTTTTTGTTCTTTTAGTAGTCAATGGCTGTAAAAAACCCTTCACACCTGAATTGGAATCTGATAATAGCAGGTATCTGGTTGTTGAAGGTACGATCAGCGGCAGCAGCGACTCGACTTTTATAAGGCTCAGCCGTACAAAGAAAGTAGATACAGTCCGCACGATTTATGCGGAGACCGGGGCTCATCTGGACGTAGAGAATGACGCCAATGCGGCCTATAATCTGACCGAAGTCAGGCCGGGAACATATGCCATAGCACCCTTTGGCCTGGATGCTTCGCGCAAGTACCGTTTGAGAATTAAAACTTCGGACGGCAAAGTATACCTGTCAGACTTTGTGGTGGTAAAAAATGCCCCGCCTGTAGACAGCGTTGGCTTTATAGCTAAAAGCGATGGCGTTCAGGTTTATGTCAATGCCCATGACGCTGCTGCCCTTACCCATTATTACCGTTGGGATTTCAGGGAGGATTGGCAATTTCATGCACAATATATTTCGGCTTATTACACCAATGGTGTGGACAGCATAAATCCCCGGCCGGTGGACCAACAGGTTTATTACTGTTTTGCAAAAGATTCGTCAACCACTGTACTGCTCAGTTCTACGACCAAACTCTCACAGGATCTGGTCTACCAAGCCCCCCTTACCGTGTTGCCTGGAAGTTCTGAGAAAATAGAAAAGAAATACAGCATACTGGTAAAACAGTATGCTTTAACTAGCGACGCCTATAACTTCTGGCTGGATTTACAGAAAAACACGGAAAAGCTGGGGAGTATTTTTGATGTCCAACCCTCACAGACTGTGAGCAATTATCACTGTGTTACCAATCCAAATGAATTGGTGGTTGGCTATTTAAGTGTAGGAAATATAGCGTCCAAACGCATATATATAACCCGCGAACAGCTTTTGCCAAGCTATACCACGCAATATCCTCAGCAGTGTGAGTTAGATACGGCTTTCCAAAATCCGCCACATGGAGGCACAAGGCCGATCGGAGACCTTATTCCTTTAAATTCTCCTTATATAACAATAATGGGTTTGTATCTGCCTCCCCCTAATCCTTTTGGAGCACCTACTGCCTATTCCTACACGACGAAATTTTGTGGGGATTGCACCTTAAGGGGTACGACTGTTCAGCCTTCTTTTTGGAAATAAATATTTTCATTCCGGGAATAATACTTTTATCTTGTAAATAGAATCCCAAAATGAATTAAGCAGAAGCTAATCAGAATTTATGAAAAAATGGATCATGGCATTTAGTCTGGTGGTAACATTGGCCAGCTGTAAAAAACCATTTAATCCGCCCGAATCCATATCAAGTGACAGCAAATATCTGGTTATCGAAGGGGTGATCAGTGGAGGCAACGATTCTACTTTTATTAGGCTCAGCCGGACAAAAAAAGTCGATACGCTCAAAATAATTTATCCTGAAACAGGTGCACGTGTGAGTGTGGAAAGCGATGCCAGTAATAGCTTTAGCCTGTCGGAAATAAAGACAGGTCTTTATGCATCTGCCCCGGTAATTCTTGACGCTTCGCATAAATACAGGCTCCGGATTAAAACGACCGATGGCAAGGAATATTTGTCGGACCTTGTCGTAGTAAAAAATGCCCCTGCGATCGACAGCGTTGGTTTCAAAGCTCAAAGCGATGGTGCCCATATTTATGTCAATTCGCGTGACCCTTCCAATTTAACGCGCTACTACCGCTGGGAATACCGGGAAGACTGGCAGTTTCACTCGGAATACCGGTCTGCCTTTTTTAAAAGCGGTAAACCCAGACAACCCTCTGAGCAAATCTATGATTGCTTTGGAAGTGATTCATCGACCAATATACTTCTGGCCTCTACGACAAAGCTAACGCAGGATATCATTTACCAGTCGCTGCTGACGATGATTCCGTCGACCTCGGAAAAGATTGAAAAAAAATATTGTATCAGCGTCAGACAGTATGCGTTAACCAGCGATGCCTTTGACTTCTGGCAAAATTTGCAGAAGAATACCGAACAACTGGGAAGTATATTCGATGTTCTTCCTTCGCAGTTACAAAGTAATTTTCATTGTCTGACCAATCCGAACGAATTGGTGATAGGGTATTTGAGCGTCGGTAATACCGCATTTAAGCGGAGCTATATTACAGCCAGTCAGCTCCTGCCTAGCTATAGTCCAAAATATCCGGCTTACTGCGAAATTGATACGGCATTTAATTCGCCTAATCCTAAAATTCCGGATGAAGTAACGTCTACCAATAATTATTATGCCCCCAATTCTCCGTATGTGCCTATAATGGCATTATATGCAGTTCCCGACGTTACCGGTCTGCCCTATGCCTATTCGTACTCGAGTACCATATGTGTTGACTGCACGATAAGGGGTAAAACGACCCAGCCTTCATTTTGGAAATAGGCAGCTATTTCTTAATCTCAAAATTAAAGGATTGATAACCCGCCCGGCCATTAACCGTTGTCCCCTCAATTATTCCGATATAATGTCCGGCTTTGTCACCCGTATAAAATTGCAAATCGATTTTTCCATTAACGGGCGTATTCGCATCAGGATTCCAGTATAAAGTATTTCTGAAATCCGGTATCGTGCTGCCGATCTGGCTCTGGGTTTCGTATATGGGCGAATAGAATTTGCGCTCAAGTTGCAAACCTTCATAGTCCAAAATCACTGCGTGTGGGTCAATATCGAAATTGATGCCATCATTTTTATAAGTTGTAAAGCTCATAATGCCATTAAAAATGGCCGGCCCGTACAGGTAGTTGGTGCTAACCACGTCAAGCTGCTTGATTTTTAATGGGTCAATCTTAAAGATCTTATCTACATCAAATATTGGATCTCCGTCAATCAGGACTAAAGGGTTGCCCAGCGGTTGATCAACATTGAACATTTTTATTGTAAATTTTCCTTGCCGCTTTGCCACTGCTATTGAGCCCACATATTCGCGCAATACCTCTTCTATAGTCGTAAAGCGGGTAAAATTGTCGAGCAGATAGGATTTTGTAGGCTTGCCAAAAAATGCGGTGCTATCGGTCTGTGGCGCGTAGAATTGTTTAAGCTGGGTAGCCGAAAAAATGTTTTGTACCTGCATATTCACACTGTTTTCTGTAAGTGCGGCCTTTATATCTGGTTTTGCTGCATATGCAAATGACTGTCCGGCCGAATGCTGATCACTAAACGGATTGGTTACTTCGATACGATAAGTGCTGTCCTGCATTGAATTCGTTTGAACGACGATCTCTTTTGAGCCATAGAAATTTTGTGAGCTGAACAGCAGCTGGCCGGTTGAATCGCTTCGCGTAATATATAACTGATTTGGCGGACCGGGAATAGTAAGGTAGGCGGTAATGCCCTTAGCTGGAGCCTTGTCGCTGGTATGAGTAATATGACCGGTTATAATCGGTCCGGTATATTCTGGTAGAAATTTAAAATGAGGCGCTGCACCCGACGTTATTTTTGTCCAGTCAAACTGTGTCCATCCCTGTGAAAGCATCAGATTGTCCAAGGCTTCATCAGTTTCCGGGGCCGGGTTTTCCAGGTAATAATCCGGCGACTCAATATTGCCTTTCAGTTCAGCACGCAGCCAAAGGTAACCGGCAATATGGTCGGAATTGATGTCTTGAAGGGCATCTGCCCGGAACACGGATACTGATAAATCTGCCATCTGGTCTTTATGTGCCTCGTCCTGTGTTGAAATGGCCAGGCTCACCTTTTTACGTGTACTATACGTCTGCTGATCGACCCGGGCAGCAATCGTCAGTTTTTTTGCCGGGCGTCTGAATATTATTCGTTCACACAAGGGTCGTTGTTGCTGATCAAATAGGGTCAGGCGATTGATGCCTTCATTCAATTTGCTTTTTTCTATATTGAAGCTGGCAGTTCCATTAACAAGATTAGCCCCTGCAGCCACATGTATTGCGTGATTGTTATATGCCATCAGGTAAATCCCCGCAGCAGAGGCGCTGTCACTGCTTTTAACGCTAACATTCCAGCTGTCGTTGTGGTCGGTGGCCTGCATGACATAACCGGATTCGCCGATTTGCGGAAGCTCCCTGATGATGATGCTTTTATTGACCTTAATCACCGCTTTGTAAACCGTTTGCTGTGTTGGCTTAAAAGTAAAGCTACCGATACCAAATTTTAGGGATTTGAACCGGGCTACGGTATCGTTTTTCTGATCGATCACGACACCTGAACAATCGGCACCTTTACCGTCGCTGCCGGAAAGTTTAAAGGCTATTTTGCTCGTGATCCCTTTTACAAGATGGCCGCCTTCTGGAAAAAACTGAACATCATAAGCAGGGGCAGAGGCCTTGTCAGTCGGTTGTGTGCGCAGCGGATTAATAATCGTTAGCTGTTTCTCGAAGAAAAATCCGGCATCGAAATTTTTCATCCAATTGGTGTAAGCACTCAGGCGATAATTTCCGGTGTTAACAGAAAACGGGATGCTGAATGAACCGTCGCCTCGGCCGTGGCTTAAACCGATCTTTGCCTGCAACACCGCTGCATGGTTATTGTCAAGCAGTTCGATGTATGCTACTTTGCTAATGTCGGCCGGTTTGCCGGTGCTGCCATCTATACAATAAACCTTGAACCAAATTATTTCGCCGGTCAGAAAAGTACCTTTATTAACGTGTACATAGAGCTTTTCCTGGAAATTTTCTTTCTGGAATGTGTTAAAGCTGTTTTGCAGATTGGATAAAACCTGTGCGTGGCTGCTCGCAATAGTAAAATATGCAATGCAGAATAAGATTGCATTCCACGTTTTTGCCAGCTTATGAGTGGTTTTTCTTCTCATCAAAATCTTATATTATAATTAATAAAAGGAATCGGATTAGCAAAAATGGACAACCTGTAACCCTGTATGCCGCCTCCCTGTTCAGTAAAAAAAGTCGAATACGCATTGTCACGGCCGGTAAGGTTATAAACGCCAACCGTCCATGAGTTGTGGAAGCGCTGATGAACGCGGTGATTTCCGTCGATATTGATGGATAGATCGGTTCGGAAATAATCCGGTATCCGATACTGATTCCTGTCTGAGTAAAGCACCCTTTCAGATCCTCCATAGTAGTATTCGCCAACCGGATAGGTAATTGGCCGGCCCGTACTGTAAATTATATTCAGGGAAAAGCTATATCGATGCGTAAACCGGTAGTTACCCACGAAATTAAAACTGTTGGGTTTATCATAATTGGCCGGGTAATAGTTGCCGTTATTGATCGGAGGTCCCCCGCCCGGATCATCCTGTTTTAATAAAATGCGGGAGTAAGTATAACTCAGCCAGCCATTGAGCTGGCCAGCAGATTTCTTTATAAAAAATTCGATGCCGTATGCTTTTCCCTTGGTTTCCACAACGTCGGTTTCCACATGTTTATTTAACACCAGTGTGGCGCCGCTACGATAGTCCAGATAATTGTAAATATGTTTATAATAGCCCTCAATCGATGTTTCAATGGTGTTTGAATCAAAGTTTTTATATAAACCCAGCGATAACTGGTCGCCGAACTGGGGTTTTATGTTAGGGTCGCTCAATTTCCAGATATCCGTAGGGGAGATCGCTGTCGTATTTGACAGTAAATGAATATACTGTCTCAGCGTATTGTAGGAGGCCTTAACGGAAAAATCGCTGTTTACCATGTAACGGGCGGAAGCTCGTATTTCAGGACCGCCATAGGTCTTAATCACCTTGTTTTGGCCATAGATCGTGCTGTCGGTGACGTTGCCGAGCGTACGGGGCAATCCGGGCGTATAAGAGTAGACGGTTTGCGGGCCAAGATAATTATAAAGAGAATAGCGCAGTCCCAGATTGAGGGAAAGGGCAGGGGTGATTTCGTATTGGTCACCAACATAAAGGGCGCTTTCCAATGCTTTCTCAGAGGGTACTACGTCGGGCGTGACCTGCGATTGGGGACCGGCGGGCTGATTGCTTCCAGGATCAATTTTATACTGGAGCGTACTCAATCCAAACGATAAGGTGTGTTTTGAACTCAGGTAATAGTTGAAGTCCGCTTTCAGATTGATCTGACTGATATCAAAGTCGAATTTATAGGCATTCACCGGATTGGCTGTGCTGCCCGTACTGTACTGGTAATAATCATAGGCGCCGGTGATAACGCTAAAGAGCTTATTGCTGAAGTTGTGTTTCCATTTCAGCGAGGTATTTCGGTTGCCGTAAGTATAGTTCGTGTCGCTGTTTAGTTTAAAGCCGTCATTGCTAAAATAGGTTGAAAGGAAAAGCGTGTTCTTTTCGTCGATATGGTGACTAAGATTAAAGTTGAGATCATAGAAATAGGCGGAGCTATTTTTATACGCATTGGGCAGCGCGCTCAGGAGCCAGTTTGAATACGTAGTCCGACCGCCAAAAATGAATGAGGTTTTGCCTGACTGGATCGGGCCTTCAATATTAAGTCTGCTGGTTAACAGACCGATGCCAGCCGAACCTGTAAACTTTTTATTGTTGCCCTCGCGCTCTGTAATATCCAAAACTGAGGCCAGGCGGCCTCCGAACCTTTCGGGTATGCTGCTTTTGTAAAGTTCAATATCCTGCACCATGTCGGGATCAAATGCGGAGAAAAATCCGAAGAAGTGTGAAGGATTATACACCGTTGAGCCATTTAAAAGGATAAGGTTCTGGTCAGCAGATCCCCCGCGAACATTAAATCCAGTGCTCGCCTCGCCAACGGTTTGAACGCCGGGTAACGTTAAAACAACCCTTAAAACATCTGCCTCGCCAAAAACGGCCGGTATCTGCTTGATACTTTTAATGTCCAGTTTTGTCACGCCCATTTGTGTGCTGCGTACGTTGGCGACGACCTCCGAGGAAATTTTTACCTCTTTTAATGAGATCACCTGCTCGCGCATTTCAATATTTAATTCGCCGCTGCTGTATAGGGCAATTTTTCTGTGCGCCTCTTTCATTGAAGCAGCTTTAATGATCAGCGTATGCTGCCCGTGCGGCAAGCTGATGGAATAATAGCCAAACTGATTGGTACTTACGCCGATATGGCTTATGGGGTCGTAAATACTCGCGCCGATTATTGGTTCGCCTGAATTGCTATTTCGTATATAGCCTGCAAGGGTCACATTGCCCTGCCTGTTATTCGGTGCTCCGATGATATAAAGTTTATTTTCAGATGAGGCTTCTATTGTTTTCTTCTGCTCGGCGTTGGTATAGTCCGTCACCGGTACGGCGCCGGCCGGCTGACCAGGTAAATTCTCGGGCGCTTCGATGCTTACGGAAGGATTTATCTGCCAGTTTTTTGTTAAGATAACCTCCTGCTGATCGGTAATCACGTAGTGGTACCTTGCGTTTTCGAATATTCTGTCCAGTATGTCTTTCAGTGGTTTTTGATTGACCTGAAGTGTTACTTTCAGGGAGTCGAGCTGAGCGGGATCGTAAAAAAAATGATAACCTGTTTTGGCCTGCAGGTCAGTTACCACCTGGGCGATGCCTGCCTGATTGAAATCCACGTCGATTAGTTTGCCCTGCTGTGAAAATGCAGCTAACGATAAACTGAAAACTATATATAAGGCCAGGTAGATTTTCTTCATATTAATTACTTATCTGGTCATAGTAACCGGCCAGTTTTGCGATTGATCCTTCCCTGTCATTGTTGTATTTTATTTGGTTATCGTTCAGGTACTGGGTAAGTTGTTTCTTTTTATCTTTCATCATATCCATGACAGAGCTTTTGCTGCTGACCTGGTGATAGCTGTTGCCTTTTTTTATATAAATAATATCCTTGTTTTCATAAACTACCTCAACCGCCTGCTGGTTGACAGAACTCTGCACTGTGCTGATCCTTTTAACAAGGACCTGGGTTTTCCCGTCATAAAGCTCGTCGTAAAACCCTGGGGTCAGGTTACTAACGCTTTGGGCATCAAGATAAATAAAATGATGATCTGAAAGGTAGACCTGTGCTAACTTATCGGTGCGGAATACAAACATATTGTCATTCAGAATGCCGATCATTTCATCATTGAAGACGTCATAAAGTACAGGGACATTCTCATACCAGGTTCCGTTATACAATATCAGACTTGGGGCCGGGTGGATCTTATCCTCGAAGTAAGGGGATCCTCTCAGAGCCGTCGGATATAATTTATATCCGGCACCGTTGTAGATTTCCGACTGATCACCGACCGCAGTGTTAAAGGTCCGGATTACCACCTTAGCAGTATTGCTATACAGCATTGTATCCGGGTGGGTAGCTTGCGCTTCCGACCTGCAAATGGTCAGAACAAGAACTAAAAACAGTAAACAAATTGGTTTACCAATCATGCTAAAGCAATTGGGGATTAAATATTGGTTTGTTAATCGGGGACTTAAATATAGTCAGCACCAGCTAATAATAAGAATTTAGTTGAAAATATTTATTTATAATTTTAGAATTAACTGTTTTTAACTTTTCTAACTTTAAAAACGACCCTGTTAACAGGTTATCACAATAAAACCCTATAATAAATTTTATGCGCTGGATAATACCCATTACTACAATCGTTTTTGCAATCAGCGGTTGCCGGAACAACCCTACCCACCCTGCAAAGCTCCAGGAGATTCACCGTCCTGGCGATTCTTCAGCGGGCTGGGCCCTGCTGCCTTTTGCCAGGATCGATAGTGTAAATCCTGTACTGACGCCGGGAAGAGGTAGTTTCGTCGATCCGATACTAAAAAGGAATGTGTTTTGGGAAGAGAAGGATGTGTTTAATCCGGCCGTTGTCAGGCGAGGCGGGAAAATATACATGCTATACCGCGCACAGGACAAGACGGGTAAGCCAGATGGAACATCGCGCATAGGACTGGCTGTCAGCGCCGATGCCATGCACTTTTTACGCCTGCCGCAGCCCGTAGTTTATCCTGATAACGATGCCTTTAAAAAACTGGAATGGCAGGGCGGCTGCGAAGATCCCAGGGTTGTACAAGACAGTCTTGGAACTTATTATATGACCTATACCGGTTACGACGGACACACGGCGCGCCTGCTGGTGGCAACATCTAGAGACTTGCTGCATTGGAAAAAACACGGTAGTGTTTTTGAAAAAGCGGGGGATGGCAGGTACGCAAAACTGTGGAGCAAATCCGGGTCGATCGTTTCGACTTATAAAAATGGTCAGCCCGTTGCAGCCAAGATTAACGGTAAATTTTGGATGTACTGGGGTGATTCCCAGATATGGGCTGCGACATCGGATAACCTGGTCGACTGGACACCCCTTGAAATGAAACCAGGTGAACAATCACCGGTCAAACTAAGAGGGCAGGCTTTGACCATGCCGCAACTAAAGGTCGTACTACCTACACGCTCAGGTAAGTTTGACAGTAACCTGGTTGAATCCGGGCCGCCGGCGATGCTGACAGGAAAAGGCATTCTGCTGATCTATAACAGCATGAACCTCTTGGCTGATGGTGACCGGTCGCTGCCCGAAGGGACATATGCTGCAGGACAGGTCTTGTTCGACAGGAATGATCCGACAAAGATCTTAAAACGCATGAACACCTATTTTTTTAAGCCGGAAAGACCCTATGAGATTACGGGTCAAGTGAACCAGGTTTGTTTTCTTGAAGGTCTTACCGAATATAAAAATAAGTGGTATTTATATTACGGTACTGCTGACTCGAAGATCGCGGTAGCCCGGACGCCATAAACAATGAAACCGTTTCTCATTATCTGGAAACGGCTTCATTCATCGGTAATCAGGCCTTATTTCGCCGCGTTGCGGGGGTCAGGCTTCGATTTTAAATCATACTCATGCGGCGGCAGAGCTGCAGCTAAATTCTTCACGAAATAATCCCATCGGCGTCGCATCATGTATGGAGAAAAGCTGCCATAACCATGTGCGCTGTTTGGAAATACGATCAGGTCGTAATCCTTATTTGCTTTTTCGAGCGCCTCTACCACAAGAAGCGTGTTTTGCGGAGGAACATTATCATCCATCAGACCATGTGCAAGTAAAAGTTTCCCTTTAAGGTTCTTAGCATAGTTTTCATTTGCCTGGGCATCGTAATTTGAATTGCTGGTAAGTCCGTTATAACGTTCGCCCCAGTCATCCTCGTAGTTGCGGTTGTCATGGTTGCCCGACTCAGATATGCCCACCTTGAAGAAATCCGGGTAGCGGAACATAGCCGCAGCCGTGGCAAATCCACCACCTGAATGGCCCCAGATACCTACGCGCGCAGTATCAATATAGCTGTAACGTTCGGCCAGCTGCCTGATACCTGAAATTTGATCGGGCAAGGTATTTTCGGCCATATTTCCATAACTCATATCATGAAAGCTTTTAGAGCGCAAAGGGTTGCTCGTTCCTTCAATGGCAACGACGATAAAGCCCAGTTCAGCCAATGCCTGGTTGTCACCACGTGAAGCCGAAAATGACCAGCTGCCTACACTTCCGCCCTGAGGGCCTGGATAGATGTAATCAACTACAGGGTATTTTTTATTAGGTTCGAGCGTAGTCGGCGTGAATACCAGGCCGTAAATATCCGTTTTACCGTCATGTGCTTTAAGGGTTACCGGTGTCGGCGCATGCCAACCTCTGGCGGTAAGTCTGGAGATATCCGTTTTTTCCAAATTAGAGATTACTTTTCCGTCCATGTCGCGCAACACGGTAACGGCGGGAACGTCAGGTTTTGAATAGCTGTCGATAAAATAATTCTCAGAGGGAGATAAAGTAACCTGGTGATTGCCTGCCTCCGGCGTGAGCACCTGGAAATGCCTGCCGTCAAATCCGATCTTGCAGAACTGACTGAAATAAGGGTTCTCCGGCTGTCTGCCACCTGCTAAAAAATACAGTACACGGTTTTTCTCATCCACTTTCAGCAGCCGGGTTACTACCCAATCGCCCTTGGTGATCTGGTTTTTTACTTTTCCTGTTGCAGCATCATATAAATAAAGATGGCCCCAGTTGTCGCGTTCAGAAAACCAGATAAATTCGTTGGTTTTTTGCAGATAGTGCCAGTTGATGGCACCCCAGCCCGATTCAAATTGAGTAGGAACCGTTTCTTCAAAAATCTCACGTACTGCGCCGGTATTGGCATCCGCTAGGCGAACCTTTTCAATTTTATGATCGCGAGACGTAGACACAAAAGCCAGCCAGTTCCCGTCAGGGCTCCAATCAACATCATCAAAAGTACCGCTACTGGCAATATCGTCGCTTAAAGTTGCCCTGTGCGGGTCCGGGGCAACCTGGATACTGATTACTTTGGGATGATCAACTTCAACAATTACCCGTTGTATGGTCGCAATTTCCTTGTCGCCCGGAAGGGGATATTTCCATGCTTTTAAAGTTGGCTTTCCGACATTGGTGCTAACCAGGTACATATCACTCGCATTACGCTGATCTTGTCTGAATGTGGCCAATTTTCTGGAGTCAGGCGACCAGCGTAAAATAGGGCCGTCGCTACTTTTCCAGCCGGCATTGTCAGTGGCATAACCATAATCTTTTATACCATCCGTTGTGAGCTGGGTTTGTTTGTGCGTCTTAACGTCGCGCACCCATAAATTATAGTCTTTTATAAATACTTCCTTGGTGCCATCCGGTGATAAAACCTCATTCTCTGCGCGTCTTCTTCCCTGGTTTCTGCTGTGCGGCTTTGCCACCTGGGTATTATCTTGGGTGCATTTATAGCTCTGCAGATCACAGCGCCATTGTTTGCCATCCGTCTCAAAGATGATTGCCTTTCCATCAGGGGAGTAACTAAAAGTCTGAAATGGAAGCAATTCCGCCTGATACTGTTTGCCTGTCGCTGATGAAAGCGAGACGGCCAGCTGCTGCTGGTCAAATGCAGCCGAGCGTTTTCTTGTTGCAGGGTCGACCAGGATAAACTCACTCCCTTTTGCTGTTAGGATCCTATACCAAAATCTGTCTGCCGGCAGCCATTCGGGCCGCACATTGCCATGGTCAACCAGCTGTTCTGTATTGTAGCTCAGAAAGCTTTCCGCACGCTCATAATCTGCCGTGGTTAATTGTTTGCCTTGCTGTGCATTTGCAGCTGCCGCCAGCACAAGCGGCGCAAACGCGAGTAAATATTTATTCATGTTAAAAAATAATATCCCGCAAATTAATGCTTTTTACCGCAATGTTGGATTGTAATAATGTTGTGGCAAAAGCTGGGGCCGGAAGGTGTGAATAAAGGAGAAAACTAGGTCGGTGAAAGGCAGGGATAATCACCGCAAAAAAACCATGATTTTATTCGGAGGCGTCAAATTGTATATCCCAGATGATTATGCGTTTGTCATCACTCACTGAGATTAGAAGCCCCCGGTTCCAGACTAATTTATTGACAGAAAGCAGATGTGCCGGGTAGCCTTTTTCCCGACTGATGACCTTGTATAGTTTAAAATCATCCGAGCCCCAAATCCTGATACTCTTATCCATACTTGCAGTGGCAAAATAGGGCAGGGTGGGATGGAATGCGATATGGTTTATTGCAAACATATGTGCCGGTATGCTTTTTACCATTTCAAAAGACAGGCTATCCCATATTTTCAGCTGCGCATCTCTTGAGCCGGACATCAGGTATGAGCCATCCGGGGAAAACTGAACCGTAAAAACAGGCATTGTATGCCCGTAAATTGTTTTTAAAAGCGTGTAGTCTTCAAGATCATATATTCTTATAGAATTATCCCTGCAGCCAAAAGCTGCCTGGCGTTCACTGGCAGAGATAGCGATGCTTCTGATCGTGTCGTCAGAAACTTTAAGGCTGTATATCTTTTCAAGCGTTTTGAGGTTCCATACGGACACGGTGCCGTCTTCGGACGCAACCAGAAGCTCATTTTTTCGATGGATTGACTTTATATCAAAAATGGGTTGCTGATGGGCCTTTAAAATTTCAATAATCTTTTGGCTGTTAAAATCAAAAACCAGCATATCGCCGTTTCGTAGTCCGGCAAATAAGTAAGGATAGCCCTCGGGGCAATGGATGGCGTAAATCGAAGCGGCCGCGGGGAACAATACCTTGATGAAAGAATTTTCCTTTAAGCTCCATTCAACCAGGCCCTTATCATTTCCTCCCGAAAAAAGTATGTCGGGTTTTTGGGAAAGCTCAATCGTAAATATCGGGCTGCCGTGGCCGGTAAGTTCTGCGGTTTTATTTACGGTAATCATCAGTCATTGGACCCCAAATTATTTATGTCTGTTTTCCAGATTTCTGGCAATCGTTTCCAGGCTTAACCCTTTTTCTCTCAATAGAACCAGCAGATGAAAAACAAGGTCGGATGTTTCGTCGATCATTTCGGTCTGGGATTCCGCTAAGGCGGCTATAACCGTTTCGACAGCTTCCTCACCCACCTTCTGGGCTATTTTATTCAATCCCCTGGAGCGGAGTTTATCTACGTAGGAACCTTCCTGAGGATTTTCGTACCGATCGTTAACGATTTGCTCCAGCTGAAGGATAAAGTTTTGATTGTAATCGGTATTAAAACAGCTGCGTGAACCGGTATGACAGGTAGGGCCGTCGGCCTTAACTTTGATCAGCAGCGTGTCCTTGTCGCAATCCAGGGCCATGCTTTTAACATGAAGAAAGTTGTTGCTGGTTTCCCCTTTTGTCCATAGTCGATTCTTTGTACGGGAAAAGAAAGTAACGATATTTTCCTGAACGGTCTTATAATAGGCGTCCTTATTCATATATCCCAGCATCAGTACTTCCAATGTATGCTCGTCCTGAATGATTACCGGAACAAGTCCGTCGCCTTTATTAAAATCAATATTCATCATTTTTTCTTTTCGTTCCCGGCAAAATGCCCGGGCTAATTTATAGTTCTTACCTCAATCTGATGCTGTTTCAGTATTTTTTTCAGATCCGGTATCAATATTTCACCATAATGAAATACGGAAGCTGCCAGGGCTGCGTCGACGTTTGTCTTTTCGAATACATCTACAAAATGCTGCACGTTGCCGGCACCGCCCGATGCAATTACCGGGATTTGAACAGCATCATTCACTCTTTTCAAAAACAGATTGTCGAAGCCTCCCTTGGTGCCGTCATGATCCATTGAAGTGAGTAATATCTCACCTGCACCCCGGCCTTCGGCTTCCAAAATCCAGTCAAACGTATCTTTTTCTGTCGCAATGCGGCCCCCGTTCAAATGTACCAGATTTTTACCTCCCGTCAGCCTGGTATCTACGGCAACAACAACGAACTGAACACCAAAAGCCTTTGCTAACTGATCAATAAGTGCAGGATCACGAACAGCAGCCGAGTTGATGGATATTTTATCTGCACCTGCATTTAAAAGCGCGTCGGCGTCGGCTATTTCGTTTATGCCACCGCCAATAGTGAAGGGGATATTGATTTGTCGGGCTACGGCTTTTACCAGCTCTACCATGGTTTTACGGCGTTCGTGCGTAGCGGTGATATCCAGAAAAACCAGTTCATCTGCGCCTTGTGCCGAATAATTCCAGGCTAATTCAACAGGGTCGCCCGCATCACGCAGGTCGACAAAGTTTACTCCTTTTACAGTACGGCCGTCTTTAACATCCAGGCAAGGAATAATTCGTTTAGCTAAGCTCATGGGGAAACTAGATGGAAATTAACGATTTTAAGTTCCAGTTCTTAATTTCTTCGATGCTTATCGGCCTTCGTAAATGGCTTTGCCAACAACACAGGATTCTACTTTTATCTTGCTCAGATCCTCAATATCTTTCATCGAGCTTACTCCGCCGGATGCGATAAGTTTGATAAACGGTGAATGGTCAAGCAGTTTCTGATAAAGGTCTATTCCGGCGCCCGCTAGTTTGCCATCTTTATTGATATCGGTGCACAAAAAACGAAAAAAGCCCAATTGCAGACATTTATCAACATAATCTATTAGTTTGATGGGGGAGCTTTCCATCCAGCCTGAATATTTGATCACCTCGTCGAGCACATCGATAGCTACAATAACCTGGTGCGAGCATTTATCCCTGCCGCATACCTCTTCGCTCAGGTCTTTAAGAAAGCTTGGGTTGGTGATGGCCTGTGTACCCACAATAACGCGGTGCACACCCGAGTCCATCAATTCCTTCACCTTGTCAATACTGCGTATTCCGCCTCCATATTGCACTTTCATATCGGTTTTCCGGATCACATCAAAGAGGTATTGCTGGTTGCTAAAATCATTCTTTGCTCCGTTAAGATCTATGATGTGAATAAAATCGGTGCCGTGGGACTGGTACCTTTCTATCATTTCTTCCAGCGTAACATCATATTCTGTTACCTGTCCGTAATTGCCCTCACGCAGCCTTACCACCTTTTTATTTAAAATATCTATTGCAGGAATTATATACATGGCTTTATAAATTTGAAAAATTTGTTAATAATGTTTCACCAAGTCTGCCCGATTTTTCAGGATGAAACTGGACCCCGAAGAAGTTATCCCTCCAAATTGATGCCGAAAACTTTGTACTATAATCCGTTGATGCCAAAGTAAATGCGGCGTTAAACTCAATAAAATATGAATGTACAAAGTAAAAGTGTGATCCCGTCGGAATATTTTTAAATAATGGGTTGCCGTTTTCAGTATACACGCGGTTCCAGCCGGTATGCGGAACCTTGTATTCGGTACTCCCGGCAAATCTTCAGGTATTAATCGGGAAGATATCCAGCATGCCTGCATCTCCTTCTTCTGAGTGTGCAGTAAGTAACTGCATGCCTACACAGATGCCCAGGGCAGGTTTTTTTAGTGATTTTATTTTTTCGACCATGCCAGTTTGCTGCAATTTGTTCATCGCAGCGCCGGCGTGTCCTACCCCGGGGATAATATAGCGGTCAAACTGTTCAAAATCTGCTTCACTATGCACCATGCCATATTTAATGCCGAGGCGGTCCAGCGCCGCCGTCAGCGAAAAAATATTTCCGGCGCCATATCTGATTATTCCGATCATGGTTTATAATACACCTTTGGTGGATGGTAACACCATATTATTTACATCACGCTTAACAGCCATTTTTATTGCCTTTGCAAAGGCTTTAAATATGGCTTCTATCTTATGATGTTCATTTTGCCCTTCTGCTTTAATATTCAGGTTACATTTTGCGGCATCTGAAAAAGATTTAAAAAAATGAAAAAACATTTCAGTCGGCATTTCGCCTATTTTTTCCCTTTTAAATTCTGCCTCCCAAACCATCCAGTTCCGGCCCCCGAAATCAATGGCGACCTGTGCCAGGCAATCGTCCATGGGCAAGCAAAAACCATATCGTTCAATACCTCTTTTATTTCCAAGAGCCATAGCAAAAACCTCGCCCAAGGGCAATGCCGGTATCCTCAATGGTATGGTGTTCATCAATATGCAGATCGCCATTGGCTTCAATTTCCAGGTCGATGCCGCCGTGCCTGGCGATCTGGTCGAGCATGTGATCAAAGAAATGTAAGCCTGTTGACACTTTGGCGTCGCCTTTGCCATCCAGGTTAATCCTTATATAGAATATCAGTTTCTTTAGTGGCGCGCCGGTGTTCAACCACACGTTCGCCCAGTTTTAAAAATTCGTATATTTTTTGCCAGTCGGTGGTTTCAAGCGCGATCGTCTGCTCTAGCGCATCATGCTGCTCTTCGCGTAAATTCCTGCCTGCCAAGATTGGAATTATCATTCAGCCAGATAGCTTTTGCGCCCAGATTTCTGGCTAAAAGTACATCATTTTTCCGGTCGCCGATGGTATAGGAAGCTTTCAGGTCGTATTTTTCGGTATCGAAATATTGGGTAAGCAAACCAGTGCCCGGTTTGCGGGTAGGTGCATTGTCTTTAGGGAAGGTGCGGTCGATATGAAATGCTGAGAATTTTACGCCTTCATTTTCAAATGTTTTGACAATAAAATTTTGTACAGGCCAAAAAGTATCTTCCGGGTAGGATAGGTGTTCCCAGACCGTCCTGGTTGGTTACCATCACCAATTCATAATCCAGTTCTGTGGCTATTTTGGGCAGCCAGTGTAAGGCACCGGGATAAAATTCCAGTTTGGCAAATGAATCGATCTGCTCATCGGCGGGTTCCACGTATCATAGTGCCGTCGCGGTCGACAAATAATATCTTTTTTGGTGCGCTCATTTAAAGTTTTGTAAAGTTTGTAGTAATAGTATTGTTTTCCTCGGTGCGTGCCAACGGTTATTCGCAGGCAGCCCTCGCATAGTTCAACTTTTGAACGGTCGCGCACAATGATGCCCTTTGCTACCAGAAAATTATATATGCCTTTCGGATCGGTTGTTTTTACCAGAATAAAATTAGCGTCGGATGGATAAATATCCAGTACAAAATCAAAATTTTTCAATTCAAGAACCAGTTTGTCCCGTTGCACCAAAGTTTCTTTTATCCAGCTATTTACCTGATCGATATTTTGCAAGCTTCCAGCGCCAGCTGCTGTGAAGCCTCATTGATATTATAAGGCGGTTTTACCTTATTCATCACCTCGATGATCTCTTCACTGGCAAAGGCCATACCCACACGCAGACCGGCAAGTCCCCATGCTTTTGACAGGGTTTGCAGCACCACCAGGTTGCCATATTCAGTTAATTCCTGTATAAAGGTTTTTTGCCGGCTGAAGTTGATATATGCTTCATCAACCACAACAAGACCATTAAAATTGGCAAGTAAGGTTTCTACATCATCGCGGTTAATGGAATTACCGGTAGGATTATTTGGCGAGCAGATAAAGATCAGTTTAGTGTGTGCGTCGATGGCTTCGGCAATACCTTCCAGGTTGAGCTGATACTCTCGGTAAGCGGTACTTTTTTGATGCTGACATCATTGATATTTGCAGATACCTCATACATGCCATAAGTGGGTGGAACAAGGATCACATTATCGACGCCCGGATTGCAAAAGCTACGGAACAGGATATCGATGGCCTCATCACTGCCATTGCCCAAAAAAATATTGCGCGGCGGAACACCTTTAATTTCGCTCAAGCGCTTTTTAACCTGGTATTGCAGTGGATCGGGGTAACGGTTATAGTTCTGCTCCAAAGGCGAGCCGAAAGCATTCTCATTGGCATCCAGAAATATACTGGCCTCTCCCTGAAACTCATCACGTGCGGACGAGTAGGGGGTCAGATTTTTGATGTTTTCGCGTAAAAGGTTATTTATATCAAACATGGTATTATTTAACGCTGTCCTGGCTGTACAGGACGATTTATTTTCTTTTCATACGGACACTCATTGCATTTTTATGCGCCTGTAATCCTTCCAGTTCGGCCAATATCTCAACTGTTGTGCCGATATTTTTGATCCCTTCTTCGCTGATATGCTGAAAGGTGATTTTTTTTACAAAGGAATCAACTGAAACACCTGAATAAGCTCTGGCATAGGCACTTGTCGGCAAGGTATGATTGGTGCCGGAAGCATAATCACCTGCACTTTCGGGCGTCAAGTTACCTAGAAATACTGATCCTGCATTGATGATCTTTCCGCTGATTTGCTGCCATTGTCGCTTGCCAGGATTAAATGTTCAGGTGCATACCGGTTGCTGAAATCCATTGCTTCATCCAGGGTATTAACAACAACAATATAGGAGTTGTCGATCGCTTTTTGCGCGATTGATGCGCTTGGCAATACCGGTAATTGCTTCCTTAATTCTGCGATCGTTTTTTCTGCAAATTCGGTCGATGTGGTTACCAAGACAGATTGACTGTCTATGCCGTGTTCGGCTTGTGCCAGCAGATCAGCAGCAACATATTCCGCGATGGCGCTATTCATCGGCAATAACCAATACTTCTGATGGCCCGGCAGGCATATCGATGGCCGTAGTGGTAGTTGATTGCACGATGGTTTTTGCCTTAGTGACAAACTGGTTTCCAGGTCCAAATATTTTATCAACTTTAGGGATACTCTCCGTGCCATAAGCCATAGCCGCAACAGCCTGGGCACCTCCCGTTAGGTAAATTTTGTCAATGTCAAGCAATTGAGCCACATAAGCGATAAAGGGATTAATCTTGCCATTCTTTTGTGGCGGTGAGCAGACAATTATTTCATGGCAACCGGCAATACGCGCAGGTATACCCAGCATCAAAAAGGTACTTGGTAAAACGGCTGTTCCCCGGGAATATAAAGCCCCACTTTTTCTATCGGCCTTGATTCGCGCCAGCAGGTTACGCCGGGCATGGTTTCTACTTTGCCTTCGCTATGAAGCTGTTTTTCGTGAAACTTGCGAATATTGTTATAGGCGGTATCCAGCGCCTGCTTTTGTTCAGGCAGGATTGAAGAGGCTAAATCCCGCAGTTCATCCCGGCCTGCCGTCAGGTTTTTTAGCTCCACTTTATCAAACTTGCCCGCATAATCCATTAGTGCTTTATCGCCCTGCGAACGAACATTGGCTATAATGTCTTCCACTACGGCGCGGATCTCCTCGGCCGGGTCAACATTGCGCTGAATCAGTTTTTGAAGTGCTTGGTCACTTAAGTCTGAATAATTGTATGTTTTCATTACCCCTTGGTCTGCTGGGCTAAAAAATGATCTTCTCAATTGGCATTACCACGATGCCTTGCGCGCCTGCCTGTTTCAACAGGCTGATCCTGTCCCAAAAATCACTTTCGGGGATAACGGTATGCACGGCTACCCAGCCTTCCTCAGCCAATGAAACGACCGAAGGACTTTTAACACCTGGTAACAGCCCGATGATCTTATCTAAATTGTCGCGGTGCACATTCAAAACCACGTATTTGGTTTCTTTGGCCCTAAGTACGGATTGTACGCGCTGTGCCAGTTCTTTAACCAGTTCTTCATTCTCGATGCCCGGGCGACCGATCAAAACAGCCTCAGACGACATCACATCACAAAATGGTTTAGTCCATTGCTTTTGAGTGTGCCGCCGGTAGATACCAGGTCGCAGATAGCGTCGCTTAATCCCAGGCCCGGTGAAATTTCAACCGACCCGGAGATAGTGCGTATATCAGCCGTTACCCCTTTTTCTTTAAGGAATTTACCCAATATTACCGGATAGGTGGTGGCAATGGATTTCCCATTGAGTTCAGCTACATCACTAAACTGGTGTGCATTGGGTACTGCAATCTTTAATGCGCATTTTCCAAAGCCAAGCCGCTGGATATAACTTACTTCAACCTGAGTTTCCTGTATAACATTTTCACCGACTATGCCCAGGTCGGCAATGCCGTCCTGCACATATTCCGGAATGTCGTCATCGCGCAGAAACAGGATTTCGAGCGGAAAGTTAGATACATTGGTGATCAGCGAGCTTTTGTAGTTATCAAAGCTTAAACCGCAATTTTTCAGTAATTCAACTGATTTTTCGTTGAGCCTCCCCGATTTCTGGATGGCTATTTTAAGTGTTTTCACGAATTGATATTAAGGTATATTATAAATGAACAGGGTGATTTTTCGTAGAAACAAACATTATCTTGTCGCCATATGGTGGCGATGATGCAGATGAAGATGATGTATGTTAAATCCGTTCATTTTTGTATAGTAATGCTATAGACGAAGTGCTGCAAATATAATCTTTATTTAATAAAACCAAATATTAAGTTTAAAAGCTGTAATCGATGCACCACCCGGATGCTCTTTAACAAATTGAGCTTAAAGCGTGCTTCATTTTTTTTCCTCCTGGTCATAAAAATGCCCCAAATAGTGTCTCACTTTTTGGGGGCAGTGTAATTCGTCCGGCCATTGGGCGGTTTTCCGACTTATTAATTATTTATTGCGCGTTTTGGTCATAGTAATAGATCTCACCCTGACTAACTCCACCTAATTTCACCAGTTTTTTATGGGCCATAATATCGGGCAGACTGATGAGTTCACTGTTATACAGATTGTCGAACCAGATCAGGTAAAAGCGTTTTTCACCGTAGAATTTTTTCACATTGTCCTGCGCAAGTTTATGCGGAATCAGCGTTGAGGACATGCCCGTAAATAAATATACCGCCTCATCGGCATCGGTAAAAATCGGGATGCCCGGCTTAAGCATGCTCTTATGTTGTTTAAGGTAGGTAACAAACTCCGATTTGTTCCAGCTGTCATCACTATAGCCCGGGACGCCGTAGTCGCATTCATCATCATAACGCTGGTAGTCGACCTGATAGGTTGAATATTCAAAAGCGAGCATCATCAAAATGAATATTCCGGATAAAGTGTAACCGGTAATTTTGTTTTTAAATAGGAGTAAAACATCGGGTACCCAGCTTGTACAGGCTATCAGAAGGGGTACGAACATGGGTGCAATGATCCGGCTGTTGATCGTTTCGAATCTTGAAAAAGTGGCAATGATCACTATAAACAGACCATATACAACTGCAAAGGCGATCACGATATTTTCAAAGCTGTTAATGCGGCGCTTATAAGCCTTCCAGAGTAATACGCCGATGAGCGAAATGAAAATAACCGAAGTAATGAGTCCGGCGAAAGGATATGCGTTCTTGCTTAGCGCACCCCAGTCGCATATAACCTTACCAAAGTAATAGAGGTTTTTGGTGAACGGCGTGATAGACGGTTCACGTGTCCCTGTGCTCAGACCCGTGTTGATGCGGTTCATTACCAGGTTGCAGACCAACAGGGAGATCGATGTAAAGCCGTAAATAAGGATGTGTTTTATCTTTTTACGGACAGTAAGTTCATTATCCAGTAACAACATCAGACCACCTGCGCCAATTAACGTAACGCCGGCGTATCTGGTGATACAGGTGATCGCCGTTACGCCCGCTACGATCAGCAGTGATTTTAAGGTGTGTTTTTCAAGATAGTAATGGTAGGCTATAATAAAGAACAGCGACTCGAGGATAAACAGGGTCTCTGACCATAAAAAACTGTATATCTCCAACAATCCCGGACTTAGAATAATGGCACCCAATATGAGCCATTTATAGATTCGGGAATGTGTGGTGAATCTTTCCATGATCCAGCCGCTGGTAAATACAACTGCCGCAAAAAGACAGCTGTTGATGGCTGCACCCGCCGCTATAGGATCTACCCTGGTTACAAACTGGATTATTGCTAAAAAAAAAGGGTAAAATACCGGGAAGAATACCAGTGGTGTTTTATTAAAGGTAAGCAAAGAACCATGGGCCTGAATATTTGTAGCCGTGCTGGCATACATGATAGAGTCAGGCGAGAGGCCGACACCACTGTACTTGGTAAACAGGTATATGGCATAGTACCCAATAATAGCCGCTATTAACGAATCAAGATTTCTTAGATAAGGAGTTAGTTTCATTTAATATAAATTGTAGAGGTTGTAATTGTTTAAAGGCTGTAATGGTTTGGATTTGCAAGATTTAATCAACCTCGGCAACTTTACAACTTTGCTGACCCTTATTTTCCTCATGCGATCAGATCCAGCACATCGCTTATTGGCTGATCGCTGTTTATTAAAATGCCTTTTACCCCGGCAGCAGTACCGGCTATAACGTCGCGCTCACGGTCACCAATAAAATAGGATTTGGATGGATCAATGTTGTATTTTTCTATGCCTTTTAATAATAAACCCGGTTTGGGCTTACGGCAATCGCAGTCCCCGGTAAAATCGGGATGATGCGGACAGTAAAATATATCTGTAAACACCACACCGTGTTGGGCATAAATATCTCTTAGCTGGGCATGCATTTTGCCCAATTCATCTTCGGTATACCAGCCTTTGGCCAAGCCGCCCTGATTGGTCGCCACGATGAGTAAGTATCCTTTGTCCTGTAAGGGATTTCAAGGGTTCAATATTGTGTTCCAAAACGTGGAAATCCTCTAAGTCGGCAAACATAGTCGCCCATCTCTTTGTTTAAAACACCATCACGGTCCAGAAACACGGCTTTATTTTTAGCAGGTATCGCAGTCATTGCGGCAAAGGTAGCAATTCCGAAAAATATCAGGACGTCAGCGATCGTGTTAACATGCAATTGCCAATAAAAGCGTTAATCAGAAGCTGCTCTTAAATCTTATGCAGGCATATTAAATACCAAAACCGATTATCAATTGATTATAATGGAAACTTAAATTATTAGCAATATTTATAATTTTAGCATTGATTAGAATGATATTTTTTAACATAATATGAAAAATTACTAACTATATTACAAAAAAGATATATAATTAGTAATTTCGTAAATCACGGACCTTTATAAATATAATTACATAGCGAGATTGAAGATGGATCAAACTGAAAGCCCCCAGCAGGGCCTGTACAGGCCTGAATTTGAACACGATTCGTGCGGAACGGGATTTATAGCCAATATACATGGCCATAAATCCAACCAGATAATTGATGATGCCTTGACCATGCTGGAAAACATGGAACACCGCGGCGCTTGCGGATGTGATCCGGAAACCGGTGACGGTGCAGGTATATTGATACAATTGCCCCATGAATTTTTGATGGAAGAATGCTCTAACCTGGAGATCAGCCTGCCTGAGCCGGGTGAGTATGGTGTAGGGATGATATTTTTCCCAAAAGATTCAGCACTGAAAAAAGCCTGCCGCATGGTGATCGCCAATGCGATCGAAAAACTGGGTCTGCATAAATTAGGCTATCGTAAATTAGCGGTCAATTCGTCAGTAATAGGCGAAACTGCCCGTAAGGCCGAGCCGGATGTGGAGCAACTTTTTATTTTAAGGCCGCATCATATTACCAATGCTGATGATTTTGAACGTAAATTATACGTTTTAAGACGATATATCAATAAAACCATCACCGAAACCATACCTGGTGCCGGTGAGCATTTTTATTTTACTTCATTTTCCTGCAAAACCATTATTTATAAAGGCCAGCTAACCACTTACCAGCTGCGTAAATATTTTGCAGATCTTTCTGACCCGCGAATGGCATCAGGCTTGGCCATGATCCATTCGCGTTTCTCAACCAATACTTTCCCGTCATGGAAACTGGCGCAGCCATTCCGGCTGATCGCCCATAACGGCGAGATCAATACCTTGACCGGTAACTTAAACTGGTTTTATTCAGGCTTAAAATCATATGCTTCTTCCTACTTCACCAGCGAAGAAATGGAAATGCTGTTGCCGGTGATCGATAATAACCAGTCGGACTCAGCCTGTTTGGATAACATCATTGAAATATTGCTGCACACCGGCCGTTCATTGCCGCATGTAATGATGATGCTGATACCGGAAGCATGGGATGGCAATGAGCAGATGGACCCGATTAAAAAGGCATTTTATGAATACCATGCTACTTTAATGGAGCCATGGGACGGCCCTGCTGCGATCACTTTTACCGATGGTAAACTGATCGGTGCCTTGCTGGACAGGAACGGCCTGCGTCCATTGCGTTTTGTGATTACCAATGATGGTCGCGTAATTGCTGCATCAGAAGCCGGGGTATTAACCATTGATGAAAAAACGGTGTTACGCAAAGGCCGTTTGCAGCCCGGTAAAATGCTGCTGATCGATACCGAAAAAGGTAAGATCATTACTGACGAAGAGATCAAAACAACAGGTAGCATCACGCCAGCCTTATGGCCACTGGCTCGAAAATTATAAAATACAGTCTGGATGACCTGGCCGAACCGCGTTTGGCGTTTGCCAGTTTGTCGCCAGATGCGGTTTTCCGTTACCAGCAGGTATTTGGTTACAGCCGCGAAGATATTGATACCATCATTAAACCAATGGCGCTTGATGGCAAAGAGCCGATAGGCTCCATGGGTACTGATGTGCCTTTGGCGGTATTGTCTGATAAGCCGCAGCATTTGTCAAGCTATTTTAAACAGTTTTTTGCGCAGGTTACCAATCCGCCTATCGATCCGATACGCGAGCGTTTGGTGATGAGTCTGGCTACTTTTATAGGTAACAACGGTAATTTACTGGATGAAGATAAAATGCATTGCCATTGCGTAATGCTGAAACATCCGATCCTGAAAAATCATGATCTGGAAAAATTAAGAAGTATTGATACCGGCATGTTCCATGCTAAAACACTGCAAACTTATTTTGTGGCCGACGGAATGCCGGGTTCGCTTGAAAAAGGTATTGCAAGGCTTTGCCGTTATGCCGAAGATGCTGTTGATGAAGGATTTGAAGTATTGATATTATCTGACCGTGCGATCGACTCAGAACATGCGCCGATACCATCGTTACTGGCAGTATCAGCCGTACACCATCATTTGGTAAGAAAGGGCCGCCGTGGTGCAGTAGGTTTGGTTGTTGAAGCGGGTGATGCCTGGGAAGTACACCATTTTGCTACTTTGCTGGCATTTGGTGCTACTGCGATTAATCCGTACCTGGCCCTTTCTACCATTGAAACTATTAAAAACAATGGCAGCCTGGAAACCAGTCTGGATACCAAAACACTCATAAAGAACTATGTAAAGGCCATCAATGATGGTTTATTAAAGATATTCTCAAAAATGGGTATCTCGACGCTGCAATCTTATCATGGTTCGCAGATATTTGAGATATTGGGTATTAACAAGAATGTTGTTGATCGTTATTTCGCCGGCGCGGTAACCCGTATAGGCGGTTTAGGTCTTGATGAAATAGCGCGCGAATCACTTTGCAAACACCGCATCGGTTTCGGCAGCGGCAAATCAGAAAACCGCTTATTGCCCGAAGGTGGTATTTACCAGTGGAAACGCAGGGGAGAGGAACACTTGTTTAATCCGACAACGGTTCACTTGTTGCAGCATGCTACCCGCACTAACGATTATCGCGTTTATAAAAACTATGCAAAGCAGATCAACGAGCAGGGCGAAAAGCATTTTACTATCCGCGGCTTGCTGGATTTTGCCCATCACCGCGAATCGATCACCCTGGACGAGGTAGAGCCGGCAGAAAACATCATGAAGCGTTTTGCTACGGGTGCGATGTCATTTGGTTCGATCTCGCACGAAGCGCACAGCACGCTGGCTATTGCCATGAACCGCATTGGCGGCAAAAGCAATACCGGTGAAGGTGGCGAAGATGAAATTCGGTATGAGATGCTGCCAAATGGCGATTCGATGCGCTCGGCTATCAAACAGGTTGCATCGGCACGTTTTGGCGTAACTTCAAATTACCTGACCAATGCTGATGAACTGCAGATAAAAATGGCTCAGGGTGCAAAGCCCGGCGAAGGCGGCCAGTTGCCCGGCCATAAGGTGGATGATTGGATCGCCAAGGTTCGTCACTCTACACCGGGTGTTGGTTTAATATCGCCTCCGCCGCACCACGATATTTATTCGATCGAGGATTTGGCCCAGTTAATATTCGACCTTAAAAATGCTAACCGTGCTGCACGTATCAACGTGAAGCTGGTATCAAAAGCAGGTGTAGGTACCATAGCTGCCGGCGTGGCAAAAGCACATGCCGATGTGATCTTGATTGCCGGATATGACGGTGGTACAGGCGCTTCGCCGATCAGTTCGATCAAACATGCTGGTTTGCCATGGGAGCTTGGTCTTAGCCGAAGCACATCAAACACTGGTTCGTAATAAACTGCGCAGCCGCGTGGTGTTGCAAACAGACGGGCAGCTAAAAACCGGTCGCGATTTGGCTATTGCCTGTTTAATGGGCGCCGAAGAATGGGGCGTTGCTACTGCGGCACTTGTTGCCGGCGGCTGTATCATGATGCGCAAATGCCATCTGAATACTTGCCCGGTTGGTGTTGCCACACAGGATCCTGAATTAAGAAAATTATTCACCGGTAAGCCGGAGCATATCGTAAACCTTTTCCGCTTTATGGCTGAAGAAATGCGCGAGATCATGGCCGAACTGGGTTTCCGTACCATTAACGAAATGGTGGGCCGGGTACAGTTCCTGAAAGTGAAGGATGGCCTGCAAAACTGGAAAGCTAAAACATATCGATCTTTCAGGCATACTGCACCCGGTAAACAATCCAAAAGGCATGACGCTTTATAACAGCGAAAAACAGGATCATGGCATGGATGCCATCATCGACTGGAAATTGCTGGAAAATGCCAAAGCTGCATTGGAAGATAAAACGCCGGTATTTGCATCATTCGATGTGAAGAATACTGACCGTACGATCGGAACATTGTTATCCAACGAAATATCAAAGAAATACGGCTCAGCAGGCTTGCCGGATAATACGATCAACTATAAATTCAAAGGCTCGGCAGGACAAAGCTTTGGCGCTTTCGCGGCCAAAGGGGATTTCCTTTGAGCTGGAAGGTGAAGCTAACGACTATGTGGGCAAAGGCTTGTCCGGAGCACAACTGGCCATCTATCCTCGGCGGATGCCACGTTTACGCCTGAAGAAAATATCATTATCGGCAACGTCGCCCTGTATGGTGCTACTTCCGGTGAAGTATTTATCCGCGGTATGGCCGGTGAACGTTTTGCCGTGCGTAACTCCGGTGCTACAGCGGTTGTAGAAGGCGTGGGCGATCATGGTTGCGAATATATGACCGGCGGACGTGCGCTGATATTGGGCGATACAGGCCGCAACTTTGCCGCAGGGATGAGCGGTGGTATTGCCTGGGTTTATAACCCAGACAATACCTTCGCCGAAAATTGCAATAAAGAGATGGTCGACCTGGATCCGCTATCAGAGAAAGATTCGGAACATATTATCGCATTGCTTGAAAAAGCATGTGACCTTAACCGGCAGTAAGGTGGCCAAAGACCTGCTTAAAAACTGGAATGAGGCTTCGACCAAATTTGTGAAAGTATTTCCGAAAGAGTATAAAAAAGTTTTACAAAAAGCAGAATATCAAACTATCAGCTAATATTTTATGGGAAAAGCAACAGGATTCAAAGAGTTTAACAGGGAACTTCCCGCTAAAGTACCTCCTGGCTGAACGTGTAAAAAATTATCAACGAGTTTGAAAGTTTATACACCGAAGAAAAGCTGAACGAGCAGTCGTGCACGCTGCATGAATTGCGGTATACCTTTTTGTCATTCGGGCTGCCCGCTGGGCAATATTATTCCTGAGTTTAACGATGCGGTTTATCGTAAAAACTGGGAAGAAGCTTACCAGATATTATCATCAACCAATAACTTTCCCGGAGTTTACAGGCAGGATTTGCCCTGCGCCATGCGAATCGGCATGTGTGTTGGGTATTAATAAACCTCCTGTAGCTATTGAAGAGATAGAAAAGCATATTATTGAGATTGCTTATGAAAAGAATTTGGTTAAGCCGTACCGCTCCGCTGATAAAAACCGGTAAAAAGGTAGCCGTAGTAGGTCGGGTCCTGCCGGACTTGGCCGCTGCGGCACAATTGAGCTAAAGCAGGTCACGCAGTTACTGTTTATGAACGCGATGACCGACCGGGTGGTTTGCTGCGATATGGCATCCCTGATTTCAAACTTGAAAAATGGGTTGTTGAGCGCCGTGTTAAATTGATGGAGGAGGACGGCATTGTATTTAAATGCAATGTGGAGGTGGGTAAGGATATTGCCGGCTGACGAACTGGTACGCAGTAATGATGCCGTGGTATTGGCCGGTGGTTCAACCATTCCACGTAATTTACCTATTCCCGGACAGGGAATTGAAAGGGATCCATTTTGCGATGGATTTTCTGAAGCAGCAAAACAAACGTGTAAGCGAGATTAGTTTCAATGCCGAAGATATACTGGCGACCGGCAAAGATGTGATCGTCATTGGCGGTGGTGATACCGGTTCCGACTGCGTGGGTACATCCAACAGGCAGGGGGCAAAATCGATCAAGCAATTTGAAGTGATGATGCAGCCGCCGGCACAGCGTACACAGCATATGCCCTGGCCAACTTACCCAATGGTACTGAAAACTACCAGCAGCCACGAAGAAGGCTGCGACCGTTACTGGGGCATCAATACCAAAGAGTTTTTAGGCGACGGAAAATGGGAACTTGAGAGCACTCAAGGTAACCGATGTAAGCTGGGAACTGGATGTAATGGACGCCCGATCAAATTTACAGAAGTGGCAGGGTCGGAACGGGAGATCGAATGTCAGCGGGTGTTCCTGGCGATGGGATTTGTGCATCCCGCAGCATGAGGGATTGTTAAACAACCTGAACGTACACCTGGATGAGCGCAAAAATGTAAAGGCCAAAGAAGGCGTTTATCGCACCAATGTGAGCAAGGTATTTGCAGCAGGTGATATGCGCCGTGGACAATCCCTGGTGGTTTGGGCTATATCCGAGGGCCGCGAATGTGCGCGCAGGGTAGATGAATTTTTAATGGGACACTCTGTACTGGAAAGCAAAGATGCGATCAACCAGTTTGAGCAGGTGTTTTAAAAATAGTGGAAGCGACTGTGGGCAGATAATTTAATTAAATTGCATTTCTAATACCATCAGTTAATAAACCAAAATGGAGCCGGCGACGTGATGTTGTCCGGCTTTTTTATTGATATGCTTTGGTAAATCCCCGGTTCCGTGGTTAGAATGTGATCATTACTTTTCAGCCGGATTCTTTTTGCCTGCTGCTAATTTCTCTACCAGCTTTACCAGGCGTTCGCTTCGGGTTTTCTCCTGCTTAGCAGTAAGTATCCATAGTACATACTCCTTGCGGTTGGAGTAGGATAGTTTCTCGTAATTAGCCAGCGCATGCTGGTTATTCTCGAGTGCAGCCTTGATTTCCGGGGGGAGCGTGACGATCTTATTGTCTACATCAACGAAGGCACTGTACTCGTTCTGTTTGATCTCGCTGTTACAGGTGTCGGACGTTTTTGTCTGATCGGTAAGCTTGAAACGCAGGGCTGTCCAGGTCTCATTTACAGCCGCGGCTGCCACGCCTCCATAACCGTATTTGCCTAACTCGTCCCAGCCCGTGGTCATTTCCAGATCACTTTTAATGCCGGAACTTTTTTTAGGGTAGATGATCCAAAAGATCGTATCCGGCCTTAAAACGGGTGCGACTGCCTTCAAATTCTCAATGAGTTCAGCCCTGTCTCTGACAAATAACAGAACGCCGTCAAAAGTGCCTTTGGCCTGGTAAGAAAGGGATGCGCCTGGCGGAAGCGGTTCAAGTAATGTAAGGTAATTTGCCGGCGCATTAAAAAGCAGCCAACATTTGCCTGCTTTCACTTGTAGCTTTTTTGCGAGCGGACTGGTTATTTCTTCGTTCATAACTGAATTAAAAGCTAATCAAAAATAAGAAATAATTCTGATTGCAGGCTTAAAATAGCAAGAGCGTGCAGGGGTCATTTTTGCACTTTCACAAAAAAGTCCCATAATACAATGCCTGCCGAGACGACGATATTAAAGGAATGTTTAGTGCCAAATTGAGGTATTTCGATACAAAAGTCAATCGCTTTCATCACCTCGTCACTCACGCCATTGACTTCGTTACCAAAAATCAACGCATATTTTTCGTCCATGCTGGCCTCAAATTCATTCAGCATAATGCTCTTTTCAGCCTGTTCTATGGCAATGATACGGTAGCCTTCCCTGCGCAGTTGTTCAACAGCCTGCATAGGGTCTGAATAGTAGGTCCAGTTGACAGATTGTGTGGCTCCCAGCGCCGTTTTTTCTATCTCACGGTGTGGTGGCTGGCCTGTAATTCCGCAAAGGCATATCTGATCAACGGCGAACCCGTCACAGGTGCGGAATAGGGAGCCAACATTGTGCATGCTGCGGACATTGTCCAGAACTACGGCAAGGGGCAATTTCTGCTGTGTCTTAAATTCAGAAATCGTGGCCCGGTTTAATTCGTCGAGTTTTAGTTTGCGCAAGTTTTGTCGTTGTAATTTGAAATGTTGGAAATGGCAAAGTTAAGGTTTCTCCTGCTTTCGGATCAATGTTTGACTAATGGTTCCCCGAGCAGTCCAACGCCATCACCTATTAACGATCTATAAACGGATGGCGCATAACCGATCCTTTGCGCATAATATTCAGTTACTTCTTTGCAGTAACGTTCAAAGGCAGCTTCTTTAACCAGGGCAATTGCGCAGCCGCCAAAACCAGCGCCTGTCATACGTGCCCCAGCAACATCGGGGTTGGTTTTACTGTATTCCACCACAGTGTCCAGTTCTATTCCGCTTACCTCATACAGGTTTTTCAGCGAATCATGTGATTCGCACATTAACACGCCGAATGCGGCAAGATCACCCGCAGCTAAGGCTTTAGCTGCCAGCTTCACCCTGTCGTTTTCTTCAATTACGTGCGAAGCACGTTTCAGCACGACCGGATCCTTTATTAAATGCTTGTACTGTCTGAAAGTGTCCCCGTTAATGTCGCAAAGATTTTGGATGCCGAGTTCCTGCTGCAGCGCCTTCAGGGCCACCTGACATTCCGCTACACGTTCATTATATTTTGATTCGGCCAGTTTGCGCGGTTTATTGGTGTTAATAATTGCCAGTACATAACCGGCCAGGTTTGTGTCAACGGCTTTATACTCCAGGGTATCACAATTCAGCATAAGTGCTTTGTCCTTTTCGCCGAATGCCACTGCAAACTGGTCCATAATGCCACAGCTCACGCCAATAAATACATTTTCTACTTCTTTGGCCAGTTGCACCAGTTCGAGCTTTGAATATCCAAGAGCAAACATGTCATTCAACGCAAAGGCGGTCACCACTTCGATCGAGGCCGAGGATGACAAGCCCGAACTGATCGGGATATCACCAAAAAATAACAGGTCAAGGCCCTGTAATTGATGCCCATTTTTTAATAAAAAGGAAATGATGCCCATCGGATAGTTAAACCAGCTTTCATCTGTTTTTTTATATGCAGCCTGCAGCGGGATATCCAGTTTGTCTTTAAAATTGAGGCTGCGGAAACGGAAGACACCCTGGTCATTAGTCGCGGCTAAAACATAAGTGCCAAATGTTATCGCGCAGGGCATTACCAATCCGCCATTGTAATCAATATGCTCGCCTATCAGGTTTACGCGGCCAGGTGAGAAATAAGCTTTTTCGGCATCTTTTCTGAATACATTATAAAATTCCTGGTATAAGTTATACGTCATATGTTCGTGTAAATTGATTGGCGAAACAAATATTGTAAAATTTACAGTTATTCCTGAGCTTTATTTTCTGATTGTGATCGTGCGTAAAAATGGAGCCCTGTTAAACCTATTGTGCCTTATTTTGTTGAGCTGGTATAAACGCCATAGCCATGATGAACCAGTATCTTGTAACCGCCTACGATTATACCGATCCGGATGCTTTTCAGCGCAGGTTGAACGTAAGGCAGCATCACCTGGATGGTGCCAGGGATCTGAAGGCAAGTGGAAACTATTTGCTGGGCGGTGCTATTCTCAACGGTAAAGGTAAAATGATAGGCACAGTTATGATTCTTCAATTTGAGATGGAAAGCGAACTACAGACCTGGCAGCAAAACGAAGTGTATATTACTCAAAAGATCTGGGAAACCTATGATATAAAACCTTTCAGGGTGGCCGGAGTATAAATAAAAAAAACCAGCAACATCCGCTGCCGGTTCATTATTCGATTTTTAATAATTAGTGTCTGATTTTAAAGCCGGTGATCAGGTTAACAATATATCCCGTACCGTTCAACGTTAATGTAGCCGTGTCATCGCCATTAAATACGATTGTACCCGTGTAGTTGAAAGCATTTCCTTTCGGACCGGTGCCTTTAACGGTAATCGTTGCATTTCCGCTTACGATCTTCCTGTTAGGCTTGGATAACAGAATGTTAGTACCGACAATATCTACGTGGCTGTTGCCTGTTGCCTTATCGCCCACTTTGGATTGAAATGACCCGTCGCGCAGATATTCGCCGTTTAAAACGAAATTGGTCGCTGTTTGTGACAAACCTGCAATGGTAACGTTTGCGCTGCCTGAATTCGATGAAGAAAGGCGCGGACCGTTAAAGCTGCCGCTGTAAGTTAATGTATTGATCAGATTATCTGGCAGGCTGCTGGAATTACAGTTTAAAGTATGGCTGTATTTAAAAGCGTAATTGATGGTAACCGAGTCAAGCGTTAAAGCTCTTTTTACGCTGTCGGTAAGGGTACTGCCGCATTCCTGATGAACTGAAGAAGTGGATTGCCCAACTGAATTTACAGTAAGGCCGCTATTTACCGAGCTAAGCCCTTGGGCATTTACGGCAATATCATCGGTTACTGTAGCAAAACCGCCTGAGTTTTCAGCCAGGGAGCCTGCGACCATGTCTGCTGCCTGATCAGAAGAAACTGTGCTGGAATTGGTGCTATTATCTTTATTACAAGAAAACACACCCAGCATTAATAAAAGAATTAAGGATAATTTTAAGGTTTTCATACTTAAGGGGATTTGTTGTGTTTGTTTTAGTGTTTAAGTTTTGTTTTTGTTTCTGACATCAACCTGGCAAAAAGGTTTAATATTTTAATTAATTTCTTTTTCTCTTGGGTTAATTAAAAAACCCCCGCTCAAAGCGAGGGATAGTTTAAATTGACTTAACACCTAAACGTTGATTAATTTTTTTCACCGCTATTTTTTACGTAACGTGCTGGTTTAAAGTTGCATTTAATTGCAATTGTGGCGGTTTTTTTCTTTTTTAATGAGGATAATACGCTGATTAGTTGTGTGTAATCAATAGTTAATTGAAGGTCGGCTTCTAATAAAAAACCCGGGTCAATTGCCCGGGTTCGTGTTTGTTTTCTTGTTTGCTAGCTTTTCGTCACAGCCTGCGGTGTTCTTCGGTGGCTGGTATCTTTTTTTCCCTTGTTGTAGCGCTGATTGTTAGGCATATTGGGGTTAAATCCGGGTATTGCATTTTGGTTATTTGGCCGCACACCGGGATTTTGACCAGGATTCTGATAGCCGTTCTGTCCTTGCGGCGTATTTGGCTTTTGGTTTTGATTCTGTCCCTGATCCTGCCTTGCTGGCTGCTGCTGGCCGGGCTGTTGCTGCTGCTGCTGAGGATAGTTTGGCTTAGGATACTGGTTCTGATCCTGCCTTGCTGGCTGTTGCTGGCCGGGCTGTTGCTGCTGCTGCTGAGGATAGTTTGGCTTAGGATACTGGTTCTGATCCTGCCTTGCTGGCTGCTGCTGGCCGGGCTGTTGTTGCTGCTGAGGATAGTTTGGCTTAGGATTCTGGTTCTGATCCTGCCTTGCTGGCTGCTGCTGGCCGGGCTGTTGCTGTGCTGCTGAGGATAGTTTGGCTTAGGATTCTGGTTCTGATCCTGCCTTGCTGGCTGCTGCTGGCCGGGCTGTTGCTGCTGCTGCTGAGGATAGTTTGGCTTAGGATTCTGGTTCTGATCCTGCCTTGCTGGCTGCTGCTGGCCGGTCTGCTGCTGCTGAGGATAGTTTGGCTTAGGATTCTGCCCCTGATCCTGCCTTGTGGGCTGCTGCTGGCCGGGCTGCTGTTGTTGCTGCTGAGGATAATTTGGTTTAGGATTCTGGTTCTGATCCTGCCTTCCATACTGCTGCTGGCCGGATTGCTGCTGATTCTGATCCTGCCTTCCATAGGGTTGCTGGTTAGGCTGCTGTGGTTGGGGATAGTTTGACTTTGGATTCTGGTTCTGATCCTGCTTTCCATACTGCTGCTGGTTCTGATCCTGCCTTCCATACTGCTGCTGGCCAGGCTGCTGTTGCTGAGGATAGTTTGTTTTTTGGCTGTTAGGATTATTTCCATGCCTGTACGATTCTACTCTTTTAGGTGCAGGCCTGTTATTGCCGGTAGCGTTGACTTGTATTGCTGGCCTGTAAACAGAAAGCTGATTATTAGCCATTACCTGCACCCCGGGACTTGAATTGCTGGTGACCCTTACAGGCTGTATCCGGTTATGAGTAACGTTTTCAACGTCGCCAATTTGTGGCCCGCGATTGTAAACTACTCTGGTAGATGCCGAGTTGCCATTTGGTCTTCCGTTATTGTAATTGTTTACATTATTAATAACCGTAATATGGTTGACTACGAGTGAATTATTTCGTTCAATATAGTTGCCCACATTGCTATGCGTCATATTTCGTCCCGGTACCACGTTCCAGCTATAGGCCGGCGGAGTCCATCCTCCGCCAAAAGCTACGGACGTACTAACATGCGGTGCAATCGGAGCCCAGCAATAATAATCGCCGTATCCGCCCCAGGTAACCCATGCCGGCGCCCATTCGCTGCCTGGCTGCCACATCCAGCCGTAATAATCATCGTGAAACCATCTTCCATAATGGAAGGGCGCCCAGCCCCAACTGTAGTTTGAAACCCATGTCCATCCGTAATCGCTGTATACCCAATAACCATTGGTGGCATATGGCCTGAAATCGGGGCCTGCGTCCGGTACCCATACATAACCGTAATCCGGATAGTCTATCCAAGTGCCATAGGGGCTCAACTCGTCATAAAAGACCTGATCGGTTGGAACATCATTATTTGTACCAGCGTAGGCTTGAGGCTGATCGTAAACTGTCGTCTGTATCATAGCTCCGCAGCCAGCTAGCGTTAGGGAAGGTATTAGTAATATGGGTAATAATTTTTTCATAATTTTTTTTTCGGTCATCATGATATGATTTTGACCAGGGTAAGTATAATAAGTTTAATGCATAGGTAAGTACGGCTGGCGGGGTAATTATACCGGCTCAGACCCGGATGGCTTTTTGTTTTACCGCCACAGGCCGATAATTGCGCCCATGAGCGTTAATGAAACCACGCTGTAACCACCGTTTATGAAGATATAGCGCCATGACTTTAGTTCAAAGAGACTATGGATGGCAACTGCAGAAAAGGTCCAAATCCCGGCCAGAAAGCCTGCCTGGGCACCCCAGGCCGCGTCTGTTTTGGCATCAGCCAAAAACATGGCAAGGTTGAGCGCCATCAGCAATGAGAATACGGCGGTAAAACCAAATATCTTGCCTTTGTTGCCTTGTTTTACCTGTTCTTCGCTAAGATTGCTGTCCTGCAACCAAGCTTTGCCGAAAAGGGTGCCGGAATACCAGATGCCGCCGACGGCAAAGGCAGAAAGACCGGCAACCAAAACTGCCGGCCAGTTGATCATTGAAATGTTCATTTGTTTTAAGGTTTAATCTCAAGTTTAAATAAAGCTAGGTAAAATATTTAAACTATTGGACCTTATAGCGATAAACATAACGGCCAATATTACCGTCCCTATCAATACCTTCGATGATTGCCTTATAGGTTCCCGTGCCATCAGAGTTGTAAAACTCGAATGATGCATTGCCAGCTTTATCAGTCACTACTTCCGGGTTCCAGTATATGGTACTGCGCAGATCCACGGTCGATGAGTTGCTCTCCGCTGTATATTTCGGCGTATAAAACACCCGGTCCGTATTATATCCTCCCGGAGCAAATTCAATAATATATTTGTGGGAAAGCATTTCTAAGAGTTGATCTTTAGAAATTTTCTCACCCTTAGTCTGCTTTTTGACGTTTACTTCAATGACACCCTTAGTGCCGGTAGTCCGGTTGATACTGCTAAATCCGTCATCGTTGAAAATCTCAACAGACTCCACCATGTTGGGGTCAACATTCATCAGATAATTAAAATCCACGTTCATGCCGTTGACAAAGATCGCCACCGGCGTTCTGCCGCCGGCATTATAATCTCTGGTTACATAAAGGTTATTGCCGTCAAACGTCAACCCCAGGCTCTCGGCAGTAAGGCAACTTGCAAATGTATTGCAGTCTTTAAATTTCGCCCCTGCGATGGTGTGATCAGGATCCATTTTGAGCAGATTTAAACTCCCATAGTCACTGTGACTTGGCTTCTTAACCGCACTGGCTGTCTTGATTACAACTTCCTTAAGCGCACGGGGTGTATTTGACTGTTTGCGGGTATTTTGCAAAAATGGCCGCAGCGTGCTGTCCAGATTGGCCACCGTACCTGCCGGATTAATGAACTGTGTCTGCGGCGGAGGAATCATACCGTCGACGCTCAATACCAGGCTGCTTCCATTGGCATTATCGCGGGCATTTACTGTAACCTTTGAAGAGTCGGATACCATCACGTTGGAAAACCTGTAATTTCCGTTCATGTCAGTAACGGTCGTGGTGGAATACGCCTTGTCAGGAATGAACAATCGCACATTGCCCCTGGAGACAGGCATTCCCGTATTGGTACGCAATGTTCCTGATATCTCGATTCCCTGTTCAGGCAAAAAACTGATAGGAGGGATCTTGTCGGCCAGAACGTTTTTATAGGAAAAACGGCGATAACCCTGTGTCATCATCAAAACATCAAGATCGGTGCTCTTTTTTTCATCCGTGTTATTAAAGTAATAGTTTGGTTGCTCAACAAATCCCCTCAGGTCTGAGGTTAAAAGCAACTGACTTAAAATCGTCGGGCTGTTATTGTCATCCCATGGAAGCACTGATTCATTGACGACCGAAACGGAGAAATTTCCTTCAGAGGGTAATGATTTATTTTTCGCCGATACCAGCATCCTTACTTTTTGGCGTCTAGAGTAAGCTGCCTGATCCGATTTTAAGGATAGATTAAGCTGGTCGTGATTATTGATGAACGTAATGCGCTCGCTTAGCGGAGTACCTTTAGATGAGAATACACTAACCTGCAGGATACCCGTAGGGAATTTGCTTTTTGGGATGGTAGCACTATAGCTGGTGGTTTTTAGAACCGTTTGAGCCGCATAGCATACCACACCACCACTTTGCCCTACCACGTAAAATGTTTTATCTTGATTCTTTTGAAAATAGGAGTCACTAGAAGTAATGCGGATATACAAACTATCCGCCGCGTTATTAACTACCGAAATGCTGATGCCTTCCAGCCTGGCAGTGGGCAAATCTATGGTGCTTTGCGTGCCGTCAGCGAATGTCAGATTGGCTTTATAGGTTTTGTCGTTCTCCGGCATCATCGCAAATACACCCATGCCCAGGTGTTGCGTTGAAAAATTAGCTACCAGGGTGCCTGCATTGTCAACGATGGTTCCTGTCGCATCGATTCCCAGACCGTCAGGTTTGACCACTTTGAAAGCCACTCTGGATCGTACACCGTTTATCAGGTGTCCGCCCTCAGGGAAAAATTGAACATCAATTCCTGCAGATGTAAGTTCAATGGGAAAGGATTTGGTTACTATGTTTTTTTCTTCCACTGCCAGATCTGTGCTGATCGTGCTTGCATTCAGCTCGGAGGGTTTTTCGCTTGAAAATTCAATGTGTAATACGCCGTCCTTGTCCGTCTCGCCTTTTCCTTTGTTTATGGTTCCGTCGTCGTTGCTGGCTTTCCAGGCAACCTTTTTATTGCTGTACGGATTGCCGTCCTGGTCTTTATAAACGACTACCGCATTTATTTTCGCATTTTTTTCGGTTATTACATTTTTAAAAGAAACCCGCGGGAACACCTGGCCTTGTTCGGTGGTTCCAAGGCTTATTGTCCGGTTGAAAAAATAAGCCGGATCTGCATTACGCATCCAGCGCGTATAGGCCCTTACACGATAGTTACCGCGGCTGAAATAAGCCGAGGGGAGGGGTATATAGCCACTGGCCATACCGTTGACCAGGCGAAGTTTTGATTCACTCAGGATCTGTCCCTGTATATTGGTCATTTCCAGGTACAGGATCTTGCTCAGATTGGACGGTTGATGCAGATCAATCGTTACATAACCTTTGAACCAGATCGTATCACTTACGGCATAGTATGGTTTATCAAAATGAACATATACCTTTTCGTTTGGATGGTCGTTGTTCAGTTTCGAGGTCTTTGCAATGATGGTGGTTAAGGGTATGCTGTCACGCTGGGCAAAGGCAGAGAAATGGAAAAGAGTAACGCAGGTTAACAGGACAAGTAAAAATTTTCTTAAATTCATCAAAATAGTTTATATCTAAGGAATCGGCTAAGATAGTTATTTCATATAACTGGCAGCATGGCAAGCCAATTGTTTAACATATTTTACAATTGACGGAAATGCGGCCAAAGCATTTCAACGCGTATTTTGGCGTTAAAGTGTTCAGTTGTCTCCCTGTAAACTAGTTTTTACAATGGTACGTGTAAACTTAATTTCAGCATACCCGTTTTAAGGAAGAAGAATTCAATTTAACCCAAGCCTGAAATGAAAAAGAAAGACGAGAAAGCGTATTTTAATTTGTTATGGGGTCAGATGCTCAGTCATTTTAAAGCTTTTCTCGAAACCGAGCAGCAGGAAGAGCTTCATCTTTTTCGTGTACAGGTTAAGAAGCTCAGGGCCATGATGGAGCTCCTGGATGCTGGTTGCACAAAAAAGAAATTTAAAAAGAATTTTAAGCCGATCCGAAAGATCTTCAAGCATTGCGGCGGCATCCGAAGCGCATATATTAATCTTCAGTTCGCGGTGCATTATCAGTTTAAGAATGAAGAATTTTTAATGGCACGCTTGTATGAGATAGAAAAAGGGACCGCTGAGGTAAAGGAAATGGGCAGGCAATACCTCAAAACCATGAAAACGGTGTATGAAAATATTGAACCTGAACTCAAGTCCCTGGACGATAGCGCCATACTGGAGTTTTATAAGTCGGCAATAGCGAAGGTCGCCTCGGTAATTAGTGAACTGCAGTTTAATGAGGAGCTTCATCGCGCCCGTAAGCAGATAAAAATATTGATGTACAACCGAAAAATGGCACAAAAGGCATTGGATGGCAAGTTAAACGTTTGTACCGATTATCTGGATAAAGTGCAGGACCTTATTGGTGATTGGCATGATAATACGCTGGCCTTGCAGTTATTTTCCTCAGCGCAGGTTAATTATCCCCCTGTTGTGGCGAAAATTAAAAAACAGGAGATCCGGCTTAAAAGATCTATTACTGCGTTGATGCATGATTTTGAAAAAAAGACTATACCGGATGGGATAGCAGCAGAACAAACAGAATGAAATTATGGGTCTGGAGATAGAAAGAAAATTTTTGGTTGACCATGAAAAATGGGAAAGCGTTGTCAAGCCGAAGGGAACCCATTACAGGCAGGGCTATTTGGTGAACGATCCTGGAAAAACCGTTCGCGTGCGCGTATCGGGCACGAAAGGCTTTTTGAACCTTAAAAGTAAAATCTCGCAGGTAAGCCGCAAGGAATTTGAATACGAAATACCATTGCATGATGCTATTGAAATATTGCAGGATTTCACCGGCAATATCGTTGAAAAGATACGTTACGAAATTTCCTTTGGGGGGAATACCTGGGAAGTAGATGTGTTTACCGGGGACAACGAGGGCCTGATCGTGGCCGAAATCGAACTAAGGAGCGAAAGTGAAGAATTTGCAATTCCCAAATGGGTAACTAACGAAGTGACCCATGAGAGCAGATACACCAATGCAAGTCTGTCAGTTGATCCTTACAAGGAATGGGGTGGGTAATAATTTGATTACAAGCCGAAAATTACCACAGGTTTGCTATCTTCATTCCCGTTAAATAAAACCAACCAAATATGAAAGCCTTTCTATTTTTCGCGCTGTTGTTTGCGGGTACTTATGCAATTGCACAGGATATGCCTGCCCGATGGGATGAGCTCACTGCATCTGATTTCCCGGCTGCGGTAGAGAAATCATCCCAAACCTGCATACTGCCATTTGGCATATTGGAGAAACACGGACCGCATTCCCCGATCGGCACTGACCTGATTCATGTACGTGAATGGGCCGCAAGGGCCACCAAACAGGAATATGCCGTTGTTTTCCCCGATTACTTTTACGGGCAGATCAACGAGGCCAGGCAGCAACCCGGTACTTTTGCCTTGCCAAGCCGCGTCATTTACGATCTGCTGGAAGCTACCTGCGATGAAATTGCGCGCAATGGATTTAAAAAGATAGTGATATTGAACGGGCATGGTGGAAACCCTGAATTTATCCAATTCTTCATGCAGTCGTTCTTAAATAAACGACATAATTATGCGATCTATTTTTACACGCCTGAACAAGATGATGCATTCGTTAAACAATACCATCAGATGCATAAGTCGGATCTGAGGACGGATCAGCATGCAGGTGAAAGTGAAACTTCGGTGCTGATGTATTACCGCCCCGATCTGATGCGTATGGACCGGGCAGCCTCGCAATCAGGTGCCGATCAAAAAAGGCTGAGTATCCCTGGCCTCTATACGCCGATATGGTGGTATGCATCCTATCCTAACCATTATGCGGGTGAAGGTGCCAAGGCAACGACTGAGTTTGGCAAGTTTATCACCGATCACGAGATCGCTTCGTTCATAAAAGCATTAAAAGAAGTAAAAGCCGACGAAGCTACTTTGAAACTGCAAAATGAGTTTTACGACAGGGTGGATAATTTGAATAAATAAGCCCTTTACCAGAATTCTTAACCCCTTTCTTTTACCGGAAAGGGGATTTTTATTTTAACCTCCGGGCAACCAGTTTTCATTTTAATACGTGTTTACAGTATAAATACAAAATATATTAATATGAAAGTTAAATTCATCTATCTGCCCGTGTTATTCATCGCGGGATTTTTTTTATTAGGGAGCTGTAGTAAAAGTTCAAGTTATAGTAATCCCACGTCAAGTGGGACCAAGCCTACAGCCGCAGCGTCGGTAACCATACAAAATTTTGCTTATTCACCTGCGGTCGTACATGTTTTACCTGGAGGTACCGTTACCTGGACGAATAAGGACGCTACTGCGCACACCGTAACGGACAATGGTGGAAGCTTTGATAGCGGAAATGTTGCAGTTGATGGTACGTTTAAACGAACTTTTGCAACTGCTGGTACCTACACTTATCATTGCAGCATTCACTCGATGATGCCCAGTGCTACAATAGTAGTTGGCAAGTAGCGAGGTTTGCTCAACAAAAAACCCTGTAATTTATCCGGTTACAGGGTTTTTTTGTTTTTTTGCATCAATGAAACACTGATGCCGCGGTTAAGGCAGGCGGACGGTTAACTCCAGCCTGTACCTTTTTTGGCATTACCACTCTTTATATGTTCTTCAGCAGTTGCTTTACTCATTATAGCTGACATCTTATTGCCTGCGCTATCTTTTCCGCTGGCGATATATCGGCCTGACTTAATATCAATAACCGGATCGATCATTGGAACATTCTTTTGCTTTGTCTTTACTGAATACGCGGTAATTCCGCTACCTGTTGTTGCCATGATAAGTTGATTTAATTTTAAGGTTAACCCTGTTAAAGTAGATTTGTTTAACAATAATCGTATTTTTTATTGTTTATCACCTTTTTATTTCTCCACTTTTCAATTGTTTTCAACAATTAGATTTTTGATTTACAGCAGATTGCCCTCGCCGGACGCCCTTGCTGAGTATTGTTTTTAAAACAAATTTTAATCATCTAATTTGTTAATATTGTATATCTAAATCAACAATTATGAACAAAAGAGATTCAGGTATCGGTTATTTGCTGCTGGGCATTTATGCTTTAATGATCAACTGGTACTACAACCACAGCATCATCATGCTCATTCTTGCTTACATCTTTTGGCCACTGTATTTATTGTATGCCTTGTTGACCGGACATCTGTCGCACGGCATGTGGAAGACAATTCCGCTTTCCTATTTTAAATGACGATATGCCTATGTTAATACACGGGTGAACGTCAGCAGGCAGAGCAGCCGGCATTAAGCCAGTGCTCCGAAGGGCATATAAGAACGAAAAGAATCGCCTTTGCACCGATGGTTTACCTACGCGTTGTTTAAATCCGGGAAATACTCAATGCTCTTTTTTAAATTTAAGGCCCCGGCTATTAAACTTATCACCCTGGAATAAATGAAGTTTCGGTCAGTTATTTTTTTCCTTTTATTGATCGGCGCCGCCGCCAGGTGTCCTTCCTTTGCACAAACTACAGCAACGGGGGATAAACCCGAACGCTGGAACGCCGACTGGATTACTGTTCCCCCGGGAGAAACTGCCGGAGGCTACGAAGTTTGCCTGTTTAGGAAACAGCTGAATATTTCGGCTTTACCGCATGACTACCTGGTTCGTGTTTCAGGCGATAATCGTTACAAGTTTTTCGTAAATGGTACACAGGTCTCCTGTGGCCCTGCCCGAAGCGATGTTTATTTCTGGAATTATGAAACCGTCGATCTGGCACCATACCTCAGGCCGGGAAAAAATGTAATAAGCGCAATCGTGTTTAACGAGGGTGTTTTCAGGCCAGTGTCGCAAATGAGTTACCGAACGGGATTTATTTTGCAGGGTAATACGGCTTCCCAGGAAGAAATAAATAGCGGAACGTCATGGAAGTGTTACCGGGATTCTGCCTATAGTGCACTCCCCGTAGAACTGATCTACAGCTATTATGTCGCCGGGCCCGGCGAACTGCTGGACATGAAACGGCACCCGCAGCAATGGCAGCAGCCCGATTTTGATGATAGCAAATGGCAGCAGGCCTCAAAAATATCGGAAGGGATAGCCAAAGGGCAATTCACATTTAATAATGGCTGGATGCTTGTGCCATCGCCCATACCTGCACGCGAATTGGTTTACCAACGCCTGAAAACCATGCGCAAGGCAGAAGGAGTAGTCCTGCCCGGGGAATTCCCTGCGCAAAAAACGGCCTTTACCGTTCCCGCCCATTCCAAGGCAACTATTTTGCTCGACCAGACTTATCTGACCAATGCCTATCCGACTATACTTTTCAGTAAAGGGAAGCAGGCAGGCATCTCGATGAGCTATGCAGAAGGCTTGTACGTCATTGAACCCGGTAATAAAAACTGGCGCGCCCAGGGACGTAAAGGCAATCGTGACGAAATAGAGGGTAAACGTTTTGTTGGACGCAAAGACAGTATCATCAGTGACGGTAGCGCCGGGCAGCAGTTCTCGCCGCTCAACTGGCGTACCTACCGGTATCTCCGGCTGATCATAGAAACCAGGGATGAGGCCTTAACCGTCGACGATCTGTTCGGCATGGCTACCGGATACCCGTTCAGCTTTAATGCCAGGCTGGATAGTGACAACCCTGAACTCGGCAAGATGCTTGAGACAGGCTGGCGGACGGCACGGCTGTGCGCATGGGAGACCTATATGGACTGTCCGTATTATGAACAGTTGCAATATGTCGGCGATACGCGAATACAGGCACTGGTATCTTATTACAATAGTGGAGACGATCGCCTGGCACGCAATGCCATTACCCTTGTTGATCATTCACGTATTGCTGAGGGCATTACCCAAAGCAGGTACCCTACCGACGTGCCGCAGCAAATACCCACCTTTTCGCTTTGGTGGATAGGCATGCTGCACGACTATTACCTGTACCGCGACGATAACGATTTTGTGCGCAGTAAACTGCAGGGTGTGGAGAATATACTGGGTTTTTTTCATCGGTACCAGCAGGCCGACGGTTCCCTTAAAAATGCGCCATACTGGGAATTTACCGATTGGGCAAACGGCAGGGGCTGGAACGCCGGAGCAGCGCCGGTCGGCGCAAATGGCAATTCAGCGGTATTGGATATGCAGCTGCTATGGGCGTATGAGTTGGCCGCTGAACTTGAAAATAAACTTGGCAGCAAAGAACATGCGGCCAGTTACCAGCAGCGTTCGGCGCAATTAAGGCAAACGATCCGCGCAAAATACTGGGTTAGTGGCAAAGGGGAATTTGCGGACCGGCCCGAAAAAGACCTTTTTTCGCAGCATGCCAATGCACTGGCGATACTCAGCGGAGTAGCAGGGGGAAGCCAGGCTACAGCGCTGGCCTCTAAACTATTGGCCGATACCGCTTTGGTGCAGGCCTCTATTTATTTTAAATACTATCTGCATCTGGCACTGATTAAGGCCGGCATGGGTAATGATTATATTAACTGGTTGGGTATCTGGCGCGAAAATATTAAAATGGGGATGACGACCTGGGCAGAAATGTCTGATATCAGCGCATCACGGTCAGATTGCCATGCCTGGGGATCAAGTCCTAATATCGAGCTGCTGCGCACCGTTTTGGGTGTTGAAAGCGATGCCCCGGGATTTAGAAAAGTCAGGATCCAGCCGCATCTGGGCCGGATAACGCAGCTCAGCGGAAGCGTGCCGCATCCAAAAGGGAAAGTCGAGGTGAAGTATGCTTATCAGCACAGTAAATGGTATATCGCCATCACGCTGCCCGAGGCTACACCGGGCAGGCTGATATGGAAGGGGAAACAGTACAGGCTGGCGGCGGGTAAAAACAATTTGATACTATGATTATTAATGTATTTACAAAGGTTGGAATAGCGCTTTAATCACAATTCCATGAACTGGATACTACTTGCCGACATTGCTTATATTATCATTGTCATCATTGTAAGCCTGCATATTATCTACAATACGCCATCAACCTCAAAAGCGCTTGCTTATGTGCTGATCGTCATATTTATTCCTGTGGTCGGAATACCGGTATACTTTACCCTGGGTGTTAACTTCCGCAAGAAAAAGCTTTACAGCAAAAAGATCATAAGGGATAAAACGGCCCTGGCCGATCTTCGCAGGCGGATCACCCTGGAAACGGAAAAAGCCTGGGATACCAAGGAGCCCGCTATACAGAAGCACAAAAAGCTCGCGCAGTATCTTTTAAATGATGATATGAGCCCCTTGCTGGGCGGAAATGACGTGAAATTACTCATCAATGGCGAGAATAAATTTCCTGAAGTGCTGGAGGCACTTAAAAGTGCCCGGCATCATATTCATATCGAGTATTACATTTTTGAGGACGGGGAAATTGCCGATCAGATCAAAGACGTAATGATAGAAAAGGCGAGGCAAGGGGTATCTGTGCGATTTATTTATGATGATTTCGGCAGTCGGTCCATCCGTAAGGAGTTTGTCGCCGAGCTGCTAGCTGCTGGGGTTCAGGCATTCCCCTTCTATAAGATAATATTCATTTTGCTGGCCAACAGGGTCAATTACCGCAATCACCGCAAGATCATCATTGTGGATGGCTACATCGGGTTTACCGGAGGGATTAACGTCAGTGACAGGTATGTCAACAAACCCGGCCAGCCTTACTGGCGGGACACCCACGTAAAGATAACCGGACCGGGGGTATATTATCTGCAATATGTGTTTATCTGCGACTGGAATTTTTGCTCCGGTAAACATTTGAAGCTGGAGCGCGATTTCTTCTGGACAAAACCGATCGATAACTGCAAGGCGACCATACAGATAGCAGCCAGCGGCCCGGATTCGGATCGCCCGGCGCTGATGTATTCCATGGAGCAGACCATTAGCCTGGCTGAAAAGGAGCTGCTGATCACCACACCTTATTTCATTCCCGGCGATGCAATACTGGATGCCCTGGAGATTGCTGCCTTAAGCGGTATCAGCGTAAAGATACTGGTGCCCGATAAGTCGGATTCCAGGCTGGTCAATGCGGCCGCCCGGTCGTATTATGGCGACTTGCTGGCAGCGGGGGTAGAAATCTACCTTTATAAAAAAGGTTTTGTGCATGCCAAAACGCTGGTTTCTGACGGGCAGCTTGTGATTATTGGGACTGCAAATATGGATCACCGCAGTTTTGAACTCAATTTTGAAGTAAACAGCATGATCTACGATATTTCCGTTGCCGAACAGCTGCGTGATGTTTTCTATAACGATATTAAGGACGCGCAGCGCTTAAGCCCCAGGGCATGGAGCAAGCGCCCTTTTTATAAACAGTTGCCGGAGAAAGTAGCAAGGCTGCTTTCACCTTTGCTTTAATGGCAGATAATCAAATCTTTTCTACCACCACAGCTGTTCCATAAGCCAGCACCTCCGTGATACCCTGCATAATCTCGTTGGCATCATAACGCATATTGATAATTGCATTGGCACCCATCACCTGGGCATGCTGTATCAATAGCTGGTAGGCTTCTTCCCGGGCATTTTCGCAAAGCTCTACGTATATGGAAAGCCTTCCGCCAAAAAGAGACTGGAAACCGCCGGCAATGTTGCCCAGGGCGCTGCGGCTGCGCACGGTAATGCCGCGTACAACTCCCAGGTGCCTGGTGATCCTATAGCCCTCGAGCGCGGTACTCGTAGTTACTAATGAATGGTCCATTTTGAGAAATTTTATATTGAGATAACGCGTATTGTTGTTTGTTACAAAAAGTTATCCTATAATTATTCCCTACGAAAGACCGGAACGATGTCTGAGACATTTATAGAAACATCCAGGTTGATTCTTCGCCAATGGGAGTCGGGCGACCAGGAACCCTATGTGCAAATGAATGCGGATATTGAGGTAATGGAATTTTTTCCGTCCGTATTGACGCGCCAGCAGAGTTTGTCACAGATCGAAAGAATATCTGCCCGCATCAGCGAGGATGGATTCGGATTTTTTGCCGTGCAGCGCAAGGACAATGGACAGTTTATCGGCTTTACAGGTTTGTCATACCCCGGATTTGAAACTTACTTTACCCCTTGCGTTGAAATAGGCTGGCGATTGAGCAGAATGAATTGGGGCCATGGCTATGCCACAGAAGCTGCAAATGCCTGTCTGGAATTTGGATTTGCTGCGTTGAAACTAAGCGAAATATATTCTTTTACTTCATTGCTCAATTTGAGATCAGAACAGGTGATGAAAAACATTGGAATGAAAAAGGCAGGAGAGTTCGCTCACCCCCTGATTGCCGATGGGCATCCATTGAAACAGCATGTTTTGTATAGGATAAGTGCGGGTACGGTAAAAATGATATGAAATCTACAATTATGAAAAATATAATTCCGTGCCTGGCATTTGTGCTATGTTTTAACTTCTGCTTTGGCCAGTCATTGAGTCACGATCTGCAGTTCGATTCACTTGCAAAACAATGGGACGAGGCGATCCCTTTAGGCAACGGAATGCTTGGAACGCTGGTTTGGCAAAAGGGGGAGCAGTTACGTTTTTCTTTGGACCGGGCCGATCTTTGGGATATGCGGCCGATGAAAGGTTTGCACCGTAAAGAGTTCAGTTACCAGTGGGTTATCGGCAGGGTACAGAAAAAAGACTATGCTCCGGTACAGCAATACCTGGATGCGCCGTATGAGAAGGAACCGGCTCCGTCACGCATACCTGGTGGTGCATTGGAATTTGATACCAGAAACTGGGGAAAAGTGCAATCCGTCCATTTGTCCGTCAGTCAGGCATTATGCGTAGTAAAATGGGCAAACGGGATCAGGATGGAAACATTTGTTCATGCTACCTCTCCGGTTGGATGGTTCAGATTTGATAATTTGAAGGCTGGCATTGAACCACAATTGATCATGCCCCGCTACCAGGGCAATCAGAACGCTGCTGAGCCGGTAAAGAGTGATGACCTTTCGAGGCTGGGGTATGAACGGGGAACTGTAAAACGCGAGGGTAACAGCATAACCTACAAACAAAAGGGATGGGGGGGATTTACATATGAAATTAACGTAAGATGGCGGAAAACGAGTGCGGGCACGGTGGAAGGCGTGTGGAGCGTATCGTCCCAGTATCCCGGTAAAAAAATCAATACCCAGGCTCATTCGGTAACACAGCAGGCACTTCAAAAGGCATACGCACAGGCCTATGTTACCCACGTCCTGTGGTGGAGTAACTTTTGGAAAAAATCTGATATTCACGTGCCGGATACCTTACTGGAAAAACAATGGTACCTGGAACAGTATAAATTTGGCTCGGCATCAAGGGAAGGCGCACCGCCGATTTCCCTTCAGGCGGTATGGACAGCCGATAATGGCCGTTTACCACCCTGGAAAGGAGATTACCACCACGACCTGAATACGCAGCTAAGTTATTGGCCTTGTTACGGTGCCAATCATCTGGACGATGGCCTGTCCTATCTTGACCATTTGGATGCAAATAAGGCCAACTATAAACGCTACACTAAATTGTATTTTGATAAAGAGGGTTTGGCTGTACCGGGCGTAACTACGCTAGACGGAACTGAAATGGGGGGATGGATACAATATTCACTTTCCCCGACAGTATCATCCTGGCTGGCGCAGCATTATTATCTGCAATGGCGCTACAGCATGGATAGAAGCTTTCTAAAAAACAGAGCCTACCCATGGATCAGGGATGTAGCCGTTTTCCTTGAAAACATAACCATCATGGGAGCGGATGGCTATCGCAAATTACCCATCAGTTCAAGTCCTGAGATTAACGATAATGATTTAACTGCCTGGTTCCCACAGAATACAAATTATGATCTGGCCCTGATGAGATCAACATTTAAAGAGGCAGCAGAATTAGCTGGTGAACTGGGCTTGAAGCGCGATGCTGAGCACTGGAAAAAAATATTGGCAGAGTTCGGCGATTTTGCCGTATCCTCCGGCGGTGAACTGATGTTTTCCCCAACGATGCCTTATAACCAGTCACACAGGCATTTCTCGCATATGATGGCTATTGTTCCCCTCGGGTTAATAAAATGGGAAGACGGAATGGCCTCGCAGCGTATTATTAAAAATAGCATACGTCTATTGGACAGTATGGGTCCTGATAACTGGTGCGGCTATTCCTATGCCTGGTTAGCCAGCCTGAAGGCCAGAGCAAAGGATGGGGAAGGTGCTGCTGCGGCCCTGCGGATATTTGCAAAAGCGTTCTGTTCAGTCAATAGCTTTCATTTAAACGGCGATCAAACCAAATCAGGGTATTCAAAGTATCAATACCGTCCCTTTACCCTTGAAGGGAATTTTGCATTTGCCGCGGGTCTTCAGGAAATGCTCTTGCAAAGCTATGCCGGTGTTATTGACATTATGCCAGCAGTACCCCATAACTGGAAGGATGTTGGTTTTGAAAATCTTCGTGCAGAAGGCGCCTTCCTGTTAAGTGCGTCAAAGAAAGACGGACTAACGTCCTTTATTAAAATAAGAAGTGAAAATGGAGGGAGATGTATGGTTAAAACGGACATTTCGGAAAAAAATATAAAAGTAGTTGGCGGATCTCTGGTGAAAATTACTCCTTAGGGAGCGATGGCAAAACATGGGTCGATGTTAATACAAAAAAAGGAGATGTTATTATGATTACCAACAGCTCATTTACGGGCGGAAAACCTAACGATTGAAAGGAATTAGCCATCCGCATTTTAAAAGGTATACAAATGACACATTTATTTCGTTATTTCGCCCCCGGATGCTAATGCATCAGCGCATATGTTAAAATATGTAAAATAATAGTGACAGCAATAATTATTGATCTCAAACCCCGTTATCAGCGTAAATAAAATAATATGAATAAACTTAGACTTCTCACATTTCTACTGTTAGCTGCTTTTTTCATACAGAGTTGCAAAAAGGATACGATTGTAGGTACCGCCTACACTACCGCACCTTTTCAGGCCAACATAAACGGCGCGACCTGGGCACCCGATACCATAGTTAATACGATCACTTTTAATGCCGCTTCAAAAACGAAGACTTTTTACTTGTCCGGAACCAAGGAGCAGAAACAGGTGATCATGTCTGTGGCATTAAGCAATTCGCAGAATACCGCCGGTTTTACGCTTGGTACCTATAACGTCGACAATACTTCGGTATTTATGCAATTCAATACGCAGCAAAAAGATCCTTCGGGAAAATATGTGTATCTACCACATGGCACTGTGGGCCCCAGTGGCGGTATTGTCAATGTTACAGCTATTGATTCGGTGAAAAAACAGATCACCGGTACGTTCAATTTTTACTCTAGAACGACAAACTCGGACGGCTCGGTTACCATCGATAATATTTTAGGCGGGGTATTTAATAGCCTCCCATACACCTTTACCAGCAATTAATCCTCAAACTTTAACACGAGCATCCAATGTATATCAATAAGATGAAGAGAATATTTACATCATTAATTATAGTTTTTACCACGCTAGTGACCTTTCAGGCAAAAGCGCAGATTAAAAGCTATGTGGGTTTTTTTGGCGGCATATCTATTCCGCAAGGAGATTTCGCTAAGGCCGATTATTACAATAACCAGGCTGGTTTTGCAAAGAAGGGACTCAATTACGGCATTGATGGTGCATACTACTTTCATAAGAACCTGGGCGTAGGCGGAACTATATCCTATCAGGATAATGGTGAATTAAACCAGGCGAATGCCGATAGCCTTGCAGCGGGTTATACCAATTCTTATGGTGCCGACGGAGCAACCGTTACTGCGCATAATCGGTATCAGACCGTGAACGTGTTGGTAGGACCGCAGTATTCAATTCCCTTCGGTAAATTTATATTTGACGTAAGAGCCTCAGTAGGGTTTAAAAAAGTTTTTTCAACTCCCGAGACCAGTATTTTATTGACAGGTGTAACAGACCAGACGGCAACCTTCTACCAGCGTAGTGCCTCATCGATCGTATTTGCCTATGGCGGAAATATGGCACTGCGTTATAAACTTGGCGACGCCTTATTTTTGACGCTGCGTGGTGCCTATGTCGCTACTTCCGGTCCTACGATCACCAATCAGGAACGTACCGCTACGATAGGGCGGGTGGTAACAAAGCAGCCCATGAGTGATCTGCAAACTACTTTGGGCCTGAACTTTGGTTTCTAAGTATTCATATTATAAAAAAATAAATGCCTGTCCGCTGCAAACGGACGGGCATTTATTTTATCGATTCAGTTTTAGGTAAAGAAGGCCAAGTGGAATTGAGAGTAAAAGCACGATCAGTAAAGGACCTATAATACTCTTATATTCATAATGGCGATTATCCGGGAAATATTTTTTAAAGAAATATTCAGACAGCAAGCCGCCACCAATAATGTCGGGGATAAGCGAATAGGCAAAAAACCGGGTATTGCCGAGTAGCTCCCGGGGAGAGTTGCCCGTTAACATGTCCTTGAAAAGGATGCTTAATATTACGCGCGATACCAGTTGATAGGCGATAGCCAGTAATAAGATTCCGGTTCCTTCCCTTTTACGTCCCACCGAGCGTAAATTGAGCATTAATAGAACCGCCCCGATAAAAGGTGAGAAAAAAATGGAGAATAACAGTATTGCCCATTTTGAATAAATAGCCACGCTTTGTTCTTCTGGTGGCTGCTGGTCTGATTCCTCAAATTCCATACACAAAGATAAAATCTGTGTAAACGATTTTGCTAAATTCTTTAATTCAATGTTCTGTTACGATATGATAATCGATGCTTGCGTTACTGGTGCCGGCTATAAAAATGGTGTAAACCCGGCCGGGCTGCAGCGTGGCAGGAATACTAACCACGGGCGTTGATAAACCCTTGCGGTATACATTAAAACCCTGGGTGGGATTGACATCTGAATAATTTGACGGCGTCTTAAAAGGCAGGTTTGCGCCAAGTGTAGTTCCCCCTGTCGTAATAAAATCAACGTTTGTTGAAGCCAGGGCGGTACTTAAATTTATGAAACGGACCCTGGCGTTATTGATCATAGGTATAGTCCTGTCGTTGTAAATGGTCGCGTACTGACCTCCATCTACGTAAAAAATATTGTAAGATTGTTGCACGTCCAGTATAACGTTAAATGAGACATTTTCATGGGTAGTGCCGGCGTCCCGGAAGCGTGCCAGGTGACTCCCGTTAATCGTTTGTAAAAAAACGTCTGTGCTCACACCATAGTCCAGCGGCGCGGTGGTCAGCTTGGTGCTGTCGAGATAAAAATCCTGTGGGGTAGAAGTGGAGGCAGCATTGGTTACCATTACAAATGAATTATTTGTCGTTGTAGCACTGCCATCCTTGGTGCATGAAATAAAGCCTGAGGCGACTAAAATAAATGCGATTAAGAAAAATGATAATCTTTTAAGTTTTTTTGTTTTCATAGCATGCTTAATTAGGTTCGCCTTATGATAACAATCTAGTGATAAGTTTGTTCTATGGTTAAGTGTTTAACTTTTGGTTTATTTTCGTTGTCCATTGCCAGTACCCGGGCGGCATATGCTTTGGGAAGAATAGCAAGTTTAAGAAGATTTTGCATCCTGAAAAGCCGAAACAGTTTGTAAACATATACTACCGGCAACAGCCAGCGCAGTGTACCCAGATGCAGCAATAGCTTAACCCTGTGCGGAACGAGGAGTAATTGCGCCTGTCTGAGCAGCTCAAATCTCAGCCGGCCGAGGTGTTTTCTGTACTGTTGATAAAGGTCTGCGGTGAAGTTACTTGTCCGCAGGCTGTGGGTTAACTGATATTCGCGTCTGATTAACCAGTCAGTATAATTTAGGGGCAGGCCGGTAAGATCCATGCGCCTGCCAACGCGGTAAAACACTTCGAATACTTCTGCTTTTTCGGATTCGGTGAGCTGGCGTTCAAGCAGCTGGTAGGAGCGGATCGAGTAGTCGATCAGCATATAAAGCACATCAAGGTATGCCTCGCCGGGTATTTGCATCCCGCGGCTGGCCTCGACACTTTTATGAATTGCCGTGATCTGGTCGATAGCGCGTAAAGCAGCATCATGCTCTGAAAATATTATTTGCCGCGAATAGTCGACCGTAGAGAATAAGCGGCCCAGCGGATCAGCCGGCAGCTTGCCGGTAAAATAAAGCCAGTCGACCGATGGATTTAAAGCAAATTCTGCCGACGCCCCGGCAAAGATGAACAGGATCGTATCGGCCTTTCCCCATATTTTTCGGACTATAGAATCTGTATTTACAAACCAGTCGGTCATGTATGCATTGATCTTTTGAATGGTCGCTTAGTCTTCTTCCCTGTTACCAATAGGATGCCAAAATGGTATGTGATTAAATAATAAACGAAAAAAAGGTATCCGGCAGCACAATGGTGGTTGATATTAAAGTACTTTGAATTGCAAAGTAAAATATATTTGAGCAGATAATCAAATGAATGAACGAAATTTCAATGCAGCCCCGAAAAGTTGGTTGCACTAGCGTATGCGGGATCGTATGGATTGTCAAACAACTTAACGTTACAACCGTTCTACCTGAAAACAGAAAACAATGTGGCAGGAAAAGGAAAACAAGCTGTACAAATCTTTTGAGTTTAAAGATTTTTCGGAGGCTTTTGCATTTATGTGCCGGGTTGCTTTACTGGCAGAGAAGCATAATCATCATCCAACCTGGACAAATACCTGGAACCGTGTTGAAATATGGCTGAGTACGCATGACGCAGGCAATGTGATTACCGAAAAGGACCGAAAGCTGGCTACTGCAATTGACCGGATGATGTGGGCGTAAAAAATATGTTTTTGGTTGCATCGCAGTATTTAATCCGATAGCTTATGAAACTCCCTGCCTTATTCACGGCATTCCTGCTTAGTTTATTCCTGCCTTTCTCTATTCAGGCCCAATCGGCGGAAACAAAACAAAAAATAACCCAGGTCGAAAAAAATCTGTCCGAGCCCATACAAGTGGAAGGCGAGGCAGGCTGGACCATTGCCGACCGTATGGCATTCCATAAGGTTAATGGCCTGAGCATAGCTGTTGTGCAGAATTATAAATTGGCGTGGGCCAAAGGTTATGGCTGGGCCGATGAAAGCCTCAAAATACCGGTTACCGCCGGGACGCTCTTTCAGGCCGCTTCCATCAGCAAATCAATAAACTCCATAGGCTTGCTTAAGCTGGTACAGGATAATAAGATCGACCTTTATGCTGATATCAATCATTACCTTACCACATGGAAATTTCCCTATGATTCTCTGTCGCAAGGTAAAAAGATAAGTGTGGCCAACTTGCTGAGCCACACCGCCGGTTTAACCGTGCATGGTTTCGAGGGATACAAAAATGGTCTGCAGTTGCCCAGCATTGTTCAGATACTAGACGGACAAAAGCCGGCCAATTCGCCTGCAGTCCGCTCAATGTATGCGCCGGGTTTAAAATCAGAATATTCGGGAGGTGGCATCACCATATCCCAGCTCATTTTAATGGACGTCACGCATCAGCCTTATGATAAATACATGTACAATCATGTATTGAAACCATTGGGTATGAAAAGCAGTACTTACGAGCAGGCAAGGGCGAGTATAAATCCCCGGCTACTTGCCACGGCTTATTTTGCCGACGGGAAACAGGTGCCTGGAAAGTATCATATTTATCCTGAACAGGCCGCCGCAGGTTTGTGGACAAATCCCACCGATTTATCTAAATACGTAATTGAAACGCAGCTGGCTTACCAGGGGAGGTCGCATAAAGTACTTGATCAACAAACGACCAAAACACGGCTCACGCCCTATTTAGATAAAAGTGCGGCGCTTGGGGTATTTATTAACGACTTTGAGGGCGAGAAATATTTTGAGCATAACGGGGCGAATGAAGGGTTCAGGTGCCAGTATTATGGCAGTCTTGACGGCGGAAATGGCGTTATCGTGATGGTAAATTCGAATAACGGCGATATTATTTCTGAAATAGTGACCAGCGTGGCCCGTGTCTACGGATTTAAGGGGCTGTATCATTCAAAAAAAAAATTAGTTAAGGTGGCCGATACTGTCCTGCAGAATTATGTCGGCAATTATGAATTAGGCCCAAAGAATATTTTATCGGTAACCCGTCAGGGCAACCACCTGTACGGACAACCTACAGGAGCCAGAAAACTCGAGCTTTTCCCCGAATCTCAAAATAGATTCTTTTTAAAAGTACAGCCTGTTGAGGTCGAATTTGTAAGGGACGATAAAGGGGAATTCAGTAAAGCAGTGATCTATGAGAAAGCTTCGCGTGATGCAAAAAGAATAAAATAACTTGATCAAATTTCCGTTTTATATTTAATAAAAGACCATCCCAATTGCCTTAGCAATCTCAATTCTCTTTTGTTAAAAAAAATACTTACCTTCAATTCATAAATGCTTTATTATGAAGCCGTTGGTTGTGTTACTTTCAGCATCAATCATTGCCTTGCTGCTTAACCATTTTATAATGGGCGGCTGGGATCATGTGTTTGCCGGCAATATAGCTATGGCAGTGATGCTGGTATTTACGGCTGCCGGTCATTTTATTTACAGCAGGGGTCTTAAGATGATGGTTCCGGGCTTTCTTCCTGCAAAAAACATACTGGTTTATATTACGGCCGTGTTTGAGGTGTTGTTTGCCGTTGGCTTATGTATAACCTCAACCAGGCGCCTTTCGGCCGACCTGCTGATTCTTTTCTTTTTACTGATCCTGCCTGCCAATATCAATGCCGCTCAGAAAGGGGTGGATTATGAGCATGCCAGTTACGACGGCAGGGGTATAAACTATTTATGGCTGAGGATTCCCATGCAGCTATTTTTTATTGTATGGGTGGCCTACTTTGGCATCATCATGGATCAGAGTTGAGCGGGTGGTTTCTCCCGTTTTTAAACCAATCGGCCGCGCAAAAAATACAGAGCACATAGGGCAACAGTATGGATAGGCTCAGCACATAAGTGTCGCGCTGCAAATGTGGGAATTGGTTACTTACTTCAATTCTTATTTTGCTGTTAAAAAGCTTCCTCAGTCCGAGATCCTTTTCCTTTTTTATCAACGAATTTACGGCAAAAGCCACGATCACGGCCGAATTGAGAATAACGCCGAGGCTCGCCAAGCCATACAGAAGCCGGCCATGAAGGAAATACCAGACCATAAATGGAAGCAGGATCAAAATGATGACCAGAAATTCGATCATGCTGAAGATGAAGCCATTCAGATAGTTATGTATCCTGATCTTGTTTATCATTACAACAAATTATGAAATTTTTTTGATATTCCGCAGCAGCGAAATATCCAGTAACAGGTAGAAGAAAGGGGCAAAGATCTGCAGTAATCCACAAATAAACCATTTTTCAACAACAGGAATAAAAACCACGCCAGCAGTTAACTTTACCGGGTTAATAAAAAAGTAAACTATTGGCAAAAGATTCAGGCAAAGAAACGCCATTGATGCAGCAGTACAATCAGATAAAGGGGAAATACCCTGGTGCGCTGCTTGCTGTTTCGTGTGGGTGATTTTTATGAGACATTTGGTGAGGATGCTGTAAAGGCTTCGGGAATACTGGGTATTGTGCTTACCCGGCGGGCCAATGGTGCAGCTACGCATATTGAACTGGCGGGATTTCCGCACCATTCGCTGGATACTTATTTACCGAAACTGGTCAGGGCCGGTCAGCGGGTTGCCATTTGTGACCAGCTGGAAGACCCGAAAACCACCAAAACCATCGTTAAGCGCGGCGTCACGGAACTGGTTACTCCCGGTGTGGCGGTTAGCGATAATATCCTGCAGCAAAAAAGTAATAACTACCTGGCCTCGCTGTATTTTGAAAAGAACAGTATAGGCATAGCTTTGATAGATATTTCTACTGGCGAGTTCCATACTGCCCAGGGCAACAGTGCTTATATTGATAAACTGCTGCAAAGCTTTAGTCCCAGCGAGGTGATCTATCCAAAAAGCCGCCAGCAAGAATTTAAAGATCCCATTACGGCGACCGCTTTTATACTTATACGCTTGACGAATGGCCCTATACCGGCGATTACGCCGAAGAGACTTTGCTGAAACATTTCGGTGTAAAATCATTGAAAGGTTTTGGCATCGATAAGTTGAATTTGGGTATTGTGGCAGCCGGAGTGGCCCTGCATTATCTGAACGAGACAGAGCATCGTAATCTGCAGCATATTTCGGCCATCAGCCAGGATAGAGGAAGACCGCTACCTGTGGCTCGACCGTTACAGTGTTCGCAACCTTGAACTGGTGGGCTCATCCAATGAAAATGCCCATACACTGGTTGAGGTACTGGATCAAACCTGTTCGCCCGATGGGTGCGCGACTGCTGAGGCGATGGATAGTGATGCCTTTAAAGGAGATAAAACCTATCAACGACCGTCTGGGCGTGGTGGAATACCTGGTGAAGCACGAAGAGCTTACGTGAAGAACTAAAGCAAAACATCCGCCTGATAGGCGACCTGGAGCGGCTGATATCCAAGATTGGCTTGCAAAAAGCTAATCCCGCGCGAAGTTTGCCAGTTGAAAAAAGCACTGAAAGCCATTGAAGCTGATCAAAAAGCAATGCGAGGAAACGGATAATCAGCCGCTAAGAGCCATCGGCGAGCAACTGAATCCATGCTGCCTGATGAGTGAAAAAATTGAAAAAGAACTAAATCCTGAGCCGCCGGTAATGCTGGTAAAAGGGTCGGTTATGAATGCGAGGGCATTAACGAGGAACTAGACAGGCTGCGCAAAATCGCCTTTGGCGGCAAAGGATATTTGCTGGAGATACAAAAACGCGAAGCGGAACAACGGGCATACCATCGCTTAAAGTAGCGTTTAATAATGTATTTGGTTATTATCTGGAGGTGACACACGCACACCGTGATAAAGTGCCTGCCGACTGGATTCGTAAGCAAACACTGGTGAATGCCGAGCGTTATATCACGCCCGAACTAAAAGAGTATGAAGAGCAGATATTAGGAGCCGAAGAAAAAATACTGGCACTGGAAACGCGACTATATAATGACCTGCTTTATTCGCTTGCTGAATATATTAAGCCTATACAGCTAAATGCGCAATTGATCGCCCGGCTGGATGTGCTGCTCAATTTTGCTACCATATCCATCAAAAACTATTACGTAAAGCCTCAGATCAACGATAGTCGCGTGATCGATATCAAGGGCGGGCGTCACCCGGTGATTGAAAAGCATTTACCACTTGGGTGAGGAGTATATCACCAATGATGTTTACCTGGATAGGAATCGCAGCAGATCATTATTATAACCGGTCCCAATATGGCGGGTAAATCGGCGCTGTTACGCCAAACCGGCCTAATTGTGCTGATGGCGCAGATGGGATGCTTTGTGCCTGCTAAAGCGGTTTCCATAGGACTGGTGGACAAGATATTTACCAGGGTAGGGGCATCCGACAATTTATCTTCGGGTGAATCGACCTTTATGGTGGAAATGAACGAGACGGCAAGCATCCTCAATAACTTATCCGACAGGAGTTTGATACTTTTGGATGAGATCGGCCGGGGTACGTCCACTTATGATGGTATTTCCATCGCATGGGCCATTGCCGAATATCTGCATAATCAATCCGCAGGCAAGAGCGAAAACCTTATTTGCTACCCATTACCATGAACTCAATGAACTGAGCAATACGCACCCGCGCATCAAAAACTTTAATGTGACGGTAAAAGAAGTCGGTCACCAGGTCATTTTTCTGCGTAAACTGGTTCCCGGCGGCAGTGAGCATAGCTTTGGTATACATGTGGCTAAACTGGCAGGCATGCCGCAAAAGGTGTTAATGCGCGCCAACGAAATATTAAAGAAACTGGAAGACGAACGCACGGGCGGGGAGCATATCAAAGAAAGTATCCGAAAAGTGCAGAAACAAGCCGTACAGATGCAGATGTTCAGCATTGACGACCCGGTGCTGGTAAAAATACGCGATACCCTGAATAACCTCGACGTAAACACGCTGACCCCTGTTGAAGCCCTGATGAAGCTGGACGAGATACAGCGGGTAATAAAAGGATAGGTGTTTGTGTGTTTCGGATGTACATCAGAAAGTTAAGCCTGGATCTGGGATGTAGAGAATATTTTTCTGCAAAATATTCTTATATCTTAGCTTCCTAAACCTAACCCGCATGGACGCAATGTATGTGTTGCTTTTTATTGTTATCATAGTTCTTTTGATAGCAAATCAAAAAAGTCTTCTTCAAAAAATCGACGAACTAGAACGCAGTATATGGGATATTCAAATCCTCGTTAAAAACTCAAGGGATCCAGAGCAAACGATTCCGCAACAGAAATTTGCTCAGGAGCGCGAAAATTCCTTAGCTAAGGCAGATCTTGAAAAAAGTCCTGATGATAGCATACCTGTTGTGCCGGTCGTTAGAAATGTAATCAGTGACCAGATATCACAAATTAGAAAACCGCTTAATATACCGCCTGTCGATAATTTTCCAGAAGAGACGAGGCTCTCATTTTTTGAACGCTACCCTGATCTGGAAAAGTTTATTGGTGAAAACCTGGTGAATAAGATCGGTATAGCCATATTGGTTTTGGCAATAGGCTTCTTTGTTAAATATGCCATTGATAATAATTGGGTTGGCCCTGCCGGCCGCGTAGGAATAGGCATGTTGTGCGGCGGCATACTGGTGGCTATTGCACACCGTTTGCGAAATTCCTTTAAGGCATTTAGTTCTGTATTAGTAGGTGGGGGATTGGCGGTCTTTTATTTTACTATTACTTTAGCTTTTCATCAGTTTCATCTGTTTAACCAGACAGTCTCTTTTGCAATACTGATAGTAATTACTTGTTTCTCGGTAATATTATCCCTTCTTTATGGCAGGCAGGAACTTGCCGTAATAGCTTTAGTGGGCGGTATGTCGAGTCCTTTTATGGTGAGCACCGGAAGTGCCAATTACAATGCGCTATTTATTTATTTCATCATCCTGAATGCAGGTTTGTTAGTGATTGCTTATTACAAAGCCTGGCGCATCCTCAATATTTCTGCATTTGCCTTAACGGTTTTGGTATTGACAGGGGTGATCTACACGCTGCCAGGTAAATCAGCAGGAATAAGTTTTATTTATATTAGTATTCTTTACCTGGTGTTCTTTCTGATAAATATTGCCAATAATATTAAAGAAAACAAAACTTTTATTGCTTCGGATTTTACTATACTGCTGGTTAATACAGCATTATATTTTAGTGCAGGCTTATACCTCCTTACTGTTATGCACAATGAACAGTTAAGGGAGACTTTTTTGCGCCAGCATAGGCGGTCTAAATCTGTTATTCTCTTTTATATTATTTAGAAGCCAAAAGGCTGAGATCAATATCCTTTACCTGTTAATTGGTATCACTTTAACATTCCTTTCGCTTACTGCTCCAATTCAATTGCACGGGCATTTTATAACAATGTTTTGGGGCGCCGAGGGCGTTTTGATCTATTGGTTGTATACGAAATCGAATATAAAACTAATGCAATGGACTTCCATTATCGTTTGGGTCGCTATGCTGTGCAGCCTGATGATCGATTGGATAAATCTTTATACCACAGCCAGCATAAGGTTTGCTATAATGGCTAATAAAGGTTTTATGACGACAATATTTTCGTCTGTTTGTAGCTTTTTGCTGATTATATCGTAATTGGCAAAGAAAAAGAAGATAAACGCATTGTTTCGCCTGCTTTATATAAATACACTGCTATTTTATTGCTGTTCTCCGCAGGCTTGTTAGAGGTAAATCACCAGTTTTTAAACCATTACCCTAATACAGCGCTAAACTTATATATATCTGATGCTTTACTTGCCAATATTTGCATATGTGTTTTTCTAGGTGACAGAGAGATTTAAAGCATTACAATTAAGTTGGCAGACAGAAACAGCGATATTGGCAATCACCATAGTTACTTAACTATGTTTTAAGCAACAATATTTTGATGTACAGGCCAATATTCTGATAACACGAAAGGTTGCTCCAGGACACTTCATATTGCATTGGTCTTCTGTAATATTCGTATTGCTTATATTTTATAGTCTGATTGAGCTTTGCAGGGCTAATCTTCGGCAAGACATTAAGCCGTTAAGCTGGATTATATCAGCAGTGTTTGTTGTCATTCTTGAGTTTCGAGTTTTGTTTACTAAGCAATTCCTTATTTTATACTCCGGGTGCTGACATAGACCATCTAGTAACGATTTATGTCAAAACGGTGCTGCCTGTATTGTGGGGAATGGCGTCCTTCGTGTTAATGTGGTTGGGTATGCGCTACAGAACCAGGGTCTTGCGCATCATCTCATTAACTCTATTTAGCATAACTCTTATCAAACTATTTGTATTTGATATTGAAAATATTCCTGCCGCTGGAAAAATAGTGGCATTTTTCTGCCTCGGTGTTTTATTACTAATCATCTCATTTATGTATCAAAAGGTAAAAAATATAATCTCCGATGATAAGATTGAGCCAAAGAATTAAGGTCGTATTACTACTGATAACTGGTTTAACCTGTCTGGGTATACCTGGCTGGACGCAGTCCGCATATCGATACAAAGCTGACTTACAGAAGATAGACACAAGCGGGGTTTACAAGATAAAAATTAATCCAGATTTTGTTGCGAAATGTAACGATAACCTGAGCGATATTCGTCTTTCTGACCAAGGGAAATTCTTAGGGTATGTACTGAGTACCAATGCATTTATCAATAATCCGGAACATTTTATTGAATTTCAGGAAGTAAGGGGCAATTACGGTGATACAACCGAAATCTATGTCGCTGAAAATAAAGATGGAATGTACATTAATAATCTCTCAATTAGGTTTAAAAATGCGGATGTAGACCGTACTATCAGTCTGTCGGGCAGTGATAATCTGAAAAAATGGTATGCGATAAAGGAAAACTATTTTTTAGAAAAGCCAGAACCTGGTAATTAATCCGAGTTTGAACAGATGCTTTACTTTCCAACTAGTAAATATCAATATTTTAAGATACAGGTGAATGGTAAGAATAAAGCACCGTAAGATAACGAGAGCCGGGAATTATGTTACACAAACGGAAGGGCCTGAATTGGTTAACATTCCGGGACTAAATTTAAAGCAAAGGATACAGCCGATATAAGCTATGTTTACATTTTTTTTGACGAGCCGCATTTGATCAATACGCTTTACCTTTCCGTATTGGCCCCAAGTTATTATACCCGCCCGATAACAATTTACGATGGTAAAACCGGCGACCGGGTGTACATAGGGACAATTAAGGGTCCGGGTTAAGATTATATTTATCTTTCTGTAAAAACGTGGCTGCTGCGGCTAGATATTACCAATGGTGATGATGTACCTTTGACCATAAAAGACATTTCAGCATTTCAACAACAAAGGTACATTGTCAGCTATTTGCAGATCGGCCATAATTATTCGATTTTCACAGGCGACCAATCAGCCAAAGTTCCCCAATATGACCTGACTTTCATGGATCACAGAGTTTTTAGTCATTTACCAGTCATTAATTATTCTGCTGTTTATAAAAATCCCGAATATAAAGTTGCAAAGCTGGCCGTAATACACAACTATACAATTTTTTTGTGGATAGCAATTGTCTTGGTTTTGATGCTACTTGGACTTTTGACGTGGAAAATGGTTAAAGAAATCAATAGCAGGCGAACGAATCAATAAAGACGATTTTATTTAGGAATATGGAACCGATTGAAGAATCTTTAATCTCTTATTGATAAAGGGATAGGTGATTGCGCATTTCGGATTTACATGGGAATTAAGATGTGGATATGTTTAAAAAACAGTCTCTTTAACCTTTAAGCAATAACTTTATTTTTATCGCATGATTCAAAGGTTCTACCTAATTCCCTTTTTTGCAATTGTATTAATATTATCGGCCTGTCACTCCAAACGGGCAGTAATGAAAGGTCAGCCCGGTGATGTTGTGCGGCCTCAGCCGTCCATCGCCGATAAATATTCTTCCATTCTGGGCGTAGATGCCGGGGCTATTACCAATGGGCGTCTTTATAGTTTTATTGATCGCTGGATGGGGACGCCCTACAAATTTGGCGGCTTGGATCAAGGCGGAATAGATTGCTCGGGCCTTGCATATTTACTGGAACAACAGGTTTACGGCGTTAGTATACCCAGAATGACGAGCCAGCAAGTCACGGTGATCAAACGTAAATACGAAAATAACTTAAAGGAAGGCGATCTTCTTTTTTTTGATTACGATGGTAAAAAATTCAGTCACGTAGGCATTTATCTTCAAAATGATTACTATGTTCATGCCAGTTCCACCCGGGGGGTAATTATCGTAAAATTGCATGATCCTTATACCTACAAATATTTTTCCCGCTGTGGTTCGGTAACCGATCAGCAGGACACGATAAAAACTGCCGCCGGAGGGCGGTAAAATTCTGGAAAAAGCGTAACAACAACAAACCGTATTGATCCAATGTTATTGTAAAATATGAAAATCTGTGTCTTTTTAATTGTCTTTTCGTTATGCTCACTGAGCTTTAAAGCGGGGTCCCAGGTCAGGGTGATCAGTGTACCTCAATTGCAGAAACGCCTAAGTAATCCTGATACCGTTTACGTGGTTAACTTCTGGGCCACCTGGTGCGGATCATGTGTGAAAGAATTGCCGAATTTTGATAAGCTGCAGCGTGATTATAAAGATCAGCCGCTAAAGGTAATGCTTATCAGCATGGATGCACAGTCCAGATTAAATTCGGCAGTCGTTCCATTTGTAAATAGCCATCAGTTGACCACGGGTTACTATATTGCCTCCCGCAAAAATGACCAGGAGCTTATTAATGATATCGATAAGGACTGGAGCGGGGCATTGCCCGCAACATTGGTTGTGAATGCCAAAAAGAATATCAGAAGGTTTTATGAAAAGGACTTTACGTATGAGGAGCTGAATAAAATTTATCAAAGCAATAAATAATAAACGATGAAAACGCTGATCATTTTATTTTTGATCGCCACCTCTTTAGTGGCGTTCAAAACTACGGACGGTTATAAACCCGGCGATATTGCGACCGACTTTAAGCTGAAAAATATAGATGGAAAAATGATTTCACTGGCTGCTTACCCTTCATCCAAAGGCTATATTGTCGTATTTACATGCAACCATTGTCCGGTTGCGCAGGCTTATGAAAAACGTATCATGGCGCTTGATAAGCAATACGCTGCCAAGGGCTATCCCCTGATCGCGATCAGTCCAAATGATCCTATTGCCGAACCAACTGACTCCTATGAAAATATGCAAAAGCGGGCCGCTGAGATGCATTATTCATTTCCGTACCTGATTGATCAGACCCAGCAAATAACCCGCACATATGGCGCACGGGCCACGCCAACGGTGTACGTTTTGCAAAAAACAGCCCGGGGACTTGAGGTGGAATATGTCGGTGCCATCGACGATGACAAGGATGAAATGAACCCCTCGAAAACGAAATATGTCGAAGATGCGGTCAATGCACTGCTTGCCCACCAAAAGCCTTCGACAACCAGTTCAAAAGCCTTTGGCTGCCGGATTGTATGGAAGAATGTGTAATGCCCGAGAAATAAATTCTGCTGTTGATTTTTTTGGACAAGGCCAAAAGCTGGTAATTTTGCTTGCAAAGGTTAATTCCATAACTTTGCAGTATCATGTCAAAGGAAAAAGAAAGCTATCATTTTTGGACAAAATACAAACGTTTTGCCAGTACCGAGATACTGCTGTATGTGATCATGATCGTTGGCATTATTCTGGGTATTATTATCTTCAGCTGATCAGTTTTTTACCAGCATCACATTATAATTATCTGCGTTGGCGACTGTTTCGCAAAATTCAACCAAATCCTGGTAACTGTCTTTGCTATAAGTTCCATCCTTTAATTGGAATTTTCTTTTATACACCAGCTGATTGCCACTCATGACCATGCTGGCCGAGAAACTGCCAAACGGTTTTTCAATCGTCTTGTTTAGCGGATCTGATTCCAAATGGTAACCTTTGGGTAAAGTGTAGACAATCTCATCCTCGTCCGTATAACCGCGATTAATATAAACCGGGTTGACCCGGTTCATTAGCTGCGGCAGTTCGTGAAGGCGGTCAACCGAGTTTAGTGAAAAATAGATCATGTTGTTTTCTATTGCAGCATATTCGGGTGCCGAAAGTTTGATGTGTTCGGTAGTAACAGGCTTGGGGCCTTTATCCTGGCTGAATTCGAGTTTTTCGATATTGAGGTTATTAATGCTATAGTATTTTTTTATATCCTTTGCCTGGTTTGCAGGAGTTTCTTCTATAATCAGATCGCGCTGTTCATATTCAGCGCCTTTAAACCGGGTTTCCATCACGCCGGACAGGCTGCCGGTTTCGTTCAGCACAAAATTAGCCTTACGCTTTTCAAGATTATCGTCCATGGTGTACTTGGGCGTGTGCATCAGCTTGCCGCCTTCAGGCGTGCAGGCAAGTACCGTACGGTCATCCGTAAACGGGCCAAGGTACCCGAAAGGCAATGTCTGGCTGGTGCAATCTGCCCAGGTGGTATCGTTTTTAAATGGAAGGCATAAAATAATATGATCTCCCTGGTTCATGCTGGCAAAGTCATTCAGGAAACCAACTTTATATTCTCTTCCCGATTGAACCATGCAATAATAGGATTCGATATTTACCGCTTTTAGTAATGCTTGCGTATAGTTAACCAAAGCCTTACAGTCACCATAACTTTGCTGATCTACGTCTGAGGCCATGAAAGGCTGAATTCCGCCAATTCCCATTTGTACACTGATATAGTGCGTTTTACCCTGCATGTACTCATAAATTTTCTTAGCCTTTAATTTGGGATCGGTTATGTCATTGGTGATTGTCTTCACATGCTGAATTGTTTCCGGAGAAAGCTGTTGACGGGTAGAGACTAGTTTTTCATATACCCATTTCCCTAAATCTTTCCAGTCTGTAAATGATCCGGCTACATTGAAATAGGTAAACTTTTCGGGTGCAAATATTACCCGGGGACTAATATCTCCCCAATAGGGGCTCAGCGGCTCGTTTCTTCTGGCTTTTAAGTCTGAAACCTGCCAGGTGTAGGTTTTCAGCCCATCCTTGTTGGTGCCGGTAATAACGTTCGACGGTATATTGAATTGCCGGTACCTGATATTAAAACCAGGCATACATATGAAGGTATAGGAGCTCTTTTCAACAGCCACGCCGCTGAGATTATTGGGCTCCCAATCAAAAAAATCGAGTGATTGTTTGCGCTTTAGTTCGTATTCATATTCTACCGTATAGGGATACTCTGCTACAGCCTTTTTGTAATATTTCACCCGGTCATCCTGAAATAAGGATCCGTCATTAACCGCAACATCTTCAAAGTCACGTTCCGGTATCTTTTGGACGGGCCCTCCAACATCGTTATAGATGGTCCCTTTTATGCTTTTTATACTGGTAATTTTATCATAAAAGATATCCAAGCCTATTTTGTCATCACCATTTTTATTTAAAACAGTAACGGCCCTTTTGACATGATAAACCGTATTGTCCAGGTCCTTTACTTCCGTTGTTATTTCTTCGTTCCGTACCACTGCACTGGCATGGGAAAGTAATTCTTTTGGAATAAGATCTACGGCATATTTATTTTGAGCCATCGCCGTTCCGCAAGACAACAACACTGGTAAACTGATCAGGAATTTCCTCATGATGATTTCTTCTTAATCAGCAGCTGGCTCTTCTGGGCGAGAATGATCTTGTTATAAAGTTCTTTCAAATAGGGATATTCATCGGCGCCGTATACGGATTTATCGAATCGGGTATCATAAGAAAACGTCAGATTTTGATTGTCCCCATCAATGGAAGTGAAAAATTTACCGCCCTGGTTTGGCATGCCGAAGGCTATGGGCGGTGGAATATTCTCAATGACATATTGTGCCGGTAAATGAATGTTAACTACATAGCGTTCATCTGACGGCATTCCCCAGTCTACCGGGTAATCACGTTCGGCCAGTTTGAATGGGTTCGATGTTACCCGGTTAAGTAAAAACGGACTGAAAGCCAGACGGGCCCGGTTAGCATCGTCATAGGCATTCATCTCCACCTCGTAAGTTTCTCCCAAAGGTTGTTCTAGACTATCAACGTTTACAATTTCTGATTTAAGGATTTTTGTTCCGCGCAGCGTGCCGGCGAAATTTTCCACATACTCATCTATCGAGTTGAATTTTTTGATCTCCTTCCGTCTTAAAAACCCGCTATAGCCGGAGGAGTAACGGGTGATGGAGCCTTTCAATTTGCCGTTGTCCTGCAGCGTGAGATCGAGTGCATAGGTTATATTTTCGCGCTGCTGACTGGCAAGATCCATCCAGTAGGAGGGCTTGTCAAGGCTATAAACACGACCCTGGTCGTTCAGGCATCTCATAGGCAGCATACCAAAAGGCAGCAGGGGCTCAGTCGCATCCAGTAGATAACTTTTGTCGCCAATAGTTGCTTTCGCAATTACATAGTCAAAACTGCTAGTATTAGCATATAACTTATTTATGGCGCCATTTTCACGTGTTGAAAGCAGCACAGCCTCGGTAGGTATGCCAACGGCATTTAAAGCAGTTATCAGGGCAATGTTAATATCGCCAGAATTACCGGTATGATTGTCCAGCGCTTTGCGAATTCCGTCATAGCTGTCCCACTCATTTTCGCCATTCCATTTTATCGTTCTTTTAATGTAGTCATAAACCGCTTTCGCTTTTTCCAACTGATCGGTTTTGGTAATCACTACAGCCATGACCCGATCTTTCATCAGGTCCTTTTTCTTCAGCTGGGTACCAAAACCGGTAGTTGACCTAAGATTATAATCAATACTCTTCCAATCCTGGTTGTACTTGGTTTTCGCGCCATTGTTCAGATCCGTCTCTTCAGTCAGTTCGAAATTCACAGATGATAAATAATTATTTTCCGATGTCATATAATCTTCTTTGACAAAGGCAGGCACGTCCTTGATGCCATAAACAAGATCAGAGCAGTCAGCAGCTGCACTACCATAGGTAAAACAGGCTTTTTCAATTTTGGCTTCAGTGCTCGTGAGTTTTAAATAACCTTTAAGTGATGCATTATAGCTCCAGAAACCAGGAATATGTACTTCGTATACGGAATTCAACTTAGGTATGTGGCTCTGGAACGCCCATGATGGCAAATTCAGATATGGAGAAACGATCTTATAGCTAACCTCTACTATGCAGCCCTTACGCAAGGCAGGCATCGCAAATTTCATCGTAGTCCGATGCCGGCTGTCTTTAACACTGTAAATATTTTTGGGATCCAGTGCGCTCTGCTGCACGTTGCCTTGATCGTCCTTAAAAAAAGTGATTCCTTTTATATCCTGGGCCTCCTGGTATGTAGTCTGATTTGCGTTGAAGAGAGCAATTTCAAATTTTCCTTCGCTATCAAATTCCTTGCTGTCAAAAAACTTTATTTTGATATGACGTTCATAGGTTACTACAACTCGATAATCAACATCGAAATGAAGGCGCGAAGCTCCATACTCATTGAGGACCACTGCATGGGCCGAGGTATCCTTATCGTATTTTTTCATATCCAAAGCGGCATAATCGATCTGGCCGTATGGAAACTCCTGTGCAAATGCGGCTAACGAGATCAGGCAGATCGCCGAAAGGAGGAAGAGTCTTTTCATAATTGTAAGGAGAATTTAGGTAAGACCTAAGTTAAAATTTAAAATGTAAATATTAAATAGGAGAAAATAATTTAATCTGCTAAAACTTTTTATGACATTTGCCAGCCTTGACTGTTAATACCAGATGAAGTTAAATTTAAAACGACCACTCGCTTTTTTTGATCTCGAAACTACCGGAACTAATATAGGAACCGACCGTATTGTTGAAATATCCGTTATTAAACTGCTTCCGGACGGCGGCGAAGAGGTGAAAACCTGGCGTATCAATCCTGGTATACCGATCTCCCTTGAATCTTCACTGGTGCATGGTATTTATATGGAGCACGTGAAAGATGAACCGGAGTTTAAGGCTTTGGCAAGTGAAATCGCTGCGTTTATTGGTGAAAGTGATCTGGCCGGGTATAACTCCAATAAATTCGACATTCCGATGCTGATGGAGGAGTTTTTGCGGGCAGGCCATATCTTCGACCTGGATAACCGCCATTTTGTGGATGTGCAAAATATTTTCCACCAGATGGAGCAACGTACCTTAAAGGCCGCATACCAGTTTTATTGCAATAAAGCGATACTGAATGCACATTCGGCCGAGGCGGATACCCGTGCCACGATGGAGGTTTTGCTTGCTCAGATAGAAAAATATGCAGGTGTTGAATTTGAAGATAAAAAGGGTAACCGCAGCAAGCCGATTGTAAACGATGTTGAAGCACTGCACCGGTTTACCAACCTTAATAGTCCGGTGGATTTTGCGGGCCGTATGGTTTTTAATGAAAAAGGTGAAGAGCTGTTCAATTTTGGTAAGCACAAAGGCAAACGGGTGGAAGATGTATTTACGGCTGAACCAAGCTACTATTCATGGATGATGCAAGGAGATTTCCCGCTTTTTACCAAGCGTAAACTTGAAGAGATCTATGGTCGCTGGAATGCAAAAAAAGCCTTAGAACGTCAGGCACAGGTTAAATCGGCACAGGCGCAAGCGGAGCAGCCCAAGGCAGCGCAGTCTTTGCATCAGACTGAAAAACCGGTAACCCATAAACCTGCTGAAAATCAGCCCAAAAAAGATTTTCATAAACATGAAAACCGCGATAATCACCCAAATCAACCGTTCAAGAAAAAAGACGAGCCGGCAAAGCCCGTTGATGAAGATATGCTGAAGCTGCTGGCTAATAAATTTAAAAAGGGACTTTAATTGTTTTTGCAAGGCCGGTACTCCGGCCTTGTATGTTTCAGGCCTGATTATTCAGGAAATCAATATTCCTTTTCAATCCTGTAAATTTCGTTCTTTTTACCGGCGAGTTTTTAAAAATTCTGCGAAAGACATCGTCTGTGATCTCCTGCCAGTCCTGTTTGTTCATTTCCAGCAAATTACCCTGTGGTTCGAATGCCGGCTCCTTTTGTAATACCGAAAATCGATTCCATGGACATACGTCCTGGCATACATCACATCCAAACATCCAATTATCCATTTTCCCCTTAAATTCCCGCGGGATTTCGTTCTTTAGTTCAATGGTAAGGTAAGAGATACAGCGGCTTCCGTCTACAACGTAAGGCGCTACAATAGCCTCGGTAGGACAGGCATCGATGCAGCGTGTGCATGTACCGCAATGATCGGCCGTAGCTGGAATATCGTAATCCAGTTCCAGATCGACGATTAACTCTGCCAGAAAGAAAAAAGAGCCTTTTTTAGTATTAATCAGATTCGTGTTTTTTCCTATCCAGCCCAGACCTGCATTTTTCGCCCAGGCCTTATCCAGCACAGGCGCGGAATCTACAAATGCCCTGCCATTCACCTGGCCAATTTTTTCATGGATAACCTCAAGCAATTGACTTAGTTTTTCTTTTATAACAAGATGATAATCAGTACCATAGGCGTATTTTGAAATCCGCGGTGCATCAGGGTCCGATTGTCGCAGATCGGTGTAGTAACCGAGTCCCAGGGAGATCACGGATCTGGCTCCATCGACCAGCAAACGGGGATCCAGGCGTTTATCAAAATGATTCTCCATGTAGTGCATTTCGCCCTGCATGCCCTTTTTAAGCCATGCTTCGAGCCGGGGGGCTTCCTGTTCCAGAAAGCCTGCTTCGGCAATGCCGCAAAACAGGAAGCCAAGTTTTTTAGCCTCAGATTTGATCAGTTTACTATAAGCGGACTTGTTTTGCTGCATTTGTGCAAAGATAGGCTAAGGTTTTCTAAGAACATAAACGGGTTTACATTACTAAAAACAGATTATTCTCCCTTTCGTTATAAGAGTATACCTATAAAAGGAAACGAAAATGTTACAGTTTATTAATGATTTACCTGCCCATGTTGTGGGGATACGCGCCACAGGTGAGGTAAGCAAAGATGATTATCAAAAGGTGCTGATACCGCGTATTGAAGAGCTTATTAAAAATGGGAGTAATATAAATTACCTGGTGGTTTTGGAAACCGATCTTCATAAGTTCAGCGCCGCAGCGTGGTGGGAAGATTTCAAATTCGGATTTAAAAATTTTGGCAAATGGGAAAAAGTAGCAGTTGTGACCGATCAGAAAAGTGTGGAATGGTTTAGTGATGTTGTTGGACATATTGTTCCGGGCCAGGTGAGAGGATTCAAATTAAGCGAACTTGGCGATGCATTAAAATGGGTTTCGCAAACTGAGAATGGTGTACATGAGCCAGAATCAATATCCATCGATAAACTACAGGAAGATCTGCAGTCGCGTTCATCCAATATGGGCCAGGGGCCAGCAATAGAAGATCTTTAAATGCTATTCGCGATGGAAAGAATGACAGTAAAGGATCCCAAAGATGAAAAGATCCTCAATAAAGACGATTCGGTGACGAACAAGGATGGTGATAATGATTTAGAAAAAGGCAAACAGCCGATATCCCAACCCAGGGCCCCGGACGAGCAGCGCCCGCCAACGTCAACACCTGATAACGAGAATGGGAAACCGGCGCCGCCTGATGCCCAGGAAAACCTTCCGAGCAAAGACAGTGGACCGGCAGGAGAGAATTTATGAATCAGAAAGGTATTGTATGGTATTTGCTTTTTTAATTTATGTGTTTAGACTTGGTGTGAACCAATGGAAAAAATCGAAATAAGAAGACGGCATAACAGTAGTTGCCACCCGGGCAATACTGGTCGATTCCATATTCAGGGATGTGTCCAGGACTCGTGTAAAGGTTGTGAACACTAACCGCAGCGAGAAAACTGAAGGTACCCAAATGGGCTTGCCAATAATCACCCTATCGGAATGTCGCCCGAGGGCCATCCGATGTGAGCGTTCCGGTAGTGGAGCTACTGGAGTTATTTGAAAAGGCAAAAGGCAATGCCGCTAAATAACCAAGCCCCTCTTTTTATTAAAGAGGGGCCTGCGTAATGCGAAATAGAAAATCGCTCCGGAATTAAAAACTATGTTTTATACTGTTGTTAAGGGTTTTTACCGTCCAGTAACCGCTATCTAATATCCGGCGTACTGTTAGCAACGGATCATTGGGGTCACGTTTATCAGCCAGCTGGAATGCCAGTTTGAAACCACGTTTTTGCAATTGAGGCAAGTTTTGTTCGTTCCACAAGCCAAATGGGAAAGCAAAATACTTAACCGGCTTTCCGGTGATCTCCTCGAGTTTTTTGGTGGGCTTATCCAACTGCGTCTCCCAATCCTTGGCGGTTGATAGTTTTTTAAAGTTACTATGGTTCCAGGTGTGGCTGCCTATTACATTTCCCTCATCTGAAAGCTGTTTAATCTGCTGAGAGCTCATGTAATGTTTTTTCCCGATCGATACCGTCATGATAAAGAACACACCTTTAAAACCATATTTTTTCATCTCCGTGCGGCCAACTTCAAACTGATCGAGGTCTGTGTCGTCAAAAGTAAGCATGATGGGTTTGCTTGGCAGGGGAGTACCTTTGGTAAGGTAATCATACAACTGATCTGGTAAAACGGTATGGTAGCCGCTGTCAGCCAGCATTTTCATATGTGCCTTGAATGCGTCTACGGGTATAATGTAATCTTTATTGGTTTTTGAATCGGTAGATTTCCAGTCGCGTATCTGGTGATAACAGAGTACCGGCACCTGCTTGCGAGCCATAATTGCCGAATTGTTGCCTTGCGGGGCCGGCGCGGTTGGTTTTGCCAGGCCTGGTAAAGACGAAAATAAACCGAGAGCCAGTAAAACAGAAGAGAATTTTGACATCATAATGGGTATTGTTTATTAACGGCGAAATTAAAAGAATTAGATGTTCTATAAATGTTATTTATCCACAATTTCACAATTATAGTACAATTCTTTTTCCCTCCTTGATAGATCTTTTTGCCGCATCGAGTATTTGCATCACGATTATATTATAACGAAGCGATGACTGGTCGTCGGGCACAGCAAGCTGGTCCTTTAGCGCAGCCGCCAGATAGATCAGGGGATCGTTAACAGGCGCTGTCAGGGGTTCCGCTTTTTTAGCGCCCTTTATATTTTCGCGCATGCGGCTTACAATTTCGGTGCCGTTTAGCGCATGATAGTAGCCATGTTCTCCAAATATTTCCAAATCCTTTATGGAAAATGGCCAGTTCCATGAGGCCTCTATTTGTCCGGTAGCTCCCGGATATTCAACCAAAACGGTTGCATCATCCTCCACCTTTGGATAAATTTCGGGTTTATAGTGCCGGGCGATTGCAGTGACTGCAATCGGCTTTTGTCCGTGCATAAACCATGTCATCAGATCTGCGCCATAGCAGCCGAAATCATTCAATGCACCGGCACCATTCAACTCGGGGTCCGTCAGCCATGTTAAAAACTCTTTGCTGCAGTTTATTTCCTTAGGACCCTGGTGTCCGTCGTGCACCACCATTTTTTTAATCGCTCCGATGCTGTCGTTCCCAACCGCAGTGTAAACATCCCGGTAAGAAGGATACCAGGTAGTTTCATAATTGGTTAATACTTTGATATGATACTGATTTGCCAGCTGCTCAATTCTTCTGGCTTGCCCAATCGTTGCAGCCAGTGGTTTTTCAACCATCACCGAGATACCGAGCGGCGCACATACTTCAACGATGTCCACGTGGTTAGCTACAGCATTATAGCCCAGTACGGCATCCGGTTTTTTGCCTTTAAGCATCGAATTGAGATCGGAGTAGAAGATTGATTCAGGCAGGTTGAACAGCTTGCCATATTTTTTCCACAGCTCCTGGTTGGGCTCAGCTATGCCGATGATATCGACCTGCCCGTTTTTATAGGCATTCAGAATACCGTAGATGTGGTCATGATTAAGACCCGCTACGCATACTTTTAATTTTTGTGAGGAAGCGGTCATAACCAGGCCGCACAGGAAAAGGCTGACAATAAGTTTTTTCATTTTGAAGATAAAAAATTAGCGTTGGTTGTGACCAAATACGGAACATGCATGTTTAAAAAAGTGTCGGATTACCGCCTGACCGGGGTTTGCCTAAATGCCTGTAAGCATTTTCAGTAGCTTCCCTTCCTCGCGCGGTGCGCATTAAAAAACCTTCCTGTATCAGAAAGGGCTCATATACCTCTTCAATGGTGCCTTCATCTTCACCAACGGCTGTAGCGATGGTTTTGAGTCCCACCGGACCGCCTTTGAATTTATCAATGATGGTCAGCAAGATTTTGTTGTCCATTTCGTCCAGGCCGTGCTGGTCGACATTGAGCGCATTCAGCGCATAATTGGCAATCTCGGTGTCTATATTACCGTTGCCTTTTATCTGGGCAAAATCACGGGTACGACGTAACAAGGCATTGGCAATACGTGGCGTGCCGCGGCTTCTGCGGGCGATCTCATAAGCCCCTTCATCGCTGATTGGGGTTTTTAAAATGGATGCTGATCTTAGAACAATGGTTGTAAGTAATTTGGCGTCATAATATTCAAGCCTTGAATTAATACCGAAACGTGCCCTCAGTGGCGCGGTCAGCAAGCCTGAGCGCGTGGTGGCACCAACGAGTGTAAATGGATTTAACGATATCTGTACCGAGCGGGCATTAGGACCTGTCTCCAGCATGATATCTATCTTAAAATCCTCCATGGCCGAATACAGGTATTCTTCCACCAGCGGGCTAAGGCGGTGGATCTCGTCAATAAATAGTATATCACCTGCTTCCAGATTGGTAAGTAATCCGGCCAAATCGCCGGGTTTGTCTAACACCGGACCAGAAGTGATCTTGATGCCGGCACCCATTTCGTTGGCAATTATGTGGGAGAGCGTGGTTTTACCCAAGCCTGGAGGGCCATGCAGAAGCACATGGTCAAGCGCTTCGCCCCGCTGACGGGCGGCTTGAACAAATACGCGTAAATTAGCTAATATTTTATGCTGACCGGTGAAATCCTCAAAAGCCTGCGGCCGTAATACTTTTTCAATGTCCCGATCGGCAGGAGAGAGGCGTTCGCGCTCTGGGTCAAGATGCTCGTTCATTGCTCGAATTTAGTGATTAGCGTTCACAGATCAGTGATTAGTTTTGTAAATGCCCCGTTAAATTGAAAAGACTTGTTAAAGATCAAGCGCTCTGATCCGTGGATACCTAACCCTCAGGGTATTTCCTGAAAATGCTGTTTATTTTCATCTGGATCACGCCAAATACCGCTTCACGAAAAATACTGGTTGACATCTTTGAGGTGCCTTCGGTACGGTCGGTAAATATGATAGGTACTTCTACAATATTAAACCCGTGCTTGATGGTCGTATATTTCATTTCGATCTGGAAGGCATAACCGACAAACTTGATCTTATCCAGTTGTACTGTTTCGAGCACGCTTCGTTTGTAACACATAAAGCCTGCTGTGGAGTCCTGGATAGCAATACCGGTAATAAAACGCACATAAACCGATGCGAAATAACTCATCAGCACGCGGCTCATGGGCCAGTTGACTACGTTTACACCTTTTATATATCTTGACCCTATGGCCGCATCGGCTCCGTCAATACATGCCTGGCGGAGTTTGAGCAAATCATCGGGATTATGAGAGAAATCTGCATCCATCTCAAATATATAGTCATACTGGTGCGCTATGGCCCATTTGAAACCATGTATATAAGCAGTGCCCAAACCCTGTTTGCCGGCGCGTTCTTCAATAAAAAGCCGCTCTGGGTATTCTTTTTGTAACTGTTTAACAACCAATGGTGTGCCATCCGGCGAACCATCATCAATAATCAGTACGTGAAAATCATGAGGCAGGGAAAATACTTTACGGATGATCCGTTCAATATTTTCTATCTCGTTATAAGTTGGTATAATAACTATGCTGTCGGGCACGGTAAAGTTTTAAATTAAACAATATATAAGCCGGCAAAAATAGTGTATTAATCAATTTCGCGAAAGCTATAATGCTGAATCACGTTAATATTACAAAATTATAAATTATTGGTGTCTGCAATTATTTGATTTTTAGTCTCATCCTCAGGGCTTTCAATGTAATTCCGCTCTTTCATATATGGAGAAACGAACAGGAATACGACCGTAAATACCACGATCATGCCGACAAAACACCAGTAAAAATTAGCACCTTCCATATACGGTGCTAAAAAGCCTTTTTGTGATATATTACCGTTAATAACCGCTGTAATGGCATTGCCTATGGCAACAACAAGCAGCCAGATCGCTGACATGGTACTTTTCATTGATTTCGGTGAATGGGTATAGGCATACTCCAGACCGGTAATAGAAACCAATACCTCGGCAGCTGAAAGAATGACGTAGGCGAATACCTGCCACCAGATGGTAGGGTGACCTCCATGATCAATATTTGTCTGTATTACAGCAATAATTGCGAATGATATCGCCGTCAATACCAGGCCGACCCCCAATCTTCGCAGCGGGGTTGTTTTCAGACCCAACCTGTCGAAAAATGGATATACCCAGTAATTGAATACCGGAATAAATATTAAAAGGAAAACCGGATTGAAGGTTTGTACCTGCCCGGCAAGCATGGTAAACTTGGTAAATCCCAGGTTAACAGTGCGATCCATTTTCGCAGCCTGTAAAACCCATTCAGAAAGGTTTTGGTCCCAAACGATCCAGAACGCCAAAGCAAAAAAGAATACGGCCATGATGCGATATACCGCTTTAATCCCTTCAACTTTTTCGGGGTCGAATTTTTCCTTGGCAACGTCCAGCCACGATTGTCCCTTTTGTTTTTTACCAATATGGGCAAGTGCATAGGCAGAAATGAACGCAAAATTGTTTTTGTTGACACCAGCCGGTGGCACCTTTACATACATTTTGCGGCCTGAATAGAATATGATCGTAGCCAAAGCCATTAGGGTTCCGGGGATACCGAACGCCAGTCTGGGGCCGTAGTTGGCATATACCCACGGAATAAGCACAGTGGCAACCATGGAACCGGCATTGATACTGAAGTAAAACCAGCCGTATACCTTTGAAAGCAGGTCCTGGTTGGATTTATCAAACTGGTCGCCAACGTTGGCCGATACACATGACTTGATTCCGCCTGCGCCAATGGCGATCATGACCAGGCCGGTCGTAAAGTAATTTAAATTGTTAGTAAATGAAGAAGTGAACAAATTTCCCAGGCAGTATACGATCGAAACGTATAGTATGACTTTGTATTTTCCAAAAAACCAATCTGCCATGATCCCGCCGATAAGCGGCATAAAATAAGACAGCGCCACAAAAAAGTGTGTGCTTTCGTTGGCTCTTGCCTCGGCTACCGTGGTCATCGCCGGATTCAGTGTCGGATTATAAAATTGAGCAACTAAAAAGGTTACCAGAATTGAGCGCAAGCCATAGTAGCTGAAACGCTCTGCTGCCTCATTGCCAATAATATAGGGTACACTTTTAGGGTATCTCGATTTTTTAGAGGTAGTTGCTTCTGCCAGATCTTGAGTCATGTTAATTATTGAAAAATTTTGCCTAAAATACAATTATTCCGGTAAATCCAAATTTTATACCGGAGCCATTGCGGAGCGTAGGGAATTATTTGGTGAATTAAATATTTTACGATTAAATTTATAGGGTAAGTGGGTAATTGGCCTAATTATTTGGCGCAGCCGTTGCCTTGTCAATCGCCGCCTGCTTTTTGGGATCGATATAATTTTCGTCGTGGCTGTCGGCTGCATTTCTCATGTCGAGATTGTCTGCAAATAGCCAGCGGCCATCTTTTAACCGATATCCATTGTAGCTCAGATCGGGTCCGTACAGATCAAATTTGCCTTTTTGTTTATTATCAGGAGGGACAAGGTTGTCAAAAACGATCAGGTGCTGCGAATCATCATATTTTAACAGCATAGAAACTTGCCTTGAATATTCGAAAACTATGCGTTTACGGGTTTTACCGTTGCCGTCGAATACCGGCATCCCCAGTACTGGCTTGCCGGCTTGCTAAATCTTAGTACTTCAATGACTTTTTTTGTCGATTTTACAGTAGTAGCCTTTCCATCCCAACAATACGTAATAAGGATTTTGGCCATCATTTACAGGTATGATCTTGTAGTACTGCGCACCGAGCCATCTGGAATTGTCGGTCAGTGTATCTTCCGCATTTTTTATGTAAGGGGAAAAATCAGTGAGCGGATACATTTTTAACTCCTCAGTATTCATTTGAATCGTGCCATAAAAACGATAGCTGCCATCGTCAAAAGCTACATGCCAGGTAATAAGGCGGTAACGATTGTCGGGCGAGTTCAATATACTTACGCTCTTTAATGAGTCAAATGCAAAATTAAAGGAGTGTGGTACTTTTAGCGCCTTAACCAGTGTTTTGATAAACATGGTGTTGGCATTCATGCGTTCCATTTCGGTGCCCTCGTTAATAAACTTCTTACCATAATCTTTCAGACTGTCCTGGTAGGCTATTAATTGTTTGACACTGCCACCATCGTTTGGCTGCTGGCCGAAAAGACATAGCGGCATGGTTGACGCCATTAAAAAAAGTATCAGTATTTTCTTCATTATTCTACTATTAACGCAAATTTTCTATAACCATTGCACTGGCTCCGCCTCCGCCGTTACAAATTCCGGCAGCGCCTAATTTAGCACCGTTTTGTTTTAATACATGCATTAAAGTTACAATAATTCGCGCACCGGATGCCCCAAGGGGGTGGCCCAGCGAAACTGCCCCTCCGTTAACATTCACTTTTGCGGGGTCGAGCTTGAGTTGCTGGTTGTTGGCCATGAGCTACTACCGAGAATGCTTCGTTGATCTCAAAGAAATCAATCTGGTTCGCCGTTAGTCCCGCACGCTGCAAAGCCAGTGGTATTGCCTTAGAAGGTGCGGTAGTAAACCATTCCGGTGCCTGTTGTGCATCGGCATAGGAAATAATCCTGGCCAGCGGTTTTATGCCAAGCTGATCCGCTCTTTCTTTACTCATGAGTACAAGGGCCGCAGCGCCATCGTTTAATGTCGAGGCATTGGCAGCAGTGACCGTGCCTTCTTTCTTGAAAACAGGTTTCAGGGAGGGGATCTTATCGAATTTTACAGATAAAGGTTCTTCATCGCTGCTGAGTAGCGTGACGTTACCTTTTTTATCTTTTAATTCGATTGCGGTGATCTCTTCATTAAATTTCCCTTCGGCCTGCGCTAGCTGGGATCGCTTGTACGACTCAATCGCGTATGCATCCTGCTCCTGGCGGCTGATATGGCATTCGGTAGCGCATAGTTCAGCAGCCGATCCCATATGATAGTCATTGTAAACGTCCCACAATCCGTCTTTTACCAATCCGTCTATGAGCTGTCCGTTGCCCAGGCGATAGCCGTTACGGGCCTGATCGAGGTAGTAGGGGACATTGCTCATGCTTTCCATTCCACCGGCAACCACAATGTCGTTTTGACCGAGTGCTATGCTTTGTGCAGCCAGCATAACGGCCTTCATGCCCGAGGCACAAACCTTATTTATCGTGGTGGCAGGCAAATAAGGCAAACCGGCAAATATAGCCGCCTGTGTAGCCGGAGCTTGTCCAATATTAGCCGACATGACATTTCCCATGTAAACTTCCTGGATCTGATCAGGTCTCAGGCTGGATTTTTCAATGGCCGACTTAATAGCCAGTGCTCCGAGTTGTGTTGCGGAAAACGGAGCGAGCGCGCCTCCAAAACTGCCGATAGGGGTACGGGTGGCTGCTACGATATATACTTCCTTCATGAATTTTTACTGATTGGTGCTGCAAATCTAGGTTTTTTTGTCCTAACGGAAAGCTATGCTTGCATAATATTATCGGTGAATAGCTGAGCATTTCCAGCCACAGGCGGGGTTATTTTTATATTAACCTTGCCAATCAGCTTTCCGGACTCTTTTTTCGTTTATTTTTTTTTCGCGCAATCAAAGCCTGTTGCAGCAGGTATTCGATCTGGCCGTTGGTGCTTCTGAATTCATCACCCGCCCAGTTCTCGATTTCCTTTAACATCTCAGGATTGATCCTTAATATGAATGCTTTCTTTTCGGCCATAGTTTGATGTTCTGCGCTGCGTTCTGCGCCTTGATTAATGGTATAAAGTGCCGGTGTTCACCACCGGGTTGACGCTGCGGTCGCCGCATAAAACAACGAGCAGGTTACTAACCATGGCTGCTTTACGCTCTTCGTCCAGATCGACTATGTTTTTTTCTGAAAGTCGGTTCAGCGCCATTTCGACCATGCCGACGGCGCCTTCCACAATTAATTTACGTGCAGAAATAATGGCTGAAGCCTGCTGCCTTTGCAGCATGGTATGCGCTATTTCGGGAGAATAGGCCAAATGTGATATCCGCGCCTCCAGTACTTCAATGCCAGCGCGGTCCAATCGTTCATTCAATTCTTTTTCCAATAGTACGCTAACCTGTTCGGCGCCGCCGCGCAGCGTAATGCTGGCTGTCTCGTCTTCAATATTATCATACGGGAATGAATTCGCCAGGTGCCTTACCGCTGCCTCGCTTTGTATATTTACATATTGCATGTAGTTTTCTACCGCAAAAACGGCTTTTGCAGTATCTTTTATCTGCCATACAATCACTGCTGCAATTTCAATGGGGTTGCCAACCTTGTCATTTACTTTTAGCTGCTGGCCGTTGAGGTTAAACGCTTTTAACGAAACGCTCTTTTTGGCTGTAAACGGGTTTACCCAGAAAAAACCGTCCTGCTTTACCGTACCAACGTATTTGCCGAACAGGGTAAGTACTTTCGATTCATTAGGATTTACGATAATAAGCCCAGGGAATACAAGGATGAGGTCGATCGCACCCAGTACCCCGGCCACAGGCAGCTCTTCAAAGGCTAAACACAGTGCAGCCAAAACCAATAAAATTAAAAATAATGCAAAGGCAGCGTAGCCGGATGGCGGGCTGATGATTTTTTCAGCATTCATGGCATTTGATTTTAAAATGATATCATAAAGATATCAAATAATGATTATAAAAACAAGAAAATCCGCATATAATAGAAACTTATACTATTTTTGATATTACAAACAGATAAATGGCTAAACTATCTACTTCGCGCCCTAAGGCTATTGTGCGCAAATACTCAGATAATGTGAAATATCTGATGATGGCGGCCAGTATTTGCTTTATCGTTTTAACATTACCCAAACAGGCAAAATTCCGCTACGAATATGATCGCGGCCGGATATGGACGCAGAAAGATCTAATCTCTCCCTATAACTTTGCTATCCTGAAAACCGGGCAGGAATTAGAAAGTGACCGGCTGGCAGCATTACGTACCGTTACACCTGTTTATCAACTTGATCCCGACATCGGTCAGGCCCAGCTCGACGGATTTAAAAATGATTTTGAAATAAAATGGCATAACGCAGGCATCAACGATCGAAGAAAACAAGCCAATTTGCTGGTCGGAGAGGACCTGTTAAAAGAAATTTTTGACCGCGGCCTGCTCTCGCTGAACCCAAAATATCAGCAAAGCCAGCAGAACTATCCGATCACCATACTAAACAAGAACGTAGCCACAGATAAAAATACAGCAGACCTTTTCACCAAGGAGAAGGCCCTGGCCTATTGCGATCAGCAGCTGAGTGCCAATAAGGACGCTGATAAAACCTTTCTGCTTGATCTGATACAGGACAGGCTGCAAAACAACCTGAGGTACGATGATAAACTTACCTCCCGGCTGGAGAAAGAGATATTGGATGGCCTTTCTCAAACGCGGGGCATGGTGCAAAAAGGAGAAGTTATCGTGGGCAAGGGATCGGTGATCAATGATGTGACTTATCAGAAGCTTGAATCATATAAAAAGGCTTTTGAGGATAATGCCAGAGTAAACGGCGACCGCCGGCTGGTTTTATTGGGGCAGTTTTTGCTGGTTTCCATCGTGATCTGCCTGCTGGTAGTGTTCCTGTATTTATTCCGGAGAGATATTTATGAAGATAACCGGCTGGTGTGCTTAATATTGTTGGTTGTAACTGCCATGATAGCGACCTTGTCACTGGCTATCAGGCTGCAATTGCCCAATTTGTATTATATCCCCTACTGTATAGTACCTATCATCATCCGGATTTTGTTTGATACCCGTCTGGCACTCAATATTCACATACTGGTTATCCTGGTAGCAGGCTTTTTTGTGCCCAATAGCTTTGAGTTTGCCTATTTTGAGCTTACCGCCGGGATGGTATCCATTTACAGTATAAAAAATCTGATTCGCCGTGAACAGTTTCTTTTATCGGCCCTGATTATAATTTTTGGATATTTTCTGTCATTTTTAGGGATCTCCCTGATACGCGAAGGAAGTATTACCAGCATAGACTGGATGGACTTTGTGCCTTTTATAGTAAGCGTTTTGCTCACTTTGCTGGCTTATCCGCTCATCTATCTATTTGAAAAGATATTTGCCATCACCTCAGATATTACGCTCATCGAGCTTACCAACACGAATGCGCCCTTGCTGCGCGAGCTTGCTTTTACCGCACCCGGTACGTTTCAACATTCTTTACAGGTAGCCAATCTGGCCGAAAATGCTATTTACACGATCGGTGGGAATGCGTTGCTGGTACGGGCCGGTGCCTTGTATCATGATATAGGCAAAATGGAAAATCCGCTGTATTTTATCGAGAATCAAAGCCCTGGTTTTAATCCTCATGATAAATTGTCTTACGAGGAAAGCGCGCAGATCATTATCAGACATGTGGGTAAAGGCGTTGAAATGGCCAGAAAGGCAAATTTGCCGGAGATTATTATTGACTTTATCCGTACGCATCATGGCAATACGCGGGTAGATTATTTTTATCAATCGTTTCTTAAAAATTTTCCCGAAAAGTTCGTGAACGAAAACACTTTTCGCTATCCGGGGCCAATCCCGTATTCCAAAGAAACGGGAGTTTTGATGCTTGCTGACTCGGTGGAGGCCGCATCACGCTCATTGCGCGAGCCGGATGAAAAATCAATCAGCGATCTGGTTGACCGCATCGTGAAATATAAGCTGAATCAGGATCAGTTGAAGGACAGTAATATTACGCTGAAAGATATTGAAACAATTAAAACAATATTTAAGCGAATGCTTATGAGTATCTACCATGTGCGGATGGATTATTAGCGTCAGAATAGGCTGATCAGGTTGGCTGACCTGAATAAAGTGGCGGTAGATGAAGTTTAAATTTAACTTAATCAACTACTTAACTAAAAGAACTATTTAACCTGAATATTTTTTTTGACGGTTTAGACGAATTACTATATTTGCAGTCCCCAAAAACGGGGATTTATTATTAACAAACGAGGTGAGGTGCCTGAGAGGCCGAAAGGATCAGTTTGCTAAACTGACGTACGGGAAACTGTACCGAGGGTTCGAATCCCTCCCTCACCGCTCAGTCCAATATCAAAAAAAGCTAAAAGCCTGCAGATCGGATGATTGCAGGCTTTTGCTTTTATGGTAAAAAGGACTTCTTGATGCACGGTAATTCTAAACACGATAGTCATTGGAAGCGTAGAACTTAGCATATGTAAATCTCGTACTTTGACTAAGTCGAATGCTACCTAATAGAAAATTCTTTCAATGGCGGGCATAGATAATCTTCCCTTTGGCGATAGTATAAGCCACGTTAGCAAAATTCCGAATTTCACGGGCGGGTCGCCCTGATAGCAACACAAGGTCAGCATCCATACCGGGCGCGATCCGGCCGTTGGACGTATCCATCCCAAATTCCTGTGCGGGTGCCGTCGTAAGCGAATGCAGGATAGCTTGAAAACTCAGTCCGGCCCGGCTCCTCAATTCAAATTCATCTTCGGTGCCATCAAAATGATCTTATTCATGTTTCATCACTGTTCTTTATTTACCTTCCTGTATATCGCCCATTTTCCATGTTTTATCAAAGAGTGCTTTCTTAGGTCCGTAGAATCGTGCGAGAACCTCGAAGCTGCCGTTCGGGTCCGTCGGAATCCAGTTTGATTCACCGTTAGGTGGTACATTAGGGCCAAAAAAGATATCCACTGAACCATCCATGTTTTTTTTCAGCCCGAGAGTTTGGGAAGACCGGCCAAGCCAACGGGCATTCCGGATGAATGTATGCGTATCCCGGTTGTAGACAGTCATGGACCAGTATTGCGTTATCGGAACATCAGCAGGGACATGCACCCGATAAGATTTTTTGCCATCTAACGGTTTTCCATTGTTATCCATGCCTGTCAGTAAATAATACTGCGCTTGGCCTATATGTTTAGCGCTGAAGAAGGCAAGTGAGTAAGAGGTACCGCGGGCATCAATAGGAAACGAATCCGGGGTATGAAAAAAGTCCATGATATTTTGATGCAACTCTTCAGTCGCCGGAAAAAACCAATGCTCCGATTCATAGTAAGGCTCGAACGTTTCATACCTCCCATCGAGATATACCTTCGCTACACGAATAGCAGCGTTAAGGATCTCTCGTGTGCGATTGTCCGGCTTGAATGGTTTTCCCCTTTCGATCCCAATAGTCTTAAGTGGATCGATCATTGCTTTGTCCCGTTCCAGCCAGGGTTCTGCCTGCACGATCTGGTTGAGTGACTCAAAAAATCGCAGATTGTATGGAATGGCTGAGTCGAATACAACGTTGCTTGCGTCAACAAATACTGTGGTCGGTGGATTGGATGCCTGAGAGATTGGGTAAAGCCTGACACGTTTCGAATAGGTAATGGCCTTAGCCACATCTGCGTCGCTACCACTTTTAAGTACGGAGCGCAATAGGGCATAGTTCTGGTAAGTGTCTGAGGGCATGGCGATATAGCCTGCCGGTACCTTGGTTTTATCATAGCCGGGAGGTAGGATCAGGTACTTGCCTCCTTTGCCTTTATCCATACCGCCGGGGCCAACATCCTCTATGGCAGCTTGCCAGTAATTCATAATACTCCCGTTGAATACGCCATCGTCAGCCGGGGGGATTTCCAATACTACAGGCCCGACGTCCTTTGTATTTATAAAGGGCATCAGGTAGATCACGTCAGGATTGGGTGTCAGCGTTTGGTTTTTCCAGTCAAGAAGGCGAGACCAGTAAACAATTTGATTGAAACGGCCTTTCACCTTAACCATCTCCTGGTACATCAGATTATAGTTGACCGCCGGCATACCCCAAATGACAGCTTCAATGGCGCGGCCAAAAATCATTTGTTCATGAATATTTAAAGGCCGGAATGCCGTGTCTTTAGCAGCGGTAGTTGTATCTGCCGACGTCGCATTGTTGGTTATTCCTTTTTGGTTACATGCTACTAGAATAAAAAAAGGGATGAACAAAATTAACTTCAGTTTCATAATGGTTAGTTTTTTTTAACTACTCAACAATTTGACTGCTAAGCTTGGTTTCTGTACCCGAAATGTTTTCAGCTTCTTTGGCCCACACGATGCTATCAGTAAGGTGGGTAGGTATGGTAACAATGCAGAAAGCTATATTTATTGTGATTAATCAAATCTAATGATATCGAAAACCCGGTAATAGTCAATCCTTGCTTATGTGTCTACAACGGAGGTCAATGGGCCAGCGAAAACGGAGGATACCGGGCCAGCTAAAACGGACCATGCTGGGCCAAAAAGATTGCCGTCAAAACGGAGGTCATTGGGCCATCGGATAAGTTTTCAGGACATGCAGAACGGAGGCCATTGGGCCAATAATCTTGCTTGATTGGTAAACCAAAACGGAGGTCGCTGGGCCAATCCTGTTTGATCGCAGCAACAAAAACGGAGGTCATTGGGCCACTTTCCATGATTTATAATAGCCTTGTATCAGAAAAAACAGATACATGGCCGGACAACGAATCGATATCATGGAATTACGCAGCTTAGTTGCATTAAAACTCAAAGGTCTGAGTAACCGCAAAGCGGCGGACCTGTTAAAGATCAATCGCAAAACAGTCGATAGTTATACGAACCGTTTTGCAGCCCTTAACCTAAGTTTCCAGGAACTTATGGGTCTGACAGAAAGCGATCTCAGGGATCTTTTTGTTGAAAACAGCCAGACAGAAAAGGAGCGCTATGAGGCTTTGTCTGTTCAGTTTCCCTATTTTCAAAAGGAGTTGCGCAAACCCGGCTGTACCCTGCAGGAGCTTTGGAAGGAATATGCCGAAAAGAACCCTCAGGGATATAAGTATACACAGTTTACCTTGCACTACAGGCACTGGAAAAAGCTGAATAATCATAGCGGAAAGCTGGATCATAAGGCGGGAGAAAAGCTTTTTGTTGACTTCTGCGGTAAGAAACTTGCTTATACGGACCGGTCTACCGGAGAGCAGATTGAAGTAGAAGTATTCCTGGGAACCCTGCCGTGCACCCAGTATACCTACGTCAGAGCCGTCAGCTCGCAAAAAAGAGAAGACCTGATCATCTGCCTTGGCTCCTGCCTGAAATGGATGGGAGGTGTGCCTCAGGCCATCGTTTCGGACAACCTCAAATCTGCTGTCAGCAAAGGATCAAAGTATGCACCTATTATCAATAAGACTTTGACGGACTTTTCGCTTCATTATGGCTGCGCCGTAGATCCTGCCCGTCCTTATCATCCCCAGGATAAAGCGCTCGTTGAGCGCACTGTTGCGTTGGTATACCAGCGTATTTATTATCCGCTGAGTAAGTTTACTTTCTTCAGTCTGGAAGAACTCAATGAAGCTATCTCGGAGCTTTTGACCCCATTTAATGATCACCTGTTTTCTCATGGAGATGGCTCGCGGCGCAGTCATTTTATAGCCCTGGAGAAGGAATATCTCAGTCCGCTGCCCTCCGGTTCCTATAGCATCCGTTACTACAGAAGGGCCAAAGTTCAAAAGACGGCCCATATTTACCTGAGTGGGGATCGCAATTATTACAGCGTTCCTTACCGCTTTACCGGGATGTATGTGGAGGTTCAGTATAACCAGGATATTGTAGAGGTCCTGTATAACTCCGAGCGCATAGCCTTGCATAAAAGAAGCTATCGCGCCGGACATTATACCACCCTCAAAGATCATATGCCATCTTCTCATCAGGCCTATAGTCAGTGGAACCCGGAGTACTTTGAGGATCGGGCCCGACAGATGGGTCCTGATACCCTGGCTTATATTCAGCGATTGCTATCGCAATACAGTTATCCGGAAATCGCCTATAAACAGGCCCTGGGTATTTTGTCTTTCGTCAAGCTTTATAGTCAGCAGCGTTTGGAGTCGGCCTGTAAACGGGCATTGGAATATCATAAGGCATCTTATCATACCATTGAAAATATCCTTAAGAACCGGCTGGATCTGGACGATGCGCCCATGGAGCCGGAGGTAATCATTCCTGCGCATAGCAATATCAGAGGGGCAGATCATTATCATTAAATCCGTACCGGCCTATACTGACCCCAGCCAAATAAAATGAGTAAAACCTAAAATCAACAATGATGAATGAACACAACACCGTAGAAAAAATGCGCAGAATGCGTATGAATGCCATGGCGGCATTGTATCACCGCAGCGTAAGCGAACATCTTTACCAGGATTATTCCCAGGATGACTTTCTTGCTCTGCTGGTTGATACCGAATGGGAAAGCAGAGAGAGCCGAAATATCGATAATCTGATTCACCGTGCTGGTTTTAAACAGCAGGCATCGGCTGCCAATATTGATTACGCTACCCAAAGAAATCTGGATAAAACTAATCTGGAACGTCTGCTCAGTCTGAACTTTATCGCCCGGCGTGAAAACATTATTATTACCGGGCCCACCGGCTGCGGAAAAAGCTTTATTGCCCAGTGTATTGGTGTAAAGGCCTGTCAGCTACTACATAAAACCCTATATTACAATACCGCTCGTTTTTTCGACCTGGCTAAGCTGGCAAAACTGGATGGTTCTTATCCCAAACTGGTCAAACGCCTCCAGCGTGCTCAACTTTTGATCTTCGATGACTTTGGATTGGTCAATATCGATCAGCATGCACGAAACGTACTTATGGATGTCATTGAAGAAAGACATGAAAAATCTTCTACGATTATCGCTACACAAATACCGGTAGCAAAATGGCATGGGCTGATTGGTGAAAACACCATTGCAGATGCGATACTGGACCGGATCGTTTTCTCTTCACACCGGATCGAATTGGACTTATGCAGGTTGCATTTTTCAAATTGAAACCTATTTATAGATATGAAAAGTTAAAACGGGCTGGCAAGGGGCATGGTTTGACAGCGCTCGCATCTTACTTCTGATACAGAATCAGGTCATTGCCTACTCCGGGTCCGGGCATTTTAAAAAAATCATTAAATTCAATAATCGATAAAAACAGGTAGTATGTTGATTAACAAATCAATAGGAGGGGCGACGATTTTAACGATCAAAAGTTTTTTAAATTATCTTAAAAAAGATTTGCGGGGAGAATTTAAAATCTTACTTTTGCAGCCCCGACGGGGTGTAGCGTAGCCCGGTATCGCGCCACATTTGGGATGTGGAGGCCGCAGGTTCGAATCCTGCCACCCCGACAAAAGCGATACCAACCAGTATCAAATGCCCGCAAATTCTATGTGATTTGCGGGTTTTCTTTTTTTTTGTCCCACCCAAGAAATCCATAGAAAATCATTCAATTTGTGAGCAATAAGGTGAGCAAGCTTTTGTTTTTGAATTTACTAAGAAATAGATCTTAAATAATTGAAAACAAATTGTATAGCATTTATCTTGAATGCGTTTTGATGGTTTTTCGAGCGGTTTATCAGCCAAAACTTTGTGTTTCTATCAAAGCATCAAATGCCATTAAACAACCCTAAATGGAATCCTTTTTGTAATCCGGTCACTTAAGACCCTAAAAACCGACCAGGCGATTTATCCTGTAACTTCGCGATGAAGAAATCTTTTTTCCAATAAATGCCAAGATAGAATTCCTGAAATAATAACAGTAATAATTACACAAATTGCTGATATGTAGGGCTCATTGGTAAAAAATCCCAAAGAAACGAATAGCTGTATAATTGGAAAATGATAGATATAGATGCCGTAAGAAATATCACCATTTTTACCGAAATTGTTTAAAAATCTAAATCCGTAAAAAACGTAAAAAATAATGATTGTTAACGTTAAAGGTTTGAAAATTTCAAGAGAAAAGAAATATTCGATGACGCAAAGAACAATAGCCATGGCAGCAAGACGATGTTTATACTTAAGAAATATGGGTAAATAATAATGCATAGCTATTCCGCAAGCAAAATAGCACAAGAATGAAGGTAGTTGATGATCCAGAGTATCAAATAAATTGTTTCCGGTTTTCAGATATAAATAGCTCAGGATAACCTTATATAATACCGACAAAATGTAAATGAATACAAGGACCGCTAAGCGTTTGTTTGTTTTTTGAATAAGAAGGATAATCAAAGGTATTGTTATATAGAAGCCCACCTCTACTTTAATGGTCCACAAAGCCCCATTTACAGCACACAGGTAATTGTTAATAAAGACGCCAGGTAAACAAGGATGTAAAAAATTCAGAAATATAATATTATAAAATAGATATTTATATAAATCAGTGCTAAAAAAGAAACCCGATAGTCCTTTCGCGCTTACGAATGATAGAAAAACAGCACTTATAAAAATAGTAAAAAGATAAGCGGGTAATATTCTATTTGCTCGCTTAATAAAGTATTGTTTTATGTTATTGGTTCTAATATAACTTTTAGTAACAAGGAATCCACTTATAACAAAGAATCCTGTTACTGCAACATATGAATCAAAATATCGGCCTAATGGTTTTAATACAGAACTCTGTGATAAAATTACGATATGAGCTAATACTACCGTAAAGGCTAGAATGAATCTGATAAAGTCAAAATTATTTTTTTGCATTTAAATAATTTCTATTGTGGGGAAGCAGCCCCCTAGGCCCGGTTGTTATTCGCAAAAACTAAAATGAAAATTCATAATAAGTTAATCATTGTTATTTACCTAGCTCCCCTCACTTATTTAGCGTTATTACTTGCAAATTATTTACGACTCCCCCGGGGTTTGGATAGCTATAATTGCCACGTATAATCAGTGAATGACTGGTTGGCATCTCGTAGGTACAAGCAGTTGCCACCATCACAGTTGTATTATGCGAGAAGTTAATATTGGCACCAGAAACATGATAAGTAAAACCTAAAGGCGGTACGTTGATAAAGTTTGGGTCAGAAGAAGTCTGTTCTAGGCCTGTACCATCGCTATTAAATTGGAAATAACAGTAAGTCGCTGTGTCTGCAAAAAGCGTTATGTAGGGCGGATCTGTAGAAGCGCCTGTAGATGCTGTTATGCTGTACTGCCGGAGATACCATTTACCTATTAAAACAGCGGGAATTTGAGGTTTGGCTTCCTTTTTACAAGCCGACAAACTCACCATTAAAACCATGAAGAAGAATATACAGCAAAGTTTATTCATAGATTCAGGTGGAAATTGGTACCTCTTATATACACCATAAGTGGTACTAATGTTTTCAAAAAAAAATAGTGTTTACTTTATTGTCCTGTAATCGTTTTGTCTTTCAGAACCTCACTGCCAGGTACTGATAAACTTGTTAAACTCATCCCTGAATTGATCAGTTACTGTGAACATCGTTTTACCGATAAAAACTGCATTTTTTGTCACAGATGTGATTTTATCCAGAGAAACAATAAATGATTTATGTATGCGCATAAACCTGGTTTTGGGCAATTTTTCTTCAAGCGCTTTAAGCGTGATAAGCGAGAGTATGCTTTTGTCTGAACTATGAAGGTGTATTTTTGCGTAGTCTTTCAGCCCCTCGATATAAATAATATCGCTGCAGGGGATCTTAACTGTTTGAAACTCAACCTTCAGATAAATAAAATCATCTTCCCTGGGTTGAAGCTCAACGTGATTGTTTTTTAATTGGGCCCATTTAAGCGCTTTATTGGCTGCTCTTACAAACTCTTCATAGCCAAATGGTTTTAAAAGATAATCGGTGGCTTCCAGTTTATAGCCTTCAAGCGCAAATTGGTCAAAGGCAGTCGTGAAAATAATTGAAGGCACAATGCCGGTATTTCTACCAGACAAAATACGAGCCAGTTCTACGCCGCTCAGATCGGGCATCTGTATGTCCAGAAACAGGAGGTCGACCTGATTTTCGTTGATAAAGCGCAAACTTTCAATCGCATTGGAAAAGCTTCCCGACAGCTTAAGGAAGGGCGTTTGACCAATAAACCTGCATAAAAGATCAAGAGCAGGTGGCTCATCATCGATTGCAATACAATTTAGTATCATAAAAACAGGGTTAATTTAGCCTGATATTCCGTCTCAGTGATCATTCCGTTAGTTAATCTATAGTTTGCCGGATATAACAATTCCAGCCTTCTGGTTGTGTTTAGTATACCTATTCCGTTACTTCTGTCTTCACTGGCACGTCTGCTTTCATATACCGTATTGGTTACAATGAGTTCAATGCATTCGTCGTTTTGCAGAATTTCTATGATAATGTAGCCTTCAGAGACGTTGCTGACACCATGCTTAAAGGCATTCTCAACGAACGGTAAAAATAACATCGGAGCGACCATATGCTCATTCAATTTTTCGGGGGCAACAAAGTTGATTTTTGTTTTTGCACTTACTCTTAAACGCATCAATTCAATATATTCTCGGATGAACGCCACTTCCTTACTTAGTGGAGTAAGCCCGTTTGCCGAGTCATAAAGTACATATCGCATCATTTTGGAAAGGTTGGTAATGGCTGTCCTGGCCATCTCGCCGTCCGAAAGTGTATAAGAATAAATGTTATTAAGCGTGTTAAAGAAAAAGTGCGGGTTGATCTGCGCCTTAAGCTGGGTGAGTTCAGAACTTACTTTTTCCTGTTCCAGCTGTTGCCTTAAATTCACCTCCTGCTGCCATTTTTGAATAAAGCTGACCGTTATTCCTAGCCCGATCATCAGCAGATTCATGCCTGGTACAAAGCTGTCGAAATGGCCATGGTGTCCCCCATGATCCGGCCGCCCCGACGGATGTGTATGGTTAATGAAAAGCTCGTTCAGGTTGAAGGTCGTATTGATGAAATTATTCAGCGTCGTGACCGCAACAATCAGCGCAATCGTCACCCCGATATAAGCCAGCACCTGTTTCTGTATCAAAAGCACTGGGATGAGCACATAGAAATTTAAGTAAAACACGCCCATTAAAATAGCCAGTAATATGGATTGTTTGATCCAGAACTGGATCGGAAGCACCATGTCCCATGTGAAGGGATGATAGTACAAAACCCCAAATGCAAATATCAGCCAGCAAAATACGTGAACTAAAATAGTGACATTGTTCCGATTCAATATTTTCATTTAATACAAATTATCCCGCAATGATAAATATAGCGAATTTAATGGCGGGGCCTTATCGGCAACACGGGAATTGCTGTCGACCACGCCGGGAATTTTAACGATTTATCTGCCAGCGTGGCCTTGGCGCAGCTAACTGTCCCTGCCAACCGGTAAATCGTCGATAATTTTCCATTGGTGGTCTATCGTGTTTTAATACTTAAATCATGTGCTGTTTATTTGGAGTGTCAAATAAACATTGAAAAAATTATCCATGCTATATTCTGAGAGCAAAAACAAAAATAATTTAACGATGACTAATCGAACTCTTTTAGAGCTTCGGCAAACGGCACTTCCTGCAACAGGTGACAATAAGCGAAGCAAAAAATATTCTCCAGCTATCCGCTTGTGGCATTGGGTGAATGCAATTATCATAAGCGGCTCTTTACTAACCGTGCTGATAAATTCTACGGTACTAAAGCCTTGGGTAAATGCAGGTCTTATAGCAGAAAAACTAAAAGAACAGGGGATTATCGTAACGGATGAACAAACGCGTTCAGTGGCATTTGCCTTAAGCGATAGAGTCTGGGCGGTCCATACTTATCTGGGGTATGCACTGGTCATACTGTTCATATTTCGTTTTGCAATGGAATTATTGGGTTTTGCTGATAAGGCCCTGATCCGTAAGATCAATGCAGGCAGACGCTCTTTCATGTCTGCCAGGAAAAGACGGATCGCAGTCAAAAACGAACTGTTTATAAAAGCCTTATATGCTTTATTTTACCTATTCATTTTGGTGATGGTAGTTACGGGCTTGGCGCTGGCATTCCGGGACAATTTCCCGGCAATAAGGTCAATGCATTTTATCAAAGATGTACATGAATGTACGATGTACCTGATTTTAGGGTTTATCGTCATTCACCTGGCCGGGGTGTTCATTGGCGAAAGGAAACACCACCAAGGGATTGTTTCTGAGATGATCAACGGAGGGAACACCGGGATATGATCAATACGGGCGCAGCAAATAAAGCCTTCCTGTTTAAGCAGGCAGGCTTTATTTTGTAAATACCGCGTTTCAGTTAATTGTTTTTATGATACTGTTTCTTCCTCTTCCACTGTCGGTGCGTCCGGTGCATTTTTCTTTACCGACTCGATGCCGTTATCTCTGCCGGAAGTACTCTCATACATTTGGCTTTTACCAATGACTTGTCCGTTAGTGGCCTTTAGCGTAAAGTAATACTTTCCGTTTTTTGATTCTTCCCGGTCATAATGCTTATCATCAGGTGCATTTTTTTTTACTGATTCAATCCCGTTGTGCATGGCGGCCGTTGTAGTATAACCCTCGCTGGAAAGGATTACTTGTCCATTCGTAGCCAAAAGGTTGAAATAATGCTGGCCATCTTTCCCTTTCTTAATTGCAAATTTTCCCATGATTTCCTGAGTTTTTGATCTAAAAGAAATGTGATTTATTATAAGTTATCAGCTCGTATTTGCTATGGAGGCTTAGGTCCGTTAATCTCAGGAATTAACAGACACTGTAGTGGCAATAACACGTTAAATCAAATAATGTTGAGGCGAAAGGGAAAAAATATAAACTATTAATGCCCTGAATGGTTAACCAAATACCCCTGGTTACAGAAAAACAGCTAATAAAAATCGAGCGGTTATGGAAGAACTAATTCAAACTATATCTGAAAAAGCAGGTATTACAGCAGATCAGGCAAAGAGCGCATTGGAAGCAGTGTTAGCGCATTTCAAGGACAAATTGCCAATGGGAATAGGGGAAAAACTAGAGTCATTCCTTCAAAGCGGAACATCCTCTGCGGAAGATGGGGCTGCTAAATCCACTGATTTCCTCGGCGGTTTGAAAGAGAAATTGGAAGGCCTTTTTTAATCCTGGTTTTACGATAAAACCACATCTATTCTTCAAATCAATTAAGTTTAGTACAATTTAAATTCGTTTAATATGAAAAAAATCCTGGTGTTTTTAATGTCGTTTGCTATTCTTCTGGTAAGCGCCAACGCGCATGCCATGTCGGTAGATACGGCAAAAAAAAGCAAATCGAAATCGAAATCGTCAAAGACTAAGTCTGAATCGAAAGAAGCAACGACTGGCGCGGCAACTGCTGCAGCTGGTACAAGTACCAAAAAAGCTAAAAAAACAACAGATGCTGCTGCAACTGATGCAACTGCTGCTACAAGCACAAGTACCAAAAAAGCTAAAAAAACTACCGATGCTGCTGCTACTGATGCAACTGCCGCGGCAAGCACAAGTACTAAAAAGGCTAAAAAGACTACTGATGCTGCTGCTACTGATGCAACTACCGCGGCAAGCACAAGTACTAAAAGTGCTAAAAAGACTACTGATGCCGCTGCAGCACCAGCTGCGGCTGCTGCGGCCAAGGATGCTAGTACTACAACATCCACCGCAAAAACCAAAAGTACCAAGCCCGTTGCAGATCCGGTCAATAAATCTGCTGACAAAGCAGTAGGTAAAGACGCTAAGGGACGGACGATTTATGAAGGTCCAAAAGGAGGCCGTTATACATTGTCTCCAGCCGGTAATAAGGAATATATTAAGAAAACGGAATAGTATCCTTAAACGTCACGGCGAGCAGATTTAAAAATAAAGGCGACCGGGTAATTAATGCCCTGGTCGCCTCTGTTTTGTTTAACCTGGGCGGATTAGTAACAATTTTAAGGCGATTGTTTTATATAGATCACGTTAACGAAATTGTTACTTGGGGCATGGTATGTTTTTACCAACTTTGCGAACACATCTGACAAAAAAGCAGATAATATCAGAGTTTATGTGTAACCAAATGGTTATCGTATTTGTTATTATCTTTATGATTAAATATTTATTAGTGTATTTAACCGAATTGCCAGGTAGTGTGTTTTATAATATGGCAAATTACTTTATTACCAGCTCCAGATTCCGGATATTTTTCATTGCCGGAATTTTATTTTCGACGCTGACCTTGCATGCCCAGAATAAAAGCGCAACCGGTACCAATAGCGTTCCACCACCGCCCTCGGTACCTGATACCAGTAAAAACCGGTTGGTTTTGCCCATAACTGTAAGTGACAGTGCTAGCAACGGAGCGGAATACCTGACGCTCAGGCAATGTATTGATTACGCCATGCAGCATCAGCCTGGACTAAACAAGGCTTTGATCAATATCGACATCACTAAAAAAACCAATGCGATCAATTTGTCGGGTGCATTCCCCCAGGCAAATGCATCGGGCAATCTGGTACACTATTTCCAAACATCAGGCAACAGTACGGTCACCAATCCGACAAACGGTAACACAACGACTGCGGCCAAAAACAGTAACTTTGCCAATACCTTTATTCCCGGAATAAGCGTCACACAGGCACTTTTTAACCCTAGTCTTTTATATGCCTTCCAAAGCGGCCCGCTTTACCTTAAACAGGCCGAACAGGTTACCGATAGCACTAAAATATTTCTGGTTTCGTCGGTAAGCAAAGCATTTTATAATGTATTGCTTACGCTCGAGCAGATTAATGTTCTAAAAGAGGATACTTCACGTCTGGGCCAAAGCCTTCGTGATGCCTACCACCAGTACAAAGGCGGCATCGTGGATGAAACGGATTATGAGGAAGCAAATATCACACTTAATAACTCCAGGGCGCAGCTAAAGCAGGCCGCCGAGAATGTAATACCACAATATGCTGCATTAAAACAACTTATGGGGTATCCTCCTCAGAAACAATTCAATGTGAATTTTGACACCATAGAAATGGCACGAAATATTCATATCGATACCCTTCAGCAATTGCAGTATGAAAAGCGTATTGAATTTCAGCAGATCGCAACAAGTAAAGAACTGCAGGCCAAGGAAATAAACTATTACAAGCTCTCGTTCCTGCCTACCGTATCCGCCTTTTACAACTATAATATAACTTATCTGAACAATAATCTTCCCAACCTCTTTGGAAGTGCCGCCATTCCCAACTCACTGGTTGGTATTTCCTTTAGCATACCGATCTTTACCGGGTTCTCGCGGGTGAACAATCTGAAAAGGGCAAAGCTTCAGCAGCAGGTGATTGGCTGGAATGAGGTGGATCTCAAGTCACAGATCTATAAAGAGTATACTTCGGCGCTGGCCAACTACAAGGGGAACTATTACAATTTGCAGCTGCTGCAAAAGAATGTTAGCATGGCCCGGCGCGTTTATTTTGTCGTCAACCTGCAATATAAGCAGGGAATCGTGCCTTACCTGAATGTGATCACTGCCGAATCGAATTTAATATCATCAGAGATAAGTTACTTAAATGCTTTGTTCCAGGTTCTGTCAAATAAGATCGATCTGCAGAAGGCAATGGGTAACATTTCTTACTAACGTATCAAAACCAAACTCCCTCTATGAATAGAGTTTTTTTAAATATCATTTTATTAAGCTGCCTCATTTTAGGCGCCTGTAAGAAAAAACAACCGCCTCAAAGCACTGAGGTGCCGGTCAATCTGCATACGGTAAAAAAGCAGCAGGTGTTGTACTATGACAAATATCCCTCAACAACACAGGCCCTGAGCCAGGTTAACCTGTTGCCACAGATTACAGGCGCTATTACCGGAATATTTTTCAAAGAAGGAGCACATGTAAGCAAGGGACAGAAACTATACGAAATAGACAAGCGCATCTATGAGGCCAGTTACGATCAGGCTGAGGCTAACCTTAAAGTGTCACAGGGCAATCTGGTGCAGGCCCAGCAGGATGCAGACCGATATGATTACCTAAATAAATATAATGCCGTGGCCAAGCAGCAATACGACCATGCCATCATAGCGCTGGAAAATGCGAAAAATACAGTACAGGCTTCACAGCAGGCAGTCAGAACAGCCAGCACAAATTTGAATTACGCCGTCGTTTACGCACCATTTGACGGAACAATAGGCTTTAGCATGGTGAAATTGGGCGATGTGGTAAATCCGGGTGCGACGGTTTTAAATACCATTTCGACAGATGATCCCATCGCAGTCGATTTTATTATTAATGAAAAACAGCTTCCGTTTTTTGAACACCTGCAAGAAGGCCGCAAAAGCATTCCTGACTCCCTGTTTACGATCCTATTGCCTGATAATTCACTTTATTCCTATACCGGTAAAATATCCGTGATCGATCGGGCAGTGGATGCCCAAACGGGATCAATCCGGGTACGGCTCACATTCGCTAACCCAAAGAATGCGCTCAGGGTTGGTATGAGTTGTGTCGTTCGCGTGCATAACCAGGATACGGAGCCCCAGCTGGTATTGCCAAACAAAGCGGTGGTAGAGCAAATGGGCGAGTATTTTGTATTTGTGGCAAAGGATAGCGTTATCAATGATCCCAAAGGAAAGTCTGATACAGCAAGTAAGCCTAAGCTGGTAGCCATGCAGAAAAAGGTCCAGATAGGGCAGACGATCGGTGGCAATATCGTGATCAAAAGCGGTATAGATGAAGGCGACCGCGTAGTGATCGATGGTGTTCAATCCCTGCATGACGGGGTGCCCATTACAACAGCCAATAAAGTAGGCCCTTCAGGTGGTGGCGGCAAGGGACGTTAACGGGGATTAATGATTTGCTCAGGTCTTACTGTGCTTTGAATAATAATATATGATTGCTAATACATTTATAAAAAGGCCGGTAACCGCTATCGTGATATCCATCGTATTGGTAATTACGGGTACGGTATGTATCTTGCTTTTGCCGGTTGACCAATATCCTGATATCACGCCTCCTATTGTGCAGGTGAACGGGCAGTTTACCGGTGCCGACGCCCAAACTGTAGAGCAAACCGTTGCCACGCCTATTGAAGAACAGGTGAATGGTACGCCTGGCATGGAATACATGCAAAGCAACAGCACCAACAACGGGCTGATGTCCATGAATGTGACCTTTAAGATCGGTACCAATATTGACGTGGCCGCACTGGATGTGCAGAACAGGGTGAGCATTGCAACGCCTTTATTGCCGGCCGTGGTAAGCCGACTGGGACTAACGGTGCGCGCGCTCAATCCAAGTATGCTGATGATGGTGGCTATCTATGCACCCAAGGGCACACATAATATTACTTTCCTGGATAATTATACCAATATATTTATCCAGGATGCATTGCTTCGCGTGCCGGGGGTCGGTAGTATCAACCGGTTCACGGACGATTTTAGCATGCGTATTTGGATGAACCCGGAAAAAATGGCTTCCTACAGCCTCACGCCTGCGGATGTAATCAATGCGTTGAACTGCCCAAAACGTGCAGGTTGCCGCTGGAACAGCCGGTGTTCCGCCGCAGTCATCCAGCCAGACATATGAATTGGGCATTTTGGTCAACGGCCGGTTGAGCAAGGTATCGGAATTTGAAAACATCATCGTAAAAACCATCCCTGCAACCGGTGAACTGGTGTACCTGAAAGATGTGGCCCGGGTGGAGCTCGGTAAGTTTACATTCTCAAGTAATTCATTTGTTGACGGGAAACGGGCCTCTTACCTGCAAATTTACCAGGCGCCCGGCAGCAATGCACTGGAAACAGCCAAAGGTATTTATGATGAGCTGGCGAAATTAAGGCAAACCTTTCCATCGGACGTCGAATACAGTGTGCCTTTTGAATCGGTTACGGTGGTAAAAGTTTCCATGTCGGACGTGGTGGGGACACTGCTAAAAACATTGGGACTGGTAGCCATGGTGGTATTCGTGTTTCTGCAGAACTGGCGTTCCACGCTGATCCCGGTGCTGGCGATACCGGTATCTATATTCGGCACATTTTGTTTTTTCATTCCACTTGGGCTTTACTATCAATACACTGACCATGTTTGGCTTCGTGCTGGCCATAGGCATCGTGGTGGATGATGCCATTATCGTGGTCGAGGCCGTGCAGCATTATATCGATCATGAAAAAATGTCACCCAAGGAAGCGACCTATCAGGCCATGAAGGATATTTCGGCCCCGGTGGTGGCCATTGCGCTGATTCTGGCCGCGGTATTTGTTCCGGTAGGCTTTATCCCGGGCATCGTAGGCAGGCTTGTATCAGCAGTTCGCAATCACCATCGCCATTTCAGTGATCATATCCGCGTTTATAGCCTTATCATTAACGCCGGCACTTTGCACCTTGCTGTTAAAGCCACCGATGAAAGATAAAAAGAAAAAAGGAATTAATAAATGGTTCAATAAGTTCAATAACTGGTTTGAGCGGGTAACTGCCCAATATACCGAAGGTGTAAAAAAAAGTATCAAGGGATGCGAGGTACATCGTGATCCTGCTGCTGTGTGGTTTGTATCGGGGCATATTTTATGTTCGAGAAAAACCAACCGGTTTTATTCCTTCCGAAGACGATGGCAATTTATATGTTACCTTCCAATTGCCTCCCGCTTCGTCGACCGCCCAATCGGTCGACGTGATGAACAGGTTAATGCAGGTAGTGTCATCTACGCCCGGCGTGGCGCATTATGCGGCCTTGTCTGGATTAAACGTGGTCACCAATGCCAGCAATTCCAACAACGGAACGATCTATTGTCAGCTCAAACCCTGGGATGACACGGACAAAAGACAGACGAAAAGGTGCCGGGCATCATCGGTGTAATGCAAAAACGGATAGCGGATGCAGGAATAAAAAATGCCAATGTAGAAGTGATCCAGCCATCGCCACTGCCGGGCGTGGGCTCGACGGTCGGCTTCAGCGTACAGATCGAACAACGCAGTACCAGCGACAACCTGCAGGCAGTTTGAAAAAGTGGTGAACAAATTTGTTGCCGAGGCCAATAAAAATCCGGCAATTACCAAGGCCTACAGTTTTTATACTGCCCATACTCCCAATTACAATCTACCGTCGACCGGGAAAAATGCGAAAAGCTGGGCGTCAACATTGGGGATGTGTTTACGACCATCCAGGCTTATATGGGCAGCCTCTATATCAATGATTTCACAACATATAACCGGACTTTCCATGTGGTCGTGCAGGCCGATACCGCTTTCCGCAACCATGATATCCGACATGGATAAATATTATGTCCGCAACCAGGCAGGCTAGCATGGTGCCACTGGGAACACTGATCAGCTATAAGCCCACGGAAGCTGCGCCGCTGATATCGCATTTTAATATTTTCCGATACTGCAGAAGTAGATGGTATCTTCGGCTGCGGGGTACAGCAGCAGTCAGGCACTTTCGGCGCTGCAGGAAATCGCTGCAAAGGTTTTCCCGAAGGATACACTTATGAATTTTCCGGGATGAGCTATGAGGAGATCAAGGCAGGATCAACTACCATTTATATTTTTCTGTTTTCAATCACATTTGTATTTCTTGTTTCTCGCTGCATTATACGAAAGCTGGTCCGTTCCGTTTTCTGTATTGCTGGCCGTTCCGGTCGGTGCCTTCGGCGCCATCCTTGCACTGGTGCTTGTGCCAGGCCTTACCGACAACGTATATGCGCAGATCGGGTTGATCACACTGATCGGCCTGGCTGCCAAAAATGCGATCCTGATCGTGGAGTTTGCCAAGGTGAGGGTAGATCGGGGTGAGGAACTGATCCAATCTACTCTCGAAGCGGTAAGCTGCGCTTACGCCCTATCATTATGACGTCGCTGGCCTTTATTTTGGGCGTGTTGCCACTGGTATTTGCTACCGGTGCCGGCGCGGTGGCCCGAAGAACCATCGGTTTTACGGTGCTCGGCGGCATGCTGGCGGCTATCGACCCTGGCGATATTTATTGTGCCTGTTCTTTTTGTGCTGATCACCCGTTTTTCTTATGGAAAGGCAAAACTTGGCCTGGCTCCGGGAGCACCACGAGGAACTGATGGAAAAAGCGAAAAAAGTGGAAGCGCAGAATATTGATCCCGAACTGGAATACGAAATTCAAAAATCGCGTGACCTGAATAAACGCGCAGATTAAAGATGATTGCCAATACATTCATAAAAAGGCCCGTAACGGCCATCGTCATATCATTGGTATTGATGATCTCGGGGATCATTTGCATGTTTAATCTTGCAGTTGATCAATACCCGGATATCTCACCGCCCAGCGTCTCGGTGAACGGCATCTATACCGGCGCGGATGCGGAAACGGTGGAACAAACGGTTGCCATCCCGATCGAAGAACAGGTCAACGGCACGCCCGGCATGGAATACATGCAAAGCACCAACACCAATAGCGGCGGCGTAGAGTATCCGGGTGACTTTTAACATCGGCACCAACGTACAGATCGCGGCGCTAAATGTGCAGAACCGTGTGGGAATAGCCAAGCCCCTGCTGCCTTCCGTGGTAAGCAAGCTGGGTCTGACCGTACGGGCCAGCAACCCCGATCAGTTGATGCTGATCGCGGTCTATTCGCCGAAGGGCATCGCACAATATCACTTTCCTCGACAATTATACCAATGTATTTATTGAAGATGCCATTTTACGCGTGCCGGGTGTAGGGGATGTGAGGCGCGCACGGATGCAGTTCAGCATGCGCATCTGGATGAACCCGGAAAAGATGGCATCTTACAGTCTGACCCCGGGGACGTTACCGCGGCATTAAATGCCCAGAATGTATATGTAGCGGCCGGTTCGGTCGGCGCACCTCCGCAGCCTATCATCTCAGACCCATGAAATAGGCATACTGGTAAACGGGATGCTCAATAAAGTGGCGGATTATGAAAAGATCATTGTAAAAACGATTCCCGTCCACGGGCGAACTGGTCTATTTGAAAGATGTGGCACGCATCGAACTGGGAAAGTTCACTTTCTCCAGCAATGCTTTTGTTGACGGAAAACGGTGCTCACTGATTGATGGTCTACCAATCGCCGGGGAGCAATGCCCTGCAAACAGCCGATAACGTTTACGCCGAACTGGAGCAGCTGAAAAAATCTTTTCCCGCCGACGTGGATTATATTGTGCCTTTTGAATCCGTAACGATCATCAGGGTTTCCATGAACGAAGTGGTAGGTACCTTGCTAAAAGCGCTGGGCCTGGTTGCCATTGTTGTTTTTCTTTTCCTGCAGAACTGGCGTTCTACCATCATTCCCATCTTGGCGATACCGGTATCCATCCTGGGTACCTTTTGCTTTTTCATCCCCTTAGGCTTTACCATAAATACGCTTACCATGTTTGGTTTTGTGCTGGCCATCGGTATTGTCGTGGATGATGCCATCATCGTGGTGGAGGCCGTGCAGCATTATATTGATGAGCAGCAGATGTCGCCCAAGGAAGCCACGTACAATGCAATGAAAGAGATATCGGCGCCGGTGGTTGCGATAGCGCTGATCCTGGCGTCGGTATTCGTGCCCGTTGGTTTTATTCCGGGTATAGTTGGCAGGCTCTATCAGCAGTTTGCCATAACCATCGCCATATCGGTGATGCTTTCCGCATTTATTGCCTTGTCGCTTACGCCCGCGCTGTGCACATTGCTGTTAAGGCCGAGTCATATTAATAAGAAGTCTCTAAATGGCTCAATAGGTTCTTTTATCAGTTTAATACCTGGTTCGAGCAGATTCACCTTCAGATATTCAAATGGGGTAAGAAGAAGTATTAAAAATTCGAAGTACATCGTCATAATTTTGATATGTATCTGCGTCGGTACCTACCTTTTATTTAAAAGCAAACCGTCGGGATTTGTGCCTTCCGAAGATGGCGGCCGTCTTTTTGTTACCTTCCAGTTGCCGGACGCATCGTCTACAACCCAATCAGTAAAGGTAATGGAGAAGATCATGAACGTTGTTGGCACAACGCCGGGAATAATGCATTATACTGCAGTATCTGGTTTTAATATATTAATGGCGGCGCAAATTCCAATAGTGGTTCTATGTTTTGTATGCTCAGCCCCTGGGATGACCGCAATACCCCGCAAACGCAGCATGCAGGGAATCATGGATAATCTCAAAAAACGTATCGCCAAAGCCGGTATAAAAAATGCCAATGTGGTGGTGATTCAGCCGCCGCCGATCAGGGGTATTGGACTGGCAGCCGGTTTCAGCATGCAAATTGAACAGGGCAATTCCACCGATGACATTCACGCATTCGAAAAAGTGGTCCAGAAATTTGTTGCCGACGCACAAAAAATACCGGCCATATCGACTGCATTCTGTTATTTCTCCGCACATACGCCAAGTTATGATCTGACCGTTGACCGGGAAAAATGTCAGAAACTCGGTGTAAATATTTCCGATGTATTTAGTACCATGCAGTCCTACATGGGTAGCCTTTTCGTGAATAATTTTACTTTATACAACCGGACTTATCACGTCGTGATACAGGCTGATACCGGATACCGGGCATTGATTCCAGATATGAATAAATATTATGTGCGCAACGCAGCGGGACAGATGCTGCCATTGAGTACGCTGATCAGTTATAAACCCACCATCGCGCCACCGCTTATTTCCCATTTCAATATTTTCCGTTCGGCAGAAGTGGATGGTTCCATACCGGAGGGCTACAGCAGCGGCCAATCACTGGATGCACTTAGGGCGCTGGCCTCAACATCCTTGCCCCGAGGTTACACTTACGAGTTTTCCGGGCTGAGTTACGAAGAGATAAAGGCGGGCTCGATCACGGTATATATTTTCCTTTTCAGCATTATTTTTGTTTTCCTGTTTCTTGCAGCCTTATATGAAAGCTGGTCGGTACCATTTTCGGTAATGCTGGCTGTTCCTATCAGTGCCTTTGGTGCGATCCTGGCATTAACCTGTTTCCCCTCAATTACCAACAATGTATATGCGCAGATCGGATTAATCACCCTGATTGGCTTGTCAGCAAAAAATGCCATCCTCATTGTAGAATTTGCCAAGCTCCGGGTAGATCGGGGCGAGGAGCTCATTAAATCTACCCTGGAAGCCGTCCGGCTTCGTTTGCGGCCGATTATTATGACCTCCATGGCGTTTATCCTGGGTGTGTTGCCGCTTGTACTGGCCACCGGTGCAGGTGCTGCATCCAGAAATACGATCGGTGTTGCGGTTTTGGGCGGGATGATCGCGTCTTCCACCATCTCCATATTTGTTGTGCCGGTACTTTTCGTGCTGTTCACCAGATTCTCCTATGGTAAAAAACAACTGGCCTGGCTCAAAGCCCATCACGAAGAATTGATGGACAAAGCCCGCCGTGTCGAAGAACAGAACATTGATCCGGAGCTTGAATACGAGATTGCCATGTCGAATGCAGAGAATAAGGCGAGTCGGGCCCGGCATGGCATGGATGATGGGGAGAATAAATAAGTCCATTTCATAACAAATACCATATATGTTCAAAGAGACCAGCAATGGTCTCTTTTTTTGTGCGGCCAGCTGGAATGTTAACAAAATAACCGGCGTAAAACCGCTAATAATTAGTTGGTAACAGAACTTACTTCGTGTAATTGCCGTACAAGGATACTTTAAGCGCTTATGCAGGTATACCGCATTATATGAACCGTAAACTATATCATTTTCTATTATTGCTGATTATTTCATTTAACATGGCGTCTGCTCAGACCGGTCTTTCTTCCGACGAGCTTTTTCAGCAAGCACGCAAAGCCGCCTTTGATCTGAAAGATTATCCCAAGGCGATAAGCCTGAGCAAGGAAGCTTTGGAAAAAAGTCCTGATTATTCAGATATCCGGATATTTTTAGGCCGGATTTACACCTGGACAGATAAAACCGACAGCGCGCGCACTCAATTCAATATGGTACTGGATAAGCATCCTGATAATGAGGATGCGGCTTTTGCTTATGGAAGCCTGGAATATTGGAATAATCATTCTCCAAGGGCATTAGAGCTTGTTCAGAACGGATTAAAATTTCATCCGCAGTCAAAAGACCTATTACTACTAAAAGCCAAGGTTTTAAACGATATGCGGCGTTATAAAGAGGCCAGTGCTACACTGGATACCCTGATAAAAGCTGATCCGAATAACAGCGATGCACGTGCTCTTGCTAACCGCGTACGATTTGATTCCGCATCAAATCAGATCGGTGCAACCTTTGATTACATTACCTTTGATAAACAGTACGATACACCCTGGTATTTCGCCAGCCTGGAGTACGGCAGGCAGACCGGCCTCGGATCGGTCATTGGTTATTTAAATTATGCCAACCGCTTTAGCACCAATGGGCTGCAATACGAAGTGGATGCCTATCCGCATATTAATAAAACATTTTACGCTTATGTGAGCGGAGCCTATTCGGGTGATGAGGGAATATTTCCCAAATATAGAGTGGGAGCGTCCCTATATGCCAATTTGCCTAAAAGTTTTGAGGGGGAATTGGGTATACGGTATCTTTATTTTACTGGTAGCACATGGATGTACACGGCGTCGGTCGGCAAATACTACAAGAGTTTCTGGTTCAATTTCAGAACCTACCTTACACCATCAAATAGTTCGATTTCACAATCTTATTCCGTGAAAGCCAGGTATTATACAGGAGGGGCAGACGACTATCTTTCACTTGGAGTGGGGACCGGCATTTCTCCGGATGATCCGCGAAACATCATATTGCTTAACGGAGGGAATAATTATAAGCTGCATTCCAATAATATCACGGCGTCTTTTTATCATTCCATTAAGAAGCTGAATGTTTTCTTTGTTACAGCGAGTCTCGATCATCAGGAATATCAATTCCAGACTTGGGGCTACCAGTTTGATTTAGGCGTTGGCTATTTAAGAAGATTTTAATCATATGATCACCAGAAGACGTTTATTCCTATATATCATTCCTTTCTTTATGCTGTTTCCGTTATGGATGTTTTTGGCGTGGTATTTTACGCCCAAAACCCGCGTGGTTGCAGCAATAATAGACAAGACCGTCCTTGACCACAAGGTGCAGGAGCATATTTCGCTTACCTGGGTGCTGAATAATCACCGCTACACAAAAACAAGTTTGGAACGATATCGTCTGGACAGTGATTATTTCGGGTTTTTCCCAAGAGATGGTGAAAACTTCAAACTGAAGGGTCTTGAAAGATTTTCTTCGGCCCAGCTTGGTCAGTTAAGCCATGACGCTGACCTTGCTTACTTTACAGACACCTACGGCATCTATACCAGGGAATGGTATAAACAGGTGCCTGTTTTAGAAAGATCGAATATTTTGTATGGTGGGCTCAGTGACCAGGATGTCGAGTTTTTAGCGGACATGAAAGCCAGGCATAAGCTCATCGTTACGGAATTTAATACCATCGGCTCACCTACCAGCGTGGATAACCGTCATAAATTTGAAAAGCTGTTTGGTATGCGCTGGACCGGTTGGAGCGGTAAATATTTTAACAGCCTGGATACCGTTTTGAATAAGGACCTGCCAAAGTGGCTCACCCGGGATTATATGAGGGACCATCACGGAAAATGGGGTTTCCATAAGTCCGGCATGGCCTTCGTAAGTAACGATGAGCAGGTTGTTGTATTGGAAGACAGTACCCATTTGACTGATCCCGTGCCCCATATTATTACCATGGGTTACGGCCAAAAGCAGCTTGATCTGCCTGCGAGGATGAAATATTCTTTCTGGTTTGATATTATTGAACCGGATCTTTCGGTCAATCACGCCCTTGCCCGCTACGAACTGGGTTTGAATGCCAAGGGGATAGCCGAATTGAAGAAATATAATATTCCTGCTACTTTCCCGGCCATCATTATGCATAAGGATAAGGACTATCAGTTTTATTACTTCTCTGGCGACTTCAGCGATAATCCGATCGGCATGGCTACTTCGTACTTTAAAGGAGTAGGATTCTTTAAATGGATGTTCTATAACACAGACGACGCCAGCGAACGTAAGAGCTTTTTTTGGGACTTCTATCGTCCGATGATGAACGTTATTCTCGAAGGGAATATTGCCGATAAAAAGTGAGGTTGCCATTCCTTCGGGGAATAAGCAGTTAGTCTTCAAGGGCGATCAGATTTAGTGATTCTGGCAGGAAATCTTTGGGCGTTTTGATGTGTCTAAAAGCGGTATGCCGGTTTCAATAAATTTTCCTGATAATGATTACACCTCTGATGGTGTCAATCAACAAATCATGTCCTGAGTAGGACCCTACGTCTACGCCACCAAAGTACGTTCCTTGTATAAATGGCACACCGGTACCCATATATTCTCCATTGATCTGTACGGGGTGCATAGGTGAAAAAGAGCCATCGGTATTGCGTCTGAATACTTTATCGAAGCTAATCCTGAACGGACTCGTCCGGGCAACCGTGTCCCTGTTTGCCTCTGTTGTTTTAGATTTGGTCTGGCTGATTACACTATTGAACCATACAGCTAAAATGATCAACGAAATCAGCTTTTTCATGTGGAGTACTACCTGTCATTAATAACCAAATGACAGGGGGATTTGTTTGTAAAGTGCCGGCAAAAGCAAAAAAAGCCCGCTGGTCTTTCAGCGGGCAATTCATATATAAATAATAGCGCAAATAAACTATTTTCTTTTGGCAGGGCTGTATTGCTGGTGTATCGAATCAGGGATGATATGGCTACCACTGGAAATCTGTTCATTTCTTTTCTTAAACTGATCAAAAGCGTTTTTAAGCTGACCCGCCTTATCCTGGTCATGGATCAGGTCTTCGCCCAGGTCAGCGTTTAATTTGAACAGGTTGTCGCCGTTCAGGTGATATTCTCCCATAATAAAATCGATGATATCCGTCTTGGTCTGCATCAGCGGATAGCTATGCACATTTTCAAAGTTTCGGTTAGTATCCAATCCCTGCCCCATCCAGCTTACCAGGGAAGGACCCTTAGTTTGGAAATTATGGTGCAGGTAGGCCAGCAAGCTTGGACTAATGTCGAAGTGTGTTGAAACCGAGGAAATTTGAGCGGACTGTTTTAGCATGGGTGAATAAACGATCAGCGGCACATGATAACGGTCGAGTTTATCGCTCATCGGTATTTCCGGCATACGGTGGTCTCCGGTGATCAGGAATATGGTGTTATTATAATCACTTCGTTTTTTATAGCTATTAAAGAAACCACGTAACGCATCGTCCAGATACAGGATGCTGGCATATTGCAGCTTGTAGTTGCGGTGTTCATTCTTTTGCGCATCGTTAAATCCCAGCTGGGTCATACGCTGCTCGAATTGCTTTAAATATTTATCTTCTTCGTTGATTACAAACGGGTTGTGTGTAGCCACCGTCAGCACGACGCTTAATTGCGGCGCTGATGCTTTCTGGTCACGCGTCATCAGATAATGCCTGAACAGCTCTTTATCGTTATACCCCCATGAAAAGCCGTTTGGAGCGGGCAGCCTGGTGTATCCTGCCGGGAACGATTTTTCGTCGTTTATCTCATCGATATTATTTTTTACCAGAAAGCTTTTCATGTTATCAAACCGGGAATCACCGCCATAGTAAAACGAGGTATGATAACCGTTATATTTCAAAAGACTTAACAGCGACAGGTGAGCTGGCATATTGTCACCTAATTCCAGAAAGCCATTTTTTGCGAACGGGAGCGAACCCAGCACAGAGGGGAGTACTGCAAACGTACGACCACCTTCGCTTAAAAAATTCTTCCAGTAAAGGCTTTTGTCCGATAATGAATCAATAAATGGTGTGAAGTTACCTAAATAGGCGCCATTATTGGTGAACGCCCTGCCCAGGCCCTCCACCAGCACGATCACGATATTGGGTGGGGTGGCATTGCTTTTGATGAACGGCGAGAGCACGTCGCTGGCTGCCTCGCTATGCAGGAATGGATAGTTTTGGGGTTCGGTATAATTAAATTCCTGTGAGGAATTGCCTACTTTGGGACGGTTGTAACCAATGATGTAACTGTCCGCATAGATGTCGATATCATCCGGGCCGGGGAAAAAGTGCCTGTATGACGACGTCCAGAAATAATCATATTTATTGAGTGTTATGTTATTGGCAAAATCCGATTTAAAGGAAGCCTGGCCGACCGTTGCCTGGGCACCGGTGGTCACAATAAGGAAAGACAGCAATAATAAAGAAAAAGCCAGGTAGGTTCTCACTGCGATACGTGGCGACAGATTGCGCAAAGCAAAAACTGCACCTGCCAGAATAACGAGGAATCCAATGATCTGCACCAGGCTGATACCACCGGAAGCGGCTATCGTTTGTTTGATTTCCGTTAAAGAATAACCATACAGATCGGCCCCGAGCGGAACCAGTGTAGTGGTGAAATAACTACTGAGGCAAAGCTGCATGACCGAGATCAGTATAATAAACACGCAATAGGTCGTGCGGGCAAATTTTTGTGAAAATAAGCTCAGGATCGTATATCCGGCAAAAAGGTAAATGAGCCATTTAAGCCAGAAAAAGAGGTCATTTAAAAATGTCCATGCTATTACCGCGCCCAAACTTTGAGGGACTTCGTGGATAGCGCCGTTGTAGCTAATTTCAAATATGCTCAAAAGGAAAATGATCATTAACCATACCACCGACAAACCGGAAAATGTGGCGGCAACCTGAGCCAGTTTTGTAGTGTAGCTCCTTTCCTTGGATTTTTTCTCTTTCATTACTCTAAATTTTATTGTGATTTCTTTTCGGTGGCGAAGCCTTGTCTTGTCATTTCACCCCATGAGTTATGTTTACGTATCAGATCGATATTGCCCCTGATGGCCGACCATACCACAAAGGGGTGGAAGATGAGCGGTTCCAGGATGGCGACCAGTACGAGCTTCAGTATATCTTTTTTGTTTTTATACTGGTTATAGGTTAGTACTTCCATCAGGATCGCGAAGATGGAATAGAGGATACCAATGCTTATTACACCTACCATCAACAGCAGGGCTGACCAGTTGATTTCGCCTGCGATGCAATAGATCAGCAATCCGATAAAGCCGAAAAATTCAATAATCGGTGCAAGAAATTCAAATAACAGCCAGTAGGGATAGCTCAGCATACCCAGCAAGCCATAACGCGGGTTAAAGAACATTTCCTTATGAAAACGCAGGGTTTCAATGGTGCCCCTGGTCCAGCGGTTACGCTGCCGTCCTAATATTTTAAAAGTTGCAGGAGCTTCTGTCCAGCACAGCGGATCGGGAATGAAAGCCACCCGGTAGGGCTCGTCCAGTTCCTCCATATGCCTGCGCATGCGAACCACAAGTTCCATATCCTCACCGACCGTTTTATGATTATAACCTCCGCATTTAATGACAATTTCTCTGTCAAATGCACCAAATGCACCCGAAATCAGCAGCAGGCCATTAAGTTTGGTCCATGCCATTCGGCTCAGTAGAAAGGCACGTATATATTCGAGTGCCTGTACTCTTGGTAAAAACTGTTTGGGAAGGTTCACTTTTACAAGCCGCCCACCCTCAATTTCGCAACTATTGGCCACGCGAACTACACCTCCCGCTGCAATAACTTTGTGGGTAGTGTTTTCCAAGAATGGTTTGGCCAGCTTTAACAGGGAATCCTGTTCCAAAACACAATCCACGTCGATACAGACGAAATAATCATTTTGGGCAATGTTGACTCCGACATTCAAGGCGTCGGCTTTACCGCCATTTTCCTTGTCGACCACCATGAGTTTGCGGTACACAGGATTGCGGCTTTTGTAAACGCCTCTTACCGGTTTCGTTTTTAAACGCTGGTTTACAAAAAAATCTATTTTATACAGGTCATATGCCTGAATCAGGGTCTCCAGAGAATTGTCCTTGCTTCCATCGTTAATGATAATTACCTCCAGGTTATTATAATGCAGGGAAAGTAAGGAACGCACATTTTCGGTTATAGTAGACGCTTCGTTATAGGCCGGTGCCAGTATGCTCATGCTGGGCGCTTCGTTTGACGATGCCAGCACGCGATAATCGGTAAAGCTATTTTTATTCAGATAGGTTCTCGTTTCGTCAACCGAAAAAGCACCGATCAGAATATAACAGATCATCAGTATGATCGAATACAGCAGAATGCCATAAGTGAAAATATGTAATATAAAGGTTTGCCAACTCATGCTGCTATTTCTCCTTTTATCTGCATTACCATTTGATTAAGCGTGTCGCCCGCGGATTCAGCGTGTTTTTCCAATGATTCGAGTCCGTTTTTTCCATTATTGGCCAGTGCCCTTGCTGCAAAAAGTTTGATCTCGTCATTCTCACTGTCCAGGAGCTGCAATAAAAATGCAATATCTCTTTCGGATCCGATCTGCTGGATCGCCTTAATCATCATTAACTGATTTTTAATGTCTTCATTTAAAAACCTGGAAGTAAGTTCATCCGATGTCCCGTCAGTATAAATTTCGCGCAGGCACTGGATCGCCTCCAGACGTACCTGCGAAGAGGGATGGTCAAGACAGGGTAGTATCTGATCGTGAAGATCAAACCTGTGATAATTCCTGGCAAGTTTCAAAGCGAATACGACGACACTGTTGTTTTCGGACTTGAACCAGTTGTCAAAGCTGACATCCGCAGGAGGCATTAGCGATAATTGTTGCAATAGCTTTATTTGCTGCCAGTTGGAAATAGGATAGGAAATAATGTCTAAAAACCGGAGCCCTGCAAAACCATAGAACTGCACCATGGCTGTTTGCGCTTCCATGCGCACAAAATCATTTTGATGGTTGGTGAAAGGAAATAGTTTGTCTTCGTATTCCTTGGCCTCCATTAACATCAGTTCCTGTATGGCCTTTGCTTTTATATGCCACAAGGGACTTTTTAAATTTTTCAAGGCATATTTGTCAAGCTGCAACTGGCGATAAAGATGTTTCAAATTATCGGCCGCTGTTCCTGTTATGTTTTTTTTGGCAGATTGAATCTCTTCGGTCAGAAGTTTCCTGAATTGCCGCCTGCGCATCAGCTTTTTGGCCCGGGCCGTCACAGGGATCATCGTGTTCTCGTCCTTTTCCTGCTCATCGTCATCCCAATAGAATACCGCTTTTTGAATAAGCCTGTCGGTGATCGTTCGCCATTGCACATATTTCTTTTCGTACCTGCTTTTATAAAACATGTAACACAACATATAAATTAGGATCGAGGTCATTAAACAGGCTATTGAAAATATTGCAATTAGCTGGTAATGAACCTTTACAATATAGGCTGTATGTGAAAATGTAAGAATTGTCAAAGGTTTTCCTGTTAAAGTATGTTTAATTTCTGTATGGTTTATCGCATTGAGCCTGAGCGATATGCAAAATAGTTCTATAAATAATTTACTTTATGGATTCGTTATTTGGCGATCGCTGCATGAAACCTGCGGACACGTACAGATAATTCGTTCGGACTGAATGGCTTGGTGATATAGTCGTCGGCGCCAAGCTGAAATGCCTCAAGTACTACGTTTTCCTGCCCCATACCAGAAAGTATGATAACAGGTGTTCCCTGTGGATATTTCTTTTTGACAGCGCTGATCACTTCAAGCCCGGACAAATAGGGCATCATAATGTCGGTTATGACCAGATCAGGTTGAAAATCCTCAAGTTTTTGTACAGCTTCCCTGCCATCGTGCGTAACGATAACTTCATGCCCGTCTTTCTTCAAGCGGAATTCAAGCATTTTAAGCATTAACTGATCATCTTCGGCTACAAGGATCTTCATCTTTTAAATTTTAATAGTTATAAATAAGAAGGTATCACTCAAAAAGGTGATATAGCCTTTATACGGAATCGCACAGTTAATAGTTCCGCTACTTGAAATTTACTTGCAAGGTATATGTGCTTAATCTTCGGGCGGTTATTTTAATAGTGCTAAACAAAAACAAAGCACAGTGCTGCTTAGCGCAGGAGAGTCTCCCCGCAGAAAAGGGGGCGCTAAAACCCGGGATCGATGTTTACACCAATTTCATATTTTCAGCATCCCAATGGATGACCTTGTTCTGAAAATAACTTTCATTGCAGGCCAGCGCAGGAGCAGCGGCCCTGAAGCCAAATGTTGCGTCTTCCACAACTGGTTTTCCGGTGCGCATAGCGTCAAAAAAATTATCAAAATGGTCAAATGAAGAATTATATCCATCCGGCGATTGGTAGGTAACGGTTTCGCTTTTAGGTTTTTGTGTGTCTGCCTGAGAATACTTCGCCTTGTAATTATCAGCGATTGCCTTTTGCATTGCCAGCGGATAAGTATCAAAGGAATCCCAACCACCATATCCTGGTGCTACGGCCATCTTGTTTTTACGTATGGTGAAGCCCATATCATCCGAAATTTCGATCACGCCCTCGGATCCTATCATCCGGGTGTAGCCTACTTCTCCTTCGCCGCTTATGAAGTTTACCTCCAGTGAAACCTGGAAGGAGGGATGTTCCTGGGTTTGCGGGTAATGTATGATTGCACTCATTACGTCCGGAACATTGCGTCCGTCTTTCCAGTAAGACAAGATCTCCGACTGAATATATCTTATCAGGCCCTTTGGAATCGGTAATAAAATGGATGCCTGTTAACAGATGAACAAAAAGGTCGCCCGCCACACCCGTACCATACTCCCTATAATTTCTCCACCTGAAAAAGCGGTTACTATCATAGGGATGTTTTACTTTTTCGGGCGCCTGGAAACGGTTCCAGTCTACCGTTTGCGTTGATGCATCCAGCGGAATGGTATATTGCCACGCGCCAAGTGCACTTTGCCTGTTAAACGATGCCTGTATGGAATTGAGTTTGCCAATAGCTCCGGCCTGGTACAATTCTTTTGCTTTTTTAAAAGCCAGGCTGCTCACCCTTTGACTGCCAACCTGGAAAACGGCCCTGGTTTCTTTCTGAACCCTGATTTCTTCGAGCCCCTCGCTAATATAATGCACCATCGGCTTCTCGCTGTAAACCGCCTTCCCTTTTCGCATGGCTTCTATAGCTATGCGGCTATGCCAGTTGTCACTGGTCGCGATAATGATGGCGTCTATATCTTTGCGCTCGAGCAGCTCGCGATAATCACGCGTTGTAACAATATTGGACCCGTAGAGCTCTTTAGATCTTTCCAGTCGTCCGGTATACAGGTCGCAGCAGCCAACCAGTTCAATTCCCGGTGAGTGGAGGGCAGCCTGCGTATCATTATGGCCCATAATACCCATGCCTATGGTAGCAATCCGTATTTTGTCATTCGCTGTAATGCGTTTTTCGGCCTGCAGTACTTTTCTTTCATGTTCTTCCTGTGCTGCAAGTGTTGTAAGCCCTGCTGTGGTAAGGATTACGGTGCTGCCGAGTTGTTTTAGAAATTTTCTGCGATCGGATGACATATTTAAAACTTATTTTTGGTTAGCGATAGCCAGGCCGGCTTCCAGAAGGCAATATAATAAAAGATCAATGGACACAAATGCTGAGAAGGAATTATTTTAACAGCATCGGTTTTGCGCGCGCGACTTTTGCTTGAGCGTTTAAATAAAAAATCAATTTACCTTAATTACCCTATGAACAGACGTCATTTCGTAAATATATCAGCTGCAACTACCGCCGCGTTAATCTTCAGCAGGATAACTTCATTAGCTGAGGATGGCATTTCAATCATGAATATGCCGGATGAGCTTTGGGCGCAGTCCGGCAAGGACTGGTTTAAACTGATCTCTCGGAACGGATCGACCTTTGCCCATGATCACATCGAGGTGACAATACGGCCAAATGGCGATGCTTTGTCTGTCGATGTTTATTCGCCTGGGACGGAATTGAATGCTATTCGCTTAAAATGGAAATATACAGCGGCGCCAACCGCAAAAGTATTGGGCGATCATTGGGAACGTTCCTATGGCGACCTGGCCTGGAGAAGTGCCGATACCAGTGCCAGAAATCCCTGGTATGCGATACTATATGACGGCAACCAATCCGCCTGCTTTGGTGTCAAAACAGGCTGCCATAGCCTTGCTTGGTGGGCTGTAAAACCGGGTAGCCTTGAATTGACCCTAGACACCCAGTCAGGCGGCGTCGGAGTGCAACTGGGTCAGCGCAAATTGCACGCAGCGGAGATTATCACTGCCAAAAGCACAGCAGGTGAATCGCCTTTTACCGCTACACAGCGTTTTTGCCGGATGATGTGCCCAAAGCCAAGGTTAGCCAGGCAACCGGTGTACGGCATTAACGATTGGTATTTTTCCTACGGAAACAACTCGGCCAAATTGATCAGAGAGATAACCGCATTGATGACTGACCTGGCACCTGATGCAACGAACCGGCCCTTTTCTGTCATTGATGCGGGCTGGGCAGCCTATTCTCCATTATTGCCCGGTGACGGTGGTTTCATGGATGATTTTTCCAGGCCGAACGAAAAATTTAAGGATATGCACCAAATGGCTCAGGATATAGAAAAGTTGGGAATGCAGCCCGGCCTGTGGACCAGACCGCTTTGTGCAAGACATGATGATAAAGCCACTTTGCTTTTACCCCGGATCCCCGGCAGGGACGATCCGAAGCAACCCATTCTGGATCCTACCATTGAAGAAAATATAGCCCGCGTTCAATATAATATCGATACTTATAAAAAATGGGGCTACAAATTGGTGAAGCATGATTACACAACCTACGATATCATGGGTAAATGGGGATTTCAGATGACAGATGCAATAACGACAGCGGGCTGGCGATTTAATGATAACAGCCGGACTACTGCCGAAATCATTGGTCATTTATATCAGGCAATCCGCCAGGCTGCCGGTGATATGTATATCATTGGCTGCAATACGTTGAGTCATCTGTCGGCGGGTGTATTTGAATTGAACCGCACCGGTGATGATACCAGCGGGAAGCAGTGGGATCGTACGCGAAAAATGGGCGTCAATACGTTAGCGTTCAGGATTGCACAGCACAATGCGTTTTATGCCACCGATGGTGATTGCGTAGGATTAACCAGGGATATTTCGTGGTCGCGTAACAAACAATGGATGCAGCTGCTTGCGGAAAGCGGTACGCCATTGTTCATTTCACCTCAGCCTGATGCGCTGGGGGAACAGCAAAAAATATTCATTAAACAATGTTTTGCCAAAGCCGCCAGGGTGCAACCTACCGGTGAACCCTTGGATTGGATTAGCAATCCGCAGCCGGAAAAATGGAAATTGAACGGGACTGAAGTTGGTTTTGACTGGAGTTGATTTTACTTAATTTTTAGCCCGGGGATGACGGTCGATGTGGGCGTTATTATAACGCTCTCAAGAAATATTCTTTTCCTGTGGCTTCGTCGATTTCAACTAAAATCCTTCTGCCATTAGCATATTCCAGAATGTACTGGCCGGCTTTTCCGGTCTGGTGGGAAATATATTGCAGTTGTGAGGCCGCCCCCAGTTTATGATCGGAACCAAGCAGGCGCTGGCGTTCTCTCAGCTCGCGTTCGTAGTCGGCCGTTGATTTTGAATCCTGTTCATTCATAGTAAATGCTAATAAAATAAAAAAAATTCAATCTTCCGTACGCATAAACATCAAAAAATCAAAAAGTTATCTACATTATTTGAAATGTTTGACTAAAAAAGGCGGCAAGCGGTCTTTTTTTGTTAACAATTAACCGGCACGCTGCAGATCCAACGTATTTTAAGCGGAGAAATGATCTTGTTTTTTAATATTTGAACAAAAAACTGCGTGGTTTCGAATTTATATTTTAATAATGAATAACCCATTAGCCAGCCGTCGGAAGATCATTCATATTGATATGGATGCTTTCTATGCGTCGGTTGAACAGCGTGATTTTCCGGATTACCGCGGCCGGCCAATTGCCGTCGGTGGATCTCCCCAGGGCAGGGGTGGCGTGGTCGCTACGGCAAGCTACGAGGCACGCAAATTTGGCGTGCGTTCGGCAATGCCGTCAAAGAAAGCCCTGCTGCTGTGCCCGGATATTATATTTGTCAAACCGCGTTTTGCTGTGTATAAAGAGGTATCGCAAAAGATCAGAGAGATTTTCTCGCGTTATACGGATTTGATTGAACCGCTGTCCCTGGATGAGGCCTATCTGGATGTAACACACGATAAACTGCATATCGGTTCAGCTATCGAAATCGCAAAAATGATCAGGCAGGCAATAAAGGATGAATTGTACTTAACTGCATCAGCCGGTATCTCCATAAATAAATTTGTTGCCAAGATCGCTTCGGATATGAACAAGCCCGACGGGATGACATTCATAGGTCCTTCCTCCATTGAAGCATTTATGGAAAAGCTTCCTGTTGAAAAATTCTTCGGTGTAGGAAAGGTTACTGCCGACAAAATGAGAAAAATGGGTCTTTTTACAGGTGCTGATCTGAAAAAATTGCCCCAGGAAGATTTGGTAAAGCATTTTGGTAAAACCGGACGCTTCTATTATCAGATAGCCAGGGGGATTGATGACCGGCTGGTGCAGCCCAACCGGCAAACCAAATCGATAGGCGCGGAGGATACTTTTGCTTATGATTTGACAGAAATTGACGAGATGTATGCCGAACTGGAAAAGTTGTCACTGGCGGTTTGTAACCGGCTGCAGATTTACCAGTTAAAAGGCCGCACGATCACCTTAAAAATAAAATACAATGATTTCAGGCAGATTACGCGTAATTATTCAGTACCTGAGCCTGTTGGTGATCTGGTTACAATAAGTCATACTGCAAAAAAACTCCTTTTGGCCACATTGCCGGATGGAAAACCTGTGCGGCTGCTGGGAGTTACCATGTCCAATTTCGGGGAAGTACACCAAAAACCCGGCAAAGCGGAATATCCTGACCAGCTGGAGTTATTTTAAACAAAACGGTCAGTAAGATCGAAAAATCAAGTTTTTTTTGTTTTGTAACAAACATTTAATACTTTCACTCCGATAATCGCTATTGATTCGACCTGATTCTTGAAAAAAATTACCGCCATACTGCTCCTTACAGTGCACCTTTTTTATCTGGGTGGTTATATGGTGGTATTTCAATATTTTATGCATCGTTCTGATGTTCAAATAGTTAAGCAGTTATATGATAATAAGGTTGATCATGTTAAACTGGTAGAATTAAAGGTTCCCGTTAACATGCCAACAATACAGGATTGGCCCGAATATGAGCACGTTCAGGGACAGATACAGCTTAATAACGCTTATTATAATTATGTTCGCCTAAGGATGACCAGAGACACCATGTACCTGATCTGCCTTCAAAACGATACCAAAACCAAGCTGGAAAAGGCAAACGTCATCATGGCAAAAAATGTCAATGATGTGCCCTTAAGTAAAAAGGGGGCGACCAACTCATCCAACAAAAAAGCCGACCAGGCTTATGACCACGTTTATCAGGTGCTGAAATGTGATTACGCGCCACAGATAAACCTGATAAAAGAGGGCAGCAGTTTCTGCCTTGCACATCTGAGCAATCCTTATATTGAATCTCCCGGCAAGCCGCCCAATACGGCCTGCTAAGCTTCGGCTTATTTCGTTATCCTTTTGATTTCGTATTATCTTTTGAGTTCATACTGATCAGTCAGGCAGGTGAATCGATTGGGTTTTCGTAAATCTTTACTAGGATTTCACGAAGGAAATACGCGGCAGCTTTAGCATTAATTACCCATAGAACGTTTTGACACAAAAATCTGGCAGACCGGTATGCCGGATCGGTCAGTTTCTTAATTCAAAAGCGCAATCAGACGGAGCCGAATCAACAAAACGAGGAAAGACATTTTTTACCAATGAGAGAAAACGCAGGTATGCTACAAAATAAAAAGAACATCTATCATACGCTCAGGTTTGCTTCTGCCATGTGTCTGATTGGACATGGTGCATTTGGCATAATCACCAAGCAGGTATGGTGCAATTATTTCGCAGTTTTTGGCATAGGCCATGATATGGCCTATGCCCTGATGCCCTGGCTTGGCACCATTGATATTTTATTAGGATTATCCGTATTATTTTATCCTACACGGGCCATCTTATTATGGTTAGTGGCATGGGGCTGCATAACAGCGCTGTGCCGTCCTCTGTCAGGTGAGCCATTTGCCGAATTTATAGAACGTGCAGGTAACTTTGGCGCGCCTTTAGCCTTATTGGTAATATGTACTGCTACAAACCGGAAAAATTGGTTTGCAACATTAAACGTTGACACGGACTCGGGTTCAAAAACGGCAATACATCTTGTTCGCTGTCTTCGAATAACCATTTTTCTTTTACTGATCGGCCACGGCTGGCTTAATGTGATCGAAAAGAAAGCACTTTTGAGCCAGTATGCCTCGCTGGGTTTCTCCAGTCCGGTAAATGTTGCACGCCTGGCAGGTTTATTCGAGATCATAGCCGCCATTATGGTGCTGATTCGGCCTATTCGGCCGATACTGCTCGTTTTTCTGGTATGGAAAATGGGAACCGAGCTATTTTATCCCCATTGGGAATTATTTGAATGGATAGAACGTGGCGGCAGCTACGGGACGATCCTTGCATTGTGGTTTGCATTGCCCGGGACGGGCATGCCAGTGCGAAGGAATTTAATCACAACCCCTTAACATTTTGAACAATTTAATCTAATCATGAAATCATTTTACAAATTAGTATTTACAGTCTTTTTCTTCTTAATAATAAATAAGACTCAAGTTTTTGCGCAAGGCTGCGTTGCTATCAGAAGCACAGGGGGTGTATGTACGATGGATGAACATCCTGACAGTACGACTAAGAGCGGGGCATGGCTTTTTAACAGTAACAGTCGCTACTATAAATCATTCAGACATTTTATTGGAAAACAGGAACAGTATCAGCGCATCGATGTCATGCACAACAATGTTATCAATAAAGTATTTACACAGGACTTTACTTTTACGAGAATTTTTAATGAACGCTGGGCAATTGCAGCGGATATTCCTTTTGCTGTTAACAGCCGTTCGCAAGTGGCAGCAGGAACAAGGTTCAGTACACATTCATCCGGACTAGGCGACATAAGAGTAACGGGATATTACTGGCTGCTGAACCCTGCAAAAGCACATAACGGAAATATTCAGGTTGGCCTGGGCGCGAAATTTGCAACCGGAACATACGACTACCAGGATTATTTCCTGCAGGCGAACGGAACAAAGATATTAGGGCCCGTAGATCAGTCGATCCAATTAGGCGATGGCGGAACCGGTGTAAGCGCTGAGATAAATGGTTTTTATACCCTGTCGCACAGTTTTGGTTTTTATGGAAATTTCTTTTATCTGGCTAACCCCAGAGATGTAAACGGTACAGGTACTTCAGCAACTCCGCCCAGTGCGACTAAAGTTGCCATTACAAGTGATGTGCAAAGTGTGCCCGACCAGATGATGATCAGAGGTGGGGCTACGGCGGCAGTAAATCACTTTGATTTTTCTCTGGGCGCACGGTACGATTTACTGCCGGTACGCGACTTATTTGGAAACAGCGATGGCTTTAGAAGACCTGGACGCATTTTGTCGGCCGAGCCCGGCATAAATTATCGCTTTAAGAAGATAGCAATATACGCATATGTGCCGATCGCTATCATTCGCGACCGTACACAAAGCGTTCCTGATATCAGGCAAACAGAGCTAACCGGAGTGTATACACATGGGGATGCTGCTTTTGCAGATTATGTCATAAACATTGGACTGACCATGAAATTTTAGTTGATTATAGGTTTATTGTATCTATTGTTGAAGCCGGGGGTGAGATCTCCGGCTTTTTTATGGGGTCACGTTTTGCCAGGTTGCTATAAACGCCAACCTCATATTTTAACACATTAAATTCGGGGTATCATGAAAACTTTATAGTTTTATATGATGAACACACCCGAAGAAAATTTTGCATCGCTGGGCCTCAGTTTGCCCCCTGCACCACAACCTCTTGGAGTATATAAACCTTGCCTGATAGATGGGAAATATCTTTATGTCTCCGGTCACGGTACGGTTAAAGATGATAGGAGCCTGATCATCGGCCGTATCGGCGACACGATGACGGCAGAAGAGGGTAAGCTGGCGGCGCGCCAGGTTGGCCTGGCAATTTTATCGACTATCAAGTCCAACATAGGCAGCCTGGATAAGGTGAAGCGTGTGATTAAAGTATTAGGCATGGTCAATTGCACCCCTGATTTCGAGAAACATCCCTTTATTATCAATGGCTGCAGCGAACTGTTTGCAAATGTTTGGGGCCAGGATAATGGCATTGGTGTACGCAGTGCCGTGGGAATGGGATCATTGCCGGATAATATTCCTGTAGAAATAGAAGCTTTATTTGAATTGGTTTAGTAGCCTCTTTTAATTACCGTAGTTAATGACTGATAAACATTGGTTTTTAATAAATGAAATTGAAAACCTTGATACGCCCGCATTAGTAATCTATCCTCAAAGGGTGAAAGAAAACATCAGCATATTGAAAGGTATGATTGATGACCTTTGCCGATTGCGGCCCCATGTAAAGACTCATAAATCGAGGGAAGCATCTTTACTCATGCTGGAAGCGGGTATCACAAAATTCAAATGTGCCACCATCGCCGAAGCTGAAATGCTGGGCATGTGCGCTGCACCCGATGTCTTATTGGCCTATCAGCCCTTAGGTCCAAAGCTTCATAGATTCATTGATCTTATCCAGCGTTATCCCCAAACCAGATTTTCCTGTCTGGTTGATAATATCGAAAGTGCCCGGAATATATCCGATGCGGCAATGGAACTTCCATTCAAAATTAATGTTTATATCGATTTGAATGTCGGTATGAACCGTACCGGTATTGCGCCCGGATCACAGGCCTTGCAATTATATATTGACTGCGATAAATTGCCTGGAATCCGGCCCTTTGGTTTGCATGCATACGACGGGCATATTCATGATGCGGATTTTGCAATCCGAACAAAAAAAGCGGATCAGGGATACGGGCCGGTAAAAAAACTGCAACAGGAAATCAGGCAGCTGGGCTACCCGGATCCTGCCGTCATTGCTGGCGGTTCGCCAACATTTCCTGTCCACCGGGCGAGAGAAGGCGTAGAATGCAGCCCCGGAACCTTCATTTATTGGGACAGGGGCTATAGCCTGAACTGCGCTGAGCAGCCGTTTTTGACGGCGGCCCTGCTGATATCAAGAGTCATTTCCTTGCCTGACCAGACCAGGGTATGTCTGGATCTTGGTCATAAATCAGTGGCAGCTGAAAATGAATTGAACAAGCGCATTTATTTTCTGAATGCGCCTGATCTGGTATTCGTTTCTCAGAGCGAAGAGCATTTGGTGGCCGATGCGGGACAGGGCCATTCTTATAAAGTGGGGGATGTATTATATGGCGTGCCATATCATATTTGTCCCACGATCGCGCTATACGAGCGCGCAGCAATTGTCGATGATCATCATATAACGGGTGAATGGATGAATATTGCCAGGGATAGAAAAATTACAATATAAGTTATCCGGTTGATCACGGCGAGAGATGCTTAATTTCATGGCAAGCCCGCTCATATTATCAGCCAAGAAAATCAATACCTATATGTTTACTATAGATGCACACCTTGACCTGAGTATGAACGCGTTGGAATGGAACCGCGATCTGCGCATACCAGTATCAGAAATCAATATACGCGAAAAAGAACTAACCGATAAGCCTGATCGGGGGAATGGCGTTGTATCGCTGCCAGAATTGCGCAAAGGAGACATCGGCCTGGTTGTGGCAACCCAGATTGGGAGGTATGTGGCGCCGGATAATCCCTTACCCGGATGGCATTCGCCTCAGCAGGCCTGGGCGCAGACCCAAGGACAGCTTGCCTGGTATAAAGCGATGGAAGAGGATGGTCAGATGGTGCAAATAAACGATCTGCAAAGCCTTGTAAACCATATGGACTTGTGGAGCGGGGGAGGAGCCAGCAAGGACAAGCCGGTCGGCTATATTTTGAGTCTCGAAGGTGCTGATTCCATTGTCACTATCAAACATTTGGAGCGGGCATATCATGATGGTTTAAGAGCAATAGGTCCGGCACATTACGGGCCGGGCCGATATGCTAATGGTACGGATGCGACGGGGAAGATGGGCAGCCAGGGCCTCGAATTATTAAAAGAGATAGAACGTCTGGGTATGATACTGGATGCTACGCATTTATGTGATGATGCATTTTGGCAGGCATTGGATAAATTTAATGGCCACGTGTGGGCAAGTCATAATAATTGCAGAGCTTTGGTTAACCATAACCGTCAGTTCAGTGATGAAATGATAAAGGAACTGATAAATCGGGGAGCGGTTATCGGAGCGGCATTAGATGCATGGATGATGGTGCCGGGTTGGGTAAGGGGCCGGTCCACGCCCCGGGGTATGAACTGTAATCTGGAAGTGATAGTCAACCATATCGACCATATTTGCCAGATCGCAGGCAATGCTTTACATACCGGTATAGGTACCGATCTGGACGGGGCTTTTGGGCGTGAGCAATGCCCTTTTGACCTTGAAACCATTTCCGATCTGCAAAAGATCCCTGCATTGTTGAAAGCCAGGGGATATACTCCAGCAGACATCGAAAATATGATGCATGGTAACTGGCTGAGATTTTTAAAAGGCGCCTGGAAAAACCAGTAACCCGGGTTTATGAACGTCTCTCAAAAAAAAAGAAGGCATGAATGCTGAACAAACCAGATTAAAGGACAGTACCTGGAAAAAATGGGGTCCTTACGTAAGCGACCGCCAATGGGGGACTGTGCGGGAGGATTACAGCGCCGACGGTGATGCATGGAACTATATTACCCATGATATGGCTCGCAGCAAAGCTTATCGCTGGAGTGAAGAAGGAATTGCCGGCTTGTGCGACGAAGAGCAATATTTGTGCTTTGCCATCGCGTTATGGAATAAAAAGGATCCGATATTAAAAGAGCGCTATTTTGGGTTAAGCAATCCGGAAGGCAACCATGGCGAAGATGTAAAGGAGCTTTATTACTATCTGGATAATACGCCGACGCACTCCTACATGAAAACGCTGTACAAGTATCCGCAGCAGCCGTACCCATATACATGGCTGCTGGATGAAAATAAAAGGCGGACAAGAAATGATCCAGAATTTGAGCTGGTTGACACAGGCATTTTTGACGAGGATCAATATTTTGACGTATTCACGGAGTATGCAAAAAATTCGCCTCAGGAGCTATTAATTCAGATTACCGTACATAATCGCGGTAATGAAGATGCAATGCTGAACGTCCTGCCTACTGTCTGGTTTCGAAATACCTGGATCTGGGGCCACGATGATTACAGGCCATTATTGGCTGATGATTCGCATGGTATAATTGATATCTATCACAAGGAGCTGGGGCAGTATTGGCTGATCGCAGAAGGCAATCCCGAACTGCTGTTCTGCGATAACGAGACCAATACGAAACGCCTTTATAATTACGATGACGGTAGGCCGTTTTATAAAGACGGCATTGGTGACCACCTGATACATGGCGCCCCGAGCGTTAATCCAAAAAAATCGGGTACCAAGGCCGCCGTCAACTATGACATTACCGTGGCAGCAAAACAAAGTGTGCGGCTCCGCCTGCGGTTAACACAAAATCCGGAAGTCACCTTTGATGATTTCGATGCCATATTCGCAGCAAGAAAGAACGAAGCAGACGAATTTTACAAAGGTTTGCAACAGGGGATCTCTGATGCGGATCATCTGATGATACAGCGTCAGGCATTTGCAGGCATGCTTTGGGGTAAACAGTTTTACCATTATGATATCAACCACTGGCTCAATGGCGATCCCGGCCAGCCAAAGCCGCCCGGGGAGCGCCTGAATGGGCGCAACAGCAAATGGCAGCACCTGAATACCCGGGACATTATTTCGATGCCCGATAAATGGGAATATCCCTGGTTTGCGGCGTGGGACCTGGCTTTCCATTGTTTGCCTTTGGCAAAACTGGATATGGTTTTTGCAAAAAAACAGTTATTGTTGTTAACGCGCGACTGGTACATGCACCCCAATGGTCAGTTGCCGGCCTATGAGTGGGATTTTGGCGATGCCAATCCGCCCGTGTTAGCGATGGTGACCTGGACCTTATACTGCCAGGATAAGCAAGCAAACAATGGCGCAGGTGATACCCAATTTCTTGAGCGTATATTTCACAAGCTGATGCTTAGCTTTACCTGGTGGGTGAATCGCAAGGATGCGCAGGGCAATAATATTTTTGAAGGGGGATTTCTGGGCCTGGACAATATCGGGGTATTTGACAGGAATGCCCAGTTACCTGGCGGGCAATATTTGGAACAGGCCGATGGCACCAGCTGGATGGCGATGTATTCACTGAATTTACTCCGAATAGCAGCTGAACTGACTGCCAACAATGTGGCCTATGCCGACATCGCATCTAAGTTTTTCGAGCATTTTATCTATATCGTTGGAGCAATGTCCAACCTGGGCGAAAACAAAGAAGGCTTGTGGGATGATGAGGATGGCTTTTTTTATGATGAATTGAGATCGCCCAACAGCATGCAGAAGATGAAACTCAGAAGCGTGGTAGGCCTGATCCCCTTATTTGCAACGGAGATATTGAATGACAGCGATATTACGGGTAGTCCGATCTTTAAAGATAGGTTGAAGTGGTTTGCTGATAATCGTCCGGACCTGGCCGCACTGGTTTCACGCTGGAATGAGAAGAACAGCCAGGGAAAACGCCTTTTGAGTTTGTTGCGTGGCTATCGCATGAAATCACTTTTGCGATATATGCTGGATGAGAATGAGTTTTTGAGTGATTACGGAATCCGCTCTGTCTCAAAATACCATTTAAACCATCCCTATACAGTCTGGGTTGATGGCCAGCAGTTCAGCGTAAAATATACTCCTGCAGAAAGCGACAGCGGCTTATTTGGCGGTAACAGTAACTGGCGCGGCCCAATATGGATTCCAATCAATTATTTGATCATCGAGAGCCTGCATCGCTTTCATGAGTTCTATGGTGATGAATATCAGATAGAATGTCCGACAAATTCAGGCAACTTTATGAACCTTAAGCAAGTGGCCGATAATTTATATTGCAGGCTGTTGAAAATATTTATGCGGGACGAAAATGGCAAACGGGCAGTATTTGGCCAGTATAATAAATTACAATCGGATCCGGAGTTCAGGGATTATATCCTTTTTCATGAGTATTTTGATGGTGATAACGGTCGGGGCATAGGAGCCTCCCATCAAACCGGGTGGACCGGATTAATAGCGAACTGCCTGCTTTGATTTTTGGGACGTCATTTTGCTAAAAAAAGAATTCTTTTCAATAAATCTTCCGATATCAGTGCTATCTTTACCTATAGTACCTGATACCTCTATTAATTTATATCAATGAGCTCTAAGATAACCGCAATCGGCGTTTACGCACCTTCTAAAGTAATTACAAACGACTACTTCGAGAATATAATTGAAACCAACAATGAATGGATAGTTTCCCGAACGGGTATTCAAGAGCGAAGATACGCAGCTCCGGACGAATTCACCAGTGTTCTATGTATAAAGGCTGTAAAGAACCTGCTGGCTGAAAATCCCGCTATTTCTTTACAAGGCGTGGACTTTATCATCGTCGGTACGACAAGTGCCGATCAGGTAATGCCAAATATGGCCAGCCAGATTCAAAATGCCTTCAAGATTGAAAACGCCGGCTGCCTGGATATCATGGCTGCCTGCGCCGGATTCGCCTATGGTATTATTCTGGCAAAAGGACTTATCGCAGCCGGAACACACAAAAAGATATTGGTCTTCGGTGCCGAAACGTTAACGCAATTCACCGATTTTACGGATCGTACCTCCTGCATATTGTTTGGTGACGGTGCAGGCGTCGCTCTCGTTGAGCCCTCCGAGCGGAATCAGATTTTCAATTCAATTAATGGCACAGACGGTAGCCATGGAAAAGATCTTTACCTTTCTCAGCATGCAACAGCAATCAATGGAGAGCCCATCGTTGCCAACGGCAAGATTCGCCAAAACGGTAAAGTTGTATTTAAGTGGGCCATACAGACCATTGCTGGTAAAGTAGCCGATTTGTTGGCTAAAAATAAGGTTACACTGGACGATCTTGATTGGGTAATTCTGCATAGCGCTAATCTGCGGATCATTGAAGCAGTTGCAGATGAACTTAATATACCAATGTCTAAAATGCTGACCAGTATTGAGTTATATGGAAATACCTCATCGGCTTCTATCCCGCTGGCCTGGGATTTGGCATCGAAATCCGGAAAAATAAAGCCTGGTAATAAGATTATGCTGATCGGTTTTGGGGGTGGACTTACCTATGCGGGCGTAATCGTCGAAGCATAAATTAGCTTTGAAGGTAGTCCCGTACGAATTTATCGTCGCGTATAGCCTTTACAACATCAGCAATGATATCATTTTCGGGTGAATCCTGGTCTATAGACAGGGCATAGGCATCTAATTCATAGGCATAGTCGATTGCTTCCTGTTCATCATCGAAGTGTGTTACCACACTATCGTTTATTTCTGAACTGAAGCCGCCCGGTGGTGCGGGCAAATTGTATTTTTCCAGCACATTGAAGGTAAGTCCGGAGCGCCCATCAGAAGGTATGGCTATGCTAAGCATATGCTGTTCGTAAATGATATTCCAACAAACGGGACGAAAAAGTGTTTTCCACTATACATCGGTCTGCGGGCCTGGAAATTTGATAAGCATGCTTATTTTGATTTAACAAGCACTTTAGGTATCTTAAACAAATGACTAATTCCCCGCCATTGCAATTAAAAAAAGTATTAAAACCCATTCACTTATGGGCCATTGCCGTGGGGCTGGTAATCTCCGGAGAATATTTTGGCTGGAATTTAGGCTGGGCCGTTTCAGGTACGGTAGGGTTCCTTATTGCTACGCTGGTAATCACACTCATGTACGTTACCTTTGTTTTCAGCTATACGGAACTGACGACATCCATACCCCACGCGGGTGGTGCGTTTGCCTACGCCTACCGTGCAATGGGGCCTGTTGCGGGGCTCGTGGCGGGTTACGCCACGCTGGTTGATTTTTTGTTTGCCACCCCCGCTATTGCTTTTGCCCTGGGAAGTTATCTGCATTTTTTATATCCTGCGGTAGCGGTATTTCAATCAGCCATCGCATTCAACCTGCTCTTTATAATGATCAATATATGGGGTGTGAAGCAATCGGCAGCTTTTTCTGTATTCATTACCATTTTGGCGGTAGCCGAATTACTGCTTTTTATGGGGGTCATATCACCGCATTTTAAGATGAGTAACTATTTAGCCCATCCGATGCCCTTTGGCTGGGGCGGCGTGTTTGCCGCTTTACCCTTTGCTGTATGGTTTTACCTGGCAATTGAAGGCGTTGCCATGGTTGCCGAAGAAGTGAAAGAGCCTAAACGGAACATTCCCAAAGGATATTTGTACGGGCTTGGTACGCTCATGTTTCTGGCGCTCGGCGTGATGATCCTCACAGGCGGCATCACCGACTGGCGCAAACTCAGCGCCCTGGATTACCCCTTACCGGAAGCTATCGGAATTGTGCTGGGGAAATCCAGCGGCCTGACCAAGATATTTGCCAGCATTGGTTTATTCGGATTGATAGCTTCCTTTCACGGTACCATTCTTGCATCTTCAAGGCAGGTATTTGCAATGGCGCGCAGTCGTTATTTGCCGGTATTCCTTTCCAGTATAAATCATAAATTTAAAACGCCGCATTGGGCCATCCTTGCCGGTGGTGTGGTGAGTTTCATTGCCCTTTATACTGGTACTACTGCCGAGATCATTCTGATCTCGGTAATGGGAGCCGTATTAATGTATATGATGAGCATGATCAGCCTGTTTGTTTTACGGAAAAGGGAGCCAGGGCTTGAACGTCCCTTTGTCTCCCCGTTTTATCCATACTTTCCGGCAATCGCTTTACTGCTGTCAGCAGTATGTTTATTTGCCATAATCTATTACAATTGGCAGCTTAGTCTTTATTTTTTTGGCGGACTTGCCGCTGCAGTTTTAATATTTATGCTGATGGGCAAGCACAAGGTAAGGATCACGGACGACGTGTTATTGGAAAAGGCCATAATGGCCGAACCACGATAAGGTATGGCCTACCAGCACACCATCGGGAGAAAAGTATACAGGTTCAGTAACCTGAGAGATTTACTTGCCAAAGCTTCGCCACACCGTTCTGGAGACGTACTGGCAGGTTTGCATGCGGAAAGCTACCAGGAGCGTGTTGCTGCCCAATTCGCTCTGGCTGATGTACCTTTGAAGACATTTCTAAGCGAGGCGATAATTCCATATGAAAAGGATGAAATAACAAGGTTGATCATGGATAATCATGATGTTAATGCATTCTCACCAATAAGTGCCTTTACTGTGGGGGAATTCAGGGACTGGTTATTAAGGGAACAGAGCGATAGCCCATCATTAAGGAATTTATCCCCCGGTATTACGCCTGAAATGGCTGCAGCGGTTTCCAAACTGATGCGTAACCAGGACCTGATTCACCGTAGCAAAAAAGTGTGAAGTGGTTACCGCTTTCAGAAATACCATAGGATTAAAAGGGCATTTTTCCACCCGTTTGCAGCCAAATCATCCAACAGATGATCCAAAGGGCATTGCTGCCAGCATAATTGATGGTTTGCTCTATGGTAGCGGTGATGCAGTGATCGGCATTAATCCGGCAACTGACAGCCCGGCCGAGGTGAATAATTTATTGTAATATTGATGGATGCATTCGTCAACAGTTTAATATTCCTACACAAAGCTGTGTGCTTTCTCATATCACTACCACACTGGAACTGATTAATAAAGATGCGCCGGTTGACCTTTGTTTTCAATCAATAGGCGGAACCGAACAAACCAATACCAGTTTTGGCATTAACCTTTAACTGCTTGGATGAGGCAAATGAGGCGGCATTGTCGTTAGAAGAGGAACGATTGGCAACAACGTAATGTATTTTGAAACAGGACAGGGCATGAGCTTATCAGCCAATGCCCATGAAGGTGTTGATCAGCAAACTTGCGAAGCAAGAGCGTATGCTGTTGCCCAAAAATATTAAGCCGTTGCTGGTAAATACTGTTGTTGGTTTTATCGGCCCTGAGTATTTATATGATGGTAAGCAGATTATTCGTGCGGCTTTGGAAGATCATTTTTGCGGAAAGCTGCTAGGGCTGCCAATGGGTGTTGATATTTGCTATACGAATCATGCTGAAGCCGACCAGGATGATATGGATAATCTGTTGACGCTACTTGGTGTTGCAGGCTGTAATTTTATCATGGGTGTGCCCGGCTCAGATGATATTATGCTTAATTATCAATCTACTTCATTCCATGATGCATTATACATCAGAAACGTGCTGGGATTAAGACATGCACCGGAATTTGAGCAGTGGCTGCTAAAACAGGGTATCATCGATCAAAACGGGAAGCTCAGCACGCAAACGGATACCCGACTGTTAACGGAGATGAAGGGACTATGGGCAAAATAGAATCAGTAAATACCAATCAGAGCGATCCTTTGGCGCTGCTGAAGGATTTCACTGCTGCTCGGATAGTGATCGGCCGCACGGGGACCAGTATACCCTTAAAACAGTCGCTGGCGTTTAAATTGGCGCATGCCCATGCAAGAGATGCTGTATATTCTGAACTCGACCTACGAAACTTATCAGAGGAATTAAAGCAGTTCGAATTGCCGATTTTGCATCTGAGTAGCCAGGCCGTTTATCGGGATGAGTATTTACAACGGCCGGATCTGGGCAGGCAATTGAATAAGGAATCGCTTGAATTCCTGGATGGCTATACAAGTTTTGATGTAGCCATCATTATTGCTGACGGGCTTTCGGCCAATGCAGTCAATAGTAATGCTACAGCCTTATTGAAAATATTGCTTCCGCAATTGCAGTCGTCCGGATTTGCAATGGCTCCCATTTGTTTGGTGAAACAGGCAAGGGTTGCCCTGGGGGATGATATTGGTATGCAGCTCAAGGCCAAATTAACCCTTATTCTGATCGGCGAAAGACCGGGACTGAGTGCATTCGACAGCATGGGGGCCTATATAACTTATAATCCGCGCAAAGGCCTGACCGACGAGTCGCGTAACTGCGTTTCCAATATCAGGCCTAATGGGCTGGATTTTAATTCTGCTGCAAAGAAAATACTTTACCTGTTGCAGGAAGCATTAAAAAGAAAAGTATCAGGGGTGGTGTTGAAGGATAATGCGGGATTGTTAAATGGGTGACAGACTTTTTCCGTCCCTGGAGTTATAGAAAGTAGTCTGTACAAAACAGGTTTTTGATAGCAACCCGCTTAGGAAAAGTCCCATTTTTTAAGAGACTTTTGAAGTGTATCGCAAAAGCTGCATTTATGGAAAATGCCAGAAATCCTTCGAAGTTTTTCTCCGGATAAAATTTATTTTAAATAACCATTGTAATTGATGAAATCTCGATTGGCGCTCGTTACAGCCAGTGATGCATAGCCATCTGCCGAAATAGCCAGTACCATACTATTGATATTTTTTGCGTCCGTAGGTTTAAAGGTAATTTCCCAGCCGCCGTTTTTTTCCGTGATTACATCATAATTGAATTTGATTGAAGTAAACTTGATACCTCCCTCTGCGTTGCCATAGGGCGCATCAAAATAAACCCGGCCGAAATAGGGCAGAAAAGCGATCAAACTGTCTGGCGTCACGCGCAGATCATACTCTGATGTCAGTTGTCTGCTGCCGCCCCTAAGCGGCAACACATAAGTTGCGATGAACGTATAATTCTTTGAGTTGACCTTGCCTTTTACAGCTTCGGTTTTGCTTGATTTTTTGTCCGATTTTGACTGTGCGCCCGCAAGGCTACAGACAAAAATCATCAGTAAATAAACCGAAATGAGTTTTAGCGTATTCATGGGAAAGGGGTGGTTTACAATCAGGGGAGCATATAAAGTTAAATAAACTTTATATAATAAAAAAGGCTCTGATATATCAGAGCCTTAAATATTTATGGCTGATTATTCCTTAAATCAGCTTCACGCTTCGGTTGACAAATTCAGTCAGATCGGCACCTGTCAATAGTCCCTGGGAAAGCAGTGCCAGGTCAAATGCCTGACGAGCTAGCTGCGATTGTTCCTGTTCATTTTCGTCTTGTAATATGCGTGTGATCAATTTATGATTGCCATTTATCACTACTTTATAATTGTCAGGCATGTTGCCATAAAAGCCCATTCCGCCGCCCATTGCCGCCATTTCCTTCATCCGGCGCATAAACTCGTCCATAGTTACGGTAACTGGCAGTTCATCAGGGTTCAGGCTTTCCAGCTCAACCTTGATAAGCGGGTCTATTAATGGCTTTTTCAAAAATGGTTTTTACTTTCGCAGATTGTTCTTCGGTCAGTATATGAGCTGGTGCGTCTTCTTTTTTTATTAGTTTATCGGCCACATCGGCATCCACACGTTTTAACGAGGTTTTTTCAAGCTTTTGTTCCAGGCCGCTGACAAAGTGGTTATCAATCAGGCGAATTCATCAGCAATACATCATAACCTTTTTTATTTGCCGATTGAATAAAAGCATCCTGCTTTGCAGGATCATTGGTATAGATGTAAACCAGCCTGCCTTCGTTATCAGTTTGTTCCGGCGCAACTTTTTCTTTATATTCCTCCAGAGTAAAGTTTTTCTTTTTGGTGTTGGTCAGCAGCGCGAATTCTTTGGCTTTGTCATAAAATTTGTCTTCGCTTATCATGCCATACTTTACAAACAGACCAATGTCCGGCCATTTTTCTTCATATGCTTTACGGTCATTTTTGAACAGTTCTGAAAGTTTATCGCTACTTTTTTGGTGATGTAGGTATTGATCTTTTTTACGTTGCTGTCGGCCTGTAAAAAGCTGCGCGATACATTCAGCGGGATGTCCGGCGAATCGATAACGCCATGCAAGCAGCATTAAAAATTCAGGTACAATATCTTTTACCTCGTCGGTAATAAATACCTGGCGCGAGAATAATTTGATCTTGTTACGCTGGAACTCAAATTCATTTTTAACCTTGGGGAAATATAACACACCAGTCAGGTTGAACGGATAATCCACATTGAGATGTATCCAGAATAATGGTTCTTCCGAAAATGGATAAAGTTGCTTATAAAAATCCAGGTAATCTTCGTCCTTCAGATCATTTGGTGATTTTGTCCAGATAGGGTTAGTATCGTTAATGATGTTGGCAACTTCGGCTGATTTGTATTTAGGTTTGCCTTCTTCATCTTCACCATCCGGCTCTTCTTCGGTTTTCGTGCCGAAAATAATTGGAACCGGAAGGAAGCGGCAATATTTATCCAGTATCTCCTGAAGTTTGTATTTACTTAAAAACTCTTCCGAGTCCTTATTGATGTGCAGGGTGATCTCCGTTCCGCGCTCGGTCAGGCTGCCTTCACTCAGAATCAAATTCGGTGCTGCCATCACATTCCCAATGCGCCGGTTCGGCGCCTTCCTGGTATGATAGACTTTCGATTTCTACTTTATCAGCTACCATAAAGGCCGAATAGAAGCCCAGACCAAAACGACCAATGATCTCATTGGCATCCTTGGCTTCTTTAAACTTGTCCATAAACTCGGTGGCGCCTGAAAAAGCGATCTGGTTGATGTATTTCTTAATCTCTTCGGCAGTCATTCCCAATCCGTTGTCAGAGATGGTAATCGTTTTCTTTTTTTCATCAAAAGCCACTTCAACACGTAAGTCGCCGAGTTCGCCATCGTATTGACCCAATGAATTCAGGCGCTTGATTTTTTGCGTAGCATCAACCGCATTGGATACCAGCTCACGTAAAAATATCTCATGGTCTGAGTATAAAAATTTTTTAATGATCGGGAAAATATTCTCGGTATGAATCGAGATCGTTCCTTTTTCTTGCATAATCTATATTTATTTAGAAATGAGTGTTACTTTATCAGTTCCCATTGATCAATGGTTGTTCCAAAAATCTGATATTGTCAAATTGGCAGTGAGGGATATGCAGGCTTTTTACCGGTGATCGATAGCTTGTAGTAAAAATTTTAGCAGTCCTTCCAGATTTTCAGAAGTCTGCTTATCCGTAATATTCCCTTCCGCGTCTATTTTTGACCGCACAAATTGTATAAGCATGGTAGTTTGCGGGTTCAGCCTTGCATCTAAAGCGCCTAATATTTTGATCATGGCAACATGTCCATTTTCACCGCCTGTTGAGGCAGTGATGAGTGCTGTGATCCGCCCGGAGAATGATCCGCTGGATACCGTCCAGTCGAGGGCATTCTTAAGCGCACCAGGGACACCGAACGCATATTCGGGGGTGCATATAATGATAGCGTCTGCCTGAGCAATCTGCTCGCGTAAAAGGGATACGGATGCCGGTGGCTCCTGGTCATCAATTCCAGGATCAAATGCAGGTATTTCGCTTAAGCCGTTATAGATAAAATAATTGACAGCTGATGGCGTCAAACGACCTAACCAATTTAATATACTGTGGTTGGACGAGCCCTCGCGCAGACTGCCGGAAATAGCCAGGATGTTTGTCATTACAGGCTAAACTAAACATAATGCAAGGGAAAAACGGAAAGCTTTATTATTTTTACACCCGGTTAACCCGGCAGCACCCGCTGACGCCGGATTAATTTATGCCCCTGAAAATGAAACTTAAACTAACGCGACTCCTTGCAGCAACTGCGCTGCCATTCCTGCTTTATTCATGTGCTGCGACAAAACCACTCGCACCAGGCAAAGTTGATGCGGATATTCCCAAGATCGTTCAGCCGATATCAAATATCGACGTGCCTGTCACCGTTGATCTAAAGACCTATTTTGTTCAGGCTGAAAACTCGGTTCCTAACAAGTATTCTGAAAACCAGCAGCCCTGTGAAGGATTAAGGTATTTTTACACCTTCACCCGTACACCGTTTGTGATCAGCGGTAACAACAATGTGGTTAACCTGAAATTTATTGGCAGTTATGGCTTCAATGTTTCTTATTGCGCCAAATGTGCATCGCTTTTTGGCGGAAGTTCCCAATGCATCGTGCCGGTTGTGTCGGCTCAGTGCGGAATGGAAGGCGAGCCGGCGCGCAGAATGGAAATATCCTACCAGAGCACCATTGCCGTAACGCCGGATTATCATTTGCGTTCCAAAACAGTATTATACCCTGCCCCGAAGCCCATAGACAGGTGCAATGTTTTTATGGGGAATATTGACGTTACAGACAAACTGATAGAATATATTACCGGTCCGCTAAATGATTTAGGAAAGCAGGTCGATGCAAAAATTGCCGCCTTTAACGTAAGGCCAATGATTGAGCAACTTTGGAAAAACATCGCGTCGGAAACTAAAATAGGGGATGTGGGCTATGTGTCGATCAATCCGGAATCCGTACGGCTGAGTAATTTCAACCTGAGCGGATCCCTGATGAGTTTTTCGGTAGGTCTATCTGCCAAACCGGTAGTGACTACAGTAAGCAGCCCACCTCCTGCAAAACCGCTACCAAGCCTGTCGGCTTATGTGCCGGCGAAGGGTTTTAATGTTTGCCTGGATATTTTAGAGAATTATGATCACCTCAGCAATATGGTCAACCAGCAGGTGGCCGGTCAAAGTGCGGACGTTGCCGGCAAGGAGTTTACCGTCGAGGGTACCAGGATCTGGGGTAACGGCAAACAGATCGTTATGCAGGTAGATTTTAAAGGTTCGAGTACGGGCACTATATATCTTGTAGGAACCCCGACCTATGATCCGGCCTCACATGAACTTTCATTTCCCGACCTGAGCTTCGATCTGCAAACAAAAGCTTGGATGCTCAAAGCTGCCAAGTGGATGTTCAATGGAAAAATAACGGAAATGATACGTCGCCGGGCAAAATACAATTTCAGTAATTTTATTGCCGACAGCAAAGCCAGGATTCAAAGCGAAATGAGCAAGGATATGGGCAACGGGATCCGCGCTGAGGTAATGCTGCACGATCTGGATATTCAGGCAATTTACCCAACCAGCGAAAAGTTAGTCGTTCGCACGCTGTCGAACGGTCAGGTTAAAGTAAAGGTAGTGATGTGATGGTTGTCTGAATTTGCTTAATTTTAGGTATTCATGGATAACCGATCGATCATTGGGGTAATCACGGCCATTTTTGAAGGAGCCGACGAGCGCGACTGGCAAAAAGTGCAGCGCTCGATGGCCGACGAGGTGTTGCTGGACTACACTTCTATGAATGGCAATTCGCCATCTATCACCTCTTCCGCAGAAATTATTGAAGCATGGAAAGGATTTTTGCCTGGCTTCGAATCTACCCGTCACCAGGTATCAGATTTTCAAATTCGACGGCAGGGCGAAAACCTAGTCAAGGTACATTTTTCTGGCAAGGCAGAACATGTTATCGGCACTGAGCGCTGGACGGTGGAAGGGACTTACGATGTGGAGGAGATCCGGTCAGCCAACGATTGGAAAATTACCAAATTCAAGTTTAATCTCCAGAATCAAACGGGGAACACGGCGCTTCCCCAACAGGCAGCCAGGCGTGCCGCGGAGGGCAATAAAGCGGATTGAACATCCTGATAAACACTTCCTGAAATATTGCCGGCAGAGAACAAATAAGTCCGGAAAAGTGTTCTTTCTTGTGATAGCACGAATATTTAATCCGGAAAGTATGAAAAAGATTCTTTTCCTTACCGGCGACTATGCCGAAGATTACGAAACAATGGTTCCCTTTCAGATGCTGCAGATGGTTGGATTTGAGGTGCATGCAGTTTGTCCGGGAAAGAAAAAGGGAGAAACAGTCAAAACGGCGATTCATGATTTTGAGGGCGACCAAACTTATTCAGAAAAACCAGGGCATCATTTCATGCTGACCTATTCTTTTGATGAAGTAAACCCTGCCGATTATCAGGGCCTCGCCATTGCTGGAGGCCGGGCGCCGGAATACCTGAGACTGAACGAAGATGTACTCAGTATCGTTAGGGATTTTATGCAAAATAACAAACCTGTTGCTGCCATTTGCCATGCTCCGCAAATTCTTGCTGCGGCCGGAGTTTTAAAAGGCAGAAAACTAACTGCCTATCCGGCTGTCGGGCCGGAAGTGATGCTTGCCGGGGGAGAATTTGTTTCTGTGGCCCCGCAGGAAGCGGTTGTTGACGGCAACCTGGTGACTTCGCCCGCCTGGCCCGGACATCCGGAGTTTATTGCAGCCTTCCTGAAAGTATTAGGGGTGAAAATAGAGTTCGAACATTTTTCGGAAGTGGAATAAATTCAGCATCGGCACATTAGCCGGTAAACTGCAATAAAAACGCCGACCCTTTGCCTTCGGCTGATTGCACCTGAATATTACCTTTATGAAGCAGCATGATTTGCTTGCACAGGCTGAGCCCGATGCCGCTTCCCGTTTTTCGGGTGCTGAAAAATGGGATAAATATTTTATCAAGCAATTCGGTGGGAATACCCAGGCCATTGTCGGATACTTTAATAACCGTTCGGTTATTGGTTGCACTTCGGCTGATAATGTAATGCGCGGATGTTCCCTGTCTTTTACCGCTTCAATCGCGTTTACCAGTAAATTGATCATCACCTGTTCGATAAGATTAATATCGGCTTCGATAGCCAAGGCGGGGTCGCGCAATACAATTTCCAGCTCAATATGCTTTTTCTCAAGAGAGGGCTGCATCAGGCTATTCAGGTTCTCAAACAGATCGCGTACCAATATTTTTTTCAGATCGAGCTTGGTGATCTTATTCAGGTTGCGGTAGCTTTCGGTAAATTTGAGCAAGCCTTCGCTGCGCCGTTTAATGGTGTCAATGCCCAGCTCCAGATCTTCCAGTTGACTGTCCTTACCGGACTGTTGGCAATTTCAGGGCTTTGCAGGCGGTTTTTTAACGTATCAGCTAATGAGGAGATCGGCGCCACTGAATTCATGATCTCATGCGTCATTACACTCAGCAGTTTTTGCCAGGCCTTTGATTCGGTTTCGTCCAAGTGCTTCGCTCACATTCTGAAAGGCACCAGCTTATATATTTTATCATCACTGCGCAGCACGCTGGCGGTTACCAATATTTTAATCTGTTGCTGGTTGCGGGTAATGGTTATGATTTTGCTGTCGCCGGGTTTAAGTTTAATGATTTCCTTGTATAATGCTTCTTCCCGCTTTTCCAGCGAATGGATGGTTTTCAGATACGGGATGCCCATTATTCTTTTAAAGGCTTCATTTATCCAGCCCGTTTCGCCGGTTTCCATCTCATAGGAAAGGATGCCGGTATCCACCAGCTCCAGTATTTTTTGCAGGTAATGATATTGCGTTTCCCGTTCGCGGCTGATGAGCTTAAAGGTGGTATTGATCTCATTAAAGCCTTTACGAGCGGTTTAAGCTCGTTAGGTGCCTTACGTACATCAAAATGCCGGGAAAAATCCCGGTAATGGATTGATTCAACAAACTGGCTTACTTCATCCTGTGCTTTTTTCTGAAAACGGATCATATCGATCAGTTCGTAGACCACCAGCGGGACAGGCAATTACCATATATAAATATAATCCCTGTACCAGCAATAATTGCAGTTGCGGTAAGTGTGATAAACAAGATCAGTACCCGCAGCACAAGCCGCCATTCGTAACGTTTAAATATCATATTTGCTTAGTCTGCGGTAAAGTGCGGTACGTGTTAACCCAAGTTCTTTTGCGGCCCGGGTAATATTGCCATTATGTTTTTCAATCACTCTTAGAATGGCATTTTTTTCCATTGTGCTTAATGGTACATTATCTGCATCCGTCATCGGTTTCTCCGGGTGTTTCCAGTATGGAAAATATCAGATCGTCAGCGCTCAGGATATGGTCGTCAGCCATAATCACTGCCCTTTCAATGGTATATTGCAGTTCGCGCACATTGCCGGGAAAATTGTATGGTCTTTAGTTTTTGCAATGCGGCTGCATCAAAATCCATCGCCGGCTTTAAATATTTGCCGGCATACATTTTGGCAAAATGCTTTGCCAGTATCACAATATCCTCATTGCGTTTGCGCAATGGGCGGCATATTAATTTCAACAGTATTGATACGATAGATCAAATCCTTACGGAAACGGTTTTCATTTGCCAGTTCATAAAGCGGCAGATTGGTGGCACATATCAGCCGGATATCAATATCCACCGGCTTTATTGGTACCCAGGCGGGTAACCTGCCTGTTTTGCAATACGGTTAATAGTTTGGCCTGCTGCTGCAGGCTGATATTGCCAATTTCATCCAAAAACAAAGTGCCGCCTTCGGCATCTTCAAAGCGGCCCGTGCGGTCTTCGCGGGCATCGGTATAAGCGCCTTTTTTATGACCGAATAGTTCACTTTCAAACAGAGTATCTGTTAAAGCGCCCACATCCACTTTTATAAAAGGTTTATCGGCACGTAATGAACGTTCATGAATGGCTTTTGCCATCAGGTCCTTGCCCGTTCCGTTTTCGCCCAGGATCAAAATATTGGCATCGGTAGGCGCAATCTTATTTACCTTATAAAAAATATCCTGCATCACATCCGAATCGCCCAATATGGAGGTATCGCCGGCTGACTTTTACAGATGCTTTAGCCGGTTTACTGCCTTCTTTTTTATCAAGCAGTTCTTTAATAGTATCGATCAGTTTTTCATTGTGCCATGGCTTTAACCACAAAATCATTGGCGCCTTCTTTTAATGAGCGTACGGCCAGATCAATATCGCCATAGGCGGTGATCATGATCACACAAACATTCGGCTTCCACTCTTTTATTTTACGCAGCCAGTATAAGCCCTCGTTGCCGGTATTAATGGCGCTGTTAAAGTTCATATCCAGCAAAACCAGGTCAACCTGGTTACGCTGCAGCAGCCAGTTCAGGTTTTCAGGATTTTTTTCCGTGATCACTTCCTGGGCTTCGGTTTTAAGCAGAAGCTTTACCGCGGTAAGCACATCAGTGATCATCATCAACAATTAAAACAGTTGCTTTTTTTAGTATCATATATTATTATTCGGTTAGTGGCTCAATAGTTCATGGTTAATAGTCAATAGATAGTTCTAAATTAGTAATAATACAAAATCGTTAATTTCATATAACTTGTTATGCAATGATACTATGAACTATGTTACTATCTCATAGCGCAATTTCTATGCTAAAGCATCAGTATAGATGCATTATTATCAATTGATTGCTATAATATGAATATAAACTATGAACTATTAACTATTAAACTAATAATCCAAAACTAATCAAAATCCATTGTATCATAACCGAACACTTGCTGTAACAGAAGCGTACGCTTCGATTTGGTATTTTATATTAAATATACTGAAAAACAGCAATTTAATTTGTGGCATATCTTTTTATAACCAATAACAAAATATAATATTATAACTGTGGACAGAAAAATTGAAAAAAAGACCTGGAATAGAAAACGAATACTGACTATTGTCGGGCATAACAGCCCTTGTTGCGCTGATTGCAGGATGTCATTTATAGCAGCACTGGTAAAAGCAAATATAATGTCACCTATTGACCGTATTAACTATCAGCGAAATAAAAAAAGGACCTTTCCAGGAATTTATTCCTGTTAATGGCGTAGTAATGCCGCAGATCACCATTTACCTGGATGCTGTGCAGGGCGGTACTGTGCAGGAAAAATATGTTGAAGATGGTGCCAAACTAAAAAAAGGCGATCCTATCTTGAAATTATCAAATACCGATGTTGAATTGAGCCTGGCCAATTCTGAGAACAGCGTGTATACGACAGCAAACCCAGATGCAGATATCCAAAACAACGCAGCACAGAATACAGTTAAAAAGCTGCAGAAATGGCTGATGTTGAAAGCCTTATAAAGAAGCTGAAAGGGTTTATAAACTGGATAAAGAATTGTATGCACAAAAGGCGATCGGTTTGCAGGAATACCAGCAAGCTGAAAATAATTACAATTACCAGTTGAAGAAAAGAAAGCTTGCAAGGCAGATATTAAGCCAGGATACCGTCACTGATAAAGGAACAGGATGCACAGACAAAAGAGCAATACGCACAGATGAAAAGAATTGGAGCTGATGCGAAAAGAAGTAGCTGACCTTACCGTAAGGGCGCCTATTGATGGCCAGTTAACATCACTGGATGCCGAAATAGGCCAGAATAAAAACAAGGGCGAACACCTGGCACAAATTGATGGTTTAACGGGTTTAAAGGTGCAGGCGCTAATGTTGAAGAGCATTATATATCACGCGTTTTCACAGGCTTAACGGCTTATTATCCAACTGACGATAAAACCTATAAACTGATTGTGAAAAAGGTATTTACGCAGGTGGTAAACGGACAGTTTAAGGTGGATATGGTATTTGTGGGCGAAACTCCACCGGGATTAAGAAAAGGCCAAACATTGCAGATCAGGCTTGCATTTAGCGATGAAGCACCAGCATTGTTATTACCAAAAGGTGGATTTTACCAGCAAACCGGGGTAACTGGATATTTAAAGTAAGCGATGATGGTAAAACAGCCTATAAGGTTGAAATACAACTGAACAGGCAGAACCCTGATTATTACGAAGTAACAGCGGCTTGAAGCCGGCGACAAAGTAATCACATCCAGCTATGAAACTATGGTGACATACAGGAACTTGTATTAACAAAGTAAAGTTAAGAAAAATACAAACTTCTAATAAACAAAACTGATTATTAACTAACATAAAAACAAAATCAAATCCTTCAGCTAAACAAGAAGGATTTAGGAGGCACAAATGATAAAAATTACAGATCTCGAAAAATTTTACCGCACAGAAGAGGTAGAAACCATTGCACTGAACAAGCTGTCGATCGAAGTTAAAACAGGCGAGTTTGTTGCCATAATGGGCCCTTCAGGCTGCGGCAAATCAACATTGCTGAACATTTTAGGCATGCTTGATGACCCGGATGGCGGAAGCTACATTTTTAATGGTATTGAAGTTGCTCATTTTAACGAGCGTAAACGTGCCGATCTGCGCAAGCATAATATCGGCTTCGTATTCCAGAGCTTTAACCTGATAGACGAGCTTACCGTATTTGAAAACGTTGAGCTGCCATTGATCTACACCGGCGTACCAAGCTCTGAAAGGGTAAAAAGGGTAGAAGAAGTGCTGGACAAAATGCAGATCATGCACCGCCGCAATCACTATCCGCAGCAGTTATCAGGTGGTCAGCAACAGCGTGTGGCTATCGCCCGTGCGGTTGTAAATAAACCAAAACTGATACTTGCGGATGAGCCCACTGGTAACCTGGACAGCAGCAACGGTAATGACGTAATGGAACTGTTGACGGACCTGAACGAACAGGGAACTACCATTATCATGGTAACTCACTCTGAACATGATGCCCGTTACAGCCACCGTATTATCCGCTTGCTGGACGGTCAGACCGTTAGTGGAAAATATAATGATCTAATCAAAAGATCATACCTAAAACTCGATTAGTTAAATAATCAGTTGATTAAGTGTGTCTCCCTAACTCCTTCCTCGCGCAGAAGGGGTTAGTTTGAGAATTATTTCCTAAAGATCTGCAAAGAGCGTTGTCATCTATGGGGAGGTCAGGAGGGGTATGTTAAAAACCATTCAAAACCGCAATACGCAGCCTTACCAAAAATAAGGCATATAGTTTTCTGAACATCTTTGGCCTGGCAATAGGTATTGCCTGTGCTTCTCTTATTTTCTTATGGGTGGAGGACGAGGTGAACTATGATTCGGTGAATATCAAAAAAGACCGATTATATATTGTCAGAGAAAACGAGAAGTATGATACATATGTTTTTACCCATTCTTCAACGCCTGGCATCCTTGGGCCCGCAATTAAGGCAGATCTGCCGGGGATAGCCAATACCTGCCGCACAACGGAAGGCGAGTACCACCTTTTTATTTACGAGGGTGATAAGTCTGTTTATGCATCCGGAAAATATGCCGAAAGTCCATATTTCAGCATGTTCACCCTGACATTTGTACAGGGTAATGCCTCTTCGGCCTTTCGCAAGCTTCATTCCCTAGTTATTACTGAAAAAACTGCAAAGAAGTTTTTTGGCGATTATAAAAACATTATTGGGAAAACTATCGGGTTGATAATAAACAGGATTATCTGGTGACCGGTGTGATAAAGGATTTACCGGCCAATACCAGCTTTACAGTTTGAATGGATAATGCCATTTAAGATATTATTTTGATCAGAGCCCCTGGTTAAAGAGTTGGGGATAGTCAATCATTGAGCACTTATGTAGAGTTAAAGCCAGGTGTGAACCCCGAAACTAGTAAACAAACAACTATATAAATATATCATAAACGAGACACTCGCCAAAGGCCAGGAGTAATCTTTTTTTATTTTCAATGAACAACTGGCACTTGTATGACCAATTTAAAGACGGTAAAATGACAGGTGGCGGACAAGATTGAATATGTTCACCTGTTTACGGTAATTGCCTGGATTATTCTTTTTATAGCCTGTATCAATTTCATGAATCTGGCTACAGCCCGAAGCGAAAAACGGGCCCGCGAAGTAGGTGTACGTAAAGTACTCGGGGCGGGAAAAAGATCTCTTATCTCCCAGTTTATCGGCGAGGCTTTATTTACGGCGCTTATTGCTGCATTCATTGCTGTATTTTTGTGTTGATAGCGCTTCCTGCCTTTAATACCCTGGTGCAAAAACAGCTGACAATTGGATTAGCAAACCCGTATCATATCCTGGCCTTGCTATTTATTGCCCTGATTTGCGGCCTGGTTGCGGGTAGTTATCCGTCACTGTATTTGTCATCATTTAACCCGGTGACTGTACTGAAAGGCATCAAATTGAAAGACAGCGGTGCATCGTTTGTACGTAAGGGCTTGGTCATACTGCAGTTTACTGCTTCGATTTTATTGATCATCAGTACGATCATTGTTTATCAGCAAATCCAGCATGTAAAAAACAGGGCTTTAGGCTTTAATAAAGATAATTTGCTGGAGATAGGGTTGCAGGGGAAAATGCCCAATATTTTAACCCGATAAAACAGGAACTCTCAGTACAGGTAAAATTGAAAACGTTGCCTTGGCCGATCATGCGATCATCTACGGCGGCAACAACACAGGCGGCATGACCTGGGAGGGAAAACCGGCTGGCTCGCAGGTGCTAATCTCGCAGCGTTATGTAACGCCCGAATTTATGGCCACATCGGGCTTGAAAATGCTCGAAGGGCGGAATCTGACTGTTACGGATACGTCTGGTAAACCAATCCGTATGGTGATCACGGCATCGCTTGAAAAATTAATGGGCAAAGGCAGTGCCATTGGGAAAAGGGTACATGGAGAAGGTGATACTACATCGGCGATCGTGGTAGGCGTGGTGAACGATTATGTTTATGGTAATATGTACGGCAAACCAGATCCGGTCATGTTTTTCAGCTCTGCATCCGAAGAACTGCACGGTCATGTATGTTCGTATTAAGGCGCAGACGGATGTTCAAACGGCGCTTTCTGATGTCCAGGGGGTAATGAAAAAATATAATCCTGCTTATCCCTTTGATTACCGCTTTGTTGACGATCAGTTTAACCAGATGTTTTTGAGCGAAATGCTGGTCAGCAGGCTATCCAGGGTATTTGCCGCTCTGGCAATCTATTATTTCATGCCTCGGATTATTTGGATTGGCGGCGTATACCGCTGAACGGCGAACAAAGGAAATTGGCATGCGCAAAGTGTTCGGCGCAAGCGTAAGTGGCATTACCACACTGCTTTCAAAAGATTTTTTACAGCTGGTTATCTTATCCTGCCTGGTAGCTTTTCCACTGGCTTACTGGGTGATGAGCAAATGGCTCAAGAACTATGAATATCATATCGGCGTGCAGTGGTGGGTGTTTATCGTGGCAGGACTGGCGGCTTTAATTATCGCTTTAGTGACGATAAGTTTTCAATCCATAAAAGCTGCGCTGGCCAATCCTGTCAAGAGTCTGAGAAGCGAATAAAGCAGGCCCGATGACCAATAGACTTATGTATTTGCATCATGATAAGGAATTACATCAAAACCGCTTTCAGGAATCTTTGGAGAAACAAGAGTTTTTCCATTATTAACGTCGTCGGGCTGAGCGTTGGCCTGGCCTGCTGTATGCTGATCTTTCTGTATGCCATGGATGAAATTAGCTACGATCGTTTCCATGAAAAAAGCACAAGCATATACCATCTGACGGCTGATTTTAAGGGCGCTGACGGCCATGTGAACAAGTCGTCGAGTACAGGCATGATGCCTGGGCCCGCCTTTAAGCGGCAGATTCCGGAGATTGCGGATTTTGTACGTATTCAAAGCGCAAATTATACCATCAAACGTGGCACGGCAGCTTTTGACCAGGAGGCGCTGTATGTAGATGATAATTTCTTTTCCGTTTTTTCTTTCCCGCTTGTCGGGGGCAATCCCCAAACAGCACTTCGGGATATCCATTCAGTTGTTCTGTCAGAGGAAGTAGCCGAGAAGTATTTTGGCAAACACAATGCTGTGGGTCAGGTGCTTGAACTGAAAGTCAATGAAAAATTCCAGCCCTTTACCGTTTCAGCGGTGACCAGAAAGTCACCCCAAAATTCATCTATTAAGATTCAGATGCTGCTGCCCATGAAATTCAACGAAAGCCTGAATAATGATAAGCAATGGATGAATTTCTTTCTCAATACCTTTTTTGTTGTCAGGCCATCGGCAAATATCAGGGCGGTTGAAGCAAAAATGGCTGCCATATATAGCCACGACGCAGCTGCTCAGTTAAAGGAAGCCGCGGACAAATTTGGTATGAAAGACAAAATAACGTACGGTCTGCAGCCATTACTGCAAATGCATACCAGTGTGGATTATCCGTCGGATAACGGTCTGACGGATGCCAGCAATCCGGTTTATTCCTATATTCTAACCGGTATAGCTGTATTTATCCTAATTATCGCTTGTATAAATTTTGTGAATCTCACCGTTGCCCGGTCGCTTAAAAGAGCAAAAGAGATTGGGATTCGAAAGGTGGTAGGCGGTCGGCGCAGGCAGCTGGTAGCGCAGTTTTTGGGTGAATCTTTTATATTAAGCCTGCTTGCTTTTTTTCTTGCGCTTGTACTTGTGGCCTTGGCGCTGCCTTTCTTTAATACGCTTGCCAATAAATCACTGGCTTTTTCCTATCTGATGAGTGCAAAGCTGATAGGGGGTTACGTAGGTATTTTCCTGCTGACTGGTTTACTTGCCGGCTTTTATCCTGCATTGGTGCTTTCGGGCTTTAACCCGGTTGAGACTTTATATAACCGCCAGTATTTTGCTGGTAAGAATTACCTGTCAAAATCACTGGTAGTCCTTCAGTTTACCCTGGCCACTTTCCTGATCATATCGACCATCACTATTTATTCTCAATTCAATTATTTATTGCATTTCGATCTGGGCTATAATGACAAGAATGTGGTCTCGATAAGCGCTTTTGGCTTAGATAAACAAAAAATGGCCCTGCTAAAGACGGAGCTGCTCAAGAACGCGTCAATAAAAAGTATTTCTGCTGACCAGGGAGGAAGGTGGGGCACAATTGCCCATATCAATAATGGCCAGCAGATACAATTTGATATGAAGCATATCGACGAGGATTATTTAAGCCTGTTTCAGGTGCCTGTGGTTCGGGGAAGGAATTTTACTAAAGAGATGATTGCTGACAGCGCTACGTCGGTACTTGTCAATGAATCCTTTGCAAATCAGGCAGGTTGGAAAAACCCGATAGGGCAGGTCGTTGATTTTTTTTACAACAAGAAGAAGTACACGGTTGTGGGCGTAGTAAAGGATTATCATTTTCTATCACTTACTGAAAAGTTGACTCCCATGCTGTATTCGATGAATCCCAATTATCCCTGGGGAAATGTTTTTGTCAAGATCAAGGACACCAATAAAGGAGCAACGTTAGGCGCTATTGAAAGAACATTTAAACAAACGTTCCCATTCAAGCCATATCAATACGCCTTCAAGGATGCTCAAAATGCCGAGCAGTATGAAAAAGAATCAAAATGGAAGCAAATCGTAACGTTCGGGGCAATACTCACCATATTGATTTCTTGTATCGGTTTGTTTGGATTGGCATCACTTTCCGCAGAACGACGCAAAAAGGAGATTGGTATCCGTAAAGTATTGGGCGCATCCGTTAAGATTATTGTCAGAAAACTCTCGGCTGACTTTTTAATGCTGGTATTAATTTCGGCTGCAATCGCTGCGCCTGCCGCCTGGTGGGCAATGAATAAATGGTTGCAGAATTATCCATACCGCATTGTTATCAATACCTGGATGTTCCTAATTGCCGCAGTTTTTGTAGCCATTATTGCGCTGGCGACGGTGAGCTACCAGGCTATCAAAGCTGCGGTTGCCAACCCGGTCAATAGTTTGCGGTCCGAGTGATCAGCGGTAATTGCCCGCATTAGTTTTTAGTATTTAGATTTTAGAGTGTCAACGTCATGATTAGAAATTATATCAAAACAGCCTACCGCAGCCTGGCTCGGAATGTGGGTTTTACGGCAATAAATGTGCTGGGTCTTTCCGTTGGCCTTGCCACCTGTCTGCTCATTGTATTTTACGTTGTGGACGAGTTAAGTTATGATAGGTATAATACCCATGCTGACAGGATTTACCGGGTAACAGAAATTGCCAAATTAAATGGTAATGAGGCTTCGTATGCGGGCGTTGAGAAACCCTTATTGGAGGCTTTGAAAAGTTTCCCGCAAATAGAAAGGATGGCAAGGTTTATTCCTAGCAATACCCTGTTTATATCCCCTCAGAAATTTTATATGAGAAAAGGGAATAATGACATCCAGGAAAGGAATATCGTTTACGCCGAATCTGGCATATTTGATATTTTTACTTTGCCCGTAATCAGCGGACAGCCATCATTAAATGAACCGCATACAGCGGTAATAACCGAGCGCGCAGCAAAAAAATATTTTAACAAGACCGATGTTGCAGGACAGACTTTAATTATAAACGACACCAGTTTGTATAAGATTACCGGTGTGATAAAGGATATCCCATTACAATCTCACTTTAACTTCGATTTTTATTTATCGTATTCATCCATTCCCGAATTCCGTGCAGGCGGATGGGGTTACGGGGGGATGCATACCTATTTATTGCTAAAACCCGGTGCGGATATTCAAAAGCTGGAAAGTCAGATGCAGGCTATCGCCTATAAAAACTATCCTTCATCCATGCATTCAAATGGCAATTACCTGAAATATGATTTAACGCCTTTGCTTGATCTGCATCTTCGCTCTGCCAGTCAGTATGAATTAATGGAAAAGGGCAATATCGAGTACGTTTACATTTTTTCGTTAATAGCGATCTTTATTTTACTTATTGCCTGCGTGAATTTCATGAATCTTTCGACTGCCCGTTCTTCAAACCGGGCGAAGGAAGTAGGCGTTCGTAAAGTATTAGGTTCGGCACGCAGCTACCTGATTTACCAGTTTTTAACCGAGTCAATCTTAATAACGCTGGTCTCGACCATTATTGCGGTCGCATTGGCAGTGCTGTTAATGCCCTTGTTTAATCAGGTGGCTGTCAAGCACCTGGCGATTACTGTGCAGTCATTAACCTGGCTGCTGCCATCCTTGTTAGTTACCATATTGGTCATAGGCTGCCTTGCTGGTTCCTACCCCGCGTTTTACCTGTCGGCATTTCAACCCATCGAAGTGTTAAAGGGCAAACTGGCATCTGGTTTTAAAGGAAGCTTTCTTCGTAGCTTTTTAGTTGTTTTCCAGTTCTCCATTTCAATTTTCCTGATCATAGGTACATTGGTTATCTATAATCAATTGAACTTTATACATAATAAAAATCTTGGATTTAACCGCAGCCAGGTACTGGTGATTAAAAATGTAAATGTATTGGGTAAGCAGGCCAGGATTTTAAAACAGGAAATAAAAGAAATGCCGGGCGTGCTGAATGCTACTATGTCTACCTATTTGCCGACAAGCGAGGACAGGAACATGACAGGGTTATTTCCGCAGCTCCCCATCGACATCAAGCAGGACGTACTTTCTGAGTTCTGGCCGGTTGATGAAGACTACCTGAGCACATTAGGGATAAGGCTTGTCTCAGGCCGGAATTTCTCCAATAAAATGGCATCTGATACGGCGGCGATGATCGTGAATGAAGCATTTGTGAAAAGGTTCGGTTTCAAGGATCCGCTATACAAAACGGTGTATCGTGATAGCTACGGAATACAACCGTATCACATTGTAGGGGTAATGAAAGACTTTCATTTTAGTTCATTAAAAGATGAAATCAAGCCTGTGGCTTTGGTTTATAATGAAGACAGGGGTTCTGTCAGCGTTCGCGTTAAAACGGCAAGCCTGGCGGCGCTGATGTCCAGGATTGAAGATAGATGGCAACATCTGGCACCCAACCAGCAGTTTACCTACTCCTTTATGGACCAGGATTTTGATGCAACCTATCGTTCCGAACAGCGCATAGGCCAATTATTTATTTCGTTTAGCACGCTGGCCATACTGATTGCCTGCCTGGGATTATTTGGACTTGCGGCCTATGCCGCCGAACAGCGTACTAAGGAGATCGGTGTCCGTAAAGTATTGGGTGCAAGTATTTCCGGTATAGTGGGCATGCTGTCTATGGATTTTATCAAACTGGTATTTATCTCCATTTTAATTGCATCGCCATTAGCCTGGCTGGTCATGAGTAAATGGCTGCAAAATTTTGCGTACCGTGAAAATATTCAGTGGTGGATTTTAGCCGTTGCCGGTGCCATAGCCCTTTTTATTGCTTTTATTACTATTAGTTTCCAATCAATAAAAGCCGCATTGGCCAATCCTGTGAAGAGTTTGAGAAGCGAGTGAATGACGATTAGAGGTCTGGTGTTGGTTAGTTAATGTATTACGAATTATCTCAAATATTCAGTCCATGATAAGGAACTATTTAAAAATAGCGTTACGCAATTTAAAAAAGGACTTGCAGTTCAGTTTTTTGAATGTGCTGGGATTGTCGGCTGGTATTGCCTGTACCCTGATGATCTATTTATGGGTTCATGACGAAATGAGCTTCGATAAATTCTTTGCCAATAACAGCCAGGTGTACCAGATCATGGAGCATCGCAAAGAGACTGGTGAGATGAAACTTTGGGACGAATCCTCCGGGAATGTCAGCGAGGTTTTGGCCGTTCAGGATCCGGATGTCCGGTATGCTGCGGCTGTCGCTCCACCGGAATGGTTTCAAAAATTTACGCTCGCCGTGGGCGACAAAAAACTAAAGGCAGTTGGAGAGTATACCGGAAAGGACTATTTCAACATTTTTTCCTTTAAGATGCTTCAGGGAGACAAGGATAAAGTGCTTCTGGCCAAAAATTCCATTGTTATTTCGGACGAACTGTCCAGGCGGCTATTTAATACTACCGAAAATGTGCTGGGTAAAGCCATTAAATTTCAGAACGATAAATACTTTTTTGTATCGGGCGTTTTTGAAAAAATTCCTCGCCATTCTTCCCAGCAATTTGATTTTGTATTATCGTTTGAATACCTGGCAGCTTCGCCGGGACAAGGCTGGGTGAAAACCTGGGGCAATGCCGGCCCCCATGATTATGTATTGCTAAAAAAGGGTGCTGATGTCAATGCCTTCAACAGGCGAATTGAACATATGATCACCAAGAATTGCGCCGATACGGGCCGCTTCCTTTTTGCGATGCGGTTCTCAGATAATTACCTGGAAAATACTTTTGTTCATGGCGCCAGGGTAGGTGGCAGGGCAGAATATGTTAAACTATTCTCTTTAGTTGCCCTGTTTATTCTTTTGATCGCCTGTATCAACTTTATGAACTTATCGACAGCCAAAGCTTCGGGACGAATGAAGGAAGTAGGCATAAAAAAGGTGATCGGTGCCGAAAGGAGCCAGCTGATCAGCCAGTTTTTGTCCGAATCGGTATTGATGGCGCTGATAACAACCTTATTGGCTGTAGGGATTACCTGGCTTTTGCTACCGCAGTTTAATGAGCTTACCGGAAAAGAGATCCAGTTGAATTTTGACGCACAGTTCATTTTGATTTTACTGGCAATAGCGCTGTTTACCGGCCTGGTATCCGGAAGTTATCCGGCGCTATATCTTTCTAAATTCAAGCCCCTGGCCATTTTAAAAGGAAAACTCACATCATCGTTTTCGGAGCTGATTGCCCGTAAAGGACTTGTTGTATTTCAATTCACCATTTCGGTGATCCTGATCATTTCGGTGCTGGTCGTCTATAAACAGATTAAATTTATCCAGTCGACCAACCCCGGCTATACCAAAGAAAATGTAATCCGCTTAGAGTCCGAAGGAAAACTGCAGGGTAATGAAGAGACTTTTGCCGATCAGCTCAGAACTATCCCCGGCGTAGTCAACGCCAGCTTTACCCAGCATAATTTGGTAGGACGTAATTTCGGAACAGCCGATGTTACCTGGGACGGGAAAGTTGCCAAAAAGGATCAATACTTCGAAGGCTTTTTTGGTGGGTTTAATTTTATAGAGACCCTGGGTATAAAAATGGCAGCGGGTAGAGCATTCTCAAAAAATTATGGGAGCGAAACTAATAAGGTGGTCTTGAACCAGGCCGCTATTAAAGCTATGAATCTGAAAGATCCTGTAGGTAAAAATATAAAGATCGGGGGTGGTAGCCTGCAAATAATCGGCGTAGTGAAAGATTTTCATTTCGAATCTCTGCACGAAGCGGTAAAGCCTTCGTTCATTCTTTTGGCAGGTGGAACCAGTCCCTGGTATAAAATGATCATTAGGATAAAAGGAGGCGACCCAAAAGCAACTCTTGATCAAATACAGCACTTGTATGAATAGAGTAAAAGTGAGTAACAGCGTAATGATTAAATGAAATAGAATCATGATAAGAAATTACATCAAGACAGCATGGCGGAACCTTTGGAAGAACAAGGTTTTTTCGCTGATCAATATACTGGGCCTGTCATTGGGGATGGCAGCCTGCCTGCTAATACTGCAATACGTAAATTTTGAGTTAAGCTACGATCATTTCAATAAAAACGCCTCTGACATTTACCGTGTTGTAAATGATCGATATCAAAACAATAAATTAATACAGCATGGTACGATAAGCTATTCGGCCGTAGGCAAGGCCCTGAGGGATGACTATCCCGAGGTATTGAATAACACAAAAATACTTCCCGCAGGACAGCAGATCATTACTTTTAAAGACAAAAGGATACCTAAGGAACAGGCTCTTTTCGTTGAGAATGCGTTTCTTTCCATGTTTTCTTTTCCTGTGGTTGCCGGAGACCGGAAAGAAGCATTAAAAAATGCTTATGCCGTGGTGATCTCGCAAAACCTGGCCCGCAAGATTTTTGACGTCCGTGATAATAATTCGATGCCGTTATTGGTCAGCCGATAAAAATTTCACAGGATTCCGTTCCCTATAAGGTCACCGCAGTTATCAGGGACGTTCCTGAAAATTCTCTCCTGCAGTTTGAATTACTGATCTCGTACCGGACCGTTATTCAGCAGGGTTATAAGCAAGCGGATTACGATTTTACCGATTCTGATTTCTGGCATTATATTCAATTAAAACCAGGGACCGATTACAGGTTATTCAATGCCAAACTTGGTGCCTTCAGCCAAAGACACTTCCAGGGAAACAAAATATCAGGCAGAGTAGAGAAATTTTACTCCAGCCTCTGGTAAAGGCGTACCTATATTCGGATAGGGAGTATGAGATCGCCAATACCGGCAGTTATCTGGTAGTGTGGGGATTGTTGATCATTGCATTATTCATCATATGCATAGCCTGGGTCAATTACGTAAATCTGGCTACTGCGCGGGCTACAGAGCGGGCCCTGGAGGTAGGCGTACGCAAGGTTACAGGTGCATCGCAAGGACAACTTATAAGGCAGTTCCTGACAGAATCACTGATCATAAATATTGTCGCATTAAGTATAGCAATTGTCCTTGCTGTTCTGGCTCAAGGGGTTTTTAACTGGACTGGTGGGTCATCAGTTGTCTTTATCCTATTTGTTCGAAAAGGGTTTGGGAGGTTATCTTATCAGCGTCGGTCTGGTCCTGGTCATACTTGCTGGCATATTTGTATCTGGTTTTTATCCGGCATTCATACTATCCACTTTCAAACCCATCCTGGTATTGAAAGGCAAGTACAGCAATTCTAAGAAGGGGATATTTTTGCGTAAAAGCTTGGTTATAGGGCAGTTCGCGATTACTGTTGTGCTGATCACCGGTTCTTTTGTGGTTTATAAACAAATCCGGTTTATGAATGAGCAAAAGCTGGGCGTTAATATTGATCAGATGCTTGTGATAAATGGTCCTGGTATTTGTAAAGGCCGATACTACCTTTGTTACCAGGACCAATTCCCTGGTTTCCGAACTGGATCAGATACCCGGCGTAAAACATGCAGCTACTTCATTTTGGGTTCCGGGAAATGAAATGGGCAGAAATTTTAATATCAGGGCGCTGGGCGGCGATCCCAATACGCATTTCACGATGCGTTTTGACGGAGTTAGCAGCACTTATATAAAGACCTATGACATTCATCTTATTACCGGCCGAAATTTTGTCACGACAGACTACAACCCTGATTTTAAAAAGCTGCATAATGTTATATTGAACGAAAAAGCGATCCGAATGCTTGGGTTTGCATCACCGCAGGCAGCCATAGGCCATGCAATTTTAAACGGGGACAAAAAGTGGGATATTATTGGGGTGGTCGCTGACTACCATCAAAAATCGCTGCGTTACGCCATTGAACCCACTATGCTTCAGCCTATATTGAATATTCAGAATACCATATCCGTCAAAATTAGTCCGCAAAATGTTGCTGCGAGTGTTGCAGCCATCAGGGCCAAATATGAAGGGTTTTTTCCTGGAAATATATTTGATTACACTTTCCTGGACGAAAGTTTTAACCAGCAGTATAAGAATGACGAATTGTTCGGAAAAGCCTTTGGGATATTCGGCGGGTTCGCAATTTTTATCGCTTGCCTGGGCCTTTTGGGCTTGTCACTATTTGCTACGATCCAGCGCACCAAAGAAATCGGTGTTCGAAAGGTTTTAGGAGCATCGGTTTCCAATATTGTGCTGCTATTATCAAAGGATTTTATCAAGCTGGTGATGCTTGCCATTGTGATAGCCATTCCCGTAGCCTGGTATATACTGCATAACTGGTTACAGGATTTCGCTTACCACATTGCTGTTAGCTGGTGGATTTTTGGTTTGGCAGGGATGCTTGCCATTATCATCGCATTGCTTACCATTAGTTTCCAGGCTATAAAAGCAGCGATGTCCAATCCGGTAAAAAGTTTACGGTCCGAGTAATTCAAGGCTGGCGACTCACGAATAATGTAACATAAAACGTACCGATTATGCTAAGAAACTACGATAATCAAGATAAATGCGCTGATGGGGAGTTTCCAGACAATAAAGTGACATTGGCCAGCCCGAGTGATCGAAGACTGGCGACTTACGAAATAATGTAATATAAAATCTACTGATTATGCTAAGGAACTATGTCATCATCGCTTTGAGAAACATCAGGCGCAACTTAAGTTATGCTGTATTAAACATACTGGGTCTTACGCTTGGGATAGCTTCGTGCCTGGTTATTTTTTTGATCGTCAGAAATGAACTCACCTATGATAATTTCAGTAAGGCTGACCGAATATACCGGGTCACACTAAACGCCATTGACTTTAATTCGAATGTTTCGCTGGCGATTGCACCGGCAATGCGAACTGATTTTCCCCAGCTCGAGCAGGTTACCCAGGTAATGTATGGTAATAACATTCTGGTCAAGGTAAATAATAGACGCTTTCGAGAGAAAGATTTTGCATTTGCAGATGAGCAATTTACGAGCGTATTCGATTACAAGTGGCTGGCCGGTGATCCTAAAACGGCACTTAAAGAACCGAATACAATCGTACTGACCGAAACGCTCGCAAAAAAATACTTTGGTGACGATAGCCCAATGGGGCAGGTGATTAGGATCGATAATCAGTTAACTGCAAAAGTAACCGGGGTAATAAAAGACGTACCGGGAAACAGGAGTTTGCCTTTCAATTTCTGGTATCTCTGGAAAGCATAAAAAGCCAACTAAAGCAGAATATGGCCAATTTTTGGGATATTGGCGGAGGATTTTTTACTTTTATTTTATTGCCGCCCCACTATTCTGTAAATACGCTGCAAAGTAAAATACCCGCCTTTCTGCATAAAAACTGGGGGCTTAATCCCAAAGAAGTCAGATTGCCTATACAATCAATTAAGGACATTCATTTTGATCAGCGATATATCAATAACGTGATCACGCCGACGTCAAAGGATACTTACTATGCATTGTTTGGGGTGGCGCTGCTGATTATTATTACCGCATGTATCAATTTTATTAACCTGGCTACAGCTCAGGCTTTAAAAAGATCAAAGGAGGTAGGCGTACGTAAAGTGCTGGGCGCCAGCCGCGCGCAGCTAATCAAGCAGTTTTTAGGCGAAACTACGGTACTGGTACTCATAGCATTGATGCTCGGTGTAACGCTGGCAGCGATATTTTTATCACACGCCGGTGACTGGCTCAATATCAAAATCGATGCCCTGCAGCTTGCCGAACCCATGGTGATTGAATGGATTATGTTTTTAACGATAATGGTTATTCTCATTGCCGGGTTATATCCTTCGTTCGTACAATCTGCCTTTCAGCCGGTGGATTCACTTAAAAATAAAACGGGGCATGCTGCAGCGCGGGTTCACCATGCGCAAGGTATCTGGTGGTGGCGCAGTTTGCCATTTCTCAAATACTTATTGTTGGCACCCTGATAGTTGCTCATCAGATGGACTTTTTCCAGAACCAGGACCTGGGATTCAATAAAGAGGCTGTTATATCTTTTGATCTTCCTGAAATGAAGAAGGCAGCAGCTTTAAGGCAGGAAATGGCCAGTGACCCCGGTGTAAAACAGGTAAGCTTTTCTTCGGGTGCTCCGTCTTACAATTATAGTTTTACAAACCTTAGCGCGCCGCAGTTTGGTCTTATTAAGGATGATGTGACCGAGATTAAATTTGTAGATGAGAATTTCATCGATATGTTCGGTCTTAAAATGCTGGCTGGTCAAAAGATCGTCAGAACGGATATAAAGGATACTTCGCAGAACATTGTGGTGAATGAAACACTGATCCATAAGTTGGGTATCATGGATCCGAGTAAGGCCATTAGTAAGCAGGTGAAAATGAATGGACAAATGGCAACGATCATGGGTGTCATTGCGGATTTTCAAAGTGAGTCCAAACACAAAAAGAGGAGGGCCTGTGTATTGGAGTATCGTTCCGGTAATTTCTTCACGGCCAGTGTCAAGTTGCAACCAGGGGCAATGAACGAAACAATAAATAAGATCGGAAAGTCATGGTCGGCCTCGTTTCCGAATGATCTGTTCAATTACCAGTTTTTAGACGAGCATATCGCCAGCTATTACGTGCAGGAGCAAAAAGTGTACACGGCATTCAGGTTCTTCTCGTCCATAGCCATAATAATAGGCTGCCTGGGCCTATACGGGCTCATTGCCTTTGCAGCCTCCCAGCGTACCAAAGAGATTGGCATCCGAAAGGTGCTTGGTGCCCCTGTCAGTAGCATTATTGGGCTATTTTCAACGGAGTTTATTCTGCTTATCTCCATTGCGTTTGTGATCGCAGCACCGGTTGGCTATTACATGATGCACAGCTGGCTCGAGAATTATGCCTATCATATCGATATAGGCCCTGGAACATTTATAATAGCCGTAATCATTTCATTTATCATCGCCTCAGTAACGATCGTTCACCAAACGGTAAAAGCCGCCACGGCAAATCCGGTAAAGAGCTTGCGAAGCGAATAATTGAAAATAAAAAATTGATAATCGGGTGCAACCTAATGTTCGCAGGGAGCGTCTGATGAGCTAGTTCCTATCCAATAAACACATTGCCATGATAAGAAATTATATCAAAACCGCATATCGCAATCTTTTAAAGAATAAGGGTTTTACTGCCATCAACATACTGGGTCTTGCTCTGGGCCTGGCTACCTGCTTACTGATCATTTTTTATGTTTTTGATGAGCTCAGCTATGACAGGTACAATTCCAAGGCCGATCGTATTTTCCGCCTGAACAATAACATTAAATTTGGCGGAAATGAAGGCGCCTATTCCGAATCACCCGCACCCACAGCAGCGGCGTTAAAAGCGGATTTTCCTGAGATTGAGCAAGTAACAAGGTTCAGGCAGCGTGGCGGTAGCCAGGTTAAAAAAGGCAACCAGAAAATACAGGAAGATAACATGGTTTATGCCGACCCTGCTATTTTTTCGGTCTTTACACTCCCGATGACCGATGGAAATCCCGCAACCGCTTTAAAGGAAACGCATTCGGTTGTAATAACCGAAAAGATGGCCTTAAAATATTTTAATACTACCAAGGCGGTGGGCAATGTTTTAACTTTTAATGATACGGCCCTTTATAAAGTGACCGGCGTAATTAAAGAAATTCCCTGGCAGTCGCATTTTAGATTTGATTTCTTTATCTCGATGCCGACACTGGCCGAAAGCAAAGACGATTCCTGGTTCAGCAATAATTTTGATACCTATATACTGTTCAGGCCCGGGGTAGATTATAAGAAATTCGACGCTAAACTTCCTCAATTCATCAGGAAACATGCTGAAGCTCAGTTGCAGGGTATATTGCACATGTCTTTTGATAAGTTGGAGCAAACTGGAAATTACTTTCGGTTTAGCCTGATGCCTTTGCTGAAAATACATTTGGAATCCAACACCAAGTATGACATGGGCAGTAAGGGCGATATTAAAATCGTCTATATATTTTCAGCAATCGCATTATTTATTCTCCTGATCGCCTGCGTTAACTTCATGAATCTTTCAACTGCCCGTTCAGCGAATCGTGCCCGTGAGGTCGGCGTCCGTAAAGTATTAGGTTCGTCCCGCAAATACCTGATCGCCCAATTTTTAACTGAATCTATCATGGTAACCCTGGCAGGTGCTGTTATAGCTATTCTTATTGCCTGGGCTTTTCTGCCCTTGTTTAATCAGGTCTCAGCTAAAGAGCTGACAATTACGCCTCAAATCGTTGGCTGGTTAGTGCCGGTGATGATCATCTTTATTGTAGTTGTGGGTTGTATCGCCGGATCTTACCCGGCATTATTTCTTTCGGGTTTTCAACCTATCGAAGTGCTCAAAGGTAAACTGGCTTCCGGATTTAAAGGAGGCATGTTCCGCAATTCGCTGGTAGTTTTCCAGTTTTCTATTTCTATCTTCCTGATAATCGGTACGGTCGTAATTTACAACCAGCTAAAATATATTCAAAACAAGGACCTGGGTTATGACCGGGAACATGTAATGATTGTGCAACAAGTATGGACATTAGGCAATAAAGCCAAAACCTTCAAACAGGAAATCAAACAACTGGCCGGTGTAAAGAACGTGACCATGACGGGCTTTTTGCCGACGTCGGGGTATAGCAACAATTCCTCCTTATTTAAAGATCCTGTATTAGATGCTAAAAGAGCCGTTCAAAGCGCAATATGGAATGTTGATGAGGATTATATTCCCACACTTGGCATTAAAATGAAATCCGGCAGGAATTTTTCAATTGAAATGAAGACTGACACCAGCGCTATTATAATCAATGAGGCTGCCGCGCAATTACTGGGCTTTTCAAATCCGCTGAATCAGGTTCTCTATTTACCGATGGATAGTAAAGCCAGTATAATGAAGCCGTTTCATATTATTGGAGTCATCAGAGATTTCAATTTCAGATCACTCCGGGAAAATGTAACACCATTAGTTCTTTTTGATAATGAAGATACCGGGTGCCTGAGCATCCGTATCAGCTCTGCCAATATCCCTTCGTTATTAGCCCAGATAAAAAGCAAATGGAAATCCGTGTCGCCTAACCTGCAATTTAACTATTCATTTATGGACGAGGATTTTGATAACAATTATCGCACAGAGCAACGTATTGGGCAAATTGCTGTTACGTTTACATCCTTAGCCATCATTATCGCCTGCCTTGGCTTGTTTGGCCTTGCTGCTTATGCAGCAGAGCAGCGTACCAAGGAGATCGGAATAAGAAAGGTATTGGGTGCGAGTATAACAACGATTGTTGGCATGCTTTCTAAAGATTTTATTCTGCTTGTTTTGATCGCTATACTGATTGCTTCGCCAGTAGCCTGGTGGGCGATGCACAAATGGCTCGAGGATTTTGCGTATCACCAAAATTTTCAATGGTGGATTGTATTACTGGCAGGGATGGCGGCAGTCTTGATTGCTTTTGTGACGATAAGTTTTCAGTCGATCAGGGCAGCACTCACCAATCCGGTTAAGAGTTTGCGTTCGGAGTGATCGGAGACGAATTACCTTTTTAAATTTTGAGACTCATAAACCAGAAACGCATCATGTTTAAGAATTATATCAAAATAGCCTGGCGTAACCTGTATAAGAATAAGGCCTTTTCACTTATTCACATACTCGGTCTAACCATCGGGATCACGGTCTGCATGATGATCTTTCTGTATATTATGAATGAATTCAGCGTTGACAGATTCCATAAGCAGCAGAAACAAATTTACCGAGTAATGCGGGGATTTGACAAGTCCAAGCAGCGCGTACCCTACCTTTCAGGTCCGTATGCTCCGGCTTTGTTAAATGATTTTCCTGCAGCTATTAAATCCGCCGTGCGCGTTTGGCCGACAAATTTTTTAGTGTCATTTGATGCTAAAGCATTTAATGAACAAAAAGTATACGCCACTGATGCTGATTTCTTTAATCTGTTCTCATTCCCTCTCGTCAAAGGGAACGCTTCGGAAGTGTTAAAAGAACCGGGTAGTGTTGTACTTACAGAAACTACAGCCAAAAGATACTTTGGCTCCGTGGATAACGCATTGGGCAAGGTAATTAAAATCGATAAACAATTACCGCTAAGGGTTACGGGTATTGCCAAAGATGTGCCTTCCAATTCGCATCTGGATTTTGACATAGTTATACCTTTTTCAAACTTTGCGGAAAAGCCCGGTTTTAATATCTGGATAGATAACAACTTGTTTACCTATGTTTTGCTTAACGAACACACCAAGCCACAACAGGTTGAGCAGCAATTTCCCGCTTTCATGAGAAAATACCTGGGTAAGATGATGGCCCAGTATGGCATGAAGATGGATTTACAACTTACCCCATTAGCTGATATCTATTTTGAACCTGCATCGGCTTTTGATAATGTCAAGCATGGCGACAAAACGGTGGTCTATATTTTTATATCCATCGCCGTGCTGATCATGCTGATTGCCTGCATCAATTTTATGAACTTGTCTACCATTCGCGCAGTTGAACGCTCCAAGGAAGTGGGATTGCGTAAAGTATTGGGGGCTTTAAGGAATCACCTGGTATTGCAATTTATTGCTGAATCGATCTTGCTGGCGGTGATTTCTTGTATGCTATCGGTCGCATTATTAATTATACTGATGCCATGGTATAACCAATTATTAGGCTACAATTTGACGGTAAGCTGGAATTCATACCCGATTTATATATTCTTACTTTGCGTCATTCTGGCTGTCGGTTTCCTGGCGGGAAGTTATCCTGCTTTTTTTCTTTCCGGTTTTTCCCCTATTCAGGCATTAAAAGGAAAACTCAGGTTAGGTAAGGGTGGTGTGTTGTTCAGGCAGTCACTTGTTGTGATACAATTTAGCATTTCAGTATTGCTGATTATAGGGACAATTGTAATCATGAATCAGATGAGCTATATGAAAAGCAAATCACTCGGTTACGACCAGCAGCAAACCGTTATTATCAAACTTGATAATGATGATATTTATAATCATCGTAACGCATTCAAAACTGAATTGCAAAATAAACCAAGTATTGCATCAGTTTCTCTCATGTCGGGCGAGCCAGGTGGATTTTTTGATATTCATGGTTTTAATGCGGAAGGTCAGACCGAGATATTTAAATCTAGAACAGAATTTGCGGATTTTGAATATGTAAAAACACTTGGCTTAAAGATTATCGCAGGCCGAAATTTCTCTGCCCAATTTGCCACTGATACGGCAAAGGCAGTGCTGATCAATGCTACGGCAGCAAAGAAACTTGGGTTCACACCCGAAGGAGCCATTGGGAAATGGATAAAAAATGCGGTAAGGGACAGCCTTCCGCGCAGAATCGTTGGTGTGGTCGGTAATTTTAATTTTTTGTCGTTGAAGGAGAACATGGATGCTCTGGTCATTTCTCCATCAGAAGATCGAAGAGTGGCTGTTATTAAATTAAAATCTGGCAATATTCCATCAACCCTTGAAGATATAAGGCAGCTTTATTCGAAAATGGCTCCTGTATATCCATTCGAATACAGTTTTCTGGATCAAAAATTCGATACGACGTATAAGACAGACCTCAGGCAGCAAACTATTTTGAGCATATTTTCCGGTCTGGCCATATTTATCGCATGCCTTGGTTTATTTGGGTTAGCCTCATTTACGGCAGCCAAACGAACTAAAGAAATTGGCGTGAGAAAAGTACTGGGTTCCACGGTTCCAAACATACTGTTGTTGCTTTCGCAAGACCTATTGAAGCCGGTGCTTATTGCGACCCTGGTGGCCATACCCTGCGGCTATTATGCCATGCACAGCTGGTTGCAGAATTTTGCTTACAGAACGCCATTGCATTGGTGGATATTTGGTCTTGCCGCTTTAATAACCTTTGCGATTGCCTTGGTAACGGTAAGCATGAGGTCGCTGAAGGCGGCCCTGGCAAATCCCATTAAGAGTCTAAGGAGCGAGTGATGTTGCTGGTGGTCAAAGGTTCAATAAAATGAATCTTTATGCAACGAAATATTCGCTGGTTCCGTCTTGTATTTAATAATTCTGTTGAGATATGTTTAAGAACTATTTAAAGATTGCCTGGAGAAATTTATTGCGTCAAAAAGGATTTTCACTGATCAACATAGCCGGACTGGCTATAGGCATGGCCAGTGCTGCGCTGATTTTGTTTTGGGTACAAAACGAGGTCAGTTATGATCAGTTTCATGCTAAAAAGGATCGCCTATATGAAGTATACAACCGATCGGTTTTCGATGGCAGACTCTGGTGCTGGGGCACGACGCCAAAAGTTATGGCTAAAACCCTGAAACAGGCTTATCCCCAGATAGAGGAAGTGGCCCGAACTACCAATTGCAGCTTCCTTTTTACGATTGGGGACAGGCACTTAAACGTCGACGGAAATTTTACAGATCCGGGTTTTCTAACGATGTTTTCCTTCCCACTTGTAAGCGGGAATCCCAAAACGGCGCTAAATAATATTAATGATATTGTAATCACGCAAAAATTGTCAAAGAAACTCTTTGGCAACGATAATGCGATGGGTAAGGTGATCAGAATCGACAGCAACGCCTACTTTAAGGTAACCGCGGTGATGAAAGATCTTCCGAATAATACGCAATTTCATTTTGAGTATCTGGTACAGTGGACCTATCTTAACAAAATAGGGGGAGACGACGGCAGCTGGGGCAACAACTCCTGCCAGACCTGGGCACTACTAAAACCCCTGGTTACCGAACAGGCTGCTAACAAAAGCATTCTGAACATTACCCGGACGCATTCCAATGTTAAAGATATCGATGTGTTCCTGCATCCGGCCAGCAAATGGCGATTGTATTCTGATTTTGACGAGAAGGGTAACGTGTCGGGCGGGCGCATTTCAGTGGTCAGGACATTTTCCATCATTGCCGCCTTTATCCTTTTGATCGCCTGCATCAATTTTATGAACCTGAGCACGGCCCGAAGTGAAAAACGCGCCCGCGAGGTCGGAATACGGAAAGTTGCCGGAGCCAGGAGAGGTTCTTTGATCTGGCAGTTCCTGGGCGAATCGATCATCATAGCGTTTATCGCCGGATCAATAGCCTTACTTTTAGTGCAGCTGAGCATGTCAGGATTTAACCTTTTAACGGATAAACAATTGTTCGTTCCCTATACTAATCCGTATTTCTGGCTGATAAGTATAGGTTTTATTGTCTTCACAGGTCTGATATCTGGCAGTTACCCGGCACTATACCTTTCCTCATTCAAACCGGTAAGTGTCCTCAAAGGCACCTTTAAAGCAGCAAATGCACTTGTTACTCCGAGAAAATTATTGGTGGTGATACAATTTACCTTCGCAGTGGTATTAATCATTTGTACCATCATCATTCGCCAACAGCTAAAGTACGCCCAGGACAGAGACACTGGTTATAAAAAGGATAACCTGGTTTATGTCATGATGTCGGGTGGAATGGACAAACATTTCCAACTGATAAAAAACGAGTTGATATCGAGCGGCGCGGCCTCCGCTGTGTCAAAAACCAGTGCTCCCATAACCCAGGGCTGGAGTGATAGCTGGGATTTTTTCTGGCAGGGGAAGGACCTGAGTAAAAAAATGGATTTCAATGTATTTAATACGGATGGCGACCTGAGCAAAACCATGGGGCTAAAGATTGTTGAGGGGCGCGATATCGATGTGAAAAATTATCCAACCGACTCGTCAGCTATCTTGCTGAATGAGAGTGCAGTTAAGGTTATGGGTTTTAAGAACCCTATAGGCCAGATCGTTAAAAGAGGGGAAGCACCGAAGTTCACTGATTTGCACATAGTGGGCGTGATCAAGGATTTTATACTTCAATCGCCTTATGAACCGATACGGCCGATGATCGTGCAAGGCCCAAAATCCTGGTTTAACGTAATCCATTTCAGACTCAATAATGCTAATTCCACCGCTGAGAATTTAAAAAGGGCCGAAGCGGTATTTAAGAAATACAATCCTGAATACCCGTTTGACTATAATTTCATCGATCAGGATTACGCAAAAAAATTTGGTGATGAACAGCGTACACAAACGCTTGCCGGACTTTTCGCCGGCCTGACTATCGTAATTTCTTGTCTAGGTCTGTTCGGGCTGGCTGCCTATATGGCGCAAAACAGGATCAAGGAAATAGGCGTGCGCAAGATATTGGGCGCTTCGGTATTTGGGGTAACGGCACTATTGTCTAAGGATTTTTTAAAGCTGGTGACCATTTCCCTAATGATCGCCTCACCCATTGCGTATTTCTTTATGCACAAATGGCTGGAAGACTACAAGTACCGCATCTCGATAAGTTTATGGGTATTTGCCATGGCAGCTATAGTTACTATTGTTATCTCTTTGATAACGATCAGTTTTCAGACGGTAAAGGCTGCGATCGCCAACCCGGTTAAAAGTTTGAGAAGTGAATAAAATAACGCCATTAGGTTAGGACTAAAAAAAATGCAACATGTTACGAAACTATTTAAAGATTGCTTTGCGGAATTTATGGAAGAACAAGGCAGCTTCATTTATTAATATTTCAGGGCTGACCATCGGATTGTGCAGCTGTATTCTTATAGGGCTGTATATCAGCCATGAGCTTAGTTACGATGACTTTCAGCAAAAGGGCGACCGGATCACCCGTGTGATTATGTCCTATAAGTTCGATGGGGGGACGGAGTTCAAGAAAGGGAACTTTACCAGCGCCAGGGTGGCTCCCGTGTTTAAACGAACCTTTCCGGAGATCGAAGCCGCCGTCAGAATGACCAGATATTCCCGCGTGGTGCATTACCAGGACAAGCTGATTAGTGAGAAAGCGTTTATGTATGCTGATCCTTCATTCTTTCATATCTTTTCTTTCAAACTGCTCCGGGGGGACCCGGCTCATGTGCTAAAGGCTCCCAACCAGGTCGTGGTAACTCAGTCAACCGCTAAACGGTACTTTGGGAATGAAAACCCTGTTGGCAAGATTTTAAAAGTGGGAGCCGATACCGTGCTTTACCAGGTCACCGGTGTAATTCAGGATTGCCCTTCAAATTCACAGATCAAATTTGATTTCCTGGCATCTTGGTCGTCACTGGATTTGGCCGGCGAGGAAAAGACTTATTGGGATGCCAACTATACGACTTACCTGTTATTGAATAGCCAGGCAGCCATTGCCCCCTTACAGGCAAAGATTACCCCTTTTATGTTAAAAGAGATGAAAGGACAGGGTGCTACGGTTGATTTCGATCTTGAGCCATTCCGCAGCGTACATCTCTACTCAGCCTATGATGGCTTCGAACCCAATAACAGCATTACCTACGTCTATATTTTAGAAGCTGTTGCACTCCTTATGCTGCTTATCGCCTCGTTTACCTATGTTAATCTGAATACCGCCCGGTCAATGGAACGCGCGCGCGAAGTTGGGGTACGAAAAGTTATCGGAGCAGAAAGCAAACAGCTTTTTTGGCAGTTTATTGGTGAATCGGCACTGCTTTGCACAATCGCTACCCTGCTCAGTACACTTGCCGCCATGCTGCTTATCCCGGAATTTAATCAGCTCACGGAAAAAAATTTAAGCATAAGTGCCTTTTTTTCGCCGGTTTTTCTAGGTGGCGCCCTGCTGTTGATCATTATGGTGAGTCTGCTTGCCGGTGCCTATCCGGCCCTGATACTTTCCAATTTTCAGCCGGTAAAAGTATTGAAAGGAGCATTTAAAAATACCCTTTCGGGTCAATGGGTACGAAAGTCACTTATCGTATTTCAGTTCTCTATATCTGTGGTGCTTATTATAGCCACTTTTGTAATGCAAAAGCAGCTCAACTATATTCAGAACCGGAGATTGGGCTACAATCGTGACCAGGTGCTGGTTCTGCCAATGGATCAAAGGATGGTAAATAAGATCCAGCTGATCAAGCAGGAATTTAAAACAAACAACCATGTATTGAGCGTTTCCGGCTGCGAAAATACGCCGGTAGATATTCTGGGCGGTTATATGATGCGCTCATCGGTAATGCCCCAAAATCAGCAAATGGCCGTTACGGCTGATCCAATCGATAATGAATTTGTTAAGACGGTGGGACTGCAGATTGTTGCTGGGACTGATCTGGATGCCAGCGATATGAAAAATGTAGCCTTTACCGATGATAAGAAAAATGTCTTTCACTTTATTTTAAATGAATCGGCAGTTAAACAACTGGGCTGGACACCCGAAAGCGCGATTGGACAGAAAATGTTTTTGGGGGATGACCGCCCGGGTTATGTGAAAGCTGTTGTCAAGGACTTCAATTTTGAATCCATGCATAACGCCATTCGGCCCCTGGTGCTATTTCCTCAGGTCTACCAAAGAACATTGCTATTGAAATTAAACGGCAGCGATTTGCAGCAAACCATCACTTTTCTGCAGGCCAAATGGAAACAGCTCGTCCCTTATCGTCCGTTTGAATATCACTTCCTGGACGAAGATTTTAACAAACTCTACAGTTCTGAATTGCGCTTAGGTTTGGTTTTGACCATTTTCGCTTCTATTGCGATCCTGTTAGCATGCCTGGGACTATTGGGATTATCAGCCTACTCCGCTAAACAACGTATTAAAGAAATCGGAGTGCGGAAAGTGATGGGGGCCAGTGTGGGTAATATTGCCAGATTATTATCGGTAGATTTTGTGAAACTGGTTTTGGTAGCTATCGCCATTTCAACACCGGTGGCCTGGTGGCTGATGAGCAGGTGGCTGCAAAGTTTCGCCTATAAAACCGATATGAGCTGGTGGATATTTGTGTTTGCCGGTGCAAGTGCAGTTTTTATCGCCCTGGCGACGATCAGCTTTCAATCGATCAAAGCCGCGTTGATGAATCCGATAAAAAGTTTGAGATCTGAGTGACCACCAGTGGTGGGCATACTGTATCATTACCGTACACCTTCTGTTACGCAAGCGAACAGCCGTAGGGGTTCTCTAAATGAATAATAATCTGTAAATCAATCTATTGATTGTTTGGTATTGGTTTTATCGTAATTGGTAAAACCGTTTATCATGTTCAGGAATTATCTCAGGATCGCAATTCGAAATCTTTCCCGCAACAAGGTTAGCAGTGTTATCAATGTTGGCGGACTGGCTATTGGCCTTGCTTGCGTCATGCTGATCGGGATGTATGTTAAAGATGAACTGAGTTATGATCGTTTTTTTAAAGATGCGGGCAGCATATACCGTGTCAATACCCATGAAAAAAATGGCAACGATGAATTTACAGCCGGGCACACACCGCCGCCGGCAGGCCTTGCACTTGTAAATAACATTCCGGAAATAGAAAGCTATACGCGCATCTATAAACCCGGTGATGAAATTGTTCATTACGTAAATAATGGACAAAAAAAATCGCTTACCGAAAAGAGTGTGCTTTCGGTAGATTCTAACTTTCTTCAATTTTTTAGTTACCCGTTAGTAGAAGGCAATAAAGCAAGTTGCCTGGGGGGACCCAATTCAGTTGTGCTGACAGAAAGAGCGGCAAAAAAATATTTTGGCAATGCGCACGCGGTAGGTAAAAACCTCCTATTTGATGAGTATTCAGCTCCCTTTACCGTAACAGCAGTATTGAAAGACCTGCCGCCGCAATCTTCTTTGCAATTTGACGTGCTCCAATCCAACGTAGGGATGCCGCCCGTCAAGCATTTTAACTGGAGCTGGGTATGGCTGCAAATGGGCACCTATGTGAAACTCAGGCCAGGGCTAACCAATAATGCGGCAACAATCGGCCGCATCGAAGCCAAGTTTCCCGCCATGATCAGGGAGCAGGCTGCAACAGCTTTCAAGCGAATCGGCCAGCCTTTTGATGCCTTTATCAAAAAAGGAAACAAATATGATTTGCGGCTGCAGCCGCTTAAGGATGTGCATCTGTATTCGGCCGGTATCGGCACTCGCTTTATTAACCAGAGCGACATAAAATACGTGTATATTTTCACGGCTATTGCCTTATTTATTATGATGCTGGCCTGCGTTAATTTTATGAACCTGGCCACCGCGCAGTCGGCAAAGCGGGCCAGAGAAGTGGGGATCCGCAAAGTCCTGGGTTCGCAAAGAAAACAATTAATGCTGCAATTTCTTGCCGAGGCCTTTCTGTACACCCTTCTGGCGGCGCTAATTGCTGTACTTGTCGTTGGTATTTGTCTGCCGGCCTTTAATAATTTATCAGACAAATCGCTAAGTCTTTCCATGTTTTTAAATTTTCCAGCTTTGGGGATTTTACTGGCAATGGTCGTTATCACATCGGTCCTTGCAGGGAGTTACCCGGCATTTTTTCTCACTTCATTTAAGCCCGTCGCTGTTTTAAAAGGCAACGGCAGTTTGAACCATTCCCTGGGCGGATTTTTTACCCGAAATGTGTTGGTCGTTTTCCAATTTACCGTTTCGACGGCGTTAATTATATGCACGATCATTGTTTTTAAGCAATTATTATTCAACCAGAGTATGGACCTTGGCTTTAGCAAGGAAAACGTTCTGGTCATCGCTGACGCTGACCGGCTTGGAAAAAATGAGGATAGTTTCCGGCAGGAACTGCTCAGCTTACCCGGTGTCACCAGTGCCAGTGTCAGTACCGGATTGCCTGCTCAAAAAAATTTCTTTACCGATTCGTACGTTCCGGATAATGCTGAACACAAGGATAAACATGTCGATCTGACCTCCTTCATTGTTGATGAATCATTCGTGCCGACATTGAAACTGAATCTGGTCTCAGGCAGGAATTTTTCAAAAGATTTTACAGATTCCGCATCGGTAATCGTAAATCAGGCTGCCTCCAGGGAGATGGGATGGAAGGACCCGGTCGGTAAATTTATGACTTATCCGGGAGGGAATGATACCAAATTTAAGGTCGTTGGTGTCGTCAAGGATTTTAATACGGAATCTTTGCACAATACGATCTCGCCGTTTGCACTGTTCTATACCAGCTCGAAAACGTATAATATCGGTGTATCTTACATTGCCGTGCGAATAAGGCCGGGCGATTACAGCAAAACCATAGGCAGTATTCAAACCAAATGGAAGGAATTTATTCCGGATAATCCGTTTGAATATACTTTTCTGGATGCCCAGTATGATTCCTTGTACAAATCTGACCAGACAGTCGGCAAGGTGTTCAGTGTATTTACCTTTTTGTCGATCACAGTGGCTTGTTTGGGTCTTTTAGGACTGGCAATTTATACAGCGGAATGCCGCACCAAAGAAATTGGCATACGTAAAGTGCTCGGGGCTTCCGTCCAAAATGTGGTTGCCATGCTTTCCAGAGATTTTGCCCTGCTGGTCGTTATCGCTTCGCTGATTGCAATCCCCCTGTCATGGTACGCCATGAACAAGTGGCTGCAGGACTTTGCCTATCCGACGAAAGTTAACTGGTGGATATTTGCCCTGGCGGCTGCCTTAACGCTGGTCATTGCGTTGCTAACGGTCAGTTTTCAATCCATAAAAGCCGCATTGATGAATCCGGTTAAGAGTTTAAGAAGCGAATAATTCATACGCCTGGATTTTGCAATGAGGATCAATAGCCATTGGTGAGTAATTTCATCCGCCGGATTGAATGCATAAATCAAGGAAAAACACCTTATAAAAACATAAAAGTGAAAACGAAATGATAAGAAACTATTTAAAAGTCGCCTGGCGGAACCTGTTTAGGAACAAGTTTTTTTCAGCGCTAAATATTCTTGGCCTAGCCTTAGGCATGGCCTGCAGCATACTCATTTTATTGTGGGTGGAAAATGAGCTGAGTGTCGACGCATACCATGCTAACGGACAACATCTTTATTCCGTTATCGAGCGCCAATACTATGATAATAAAGTGACGGGACAGTATAATCTGCCTGGGGTTGTGGCAGATGAAATGAAAAAAGTGCTGCCCGAGGTCAAGTACGCGACCGGCTTTGACTATGGCTATAAAAATACTTTCCAGGTAGGAGACAAGATTCTGAAACTGGAGGGTGGTTTTGCGGGCAGCGATCTGTTTAAAATGTTCAGCTATCCCTTGTTGCAGGGGAATGTAGAAACAGCATTAAAAGACCCCTCTGCTATAGCGATATCAAGAAAAATGGCCGAGCAATTTTTCGGAAGTGCGCAGGCTGCTATCGGAAAAACGATCCGTTATGAAAACAAACAGAACTTCAACATAACAGCCGTTTTTGAGAACCTGCCCGAAAACACGTCGGCAAAGTTCGAATACCTGATCAACTGGTACGAATATTTAAAGGAGAACCCCTTTGCTAAGGATTGGGGCAATAACGGGCCGATGGCGTACCTGCAATTACGCGGAGATGCCAATCCTGCATTGGTTAATAAAAAGATCGCCCATTTTATGGATGCTTACAACAAAGAGCAAACCAATGCATTCAGGGAGCAATTAGGTCTGCAGAAATTTGAAGAGGTTTACCTGAATTCAGACCTGAAAACCGGGGAACCAACTGGCGGCAGAATCGAATATGTACATCTATTCACCATTGTAGCCATATTTATTTTGCTAATCGCCTGTATCAATTTTATGAATCTGACCACAGCCCGCTCAGTAAAAAGGGCGCGTGAGATCGGCATTCGTAAAGTGGTCGGTGCCGTCCGTCCGGTTTTAATAAGGCAATTCATAGGCGAAGCCCTCCTGCTTACCTTTCTGGCCGTCGCCGTTGCAGTTGTACTGGTTTTAGCTTTACTTCCGGTATTTAATTCCATAACCGAAAAACATATCGAATATCCGTTTGCCCATGTTACTTTCTGGCTGTGGCTTATTGGACTTACATTAATTACTGGTATTATCTCGGGAAGCTACCCTGCACTGTTCCTTTCTGCGTTTAACCCTGTCACCGTATTAAAAGGTACTGTAAAACTTAGTATCGGGTCAGCATTGTTTCGCAAGGGCCTCGTCGTGTTCCAGTTTTTTATGTCGATCATGCTGATCATCGGCACCATAGTGATCTCCAAACAGGTTAGTTACATTCAAACAAAAAATCTGGGTTATAACCGGGAAAATCTGCTCTATGTTCCACTTGAAGGTGACCTGACTGCCAAATATGAAATATTTAAACAAGAAGCTTTAAGGATGCCTGGCGTTAAGAATATTACCCGTATTACCTCTACGCCGACCAATTTCGGAAGCAGCACCGTCGGGGTGGAATGGACGGGCAAGGATCCTAATCTGAAAATTATGTTTACCACCGTTGGTGTAGGTTATGATTTTTTGAAGACGATGGGGCTTAAAATGACCGATGGCCGGGATTTTTCGAGGGACTTCGCTACGGATACATCTGGCTACGTCATCAACGAAACTGCTTTAAAAAGGATTGGCTATAAAGATCCCATTGGCAAACCATTTACCATGTGGGGCAAAAAAGGAAAGATTGTCGGGATCTTGAAGGATTTCCATTTTAATTCTCTTCATAATCCGATCAACCCGCTGATCGTTAGATTGAGTGAAAAAGAAGACTATGGAAACATCCTTATCCGTACTCAGCCAGGCCAGACAAAACAGGCTATAGCGACAATAGAAAAGCTTTGCAAGGAACTGAACCCCAAGTTCACAGTAACCTATGAATTTTCAGATCTGGAGTACAAAAAACTTTATAATAACGAGCAGATAGTTGCCAGGCTTTCCGATGCTTTTGCCGCTTTGGCGATCTTCATCTCCTGCCTCGGACTTTTGGGATTAGCGATGTTCACCGCTGAGCAGCGTACCAAAGAAATAGGAATTCGCAAAGTGCTTGGGGCAAGCGTGGGCTCATTGTTTACCTTGCTTTCAAGGGAATTTGTCATTTTGGTCATCATCGCTTTATGCATAGCTACGCCGGTTGCCTGGTATGCGATGAGTAAGTGGCTGCTCAATTATCACTATCACATCGATATTGCCTGGTGGATATTCCTGCTCTCGGGTGTGATCGCCATTTTAATCACATTGGTAACGGTCAGCTTTCAATCGGCAAAAGCGGCATTGATGAATCCGATTAAAAGTTTGAGAAGTGAGTGATTAGCAATCATCGGAGCAATAAAACGGGAACGGACAAAAATTACACTTTAGAAAAAATATTAACAAACAACCTGATGCTAAAAAATTATTTCAAGATCGCCTGGCGTAACCTACGTAAAAACAAGGTCTTTTCTGCGATCAACATTATCGGACTAGCCGTAGGCATGGCTGCTTTTATGGTGATTATGACTTTTGTTGCCTATGAAAAAAGCTTTGATAATTTCCACACCAGGAATATTTACAGGCTTAATGAGGTGCAAACCATTGGCTCGGAAGGTACGACACAAAAGGTTGCCTTATCGATGTTTCCAATGGGCCCCGCATTACAACAGGAAATGCCCGAAATACGAAATTTTACAAGGATCAGCTGGAGACAAAAATATCAACTGACCTACGATAAAAAGAAGCTGTTCCTGCCTCAGACTTTCTATGTGGATTCGACCTTTTTCAAAATCTTTGATTTTAAAATTCTGCGTGGCGACCGGCAGGGTTTGCTCAAACCTCACAGCGCCATGATCACCCAGGAAACAGCAACAAGGCTTTTTGGCAACGCTGATCCCATTGGTAAAACGATCACTCATTTTGGCGATGATACGGTCACTTTTATGGTAACCGGTGTACTTGCCAATGTACCCAAAAACTCGCAATTGCAGTTCGATGCCTTATTCTCTTTCAGCAGCATCTACAAACCATGGATGTTTACTAACTGGGGTGGCAACTGGCTCAATACTTACCTTGACCTTGCACCCGGGGCAAACCCTGCATCGCTGGAGAAAAAATTTCCGGCTTTTATAAAAAAACACCTGGGCCCGGATGGCAATAAATACATGAAGCTTTTTGTTCTGCCCTTAAAGGATGTGCACGCGAACTCAGCCGATATTGGACTGGATTACATTAATTATCAGAAATTCGATAAAAAATCGACCAGCTTGTTCGCTATTATTGCCTTCATCGTACTGGTTATCGCCTGCGTCAATTTTATAAACCTTTCTACGGCTCACTCGGCGGAAAGGGCTAAAGAGGTGGGCATCCGAAAATCCATCGGGGCGCATCGCTTTCAGCTGGCCATACAATTCCTTGCCGAGACAATTCTGATCTCGCTCATCGCATTGGTTTTTGCCATCCTGCTTGTGGAACTGGCATTACCCTATATCAACGAGTTGAGCGAAAGGAGCATTTCGCTGAATATGTTCGGAAGTATCGGTGTGATCGCGATTGTTTTTGCCGGCACCCTGTTGATCGGAGTGCTGTCGGGTATCTATCCGGCCATATACTTATCGTCTTTTCAGGCCGTCCGGGTTTTAAAAGGTTCGGTTCAGCTGGGTAAGGACAAGGGACTGCTGAGAAATATATTGGTGGTAACGCAATTTGCGAGCGCAATTTTTTTGATGATTGCAACAACATTCGTATTAAGACAATTGCATTTTATGCAAAAGCAGGATCCGGGCTATGACCGCCAGCAGATCGTCAATATACCGCTCGACGGCGTCACTGCCAAAAAATATGACCAGTTCAAGAGCCAATTAGCCGGGAATACATTGATTTCGGGCGTTACTGCCTCGCAGGATATTTTGGGCAGCCATTTAGACCAGACCACAGTTACCTATAAGCCAGCTGACGGCGCCAAGCAGCAATTGGGTACGACCCTGCTGGTTGTCGATACCAACTATCTGAATGTTTACAAACTTAGACTGGCAGCCGGGAAAAATTTCTCCGGAGGCAAAACGCCCGACGGCAGGGAATACCTGGTCAACGAGGCCCTGGCAAAGGAACTGCTTAAGGATAAGCCTAAATCGCCCTTGTCATCGGTGATCGGTCAGCAGTTTGGCTTTGATTCCTTAGGTACCATAAAAGGGGTAGTAAAAGATTTCAATTTCAATTCTTTACAATATAAAATCGAACCTATGTTTTTGGTCGGCGCTGTCCATTGGGGCTTCAGGAATATTTCAGTTAAGATTAATGGCGGTCATACCGCACAGGCTCTTTCCCTAATCAAATCGAAATGGAACAGTGTTTATCCCGATTACCCTTTTGAATACCAGTTTTTAGATGAACACTTCAATGAGGTTTATAAGGCCGACGACCAGAAAAGTCAGATTGTAGGCATACTTGCCGGCCTTGCTATATTTATTTCCTGCTTAGGATTATTCGGTCTGGCATCCTATTCTGCCGAAAAAAGAGTAAAGGAAATTGGGGTACGCAAAGTATTGGGAGCCTCGGTTCAACGGATCGTATTATTGTTATCGGGTAATTTTCTTAAATTGGTTTTCCTGGCTAATATTATCGCATGGCCCGCAGCGTGGTACGCTATGCATATTTGGCTGTCAGATTATGCTTACCGAATCGAGCTAACCTGGATGACGTTTGTTTTTGTAGCTTTGGTATCCGTGCTTATTGCCTTATTAACCATCAGCTTTCAATCCGTCAAAGCGGCGATTGCGAATCCTATAAAAAGTCTGAGAAGCGAATAGTAAGGAAGTGATCAAAACAATTTAAACATTTTTTCCTGCGGCATGCAACGTAGCCGTGCAAAATTGAGTCTAATGGATAAAACCAAATCAAAGATTATGAAGACTTTACTTTTATCATGTTTCCTTGGCTTACAGGCAATTGCATGTTTTGCTCAGGATGACGAAAACAAAACGCCATATCTGACAAAATCATTGGCATCTGATGTCATTAGCAGCGTTGTAGTCAATACGTCGGCGGGTGGTATCACCGTTAGCGGGGCGAGCGGCCAACAGCCAAGAATTGAAGTTTATATCAGGGGAAACAATAATCACGAGCTTTCAAAGGAAGAGATCAAAAAGCGTCTTGATGAAGACTATAATCTGGATATTTCAGTCACCGGCCACGAATTGCATGCAACAGCAAAAAACAAACATAATTTCAGCAACGGGAGGAATCAGATCAGCATATCGTTCAAGATATATGTTCCTGAACAGGTAACGACTGACCTGAAGACCAGCGGTGGTGGGATCACCCTTGACCATTTAAAGGGAAATGAAAATTTCTCTACCAGCGGTGGCGGCCTGCAAATTGATCACCTGGTTGGAATCATACATGGCAGAACTTCCGGCGGCGGTATTAACGTGACCAATTCGAATGAAGATATAGACCTCGAAACCTCGGGCGGCGGTATTACTGCCGCGAATTGCAGCGGAAAGATCAGACTGAATACTTCAGGAGGCGGAATTCATCTTGACAACCTGAAGGGTGATATCACGGCGCATACCTCAGGTGGCGGCATTGAGGGCAATAGTATAGAAGGCGAATTAGTCGCCAGCACTTCAGGCGGCGGTATCTCCCTGAAAAAAATTAACGGCAGCCTGGATGCTACAACCAGCGCCGGCAGCTTATATGCACAAATGGAGCATGTGGGCAAATATCTGAGATTAAATTCCAGTGCTGGCGACGTGGATATCGAGCTGCCTGCAAAACAGGGCTTCGATCTTAATCTGAGGGGCGATAGGGTAAATCAGCATCAATTCAACGGCTTTCACGGGGAGTGGAACGACAACCATGTAAAGGGAACTGTAAATGGTGGTGGTGTGCCGGTCGATGCCAGTGCATCCAGTGGAAGTGTAAATGTGAAATTCAACTAACGATCAAACCGATATTTAGCAAAACAATAAAAATCATGAGAAATTACATCCTGATATTATTTCTAGCCAGCCTGGGCTTAACCGCATCGGCGCAAGACAATAAAACGCCGTATCTGACAAAATCACTTGCGGGTGCTGGCATTAAACATGTGAATGTCAGTACATCCGGTGGTAGCATTACCGTGAGCGGCGCGCCGGACCAGCAACCACGCGTCGAAGTCTATATAACCAACAATACCGGTTCCACCCCGTCAAACGACGAGATTAAGAAACGCCTGGCGGATGATTATTCGCTGGATATTTCGGTAAGCGGTGACGAATTGCATGCTGTAGCAAAAAGCAAGCATAGCGGTAACTGGGACTGGAGGAAATCACTCAACATTGCTTTTAAGGTCTATGTTCCAAAAGAGGTCTCTTCCAATTTGGAAACCAGCGGCGGCAGTATCCATCTGGACAACTTAAACGGTGAAGAGAAATTTAATACCAGCGGCGGTAGCCTGCATATTGATCGCTTAACGGGCAATATTCGCGGAAGAACTTCCGGTGGCAGCATACAGCTTTCCAATTCGGGCGACAACCTCGATTTGGAAACCAGCGGCGGCAGTATTCATGCCGATAATTGCAAAGGCACCATAAAGCTGGGCACTTCGGGCGGTTCCTTGCACCTTGCCGACCTTGATGGAAAAATTGACGCCACCACTAGCGGTGGTAGCATCCAGGCAAGTAACATCAAAGGTGAATTGCGTACCGGCACGTCCGGCGGGAGCATTAATTTGACCGATCTGGCATGCAGCCTGGACACCTATACCAGCGGTGGAAGTATACACGTAAAGATGGTGGAATTAGGCAAATATGTTAAGATCGATGCGAGCGGCGGTCATGTTGACCTGCAATTGCCGGGAAATAAGGGCCTTGATCTGAATTTGCATGGCAGCCGGGTAAATGCTGATCTGAACGGCAATTTCAGCGGTTCTAAAGAGAAGGACAGGATAGAAGGCAAATTCAACGGCGGTGGTATTCCGGTGGATGTAAACGGCGGAAATCATGTCAGCCTGACGCTGAACTAAGATCTGAGATCGGCGGTGATTGCCTAGCAATCTGTATTGTTACATTCAGCTGGCAGGCGATCAGGGCAGCACTAGCCAATCGGTAAATTGTTTAAGAAGTGAGTAACGTTCCGGCTTAGGGAATAGTCTTAATAGTATTCAGCGCAATCAGATAAATCTTAAGATCATGATAAGGAATTATTTAAGAAGTGCCTGGCGCAATATTGCCAAGCATAAATTCATCTCATTCATTAATATTTTCGGTTTAACAACCGGGCTTACCTGTTGCCTGCTTATCATTGCTTATATTATCAGCGAGCTCAGCTATGATAAGTTTAATTTGAACGCCGATCGTACTTACCGCATTACTCGCACATTTTATTCTGCAAATGGCGTTGAAAGTCTTCATTTAAGCTCTATTGCGCCGGCTTTTGGGCCGCTATTGACAACGGCCTTTCCAGATATTGAAAAAATGACGCGTGTTTTGCCAAATGGCACCACGGTACTGCACTATAAGGAAAAACTCTTCAATGAAAAAGATGCTTTTTTTGCCGATGAACATTTCTTTGATGTGTTCAGCATGGATGTACTGAAAGGAGATAAGCGAACCGCGCTGTATAATCCTTATAGTGTCATGCTTACTGAATCTGTTGCCAGAAAATACTTTGGTGATTCCGACCCTATTGGCAAGGCCATTTTGCTTGATAATACAAAACACGAATATAAAGTGACAGGCATTTTTGCCCCGTTCCCGTCTAATGCCCATATGCACCCGGATATATTGATGTCGTTCAATACTCTGCGCGATTCGGCGATTTATGGCGAGAAGCAACTGGAAACAAGCTTTAGCAATAATGCATTTTATACCTATGTCATGTTGCCTCCGAAATATAATATTGCAATGATTGACCGGCAGTTTCCGGCATTTCTTGATAAATACGTTCATTTACCGGCGATGCCACCCAATGTTAAAACATCTCAGGCAACCAAACTGACTGCACAAAAATTGACGGACATCCACTTAACCTCGCATCTTGACGACGAGATAGAACCAAACGGTGATATTACACGTGTTTACATATTCACCGTAATAGCCGCTTTCATTTTATTGATTGCATGCATCAATTACATGAACCTGTCTACCGCTCGTTCGGCATTAAGGGCAAAGGAAATTGGTATAAGAAAAGTAATTGGCGCCCAACGCAGGGAAATCATCCGGCAATTCTTAAGTGAATCGTTACTAATCACCTGGGTGGCCTTAATACTTGCAATGGCACTGACCTGGATATTATTGCCATATATCAATAGTCTGGCGAATTTAAATTTGTTATTTGGAAGCCTTTTCCGGCTGCCAATACTGGTTGGTATTCTCGTATTACCGTTTTTTATAGGTTTTGTGAGCGGTATTTATCCTGCGCTGTTTATGTCCTCATTTAAGCCCGTTACTGTGCTTAAAGGCATCGTCAGAACAAACTCAGGTGGTGTTTCTTTTAGAAAGATGCTGGTTGTAATTCAATTTTCTGTGTCCATTATCCTGATAGTGGCAACGACAGTGGTGTTTCAGCAATTGCGTTATATACAACAGAAGTCTCTGGGATTCAATAAGGATCATATCATAAATACGGCCTATGTGGGTACATTGACCAAACAATATGAATCTTTCAGAAATGCCTTACTGATCAACCCGGCTGTGAAGGAAATCGGGCGATCGTCACGTATCCCCTCAGGCAGGCTGCTTGATGAATCCAATGCTTCGGTAATGAACGGAGGAGCGATGCAACCCATAAAGATCGATCTTAAATTTATCACGACAGACTACGGGTTCATTCCCGCTTATGGCATGCAGCTGGCGGCAGGAAGAAATTTTTCACGCGCTTACATTACCGATACTGCCAACTATATCATCAATGAAACGGCTGTGGAGCAACTTGGCTGGAAAACACCGCAGAATGCCGTTGGTAAAGATTTGAGCTATGGGAATGTTAAGGGTAAAGTGATTGGCGTCGTAAAAGATTTTCATTTCGAATCACTTCACCAAAAAATCATCCCCTTATTATTCCAGTTGCCGGCACCGCAAAGTGGTTATTATAATAATATGTCCATTAAGATCGACGGTAACAATATACGTTCAGCTATTGGGACGATCGAAACTACCTGGCATAAATACCTGCCTGAGGTGCCGTTTGACTATACTTTTTTAGATGACAAATTCCAAAAGCTATACGAAAGTGAGCAGCAGCAGGGTAGCTTGTTTACCATTTTTTCATGCCTGGCAATATTTATAGCCTGTCTCGGGCTGTTTGGACTGTCGGCGTTTACTATTTCTCAACGTATAAAGGAGATTGGGGTTCGAAAGGTACTGGGCGCAAGCATCCCGCAGATCGTGACCGAGTTATCGAAAGATTTTCTGAAATTGGTTCTTGTGGCCGCCGTAATAGCATTGCCGCTGGCATGGTTATTCATGGATCGCTGGCTGCTTGATTTTGCTTTCAGAATCAATCTCAGCTGGTGGGTGTTTTTATCGGCTGGCGTAATAGCCTTTATTATAGCCTTTGTTACGATAAGTTTCCAGGCTGTTAAAGCTGCTACTGTAAATCCGGTAAAGAGTTTGAGGTCAGAGTGATCATTTATGCGTAAATTTTGAGCCATGAGGTTTCATGTATGCAGTTTTTCTAACTCATGAATGAGGCTTAAAACGCTGAATTTAAAGAAACTGTATCATAACCGCACACCCGTTGTCCGCTTGCGTACATCGGGTGTACGGTATTTTATTTTAATACTCTAATAATCAATAGCTTGACTTATTGGTATAAGTTTTTATACTGAATGTGCCTAACCGGTACTGTTATGATTAAGAACTACTTCAAAATTGCGATCCGTAGTTTTAAGCGCCACAAGCTATTTACACTTATTAACATTATCGGATTATCAATTGGTATTTGCACTGCACTAGTCATCTACCTTATTGTAACCTATGATTTCAGTTTCGATAAATTTCATAAAGACGGGGACCGGATATACCGTGTGGTCAGCGACTTCAGCTCTTCAGGTGAGGTTGGCCATAACGGAGGCGTTAGCTGGCCTTTGGGTGAGGCTGTAAAAACCGATGTTACAGGTCTGGATGGCACGGCACCATTTAACACGCTTAATTTTAGTGCTACGATACCGAATGGTACAAAGGCCCCGGCCAAATTCAAAAATGAATCAAATATAGTTCTGGCAGACGGGCGGTACTTTGCTGTATTTCCCTATAAATGGCTGGCAGGGTCAGCCAGGACATCACTGAATGGCCCAAATGAGCTTGTATTGACATCGGATCAGGCTAAAAATTATTTCCCCTCACTTTCCTATGAGCAAATGCTTGGCAAACAGGTGGTCTATGAAGATACTTTAAAAATGACGGTAACAGGTATTGTACAGAAAGTTGAGGAAAATACGGATTTCAGGTTCCAGGATTTCATATCTATCTCTACGATTAATGCCGAAAAATCAATTAAAGACCAGATAACGCCCAATTGGGGGAACACCAATTCTGCATCTCAATTATTTGTTAAACTTTTACCCCAAACCAATCCGGCAAATGTTCACAAGCAGCTGAATGCCTTATTGAGGAAATATGATCCGCAAAAAGAAAAGGGAAACACGCGGGCGTTCAGGTTACAAAAACTAAGCGAATTGCACTTCGATGAGAAATACGGCAATTTTGATATGAATAACACCGCCAGTAAGACTACATTATACGGGTTACTGGTCATTGCCGCATTTATTTTGGCATTGGGTTGTATTAACTTCATCAATCTTTCCACAGCGCAGGCTTCACAACGCGCCAAGGAAATCGGCATACGCAAGACAATGGGAAGTTCACGCCTGCAGCTTATCGGACAGTTTTTAAGCGAAACATTCCTGGTAACGCTCCTTGCTGTGATCATATCTGTTTTTTTAGTTCCGGTGGCTTTAAAGGTATTTTCTGATTTTATTTCAAAGGATATCAAATTTGATCTGCCGGGCCATCCGGGCATGATTGTATTTATCGCCCTGCTGACTATAGCCGTAAGCCTGGTAGCGGGTTTTTATCCTGCTTTGGTATTGTCCAATTATAAACCTGTATTGGTACTAAAAAATCAGGCTTACAGTGGAACCCATAAATCGCGAAATGCATTACTCAGAAAATCACTCACTGTTACCCAGTTTATTATAGCCCAGTTTTTTATTATGGCTACCCTGCTGGTAAGCAAGCAGATATATTATGTTTTGCATAAAGACCTGGGTTTTAAAAAGGATGCGATCCTGGTTGTTACTACGCCATACAAGAATAACTCGGAAAGTAAGAAACAGGTATTTGCGCAGCAACTCCGTTCGATCCCTCAGATTGGGATGTTAAGTGTCGGCTGGACTGAGCCGTCTTCGGGAAGTGTCATGGCTCAAACTACGGTTTATAAGGACGGCAAGAAGGAAATAAAAACTGACCTGCAGGTAAAGCAAGGAGATGAGAACTATATCAGCGTTTATCATATAAAACTGCTTGCCGGCCGGAATTTGCGCAGAGGGGATACAACCGGGCAAACCTTGATCAATGAGAAATATGCCAGGACACTTGGTTTTAAGGATTCGAAACAGGCTGTGGGTAAATACTTGGGGGATGACCCGAGATGGAGACGAGTAATCATTGGTGTGGTGGGCGATTTTTACCAGTATTCGCTGCACACACCGATCAAGCCGCTTTGTATAGAGTATCATGGTTCAAAAAACAACAATGGCACATTCCACATTGCGCTAAAACCACAAACAGCAAATGGTCAGGAATGGAAAACAGCCATAGAAAATATTAAAAGCTCTTGGAAAAAAATGTATCCGGATGATGATTTCAATTACAGTTTTTTTGATGAAAGTATTGCTAAATTCTATGAAAGTGAACAGCATATGTCCAAGCTGTTAACCTGGGCAACGGGCATTTCCATCCTGATCAGTTGTTTAGGTTTATTAGGGTTGGCAATGTTCACCACGAATCTGCGCACAAAAGAAATCGGTGTGCGCAAGGTACTGGGTGCAACAGTTACTCAAATAGTTACTTTGTTGTCAACAGAATTGGTTATGCTGGTATTGCTTGCATTTTTAATAGTTACGCCGCTGGCCTGGTGGGCCATGAACAAATGGATGCAGGACTTCGCCGATAAGACCACAATAAGCTGGTGGATATTTGCGCTTAGCGGTGCCGGAATGCTGGCGACGGCTTTTCTAACGCTTAGCTTCCAATCGATTAAAGCTGCCGTTGCAAACCCGGTGAAGAGTTTAAGGAGCGAATAATGCCGATGGCGGGTTTCATTTACATGATTTCAATTAAAAATAAATTATTGAACCAGAGCACCAACAGATGATGATAAAAAACTACTTCAAGATTGCCTGGCGCAATTTATTGCGGCATAAGCGTTTGACGATCATTAATGTGGCAGGCCTGGGTATTGGCATGGCGGCAACCGTATTGATTGCGGTATGGGTACAAAATGAACTGAGCTTTGATCATGACCAGCCCGGTGCGGATAATATATATCGGGTAACAGCAGACCTGTCGATCTCTAAAACAGAGACCTGGGTATGGGAATCTTCGCAATATCAGCTGGCAGAGCATGCTGGCAAGGAGATTCCTGAAGTGGAGGATATTACGCGCGTAAGACCCAAGGTCTATGATGCGCTGGTGTTAAATAACAATGGCGAGCTGATCAGCGAAAAGAAATCGGCTTATGTGGATAGCCATTGGTTCAATATGTTTCATTACGACGTCATTGAAGGATCTTTAGAGCCATTCTTGAAGAATCCGTTCAGCCTGGTCATTACCGCTTCGACGGCAAAAAGATATTTTGGCAACCAGGATGCAGTAGGGAAAATATTGCGTGTGGATTCGGTTAGCTACCAGGTACAGGCTGTTGTTAAAGACAATCCTGCAAACTCCAGTTTTCAATATAATGTGCTCATTCCCGTTGCCGCAGAACTTACTGATCCGGAAAGAAAAAAGAATGCATCGGTTTGGAACAATTACGAGTACGTTACCTTCCTGAAATTGAAACCAGGATCCAATTCTAAGGCGGTATCTGCCAAACTATTGCAGATACTGCGCACAAACCGGAAGGACTTTAACGGCAAATCAGATTATCGTCTGGTAAACCTGGCCAAAATGCATTTTGAAAGCGATGTTCAAAATTCCAACTTTCAGCACGGCAATCGTACCATGGTTAACGTATTTATTGTACTGGCTGCTTTGTTACTGATTACCGCCTGTATCAATTATGTAAACCTTACCACCGCGCGTGCGAGCCTGCGATCAAAGGAAGTTAGCGTGCGTAAAATAGTAGGAGCAGACCGCATACAGCTATTCGCTCAGTTCATGTCGGAGTCCCTGCTGGTTAGCTTCTGGGCATTGGCACTTGCTCTCGTACTCATACAAATCAGTTTGCCGTGGTTTGGTTCGTTCACCGGTAAAGAATTTGGCCAGCCCTTACGTGCACAGGGCACCTGGATGATCATGGGCTCGACGCTGCTGGTTTCCTTTTTAATGAACGGCTTATATCCGGCAATGCTGCTATCATCCTTTAAACCGATCAATGTTTTCCGCGGAAAGAATCTGCTTGATTTTAAAGATACTGGACTTAGAAAAACGCTGGTTATTATACAATTTACCGTTTCTGTAATTTTGATTACCGGTACGCTGGTGATCTACTCGCAACTGCGTTATATCCAGAAGGTAGATCTGGGCTATGATCGTTCGCAGATATTCTCTTTCGACTTTCCTTGGTGGAAAATCAAGGGAATGGATTTTAACAAAAGCGATGCACTGATGGCAACAGTGAAGTCGGAGTTAAAGAAACAGAGTGCCATTGCCGATGTCTCAGTCGCTGGTTCCGACCTGGTCGATTTCCACAGCCAGAGTTCAGGTTCATTTGATTGGGCCGGCAGGCCAAAGGACTTTGACCCTTCCTTTGCTCCGCTGGAGGTTGATCCAGACTTTAGACGCCTGATGCACTTAAAGATCAAAGAGGGCAGGTGGTTTAATCCAGGAATCGCTGATCATCACAATGTGCTGATCAACGAAGCTGCCGTAACATTGCTGCATTTGCCTCAGTCTGTTATTGGTCAGCGCTTTGTGCACCAGGGTGATACGGGGGTCATAATAGGTGTGTTAAAGGATTTCCATTACAGGAGCTTGCATGAAAAAATCGGGCCTATGGTGATTTCAGACCATACCGGCAACGGATTTTACATTAAAACCACCCCGCAAAATACGGCGGCAGCAATAACAGCAGCACAAAATATATGGAAAAAATTCTATCCCGATACGCCTTTTGAATACGACTTTCTGGATGATAAATACAATAGCTTGTACAAAACGGAGCAGCAATCATCTGTGCTGATCACCTTGTTTGCCGGTATAGCTCTGTTTGTTTCTGCCTTAGGCCTTTTGGGACTGGCAGCATTTGCTGCTGAGCAAAAAGTGAAGGAAATAGGAATAAGAAGGGTACTGGGAGCCAGCGTAAGCCATATCGTATCGCTCCTCTCTGTCGATTTCTTAAAGATGGTGGTCATTGCCAGCATGGTTGCCTTCCCCATTGCCTGGTGGGCAATGAATAAATGGCTGCAGGATTTTGCGTACCGCATTGGTTTATCTTGGTGGATATTTCTTTGCGCGGCAGCAATTGCCTTGATTATTGCCATCGTCACAGTCAGCGCACAGGCCATCAAAGCAGCCGTAGCAAACCCTGTGAAAAGTCTGAGAAGTGAATAATATTATAAATTTTGTATGATTTAGAATTCGAAAACATGATAAGGAACTATTTAAAAACCGCTTGGCGCACGCTAATAAAGAATAAGTTTTATTCTGTTATCAATATAGCAGGACTGACACTGGGACTGGCCATTGGTATGCTCATATTATTGTGGGTGCAGGATGAGTTAAGTTTTGACAGCTTTCATACCAAGGCGCCCAATATTTACCGGCTTGAACTATTCGGCGGAACGGGCGCAAGCAGGCAAATCTGGACGATGGGTCCCGGAGCAATAGCACCACTCGCCAAACAGGAGTTGCCCGATGTAAAAGACGCCGTACGGATAACAGGCAATAATAATTTTGCAATTTATAAGTACCAGGATAAAGTTTTCGGTGACGAGCAGGCGGCTTTTGCCGATCCATCATTCTTCTCCATATTTGATTTTAACATTATCAAGGGAGATCCGGCCAGGCCGTTCACGGATGACAATTCCGTAGTAATCACCCAAAAGACAGCAGAAAAATATTTTGGCACTGCCGATCCGGTAGGAAAAGTGATCACGGCCGACAACAAAACAAATTTTACAGTGAGCGGAGTGATTGCCAATTTCCCTGAGAACTCCAGCATACAATATGATATGATCATGCCGATGAGCCTCCATACAAAGTATATGCTTGCAAACAAGGTTGATCTCAATACCGATTTTACTTTTTTTAATTACCAGATGTACTTGCTGCTCAAACCTGGCGCATCATTAAAGGACCTCAAAACAAAGATCTTTAATATTCACATTAAACATAAACCGGATGATACGGATGCAGATTATCTGCTGTTGCCCATATCAAAAATGCATTTGTATAATGCAGATGGTACCAACAAAGGTATTGAGACCGTACGGATATTTATTGTTATTGCTATACTGATTCTGGTAATTGCCTGTATCAATTATGTAAACCTGTCAACGGCCCGGTCTATGATACGGTCAAAAGAGATCAGCATGCGAAAGATCGTTGGTGCAGCAAAGATTCACCTTTTCCTGCAGTTCATTATCGAAACGGCTGTATTATTTCTGATAGCAGCGGCGCTTGCACTTGGTTTGCTGTATATTCTGATGCCGCTGTTTAATTCCATTTCCGGAAAGCAAATGGTTTTGAATATCAAAGACATTCATATTTGGATGGTCATATTGGTAACCATTTTGGGTACCCTGGCTGCATCAAGTATTTATCCCGCGCTCCTGCTTTCGTCGTTTGAGCCTTTGAAAGCGCTTAAAGGTAAAATATCAACAGGGATAGGTGACGCCCTGTTTCGCAAGATTTTGGTGATCGCCCAGTTCTCGTTTTCTGTTATGCTTATTATTGGCACAATTATCATAAGCAATCAGCTCAGGTACATCCGTTCAAAGGATCTGGGTTATGATAAAACGCATGTGTTTGCTTTCCGGATGCGTGATGCAGGTCCGCATTACCAAGCCGTAAGAGCTGAATTATTAAAGCAACCTGGCATATTGAACGTTGCCCGGGCCAACCAGAATATCGTAAGTATAGGCGGACTGACAGGTCAGACAGATTGGGATGGAAAACTGCCCGGGCAAACCTTTATTCTGCACCCCATGGCTATCGACAAGGACTTTTTGTCTTTTTTCAAAATGAAAATGGTGTCTGGAAAAGGATTCACGGGTGCGGTGAACGATACCAATCACCTGATCCTGAATGAAGCCGCAGTTAAAGAGATCGGATTAAAAGATCCGATAGGCAAACGCTTTACCATGTGGAAGATAAAAGGTACCATAGTAGGGGTTGTAAAGGATTTTCATTTTGCCTCGATGAGGGAAAAGATTGCGCCTGCCGCATTTTTCTACTACCCAAACATGTATAATACGATTTATGTAAAAACTACAGGACGTGATGCTGCCAACGCAGTTCAGGCCGCTGAAGGGCAGTTTAAACAATATAACGGGCAGTTCCCATTCGAGTACACTTTTCTGGATGATGCATTTAACAACTTATATAAAGGCGAACAGCGCGAGGGTCTTTTGTTCACTTATTTTGCCGGTATCGCCATATTTATTTCCTGCCTGGGCCTGCTCGGTTTGGCAACATTTACTGCGCAGGTTCGTATCCGTGAGATCGGCGTTCGAAAGGTGTTAGGTGCAAGTATCGGTCAGATCACCGCTATGCTTTCCATCGATTTCCTGAAACTGGTATTGGTAGCCATCATCTTAGCGACGCCGCTTGCCTGGTATGCCATGCAAAAATGGCTCGACGATTTTGCCTACCGCGTGAGCCTGCAGTGGTGGGTGTTCATCGTTGCAGGATTACTTGCGGCTTTGATCGCATTTGCCACGATAAGCTTCCAGGCAATTAAGGCAGCGCTTATGAATCCCGTGAAAAGTCTGCGAAGCGAATAGAATCTGAGAAAAATACTGTATCATAAGCGGACAGTGGTTGTTCAAATACGAACACGTTCGTATGGTGTATTTTGGTTCAAGATATTGATTGTTAGTTAGTTTAGTTTTTGGTACGTTTTTGATACCTAGGTTTTGTCACCAAATAGCAATCATTGCCATGATAAAGAATTACTTAAAAACCACCTTTCGCAGCCTGCTCAAAAACAGGTCTTACAGTTTTCTGAATATTACCGGTTTGGCCATAGGTATCGCGTGTGCCTCACTTATATTTTTATGGGTACAGGATGAGGTGACTTTTAACCATAATTTCCCCAAGCGTGATGTCCTTTATAAAGTATTCGAAAATCAGACCTATGAGGGTAAGGTAGGTACTTTTAATGGTACCCCCGGACCAATGGCCAAAGCGATGAAGGCTGAAATACCCGGCATAAAAAATGCGGCAAGAATGACCGGCGACGGTGGCAGTCAGCTATTTGCCCTGGGTGATAAATCCATTAATGAAATTGGTAATTATGCCGATCCCGAAATATTCTCCATGCTGCAGCTTCCTTTTTTAAGGGGATCAGAAAATACGGCGTTTGGCCAGCTGCACTCTGTGGTAATTAATGAAACGATGGCTCAAAAGTTTTTTGGTGATGCTGATCCGATTGGCAAATCGCTGAAAATGAACAATGAGCAGGACTATATTGTGACCGGCGTTTTTAAAGATCTTCCCAAAAACTCCACCTATCAGTTTCAATGGCTGGCCCCTATACAAAATATTGATCACCAGCAACCCTGGATGACCATCTGGGGTGCCAACTGGGTTCGTACGTTGGTTGAACTGGAACCCAATGCCAATCTAAATGCCATTAATCAGAAACTGAGCCATTATATTGCCTCAAAAACGAAAAATACCAACACTACGGTGTGTTTCCTGTTTTCGATGAACGACTGGAACCTGCACAACCATTTTACAGATGGTAAGATAGATGGCGGAAAAATACAATATGTAAAGCTGTTCTCTTTTATTGCCTGGATCATTTTAGTGATCGCCTGTATCAATTTTATGAACCTGTCGACAGCGCGTTCTGAACAGCGCGCCAAGGAAGTAGGTGTGCGCAAAGTAATGGGGGCGGGCAAGGGTAAACTTATCGGCCAGTTTATCGGCGAGGCCGTGATCATGTCGTTCCTGGCGGTTCTTGCAGCAGTCGGCTTGATTTATCTGACCATACCTTATTTCAATACGATGGTTCAAAAGGAAATGTCCATTGACATTTTTGAGCCATTGCACCTGGCATATTTGCTTGCCATAAGTTTGATAACCGGTTTGCTGGCTGGCAGTTACCCTGCTTTTTATCTTTCTTCATTTAACCCGATAACGGTTTTAAAGAATATAAAGATCAAGTCAAGTGCCGGCTCAGGATTCATAAGGCAAAGCCTGGTGATTATTCAATTTTCGGCCTCCATAATCCTGATCATTGGCACTGTAATAATTTACCAGCAGATCCAGCATGTGAAGAATAGAAAGCTGGGCTATAACAAGAACAATCTGGTTTATATTAATTTGCAGGGTAAGCAGGCCGATCACTTTTCGGCAATTTACAACGATTTGAAGCAATCCGGTGTAGTGGAAGATGCTGCTTTAAGCGATAACATGGCACTAGAGGTTGGAAGCAACACGGACAATTATGGCTGGGAAGGGAAGGATGCCTCAAAAAATCCGCTGATCTCCTGGCAAAATGTAAGCCCGCAGTTTATTTCAACCATGGGAATGAAATTGGCAGCCGGTAGAAATTTTGATATGAATTCAGCAGCCGACTCCAGCAGTGTGATTATTAACGAAGCCTTTGCCAAGCAAATGGGAAAACAGGGAAGGGTAGGTGGAATCATAAGGGACGGTGGTAAAAAGGCATTCCAGATCATAGGCATTATAAACGATTACCTCTACAATGATATGTATGCCTCTGCGGCCCCTTTACTGCTCTACAATCGTTCGTCGGGCATGGGGATTTTGAATATCCGGTTTAAGTCTGGCGTTAACCTGCAGGATGCATTGAGTAAAGCCGGGTACTATTGTAAAAGCAGATAGTCCCGGCTATCCTTTTGAATATAAATTTATTGACGAAGACTTTGATCAATTATTTAAGACCGAAACTTTAACAGGCACATTGGCAGGCGTTTTTGCAGGACTTGCCATATTTATTTCTTGCCTGGGCTTATTTGGTTTGGCTGCTTATACTGCCGAACGCCGGATCAAAGAGATTGGTATACGTAAAGTACTGGGTGCTTCGGTTTCCGGACTGGCCGGCTTACTGTCAAAAGACTTTTTAAGGCTGGTCGGTATTTCCTGCATCATTGCTTTTCCGATCGCATTCTGGGCCTTAAACAAATGGCTTGAGAGTTACCAGTACAGGGTTACTATCAATTGGTGGGTATTTTTGATGGCCGGAGTTTTAGCCATGCTGATCGCACTGGCAACAGTGAGTTTTCAGGCAATTAAGGCTGCATTAACTAATCCGGTTAGGAGTTTGCGCTCAGAATGACCTGCGCTTATTGAATTGATAAGCACGAATAAGTTCATTATTAAAAAGTTAGAACCAATGATAAGAAACTATTTAAAGATCGCATGGCGCAATATGCTGAACAACAAGGTATACAGCGCGCTGAATATCGTAGGTCTTGCAGCAGGTATGGCCGTGGCCCTGATCATTGCATTGTGGGTGTTCAATCAATACTCCTTTGATAACTTTCTGCCGAATTTTGACCGGTTATACCAGGTGGAGTTAAATTTTACAGACCCGCATGATGGCGAACACACGCAGGCGGCCGTATCGCTTCCCATAGCCGATGTCCTCAGGAAAGAGTACCCCGAAGTACAATATGTGGCAGAGTCCGACTGGATGGGTCAGCATGGCCTTTTGGTAGGGAACAAAAAACTTTACCTGAATGGGGCTGGTGTCGGTTCTGATTTTTTAAAAATGTTTCAATATCCCTTAGTTAAAGGAAATTCAAATACCGTTCTAAAAGATGCTTATTCTATTGTCCTGACGGAATCGACCGCCAAGGCTTTATTTGGCGATGCCGATCCGCTGTTTAAAACAGTTCGGATTGATAATCAGCATGACCTGAAAGTTACCGGGGTAATGAAGGATTTGCCCAAAAACTCAACATTTCAATTTAATTACATCCTGCCTTTTAGTTATAACGAGCAGACGCAGGATTGGATGAAAAAGGCACGAACTACTTATTATAACAATTCCTTCAGGATATTTGTCCAGCTTCAGCCTGGAGCTGATTATGCCAGGCTGGCACCCAGGATCCGGAATATTGTCTATAAAGGGGGGCCGCTCATGCGTCCAGCTAAGCCAGTGGTGTTATTTCATCCCCTGAAATATTGGCATTTGTATTCCGAGTTCAAAAATGGAAAAGAAGTGGGTGGGTTTATTGAATACGTACACCTGTTCAGTATCATTGGCGTACTGGTGCTACTGATCGCCTGTATCAACTTTATGAACTTATCTACCGCACGCTCGGAGAAACGGGCACGGGAGGTAGGGGTAAGGAAGGCTATCGGATCGCAGCGTCATGATCTGATTGTTCAGTTTTTAACCGAATCGATTCTGATCACTTTTGTTGCATTTTTGCTATCGATATTATTTGTCCAGGTTGCCTTACCGTCCTTTAATGTGCTGACCGGTGATTCGGTCAGCATTCCATACAGCAGACCGGTCTTTTGGCTGATCATGTTTACCTACGTTCTGGTAACCGGCCTGCTGGCAGGAAGCAGACCAGCTTTTTACCTGTCTTCATTTAACCCTGTTAAAGTATTAAAGGGCAGTATCCAGGTTGGCAAGGCGGCCTCGCTGCCACGCAAGGTACTGGTCGTACTCCAGTTTACCTGTTCAATTGCTTTGATCATAAGCACCGTTATCGTTTATCAGCAGATTCAATATGCCAAAGACCGGTCTACCGGATATAGCGCCGATCGGTTGATATCAACCGATATGAGTGATGACCTGAGTAATCACTATGACGCACTTAAAGCGGATCTTTTATCAACCGGTATGATCGAAAGCGTAACGAAAGCATCTAGTCCACTTACGGGTATTTATATGCACACCGGGATTGAAAAATGGCCGGGGCAGGGGGCAGGAGAGCTGGGCTTTAACGTCGGCGGAATATCGGTGTCGGATAACTATTTTAAGACCGTGGGCATGACGTTGATTGAAGGGCATGATTTTTCCAGCAATTGGAGTTCCGATACCTCCAATATTATCATTAACCAGGCCGCTGCCAGGCGTATGGGTTTAAAGGAGCCCCTAAATCAGGTGATCAAATATGATCATATAAACGGCCCGGCTAGGATCATTGGCGTGGTGAAAGATGCGCTGATGGAGTCGCCCTTTACGCCTGTTGAACCGACAGTTTTCAATCATGGCCGCGGAGGGAATTTTATCATATACCGTATATCGCCGGGGGTAAATAATCATCAGGCCATTGAAAAGATTACCAGGTTATTTGACAAATACAATCCGGCATTTCCCTTCATGTATCAATTTGTAGATGAAGAATATAACCATAAGTTTAATCTCGAGTTGTTAGTTGGTAAACTGGCTGGCGTATTTGCCGGACTGGCAATTTTTATTTCTTGTCTGGGTCTTTTTGGACTTGCTGCCTACGTGGCTGAACAGCGCACCAAGGAAATAGGGGTACGGAAAGTACTAGGGGCCTCCGTTGCTCAGGTTTGGCTATTATTGTCCAGGGACTTTATCCTATTGGTGGTGGTCAGCTGCCTGGTCGCATCTCCGATAGCACTATATTTTTTAAAGAATTGGCTACAAAAGTATGATTATCGCATTACTATCGGGCCTGGCGTATTTGTACTATCGGCCGCAGCTGCGATCCTAATTACACTAATCACGATCAGTTTTCAAGCGATTAAAGCGGCAATTGCGAATCCAGTGAAAAGTTTGCGGTCGGAATGACCCAGTCCCTGGATCACAGTATTTTTTAATGCCCGTTGACCTATGAACATACATTATGATTAAGAACTATTTCAAAACAGCCTGGCGCAATATGGTGAACAACAAAGTTTACAGCGCGCTCAATATGATGGGACTTGCCGCAGGTATGGCGGTAACTTTGATCATTGCTTTATGGGTATTCAATGAGTACTCCTATGATAAGTTTTTTCCGAACTATCGCCAATTGTATCAGGTAGAACTGAATTTTACCAGTCAGCATGATGGAGAACACACCCAGGCATCACTTGCTATTCCATTGACCGAGGTTCTCAGGAAAGAAATTCCAGGAATTAAATATGTTGCAGAGGCGGATTATTTAGGCTGGATGAACCACGATCTATTGGTTGGTAACAAAAAATTATACCTTGGCGGCGGTGCGGCGCATCCCGATTTTCTTAACATATTTCAATATCCGTTTGCTGAAGGGAATGCAAAATCAGCATTAACGGAAGCATATTCCATCGTCTTAACAGAATCAACCGCCAAGGCATTATTTGGCAGTGAGGACCCATTGAACAAATATGTTCGTTTTGATAATCAGCAGAACCTTAAAGTAACCGGGGTTTTGAGGGATATCCCTAAGAACGCCACGCTTCAATTCGCTTATCTTACACCATTCAGTTTTAAAGAATTAACCGAAGGATGGATGAAAGGTGCCCGTACGATGTGGACTAACAATTCGTTTACCGCATATGTTGAACTGGAACCGGGTGTAACTTATCCGCAGATAGCTCCTAAAATAAAAAACATTGTCTACCAGAAAAGTCCGCAGATGCGTCCGGGAAAACCTGAGGTTATTTTACATCCCCTGGCAGACTGGCATTTATATTCCGAATTTAAAAATGGCAAAGCGGTAGGCGGTTTTGTGGATTATGTGCATCTGTTCAGTATTATCGGCTTGCTGGTTTTAATTATAGCCTGTATAAATTTCATGAATTTATCTACTGCGCGGTCTGAAAAACGCGCAAGAGAGGTGGGAGTCAGAAAAGCGGTCGGTTCACAAAGGAAAGATTTGATATTTCAGTTCCTGACGGAATCTATAGTGATTACATTTATTTCGTTTTTTATTGCGATCCTGCTTGTCCAATTGGCATTGCCGGCGTTCAATACCCTGGTGAATGGTTCCATCAGCATTCCGTATACCAGCTCCATTTTTTGGATGATCATGATTTCCTATATATTATTCACCGGTTTAATAGCAGGAAGCAGGCCTGCATTTTACCTGTCATCATTCAAGCCGGTAAAAGTATTGAAAGGCAACATAAGGATCGGAAAAGCCGCTTCCTTACCGCGTAAAGTTTTAGTGGTTCTGCAGTTCGGTTGTTCCATAGCTTTAATCATCAGTACGGTGATTGTTTACGAGCAGATCCAGCATGCTAAATCGAGGCCGACGGGATACAGCGCCGACCGTTTGGTGATGACCGACATGAGCGGCGACCTGTCCACCCATTATGATGCCCTGAAACATGACTTGCTGGCATCCGGGATGGTTGAAAATGTTGCCGCTGCCTCGAGCCCGGTAACACAGGTTTATAGTCACTTGTCACTTGATAAATGGCCAGGAAAGAATGCCGGCGACGAATCGGTAAATATTGGCGGTATTTGGGTTTCCGATAATTATTTTGAAACCCTGGGTATGACCTTAAAGCAAGGTCACGATTTTTCAACCAATTACCGCGCAGATACCGAAAATGTCATACTCAATGAGGCAGCTATAGAAAGGATTGGTTTAAAAGATCCTATTAACCAGGTAATTACCTGGAATGGCAATTATCACCCGGTGAGGATAATCGGCGTTGTAAAGAATGCATTAATGGAATCTCCGTTTACGCCCGTATCGCCCGCAATTTTCGCTCATGCGCCTGGTGGCAACAGCATTATGTATCGCTTGTCTTCGAATGTCAAAACACATGATGCCATTGAAAAAATCGGTAAAATATTTGACAAATATAATCCTGCTTACCCCTACACCTACCAGTTCGCGGATGAAGAATACAACCGCAAATTCAGCCTGGAAGTGCTGGTTGGTAAATTAGCAGGTGTATTCGCGGGACTGGCAATTTTTATATCATGTCTTGGCCTTTTTGGTCTGGCCGCATATGTGGCTGAGCAGCGCACCAAGGAAATCGGCGTGCGGAAAGTTTTAGGAGCGTCAGTAGCCCAGGTCTGGGTTCTGTTGTCAAAGGATTTTATTTTGATGGTACTGATCAGCTGCCTGATCGCTGCTCCCGTGGCATTCTATTTCCTGAGCGGATGGCTCCAAAAATATGAATATCGCGTTACCATCGGACCGGGCGTGTTTTTGCTTTCGGCCGCTTTAGCAATTGTTATTACACTGCTTACCATCAGCTTTCAGGCAATTAAGGCAGCACTTGCGAATCCGGTGAAAAGTTTGCGGTCGGAATGACCAGTAATTGAAAGAATGGATAACATTTCACATAGATTAAATTTATAATTATGATTAGGAATTATTTCAAAACAGCATGGCGTAGTCTGGCGAGGAACAAAAGCTATGCAGCTATCAATATCATAGGCCTGGCGATCGGAATTGCTGCCTGTACGCTTATTTTTCTGATCATCCAGTTTGAAACCAGTTTCGATACCTTTCATACGAAAAAGGATAAGATATATCGTGTAGTTACCGCGTTCCATAATCCTGAGGGGACCGATCTTTCAAGTGGAACCCCCTTGCCCATTTCCGAAGGACTCCGGATAGATTTTCCTCAATTGAAACAGGTTGCTCAAATCATGCAAAATGATGGCAGCCATTACTCGATCGCTGGCACGGGTAAAGGCGAGCCAGTAAAGAAATTTAAAGAAGACTGGGCATATTACGTTGAGCCGCAGTTTTTTGAGATATTCGATTTTGGCTGGCTCGCGGGCGATAAAAGAACGGCACTGTCGGAGCCTTTTACGGTAGTGCTGACCCAGGATGAGGCCGATAAATTCTTCGGTAACTGGCATGAAGCCATGGGGAAGATTATTCGTTATGAGAATAAAACTGATCTGAAGGTAACGGGCATTATTAAAAACACGCCGCCAAATACTGATATCCCGCTTAAGCTGGTTATTTCGTTTGCAACAATGCGTGCCAAAGGCAGTCAATTTTACGGTAATTTACGTGACTGGGTAAGTACGTTTGGTGATAACAGCTGCTTTATCATTTTGCCAGACAACGTTACTCCGGCCGGGTTTAATCAGAGCTTGAAAGGGTTTGTGAAAAAGCACAAGCCTGCCGATTATGTCAAGGATGGCTTACAGCTGCAGGCGCTTAAGGATATGCACTATAATACGGAGGTGAATGTCTTTGGTGGCCATCCCTTTAGCTACCAACTAATCAAAGTGATCAGCCTGATCGGATTGTTTCTTTTACTGATCGCCTGTGTGAATTTTATAAATCTGGCTACTGCCCAGGCGGTAAACCGTTCCAAGGAAGTTGGCATCCGCAAAGTGCTGGGTAGTAACCGCAATCAACTGGTCATGCAATTTATCAGTGAAACGCTGATCATCGTCCTGTTTGCCATGTTACTGGCGGTTGTAATGGCCGAACTCGCGCTTCCAATGCTCAATAAATTACTGGAGATACAATTGAGCCCTGCATTTCTCTCTAATGCGTTGTTGCTGTTGTTTCTGGCGGGTATTATTATTTGTGTGACCCTGCTGGCAGGTTTTTATCCGGCATTGGTGTTGTCGGGTTTCAACCCGATTGAAGCTCTGAAAAACAAGATCAAAGCAGGCAAATCAACCGGGATATCGCTCAGAAGGACATTAGTGGTCGTACAATTCATGATCGCACAGTTTTTGGTAATTGGCACGCTGGTTATCGTTTACCAGATGGATTATTTCAGAAATAAATCTTTAGGCTTTGACAAGGATGCCATTCTGACGGTTCCCTTTCCGGGGGACAGCATTAGCCGGACGAAAATAAATGCCTTGAAAGATGAGCTTTTACTCCAGCCGGGAATTGCGGATGTGAGTTTCAGTTTTGCGAGTCCGTCTGACAACAATGGATGGAGCAGTGATTTCAAATTCAATAATTCACCTAAACAAACCAGCTTCAGTGCAAATTTAAAATGGGCCGATGCTGAGTATTTCAGATTGTATAATCTGCAGTTTGCAGCAGGGCATGCATATGGCAAAAGTGACACGATACATGGCTGGGTAGTTAACGAAACTTTATTGCATAAGCTGGGAATCCGCGATCCGAAGGATGCTGTTGGAAAATATATCAAGTTATGGGACGATAAGAAGAAGAATGCGCAGATTGTTGGTGTAGTGAAGGACTTTAATATCGGTTCCCTTAAAAATGCTATTCCCCCGGTATTAATGAGTACATGGAAGGATGTCTATCAGAAACTCAACATCAAAATACAGCCCGCAAACATCAATCAGACGCTGGCCTCTGTTGAGCGGTTATGGAATAAAACCTACCCCGATGGTATTTATGAGTATCAGTTTCTGGATGAAAAAATTGCCAATTTCTATAAGAGCGAGGATCAGCTTTCCAAATTGTATAAAATATTTGCTGGGATCGCTATTTTTATTTCCTGCCTGGGCCTTTATGGCTTGGTATCCTTTATGGCCCTGCAGCGCACCAAAGAGGTAGGCATCCGCAAAACGCTTGGCGCTTCCGTGGGTAACATTGTATACCTGTTCAGTAAAGAATTTACCATACTTATTGTTGTTGCATTTGTCTTTTCAGCCCCCTTGGGGTATTACTTTATGCATATGTGGCTGCGGGACTATACGTACCGTATACCAATAGGTCCGCATATTTTTATAATAGCAATGTTTGCCTCGGTTGCCATTGCCTGGATCACGGTCGGTTATAAAGCGATTAAAGCAGCCCTGGCTAATCCCGTAAAGAGCCTTCGGAGCGAGTGATTTCTGGTAAATCGCGTTGCAGCGGGTCATGCGTTACGCCCTGTGCTGACTATGGCTCTCCGGCTTTACCGTTAAAACCGTCTGGTAAATCCGGTCAGGACCTTTCTATAGCAAATTCAGGACGGGTCAAACTGTATCATATCCGTACGCAGCTTGTTACATAAGCGGACACTAGAGGAAATTCACAGCCTCTTAATTGCTTGATTTATAGATTATTGTAACTTTGGTATGTTATTGATTGTTTAATGCCAAAATGTATTAGTATTATTAAATCAATAATTCATTTTTGATTGCAAACCAGCCTGCATAACCTGCAGGCTTAAATTATTAAAACAAATGCTGTCATTACAACACATAACCAAATATTACCAGGTCGGCGGAAACAAGAACTTCGTATTGAACAATATCAGCCTTGACATTGATGAGGGCGAATTTATTTCAATTATGGGCCCCTCCGGATCGGGCAAATCAACATTACTGAATATTATTGGTATGCTCGATGATCCGTCGGAAGGCTACCATTATTTCATGGGGCAGGCAGTACATCAGCTTAAGGAAAAACAACGTTCATCCTTATATAAACAACATATCGGTTTTGTTTTTCAGGCCTATCACCTGATCGACGAACTGACGGTTTACGAAAACATTGAGACACCGCTCATCTACCAGGATGTGAAAAGTTCTGAACGTAAGGCGATGGTGGCAGATATACTCGACAAGTTTCAGATAGTTGGCAAAAAAGATCTCTTTCCTGCTCAGTTATCCGGTGGTCAGCAGCAATTGGTGGGTATTGCCAGAGCGCTTATTGCCAGTCCGAAACTAATATTGGCCGACGAACCTACCGGCAACCTGAATTCCAAACAGGGAGAGGAGATCATGTCCCTTTTCAGAAAACTGAATAAAGAAGACGGCGTAACGATCATTCAGGTAACTCACTCAGAGAAAAATGCGGAATATGGTACCCGCATCATTAATCTTTTGGATGGTAAAATTGAATCATCGAGAAAATTTTGATCTATAAGTAACACAATATAAAATGCGATTAAGTAAATACATATTTTTATTTTTTTTTATTACAGGCAGTATCTGTGCTGAAGCTCAACAGCCTGATACGAGTAAACAGTTAACCTTAACCCAGTGTCTTGACATTGCCATTAAGAACAATCTGCAGGTAAAACAAAGTAATGCAACTGCGGAATCATCTCGTATAGATTTGCGACAGGCGAAAGAAAATCTGATACCTACCATTAATGGCGGAGTAAACCGTACATGGAGCCAGGGACACGCCATCAACAATTATACGGGTCTCTATTCCAATCAGTCGCAGACACAGGATTTCTACGGCTTAACAAGCGGAATGACCCTGTTTAATGGCTTTGCGCTGCAGAATGCGATCAAATCGGCTTCACTGGCGTATCAAGCCGGGAAAATGAATTTCCAGGCTGCAAAGGATGTAGTTACTATTAATGTTATTACCGGATTTCTGGCCATTCTGGATAATGAAGAAATTCTGGCAGCTAGCAAAAGCCAATTGGCAGTTCAGAAGGAAAATGTTGACAGGGCGGAGGTTTTAGCTAAGCAGGGTGCCAGCAAAGCCGCATCTGATTTGACCGATCAGCAGGGCAATTACGCTGCCAGCCAGGTGGCTGTTGTCAATGCCCAGAACAACCTGGACGCGTCCAAACTCAGTCTTTTTCAACAAATGAATATTTCCTATCAGCCAGATGCTACCTTTCAGGAACTGAATGCGGAGTCATTAAAGGGAGAGTATGGCGCCAATCCTGACCAGGTATATCAGACAGCGCTGCAGCAATTTGCAGCAGTAAAAGCTGCTACCTTGACCCGTGAAAGTGCAGATAAGAATGTTAGCTCATTAAAAGGCGTTTTATATCCGTCACTTACACTTGCTGGCGGCTTGAATACAGTATATTCCAGCAGTGCGAAAGTTCTGGACACAGTAAACGGCTCTCATGCGATAAACTATGGTGATCAGCTCAGAGGTAACAATAGTTCTTATTTAACACTGGGTTTAAACATTCCGATATTTAGCAATGGCATAAAGCGCAATACCCTTGCAAAAGCAAAAATTAATGCGCTTTATCAGCGCGATGTGGAGGAAAATTCCAAGATCGTCCTTAAGCAGAATGTGGAGCAGGCGTATTATAACATGATGGCGGCTTACAAAAAATACCAGGCTTTGACCGAGCAGGTGAGGGCCTATACGGAAAGTTACCGCATATATAAAATACGTTACGATGCCGGCGTATTGACCTCCGTGGACTTTATATTAGCAAAAAACGCGCTCGATGCTGCCACCATCAATCAGATCAGTGCCAAATATGATTATTTTATTGAAAGTAAAATACTGGATTATTACCAGGGGAAACTATCCTTATAAAGTATTTTAATAATCTTAAGCTGATGGCCGGGTACATGTTCATGTATCTGGCCATCAGCTTATTTTAATTTCACTAAAAAATAAAACCCGCTTAAAAAATATTATTAAACTTTACGCATTTTTTATTAATCTATTGTCCAAAGCGCACTATATTTAAAGGCGGAATTAAAACTTATGTTTAAAAGAGCCTTTATTTCGATTAGTGCTATACTTTCGTTGTTTTCTGCAGGATCACTCGCGCAGGGCGACAGCAATCAATCGAAAATACGGCTTAACCAGATAGGTTTTTATCCCGATGCACCCAAAATAGCCATTGTACTGGCTGACAAAGCAAGTAGTTTTACACTGCAGACAACCAGCAGGCATACTGCTTTCACCGGCAGACTCAAAAGATCCCAGCAGCAGGATCCCGCCGGTCGTTTTACCTGGATAGCCGACTTTTCGGCTTATCACCAGCCCGGCGAGTATATTTTGGCTGTTCCGGGCGCGGGTAATTCTTATCCCATTACGATATCGCGTTCAGTTCATGAAAAAGTCGCGGCTGCTTCAATAAAAGCCTATTATTTTATGCGCGCTTCAATTCCGCTTGAAGAAAAATATGCCGGCAAATGGCATCGGGCCGAAGGACACCCCGACGATAAGGTCCTGGTACACGCTTCAGCAGTAGGGTCCGGACGAACGGAAGGCTCGGTAATTTCCTCACCGCGGGGCTGGTATGATGCAGCCGATTACAACAAATATATCGTCAATAGCGGGATATCCACGTCGACATTGCTTTCACTTTACGAGGATTTTCCGGATTATATGAAAACGGTAAAGCTCAATATTCCTGAAAGCGGTGATGGTATTCCGGATGTGCTTAACGAAGTGCTCTGGAATTTGCGGTGGATGCTAACCATGCAGGATCCCATCGACGGTGGGGTATATCATAAACTTACCAATGCTTCCTTTGACAAAACCGTGATGCCGGACAAAGCCACCACACCGCGTTACGTCATCTTTAAAAGTACGGCGGCAACGCTTGATTTTGCAGCCGTAATGGCCCAGGCAGCAAGGGTATTCCGCCAGTTTCCAAAAAAATTGCCCGGTTTGGCTGATTCATGCCGTGATGCTTCAATTTATGCATGGGACTGGGCCGTCAGGAATCCGGATAATATTTATAACAAATATATCCTGAATGACCATTTCAGCCCTAAAATTACCACGAGTGATTACGGTGACCGGGATCTAAGGGATGAATTTGTATGGGCGGCAGCTGAACTGTTTGTAACTACCCGGGATATCAAATATGGGGCGTCGGTAAATTTGCTCCCTGACAGCAAAACTGAATTACCTTCCTGGGGGCAGGTCGGTCTTTTGGGCTATTATTCAATTGCCAAAAACAGCGATCAGCTGAGTAACATAGGTTTTAAATACCTTCCCGATATAAAAGCCCGTATACTTGGTTTTGCCAATAATCTGATAAAAGATGCAGATAAAACCGCCTATCAGGCCGTGATCTATAAGAAGCGGGCGAATTTTGCCTGGGCAAGCAATTCTGTTGCCGCAAATCAGGGAATCGTATTAATTCAGGCTTATCTTTTATCACACGATAGAAAATATCTGAAATATGCGCTGGGCAACCTGGATTATATATTAGGCCGCAACGGAACGGGATATTCATTTGTGACGGGTTACGGGAGTAAAATGCCCATGCATCCCAATCACCGGCCTTCGATGGCGGATAGTGTTGCTGATCCTATACCCGGATTAGTGGTAGGCGGCGCTAATCCGAATATGGAGGATCATATACAACTGCCATCAATTGTAGCTGACCAGGCTTATATTGACAACGAACAAGCGTTTGCGGTTAACGAGGTCGCCATTAACTGGAACGCGGCATTTGCTTACCTGGCGAATGCGATAGAAGCTTTGCAAAATGATATAAATAACTAATATTCAAATTATTATGAATTTTTATTAAAGAAATACAATAATCAAAACCAACCCAAATCAATGAGAAGGATATTTATTATCACAATGAACGTAATGTTTCTTGCGGCGTCCGGCGTGCTGGCGCAGCAAAAGCAAACATCCGAAAGCGAAATCAATAAAAAAGTTGATGCACTCGTCGCCAAAATGACCCTGGAGGAAAAAGTAGGACAGATGACTGAAGTAACCCTTGACGTGGTATCGAAGTCAAATGCCAGTCCCCACGCGCTCGATCCGGACAAATTAAAGGAAGCGATCATGAAGTATCACGTCGGTTCAATTTTAAATGTCAGTGGTTTTGCATACGACAGAAAACATTGGTTTGATGTCATTTCAGAAATACAGCAGGCCGCAGGCGGGGATCGGTTAAAGATCCCGGTTATCTACGGTATCGACGCCATCCACGGCGTTACCTATACGCTGGGAAGCACACTTTTTCCACAAGAGATCGCTATGGCTGCTACCTTTAACCGCCAGATCGTGCAAAAAGCGGGGGAGATCACCGCTTACGAAACGCGCGCAAGCTATATTCCCTGGAATTACTCGCCGGTTTTGGATTTGGGTAAATCTGCCCTTTGGCCCCGGATTTATGAAACTTTTGGCGAAGACCCTTACTTGGTAAAAACCATGGGCGCTGCTATTATTACCGGTTACCAGGGCAATGATGCCGGTGACAAATATCACGTAGCCGCTTGCATGAAGCACTACCTGGGTTACAGTTTTCCGTTAAGCGGGAAAGACCGTACGCCTTCATGGATACCAGATCGTTATATGCGCGAATATTTTTTGCCGCCTTTTGCCGAAGCTGTGAAAGCGGGCGCAAAAACACTGATGATCAATTCGGGTGAAATCAATGGTGTGCCTGTTCACGCCAGTAAATATATGCTGACCGACGTGCTCCGCGGTGAACTTCATTTTGACGGCATTGCGGTAAGTGACTGGAGAGACATCCAATACCTGCATGACCGTCATCACATAGCAGCCACGCAAAAAGATGCCGTGATGATCGCAGTAAATGCCGGGGTTGACATGAGCATGGTGCCTTATGACTATACGTTCTTTACTTACCTGGTGGAACTGGTAAATGAAGGCAAAGTACCCATGAGCCGCATAAATGAAGCGGTACACCGTATATTGAAAGTAAAGTATGAACTGGGCCTGTTTGAGCGTCCGGTGGGCAATCCGGATGATTATCCTAAGTTCGGTTCCCAGGAGTTCAGAAATGTCAGTCTGGAAGCCGCAACCGAGGCTATTACGCTCCTAAAGAACAAGAACAACGCGTTGCCCCTCAAGAAAAATGCAAAGATACTGGTGACAGGACCTACGGCCAATACCATGCGTTCGCTGGACGGCGGATGGAGCTATAACTGGCAGGGTGACCTGTCCGATAAGCTGGCGGCAGGAAAACATACCATCCTTGATGCCATAGAACAAAAAATAGGAAAGAAGAATGTAATCTATCAGCCCGGGGCTTCATTTGACGAGTTGAAAAATCTCGATGATGCCATTACCGCTGCAAAAAATGCGGATGCAATTGTGCTTTGCCTGGGCGAGCTGTCCTATACCGAGAATGTAGGTAATATTGATGATTTGAATCTGCCTGCTGCGCAAACGCAATTGGCGCTCGCACTGGCTAAAACCGGAAAGCCAGTTATCCTGGTACTCGCTGAAGGACGTCCACGTATAGTGACTGATGCTGAAAGTCAATCTGCCGCGACCTTCATGGCTTATTTACCGGGCAACGAGGGAGGTGATGCGCTGGCAAATATTCTGTTTGGTGACGCCAATCCATCAGGCAAATTATCGGTAACCTATCCAAGATATACCAATGCCCTAGTTAATTATTACCGTAAAAATCTCGAGAACGGCAATCCGGATGACAAACATGGTTATAATCCATTGTATGAGTTCGGTTACGGTTTAAGCTATACTACATTTGATTACAGCAACCTGCATATCAGTAATCCCGAATTGAAGGAGGGTGAAACGCTCACGGTTAGCGTAGATGTTAAAAACACCGGCCAGGTGGAAGGTAAAGAGTCCGTCCTGTTATATACCAGCCAGCAGTACGCCAGTATTGCACCCGATACCAAACGCCTGAGGGCTTATGATAAAATCGATCTTAAACCAGGGGAAACAAAGACGGTGAGCTTTAAGCTTTCTGCCGGTGATCTGGCTTTCGTGAATGATGTGAGCAAAACAGTTACCGAGTCGGGCGATTTTAAAGTCCTGATTGGTGATCAGACATCTGATTTTAAATTTGCCGGCAGCCAAACGCCGTCACGCACAGGCAAGTTATAGTCGTTATTGTTTTATCATTTATTTAGCCGGTCTAACTCAGTAGACCGGCTAAATTTTTTCTGCCGGCCCTAATCAGATAATTGCAGTCAGACCGAATAGTACGATCAGGCAAAAAGAAAAAGCGGCAAAATACATCAGGCCGACACCAATGATCTTGGTAAAGGTCCGGAACCGGCTGCGATGATAAACGACCAGCAAAGACCGATAGATATACCAGATGATATAAATCGTTGCCGCTAACGTGCACCAATCGATGATCTTCCATGCGGCTGGCAGCGTCATTTGCAGTATGATCAGCAATGAAAGCGTCAAAAACAAAAAACAATGAATGTGGAAGGAATAGATCAGATGCTCCACATAGAATTTCTTGTTATTCCAAAAGGCGATCTTTAGTATCAGGGCAAATAGGGGCAGCAGCAAAAACATCATCTTGGGTGCGTTATGCCTGATTTCGTCGACGAATACAACTTTTGCACTGTTGCCGTATAACTGCCGATATTCTATTTTCTTTCTGTTCCAAAGTTTGGTAAAGAAATCGTCGCGTTGTCCACCGGGTAACTTCGCTTGATTCTCAAGGTATTGTTCGTAGGTAGTATCCTTTGTTGTTGGCGCAAACCAGGTATTGGGTCCCCTTTTATCATTTTGATCCTCGGTCACTTTGACTATACCGTACGAGGTGACAATTTTACCCTTGCTCAGCGCGCTGAGCAGGGTCTTTTTTTCTTTAGCGCTGAAATTAGGATTGTGTTCTATTACCCTTTTTATAGAATCCATTTTTTTTTCCGTGGTAGCCGGCGAGTCCGATGTGGGCTGTGCGCGTACACTGGTGTGACTGCTCTGAACCAGTAACAGGAAGTAAACGATACTGATAAAAATGTACATCTTAACCGGGTGCAGGTATTGCGCACGTCTGCCGGCCATGTATTCGTTGGTCAGAAATCCGGGTTTGAAAAGCAGCGGCTTCAGGGTATGAAAAAACTGGTGATCGAAATGAAAATAATCGCTTATGGCATGGTTCATCATATGGCCAAAGCTTTCATGCATTTCCAGGTTTTCCTGTCCGCAAATATGGCAATAATGACCTTCTAAGATAGTTCCGCAGTTAAGACAATCATTTTCTTTACGGTAATGTTTTTTCATAGTGATCAGTGCTTTTAGGCAGTGTTGAATGGCGTGTTTTAACGCTACGTTATGTTTATATCTGAAAACAAAGGGAAAATAATAGCGATCACAAGCGCATACAGCGCAAAAGTAAGCCATATGCCATGCCAGTTTTTGCTATGATCGGCAGCGGTAAAAAACTTGTCGATGATTATCCCGCTTATGAAACTTCCAAATAAGGCGCCAAATCCATTGACCATCATCATAAACAAGCCCTGTGCGCTACCTCTTATTTCGGGGGATATTTGTGTTTCAACAAACAGGGAGCCGGAAATATTAAAGAAATCAAAGGCCATGCCGTAAACGATGCAGGATAAAATGATCATCCATAACCCATCGGCAGGATTGCCAAAAGCAAAAAGGCCAAATCGCAACACCCAGGCCAGCATGCTGAACAGCATCACATATTTAATCCCAAACCTACGGAGGAAGAAAGGAATTGCTAAAATGAAGAATGTTTCGGATACCTGGGATATCGACATAATAATAGCCGGGTATTTTACCGCAACAGATTTTTATATTCAGGCTATATTTTTAAAATCATGTATAAATGTATCGCCATACGCATTAGTCAGTTGCAAGGCGGCTCCTAAAAGCAATGAAAAAGCAAAGAATATCGCAAATTTTGGCGTTTTAAATAATGCAAAAGCATTCAATCCCAAGTATTCCTTCAAGTGATTTATTGCCTGTACTTGTGTAAAAGAGGCGGGCATTTTGGAAGCGTAAAGGCGTAAATGCCTAATGTCAGGGCCACTGCCGAGGCAATATAAAACTGGTTTGGTTGACGTTTCGTTATGTGTAAGGCTACGGTCCACAAGGCTGCAATAAAACCCATGGTGCCCCATATTCTTATGGGCGGATAAGCAGTTACCACATCTTTATTGCTCGCTTTTTAAGGCCGAATAGGCCACCGTTATTGATAACGATAATGTGGGCATATAAAACACCATATTTAACAGTATCACCCAAAAAAATGCCGTAGGATTATTGATCAGCGGTAAGACGAAAAGTGTAGTTGCTCCCAAAATATGCAACAGTGCCATATAGCTTTTCTGCATCTACGAATCTGTCAGCGACAAATCCGGTGAGGGTCGGCATAAAGATGGCCGAAATACCCATGGTGGAGAAAATAGCCCCAAATTGCGCCCCGGACCAATGTTTGTTTGAAACCAGTAGGCTCCGATGGTAAGCAGCCAGGCCCCCCATATGAAAAATTGCATGAAATTCATCAGTATTAAGCGAAACTTAATATTCATACGGACGCCTTAGATTAGAAATTTAGAGACGCTAAAATAAGTAGCGGATGAGCAGATGTGAAATTTGCTGATTTTTCAATCCGTCACCTGCAAGAATCGAATTAAGAAGCTTTACGCCGGTTTAATTCATCACGTATCTTGGCGGCTTTTTCGTAAGCTTCTTCGGTCAGGCTTCCTGTAATTTGCTTTTAAGCTCTTCAATGCTTAATGAGGCATATCCACTTGCCGTTGGCGTTGCTGATTTTTCTTCGGTGGTATCATTCATATTTTCCAGGTAGACAAAGTCATTTCCCTCGATCACAATACCTGCGGTTGACAGGATGAATTCATAGGTATAAATAGAGCAGTCAAACCTTACTGCCATCGCTATAGCATCCGACGTGCGGGCATCAATCTCAATCGACTTTTTGCCGTCCGAACAGATCAGTTTTGAATAAAATATACCATCTACCAGGTTGTAAATGATAATTTCCTGTATGGTGATATTATAGGCCTGGGCAAAATTTTTAAACAGGTCGTGTGTAAGGGGCCTGCTGGGCGTCATTTTTTCTATTTCGATCGCAATAGCCTGCGCCTCAAAACTGCCAATGATAATCGGTAGCCTGCTGCGGCCGTTAACTTCGCCTAAAACCAGTGCATAAGCTCCAGATTGGGTTTGACTATAGGACAATCCCACAATATCCAGCTTTATTTTTTTCATATTATTACCCATCACTGCAAATCTATTTATGCTGAAGCTTTATATTCTTTAACTGCTGCTATTAATTTTGGCACAACTTCAAATGCATCACCTACAATACCATAGTCGGCAACTTTAAAAAACGGTGCTTCCGGATCTTTGTTAATCACAACAATAACTTTTGAAGAACTTACGCCCGCCAGGTGCTGTATAGCGCCCGAAATTCCTATTGCAATATACAAATTTGGACTGACAGCAATACCGGTTTGTCCAACATGTTCGCTATGCGGCCGCCATCCGGCATCCGAAACCGGTTTTGAGCAGGCTGTAGCCGCGCCCAACAGACCGGCCAACTCTTCTATCATGCCCCAGTTTTCGGGCCCTTTAAGGCCGCGTCCGCCGGAAACAACGATCTCCGCATCAGGCAAGGAAACTTTATCGTTGAGCGGACGATCTCTTTGATCATCGCCTTAAAATCTGATTCTTTATTTTCGGCGGCTAAAATCTTCAACTAGTGCCGGCAGCTGATTTATCGGTTATCTGATAGGAGTTAGGCATCAGGGCGATCACTTTATTGGCTGATGTCAATTGAACAATAGCAAATGCTTTGCCCGAAAAAGCCGTTTTTTTTACGGTAAATTTGCCGCCAGATATGATCGGGCAGTGCCACAGCGCCATCAGCAACGCCGGCTTCCAGTTTAACGCCTATGCGGGGAGCCAGACCTCTTCCCGAAAATGAGTTGGACAAGACAACAATATCGGCATTCTCTTTTTTTGCCGCTTCGGCAATCACCGACGCATAAGCCTGGTTGACAAAGTTCTTTAACTGTGCGTTAGAAACATTCAATATTTTATCTGCGCCATATTTGCCAAGGGCGCTCAATTGTTCGTGCGTTCACATCGCCTATAGAAATGGCTATGAGATTGGTATTGAGTTTGATCGGCAATTGCCCGGGCATAAGAAACTGCTTCAAAAATTGATTTTTTGAATTTGCCCTCGGCATTTTCTGCATATATTAAAACTGACATATGATTTCTGGATCGTAATATCTGTAAATAATTTATATAACACGCGCTTCGGTATGCAATAAATCGATCAGTTTCTCGGCATCATCAGCTGCAACCAATTTTACCTGTCCGCGTGGCGCCGGCGTTTCATAGCTGATCACTTCCGAAGATGTTTTTACGTCAACCGGGCTCAATAACGTTTAAAGGTTTGGTACGTGCCGACATAATGCCCCGCATATTGGGTATTTTAGGTTCAGCAACGCCTTCGGCTGTTCCCGCTACAAAAGGGAAGGGGATAGCCAATACTTCCTTGCCGCCTTCAATTTCGCGCTCTACCGTGCCTTTATCACCATCAATATCCAGTTTTTTAATGATCGATACAGAAGGAATATCCAAAAGCTCGCCCAGCATACCGGCAACTTTCGATCCGTTATAATCAATGGACTCGCGGCCGGTCAATATCAGGTCAAAAGGATTTTGTTTAACATATTGTGCAATTTGATAAGCTACAAACCAGGCATCATGCGGTTTGGCATTGATGCGTACAGCATCGTCTGCGCCGATAGCCAATGCTTTACGTATAGTAGCCTCGGTATTTGCTTCGCCTACATTGATCACCGTAACGCTGCCTTTCCCGCCTTCGGTAAGTTCAATAGCGCGCGCAAGTGCAATTTCATCATATGGATTCAGGATAAATTGAACACCATTTGTATTAAATTGGGTGTTATTATCAGTAAAAGTTATTTTTGTCGTTGTATCAGGAACATTACTTATACATACCAGTATCTTCATCAGGCTATTTGTTTTAATTGGCAATGATCATTACAGAGTGTGTTACGGTTTTATTCAATACTCATGAACACGCAAAAGGTTTTCATGGATTGGGTTTTTGCAAATTTAGTTAAAAAAGATAGAGTTTAAAATGCAGTCGAGCCGATTAGAGAAGCTATTGGAATTTTTACAAAATGAACCTGAAGATGAGTTTTTAAAATATGCGCTGGCAACCGAATATTTGCGGCTTAAACAGACAGAAAAGGCGTTGCACTACTATCGAGAACCTGGTGAACAAACATCCGGATTATGTTGGTACTTATTATCATCTCGGGAAATTATATGAGAGCATTGAACCGTAAACAGGACGCAATAAGCACATATGAAAAAGGGATGGAAGTCGCCCGTGAAAAAACGGGATAACCATGCTTTTTCAGAGTTGCAGGCGGTTTATCGCGAGGCAACGGGCTGGGATGAAGATGATGATTACTAAGTTTCATCTCGCCGGATGCAGTTTATGGTAAACTTATTTATAACTTTAAATCGCTATCAACTAATTATCTGCCAATGAAAAGACGTCAACTCCTATTTATTCGTGATGCACTGATCTACACCTTTACCGCCTTTGGCGGACCGCAGGCGCATATTTCATTTTACTGCGTGAGTTTGTGGAAAAGAGGCGGTATATAACCGAACAGGAATTAATGGAACTGAATGCGCTTTCGCAGATATTACCCGGCCCATCATCCACACAAACACTGGTCGGGATAGCCTGGAAAGTTGGGGGTTTGCGACTGGCCATCATTACCTTTCTGATTTGGATATTGCCTTCGGCTACGATCATGTGCATGGCGGCAATCAGTTATAAAATGTTTCTCACGCATAGCCAAGTTTACCGAAGTGCTGCGCTTTGTACAGCCAATAGCGGTAGGAATTGTAGCCTATGCTACTTATACTTTTGCCAATAAATTTTTAAAAACGAGGGTAACCGTGTATGCTGGCTATCGGTTCGCTTATTGCGACACTTATATTGCAAAATGCCTATGCCTTTCCGATCTTAATACTGCTTGGCGGGATCATTTCATCGGCACTCGAAACGCAGCCCCAGGAAAATGAACTTGCGCGTTAAGTCTGTTTGCTAATGTAAACCCTAATAAAGTGGCCTACTTTATTGGTATATTGCTTGCTTTTGCAGCTTTGGGTGCAATTATCAATCAAACATCGCCATTTAGTTTACCGATTCGTTTATTTGAGAATTTTTATCGTAACGGCATCCTGATATTTGGCGGCGGACAGGTCTTAGTGCCGCTGATGTACACCGAATTTGTAGAAGTAAAGCATTATCTGTCAAACTCCGAATTTCTTTCGGGATTTGCCCTGCAGCAGGCGTTGCCGGGCCCCACTTTTTCCTTTACCTCATTTATCGGAAGCATGTCATTGGGTAATAAAGGCTTCGGTGTAAGCGGACAGATCATCGGCAGCATTGTAGCGGTTATCGGCATAAACCTACCCGGATTGATTCTTATCCTCTTTATTGTTCCATTTTGGGAGGATCTGAAAAAGATAACCCGGATCCGAAATTCCTTGAGCGGAATCAGTGCCGTAGCCGTAGGATTTATGGCAACGGCACTGATTTTACTGGTACGTCCTTTTGGCCTGAACTGGATGGCTTACGGCCTGATGGCAGGCTCGTTCTGCATGTTGTATTTTACCAAAGTGAAAACTCCGATCGTAATCATCATCGGAATTATCCTGGGTTTAATTTTTTAATGAAGGAAAACCAAGCCCCGCATGCCTGATTATAAATTATTGTAAAAATTCGATGTTCAAAATTCCTGTCGTTTTTTGTTAAAATGGCTGATCATCATCGATATCATCCATTCGCGAAGGCCGGATGATAAAGTTGCTTGGTTTTTCAAAATCCTGTGACGGGTTCAGACCGGCAAAAGGAGTGCCCTGTGGCAGGAACGAACCACCCTGATCCAGATCGGTGAATTTAACGAATTTGCCCACGAATTTCAGCCTTACAGTTCCGGTTTCCCCATTACGGTGCTTGGCTATAATTACCTCGCCCACGCCATTGGTAGGATTACCGTTTTCGTCTTCTGTCATGCCGTAGTATTCCGGACGGTAGAGGAACAATACCATATCGGCATCCTGTTCAATTGAACCAGATTCACGTAAATCGGATAGCATTGGTCTTTTTGATCCACCGGGTCTGTTTTCAACGGCTCGGCTTAACTGCGAAAGCGCGATAACCGGTACATTCAATTCCTTTGCCACAGACTTTAGCGCCCGGGAAATACTGCCGATCTCCTGTTCACGGTTACCCCCGCCTTTACCATCAGCTTTTACCCTGCATTAATTGCAGGTAGTCAATGATGATCATCTGAATATCGTGCTGTGATTTCAGACGGCGGCATTTTGCCCTGAATTCAAAAATATTCAGCGCCGGTGTATCATCTATAATAAGGGGAGCCTGCTCCAGCCTGCCTATTTTGGAGTGTATCTGCTGCCCATTCCCATTCTTCCAGCGTTCCCTTTCGGATCTTTTCCTGTTCAATTTCTGTTTCACCCGAGATCAAACGATTAACCAATTGAACAGAGGACATTTCGAGCGAGAACACAACGACAGGTTTATTAAAATCAACGGCGGCATTTCTGGCGCAGCTCAATACAAAGGCCGTTTTACCCATCGCCGGACGGGCTGCGATGATCACCAGGTCGGATTTTTGCCAGCCCGAGGTCATCCGGTCAAGATCCGTAAAGCCCGATGCCACGCCGGTAAGCCATCTTTTTTATCTTTCAGCGCCTCAATTTCCTTTAGTGTCTCATGCATCAGGTCATCCATCTTGCGCGAATCGCGGCGCAGGTTATTTTGAGCGATTTCGAAAAGATTTTTTTCGGCCTTATCCAGCAGGTCGAGCACGTCGGTTGTGTCCTCGTAGGCGTTATTGATCACTTCTGTCGAAATACGGATCAGTTCTCGCTGAATAAATTTTTGAATGATGATACGGGAGTGGAATTCAATATTTGCTGCCGATGCAACACGATTGGTCAGCTCCGTGATATAATAAGCTCCGCCGATCATTTCCAGTTCGCCTTGCTGACGCAACTGTGCGGTAACGGTCAAAATATCCACCGGCGAGGATTTTTCAAACAAGTAGACTGTATAGCGCTGAATATTTTTTGATGGTTGTCTTTATAAAAAACTTCTGGCTTAAGAATATCAATAACCGAGGAAAATGCATCTTTCTCGAGCATCAATGCGCCAAAAACTGCCTCTTCAAGGTCAATTGCCTGGGGTGGCAGTTTACCTAATCCGCTATATGGCGTAGGGTTGGTTATCCGGCTTCTACGATCGTTTGTATTGGGCTTATAGTGGTTTTCGTTCTCCAGAATCATAACCCAAAAATATACTAAAAAATTGCAGAATTACCCACCGTGGAATCTTTTTTCCGCGCTTGGTCGGGAAGCCTTAAATCAATATGATTTATAATATTTTGAGATTATTTAACTAACAGCGATTTGTGGAGAAATTTAATTTCCTGCTGTAAATAGGCTATTCTAAGTGGTTGTTAATAAAATGGTTTTGCTTATCTGCTTAAAAAAATCGATACAATATTGGCATTATCCGGAGCTCAGGATAAAGTTAATTAATATGGCTATTTTTGTCGCCTCAATTTACAAAAAAAATGCCCTATAACAGCAGGCCTACGCGGGAAAGTAATCAAATGATTTTTGGTATCCGGGCAGTGATCGAAGCAATACGCTCGGGAAAGGAAATCGAATCTTTATACTTGCAGCGGGGGATAGGCGGCGGATTATTGAGCGAGCTTAAAGAGCTGCTCGGTGAATACGGCATCACCGCCCAGCAGGTTCCGGTTGAAAAACTGAATCGCATCACGCAAAAAAACCACCAGGGCGTGATCGCGTTCATTTCGCCTATTATTTATCAAAAGATCGAAAATATAATTCCTGAAATATTTGAAAAAGGCCAGGTGCCATTGATGTTGGTATTGGATGGGATCACTGATGTACGAAATATGGGGGCTATTGCCCGCACGGCAGAGTGTGCCGGAGTACATGCTATTGTCATTCCGGCAAAAGGATCGGCGCAGATCAATCCTGACGCGATCAAAACGTCAGCCGGAGCGCTTTATAAGATCCCGGTTTGCCGGCACGATAATTTTATGCAGACCGTCCGGTTTTTGCAGGAATCAGGTCTGCAACTTGTTGCCTGTACCGAGAAAACGAAGGACGACATTTATGCCCCGGACTACACGTCGCCTACGGCCATTATTATGGGTTCGGAAGAAGATGGTATACGCAACGAAATGATTCGTATAGCCGATCACCTGGCAAAGATTCCCATGTTTGGTGAAATCGAATCGCTTAATGTATCGGTATCAACAGGGGTAATTCTGTATGAAGCCATTCGCCAGCGGCAGGTTGGGTAGCCGGATCCCGGCTGCATTTAAATGAGCTACCCGGTCTAAATATATTTAACTCCGAATTTAGCTTTCACGTCAGCTACTACCTGCTTTATATTCTGCTCCTGATCGCGCGGGCAAATAAGCAGGGTATTGTTCGATTCTACTACGATAAAATCATGCAGTCCCTGCAATACTACCAGTTTTTCACCGGGAACATTTACCATGCAGTTTGACGAATCATACATGATCACTTTTTCAGACGGGATGACAGCATTACCTACATAATCTTTTTCAGCAAGCTGATAAATTGACGCCCAGGTACCAAGGTCGGACCAGCCGAATTCAGAAGGCAGAACATACACATTGTCGGCTTTTTCCATCACACCGTAGTCAATCGATATATTGGTGCATTGCTGGTAAGCCTTATGGATATGTTTTTTTTCAATTTCCATGTTATAAACGGGCCTGGCATCGGCAAATATTTCGCTGCATTTCGGGTAAATACCGGTTGAATGCCTTTAGAATCGCTCTGGCGGACCAAACAAATATACCTGCATTCCACAAAAAATCTCCGCTCTGAATAAACGTCTTGGCGATCTCCAGGGTTGGCTTTTCGGTGAAGGTTTTCACTTTATAAAAATCTTCGCCAATCATTTGATCGGTATATTGTATATATCCGTATCCGGTATCAGGTCGTGATGGCTTTATCCCCAAGGTAATAAGGCATTCATTTTTAGCGGCAATATTAAGCGATTTTTCAATTGCAGCGACAAAAGCCGCTTCATTCAATATCAAATGATCCGATGGTGCCACAACGATTGAAGCATCCGGGTTCAGACTTTCAATTTTAAAGCATCCATAGGCTATGCAGGGCGCTGTATTTCGCATTACCGGTTCGGTCAGTATCTGCTGATCGGTCATATCCGGTAACTGTGTTTTTACCAGCCCTGCGTAATTTTCATTGGTTACGACGTAAATATTTTCTTTCGGACAAATTCCAAGGAATCTATCATATGTATTTTGGATAAGTGTTTTTCCGGTGCCGAGTATATCCAGGAATTGTTTTGGATAAGATGTTCTGCTAATCGGCCAAAATCGGCTTCCGATGCCGCCGGCCATAATGATAGCATAGTAGTTTTTATTCATGTGTTTTTCAAAAGAATATTATCGCTGCAAACAAACTGCAAAAATGTGCATTATTCTGTAAATAATATATAAAATAAAATTACATATCTCCGTTTGACTTTTATCAGTATTTTAAATAAATAAACCAATAAATTGTTTTCATTTAAAAATCATATTTATATAAAATTTAAAGCAAAACCCGTCGTTTATTTAGAAAATTTTGTTATTTTGAATTTTTAAATACAATAATAGAATACTTAAATAATGATTGAAACAAAAAGGTCGCTTTTTGATAACCTGCAGAATTTTTTTGGGTTTGATAACTTCAAGGGGGAGCAGGAAGCGATTATAACCAATATCCTGGCCGGTAATGATACGTTTGTGATTATGCCCACCGGTGGGGGTAAATCCATGTGTTACCAATTGCCCGCTTTAATGAGTGAAGGAACAGCGATTGTGATCTCGCCATTAATTGCTTTAATGAAAAATCAGGTTGATCAACTCAGGGCCTTCGGAGGGTCCGATAGCATAGCTCATTTTTTAAATTCTTCTTTAACCAAGGCTGATATAGCAAGGGTAAAAGAAGATGTGCTCGGCGGCAAAACCAAATTACTCTATGTTGCCCCCGAATCGCTTACCAAACAGGAAAATATTGATTTTTTGCGACTGAATCAAGTTTCATTCGTTGCTGTCGACGAGGCACATTGTATTTCGGAGTGGGGTCATGATTTCAGGCCTGAATACCGGAAGATACGTCAGGTGATCAGCAATATTGGCGATGATATCCCTATTATCGCCCTAACAGCAACCGCGACACCTAAAGTTCAGCAGGATATACAGAAGAACCTGCAAATGAATAATGCGACTGTCTTTAAATCCTCTTTTAACCGTTCAAATCTGTTTTATGAAGTAAGGGCCAAGAGGAATGTACTTAAAGAGATCGTTAAGTTTGTTAAGCAGCACAACGGTAAATCCGGTATCATCTATTGTCTGAGCCGTAAGAAGGTTGAGGAAGTAGCCGAAGCGCTTAATTTGAACGGCATTAAGGCTTTGCCCTATCATGCGGGCCTGGAGTCAAAAGTGCGGGCTGACACCCAGGATAAATTCCTGATGGAAGAGGTGGATGTGATCGTTGCTACCATAGCATTCGGAATGGGAATCGACAAGCCGGACGTGCGCTATGTGATCCATCATGACATGCCAAAAAGCATGGAAGGCTATTATCAGGAAACCGGACGTGCAGGTCGTGATGGCGGTGAAGGTGTTTGCGTTGCCTTTTACTCAGAGAAGGACATCGACAAGCTTCAGAAATTCATGAAGGATAAGCCGGTATCGGAACGGGAGATCGGCACGCAGATACTGAAAGAAGTAATAGACTATGCCGAGTCATCGGTGTGCCGGCGTAAACAATTACTGCATTATTTCGGCGAAAACTTTAACGATGCTGGATGCAATAACATGTGCGACAATTGCTGCGGCCATAAGGAACATTTTGACGGAGAAGAACACCTGCATAAAGTGTTAAGCCTTATTAAGCAACTGGGAGAGAAGTTTGACGACAACCACATCATTAGCGTATTGATGGGGCTATGATAATCCGCAGATTCACAATTACGGAGCATCATTTGCTGGATGTATTTGGTTCGGGCAAAGAACAGGGCGAAAATCTTTGGGACTCTTTGTTAAGGCAGGCTTTGCTGAATAACTATGTATCAAAGGATATAGACCAATATGGATTGTTGCGCTTAACCAAAAGCGGCAAAAACTTCCTTGACAATCCACATAGCATCCGTTTTATCATGAATCGGCCAATGGGCAGCACGGATGATGACGACTCGGAAGAAGGACCAAAACAAGGCGGAGGAGCGCTGGACACTGCACTTTTGCAGATGCTTAAGGAGCTTCGCAAAAAGATAGCCAAGCAAAAAGGATTACCTCCGTTTGTGATCTTTCAGGATCCGTCACTGGAGGAAATGTGCACGCATTACCCCATTACTACAGAAGAATTAAAACAAATATCCGGCGTAGGCGCTGGGAAGGCAACCAAGTTTGGCGCACCGTTTATCGATCTGATCAAGAAATATGTTGAGGATAATGAGATCGACCGTCCGATCGATATGGTGATCAAGAGCGCGGCCAATAAATCAGCGCTAAAAGTTTATATAATTCAAAACATCGATCGCCACCTGAACCTGGAGGACATTGCGGCCTCAAAAGGGCTTACCTACGAGGAGATCTTGCGCGAGGTGGAGTCTATAGTCAACTCGGGTACAAAACTTAATCTGAACTACTTTATTGACGAAGTAATAGACGAAGATAAGCAGGAAGAAGTGTACGATTATTTTAAATCGGCTGAAGTAGACTCAATCGACGATGCCCTGGTTGAATTGGGGTCCGATGATTATACCCGTGAAGAAGTGCAGCTGATGCGTATCAAGTTTATGTCGGAGTTGGGAAATTAATTTAGCCTAGTCCATTCCATGCAAAGATAAATAGCCGGTTTACGCCGGCTGTTTTTATTTTGCAATTATCTTAAACTCCGTTCTGCGGTTCTTGCTGCGGTTGTCATCATTATCATTGGGTTCTATTGGCTGGGTTTCTCCATAGCCTTTATACGTAAGCCGCCCTGCATTTACACCGCCGCTTACGAGGTATTGATAGACTGCTTTTGCCCGGTTCTCTGAAAGCGTCTGATTCATTTGCGGTCCGCCCACGTTATCTGTATGACCGGATATTTCGATATGTATCCTGGGATTAACACTTAAAAAATCAATGATCTTCAGCAATTCAGGTTTTGACTCGTCTTTGATATCAAATTTATTGGTATCAAAGAATATGTTGTTGAGCACAACTTTATTGCCCACTTCAATCGGCTGCAATAGCACCGTCAAATTATACGGTTTGCGGTCCTCCTGTCCGAACAGTGAAAAATTAGCCGAATAAAATAAATACCCTTCCTTTGAGATATTAAGGCCGTAATTTTTGCCGGTGGTTATTGTTGCCAGAAAATCACCTTTGTCTGCCGAACTGTAATCCTGGTAGACGGGCGTGTTTTTTTCCAGATCGACTATTTCAACTGCGGATTCAAGTGGCTGTTTGGTTTTGGCGTCCATTACAATTCCCTTTACGTAAGTTACTTTATGCGGCCGCAGGGTAGCGGGCAGTTCAAAAGTATAGATATCAAAGCCTCCGTGGCCGTTCAGGTTATTGGACGAAAAAAATGCATGGTTGCCGCCAGCAGTAAGCGTAAGTCCGTTCTCATCGCCGCTGGAGTTAATCGGGTAGCCTAGGTTTACCGGTTTCTGCCATTTTCCATCCGTACCTAGGCGGCTGACGAACAGATCCTTTCCGCCCAAACCTGGCCAGCCGTTGGAACAAAAATAGAGGGTGCTGTCATCAGGGTGAATAAAAGGCGATTGTTCATCAAATGAGGTGTTGATATTTGGACCTAGATTTTCCGGTTCAGACCAGCCCTTTTCAGTTAATTTCGATTTCCAGATATCGTAGCCACCATAGCCTCCCTTACGGTTGCTTACAAAATAAAGCGTGCGCCCGTCAGCGCTGATCGATGGCTGCGATTCCCAGCCAGGTGTGTTCACCGGCGGGCTGATATCATAAGGGCTGCTCCAGGTGTCGCCTCTTTTTTGCGTAACGTAAATGTCGCAGCGGCCTAATCCGTCAGGCCGGTTGCAACCAGTAAAAAACAATACTTTTCCGTCTTGTGAAAGCGATAAGGCCCCTTCGTTAAATTCCGAGTTAATCTGGGTAAGCGGTGTTGCTGTTTGCCATTTGCCGTCCGACTTTAACACTTTTGTAAAAGTCTTCGTTATTTTTTATCTGCCGGGTAAATATCAGGGTGTTTTCGTCAGCCGTGATCGCCGGGAAATATTCGTCGTCACCTGTGTTAATGGCAGGACCCAGATTTTCAGGAATAAATTCAACCGGGTGCTTTAGGGCATCTAAACTAAATTTGCAATCACTTAATAACTTTTGCGCTAAAAACGCACTTTGGGGGGACAGATTGGCAAAAGCAAGGTAAGTTTCCAGGTTCCTTTCTGCATCAGCATAGGCGGCTATTCTGATCTGGCAGTCGCCAATCTTGTAATAAATGAACTGATTAAAATCCGTGTTAAGATTAATGGCCTGCTGATACTGATCGGCAGCTTCCTTGTATTTCCATTTTGCACGGTAAATGTCGGCTAGCTGTATATGTGCCTCAATGAATTTTGGGTCTTCTTCAATTGCCTTTAACAGATTTTCTACGGCCTGGTCATAAAGGTGCTCGTCAAGGTCTTGACCAGCAAGTGCATAATATTTTATAGCCTGCTTATCCTCGGTGGTATACCGGTGTTCCTGGGCAGATATGGAAATGTAAAAAGATAAAAAAAATACCGATAAGAAAAAAAATTTCATTGCAGGCAAGAGGTTTGACTGCCTAAGTTACATATTTTAAGGAATATTCAAATACTTGTGGGTTTGCAGTGATATTTCCCATTTTGGGTTATTCATTACATATTCCACGATAAGGGGAGTCATCTCTTTTGATTTCGACCATTCAGGCTGCAGGTACAGTTTGCAATCGGCAGAAACCATTTTTGCATGCTCCTCGGCCCATGCAAAATCTGACTTGTTGAATACAATCACTTTTAACTCATTGGCATGGGCTGCAATTCCGGCAGCAGGCGCCTTAAACTTTTTAGGGGATAAGCAGACCCAGTCCCACTTCCCTGAAAGGGGATAGGCACCCGATGTTTCGATAAATGTCCGGATACCTTTTTGTTGAAGCCGCGCGGTTAGATATTCCAGGTTATATAGTAAAGGCTCGCCTCCAGTTACAACTACCGCCTTTGAAGGGTATTTTAAAGCGTTCTCCACTATTTTGTCCGCTGCGGTTAGTGGATGGAGTTCGGCATCCCAGCTTTCCTTCACATCGCACCAATGACAGCCGACATCGCATCCGCCCAAGCGAATGAAATATGCAGCTTTTCCGGTATTAAATCCTTCGCCCTGTATTGTATAAAACTCTTCCATTAAAGGAAGTAAACTGCCGTCTTCCGGAACCTGGTGTGCCATAATCAAGTGGCAAAGTTACCGTTTTTCGCCGAAAGCGGAATTCACAAACATGTAAAAATGTGTCTTTCAGCTATTAAGTTTTTTTTGTAGTATTACTTAAATTTTCGGGTGGATGAAAAAACTTTACTATCCGGCAGTACTATTAGTAGTACTGGTTTGTTTTACATCGTGCGTAGATGTAGAGGAACATTATGATTTTAAAGCCGATGGCTCGTGTAAAGTAGCCTACAATTTTGACATGAGCAAAGCGATTTCGGTACTGATGAACCTGATGTCGGATTCGGTAAGGGCAACACCCCAGTTTGCCATAGTAAAAGATACTACCCTCAATTTTTACAGTGCCCTGCCAGATAGTACACAACAGAAGATGACACTAAACGAGGTTAACCTGGCAACCAGCAGTACCCTTTCCATTAAAATGAATCTTCAGAAAAACATCATGAAGGTGAGTGTTGAACACCAGGCTAAGGATGCCGCTGATCTGCAGTATTATTTACAAAATATTGCCAGAATAGAATCCCATAGCGATCTGAAAACAGTTACAAAAAGTGAAAGCAGCCCCAAAGAGTTTGATGCCCGGCAACTGATCAGCGGACAGGATTATTACGCCTACGAGGTGACTCCTCATAAATTTTATCGCATCATTGACAAAGCAAAGTTCAATGCATTTTTAAAGAAGACACAATCCACCTTTGCGATGGCCAAAGCGATGCTGATTGACATGCCCTATAAAGTAGTCCTGAACTTTGCCAAACCGGTAAAAAAAATAAACAATCCCAAAGCAGTATTGTCTGCCGACAGAAAACGGGTCATACTGCAGACCACTATGGATGAGATTATAAAAAATCCATCCGTTATGAACCTGAAGATCGACTTTTAGTATCAATGAAGTGGTATAAAATACCTGATGTTCAGCCAACGAATAAACCGTTTATAAAAAAAGTAAGGGCAGCGGGAAAAACCTTGTGTTTGGTTGGTTACGAAAATAAAATATTCGCACTTTCGGCGAAATGCCCTCATGCAGGCGGTGACCTGACCGCCGGGTGGTGTAAAGAAGGAAAACTTATTTGCCCGGTCCACCGTTATTCATTCAATCTCGAAACCGGAAAGGGAAGTGAAGGTCAGAATGATTACATCAATAGTTATCCAGTAGAGATAAGGGATGACGCTATTTATGTGGGTATAAGTTCGTTTTGGGAGAAATTTAGACAGGCATTTCAATGACTAAAGAACTTGACTTCCTCACCCAGGATTTTTACAAAGCCATCAGTTTTCAGCGCGCGATCCCGCCTGATTTTGCGTCCGTCAAGATTTTATTTTATGGGAACGGCATGTTGATAAACAATAGCTTTAACAAGCCCATCGTTTTTACCGTAGAAACATTTATTGAAGCCATGCAATCACAGGTGGCCGAGGGCGGTATAGAGCAATTTATGGAGCGTGAACTCTATTCGCAAACCGAAGTGTTTGGCAAAGTGGCGCATCGTATCAGTGTATACGAATACAATTTTGCCGATCATGAAATGAGAAATCTACCCAGAGGAGTCAATTTTATTCAATTTGTAAAGATAGAAGGTCATTGGCGTATCCTGTCCATGGCCTGGAATGACGAAAATGAAAATCATCTGATACCGGTGGAATGGTTAAAGGACGGCCAGGAATAGTTTTTGACACTATGGTATCTGCAAAAAATATCAGGGATAAACTTCCTTGTTTGCCGATGCCAGGGTGTTCTTTAGCAGGCCAATGATGGTCATCAGGCCAACGCCGCCCGGAACAGGGGTAATCCAGGACGATTTAGGTGCAACATGCTCGAAATCGACATCTCCGAATAATTTATAGCCTGACTTGGTTGCCGTTGAAATTTCACGGTTCATACCCACATCGATCACAATTACACCATCTTTTACCATATCGGCAGTGATGAAGTTCTTTTTGCCGATCGCTACAATGAGAATATCTGCCTGTAGCGTGAAGTTTTTAATATCCGGCGTACGGCTGTGACAGATTGTAACCGTGCAATTGCCAGGCTGGGTATTACGCGCCATCAGAATACTCATCGGGGAGCCTACAATGTTGCTGCGGCCTACTACCACACAATGTTTGCCGGTAGTATCAATGTTATATTCCTTAAGCATCAAGGTGATACCATAAGGCGTAGCAGGAATAAAGGATGGTAAATTACGCTGCATACGGCCCAGATTGATCGGGTGAAAGCCATCCACATCCTTGCGATGGTCAATTTTCTCGGTTACTTTTTCAGGGTCGATATGTTTCGGTAAAGGCAATTGAACAATGATGCCATCGATATCCGAGTCGGCATTTAGTTCGGCTACTTTTTCTAAGAGCTCCTGTTCGGTCACATCATTTTCATACCGTACGAGCGTAGACTTGAAACCGACCTTCTCGCAGTTCTTCATTTTACTGGCTACATAAGTTTCGCTACCCCCGTCATGACCAACCAAAACTGCCACCAGGTGTGGCCTGCGACCCGTGCGGGCTAAAATTTCGGCTGCTTGCTCTGCTATTTCGCCTTTTAGTTTTTCCGATACGTATTTTCCGTCGAGTAATTCCATTTTCTTATACGTGTGCTGGGAGACCTCAAATAAATTTTAAACGATGAGATCAGTCTTAAATCCCAAAGATGTCCCAGCTATGATTAATCTAATTTTAGAACGGCCATGAACGCTGATTGTGGTATTTCCACATTGCCTACCTGGCGCATACGTTTTTTACCCTTTTTCTGCTTTTCCAGGAGCTTACGCTTACGCGAAATATCACCGCCGTAACATTTTGCAGTAACATCCTTACGCAGGGCCTTTACCGTTTCGCGGGCAATAATCTTTGCACCAATCGATGCCTGAATGATGATCTCAAATTGCTGGCGTGGCAAGAGCTCTTTTAATTTTTCGCAGATCTTTTTACCGAAATCATAAGAATTACTGCGGTGAATAAGGGAGGACAGTGCGTCAACAGGTTCGCTGTTCAGGCGTATATCCAATCTGACCAAATCCGACTGGCGATATCCGATCTGATGATAATCAAAAGAGGCGTAGCCTTTGGATATTGTTTTTAGTTTATCGTAAAAGTCAAAAACGATTTCTCCCATGGGCATCTCAAATGTCAGTTCCACGCGATCTGAGGTAAGGTAGGACTGGTTGACAATGATCCCCCTTTTTTGTATACATAACGACATTACCGGACCCACAAATTCAGATTTGGTAATGATGGTAGCCTTGATATAAGGTTCTTCTACATAGTCAATTTTGCTCGGATCAGGCAGGTCAGACGGATTATTTACCTGTAATTCTTCTCCCTTGGTAGTAAAAGCCTTATAGGATACGTTGGGTACGGTGGTGATCACCGTCATGTTGAACTCACGTTCCAAACGCTCCTGGATGATCTCCATATGCAGCATGCCCAGGAATCCGCAACGGAATCCAAAACCCAGGGCTGCTGAAGATTCGGGTTCGAAAACCAGCGAAGCATCGTTCAATTGCAGTTTTGCCATTGACTCGCGCAGTTCTTCGTAATCCTCCGTGTCTACCGGATAAATGCCGGCAAACACCATCGGCTTTACTTCTTCAAATCCTTGGATACCGCTCTGGCAGGGACGTTCAGTATGGGTGATTGTGTCACCGACTTTAACTTCGCGTGCTTCCTTTATACCAGAAATTATATAACCCACGTCACCGGTTTTAATTACATCCTTAGCTAACTGGTTTAGCTTTAAGGTGCCTACTTCGTCGGCAAAATATTCCTTTTCAGTGGCTACAAATTTTACCCTGTCGCCTTTACGGATCTCGCCATTAACTACTTTAAAGTAGGCTATGATTCCGCGGAATGAATTGAATACCGAGTCGAATATCAAAGCCTGCAAAGGTGCCTTTGGGTCACCAACTGGTGCAGGTACGCGATCGACGATTGCTTTTAATATCTCGTGAACACCCATGCCGGTTTTACCGGATGCTGCCAAAATCTCCTCGCGTTTACAACCCAACAGGTCCACGATCTGATCTTTTACCTCTTCGGGCATAGCACCAGGAAGATCCATTTTGTTTAATACCGGAATGATCTCCAGGTCGTTTTCCAACGCCAGATACAGATTGGATATGGTTTGTGCCTGGATGCCTTGTGCAGCGTCAACGATCAATAATGCGCCTTCACATGCGGCAATTGAACGTGAAACTTCATAGGAAAAATCGACGTGCCCGGGCGTATCGATCAGGTTTAATATATATTTCTGTCCCTCGAGCTTATACTCCATTTGAATCGCGTGACTTTTGATGGTAATCCCGCGCTCGCGCTCAAGGTCCATGTCGTCAAGCAATTGTGCCTGTGATTCACGTTGGGTGATGGTATTGGTATATTCAAGCAACCTGTCGGCAAGTGTGCTTTTGCCGTGGTCGATGTGTGCTATAATACAAAAATTACGAATGTGCTCCATTGAAGCGCAAAAATAGCTTTTTAAGGCGACATTTTTATCGGAAATCGGCATCAGATACTTGGCTGTGCAATAATCTCTTTATCGGGCTTCCTTATCTTGAAAAATAATCGACTTTTGTTTTTATACTCAGGTTTAATGTTTCAATTCAAACAATTTACGGTAGATCAAAGTGGCTGCGCCATGAAAATCAATACAGACGGCGTGCTGCTTGGTGCGTTGGCTGAGGCATATGGCGAAGAAAGGATACTGGACATCGGCACCGGTACAGGGGTGATCGCCTTAATGCTGGCCCAGCGGTTTACCCGGGCGCGCATTGATGCTGTTGAAATTGATCAGCTTGCTGCAAAAACAGCAGAACGGAATTTTGCACGCTCTCCGTTTGCTGAAAGGATGATGGTTTATCCGCTGGATTTTGAAGCGTTTTTTGCTCAGCAACCCAGTCGGGGAATATGATCTGATCGTATCCAATCCGCCATTTTATATCAATTCGCTGAAATCTCCAATAGCCGGTAAAGAGCTGGCAAAACATGCAGACGCGCGTTTTTTTGAGAAAATGGTTCATCAGGCGTCCTTGCGTCTGGCGCCCGGCGGACTATTTTGTCTGATATTACCGATCGATACCGCAGAATTGGTGACCGGATTAGCTGGGCAAGCCGAATTATATCCCCACAAACTAGTGCGGGTTCGCTCTTTTGCCGATTCGCAGCCCCATCGCCTGCTGCTATACTTTGGATTTAAAAAACCTGATGAGGTACGCTTTGACGAGTTCGTTATCTATAAGTCTGCAGGAATCTATTCTGAAGATTATGGTAAATTGCTAAAACCTTACTTTATCGTTTTTTAATATGAAGACGCTGCCGGTGGTCGTTCTACTGTCAATTATTTTCAATATCAGAAGGAGATATGTTGCAAACACTATTTTTCTGGCAGTGATGATCGTAACTTGCATAACCCTTACATCCCTATTTAGATTTTTATGACCAGGATAGGCCTTCTCTCTGACACCCACGGTTACCTCGACGACGCGGTTTTTAAACATTTTGAAAATTGCGATGAAATTTGGCATGGCGGAGATTTCGGTACCATTGAACTGGCCGATAAGCTTGCTGCCTTTAAACCGCTACGCGGCGTATATGGAAACATCGACGGAAAAGACATTCGGCAAACTTATCCCGAGCACCTGCGTTTTAAATGCGAGGATGTGGATGTATGGATGACGCATATTGGCGGCTATCCTGATAAATACAATCCGTCGGTAAGACAGGAGATTTACACTAAGCCCCCTAAATTATTCATCTGCGGGCACTCTCATATCCTTAAGGTAATTTACGATAAAAAGATCAGTTGTTTACACTTAAACCCTGGAGCGGCTGGAAAACAGGGCTGGCATAAAGTGCGTACAATGATGAGATTTTGTATTTCTGAAGAAAAAATTCATACCTTAGAGGTTATAGAATTGCAGAAATAATATGTAATAAATACACTAAGTCTATGAAAATAACTAAAACACTTGGCCAATTTATAATAGAGAAGCAGGCCGACTTTCCGTACGCTAAGGGTGAATTATCCAGATTGCTTCGCGACATTGGGATCGCAGCAAAAATTGTCAACAGGGAAGTAAATAAAGCCGGACTTGCCGACATACTGGGAGAGAACGGAACGACCAACGTGCAGGGCGAAGGACAGAAGAAACTGGACGTTTATGCGAATGAACAGTTCATATCTGCGCTAAAGCATGGCGGGGAGTGTTGTATTGTGGCATCGGAAGAAAATGATGAGCTTATTTATCTGGATACCGACGTCTCTAAAGATGCCAAATATATAGTTGCCATGGACCCATTGGATGGTTCGTCCAATATTGACGTCAATGTAGGTATCGGGACTATATTTTCAATCTACCGCAGAAGAACGACTAAAGGCAGGGCAACGCTGGAAGATGTTCTGCAGCGTGGGACCGAGCAGGTAGCGGCCGGATATGTTATTTATGGATCATCTACCATGCTGGTCTATACCACAGGTAAAGGTGTAAACGGATTTACGCTTGACCCTTCTATAGGTGAATTCTGTCTGTCTCACCCCGATATGACCATACCCAAAGACGGTGTTATTTATTCGATCAATGAAGGTTACTATGTGCATTTCCCCGACGGGGTAAAAAAATATATTAAATACTGCCAGGTAGAGGATGAAAAAACCAGACGCCCGTATACCTCGCGTTACATCGGTTCCATGGTAGCCGATTTGCATCGTAACCTGATAAAGGGCGGAATTTTTATTTATCCGGTAACAGCAAGTGCGCCCAAAGGGAAACTGCGCCTGGTGTATGAATGTAACCCTATGGCCTTTATTATTGAACAGGCAGGAGGGAAGGCCAGCAATGGCTACCAGCGTATTCTTGAATTGGAGGTAACAGAACTGCACCAGCGAACCGCTATTTTTATAGGATCAGAAAACATGGTTCACAAGGCAGAAGAAATGATGTCTTTTTTTTCGCCTCAAAAACTTAAAACGACTTTTGAGGGCCTGGTTTCAATCCAATAATTGGCTGGATCAAAGTAAATTCACTTTGGACGCTTCCATTTCGAAAACTGAATCGATCAATAGATCTTTTTGTTTTCCCGCAGCACGGCCAGCACATCGCATCTTTCATTTTCAGGGTGACCGGCATGACCGCGTACCCATACGAATTTGATCTGATGAAGTTTGGCCAGCTCAAGGTAGCGTAACCAGAGATCTTTGTTCTTTTTATCTTTAAAGCCTTTTTGAAGCCACCCATATACCCATTTTTTTTCGATGGCATCGATCACATATTTCGAATCTGAATAAATGGTAACTGCCTGGTTCAGGTTTTTAATGCTTCAAGACCTTTAATCACCGCCAACAGCTCCATCCGGTTGTTGGTGGTTTTCCGGAAGCCCTGCGAAATTCCTTATAATGTTTGCCAGAGCGCAGGATGACGCCATAACCACCCGGACCTGGGTTACCACTTGAAGCTCCGTCTGTAAAAATTTCAATCATATTTTATTATCCGTTTGCCCTTGGTATTGCTCAAAAATAGGAAACATTAGCAGTACCGGATCGTAATTGCGCAACAAAATTGGAATTTCGATTCGCTGATCCAATACTTCCGGGAATTCACTAAAGATCAGTTAAGGCGTTTTGTCTTCAATCTCAATGAATTACCAATCACCACCACATCGGAAAAAGCCATTGCAAGGGCGCCAATCATCGGACTTAAAAAGCCAAAAGCCGCTAATGGAATAGCAACTATATTATAGGCAAACGCCCAAAAAAGATTTTGTTTAATGGTAATGAGCGTATGCCGGGCTGATCTGTAAAAATTTAACCAGGGAATGCAGATCAGTATTTAACAATATCACCCTTGCTGATTGAATAGCAATCTGGCTCGAATCGTTCATGGAAACGCCTACATCGGCTTTTGATAGGGCAGGGGCATCGTTAATGCCATCTCCAACCATAATCGTTTGCCCTTTTTTTTATAAATATCAATGACAGTAAGTTTTTCGTCGGGTAGTTTTTCGCCATGGACTTCTCTGATTCCAATCGCTTTGGCTACCTTTTCGCAACGGCTCTGTTTATCGCCGCTTAATAGCACAGGGGTGATGCCCATTTTCTTAAGCTCGCTGATTAACGTCGCGGCCTGAGGTTTTATTTCGTCATCGATCTCGATCTGGGCCAGCAGGAGCTGATTTTTATAAAGTGAAACGTTGAAATCGTTTTCCGTTTTGGTTTTCCCCAATCCCAAAAAATAGTGGTTTCCGTCGATATCTTCGGCACGCATGCCCAGGCCTTTTTCTTCGGTGGCCGATTTAAGATTACTTTCTGCTGGGGCAGATTCTTTAGCTCATTCACAATAGTGAACGGGCAATAGGGTGATTGGACCGTTCTTCAATGGCGACAAGGATGCCCCGGACATTTTCCATATCGCCCTGGGTTTTTATATCGTTAATGCGGAATTTACCGGTTGTTAGTGTTCCGGTTTTATCAAACACAACATATTTGGTATTGGCTACAGACTTCAATAGTATCTCCGCCTTTTATCAGTATTCCGTTTTTTGCCGCCCTTCCCAGGCCAACCATAACGGCGGTAGGAGTAGCCAGTCCCATGGCACAAGGGCAGGAGATGACCAATACGGCAATGGCATTCATTAAAGCATGTTGCATACCGGCATGGCCGATAAAATAAGTCAGCGTAAAAGTTATCAGGGCAATAAGTATTACGGCCGGAACAAATATAGCCGCTACACTTGTCACCCAGTTTTTGCACCGGGGGTTTGGCTGCCTGCGCTTTTTTCATCAGGTCAATGATCTGCGAAAGTACCGTATTACTGACCCACTTTGGTGGCTATCATGGTAATATTGCCATGTTGCACAATGGTTCCGCCGATAAGCCTTATCGTATTTTTCTTTTTCAACAGGCATACTTTCGCCGGTAAGCATGGCTTCATCAACCGAAGCATTGCCAGATAATACTTCGCCATCGACAGGTATTTTATCGCCCTGGTTGACAAGTAAAGTATCGCCCGGGCGTACTTCTTTAGCGCTGATCACCTCGATTTCACCATTGATCACGCGTTTGGCATTTACCTGCTGAATTTTTACAAGATCCTTTACGGCCGAAGTAGTTTGGGTAACAGAGCGTTTTTCCAATACATTACCCAGCAGATACCAGGGTAATGATGGTGGCAGCAGGTTTCATAAAACTGATAACGCATACCCAGATGTTGTACCGTACCGACCAGACTATAAATAAACGCGAGCCGAGACCCGACAAATATCAGCACATCCATATTGGGCACGCCGCCTTTAACGGAATTCCAGGCGCTTTTACCAAAATGCAGACATCCGACCATAAAAACAGGCAGACATAACAGGAGCTGCACGACCGGGTAAATGCAAAAAATGCCAGGGCAGTACCATGTGCAATAAAAGCGGGACGGTGAATATGGCGCAGAAGATAAACTTGTTTTCAACCTTTTCGTAAAACCTCTCCTGTGTGAACAGGGCCGTCCGGCGCCACTTTATACCCAAGCCCCTCGATTCCTTTAATGGCATCCTGAACCTGGATGGCACTCATCGGCAGAAAACTTAACTTCTTCACATGCAAAATCAACCAGGATATCTTGAAATCCTTTTTTTTCCAATAATTTATGAACAGAAAGGGCGCAATTATTGCAATGCATCCCCGTAACGTTTAATTCAACTAATTGCTCCGGCATGTTACAAATTTCGTCAATAAACTAAGTTGATCTTTACAAAAAAAGTAAGTTGATTGTAATATTAAAAAATCTCTTGACTTTAGCCGGTAATTATTTACATTTGCACTCCCCAAACGGTAGATGTAGCTCAGTTGGTTAGAGCATCGGATTGTGGTTCTGAGGGGTCGTGGGTTCGAGCCCCATCATTTACCCAATATTGAAATGCCCTTTACATAATGTAAAAGGGCTTTTTTTATGCCTTTAGGTTCTGTTTTTCATAAAACCAAATTGAGCGGTATTCGCTCAATGATTGGAAAATTGCCACGAAAATGTTTTACAAATGTCGGCATGGCAACAAGGAATAGTGAGGTAATCTTAAAAAATCACAAGAAATTCGACGGGACCTATAATGTTTAGTAGCGGCCGGTCCATAACTGACAGACCTTTTTTTATGGGAAAAACCTTTTGAATTTTGAGGTATCAGCTGGAATCGAACCTTTTATTGTAAATTGCTGATTTATAAGTTATTGCATCGTTGCCGTATTCAAAGGTTACCTTTTAGGTATCGCATTTCTACATGCAATTGATATTCAAATATTTAGACGACTAAGAGCTATCTGATGAACCAAATATAGCTAAAATCCCATATACAAGTTGGGACAAAGATTAGTTATCTACTACGGGCCTGGCAATATCACAAATTTCTTAGGGTCGTTACTATTCTAAATTGCGTGCATGGTTGCTTGTCTTAAAATGTTCATGGTATATCTAGGCCGGTATTTTTGGGCGTAGCTGGTCTACTTATCCTTAAGACCTCGCAGCATTATGTAAAAATATTGGATACTAAGGTTAGCAGGGATATGGCTCTACTTAAGAAAAAATACGAAGTTGAGGATCATCAATAAAGGTGCGAAATCCACAAACCTCTGCGCCTGTGTATTCAGTTTATTAATTTCCTTTTTTAGCTTATATTAGTGGTAATGAAGCGCTTATTACTTTGTCTATTTGGCTTTATCCTAATCAGTAATTTGGTAAAAGGACAAACAACCATTTACGTGGATGATCAACTTAACCAAGTTACTGACTCAACTAAAGCCAATTCTAAACTTGCCCTAAAAAAATATACTGATGACACAGCGCTATGGGCAGTGTCGCAATATACATTGAGCAACAAACTTCTTGCGCAAGGGGTTTTCAAAGACCGTGAAATGACAATTCCCCACGGGGACTTTAAGTATTATTATCTCCATGATACTACTTACTATTTGAAGCGCTCAGGAGGTTTTTTCAACGGGGCTAAATTTGGTGAATGGATCGAAATATTAGGACAGTTCTAAAGTAGAGAAATCGGACTATTGAGCTATAATTCGACTTTGAAATGGCTCTGTTTTATTAGTAGGGGTGAGAGATTACAAAAAAAATCTATATTTAAGAATACTCAACTAAACTGATATGTCAAAATACCTTTTGCTTTTCACGATCTCCTTATTGTTAATTAATTCTGCTAAATGCAGGGCATTGGGGTCCGACACGGCGATTATGTATTTTAGATACGTCAATGGCATCGGAGTGAGTGTTCATACGCTGGATAGTGCCAATTATTTCATGCTTATATTTCCGCCAGATTCCACCGACGCCCATTTTAATATAAAAGGATTTTTCAAAGATGGGAAAGTCAAGTTTATTGGGAAAGGAGACCCAAGTGCAAATAGTCTTAAAACTGGCAGTGTAATATTAGACGGAGATTATATATCTTTTTATCAAAATGGAAAGAGAGAATCGATCGTTCAATATAAAAAGGGATATAAGGATGGATTTGAATTTCTATACTATCCGGATGGGACGATTTATTGTTCTAAGAGATATCGTTTTGGTTACACAATATTTAATGGTGAAACATTGTACTGGGATTGCTATGATTCGAAAGGAAATAAGATCTGCAAAGAAGGGGATGGTCATTGGATAATGTATGGCGACAGTGTCAAAACCATCAAGCTAGAAGGGGCAGTCAAAAAAGGTTATATGGACGGAGTATGGCATGGATCGATCCTGGCACCAGACACGATTAAATATATATATCAATATAAAAAAGGAGAAGTATCGTCTTCCATATCGTACGACAAGATGGGAAAAGCTTATTCTTTCAGGCAAGAATTCGAGCAGGCGAATTATAAACATGGCCAACTTTCGTTTTTAGAGGAACTTCGCAGGCACATCAAGGTACCGAGAGATGCGAATGGGAAAAAAATGGTCATTGATACTATGAGTGTTTCATTCATTATAGAAAAGGATGGCCGCCTTAGCCAATTTACGATTCCAGGAAATGCTGATCAACAAATAAAGGATGCAGTATTTACCGCATTACAAAATTTTACCGGATGGAGTCCCCAAAAAATTTATGGAATTCCATTCCGCACTGAAATAACCATTCCCTTAAAAGCGATATGGAGAGAGTTTTCTAACTATTCAATTAATGAAGTATATTATCAAGAAAGATTAATCAGGTGACTTCGCCCAGGGTATTGTAACCCCTCCTAAAAGCCGGACCGTTTAGAAGACGAAAAATCCAGGTTGTAAGGTTCGAATTGTCGGAAACGTGATCTGGGCCGAAATCAAGCCATTGCGATATGTGCATAATTATCAGCAATTTGACTTATTTAGAAATCAAGAGGTAACCATATTTCTAAGGTGCGTGGGTTCGAGCCCTATCATTCACCCATTATTATTGAAATGCCCTTTACATGTTGAAAATAATCGAGATTTTTGTGTAAATCGTTGATTTGTAAGCTATTGCAATGTATAAAAAGATGGGTTACCTTTTCTTTTAGGAATCGCATTTCTATAGGCTATTAATATTCAAATATTTAGACATCAAATGATGTTATCTGATGAATCAATTATAGCTAAATTTGATTGTACAATGCGAGGTAATAGATAATAGAAAATCAAATTTATCAAATCTTAAAAGTGAAAAATCATGAAAAAAATAATCTTATTATTGACGGCAGCTTTTTTCAGCATCAATTCTTTCGCACAAAAAACCTGGAAAAATGACAAAATGCATTCGAAGCTTGGATTTACCATAACACATTTAATGGTATCTGATGTTGACGGCATATTCAGTGATTTTACGTGTACTATTGTGGCCGCTAAACCCGATTTTAGCGATGCTAAAATTGATTTAACTGTAAACACAACTTCCGTAAATACCAATGTGGACAACCGTGATAAAGACTTAAGGTCAGATCATTACTTTGATGTAGCTGAATTCCCAACCATGACCTTTACAAGCACGGCAATCACTCCGATTTCCACCAATCATTATAAATTGACGGGTGACCTAACGCTGCATGGCGTAACCAAGCAGGTTACTATGGATCTTTGGTACCGTGGCACGATCGTTAGTCCAATGACTAAAAAAGATGACGCTGGTTTTAAGCTGACCGGTGTTATCAAACGGTCCGATTTTAAGTTTGCGCCCCAGGCTGGTACGAGCATGTTAAGCGATGAGGTGACGATTAATGCTAATGGTGAGTTTGCAGTAGTGAATTAAGTTTGTTTGTCGGGTAATTTTCAATATAATTATTACCTTGTGGCATCCTAAACTATGATGCACATTCGGAGATTTCTAATAGTCCTGCTAGTTTTTTTATGGGCAGAGACTTATGGCCAGCAGCAGGATGTGGATTTTCATTTAAATGCCACTTTTCTTTTGGGTAAAACGGTGCTAAAAGTAAAACGTGACTTTTATGATCCTTATTTATGGGTACTCGCCAAAAATAATGAGGTTTACAGGATCAACAGCATTACCAAAACGGTTGACAATTACACCTCGCAGTTCGCCGCCTTCAATGCTTTACAATTTATTGATATTGCCGGACGTAGCAAGGATACTGTTTTTATTGCGACCAATTCTACTAATGTCATCCAATACAAAAAAGGGAGTATCCGTTTAATAACTGCTGCGGATGGTATTCCTTATACGATGAATTCGATTGGTATGGAAAAGGCCATATACGGTTTACCTGGGATTCACACGCTCATGATTGCCACTGAAAAAGGATTCTGCACTTATGATATGGATACGGAAAAGCCAGTTTCGGTGCAGGATAATGGCGCTAGCAAAGTATTTGAAGCCACTTACCGGCGCCAGGTTTACAAAGACAGTACCCTTGCAACCAGCGGTAGAAATACCGGGGACACTATCCAGTACTTACCGGTTGTCCATAAAGGCGAATTCACAACATTTGTAGAGTATTTATGGGAGGGAGGAAAACAATTTGGCTATTATATCAATACAGCATATAACATTCCCGCGTCTATTTACGGCTATGACGATTTGGTGGATTACGCGAGTTTGGTATGGGGAAATAGCAGGGGGTTATTTCAAAATAACTCCAATGACAGTTACACTTCCACATCTCCTCATATACATTACCTTGACGGTATTAATGTAAATAAGGTAACAAGCATCTACGGCTTGGTCGCCTTTGGCGACGGCTGGTGGTACGGTGATCCGAGATACATCAAAGAAAATCTACTGGTAGGTACTGATCAGGGGCTTTATTTTAGCAGTTCTTATTATAACCAATACACCTATGATGCATTGCGGAAGTTTTCTTTGTTTCACTACGATGAACTCGGCAACGTAAAAGTTAATGATATTTGTGTAAATGCCGCTTCCATTACCGAACCGATATGTGAGGATGGCGTTTGGCTTGCGTGCAACAATGGTTTATACCTGATTAAGCCCGATTATGGCAAATATTTGAACAACCAGCAATTCAAGGCGGTCACATTCAAAGGGCGTCCGGATACGACCTCATCAGTGAACCTGTGTTTGGGCAGTACAGTTACTGCCATGATCAACACCTCCGCGTATTCAGGAAATGTGATCCAATGGTACGATGGCGCGAACGAATTACCAACCGAAACGAAAGATTCGCTTGTCATTAACAAAAGCGGGGACTATTATGCAGTTTTGTATGATCCATGCGAAAATATTCACCTGGAAAGCAACCATCTCAGCGTTCAAACTATTTCATCACCTGTCTTTACCTTTGGCTACCCGGATGAATTAAGGTATTGCAACGGTACGCCTGTTAGCTTAAAAACGGACGATAATCCGGTCTACCATTACCGGTGGTACAAAGATGGTGCGCTCAGCGGCGATACTATATTTAATATAAGCGTTACCGAAAGTGGAAAATACAGGGTAGAGGTCAGTGCCTGCCAGGGCTCCTGGATATCGTCAAAAGAGGTGCAGGTAGATCTGATCGATTTACCTAAGCCTACGATAACATCAGATAAGGCCGTTTATTGTATAGGTGGCAATGCTATGCTTTCGATTTCAACAGTAACCAGTCCCGACTATATTATTAACTGGTATAAGGATAATGTACTACTAAGTTCGAACACCAATCAGTCCTCCATTATCGTAGTTGAAAGCGGTAATTATACTGTAGATGTTACTGCTGTGAATGCAAATACAGATGGAAGGTTCTGCAATCAAATTTCTGCTGTCCAAACTATAGCATTTAATCCGCCACCTGCCGCCAATATAGAAAAAATTATAAAAACCAGTTTATGCGATGGAAATACGATCGAACTTAAAGTAAGTTATAATACAGGTACGCCTAATTGGTCGACCGGAGAGACCCGTGATCAGATCACTATCAGTAAATCCGGAAATTATAAGGTTACTGTTACGACTGCGGCCGGTTGCACGGCGGACGCCAGTATTGATGTTCAATTTTCCCCAAATCCGATATTGAATATTCCTAGCGCCGGGGTATGCACGGAGGCACACAAATCAACCACGCTTATCGCGCCTTTGGGCATGTCATCTTATTTGTGGAATGGTATTCCGGGGGCTGAGACTTACATTATGGATCATCCCGGGAATGTAACATTAACTATAACAGATGTAAACGGCTGTCAGGCTACCCAACAGATAGAGGTGAGCGATGAATGCCCCGATATCAAAATACCCAATGCATTCACACCAAACGGCGACGGAATAAACGATACCTGGAGAATAACCGGACTGGAATATGACCAGACGGCACTGGTGAGGGTATTCACCCGTTATGGTCAGCAGGTGTATCAAAGCAGGGGATATGGGATCGCGTGGGATGGAGAATTTCAGGGTAAAAAACTGCAGGCAGGCGCTTATTATTTTATTATCAGTGCTAAAAATGGAAGTCAGACCTTTAGCGGTGAGGTGACTATTCTTTACTGAAAACTATTGCTCATCTGGAATAGTGGTAGTTACATGGTAATTATTATGCTGCTATTATGCTGCTATTATGCTGCAATCCTTAAAATATATTTATGCCTGATTAAAAATTTTCTACATTTGCATTAATTAATCAGGTATATAAAATTATACTTTTATACTTTGATTAAGGTATATAAAATTATACTTTTGTAAAACCAGCTTAATCTATGAAGTCAAGCGAATTATTAATGCGACTTAAAAGGGCAGGTTGGTACGAAGTGAGGCAGGAGGGTAGCCATAAAACGTTACATCATGCCAGCTTTAATTACCCTATCATCTTTCCGTATCACGGTTCAAAAGAAGTATCAAAGGGGTTACAAAGTGCAATTTTAAAGCAAGCGGGGTTGAAATAATACCCCGCTCTTTCCAATTCAAATATTATGAAAGCAGTAAAATTCAATGTTGAGATTACAAAAGACGGCTATTCAGCTTGGTATGAATATCCCGGTGGGGGAATAGCTGCGACAATGGGCGACAATGTGGACGAACTACGTCAAAGTGCCGTGGAATCTTATAATGCTCTAATTTATGGCACCAATAAAAAACCAGTGTCGGAAGCTAATATTCAATTTGCTTTCAATCTTAAACAATTCTTCGAGTACTATAATGTTATAAATGTTGTTGCCCTGGCTAAACGGATGGGTATGAATTACTCGTTGTTAAAGCAATATATAAGCGGCGTTAAAATACCCTCCGAAGCTCAGACAAAACGGGTACTATTGGGTGTAAAAAAACTAGGTCAGGAATTGGCGCAAGCTGATTTTGTGAAATATATATGAACAAAATAATTTTACGGCATTGTTCGGGGACAAGAGAGTCGCAGATTTTGAAAGCGTGAAACCTAATTTTCCACTCAACGAGGAAACCGGCCCAAAAGGCTTTTTGTAAATAGCATTTTTCCTTATCCCAGAATTTTACCGACAAGGCTAAGGAAGATATCCTTTAATGGTATTTGTTGGGCTACTACCGGCAGGAACGGCAATACGACAGCGGCTGTGAAGGCAACCAGCAGCGTTCGGTCAACCAGTATAATTTTCATGTCGTTGGCTTTTTCAAAACTTCCAAGCAGGTCAACATGCCAGGAGGTATCCGGGTTTTCTTTTTCGGTTTTATAATATGCCTCAAGTTCCTCCTCATATTTTCTTGTTATGGGCCATGCCTGCAGGCTGTATTGAATGAAGTACTCACGTTTTACTTTAGCAAGCATCGGTAGTAGCAGCATCAGTGGCAAAATAAATAGCATTAATACGAATCCTAATATCGAACCGATGGCTATTTTATAGTCAGCAATGGATATTCCGGAAAACATGATCAGATTATTGGTAACTCCTGCCGTCAGGGCTGAAAATGCCAGTGCGACCGGGAAATAGGTAAGCTGGGTGTAATGCAGGAAGCCCAGGCCGCCTGCGCCGTCCGGATGCAAAGCAGATAGATGCAGATTTAATTTTGGAATTCTGCTTAAGAAAATGATCCATAGCAGGATGGTATATAGCCAGCGGTAAAGCAGCATTTGAAGCACAGGCAGGCTTATAAGCAAATACCACCATCCGGCAACGGTAATGCGGTCGTTCACAATGTGCCAGGGGACATACACATTGGAACTGTTGACCGATTTATCCTGCTGAATGAAAAAAGAAATGTAAATCAAAACCAAAATAACCAGGTCGATGAATAATGAATTTTTCCATTTTTCAACCTTGCCCAAAACCCTTTCAAGGGCCTTTGCATTGGTTTGATCGACTATTTTGGTTTCGTAAAAAAGGCTGATTGTCTTGTTAAAACCATTATTTACCGATCGCCGCGCAAATATTAAGATAGGGATAACGATCAAAATCCGTACATGCGTGGAAATATCCCGGGCGAAAAGAAGATAAAACTGGTTCCAGCCCAGCTTGAAATAGGACAAAATCGCCAGGGGCAACCAGCATATCAAGATGACCAGAAATACATAAAGTATCTGCGTACGTATGCTTTTAGACTCGAATTTGGGGCGGTCAAAGATTTTCCAAAGTATACCGCCAGAGGCAAAGGCATAGTCTTTCATTATAAACCTGTGTTTAGACCTCTATTTACTGCCATTAAGTCTGAAAACCAGGCCGCCACCAATGCCGAATTGCAGTATGGACGATGCCGTTGATACCGCATATGTTCCCCCATAGGTTCCGTAATAAACGCCGCCGCCTACGGAATGAACAGAGGATAATAACATGAGCTGCAGCTTTAAGCCTACGGTATTGGAAAACCAGTAATTGGCACCTCCTCTGAAGCCCCAGGCAAATTCGGTCGTGCTTCCGCTTCTACCGGTGTTTGGATTTTTTACATCAAAAAAACCGGCACCGAGCATACCGCCCACGAATCCATCCAGTTTGGCTCCTGAATTTCCGAAATACTGATTGCCACCAAACATAGCGTAATTGGCTGAAAGTCCGAAGTCCGTAAATTGTTCGCCCCGATCGTAGTAGGTGCTCTGAATGCTTGTGCTTTGATGAAAGTACATTAATTCAAGCGATTCACTATGACGGAAGTTAAGTTCTACACCACCGCCCCAAAGGCCGCCTCCTTTAACAGTACCATTAAAATAACTTGTGGTATTGTAATAGGAATTGATATGGTCATCAAACATGTAGGACCCGTAGAGGTTCAAATTCACCTGTTGTGCAAATGCAGGAGCGGCGAAAAGTACAAAAAGGATAATAGTTAATGTCTTTTTCATGTTTCGTATTTTAAGGTAAAAGCAATGGGGTTGATTCTAGCTTCGGCTGGTCGCCTTTAAATGACAAGCCGCGTTTGAAAACTGCCCTAATCATACTAAAAACCAGCTATTTGTCCTTTTGTTTTCTTAGTGTAGAAATAACGCCGGATGGGCGTCCGGGGAGGGGAAAATACCTGGAAATTAAAACTTTAAACCAGTTATAACATTTATAAGGTATCGGGTTTTACCCGAATGAATGTTGCCTTAGACTTTGATCATCTTCCTTACGAACAACCTAATGAAACCGCTGCCCTGCCTTTTTTGTCTGGTGATGCTTTTGCAACTGTCAGCGATGACGCTCGGCAGTTTTGCGCAGGTACGCAAGGACACCCTTTTCCTGAACAACGGCGAACTTTTGATCGGGGAATTGAAAGAGGTCATTCGCGGTAAGGCGACTTTTAAATCCGATGCACTTTCCATTGTGACGGTTAAGGCCTACAAGATTCGAACGATGCATACAACGATTGGCACCTTGCGCATCGAAACAACTGACCAGCGACGACTTTACGGCAAGCTGGTGCCTTCAGCGAGTAAAGATTCTATCTATGTAGCAGATGAATTGATGCGCACCGAACTGGCATTAAAAGACATCAATTATGTCGTTGCCTTCCAACCCAATTTCTTATCTCAGCTGGACGGCACCGTGTCAGCAGGCTTTAGTTTTTCGCGATCGTCTTCAATTGGCCAGTTTAACCTCAATGGCGATGTAAAACACACGACGCGCTGGCTGCAATCCGAGCTTACGGTTAGTGAACTGGGAAGCATAGACTCCTCTCATTTTTCACTCGACCAGTCGAAGGAACAGCTGAGTTCTTATCACTATATCAAAAGCTCAGCCTGGTTTGCCGACGTAGGGATAAGCCACCAGCGCAACGTGGAATTATCGCTGGCAGCCCGTTACCAGGGCATGGTTGGTCCGGGATACAAGTTCCTTGCCGAGCAGACAATTAATGCATTCGTACTCTCAGGCGTGGCCGTCAGCAGTGAGCAAAGCCTTGGGGGGCAGTCACCCAACGGCCGGCAGATAGAAATTCCGGTGGTCGTCAAGCTGGATTACTTTAAGTACAAGCAGCCCAATATGCAGATTACCATGACCAATGCTGCCTATTTCAGTCTGACAAAAAAAGGACGTTTCCGTTACGACGGCGGCATCAGTTTTTCATGGGAACTGGTCTCCGATTTTTACCTGACAACCAACCTTTATGGCAACTATGACAATAAGCCATTGGATCAGGGACCGGCAAAAGTAGATTACGGACTTGTATTGGGAATAACCTATAAGTTTTGAGGTCGGTTCCCGCCGTTCGCTATTATTTGACGAGCGTTAGAGTTTCCCGGATGTTGTACGGTTAGACTGTCATCTGGCGGGTTAGAAGCAATTTGTGCCTGCGGGATTGCACAATATCACGAATGATGCAATAATGCATAATAGGTTTAGTTTCATGTTTGTGATTTTCGTATAGTTCTATCTAGCTTCAAGAAAACAAACCAGAAAAAGGTGTTAATAGAAAATCTCCAGGTTAACCATATAAATTGGCCCTTTAGCGCCGATCACGGTTGGATAAGAAAGGTAACCAACCGGCACTCTGTTCTCAAACATCACCTCAGGATTTACTCTAAAGACGCGGGAATGAAAAGGCATATAGTTAAAGCCGCAGGTTATTTCCGTAGGTTTTCCATATTGTCCGTTGATATGTGATCCTGTACTGTAAAACTGAAGCGTTCTGTCAACAAGCATCGCTGAAGCCTGAATGGTAAACCCGTTATCGAAAAGGTTTTTAACGGGAATCACCCCTCTGACCTGCGTGAGAGCGACCCAGCGTGTAAAATATTCGCCATCCAGTGAAAATCCTTTATATTTTAATCCTCCATTGATCGAATGCATTTGATAATGAGCGGATAATACCTGGGAATTTGGAGCAAACGAATTTATGCCGAAGACAGATGTGCCGTCTGACAGCCTTATCTGGCTGTTTTCCGGATCGTTGGCATTAGGCTGTGACTGGGATGTTTCCCCGCTTGTTGTATAGGATGTACCCAGCATTCCCGCTATGTTATCATGCTTTTCAAAATCGCCGTATGGCGCCAGCGCCCCATAATCCTTGCTCAACCACCATACAGCCGTGCTGGAGGTGTTAAAGCCGTTGTTCAATTGGCCTGCATCAACACCTAGCTGGCTCAGATTGTTAGCGACCATTGATTTATAGTAAAATCCCCCGCCGAGTTCGCCCTGTATGAATACTCCGGTAGAAAATGATCCCCTGAAGAATTCATCCGCCATCGGCCTGGCGTCCTGGCGCAGCCAAAACGGAAATTGGCCATAAAGTGACCGTACGGTAGGCAGAGGACTTATTCCTGCCCCCAAACTGAATTGTTTAGCAAATACATACTGCATATTGCCGGCAATAACAACCTGGGCTCCCTGACCCTGCGTTGCGTTCGCAGTCCAGAAGAATACAATATATCGGAATTTTGGGTCTAAAAGAAAGCCTTTTAATGACACGTTTACTTTTTGGAACTGAAGTTCCTGACGCTGCTTAAGTACAAAGGTGCGACCGAAGGCATCGGTATAGGTGTCATTAATTCCAGTTTGGTTTAAATAACGCTCCGTAGCAAGAATGTTGAGGCTTAGCGATGCGATTTTGCTATTTACCAGTAAAAATCCGGATCCGGGGGGATGGCGGGCTTCTGCGCCGGTTACCGTTAAAGTATCATCCGGCATGTTCGGAGGAAACTTGTGCCAGTGCCCGGTTACGATTTACAATTAATACAAATAGGAGTAAGTAGAAAACTTTTAGTTTCATAATCAGAGTGTTTCAATTGGTGGATAGCTATTTAATTATTTAAAGGTCATACGCTATTTTGTTACGTTAGCCGCCTCCCAGGCCCGCACTTTTTTGCGTGCAGTGTCGAAAAGCTTCAGGTAATTCTGCTTTCTTATTTTTTCACTTGCTTCCGGACTCAGCGCTTTCCATAATGGGGCATACATGTTGTAAACGGCCATATAGAATTTTTGATCGGGTGGGGCCACGACATCCGTTCCAAATAAAAAGCGGTCCGGGTATTTATTCATAATTGCTGCGGCAGCCGCGATGGTTTCCGGTGTGCGGACAATATATTTGGCCACTTCGTCCCATGAAATATCAAAATATACATGGGAGAATTCGGGATCGTCAAGGATTGCTTTGACGATCTCGATATGATTAGGCGGCCGGTCGCTCGACTCGCTGGTCGATGCTGATCCGTAGCCCACGGGGTGGACTATGCGTCCCAGACCAATATGCGCCCAGATAATGGTAGTTTGCTGGTGGCGCCGCAGCAGATCTTTCATCTGGGTAAGGTAAACCGGTTCGGCATTAGGCTTAGCAATAGGCACATCCATATCACTATGTATAAGTGCAATCAGGCCAACTTTTCCTGCAAAATCAAGTACACTATCCAAGGCGGGATTGGTAAGACTGGCCACCTCGCCCGCTACCTTGGACGAGACGAATTCCTTGTGGATGGAGAATTCACCGATTCCGGTGAAAACGCCTGGAAAAGTTCGCAGCACGCGCTCGATGTGCTTTGCAGCGTACATGTCAGCCGGGTTGAATCCTGTAATCATCGGGTCAAATCGGGCTTGCTGTTCAGGCGTGAGCGATTTGTATTGCATGGCAATGTAGGCATCCGTAAAAGAATAGTAGTATAGCGGTGCATCCGATTGCAGGTAATAGGTGGGGCCATTCTTTGCGCCGGAGTTTTGGAATGACCATTGCTGCTGCAGGGGAATTCCAAACAGAGTCGAACGCCCTACTTTGTCGCCCATGATTTCCAGAAAGCGCCTGGCGGTTATGCCTTCCTGAATATAATTGGTTAAATGAAAGTGACTATCGTTAAACAAATAGCCATCACTGGAAGCGCTGGCTTGCCCGGCAGTAATTTCTGCCTGGGCAAGCAATATCAGCACAATCGGTATATATATAATTTTACTTAGGATTTTCATTTTTTTCGGGTATTAACTGGTAACGCCTGGATATTTATTCACTCCAAAACAGGTTATTTACTGTTTGGCAGTAACCAGATACGGATTTACACCTAAGGCTTTCACGATGTCATAAATAGTCATTTGTGCTTTTACGCTATTTCCTGCTGCATTCAGCGGGGGAGAGATCACGGCAATTCCGAATCTGCCCGGACAAACCGCAATGATGCCGCCGCCAACGCCGCTTTTACCGGGCAAGCCTGTTGCATACAACCATTGGCCGGTGTCGTCATAAAGGCCTGCTGTAGCCATTACCGACATCGTGAATGCGCATGATTCGGGGGATACCACTTTGGTTTTTGTCATTGGGTTAACGCCGCCATTAGCCAGCGTAGCAGCCATAATAGCAAGGTCTTTGGCATTTACATTGATAGCGCACTGCTTGGTGTATACATCGGTTGACTGAACCGGGTCGAAATACATGCGTCCATAAGCAAGCAGCAGGTGAGCAATGGCCTGGTTACGCAGGTTGTCTCCGGCTTCGCTCTTGTAAACAGGGTAGTTCAGGTAAAGCTTTTCCCCGGCAAACGCATTATAGGTATCCTGGATGCTCTTCCATTTAGCAGCCGAATCTGCGCCATTGATCATACTTACCGCAGCGATTGCCCCCGGGTTTACCAGTGGGTTGATTTCTTTGCCTTTTTGAAGTTCAATAGCAACAATGGAATTGAATCTCAGGCCGGTTGCATCGACACCAATTTTATCCATTACCGCTTTTGCCCCGGACTCTTCAATAACGCGGGCCAGTGTAAATACCTTGGATATGGACTGGATAGACACGCGGGAGCTCAGGTCACCTTTTGAATAAACTTTACCGTCCACGGTCACGATGACGATGCCGTAAATATTTGAATCGACCGTTGCCAGTTCCTTGATATAATTGGCGTTATGGCCGCCTTTGAGATCCTTGTTTTTAGCATATGCATCGTCAATAGCGGATTGATAGGGCAAATCTGCTGTTTTGCCTTTTCCTTGTCCAAGTGTACCGGTCAGTGGGGCTGATAAAATGACGCCTGTCATTACGAGCCCTGTTAGAAATGATCGTGTTTTCATATTGAGTTTGATTTCTGTACTAACTGTTATTATTATTTCTGAATGCTTAAATATTTCATCGGACATTTTAAAAAACACTGTTAAAACATGATTTGGAGACGGCTTTGAAAGAAGTTCGTTGCTCCTTTTAAATTATACCGGTCGAGAACGCCATAACCATATTCCACGGCAAAACGTAAATTGGCATTGAGGTACCAGCTGAGCATGGGTGATATCCTCCAAAATTTACCGCCCGTTATCTGGCCGCTGTTCAGGTCCCAAGTTGAATATCTTACTGATGCCTCCAGTGACCCCAATCCGCCGTCGAAGACGGACCTTTTGACGGGCGGAAACCCGTAAATTGCGGTACTGGTCATATATTTGCGAGGCTCACCAATTAACATATAGCTTGCCATAAAATCGCCGCCATTAAAAACGGGATTGCCTTTAGTGGGAGAGCTGAAACTGTCCCAATAATATTCCGCACCCATTAGCCAGTGACCGGTACTGTAATAGACTTCCAGTCCCTTGTAAATAGACTGATCGGCTGGAAATGTGCCGGTGTTCAAAAAGTAGGGGGCAGGATCTGCTTCGGGCCTGGACTTGAGACTGAATTGCATCATCGAGCGGATGGCCAATACGAAAAGCGAAAGCAATATGCAAGTTGGAATTCGCATCATGCACCGGCAGCCAACCCGCCCGGAGGGTGGTTTGCCAGCTATAGGTTGAAAAGCCCTGGCCTTTGGAAAGCAGGTCCGTATATACGCCGGCATTCCAGAAGATACGCGGCGTGGGCAGATAGCCCATCCATTTTATTCCATCAGCTAAAATCGGAATCGGATCGAGCACCGTGGCTCTTTCCAGACCGTCTACAACAGAATACCCGTTCATTACCTTGCTCATGGAAATGCCCTCTTTCGTTCGGCCGATAAAAAAACTACCCCACAGTTCCGGAACAGAAATCAGCACGCCTGATTCACGAACAAACCATGTTCTGATCTGGCCATCATACATGAACCCTCCTTTCCAGGTGATCTGCCTTTTCGTGTTCAGTTGCCCTGCAACAAGGAGGCGGAAATCGCGGACCTGAAATAGGTTGGTAAGCGTAGAGTTGGATAAATCCAGCTGCTGTTTAGCTGCCGCGTCCTGTGAAAATCCGGCATACTCATAAAGGAAACCCATCCCAAGTTTAAGTGTGGTAAATCCTAAATCAAACTCATTCCATGTCTTGTTCTTTAGCGAATGTGCTGCCGCTTTGCATAAGCGTTTCGCCTTCAGTGCCATCGGGAACTTTTTTCACCGTATCCTGGCTGAAGCAAGCAGAGAACAGCGCAATACACCCATTAATATGAAGAGCCTCAGCGATACCGCCATAACCGGTGGCTTCCTGTATTTTTCCCCACAGTTTTCAGAATCAAAGGCTGACCATTTTTAATAAATACACGTAGCTTAAAAATGATCAATAGTCAATAAATATCTTTTGCATTTCATCCAGCTTCCTGGGCTTTAACAGCGCAACTGAAAGCAGTATTCTTGATTTTTGCGGGTTGAGATTATAGGATGCTACCAGGCCAAGTTCATCGTCATTACACTCCACATTGCGGCCAACTGTTCCGGTTGCAACCCGGGTGCTGCGTACAACAACAACGCCTTTTTTGCTGGCTCTGGCGCAGGCTTCAAGGGCAGCTTTTGGCATGTTCCCATTTCCAACGCCTGCTATTACGATTCCTTTGGCACCCTGTGTAACTGAGGCATCTATCAGACTGGCTGGCATATCCACATCCGCATAAATAATATCCACCCTGGGAAGAGCGTTAGACACCATCAACGCTAAATTCAGATTTGGTGCCAAATTTTGGTCAGGATAACGATAAAAATCATTAACGCCATAAGAAGTAACGCCAATAAGTCCGCGCAGCGGAGACATGAAGGTTTGCACGGCGGTCGTACTTACTTTAGTTAATGTCTGGGCGGAGTGGATCCAGTCGTTCATTACCAGAAGCACGCCGCGTTTCCTGGCATTTGGATCTGCGGCAACAGCAATTGCATCATATAAATTCAAAGGCCCGTCGGCGCTGACAGCTGTAGATGGCCGCATGGAGCCTACGAGCACGACTGGCTTATCAGTTTTTGTCACCAGGTTAAGGAAATAAGCCGTTTCCTCCATCGTATCCGTTCCATGTGTGATAACAAAACCATCAACGTCGTCACTGTTTGCCAGATCATTGATACGTTTGGCAATCTTGAGCATAATCTCAAATGACATATCCTGAGAACCCACATTGGAAATTTGTTCGCCTTTGACTTTGGCCACTTTTAATACATCAGGAACGGCGTTGACCATGGCATCAATAGTAACCTGGCCGGAAGTATAGCCCGACTGCACGCCGCTGCCGGCTGCTCCGGCGATAGTGCCGCCGGTAGCCAGGATCAGAATATTGGGTTTTGTTTGCCCAGAACACTTCAATGCTAGTGAAAAGCTAAAAGAGATGAGCAGACTTTCTGAATTGAAACTGATTGTATTTCATGATTTTGATTTTATTGATTTATAATAGCCCTTACTGCTTCTGGCCCGTCATCGTAGCCGGATCAAGCAGTTTTTTTATCTGATCCTCCGTTAGTAATTTCTTTTCGCGGATTAGTTCAAGAATTCCTTTGTTTGTCTGCGAGCGCTTCTTTGGCAAGTTCGGTGGTTTTTTCATATCCTAGAACCGGGTTAAGCGCGGTAACAATACCTACGCTGCGTTCGATATAATGATCCAGTACATCTTTATTTGCAGTAATGCCATCAATGCAATTTTTACGGAACAAGGGCATCGTTTTATAAAACAGTGCCTGTGATTCCATAATGGCAATAGCTACTACGGGTTCATAAGCATTTAGCTGCAGAAGCCCATCCTGTGATGCAATAGTGACTGTAGCATCATTGCCGATCGCTTTGTAACATATTTCGTTCATTAGCTCAGGCATTACAGGATTCACTTTGCCCGGCATAATGGATGAACCGGGTTGCAGTGCAGGAAGATTGATTTCAAAAATGCCGGTGCGCGGGCCTGATGCAAGGAAGATCAGATCACTGCTGATTTTAGATAGGGTAACTGCAAAGTTTTTCAGTGCGGAAGAATACATCACAAATGCCTGCATGCTGCTGGTAGCAGCAATCAGATCTTTAGCAAGTACCATTGGTTTGCCGGTAACTTCCGCAAGTCGGGTCGCACATTTTTCAGCATAGCCCGGGGTTGCGGTCAAACCTGTACCAATGGCTGTGGCGCCCATATTTTCTTCGTATAAATAAGCTTCAGTTTTATGCAGTACTTCAATTGCTGCATCGAGCTGGTAACCAAAAGCATGAAATTCCTGCCCAAGGGTCATCGGCACTGCATCCTGTCCTTCGGTGCGCCCCATTTTCAGCAGATTATTAAATTCATCACCTTTTTTATGAAATGATTGAGAAAGCAGCTGTGCTTCTTTAATCACTTTATCATTATGCAGCAGCAAGGCAACATGAATAGCGGTAGGGTAAACATCGTTGGTTGATTGCCCCATGTTCAGGTCATCATGCGGCTCGATATACTGATATTCTCCTTTTTTATGGCCGCTCATTTCAAGGGCAATGTTGGCCAGCACTTCATTGGCATTCATATTGGCCGAAGTGCCTGCACCGCCCTGGTACATATCGACCAAAAACTGGTCATGGTATTTTCCACTGATCACAGCCTGGCAGGCTTTTTCAATGGCATCGAGTCTTTCTTTCTTCATCCTTCCTACATCCGCATTGGCCCTTGCCGCAGCCAGTTTTACCATGGCATAAGCCTTTACATAATCCGGATAAAAATTTGTCGGTACGCCACTCACCTGGAAATTTTCCAGGGCCCGGGCGGTTTGAACGCCGTAATAGGCGTCAGCAGGTATCTGCTTTTCGCCTAACAGGTCTTTTTCAGTTCTTGTTTGCCCATACAGAGCTGTGCTCCATAGTCCAAACAATGTCAGTATCGTTATTCTTGCATTGCACATGATCTTTTATTTTTGGTATTAATTGATAGCGCACACTAATTTTTCTTCATTCCGGCAAACCGTTTTTTCCAGGGTATTACTTTTTATAAAATGCTTCTGAAAAATTATACTTGAAGGAGAACTGGACCTTGTTGATGTCAGTTTTATATCCGTCCGAGAAATTCTCCCGCTCGCCCCATTGGAATTCAACGCCCATCATCGCGTTCTTTACCGGATAGTAAAGCAGGTTGACCAGCGCATAATTTCCTCTCTTAAAGTCAGAGGGAGCCTGTGCGTCAGAATTGTCAATTTTAATCATAGAATAGCCCAGCGAGGTGCTGAATTTCTCGCTCCAGGTATGATCAAGGAAGGCCACTATGCCTACTAGTGGAAGCGCTACGCCGATAACCGGTTTAGTGGGATTCGAGAAGTTGTTCTTGATGCCGATATCAACTGGCGCGTCATTCATGTAGTTCTGTATTCCCTCTCCGTACACAATTTGACCTTTGAACACGTTTGCTTTACTGCCAAGGTTTAAATTGGTGCTGAAGTTCAAGCCCCAGCCCGTAGCACCGCCTGAAAGGTCATATTGATGTACCGCCTGATCCTGCCAGTCAATTCTCCTGAGTATACCTGCAAGTTCCAGATAGCCCCATTTTGCGCCGTAACGGTATTCGGCAGACAGATCAGGAAGTGGGAATCTGGCATTAACTTGTTGTAATTCAATTCGCTGTGAATATATGCCCCCATCAGCGCTGGCGCCTGGCCTTTCTAATGCGATAGTTAGTTTGCTGTCACCCTGTATTGGCATATACCGTATTTGAATGTTGCGGAAGAAAACCATGCCGGACGGGCCCCAGTACTCCAGTGAATTGGGGAATACGTCAATGTCCATAAAAGGACTCCAGTATTGTCCCACGCCAAATTTCCCGAGTTCGGCATAGGCATGGCGCAGACGGAATGTTGTTTGTCCTGCGTCTACTCCGGTTCCGAATAATTCAAACTCAAACGTGGTCTTCAGTTCTCCCAGCGGAGTCTGAAACCAGTTTTTGAAACCCAGACGTGTTTGCCTGACGGAGAAGTAGGTGTTCCCGTCCGTCCCGTATTGATCTTTATATGCTGGCAATTGTGTTGGGCGAACGACATCGTACCAGTTGGGGTTGATCTGGTTAAAATCATATCCTGCATCTGTCTGGATGAAGCCATAGATCTCCATCGTTTTTTGTTTCTGGGCGTCCTGCGCTGTAAGCATGCTGGCAGAAAATAAAATGAGTACAGTCGCGATACAGACTGCTTTCGCCATGGTAAATCGATTTTTCATATTCTGTGATTTGAAAAGTGGTTAGATGAACCAACTCATTGCTGCCGGGCAAACGAAACCCTGTTTGGGGCTTAATTATTGATGTTTGAAATGACTCGTTTAAACTAAGGAAGGGCGGGGCAGTGAGTTTGGAATTGCAAAAGTATCGTTTCGCTGGGGAACGCTTTAGCCAAAGTCGCTCAAGTGCGTTTCATTTTATAAAATGAAACGATATTTAAGGGAGAATTTATAGCTGCGACAGAGGGATTTTTGCGCCCGGGAATGTTGCAAAAAAGAAGGAATTTTTGTTGCCAGGTACTTTTCTTTTAGGAGTTTTGCTCCCACAAATCAAGATTTTCGAGGGTTTGCGCTGCGATCTGCAGCAGCGCCTCCTGGGTTAGAAAGGCCTGGTGAGGAGTGACCAGGACGTTTGGAAAGTCCATCAGCCTGCTGAGCAGCGCATCTTTTTGCGGATCATCTTTATGGTTTTCAAAAAACAATCCTTTTTCAAATTCATAAACGTCCAGTCCGAGATAGCCAATTTTACCGGTCTCCAGTGCGGTGATGATTTCGGATGTATCCATTAAACCACCCCTGGAAGTATTGAGCAGCATGACCTTATCTTTCATTAGGGCAATGGCTTGTTTGTTGATCAAGTGTTTGGTTTGCATGGTCAGCGGTACATGCAGCGAAATGATAGCTGACCGGGCAAAAAGATCGTTTAAACCAACTTGTTCAATACCGGCAATTTCACACGGGTTGATATCAAAGCCAATAATCCTGCAACCAAGCCCTTTAAATACTGCTGCTGTTGCAATCCCTATACTTCCAAGGCCTATAATACCGACGGTTTTGCCATGGAAATTGAAACCGACGCGCTTGCTTAAGCGGAAATCAAATTCACGGCAGCATCTGTTTACTTCGATCAGATTCCGGTCCAGGGCGAGTGCCAGGGCAAGGGTATGTTCGGCAATAGCCTGAGGCGAGTAACCCGGTACACTGGCCAGTTTGATACCACAGCGTGCGGCAGCCTCGCGGTCAAGGTGGTCGGTGCCCACGGATCTTGTGGCAATGTATTTAACACCATAGCCGCTAAGCGAATCTATGATTCCCGATGAAACGTCATCGTTTGTAAAAACCAATACTGCTTCCCGCCCTTCGGCTAGCGCGACTGTATCCCTGCCAAGAGGCTCGGTCAGGTATAATATTTCATGCCTGTTTTGATTTTCATTTGTCAAAAGCTCTTTGTCTATGGGCGAAACGCTGTAGGCTGCAACCTTCATTTTTCAGAATTAATAATATGTCTGAATTTAACATCGGAGCAATGCCAATGGTTTTAACCAGGGGTATCAGACCTTCTTTCGCCGGCGAAAGAAATTAATATAGATGGAAATCAGCACTGCGCTGAAAAAACAAGCAGCGGTCAATTTATCGATTAATGCGGCACTGATCGGCCGACCGCAGATCCAATCAGCATAGTATTTGATAAATGAGCCAGGTAAATCTTTTTCACCGAGCGATTCTTTCACCCGCCATTGCAGATCCGTCACCGGGCAGTAACCCCAACCAAACCATATACCCAGAACGAACCAGCAAGCCAGGGTCAGCAAAACCAGAGTCAGATGGAGCCTTGGTTTCCAAATCCAGCCAAACAGGTTGAAGCTAATAATGGCCAGGTGCAGTAAAGTGAGCAAAAGGTCAGTTAAATGCAGGAGCATGTCTAAATGCCGCTTATTTTAGAACCAGTAGCTATAGCCTAAATTTACCGTTGCCGCCCCGGTATTATTCTTTCCGTTAGCGGTACCCTGCTGAATATTTAAAAACCCATAGTTACCGCCGCCCTCAATAAATAGATTGTTTTGACCAAATTTATATACTAACCCCACGTTGCCCGAGATACCGAAGTTGGTGCTGTGCAACTGGTCCTTGATATCGGTATTGGCTTCAAATGACTGTGCCGGCGCAGGCAGTGCCTGCTGCCCCTTGGGATCCAGAAAAAACTGGCTTTGTCCGCTGGTCGCCTGGTGTGCGGAAAGGAGAAATCCAATAAACGGACCTGCATCGACGTAAAACCGGAAAGGTGATTTATCACCCAGATTCCATCCGAATTTAGCCAGTATGGGCACCAGCAGATAGTTCAGTTTGGCTTCACTGTTGTAATTGGCATAAAGATAGGTTGGTGCCTGGCCGGGAGGAAAGGCTTGGGCAAATTCATCGGGGGTTGCCAGCGCCTGTAAGCCGTCCTTTTTACCGCCTTGCGAGGAGTATTCGATCATAGGCTGTACAGAAAAGAGCTCGGAAACTTTAAATTCAGCAAATATGCCGAAGTCCGGGCCCTGTCTTGAACTGTAACCGGTATTCAATGGATTTTGAGTACTGCCGCCGGCAGTTAAATTGGGGATACTGATACCACCCCGAACACCCAATGCCCAATCTTGTGCATTAGCAGAAAAGCAGCAGAATAATAAAACAGGTAATAGCAGGCCAATAGTTGTCTTTCTCATTGTGAATAGCTTTAATGGTTGAAAATGAATTTATAAAATAAGGCATTATGCCAATGCAGCTGCGCGAGGTGAGTACCTATGCCATTTCACCTACGCCAAACAATTAGTACAACGTTATTAATCAGGTAAAACTTTATAAAAAAATCAGGGGATATATCCGCAATAATAGCACGGACATATCCCCTAAAGATAAGTGAAAAAAATTATTTCGCTATTTTTTAGCTTTTTTATCTTCAGAAAGACCAATTAAATAGAAACATACACCTACAAATATAGTCAGCAGACCAATGAACAATGGCCACTCAGAGGTCCTTACACCCTTGGGGGTAACTGTCATTGCATCAGAGTCAACCGCATTGATAAGAGGTTTGAAATAAACAAGGCAAGCAATAGTAATAGCTACACCTATGATCATAATAATTATGCTGTTTCTTTTCATCGTGTTAAGTTTGGCACAAATGTAAAATAAATTTTAATTCTGTGGCTTATGAAATCCATTTCAAGGGCTAAATGTTGCGTAAAATAATTTAGTTTTACCCCTATATGCCCATTATTCTGCATTATATGCCGCCAGGTCTGCTGCTGGCAGCGGCCGTTATTATCAGCATCAAAACCGGAAAGCTGACACCCGGTGGGGGCCTGGCAGCAGGCCTCGTCGGTTTAATGATATTCATCGGGGCGGGTTATACAGGAATTTCGATGCTGGCGGCTTTTTTTATTTCCGGCACCCTTGCTACTTGGTGGAAGAAGAAGGAAAAACAGCAAATTAAAGCGGAGCATGACAGGTCGGGAAAAAGAAATTCGGGCCAGGTAATGGCCAACGGAGGCGCGGCAGCAATAGCAGGCTTGCTGGTATGTATTATGCCTTCTCATGCAGGGTTATTCCGTCTGCTGATGGGGGCGAGTTTATCCTCAGCCATGGCAGATACCCTGTCTTCCGAATTAGGCATGATTTATGGCCGCAGATTTTACAATATCCTTTCCCTTAAACCGGATAAAAAGGGGCTGGACGGCGTGGTGAGTATCGAAGGAACTTTAATCGGACTTTTTGGGTCGGTTTTGATCGCTTTAATTTATGCTTCCGGTTTTGGCTGGGATAAGTATTTTGCCATCATCATCTTGGCAGGAACGACAGGTAACCTGGCCGACTCCTTGCTGGGCGCTTACTTTGAACGAAAAAATTACCTGTGTAATGATGCGGTTAATTTTCTCAATACCATGATAGCAGCATTGGCGGCCGGACTTTGCGCGCTCCTTTAATCCGCAGTATTGGCTGAATGAATTGTGTATATAAAATAAGGTATTGATCTGATTATTAATAGTTTATTACTTTGTAACCAGTTGAGCAGTATTCCTGCTGATCTGCTCGAGCAGCACGATTTTATGCTCGGTCAGTTCCTTTAGCGCACTTTGCCTGTAATGTCGTACCGTAACCAGGGTAACATCACGGTTATATTTTACCTTAAAAACATTGCCAAGCCCCGAGAGTAATTTTTCGAAACGCTCCGGATACAGATCAAAGCACACGGTAAAACTGAGCGCCGAGGTCTGCATCATATTAACTTTAACATGATTCTGTGCGAACAATTTAAATATGTCGCTCAAATGGTCTTCAGAGATAAAGGAATAATCTTTGGCAGATATGGATAACAGAACCTGGTTTTGCTTGGAGATGATGACCGGTTTTTCAAACTTAGTAGCAGCGGTTTCCTGAATGATCGTGCCGGCAGCCAGGGGATCATTAAAGGATTTTACCAGCAAAGGTATTTTGGCGTTTTGTAATGGCTTAATGGTTTTGGGGTGGATCACACTGGCACCGTAGTAAGTCATTTCTATGGCTTCGGTATACGAGAGCGCATCAAATTTAATGGTATCAGTAAAAAGTTTTGGGTCGGCGTTCAGTATTCCGGGTACATCTTTCCAGGTTGTCACCGATTCGGCATCTAAGCACGACGCAAATATGGAAGCGGTATAATCCGAACCTTCTCTGCCAAGCGTGGTTGTGAAATTCTCAGAAGTGCCTCCAAGAAAGCCCTGGGTAACAATGATTCCCTTCTCCAGCATTGGCGGAATTCCCTGGGTGATGCTGGCTTTTGTTTTTTCCCAGTCCACGTTGCCTTCGCGGTAAGTATTGTCGGTATGAATATAACTGCGCACATCCAGCCACTGGGTTTTAATGCCAGCCTGATTCAGATAAGCGGCAACAATTCGTGTGGAGACGATTTCGCCAATGGACACGATCTGGTCATAAATAAAATCATAATCCTGATGCGGCTCATCCTCGATCATCCAGTCGATCTCAACAAAGGTGTTGGCCACTTCGTTATAAACGGGATGATCAGCCTGGAACAGCTCGTCAAGGATATTAAAATGATAGTCCCTGATTTCCGTGTATAAACGATGCAGATCATCCGACCCGTCAACATAAGCTTTCGTTAGTTTCTCCAGCGCATTGGTGGTTTTTCCCATTGCTGAAACGACGATCAGCAGTGGCTGATGCGGATACTTTTTAACAATGGCCGAAAGGTTGATCACTCCGGCAGCATCCTTTACCGATGCACCTCCAAATTTAAAAACAAGCATTATTTGATATATGGTTATGACCGCTTTTGGCCGTGGTATTGAACTAATTTGCTCCCCATCAAAACATCAGCCTTATTTTGCTGCGATCTGTTCTTTGGATAATGACCCATTCAGCCAGCCCTCGTCAATGGCAGCTTCGTATTTTTTGTAAAATCTGATTGCAGGTTCATTCCAGTCGAGCACCTGCCAGGTCATGCCATTGAAGCCAAGTTCGCGTGCCTCCTGCATCAGCCGGTCAAAAAGAAACTTGCCAATTCCTTTTCCTCTCCAGTTTTCGGTAACGATCAGGTCTTCCAGATACATTCGGCAGCCTTTCCAGGTAGAATAACGGACGTAATACAACGCAAATCCGACAATCAGGCCGTCAGTTTCGGCTACAAATGCTTTCCACACGGGTTTGTTGCCAAATCCGGCCTCCTCAAATTCGGCAAGAGTCACGGTAACTTCCTCCGGCGCTTTTTCAAATATCGCAAGCTCATGTACAAGGTCGAGCAAGCGTGGGCAATCTTCTTTTTTGGCTACTCTTAAATTTATATGCATCGTTATTTTTTTGCTAAAATCAATCAGCTCCCCAGGTTAATTATTTTTCCAGTGTTTTATAACCCGCTGGCCAAAGATAGTGCTACCCAGGCGTACCATATTGCTGCCTTGCTCGATTGCTATTTTATAATCTGAAGACATTCCCATCGATAAGGTATCAAATGAAGCATCTTTGCGGAAATAGCTTTGTTTTATGCCGTCAAAAAAGGTTTTGAGTTCGTAAAACTCATCCTTTATTTGTTTTTCATTATCCGTATTGGTTGCTATGCCCATCAAGCCCCTGATCCTAATATGTTTTAACACAATAAATTCTTCTGAACGCAGCAACTCAATGACCTCGTCAAAACCCAAGCCATATTTTGTTTCTTCGTCGGCAATATAAACCTGGACCAGGCAGTCGATCACACGGTTATGTTTTTGACCTTGTTTGTCGATCTCCTGTAAAAGCTTCAAACTGTCGACTGACTGGATCATGCTGATAAACGGAGCAATGTATTTCACTTTATTGCTTTGCAGATGTCCTATCAGGTGCCAACTGATATCTTTAGGCAGGTTTTCATATTTGTCAACAAGTTCCTGCACCATATTTTCGCCAAATAAGCGCTGTCCGGCATCATAGGCTTCTTTTATTTCTTCAATTGACTTGGTCTTGGAAACAGCAATCAGTTGTACTTTTATCGTATCGGTTTCGTTTTTTAAGCTCTTGATGTTATCTGCAATGCTCATTTATCCGTAGTTTTGCTTTATAATGCCGCTAAATTACAGAATGCATAAATATATTAAACTGTTTTTCTTCGTATTGATTTTCCTGGTCGCCTGTAAGGGAAATAAAACGCCGGCCGGGATTTTGGATAAACAGCGGATGACCAGTCTGTTGACCGAAATTCATATGGCCGATGCCAGTATGTTTGCACTTTACCAGGTACCGGATACTTTATATAAATATGGTACCGGCAGATACCTGGCTATATTTAAAAAGTATCATACGGACTCGGTTCAATTTAAAAAGAGCTTCAAATATTATTCCTATAAACCGGATGTGTTGTCAGATATTTACGAACAGATCACCGATAATCTGAAACATAAGAGCGACTCGCTTAACAAGATCAATCAGCTGCAGATTAAAAAAAGAACGGACTCGCTTGGTAAATTGCCAAAAACAGCCGCACCTGTACAGCCGGCAGCAAGCGCTCAACCTGTGAGTCCGGCGCCGAAACATTATAATTATCAGCAAATGAAGCAAATCAAGACACTATCTAAAAAGCATGTTGATTCCATTAAATAGTGCTGATAAGCTTGGATTTACCGAGATAAAGGAACTTATTAAAGCACATTGCCTGAGCGAAATGGGCCAGCAGATGGTGGACAGGATTCAGGTAATGAACAATTATGACCAGATCCTTAAGTTTCTGAATCAGGCAAACGAATTTAAAAATATACTCGAAAATGATGAGACTTTACCCATTCATCATTTCTTTGATATAAAATCACTGGCCAATAAGGCACGGATTGAAGGCGCATTTTTAAGCGAGGAAGAGTTTTTCCAGGTACAGGCCTCATTGTCCACCGTATTTGCGGTAATTGCCTATTTTAATGAACGGAAGGGCCAATACCCAAACCTGGAAGCCTTGTTTGAACATTTGCCCATCGAACGGTCGATCTTAAAAAAGATCGAACTGGTCATCGATCAGAAAGGGAAGATAAGGCCGAATGCTTCGCGCGAACTTGCTGATATTACTTCTGCCATTGCAAAAGCCGAACAGGAAGCCCGGAAGAAAATTGACCAGGTGTTTAAAAATGCTGCTGCTAGCGGCTGGACCGCTGACGGATCATTAACGGTAAGAGACGGGCGTTTGTGTATTCCCTTACTGGCAGAGAATAAACGTAAACTCAAAGGATTTATTCATGATGAGTCATGCATCAGGCCAAACGGTTTACATGGAACCGGAAGAGGTATTTTACCTTAAATAACCGTATTCGCGACCTGGAGTTTGAACGCCGGCGCGAGATCGTAAAAATACTTACGGTCTTAACGGATGAGTTAAGGCCTTATGTGCCCTTGTTGCTGTCGTATCATAGTCTATTCACCAAGCTCGATTTTGTACGTGCAAAGGCTTTATTTGCCATCGACATTGAGGCTGAAATGCCGCATATTGGTAAATGAAGCCAAACTCAAGCTTGTAAATGCCCGCCACCCGCTTTTGTTGTTGAGCTTTAGAGAGGAAAAAAAATCGGTTGTTCCACTTAATATATCCATTGATGAAGATTACCGGATCATGGTAGTATCAGGTCCGAATGCTGGTGGTAAATCCGTTTGCATGAAAACCGTTGGATTATTGCAAATGATGGTGCAGGCCGGGTTGCTGATCCCCGCATCGGAGACAAGCACGGTTGGGGTGTTTAAGCAATTATTTGTCGATATCGGGGATGACCAGTCGATCGAAAGTGATTTGAGTACTTATAGTGCGCATCTGTCCAAGATGAAAAGTTTTGTGGAGATGGCCAACGGCAAGACCCTGGTGTTGATTGATGAGTTTGGTACGGGAACCGACCCGCAGTTTGGCGGCCCAATTGCTGAAGCCGTACTGGAAACACTAAATCATAAAAAAGTGAAAGGGGTGGTCACGACGCACTATTCCAATCTTAAAGTTTTTGCCAGCCATACCGAAGGTATTGAAAATGCCTCGATGCTGTTTGATAATGTGGAGATGCGGCCGCTTTACATTTTAGAGATAGGAAAGCCCGGGAGTTCTTATGCCTTTGAGATCGCACAAAAAATTGGCCTGCCGCAGCATGTGCTTAACCTGGCCAAAAACAAAATAGGGGTTAACCAGAAGAAAGTTGACACGTTATTGGTCGATCTGGAACGCGACAAAAAAGAAATCTTTGATACCAAAATAAAACTGGATAAGCAACAAAAAAGGGTAAACGACCTTCTTGCCGAAAACGAAAAGCTAAAAAGCTACCTCGAAGAAAATAAAAAAGCACTCATCCGCGATGCAAAACAGGAAGCAAAGAACATCATCCTGAATGCTAATAAGCTGGTCGAAAACACCATTGCGGATATTAAAAGCAGTAATGCAGACAAGGAAAAGACACGGCAGCTGCGCGAAAATCTGAACAAGGAACTTCAAAAAAACATCGTAAAAGCCAGAACCGGTTAAACGCCGGTCAGCCAGACGATGAGCTAAAGCCCGGTGACTGGGTAAAATTAACGGATTCGGAAACCACGCGGTCAGGTGATTGAAATTGCAAAGGATAACATCATTATTGCCATAGGCGATCTGCGCACAGTTGCTAAAAGGAAGCGGGTTACAAAAGGTGAGCAAAAAAGAAGTTCCCAAAGAAATACGAAAAAGCTTTAGTTCACAAACGAACGACTACGCAAGTTTTAGTCCCGAAATTGATGTGCGGGGTAAACGGGGAGAGGAGGCGCTGTACGATATAGAAAAAATGCTTGACCGGGCGCTGATGATGGGCTTTAGTAATTTGAAGATAATACATGGAAAGGGTGATGGAATTTTGCGCAAAATGATTCGCGATTACCTGAAAAAATATGATGCCGGTGGGACCGCATGGAAGATGAACATGCGGACAGGGGCGGGGATGGAATTACTTATGTATATTTGAAATAACCTAACGTACCTGAACATGCGCAACAAGTACTCTTTTACTATTGCTATTGCTGGCAGTAAACCTTAGCTGCTATGCCCAAAACGTTGTTATTAAAAGTCATGACACACATATTGCGGTATTCCGGACGGATTGTGATGCTGGACGATGCCGCAGAACTGTCATGGTCAGCGTCGTCTGTAAAAATAAACTTTAAAGGAACAGGTGCTAAAGCACTTTAAAAGATGAATACGGTCAAAATTATGAATGTGATCGTTGATGGCAAGATGTCGGGGGTTATTCAGGCCTGACAGCACGCAAAAAGAATATCGTTCTGGCGGCTGATCTGCCAGACGGCAAATCACACGCTCGAATTATTTAAACGCACCGAATGGGCTATGGGCAAAACCTGGTTTTACCGGTTTGCCATGGATAAAAACAGTATGATGTTAGCCCCGCCGCCGTCCCAAAAACGGAAAATCGAAATTTTCGGAGACTCTATTACCTGTGGTTATGCAACTAGAGGATACTACAGGACAAGACAGGGGCACAGCCCCTTTGAGAACGGTTACCTGAGCTATGCAAGCATAACTGCCAGTCATTTTGATGCCGAGTTGCATAGTATATCAAGAAGCGGAATTGGCATGCTGGTAAGCTGGTTTCCAATGGTGATGCCGGATATGTATAATCGGGCTGGATCCCAATGACGCAGAAAGCAAATGGGATTTTTCAAAATACACGCCTGACGTCGTGGTGATCAATATATTTCAGAATGATTGCTGGCTGGTTAAAATGCCGGATAACGAGCAGTTTAAGGCAAAATTTGGCACAACGCCGCCAACCGATGAACAAATCATCAAGGTGTACAAAGATTTTGTGAAAACATCAGGGGTAAATATCCGAAAGCGCAAATCATTTGTACCTTAGGGAGCATGGATGCAGTAAAGGAAGGATCGCCATGGCCGGGATACATACAAAAAGCGGTGACTGAAATTGGTGATAAAAACATTTATACGCATTTCTTTCCGTATAAAAATACAGCCGGGCATCCGAGTAAAAAGGAGCAGCAGGCTATGGCTGATGATCTGATTGCATTTATCGATCAGCACATCAAATGGTAAGACAATTCTTGCTCTTATAGTCCTGCATCGTAGGCTGAGTTATCCGCCTTGCCTTGGGGGTTATCACCTTTCTGCCCGTCATCATCGGCCGTTCCTTCGCGGTACTCTTGCTGCGGGTTAGGCGCCTGCCTGTGCTGTTCGCCTTGTTTAGCCGGAGACCCAGGAGCCGGAATACCGGGCAGCTGCTCCTGATCCAGTGGTATGAAATTTGAATCTTCGGGATGTTCTTCGGACGGTTCATTGCGTCTGAAATAAGCATTATCATAACCCGCATATTGCGATGGGTTGGCTTTGTCGTCTCCGGAAAAAGTAAGGTTATTTTGTCCAAAATTACTGACCGCCCATTCCTTTGCCTTCCATCCCGGGTCATTAACACTTTTCATTTTCCCTTCTCCGAATAAATAATGTCTTTTCAGATCTTTTTCTTCCAGATTCTTGTCATCATCCACCCTGGTTGCGCTAGGTTGATTCTCATGCTGTTCTGAGCTGATAATAACTCATCACCACGAAACTCGTAATTTTCTTCGTTCATAGGATATGTCTTGGTACCTATAGATATAATATCACGATTTTTAATTTGTTTTTAATGTTTGCATAATTAAGATCATGGAAATTCATAAAATCGATAGAATCCTGTTAATTTTACTGCAACCAATTATAAAACATGAACAAAGTTGTTACGGTGCTGATGAGGCTATCCGGGATATTGAGGATGGCATGACCTTAATGCTCGGCGGTTTTGGGTTGTGCGGCTTTCCAGAGAATTGTATAGCGGCACTGGTTAAAAAAGGAGTGAAAGGCACTTACCTGTATTTCCAATAATGCCGGAGTCGATGATTTCGGCATCGGGCTGATGCTTAAAGCAGCGGCAGGTAAAAAAGATGATCGCCTCCTATGTAGGGGAAAATGCCGAATTTGAAAGGCAATTGTTAAGCGGAGAACTTGAAGTGGAACTGGTACCGCAGGGAACTTTAGCGACACGATGCATGGCTGCGGGATATGGGATGCCGGCCATATTTACTCCTGCAGGCATTGGTACGGAAGTAGCTGAAGGTAAGGAAATCCGAAATTTTAATGGTAAAGATTATTTGATGGAGATGGCATTTGATGCTGATTTTGCCATTGTAAAGGCATGGAAAGGGGATACGATGGGTAATTTGGTTTATCGGCATACTGCGCGCAATTTTAACCCGGTTATGGCTATGGCAGGAAAAATAACCATTGCCGAAGTCGAAGAACTTGTTGAGCCCGGGAATTGGATCCGGATCATATCCATACTCCCGGCATTTATGTGCACAGGATATTTCAGGGTAATCATTATGAAAAACGGATTGAACAAGCGAACAGTAAGAAAGATTTGAATTTATGCTTGATAAAGAAGGAATAGCAAAACGAATTGCCAAAGAAATAAAAGATGGTTACTACGTTAACCTGGGCATCGGTATCCCTACGCTGGTAGCCAATTACATTCCTGCAGGATATAGACGTGGTACTGCAATCAGAAAATGGATTGCTCGGTATGGGGCCGTTTCCTTTTGAAGGGGAAGAGGATCCGGATACCATCAATGCAGGCAAGCAAACCATTACGATATTACCGGGATCGGCAATATTTGATTCGGCAATGAGTTTTGGCATGATACGGGCAAAAAAAGTAAATCTTACCATTTTGGGTGCAATGGAAGTATCCGAAAATGGCGATATTGCCAACTGGAAAATTCCCGGCAAAATGGTAAAAGGCATGGGCGGAGCGATGGACCTGGTGGCCTCAGCGGAAAATATAATCGTGGCCATGCAGCATGTAAACAAAGCAGGCGAATCAAAATTGTTGCCCAAATGTACTTTGCCGCTTACCGGAGTAAATTGCGTTAAAAAAATAGTAACTGAACTTGGCAGTAATAGACGTATTGCCCGGCGGTGGATTCAAATTATTGGAACGCGCCCCGGGTATAAGCGTGGAAGAAATAAAAAATGCAACCGCAGGTAAATTAATCATTGAAGGCGAAGTGCCGGAAATGATCCTATAAGCCGAAGGTTGCTTCAGGTTAACAGCTTTTCTCTCAGCTGTTTCGAAATTGACTCAGTAACGCGGATAATATCGTCTGCCATGTGCGAGTTGTTTACTACGATTTGCTCGCACTCATCCTTGTAAGGCAGTAAATACTTTTTATAGGCGGGTACCACATGGTGCTCCCATTTATACATGATATCCTCTTGCGAGTAGCCGCGTTCCTCTTTGTCACGCCGAAGACGCCTTGTTAAAGCAACATCCTGGTCTGCTTCAAGAAAGATCCTCAGATCCAGCAGGCGTGCTATTTCATCAAAATGAAATATAAACAATCCTTCAACCAGTAATATGGGAGCCGGTCTGATCTCCAGTACTTTTGGAATTGCCTTGGGAAAGTTGAACGTGTATTCCTTTTTACAGATCGTCTCTTTATGGATCAGTTTAGTAAGATCACTATAAAAATGTTCGCGGTCAATCGCCCCTGGCAGGTCAAAATTATAATGCCTATTCTCGTCCGCGGTCATCGTTTCTCCAACGGGAAAATAATAATCATCCTGCGATACCAGGCTAACTTCGTCGCTGGCGAAATGTTCAAGAAAACATTTCAGAAAGAAAGTTTTGCCTGATCCGCTTCCACCGGCTATTCCGATAACGAATGGCTTATCCCGCTGCATCATAAATCCCTTTCAAATGGGTAGACAATACCATTATTCGTTTGGTGTACCGTAGCTCAGATTAACCTGGAAACGTTTATCCAGGGCACCTAAAGCCTGGGCAACGTTTTTGGTCATCACAATAACTACATCCCGGGTTTGCTCAGTATCGGTAAAACGACCAACTACCTTGGCAAAAGTAGTGCGGTTGGTCATGATATTGGTGATCTTAATAACCGTGCCAATAGGGGCGGTGCGGTGTAATGCCAGCATTTTATTTGGATCAAGCCCGTCATCATCCATCCAGGTAGCTACGCCTTTTTCATCTTTTTCGTACAGACCGTAACGGTTCGCGTTCGGATGATGGCTACTGTCGGCTGCTGTCGAATCCCGCGACGTTACAATCAGTTGAACCGGGGGAGTCTGAACCGGGGCAGATGCAACTTCCTCAGCAGGGGTATTGGACCTGATCATCAAAGTTTCGCCCTGGCTTATGGTATTGGATTTTAATCCGTTCAGGTTACTGATGTCTTCTACGGTTGTATTAAATCGCTTGGCGATAGAATAAAGTGTTTCACCCGCGGATACTTTATATTGGATCGTTTCGCTACCAGTATTACTTTCAGTTTTGGCTGGCTGTTCTGCAGGCTGCGCCTGTGGTTGAATTACAGGCTGCTGAACCACCGCCGCCTTGGTCTGATGGACAGGGGCTGGCTTTGCGATAACAGGCGTCACGGCTACCTGAAACGGCTTGTCGGTAGGAACTTTAATTACGCTGCCGATAGTCAGTTTTGCATTATTGTTAAACTTAATTATGGTCTTCGGGCTTACGTGGTAGCGTCGCCCGATGGAATAGTAATTATCTTTTGGATCAAGTTTGTGCAGGATCACCTTTTTGCCATTTTCATTTTCAACACCTACTGAATCAGTCAAGGGCCTGGCAAAGGCGGCTATCGAAAAGGTTGACAAAGAAAATGTTAGTAAAATTATCTTCAAGCTCATTTTAATTTTTTAAACAGTATTTACAGGTTTAAAACTACTAGTTTTGATTTGTTTTTTAAGTAGATCAGATGATCTTTTTGCATTAGAAACGCCTCAGGCTGCAATTTTTGTATATTGGTATTTAAGAAATCTTCATAAACAATATCCTCGCCCCTCAAAATATATAAATGTTGCTCCAGTTCGCCCCCGCGCTTGGCGTGCAAAGATACAATTCTGAAGGAATTGTGCTGAAGATATTGCGAGGCGCCACCGAATGGCGCCACATTTAATGGCAGCGATTTTAAAAGCTCTGGGGGAGCCGAATGAGGCAATATTAAACCATGATTCATTTCCGTGTCTGCTGAGGGGTCATAGGCTCGTTGCATGACTCCGGTTCGGATATCGATCAGCGATAAATGGTGGGGTTGGATACGCGTATCGTAGACTATGGGGCCGCCAGCTGACAAATGGTCGAAACCCAAATTGTAATTGCTCCAGATTGTCCGCCCGCTACAGCCCTCAATGGCCATCAATCCCTTATGGGCAGGACCTGCTTCCGATTGATATTGATGCAGTAACAGCACCCCGTCATAAGCCGCTTCTATTCCCGTCATCCAGCGTTCCTCGGTCTGCAATCCGTCGAAATAAACAAGGCCGTCATCCAGGCTGACAGCGGAGAAATAGACTTTCTTATCCCCGGGTTCCCTTACCTCCAAAAATATCAGCTGGCTTAGCGAATCGATTTCCATGCGCCAGACAGGGGAACTAAACTGATAATTAATGTAAGGTTTCACAACGGTAAAATTATACAAAATTGATTATTTCAAGCGTATCGATTTGGTGGCTAAAATTCAGTGTCCGGTAAGATTTAAATTTATAAATTTGGCCTCTGTTAAATTTTAAAACTAATACTACGACACTACAATATGAGCAAAGGGATCATCAGCAAAGAGGAAGATTATTCACAATGGTATAATGACCTGGTAATAAAAGCCGACATGGCCGAATATTCGCCGGTAAGAGGTTGCATGATCATTAAGCCCTATGGCTATTCGATCTGGGAGAAAATGCAGGCCGTATTAGACAAAATGTTTAAGGATACCGGTCACAGTAATGCTTATTTCCCGTTATTTATTCCCAAATCATTTTTCTCTAAAGAAGCAAGCCACGTGGAGGGTTTTGCCAAGGAGTGTGCCGTTGTAACGCATTACCGGCTTAAAAACGATGATAAAGGTAATGTTATCGTCGATGAAGAAGCGAAACTGGAAGAAGAATTGATTGTTCGTCCAACTTCGGAAACCATTATCTGGAATACATACAAAGGCTGGATACAATCCTACCGCGATTTGCCTATCCTGGTAAACCAATGGGCCAATGTAGTCGGTGGGAAATGCGTACCCGATTTTTTTTGCGTACCAGCGAATTTTTATGGCAGGAGGGACATACTGCACATGCTACCGCCGAAGAAGCCATTGCCGAAACCGAACAGATGTTAGAGGTCTATGCCGATTTTGCGGAGAACTGGCTGGCACTTCCTGTGATCAGAGGCCGTAAAACGCCAAATGAGCGTTTTGCAGGTGCATTGGATACTTATTGTATTGAAGCACTGATGCAGGATGGTAAAGCACTCCAGGCAGGTACCTCACACTTTTTAGGACAAAATTTTGCCAAAGCCTTTGATGTGAAATTTACCAGCAAGGAAAATAAACTGGATTATGTTTGGGCAACTTCCTGGGGAGTTTCCACCCGGCTTATCGGCGCGCTGATCATGTCGCATTCGGATGATGCAGGATTGGTGTTTCCTCCAAAACTGGCACCCATACAGGTGGTAGTAGTGCCGATCTACAAACATGATGAAGAGCTGGCGAATATTACTGCTTATGTCAACGAACTGACCAAGGAACTGAAAGCCAAAGATATTTCTGTCAAGTTTGATACCCGGGACACGCATCGTCCGGGTGCTAAATTTGCGGAGTATGAACTCAAAGGTGTTCCCCTTCGCGTTGCGATTGGCAGCCGCGACATGCAAAACGGTACGGTGGAGCTGGCCCGTCGAGATACCAAAACAAAGGAAACGGTTATCCAACAAGGCTTGGCCGCGCGCATAGAAACTTTACTGGAAGATATTCAGCAAAACATCTATCAAAAGGCATTCAATTTCAGAACTGAAAATACGAAGGAAGTTGACAGTTATGATGAGTTTAAACGTCTGCTGGACGAGGAGCCCGGATTTTTATCAGCACACTGGGACGGCACGGCAGAAACAGAACAACGCATAAAAGAAGAAACCAAAGCTACAATACGCTGCATCCCGTTAAATAATAAACAGGAGGAAGGCAAATGTATCCTGACGGGCAAGCCATCTAGCCAAAGGGTGTTATTTGCAAGAGCATATTAATTCTTTAAGCTCAAGGCTGAAAATTAATTTGCTCCGGATCAGTAATTAACCATCAACTAAACATGAAATTCGCAACAAAAGCTATACATGCCGGGCAGGAGCCCGATCCAACAACCGGGGCGATTATGACCCCGATATACCAAACGTCCACTTACTGGCAGAAATCGCCGGGAGATAACAAAGGGTATGAATATTCGCGGGGAACAAATCCAACGCGTAAAGCTTTGGAGAATTGCCTGGCAGCTTTGGAGAATGCAAAATTCGGACTGGCTTTTTCGAGTGGCATGGGCGCAACGGATGCCGTGATGAAATTGCTCAAGCCGGGTGATGAGGTAATTACGGGTAATGATCTTTATGGCGGCTCGTACCGGATGTTTACCAAAATATTTGCCGAATATGGTATAAGATTTCATTTCCTTGATCTTTCCAGACCAGAGATCATTAACGAGTATATAAATGAGAATACCCAGATGATCTGGATTGAAACGCCGACCAATCCAACCATGCAGATTATTGATATTGAGAAATAGCAAAGATTGCCAACACAAAAGGATTAATACTGGTAGTGGATAATACTTTCGCTTCTCCATACCTGCAAAACCCCATTGATCTGGGCGCGACATTGTGATGCACTCGGTAACCAAATACATCGGCGGCCATAGCGATGTGGTAATGGGGGCATTGATGATGAATGATGAGGAGCTGTATAAGAAGCTCTGGTTTATCTACAATGCCTGCGGCGCTACACCGGGCCCAATGGATAGCTTCCTGGTATTACGTGGGATCAAAACGCTACACCTGCGCATGAAAGCCCATTGCGAAAACGGCCGAAAATTGCTGAGTTTTTAAAAACTCACCCACGAGTGGATAAAATATACTGGCCAGGCTTTACCGACCATCCAAATCATGATATTGCCAAAAAACAAATGCGCGATTTTGGCGGTATGATTTCGATAACCATTAAAGATGCTGACCTGAAGGAAACATTCAAAGTGGCGTCATCATTTAAAGTGTTTTCACTGGCCGAGTCATTGGGTGGTGTAGAATCACTGATCAATCACCCGGTAACCATGACGCATGCTTCAATACCCAAAGAAGAACGCGAAAAGGCTGGCGTGGTTGATAACTTATTGCGCTTAAGCGTAGGCGTGGAGGATATAGATGATTTGCTGGATGATTTAAGGCAAGCGCTCGCCTAAATCCGCACCGGTTATCGGTATTCTGATTGCGGGCCAAATGTTTTTATTGACATGATCGAAAACCTCAAAACATTTCTCGATGCTAAAGTAGCACAATACAACGGCCCGATTTTATAAAAAACGATCCCGTATCTATTCCGCATCTGTTCACCAAAAAACAGGATATCGAGATTATGGGTTTTTGGGCGGCGACATTGGCCTGGGGGCAACGCGTTACCATCATCAATAAATGCAAAGAGCTGATCAGTCTGATGGATGGCGCGCCTTATGATTTCATTGTCAATCACCAGGAGCCTGACCTGAAAAAGTTGCTGCATTTTAAACACCGCACCTTTAATGATATAGATACGCTTTATTTTATTTCGTTTTTCAGATATCATTATTCACATTATGAATCGTTAGAGGATGCCTTTATATCCCGCGCTCCGTTTGGGCGATAGTAAAGGATTTTGTCAGCAGCCGAAGGCGCTTTAAATCATTTCAGAAAGTATTTTTTTCATTGCCCGATTATCCGCATCGTACCAAAAAGCATGTTTCCTCCCCTTCGCAAAAATCAACCTGCAAACGGTTGAACATGTTTCTGCGCTGGATGGTTCGAAAGGACAACTGCGGGTGTTGATTTTGGCATTTGGAATAAAATAAAACCATCGGACCTGATTATGCCCTGTGACCTGCATGTCGACCGTGTCGCCCGTAAACTTAAAGCTCATCACCCGCAAGCAAACCGATTGGCAAACTGCCGTGGAGCTTACTGCCTGCCTGCGCGAGTTTGATCCCCTGGATCCTGTTAAATATGATTTTGCACTTTTCGGACTAGGGATAGAAGAAAAATTCTAAATGCTTACTCGCTCGATAATTTCGTATTTCCCAGCGCTTTATTGAATCCGTAATCAATGTAACCCGTTTCCTTATCGTTGGCCTTACGTTTCATGAGGTCTTCATATAAAGCAAGTATATCTGCTTTGTTTTTTAGTCCCGATTTGGTTACTTCGTATGACCACCTGATAATGGCGGCATCGCTTCTGGAAACATATAGATCCTGTTCAATCTTTTCGCCTTCAAATTCATGGCCTTTAATGGCAGTCCAATAATCCAGTTTTCCGTGATTTTTTGATGCCTTTATAAGACTATTTCTGACCTGGTCTGTTAATTTAAAGGTAGTGTCGTTTGATTTACTGGTTTGGCCTACGGTAGCAAGTGATAGTATTAAAAAGACGTTTAACAGGATGACACGCATATGTGATTAGATTTAATTTTGTACCAATTATAAAAAAAATCTTTAATTAAAATAATTATTTTGGGCGATAATTTTGATGTTTTTTGATGGGTAGTTATAACGATCATGATATCAGTAATTTGGAAGAGCTATTAAAAGGAAGGTCCGAATACGCCCTGATGCTCCTTCAGCACTTTATTGGTGAGTTTCAAAAAATAGGCCCGGTTACCCTACATCCGGCCAAGACCATGATTGGTGTAGCCAACGCTCGCAAAAGAATAGTTTATGTTACGCAGCTCGGTAAAAACTTTATTCACGTCGTATTCCCGTTTAAAGAAAGGTACCAGGACAATCTCTGCTTTCAAAAGATCGCCCAGGTGCCTGGAGAATTGCAATTCAACCACCATTTCAGAATGCTCCGGACGGATGATGTAAATGACGAAGTTACCCGGTTTATGCGCCTGGCTTACAATAGTTAACCGTTACCTTCACTTGCCGGTAGTGGCCGGTTTTTTATTGAATGACGGCAAAATATATTTCTTAATCAACTCATCGGAAGGTGATTGCGTGTTGAAGTTCCCCCCGGTTACGACCACTACCATATCCAGCTGCTTAAACACGTATATTTTTTGTCCTCCATTGCCTTGGGCGCCAAAACTGTAATAGCGCGTTCCAGCAACGTCAAAGTGCTTAAGCCACCACAAATAACCGTAGTCAACATTTTGAACAACGGAGTGTTTGCTCGTTGATTCGTCTACCCATTGCTTTGAGACCAATTGCTTGCCATTCCATTTGCCTTCCCCCAGAAACAAGAGTCCAAATTTAGCCATATCCCTGGGTCGTAAATAGATCTGGCAAACGTTCTCCGCACTGCTTTTATCCGGCTTAAAGATCCAATTGAAATGAGTAATGCCCAATGGTGCGAATAGGTTTTTTTGAGCGAAAGCGGGGAGCGCGTTGTGGGTTGCATTTTCAACTATGCGTCCCATCGCGATCGGATTGCCGGAGTTATAGCGGCCGATTTTTCCAGGCGTGTCTAACATGGGCAAATCGAACGTATATTTTACCCAATCGTCAGACGTTCCCATTGCTATTTCATTGCCCATGGATTTGTCCCAGGCTTCATCATAATTCACGCCGCTCTGATTGTCAAGCAAATCTTTTATGGTGATTCTCTGCTTTAAATCCGTGTTATTGTTGAATTTATATTCAGGAAGATAGGTTGTTATTTTGTCATTAACGCTTTTTATCCATCCCTGGTCAATAGCAATACCCGTCAGTGCGGAAACAATGCTTTTTGTCGCTGAGCGCTGTTCCTGTAACGTGTCTCTGCCATATTCATAAAAATACTCTTCGAAGATCAGTTTATTCCCCTTGATAATCAGAACACTATGTACATTTGGATAATCACCAGCTACAATTTTATGCATCATGTTTTTTAGAAGGCTCGTGTCCAGTCCTGCAGCTTTCAGGTTTCCAGGAATAAGTCCATCATTAGTAGCATTGGGGATGACATAGTTGTATACATAGTTTTGCGGATTATGCACCATTCTGGGCACCCACATCTGCGGGGGGAAATAAACACTTTTACTGATCAGCTTATAGGTCGTTCTGTCCGTAATATAGCCGCTGATCTGATTTGAAGAATTTCGTATAAAAGTAACGGGCTGCCTGGCATTGTTTAAAAAGACATCTTTAGCCACAGGCCGTAAGGCATATCTGCTCTGATTAATGATGGCAAACAGTAATGTTTGATTGGGTGATGCCGCAATTTTTAATGTGCTGTTATTGGAATATTCGTATAGCCCTTCATATTCCTTTAACTGCTGAAACGTAATCGAGTAGCTTTCCTGACCGGCGACCAAGGTGGTCATACACAATAATTGAACAGCGATAATTATGTTTTTCATGTATAGTGCCTGATTTTAAGCAAGATACATAAAAAACCACAGGCACCGGATTAGAGCTATGAGTAATTAAGCTTCCTCCCTGAAAAAAACTTTATAATAATTCATCGATTTGCCCTCGTCAAAGCCTTTTTCGATCAATTCTTTATCCCCATGAATATAAATATGAAAGTTCTTATCCAGTTTTAAAACACTTTTGTAAACACGCTGCTGCTTTTTTACGGCGTTGCCGGATATTTCAAAAACATCGGCAATCGGCATCTCAAACTCCTGCTCATACTGGCTTTTATAACTTTTGAAAGATTCAATGGCCTGCGGATTGCCAAGGACTTCGCCGGTAAATTCATCCATATCGAAGGTTTCCTTTTCTTTGAAATATTTCATCGACTTATTCAATAGATCGATTTTGTCCGCTTTGCTCAGTTCAAATTCATCGTCCAGTTTTTGGGTAACAAAATTCTTGTAGATACCCAGGGCATTGTTGGTTTGATTAAAACTATCATTACGAATTTTAAGTTGCAGGAACTCGTCTTTCCAATAGGCTGCAGTATCCTGCCCGCGGTTGGTATGATCAATTACTGCAACTTTAAAGCCATTTTCTTTTTCAATATTGAATATGAGTACCCCTTTATCCAGTTTGTTGATATTAACGGCATCCTGTTCATAATCGATCCCGAAACCACCCTGTTCGGGGTAGACTTTGAGGTAGGTTTCTTTATTTTCGGATTTGAAAATACCAATGGCGTCAAGCAGATTCCCTTCGATCTGCACATTTTTGAAATATGCTGTGTATAATTCGCCTGGTTTGATATTGGGATGATTGGATACCTTATATAAATGTTTAGCTATCTGCTCGGTCAATTCATGGAATGCGCCCATATCTTCAAAAGCCCGGGTAGCAAAATGATGTATTTCGTTCAGTTCAAGGTTGCCGCTGCTGTGCATCAGGTGATAGACCTCATTGGTCTTTTCGAAGGGTCTTAAAAAATACTGCATCAGCAATTGAGGAACGACCTCGTCCTTAAATGAGAGTGCTTGTTCAGACAATGCATACAGTTCATTTTGCGATGGGTTGCCCACATGATGGACCGAAACCGTTTCCAGCGAAGCTTCAAAATAACTTACCATAATTGACGCGAAAGTAAGGAAATATTGCCTTTAAAGAGGTGCTTTTTCGGTTACCTTTCCGATCCGCGCGTCGCCATGCGAGATTAATTCACAAACCTTGATGGCAGCCTGTTCAAAGTTATCTGCATTGCTCTGTATCAGAAGCCAGTTGCCAGGCCTTTCGTCTCCCGATAGGAAGAAAGGGCCAAGTTCGGGGATCTCAGTTTTGAGCGTATCATGATGACTTTTATCCGTAGCAACCCAGATTCCGTTGAATTCCGGTAGATTATTCCGATGACGAAGTATAAGCATGATCTTTTTACCCCAATAAATGTAATACATACCAAACATCTTTTTGATAATTACACTACCGGGCAGATAATCAAATACAAATTCGAATGGAGGAGAAATCGTCATTTTACCAAAATTACGGTTTTAATATTTTACACGGATTGGATAAAAAGATTAGGCATAAATGCCGACTTTTACACGTGTAACGGTCCGTTATTAAAAATGAAGAGGGCCAGCCGCTCATGACAAATTATAAAGAGGAAACCATCGTTGCCCTGGCAACGGCAAACGGAACCGGAGCCATTGGTGTAATTCGCCTGTCGGGTCCCTATGCCATTGTTATTGCAAATAGTGTCTTTAAAGGGAAAGATCTCACTCAGCAGGACTCGCATACGATTCATTTCGGTCAAATTTTTGATGATGATCTTTTGCTGGACGAGGTACTGGTTTCATTGTTCATTGCACCGAGATCCTATACCCGTGAGCATGTTGTGGAAATATCCTGTCACGGATCGAACTATATTATCGAATCGATCATCAAACTTCTCATCAAAAAAGGAGCGCGTGCAGCCAGGCCCGGTGAATTTACCTTACGGGCTTTTCTGAACGGACAATTGGACCTTTCGCAGGCAGAAGCCGTTGCCGATCTGATCGCATCTAATTCAAAAGCATCCCAACAGGTTGCAATGCAGCAGCTCAGGGGAGGATATAGCAGCCAATTGCAGTCCCTGCGCGAACAATTGGTGAACTTTGCCTCGCTTGTAGAGCTGGAGCTTGACTTTTCAGAGGAGGACGTTGAATTTGCAAATCGTGGTCAGTTAAAACAGCTCATTCATGATATCACAAAGGTTGTCGGACAATTGATACAATCATTTGAATTGGGTAATGTGATCAAAAATGGAGTTAACACGGTGATCGCCGGTCGCCCCAATGCAGGGAAATCGACTTTGTTGAATGCACTGCTGAATGAGGAACGTGCTATTGTCAGCCATATACCCGGCACTACCCGGGATACGATTGAGGAAGTGCTGAACATTAACGGCATCAACTTCAGGTTGATCGATACGGCGGGTATCCGCGAAGCAACTGATACCATTGAACAAATAGGAGTACAGCGTACGATGGAAAAGATCAGTCAGTCAGCCCTGCTGATCTATGTATTTGACGCCGCAGAAATCACAGTGGAGGAATTAGACTCCGATATTGAAAATCTCGGAAAACCCGGGATTACTATGCTGGTAGTTGCCAATAAGGTTGATCTTTTAAAAGACGATCAGTTACCGGCCTTATCAGGCGAAAAGGGAGCAATCCGTATTTCAGCTAAGCTCAAACATCAAATAGATGAGCTCAAGCGTAGTATTTATACTGCCGCCGTTCGGCACCAACTTAACGGTAATGAGTCATTGATTACCAATGTGCGCCACCTTGAGGCACTTCAAAAAACGGAATCAGCACTACTCAGGCTATTGGATGGTATCGATAAGCACGTAACGTCGGACTTTCTGGCCATGGATATCAAACAGGCACTGCACTATCTCGGAGAGATCACCGGTGCAGTTACTACCGACGATCTTCTGGACAATATCTTTTCAAAGTTTTGTATTGGAAAATAGGCGTGTTTCTTTTATTTTCATTTAGTTGCTTTTTGTATCCCTAAAGGCACTTTCTTTTCATTTGATAGGTTTTTCGTTTCCTTTAGTAACCTCTTTTTGGCGACGTTTTGGTAACACGAATAAAAAACGTCACCAAAACGTCACCAATAGTCATTCAATTGTCAAAGTTGAATTTTTCACTTGTGTCATCGAAATCTCCCTTTCCAATATAATGTTGCTCTGCGTTTGTGAGGACGGTAATTTTCAATTATTATTAAAATTGCCAAATAATGAGTATTAGTATCAGAGAAAGAAAGTTAGAAAATGACAGATCAAGGTTAATCCTTAGTTTTTACCATGAAGGTAAACGGTGGACAGAAAAGTTGGATTTATTTTTATATGATAAACCTAAAACGAAAGCTGAAAAGGAAGCTAATAAAACATCAAAACAGCTTGCAGAGGCTATCAGAGGGAAACGTTTAGTAGAACAGCAAAATGGAAAATACGGTTTCTCAGATACCTATAAGCAACAAGCAAGTTTTCTAGATTATTTTAAACAACTGACCGAAAAACGTAAACGTAGTGACGGCAATTATGGCAACTGGCATAGCACATATAAGATACTAGTAAAATTTACTGAAGGTAAAGGTCTCACTTTTGAGGAAACCACCACCGAATTTCTTGAAAGATTCAAAAAATATTTATTAGAAAGCAGAATCACCAAGAGTAACACCAAATTAGCCCGTAATTCAGCCCTATCTTATTTTAATAAAGTTAAGGCGGCATTAAATCAAGCATTTGACGATAAAATTATTCAGGATCGAATTTCACATCGGGTAAAAGGTATTAAAGAAGAAGAAACGCACCGCGAATATTTAACCCTAGAAGAACTTCATTTGCTAATAGCCACACCATGCGAAGTTGAGGTGCTAAAAAATGCATTCTTGTTCAGTTCCGTCACTGGTTTGAGATGGTCGGATGTAAATAATTTAACATGGAAGGACGTTCTGTATTCAAATGAATTAGGCTGCCATCAGCTTCGATACACTCAGAAAAAAACTCAATCGGCAGAGCTACTGCCAATCAGTGATCAGGCACTATTATTTATGGGCGAACGAAAACAAGACATAGAAAGGGTATTCAAAGGTCTGAAATATAGCGCCTGGAATAATTTAAAGCTTCAACAGTGGGTAATGCGTGCAAAAATTAATAAGAATGTCACGTTCCACTCTGGCAGGCACACATTTGCGGTACTCATGGTTACCCATGATGTGGATATTTTTACTATATCTAAATTACTGGGCCATAAAAATATCAAGACCACGATGATATACGGCAAGGTGATTGATAAACGTAAAGTTAATGCTGTTAACCAATTTCCAAAATTTGATATGTAATGAAACCGGACAACTACGAATGTGCTAAAATTATTAGTTATCAGTTTAAACGCTTACATCAAAATTATGTTGATATGGTTAGTTACCTGGATGGAATAAACCATTCGATTGTACCGTGGCAAAAATCTCATGAATGGTCAGATGGAGAAAATGGTGATTCACCGATAAAAACACTAAATCTATATTACTTTATGTGGGCTAACGACGTGATAAATTTAGTTATAGCGCGTTTGAAAGAGAGATTGAGTATAATCTTTCGCAAGCAAACAAGGGATACTTTGAATTTATCGACAACGCATTTGCAAAATATTGGTCTTTTATCAAGGAATTTAAAGACCCGTTATTAAAGTATGTAAATAATCGCGATGATTCGGTCGCCCTTAAAGCGAAACTGTATGCGCCGCCTGAAAAATTCAGTAAATACGACTTTAAAAGTTCTATTGAATTACAATTGATATACACATATGACATGTGGGAGGCTCTTTATAAGAGGTATAATGCGGCTTACGTCCCCTACTTTAAAGAAGGTGAGTTTTCCCGCGCCTATAAAACTAACCCTGACTACATTCAACTTGATTACGGAGAGCGTAATTCGGATGCAATTAAATTGATGCACAAATCGCTTACTGGTTCTAAATATATCGAATGTAGCTTCGAAGATTTTGAAGCGCATTTTGATCCTTTTGCTTCTCCTGTACCGCCCCCGATTGTTTGGTCAGGTTCGGACGCGCAGCTGCTAGTTCTACTGTTAGGGAAAAATTTTCAAGACGATGACGATAACCTGCCGAATGGCAACTATCAGTTGAGATTAACTAAGGAGGTGACTACTAAACAGATTTTAGAACACTTCAAATTAGCAGATAAAACAACAGACCGAACTTTGAGTTCAAATCACGGCAATATTTTTAAAAGGAAGACAATAAAAAATTCCAGACCAATAAAGTTACTAATCCATGACCTTAATATTTTGAAGAACCGTTAAGCAATTTGTTAACGGTTCTGTTCACGGAGTTGATTGTTCGCCATATGCATGAATGGTAATTTTGAATATCAAATCAAGGGGCCGTACACCTTTAAAAAATTTGATAATCAGAACATTGAAACAATACAAATTAACTACCGAGGACTACAATAGACTGCTCCTCGCCAACAAAGAAACCCTCACGATTGAGGAGTTTAGCAAGTATTCCAGGCTCAGTAAGTCTTCGATTTACAAGCTCACTTCGCAGCGAAAAATACCCTTTAGCTGTCCTAATGGTAAGGTTATATTCATTTCACGTAAGGACGCCGACACCTATTTGCAAAGCAACCGCGTTCCGAGCACAAACGAAATTAATGCTGCCGCTGCAAACTATGTAACGTTGAACCCCGATCGTGTAGGAGGGTCATCATTATGAAATTGCATACTAGGTATGGCCTTGAAAAGGTTTCAGGCAATCTTAAGGACAACTCTGATTACAGGATTGGAAGTCGGTCTGGACAATTAACAGTAATAGATTCATTGATTCAAAACAATCAAATAGCAACGCTCAAATTGATGTCTAGTCCATTTGCACCTAACCCTGTTCATTCCTTTCGACTACGTAGCGAAGAACTAGGTAAATACTTAATAGTCGTTCTCCGCTTATTTCCAAGACTAGGAATAGGGATAGGATATTTTAATACAACGGAACAAGAGCAAGTGCTAGCATTGTTAACTAAGGATTCATTGGAATTATTCATTTTCAAGCACTATATACCACCGAAAGAGGATCGCAATTTCTTATGGGATGAACCATATAGTCGGTATCGTAGAAAAGATAAGAGGTTATTGGCAGAAATACACAAGTTAAGGGAAAATGCCACAGGTATAAACAACTCAGTAAAGTAAAAGCAGAATTTTAAAAAAAAACATAAAATTAGCACAGTATGGTCGATACAATTAACAATGTGTTTCGTGAGGCAATTGAAATACATAACCAGATGAAAAATAGTGCTGGTATGCCTAAAAGCGTGAGGCCAAAAATTAAGGCGATCGCTTATTACAAGGTTGAATATTCAAAAATCGATGACGAATTTACTTCCTGTGAAGTAATACTTCGAGCAGGTTCATTTACCAGATTTGATGATATGATCTCCTTTAATATAAAGTGGATAATCCGGAAATTATGGAAAAAGAATCGACGTAGAGGAACGGAATATTACAGCTTGGCTTCGCACAACGAAGTAACGGGTAAATCAATAAAGTTAGAATTGAAAGCCCATGACGGTGATGATTTCATATCAGGATCCTTCAATTACACAACTGTCCGATTCTTGATAATTTTCAAGAAAGACCACTTTAATATTATTGTATATGAAGGCCGGGAATGTGACATTCTGGCATTTTGGGATCGTTCTAACATTTTAAGGGCACACAGAGAAGAAGGTTCTGAAAAACAATTGGATGATTTGCTAGATAGCGCTACGAGGGTATGAGTCGTATATATATAAATGAGAAAAAGTAATCAAAACGGTGACAACTATAAAAAGCAAAACAAAGAAAACAAAAAATATGACAGATAGTATAAACGGAGTATTGATGTTCAATCACTCCAATAATCAGCTAATAAAACCGCTACTTGAACAATTACAGAGTAGTCATGTCAACCTAGAAACAGGTAAAAAAACATATAGTGGCTATGTTGAAAATATGCGAGTTAAAGTCAATGAGCACGGTGTGAGGTTTGAAGGCAGCTTACCTAAATTATATCAGGGTAATAATATTGCATCCCTAAACCAAGCATCAACCAAGCTTGCAATTGAAATGTTTAGTGACCTGATGCATTTACCTATGCATGTTGCACAGATAAACAGATTGGACACTGCACAGAATTTAACTATGAGCAAGCCGGCAGCGTCATACTATCCGTATTTAGGCGAGAGGAAATATATGCAACGTCTGGAGCAGGGTAGTGGCATTTACTATCGCAATACCATCGGTGAGCGAGTCTTTTATGATAAAACGAAGGAACTGTTAAAGTCAAAAGAGACAACTGACCCTGAAATATTAACGAAGTATTTATTAAGGTTCGAGGTCAGAGACTACGGACACAAAAATATCTGTAAAAGGTATCAGGTGCCTGAATTAAAACTTGGTATGCTTTGCGAGCCTTCGTTTTACAGAGTTATGGTTCGTGCTTGGGCAAGAGAGTACGACGAAATTGACAAGTATTGCAGACATTCCCTTATTTGATGATGAGGTGTACCGGAACCCTACGCAATTTTGCGCTCAAATGACTTACAGGGGAATTGAAGCTTTGGGCGGATACAATAAGGTAATGTCACTAGTTAACCAGGCCAAATCTCGGGGAGTGTTTAAAAGCACTCAGCAATATGGAGCACTCCGGCGCAAAGTGCGAAGCTTTAGCAACATCGTGAACAAAAGCATAAAAAACACGCTACTGGAAGAGATCAACGCCAAAGTATTGGACGTTTTACGGTTAAGTGCTTGAGCCGTTTTAAACGGCGTTAATCCGATTGTAATTAGAAAATGATGGATTGCTGCCGAAAGGCAGCTTTCTTTGTTTATAGGCAGGCAAAACATGGATATCTGCGATTTTATTGTAGTAACATTTACATAATATCCATGGAAAACTTTACTTTAGGTACTTAAACCTTGCAGGCGGATCACTTATTAACGGCGACATTCTTTTTAAAAATGAGCAATATCCTATGTCGAAAGTAAATAAAACTAAGAAAGTTCCAATTTACATTTGGATAGCTATAACAGTGTTAACCTTTAATATTAATTCTCAAGCCCAATCCCGGTTGCCAGATTTAATCAATCAAAAAATCCAATTATACAATTTAAAAAACCCCAAAGCCATTCTCTTCGCTCATTTCGATAAGACAGTGTACATGCAAAATGAGAATGCGTGGTTTACAGCCTATCTGATCAATGCCGACAGTACCGATAATGCCAGCATTCTTTCAGCAGCATTGGTTAATGACGAAAACCATGTGGTTCTGGAACGTCAGTTTTTGATGGTTGATGGCATATCTCCCGGAAATATACTTTTAACCGACAGTGTCCCGGCGGGCAACTATACCTTTATACTTTATACTAACCAATTATTTCACGGAAAGCCGAAATATGTTTTTACTCAAGCAATTACTATCGTAAATACAAGAGAGTTGACCTTTAAGGCTTCGTTAAATTTAGATACCTCCGAAAACTCCGGCAAAAGAGTAGCCACTTTGAATGCTGTTACCAAAAATGGGACTCCGATCCCTGGCGCTTTGGTAAGCTACCATATGATAACTAATAATCATGACAATTTTAAAGGCAATGCCAAAACCAACGAATTTGGGCGATACCTGATCAATATACCTGCTGCCGGAGATGGCAATGTGATGAAAGCGCAGGTTAAATATAATAATGAGGTACGGAGCTTAAACTGATCATTCCATTTAGAAAGAAACCTGTCAGCCTTAAGTTTTATCCCGAAGGAGGTTACCTGGTGCATGCCACTATGGGCTGGGTAGGCTGGGAAGCAAAAGTAGGCGATCGATCCCCCTTAAAAACAACTGCAATATTATTCAAGGACAACTATCCTGTTGATACTATTGAAACCGATAGTTATGGCATGGGGCGGTTTAAATTGATTCCTTTGATCGGAAGCATTTATACGGTTAAACTTGCATCAAAAGATTTCCGTGATACTGTTTTTAAATTACCCGATATACTGTCTAAAGGTCCGGCAATTACCATAGCCAACGCGCTGGCTAATGATACACTCAAAATCAGATTGACAAGTAAATTTCCAACGACAGCAACGGTGCTTGTTCATGATTACCGACAGCTCTTCTATTCCTTTCAGACCGAGCCTACCGTAACGGGCAAAAATATCCTGATCGTCTTAAAAAATGTGCCAAAAGGCTTGGCCACGGTAACTTTATTGGATAGCGCCGGAAGGCCATGCGCCGAACGTTTGTTTTTTGCCCATTATAACAAACGCAGCATTGTTGATATTCAAACAGATAAACCCAAATATGCCAAACGAGATAATATTAAACTAACATTAAAATTCAGGACCGCTGACACCGGCCTGGTCTCTATTGCCTGCGTACAAAGCAATCATTTGCAAATCAAAAACAGCAATAATATTGAGAGCTACCGGTATCTGAAGCAGGAATTAGGCAACCTACCCTTAAAGGAAAACTACATAGGCAACACCGAGGAGGATAAAACCTACCTTGAAAATATCCTGTTAATCAAAGGCTGGAGGAGGTATACCTGGCAGGAGATGATGAAAACAGTTCCTTCGGACACCCTGTCAAATCCTGGCCTTTTAACTTTTTCGGGAAAAATTACACGTTTCGGCAAACCAATAAACAAGCCAATGCGGCTGGTGGTAATGACAGACTCGGTAACTACAACGCTAAGGACTGATCATGCAGGCAACTTTATCCTGGACAATAATCTGATTCTTGCCGATCAAAATAAGCAGGTTCATTTTTTATTAATGGAAAGAAACAAAGAGCATTACGAATTACATATTGATAATCCCTTCAATAAGATTAATAGAACGCTGATTGGAAATAACCAGCCGGAATGGCATAATATTGATAACACTAATCAGTCGGAAATAAAAGGACTTGAGCATGCAATTGCGCTTAAAGAAGTAGTTATAAAAATCTCAAAATGACGTTAATTTTTTCGGCGCCAGGAATGCGAACATATGTGGAGATTATGTTTGCAGTTTTAACGTATTAAATTGCCCAAATCACCCCAAAGAAAAGGACAATACAGCACCCGTCATTGGTAGGTATTATGTGAGCAATGGAAAATATGTACTTTATGAGGGGTGCACTGCACTCAAATTAAATCCTGCTCAAACGCTTTTATCCATCCCGGGTATAAAATACAGTAAAGAATTTTATGGTTCCGACTATTCGGTTGTCAATCCTTCGCAGCCAGAATATTATTCTACCATTTTTTGGAAGCACCTGGTTCAAATTAACGGCTCAAAAGAAGTAAAGTTTAGTTTTTACGCAAGTGATATAACGGGTGAATTTAAAGTTATTGTGCAAGGTGTCACAAATGACGATGTTGTTTATGGTGAAAGACAATTTGACGTAAAGTAAACATGTTACCGGTGGTTTTCCTCCGTAATTGTCTGACCTTTACCAAAAAAACATGGAAATTTTACTAAAAATTGGATGTGATGGGGGAGACATCACATTGAAAAGAGTGTATTTAAACGATGTGTTTCTCTTTAAAATAACCAGATCCGAATTTTTTGAAGGAGCAAATGCAGAATCAATGACATTTTTAACTATCGACGATGCCTGGCTCGCTTTCAAAACATTGTTCCCAGAATGGCATCGGCTATATTTGGTGAGTATCAATGCACAAATGATTGATTTGTTAAAGGGCGAGTACCTTGCTGTTGCTGTCAAAAACGAAGATACAATGGACAGATGGTTGCAACAACTAACAGGTGACGGTCTTGATTTTTAATCCCCGAATAGATTGGCTGTTTTGAGGCATTTTGCACGGGTGTAAACGAATTGTTTTGTTGTAATGGTAAATTCGACCGGGAAGTATAACGAAATGTGTATGGGTTGTTAAAATCGAATTTTCAAGGCGTTTGAATTTCCAATAATTGAGACGGCGTTATATTCAAACCTTGTGCAATTGCAAAAACAACAGATACACTTGTATTAATTAGCCCTCGTTCAATTCTGCTAATCTGGCTATACTCTATTCCAGCAATGTTTGCCAACGCCTCCTGTGTGAGATTGCATTTGGTGCGATACCTTTTTACATTCTCTGCAAGAATTTTAATAGCTGTTGGATCCCTTAATTGTGGCACATCCAAAGCTTATTGTATTTTTTATTTTGCTTTGCGGCAAATTTGCCTTATTATTGAAATACTTAAACCTTGTAAATCACAACAATATCATTTGTGTTTGATTTTAAAGGTTGACGCTTAACAAATTGATACACCTTAATCTTTAATCATGAAAAAAAATCTATTGAGTACCGTTGTACTAGCCTCTTTCTTATTATCAATCGTTCTGTTTCAAATTAGTTGCAAAAATTCTGCCGATGTTAGCAACAAGTTCGTAGGTCAATGGAAATTTTATGCGGTTTATCCGGAGGACAATAAAGATAATAGTTCCCTGAATGGAATTATTTGTGGTCTTGAAAAATATGAAAATACTGAGGAGACCTTTGTTTTTCATATTTGGACGGGAAGAGACGCAATATTGTCTATTCAAGATGCCAATACACTTGTAGGTCAAAATGCCAAGTTAAGCCTTAAATATGTTGAAGATACAGGTCACCTTATATTAGTTGAGCATGAAGATGGCTCTGGATTAGAATTTTCCAAGCTAAAATAATATACATCAAACTAATTATATGGACAGTTGCCTTTATAAATAATAAAAATGATAAATAGGAAATTTCAAACAAGAACAATTATGTTGTTCATGATAGCTGTATTAACTTCTTGTGAGCAACAACCAATAACAGGTTAGTTGGTCATACCTATACCATTGCACCAATTAATAAAGCATTAAGATTAAAGTTAACGTTCAGTTTGGCTAAGATTACCCACGAGTATGAGAGTAATAGTGCTGTCAAAGTCGTTACTTATTTAAATGGAGAGCCTTCAAAAACCGAAGAATTAAGTTATTCATTTGATGGTAGCACCTACAGAATGGATAACGAGGTGTATAACGTTGTTTTTAAAGGCGACACGGTTGTTTTAAAGATTGATAGCAGTGAGTTTCTAAATTTAGTACCCGTTAAATAAAATCAAAATTTTATAAACAGCAAAAAAAACAGTTATGGCAGCAAAAACAGCACTTTACATTTTAGGCGGACTTTTAATTATACCTGGCCTTTTTCAATTCATTAGTATAATTCAGCTTCAAGATTCTAGGAACACTTTCTTGGGCGGAATAGTTGATGTGATGATAAAACAAAAAATTGAATTTGGTACTATGCTTCTTTTAGTAGGGGGAGTATTGGTTTTCTGCGGTTCAAGAATAAAAAGCAGAGTACAGAATGAAAATGAGTAACCACGTCGAATCGCGTTCGTTAACTATCGGCGCAAGACGTATTTATCATGTTGATGCCTTCTCAAAATAACGTTATATGTATTTTATAGCTATAAGAGTTTGAACTAAACTTTTGGAATAATAAAAATTTACATTACGGACATCTATAAGGTCATTAACGCCTTGAGATGGATGAAACAATCCGAATGCCTATTTACTTCACCCATCCAGGTATCAAGGTATTTTGATTCAGCCATTAGCATCGCAATTTCTTGGTCTTGAGAGGGATTCATAAGCGAGTCAACTACTGCAGTTAACAAAACATAATTGCGTCCTTATTAAAACAGAATTTCCCTGATGACATGGTCAGCCGTCACCGCAGATATGAATGAACCATATCGTTGTATGTCATCGTTTTTATTTGCGTCAGCGTGATCTGATACTGACTTTATTGACAAGGCTTTGGGTTTCGGTTCTGGGCAATGTTGTGAACTGTAAAAAACTGCATAGGTTTCCATGTCTATGGCAATTAATTTTCGCTGATGCTTTAATCTATCTTCGATGTATCCTGCGTGACTAATTACAGCAGCACCGGATCCCATAGGTCCAATGTGCAAGTTTAATTCTCCTGAAAGTTGGTTACCTTGCCATTGATCTTTGAATTTTCGTAAAGTTTGTTTTTCTGTTGTCAATCCCATCAAAGAATCCTTCAATGATGGATCCAATTGAATTGAACGATAATCTGGCTCAAATACTGGCTGGCCATCTTTTTCAGTAATCTTTCCGCTGTCGAGGTCAAAAGACAAATCGCTTACAACGACATCCCCTAAATTTATTTTTCCCGCAACGCCCCCGCAAATACCTGTCATGATCAAGTATTTAGGCCGAAAATGTTCAATGAGCTTACTGCATGAAGTTGCCGTGGCGACCATTCCCATTTGTGGCAGGTGGGTTGCAACAAGATTAATCGTTTGTCCGCCACTGAGTTCCACTTGGTACCAAATTCGACGAATCATTGGGAACCTTGAAACTTTTGCCAATTATATGATAATTGAAGGATCGCTTCCAATTCCGGTTTAACAAGCGCTGTAACGAAAGCCACATCGAAGTCATAATCCTTGTTCGAATTCACAAGCCTTTTTTGTGCGAGAATTTCGTCGATTTTGGTGCGAATCTTAGATTGCCAGGAAATCTCTGTGCCATCATATTTCACAAGCGATATCAAATTATCTGCAAGCAGGCTCTCGTACTTTCGGTGTAATTCATGTATTTCAGTTAAGGCAATGATATGCTCAGGTAGTTTTAAACGATGTAATTTTTTGATCTCCATAATGAAATCCATTCCTGCTCTCTCTGTAGGTAAATCACCTAATCGTTCAGGAAGGTTTAAATCGATGATTGCTAAAGTGAAAATGTCTTTTAGCAAACGTCTCGCTGTTACAAGATCACTCGCTACCTCAAATTTACAGCCTGGTATTTGGTTTAATAAGTTACCAATATTGGCGACTTTTTGTTGATCGTCATCAATAATGAGAATGTTAATCATAATAATATTGTGATAAGTTCTTTGAGGCGGTTTTTCCAGGCTGACAAGCCAGGCTTGTAGAATACAATTTCTAAATAATTTAACGGAAAGTTATTAGTAAAAGCTTCTCGCCATTCTTGCAACGTCGATACTTTGCCGTTTTCGTTAAATGTGTCATACTGTGTAATAATAATGACTTTGCAATTAATTTTTTTACGTTTGATTTCGCGCAATATGTCTCTACCCGCCATGGTCCGATGTTTATAACCGTCCTCTCCAGAACGGATGTCATAATTTGGCAGTTGCATGTCTAAAAGCACTAATTCAAAGCCATTAGTTAAAATTTCTTTCAGTCCAGACTGGTAGGACATTTTACATTCCAATTTTGCTTCCGGAAATTCTGTGTCGACGTACGCTTTGAGCGCTTTCATTTTCTTGGGATCGTCTTCGATCAGCAATATTCTCATTTATCGATAATTGGTAGGTTTAAAGTTTCGAATGATAGTTCTGTAAAGAAAAGTGGTTTTTGACTTTCGTCGGCGGCCACGCCCAGCTCAATACTAAAGTCTTTTCTTTTTAAATCGTGTTTAAGCGTCTTCTTGATTTTTGGGAAACCAGTACCGCCTTCTTTATTGATATCTTCGTATGTTTTATCCGTCTCGATCTTTTTACGGGTTGCAGCGATATTATTTCGTGTACGTTCAATATGCGCAGGGTCGTCAGAAATATTATTACTGACTTTGATATTAATACGATCATTGTTTTGAGATACGTCTATGGCAATCCATAATTCACTTGACGGCAGCTTGCAGTGTTTCAATGCATTTTCCAAGAAATAATATAAAATGTCGGTAAAATGTGGGAATAAGTCGCCGTCAAAGATCAATGCGCAGCCGTTATCTGTCCTGATTTTGGCATCCGCAAACAATGGGTTTACGTTTTGAAGTGTATTGACATTGGAATCAATAAGCAATTTAAAATCAAATTCTTCTATTATTTTTTTATTGCTCCTGTTGAACCATTCAGAAATGTTTGCCATTTCTATAACGATTGCCGTCTGACATTTTTGTAAAGTTGCAATGATCTCCTGTAACGCATAAGACGCCGTGGGATCATCAGCTAATGATAAACTGCTTAATTTGGTTTCGACTTCATTGAAAATGCCTTCGAGTTTACTGACCATCATTACATTCAAATGCTTTTTAATGTCAGTAAGTCCGATTTCAGTCCTGGCCCAAAGTTCTTCTAATCCCTTTTCCATAAATAATTCGAAATCCTTGATTGCCCCGAATTTTTGCTGGAACAAACTAAGGAGTCCGTCATCATTGTACGAAAAATCGAAAAGACCTTTTGAGCTCTTATTTTTTTCAGTTTTGATCTGAATCGTGTCAACTTTTAACTGCTCGGCCAATTCGTCAATTTCCTTAGAGAATTTTCCTAATGTTTCATTCAGAAGTTCGTTAGTATCTTTGATCGTCGAACCTGTCGATCCAATATTCATTGGGAAGATAATCGCTTCCACTTTCATTTTTTACGGTAATTAAGTTATGTGTTTCAAAAACGCTTCTGATTCGTCCTAAAAGTGTTCCATGGCGGATACGCATACTAAGATAAGTATCGAGGCCGTGGTCTTTATTGTCGATAAATTGGTCCCTAATTTTTAAAAAAGCTTCTTTGAAATGCCGAAACCTATTGTAACTCGTAAGTTTTAGGTTTTTAATGTTTTCCTCTACTTTTTGCTTATCGAACTCATCCAGCTCACTATCAAGGTCATCATCTTTCTCAAAGTAATAAACCAACACATTCCCTAAAGAATCAACAATTTTTTCAAGCTGGTCCGCAGGAAGTGCGGCGATTTCGATGTTACGGTTGAAGTTTTCTCTTAATTGACCCCGAAGTATGTCTTTAATGCCTTGAATATCAACGTATATTTTGCTGAAATTAATTTGTTTGATACCCTTTCGGACAAGTATTTTTCGCCATAATTCTGATATTTCTGATTCTGTTGCAGCTGTGTCGGCAGTTTTTCCTAATAGAAAATTGCAAATCTCAAGCCGCTCCAAGTCCAATTCTTCCTGATTTTCGAAAGCGGGAGATGAATGCAATACATCGTGGGTGCAGACTACTTCAAGAAAACATAGGTCAGCAGAAGAATAACTATTGAGTTGCTTGATGTACAGACTTGGCCGGTCTACGCCTTTATTTTCTAAATAATTATCATAGGCTACGTAAAGATCATAACTTTCGATATTGCCTTTATAAAAAGATAGGTAGATCGGCAAAAAAATATTACCTGCAATATCCTCTTCATCAATTCCCCTTAATTTTTCCAATAGCAACGGTGAAAAGAAACGTTCTTGAAAACGTTCGTTTTTAATCAGCGATTCGGCTGCCAGTTCCATGGCTTGTTTGTACTGAGCAACGATACTTAAACAGCGATACTTTCCGACAAGAATGTCGAGCTGATAATGTGCAACATGATCGAAGGCTTTATATTCGGCTGACTGCATAATACGATCATATAGTATCAGTGCTTCTAGAACTCGGTTTTTATTTTCAAGAACAACTGCCAGATATTTCATTTCTCTCACCGTAAGCATGTGGTCATCGATCTGCAAATTTGACTGGTTCAGACGTTTGATAAGGTCAATAGTAGATGAGCCTTTTTCTTGCCAAGATAACTGTTTGTAAAAAACGTCCCTGAGATCTGTCCCCAGGAATTGGGTTAGCGCCGGGTTTAATGTGACAGACGACCCTAAATAAAATTTAAACAAATTGATGTCGCGCTCACCGTCAAACCGGTAAGGCAGTTCCTGGGATAGAAGGTAGTAAAGCCGTTTGACAGTGGGTGGTCACCAAGTTGGTGTAAAAATTTATAAGCATCACCAAAGCATTCAAAATCGAAATTATTATCTTTTTTTAGAATTGTATAAATATGCCCAATGACCTGATCGACTATGGAATTGTTGTTGCTGAAGGGAATAATAGTTTGGTTAGTGTTAATTACTGATTTAACATATAGTAAAATAGCATGGTAGTATGAAGGATTTTTTCGGATGAAAACAGTTGCGATTTCAACAACCCTAGAATATGATCCAGTGGTATATAAGTCTACAATCTCTAAAAACTCTATATCTGATTGAATTGGCCTGGGTAGCAAATCCGAAAATACGGATAAAACGCGCAAAATCTCATCGTTTTGGATTTGTGGTCGCAAACGGCGAATAATCTGTTTTACCGTGCCGATTTTGTATTTAGGCAATGCTTCCTTTGGCAGAGTAATAACCTGGCAAGTTGCTTAAATGCAACGAATTGATCAATGATCGTTTGCCGGCTTTCAATATTAAGGATAGAACCATAGTCCTGATAATTGAAGGTATTAAAAAAGTCAACTTTTATACGAATAAAGTCGTGTAAGTTTTTATCCGCCGCAGTTAAATAATCGCGAAGCATATCGTCGTATTGTACCGGGGAAATATTTTTTTCGACCCGAATACTAGTATAACTGCTGACAAAATTTGTAACGCGAGAGTTTTCTTTGGACAGAAAGGTGCTAAGCAAATTTTTGTTAGCTTGGAACCCTTTCTCAAACTCCGCTATAATTAGTTTCTGCTGTAATGTCCAGTTGGAAAAGGTTATAGTTTGTTCAATAGTATCGATAACAGAAGCAGCTTGCTTATAATCGCCCAATAAAAAACAATCAAAATACTTTTTTTCCAATAAAGCGAAATTGTTCAGTTCTGAGGATACTCTTCCAGGTTGCGACTGATCCAAGTTAGTTCGGCATTTAAGTCATCTAAATTGACGCCAAGGTCCTTACTAAAGTCAGCGTAACTTTGAGCTATTGCTACGCCACTGACAAACTGAAAAGTTTCATCGTCTAACTTCGCGATTATTCTGTCAGCCTCGTGCTCGCTAAGCGCATAACGGATTTGTTTGAAAAGGTAGCTTTTGGGAATATCCGGTGGTAACTGTCCCTTTTTGAGCTGCTGATGTATTTCTTTTGATCGCTTTTTTTTGCAGATCTTTTCGATAAGGTTTGTGGTTTAGAAAATGGGTTCATTAGGTTAAACTATAGCTCGTTAAAATCTTAACAAACCACTAAAATAGAAATTTCAAAGGAGTACTAAAGATTTTGACACTTATATATTTTCAGATATCAATATAGTCCACCGCATTGAAATCTAATTACGATACCAGTCTCATTTTTTAAGTTGGGAATCAGTGTCCCCGGTCATTTCCGGCGATATGAGTTTGACTTAACTTTATTTGAAGTAAATAATAATTTAAACAATCGTCGCAGTGAAATTCAAACAAATAGTTATATTATACAACAGGCCAATTTTATGAACATTTTAAAAATGCCCAATTTTGCAGTTGTTTTCACTTATTTTCATCGGTTTGGTCTCTATATGGTGCCCCAAACCAGGTAACTAACTGATAATGTGTTGCAATTCACTTTTTGTATTGGAAAGTAGGCGTGATATTACGGCTGTCCATTGAGAAAATTGCGTTGTTAGCGTTAAAGGTCTACTACCTTAATCTCCTTGCCCGACTCATCAAGCGTTATCATCTTTTTAATATTTTCGTTATGGGTGTTAACAACCTCTATTTCGTAGTAATTGGTGTGAGTTTTATAATTAACTTCTTTGAAGTAAGTTTTTGAAACTACTTTGAACCCCTTATAAAAGTCGTCAGCTCCAACTTTTAACATCGATGCTTTCGCTCCCTTGGGTAAGGTTGGGTTATTCTCCTGATATTTTGCCAGCAGCATGGTTCCGTCAGCTTCAAACAGGGCATAACACTGAAAGTCAGCATTTTTAAAACTAATAGTGTACCTTTCAACGTCTCCCTTGGTCGAGTGTAAATCACCTTCATTTGTTATCAGCCAACCTTTTTTTACGGCCTCTGGAGAGGTTTGATATGCCTGGACAGCTTGCGCATTCGGAAACTTTCGTTTTAAGGAATCGATAATTTGGCGGGGCGTGGCCTCAATAGGGGTTTTTGTAGATGCCGTCAATACGACGTCGTGCTCTGGGTGCTGCGCATACAGTGATGCAGAAAATAAAGATGCTAATGCAAACAACAGGTACTTTTTCATGAAGTTTTTTTTAAAAATTGAGTTTAAATAAAGTTTATATTGAGAGTAACCGTAGATTCGACGGTTTTTATGCAGTCAAATTTAAACACATAAAACGCTGGTATGCTAGCAAAGGCCCTCTATAATTGTTGCATTTTAGGATTTGAAACAATGTTAAAATATTATAGCTTTAAATCAGTCTGATACTCCCAATTTTTTTGATGTTCTTTTATTTTTGCTAACCAGGTAATACCCGGGGGACCCCAACGGTTTCGCATATTTTCTGGAGTTCTAGTTAAAGGAGGAACACCGCACTAACGACCCAGAGACTAGCGAGAATGTATAGCCTCCATGATCAGGAGTTGCGGTTAGCCGCCGAAGAACATTATAAAAGTCAAAAACGATACTACTTTTTTTCCTGGAAGACCGAATTTGTTGTACAGGCCAACTTGGGTTTTTGGCGAATATTATTGTTTACGGATTTGGGATTATAGAAACCTAACAATTAATTCAAGTTTTTGCACATGATTATGAAGCTTATTTACTAAGGCTGGGCTTGTGATGAATCATCAATTAATGACTATGAAATATTGAAAAAAAATTGATTGAAGTTAACTTTGGAAACCACCTCGGAGATATATTTACGTCATTCGATATACGACTTAGTCAGAGTACCCGTCTATTTCAATAATGGTATCAGCGAGTGCATGCGGGCCGTCCTGGGGCACGTCGGTGCTCTGTCCCACCTCGATGATATAACCGTCGGGATCACGGATGTAGCAGCGTATCTCGCCGTACTTTGGGATCGGCGGCGTGATGAACTCCGCACCCCGGCTTTTCCATAGCTCATAGCAGGATTGGATATCCGCGACGCGAATATTCATGAAGCTGCTTATTTTATCCAGGTCGGCGGGGACGCTCAGCGTTACCGTCGGCTTGTCCGGGGTGGGCCCGCCCCCGATGTTCACAATGAGCCACGTATTCGCGATCAGAATGTGCCCGGATGCACCCTTGCTGTCGCCCCTGCTAAGAACGCGGCCGCCGAAGACGTTTTCATAGAAATCAGCAGATCGATTGATGTCAGCAACGGTGATAAAAAGCGTGATGGTGAACCCGTCCCGGGGCGGCATCTCATAGCTATTCTGTTCGACATGCACGGTGGCATCTGCTGACCCTGGATCTTTCGTATTGTAAAATGATTCAACAAGTTTTACAGAATCATTATCATCGGCCAGGTCCCACATAGGACCTAGCCCGCCCAGGTAGACGATTGTATCAAAGTCGCTTCCCCATACAGCACTCAGCAATATGGTATTATTGAGCTTGTCTTGTGCATCCTTATCGCCGTAATATCTTCCGGTTGCTTCGGTCTTGTTTTCCGGCAAATCGCTCCTGGGGTCCATGGGGACTTGTCCGCCTTTGGGTGATGCAATGACAATTTCTTTTCCAAGGTCAAGAAATTTGTAATAAGGAACTGCGAATTCTTCAATCCATAAGCCCGTCTTTTTGCCGGTGTTGCCCAGCTCCCCGCGAGATGTAACAACGAATAGAATTCTGTCTGTTTTCATAATTTTAATTTTTTACACCGTTGTTTTTAAATCTTTCCAGTCAGGCTGCCACTGGCCCCCACAATTTAAGGCTAGCCATCAGCGCATGGCTTATCCGGAGTAACCGTTAACCTCAACGATAGCATACCAGCAACGCGCAAGTAAAAAAGGCGATTAAAAAAAGCGTTTTCATATTAACTGTGGTTGTGGCCGGCACCCATACCTCCATCTACGTTAATTATTGCTCCGGTAATGAAGTCATTGTTAGCTACGGCATACACCATTTGAACGACGTTTGCTATCTCGCCCACGCGGTTAAGCAAATGCATGGGTGCGCTGTCGGGTCCATACTCCCCGTGAGTCCCCGTGCGAATCACGCCTAACGCAATTGTATTGATCCTGATATTATGTTTGCCAAACTCGGCTGCCAACTGCAGGGTAAGCGCATGGACCGCACCTTTGGAAGCGATTGCAGCTGAAGCTGGTATACCCCCGATCGCATGGTTTACACTAGCCATGCCTATATTGATGACAACGCCATCAAGTTGTTTGATCATCTGCGGGATAATCGCCTGGGTAGTAAAGTAAGTGCCTTTCAGGTTTGTATCCAGGAACCGGTCAAGATAAGCTTCATCAACTTCAAGGAATGGCCTTGATTCAAATATGCCTGCATCGTTCACCAATACGTCTGCCGAGCCAAATTTTTCCATTGCGGTTGCCAAAAGCTGCTCACCGTTACTTTTATCCTTTACGTTACCGGCCACCTTGGCCAGGTTCGCGCCTGCGCCCAATTCCTGATAAGCCTGCTCCAGTTTCTCTACTGTTAAGGAATTAATCACTACATTGTCGCCGTTTGCTAAAAAACAGCGGGCTATTTCTTTACCGATACCCGACGAGGCGCCGGTCACGATCACTGTTCGTTTTTTCATTGTTTTTTCTTTTAGCAATCATACCCTTTTCTCCGAACCGGTACCCCTTCGCCCTGATGTCCCCAGTCCTGATCATATTCCTGGACTACGACAAAAGTCAATTGAGGATCCTTGTTCAATAAATTACTCACGTGGTCAGCTACCGCGTTGATCAGCGCCCGCTTTTGCTCTTTTGTAGCACTTTTAAATTTTTGAGTGTCCATTTTCATGCTTTTAAATAATAAAACGAGCATGGCAGCATTTTTCAGTGACCATGCGACCTGCATCACATGTGAGTTATAGACCTAATTCATGTGATGCAGATTGTTAATCGTGCGTCGATGTATCAGAAAAATCAACGCAACGTTTTGAAACTCGCCCGCATTTCTTCAACAAAAAGCTGCGGTTGTTCCCATGCAGCGAAGTGCCCGCCTTTGCTGAGCCTGTTATAATAGATCAGTTTGGGGTACGCCTTTTCTGTCCAGCTGCGCGGAGCTTGATAAAGCTCATCGGGAAACGCGCTCACCGCAACCGGGATGGTAATGCCCTTCGGATCAAAGAAGGGAAGCTTGCTTTCCCAATAGAGTCGGGCCGAAGAAATGGCAGTGCCTGTTAACCAGTAGAGCGTAATATTGTCAATAATGTCGTCCCTGGTCAAGCCTTCAGACTCACCATTGAAAACGCGTGTAATGAGCGCGAGACTAACTCCATCGTGGTCGAGCATCCAGGCGGCGAGGCCGATGGGTGAATCTTCAATCCCATATAAGGTCTGTGGCCGGTTCGCCATCTCGCCGGCATAACCCAGGCCGTGTTTATAGAAAAAGTCGAGCTGATCCCAGGCGTGTTTCTCATCGGCTGATAGACCGGATGGCGCCGGTTGGCCGAACTGGAGTGCTTTCGACAACGTCGGCCGGGAGTGTAGCAGGCATGTTGGTATGAATGCCAATCAATTCGGGCGGTGACTGCAGCGCCATTTGTTCGGTAACAGCGTTGCCCCAATCGCCGCCCTGCGCCACAAACCGCTTATATCCCAGGCGTTTCATCAGCACTATCCATGCCCGTGCGATGTGTTGCGGGTCCCAGCCGGTAGTGGTAGGTTTGCCCGAAAAACCATAGCCGGGAGTGATGGAATAACAACATCAAAAGCATCTTCCGCCTTTCCGCCATAAGGCAACAGGATCAGTGAGCGGGCCAATGATCTTCAACTGTTCGATGATCGAGCCCGGCCAGCCATGCGTGATGATCACCGGAAGCGCGTTCGGATTTTTAGAACGTACATGGATAAAGTGGATATCAACCCCATCAATATTGGTAATGAATTGCGGGTATGAATTTAGTTTCGCCTCGCATTTGCGCCAATCGTATTTTGTTGCCCAGTAATTCGCCAGCTTCTGCATAGTTGACAACTGGACGCCCTGGGATTGATCGGCAACCGTTTCCTTGTCGGGCCACTTTGTTGCTAAAACCCGGCGTTTAAGGTCAGCGAGTTTTTCCTGCGGAATGTGCACGCTGAAAGGTCGGATTGTTTCATTTGATGACGCACTGCCGGAGGGTACGCTTTGAGCATTACTTAAAGCCACTTGCATCACCAGGGTTACTACAATTGTACCCACCAGGGTTTGTTTGGTGTTTTTCATTTTTTTTATTGATTATTTTGACGACTTCTGTTTTTCATTAATCCATTTCCGTACCACACATAAATAAATGATTGTTAGTAAGTTAAATTTAGATGCAATCGTTCCGATTCTTTAAATATTAAGTGTTATGAAAATCAATCATGAGATGTCTTGATGGCAAATAGCTCTTTTGACCCATTGACTTAAAAGCTTTAAGATCATACCGTAGGTGAGTTCGATGCCCCGCCCGACTTCGATAACATAGCCGTCATGATAAATAGGCAATGCTCTTCCCTCAAACAAGAAACTGTTGTTATTTGTTTCCACGGTTCTTTCATAGCGCCTGTAGACGCTGTCATATTTAAGTAATAAGCAGCATTCTCAATATGCATATGGTCATTGATGGCAGGGATCCTTGGCGAGATACAGGTATCCGAAGCAACATACCAATTACTAAAACCCAATTACCACTTTACCGAATGCGGCATGATCGACATAAAAGGTAAAGGGCAAATGAAGGCTTATTTACTGAAGGGCAGGATTTAAAATCAGCATATAAGTACTTGCTGTATCGGAAAGTAAGCTGGCTGATAAAATCGCTTTGGGCGATTTGCTCTTTTTAATTATAATAGAAAATATTCTTAATTAAAATACAATTAGTAGAAAAAATTCTTACAATTGATCTGATCTCTCCCTGTTAGTAGAAAAAATTCGTATATTCTCTTTATCTTCCAATAAATACACAGGGCAAGTTTAGGTGGTCTATTATTAGATTTTTTTTAATTCTTATCTCACACAATTGTAGTTGTTGAGATTTTCGTAATTTGAGCCTCATTTCCTACTCCATCATGAAAACATCAAGCAGAAGAAAATTTATCTTAACTTCGGCGGCATTAGCTGCCGGTTCAGTAGCCACCGCGGCAATGCCATTACATCATAATATGGAAAATAAGTATCCTGTAATTCATCACGTATTTTTCTGGTTAAAGAATCCCGATTCCAAGGAAGATCTGGCCGCACTTATCGCGGGCGTAAAAACCCTGTCAAAAATTGAAATCATCCGGGAATTGCGTGTGGGCGTGGTCGCTGATACTGAAAAGCGTGATGTCGTAGACAAAAGCTGGGCGGTGTCTGAGCTGATGTTTTTCAGCAATCTAGCAGATCAGGCAGCCTATCAAAATCATCCTATTCACCAGGATTTTATTAAAAACTGCAGTCACCTTTGGCAAAAAGTGGTTGTGTACGATATCGCGGATGCTTAGTTGTTAAGCAATTTTTTTCAGGTGATCCGATAATTTCAGAGTTAGGGCAACAACCGTTAAAGTTGGGTTGGATGCACCTGCGGTCGTATAGCAGGAAGAGCCAGCTATGAACAAATTACTGATGCCATGCACCTTGCAATTGGCGTCCACAACTCCTTGTTTCGGGTCATTGCTCATACGGGTGGTGCCCATATGGTGCCAGCCGCCACCTGTAAATTCGGGCCAGCTGTTGTCGTGCTCATCACGCAGATATTCCATCAGTCTTATCCTGCCCTTTGAAAGAACACCTAATTGCTGGCCGATCAATTCATAAATAGTACGGACGCTTCTCTTTTCCAGGGGAGTAAGTTCCCAGTGCAGCATGGCTCGTGGTACCCCAAGGGCATCACGATCTGTATCCAGTGTAACCCGGCTGTTAGGATTTGGCGCCTGTTCTATGCGGGTAAAAAGCTGGTAAGAACCGTATCCGTTTTTTGAGTTTGATTTTTTTTCACTAAGCTTTGCGAAAAGTTTTTTCTGATCGGCAGTATCCGCTGTCCACTTATCGATCATGGCAGGTTCGTGCCTGGCCACATCCAAAGGTGTAAGCGAGGCGGTTCCATTTAATATTTCTTTCTCCCGTTGTTTTTGCTCACTGATGGCCAGTTCTGCACGAGCTTTTGTTTTACCAAAATCGAGGGCGTACAATTTTAACTCCTCAGGTCGGGTAAGCCATAATTCTGCTGATTTGATCTCCAGGTGCTCCATAAAATGTCTTCCCACAAGATCATTATCATTGCCCAGTCCTTTAGGCGATTGTTTATTGGAAGCGAGCAACATCCGGGCGTTTTGTATAGCGCAACAGGCCATTACAAAATACCTGGCTTTTACGGTATGCGTTTTTCCGGCAAAATTTTTCACGGTAACCTGCTTTATTGCTGAAGCATGTTCATTAGCTGCGATGTCGGTTACATTAGCGTAGGTATAAAGGTAAATATTGGGGGCATTCACGATCGTATTCTTATACTTGGTGCCAAAGCGTGTAGGAGGACTAAACTGCCACATCTTGTTAAACACCGCTGATTTATCAAATGGAAGCGAATCCAGTGACGGGTCCTTTGCCTTCCAGTAGCTGTCGCCATACTCATAGGGCCCCAGATCGAGATTTCTTTGCGCCCTGGCATAAAACGGATCCAGGTCTTCACGCTTTATGGGCCATCCGCTATGAGGCACCCAGTCGCGCTGTTGGAAATCAATCGGGTCTAGTGGTGAACAAAAACCTGCCCAATGCCCGGTAGTGCCGCCAAAGTAATGCAATCGTGCCGATTCAAGCGGGTAATAACGCTGGCCGGTTGTCTTGCCTTTATACAGATCCTGCATTTGCGATTCATATTCGAATCCACCGCCCTCCAGGAGTATTACCTTATAGGGCGTATTAATCCACTCCAGCGCCATGCTGATACCGGCAGCTCCGGCGCCAATGATGCAAATATCGCCTTCAATGGGTGTATGGTCGGCTAGATTTCTGGCATCAATATGCATAGCTTTAAGTTTAAGAATTCAATATAGAATATAGCGCGCATTGACGAGCCTCAGTTACCGAAAGTACCCATCCGTCTATGACCTTTATTTTGCCGTTTTTAAATTCCTCGGCCACCCGTTTCTCTAAAAGTCTTCTATAGCTGCCTTATCCGTTTGGGCATTGTTTGCTAAAAGCAATTGCTTTAGCGTTGTCTGGCTGTCTTCTGCCGGGAACATTTTACGGTAGGCTGTACCAGCCGCCCTGATGGATTTTCCGTCAACCAAATGCGAAAAAAATAAAGGTTGATCCAGCCCTTTCTCTACTGACGAACCACAGCCGCCGATTAGCGGTAAAGAAACCGCGATAGCCGTATATGCAGATAAATGAATAAAGGTTCTCCTTTGCATGCTAGATTTATACTCTTAAAAATACCTTTTTCTTATACATAAAATATAAAAACAGCCATTTGATCATCACAAAGCAAATTGCGCCTACTACCAGGTTGTAAGGGTCGTCAATTAACGGTGTCAACCAGCCGAAAAACGCTCTTGTGGTGTATTCCCAGTCAATAAACTTGCCGGATATATAGATCAAAATAGAGTTCATTCCTATCACTTTAAAGAAAAACGCCCATTTTTTATACCCCAGTACATCGATTACATAATAAAATAACGCCATTAACAGCAGGCTTATCCGCCTACATGCATATACAAATGAGCTGCTCCAAAGATTTTTGTTAATGGGGAAATCCAGGTTCCATATTTGTGCCATGATCAGAAAAAGGACCCCTGCAATCGCCAACCGCAGTACTTTTCCTTTCTGAGTAAGCGTTTCTTTTTTCAAGGTCACGCCGGCCAGAATGCCCAGCAAACCCGTGCTGATAGCAGGAATGGTGGAGAACAATCCTTCCGGATCGTGTATACCTAAATAAAGACGGCCGGGCAGCAGGGTCCGATCCATATAAGACGCAAAATTTCCTTGCATGGTCAGATCTCCTGGAGGAAATCCCGGGGCAGATGTGAATTTCAATAATAACCAGTAGCCGATAATAAAAAACCAGAACCAGAATAATCTGGAATTTTCCGTTGCGAATAAGATAGATGATATTGGCAAACATATAGGCAATACCGATGCGCCCCAAAACGGATGCAAACCGTATTTCGTGTAATGGGCTTAATATTAAGTCCGTTGTTATAAATAACGCCCAGTAAGACCAGGATTAAGCCCCGTTTTATCACCCGCAACAATAATTGCTGCCGGGTCTTGCCTTTCTCCAGGTCACGGCCAACGGAAAATGGCGTCGATACTCCTGCCATAAACAGGAAAAGGGGGAATATCAGATCGTAAAGATGGAAACCATTCCAGGCCGGATGTGTCAGTTGGTTAGCGATCGTTTCAAAATGCGCCCCAATGGGTTGCCTTTGCCAAAGCATGAAATATTTCCTCGGCGCCCATTATCCAAAACATATCAAAGCCGCGCAGGGCATCCAGTGAGTAGAGTCGGGTAGATGTTTTCTTAAGATTGTCTGTAAGTTGTGCGGTAATCATATCTGATCGTGAAATGTTTTAGGTTTACTGAAAATAAAGCTAAACATTTAGATCAAATTATCCGAATTGTAATCCAAGCAATTCAGAAAAGCTCATTTAATATCGTTATCTACGGATTGTATTTTTCAATTTCCTGGCCTATTACATTTACTTCCGCGTCATTATCGAAAAGCGGCATTTCCGTTTTTGGGTCCAATTTAAGCCAGTGCGATTCAGTATCCTTTTGGATGCTTACATAGGCTACGCCTTCTTTAAAGATGGCATAAATATCGTCGCCTTCAGGAAATACGGAATAAATCGTTCCATTTATCTCAAGGTCAAATGGCTCATTCATATTTTAGTGCTTTTTCTTGTTGTTCATCTTGGCCTTGGTTCCGGCGCTATAATTATAATCTTTCCTGTTGCTTGCTTTTTTTTCATGAAAGGCTTCGCCACGTACAGGAGCCTCATTTTTGGGAGTTTTTTCTGATTTAGCTTTCTTTTTGTCCTGCTGTTCGATCGTTATATTCAAATTTTCAGGCAAATCATGAGGCGCAATTTTTTGACCTATGGTTTGTTCGATCTTCTTTACCAAAATGAGTTCCAGATCGGTTGCCAGGATTACCGATGTTACCTTGTCCGTGGCGGCCGGATCTTTGACCATGCGTTGTACAAAGCGCTCCGTGTCTTCAGGTAATTCAAAATTCAGGAGCATGGATATGCCCGTAAGATCATCAGGTCCTGGTAATTCATTGGCGATGATCAGTATTTGGGCCTCCTGCTGATCCAAAAATTCATCTACTGACGAGAAACCCCTGGATTCAAACATCATGGGGGCCAATATGGCAACCTGATTTTTGAAATTTAATCGCAGATGACTGTAAACCTTTTCGGCATTTAAGCGCGTGCTGACAAATACCGCGATCCTGGCGGCAGGATCAGCATCTTTTAGTAATAAAGCCAATAAATTCAGCTTGGTCTTAAAGTTATCAACCTGGTACAGCGTCTGGGGATGTATTTCCGCTTTTGCTTCACCTAATTGGTCTACCTCAATTATTGCAGGCATATTCATAAAGGGACCGATCATCTGCTGCAATCTGCTGTGCAATACTTCTGTAAATACCAGGTGCTGACATTTAATAATGCTATTGGCCAATTCGTTAACAGGTAATTGTGCCCCAAGCCTCACGATTTCGGCCGCATCGTCAATTACGAGCATGATGATCTTATTCAGATTCAGGCCTAGTTTCAGGTAGATTGCACGCGCCCTGTCAGGCGTTGCTACTACAATGTCCGCGCCCTCGGCTAAAGCATCCATTTGCGGCTGCATGGATGACTCTGCAAATAAGCCAACTACGCGAATGGTCTCATTCTTATTTAATAGCTCAAATTGAGCGATAACATCCAGCACCTTTTCTTTATCTGGTACCAGTATTAATGCCCGTGGAGCCTCTTCAAGGCCATATTTAAGACGCATCAGTACGCCGAGCACATAGGCGGTAGTTTTGCCACTGCCTTCGGCAGATACGGTTATAATATCCTGGCCGCCGATTATCCGGGACAGCGTTTTCAACTGTACCTCTTTAGGTGTAAAATAGCCGGCTTCTGTCACCGAACGAACCAGTTGTTTATTGAGTTTTAATTTATCTGCCCACACAAGCGTTTTATTTTGGCTGCAAAGGTACGAATATTAATCTCGTCATGTTTGCTGCATCACATCTTGTTCGGTTGGAAACAGTTAACTTTGCAGAATAAAATAGCGGATAAAATATGAGCAATAACGATATAATGAAAAAATTGCGTGTAGCACTAAAGCTGAGAGACGATGATATTGTTCATATATGCAGCCTGGTTAATTTTGCTACGACCAAAACAGAGCTGGGTGCTATATTCCGTGATAAAGACCATCCGAATTTTAAGCCTTGCGGAGATCAGCTACTGCGAAATTTTCTGAATGGTCTGATCATTTACAAACGCGGGCCAATGGAAAAGAAGCCTGCTGAAAAAAGCGGATCCGGCAATGCTTGATATATTATTCAGGGATGAGTATCTGGTCGCCATTAATAAGCCTCATGATCTGCTTGTTCACCGTTCTTCCATAGCTGCTGATGCCGAGGTGTTTGCTTTGCAATTATTGCGTGATCAGATAGGGCAGCGGGTGAACCCTGTTCACCGGCTTGATCGCAAAACAGGCGGCGTACTATTGTTTGCGTTAAATAAAGAGGTAGAAACGCGAATGCAGAAGCGATTTGCGGAGAATCTTGTTTCAAAAACATACCTGGCAGTCCTGCGCGGTCATACCCAAGACCAGGAAAATATCGACTATCCGTTAAGAAAAGAAAATGGTACGCTGCAGGAAGCCTTTACGGCCTACCGGACACTGGCTAGAGCCGAGTTGAACGTAGTTTTCGGAAAACATCCTACATCAAGATATTCCTTGGTGGAGGCCACACCGGCTACCGGACGCATGCACCAGCTTCGCAAGCATTTTGCACATATTTTCCATCCCATTATTGGCGACAGAACGCACGGCTGCAATAAACAGAACAAGCTGTTTAAAGAAAAATGGGAAATGACCACGATGCTTCTCCATGCTCGATCGCTGGCTTTCGGCCATCCGGTAACAAATGAAAAAATGGTTATCGAAGCACCCTTACGGCCGGAATTTTTGAATGTGATGACACTAATGGGCTGGACGGCTTAGTGTTCAGTCACCTCTTTCTGTATCAGCTTATACTTGCCACTCTTTAGCATCTGCCGTTCTTTGGGTGAAAACGCCTCACGACCACCGAAGTCCTGTACCCAGTAAGTATCGATCTGGGCAATGCCGACTTCCTTAAAAGCCGGGTTCATCAGATTGCGGCAATGGTCTTCGCTATGCAGCCATCCATTCATCACTTCTGCAATGCTCATCTGCCCGCGGGCAATATTTTCACCAACGGCATAACTCTTAAAACCTTTAAACCCATAGCCTGCAGCCATAGCCCTGTCGGACATACTCCAGCCACTCTTGCTGGTATGACTAAAGTAATTGCGTTCTGACATATCCAGTGCATGAGCCCTGGCTGCAGACTCCAGGTCGGCGTTCCAGGTCAGCGGCGGCGCCGGGGGCATAAAAAGATGGCCGCAATTGCATCCTTTATGACGCATCTGATTAATACGGCTCAGAAATTCATCTTTGAACCTGTTTACAGCGCTGCGCTTTGGCGCCGCAGAAACAGCGACCATCATGATAAATAGTGCAGCTATCGTTCCCAAAAATGAACGTCTCATAATTATAGTGGATTCTAAAAAAAACGTTGGATTTCCCTGAATGTTATCCTGGTCATTACTATTGAGGGCGGTCGGTTGGATGGCGCTTGATCAGGGGTCGCCAGTAGATTTGCCTTCTTCGTTTGAAATACAGAAAAACGCTGATCACAATTACGGAAATAATGATAATGAGGTTTATAATGAGGCCATTTTTCTTGCGTAATGTTTCTTGCTGCTGGCCAAGCTGCGTTTTTTTTTGACCTGCTGCAAGGAATCCTTCGCGGCCAGTTGCGCTGCTGACCTGGCCTGTGCCCGTCTCAAACTATCATCAATTGCTTTGTGTCTTTTTAATGCAATTGCCGCTTTTTGGTAATTTTTCAGTACGTTATAAAGCATGGCGTAATGCAACTGCACTTCTGATTCCTGAACAGGGTAACGGCTGGCTGCCAAAGACAATGCTTCATTGAGATCTTTCATTGCAAGCGTATAATCCTTGATATCGGTTTTTATTGAGGATAACTCGATCAGTGAATTGATCACGTTCGTAGTGTCGTTTTGTTCCCTTGAAATTTTATTGGATTGCAGGATAAACCATTTTGCAGGAGAGTATTTGTGCTGAGCATGATATATGCTTGACAGCTGGTCAAAGCTTTTACGCAACCCCGTGCTATCGTCGTATTTGGAAAAGTAGTGAAGCGCTGAAAGTGTATTTTTGATGGCAGCATTCTGATAGGTACGCAGCTGCCGGTGGTTTTTTGTCGCATTATAGCTGAGATATTCCAACGCAATCTGCGTGTAGATGGGCGCCTTAAGAGAATCTACAATAATGGAACCAAGCTCCTGGTTGAGGCTATCCAACCGGGTAAACTTCGGTTTACTTTGAACCTTAAGCTTTATTTCGGATGTATCAGGTTTACCTGCAACAGCGAATAGGGGATGGAAGCAACAGATAAAAATAGTCACTGATAAGAACTTTCTCGAAAAAGAGGCAATTACATCCATAAGATTGAATCATGATTTATCAAATCTTATGCCTGCAGCTGCGAAGAAGCACATAAGGCGCTGCAGATAGGCTAAAGGCCTATTTTTTCCTGAACCGATCCTAGGACACGGGTATAATGTACTAAAAATAGTACATCCTATGCCCGGAATTTCTACTTTATCAGGTTGTAATACCGGTCAATGAACCTGGCGAACCATCCGGCGCGGGTTAACAGAAGATTGAATAGACTTATGCCCGAAATAGCACATAATATGCCGACCAATACATCGATTACATAATGGTGACTGGCATACACTGCCGAAAACCATATCCCTACCATAACCAGGGCGAAAAAAAGATTTACAAGGCCCAGACGGTTTTTTAGTCCGTAATACAACACAATTACCGGGTACGAGGAATGCAAAGATGGCATGGCGGCAAATACATTGGAGCCCTTGGCATAAATCGATTTGAAGATGCCGGCATGGAAATAGGTGTCGAATTTCACCAAACCAGCCGTGTTGCCCATTTTAAGTGGCTGAAAGGCAAATCCATGGTATTGTACATACCAGGGTGGGGCGGCGGGGTAAAGGTAATAAATGATAAATCCGATGATATTAACCAAAACAAAGGTTAGGGAGAACAGCAGGAACTGCCTGCGTCTGGTGAAAAACAAATAAACCGCAAAACCCAGTGGTACCGGTATCCAGCATAAATAAAATATTCCGGAAAGAACGTCGAAAAAGGTGATACCATTTAATCGCCAGTACTCATTCAGGGTCAGTAATTTGTTTTGATAGTGGATACCAAAAACCCGTTTCTCAAAATTGTAGATGTCCGCGATATGTACCCCATTATAATTATAATTGGGGAAAGCCTTCATATAATCAAATATGATCCAGTATACTATGAATATGGAGAATCCCAGTATAAATTTACGGGTGAGGCTCGAGGCATAGTAAGCGCAATTAAAAATCAATGCCAACACCACCTGATCGTACTTAAAGCCTACCAGAAATGCGGAGAATAGTAAATAGGCAAATGATATTAGTGAAACAGCAGCAACAGAACGTAAGTTTACTGCGCTGCCTTGGTCCACATCACTGTCCATGTTATTTTTTTATGAAGTCTGAACGGAATACCTTATCCCAAAAAGGGGAGCTTACACCATATCCTTTGTCCGGATCCTGGTAATGGTGCAGCATATGATGCTGTTTGATTTTTTTCCAGAGATTGCCTTTAAAGTTAAAATGATGTATGGCATAATGCGATATATCATAAAACAGGTAACCCAAAATAAAGCCGGGGAAGAATCCGAAGATATAATCGGCCGGCAAAATGGCATTAAAAAGAAAATAAAAACCAGTTGCCAGGGGAATACTTACAGAGGGAGGCAATACCAAACGTTTTGCATCACTCGGATAATCATGGTGAACGCCGTGAAAAATAAAGTGGAGCCGTTGTGCCCATGGCTTATCCGGAGGGGCATAGTGGAACACAAAACGGTGCATGATATATTCAATAAATGTCCAAACAAAAAGGCCGAGTATAAACAAGCCAAAACAAGTAACCGGCTGGAAGGTTTACAATAAATAATGCTCTGTAATGCAGTATATAAAATAACCGGCATAAAAATAAATACCGGCACCAGAAAATGTACCTTTGATAAGACTTTCTAATAAGTCACTTTTAAACATTCTCACAGATTCCTGTGAATTCGAAACAAATTTTTTTTTCATCCATTCAGGGTTTAAAACGTTCAACTATTTCTTTGCCTGTTTGCGGGTCCGAACCTTTAATCTCCACGTAAGTCACGTTAGGGAGCCAGAACGAACCGCCATCAATTTTTACAAAGATACGGTCAAGCATAACCTGCTTTTGTGCTATATACGCGAAGATATGATATTTTCCGTCATCGGCCTTCATTAAAGTTAACGGAAATTTTTTGTATGACACAAATCTGATATCATAATTTCCGTTGTCAAGCAACCTTGACGTTATACCATATGCAAATTTACGCTGTATATAGTTTAAATCCTGTTTCTGCCCGTTTTCAGCATATCGTACCCAATAAACTTTTATCGGTTCGTCGGTATCCGGTCTGCCATCACTGGTTAAATTAAGATCATAAATGATCGTGTTGGAATTTGGCGTGCGCTGCAAATAAAACAATCGTTGTTTGTTTACAGGGGGAACAGGGTACACAACATCTGATTTTGAACCTCCGGTCAAATCATGCCCGGTATTTCTATCTTTAGCTACGCTAAAAGATAGCGCAAAAACAGATAAACAAAGGAACAGTAATAAACGTAATCGCATTAAATTTAAAAAGTGTATTAATAATTATTTTTTATTCTCCAGCGCTTTTTTTGCATCGATCAGGCGCCGGCAGGCCGTAACATTCGTAAGTACGGCAAGCGCCACAATCGGGAAGGTAAAGATGGACATGGTTTCAAATACATGGAACCTGATACCGGGTACATACAATTTATAGTTTCCACCGATATATAAAGAAGTGACTCCGCACAACATGGCAAATAATCCAAGGGTGATTATTCTTTCCGGTCTCTGCATTAAACCTCCTTTAATTTCAACTCCTAATCCTTCCGCACGGGCCCGAACATAACTTACCATCATTGATCCGATCAGGGCAATAAAAGCAAAGATTGAACTTAAAAAATAATGGTGGGCAACCAGGTAATAACAGATACCTAAAAACATGACCAGTTCACTATATCGATCAAGCACCGAATCATATAACGCACCAAATGTCGATTTCATATTCCCGAGCCTGGCTACCTGGCCATCGAGCATGTCAAACAGGCCCGCAAACAGGATCAGAGCACCGGCCCATCCCACGTAAGTCAGGTCGCCACGATTGCCTTCTTCGGCACCAATAATGAATACAACGGCGACTCCTACATTAAGCATAAAGCCGATGGTAGTCACCACATTAGGCGTAAGCCCCAGTTTAATCAGTATTTTAACAAAAGGATCTATAACTTTATAAATCCCTAACTGCAGATTGGTACGTAAGGATGTTTGATGTGTCATAACTGCAATTATTTTTTTTCTAAATTTAAATTAAAAAGTGAATACTACCCTTGCCCTTATACCCCATTTTGGAGTATTTGGATGCTCTAAATAATCAAATCTTCTTACCAAGTCAACCCTTACTAATTTAAAAATGTTTTCAATTCCTACACTTCCTTCAATATAGGGTCTGTGCACCCATTGCATAAGTAATAGGTTGCCCGTTCTGGTCAACCGGAAATTCAAATAACGTTGGGTGTAGTGTAGGGTCATTTTCACTCTCTGAGACCACCCCACAAAGCTTTCACGGACATCGTTTCGCGCCATTTCAATTTCTTAAACAACGGTATTTTATTAAAAAAGAATCCGTTAAAGTGCTGGTCGATATTTATACTTTCGGAGTGATCATTAACAAACTCCAGAAAGTTCATCAGGTTATACGAATAAAGATCATATGCGTAGGTCTGATTGGCACGGGGAATAGCAAGCAGGGGATAGGGAACCTGTCCGAAAATATGGGTCGCCTCTGCTGAAAAATCAGCATAGCCCAGCTGCGATAAATAGAAGCGCTTGTCAACACGCAAGTGCAGGTTCTGGTAATTGTACTGGCCGTTAAACACCCCTTTCAAACCAATTGTATAGTCGAATGAGAAAATCGGATATTTATTGGGAATGGTTATGCGGTAGATTTTACCCTGATAAAATTGTTCATTTGGTGCATACCGTAAGGCCTAATGTTGCTTCCGTGGTCGTTATACTATTGATCAGATTCGGCTGACCGCCCACGCTATTGATGAAATACAGGGAGCCGGCTGGTGATTGCCACCAGTTTTTAAAGCCCAGGCTGTAAGAAAAATGATTTTCATTCTCATGGACGTAATCGAGGCGATAAAACTTGTTGTACAAATACTTATCGTTTTCGCCACGTTTAAAAGAGAGCAAAAAGTTATTTTCTTCAACAAACTGGAGTGCCTGGCCGGGAATTTTAGTATCCTGCTGGTAAGTTGCTCTTATGTAGTCCTGCGGATATTTATAGATGGATTTGTTGTTGAGCGAATAGGTAGCACTTAAGAAATATTTGAATTTTTCGTCCTTAAATCCATAAGCTATATAGGTTTCAAAATAATAACGTTTACTCAACTCGGGTGTGGTTCGTCCCCCGAGCCGCAGTTTGAAACCTTCCACCGGGTTAAAGCTGTAAAATGTATTTGCCGGACCGATCTCGAACGCACCAAATGACTTATAGCCTGCCAGCAGCAAGGTAATAAGGTCCATGGTATGGCGGTACGAGGGCATCGTTTTTATGGTATCAATATTGTGATAAACCTTTGATTCGGCCGTCGTTAAGGTATCCAGCCGGTTTTTCGACCAGAATTCATTGCTACGGCTGCTGGCTTCATCCGATACAATTTGTGTAGGCCCGTTATAAGTGGTATCCGGCAGTGCCTTATTTACCTGGTATTCCTTAAATGTAACGGTCCTTATTCCCAGAAAGCCGCCTTTGTCTTTTGCGTTTACAGAAAAGTCGACAATTGTATTGCTTTTGCTCAGGTGATATCGCTGGTCAGGATTTTGCTCAAAGTCCAGATCAATGCGCAATGTCTTTACGAAATTCAGATTGATGTTTTTATTGACAGTAAGCGAAGCATGCTGTACAGCATAATGTCCATCCAGGGTAATATATATTGCTCCTTCGAAAAGCATATCCGTTGTATTGCGCGGAGTAAAACTCAGCACAACCACTTTGGAGTTATTAACCGTTATCGTATCGCTGATGAAGAATTTATAAAAGGTCGGAGCAGCATCACAAATCGGGCTCAGAAACTGATTGGTCATCAAAAAGATGTTGTTCTGGTAAATATCAACATCATAATACATGTGCTTGAGATATTTTCCGAAACCATCACTATCTATAAAGCTGTAGTTGCCAAAATTGACACTTTTTTCACCCAATAAAATCGTTTTATTCTTTTCGGGAGATTTGCGGTAAAAATTCTGGCTTAATTTTTCATCAAGATAAAAGGGCAAAAGATTTTTGCCTGGTATGGTAGTGCTATCGCGGTTATCGAGTAGAAATTTATATTTTTTGAAGAATTTCTTTTCTGTTATCGTTGAGGAAACATTTAACAACGAGAACATCATCTTATCATATGACTTATACTGGACGTAATCGTAACTTTCCGGCTTATTTTCTGACTTATGCGCAATTACCTGTCTGATCAGTTCGACGGCAGGGTTATCCTTATTGCGGTATTTTGTTTTTTTTCCCGATTTAATTACTACCCCCGCAAGTTGCTGAGCTGAGGGCACCAGGTGTATATTGACCACCTGTTCGATCCCCGGGGTCACATTCAGGGTAATGGATTTATAACCTACAAATGTTACTTTTATCTGGCTGAACGGTTTGCTGGATTCCAGAACATAGTTGCCGTTATTGTCGGCAATCGTGTGCGCAGAACTATCCGCGGCAAACACGTTTACGAAAGGAAGCGTTTCTTTGGTTTTGGCATCGGTAATCACACCACTCACTTTTGTTTCTTGTTGAGCAAATGTTATCAAGGAAGAAAGAAGAAACAGTGTAAGTAGAAATATCTTCAAACAACAAATACTTTTACAATTCATGTGCATTATGGGATTACGCGAATTCAAACTCATATGCCTTCAATAGATGTATAAAGTATTTTCTATTTTAACGTCAGGCGATATTTGAATACGGCGAACCGATATTTTTTTAGTTCCTAAAATTACTATAAGCCGTTTTAACTTTTGCCCTATAAGACTCCTAATTGAGCGACAAGTTTAACATGCTTGTATTATGGTGCAAAAATAGAAAAATTCCAATCAGACTATTGTGGTCAAAAAGTCAAAATTAATCAATCGATTAATAAAATCTGAATCGATCGTCTTGCTATATCAATCGCAGCCACAGAACTACCTGCAGGATAATATTGGCGTATATGCCCGCCAAAACATCGTCCAGCATGATACCAAGGCCTCCCGGAAATTTTTCTAATTTTTTGATGTATAGCGGTTTTACGATGTCAAAAAAGCGGAACAGAACGAGCGCGCATACTACATATTTAATCGTAACGGGCACAAACAGCAGGCTGATGCACATTCCTGCTACTTCATCAATTACCACCCTGGCAGGATCTTTACCCCAAATTTTTGACACAACATCCGATGACCAGACGCCCAGAATGACGATAAACAAGGTAATGATGACAGAAGGAATGGGCTGGTAGTCATGCCTGTAAGCCAGGTACCAACAAACAGAGCAGGCAACGGCTGCCACCGTGCCTGCTCCTTTACCGATGTAGCCTATGCCAAGGCTAGTGGAAATCAGTTTATGAAACATTATAATACTTCAACCAAATCCTGGTAATAATCCAGTCCCAGGTGAGTAATCAGATCTTCGCCCATCATATGACGCAAAGTATTCTGTAACTTCATTAATTGTTTGAATATATCATTTTCCGGTCTCAGACCAGGTGCGGTTTGAGGGGATTTTAAATAGAATGATAGCCATTCCTGTATACCGCTCATTTGCGCACGTTTAGCCAGGTCGATAAATAAAGCCAGATCTAAAGCGATAGGGGCGGCAAGGATCGAATCCCGGCAAAGGAAATTGATCTTGATCTGCATCTTATAACCCAACCAACCGAAAATATCAATATTATCCCAGCTTTCTTTATTATCGCCGTGTGGCGGATAGTAGTTAATGCGGATCTTATGGTAAATATCACCGTAAAGTTCCTGGTTATCTTCCGGACGCAGGATGTCTTCCAACACGCCTAATTTGGAAACCTCTTTGGTTTTGAAGTTGTCCGGATCATCCAGAACCAGTCCGTCGCGGTTACCCAGAATATTGGTGGAAAACCAGCCGCTGATTCCCAGTGACCTTGCAGCCAAACCGGGGGCCAGTATAGTCTTCATCAGCGTCTGCCCGGTCTTAAAATCCTTACCCGCAATTGGCGTTTCGGTCAGTTTTGACAGTTCAACCAGTGCAGGGATATCAACGGTGAGGTTAGGAGCGCCATTTGCAAAAGGCACACCGAGTTTAAGTGCAGCATACGCATAGATCATGCTTGGTGCGATCAGCTTGTCATCGTCCGCTAAAGCCTGTTCAAATGCCGCGAGCGACTGATGGATGTCAGAAGCTTCGTAATAAATTTCGGTTGAACCGCACCATACCAGCACAACCCGGTCACAGCCATTTTTTTCTTTGAAGTTTTCAATATCTTCCATCACTGCCTGAGCGAGCTCAAGACGGGTACCCTTTTTTACGTGTGTGCCTACCAGGTTCTTTGCGTAATTTTTATCGAAAGCGGCAGTCATGGGCACAAGTGATTCCAGTTCGGGCCTGATTGCATTCAGCAATCCCGGCTCAAGCACTTTGGCATTCATCGCCGCCTGATAAACATTATCCTGGTAAACATCCCAGCCGCCAAATACAATGTCATTTAAATCTGCCAATGGAACAAATTCTTTTATTTTAGGATAGCGATCTTCTGTTCTTTTCCCTAAGCGAATGTGACCCATCTGCGTAAGCGAGCCGATCGGCTGCGATAAGCCCTTTTTTACAGCCTCAACACCGGCGATCAATGTAGTAGCTACTGCACCTAGACCTGGTATTAAAATACCTAATTTACCCTTGGCTGGTTGAATGTTACTTTTCATGTTCTAATATTTTCAAAATGTTAATAGTATGGCGATAGCCAATTATTACTTGTTGCGTCCAAAGAACCGGATTTTTCATTAAATAATGGCGCAACCTGTTAAAGTTGACCAAAAAATGAAAATAGTCAGTTTCTAAACAAAAATCAGTTAATTAGTTGAAAAATAGAAATAGGGGGAGTATCAAATAACGTTAAATAGCTTTTTCGTATATTCTGTATTTTTTATAGGGATCTCCGCCGATGGCCTCAATGGCACGGTTTACCATTTCGTTGTTTTCCAGTGTCCAGGACGCTTCTGCGTATTCGAGACCTTTTCTACGGTACTCCTTGATAATGGAACCATATAGGACGGCTTCAATGCCCATTTTGCGGTATCCGTCTACAACGCCAAGCAACATAATTCTGATACCTTTTATTTTGCTCTTGCCAAATAAAAGCTTGAACAGACCCGTTGGCAGTAGTCGTCCTTTTTTGATTTTGCTTAATATTTCGTTGATATCAGGAATTGCCACACCGAAACCAACTATTTTACCATGTTGCTCGGCAAGAAGGCAGAAGTCAGGGTCAAGGATCATTTTAAGATCTTTGGCCGTGTAATCAAATTCTTCATTGGTCATTGGAAAGAAACCCATGTTTTTATCCCAGGCAGTGTTGTACACTTCGCGCAGGGCAGCAGCTTCTTCCTTGAACTTTTTCATGTTGACCTTTCTAATGGTGATATCGCTGCGTTTTAAACGATCCTGAAGTCTGTCAAGCAGCTGAACCGATTTGTCGCTATAGCTGTATTTGTCCCAGTGCCAGGCAATAAGGTCTACCTGTTTTTCTAAGCCGGCCTTTTCAAACAAATCAACATAATACGCCGGGTTATAGGTCATCATAACCATCGGGCGGCTGTCAAATCCTTTTATCAGCAGTCCGCAGGTTTCGTTGGTCGAAGGATTCACCGGGCCTACTATTTTGGTCAGTTTCTTTTCTTTCAGCCATTTGGTTGCGGCATCAAACAACAATGCAGAAACTTCGGGATCATTAACGCAATCAAAAAAGCCAAAGAAACCTTCATTGGTATTGTTGAATTTGTTATGATTTGTATTATTTATAGCAGCTATACGACCAACAATTTTATCGCCGTCGAATGCTAAAAAAGTCTGTAACGAGGAATGCTTATGAAAAGGGTGGGTAGTTAACAGGTCTCTTTGCGCGATGAACAGTTCCGGTACATAATTGGGGTCATCCTTATAAAGTTCATGAGGAAAATCAATAAATTTAGCCAAGTCTTTTTTAGTACTTACCGGAACAACTTTTTTCATTGGAAAGGGGATTTTTTTTAGGTGCAAAAACAAAAGAATCATCCTGGCACTGTTTTGCCAGGATGATTCTTTCCTTAAATATTTTCTTTGATCATTGCAACGCCGACCTCTTTAAATATTTTGTTTATTTTTTCGATCGCTTCTTCAATCTGGGCAAACGTATGGGTTGCCATTAATGAAAAGCGTAGCAGGGACGAGTCAGACGGAACTGCCGGCGAAACAACAGGGTTTACAAATACGCCTGCATTTTGAAGGTATTTGGTAACCAGGAAGGTTTTTTCGTTGTCACGTACATAGATCGGCAAAATCGGGCTTTCGGTAGGGCCGAGGTCAAATCCTTCGTCAACCAATAGCTTGTGCGCGTAATTGGTATTTTCCCATAACTTAGCTATTCTTTCCGGTTCTGACTCTATGATGTCAAGTGCTGCAATAACGCTGGCAACTGCGCCTGGAGGCATACTGGCGCTGAACATCAATGAACGCGCGCGGTGTTTCAGGTAATCGATCGTAGCAAAGTCAGCAGCGATAAAACCGCCCAATGATGCCAGGGACTTACTAAAAGTACCCATAATCAAATCAACATCGCCCGTTAAACCGAAGTGTGAAGCCGTACCCGCGCCCTTTTCACCGATAACGCCAAGACTGTGCGCATCATCTACCATGATGTTGGCACCAAATTCTTCAGCCAGTTCCACGATTTCAGGCAGTTTTACGATGTCGCCTTCCATACTGAAGATACCATCTACCGCAATGAGTTTCACCGCGTCCTCAGGCAGGATGCTTAGCTTTCTCCTGAGATCAGCCATGTCATTGTGTGCATATTTGATCACCCTTGAAAATGACAGGCGGCTGCCGTCAATCAGGGATGCATGATCATATTCATCCAGTATCAAATAGTCATTACGCCCCGTAATACAGGACAGTACTCCCAGATTTACCTGAAAACCTGTGCTAAAAAGAACCGAGGCTTCCTTGCCAACATATTTGGCCAGCCTTTGCTCTAATTCGATATGTATATCGAGCGTACCATTTAAAAACCGTGATCCTGCACAACCTGTACCGTATTTATCAATAGCTTTTTTTGAAGCTTCTTTAATTTTAGGATGGTTAGTTAGTCCCAGATAGGAATTTGATCCAAACATTAACACACGTTGACCATCGATAATAACCTCTGTGTCCTGACCGGATTCAATAGGCCTGAAAAAAGGATATACGCCCCGTTCCCGTGCCAGCTCTGCGTCTTTGAACAACGCAATTTTATCATGTAGTTTTTTACCCATGTGTTAGCCTTGCTTTAACTTCTTGTAAAAATATCATGAACAAGTTTACAACTTTAATTATTTAGATACTTGAATATGTTTACATTACACTTTACGAGCAATGTAAATTCTGATAAGGCAAATTAATTAAAATTTTTATTTAATTCATGTCACAATTTTTCATTTTTTTAAAAAAAGGAGAAAACAAGACCTCAAACAAGTGATTTAATGCAGGTTAACTAAAAAATGTTGTGTCCCCGATTATTTATTCATAATTATGCCATATTCACAATCCTACCATAAATTTATCGATATTTATCAGAACCATTACATTTAATTTGCATTATTAATGTGTGTGATGATCGCCTTTATGAAAAAAAAATTGTACCTAATTCCCTACTTTACTATCTTATTTTCCCTGGCTGGTATTTGCGCAAACGAGTCCCGATACAGCTGTTAAGGCCGTCACGCTAAAGCAATGTGTTGAATTTGCACTTCGAAATCAGCCGGCCGTGCGGCAGGCAGCTATAGACGAGAGCATTAACGAAAAGGATATTAAAATCGGTCTAGCTGACTGGCTTCCCCAGGTAAGTGGTTCTGCTACCTATGATCGGTATTTTAAGGGTTCTGCGATCATACCGGCTAATGCGACAACTTCGGGAACGCTGAGTGATTTTTCAGTCCTGGGTTTGCAGGCTAACCAGGTAATATATAATAATGATGTACTGCAGGCAGCCAGAGCTGCCAAATATTCACGCCTATATTATAAGCAGAATACGCTGAGCAGCCAGATCAATGTCGTATCAGATGTAAGCAAGGCTTTTTTTGATGTCTTGCTATCGCAGAAGCAACTGGATATTTTAAACGAGGATGTGATACGGCTGCAAAGGAGTCTTAAGGATGCTTATGCTCAATACCAGGCCGGCGTTGTTGATAAAACCGACTACAAACAGGCTACCATATCGTTAAATAATTCTCTGGCGCTGCGCAAGCAGACCATTGAAAGCATTAAAAGCAAGATTGCCTACCTAAAACAAATCATGGGTCTTGGCGCCGAGAACAGACTGAGTCTTTTATATGATTCAACCCGTTACGAGACGGAGGCCGTTATAGATACCAACCTGAGCCTCGATATAAATAACCGGATTGAGTACCAGTTGCTGCAAACCCAAAAGAATCTTCAGGATGTTAATGTAAGTTATTATAAGCTGGTGATTTTTGCCGTCGCTGTCCGCAACGGGCGTTTATAATCTGTATTATATTAGCAGCAGTTTCTCGAGTCTGTACGACCGGTCTTTCCCGAATTCCTACGTAGGCTTAACCTTGCACTTCCTATTTTCCAGGGAACCAAACGATTTCAAAATTTAAGTAAGGCGAGATTGCAGGCAAGCCGTACAGACCTGGATATCATCAATTCACGCAATACGATCAATACAGAATATGTTCAGGCGCTGGCAAGTTACAAAAGCAATTATACCAACTGGGAATTCCTCAAAGAGAATGTAAGCCTTGCAAAGGATGTTTACCACGTGGTGAGCCTGCAGTATCGTGAAGGTATAAAAACCTATCTCGATGTGATAGTTTCGCAATCGGACTTCGGACAGCGGAACTGAATTATTATAATGCCTTGTTCCAGTTGTTTTCCAGCAAGATCGACCTGCAAAAGGCAATGGGAACTTTAAGTATACAATAAGAAACTGATATCCAATGAGAAATATAAAATTATTACTGTTCGGCTTCATTTCACTGCCCGCGCTGATATCTTGCGGTAAGCCTGCCAAACAAAACGCCGCGTTTCCGCCGACTCCGGTAAATGTTGTTGAAGCAAGAAAAGCCGATGCTGTGTACTATGATCAGTACCAGGGAACAGTTGTGGCACTAAATTCAGGTGGAACTGCGCAGCCAGGTATCGGGTTTTATTACCGGTATATTTTTTAAGGAAGGCGATGTAGTGGAAAAAGGAAAGGAACTATATGAAGTCGACCGCCGCAAATATGTTGCAGCCTATGATCAGGCCGTGGCTAATCTGGCAAGCGCAGATGCTAATCTGGTAAAAGCCAAAAAGATATTGACCGTTATACATATCTTCAAAAGGAGGACGCCGTTGCCCGTCAAACGGTTGACCAGGCAATGGCAGCCTATGAAACCAATAAAAGCCAGGTGGCGTTGCAAAGGCGGGTATTAATCAGCAAAAACCGATCTGTCTTATTCGATTATCACGGCCCCTTTTACCGGACGAATAGGTATATCGCAGGTAAAGCTTGGCGCGCAGGTTTCACCGGGGACAACATTGTTAAATACCATATCGAGTGAACATCCGATAGGAGTTGATGTGGTGATCAATGAACAGGATATCAGCCGCTTTTATAATTTGCAAAAAAACAGTACCGACTCAACCTTCAAGCTGCAGTTATCTGACGGGGAGACAACTTATAATAAACCCGGGAAAGTCTTGGCCATTGACAGGGGGGTAAACAACCAAACCGGGACCATTACAGTCAGGGTACAGTTTCCGAATGACAGCGATATTTTAAAGATGGCATGAGCTGCGTGTTAAAAGTGCTAAACGCAAAATCGGGCAGACAGGATCATCATACCTTATAAGGCAGTCACTGAGCAGATGGGCGAGTATTTTGTTTTTGTCAGCAGGATACCATGGCAAACAACATAAAGTAAACCTTGGGCCCTAAATGGGCAGCGATAATGTGGTGATCAAGTCGGTTTGAAGCAGGGTGATAAAGTAATTACTGAAGGTTTCCAGCGCCTGCGTGATGGTGGTAAAATTGTATTGGGTAATCCCTCAGCACAGCCGGGGCAAAAAGCAAGCATAAATAACACGGGCAATTAAACGAGTAAAAGAATGATCGCAGATACCTTTATACGAAGGCCCGTTACAGCAATTGTTATTTCGATGGTAATTGTTGTAGTGGGTATTTTAGCAATAATCAACCTGCCGATAGGGCAGTATCCCGAAATTACACCACCAACTGTAAATATTACCGACAACTTATATCGGTGCCGATGCGCTAACCGTTGAACAAACCGTAGCTACACCGATAGAAGTACAGGTCAACGGAACTCCGGGCATGACCTACCTGCAAAGTAACAGCACCAGCAATGGCCAGATGACCATGACTGCAAACTTTGAAGTAGGCACTGATATTAATATTGCGGCCCTTGATGTGCAGAACCGCGTAGCTATTGCAACGCCAACTTTGCCCCAGGAAGTACAGCGCCTGGGAATTACCACGCGTAAACGTAACCCAAGTATTTTGATGCTGGTGGCCATTTACTCCCCAAAGGGACACATAACGTGCCTTTTCTAGATAATTTCGCCAATATTTTTGTAAGAGATGCGCTTTTGCGTGCCAAAGGGGTAGGAGATGTTATTTCCCGTGCCGATGATTTTAGTATGCGTATATGGTTAAAGCCTGATAAACTCGCGGCTCTGGGCATGACAGCGGCAGATGTTACCGCCGCGCTGGACGAACAAAATGCCAGGTTGCCGCCGGCTCGGTGGGCGTTCCGCCGCAGGAAAACACACAAAGCTTTTGAGCTCATGCGTAATTGCGCAGGGCCGTCTGTAACGAACCAAAGAATTTGCCAACGTTGTAATACGCTCTCAGCCTGGTAAGAGCGGCGCGATAGTCTATTTAAAGGATATTGCCCGCGTTGAGCTGGGTAAATTTAATTATTCGGGCAATTCTTTTGTTGATGGCAAACGGGCTTCGTACCTATTGGTTTACCAGGCGCCGAACAGCAATGCTATCGAAACTGCCGAAAATGTTTATGCAACGATGGAGCAGTTAAAGAAAACATTCCCGGCTGATGTGGATTACGTAGTGCCTTTCGAGTCGGTAACGGTAGTAAAGGTATCGGTACATGAGGTCATTATGACCCTGGTGATCGCCTTGATCCTGGTGATCATGGTGGTATTTATGTTCCTGCAGAGCTGGCGCACAACGCTTATTCCGGTGCTGGCCATACCGGTTTCTATTATCGGAACTTTCATATTTTTTATACCCTTGCATTTTACTATTAATACGCTCACGTTATTTGGTTTTGTACTGGCCATCGGTATCGTGGTGGACGATGCAATTGTAGTGGTAGAGGCGGTGCAGCATTATATGGATGAACAGAGAATGTCGCCAAAAGAGGCTACCATACATGCTATGCGTGACATTTCTGCGCCTGTTATTGCAATTGCACTGATATCTGGCTGCAGTATTTGTGCCTGTAGGCTTTATTCCGGGTATCGTAGGCCGGCTTTATCAGCAATTTGCGATCACCATTGCCATATCAGTGTTGATTTCTGCTTTCGTGGCGCTTTCGCTAACGCCGGCGCTTTGCACATTAATATTGCGTCCACGTAAACTAGATGAGAAGTCCAAAGGACTAGATAAATTATTTTTCAAGTTTAATGCATGGTTCGACCGGGTTACGGGCCGGTATAAACGCACCGTTGACAAAAGCATCAAACGCTCGAAGTTCATCATTATTTTACTGGTGTGCATTATAATAGGTACCATCTTATTATTTAAGAACAAAGCCACCGGATTTATTCCGACAGAAGACGAGGGCCGTATTTATGTAACGTATGATTTGCCTGAGGCAGCATCGACACAGAGAAGCGTGACGGTTTTACAAGGCATGATGAACACGCTCGACAGTATTCCGGAAGTGGCTCATTATGCGGCATTGGGAGGATTAAATGTGGTAAGTTTTGCCAGTAAATCAAACAGCGGAACGATATTCGTACAGCTCAAACCCTGGGACGAACGTAAACTGACGTCAGAACAACTGGTGGCAGTTATGCAAAAAAAACTCTCAAAATTTAAAGAAGCCAGTGTTGTTGTAATACGTCCGCCAGCCATTCCCGGTTTGGGCACGACTGCGGGCTTTTCCTTTATTTTGGAACAGAAACAGGCCGGCGGAGATGTGAAAACTTTTGAAAAGACACTTCAGAATTTCATTGCCGAAGTAAACAAGCGAAGAGAGATATCCCGGGCATTTTCATTTTTCACGGCGCGCACTCCGGCCTATCAGCTGGTTATCGATCGTGAAAAAGCGAAAAAACTGGGTGTGCTGATATCAGATATTAACAATACGCTTCAAACCTATATGGGCAGTACTTTTGTTAATGACTTTACCATTTATGGACGGAACTTTCACGTACTGGCGCAGGCCGATACCAATTACCGCACTGATATCAGGGATATTGGGCAGTATTTTGTTCGTAACCAGGCGGGACAGATGGTGCCATTGAGCACCCTTACATCCTATAAAATGATTGAAAATGCGCCGCTGATTTCACACTTTAATCTTTTCAGGTCTGCTGAAATTGACGGCAGCACGGCAGAAGGTTACAGCAGCGGCGATGCCATAAATGCTCTGCAGGAGGTGGCTGCCAATACTTTACCCGAAGGTTACGGCTATGAATTTTCTGGTTTAAGCCGCGAGGAGATCTTATCCGGTTCAAAAACGGTTTACATCTTTATGCTCTCTATTGGATTTGTATTCCTGTTTCTTGCAGCCTTGTATGAAAGCTGGTCGGTGCCATTCTCTGTACTGCTGGCAGTACCGCTGGGGGCATTCGGCGCAATCTTATTCCTGACATTTAATAAAAATCTCGATGATAACATCTATGCACAGATCGGACTAATCACGCTGATCGGCCTGGCGGCTAAAAATGCCATCCTGATCGTAGAATTTGCCAAAGAGCGTGTCGATAGAGGAATGGAACTTGAAAAAGCGACCTTAGAAGCAGTGCGGCTGCGTTTAAGACCAATCATTATGACATCGATGGCCTTTATTTTGGGTGTGCTTCCGCTCGTGTTCGCTTCCGGAGCTGGTGCCATTGCCCGCCGCACGATCGGCTGGACCGTGTTTGGCGGTATGCTTGCAGCTACTTCGCTGGCCATATTTATTGTTCCTGTTCTGTTTTTTCTGATCACCAGGTTTGCTTATGGTAAAGATAAGCTTGCCGAACTGGAAAGGAACTATAAACCGGAAGCCGAAGACAGCCATGGGTGATGAATTCGTTCCGGATTCCCGGAATCGATTTAACATTTTTCAGGGTTAAACTAGCTGCTCGTTATGACGATTGGTATTTATTTCATAATATCAATAATAATCGTAATTATATTAAAAATAAATAGCCGATCGCCTAAATAGATAGTTTTCCGATTTTATAAGTGCGTCTGCGATTTAAGAAGTGCAGTATGTTTTTTTGCTTAAGAGCCAATTTTTGTGGGTGTCTGTATAATTTTTTTCCCAAATGGAGTACCCTTTTGCCCAAAGTATAACTGTTTGCCACTGATTGTATTTCGATTTTAAACTTGTGTTATATATTCAAGAAATTCCAAAAAATAACCAAGAGATATACGATTTTTCCGTTCAACTCAAACTTAATAAGTAATAATATAAATGTTGTTAATCAATAAATAATTGATAAGGAGATAATATCGTTATCAAATATTTCCGCATAGTTATTGAGGCATACTATTACCACCTTGAACTTATCATGATGATTATGCGGGCAATTAGGATTGAAATAAATGCGCGGTGAGCATCTGCTTAAGCTTCAGTAAGGGGGAGTCTTTTAACTCAAAAACCTTACACAATGAAAAAGAATTTAGCAGATTTTTTTACTGCAAGTCCGGTTTTTTTCAAGACAGCAATTATTTTCTTTTTTCTGTCTTTTGCGTCAGCCAGCGTATTTTCTCAAACCGCCTCAGTTAGCACTGATCAGCAGGATTATCCTCCGGGTTCCACGGTAAGTATTACCGGTTCTGGTTTTACGGCAGGTGAAACGGTTACCTTGCAGGTATTGCATGTCGGGGAATCAGCCGATAATCAAACGAGTGCGGCTCACCAACCCTGGACCGCAACTGCGGATTCTACGGGTAGTATAACAACAACTTGGGTTATTCCACCGGATCAGGATGAGTTTGGAGCTACGCTGCAATTAACCGCTAGTGGTCAGGCCTCACGAATGACAGCTGTGACAACCTTTACAGACGCTGGACCGGTGGTAGTCTCGGTTTCGACAGCCGCGTACGGTGGGACCGCCACATTCACAGCAAGTAGCTTTTCAGGGATGAAAACCATTGCTTTTCAGCTGGGAGGTCTTGCGTTTCCCACTGGCGGCGTTAAAGGTACCGATCCTGTACAGGCGACGATATATTTAACCAGCGATGGGCTCACAAAGAGCGCGTCAAATACATGGCTCCCAGCCGGAACTTATACAGTCAGTGCAAGTGGTAACGGCGTCCAAACTGGTAGCACCACTTTTACTATTGACAAGCGGCAATTAACTGTGACCGCGACGGGAGTTAACAGGACATATGATGGGACAACGATTGCTTCGATTACATTAAATGACAACAGATTAACCGGCGATGTGCTAACCGCTGCATATACCTCCGCAACATTTGTGAATAAGAATGTAGGTACAGCTAAACCAGTTACTGTTTCAGGAATATCGATCAGTGGCGCCGCTGCGGGCAACTATACGTTTAACACAACGACCTCAGCTACTGCCAATATTACTGCCAGGCCGCTAGCTATTGCTGCAACCGGCATCAATAAGGTATATGACGGTAATACCACCGCTACGGTATCGCTGAGCGATAACAAGGTTAGCGGGGACGCGGTGACCGATGCGTACACAGCAGCTACTTTTGCCGATAAGAATGTAGCAAATGGTAAGGCGGTGAGCGTAATCGGAATTTCGATCGGCGGCACGGATGCGGGCAATTATTCGTTCAACAACACGGCGAGTACCACAGCAGATATTAGTAAAAAGGCCCTAACCGTAACGGCGACAGGCATCAACAAAGAATATGACGGAACAACCGCCGCGACCGTTTCACTGAGTGATAACAAAGTAAGTGGAGATGCGGTGACCGATGCGTACACCGCAGCCACCTTTGCCGACAAGAATGTAGCAAATGGTAAGGCGGTGAGCGTAACCGGAATTTCGATCTCAGGAGCGGATGCGGGCAATTATTCGTTTAACACCACGGCGAGTACCACGGCAGATATTAGTAAAAGGGCCTTAACCGTAACGGCGGCAGGCATCAACAAAGAATATGACGGAACAACTGCCGCGACCGTTTCACTGAGCGATAACAAGGTAAGCGGAGATGCGGTAACCGATGCGTACACCGCAGCTACCTTTGCCGATAAGAATGTAGCAAATGGTAAGGCCGTGAGCGTTACCGGCATTTCGATCTCAGGAGCGGATGCGGGCAATTATTCGTTTAACACCACGGCGAGTACCACGGCAGATATTAGTAAAAAGGCCTTAACCGTAACGGCGACAGGCATCAACAAAGAATATGACGGAACAACCGCCGCGACCGTTTCACTGAGCGATAACAAGGTAAGCGGAGATGCGGTAACCGATGCGTACACCGCAGCTACCTTTGCCGATAAGAATGTAGCAAATGGTAAGGCCGTGAGCGTAACCGGCATTTCGATCTCAGGAGCGGATGCGGGCAATTATTCGTTTAACACCACGGCGAGTACCACGGCAGATATTAGTAAAAAGGCCTTAACCGTAACGGCGACAGGCATCAACAAAGAATATGACGGAACAACCGCCGCGACCGTTTCACTGAGCGATAACAAAGTAAGTGGAGATGCGGTGACCGATGCGTACACCGCAGCCACCTTTGCCGACAAGAATGTAGCAAATGGTAAGGCCGTGAGCGTAACAGGCATTTCGATCTCAGGAGCGGATGCGGGCAATTATTCGTTTAACACCACGGCGAGTACCACGGCAGATATTAGTAAAAAGGCCTTAACCGTAACGGCGACAGGCATCAACAAAGAATATGACGGAACAACCGCCGCGACCGTTTCACTGAGCGATAACAAAGTAAGCGGAGATGCGGTGACCGATGCGTACACCGCAGCCACTTTTGCCGACAAGAATGTAGCAAATGGTAAGGTGGTGAGCGTTACCGGTATTTCGATCTCAGGAGCGGACATTGGCAACTATACTTTTAATACAACGGCTAGTACAACAGCCAATATTACCGCCAGGCCGCTAGCTATTACTGCAACCGGAATCAACAAGGTCTATGACGGCAATCCCACCGCTACGGTATCGCTGAGCGACAACAAGGTTAGCGGAGATGCGGTGACCGATGCTTACACCGCAGCCACCTTTGCCGATAAGAATGTAGCAAATGGTAAGGTGGTGAGCGTTACCGGTATTTCGATCTCAGGAGCGGACATTGGCAACTATACTTTTAATACAACGGCTAGTGCAACAGCCAATATTACTGCCAGGCCGCTAGCTATTACTGCAACCGGCATCAACAAGGTCTATGACGGCAATCCCACCGCTACGGTATCGCTGAGCGACAACAAGGTTAGCGGAGATGCGGTGACCGATGCGTACACCGCAGCCACCTTTGCCGATAAGAATGTAGCAAATGGTAAGGCAGTGAGCGTTACCGGTATTTCGATCTCAGGAGCGGACATTGGCAACTATACTTTTAATACAACGGCTAGTGCAACAGCCAATATTACTGCCAGGCCACTAGCTATTACTGCAACCGGAATCAACAAGGTCTATGACGGCAATACCACTGCTACGGTATCGCTGAGCGATAACAAGGTTAGCGGAGATGCGGTGACCGATGCTTACACCGCAGCCACCTTTGCCGATAAGAATGTAGCAAATGGTAAGGTGGTGAGCGTTACCGGTATTTCGATCTCAGGAGCGGACATTGGCAACTATACGTTTAATACAACGGCTAGTGCAACAGCCAATATTACTGCCAGGCCACTAGCTATTACTGCAACCGGAATCAACAAGGTCTATGACGGCAATCCCACTGCTACGGTATCGCTGAGCGATAACAAAGTAAGCGGAGATGCGGTGACCGATGCGTACACCGCAGCCACCTTTGCCGATAAGAATGTAGCAAATGGTAAGGCAGTGAGCGTTACCGGTATTTCGATCTCAGGAGCGGACATTGGCAACTATACGTTTAATACAACGGCCAGTACAACAGCCAATATTACCGCCAGGCCGCTAGCTATTACTGCAACCGGCATCAACAAGGTCTATGACGGAACAATACCACCGCGACGTATCACTGAGCGATAACAAGGTAAGCGGAGATGCGTTGACCGATGCGTACACCGCAGCCACCTTTGCCGATAAGAATGTAGCAAATGGTAAGGTGGTGAGCGTTACCGGTATTTCGATCTCAGGAGCGGACATTGGCAACTATACGTTTAATACAACGGCTAGTACAACAGCCAATATTACTGCCAGGCCGCTAGCTATTACTGCAACCGGCATCAACAAGATATATGACGGCAATACCACTGCTACGGTATCGCTGAGCGATAACAAGGTAAGTGGAGATGCGGTGACCGATGCTTACACCGCAGCCACCTTTGCCGATAAGAATGTAGCAAATGGTAAGGTGGTGAGCGTTACCGGTATTTCGATCTCAGGAGCGGACATTGGCAACTATACGTTTAATACAACGGCTAGTACAACAGCCAATATTACCGCCAGGCCGCTAGCTATTGCTGCAACCGGCATCAACAAGGTCTATGACGGCAATACCACCGCGACGGTATCGCTGAGCGATAACAAGGTAAGCGGAGATGCGGTGACCGATGCGTACACCGCAGCCACTTTGCCGATAAGAATGTAGCAAATGGTAAGGTGGTGAGCGTTACCGGTATTTCGATCTCAGGAGCGGACATTGGCAACTATACTTTTAATACAACGGCTAGTACAACAGCCAATATTACTGCCAGGCCGCTAGCTATTGCTGCAACCGGCATCAACAAGATATATGACGGCAATCCCACTGCTACGGTATCGCTGAGCGATAACAAGGTTAGCGGAGATGCGTTGACCGATGCGTACACCGCAGCCACCTTTGCCGATAAGAATGTAGCAAATGGTAAGGTGGTGAGCGTTACCGGTATTTCGATCTCAGGAGCGGACATTGGCAACTATACTTTTAATACAACGGCTAGTGCAACAGCCAATATTACTGCCAGGCCGCTAGCTATTACTGCAACCGGCATCAACAAGGTATATGACGGCAATCCCACTGCTACGGTATCGCTGAGCGATAACAAGGTAAGCGGAGATGCGGTGACCGATGCTTATGTAGCCGCTTCTTTTGCTGATAAGAAAGTGGGAACCGGAAAGCCAGTAAGCGTGTCGGGCATATCGATTAGTGGTACAGATGCAACTAATTATAGTCTGACTAATACAACGGCTTCCGCAACGGCGGACATTACCGCCCGTTCACTGACGGTAACGGCAAAGGGCATCGATAAAGTTTATGACGGGACAACTGCTGCCACCGTTACCCTTAGCGATAACAAGGTGAGTGGAGACGTCGTGACCGATGCCTATATCGGGGCATCCTATGTAAGTGCGAATGTGGGCACGAACATAAAAGTTAATGTTTCGAGTATTTCGATCAGCGGCACGGATGCCACCAACTATTCTCTGAATAATACTACTGCATCCACTTCCGCCAACATCAAGCCCGACTCTATATGTGCTTCGTATAACGGTATCACATTTGCCAACACAGATATTTCGTCTACAGGCACATCGTTGTCTACTACGAATGTAAAGTTAAGCATAGTGATCAACACGGCAGGAAGCATAGATGCAAGATCTGCAGCAGTCACTTTTGCAACTGATATCAGCGGCGCCCCCTATGCCGCACAATTGGATCCATCTTCTACTATAAATCAGGCGATATTCTTTTATAACATGCCTGTAAATATCGGGTCTAACCTTTCCCAGACAAGTCTCGTATGGTGGACCATAGGAGGTAATTTTATTAATTCGAATTCCTGCACCGATATAAATACAAATGTAACTGTATCGACAAGGGGCGCCGATTTTGTTACTGGTGGTGGATATGTAGCACTGAATGCCAGTGCGGGAACTTATAAGGGTGCCGCGGGCACTAAGAACAATTTTGGGTTTAATGTTAAATGGAATAAGAATTTTTCCAATATCCAGGGCGGAGGCTTCAATTCAATTGTACGTAACGGGAACTTAACCTACCAGATAAAAGCAGCAAAAGTGCTCACACTAGTGGTAACTCCAGCCAGTAATAATACACCAGCAACTGCTGCCTTTACGTCCGGTAACGCTACCCTGACGGTTACTAATGCTAATACCGGAGCAATTGTCAGCAGCATTGGAAATGCTAACCTCACAGTCGAACTGACAGACGTTTGTGAACCCGGAAGTGGCAATAAAGCTTCCAGCGATTTGATTGGAATAACGTTAAAGGATACAAAGGGGAATTTACTATATTCAAACAACTGGAACGCAGCGACAAGCAAAACAATACAACAAACGCTTGATGGCGGCAATTTGCAGATTCACAACGATGCCAATACACCTGCAGGTATGTGTACGTCTGGATTAAACACCACTGCCGCGTTGCCATCGAACCCAAGTAATATCACAAGCGTAAATAATTTAATGCTCAAGGATCTTGGTGCACCGCTTAATGTTACGGTGTATCCTAATCCGACTGTTAGCAATTTCAATGTGCATACTGAAGGGGGAAGCAGTGAGAAGGTAGACGTATTGGTTTCCGATGTACTTGGACATTTGCTAAAATCGTATAAAGTTAGCCCCGGATCGTCAATAACGCTTGGCGATAATCTGGCTACCGGATTATACATTATTCAAGTACGACAGGGGCAAACCTATAAATACTATCGGGTTTATAAAACCGGATATTAACTAAGGAGCCGTCTTCCGTGTTAGAAGAGCAGTGCTCGTTCTTTAACACAGAAGGCGGCTTCTAATTATTTTAACATCGATTACTTTAATTTTCCTAAAGCTTCTTTTATCCGGCGCATCGCTTCAATCAGTTTATCTTCCGCAGCTGCATAAGACAAGCGGATAGATTTCGTATCACCGAACGAGTCGCCACCGACGGTAGCCACGTGTGCCTCTTCAAGGAGGTAAATGCTTAGTTCGTCTGCGTCTTTAATCGTTCTTCCGTTGTAGCTCTTGCCAAAAAATGAAGTCACATTCGGGAAAAAGTAGAACGCACCATCAGGCAGGTTTACGTTAACTCCGTCAATATCTTTTAATAAACCGTAAACCAAGTCACGGCGTTTTCTGAATTGTTCGCGCATCTTTAAGACGCTTTCCAATCCGCCTTCACTTGCAGCAAGGCCAGCTTTTTGCGTAATTGAGGAAGTTCCGGAAGTTACCTGTCCCTGCATTTTGTCACAGGCAGCAGCGATTTCTTTATTCGAAGCGGTATAACCAATCCTCCAGCCGGTCATGGCAAATGCCTTGGAGAAACCATTGATAATGATTACGCGGTCTTTTATACTGTCAAATTGAGCGATAGACTCATGTTTATCGACAAAATTGATATGCTCATATATTTCATCCGAAAGGATATAAACATGGGGATGTTTTTCAAATACTTTTGCCAGGCCTGCAAGCTCTTCTTTCGTATAAACACTGCCTGTTGGGTTGCAGGGCGAAGAAAACATGAACAATTTGGATTTCGGCGTAATGGCGGCCTCTAATTGCTCAGGAGTTATTTTGAAGTTTTGCGCTACTGTTGTATCAATATATACACTTTTGCCCTCGGCTAATTTCACTACTTCAGAGTATGAAACCCAGTAAGGAGTAGGGATTATAACTTCTTCACCGGGGTTAACCAGGCAAAGTACCGCATTGGCTATTGCCTGTTTTGCACCGGTCGAGACAACGATCTGGCTGAAATCATAGTCCAAACCGTTCTCGTTTTTAAGTTTAGCAGCAATTGCCTTTCGTAATTCGGGATAGCCTGAAACGGGAGTATAGTAGGTGAAATTTTCATCCATTGCCTTCTTAGCAGCTTCCTTAACATACTCAGGCGTATGAAAATCCGGTTCGCCAAAACTAAGGCTGATCACGTCAACACCTTTTGCAGCAAGTTCACGGCCAAGTTTGGCCATTTTTATTGTTGCTGATTCGGAAAGGTTGTTGATTCTGTTACTTAATGCGCTCATGATAAACTTTTTTTCTTATGGCGGCAAATATAGAAAATATGCGGAAAGCATGAAGACTAAAGAAAAGCCTTTTTCACACTATCTCTACATGAAAAATAGGCTATTTACATTTGGACAGCTCGGCAGCCGCCGATTGCTCGTTAATTGTGCCGAGTTCATTGCCAAATGAGTTTCCAATATAGGTCAGCACCTGCGCGATTTCGATGGTAGAAAGATCGTTTCCTGGCATGGCATCGTCGAATGTCTTGCCATTGATTGTAACGAAGCCCTTTAACCCGAATTTTACCGAGCAGGCCAGATTTTTTTTGTTTTTTCTCAGGTACATTGAATCGGTTAAAGGGGGGATTAGCGACGAAAGGCCCTGGCCGGATGTGCCATGACAGTTTTGACAATGCGTTTGATACACCACGGCGCCTGAGGAATAATAGCGTTTGAATTCTATGGTTTGTTCATTTTGACAGGCCGCAATAAAAAAAACAACAGCCGCCAGTGCCCCGATCATCATTCTTTTCATTGGGCAATCATTTGATCAGGTTCGGATTGCAATTCCTTGATATCGTCGATGAGCTGGCTGACTTGCTTGGGATCGGTACCGTCGTAGGCACCCCTGATGCGTTTTTGCTTATCAACCAGAAGAAATGACCCGTCGTGAATAAACTGCTGCTTAGCGTCCTCCTCGGGTTTTCGTACCAGATAGCTTTCTGATAATTTATAGATGTCATCTTTTTTGCCCTGCAAAAACCACCAGGTATTACCGGTCACGCCGAGTTTATCAGCATATTTTTTTAAAACAGGTACGCTATCGTGTTTCGGGTCAATGGTATAGGATATGATCCTGACATTAGCGGCGTTTTTAAATGCCGAATATACGCTGAGCATATTACGGTGCATCACCGGGCATATGGAAGGGCACGTCGTAAAAAAGAAATCGGCAACGTAAATATCTCCGTCCAAACTTTTATTGCTTATACTATCTCCGTATTGATTTACGGTTTTAAACTTTGATACGCTTTGGTAAAGGGTATCCGTGACGGATTTTCCGTTAACCATTTTCGTAACCGGCTGCCTGCTGCCGTATATAGGTAAGGTCTTTTTATCGGTTCCGGATTTACATGCACTCCATAAAAGGATGACCAGTAATCCACACCCCATTATCGTTTTCATTTAGATAGGTTGGATAAGTATTTATTGGATTCTGACAGGGCTGTGTTCATTTGCGCATCGACGGACAAAATTCCCTTTTTCTGTTCGTTATAATACTTGAGTATTTCCTCATGCGATTTGCCGGTAAGATCAGGTTCAAAATCATGCATCCAGTTTTCCATCGACTCTTCTGCCGTCTTCAGTTTCAGGTCTAACGACTTCATCGCCGTTTTTTCGGCACTATCTTTGGCAGGCAATTTTATCAGACTATCCAACTGCATTTTGTTTTTCATGAGCTGTTCATCTTGTCCCATCAACCTGTCATGCACCTTTAAGATTTCATTTAAAAGATCCTTTTCCTGTTTACGACTGTCCGTGCAGGCACCTAAAATCAAACCAATTGAGGCTACGACAAATAGTTTTTTCATATCAGAGATTTTCACGCCCCAAAATTAACATTTATGACCTCTTTACACCAATTATTTAAGTGTCCTGAGGTAAAAGATATAATCTGATACTGGCAGATCCGCGCCGGCCAGTTTCAAATGCTGACCCGCCTGGGCACGATGATGGGTTCCATGATTGATCATATGGGCCAAAATATCAGACAGTCTATTTTCAAAGGGATTGCCCTTTAAATCCTTATAACTTATTGATTTTTCAAAATCACCATCATTCGATTTTTCAAGGAAGGTCAGCCACCTCTGGTGATTATCATCGATAATTTGTTCAAGCGCGTCTGCCGGCCAATCCGGCCAAAGCACCGCGCCGTTGATAGGCTGGCCGGTGCACCTTCGCAACCATATCTGCTGCGCAGCAAGTAGGTGGGCCATTAACTGAACAGGTTTGGCAGGCTGATGGCTGCCGTTAATCAGCGACAATACCTGGAGGTTTGCGTAACGATCATAATTCAGCAATTGGATAAAATATGATTTCATGTTCAAATTTAATGAAACGTCGGCCTGAGCTAGGGGTAATGCTTCATCGGAATGCCATTTTTTTAAACGGTAAATCAGTGATTACGGAATTGCAGGCTATTAACAAAAAGATAATGCAGCCGTTACGATAACATTATAACGGACAACTACCTTTATTTCAGAAAATAACAATGGTCATGAAGTTTATTTCCAGACTTATAAGCAGTTTTCGTGAGTGGATGGTCCTCAGAAGCATGAGATCAACGTTTATTCACTAAGTGGTTTCGGTATTTTTCTTTTTTTCTCCAAAACATATTACACTCTTTGGGATTCCTATTATTGTCTCTTATTAATGTACTTTTAGCATCGTATAATTACGTGTTAAATCAGTTGTGGATCTTTCAATGAGTTATTTGAACAAGTCTCTTTTTGGTGCAGATTTTTACTGGGGTGTTTCAACTGCGGCTTTTCAGATTGAAGGAGCCAGCGAGGCTGAAGGGAAGGGCCTGTCGATCTGGGATACTTTTACGCACAAAAAGGGGAAGGTATTAAATGGCCATAAGGCGGACGTGGCATGCGATTTTTTTAATAACTACCGGGCCGACATCGATCTGATCAGGCAATTAAATATCCCCAATTTCAGATTCTCCATTTCATGGACGCGGATCTTACCCAATGGAACCGGCCAGATCAACCAGCCGGGTATAGACCATTACAACCGGGTAATTGATTACTGCATATCGCAGGGAGTTGAACCATGGGTCACGATCTACCATTGGGATCTCCCGCAGGCGCTTGAAGATAAAGGAGGCTGGACCAACCGGGGAATAATTGAATGGTTTACCGAGTTTGTCGCTCTATGCGGGCGAAACTTTGGCGACAGGGTAAAACACTGGATGATTATGAACGAGCCGGCTGTATTTTCCGGAGCCGGATATTTTTTTGGCATACATGCCCCGGGGCGTACGGGAATAAAGAATTTTTTGCCTGTTATTCATCATGCCGTACTCAGTATGGCGACAGGAGCAAGGAAGCTGCGTGAAATATTGCCGGAAGCTGAAATCGGCAGTACATTTTCCTGTTCACATATCGAACCAAGAACTGCCGGCGAACGGGATATGAAAGCAGCCAGGGTAGCCGATGCCCTGGTGAACAGGCTTTTTATTGAACCCATTCTGGGGATGGGGTATCCGGTAAGTGATTTACCGGTATTAAAAGGCCTGCAAAAGTATATCCTGCCAGGGGACCAGGAGCAGATGAAATTTGATTTTGACTTTATTGGCCTTCAGAATTATACACGCGAAATCGTAAAGTATTCATTTTTTACGCCTTATATCAATGCCAGCCTGGTAAAGGCCAAAGACAGGAACGTTGCTACCACGGTTATGGGCTGGGAAGTATATCCGCCCGCTATCTATCATATTCTGAAAAAATTTGACGCCTACCCTCAGATCAAAAAACTGCGGATCACTGAAAATGGGGCAGCTTTTCCGGACAATGTAGCAGATGGCAAAGTTAACGATGCCGAGCGAACGGCATATTTGCAATCCCACCTGGAACAGCTGTTGAAAGCAAAACAGGAGGGATGCAGGGTGGATGGGTATTTCGTATGGACCCTGACCGATAATTTTGAATGGGCAGAAGGATATCATCCGCGTTTTGGTTTGATACACGTGAATTTCGAAACGCAGGAGCGTACCATCAAATCCTCAGGCAGCTGGTTTGCCGAATTTTTAAAAGAATAAAGGCTATTGAACTTCCGTATGCGCTGCGCTGCCAGAGGAGACCAGATCCATTTTTTCAGGTTTTGGCAATTTAACGTGGAAAGTCGTGCCTTTGCCCGCCTGGCTGTCAAACCAAATCTTTCCATGGTGCTTTTCCACGATTTGTTTACAGATGGAAAGACCGAGTCCAAAGGATTTTTCACCCAGCGTGCCGGTTCTTTTGGCATCTGTAAACATCATAAACACCTTATCTTTCATTTCCTCGGGAATACCGATGCCATGGTCCTTGATGGATATCTGAACAAAATTCTTGTAGTTGGTTGCGCTTACCTTTATGGTTTGGTCAACCGGGCTGAATTTTATCGCATTGCTGATCAGGTTACTGATAACCCTCCATATCATTTCCCGGTTAATATATAACTGCTCTGCACCCTCAGCACCGTCAAACAGGATTTGCTGGTGCTTCTCGGCAGCCTTAAATCGCAGCAATTCAATGCTGTTGTTCAAAAGGGAATGGATATCCACCGCTTGTTTTTTCAGGGCCGAGGAAGTATTATTGGTCGCTTCCAATATTTCATTGATCAGCTCAAGCGTATCGTTCGAAGTGTCTTTTATGATCTTCAGTTGAGACTTGAGTTCATTGTCATCTGTCTCTTCGACCATGATACCGCTGAGTGAAGCAATGCCTCCCAGGGGGTTACGCAAATCATGGGCAACTGTGTGTAAAATGCGGTCCTTTTCCCGGCTGCTGTTTCTTAGCTCTTCAAGCGCTTTTTCAAGCTCGATTTTTTGCTGGCTGATCTCCCCGTTGAGTCGTTTTACGATAACAACATCATGCTTGGACCTGCGCCAGTTTCGCCAGATGAGGAAAATGATCACAATGGCCATCAATGCACTTATAATGGCTACATACAGGTATATACGCTGAAGCTTATTGTTGTTACTCAGTGCCTCTATCTCGCTCTCTTTTTCGAAACTAGCGATCTGCTGGTTCGTGTTGCTTTCTTTTAATGATGTTAATCTTCTGATATTCGAATCCCTGAGTGTATTATAGTGCTGAATATAGTCTAAAGCCTTTGGAAGATTGTTTTTCTGCCGGTAGTAGCTACCCATCAGTCTATACCATTCCGATTCTGCATCCTCATTTTTGACGGTGTCTAATTGCCGGCGCAAACTGGTTAGCAGGTAAATCAAAGAATCATTTTTATGTTCGTTAAGGTACAACTGGCCCAGTTTTATCTCGGTTAGCTCAGCATCCCGGTTGTCGCCGCCTTTTTTCAGATTGATTGCAATGCTTTTTGCCAGCAGTGCCCTTGCCTGGCTGCTCTGCCCTTTGATAATCAGCGCCTCCGCCTTATTTCCATAAACCACCCCCCGTGCAATTTCGATCATCTCATCGTGCCCTCTATAGCGCTGCTGGTTGTCGTTAAGGTACTTTAGGGTTTTATCAAAATAGGTAATTGAACTGTCTATGTCGCCATTGTGCCGGTAGCTTATGGCAATATTATCCAGCAATTCCTGTTTGCGGAAAAATTCAGAAAAGTCATCCTTTATCATTAAGCTTTGCTGAAAGCTTTCTTTAAAATATTCAGCGGCGAGCTTATAGTGGGCCTGTTTATACATGATTAGCCCCATGCGATAGGTATAGTCGGCAAGGGAACCCTTATGCAGATAATTTTTTCCCAGCAAGTAGCCCTGGAAATAGCATTGGTAGGCATCGTTATACTGTTCCAGGTGGAAATAGGTGTCTCCCTTAGCGAAGTTGGCTTCGGCGAAATTGTACGAATACTGCGTTTTTGTAATACTCTGGCGCGCGATCATCATCATGCTATCTGCATAAAGCAGCGCACTGCGATAGTTATGTTTTGTCTTTTGATTATAAATATAGTGGAAACCGTAGCGCCTGAATTTATCATTGGTGGCTGGATGGTTCATTATGCTGAATGCGGAATCCAGATAATGGAGCCCCGCTGCCGTCTTATTTAATTCAAAAAGCCTGGTGGTGTGTTCAAATATGGGTGTAAACTCACTGGAGTAATCGTCGGGTACCGGTTCTTTTTTGTTGCAGGAAAGGACAAGAAAAATAAAAAGCGGCAAGAGCACTTTATAATAATCCATGCTCTTATTATTATCATAAGCGCGGTATAAAAAAATAAAAAGTCGCCTCATAAACACCACTTTATACGCAACAGGGGCATTTGTTGTTGTTCTTGAGCCGTTTTTTAAAAAATTTACTTAAAAGCGTCCTCGCCTGTAATGTCCATGCCTGTTATCAGCAGATGAATGTCATGGGTTCCCTCATAGGTAATCACTGATTCCAGGTTCATCATGTGGCGCATAATAGGATATTCACCCGTGATACCCATACCGCCAAGCACCTGCCTTGCTTCGCGCGCAATCGTAATAGCCGTTTCGACGCTATTGCGCTTGGCCATGGAGATCTGAGCTGCTGTTGCCCTGTTTTCGTTTTTTAGTGTTCCTAACCGCCAAACCAGAAGCTGGGCCTTGGTGATTTCGGTGATCATTTCGGCCAATTTTTTTTGCTGCAACTGAAAGCCGGCTATGGGTTTGCCGAACTGTACGCGCTGTTTTGCATAACGCAAAGCGGTGTCATAGCAATCCATTGCAGCACCAAGTGCCCCCCAGGCAATACCATACCTGGCCTGATTCAGGCAACCAAGCGGGCCCTTCAGTCCGGATACGTTAGGAAATATGTTCTCTTTAGGAATTTTAACATTATCAAAGACCAGTTCGCCGGTAGCAGATGCCCTTAAGGACCATTTATTATGTGTTTCCGGCGTGCTGAATCCTTCCATGCCGCGTTCGGCGATCAGGCCGCGTATTTTGCCATTATCGTCCCTGGCCCAAACTACGGCTATATCTGCAAACGGTGCGTTTGATATCCACATTTTAGCGCCATTGAGTATATAATGGTCCCCGGCATCGCGGATATTGGTGGTCATGCCGCCGGGATTTGAGCCATGATCGGGCTCAGTAAGGCCGAAACATCCGATCAGCTCGCCACTAGCAAGTTTGGGCAGGTATTTTATTTTTTGCTGTTCAGAACCGTAGGCATAAATAGGATACATCACCAGTGAGCCCTGCACCGATGCCGTTGAGCGGATTCCCGAATCACCGCGCTCAATTTCCTGCATAATGATGCCGTAGGATATATAATCCAATCCAGCGCCCCCGTACTGGGGTGGAATAGTAGGACCAAAGGCGCCAATTTCAGCCAGACCGCTGAGTAGTTGTTTTGGAAATTGTGCTTTCTGGGCGTAATCCTCAATAATTGGGCTTACTTCTTTTTTTACCCAATCTCTTACCGTTGCACGTATCAGTTTATGCTCATCGGAGAGCAGTTCGTCCATTTGAAAATAGTCCGGAGATTCAAACAAGTCGGTTCTTGCCATATATCGTATAATTGGTCAGCAAAGATACTTTTTTAGTTGGTTAACTGGAGCGGCCCGGCCTGTATTCAACTAAATTCAAATAATCCAACTCAATCATTAAATTTGACCCATGATCACTGTGGCATTACAAGGCGCCGAGTTTTTTGCTAAACATGGATTTTATCCTGAGGAACAGCTTATTGGGTGCAGATTTTTGGTAGATATATCGGTAGGATTCAAGCCTGGGGGAGATTTGCGTAAGGATAATTTGTCAGGTACGGTCAATTATGAAACTTTGTACCACATCGCTGCAGAGCAAATGCAGCATCCTAAAAAATTGATCGAAACACTCGCCGAGGCAATCCTGGAAGGCATAAAAAAGGAATACCCCCACATTGAAAATGCGGAGGTCAGGATCAGGAAATTAAATCCGCCATTAAAGGGAAGAGTTGATCATTCAAGCGTTACAATCTCATACAGCCGGTCTGAAAATGAAATTTAATAAGATATCAAGCGAAATATTAGCTGCAATAAAAGCGATAGCAGGTCCTGATGCAGTAATCAGCGGGCAGGACGGCATGGAAAAATATAGCCGTGATGAAACAGAGGATCTGCGCTACTATCCGGAGTGCGTAGTTATGCCGGAAACTGCCGGGCAGGTAGCTGAAATTATGAAACTGTGTAACCAACACCTGGTCCCCGTTACGCCCAGAGGAGCAGGAACGGGTTTAAGCGGTGGCGCGTTAGCGGTAAAAGGGGGGGTGCTTATGTCTATGGAACGCTTTAACAAGATATTAAATATCGACGAAGATAATCTGCAGGCAACGGTTGAACCTGGCGTAATAACAGAAGTATTCATCGAAGCAGCTGCGGCAAAGGGCCTGCTATATCCTGTTGATCCTGCCAGTAAGGGAAGCTGTTTTCTGGGGGGCAACGTTTCACACGGCTCAGGCGGCCCCAGGGTAGTGAAATATGGGACCATCAGGGAATATATCCTTAACCTGGAAATAGTGTTGCCTGATGGGCAGATCATTTGGACAGGAGCAAATACGTTAAAATATGCCTCGGGGTACAACTTAACGCAGCTGATGATCGGCTCGGAAGGTACGCTGGCTATCATTACAAAAATCGTCGTAAAACTGATCCCAAAACCTACGCAGGACGCTTTGCTGCTGGCATCTTTTGGCTCGAACGAATCTGCATGTGCCGCAGTATCCGCTATTTTCAGGGCAGGTATTGTTCCTTCAGCACTGGAATTTATGGAACGAAAAGGGGTGGAGTGGGTGATTGAACATGATGATATTAATTTTGAACTGAAGCAGGGCATAGAGGCCTTTTTGCTGGTTGAAGTAGACGGTACCGATCAGCAGGTAATATTTACTGAATGCGAAAAGATCAACGCCGTACTGGAGCAGTTTGACTGTAAGGATGTGTTGTTTGCTGATTCATCATCCCAGAAAGAAGAATTATGGAGAATGAGGCGAACCATGGCTGTTTCGGTAAAATCTAATTCGGTTTACAAGGAAGAGGATACCGTTGTGCCGCGTGCTGCGCTGCCGCAACTGATAGGTGGAATAAAACAGATCGGGCGTAAATATGGGTTTGAATCAGTTTGCTATGGGCATGCCGGTGATGGCAATTTGCATGTGAATATTATAAAGGGCGCTATGAGCGATGATGACTGGCATAATAAGCTTAAAGAGGGGATAAGGGAAATATTTGAGCTAACGGTATCCCTGGGCGGGACCCTGTCGGGTGAGCATGGCATCGGCCTGGTGCAGAAGGCGTTTATGCCTATCAAATATTCGCCTGTTCATTTTCAGCTGTGGCGCGGAATAAAAAACGTATTTGATAAAAATGGGATACTCAATCCTGGTAAAATATTTGCCTCCGGTTCGGACTCCCCGGATTAAATTCTCAAAATCTGAAATTATACGTACATTCATTCTGCCGATCATAACCAATTTACTTTGCCGTTAGAATTTAACATATCAACCAGCGACCTGATAAAAGTAGCACTCGCCATACTTTGCGGGGGCGTATTGGGGTTTGAAAGGCAATACAAGAATAAGACGGCAGGAATCAGGACAATTATTCTGATATGCCTGGGCTCGGCAATTTTTACCCTGATATCGCAACGTGCCGGTCAGGGTGTCAATATCAACATCGTTACGGGTATCGGTTTTATTGGTGCCGGCGTCATCTTTAAGGATAATATTTCAGTTAATGGTTTGACAACGGCATCCGTGATCTGGATCTCTGCGGCCATAGGGATGGCAGATGGTTCAGGGAATTATTTATTGGCCATTATTGCAACGGTAATGACTATTATCGTGCTGATCTTGCTTCAGGTGTTTGAGGATTATATTGAACGCCTGCACTACGATAAATTGTATGTTATTGTATTCAATAATAATGATCACAAGAACCTGGCTTTCCTGGAAAAAGCCATCGCATCACACCAGCTCAAATCATTCATCAAGCAGGTCAACAAAAGAGGCGATAATTTACAGGTGGCCATACAAGTTCGGGGCCGCAAGGAATATATGGATCAGTTTGATAAAATACTATTGAAACTGCCCGAGGTAATATCTTTCTAATGGAGGTCTGGTTAGTTCGTATTCAATATCAATCCAGGCTCATCGTGCGCAATCATTCTGGCGCGCTGATCGCCCGGTATTTTTACTGATTTATTAACACTGTAGTCGTAACTGATACATACGGTCTTTCCGGTCGTACAAATTTCCTCGGTCCCTTCATTTAGCTTTACCAGAACATGCATGACATCGAAGCTGCTGTTGCCTATACGCGTGGTGCGCACATAGCATGCTATTTCATCGAGCCTGGTGATCGGCTTTAAATAATTTATCTCTGACCGCGCCAGGATGATTCCGTTTTGATTCCAGTCCCATTTTACCACATCGCGCCAATAGTTTGAACGCGCTATCTCAAAATAGGTGAGATAAATGGCGTTATTCACATGCCCGTAAGCATCCAGGTCAGAAAAACGGATAGGGATTGGGGTCTTATATTTATAATCTGCTATATTTTCAATCATCTTATGTCATTCTGTCTGCTAAAACCCATATCAAGCAGACATAATGTCTTCTAATCGGGGGTTTTTGCCTGTTGGTATAACAGTTGATTTATCGCTGACGAAGTTAACAAAACAAACAAAAGAAAAACTCTGGAGGTATAAAAATGACATTAGTAAAATTTAACAACGGACAAAAAAATGCGGTTAACCCATGGTTGAATGATGTATTTGATTCATTGATCAGTGATTCATTTCGTTATGACAGGTTCATTAACAAGGTTCCTGCGGTAAATATCGCTGAAACTGAAAATGATTTTCATATTGAACTGGCAGCACCGGGTCTGACCAAGGATGACTTCAAGATCAGTCTTGATAAAAATGTTTTAAGTGTTTCGGCAGAAAAGAAGGTTGAAAATACCGATGAAGGCAAGAAATACAGCAAACGTGAATATAGCTACAATTCATTTGTAAGGTCATTCACCTTACCTGAGAGTGCCGATCAGGGTAGAATAGATGCGCAGTACACCGACGGCGTACTGAAGCTTAGCGTAGGCAAGAAGGAAGAAGCTAAATTTCAATCGCGAGAAATCTCTGTTAAATAAATTTTGACGTCCGTTTTAACGGACAAAATAAATATTGTTTTCAAAATAAGTTGTTGGTTTAGTTTGGTTGAGGCCGTTCCGGAAATCCGGACGGCCTTTCTTGCATTAAAGATGGCGGCGGGAGCTTTGTAATCCTGAAAATTCCAGCCGTTTAATCAGGTGTTTCCTTTTATCATTCTTACGATCCAAACCAGCAATACGGCTCCCAAAAAGGCGGTAAAAAGGTAAGCAATGCTCCCGCTACCGCCGACGCCCAGCCAGCCCAGAATCGATCCGCCTATCCAGCCGCCGAGTAGACCTAACAAGATGTCGACAATAATGCCGTAACCCTCGCCTTTCATAAATTTCCCGGCAAGCCAGCCCGCAAGGCCGCCTAGTAGAATACGAATTAAGATGCTCATGATTTTATAATTTAAGTGAAAGAAAATAATTACAAATTGGTCAGACCCAGGATAATGCTTGCCTATCGGCTCAGCATTTACCGGTATTAAATACAGATGCTTTTAATCCGGATACCATCGTTGCTCCGCTGATTTTTATCAGCTTGGCTCTAGCGGCTCAGGTAAACGCAGAAATGTAACAGTTTGAATATGAATAAGGTTTGAGATGGCTATCAGGCTTTTTTTTACCAATGGATACAGGGCGGATCAGGTGCAAATGCCCCGGGGTTAATTTCGCATATTGATATACTGCAGGGGCTGACCGAAATCTTCTCCTCTGCAAAGGCTGATCACCGCCTGCAGGTCGTCAATCTTTTTGCCCTGTACGCGCACCTGGTCATCCATGATCGAGGCCTGAACCTTCAGTCCGCTGTCTTTTATTCTTTTCACGATTTTAGAAGCGGTCTGCTTGTCAATGCCCTCCTTGATTTTTATCTCCTTGCGTATCATATTGCCCGATGCATAATGCTCTTTACCGTCATCCAGCGCAGAGGGGTCAATATTTTGTTTTACCATACGGCTGATGATAGCATCCCTTATTGCTTTCAGCCGCATATCATTCTCGGTCACAATGGTGATCTGGTTGGTTTTTTTATCCAGATCAACGGTGCTCTTGGAGTCGTGGAAATCATAACGGTTCAGGATTTCCTTTTTAGCGGTGTTAATCGCGTTGTCGAGCGTTTGTCCGTCAATTTTGCTTACGATATCAAATGTTGGCATAGTTTAGAGATTTGACAGGTAAACATACTGAATTTGGGGAAGGTTTTATCCAGCTGCCCAGTTTTAAAAAAATGTATGCACAAAAGCGAGCATTTAAAGTTTAGTTAATATTAACTTAACAAATAAATCGGCAGTTTTGTAAACAGGGCTGAACACCCATTGTGTATGGACATTAAACGAATACCTTTAATTAATCGAGAGATCAGTTGGTTATACTTCAACGACAGAGTTTTACAAGAAGCATCTGACCCTACAGTGCCTCTGATTGAAAGAGTGCGTTTTCTGGCCATATTTTCTTCCAACCTCGATGAGTTTTACCGGGTAAGGGTAGCTACATTAACCCGCTTATCGAGCCTGAATGAAAAAACCAAGGAAGTTTTGGGATTCAATCCTAAAAAAGTACTTAACCAGATAAAAAATATGGTTGTTAAGCAGGAACGGAAGTTTAACAATCTTTATGAAAATATTATTGTAAAAGAGCTTGCCGAAGAAAAGATATTCCTGCTCAATGATAAGCAGCTGAACGTAACGCGGGGCGCGTTTGTGAAAAACTACTTCCGTGAGCGCTTATTGGCTACCCTGGTGCCGATCATGCTTGATGATAGGCAGCCTTTCCCAGAATTAAGGGACAGGGCCATTTACTTTTTTGTGAAACTGACGACCGACAAAAAACCACGTTTTGCGCTGATCGAAATACCGGACAACCTCTCCCGGTTTCTGGTGCTTCCCGAAACGCACAATCTTAAATTTATCATCCTGCTGGATGATATCATCCGGTATTCGCTGGAAGACATATTTTTTATTTTCGATCATGATTCGATTGAAGCCTACTCGATACAGTTGACGCGTGACGCAGAACTTGACCTGGATAAGGAAGTAAGCGAAAAATTCATCGATGCGCTTACCAAAAGTTTGCAGAAAAGACGCCGTGGCAAACCTATGCGTTTACTCTATGACAGTGAAATGCCCATGGAAATGCTGAGCTACCTGGTAAACAGGATGGGCCTGCATGCCGAGAGCCTTATACCAGGTAACCGCTACCATAATTTTAAGAATTTCATCAGCTTTCCAAACGTCGGCAGACCGGATCTGGAATATGCGGTACATCCGCCACTGCCGGTTGATGGCCTATCTTTTGGCAAGAGCCTGATGGGTATGATCGCGGACAAGGATTTTCTGGTAAGTACGCCTTATCAATCCTTTGATTACATTATCCACTTTTTACGCGAGGCCGCAATCGATCCGAAGGTCAAGGAAATCAGTATTGCCTTATACCGTGTGGCCCGAGAACTCGAGCGTGATCCATGCACTGATCAATGCAGCAAAAAATGGAAAAAAAGTGAATTGCCTGGTGGAATTGCGCGCCCGCTTTGACGAACAGAATAATATCACCTACAGCAGCCGCCTGGAAGAAGAGGGCGTGAATGTACTTTATGGTATCAGCGGATACAAGGTGCATTCCAAAATATGCCTGGTTACCCGGATGGAAAAGGGTAAGCCGGCCTATTATGCCTGTTTGTCAACTGGTAATTTCAATGAAAATACGGCTAAAATATATGCCGATCATACTTTGTTTACCGTCAATAAGAAAATTACAGGCGACCTGGTCGATGGTTTTTAAAGCTTTAAAACAAAACATCCTTCCTAAAGGGCTTAAAAAACCTGATTGTCTCGCCCATTGATTCCCGCCCGAGCGATTTATAAGTTGATCGACAATGAAATAAAAAATGTAAAAGCGGGTCAAGCCTGCTTATATGATACTGAAAATGAACAGCCTGGCCGACGAACAGGTAATAACCAAACTATACCAGGCAAGCAATGCGGGCGTAAAAATAAAAATGATCATGCGGGGAATGTGCTGTCTGGTACCAGGAATTAAGGATTATAGTGAAAATATCGAAGTGATCAGTATCGTTGATAAATACCTGGAGCATTCGCGTGTGCATATCTTATTGCAATGGTGGTGACGAGCTGATCTACCTGACCTCTGCTGATTTTATGACCCGAAACATCGATAACCGGGTAGAAGTGGGTTTCCCGATTTATGACAAGGAGCTAAAAAAGGAAATAAGAGAAATAATTGATATTCAACTGGAAGACAATACCAAGGCCCGTGAAATAAATAGTCAGAACAATAATAAATACCATAAAACCAGACAGTGACTTACCCCACCGGGCACAAATAGACATTTACAACTACATGAAAAATAAAAATCAATAAAAGTGAGATACGCTGCAATAGACATAGGTTCGAATGCTGTAAGATTACTTATAGCAGATATTATTGAAAATAACGGATCAGTTTCATTTAAGAAAAACACACTCATACGCGTCCCCCTTCGGCTGGGTGACGATGCTTTTTTGCAACAATTTCATTTCGGAAAGGAAAGCTGCGGACGTGGTTAAAACCATGGTCGCTTTCCGAAACCTGATGGATGTTTACAAAGTGACGGATTATATGGCATTTGCGACGTCGGCTATGCGCGACGCAAGGAACGGCCAGGATATCGTAAGGACCATTAAGGAACAGGCAGAGATCGACCTGGAGATTATTACGGGGCAAAAAGAAGCAAAAATCATTTACTCCAACCATGCTGAACAGAGTATCGATAAAAGCAAAAACTATCTCTATGTCGATGTTGGCGGCGGAAGCACGGAGTTATCATTGTTTTCAGAAGGGAAATTGCTGGCCTCCAGATCATTCAATATCGGTACCATCCGCATCCTGGATAACCAGGATAAGGAAGAAACGTGGAATGAAATGCGGGACTTTATTCGCGAGAATACCAAACATTTTAAGAGCATCAGCGGCATCGGCACTGGCGGAAATATCAACAAATTATATAGAATGTCCGAAGAAAAGAACAGTGCACCCTTAACTTTTATGAAATTAAAATCGCTTTACAGTTATTTAAATTCATTTTCGCTGAAGGACCGGATCAACGTATTGGGTATTAACCAGGACAGGGCGGACGTGATTATTCCGGCATGTGAGATCTATCTGTCGGTAATGAAATGGGGCAATATCAAAAATATTTATGTTCCAAGCGTAGGCTTGGTAGACGGAATTATTCAGATACTGATCGAAAAAAATTTCCCTGCTGAACTTTAAAAAATATTTAAGAAATTGTTTAAAAATTGAAAAACTGTTTTTACATTTGTAGTGCCCTCTCATAGGGCATGTTTTTCATAGGTAGATGTAGGGTCGAGTACTTGTATTCGATCCTTTTTTTATGCCCTCAACTTTAATCATTAGATTTGCTGCTGACCATGATGAAAAAAAAGATCGTAGTTGCTATTACAGGAGCCAGCGGCGCCATTTATGCCTAAGTTATTAATCAAAAAATTACAGCAGTTAAGCCAGCAGATCCAGGAATTAGCTATCGTCATGTCCGATAACGCCAGACAGGTATGGCAATTAGAACTTGAAAATAGCGACTACGAAAAACTTCCATATAAAATTTATCCCAAGACCGACTTTATGGCGCCCTTTGCCTCAGGTTCGGCAAAATTTGATACCATGGTGATTGTTCCCTGTTCTATGGGCACCCTGGGCCGGATAGCCAGCGGGACATCTGATGATCTGGTGACACGCGCAGCTGATGTAATACTAAAAGAACGCCGCAAGTTGATATTGGTTGCCAGGGATATGCCTTTGAATCTGATCCATATCCGTAATATGCAAACAGTTACCGAAGCAGGGGGGATTATTTGTCCCGCAATACCTTCCTATTACAGCAAACCAAAAACGGTTGAAGAGGTAGCCATGACGGTTGTAAACAGGGTGATCGATTTGATGGGATTGGAAAATGAAAGTTACCGGTGGTCTGAGAATGAGTAGATGAAACCTGGTCAACCTTCGGCCCTGGCTTCCTACCTTCCCACAAAAAGCATATCTTTGCCGAGAAAATGAACAAAAAGGTCGCATTTTATACATTAGGTTGTAAGCTCAATTATTCGGAAACATCAAGCATTGGCCGGATGTTCAATAATGCTGGTTTCCAGACGGTCGATTTTACGGACGAGCCTGACGTATTTGTGATCAATACCTGTTCAGTAACGGAAAATGCCGATAAAAAGTGCAAAAAGGTAGTTAAGGAGGCCCTTAAGATCTCGCCCAATGCCTACGTAACCATCGTAGGCTGTTATGCGCAGTTAAAACCAAAGGAAATTGCCGAAATACCAGGCGTGGACATGGTTTTGGGTGCGGCAGAAAAATTTCAGCATCGTTGATTATATTACCGATCTGACGAAAAACCCGAAGGCATTGGTTTATAACGGTCCGGTATCAGAAGCTAACCAGTTTGTGTCTGCCTATTCCTTAGGTGACCGTACACGAACTTTTCTAAAAGTACAGGACGGATGTGATTATTCATGCTCTTTTTGTACCATCCCGCTTGCACGGGGGGCCAGCCGCAGTGATACCATTGAACATGTACTGCAGCAGGCAACGGCAGATTGCCGATTCCGGCGTAAAGGAAATTGTACTGACAGGGGTAAACCTGGGTGATTTTGGTATCCGGGATGGCAGGCGCGAAGATAAATTTTTCGACCTGGTAAAGGCGCTCGATGCGGTAGAGGGGATGGAAAGGATCAGAATTTCTTCGATTGAGCCCAATCTTCTGACAGATGAGATCATCGAGTTTGTTTCTACTTCGAAGCGCTTTATGCCGCATTTCCATATTCCGCTGCAGTCGGGAAATAATAAAATACTGGGCCTGATGCGCCGCCGCTATAAACGCGAATTATATGCTGACAGGGTGGCCAAAATCAAGGAACTCATGCCGCATTGCTGTATTGGGGTGGATGTGATCGTCGGCTTTCCCGGTGAAACGAGAGAAGATTTTATCGATACATATAATTTTCTCAGTGATTTGGACATCTCGTACCTGCATGTTTTTACCTACTCGGAAAGGGAGAATACATCCGCCGCTGAAATGAGCAATCCGGTACCCGGTTCTACCCGGGCTGAAAGGAGTAAAATGCTGCATATTCTGTCAGAAAAAAAACGCCATGCATTCTACCAGACGCAACTGAATACAACCCAGGAGGTTTTATTTGAAGGCGATATTAAAGAGGGTTATATGCATGGATTTACCCGCAACTACGTTAAAGTTAAAGCCAAGTATGACCCTGTGCTGGTTAACGAACTAAAATCGGTTCATTTAACAAATATTTCATCCGATGGTGATGTTGAGATCACTGAAGGTGAAGAAATATTGGTTCATTAATTTTATATTCGCCTTACAATTCACAGCCAATGTTTCCTACACTTAGTTCCCTTATTCAATATCTCACAGGCCTTGATATTCCACTTCCTATACAAACCTTCGGTTTCTTTGTAGCATTTGCATTTTTTGGTGCCTACTGGGCGTTTACCGAGGAGTTTAAACGTAAAGAAAAATTAGGCTATGTACATCCTTTTCAAAAGACCGTAACCGTTGGCGAACCTGCTTCTACCGAAGAACTGATTTTCAATGGTATTTTTGGCTTCTTATTAGGTTACAAGCTGGCAGATGCAGCCCTGAATTATCATCAGCTTTTAAACGATACGCAAGGCTTTCTTTTGTCACTGCGAGGCAACTGGATAGGCGGCATCATTGGTGCAGGTCTTTTTGCCTATTGGGCCTATGCTGAAAAGAAGAAGCAGCAGCTGGCGCAGCCCGTCACCAAGGAGGTCACTGTACATCCTTATGAAATTATGGGCAGCATTCTGCTTTGGGCAGCTATTGCCGGATTTGCAGGTGCGAAAATATTTAATGCACTGGAAAACTGGAACGACTTTTTGCACGATCCGGTGGGAATGCTCATCGGCTTTGCCGGCCTGACTTTTTACGGAGGCCTGATCTGTGGTGGCGCGGCCGTCCTGTACATTGCCCGAATAAACGGCGTTAAAGCCCTTACCATGCTCGATATCGGCGGTCCGGGTATGATGCTTTCCTACGGAATAGGCCGTATTGGCTGCCAGATGTCGGGAGACGGGGATTGGGGCATTGATAATCTTAATCCTAAGCCGCATTGGCTAAGCTGGATGCCCGACTGGATGTGGGCCTTCCGATTTCCGCACAATGTAAATGAGGTAGGGGAAAAGATCCCTGGCTGTTTGGGCAAATTCTGTAATGTATTATCGCAGCCGGTGTACCCCACATCGTTTTACGAATCAATCATATGCATACTTTTGTTTTTCTTTTTATGGAGCATCCGCGATAGGATAAAAGCTCCGGGGGTTATGTTCGGTATTTATATGATACTGGCCGGAGTAGAACGTTTTTTTATCGAACTGATAAGGGTTAATACCAAATACAGGGTAGGCGGGCTAGAATTTACGCAGGCTGAGCTGATCTCCGTTTGTATGGTACTGGGAGGGATGTTATTGATCATAATTGCTAAAAATAAATCAAGAAAATTAATGGCGGAGACAAATGGTTAATTCGGTTTTGGAACACAAACTGGTAAAAAACCAGGTTTTTAGATTTATACTTTCTGCAGGTACCGGTGCGTTGGTGGATGTATCTGCTTTTTATCTGTTCTATCATAATTTGCTGATTCAGCACACCTACCAGGTGTTTGCTTTTACCGTTCGCAATTCTACCATATCGCTAGCCATATCTTTTTTTATGGGCGTGGTGGTTAATTTCCTGATCACAAGATACCTGGTATTCAATGAATCAAAGTTGAAAGCCTCCCGGCAATTCGCTCGCTTTATATCCGTTGCTATTGTTGGTTTTTTTGCCAACCTGACCATTGTAAAGCTCATGATCCAGGCGTTTGATGTGTATCCGCCCGTTGCCAGGATAATTGCAATTTTAAGCCTGTTCTTCGCCAGTTATTTTATTCATAAGGTCTTTTCATTCAATTTAGCGTTAAAACATGCATCTTCAGAACTTAGCCAACCAGGTAGTTGAGGTTTCAAAAGAAGCGGGTGATTTTATCCGGCAGGAACGAAGAAATTTTGACCCCGAAAAAATCGAATACAAAGGTCTGAATGACCTGGTATCGTACGTAGATAAAACTGCTGAAAGGACGATCGTCAGCCAGCTTGAAAAAATTTTGCCCGAAGCCGGGTTTATAACCGAAGAAAAAACGCGAAGCAATCTCGCAGAGCGCTACAATTGGATAATCGATCCGCTGGATGGCACCACCAATTTTATACATGGCCTGCCAACGTTCTCAGTCAGCATAGCTTTAAAAGAGTATGAGGAATTGATCCTTGGTGTAGTTTATGAAATCAACCTGGATGAGTGCTTTTATGCCTGGCGTGATGCCCCGGCCTATTTAAACGGTAAGGAGATCAAAGTAAGCAGTAATCCCACCATTGCCAGCAGCTTAATAGGTACCGGCTTTCCTTATTATGATTTTGGAAAGCAGTCAGCCTATATTGAATTATTTACCGAACTGATGAAAAGCTGTCATGGTTTACGCAGGTTGGGTTCAGCAGCGGTAGATCTGGTTTATACGGCCTGCGGCCGCTTTGAAGCTTTTTATGAATATAATCTGAATCCCTGGGATGTTGCCGCCGGAATTGTGGTAGTACGGCAGGCCGGCGGGCAAGTAGTTAATTTTAAGGGTGGCCAGGAGGTAATGAACTCACGTGAATTGCTGGCCACAAACGGAAAGATAACGGAAGAAATGCTGGCTATTATCCAGAAATATTTTTAAACAGGAATCTCACGGATCAATTTGATTAAGATTTATTCGTGAGATTCCCCTCCCTTACATCGCTTCTGAAACGACCTCGGTAACCTCAGGCACCATACGCTTAAGCAGATTTTCTATACCCGCCTTAAGTGTAACGGTAGATGATGGGCAGCCGCTGCATGAACCGCGAAGTTCTACAGTCACCACACCTTCATTAAATGATTTATAGTGAATTGCACCACCATCCTGTTCAACAGCAGGACGAACGTAATCTTCCAGTATCTGCTGTATCTTGATTTCAGCATCGGTGCCTTCAAATGCTACAGCTTCTTTCTCTTCAACCTGTGCCTTTAGTTCTGATTCAACAGCACCTTTTACAAACTCTTTAAGTATCGGCTCAAGATCATTCCATTCGCTGCCTTCTGCCTTGGTAACAGTTACAAAATTGCTGGCGAAGAAAACACCATTAACAAATGAGAACTTATACAACTCTTTTGCAAAAGGAGAGTGTTCGGCGCTTTCCTTAGTTGGATAATCAACGCTTCCATTGATCAGCAACTTGTTCACGATGAACTTCATGGTTGCCGGGTTTGGGGTCGATTCAGTATATACGTTGATATTCATCTTTATTTTTAATTAATCTTAACAAAGTTAGACAGCTTTTTGATTTCTTCCACTATGCAAAATAGTTATGACCTGTAGGTGACGTATGAATTCACATGCCAATTGTTCAAATTCCTGTATAAGTGGAAGGGCTGATCTTCTTGATCTCTTCCTTTATAGTCTCACTGACGGCCAGGGTGTCGACAAAAGCCGCAATGGTTTGTGCGTTGATCTGGGCGTTCGTGCGTGTTAGATCTTTGAGCGCCTCATAGGGATTTGGATAGCCTTCGCGTCTCAATATGGTTTGAATCGCTTCGGCAACGACGGCCCAATTGGCCTCTAAGTGGGCTGCGATCACCGGTGCATTCAAAAGCAGTTTATTTAGGCCTTTAATGGTTGATTTGATCGCTATTAGGGTATGAGCCACCGGGACCCCGATATTGCGCAGCACCGTAGAATCCGTCAGGTCACGCTGTAAGCGCGATATAGGCAATTTACCGGCAAGATGCTCAAATAAAGCATTGGCAATGCCCAGGTTGCCTTCTGAATTTTCAAAATCTATCGGATTGACCTTATGCGGCATAGCTGAGGAACCGATTTCGCCCGCTTTAATCTTCTGCTTAAAGTAGTTCATCGAGATGTAGGACCAGATATCCCGGTCAAGATCAATAAGGATATTATTGATCCTTTTAAGGGCGTCACAATGTGCGGCAAAATTATCATAATGCTCGATCTGCGTGGTAAACTGCGAACGGTCCAGGCCTAAAATCCCATTTACGAAATGATCCCCGAATTTTTTCCAGTCGATGGACGGGTAGGCGATCTGGTGCGCGTTGTAATTTCCTGTAGCGCCGCCAAATTTTGCAGAATAAGGGATCTGCTCGAACAGGCGCAGCTGATTTTCTAGCCGTTCGACAAATACCTGTATCTCTTTTCCCAGACGGGTCGGTGAAGCGGGTTGCCCGTGCGTATGGGCAAGCATAGGCAGGTTTTCCCATTCCGAAGCATATTTTTTCAGTAGCTGAACAAGCTCATTAAACGCAGGCAGATAAACTTCATCGATAGCCAGTTTGAAACTATAGGGTATTGAAGTATTATTTATATCCTGGGAAGTTAATCCAAAATGGATGAACTCTTTATATTTTTCCAGGCCCAGCTTATCGAATTCCTGTTTTAATGAAATACTCAACCGCCTTTACATCATGATTGGTGATTTTTTCTATGTCCTTGATGCGCTGAGCGTCATTTTCAGTGAAATTTTGATAGATTCCGCGTAACTTTTCTGATACTTTTTTATCAAAATCCAATAATTGGGGCAAAGGATGTTCGCATAAGGCGAGGAAATATTCGATTTCAACAAAAACGCGGTATTTGATCAGCGCATATTCTGAGAAATATGCTGCAAGGCCGGAAGTAGTATTACGATACCGGCCATCAATTGGCGAAATTGCTGAAAGGGGATTGAGTGTCATGTCAGTCAGATTTTTTGCAAAGGTAATAAATCAACGGGCAGTTTGTATTTTAAAGACGTAGCGCACCTGAATTGTCTGAAAAACGTCATATATGAAGGAAACTTTGGAATCAAAAAATGTTTCCATAGTTTTGACCCATTAAGTCAATGAGTCAAATCGATAGAATAATATTAGGTGGCGAGGAGCTTTTTTTAAAAGCCGGAATAAAGAGCGTCACGATGGACGATATAGCCAGGCACCTGGGTATGTCCAAAAAAACTATATATCAGTTCTTTAAAGATAAGAACGAGCTGGTGGTCGCGCTAGTAAAAAAGAAACTGGAGCAAGACGAAGACCCAGATGTGTGCCATTATCGGCCGATCGGCAAACGTGATAGAAGAAATGATCAATATGATGAAGTGCTCAGAAGAAATGTTCTCCCGCACCAACCATATCGTTATTCATGACCTTCAGAAATATCACCCGGAAGCCTGGAGACAGTTCCAGAATTTCAAATCGGGCGTGATCGTGCGGACGCTGGAAGACTTGTTAAGCAAGGGAATAAAGCAAGGTTATATCCGGCCGGATATTGATGTCAAGATCATTGCCCGCATGCGCGTGATGCAGGTAGAAATGGGCTTTGATGGATCATCGTTCCCGGTAGCGGAATTTAATGCATGGAAGGTGCAGCAGCAGTTTTTAGAGCATTTTAACTATGGCATATGTACTCTTAAAGGGTATAAACTACTGAACGAATATAAAAATATACAGGAAGAAACAAATTAATTAACGCTCCTGACATAGGGTTGTCACGCCGCCAGGAGACTTTTGATAAATAACGATGAATATCAAACAACTCACAATATATTATATGAAGAATACATTTTTAATTGCGCTGTTGCTGTCATGTTTAGCCTTCAGCGGCTATGCACAGCAGGCATCAGCGCCAACTACTGCTGCTCCGGCGGATGATTTTACCGTGGCAGATTGTGTCAATTATGCTTTTCAACACCAGCACGACGTGGTTAATGCCGGTCTGGACACTAAAAGTGCCGATTATCATGTGAAGGAAATAGTAGGGCAGGGCTTTCCGCAAATTAATGGAACAGCGAGCTTTACCGATTATTTAAAAATACCAACAACTCTATTGCCAGGCGAGTTCTTCAATAAGCCCGGAACTTTTGTTCCTGTTAAATTTGGAGTACCTTATCAGTCGGGTGCCGGGATTAATGCAAGTCAGATTCTTTTTGATCCGAGTTATATCGTCGGTTTACAGGCTAGAAGCACGTATAAGGAGCTTTATCAGCGCAATTATTCCCGCGCAAAAATTGATGTAAATGTTGGGGTAACAAAGGGTTACTACCTGGTCCTGGTAAACATCGAAGCCCTAAAGCTACTTGAGGCGGACATCACTCAGTTAAAACAACAACTGGACGAAACCGCCGCCAGAAACAAACAGGGATTTGTTGAGAAAGTGGACGTTGACCGTACCACCTATCAGTACAATGCACTGGTGACCAGCCGTGAAAACGCAGTTCGTACACTGGCCTTAAATTACCAGCTGCTGAAATTCCAAATGGGTATGCCGATCAATCAGAATATTATACTAAAGGATAAGCTGGAGGATATACAATTGGACGTTACTTCTGCTGACGCGGAAAAAGATACTACGGTTTACCGCAACCGTATTGAGTACAACTTACTGGAAACTCAGAAAAGGTTAAACGAATATGATCTGAAAAGAACAAAAGGTCAGTTCTTACCAAAGCTGACGGCAAATGCCTATTATTCTGCATCTTATCAGGCCAATGCTTTCGGTGCCTTATACAGTAATAATTTTCCTTCCGGCTATGTCGGTCTGACTTTAAGCGTGCCCATTTTTACCGGTTTCCAACATGTTAATCAGGTGAAGCAATCGGAAATTACCGTTATGAAAGCACAGAACGATTTGATCGATATGAAAAACACGGTCAACTTACAGATCAGTCAGGCCCGGACAAGCTACATTAATGGCTTGCAGACCTTAAATGATCAAAAGAAAAATAAAGCACTGGCCGACGAGGTGCTTCGCGTCTCCAAAATTAAATATGAGCAGGGCGTAGGTTCCAGTATAGAAGTAACCCAGGCGCAAACTGCGTTGCAGGATGCAGATACACAATATATACAGGGTTTATTTAATGCCTTAATAAGTAAGGTAGACCTTGACCAGGCATACGGAAGAATTAAATAAAAAATCAATCACAACACAGCATACATTTTTAAGGACATGAAAAAACTATTATACATACCAGCAATACTGATATTGGCAGCCTGCAGCAAACCGCAAGGAAAAGAGGCTAAACTGGCTGAACTGGCAAAATTGAAATCCGAGCAGTCTGACATCAATTCTAAAATAGAAAAACTGCAGGCTGAAGTGGGTACGCAGGATTCGGTAAAGAGTACCCTTGTTAATATCCAGGATATAAAGACTGGGAACTTTACCAATTATGTGCAGCTGCAGGGCCGTATAGATGCCCAGGAAAACGTGCTGGCGTACCCGCAGGCAGCTGGCGTTATTACCGGGCTTTATGTTAAGGCCGGTGACCAGGTAAGCCAGGGTCAGGTTTTGGCTCAACTCGATAACAGTGTTTTATTGCAGCAAATTGCCCAGGCGCAAGCGCAGCTTAACCTGGCGCAAACTGTTTATCAGCGCCAGAAAAACCTTTGGGATCAGCAAATCGGCACGGAGGTTCAGTATCTTCAGGCCAAGAGCAACTATGAAGCCGGTGAAAAGCAATTATCCGCGTTAAAACAGCAGTCCAGTATGTACCGCATTACTTCGCCAATTAGCGGAACTGTGGACCAGATGGACCTTAAACTGGGACAAGCGGCATCGCCAGGTCAAACCAGTATGCGTATCGTAAACGCCAACGTTTTAAAGATTAAAGCTGATGTGCCGGAATCCTATGCCGGCAGTGTCAGACAGGGTGACAATGTAAAAGTAGTCATTCCCGATGCGAATGATTCGCTTACAGCCAAAGTGACGTTTGCCGCCAAAGTAATCGATCAGGCGTCGCGCAGCTTTGCAATTGAAGTTAGATTGCCCGAGCACAGTTCGCTGCGTCCAAATATGACGGCGGTTATTAAAATAGCCAACTATAGTAAAAACAACTCCATCGTGATCCCGTTAAATTCAGTACAGCGGTCAGAAGCCGGGGATTATGTATTTGTTGCAGACAATGGTTCTGCTAAAAAGAAACCCGTAAAATTGGGTGCTACTTATGGCGGACAAATTGAAGTTCTTTCTGGTTTAGCCAGTGGAGATAAACTGATAACAGCCGGTGCAAGCGATGTTGAGGATGGAGATAAAATAAAAATATCAGGGTCATCTGCTAATTAATCACCTAAAATCGTTCGGACATGAAAGATGTTGTAAAAGAATTTAAGCCCTCAAGTTGGGCTATAGATAACAAGACGGCAGTATATGTAATGATCTTTTTAATTACGTTACTGGGGCTGTTGAGCTATAACCGCCTGCCTAAAGAAAATTTCCCGGATATCGCACAATCCAAGGTTTTTGTGACTACGATTTATAACGGGCAATCTCCTCAAAATATAGAAGTGCTGGTAACTAAACAGATCGAAAAGCAGTTAAAATCGCTAAAAGGTTTAAAAAAAGTTACCTCGAACACACAGCAAAACGTTTCAATCATCACCGCTGAATTTAATGCGGATATTAAAATTAAAGATGCAAAGCAGGACGTTAAAGATGCTGTTGACAAATGCAAAACAGGATCTGCCACAAAGGCGACAACAATCTTTTGGAGTCTACGGTGTCTGATATCAATGTGGCGGATATTCCGATTTTATATATCAATATTTCAGGCAATTATGATCTGAAAAAACTGAAGGAATATGCCGACAACCTGAAGGATGATATTGAAGCGATGAAGGAAATTTCCAAGGTTGAAGAAGTTGGTGCTTTAAAGCCAAATATCCAGATCAATGTTGATATGAATAAAATGGCTGCGGCACAGATTGGTTATAATGATATTATTCAGGCTGTTGGCTCTGAAAATATCATGTCCTCTGCCGGAACAATCAAGACCGACGGAATGCAGCGCGCTATCGACATTAAAGAAGATTTTAAAAATGCCGACGAAGTTGCAGCGATGGTGATCCGTAATCCGCAGGGGAAAGCAGTTTATCTGCGCGATATTGCTGAAGTGAAGGATGCTTTTCAGGACCAGCAAAGCTATGCACGTTTAAAAACTAACAGCGATCCAAACTTCAAGAATGTGATTACACTGAACGTTAGTAAACGTTCGGGCGAGAACCTGATCCAGGCTTCCGACAAGATCAATTCACTGATCGCACAAAAGGAAAAAACGGTATTTCCTAAAGGCTTGAATATCACTGTAACAGGTGACCAGTCTGACAAAACCCGGACCACATTAAATGATCTGATCAATACCATTATCATTGGTTTCATATCTGGTTACAATCATTCTGATGTTCTTTATGGGAAGTACCAACGCCATATTTGTGGCCTTGTCGGTACCGTTATCTTGTTTCATCGCCTTCCTGCTTATGCCGGCGATCGGTTTCACATTGAATATGATCGTACTGTTCTCCTTCCTACTGGCGCTGGGGATAGTCGTGGATGATGCGATCGTAGTCATAGAAAATACCCACCGGATATTTGCAAACGGTAGGGTGCCTATCAAACAGGCGGCAAAAATGGCTGCCGGGGAAGTATTTATGCCTGTATTTTCAGGAACGATGACCACGCTTGCACCATTTGTTCCGCTTGGCGTTTTGGAACAGTCTGATCGGCCACTTTATGTTCTTTCTGCCGATCACACTGATCATTACCTTACTGGCTTCCTTAGTGGTGGCTTATATCATGAATCCTGTTTTTGCGGTTGATTTTATGAAACCGCACCATGATGGCGAACATGATAATCCAAAGTTTGACCGTAAGGTTGTGCGCGCGCTCATCGTACTGGGAGTTTTTGCGCTGCTGGGTTATTTGATCAATGTGGGTATCGGTAATTTTGTAGTGTTTGCAGCTTTTCTGTACCTGCTCAATCACTTTGTGCTGTTGAGATTGATCGATAGATTTCAGAAAAATGCCTGGCCTCGTTTCCAGAATTGGTATGCAAGGCGCCTGGAATGGGCTGTTCAAAGGCCATGGCAGGTACTTATGAGTATCGTGGTGTTATTTTTCTTTACTATCGGCTTCACTGTTGTCAGAAGTCCGAAGGTGGAATTCTTTCCCGCAGGTGATCCTAACTTCACCTATGTATATGTGACCCTGCCGATTGGTACCGACCAAGCTTATACCAACAAGGTAGTTCAGCAGCTGGAAAAAAAGGTGGCGGCCGTGGTAGAGCCCGATAAAGACATTGTTTCCTCTATCATATCCAACGTATCTATCGGGGTTACTGACCCGACAGACGAGGATCAGGGCACGTATTACAATAAGGGTAAAATTACCGTGGCTTTTGTAGAATATGGCAAACGAAACGGAAAAGACACCAAAAAGGTAATGGAAAGAATTCGCCGGAGCGTACAAGGTATGCCAGGCGTAAAAATTGCCGTAGCCCAGGAGAATGCCGGGCCACCAGTGCAGAAAGATGTCAGCATTGAGATGATTGGTGACAACATGGATACCCTGGTGCACACAGCTGACAGGTTAAAAAAATATATCGATCAGCAAAATATTGCCGGTATCGAGGGATTAATACCTGACGTGCAAAATGATAAACCTGAAATAGTATTTGATGTCAACCGGGAACGTGCCAACCGCGAAGGGATAACAACTAATCAGATCAATCAGGCTTTGGGTGCTACTATTTATGGTGCAAAATCGGCGGACTTCAGAAACACCAAGGAAGACAACTATGAGATCGACGTGCGTGCCCAGAAAGACCAGCGTAATAATATCGATGCGATTCGAAACATGAAGATCACTTATCGTGACCTGGCCATGGGCGGAATCATACGCCAGGTGCCTATTTCCGCATTTACCGACATCAGGTACACCAACACTTACGCCAATATCAAGCACAAACAATCAAGGCGCGTAATTACACTAAATTCAAACGTTTTGAAAACGTCTAATGCCAATGATGTAAATGTCAGCATTACTCGGGCATTGAAAGACTTCAAAACTCCGGAAGGCGTTTCCATACACATGGGTGGCGGTCAGGAAGATCAGGTAGAAGCAGCGACCTTCTTGGGTACTGCATTGTTAATCTCGTTTGGATTGATCTTGGTTATTCTGATGGCGCAGTTCAATTCGATAGGGAAGACATTTATTATTTTAACCGAGATATTCTTTAGTATCATTGGCGTATTCCTGGGTGTAGCTATATTCAAGATGACAATTTCGATTGTAATGACCGGCATAGGTATCATAGCGCTGGCAGGTGTCGTGGTGCGGAATGGTATATTGCTGGTTGAATTTACAGACATGCTGATTGAGCAAGGGGCAAGCTTGCATGATGCTGTGGTAGAAGCGGCGCGTACCCGTATGACGCCGGTACTTTTAACTGCTACAGCCGCTATGCTTGGTTTGATACCACTCGCCGTAGGATTCAACATTGATTTTGGAGGGCTATTTACTTCGTTTAAACCGCATATCTATTTCGGCGGGGATAACGTGGCATTCTGGGGCCCGCTGTCCTGGACCATGATATTTGGTTTAGGTTTTGCGACCATCATCACGCTTATATTGGTGCCATGTATGTATATACTGCGTATTCGCATTAAATCAAGTCTGTTCAAGAAAAAAGAACTGGTTGAAGACACTAAAGAGGTCGAAGTAGGGCAGATGGTTTAAATCAGCTTTCCCGATAAAAGCCGCTCTGCTTACAGAGCGGCTTTTTTTATTGTCCAACGGTCTGGAAATCAATGTTTTTTATAAGTAACTAAATATGACATTATTATGTATAGAATTTTTGATAGATTTGTTAAAATAGTCAGGAAACCTAAATCTAATTAGCTATATTTAATAATGAGTTCAGTCGGCGATCAGCAGGACATAAAAAGGGAAAAGATCCTGGAAGCAGCTTATCAGCAGTTTTTACATTACGGATATTCCAAAACAACGATGAACGAAATAGCCGGTGCGCTATCGATGTCAAAAGCACTGCTTTATTATTATTTCCCCGATAAGAGTCAGTTATACATCGCCGTAACGCGCAAGCTGGCTAATGATTACCTGCAGCTTCTGCAGGATAGTATACCTCAATTTGCCGACCTGAAGAAAGCGTTCATATTTCAAATTGATACACATCACAATTTTATTCTCAACAATTATAATTTCTTTGACTATATCCGGCTCAACGAGCAGAACATGCCCGATACGATATGGGAGATAGTAGACTTTATACGTCAATCGGAAATGGATCTTTTGGGGGATGCCATTAAAGCTGAATCAGCAAGGGGCACCATAAAGCCTGTGGCCAACCCGCGCGAAATAGTCGACTTATTGCTCGATGCATTGCATGGCGTAAGGGTAGGATCGGCCGGCTATAATAAAAAGAATACGTTTCCGCGCAAGGAACATCTGGATGAGATCCATGCCAAGCGTTTAATGCTGGTTGATCTGTTTATCAAAGGCTTAATGCATTGAGCGACTGTCACGTTCGGGTCAAAATGCATCGTCCGGGATCTTAACAAGGACTTAAATCCGTACCTTTGACTATATAATTTAATTGGTCAATAATTATTCCCGATATATAGTTATTAAAGGTACTTCTTAATTTAGAGGTGATTGTTTTAGAGTGATTGAAGCATTCCGGTTTTTCCGGGATGCTTTTTTTTCGATCTGCGGGATCCTGGATTAATAGAATTCATAGCAGCGTCTTGCACCTTCGAATCGAGGTGAAGAATCAGTCCTTGAAGGCAGCGTAGTTTCGTAACCGATACTTCCTTCGGTACTACCGGCGGTATTACCGTAGGTCAGACCCTGCACGGCGGAGTCGTGGCTTACGCCAAGACGTAATTTTTCGCCACCGTCTCTATTAATAAATACGTCAAAAATGAGGGTAAGAACTACAGCACTGGGGCCCGTCTGGGCACCGCTGCGATAGGAAAGTCCGACATTTACACCCCGCTTTTTATATTGCAATCCAACACTGTATGAATCAAAGTTTGACTGTTTGTAAAACACCACAGAAGGAATGATGTACGATTTATCATCGTCGTCAACGTTTTCAAAACGGTCAAGATCATACCGGTAACTCACATAGGTATTAATACGCATCGGAAGTTTAGCCGGCAAACCGGTGAACGACTCATTTGGCTGGTTAATGTGCTGAACGGCAGCTCCTATATTAAACTCGCCTATAACCAGGTTGGTACCCACCCCGGAATCAAAAAAGAACTTATTATTGAACGGAAGTGCAGATGCAGCAGAAGTACCGGAAACAATTCCAAGCTGAGGGTCAATCTCATCGCCAAAGATAAGTTTGTTGTAATCTATTTTACGATTGGTAAAGCCTGCCTGCAATCCGAATGAAAGGACGAAATCCTCCGAACCAACGCTATAGGAATACAGGCCGGAGATATTGGTCTTATCCAGGAAAGCAGTTCCTTCGCTGCCCCGGGTAAAAAGCAAACCGATGCCACCGCCAAAATCTGGTACATTGTAATCAATTGAGCCGGAAACATAAGATAAGGGTCCTGGCACATTTGTCCATTGATTCCGATAGATCAGGTTCATACGCAAATCGGCCTTAAACTGACCTGTAAGCGCAGGATTGAGGTATAATGGTGAGTTATAAAATTGAGAATACAGGTGGTCCTGAGCAAAACTAGTTGCACTTGTCAATAGCATCGCAGTAAGCAGAACCAACCGTATTGTCAACTTATTCATTCTTATCTTATTAAATGTATTACACCCACTGTTCTTGGTGATCCGTTATTGTAGGACATACCTTTCCATTCTTCACCATTCAAAAGCGTCGCCGATATTTGCCATACATATACGCCCTGCTCGACGATCTGGCCCTTATAGGTACCATCCCAGCCCTCAATAGGAGATCCGTTGGCATCAAGCTTGGTTGTTTCCCAGATCATCTGACCAAAGTTGTTGAATATCTGCATCTTGAATTTTCTCAATCCATAACCTTTGGCATAATACGTGTTAAGCTGTTTGTTTGAACTGGCAGGAACAAAGGCATTTGGCAGGAACAGGTTACCATGGAACTTAATTTCGATAATCTGTGTCGTAATGGCCGCGCATGTTGTTCCTGGCGTAGTGGCAGTCAGGGTCACGGTAAACGGTGATTTGTTGAAGTCAAAGTTATGCACAGCAGGTAGATAGGCATTCTCCTTTGGCGTTCCGTCACCGAAATCCCATTGATAATTGATCGAAGCAGCAGGGATATTTCCCTCACCTGGTGTAGTGTTACTAAAGGTCACGTTATAATCTTTATCTCCGTTATACGTAAAACTTGGCTGAGGGATTGGATAAACCGTAAATTCTTTTAAAGTTGATGGAGGAGCCGTACCGCAACCCTCATTACTGGCTGTTATGGACACGTAATAATTGCCTATAGCCGGCGGCGTATAGTCCACGTCATTGGTTCCTGAAGGCAACGTTAGAATGGGATTCTTATTAGAATCATATACCGTTATGACAAATGAATTGCCACCGGTAGAAATATTCTGAAAGGAAACGCTGCTGCCCAGACATACCGACTGAATATCGCCTTTGATCTGCAGCTGCGAGACTATGGTCGAAGGTGCTGCGGAAATGATAATCGGATCAGATTTGGCCTGGTTGCCGCACTGGTCAGTTGCAATTACATAAAGCGAATAATCCGTCTGTATAGTAGGCGTTATTGGCTGGAATACGGCATCCTCGTTATCCGGATAACTTAAGTGCTGAACGATCCCGCCTTTTGGATCCACCAGATAGAAATCATAGTGTGGGTTATTACCAGGCGAAAGGTTTTTAGCTGTAAGCGTGAAAGTACCGCAGGTACCCAGCTGGCTTGGCAGCAGGGCTGCGATCGGCGTAAGCGGGCTTACCTTAACCTGAGCAATAAAGGGCGTTTGAGACCCGCAATTGCTTACCGGCGTCATACTGATCGTGTACGTTTTCTCGGTACCATCACTGGAAACCGGGAAAATGTGTGAAGGCGGGGTTACTGTAGTTATGGTAGGCGAGCCGTCACCAAAATTCCAGACAAATGTACCTGCACTTGCGCCAGGGGAGGTGTTGGTAAATGTTACGGTTACCGGACCACAACCATGGGTATTATCCATCGTGAAACTTGGCACAATGTCGGTATGAACACTAATATTCACAGAGGATTGTGTATCTACGCATGGAGGTAGCCCGAAAATCGTCCATTGGAAGGTATACGTATTTCCTCCTGTGAGCCCTGTAACCTGAGTCGCATAAAAAGTAGGGTCTACAATTGCTACGGTTGGTCCCGCGGTCTGAACCCAGTGACCTTTGAATGAGCCGGGGTTGCTACCGCTTAAGGTAACGGTGGTTTGGTTACAAAGGTCCAGGTCTGGACCAGCTTGAGCAATCGGAGTAGCAGGGTTCACCGTAATAGTTGTCGGCGTTGAAGGTACATCTTGGCATGACGTACCATTGTGTAACATAGCCCTGTACTGTGTGGTTGTAGTCAGGCTAGTGTAAAGCTGCACGGGTGTCGAATTGGCGATCGGCAACCAGGTGGTGCCATCAGTCGACGATTCCCAGCGGACTATGGTTCCAAAATAGCCAGATAAAGTAATTTGGCCGCCATTGGTTCCCCAGCAAACAGTTGCATCCGAAGCTGTAGTACCACCAACCGGAGCCTGGTCAATGGATACGGTAACCACACCGCTACTTGGCGGACATGCAGTCGATGTTCCAGTGATGGTCCATTTGAACTGATAGATGTTGCCCGGTAATAATTTGCTGACGGTAGCCGTTGGATCTGTCGCATCCGAGAAAACTGCACCTACAGGTCCCTGAACTTGTGTCCACAAACCGGTTCCCGGGGCAGGATTATTGGCATGCATGGTGTATTGTGTTACATTACAAAGTACAACATCTGGACCTGGTATGGAGGCAAGTGGCGCAGGTTCAACGGTGATGGTTACCGGCGCCGAGGCGACGTCGCCACAAATAGCAGTGGTATGCACCCAGGCCCTGTACTGCGTGGTTTGCGTCAGGTTCTGATAATGCAGGGTGGTCTGGGTATTGGCAATTGGCTGCCAGCCATTTCCGGTAGAAAACTCCCATTTGACCACCGAGCCGTATTGCCCGGTTAAGAGCAGGGTTCCGGCGTTGCTTCCCAAACAAACGTCGGCAGGGCTCGATACGATGCCACCAACCGGTGCCTTGTCTACCGTGATGGCAACAATATCACTCGTCGGCGGGCAGGAAGATGAGCCTGTTATTGTCCATTTGAACTGATATACACTGCCCGGAATCAATCCATCCACCCGAGAAGCGGGACTGGCTGCATTGGCAAAAGTCGCGCCCGAGGGGCCACTGAGGACGGTCCACAATCCTGTACCGGATGGCGGGGTATTGCCATTCAAATTATAAAACGTCTGACTACAAATTTCGTCGTCTGGTCCGGCATCTGCTTCAATCGGCGGTAAAACCACGGTTATCGTAGCCGGGAGGGAAGTCACATCCTGACACGTAGGACTGTTATGTAAAACTGCCCGATAGTAAGTGGTCTGAGTCAGGTTAAAATAGGTCAGACTGCTGTTCGCGTCAGCAATGGGCAACCAATCATTGCCGTTGGTCGAATATTCCCAGCGAACTATACTACCAAATTGTCCTGATAGCGTAAGCCTGCCTGTATTGCTACCCGAACATACTGTTGCATCGCTCAAGGTGATGCCGCCAACCGGCGCTTTATCAACAGTTATGTCTACCAAGTCCGTTGTCGGAGGGCAGGATGCCGCACCCGTAATAGTCCATTTAAACTGGTATATATTTCCAGGCTGTAATCCGGACACCGTCGCATTTGGATCGCTTAGACTGGTGAAACTTGCGCCCACCGGGCCACCAGCTTGTGACCACATACCGGTGCCTGGTGAGGCATTATTCGCATGCAATGTATAAGATGTCACGTTACAAACTTCGTCATCAGCACCTGCATCAGCCTGGACTGGTGCGGGATCAACTGTAATCGTAGTTGGTGTTGAAGGCACGTCCAGACAGATTGAGCCATTATGCAATATCGCCCTGAACTGGGTAGTTTGTGTTAGATTTAAATAAGGTAGTGAAGTGTTTGTATTAGTAACCGGCAGCCAGGATCCGCTATCGTTATATTCCCAACGCACAACGCTACCAAATTGACCGCTGAGCGTAATCTGTCCGGCATTGTTTCCTGAACAGACTTCAGCAGTACCGGATGTTAATCCACCAACTGGCGGTTTATCTACGATAATCGTGACGATATCATAACTGGGTGGGCAGGAAGCTGAGCCAGTGATCGTCCATTGGAACTGGTAAGTACTTCCCGGTACCAAATTGCTTACTGCAGTGATTCCCTTTGTTGCATCGGCGAATTGTGCTCCGGGTTGGCCACTGACAACGGTCCAAAGGCCGGTTGCGGGTGTTGGATCATTTCCCTGCAGCGTAAAAGTGGTTTGATTACAAATTTCTGCACCTGTACCGGCATTGGCTACAGGAGGCGGCTGAACCACGGTAATGGTTGTCGGCGCTGATGCTACATCCGTACAAACCGAGCCGTTATGTATAATAGCATGGTATTGCGTAGTTTGAGTCAGGTTAGAATAAGCCTGAGCCCCGCTAGTGTTTAAAATTGGCGTCCAGGGTCCGCTATCTTTATATTCCCAGCGAACCACGTTACCAAATTGACCGGAAAGCGTAATTTTTCCTCCATTACTGCCCGCACAAACGGTAGCGTCGCTGCTGGTGGTTCCGCCAATTGGTGCTTTGTCATCGGTAATGGTTACCACGTCAGAGCTTGGAGGACAGGATGCCGAACCGCTAATGGTCCATTGGAACTGATAAATATTTCCGGGTTGCAAATTTGTTACTGTACAGTTTGGTTTGGACGCATCTGTGAAAACTGCTCCTGGAGGACCACTGATTTCAGACCATAACCCTGTTGCACCTGATGGTGAAGGATCATTACCATTCAGCTGGTAAGTAGTCTGGCTGCAAATTTCATCGTCGAGCCCAGCAATGGCCACCGGTGGCGGCGGTACTACAGTAATCGTAGTTGCCGTGGAAGGTACAAGAGGACAAGTGGTTCCATTTTGTAAGATGGCCCTGAATTGGGTAGTCTGCGTTAGATTAAAGTAGGCCTGTGCGGTGCTGGCATTGGCAATAGGCAGCCAGTTGGTGCCATCAATTGATGACTCCCAGCCAACTACTTTACCGACAGAACCGATCAGTTTGATCTGCCCGCCGTTATTTCCTAAACAAACGGTGGCATTGCTTTGCCGTTGTTCCGCCAACTGGCATTTGGTCAACGGTGATATTTACGGTATTGGTGCTTGGCGGACAAGTGGTAGTAGTCGAGCTGCTTATCGTCCACATAAACTGATATACATTTCCTGGCAGCAGATTGGATACCGTCGCATTGGGATCCGATAAACTTGAGAATACTGCTCCCGGAGGACCCTGTGGTACGTGACCACTGGGCATTCATCCCCGGGCCAGGATCATTGGCTGCAAAGGTATAAGTGGTAGCGCCGCAAATCTCTGCGTCAGGTCCAGGTTTGGAAGCGACAGGCGGCGGGTCTACTGTTACCATGGCCGGTGTTGAAGTAACATCCGGACAGGTGTTGGTGCTGTGCAGTACCGCTCTGTACCAGGTGGTTTGCGCTAAATTGGTAAAAGATCTGTACAGCCGTGTTGCCACCTATTGCCTTCCAGGTACATTGTCTGTAGATGATTCCCAGCGAAATATCGTGCCGTAATAGCCCGAAAGGGTGATCTGCACGCATTGCTGCCGAAACAAACTTCGGCGGATTAGCGATGGCAATACCACCAACAGGAGCCTTATCGTCCGTGATGGTTACAGAGCTGGTTGTAGATGGACAACTGGGTGAAGTAGAGATAGTCCACTGGAACTGATAAATATTGCCCGGAATCAACCCGTTAGCCGTAGCATTCGGGTCATTGACGTTAGAAAAAGTAACACCGGTCTGACCGCTGGTCACAGACCATGTTCCTGTACCCGGCGTTGCGATATTACCACTAAGCGTATAGCTGGGTCTGACCGCAGACCTCCTGATCTGGACCAGCAATGGCTGCAATCGGTAATGGGGCCACGGTAATGGTAGTTACGGTCGAAGCTATCATCCGGACACGTAGGGCTGTTATGCACATCAGGCCCTGTATTGCGTAGTTTTTGTTAAGTTTAAATAGGATTGCGTACTGGTAGTATTGGTCGTATTGTTACCCAGGTATCCACTATCATTATATTCCCAGCGTACAACGTTTCCTAACTGGCTGGAAAGTGTCACCTGGCCGCCGTTTCCGTTTATACAAACGGTCGTATTGCTTCCGGTGGTTCCGGCAACGGGTGGCTGGTCATCGATGATCTGAACCGTACTGCTATTGGAAGGGCAGGCTGCTGAACCGGTAATGGTCCATTTAAATTGATAGGTGTTACCGGGTTGAAGCCCATTTACCGTAGTGGTCGGAATAGTGGCATTCACAAAAGTAACGCCCGGAGGGTTACCAACAGCCGTCCACAGACCGGTTCCCGGAGCTGGGTTATTGCCTTTTAATGGATAGCTTGTCATATTACAAACCTCATCGTTTGTACCGGCATTAGCTGCTACTGGCAATGGCATAACGGTAATAGTAGTCGGCGACGAAGGAACAGCAGGACAAACGCCACTTTGTACCCAGGCCCTATATTGTGTCGTTTGTGTAAGACCTGAATAATTCTGCGTTGCTGTAGTATTGGCGATCGCCTGCCAGGTCCCGCTATTATTATATTCCCAGCGAATTACTGCTCCCAGTTGACCAGCCAAAGTAATTACTCCGGCATTAGTACCGGTACATACAGTGGCATCGCTGGAGGTAGTTCCACCTAGCGGGCTTTGGTCTACGGTAATTTGTACAACATCGCTGCTCGGCGGACAGGTGGCATTCGCCGTGATGGTCCATTTGAATTGATAGACATTACCCGGAATCAACCCGTTTACTCTTGTAGCCGTTGACTTGATGCACTGGGGGACAAAGGTGATACCTGGCGGGTTGCCGACAGCTGTCCATAGACCGGTGCCTGTTACAGGTGTATTACCAACCAGATTATAAAATGTTGACTGCAAATTTCATTATCCGTTCCTGCATTGGCTATCGATGGCAGCGGCATGACGGTGATGGTAGTCGTCGACGAAGGTACAGCAGGACAAACACCATTTTGTACCCAGGCCCTATATTGTGTAGTTTGTGTCAGCGCGCTGAATAAGATCAAAGTCAGTCCAGTATTGGCGATTGCCAGCCAGCCTGATCTATTATTTGATTCCCATTTCAGTACTGAACCGAGTTGTCCGGCCAGTGCAGATGGTACCTGCGTTGGTACCCGAACAAACCGTAGCGTCAGCGGCTGTAGTTCCGCCTACCGGCGATTTATCATCAGTAATGGTTACCGTGCTGCTGGTCGGCGGACAAGTACCATTGGCTGTGATGGTCCACTTAAACTGATAAGTGGTTCCGGGTTGCAGACCTTGTGCAGTAGCCGTTGGGCTGGATGCACTGGGGGAAAAGGTAATACCCGGAGGGTTACCAACAGCAGTCCATACACCTGTACCGGATACCGGCGTATTTCCTTGGAGTGTATAAGTTGTTGAGTTACATATCTCATTATCGGATCCGGCATTGGCTACTGTCGCTCCTGGCATTACCGTAATGTGGTAGCTGTGGAAAATGCATTTGGACAAACGCCATTGCCTATCACGGCACGATAATATGTCGTCTGCGTTAAATTGGAATAAGCCACAGAGGTGGTGGTATTGGCTATACCCGACCATAATGTCCCATCGGGGGACGATTGCCATCCAATTATGTTACCGGAATAACCCGAAAGCGTTACGCTACCGCTGTTACTGCCAGCACATACCGTTGCGTTTGCACCGGTTGTACCGCCAATGGGCAGCCGGTCAACCGTGATGGTCACCGTACTGCTGTTGGTAGGGCAGGATACCGAATAGGTTGTAGTCCACTGCAGCTGGTAAACGTTGCCTGGCTGCAAGCCGCTCACCACGGAATTGTAGCTGGTGGGACTGTTGATGGTAATGCCAGATCCGCTCACCAAGGTCCATAGACCGGTGCCTGGTGCAGGATTGTTTCCCTGCAAAGTATAAGTTGTAGAGGAAGCACAAATATGCGTGCTTGGACCGGCAACCGCTGGCGGTGCCGATGGCTGTACGTTAATGGTCACTGTTTTAGGGGTTCCCGCACAGGTGCCATTGTAAGGTGTAATGGTATAAGTAACACTTGCTGGTGTAGCATTGGAGTTCACCAGATTGTCAATAATATTATTGGTTAGCTTGGGGGTTACCTGGTTGCTGTTGCCGCTTATGCCCGCAGCTGGAACGCTGGACCATGTGTAGGATGTATTGGCAACATTTGAAGTCAGCGTAATATTTCCATTCGCCAACAAATTATTACATACAGGCGTAGGTGCCGTTGCAGTTATTGTGGGCAATGGATGAACGGTGACCTGCAAGGTGAATGGATTTCCCGGACACAAGCTGTAGGTTGGACTTATAGTATAGGAAACTATAGCGTCCGTAGTGGTATTGTTGATTAAAATATCGTTAATGCTGCTGCCACTGCCAGAGGCGGTGAAGCCGCTTGCCGTACCTGAAGTCACTGCCGCGGTCCAGGTAAAAGTAGTACCTGCATGATCGGCAGTGATATTATAATTCAGTGCTGCACCGGAACACGTTGCGACCGTTGCAGAACTATTTATTTTTGCTGCCGGGGTGATGGTAATAAGTACCTGGTCGGTAAGTGTAGTACAGGGTGCTGCCGCACTAGCCGTTAATGTTAATGTGGCGCTGCCGGCTGCGATCTCGGATGCGGACGGCGTATAGACTGCATTTAAATTCGTCAGGCTGGAGAACGTGCCTCCGCCTGCACTGCTCCAGGTGTGACTGGAAACAGTTCCCGAGGTAACGCCGGCAAGGGTCACCGTCGGAGCCGGATAGGCGCAGACGATTTGCGCCGGACCAGCATCAACCAGTGGTGGATTCACAAAGGTTAGCTGCTGGGTTGCTGAAACCGTTCCGCAGGAATTGGTATGGGATACTTTAACGGTATAAGTATCATAACTCTTAAATAATATCTGGGGATACTGGCTGCTGGCGCTTGTGCCGCCGGCAAAACTATAAGTGCCGCCGCTGGCCGCTGTAACGGTCCATGCATAGGTATCCGTTGCAGGTGCGCCGGACAATGTGGTCAGGGTTTTTGATCCTGCCGTACCGTCAAAGGTCAATGTCTGGTTGGTGCCGCAAAAGGATGCTGCGGGCGATAAAACGGCAGTAGGTGTTGTCTGAACAACTATGGTTTGAGTGGCTGTCTGCGCACCGCAGCTGCTGCCAATACTTAATTTTACGGAGTACGTGCCCGCTGCCGAGAAAGTAAACTGAGGTGTTTTACTATTTTTATTGGTACCGCCTGCGAAAGTAAACGTAGCAGGCGTGACAGTCCAAGTATAAACAGGAGTACTGCAAGTATTATCTACAGTAGAAGTATTGTTAACCGTTACCGGCATCGCTGTTATACAGACCGGGCTGGGAATGGTGAAAGCCGGAATGGGCTTATTTTCAAAGCAAATGGTTTGCGTAACGTCGGTTGCCTGGCAATAGGCACCTGAGCCGCCTGGCGCAACCGCGTGGAGCGTCATACTATGCGTTCCATGCGTTGCCTGAGCTGCCGTTATTACGTAAGAATAGCTAAGCGGTTTACTGCTAGCTACAAGCACACCGTCAAAATACCAGTCATAGAGTGCATTCGGATTCACCGAATTACATGTTGACTGAACGCCGGCGGTATAGTCGGGTCCTGGATTAGAGTTATTGGCTACGGTAAGTGATGTACCTACGCAGGCTGTTGCCGGCAGGTTGAATCCTACCGTTGGCGTTATAATTACTTTGGCCGATGTAGCAACCTGAGGGGCAATTTCACCACAGAATGGGCTCACCGCGTGTCCTACTACGTTAATTGAATTGTTCGCATTGCCGCAAGTAGGCAGTGTATAAACGTGCGTAAGCAGACCGCCTAATGCAACAATCTGGCAATAAGTAAATTTGCTTGTAGTACCATCTCCCCAATCAACGGTATATACCGTTCCCGGATAGTTGGTGGCAATACTGACAGGTCCCGAATAGGGAAGGGCAAATGTCAAATTTCCCGAACCGCCGCCTGGTGGCAAACACACAAAAGGCTGACCATATGGGCTGAACGGGTTAAGTACCTGGTTATTTACGAGCTGATAGTCATATGTTCCTACTATTCCCGAGCCAGTTGTGTTACGCGAAGTGACCGTGTAATTTCCCAGGGCAGGGGTAAAGTGATACCCGCCGACAGGCACGTTGAGGTGTGCCCCTTCATAATCCTGAGTACCTTCGTTATAAAAGTCGGCAGTAATCGTACCTGCGCCAGGCATAAAAGTGTAAGGCGCCGTGCTACCCACACATCGTCCGAATACTCCGGCTGCTACTGTTTCAGTTGAATTTATAGACGCAGTGACACCGGCCGCGGCGCTGATGGTAAATGACGTCGACGGCGTACCGGTCACTGCGGGACTTGTAGATTTTACTTCGACTTTATAGTTTGCACCTGCAGGCGTACCATTGGGTATCGTTGCATTTATAAATCCGGTATAGAATCCGGTATAACTCCCGATCAAAGTGGGTGCGGCGAAGCTACCTGAGGCATTCGACAGGTAAACGTTAAATGTATTGCCCTGGTTAATACAACCACCGGCATCTGTGACAGTTATTGGAACCGCGATACTTGATCCCTGACCATACGGTCCCGGGTCTATGCTACCAATAGCAATTGTTTGTGCGTAAGCACCTGTTAAGCTAAACAAGGTGAACAGGACAAACAGGAGAGCGTGCTTTGTAGAGATTTTAGCCATCGACATTCTTCCAGTTTAATAGTGTAAGGTATTGGCTGACAATTAAATTCATTTACTGTTTTTCATAGCAGCTTCGATTGCTCGAAGCAGTTTTAATTGTAGACGAAAACACTCCCTTTTACGAAAACGGAGCGCATTAGTTGCAGGGTTATTACAGGTATTTAACTGGGGTTTTTAACAAATGGTTATAAATTTTAACCACCTAGTTATGTGTAGCTTGGAAAATACACGTCAAGTAAAAATCCGGAGATGTGGAAAACTACTGTTAACTAAAAAAAAGGTAAGCGACGAAAATGGCAGCTATAATTCCGGCCAAATCGGCAATCAGGCCGAAAGGAATTGCATAGCGGGATTTCTTTATACCCACAGAGCCAAAATATAGGGCAACGATATAAAATGTAGTATCGGCGGAGCCATTAAAAATGCAGCCCAGGCGGCCTGCAAAGCTGTCGGTGCCAAAAGTCTGCATCGTGGTGATCATCATTGCCCGCGAGCCCGAGCCGCTCAGCGGCTTCATATAAGCTACCGGCATGGCGTCCACGAAGCGTGTATCCAGGTTAAGATGACTGACGATCCACTTTAAGCCATCATTCATATATCCCAGCGCGCCGCAATTGCGAAACACGCTGATACCTACCAGCATGGCAACCAGATAAGGAATTATTTTTATACAGGTTTCAAAGCCGCCCTTTGCTCCGTCAATAAATGCCTCGAACACATTAATCTTTTTTACAATTCCACCCAGGATAAACACCACCGGAATAGTGAACATCAGCAGGTTACTGGCGATCTTTGAAAATGTACTGATCTGATCTTTACTCAGATGCGTTGTAAAATACCAAACCAATACACTGATTGCAAGGCTCAATCCGCCAAGCCAGGCAATAACTACCCGGTCTACCAGATTGATTTTTTGCTTGATGGCAACTGCGATCATACCCACAACAGCCGAAACATAGGTCGCAATAATACAGGGAATGAATATATCGGTCGGGTCGGCAGCATGGAGTATGGCACGCTGGGCAATAATGGTTACCGGCAGCAATTGCATCCCTGAGGTGAGCAATACCAGGAACATGATCTGGGCGTTGGATGCCGTTTCTTTTTCGGGATTAATATCCTGCAGGCTATCCATTGCTTTTAAGCCAAGCGGCGTGGCAGCATTGGTCAGACCCAGCAGGTTCGCCGAAAAACTCATCAGCACATTGCCCAAAGCCGGGTGATTTTCCGGTATTTCGGGAAATATTCGTCTGAAGAAAGGGCCAACAATACGGGAAAGAAAATTGATCGCTCCGGCCTTTTCGCCAACCTTCATGATGCCCAGCCAAAAAGTCATAGCACCGGCAAGGGGAAGAGCGATGTCCATAACGGAGGATTTTGAAGAATCAAAAATGCCGTCGATCAGCAGTTTGAACGCCTCGGTATCGCCTAAAAAAACTAATTTTACTAAAGCAAATACAAAAGCAATAAGAAAAAAAGCTATCCAGATATAATTAAGGGCCATACGAATACTTCAGGCCTTGAAGGTAATAGTTTTTTGCAAAAAGTTTAAATTATTGAGACCGGAACCATTTTAAATTATTCAAACCAACGCAAATGAATAGTCTGCCAGGCCAGCTAATTTCTGCCATAGATCAATTTATTAAAACAGCCGCCCGCGACCAGATCGATTGGCAGCAAAAGCCCAAGCCTGAAAAATGGTCCGCTAAAGAGATTATCGGACATTTGTGCGACAGCGCCCAAATCAATTTACAGCGCTTTGTAAGATGCACTTATGAAGAAAACTTTAAACTCATCTACTGCCAGGATGAGTGGGTGGCTGCCCAGCATTACCAGCAGATGAATACCGACGACCTGCTGCAGCTGTGGCGACTGCTCAATTTGCAGATCGTGCGCGTTTTGGAAAATTACCCGCCTGGACGCGTGCACGCAAAATGTGATAACGATAAAAATCGGGTAAACCTATGCACTGTTGAATGGCTGGCGCAGGATTATTTTGGCCATTTGGAGCATCATTTAAAGCAGATCGCGGAAATCCATTTCCGTGCAGAACAGATAAAGTAAAATTCTAACACCCTTGAGTAAAAATGCAGCTTCCGGCTATTCAGGTACCCCGCTGGCAAAAAAGCTGGGTATAAAAAACGGTTTTCATCTCCGGCTCATCGGTGCGCCGGAGCATTACCTGGAACTATTTACCGATATGCCTGCTGACTTAGATTTTGTACAGGGCCAACATGTAAACACAGACCTTATCCATTTTTTTACGAAAAATAAGGACGAATACTTCGAGCTGCTCCCCGGACTCAAGGAGCAGATAAAACCGGCAGGCGCGATCTGGGTCTCCTGGCCCAAAAAAGCGTCAAATGTTGCCTCCGATATCAGCGAAAATTGCATACGGGATTTTGCACTGCAAACCGGGCTGGTCGATGTCAAGGTATGCGCCATAGACCAGACCTGGTCAGCCTTAAAACTGGTTATCCCCCTAGCAAGCAGGCCTTAATCTGCTGAAGTCTTCACTCGTGGAAACCGGAGTTTTATTTGCCAACGGTCAGAATTGCATGTTCAGGCCGACATTCCGCTTAAAAATCTTAACTTTGGGCATTAACATTTTTTGACAAATGCCTACGATTCAACTTTCGCGCGTTCACGGAGATTTTGGTTTTGAAGCAAGTGACGAGAACGGTCACAGTATTAAAATGGATAGCAGTCCCGAAAGCGGCGGACTTAATTACGGCGTGCGCCCCATGCAAACCCTGTTAATGGGTTTAGCGGGCTGCTCCGCTATTGACGTGATCAGTATCTTAAAAAAACAGCGTCAGGATGTGGTTGACTATAAAATGACGGTAAGCGGCGAAAGGGAAAAAGGTAAGGAGCCTTCTTTATGGAAATCCATCAACGTTGATTTTCACCTGTACGGCAATATTGACCAGGACAAAGCCGTCCGTGCAGTGGATTTGTCTGTCAATAAATACTGTTCAGTTGCCGCTACATTAATAGGTTCAGGGACTGAAATAAAAACACAGGTCTTTGTACACCCCGCCGAATAATATTTACTTCATTACATTCAAAAATACATCATGTCTAAAAAACTAGATCCGGTTACCCAGGCTATACGCATACAAACGCCTACAACCGAACAACAGGAACATTCGACTCCTTTATACATTACCAGCAGCTTTACCTTTGAAGAAGCTGAAACCATGCGTGCCGCATTTGCTGATGAATCTGATGATAATATTTACAGCCGTTTCAGCAACCCGAACGTAGACGAGTTTATTGAAAAAATGTGTGCCCTGGAAGGCGCTGAAGCTGGTTTTGCGACTTCAACGGGGATGAGCGCTATATTCTCATCCATGTTTGCCTTATTAAGTCAAGGTGATCATTTGATCTGCTGCAGTTCTGTGTTTGGCAGCACCTTTACGCTGGTGACCAAATACCTGCCGCGCTTCGGCATCACCTGTACACTGGTACCGGCAAATGACCCCGAGGCCTGGGAAGCTGCAGTGCAGCCGAACAGCAAAATGATTTATCTGGAAACACCGACTAACCCGCAGCTGGAAATACTTGATCTGGAGTGGGCCGGTAAGTTTGCAAAAAAACACCAATTAATATTAAATGTAGACAACTGCTTTGCTACGCCTTTGCTGCAACGGCCAATTGACTACGGTGCCGATCTGGTCGTGCATTCAGCTACCAAATGGATCGACGGGCAGGGCAGGGTATTGGGCGGTGCTATTCTGGGGCGTGCCGACCTGATTAAAGATATTTACCTTTTTTGCCGGAATACGGGTCCATCGATGTCGCCGTTTAATGCATGGATACTGAGCAAAAGTCTGGAGACCCTGGATGTACGCATGCAGCGTCATTGTGAAAATGCGCTGAAAATAGCTAAACTGTTACAAACGCACCCTAACGTGGCATCGGTTAAATATCCCCTGCTCGAAGGGCATCCTCAATATGAGATTGCCAAAAAGCAAATGAAACTGGGTGGAGGCGTATTTTGTATGGAGATCAAGGGTGGCCTGGAAGCGGGGCGCAAATTCCTGGACGCATTGGAAATGCTTTCGGTAACTGCAAATCTGGGAGACACCAGAAGTATTGCTTCGCACCCGGCAAGCACGACGCATTCCAAACTAACCGATGAGCAACGCTTATCGGTAGGCATCACACCGGGACTTATACGTATTTCGGTAGGCCTGGAAAAAGCGGAGGATATTCTCGACGACATATCGCAGGCTTTAAAGAAAAGTACACTATAATATAATTAGAAAAGCCGCTCCCAAAAAGCGGCTTTTCCATTTTCATTTCAGCCTTACCTGCCATTTAAGGTACGTCAAAAAATTCAGCCAGAGGCCCGAAATAAGAATCCTCCCATCCATCGGCAAAACTCTGGAAGTCCTGGTCAGGAATATTGGTATGCTTCAGTTCTGCTGACGTGCCTTTTTTATCCGGGTGCAGCTTGATGGTAACAATCGATGCCTCGGGTTGCCCATCAAAATACCACTGCTGAACAATTTTTTTTCCTTCCTCGAATTCCAGGTTTTTACCAACGATACTGCCGTCCCACATCGAAAATTCGGAGCCTGCCTCCGTACTCATCACCGCCTCTTCGCCTGTCCATAATTCTATGGTAAGCGGGTTGGTCAGTGCGGTATAAACCTCCTGGGGAGTAGCCGGTATCAGGTAGTATTTTTTAAAATCTTTCATTTTTCTGAATCACAAAATTATTATTTATTCCGTCAATAATTCTGTAAATTCTTGCAGGTGGATCAATTAAACAGCGCCGATAGGCAAAACTGTCCGGCCGTATACCTCATTTAAAACATTAGCCATTCCAGTGTATATTGCTGATAATCCGCATATTATGCCTTCAAAACCAGCTAGATGTTTGATTGAAGTATTTCCGGTGGAATCACCCAGCGCCAGAAGTATAAAGAGTATGGTCAATGAACCAAATACAAACTGCAGGGCACGGTTTAGCTTTAAGGTACCAAAGAACATGCAAAATGTAAACAGTCCCCAGATGCCAAGGTAGGCTACCATAGCCTGGTCAGATGCAGCAGCTACCCATCCCAATTTTGGCATAACGATCAGCGCAACCAGTGAAAGCCAGAAAAAACCGTAGGAGGTAAAGGCTGTCAGTCCGAAGGTATTGTTCTTGCGTGCCTCGATAATTCCGGCAATAATCTGGGCAAGCCCGCCATAACAAAGTCCCATGGCCAGTATCATGGAATTCAGCTCAAAAAAACCGGCATTGTGTAAATTAAGCAGAACGGTCGTCATACCGAAAGCACATAATCCAAGTGGCGCAGGATTGGCGGTTGCGTCCTTAGAAGGAACAGGTGTTGTTGGGATCATAGTAATTTAATTTAGGGTTTAAATTGGTTTACAATGCAATATAGTAAATTCTTACACGGATTAATGGAGAGAATCCCCATCTTTACGTTAGTAGCATCAAGCATTTATGCATAAACTGGTTTTAATACGCCATGGCGAAAGTGTCTGGAACCTGGAGAATCGCTTTACGGGCTGGACGGATGTGGATCTGTCAGAAAATGGTTACCTGCAGGCAAAACGTGCCGGGCATCTTTTAAAAAATCACGGCTACATGTTTGATACCGGATTTTGTTCGGTATTAAAACGGTCAATCAAAACGCTGAACATTGTGCTCGAAGAAATGGGATTGCTCTGGATACCGGAGCAAAAATCATGGCGTTTGAATGAGCGCTTTTATGGGGCCCTGCAAGGACTCAATAAGGCCGAAACGGCAGCGCAATACGGGGAAGAACTGGTGCATCAATGGCGCCGTGATCCCCATGCCTATCCTCCTGCAATTACGGTAGATGATGATCGGTACCCGGGTAAGGACCCGCGTTACAGGCAGCTAACTGAACGTGAATTACCGCTTACCGAAAATTTAAGCGAAACCATGGCCAGGGTACTACCATTTTGGCATAATGACATTATTCCCGAGATAAAGCTCAACCGGAATGTGATCGTATCTGCTCACGGAAACAGTCTGCGCGCGCTCATACAGTACATCGATCATCTTTCGGACCAGGAAGTGACCCAGCTTGATTTGCCTACCGGGGTGCCAATAATTTATGAGCTCGACGATGAGCTCAACAGGATCAGCCATTATTATCTGGATTAGGGATAAGCTGAAAAGGATCATGTTTTTTCAGGATAAGCAGGGTTGAAACGACTAGCGTCCAGATGTTCTGCAAATTCAAAACGATGATAACCAGCAATAAGGCCCTTGCATTGAATAGTCCGATTACGCCAAGGAACTGAAAAAGGATACCCAGACCAATCGCAGCATATGCAAATGCTTTAGGCAGCAAAGTTGTACCCTTGAGCGCTAGTCCCATTACAAGAAAGAGCGAGGGGGCCAGCAGAAAAATATGAACGAACACGCCCGTGAGGTCAAATGAAGTCAAAACCGACTCCAGGTGCCCGTTTTCACCCGAATAAACAGCCGAAAGTGCAAATGTACCTTCGGCCAGGCTTAAGGCCATGATAACGCCTGAGACCAGCAGCGTAAGGCGCCCTGCAAACCGATCGGATGCTCCGGCAAGGTGAACCAGGGCGAGTACAAATAGTATGGTGAGGAAGGAACCGGCCTGCTGCAGCCAGGTATCCCATAAAATGACATTGTGGTACTTGGTCCCAAAAGTCATCACCTGTTCGAATGCGGCATTGGCTGGCGGCAGGGGCATAAGCCAGAATGGTGCTGTAAAATAAATGGCTAATGCGACCGTGCCTAGAATGCCGCACAACCCGGTTAAAATATAAGCGTTTCTGATTGACATGATAACGTTAGAATGAAAATCTAAGCTACTGACAATCCACGTAAATAATTAATGGAAAATAAGCCTTGGATTAACTCTCCTTATCGTAAAGTACCGCAGCCTTTTCTGCTGAAGTTTTAATGCCTTTGATCATGGCCGAACTGAAACCATGATGCTCCATTTCATTCAGGCCTGCGATGGTACAGCCTTTGGGCGATGTTACCTTGTCGATTTCCTGTTCTGGGTGAGAGGCAAGCTGAAGTAGCAAGTCTGCCGCACCTTTGGCTGTTTGTGCAGCCATCTTCAGGGCATCATGTGCGTGAAAACCGATCTCTGTACCACCCTGAGAAGCCGCACGAATAGAGCGAAGGAAAAATGCGATGCCGCATGCACACAGGGCCGTAGCGGAGGTCATCAGTTCTTCGTTGATCTGGATGGTCACGCCGACGGTATCAAATATTGATTTTACAATATCCATGTTCTCCAACGAGGCATTATCCGTTGCAATACAGGTCATCGATTGACCAATAGCAATTGCCGTATTGGGCATAGCACGAACAACCTGGACTTCCATTTCCAGTTGCTGACAGATATCGCTGCAGCCCACGCCCGATACTACCGATATGAGCAAATGCTTTTGCTCCCAGATCGAGGGTTTTATTTCCTGCAGCAACTTATTGAGCTGTTGAGGCAATACAGCCAAAACGATAATGTCAGCATGCTTTACGGCGTCTGAATTGTCGGCGGTAACCCGGTACCCGTTGTCAGCCAGGGTGGAAAGGGCCTTTACATTCCGGCGCGTCAGCGTGATCTGCTCAGCCTGGTATATTCCGGCCTTTACCAGGCCCTTTGCTAGTGAAAGTCCGATGTTGCCGCTGCCCAGTATGGCTATGTTCTGTTGTGTGCTCATTTCTTATTGCTTAAACGTGTACCAAATGATTGTTTATGTTTTAGCTGACCCAGATCATCAGATTTGCCGATAATCACTGCTTTTACACCGCAGTTAATGGCAGTAAAGGCATTGTCTAATTTGGGCAGCATACCGCTGTGAATAATTTGCTCCTTTTTTAATTCTTCGTACCTGGCAGGGTCAATTTCGCTGATTAAGGAATGCTCGTCATGGATATCCTTTAAAACGCCTTTCTTTTCGAAGCAGTAGACCAGGGTGGTTTCATAGCGTTTTGACAGTGCAACGGCAAGCGCCGATGCGATGGTATCCGCGTTGGTATTCAGCAGCTGGCCCTGGCCGTCATGCGTTATAGCACAAAAAACAGGTGTAAAACCACAATCGAGCAATTTGCCTATATTTTCAGGATCGATGGACTGCTCGTCTATATCACCAACAAATCCATAATCAATTGTTTTTACAGGACGCTTTCGGGTACGGATAAAATTTCCGTCGGCGCCGGTAAGCCCGATGGCGTTTGTACCAAAACGCTGTAACTGGGCAACGATGTTTTTATTGATCAGGCCACCGTAGACCATCGTCACCACGCGAAGGGTTTCGATATCGGTTATCCTGCGGCCATCAACCAGCTTAGCCTGGATTCCCAGCGTTTCAGACAATTGGGTTGCCACTTTTCCTCCGCCATGTACCAGTATTTTATAGCCGTCGATGGCCGTAAACTCCTTTAGAAAAAGATGCAGATTTTCTGAATTGTCAATTACATTTCCGCCGATCTTGATGATATGTAGTTCTTTTTTATTCATTTGAACATTCCTAGCTTTTACGCGCTTAAAATCAGGAGGCTAAAAATAGTAATTCGGTCGTATTTATTTTTTAAAATCCGGTTCTTTAAAATTTAGTTCACATAAATGAGGGTCAAAAATTCAGTGAACTTATTTTTATCGTTAATTTGCGTTGAAAAATACCTGGTAATAATTTGTCTATGGATCTTAAAAAAACGGCAGGAATGCCGCGTGTGGTTATCATCGGCGGTGGCTTTGCAGGCATCAACCTGGCCAAGAAACTCAATAACAAGCCGGTAGAAGTGCTCATGCTGGATAAACACAATTATCATACTTTTCAGCCCCTATTATACCAGGTGGCGATGGGCGCCATCGAAGCCGACTCGATCGTGTTTCCGCTCCGCAGGATATTTACGGGCCAGAAAAACTTTTCATTCAATCTTGCCGATGTACATACCATCAACCCGGAAAGGAATACCATTACCGCAGACATTGGAGAAATAGAATATGATTACCTGGTAATTGCCACCGGTGCAAATACCAATTTCTTTGGGAATCAGGAGATAGCGCATTTTACCATGCCCATGAAAAATCTTGGCGAGGCATTGAATATACGCAGCCTTATGCTTCAAAACCTGGAAAAGGCGGTCATTTCGACTGACAAGGCGGAAAAGGCGGCGCTCATGACTTTCGTGGTGGTTGGCGGCGGACCAACAGGAGTGGAATTATCCGGTTCACTAGCCGAAATGCGTAACCATGTACTCTGCGACGATTATCCTTCTTTGTGCAAGGATGAAATGAAGGTTTACCTGGTGGAGGGCAAGCCCGTGGTGCTGGGTTCCATGTCCTCTAGTTCGTCTGCTTTTGCAAAGGAAGGTCTATTGAACATGGGGGTCATCATTTATAACAGCGTGCACGTGGAAAGCTATGACGGGCACCAACTAAAAATAGATGATGGCAAAGTGATCAATACCCGCAATGTATTTTGGGCAGCTGGCGTAATGGGCGAATTCCCTGGCGGCTTGCCTGAACAGATCATCACCAGAGGCAGAAGGATACAGACCGACAATATAGGCAGGGTGGTAGGCTACCAGAATATTTTTGCCATAGGAGACGTATCGGCCATGCTGACACCGGAAACACCGGACGGCCTGCCGGGCCTGGCACAGGCAGCTATTCAGGCAGGTCAGCACCTGGCGGTAAATATTATGCACCTGGTGAATGGGGAGCCGACCGAGCCATTCAAATACTTTGACAAGGGCTCACTGGCCACCGTGGGTCAAAACAAAGCAGTTGCCGATATTCGCAAGCTGCATTTTCATGGTTATTTTGCCTGGTTGTTGTGGATGTTTGTGCACCTGATGTCGCTGGTTGGTTTCTCCAATAAGCTGAGTGTGTTTGTGAGTTGGGCATCAAAGTATTTTACCAGGAATACGGACAACCGCCTGATCATTCGTTTTTTTAACACAGAAACCCGTATGACCGAACCAGTTTCCAAATAGCTGCGTCAGACCTTAAGCAAACATTCGGGCGATCTGCAGTGTTTGCTATGTTTTGATATTCGCCTATGGATCTGTTTGCCATTATTGCTTTGCTCGTAACGGTTAGCGCAGTATATTCCTATTTCAATGCACGTTTTATCAGGCTCCCGGGTACCATCGGTATTGTCAGTGTAGCCATAGGCGTGTCGATAGTGACCATAGCTGTTGATAAACTGATCCCTGGAGCGGCAAAGTACCTTAACGCGCTTGCCAAGGACATTAATTTTTCAAGCGTGGTTTTAAACATCGTGCTTGGATTTTTGCTCTATGCCGGCTCGTTTAATCTCAATGCCCAGCGGCTAAAGAAGGAAATGAATCCGGTAATCGTATTGAGTACGATAGGGGTCATTTTGTCAACCGGGATATTTGGATTTCTGTTTTATTCCGTGGCGGCGCTCTTTCACGTAGACATCCCGCTGGTATATTGCTTTTTATTTGGTGCGCTGATTTCGCCCACAGATCCTGTGGCTGTGGCGGGCCTGGTTAAAGGCTCCAATCTGCCTGCCAGCCTGGAAACCATTATTTTGGGAGAATCATTGTTTAACGATGGTCTGGGACTTGTTTTATTTATCACGATTCTGGAAATCACCGAGTCCGGCAGTGACCATGTGGACTTGGCTAAAGCCACCCTGCTCTTCGTCCGTGAAGTATTCGGAGGTATAGCCCTGGGCGCCCTGTTTGGATTATGTGGCAAACCATGTCATGCGTACTGTTACTGATTTTCAAACCATCGTGTTGGTTTCCCTGGGTTTAGTAATGAGTGTAAGCGTTCTGGCTGAGCTATTTCACCTTTCCATTCCATTGTCGGTCGTGGCTGCGGGGCTGGTGTCAGGCAACCGCTCGATCAATATCGACAGCCAGGAGCGTTCGCACCAATTGCTCGAAAGGTTCTGGATGCTGGTGGATGAAATGCTGAATACGATACTTTTTGTTATGATCGGCCTTCAAATGATCAACCTTCCTTTTCTGCACAATTACTGGCTCATTGGCGGAATTTCGATAGCCATTGCGCTGATCTCCAGATGGCTGAGCATTATGCTGCCTGCGCCTTTTCTTCGGCGGCGGTTGAAAGTAAGTGACAAGTATAAAAGTATCAGTTTGCTGACCTGGGCAGGTTTAAGAGGCGGCATATCGATTGCGTTGGCCCTGGCGCTGCCAATAACACCGTACCGCCATCTGATCCTCTCGGGGAGTTATTTTATCGTGATCTTTTCCATCGTCGTTCAGGGACTTACGCTGAATAAGTTGATTAATTACCTGTATGGGGGTAAAAGGGCGACGGATTAATCTTTCCCGTCGCCGGAAAGCCTGCTCATATAAGCAGCAATTTCTTTTTCATGGGGGTCATTGCTTTGACTCAGCGAGCTGATGATATTTTCCCTTTCCTGCTGGCTTCTGTTCTGGCTAAGTTTCTTTTTGGCCTGCAGGTCGCTTACTTCTATCTCAAATGCCACAATCCCTTTTATCATTTTTGATTTGAACTGCTCCGGCAGGTGATCCCATTGCTGTAAATAACCGGCATCGTAACAGGCAATCGTATGTTCAAGCAGCTCTGCCTTTTTTTCTTCCTGCTCAATGATACGGGCTTTGCCATAAGCGTGCACGGCAATATAATTCCAGGTCGGTACGCTTTCTTCTTTCTGGTAATGTTTGGGAGAAATGTATGCATGCGGCTCGGTAAAGATCACCATGGAAATGTTATCAGCTACTTCGGCCGATTGCGGATTGGCTTTAGCGAAATGCGATAACAGCAGAACTTTGTCCTTCTTCTTCCTTAACCAAAAAGGGCAGATGCGTGGCCTCTGGAACTCCGTTTGGGGCCGTGACGATCGTAGCAAAGCTGTACCGGCGCATAAATGCAATGATTTCCGTCCTGTCGGAAAAGGAATTAAAGAGAGGAATGTACATTGGTTATGATTATAAAATGGGCTCCTGGCTTACCCGCGTTGTAATTCTTAACAATGCTAATCAAAAAATCCCGGAAAATAACCTTAAACCAGGCCCTCCAGCATTTGCTTTAATACCGCCTGCGCCGCCCATACACGGTTGCCGGCTTCTGGACGACGACTGAATTTGGTCCGTCCAGTATTTCGTCAGACAATTCCACATTACGGCGCACGGGCAGGCAATGCATTACTTTGGCATTATTGGTGTTTTTCAGACTGTTATTGGTCAGCATCCAGTCCTGGAAGCCTGCCACTACCTTTCCGTAGGGCTCGTAAGCCGACCAGTTTTTTACGTAGATAAAATCAGCGTCAGCCAAAGCTTCCTGCTGATTATGCGTTATTTTCGCCCCCCTGGTAAAGTCCGGGCATAATTCATAACCCTGGGGGTGGGCAATTGTAAAGTCAACATCGGCCTTACACATCCACTCGGCAAACGAATTTGGTACAGCCTGAGGCAATGCTTTGACATGCGGGGCCCAAGTGAGTACCACTTTAGGACGCGCCCGGCTTTTTAATTCTTCTATAGTAACCAAATCTGCAAGACTTTGCAGAGGATGACGTGTTGCCGATTCCAGGCTAACTACAGGCACGCCGCAATATTTTATAAACTTTGAGAAAATGTTTTCGCCGTAATCATCAGTCCGGTCTTTGAGTCCCGGGAAGGAGCGTACGCCGATAATATCCGCATACTCGCCTAATACGGCGGCCGCTTCCCGTATATGTTCAACGGTATTTCCGTTCATCATTGCGCCGTCGCTGAGCTCCAGTGCCCAACCTTCCTTATCCATATTGAGTACCATGACATTCATACCCAGGTTGAGGCCGGCTTTTTGCGTGCTCATGCGGGTACGCAGGCTTGGATTAAGGAAAACCAAAGCCAGTGTCTTATTCTTACCCAGATCGCAGTAAGCATAAGGGTTTTGTTTGAGCTGCAGGGCCTCTCTGACAAGCGATTGAATGTCGGTAACATCATTTACCGATGAAAAAAGTTTCATATACACCTCCCGGTCTCCCCAAAGGGGAGGAGTTTTTTATTGTGTTATGGTAGAATGATTTAATACAGTTGTAAATGCCTCCAAAAATCTGTCGGCATGTGCCTTGGTCAGGTTTAAGGCAGGCAACAGCCTGATCACATGCGGTTTGGCATCGCCAGTAAAAATGTGATGCTTTGTCAGCAGTTCCTTGCGTACATGGGCCAGTTCATCGGGCAATTCAATACCGATCATTAATCCGCGTCCGCGTATCTCTCTGACCTGATCAAATTTGTTAAGTTCCTGGATCAGATAGCCGCCAACCTCTGCGGCATTTTGCATTAATTGCTCGCCTTCAATGACTTCCAAAACTGCTAAACCCGCTGCACAGGCTAAATGGTTGCCGCCGAAAGTGGTACCAAGCATGCCGTAAACGGGCTGTATTTTTGGTGAAATAATGATACCGCCTATCGGGAAGCCATTACCCATTCCTTTGGCCATGCTGTAAATATCAGCATCAATGCCGGCAAAGTCATGGGAGAAGAATTTCCCTGTCCGTCCATAACCGCACTGCACTGAATCGGCGATGAAGACCGCATTGTGCTGGTCACACAGCGTGCGGATCTTTTTTAAGAAACCCTCGCCGGCCACCTGTATTCCGCCCACGCCCTGTATTCCTTCAATGATCACAGATGATATTTCATTGTCAGCGAAAGCTTGCTCTAACGCAGCTTCATCGCTCCAGGGCAGAAATAGCACATTGCCGGTCTGATTAACAGGGGCGACGATCTTTGGATTATCGGTAGCCGCAACCGCCAGGGATGTTCTTCCGTGGAAAGACTTGCTGAATGCGATCACTTTCTTTTTACCATTGTAAAAAGAAGCCAGTTTTAGCGCATTCTCATTTGCCTCGGCACCCGAGTTGCATAAAAATAATTGATAATCATCCTTGCCGGATACCTTACCCAGTTTTTCAGCCAATTGACGCTGCAAGGGTATCTCAATTGAGTTTGAATAAAAGCCGATCTGATGTAACTGGTTTTCCAATCGTTTTACATAATGGGGATTGGTATGACCGATGGAGATAACGGCGTGGCCGCCATAAAGATCGAGGTATTCCGTGCCTTTGTCATCATAAACCAGACTTCCAACACCTTTTACAATGTTGATCGGGTTGATTGGGTATACATCAAATAGTTTCATGTTATCAAATCTAAAATCGGAAAGTGAAAGCATCAGAGCCTTACCTGCCTGGTTATTCATTTTTTTATTGCTGCTATTAAAGCGCCTGCAGTTCAGCTTTCACGTGCTGCTAAAAAGCGGCGGCCTTTAGCCTTAGTCCTGCAGTTTCCTCCAGTCCGAAAAGCAGGTTCATGTTCTGTACTGCCTGACCTGAAGCTCCTTTAAGTAAATTGTCTATAACGCTGGTAATGAGTAGCTTGCTGCCGTGTTTTGCAATCTGCAAAAGGCATTTGTTGGTATTCACTACTTGTTTCAAATCAATATTACGACTAGTTACATGCGTAAATGGATGAACGGCATAATAATCTTCAAATAATTTTAAAGCCTCGTCACCGGAAAGTTCGCAATCCAGGTAAATGGAGGCAATGATGCCTCGTGTAAAATCACCCCTATAGGGTACAAAGTTTATTGTCCCTGCAAAATGTGGCTGGAGCCTCTTTAACGATTGACCGATTTCTTTTAGATGCTGGTGGTCAAATGCCTTGTAGATCGACAGGTTATCATTACGCCAAGTGAAGTGTGTTGTGCTGGATAAACTCTGACCTGCACCCGTTGAACCTGTGGTACCCGTAACATGTACTTCATTAGTCAATAAACCACTAGCCGCCAGTGGCAGTAAACCCAGTTGCAGGCAGGTCGCAAAGCAACCCGGATTGGCAATGTTCTGAGCCTTTTTTATCGCATCACGATTTAATTCCGGCAACCCGTAAATAAAGTCTTTTGTTTTAAGGGCTGCATTTGGTGCTAAACGAAAATCCTGACTCAGATCAATGATCTTAACCCTGTCCGGTATCTGGTTAGTATCTAAAAACTTTTTCGCATCGCCGTGGCCAACACATAGGAATAATACATCAATACCGTTTGACAGATCGCTGGAGAACTTGATATCAGTATCACCCAGCAGATCGGTATGTACCTGGTGAATGTAGTTGCCTGCATTGCTCTTGCTGTGCACAAAGACAATTTCCACCCCAGGGTGATTAACCAGAATACGCAACATTTCGCCTCCGGTATAACCTGCACCACCAACAATGCCTGCTTTAATTTTATTTGATGTTGATCCTGTCATTTTTTGTAGATGGTGATGAATATAAAATAAACTCGAGATCCGAAGTTTCCCGGTTTGCGACCAGGTGCTGCTGGCCGGGTTTTATCTCAATTCCCTGCTCCGGTTTCAGCTCGCTCTCCACACCGTCAATCGTAAATGTCGCCCGGCCTTTTAAAATGAAAAACACCTGCGTAGATTTCTCATGATAATGCAATTGTTCAGCCGTATCCGGCGGCATGAGTTCCTGTTTGACAGATAGTTTATCGGTATCGATAAAATTCCAGCCATAACAATCGTCGCCCCATTTATAGTGACTGATGCAATCGCTCTTGGAAAATGTTGAGTTAGTCATTTGACTGATTTACTTTGTGATAGATCATTACCTGGTTGCCGAATATTTTAGAGAAACCTTTTACGTCTTCGCCGCTCCAGGCATTGTTCATCTCACCATAGCTGCCGAACTTGCTCGACATCAGATCGTGTGACGACTCTATACCTGTTACCTGGAAACGATAGGGGTTCAGTTCAACAAATACTTTTCCGCTGACGTTATGCTGCGTATCCGTTAAAAATGCCTCGATGTTTCTCATAATAGGATCGTGGAACTGACCTTCGTGCAGCCAGTTGCCGTAAAACGAAGATAGCTGATCTTTCCATGATAACTGCCATTTGGTCAATACATGTTTTTCCAGCGTGTGGTGCGCCTTAATGATGATCATGGGTGCTGCAGCCTCAAACCCTACGCGCCCTTTTATGCCGATAATGGTATCGCCAACATGAATATCCCTGCCAATGCCGTATGGTTGAGCCAAGGCCTGCAGGGCCTGTATGGCTTTGGTCGGATGATCGTATTTTACGCCGTCAATAGCTATCAGTTCGCCTTTTACGAATTCAAGTGCGATGTTTTTTGTACCCGTAGAGGTAGCCGGCGTTGGCCACGCATCTTCAGGTAAGCCTAAATGGGAGGTCAGTGTTTCCTTGCCGCCAACCGAGGTTCCCCAGATGCCTTTGTTGATTGAATATTTGGCCTTCTCGAAATTCATCTCAACACCATGCTTTTTCAGGTATTCGATCTCCTGTTCACGGCTCAGTTTCAAATCGCGGATCGGGGTCAGTATCTCGACATTAGGAACCAGGATGTTGAAGATCATATCGAACCGTACCTGGTCATTACCTGCACCGGTGCTGCCGTGGGCCACATAATCAGCGCTTATTTCTTTAGCATAGCCAGCTATCGCTGTCGCCTGGCTTACGCGTTCTGCACTTACAGAAAGGGGATAGGTATTATTTTTGAGTACGTTGCCATAAATAAGGTATCGTACACAGGTATTGTAAAAATTATCGGTCTCATCAACCACGTGGTGAGAGGTAACGCCCATGCGATAGGCCCTTTGCTCTACCTGGTATAACTCGTCGGCACTGAAACCACCCGTATTTACAATAACCGAATGGACCTCAAGACCTAAATCCCGTGTTAAATAAATGCAGCAAAATGAGGTATCCAATCCACCGCTGTAAGCCAATACTACTTTCTTTTTCATATTAATCCGTATGTATGAACGCTATGCTATAGCGCCCCTTATTGTTTGATATTCTCTGACACGCGCTGTCCCTTAAACCGCCCGCACGGGGTGTCGTATTATTTATTCCTGTCCTATTCTTTTTTTAATGGCACTTTCAATGCGTTCCAGCAGCGTAGCCTTATGCGTGATTTTTTTCACTTTACCTTCGTATTCCTTTTGTTTTTCTGCGGGATCAAACAGCATGGCTGTACACATGCAGTTCTTGCGATTTTTGCTGGTCAATATATCGTAGTTAACGCAGCTTTTGCAACCCTGCCAAAAGTTTTCATCCTGGGTTAGTTCAGAGTAGGTAACGGGTTCATAACCCAGTTCGGAATTGATCTTCATTACCGCCAGGCCAGTGGTTAAGCCGAATATTTTGGCATCCGGGTATTTTTTACGGGAAAGCTCAAATATTTTTTGCTTTAATGGCTTTTGCCAGGCCGGATTTGCGAAACAGGGGACTGACGATCAGGCCCGAATTAGCAACAAATTCACCATGGCTCCAGGTCTCAATATAGCAAAAACCCGCCCAGGTACCATCCTTATGAAATGCGATGACTGCCTTGCCCTCCAGCATTTTATTGGCAACATATTCTGCCGAACGCTGGGCGATGCCCGTACCACGTGCCTTTGCCGACTCGGCCATCTCATCGCATATTTGCTGCGCATAAGTCAACATGCTGGGCAGATGCAACTAGTATATCAAAATCTTGTATGGTCATTTAGTAGAAAAATTAACGTTAAATTTTTGGCGTTGCCGCCAATACGTAAATTAGATGGATTGTGATTGTTGAGGAATTAAAAATCCTCATCAAGGGTTAACAGGCGGAGCGTTAATTAAACCCGGGGGATGTAAAGCCTTCGTCGTGAAGGGGAAAATTCAAAAACAGGTGCAACCAAAGCAGCAGCAACCGGGGCTATCATCACCCTGGCTAACTTCTTCAAAATGCTTGGTAGGATCATTTTATACGTGTTTTTGTTGTCTTTAATTTGGCTGCAAATTATCGCATAAATTTTTATTTATGCAAGTAAAATTTTAATTGTTATCAACTTGCCGTCCTTTATAGGAAAATTGTTGCAATTCTGTGTTGTAGAACCTTTTATTGCAAAAGCAGAATACCGGAAATCTGAAAGCCTGCATAATAGGGTGCAAACTATTCGATACGCTCAGCCACGCGTACGTAATAGCCGTTTATGTCGATAAAAGAAAACTCCAAAAGTCCATAAGAATAGGCGGTTAGCGGCTTATCGATTTTAATGCCCCTATCTTGAAATTCAGCATATACCTCTGCGACATTGTCCACAAACCATAGCAGGTTTAATCGGGCCGAGTCGCTGTTGATCTTTTCAACATGGGCAGGGTCAACGCCAAAAAGCATAAGCAACTGGTCACGGCGTATGCCGCCATCGGTTTTGCCTTCTGTCCATTCATCGTAAAAACCCAGCGTTTCGCGATAATAGTCAAGTGTCTGCTGCAAATCTCTGACCGGCAGATGCCCGGCCGAACGGATAAATCTTTTCTGTTTCATGACCTACGGTTTTAAACCCGTGCGAATAATGATTACCAGCACAATCAAAGTAAGTACAAGGCCTAGGACGAACGGAACACGGTAGGAGCGGGCACTGTACAGTGCAGCTTTTCCTATGAAGCGGTTCCAGATTAAAAACTCCATCGCAGCAGTATTTACCAGCGCAAAAAGGATATTGATCGATGAACCCTGGTGAGCGTACTGTCCAATGACAACTTCAATGACAGTAAGTGCGGTACCAAATAACAATACAAGTAATACACCAGTCTGGTTTTTGGTTTTCGCCAGGTTGATGGCCATCAGTACAGATCCGAAAAACACACCAAAAAAGAATGTAAATCCTTTAATTACTCTTTTTGAATAAAAAGAATAAGCGTCGGGGTCTTCAACCAGACAATTTTTGTAACCATCATTAAATAAACCGCCGTATCCCATGTTTGAATTCATGGCCATATCGGTACGCGCCTGCATATCCTCCTCAATTACCCTTATTTCTTCTTCAGAAAATTCCGTGCCGCGACTTTGCAGTTCAGCCATTGCTTCGAGCACACTTTCAGGCAGGTAATTCTCGCGGTTTTCGATGCAGTAATTTAATTCATCATCGGTTTTGCTGGCGGCATCAGCAGCATCTGGTCGTAAATAACTTGTAAGCATAACAATGTAAAAAGGTTAAAGGCGGATAGCCAAAAGTAGAAATTTTCTCTTCAGGCCAGCGAACTATTTTGCCATTTTACCCACAATATCCCCTACAATCATATCTGCATGCATGCGTGAGTTTTCGATGAACCATAAATGCGTATCCATACCACCCACTACCACGCCGGCAAGGTAAAGCCCTTTGAGGTTGGTTTCCATCGTTTCATGATTGTATTGGGGGATCGATTTTTCGTCGGTTGACAGATGAATGCCGCTATTTTTTAAAAACTCAAAGTTTGGCTTGTAGCCCGTCATCGCCATCACAAAATCATTAGGGATGGTAATTTGTCCGTCCGGGGTTTGGATGTCTACCTCATCGTTCGCGCATGGCAGTAAGGCTGCGAATTAAAATAAGCTTTGATGCTGCCTTCCTTAATACGATTGATAATATCAGGCCTTACCCAATATTTTACCCGGTGGCTCACCTCATCACCCCGTATCACCAGAGTAACCTCAGCACCTTTACGATAGGTTTCCAACGCCACATCAATAGCCGAGTTGCTTGAACCCACAACCACCACCTTTTGCAGGGCATAATAATGCGGGTCTTTATAATAGTGCTGTACTTTGGGCAGATCTTCGCCAGGGATATCCAGTTTAACGGCAATATCATAAAAGCCTGTTGAAAGGATCACATTCTTAGCCTCGTATTTTGCCTTTTGGTGGTGATGGTATAATGCCGTCCCGTCCGTTCTATACAGGAAACTTCTTCAAACAAATTCACTTTAAGGTGATTGGAGAAAGCTACCCTGCGGTAATATTCCAAAGCCTCGGCCCGTTTGGGTTTATTGCTGATGGTGACAAAGGGGATACCACCGATCTCCAGTTTCTCCGAGGTACTGAAAAAAGTCATGGTAGAAGGGTAATTGTATAGCGAATTGACCAGGCAGCCTTTTTCAATAATAATATAGCTTAAACCGGCTTTTTGTGCCTGCTAATGCACAAGCCAAACCTATGGGGCCAGCCGCCTATAATGAGTATATCGAGCATATTAGTAAATGTATTGAAACCAAATATAAGGAGAATGTTTTTCAGACATGCAGTTGAAGGGCGTTAGGTAGCACCAGCGAAAGGCCTTATACGCCGCCAGCACATCCTGGTATTCCTTCACCCTGTTCAAAAACCGACCGTGCAAAGGTACAAGTAGGCAGAATTTTCAAATGATTTTCGCGGGCGAAATTTACGCCGGCCTCGACGAGTTGCTCGCCCATGTGCTTCCTTGAAACCCGCTTCGTCTACCTCGGTATGGTAAATGTCATCATGTCACCACGAACGTGAGGTAAGCTCATTTCGCCCAGGCGGTTGCCGTTATCTTCAATATAAAATGACGCCAGCGTGGTGATGTTCTTCGTTTTTGATTAACACAATTAAGATTAGATAGACTAATACGCTAAAAGTGAAAGTTATTATAACAACCAGTATTAAAATAAGATTTTGGAATCTGATGTTTGCAGAATCAAAACAGGGGATGAATTTTTATTATTCTAAGCCATGTGAAAAAATAAAAAAAAGGGTAAGCTACTTTTATCGCACCGCTACAACCCTCTACCCTTGCTGCGTTCCCACCCTGGGGGAGTTCAAGAGGAGCTGGTCGTAAAAGACTTACCCCGGCACAAAGATAACAAAAGGTTGACTCGGGCTAAACAAAATGTTAAATTGTTGATCGAGGAAAGCTAAAAGCTTAAAGCTCAAAGCTTTTTTTTGCGATTAAAGGGACTATCCTGCCTTTATCTACTGCCTGAACATAATAAAACACTTTATTCGGTAGCAATGTAATTGCTAAATATATTAGCATAAATCAAAAAAGTCGCCACCTTTGTTCTGTGGAAGCCAGGCCCTACATCATGCATATCGACCTCGATTCGTTCTTCGTATCGGTGGAGCGTAAGTTTAATCCTGAGCTGATGGGTAAGCCAATTATTATTGGTGGTAATGCACGGCGTGGGGTGGTGGCATCCTGCAGTTACGAGGCGCGTAAATATCGGGGTGCACTCGGGCATGTCGTCACGTGATGCTTTTAAGCTGTGCCCGCATGCCATATCGGTACGCGGCAATCATCATCTGTACTCAGAGGCTTCCCGCGAGGTAACCGAGATCATTGATGAGATGGTGCCGCTGTACCAAAAAGCTTCGGTCGATGAATTCTATATCGACCTTACCGGCACCGACCGCTTTTTTGATCCTTACAAGCTGGCATCGCAGGTTACGGCAACGCATCATCAGGGAAACAGAGCTACCTATCTCATTTGGACTGGCATCGGGCAAAACCGTGGCTAAAATGGCTACCAACAGGGCAAAACCCAACGGGCAGCTATTTATACCGCATGGCAGCGAAATGGAGTTTCTGGCCCCCTTACCCATATCAGGCCATACCGGGACTGGGTGAGAGCACCGCAGAAAATTATACGCATACGGCATCGAAAAGATAGGCGATCTGCAACGGGTTGAGCTACGTTTTCTGGAAACCGTATTTGGCAAGGCCGGCAGATGGATATGGGACAAAGCAAGGGGCATTGACATGGCGAGATCGTACCGCATTCCGACCGTAAATCCATATCAACAGAACGCACATTCACACCAATATGTATCGGACGGACGGACACTGGAATCCATCCTGGTATCCATGACCGAGGAACTGTCATCCAAACTGCGCCGGGAAAACAAACTGGCATCCTGCCTGGCTATTAAAATCCGTTATGCCAATTTCGAGACCCATACCCAGCAGGAAAAAATGCCCTTACCTCAGCGGAGCATATCCTGATACCCGGCATCAAAAACCTGCTCAAAAAAGCCTGGAACCAGCACCGGCCGATACGATTAATAGGGGTGAGGCTAAGCCAGCTTTGCACCGGCAGCTACCAGATCAACCTTTTTGAAGATAACGAAGAGCAGATCAGGCTTTACCAGGCGATGGATAGATCAACTTTAAATTTGGCGATAAAACCGTATGTCGTGCGGCAGGTATGGAGATCGGAACGAGGAATTTTAATCCGTTTATGAGGGAGTGATTTTGAGGTGAAAGGGGAAAAGGTGTCACCTGAGGCATTCGAAGTGCGGTCGTAAAGGCTGCTCTTATGCACGACACTTCTCTAGTCGATATAAATCCTTCTTCATCAACAAATCTATCTGCTTATCATTCCCCACCCAAAACTCATGGTTGCTGAATTCTTTAAAGCCATTGCGCTCATAAAAACGTTGTGCGTTAAGGTTATGCTCCCATACACCCAGCCAGATATAATACTTGCCTTCTTCTTTGGCTTTGTCAATGGCGAAATCCAGTAATTGGTTACCTATTTTTTTACCCTGATGGCTGGCCGGTACATAAATACGCTCTATCTCAATGGCATCTTCATCCTTAAACTCAGTTTGGGCCGATGAATAGTTGAGTTTGATATAGCCACCTTTTCACCATCTATCAACGCAAAATAAAAGACTGAATGCGGGTTGTTGATCTCGCATAATATATTTTCATGCGGTGAAAGCCACAGAGGTATAAGCTTCAAAATCATCCGGATTATTCACATGCTCAAAGGCATCATAAAATGTTTTACGCGAAAGAGCTAATAGTTCCCCACTATCGGACGGACGGACAAGCTGTATATCAATAGGCGTAAGCATGTGCAAATATAAAAAATGCTTTTGAATGGTGTACCAAGGCACTCGAAGGTGAGCGCAAAGGCCTTTGCCAGCTAAATGCTTCGATTGCCTCATGACACTTTTTATCAGCTACTCGAACTGCCCCTGTAACCTCTCAAGGCGGTCTATGATCAGGTTAAGCTTTTCTTCTTCGTTTTTAAATATGCGCTTTTTGTAATAGAAGGTGAGGAACAAGTATCCAGATGATGGTGAAGCTATAGAAGCCGATCTTGTAATAAAGGGGGGCATTTTCCAGAACTTCAATCAAATAAAGCGACAAGCCCAGGCTGATGAGCAATACATACATATAATAGAACCACCCGGCAATTTTAGCCTGGTTTTTTTGATATTCTTTCAGGTCCTGCAGATAATCGGTCGGATTTTGGGTGGCATCATGCTTTTTAAGGATACGGTAATTGCGCACTATCCTGGCTGCATAGGCCATCATGGTAATCAGCATAATAAACAGCCCCATATAGGTTAACCACTGGAATACAAAGAAGAACGTAATAACAAAGGTAAGCTGCAAGCATAGCCACCATGGCCACAATACCCCAGTACAGCTGACTGGTGATGCTGCGTATACCTTTTTTTACCTGCTTCAGCACCTCATCCACCGAAAGCTGGTCCTGCTTTGGCTGTCCCTGCCAAACGGACATCAAATGCTCAAAGTCTTTCATAGTGGTTATATAACTCCGTTAATTTTTGTTTAATACGATATATTTTCACCCTCAGGTTGCCCTCTGATATGCCCGAAATATCGGCAATTTCGGGGTACGGCACTTCATCCAACACCATAGTAATTATAATTCTTTCTGATTCTTCCAATTTCGATATACACTTATAGAGCAGCGCTACCTGCTCATTTTTCTCAGAATATTCTTCTCCTTTATTTTCAGCTATCTGTGGGGTTAGTTCGTCCTTTGCCTGCCGTTTTTCTGACCGCAGTAGGTAAGACAGGTATTAACGGCAATGCGATAGATCCAGGTTGATATTTGCGCCTGGTTGCGGAATTTATCCAGATTTTGCCAAACTTTTAAAAAAGTTTCCTGCAACAGGTCATTGGCGGCATCATCATCGCCGGTATAACCATAGCATAAATGGTATATCTTTTTTGAATTAGCTTCAAATATTTGCTTGAAAGCTGCTTCTCTGGTATCCAATATCAGTTAACTTTTTTAGGTTAGATATTATCCGTTAGACAAATGTTACAACACGTAATCATTCTTGTTAAGCCATTTGAGCTTTTCCTCAGCTTCCGCCAGCATGGCATTAAAATCCTGGCTGTAATCAAACTGCAGATCCTCGTGCAATTTAGCTATCGCTTTGCGTATTTTATCCAGTTGCCTGGTAAATATCAGCCGTAAAGGTTTATAGGATGATGCGCGCCGGTCAACATACTGCACATAATTGCGGCAAAAGTTGATCAGCAATTCAATCTCGGCCTCTTTTGAGCCCATAAATTTGATGTACTTAGCCAGCAGCCTTAATATTTTACGTATGCTTTTAGCCAGCTGATAATTATTGTGCGGCAGCTGGCTGAACATAAAACCATTCTCGGCCACCAGGCTGTCAATAAAGGCCCGCTCGTTGTCCGCATCAAATAATAAATAGCCCGTCAGCTCCTTATTTTCTTTTTTGTAACGGACAAGGCGCAGGCATAGTTCCGACAGCTGGCTGTGATCCAGATGCTGCAACTCTTTTTTAATATCCTGCACACCATAGGTCTGTATACTCATGCCACTAACTTAATTATTTTAGTAAATAGTTGTAGTTTCGCAGCTCCAAATTTAATATGCACAAAAGTAAACTTACCCTATACATTTTTATCGCGCTCATATTAGGCGTTGTAACCGGTTATGTTTACAATATTAAAGTAATTGATGATCTGAACACGAAAATAAGCGTTGCCGACACGAATATAAAAACAATCGACGCCCGATTCTAACGATAAATGACAGTACCACTGCTGAATATAAACAATTAAGGAACAACCCGGACCCTAGCAGGCAAAGCTGCGCACGGAAAACGATGCGGCCAGGGACAACAAACTGGAAGGCTTTACCATTTTAAGCGATATATTTCTGCGGCTGATAAAAATGATCGTTGCGCCGCTGGTGTTTACAACGCTGGTTGTAGGTGTTGCCAAAGTAGGCGATATTAAGGCGGTGGGCAGAATAGGCGGAAAGACCTTATTGTTATTTATAAGCGCTACATTGGTCTCCTTGCTGATCGGTATGCTGCTGGTTAATCTTTTTGAGCCGGGCAGTACCATACATTTATCCATTCCTGAGGGCCATTAACGCAGATGGCCTGACTAAGATCTGTTATTTCATTAAAAGAATTTATAGGTCACGTATTCCCCCGAAGCTTTACCGAGGCAATGGCGAATAATGAGATATTGCAGATCGTGGTATTCTCCCTGTTCTTCGGCGTGGCTACTGCGGCCATAGGAGACAAGGGCGAGATCATTATCAAGTTTCATGGATGCAGTTGCCCATGTGATCATGAAGATAACAGGCTACGTGATGAAGCTTGCGCCAATGGCTGTTTTTGGCGCTATAACGGCCGTAGTGGCTAAGGAAGGCCTGGGCATCATTTCTACCTATGCTACTTTTATCGGCGAGTTTTATTTTTCACTGACGTTGCTTTGGGCTATTATTATCGGCAGGCAGTTTTATGGTATTAAGGAACGTGCCTTTAGACTGCTCAATAATATTAAAGATGCTATCCTGGTGGCCTTTAGTACATCGACCAGTGAAGCTGCTTACCCAAGAGCCCTGGAGGAACTGGAAGACTTTGGATGCAATAATAAAATAGTGAGCTTTGTATTGCCACTGGGCTATTCGTTCAATTTGGTGGGTTCAATGATGTATATGACCTTTGCGTCGCTTATTTTTGGCACAGGCATACGATATCCACCTTTCTTTCGGGCACCAGTTGTCGATGCTTTTGATACTGATGCTGATGAGCAAGGGTATTGCAGGTGTACCGCGTGCAGCCCTGGTGGTGGTCGCAGGTACAATAGGGATGTTTAACATCCCTGAAGCTGGTTTAGCCCTGCTGCTGGGCATTGATCCGTTACTGGATATGGGAAGATCGGCAACCAACGTACTGGGCAATGTAATGGCTACTGCAGTGGTAAGCAAGTGGGAGGGAGAGCTCAGTGATAATTCAGAAAATCAATAATTCAATAAATAATAATTAAGATGGATTCTCGTTTAAAAAGGATAGTCATGGTAATGTGTGTTATCGTGCCGTTTGCGGCATATTGCATCTATTATTATGCAGGTGTATTTAAAAATGCTCCTTATAAGTTTAGTGAATTTGAGTCGATGTCAATCGCCATACGGACCGGAGACAGCCTGGTCAATAAATACAACTCAAGAACGGGTGAATACCAATACGTTGATTCACGCGACTCCCTGGTAAAAATGAACCTGCATTTACCCAAAGAGGAGCTGTTGTACCTGCATCGCAAAGCTGCCGACCTGGGCTTCTGGGATTTCCCTTCGGATGAGCGGGGCGACACGTCGATACGCAGAAACGGGATGAAGGCCCCCCGCTACGTTATCGAGTTCAACTATAAACGTAAAAGCAAGAAGGTAATATTTGACGCCTCGTATATCGCTGATCCGCGCCTGATAGACGCCAACCAGCGATTGATAAAAGAAATCACCGCCGTTTTGTCAAGCGAAGAGCAGAAGCAGAAAAGTAAATAAGAATTGCTATTTGCAAATTGAATTTCTATATTTGCACCTCGAAATTTTAAAAACAAATTAATTAATAACAATGTACGCAATAGTAAGTATAGCAGGACAGCAATTTAAAGTTGCAAAAGACCAGCAGCTCTTTGTACACCGTTTACAGGGAGATGAAGGCGCTAGTATTGAATTTGACAATGTGTTATTAGCGGAAAACGAAGGTAAATTTAAATTGGGTTCTGATTTGAAAAGTGCTAAAGTATCAGCTAAGATCGTGTCTCATTTAAAAGGTGATAAAGTAATTATCTTCAAAAAGAAAAGAAGAAAAGGTTACAAAAAGAAAAATGGCCACCGCCAGCAATTTACCAAGATCGAGATCACTGGTATCACATTATAATTAAGGTTTTAATCGGGTCTGCTAAAATGGCGGACCATAAAAAATATCAAGAAATGGCACACAAAAAAGGGGCCGGTAGCTCAAGAAACGGCCGCGAGTCACATAGCAAACGTTTAGGTATCAAAATTTTCGGTGGTCAGCCTGCAATAGCTGGTAACATCATCGTTCGTCAGCGTGGTACCCCGCATAACCCAGGCCTGAATGTAGGTATCGGTAAGGATCATACCTTATTTGCTTTAACTGATGGTACTGTAATATTCAAAAAGAAAGCTGATAACCGTTCATACGTTTCAGTTATTCCTTTCGAGACTGCACCGGTTGCTGAGGCACCAAAAGCAAAACCAGCTGCAAAAGCTGCTCCTAAAGCAAAAGCACCTGCAGTTGTTGCAGCTGCTGAAGAAGAAGCTCCAAAAGCAAAGAAAGCTGCTGCTCCAAAAGCAAAGAAAGCGGATAAAGAAGAAGAGTCTGCTGAGTAATCAGTAAGTACTATAATAATTTGAAGCCCCGGTCTGAATCAGATCGGGGCTTTATTGATTTATCCCTTGGCTAGCATGAAGGATATAGGCATTGTATAAGCCACCCTCACCGGCTTCCCATTTTGCATTCCCGGGTTCCATTTAGGCGAAAGTTTCATCACCCGAGCAGCTTCCGCATCAATGTCTTCTGCTACTCCTCTGGCGACTTTTACATGCGAGATGGTACCATCTTTTTCTATTATAAAAGACAAAAAAACGCGGCCTTGAACGTGTTTTTCAGCGGAAACAGCGGGATAATGTATGGCTCCAGAGAGGTAATAATAGAATTTGTCTATTCCTCCAGGAAATTGAGGGGGTTGTTGTACTGCCATAAAGACCAGCGTATCAGCCCGCAGTCCCTGTAATGTGTCAGTCTTTTGTGCCTTAGCCGCAGTAAATGTGGCAAGCAAGGTAAGCGTGAAAAGGATTTTTTTCATATAATTTAGGTTCTATAAGGCTTTCTTGATAATGTTCGGTGGATCGAATTTTCTTATTCACCCGCCAAAGTAAAAATTACTGGTATCGTATAGGTGACCCTCACAGTCCTTCCATTTTGAATGCCGGGGTTCCATTTGGGAGATGTATTTATTAATCGTAAAGCTTCGGCATTAAGGTCTTCGGAAACGCCCCGTGCGATTTTAATTTCACTGAGGCTGCCATCTCTTTCAACTATGAAAGAGAGATAAACCCTCCCTTGTATACGATTTTTAGCCGCGTCAGGCGGATATTGAATTGACTGTTGTGTGAATTTATAAAATGCAGCGATACCGCCAGGGAAACTGGGCTCTATTTCAACTGCCGTAAATATTTTCTTATCGGGGGGCAGCTGGCGCACGGAATCCATGAATGCCTGTTCTTTCGACTCTGGTGCCGGCAATTTAAAAGCTATTACCACTGTATATTGCGCCCTGACCTGTCTTCCATTTACCATACCGGGAAGCCACCTGGGTGAACGGGCAACAACGCGAATCGCTTCACTATCAATTTCCGAAGAGACCCCCCTTAATATTTTAATATCGGATAATATTCCATCCTTTTCGACAACGAAGCCAACAAATACCCTGCCTTGAATTCGATTTATTGCAGCATTGGGTGGGTAAATTATATTTTGCCCGAGATACGTATAAAACGCGTTAATCCCTCCAGGGAAATCAGGTTGCCTTTCCACAGCAGTAAACACCCGGTTATCACTAGCAGAACCTGGTACATTAGTTTTTGTCTGGCTGGTCGAGTCAGAATTATTTGTTTGGGCTTTGGCAAAATAAGAGGCAATTAATAATGTGATAAGGAAGGTTTTTCTCATGCTATTCGATAATTATTTTTTTAATGTAAAAGGTTTCCGGATCTACGATGGGTATGGTTTTTCTGCTGATGCTCAGGCCTTTGCTGTCAACGGTAATTCGTTTAACGCCAGATTCTGTAGCGATATCCAATGGTAGCGGTATATCTATATTCTCAAGCTGAACCAGGTATTTGTTATCTGGAAGCGTTTTAATGTGAATTTCCAGTTTACGGGTGGTACGCAAATACAGATCAAATAATGGTTTTAGGTTGCGTCCAGCTTCTTTACTGAAGAACTGCTCCACATCATCGGTATTGACCAAATTGTCATATGTATACTGCGGACTGGTAACAAATTTTTTCAACGCAGGGAAGAATAAACTGTCTCCCATTACATAGCGAAGCGTGTGCATAAAGAAGGCCCCTTTAGCGTAAATATCATCAATATAGGCGGCGTCTTCATCCATGTCCGGGTGCTGCACGATAGGCTTCTTATTCTCGATGTTATAAATGCTTTTCTGGAAAATTCTGTTGTACGCGGCTTCTCCTTCAAACTCGCGCGTATACAGGGCATCGCCAAACGAACAGATGCCTTCATGTATCCAGTAGTCGGCCCAGTCCTTGGCTGTTACCTTATTGCCCCACCACTCATGACCAAATTCATGGTGCATCAGCCAGTCGTAGTCTTCACCTCCAATTTTTGTATAACGGAATTGATTGCCATAGGCCACCATGGTCTGGTGTTCCATGCCCAAATGCGGCGTTTCAGCCATAGCGATCTTTTCTTTGGCAAAGGGGTATTCACCGAAATACTTTTCCTGTTCATGAATGGTTTTTACAAAAACGTCCAGGAAATGATCCGCTTTGCTGGCGTGCTCATTCAGCACGTAGAACTGAACGGTGGTTTTATGCCCGTCAACGGTCGTGTACGGACGACTAAATACCTTATAATCACCTACATTAAAAAGAATGCTGTAATTATTGATGGTATAATTAGTTTTCCAATGGTAGGTGGCCGTCTTGGCATCTTTCTTTACGCTCTGCAGCAATCCCGGGCCAGCGACAACAAGGTCCCTGGGAACAGTGATCAGCATATCTACTCCTTCATTAGGCTCGTCAGAGGGGTGATCCTTGCAAGGGAAATATAATTTACCACCGGCGCCTTCGGCAGTAATGGCTAACCATTGATGTCCCGTAGAATCTTTAGTCCAGGTAAAACCATCATCCCATGGCGGACGACGAGCCACATGGGGTTTTCCGCCATAGCGCACCTGCACACTTGCCTTGCCTGCAGGGAGCTCTTTTTCCAGGTGGATGGTAATAAGATTGTTTTTATAATCAAAGGATTCTTTGTCGCCGTTTACCGTTACGCTTTGCACATGGAGAGAATCCAGCAGATCGAAAAGCAATACCCGGGTAGGCTTTGCCATAATAACGTCTATGGTTGTCGTTCCATCGATCGTATGTTTATTAAAATCGACGCCGAGCGCAATCGTGTAATGCCTTACATCCATGATAGCTTGTTCAGGCTTTAGTTTACCGCCGGATGTGAGCGTCTGGGCCTGCAAATGAATTGCAGCGGCCAGTATCACAAGTAAAAAAATATTGATTTTTTGCATAGTCTTAATTCTCTATCTGGAATGGTACAACTACCGTACAGGCCATCTGTAACGGTTGTCCGTTTTGCATTCCGGGCATCCATTTTGGACAGTTTTTTATTAGCCGCATCGCCTCGTCGTCGGTTTCTTTAGACAGGCCGCTTACCACTATGATATTGCTCAATGCGCCGTCTTTTTCCACTACAAATGAAATGAAAACCTTTCCCTGGACACCACCGCGACGCGCTTTTTTCGGATAATGCATGTTTTTAGAAAGGTAATCATTGAATTTTTCTAAGCCTCCTGGAAATGCAGGCACTCGCGCTATTGCAGGTATTTTTGAACCTGCACTGTTTTCCGGCGGCAACCTGAACATTATCGGCAAAGCAAACCCGGCTCTTACCGGGATATCATCTTGTCTGCCAGGTAGCCATTTTGGAGAATTGGCCATAACCCGGCCCGCTTCGGCGTCAATTTCAGGTGAAACGCCTTCCAGTATTTTTATATTAGTTACCGAGCCGTCTTTTTCAACTATGAAACTGACAACGACCTTTCCTTCAATTCTTTTGCTTAGGGCACTGGACGGATAAACAATATTTAGTTTTAAATACGCATAAAATTTATCCATGCCTCCCCAAAACGAAGGTTGTGTTTCTACATCAGTAAATACCGGTTCTGTGCTGGAAGTGACCCTTGCATCAAATGTAGGGGCTTTTATTTCTGTCTTATCAGGGTCAGTCGTGATTTTTGGAAGGTTTTGAGCCTTCACCCCGAAGAAAAACAAGGAGAATGAAATAATGAGTAAGGCTTTTTCCATCCTTAAATATACTCAATTCTCTCTCACCATTAAGCCATCTGCAAAATCGCGCAGGTATTGTTTATGGTCATCAGGCAGGTTAATTGCCTCCAGTGCTTCAAACGCTTTATCGGCATAAGCCTGCATGGCTTCTTCGGCATATTGCCGTATCGCAAGCTGATCGTATATAGCCGTTACCGCCGTGACTTTTTCTTTTAGATCATTTGCCGGTGTGGTCATTAACCTGCTTAGCTCAAGACCCTGCTCGTGGTCAGTCAACTCCAGTGCTTTCAAAAGTAAGTAGGTTTTTTTGTTGGATATGATGTCTCCACCGACCTGCTTGCCAAATTTTTCGGGGTTGCCGTACACATCCAGAATGTCATCCTGCAACTGGAAGGCAATACCCAATTGTTCGCCAAAAATTTGCAGCAGTTCCGCATCACGGCTACCGGCTCCGCCGATCATGGCACCGATTTTTAAAGCGCCGCCCAATACGACGGCTGTTTTGAGGCGGATCATGTTAATATATTCATCAATATGCACGTCATTCCGGGTCTCAAACTCCATGTCCAGCTGCTGGCCTTCGCAGACGCCTACAGCCGTTTCATTAAATATATCGAGTATGGGACGCAGGAGATGGTCATCCACCTGCATCATGAGTTTATAGCCTTCCACCAGCATCACATCGCCGGAGAGTATACCCACGTTATTGTTCCAGCGCTCATGGACGGTAACCTTGCCGCGGCGCAAGGGCGCATTGTCCATGATATCATCATGCATCAGGGTGAAGTTGTGGAATACTTCAATAGCAAGGGCAGGAGGGATCGCCTTGCGAATATCACCGCCGAACAAATCGCAGGCCATTAATAACAGGGCAGGGCGCATACGCTTTCCGCCCAGTTACAGAATATATTGGATGGGTTCATATAATTCTGCAGGATAAACAGGAAATGTAAGCCGGTTAACCTCTTTACTGATAATCACCTGCAGATCGGTAAGTTTCTTCATTCTATTGGTTTGTTAGTTGAATAAGCTCTTAAATTGAACTATTTTGAAACAAGGTGCAATTTTAACAAACTCCGTCAACTTAATCTAAACTTAATCAACAATTCGTTAACTGTGCACTAATGAAAAATCAATCTGTTTTTTGGTCAGATCGACATTTTTAACCCTGATCTGCACTTCATCCCCTAAACGGTAAACTTTCTTTTTGCGCTGGCCAATGATGGCGTAGTTTTTTTCATCAAGCGTATAAAAATCATCGGATATATCACGCAGGCGTGATCATACCTTCACATTTATTTTCAATGATCTCTACATACATACCCCATTCGGTAACGCCCGAAATAATGCCCGTATAAACAACTCCAATTTGGTCCTTCAAGAATTCAGCCTGCTTGTATTTAACGGATGAACGCTCCGCATCGGCTGCCTTTTTTTCCATTTGCGAGCAATGCTGGCAAAGTTTTTCATAGTATTCAGCATTGGCCGATTGCCCGCCATTTAGATAATGAAACAGCAAGCGGTGCACCATCACATCCGGATAACGGCGGATAGGGGAGGTGAAGTGTGTATAATGGTCAAATGCCAAACCGTAATGGCTGCTGATCTTTGTAGTATAAATAGCTTTGGCCATTGAACGGATAGCAAGCTGGGTTAATACATTTTGTTCTTTTTTCCCCTCCACATCTTCCATCAAAAAATTAAGTGATTTGGCGGTTTCCTTATCCGATTTGGTATTGATCCGATAGCCAAATCTTGCTGCAAATTGCGCAAAACTGGCCAGGCTATCCGGTTTCGGCGAATCATGTGTGCGGTAAACAAAGGTGTATTTATGTTTGCCTTTGCCTTTTTTGCTTACAAATTCGGCCACTTTACGGTTGGCAAGCAACATAAAATCTTCGATAAGTTTATGGGCATCCTTACGTTCTTTGACATATACACCAGTGGGTTTTCCCTGGTCGTCCAAGTTTGAATTTAACTTCGGTAGTTTCAAAGCTGATGGCCCCGTTTTTAAATTTGCGCTCGCGAAGTTTATACGCCAATTCATTGAGTTTTGATATTTCGTTGATCGAAATTCACCGGCCTCGGTCTTCAATGACCTCCTGTACTTCCTCATAAGTAAAGCGCCTGTCGGAGTGAATAACGGTTTTACCGAACCATTCATCAACCACATGGGCTTCCTCGTCCAATTCAAATACAGCAGCAAAACAAAGTTTGTCTTCCTTTGGTCTTAAGGAGCATAAGCCATTGGACAATCGTTCGGGCAGCATCGGTATTACCCGGTCGACCAGGTAAACTGAAGTTCCCCGTTCAAATGCTTCCTTATCCAGAGCTGAATCGGGCTTGATATAATGCGAAACATCGGCAATATGCACACCTACCTCGTAATTGCCATTGGGCAGATACTTTAAATGATAAGGCATCATCAAAGTCTTTTGCATCAAAAGGGTCAATGGTAAAGGTTAACACCTCCCTGAAATCGCGTCTGCGAGCTGATTTCATCCGGCGTGATGGTATCAGGAATTTCTTCTGATTCATGTTCAACTTCTTTCGGAAAAGATAATGGGAAACCATACTCGGCAAGAATGGCGTTCATTTCGGTGTCATTTTCGCCCTGCACACCCAAAACCTGTTTAATGCGACCTACAGGATTTTTGGCCTCAGGCGGCCAGTCGGTAATTTCGGCTACAGCTTTTATTCCGTTTTTTGCGCCGTTAAGCTCATTGATCGGAATAAAAATATCATGCATCATTTTGCGGTCGTCGGGGATAAAGAATGCAAAACGCTCAGAAAGTTTCACAATGCCGGTAAATTCCATTTTATGGCGATGCAATATTTCAATGACTTCACCCTCTTTGCGTGTGCCCTTGCTTTTGCATAAACATAAACCTTTACACGGTCGCCATTTAGGGCATTGCGCAATTTTCGCGGGGCGACATATATATCGGTTTCATCTTCATCATCGGTAACAATAAAGGCTGAGCCATCATTGGTCATATCAACCATACCTTCAACAAAGGTTTTTAACACCAGCAACTGGAATTTACCGGGCGACAATTCTTTTAAGATACTCTTTTTTGGTTCCTCTTTTAATATTTCGAGAATGATTTCCCGCGACTCATGGATCGTGAATATTTAGTTTGGCCGAAACTTGTTTGTAATTTAATGGCGTATTGCCATTTTGCTCAAATACATCAAGTACCATTTTGGTGAGTACTTGTTTAATGGAGGACGAGCTTTTTTTGTTTTTAGACATAGATAGATTTTATGAAGTAAAGATACAAAATTGCATCAATGCAGTGGCTGTATTACCTTCCAGGTATGGAGGATATAAGTTTTTGGGTATATTCCATTTTAGGATGATAATAAATTTCTTCAGGGTCACCCATCTCAATGATTTCACCTTTATTCATCACCATAATGCGGTCTGAAATGTGCTTGATCACCGCCAGGTCATGCGAAATAAAAATATAGGTAAGATTAAACTCCTGCTGCAATTCCGGATCAGGTTCAACACCTGTGCCTGTACGGAAACATCCAATGCGGAAACCGATTCATCACAGATAATAAATTTAGGCTTTAGGGCAAGCGCCCTGGCAATTACAATACGCTGCCGTTGTCCGCCCGAAAATTCATGCGGATAACGATTGAAATACTCAGCGGGAAGATTCACCCTTTCCAGCAGCTCCAGGACCTTTTTTTACGCTTGGTATTATTTTCATACAACTGATGAACCTGCAAGGGTTCCATTAATGAATCACCAACGGTCAGACGCGGATTAAGCGAAGAGTAGGGGTCCTGAAAAATGATCTGAATATCCCGCCGGATATTGCGCATGGCCGACTTATTTAGCTGCCGCAGATCGGTATTTTCAAAATTTATGTTTCCTGAAGTAGGTTCGATCAATCTTAAAATACTTCGCCCTAGTGTGGATTTTCCGCAACCCGACTCACCTACCAAACCCAATGTTTCTCCGGGATAAACATCAAAGCTGACTTTGTTGACTGCCTTTACGACATCCTTTTGTCTCTTTATAATAAACCACGTCCAACCGGGAACCAGGTGGAAAGCTCATTGATCTTCAATACCGGCTGCTGGGCATATAACTTTCGACTTCCTCGCTTTTAATTCATCCGCCTGGTAAGCATAGCGTTCCCTTATTTTCTCAATGGTCACCCTGCTTGAGGTGTCGCTTAAAAAATCAGCGACGATGGGTAGTTTTTTTAAATGATGTTCTGGTGAGGGTCTGCAGGCGAGCAATCCTTTGGTATAAGGATGTTTCGGATCAGCGAATATGGTTCGGGTGGCTGCGACTTCAACGATTTCGCCTTTATACATTACAATCATCCGGTCGGCAATTTCACTGACTACGCCAAAATCATGAGAGATAAACACAGACTCATATGGCGTTCCGCTTTAAGCTTTAGCAGCAATTCGATGATCGTTTTTTGCACCGTCACATCGAGCGCAGTGGTGGGTTCGTCCGCAATCAGTATTTCAGGATCGCATGATAGTGCCATGGCGATCATTACTCTTTGTTTCTGACCTCCGGACAACTGATGCGGATAGCTGTCAAAGATTGCTTTCAGGACGTGGTAACTGAACCTCCTTAAAAAGTCTGATGGCTTTTTCCTTCGCTTCCTTTTTGGATACGGCCAGATGAATCCTGTATAGCCTCAGTGACCTGAAAACCGCATGTAAAAACTGGATTGAGCGAGGTCATCGGTTCCTGGAAGATCATCGCTATACGGTTGCCGCGGATTTCGCGTATTTCATCTTCCGGTAAGTCAAGTATATTGGTGCCGTTGAGCAGTATCTGGCCACCAATACTCGTGCTGTTTGGATCATGCAATCGCATAATGGCAAGTGAGGTGACCGATTTTCCAGAGCCTGATTCACCGACTATGCCGACAGTTTCTCCTTTTTTCAGCGTAAAAGAGCTATCCTTAACAGCTTCAACAGTGCCATTTTGCGTCTTAAACCGAACATTTAAATGGTTTATCTGCAGCATTATTGTCCTACTAGTGTTATATATTCATCGCTAATTAATTCCTCGCCGCGGTATTTTCGGATGAGCTGCGCAGTTGCCACTACATCTTTCTGACAATAGGTCGCTATGCGCTCGAGATCGTTTTCATTCCAATAAACATGACCAACCATACTGCCGTCAATATCGTCTTTGGGTGTAGGAATATTAAAAATGGCGGTAAGCAGACTTAAGGAAGTATAGCTTTTATATTCGCCAAATTTCCATAGTTCCATGGTATCCAAATGATTTATCTCCCAGGGCTTTTTACCTGATATTTCTAATTGCGTAGGTATTTGGACGCCATTGATCAGCATCCGGCGGCAGATATATGGAAAGTCGAATTCTTTGCCGTTATGTGCGCATAAAATCAGGTTAGCTGGCTGTGACCGAAGCAGATCGGCAAATTTGATCAGTATTTCAGTTTCATCATGTGAGGCATAGGATTTTACCCTTAAACCGGTAAGCCGTCCCTTGGTAAATATCCCGACTGAAATGCAAATGATCTTGCCAAATTCGGCCCAGATTCCGGCACGCCCATAAAATTCTTCAGGTGTTTCTTCTTTTCGCTGAGATTGTGTTTTATGTTCCCAAAGGTTTTTCATATGCTCGGGTAACTGATCATGACTGCTGTATTGTGGTACAGTTTCTATATCCAGTACCATCAAGTTATTCAGATCATATTGTTCGAGCATTGCTGATCACAAATTTACGGCTGCCAATATAATCATTTTACAGCCGGTGTTAATCAGTCTGTGAACCTTAGTATATTTATTTACATTTGAATTTTGGCGTGCCTATGAAAATAGAATTACTTTCCATTGTTATCCCAGCTTATAATGAGGGCAATACAATCCATCTGATCTTAAACAAGATCAGCGATGTTGAACTCATTTGTGGCATTAAAAAGGAAATAATAATTGTTAATGATTGTTCTACGGACCATACTGAGCAGGCCATCATCGATTATAAAAATATCCATCCCGACCTCAACATTCAATATTTTGCCCACCAATACAACAGGGGCAAGGGCGCTGCCTTGCATACGGGTATTGCCAATGCCCGTGGCGAATATCTGATCATTCAGGATGCTGACCTGGAATATGATCCGAACGAATATAATCATCTGCTTAAACCCGTTTGCGATGGCTTCGCTGATGTGGTCTATGGTTCTCGCTTTATGGGAAGCAATCCGCACAGGATATTATTTTTCTGGCATACCATCGGCAACCGTTGGTTAACCTTTCTTTCAAATATGTGCTCCAACCTCAACCTGACTGATATGGAGACCTGTTACAAACTTTTTGATGCCAAAATTATTCAGTCCATCCGTTTATCGGAACAGCGCTTTGGTTTTGAGCCAGAGATCACTCAAAAAATCGCCCGCATACCACGCATAAGAATTTATGAAGTGGGCATATCCTATTATGGCCGTACTTATGAAGACGGGAAAAAGATAGGATGGAAGGATGGTGTAAGGGCTATCTATTGTATATTGAAATACGGGCTTTTTGGAGCGAGGTAAGCTATCGTATCATGACGCCGGGTTTATTGACGATCGGAAGCTTGATAAAATTGGATTCAACGATGCTTTCGGGAAGGAAAATGAATTTTTTATCAAAAATCTCCTTTCCGATATAATAGCTTAGCCAATATTCATTGTTCAACCCGAAAGTAGATTCATCAATGGGCTCAATCAGAGCATATCCGCTATTTTCAACCAGGGGGAACATATGACGCAGCGTAGAGGTTTTGATCTGCTCGCCATTCTTTTCTCCATATCCCCTGGAGGTGATCAGTACATTCTCAATAGGCTCATTTTTCAAATTGATCAGGTATACATACCATGTTTTGCTCTCAATATTTTCTCCTTCAAGCGCTACGGCAATGGCAATATCCTGAACAATATTATCGAGGGAGGTCTTTTATCATATTTTTACTTATTGGGTCGATTGGCGGATGGTTGAATATCATTACGCTTGCGGTAAACAATCAACCATCCGCTCATTCAGCCACTTTATTTCTTCTTCACAAATCTTTTTGCACCTGCTTTTTGGGAGCCTTGGCTTCCGCATCTGCCAGAGCCTGGCATTCTTCGTAGGTGAGGCTTTGCGGATCTTTACCCTTGGGTATTTTAACGTTTTGTTTTCCAAATTCAATATATGGCCCCCATCTGCCATTCAAAATTTTAACATCCGGGTTTTCATCAAAGCTCTTGATTAGACTTTCCGCATCTTTTTTGCGCTTTTCAACGATGATCTCAACAGCCTGTTCTTCCGTAACATCATGAGGGTCAATTTCTTTAGGCAGAGAATAAAACGCGCTGTTATGCCTGATATAGGGGCCGAACTTGCCGATGGCAACAGTCATTTCCTTATCTTCAAAAATGCCTACTTTTTTAGGCAGCTTAAATAATTCAAGGGCCTGCTTCAATTGAAATGGTTTCAATGCTTTGTCCGGCTCTCAGACTTGCATAAAGCGGTTTATCCTCGTCCTCGCCGTCTCACCGATTTGTACAAAGGGACCAAACCGGCCGATCCTTACCGAAATCTTTTTACCACTTTCCGGGATGTATGCCCAAATTCGCGTTCGCCGGTAGCTTTATCAGCGGTTTCAATGGTGTTTTGAACCTCCTTATGGAAGGGGTTATAAAAATTGCGGATCATATCTGTCCATTCCTCCAGACCCTGGGCAATCTCGTCAAATTGTTTTTCAACTCCGGCGGTAAAATGATAATCAACAATGCCCTTAAAATATTGCACCAGGAAATCATTCACCACAGCTCCAATATCGGTAGGGAACAGCTTACCTCGTTCAGCGCCTGTATTTTCTGTTTTTTCTTCCTTGGTTATACTGTTGTGCCCTTAAGGTTAAAACCCTGAAGTTGCGTTGTTTGCCTTCACGTTCTTCCTTTACCACATAACCACGGTTCTGAATAGTCGAAATAGTAGGGGCATAGGTTGATGGCCGGCCAATACCTAATTCTTCCAGTTTTTTAACCAGGCTGGCTTCTGTATAACGTGCAGGCGGCCGGGAATAACGTTCGGTGGCTGTCATTTCCTGCAGAGCCAAGGCGCTGGCCTTTAGTTAATGGCGGCAATATCGCATTGTCTTCATCCTGTTTGCTGATCGTCATCCTCATCGACCGATTCCAGGTAAACTTTCAGGAATCCATCAAACTTCATCACCTCGCCATTGGCTACCAATTCTTCTTTACGGGTTGATATACTGATCTTTGCAGTTGTTTTCTCAAATAATGCTTCACTCATTTGCGAAGCGATCGCTCTTTTCCATATCAGATCATACAAGACGTTTCTCAGATGGATCGCCGTCGATCGTATGCTGGTCAAAGTAGGTCGGCCTGTATAGCTTCGTGCGCTTCCTGGGCACCGGCGCTTTTGGTTTTATATTTTCTGTGCTGATGATATTTATTCGCCGTAAGCCGAGTTGATTTCCTTAGCAGCAGCATTCAATGCCGTATTCGGATAAATTAACGGAATCGGTACGCATGTAGGTGATCTTACCGGATTCATAGAGCTTTTGCGCTACCTGCATGGTACGCGATACCGAAAAACCTAATTTCCGGCTGGCTTCCTGTTGCAGCGTCGAGGTAGTAAAAGGTGCCGCCGGTGAACGTTTGGCGGGCTTGGTTTCAAGCGATTTAATGTCAAAGGCAGCATCGATGCAATCGTGTCAGAAATTTCTCTGCATCTTCCTGTTTGCAGCAAAACGCTCTGGCAATTCCGCTTTAAATGCCTCTTTCCCTTTACCAAATATGGCTACTATTTTAAATGCCGCTTCGGCTTTAAATTTATTGATCTCGCGTTCGCGTTCAACAATAAGCGTAACTGCAACCGATTGCACCCTTCCTGCAGAGAGTGAGGGTTTTACTTTTTTCCATAATACCGGCGAAAGTTCAAAACCTACCAAACGGTCCAGTACCCGGCGTGCCTGCTGTGCATTTACCAGGTTATAATCTATTTTCCGTGGATTTTCAATCGCCTTTAATATAGCCGGCTTTGTGATCTCATGAAAAACAATACGCTTGGTACTGGCATCTTTTAACCCCAGGGTTTCAAATAAATGCCAGGAAATGGCTTCACCCTCGCGGTCCTCGTCCGATGCCAGCCAAACCATTTCAGCTTCTTTTGCCAGTTTCTTTAATTCGCTTACCACCTGTTTCTTATCAGCCGGGACTTCATATTTCTGTGCAAAGTTATTATTGATATCAATCGCATCTTCCGACTTGACCAAATCGCGGATATGCCCGTAACTCGACTTTACAGTAAAGTCCTTACCAAGGTATCCTTCGATGGTTTTGGCTTTCGCCGGAGATTCGACTATTAGTAGATTTTTAGCCATTTAAGCGTTTATTTTTTGCAAATAAAACATAAAGTAAGGGAAACGCAAATTTGTTTTTGCTTTAGGGGAAGTAAAGTTGAAAAGTTGCCAGGTCAATTGTGGCTATTTATACAGTAAAGTACCGGATTCTCTGGCTGCCGGGCAAAAATGCATTTATCAAATAAATTCTATTGTGTCTCAGACTAGGGTCATACCCAGATCAAATGCATCACATCAAAAATCCACCGCCCAAAAGATCATTTCCTTCATAAAACACGGCAGACTGGCCCGGAGCTATGCCGCATACCTGTGTGATGAAAATCAACCTTCATGTGTTCGCCCATTTGTACGATGGTGCTTTGCGTACCGGCATCTTTATAGCGGATCTTGGTGACCGCTTCCATAGGTTCGTTTATACTTTCGTACTTAACCAGGTTAAGGTTTTTAACCCAGGCTGATTTGCGTTCCAGTTCATCCTGCGGTACCCAAGACAACGGTGTTGGTCTGCGGATCTGAATACGGGTTACAAACATCGGGTGACCCAAAGCTATGCCCAGACCTTTGCGCTGACCGATGGTATAAAAGGGATAACCCTGGTGCTTGCCTACTACGGTGCCGTCAGTAAAACAAAATTACCTCCGGCAACACGTTCCTCCAGATCTTCCACTTTATGTCTTAGAAAGGCTCTGTAGTCGTTATCAGGCACAAAGCATATTTCGTAGCTCTCGCTTTTACCTGCAAGTTCTACCTGGCCCATGTCAAGAGCCATTTGCCTGATCTCCGCTTTTGAAAAACTTCCTAAAGGGAATTTTGTGCGGGCAAGGTTCTTTTGTGATACGCCCCAAAGCACATAAGACTGATCCTTATTTTCATCCAGACCTTTTGATACTACATAACGCCCGTTATCCTGCAGACGGATATTGGCATAATGCCCTGTTGCGATAAATTCGCAATCCAGTTTATCGGCACGTTTGAGCAACGCTTCCCATTTAATATGGGTATTACATAAAACACATGGGTTAGGAGTGCGGCCAGCCAGATATTCATCCACAAAATTATCGATCACAAAATCGCCGAATTCGCTCCTGATATCCAGTATGTAATGGGGAAAACCATAAGCCACAGCCAAAGCGCGGGCATCGTTAATACTATCCAGGCTGCAGCAGCCGGTTTCTTTTGAGCTTCCGCCGGATGATGCATAGTCCCAGGTTTTCATGGTAAGGCCGATAACCTCATAGCCCTGCTCATGCAGCATGATCTGCTGCTACCGAACTATCAACTCCGCCGCTCATTGCCACTAATATCCTGCCGTGCTTACTCATATTGGGCGCAAAGATACATTATTGTGATTTATGATGGAAAAGTGTTGAGTCAGTGGATGGTCAATTCATCAGGAGCAGGCGCATCAGCGAGATACGGGCGTTTACAACGGCCGATTAATCGGGAATGCCCGTCCTGAAAAGGGCAGCGCTTTACTCAGATTTGCCGCCTACCAGTTTGTCCTGCCAGTCTTTTAATTTCTGCCATTTGCCCTGATAGGCCATTTCAGCTTGTTTAGCCCATGTTGTCGGGTCATGCATGGCAAACCTTTCGCCGCCATGGTGAAGTATCTCCAGCGATTTTTCCTTACTGGTCTGCGATAATGCCAGCCAGGTTCGAATGCCGGCCGCATGGTATAATTCCTCAATTTTCGGCCCGATACCTTCCACGATCTTCAGGTCGTCTTTGAGGATTTTTCTGCCAAAAACCTTCAATGCCAATGCGCTATCAAATACAGGTTGGGCTGGTGCTGCAGGAGCCGCTTTAGCGTTTGTCAAGTTCGTCTGGCACGTCTTTAGTTCAGCCCGGCACGCGTCTAACTGGGTTTTGATCCCGTTCATTTCAGCCTGTAGATTCAGCAGTGCCGAGTTATCGGCGGACCCTGCACCCATCTTCCCGATTAAATACCCTAAAATTCCGGCAATTAGTCCAACTAAAACTGGAATTAATATACAAGAGATACTCATGTTAATGGTCTTTAACTGTTAATTGATAGTCACAACTGTTCTTCTGTTTTTCGATCTTCCTGCTGTAGTGGCATTTTCAGCAATTGGTTCATCAGGGCCTTTACTTGAGGTTTTTATTTTACCAGCATCAATTCCATTTTTAACGAAATAGCCCTTTGCAAATTCGGCCCTTTGCCTTCCGAGTTTGATATTGGATGCTCTGTTGCCGACACTATCCGTGTAACCGACAATGTTTAAGGTTCCACTACCAACATGGCCAAGATAACTGACAATATCGGACACCTTTTGTCTTTCCAGTGCGTTCAGACTAATTTCAGCCCGGGCTGTCTCGAAATGTAACATCAAAGGATCTGTATCAATCTTTTGTTTCAGCGCATCCCAGTCGGTGAGTATTGTCGTTTCGTTTTTTGAAAAAGTAAAATTGACAGGCCCCACGACAGTGTCCGCACGCAAGCGCCAGGAATCCGTTATTTCTCCTTTAGTATCAAATATTTTAGCTGCAAAACCCCTGGAAAGGATATAGTTTTTCACATCATCTGCTCTGGCTTCACCCAGGCTGGGGAGTGCTGAACTGTTTTTTTCATCAGCGAGCGCATATCCGGTAATCAAAACTTTAACATGGGGGTTCCTAGCCAGGTAAGCTTTTAATTTATCCAGGCCCAGGTTAACCGAATCGCTCAGCGGCTGGAGGGTTTTAAATCCGCTTTTCAAAAAATTGAAGTTATTTCCCGATTGATAATTTAAACTGTCCGATATGAGTTTTAGTCCGTTCGCCGGCGGTGTGTTCACCTTTAAGGTCGTATCTGGTACATTCGCATTTGCCACGGCGGTGCCAGGTCTGCAACTGCTGCAATAACTATAGTATAATATTGAGCCAACGATAATCGTCAATAGAATACCAATAAGGTAAAGAGTTTTTTTTGCCATTTTATGTCGTAAATAGGGTTAGTGACAACAGTCTATTTATGATAACAACACAGGCAATAGGAAAATTAATAGCAGGTATTAGGTAACAACCTAGTTATAAGTTATTTGTTTTATGAAAATTCCATAAAACAGGAAGACGATACTTGGATCCGCGTTTTATCTAAATTATTACATTATATAAATATCGTAAACTACTGATAATCAATATGTATTAACTATTGATTAATAGTTTACAATTGGTTATTGAGTTGTATAATCAGTGTTTTATGCCACGTAAACTGTCTTGACATTAACGAATTCATGAATTCCAAACAAACCCAGTTCTCTTCCATAACCGGATTGTTTAATGCCGCCGAAAGGTAAACGGGGATCCGACTTAACCAACGCGTTCACAAAGCAGGAGCCCGCCTGTAATTGCTTTGCTGCTATCCTTTCCCCCTTGTCCCGGTCTTGTGTAAAGACCGCCGATCCTAATCCAAAAACAGTATCATTAGCTATTCTTATGGCATCGGCCTCATCTTTTGCGGTAATGATGGATGCTACAGGTCCAAATAATTCTTCGTCATAAGCAGGCATTCCGGGTTTTACCTTAGTAAGGATCGTAGCCGGATAGAAAGCGTTTTTCCCTTTAGGCACCTCGCCGCCCAAAATGCATCTGGCGCCACATTTTACTGAGCGCTTTACCTGATCATGCAACTGATTGCGCAAATCAATTCGCGCCTGCGGACCAATATCGGAGGCAGCATTTAATGGATCTCCAATTTTCTTATTTTTCATTTTATCGAGGAAAAGCTTGGTGAACTTCTTTTGCACCGACTTAATCACAATAAATCGCTTGGCTGCGATACAGCTTTGGCCGCTGTTGATCAGGCGGCTGTTGACACAAACTTCTGCGGCCTTTTCCAGATCAGCATCTTCCAGTATGACGTAAGCATCGCTTCCGCCAAGTTCAAGTACTGTTTTTTTAATCAGCGATCCAGCCTTTTGTGCTACCTGTTTACCGGCACCGGTACTTCCCGTTATGGTTACCGCTTGTATCAGAGGATTTTCGATGATTTTATCGACCATCGCGCTGCCAACCAGCAATGTCTGGAAAACGTTATCCGGAAATCCTGCCTGATGAACCACTTCTTCAATTGCCAGGGCGCAACCAGGAACATTGGATGCGTGTTTTAATACGCCGCAATTGCCGGCTGCCAGAGCGGGGACAAGAAAACGAAATACCTGCCAGAATGGAAAATTCCAGGGCATTACGGCCAGCACTACGCCAAGCGGCTGAAAACTGACGAAACTTTTTAATGCCTCCGTTTCAATCAGGTGGTCACTGAGTTGATTTGCGGCATTGGCAGCATAATACTGGCAAACGGAAACACATTTTTCTATTTCGGCAACACCCTGATTCACGGGCTTACCCATCTCCTGGGCCATCAGTATGGCAAATTCCGATTTACGGTTTTGCAGTATCACGCCCATATTTAGCAATAGCCTGCTGCGTTCGGCATGGTCAATATTCTTCCAGCCCAACCATGCCTTATGCGTCTGGGCTATTTTTTGCCCAACCTGTTTAAGGTTATGGCTTAAATATTTTTTTAACGGTTTTCCATTAACCGGGTTTACGGATACAAGATACATAATGGTCTGTCTGACAAATGTAAACAGTTGTTTTTGTAATTGGTTGTACCGTTGGTCATAAATAGCTTCCCGTGAACGTCCCTGCGGGAACATAATTATATAATTCCAATTCAGCCGGGTCAGCAACCGGCCTGTTTACACCGTTATCGATTAAAATCACCCGGTTACTTGCGGCTAAAATATTGTTATAGTCATGATCCGTAATGACAAAGCCTTTTACCGAACTATATTCTTTAATCAAATTTATGATCACGGCCTTGTATAATGGTTCAACCCTGGAGAAAGGTTCATCAAGCAAAATAAATTTGGCATCCAGGTTTACAAGTAAACAGATTTCCAGGTATCGTAGTTCGCCAGCTGATAATTCTGAAGTTCTTTTATTCAGGTGTTTTTCTAAATGCGGGTCGCCAATAATCTTTTCCCTGCTGCCTGTCCGCGCGATAAAGCAATTGATGATCTGCCTGATTGAAATATTTTTAGGAAGAAAGGGATGCTGTGGCAAATAGGCTATCAGGTCAGGGTGCTTGTAGGGCTGGTCATAAACCCTTTGATTTATTCTGATGAATTTATCATAGGTGTGCAGACTCCCGAAAATAATCTTCAACAAGGAGGACTTTCCGCAACCATTTCTACCCAGAATACCCACTATTTCGCCCGTCTGGCATCGCAGATAACAGCCATTGAGTATTTGCCTTCCATCAAAGGCAATCATTACGCTGTCAACTTCAAGTAGATTCATCATCATTGAACTGCCACTTTAATTAAAAGAAACAATGCGCAGAGGGCAATATTTCCTAAAAATGCCAACCCGAACAACTTCAATTTTGAGAATCCCTTGTTATAGTAAAAGTAATACTGCTGCTTGTAGAATAGTTCGAAATAGAATACGGACAAAACCAAGCCGCAGGTGCAGAAGGATAGCAGGAACGCCTCAATTCCATAAAGTAACCCTAAAACGATGGAAAAAGGAATGTTTACAGATTGAATTATCCTATAGTAATTGAATGCTGTGCGCATTAAGGAGTGATTTGATTAAGGCTCCACTTAAGCTGTACAAACGATGGAATCAATAATAAAGTATCAGCCATCAGCTGCGCACCTGACCGTTGCCCTGAACGATCCATTTGTAGCTGGTGAGTTCCTGTAATCCCATCGGCCCTCTTGCATGTAGTTTTTGCGTACTTATCCCAATTTCGGCCCCTAAACCAAACTGGGCGCCATCGGTAAAGGCTGTAGATGCATTCACATAAACGGCAGCGGCATCCACCATATTTAAAAAGACTGCGGCATTGTGCTCGTCTTCGGTGACGATGGCTTCGCTGTGTTTTGAACTGTATTGCGCAATATGATCCAGCGCCCCGGCCATCGTTTCAACCGTTTTTACAGCCATTTTGAGTGATAGAAACTCCGTTCCGAAATGTTCCTGTCTTGCTTTGTGTAACAATTCGTCCGGATAATGTCCATTTAAGGATGCATAGGCTTTATCATCTGCATAGATTTCCACCTGTTTTTCTGCCAATGGCCGAGTGAGCAGGGGCAGATCATTTAACCTGGAAGAATGAATGATCAGGCAATCCAGGGCATTACACACACTTACGCGCCGCGTTTTTGCGTTAAAAATAATTTCCCGCCCTTTTTCAGTATCCGCTGCCTGATCAAAATAGGTATGGACAATGCCGGCGCCTGTTTCAATCACAGGAACTTTGCTTTGCTGCCTGACCCTGTCGATCAGCTGCTGGCTACCCCGGGGTATGAGCACATCGATATATCCGCTTGCACTTAACAGGGCTTCGGTAGCATCACGTTCCGCCGGCAGCAGCGTAGCTACGTTGACGTTCACCTTGTGGTCAGCCAAAACACGATGGATAACGGCAATGATGGCTTTATTTGAAAATTCCGCATCGCTGCCGCCTTTTAATACGCAAACATTGCCGGTTTTAAAGCATAATGCAAACACATCAAAAGTGACATTGGGCCTCGCTTCGTAGATGACACCTACCACGCCAAGAGGTACACTCACTTTTTTGATGTTCAGTCCGTTGGGCATGGTTTGTTCAGAAAGGATGTGCCCCAGCGGATCAGGCAGTTTAGCCACATTCACCATATCACTTGCTATCTCCTGTATGCGCGCGGCGGTCAATTTCAGCCGGTCGTATTTGGGATCAGCCGAATCCATCCGGTCCAGATCCTTTTGATTTTCACGCAACAGAACATCTGTGCTGTTTAACGCCGCCTTGGCAAGGTCATGCAGTACCCCTACAATGGTCTGAGGCGAGACGCTAATGATGTCCCTGCCTGCCGTGCGGGCATCTTCAAAATATTTTTTATACTCCATTTGGTAAGCCTAGCTCTGTAAGTAAAGATAATCATAATGCACCAGCGGCTTTTGATTTTTCTGACCGATCCTTTCCCTGGTCTTCTCGGCGCTGTATTCGGCGACCCCCAAACCGATCAGCTTATTCTGCTGATCAACCAGCTTGATGATCTCTCCCTTGCTAAAATCGGCAATGACAGCAACGATGCCGACCGGCAAAAGACTGGTGGCTTTGCTGGAATGAAGCGCTAATCTGGCCCCATCATTTACCTTAACTACACCCGTAGCATAATGTACGGAATGAGCTATCCATTTCTTTTTGCCGGATTTGGTTTTATCTGGCACAAAGCGGGTATGCTTTATCTGATTTGACAATACATCCGTCAAAATATGATCTTTCGTTCCATTTGCAATATGTACCGCTATACCTAATTGCGCTACTTTTTGCGACATCGTAGATTTGGTGATCATACCGCCACGGCCAAATTGCGACCGTCCCGAAGTAATAAATGAGGAAAAGTCCGGCGTGGTATGGTCAATCTGCTCGATAAGCTTTGATCCCGGTAACTTTGGGTCGCCATCGTAAATACCATCCACATTGGTTAAAATGATCAGTGCCTGAGCACCCAGCATAGAGGCAATCAGTCCGGCAAGTTCATCGTTGTCGGTGAACATCAGTTCCGTTACCGAAACAACATCGTTCTCATTTACAACCGGGATTACCTCGTGCTGCAAAAGCACTTCGAGGCAATTACGCATATTAAGGTAGTGAAGCCTGTCGCGGAAATCCTCTTTTGTTACCAGTATCTGCGAGCACAGCATATCAAAGGCTCCAAATAGCTTTGAATACGTATTGATTAGTTTTACCTGTCCTATGGATGCCAATAATTGCCGCGCGGCAACAGCATCCGATTTTTCGGAGACCGTGATCATGCTGCGGCCTGATGCCACGGCGCCGGATGAAACCAGGATTACTTCTTTTCCCTGTTTTTTTATAGCAGCAATCTGTCCGGCCAGGTGACCGATACGCTTCAGATCGGGCAAGCCGTCCTTTTGTGTAAATACGTTTGAACCGATCTTGATTACGATACGATGGTAATTATGGGCCATTTGTTAGCATTCAAAACCCAATATTACTAAAATATACTTAAAAGGTAGGGCAATTAGATTTAATTATCCTTAACTAATGAATCCTTTAACATATTCCTTGGTAAGCTCCTTTTGAGGATTCAGCAATAATTCTTCAGTTGGGCCAAATTCAATAATCTTACCCATATAAACGAATATGATATAGTCGGAAACCCTGCGTGCCTGGCGCAGAATGTGGGTCACCAGCACGATGGTATATTTCTGTTTAAGATGAATAAAAAGATCTTCAATAATACTGGTAGATACAGGATCCAGGGCTGATGTAGATTCATCACCCAGAATAATTTCGGGCTCGACGGCCAATCCGCGGGCAAGGCAAAGGCGTTGCTGCTGTCCAATAGACAAGCGTGTCGCCGGGGCATGCAGGCGGTCTTTGACTTCATTCCATAAGCCGGTGGCTTTTAACTGCGCCTCGACAATCTCGTCCAATTCAACCTTCCTGGGTTTACCATGCAGCCGCGGACCGTATGCCACATTATCATATATGGACATCGGCAGAGGATAAGGCCGCTGGGAAAGCAATCCCATTTTTTTGCGGATATGCGTTAGTTCAGCCCCCGGGTCATAAATATTCTCGCCGTCGACCAGGACCTTGCCGCTCACTTTCACGCCGTCCGTGTCATCGAGCAGGCGATTGAATGACTTCAGCAGTGTGGTTTTGCCACAGCCAGACGGGCCGATAATCGAAATCACTTTTTTATTGGGTATATTGATTGTGATATCATGCAGAATCTGGTGATCACGGATACTCACGTTGAGGTTTTGTACACTGATATGCGGATGATTGGTCATAGTTGCTATTGAATTTTATTTCTTGAAAACTTTTTTGCCAGTACAGAGGATAAAATGGTGATGATAAGTACTACGATGGTTAATATGAGTGCAGAAGCATAGGCGCGTCCCTGTACCTCATCGACTGGGCTTCCCAATTGAAAAAAAATGGCCAGCGGTAACGTTGCGGCTGGTTGACCAAGGGACGTTGGTATATTGTCACTAAAACCGGCGGTAAATAACACGGAGGCCACGTCTCCAATAGCGCGGCCAAAGGACAGCAGAATAGCGGTAAATATTCCGGGCCTTATCTGCCGCAAAACGACTTTCGACATTTCCCAACGGGTTGCGCCCAGGGAAAGGGAAGCATCTCTGAGTTCTTTTGGCACCGTGATGATAACTTCGTCAAGCGTTCGTACCAATATTGGAATCACCAGTAGGGTTACGGCTAAAATGCCGCCCAGCAGTGAGGCCTTGATGCCGAAATAGACCATAATAAGAAAACCAAAAGCGCCATACACGATCGACGGGATCCCGAAAAGTACGTCAAAAGCGATGCGTAATATATTAGCAATGAAGGTTTTTCCACCCAAGTACATATTGATAAATATGGCTACCGGGATACTGATCGAAAGCCCAAGTAAAGTAGCGCCGCCGGCTACATACAAGGAACCAACAATAGCATTCAAAACGCCGCCTTCTTTACCAATATAAAACCCTCCACCAGGTATTTTGGTGATCATATCCAGATTCATATAGGGAACACCTTTATAAAATATAGTACCTACGATGAGGAAAAAGCTGCCGGAAACAATAATGATTGCCAGCAGCATCAGTGCCTTGAAAAAGTTTTCTTCCAATTTACGTCTGGTCATGCTGCAAGCCTCCTTTCCAGCCGGGCTAGTATCACCCGCGAGATTATGTTGAATAATAAAATAATGATAAACAGCAGAAATGCCGCAAACATTAAAGCTGAATCGTACATAGGGATGGATAACATTTCGCCGTAATTATTGGCAATTAGTGCCGGAAGGGGATAACCGGCGTCAAAAACCGAATGCGGTACCACAGCATTATTGCCGCAAACCATTAATACGGCGATCGTTTCGCCGAATGCGCGAGAAATAGCCAGTACGGCAGCCGCGATGATGCCGGGTTTTGCTTTGCGGAGCGAGACCTTTTTAATGGTCTCCCATTTGGTAGCCCCTAAGGACAGCGAGGCTTCCTTTAGCTCTTTGGGAATAGTATGGAGCACCTCGCATACGATGCTTACAATGAGCGGAAATATCATCACGGCCAGAACAATACCACCGGCCAGAACACTATACCCAGTCGAAAATTCAACAAAGTGCGGCGCTATGTGATTTTGTATCAGTGGGATGATAAAGAGCACTCCCCATACTCCGAATATAACAGGAGGGATGCCCGACAACAGGTTAACAAAGGGAACCAGTATCTTCCTTAGATTTGCAGGCGCATATTCTGTAATATAAAACGAACTGAGCAAACAAAGTGGAAGCGCAATGATGATCGCGATACCGGTAACCCAGAAGGTACCCATGATAAACGGGAAAAAGCCAAACAATCCTTTGAGAGGTTTCCACTGGCTCGATGTTAACAAGGTGCTCCATGACGAGTTATGGAGTACCGGGACTGATTTGAAATATAAGCCAACGCCAATTAAAACCACCAGCGAAACGGACAATACCGTAAGTATCAGCATCAATTTTGAAAATATCTTGTCCTTTATTAAGCGAAACCGCTTCATTTTATATTTCGGTGTCTGAACTTGCAGCGGTCGCAAAGGGTGTTTTGGTTTGGGAGCAGCATAAATGCCGGATAGGATCAATCTGGAACCATTAACCTTTCCGGCATTTTTTACTTTTTTATCGTTTTCTAGCATTCTCATCCGTTCCAGCATTTGCAAACAAACACTAATTTAATTTCTTCAGTTCCTCCGCTATCTTCTGCTTGGACAGGGAGATGTAACCATTTTCGTCTACATATTTCTGTCCCTCTGTGAGTACGAATTTCACAAAGGCGATCAGTTCCGGCCTCCCGGGCTTTCCTTTGAATAGGAAACCCAGATTACGCGCTGGAGGTGACGGATATTTGCCTGCAGCGATAGCGTCAGTCAGCTGATCGATCGTACTATAAAAATTCTCATCAGCATCGATCTTACCATTGCCGTTCACATCAATAGGCAAGGCATGTACACCGGCAACCTGTTTACGTGTTTTCAAATCATATAAATAGGCCAGATTATTAAACCCTATGCCAGTAACGTCTTTTTTAACAGCCTGCGCCAAACCGGGGTCGCCGTAAACGCCTACACCCAGCAGATCTTCCTGTTTTTTGTTGAAATATTTTGCCCAGGTTTCGGCAGCGCCCGCGGCATCTGAACGCGTGTAAACATGGATCGGAACGGATACTTTACCACCGAGCTGATTCCAGTTTTTGATATTTCCGCTAACAAATACGTCCAGGAATTGATCGCGTTTTACTCCTTTCGCTTCCAAAACAGCAGCATTAGGATTCCCCGTATTGAATGTAGGAACAACGGCATCTTTGGTAACATAAATGGTATAAGCGCCTTTTTTAACTTCTGAAGGATTAATATCTCTTGATGCAAGGCCTATATCCACAAGGCCTGACAAAGCATCGGTAATACCTTTGCCGGCACCCCCCGCCGATATATTAAATACTACATCCGGATGCAACTTTTTAAATTCCTGTGCCCATTTTACGGTAATAGGATAGAGGGCAAACGCGCCCGAAATATTGATGGTGCCTTTCAGATCGTCCGGTGCGCAGCGTTGTTATCATTCTTTTTAAACGACGATAATACTGCTATAATAATTAATATTGAAAGGGATGGTAGTATAGTCTTTTGAAACGTTGTTTTCATAATCTGTGGTTTTAGAATGCAATCTGTAACTGAGCTTCCAATATGTTATTTTTAATCGGCGTAGTTTCTTCGTGTTTGAACAGGTAATCCACAGCAAGCTTTGTCCATGGGTTAAACACATAATTCAAGCCGCCGTAATAAATTGTGGAACGGTCAGTTTTTATCGTTTTGTTGGGATCATAGGTATCATATTTAGCGACCAATTGCAGTTTTTGGAACACAAAATAACCTGCCTGTGTATACCAGCCATCTTTTTGCACCGAAGCATCCGTTCCATGCGCATACTCCGCAGTCGCTGAAAAGCGGCCGATTACGTAATGTCCGTCAAAGCCATAACGATTGCGCGCCTGTGTAACCGGGCTAGGTACTTTGGTTGTTGGTGCCGGAATGTCTTCACCTTGATATAAACTGGCACCAAAATCTAATCCTTTGATAGGATGGATGCCCAGCCTGCCTGCAATATCCTTGTGGTTATTGTTATCCGTGGTAACATCATATCCCGCGCCATTGAAAACACCGAAGGCATAGTCAAAAAGATAATGGTTATTCAATTTTGCAAAGCTGCCACTGACCTGAATACCGATATCACGGCCAACCTGGTTGCCGATCACATCTTTTGACCTTCCGGCCAGCGCCTCAACGACCTGCGAACGGTCAATGAAATCCAGTTGCGAGTCAGAGGTCAGGCTTTCAAAAGAAAAAGGCACCTTAAACTGTCCTGCAGTTAATTTTAAAAAATCTGCGGCTTTGTAAGAGGTGTAGGCGTCCAGCAGCTTGGTCGTGCCGGCAAACTCGGTGTATACCTCATATGCCCACTGATCGGTGATATTACCTTTCACATCAAGCCTTGCACGGTGAAGGTCAAATGCGTCATTTGCAGTGCTTTGCTGAAAACCCTGATAGCGGGCCTGAACCAGACCGCTGATTTGCAGGGCCCTGCTGCCAATCGTGATGTTATGTTGGTTCTCTTTTTCTTTATCGCGTTTTTGTTGTTCCTTTAGTGCCAGATCCGACCGCAGTGAATCAGCTTCCTGTTGGGTCAATACATTCTTTTTAATCAATAGATTCAGCAAATCGTCATTTGTCTGCGCTTTGGAAACTATAGTTGTAATCAAAACAATTAGGATCAGAAAAATTCTTTTTAAGTAAAATGATTTCATTTTTAGGGATTTAAGTTGAGAATAGATATTAATTTTCGTGAGTTATTTGGCCCGGTCAGCACCTGGAAGTTTGTTGTGATAATAGCATATTGAAGTGTTTGTGATTTTATTCTTCTACTAAATCTATATAATCTATCTATTTAGTAGTGTAAAAGTAGGTACTTAAAACGGAACTGCAAAGTTTTTTTTAAAAAAATTAAGGAGAGAATTGAAAAGAAATAAAAAAACCGCATCGCAAGAGCGGTACAACCGTTCTGGTTCACCTAAAAAAAAGACCGCCGCCGGGTAGGAGGGCACTGAAAAAGTATCTCTTTAATTGGGAGTATTTATATAGCGATCAAGTAAAAGATGGACTTTTATTTGATCGCTTTTTTATTACCCAAGTATTTTGTGAGGATTGTTCTGTGGGGGCTTGCTTTGTTAAACTGGGAATTGTAGGTATTTCAGTCTGTTTTTCTTTGATTTACAGACTTAGGCGGTTAGTTTGATGATTCTCTTAAGGTTAACCGTGAAAATTGCCAATGCTCCCTGCATCTGCATATTTTCAATTCCATAAGCTGTTGCCCTTCCATAACCATGAACGTTTTTCAACTCACTGTTTTTTGCTTCAATCTTATATCGGTGTTTTATCTTCTCTTTATAATGGTCGGTATCTTGAAAAGCTATCTGCTGGCGGTGTAAATCTGATTTTATGGTTACTGCATAGGTTTTGGTCTTTGCCCCGGGTTTATAGCAATTGTCCCTCAGTGGACATGTTTTGCATTTCTCCACGTCAAAATAATAGGTGTTTGCCTGGTTTTTCCCCCTGTTCTTTTTCCCTTGGCGAGCTTTCCGAATAGCCAGATGCCCCGCGGGGCAGACAAACATCTCAGCATCTTTATTGAAATGAAATCTGTCTTCATCCTTTCTGGAGCCTTGGGTTATCGAGGGGTTAAGCTTTGCCACAACTTTTATATCCTGCTTGCCGGTTAGCTCAAGATTATCTTTACCTGAATAAGCCGAATCGCCAATAATGGTATCTACTTCAATGCCGTTGTTTTGGCTGATCTCCAAAAGTTTTGGAAGTTCTTGGCCATCCCCTTTTTCTCCCGAAGTTACTACGGCAGCTGTAATGATACGTTCTTCGGTCATCGCCAGATGGGTCTTGTAACCAAAGAATGAGCTGTCGGCTGATTTATGGCCGGTCTTGGCATCCCTGTCCTTTGAGAGCGTATAGTTTTCCTGCGTATCCTCCACGGTCTCCTTCAATAGGTTTAATTTTTCTTTGACCGCGGGGATCAAACTCAACGTTTGATCCGATTCAATATGCTTTTCAAGTTCCCTGCAATAAGCCAGTTCCTTTTCCAGGTCATTGGATTCATTCTTTTCCGGCATGTGGTCTTTCATGTCCTCATCTATAGAGTAAACCGCTTTTCGAAGTAGTTTTGAACGCTCTCTCAATACCTCAAGTGCTGAATATGGATTTGATCTTGACAGGGAATGAGTAGCATCAACAATAATGGACCTGGACCGGACAATGCCCTTTTCAATGGCAATAGAAACAGTTTTGTTGATCAATAAGTTCAATAGATCGGCATCCTTCAGCCGCAACTTTCGGAACTTTGTCAATGAACTGGGATTGATCACCTCTTCCTCAGGCGACATGTCAAGGAAATATTTGAAGGACATATCGTACCGCGAACGCTCAACGACATCAACGTCCGAGACCGTAAAGATCGTCTTCAATAACAGATATTTGAACATGCGTATGGGGCATTCTGCCGTACGTCCATTATTAGAACAATATTTGTCGACCAGTTCTTGATAAATGAAATTGAAATCTATTAGTTCGTTGATCTTGCGCAGAAGATTGTCTTTAGGAACAATCAGATCATATAACCCCGAAAACGCACTGATTTGGATTCGCTGTTGTTGAGCTAACATCTTAATATGCTTGTGATTACCTCTTCAATATAGCAAAAAAGGAGCAGAAAACATTATGTTTCTACTCCTTTTTTATCCTCTAATTCTAAAGGACTTTTTCAGTGCCCTCCCGGGTAGGAGCGGTCTTTTTAATACACTAGTTGATGGTTATACCTTCTTTAATTTCATCGTTGGCATTGGTAATAATCCTGGATCCAGGTTTCAGATTTCCGAATACCTCGGTAGAGTCATGGCTTGCCAATCCTTCTTTAATATCCACGTAGGCTGCCTTTCCGTTATTTACCGCGATCACATATTGCCGTTCCGTGGAACGAACGATGGCGGCATTGGGAACCAGCAATGATTTCGCACCGGATAGCATGGGTATTTTAACCTCGGCATACATACCAGGTTTAAATTGTCCGTTTTTATTGTTAACATCAATTTCAATAGCTTCCTGGTGCATACTGCCCAAAGCATTTGCCGAGCGACTTATTTTTGCTGTTTGCTCCTGTCCGGGCATGGCGTTAAAAGTGAATGTAACCGGTTGGTTCAGGTCAACCTTATCCACATAATCTTCCGGAATATAGACTGTCAAGACGCATCTTGCTGATATCCTGCAGGATAAGCATAGGCTGATCGGTACGTTTTTCCGGGAGCAACCAAAGCTCCGGGGGAAACATTCCGCTGAATGATCATCCCGTCAAAAGGGGCATAAATATTCAGATATCCTGCATGGTGCTTACTGAATCAACATTTGAGCGTTCCGAATTGGCCATGGCTTGGTCGGCCTTCATTTTGGCTAGTGCATTATCAAGATCCAGTGGTGAAACAGAACCAGGCTCTTTTGCGGCTTCTTTCAGGCGCTCATATTTTTCTTTGCTGGCAACGGCATTTTCCTGCGCCTGCAGATAGCGTGAATTGCGGCCTGTAATTGCGATTCCATTTCGGGAGCTTCAAGTAGTAACCAGTAACTGGCCTTTTTTTACGATCGAACCACGGTCAACATATAACTTGTTTTACAAAGCCATTCACTTTCGGGAACATGTTAACTTCATTAAAAGGCACTAATTGCCCGGGCAAACGGGCATGAACTCGACAAAGCCTTTTCAGAAACCGTGCCGAGATTGATATTTATTTTCGACTGTGTTTCTTTTGTTCAGTCAGATCAACGGGTTTATTGATTCCCGGAGCAGGCCGCAAACAACCACTGATTACCGCTATTAACAAATATGATCTATATTTCATGTTATGTTTAAAGTATTTAAAGGTGTTATTGGTTTCCGTTTTATTTTCGGGCATTAAGGATGGCGAATCATAGGTGGTTTTATTCCTGTACCCAGGCAAATACCATTGGCAATATAAACAGCGCTGCAAATGTGGAGGCAAACAAGCCGCCAATAACTGCGCGGCCCAGTGGAGCAGTTTGTTCGCCTGCTTCGCCCATGCCCGATGCCATAGGGATCATACCTGCGATCATGGCCAAACTGGTCATCAGTATGGGCCGTAAGCCGGATGGAAGCGCTGGTGATAGCGGCTTTGGTTGCATCTCGGTACATCAATCGCAGGCTTTCGGCATTGGTAACAATCAATATGGCATTGGCTACGGATACCCCCGTTGACATGATCATACCCATATACGATTGCAGGTTAAGTGTTGAACCGGTGAGCAGCAACGCCAGTCAGCGAACCTAATATTACCGCCGGAATGGTCGATAAAACCGTTAGTGATACTTTAAAGGATTGATAATTTGCCGCAAGCAATAAAAATATAACCAAGATGGCGAACACCAAACCGTTTTGCAGGCTGCTTAATGTTTCGGTCAGCAAACTCGACATGCCCTGCTATCGTAGCGATCAAACCTTTCGGCGGAGTGCCCAATGATTTTACCGCTTTTTGCACATGCAGTCGTAGCAGTTCCCAAATCCTTTTTATAAATATTGGCGCTTACCGTAAGAAACCGGCGCGGACCGGTACGGTCATATTCGCCGGGCGTATAATCTATTTTAAAAGTCGGCAACATCAGCCAGGGTCGGGCTGCTTTGTCCTTTCACCAGTGGAATTTCCTTTAAGCTCATCCATGATTATTCATTACATATTCGGGTATCTGGACCTGTACCTGGTAGGTATAGGCGATTTTTATCATCCAGCCAAAGTTTTTTTCGGTAAAACGGCTGGATGAAGTACTTGCCGTAACAGAATCGGCAATATCCTTAACATTTAACCCGAACTGTGCTACTTTCAATCGGTCGAGTGTAATTGCAATTACCGGGAATTTCAACGGTTGATCAATCTGCACATCCCGCAGGTAAGGGATTTGCTTTCAGTTTAGCCAAAACTTTATCGCAAAGGCTTCGATCTGGTCCATATCCTTACCCGCAACCTGAACCTCGATAGGTGTTGGCGCCCTGGCTCATGATCTTTTCCGTCATGTCGATCGGTTCAAAAGTGATGTTCATTTCGGGCAACTGCATAGGCAATGTTTTTACGCAGTGCATCTTTCAGCTCATCCATATTCATTTTATAATCTTCATCCAGGTTCACCTGTAAAACTGCCTCGTGTGTGCCGGTATTAAAAATATAAAGATTACTGCTCCCAAAACTGCTGGGCACCAAACCAATATAACCCGACTGAAATCTTTACATGATTATTAACCGTTTTATCAATGATCTGCAGCACCTGTTTAAACTTATCTTCCGTGCGTTCCAGGCGGGTCCCGTCCGGCTCTTTGATCCTGATCTGAAATTGCCCGTTATTAAGTTTGGGCATCATATCCTTACCAATAATGACAAAACAGACTGCCAGCAAGCACAATCACCGTAACCAGATAAATCGGGACAATAAGGCTGCCTATGCGGCATCCAACGCTTCAGTAATCCGTAATAAACCGGATTTTTACTTTTTCAAAAAGATCATTTTTCTTCAGGATGCTTCTTCTTCTTTTTTCAAGTGTTTGTTTACCTGTAATATTCTCTCGATTGGTCTAATGCCTCACCTGCATGTGCATGTATATTTCCGTGATGATAATGCTGATAACTTTCAGCCTTTATCATCCAGTTACTCAGGATCGGCACCAGCGTTTGCGCCAAAACATAGGATACGATCATGGTTAAACCAATGGACAATGACAGCGGTAAAAACATCGCTTTTGGCACGCCATTCATCATAAAGGATGGTGCAAATACAGCCAGGATACAAAGCAGGATAAGCAATAAGGGGAAGGATATTTCTTCGCAGGCATCATAAATAGCCAGCCGTTTGGATTTGCCCATTTCCAGGTGCTGGTGAATATTTTCGATGGTTACCGTCGCCTGGTCGACCAGGATGCCTATGGCCAGCGCCAGTCCGCTCAGCGTCATGATATTGATGGTTTGTCCAAACAAGGCTTAGCAGCAGCACACCGATTAATATAGATACAGGGATAGTGATCACCACAATCAAACTGCTGCGCAGATCACGCAGAAAAAGCAAAACCATCAGGCCGGTAAGCAAGGCTCCCAGACCACCTTCGGTCATCAAGCTTTTTACCGCATTTACCACAAACACCGACTGGTCAAATTCATAAGATATTTTTACATCGTCCGGCAACAGGTTTTGCATTTCCGGGAGCTTTGCTTTTTAACTGCTGCACCACAGACCAGGTAGAAGCATCGTGCCGTTTTTACTACCGGGATATAAACAGAACGCTTGCCATTAATTAAGGCATAATCCACCGTAACATCGGCAGCATCGGTGACCCTCGCAACATCTTTAACAAAATCGGTACGCCGTTTTTCGTGTTAACAGGAATATTGCCAAAATTATCCGAGTTTTTAATCAGCGAGTTCATGGTGGTGAGATACATCATGTTATCGATCCTGAGATTACCCGATGGCGACATCACATTGAATTTGGAAAGAGCATCAACCACTTCATCAGGCGTAAGGTTAAAACTGCGTAGCTTATCCGGGTCAACACTAAAGATAATAGACCGTGCGTTTGAACCAAACGGCGGCGGAGCGGATAATCCGGGAATGGTAGCAAACATAGGCCTGATGCGGGTGGCTGCCATATCATAAATATCCTTCAAGCTTTCGGTTTTACTATCAAATACCAGTTCGCCAACAGGCAGCGATGAGGCATCAAACCGAATAACCTGCGGCGGCAGAGCGCCCGGGGGAAAAAACTTTGGCCCGGTTTACCTGTAGGGCCACCTGCGCCGAAGCTTCGGCCATATTGGTGCTTTCATAAAAGGATAGTTTAATGAAGGGTTAAGCCCTGGATATTTTTACTGCTAATGTTTTTTACGCCGTTTACATACAGGAACTGATCCTGCAAACGGGTGGAAAAAAAACCTTCCATTTGCTGCGCCGACATACCGCCATAGGATTCAATGACATAAATAGTAGGAAGGTTTAGCTTTGGGAAAATATCTATAGGAATATTTATTGCACTGAGCACTGCAAACATCAAAAGGCTCATGGTGATCACCATTACGGTGATGGGCCTTTTCAGTGCGGATGTGACCATTGACATAATTTCTGATTATTTTAAAAGGTTTAAAATTGTGCTTAACCTGATTTTCTGTAATAGCCTGTCTGGAACAAGCGGCATTGATAATCGTATTTGGCCTGCACATAATCAGTTTCGGCACGATAAAGGATATTGAATGCCGCATCCAGTTCAACGATATCTGTTAGCCCATTTTTGTAGAGCGATAATTTTTGCCGGTAGCCGTCATTTGCGGCTTTTAACTGGTTGGGAATTTCCTCCAGACGCTGCCGGGCAGTTTCATTTCAGCATTGGCCTGGTTGGCACTGGCAGCCAGTGCGTTTTTTCTTCCTCCAGCTTATTTCGCGCATAATCAGTCTGAGTTTTTTGCGTACGCAGTTTTAATTGCTTGCGTCTCAGATCAAAAGATTATAGGAAACGCCCAATCCAACCAGGTAATTACTCCGGTCAAAACCAAAGCCAGTAGAAAGGCTGTTATAATTTCCTTCCGGATCAACACTCGATCCGCGGCCCCAGGCAGCCGCCTCCAGGGATATTTTAGGATTGTATTGCTTTTTTACCAGGTTTTCCTGTTGCTTTACTGTTTTGATAAACGGATTGATAGAAGTTAATATAGGGATGATTAGCGGTATCCAGGTGAACTATATGCGCAGGTAATCTAATAGCCTATTTTCCAATGGTATCGGCGACTATAGTTTGATAGGGTATTCCGCTGATTGCTGAAAGCTGCAGTTGACCTGTTTGATCTGGTTATTGAGCTCAATATAATTTAATCGTGCTTTTGACAGCTCGGCATTGGCAATGCTGGTATCGACACCCGGACTTTACGCCACTTTTTGCAAGCGAGCGGATAGAACGCAAGATCTCCTGGTTACGCTGGATATTGCGAACCTGAATATTCAAATAGTCCTGCAAACTCATCAGGCGCAGATAACCGTCAATGGTATATGCTTCGATATTGTATTTGGACTGGGCGAAATTGCTTTGCTCGACCCTTATATTGGACTTGGCAACCTTATTTTGGGCGCCATAAGCGCCAAAATTATAATAGTTCCCAGTCGAATGCCGCTATGCCCAGGTTGGTTGATAGGGCAGAGGTTACATTGGTAGCGTGAATACCACCTGAACTGGATGGAATGATACCGAAGCCAAAATACGGCCCGGTTACATTGTTACTGGTACCTATATCGGCCTGGTAATTCAGTTTTAAATTGGGTAGCCAGTTGTTGCGCGTTTCGTAGGCCTGCGCCTGGCGGATGCGAATAGCCGACGAATCAGTGATTAAAGCAGGAGCATTTTTATCGACCAGTGATAAAAGCTGGTTTAAAGTGACATGGTTGCTGCGCATTTGTCCTTACTGCGAAAAACAGTAAAAAAATGACGCGCAGCGCAATCTTTAGATTTAGCATTTTGACACACATTATTTGAAATAAAAAAACAGAATAGCGAATGCCTTCGCCGAATGCGAATGCAGGATTTGGTATTGCCACTTGCGCGGTTAGCCCTTATTTCAAATGGTGAGTTTGCCGGTTAGCAGGTAGGTCTGCCTGGCTGGTATTAATGCAGCCGAGCGATTTGGCGAGGCGCTGCTGGTTAACTTGATACCGGGGCCAAAGGCCAGCGGCAACAGTATACCAAGCAGAAATGTAATTGCGGATAATATTGGAAGTGCCGGACTGGTAAGCGAATGATGGATAGCTTCAGCTTTTTCATCAGCCTCGTCCAGGCTTTCAGGTTTGCGCTTGGTAAAGCTTTTAGCCAGGATAGAATGAGATAAATGCGGCCTTACGTGCCCATTAAGTGTACTGAAGCCTAAAAAAGGTTTTGCTACAAATAATAAGGCAGCTATTGCAATAATTAATCTGAAAGCAGCAAGCCGTTGCATCATGTATATACTTAGACGAGCAAAAGTCGTACTAAATTGTCCTGTTCGATTTTCGTAACAGAAATATTGCAATAGAACTCAAATGCTCGTGCAAACCGGAACATTTGAGTTCATTGATTTTTTGAGTTCGGGAATAATGGGCTATCCGGCATTTGCCCGGAACATGAGCGCTCCGACTGTTACATTGGTACGGCTATCGATCAGAATTGCACCGCCATTGGCCTTGTTGTTCTGATAAAAATCAAAAGCCAGCGGATCAGCAGTTTTAACGATAATACGGCCAATATCATTCAGCCTGAAATCTCCCTCATATTCCTTTTCTAGCGTATTGATATTTACCTTATATAGGATTTCCTGTACACGGCAGCGTGTTACTTTGCTGTTATGCTGCAGAAAATAGGTATGGGTGGTATCCAGGGCCCTGGTATCCATCCAGCACAGGTCAGCTTCTATCTGCTGAGAAACCTCCGGCTGATTGTGGGCATTCACCAGAATATCGCCCCGGCTGATATCAATATCGTCCTTCAGATGTACGGTCACAGACATTCCCGATAAAGCCACCTGCGGCTCGTCATCCAGGACTTCGATTTTGGCGATCGTTGAGCTGAAACCTGAGGGCAATACGGTGATTTTATCATTTACACGGAAAGATCCGCTGGATACTCGGCCGGCATATCCCCGATAATCATGCAGGTCATCTGTTTGCGGACGGATGATCCATTGAACCGGAAAACGGGCATGATCGCTGCGGTTATCGGCAGGAATTTCTACCGTCTCCAGGTGAGCCAGCAGACTGCTGCCCGTGTACCAGGGCATGGCCGTCGATTCATGAACAATATTATCGCCTTTGAGTGCACTGACCGGGATGTAGGTTACATGATGCAAGCCAACATTGGCAGCCAATTTCTTATAGTCTGTAACAATTTTTTCAAATACCTGCTGGCTATAGTCAGCCATATCCATTTTATTGATACAAACCACTACCTGCGGTAATCCCAGCAAGGCCACCAAAAAGGAGTGACGGATCGTTTGTTCGATAACCCCTTTACGCGCATCGATAAGAATGATAGCTAAACCGGCATTGGAAGCGCCGGTAACCATGTTGCGTGTATACTGGATATGGCCGGGCGTATCAGCAATAATAAATTTGCGTTTATCTGTCTGAAAATATTTGTAGGCCACGTCAATGGTGATACCCTGTTCACGTTCAGCTTTCAGACCGTCCGTCAGAATAGCCAGATCGATCGTGCCGTCATCATTTTTTCTGTTCGATTGGTGTAAAGCTTCCAGCTGGTCTACCAGGATCGCTCCGCTGTCATAAAGTAAACGTCCGATAAGGGTACTCTTGCCGTCATCAACACTGCCGGCAGTTAAAAATTTAAGTATATTCATATTAAAAGTAGCCTCCTTTCTTACGGTCTTCCATCGCGGCTTCACTCACTTTATCATCCATGCGTGCGCCGCGTTCACTCATCCTGGAAGCGCTTATTTCGTCAATAATGTCATCGATATGAAAGGCATAGGATTCCACTGCCGCGGTACAGGTCATATCACCTACCGTGCGGAAACGCACGTTGCGGCGTTCAATTAAATCCTGGTCATCCATATTTAAAAATGGGCTGGCGGCCATCAGCTGGCCATTGCGCGTGATTACATTGCGCTCATGCGCAAAATATATGGATGGCAACTCAATCTTTTCTCTGCGGATGTAGTTCCAAACATCCAGTTCTGTCCAGTTACTGATCGGGAACACCCTCACGTTTTCACCTTTATGGATTTTGCCATTATAAATGTTCCACAATTCCGGGCGCTGGCGTTTAGGATCCCATTGGCCAAATTCATCACGTACCGAAAAGATACGCTCCTTGGCACGGGCTTTTTCTTCATCGCGGCGTGCACCACCTATGCAGGCATCAAACTGATGTTTGGCGATCGTATTCAGCAGGGTTACCGTTTGTAACTGGTTACGACTGGCATTTTTGCCCTTTTGTTCTACGACACGGCCGCTGTCGATATCATCCTGCACATACCCGACAATCAATTTTTCGCCTATGCGTTCGATCATGCGGTCGCGGTAATCAATTGTTTCCTCAAAATTGTGGCCGGTATCAATATGTACCAGCGGAAAAGGAAATTTACCCGGACGGAAAGCCTTTTCGGCCAAACGTACCAGGGTGATGGAATCCTTTCCACCCGAAAATAACAAGGCAGGCTTTTCAAACTGCCCGGCTACCTCGCGTAAAATATAAATGGCTTCTGCCTCCAACTCATCTAAATAATCCAAAGCTTGTTTATTGCTCATTCGTGTTTCTGTTATTTGCTTACCTCATGCAACCCGCATTCCTTTTTTGACTGGTCTTCCCACCACCAGCGCCCGGCGCTGAAATCCTCTCCCGGCTGAACAGCCCGGGTGCAGGGCGCGCATCCGATGCTTGGAAAGCCTCTGTCATGCAATGTATTATAAGGTATATTATTTATTCTGATATATTCCTTTACCTGGTCCAGTGTCCAGTCATAAATAGGATGAAATTTAATTAAGTTGTGAACCTGGTCCCACTCAAGATTGTGCATAAACTGCCGGTTTGCCGATTGTTCGGCGCGTATCCCTGTCACCCAGCATTCATTGCCGGAAAGTGCCCGCTTCAGCGGTTCAACCTTGCGGATACCACAGCATTCCTTTCTGTTTTCTACCGATTCGTAGAAGCTGTTAGGTCCCTTGGCGTTCACCATCTGTTCGAGCAATTCATTGCTGGGGTAATAGGCATGAATGGGTTTTCCATACATTTCCATCGTCCGGTTCCAAACATAGTACGTTTCAGGAAAAAGACGGCCTGTTTCCAGTGTAAATATTTTGATAGGCAGGTCAGCCGAAAATATCATATGCGTGATGGCCTGATCCTCCCAGCCAAAACTTGTTGAAAACACAACCTTCCCGGGATATTTCCCGGCCAGCCAAGCCAATGCCTCCACCGGGTCTAAACCGCTGATCTGCACTTTTATATCTTCGAGCTCGGTCATACTATTTTATAAAAAATTTAAGAATACTGCGCAGACTTACAAAGATCACGATAACCGAAACGGCGACCATGAGCGTTTTTGCTGATAATTTGTTGGATATTTTAGCAGCTATGGGTGAAGCCAGTGCACTGCCGATGATTAATCCTGCCACAGCTTCCCATTTGGCACCGCTGAGCATGGTAATAAAGGTGAGTGAACTCATCAGGGCTATAAAAAACCTCGATAACTTTACGGTACCCAATGAAAAGCGGGGATGACGTCCTCCGGCTATCAGGGTTGAAAGCACGATAGATCCCCAGCCACCGCCGCCAACCGCATCAATAAAGCCACCGCCAAACCCGAGTAAGGGGATTTTTTTAATCTTAGCGGAAGCATGCTTTTTTCCGATTCTGATTGCTTTTCTGAAGATGACTATACCCAATATCAGTGTATATAAGGATACAAATGGCTTTGTATAAGCGCTGTAGTGTTCGAGCGAGGACAGTATATAGGCACCAAGTACGGCGCCAATGATTCCAGGGATGAGCAGCAGTTTAAATAACTTCCAGTTGATGTTTCCCATGCGGTAATGCATCCAGCCCGCAATGCCGTTACTTAATATTTCCGAAAGGTGCACCCCCATACTGGCTGAAGCAGGAGGGATGCCCATAGAAAGCGAAAAGGTGGTAGATGTAACGCCGTACGACATGCCAATAGCACCATCAATCAGAGCGAAAACAAAGCCTGCGCCCAGGAAATAGTAAAACAAGGGATTGATACCCTGCACGATACGTCCTGAAATCCGGCTCCTTATTCCATAAAGCAAAAAAAGTAATTCCTATAGCTGCCACCAGGGCACCCCAAATCAGCCATATCAGGTTCTTATTGCTTGGTGGTTTTTTATCAACCAATACGGAGGTGACCTCGTTGAGTATCTTTACTTTTTCAGCAAAATCACCGGCAAGAGATGTTCTCAACTGGTTCATTTGTTCCAAAGTTATTTCCAGTTCACCCGGCATGCTTTCGTTTAAAACTTCTTTCAGCCTCTTTGCGATGGTGGGTGATTTTCCGTTGGTGGATATGGCCACTTTCAGATCACCTTTTTGAACGATTGAACCGAGATAAAAATCACATAGCTCTGGTTTGTCGGCCACATTAATCAAAAGCTTGCGTTCATGGGCCGACTGCCGGATATAGATATTCAGTTCGCTGTCATTGGTAGCTGCAACTACTATATCTGCCGAATCCAGGTCATTGTCTACAAAAGATTTTTGAACAATTTTTATGCCTGGGTGATCGGCAGCCAATGCGTGTACGGCGGGTATAAAGTCTTTGGCAATAACAGTTATCCTTGCCTGCGGGCTATTGGTGATAATGGCAGTAAGTTTCTCCAAACCGACATTGCCGGCACCAATCAGCACCGTGTGCAAGTCATTCAATTTTAAAAAAACCGGGAACAACTGATTGCCTTCCGTTTTTTTATACTGAATAGTGGTAGATCCGTTATTCCTGGGAGATAATGTCATAAAATTCCCTGATAGGTTGAAACTGTGGATGCAAGGATACCACCTCTCCGATAACAATCAAAGCCGGTGATGTTATTTTCTTTTCCTGGACGATCTCCGCAATAGTATCAATAATGCCGATGGCTACTTTTTCATTTTCGGTTGAACCGCTTTGTATGACGGCGACAGGCATCCTGTTTTTACCTTCTTTTTTAAATATCCCGGCAATTTCACTGAGTTTGTGAAGACCCATCAGTACGACAACGGTAGCCCTTGTGCGGGCCGCTTCGATACAGATCACGGGATATTTTGCCATCGGCGGTAGTTCCGGTTACTACCCAAAAACTCTCGCTTAAACCCCGGTGTGTAACGGGGATATTTTGTAATCCGGGGACACCTATGGAGCTGGAAATGCCCGGAATGACTTCAGCAGGAATGCTGTAGGAAGCAGCATGATCAAGTTCCTCATAACCTCGGCCAAATACAAAAGGATCGCCGCCCTTCAGACGTACAACATGCCCGTAATTCAGCGCATAATCAATCATTAGTTTATTGATCGCCTCCTGAGAATGGGAGTGATCACCTGAGCGTTTGCCCACGTATACTCTTGGTCGCACCAGCTGGAGCAAATTCCAGTAATTCTTCATTCACCAAAGCATCATAAAGTACGACATCAGCACATTGGAGTGCTTTAATGCCTTTAATGGTAATCAGCTCGGCATCGCCCGGACCCGCACCAACTAATGTAATACGTGGTTCGTTTAACTTCTTTTTTTATTCCGGTATCGATCATGATTGTACCAAAGCCTCTCTTTTTGATTTAACTGAATTCAGAAATTCTACCGCTGAGGCAAGATATCTGCTTGCAAACTCTTCAGATGGTTCGTTTTTGTTGATTTGTAAAACCAGATCACTGAATGTGCCGTCTAAGCGCAAATTCGCCTTTTTCTACGTACTGGGCATCAAATTCTTTAATGATACCGGTTTGCGTACTGCTGTTGATATTTTTATCCAATAACAACGCCTTGGCTGAACTGATAAGTACATTATAGGCATGATAGATGGCATCAGCCCAGGCGCCGTTTGCAAATGATTCGGCAGCCCAGCCTTTTTTCTCTTCAGCTTCATAAAGCAGGGTTGCCACCAGGTCGATCACTACACCGGCACACTCTCCGACTCCAATGGCCGTTGCAAATGTTTCTTCGTGTCCCCAGTCCACAAATTCATCGTCCTGCAGCGTTGTCAAATCGGCCAGTGGCTTCAGTAACTGATAAAAATAATCCTTACCCTGACTGTCATAGTAATGATGGAATACTTCGTCATCGATAGAGTTTTGTTTATAATCATCCAGCACAGCCCTGAGAACCGGAGTGGCTCTTTTAGCGGGAACCTTTATGATTTTTTCGGCGGCCCTGCCTACGCCATTGCCAACAGTTCCGCCGCCTAGTAAAACCTGCATAGAAGGCAATACCCTTAATCCGGCTTTTAATGAACTGCCATGAAAGCCAATATGCGCCAAACCATGCTGACCACATGAGTTCATACAGCCACTTATTTTTATTTTGATATCACGATTAAATACAAATTCTTCATATTCATTATAAATCAGATCTTCCAGGACTTTGGCAAAGGTCATACTGTTGGATATACCCAGGTTACATGTATCGGTACCGGGACAGGTTGTTACATCAGCTACGCTGTCAAAGCCCGGAGCGGACATATCCAGTTCGGTTATGCCGGCATATAGCGCAGGCAGCGCTTCTTTTCTTGCATATTTAAGAAGTAATCCCTGATTTTGGGTGATGCGAATCTCATCAGCAACATAAGGACGGATTGCTTCAACAAATTTGCGCGCAACGTCTGTATGGATATCACCCACCGTAACTTTTACATAAACCCCATAAAAACCAGTTTGCTTTTGTTCAAACACATTGGTTGTCAGCCATTGCTCATAGCGCAAAGGATTAGCCAGCTTATTTCAGGAATGATTGCTGGCGGGGGGATCAGCGGGGCATCAACAGCATTCCGATTAATGGGATAGGTCTTTACTTTATTAGCAATTTTTTCTTCTCTTGTCAGGCGCAATACTTCATCCAAACCAAGTTTTTGAATTACATATTTTAAACGCGCTTTATTCCGGTTATTGCGTTCACCATAACGGTCAAATACCCGTATCACCGATTCAATATAGGGGATCAGCTGGTCCTCGGGCAAAAACTCTTCTACAATACTGGCCAGAATAGGCTGCGCGCCCAAACCGCCACCCAATAATACCTTAAATCCACGTTCACCATTTTCTTTCAGCTTGGGTATAAGGCCCACATCATGGATATAGGAAAAAGCGGTATCCTCATCACTGGAGGAAAAGGATATCTTAAATTTCCTGCCCATTTCCTGGCAAATGGGATTGCGCAGGAAAAATTCAAATGTGGCATGCGCATACGGGGAAACATCAAATGGTTCCTTTGGGTCAATGCCTGCAGTAGGAGAGGCCGTAACATTGCGCACCGTATTGCCGCAAGCCTCACGAAGGGTAATATCGTCTTTTGACAGCTCAGCCCATAATTGCGGCGTACGGTCAAGACTAACATAATGGATCTGGATGTCCTGGCGGGTTGTCAGGTGCAGGTTATGGCTGGCGTATTCGTCCGAAACATCGGCAATACGCAGCAATTGCTTAAACGTGACCTTACCAAATGGCAGCTTGATGCGAACCATCTGAACTCCCGGCTGGCGCTGGCCATAAATCCCTCTGGCAAGTCGCAGGCTTCTGAATTTCTCGTCATGTATTTTACCTTCACGAAAGGCCCGTATCTTTTTTTCAAGATCGATGATGTCTTTTTCAACTACCGGATTTTCCAGTTCAGTCCTGAAGCTTTGCATACCTTCTAATTTTTTTAACTTCTGCTATTTCCCACCTCACAATTTCATTCCACCAAATATATGTATAGTATACGGAAAAAGTAGAATTTATTGATAAAAACATTTCTTTTACATTGCAATTACACTGCCAAAAAACGCATTCTGAGCGCTTGAAGGCCGAATTTAAAATGTATAGCCTTAAATGTCAGTAGAATTTAAAGAACTGAAAATGGAGAAATTACGCCTTCGAAAATAAAACGTTACGGTTCCTTTTTACCGCAGAAAATCCACTACAGGATAAACATCCTATCTGCAGTATAACTTCAAATATTGCCCTGAGCGGAGCATCAGATCTAAATCTTGATCAGCGTATTTTCCCGGGCAATCACATCCGCTATGCTGGTTTCAGAAAGGATTCTGAGCGTGGCGTCCCTTACTTCAATAAAGACGTCCCGTATGCCACAGGAAGTTTCCTGTTTGCATTCATCACATTTGTGATAAAAGTTCAGACTTGCACAGGGCACCATGGCGATAGGGCCATCGGTAATACGCATGATGCTTACCAAATAAATATCCTTCGGGTCTTTGTTCAGGCTATATCCGCCACCAGCGCCTTTTTTACTGTACAGGAAACCTGCATTGCGAAGGTCTAAAAGTATTTGCTCAAGAAATTTTTTGGGAATACGTTCTTCTTCAGCGATCTTGGAGATCTGCATCGGCGGTTTATCGGCGTTCTTCCCCAGTACAACCAGGGCTTTAATAGCGTATTTTGTCTTTTTTGATAGCATTTATTGGAAATAAAAACTGACAAAGATAAGTAAATATATTAAGTCTATATAATCGGTCTATGCTGGTAACACTGTTGTAAATATAGTATTTATTTTTTGTCAGAATGCCCGAGTTTTTTTTCGGGGCTGACCTGGTCACGAACCAGTTGTTTTATTTCTTTAATTTCCGGAAATCGCCCCCATTCTTTTCTGTCAAATACGGTTAGTTCGTTAACCCGAATACTATAATGACCACCGGTCTGGCTAGGCATCAATGTCACGGCATACAATTCATCCGCAAAGGTAGTAAGCAGTTCCTGTGCCATATAGGCCGCACGAAGCAGCCAATTGCAGCGGGGGCAATATTCTATAGTAACGGTGGGTTTCATGAAGGCCAAATTACGAAATCGGGCCATCAATAAATAAAAAATCATCACCTGGTGACAAATGATGATCTGGCTGTTTTTCGGGAAATCCGGGCAATAAATTTATCTGCCCTGTATAAAATTAAATCCTAAAGTCAGTTTCGGATTAAAAGCTTCTCTTTTTCTCTTTTTGAAGATATTATTGTTGTTAACGGTTGCGCCAACAGCATTTAAAATAGCATTAAATAAATTTTCTACAGATTTCATATTAGCTTTCTAATTTCGCTGTATAACGGACAAAAGATTGGAATAGTTGCGGAAAAATTGATCATTTTCCGAATGAAATCCTCGTTTCCGGCTCGTTAGAGGCGTTTTTTTGCCCCAAATCCTTCTTTAGGCATTCAGTCAAAACATGCTGATATTTAGTGCATTAAAGCGGCGGCCCTAAAGTTCGTTAATTGTTTTTTTCGAAAGCCTCAAATTTAATTTGATTTATTTTGATCTGCGGTGAATAATCACGCACAAAACCCTTCGCTTTTTACAATTTTGATACCTGGAGCTGATCGCCGATGCGTATCTCCCCATGACCTTCGGCCACCAGATTCTGTCCAAAAAGTATCTTATTGTTTTTAGATCGGTAACCTGCCAATGTTTTAAGGGGTTCTTTTCCCTGGCCGGCTGTAGCCTGATCAATTGTAATGATTAAACAGCGGGCACAAAGCTTAACTCCATGAAAAGTAATCCCGCCTATGGAAAATGCATGCATTTCATCTTCCTGGAATGGTTGCCCGCCGGTAAACACAATATTAGGCCTGAAACGGTCCATCAATATCGGCTCCGGCAGTCTGGAGTTGAGATCATCCAGTGAAGATTGCCCAATTAACAGAAAAGGGTAGCCATCTGCCAAAGAGGTAATGCTGCCTGCCGGTGCGTAGCGCTGGTCAGTTATTCGACGGCTTTCCTCTGGCATATAGGCCAGTCTGCAATTCAATTCCAGCATCTCACTAAACCACTGGTCAGCCTCTTTGCTGACCAGCTGCGCCCTGCAGCGATCCTCCCAGATAAAAACCTCCGTATATTCATTGCCGGAAGGCTCAAAAGGTATTTTAAAAGAGGAATTTTTCCTGGCATAATCCACTCTTATGCCATCGTTTTCGATTTGCAAGTGCATCAATGCCATTTTAGGCATTTCCCGCTGTGAAATAAATAATCCGTTTTCATCGATAAGCATCCACCGGCGATCATACCTGAACCCGCGATCAGTCACGCTGGCCTGATCCAGGGCAATGCCGCCTAACGATTTTACAGGATAAACAAATAGCTGACTGACTTTTAACATTAATTTGGGGCGTATTTAGGGGGGTAAAGTTACCGGCTTAATCCTTGGATTGCAAATGCGCCTGCCAGTTTCAAACGTCCGGAATCCGAAACGCCGGATAACAAATTCGTTACATTTTTAAAAGATTACTGTCAGTTTAACACATTTATTTATACATTTAAAAACCAATAAAAACCCAAAATATGCATCGCAGAAAATTTATCAGAGACGCCTCGCTGGCCACTGCCGGCCTCACCATTCTTAATTTTCCAGTATTTGGCAAAAATGCGCCAAGCAATAAAGTGGTCCTGGGAGTGATGGGTCTGAACAGCCGCGGCAGCTACCTTGCCAATAGTTTTTCACAGCTGCCCAATGTGGAAATTGCCTACATCTGTGACGTAGAAGATGGTGCGATCAAAAAAGGGTATGATGCGTTAAAAAATGCGCCACGCAAGCCCGAACTGATCAGGGATATTCGTAAACTGGTTGAAAGGAAAGACTTTGACGCGTTAGTGGTTGCCGCACCTGACCATTGGCATACGCCTGCGGCCATACTGGGCTCATCGCAAGGTAAACATGTTTATGTGGAAAAACCCTGCGGACAAAATCCGCATGAGGGTGAAATGATTTCCCAGGCCCTGCATAAATACGGCAAACATATTCAAATGGGTAATCAGCGCCGCTCCATGCCTACTTTGATAGAAGCCGTTAAGCAGGTAAGAGAGGGCGCTATCGGAGAGCCCTATTTTGCCAAGGCATGGTATACCAACAACCGGCAGTCCATCGGCATTGGCAAACAAATACCGGTGCCAGCCACGCTTGATTTTGAACTTTGGCAGGGCCCTGCACCACGCAGGCCATATCAGGATAATCTGGTACACTATAACTGGCACTGGTTCTGGAATTGGGGAACTGGTGAAGCCTGCAACAACGGCACGCACGAAATCGACTGCTGCCGCTGGTTTCTTGGAGTCGATTATCCAACAAAAGTGAATTCCTCAGGCGGAAGATATGCCTACCAGGATGACTGGCAAACGCCCGATACACAGGTAGCAAATTTTGAGTTCGGCAATAAATGCGCCATTTCCTGGGAAAGCCGCAGCTGTAATAATTTCCCGGTAGAGGGCAGCAGCAGAGGTTTTATTATCTATGGCTCTAAAGGAAGCCTGGTGAATCTCGGGGGCGGCGATTACAAAATACTGGACTCCAGGAATAAAGTATTGAAAGAAGTAAAATCGGAGGTAGCTGCTGATCCGAATAATCCTGTCAGCGCAAATGGCAACCTGGATTTTTACCATTTTAAGAATTTTGTTGGTGCAGTGCGTGGCGAAAACGTATTGAACTCTCCGGTAGATGAAGCTTCAAAAAGCGTCCTGCTGTGCCATCTGGCTAATATTTCGCAGCGTACCGGAATTACACTGAACTGTGATCCAAAGAATGGATATATTACCAATAGTGACCAGGCCATGAAATTATGGGGCCGCACCTATGAGCCGGGATGGGAACCAAAAATTGCCTAACACGTTAATTTACTTACACGATAACAACATATATTATGAGAAAATGCTACAATATTTTGCTGACTGGAGCTTTTGCTGCCGCCTTACTGGTGTCAAACGGGAACGCACAGAGCAAAGGCTGGACAAACCTTTTTGATGGTAAAACCCTAGGCGGCTGGAAGCAGGCCACAGGAAAAGCAACCTACGCGGTAGAAAACGGAGAAATAATCGGCACCACGGTTTCGGGCTCGCCAAATTCATTTCTGGTAACCGAAAAAGAATACGGCGATTTCATTCTGGAACTGGACATTAAGGTGGACGACAAGGAAACCAATTCAGGTGTTCAAACACGAAGCCATTTTGATCCTTCCGGCAATGCCGGGGCAGGCAAGGTTTACGGCAGGCAGGTAGAAGTAGATCCTTCGGACCGCAAGTGGAGCGGAGGAATTTATGACGAAGGACGGCGCGACTGGCTGTATCCTATGGAATTAAATCCAAAAGCAAAACCAGCCTTTAAAGTAGGCCAGTGGAACCATTATAGAATAGAATGCATCGGCAATTCGACCAGAACATGGGTAAACGACGTTGCCATGGCCTATATGCTGGATACGATCGATGCCAGTGGATTTATCGGCCTGCAGGTACACGGTATAAGCAGCCAGGGCCAGGCAGGTAAAAAGATTCATTTCAAAAACATTCGTCTGCAGACCACAGATCTTAAACAAAAGACCTTTCCGTCCGGAATCTACGTAGTTGATTATCTGCCGAACAACCTTACTGAATACGAAAAGAAAGATGGATGGCGATTACTTTTTGACGGAAAAACCAATGCGGGATGGCGAAGCGCAAATGGCCAAGCATTCCCTGCCAAATCCGATGGATGGGTCCTAAGAGATGGAACGATGACGATTTTAGGCTCCAAAGGCGGCGAAGCTGCCAACGTAGGTGATATCGTGACCAATGACCAGTTCAGCGCTTTTGACCTGTCATTTGAATTTAAGATGAGTACCGGCGCCAATAGCGGCGTCAAATATTTTGTCACACTGCAGGAGGATACCAAAGGCGCATCGGCCATCGGGCTGGAATACCAGGTTTTAGACGACAAGGTTCATCCTGATGCCAAGCTTGGCCGTAACGGCGACAGGACCCTGGCTTCATTGTATGACCTGATTCCTGCCAATAAGCCCGAACGCTTCATACGCCCGATAGGCGCATGGAATACCGGCCGCATCATTGTTTATCCGAATAATCATGTGGAGCATTATTTGAACGGCGTTAAGGTTTTAGAATACGAGCGCGGATCAACGGAATTTAAGGATCTTGTGGCCATTAGCAAATATGTGATCTGGAAAAACTTCGGAGAGGCAAAACAAGGGCATATCCTATTACAGGATCATGGTTTTGAGGTGAACTACAGGAGTATCAAGTTAAAACCGCTGCAATAGCACCGGTAGAAAATCTATTTTGTTGCACCTATTATTAAACCAATTTCTATGTCAACTGATAGCATTAATGTAAACAACAGGGCAAAGTCCCAGAACACCTACGATGCCATTGTCATCGGCTCAGGCATAAGCGGGGGATGGGCCGCCAAAGAGCTTACCGAAAGGGGGCTCAAAACCATCATGCTGGAGCGCGGCCGTAATTTCGAGCACCTGAAGGATTATAAATCAGCTTCAAAAAACCCGTGGGACTTTGAGCACCGCGGAAAAATCACGCAGGAGCAACGCAAGCAGCATCCCATTATCGCACGCGCCTGGGGAGCTCAGGAACCGATCATTGATTATTGGGCCAACGATGTTGATGCGCCTTATACTGAGGTGAAGCCATTTAACTGGTGGCGTGCCTATCAGCTGGGTGGACGATCCATATTATGGGGCCGCCAAAGCTACCGCTGGAGTGATCATGATTTTGAAGCAAATTTAAAAGATGGCTGGGCGATTGACTGGCCGGTTCGCTATAAGGACATTGCGCCCTGGTATGATCATGTGGAGAAATTTATAGGCGTAAACGGCTCCATGGAAAGCTTGGAGCAGTTGCCTGATGGTCACTTCCTGCCTGCCATGCAAATGAATTGTGTGGAAAAGGATGTATCCGAACGTATAAAGAAACATTATAATAATGCCAGGCACATGATCATTGGCCGTTCGGCTAACCTTACTGCGCCTATACCCGGTCGCACCAAATGCCAATTCCGCAACCGGTGCTGGGAGGGATGTCCTTTTGGCGGATATTTTAGCACACAATCCTCGACATTGCCGGCTGCAATGGCCACCGGGAACCTTACCGTACGACCATTTTCCATCGTAACCAGAATCTTGTACGACAAGAATTCGCAAAAGGCTACCGGAGTGGAAGTGCTTGATGCCGAAACCCATCAGACCTATGAGTATCACGCAAAGGTGGTGTTCGTAAACGCATCTGCGCTCAACAGTGCCTGGATACTGATGAATTCGGCAACGGATATCTGGCAGGATGGTTTGGGCAGCAGCAGCGGCGAATTAGGGCATAATATCATGGATCACCATTATAATCTCGGTGCGTCAGGTACTGTGGAAGGCTATGACGATAAATATTATTTCGGAAGGAGGCCAAATGGTATCTATGTCGTGCGGTTTGCCAATCTATTTGGCGATAAGCGAGATTATTTGCGCGGCTTTGGCTACCAGGGCGCTGCCAGCAGAGAAGGCTGGAGCCGGAATGTGGCTGAGTTAAGCATTGGAGGTAAATTTAAGGACGAAATCTACTGAGCCGGGAGAATGGAGCATGGGTATTGGCGGTTTTGGCGAGCTGTTGCCTTATCACGAAAATAAGATCACCCTGGATCATAACAAAAAAGATAAATGGGGGCTGCCTGTTCTTTCCATGGATGCCGAGATAAAGGATAATGAGAAAAAAATGCGGATAGATATTGTCGCCGAGGCAAAAGCCATGCTTGAAAGCGCCGGAGATAAAGAATATCCGTACCTGGGATACGGGTCACCATGTGGGTGACGGTATACACGAAATGGGTTCAGCACGCATGGGCCGCGATCCGAAAACATCGGTGTTAAATATGCATAACCAGGTTTGGGATGCCAAAAATGTGTTTGTAACGGATGGGGCAATGATGACCTCCTCGGCATGTCAGAATCCATCTTTAACATACATGGCCATGACTGCCCGTGCTGCGAATTTTGCGGCGGACGAATTAAAAAAAGGAAATATCTAATTTTGATTTCAACTTATATGAAACGACTTAAACATTCTATCTTAAGGCTGCGGTCCTGGTTGCGGTCTTTATTCAATTTTCCTTTACTCAGGTTTTTGCCAGAGCCAGGGTTTTAGTATTCAGCAAAACTGCCGGTTTTCATCATGCTTCGATCGCTGTGGGAATTCCGGCAATCATCAAATTGGGCAAAGAACATGATTTCGATGTGGATACGACGACCAACTCGGCCAAATTTACGGCTGACAATTTAAAACAATATGCAGCGGTTATCTTCCTGAGCACGACGGGTGATGTATTAAATGATGAGCAGCAAAAAGCTTTTGAACAGTATATCCGCTCCGGCGGCGGTTTCGTGGGCGTACACGCTGCAACGGATACGGAATACGGCTGGCCATGGTATGGTGATCTGGTAGGCGCCTATTTTAAAAGTCATCCCAAACAACAGGACGCTATCTTGCATGTGGTTGACCGTAACTTTATTGCGACCAAACATTTACCTGCCGAATGGAAACGATTTGACGAATGGTATAACTATAAATATATTGCAAAAGGTCTGCACGTGCTGATCACGATCGATGAAAAAAGTTATACAGGCGGTGAAAACGGTGATTATCATCCCATGAGCTGGTATCATGAGTATGATGGCGGAAGGGCTTTTTACACGGAACTCGGCCACACGGACGAGTCTTATTCCGATCCTTTGTATCTCCAGCATTTATTGGGCGGCATCCAATACGCCATAGGTGAGCGAAAATAGATTTGAAATATTTTTAATAAGTTCATTTATCTATTTAAAAGTATTTCGTTTCTGATTTATAAATTTTAATTTGCGCCGATATCCCGATTATAAATTTTACTAATTCATTTTTTTCACATGAAGAGACTTATAGGACTGTTATGCTGTAGTTTTTTAGCATTGCATTCATTCGGCCAAACCACCAACGAGAGTGGTATCGCCATTATTCCCGCACCGGTGACCCTGACCAAAACCGAAGGGGAATACACACTACCTAAAAGAGTAGTTATAGTAAGTGGTACGCAGCCTGAGATGGCTCAAACGATCGCGTTGTTGCGTGATCGCCTTTCAATACCCACAGGATCAAAAGTAACCGTTTTAAACAGTGCCGCAAAAGCTTCAGTAAGGCTGATCCTAAACAAGAAGGCTGACACCGTTATCGGCAATGAAGGCTACCGTTTATCGGTAACCAAATCAGGTATTGTTATCCGTGCAAATGATCCGGCAGGTCTTTTTTATGGTGCCCAGACTCTGGTGCAGCTTTTTCCAAAGGATATCGTAAGTGCTGCCAGGGTAAACGACGTAAAATGGGTGTCGCCCTGCGTGCAGATTACTGATTATCCGCGCTTTAAATGGAGAGGATTAATGTTTGATGTTGCCCGTCACTTCTTTACCAAAGCAGAAGTTGAGGAATACATAAATAACATGGTAAAATACAAATTCAACCTGCTGCACCTGCATTTGACTGATGATGAGGGATGGCGCGTCGAAATAAAGAGCCTGCCACGTCTTACTACGGTAGGTGCTTACAATGTGAAAAAGGTAGGATACTTTGGAACGTTTACTCCTCCGGGTCCAAACGAACCCCGTAACTACGGCGGTTTTTATACCCAGGATGATATTCGCGAGATTGTACAATATGCAAAAGAGCGCTTCGTAAACATTCTGCCCGAGATTGATGTACCCGGTCACAGCCTGGCTGCAATAGTCGCTTATCCTGAATTGTCATGTACACCGGGCGCTGATAAATATCAGGTTAGATCTGGCGAAAAATTCATGGAATTTGGTAAGGATGGTATTAAGGCAGCTATTGATAACACCCTTTGCCCGGCAAACGAAAAGGTATACGATTTTCTGGATAAAGTATTGACCGAAGTTGCCCAATTGTTCCCATTCGGCTACATCCATATGGGTGGCGACGAGTGCGCTAAAAATTTCTGGGAGCAGAGTGATGCGATAAAGGCATTAATGCAAAAAGAAGGTCTGAAAACCCAGGAAGAAGTGCAGAGCTATTTTGAAAAACGTGTGGAAAAGATCGTTGAATCCAAGGGAAAGAAATTTCTTGGATGGGATGAGATACTTGAAGGCGGCTTGGCACCTGATGCCATCGTAATGAGCTGGCGTGGTATGAAAGGCGGCATTGAAGCTGCCAAAATGGGACACCAGGTGGTAATGAGTCCCACCACGTTTGCTTATTTGGATTACATGAACGGCGATCCGGCAATTGAGCCACGCGTTTATTCCTCTTTGCGTCTGAGTAAAGCTTATCAGTTTGAACCGGCGCCGGACAGTGTGGATTCAAAGCTGATCATTGGCGGACAGGCCAATTTGTGGACTGAACAAGTTTACAATGTTCGCCATCTGGAGTATATGACCTGGCCCCGCGCATTTGCTATATCTGAAGCAGTATGGTCACCAAAATCGAAACGCAACTGGGATGATTTCTTCTCCAGAGTAGAAAAACACTTCGACCGCTTTAATGCAGCCGATATTAAATATGCGCCCAGCGTTTATGATCCGATCTTTACTGCTTCAAGCATGCCTGACAGCACAATACAGGTAGAACTTGCCAGCGAAGTGAAAGGCCTGGATATCCATTATACGTTTGATAATTCATTCCCGGATCAGTTTTATCCAAAATATGCTGAGCCACTGATCGTACCCAAAGATGCGGTCATGCTGAAGGTCATTACCTATCGCGGCGACAAACCAGTAGGCCGAATGATATCAATGCCCGTTGAAGAATTGAAAAAAAGGGCTGCACGAAAAAGAAATTATGAGTGATAACTTGCTTACTCATTAGGCAAAAGGCTCCATATCAAAAAATATGGAGCCTTTTATAATAGCAGCGCTTTACAAAAATACAGGCTTATCAAGCTTCATGGCAATACGATAGGCCGCATTCATCAGTCCTACATGGCTATATGCCTGTGGAAAATTCCCCCATTGGCTGCCGGTCGTCTTCGTCGACATCCTCGCTGAACAGTAACAGATGGTTAGAGAATTGTAGCAGGTTTTCGAATTCTTTAAGCGCATCATCTATCCTTCCAACGGCTGCCAGCGCTTCTACATACCAAAAGGCACATATCAGAAAGGTGGTCTTGGGCTTACCGAAATCATCTTTATATAAATACCTGTAAAATAACCCATTAGATGTCTTTAATTCTTTTTCCAATGCAGCCAGATGATCCTTGCGCCCTCTTTGAGGCGGGATCGAGGTAATTCATCATGATCAGCTGCAGGGTACTGGCATCCAGATTCGGACTTCCGGCCGAGTTGGTATAAACTTTTCTTACCGGATCATAGCAGCTTTCGATATGTTTTGCAGCACGTTTTTTTAGGGAGACAGCTTTACGCATTAATGCTTTATTATCAATGGTTCGTGCCATTTTTTCAGCGGCAGAGGCGCCGGCCCATTGAAACAGGTTACTATAACAATGGATGTTTGCCATATTCCGGAACTCCCATATGCCGGCATCCTTTTCATCAATGGTTTTTTCAATTTTATTCAATAAATACTCAACCCATCGGGCCGAATCCTTTCGTTCAGAAAAGATAAAGCGGTGATCGGTATACAAGGGCAGCACCGATATCAGTACCTGCCCGTAAATATCATTCTGGATGTGCTCATAGGCTTGGTTGCCCACACGTACGGGCTGATTGCCCATATATCCTTCAAGGTCATCGAGAATGTTTTCCGTCAAGCTTCTTTTGCCCGGTAATGCCATACAGCGGCTGATACCTGAAATCTTCTGAAAACGAAATATCGGTAACATAGCCGAAATACTTTTCCATCTCCTCAAAATGGCCGATGTGGTTCAGTGCCATGATTACATAATAAGTATCCCGCAGCCAGCAATAACGGTAGTCCCAGTTGCGCCCGCTTCCCGGTGATTCGGGCAGACTGGTGGTACTGGCGGCAATGATTGCGCCGGTATCCTCATACTGGTGTATTTTTAAAGCAAGGGCCGAGCGGATAACAAAAGGCTGATAAAAAGTAGCAATGGATGAGTGTTTTATCCAAATTTGCCAGTAACGGGTGGTTTCATGCAGAAAACGTTCGGCGGTGCTGACCAGTGGCGCCTCCAATGGTTCACCGTAGGTGAGACCAAGATATTTAGCGTTCATTCAAAACAAAGGAATGTTCGTCAAAAACATAGCTGATCGGGATATTGGTGGTAAGCCTGATACTTTCATCGCCGCCCAAATACTGAATATGATTGCTGCCACGGTTAACCTTTAATTTGATCGTCGCCATACTCGGAGACCGGTTCGCATTTTACTCTTACACGTGGCGATCCGTCAATGGCTTCAATTTTCCTGATCAGCATCAGCGGCTTATAATAGCGCTGATGCTGATAAAATCGCGGAGCAAAATCAGTAATCCTGTATTTCCCACCATTTGTCAGGGTGATCTCCGTGATCAGAACATTGGTATTTTCCTGGTAATATTGATGCGAAGTATATTCTCCTTCCGGCAAAATGGAGAATTCGCCCGCCTTTTTTCTTATCCAGCAGCCCGCCAAAAATAAAAGTGCTGTCGAAACGCGGCCAGCAAAGCCAGTCGATATTGGTATTTTTATTGATATGGGCCAAAAAGGCGCAATTGCCAATGATGCCCGATTGATAGGTATGTCTTTCCATTAAATAATGTCAATTCAGTATCTTAAATATCATCAACAATATTTCAATTATAATGTTGGTGCAATTAATACCTATATTGCAGACCTATTTTATAGAATATTTTTAAATAAGTATTGATTTTTTCGGCAATCACCGTAACTTTATTATCACTTTCAAAACATTAACCAATTTTAAATTATAAATATTATGAGCTTAAGATTAGGCGATATGGCTCCAAACTTTAAAGCAAAAACATCAGAAGGCGAAATAGATTTTTATGAATATCTGGGCGACAGCTGGGGCGTATTATTTTCGCACCCTGCCGATTATACTCCTGTTTGTACCACAGAATTGGGTAAAACCGCTTCATTAAAAAGACGAATTTGACAAACGCAATGTAAAAGTAATCGCATTAAGCGTGGATTCGGTAGAATCGCACAAGGGATGGATAAAAGATATCAACGAAACCAGAACGTTGAAGTAAATTTCCCGCTGATTGGTGATGAAAACCGGGAAATTGCGCTGGCTTATGATATGATCCATCCAAATGCATCGTTAACTGCAACTGTGCGTTCGTTATTTGTTATTGCGCCTGATAAAACAATCAAGCTGATTATCACTTATCCCGGCATCAACCGGCAGAAATTTCCAGGAAATATTGCGTGTGATCGATTCGTTACAGCTTACAGCTAATTACAGCGTAGCTACACCTGCCGATTGGAAAGAAGGGGAAGATGTAGTAGTGGTGCCTGCAATTAAAACAGAAGACATTCCGGCCAAATTTCCAAAAGGTTTTACACAGGTTAAACCTTATTTACGAATGACACCACAACCAAATAAATAATTTTATTTGGTTAAATAATAATTTTATATATTTGAACAAATGGGTTAATATCTATAATCCTTACTGATAATAAATCCAATTTTATTTCAGTTTGCTATAGTTTTTTTAATCTCTTAACACAATTTTTTTATACAATAATAATATTTATGAAAACTGGAAAAGTAAAATGGTTTAACACACAAAAAGGTTATGGTTTTATTGTTACCGAAGATGGAAAGGATCTTTTTGTACATTTTAAAGATGTGCAAGGCGGCGTAAATGCCATTAAAGATAACGATAACGTTACATATGATGTGGAAGAAGGCAGAAAAGGATTACAGGCAGTAAATGTAAAAAAAGCATAATAAATACATTTATTTCTGAAATAAGAACCTCTGCAGAATACAGGGGTTTTTTTTTGCCTAAATTTAATGTTTGATATTCATATCATTACATCTGAATTAGATAGGCCAAACATTTCCATGAGCCACTCTATACCTGCGATTAAAACTTCCCGCAAAATTATCTTGCTGGCGATCGTTGCGTCCCTGGGTTATTTTATAAAAATCTATTATTTGTATATTTTCTATAGTGAGGGATATTAGTCGGCATGTCGCAGATCCGGACATCCTTCTAAAGGGCGATTATGTTATCAATATACAGCAGTTTGCAGGATCTGGATTATAGAGAAAATGCTGAAGCTGCCAAACCCGATTGACAACATAAGTTAGTTCGAAAACAATTGTTAAAAAAATCATTCCCGATTTATTTATTACGCTAAATTAGCCCTGGCCAATTATCACTTTTATGATTGATACTACACTTCAACCAAAGTCACCCGAAACGCTATTTTCCTAGTACTTGTAGCCTCATTGGGTTATTTTGTTGATATATATGATCTGTTAATATTTTCTATTGTAAGAAAAAAAAGTTTGCTCGATATAGGCGTTAAGACCTGCAGATGTACTGCCAAAAGGCGTATTCATTATAATGTGCAGATGTTTGGCTTGTTGCTCGGAGGAGTACTATGGGGCGTAATTGGTGATAAATTTGGAAGGATAAAAGTGCTTTTCGGCTCGATATTGTTGTATTCGGTGGCCAATTTTGCCAATGGCTTATGTTCATGACGTAAATACGTATGCCCTTGTTCGTTTTATTGCCGGCATTGGCTTGGCCGGCGAACTGGGCGCAGGCATTACATTGGTGACGCGAAACTTTAAGCAAGGAGAAGAGGGGATATGGAACCATGATCGTTGCCGTTATCGGTTTGTTCGGAGCAGCGCTGGCGGTAATGGTTGCGAAATATGGTTGGCAAAATGCCTATAAGGTTGGCGGGGGATTAGGCATTCTGTTGCTTTTATTACGCTTAGGAACTTTTGAATCAGGAATGTTTAAAAGCATTGAGCAAAGTGACGTGTCAAAGGGTAATATTTTTATGCTGTTTAACAATTGGGAGCGGTTTAAAAAATATTTGTATTGTATTTTAATAGGAGCACCGCTTGTGGTATGTGGTTGGCGTATTGGTTACCTTGTCACCCGAATTTGGCAAAGCGCTGGGCACGGTGGAACCTAAAGGTTAAATGCGGGCGATGGTATTTAATATACCTATATCGGTATCTCGGTAGGGGGAATAGTTGCCGGAATTTTATCGCAGATTACCAAATCCCGAAAACTGACCATGATGATATTTCTGCTGTTGTCTGCCATAAGCGTTAGTTGTTTATCTGAGCGCTAAAGGTATCACCAGCCAGCAATTTGTATGGCTTATGCTTCTTTATGGGTTGCTGCGTTGGTTACTGGGCAACATTTATCACCATTGCTGCAGAGCAATTTGGTACCAATATCCGTTCAACAGTGGCTACAACCGTTCCAAATTTTGTGCGTGGCTCACTCATTCCAATTAATCTTGGCTTTGCCGCCTTGGTGACCCATTATGGAATGATAACCAGCGGATATATCATGATGGCCATATTAACACTGTATTGCGTTATTCTCATTAAGCCAGTTAAAAGAGACATTTCATAAGGACCTGAATTATGTTGAAGTGTGATGAGTCAATAATCGAGCAAGTGCTTCAGTTGGTGAGATCAGCTTGTAAAAACTTATCGGCAGCAGTCAAGAGATTTAATTTCAACAATTCAACTATCCATTTGCCCTGATGATCAGTAAGGAACAGATAGCTGCCGATTACAGGCGATACAGGATGAAATATGCGCGGCGCTTGAGTTAACCGATGGCAAAGGCGCATTTTGAAGAAGAAATATGGGAGCGCGAAGGCGGCGGCGGTGGTCGTACCCGAATAATTCAAAACGGGAATATTTTCGAAAAGGGAGGCGTAAATTTCTCGGCAGTTCACGGCCAGCTTCCGGATACGATAAAAAAAGCACTGAAAGTTGAACAGGATGATTTTTTTGCTACCGGGGTATCCATAGTGATTCATCCAAATCATCCGATGGTGCCCATCATCCATATGAATATCCGGTATTTCGAGATGCCATCATCGTTTTAGCACTGGTCAGGAGCCGGTAAGATGGTTTGGCGGCGGTATCGATCTAACCCCACATTATATTATTGAAGATGATGCCAGTTATTTTCATGCCTATTTAAAATCAGTTTGTGATAAGTTTAATCATGATTTTTATCATCGTTTTAAATTATGGGCCGATGATTATTTCTTTATAAAACACCGTAACGAAACCCGTGGGATAGGAGGGATATTTTACGACCGCTTGACTGCAAATGATGAATTAAGCTGGGAAAGCATATTTGAATTTTCAAAAGCCATCGGCCGTACATTTATGCCAGTTTATACCGAGTTGGTTAACCGCAACAGAAATAAGGATTTTAATGAACAGCACCAGCTTATGGCAATACCAGCGCCGCAGCCGCTATGCGGAATTTAACCTGGTATATGATGCCGGCACACGATTTGGTTTGGAAACCAATGGCCGCATTGAATCTATATTAATGAGTCTGCCGCCAACTGCCAAATGGGTTTATAATTACCAGCCGAGCCCGGCAGCGAAGAAGAAAAAACATTATCTTTATTAAAAAAGGGGATCAATTGGGTAATAATGAAAACAAACAAGCAGCTATCATATTATCTATTTCTGATCTTTCTGGCGATATGCTCATTTACGCCCGGAAACGCTCAAAGGTACTTGGGAGTTTGTCAGGCGGTATTTACAACGGCAAAAAGGAAGGGGCTCCGGCGGGCTATGTGCTTCAAAGAAAATATAGAATAAGAGTTATGAGGCTTTTGTCATCGAAAGCGGAGCCAAGCCCGAAAAGTACGAAGCAGGAGATTATCAGTTAACAGGCGATACCTGTATGGAAACCGAAACCTATAGCAGTCAACCCTCCAAAATCAATAGATATACCCGTCAATTATCTGTATTCCATTCAACAATGATACCCTTACTCTTAAATGCAACTTTACCCAGCGGAATGACGGTTGAAGAGTATTGGAAGAACATCAAATAGAAAATCCCTCCACCGTGGGAATTCCAGTGATTTTGTTACATTTTTATACACATTATAGCAGTAATGTGTATAAAAAAGCTGCCTTAAGATGAAGTATTTTCTTAACTTCGCAGGTCGTTTAAAAAGCACTTTTTTAACGACGATTATAAAAGATAGATTCTACAAATAACTAAAAATGGCTGAAGAAACAGGAAACGGAAATCTACCACCAGAAGACAGAATAATTCCAATAAATATTGATGAAGAAATGCGATCAGCCTACATTGATTATTCAATGTCGGTTATCGTATCCAGGGCATTGCCCGACGTTCGCGACGGTTTAAAACCGGTACACAGACGCGTATTGTATGGCATGCTCGACCTTGGCTTGAACAACAATAAACCATATAAAAAATCAGCGCGTATTGTAGGTGAGGTGATGGGTAAGTATCACCCGCACGGCGACTACATCGGTTTATGATACCATGGTACGTATGGCCCAGGACTGGAGCCTGCGTTACCCATTGGTTGAAGGACAGGGTAACTACGGTTCTATTGACGGTGACAACCCGGCGGCAATGCGGTATACAGAAGCAAGGCTTGAAAAGATAGCCGAAGAAATGCTGGCCGATATCAATAAGGATACGATTGATTTTCAGCTTAACTTTGACGACTCGCTGCAGGAGCCAACCGTTTTACCTGCAAAATTCCCCAACTTGCTTGTAAACGGCGCATCGGGTATTGCAGTAGGTATGGCAACCAATATGGCGCCTCACAATTTGACGGAAGTAATTGATGCTACTATGGCATTAATGGATAACCGGCAGATATTGAGGTGACCGAACTGATGAAACACATCAAAGGCCCGGATTTCCCTACAGGCGGTATCATTTATGGTTATGAAGGAGCCAAGGACGCTTTTGAAACCGGCCGCGGCAGGATTGTAATACAGGGCGCGTGCCGAAATTGAAACCTATAGCAACGATCGCGAGCGTATTATTGTGACCGAAGTACCTTACCAGATCAATAAGGCGCTCATGATTGAGCGTACCGCCGAACTGGTTAATGAAAAAAAACTGGAAGGTATTATCGGCGATCAGGGATGAATCGAACAGAGAAGGTATTCGTATCGTTTACGAAATAAAAAGAGATGCCAATGCAGCCATTGTATTGAACAACCTTTATAAATATACTTCGCTGCAAACATCGTTCAGCATAAATAATATTGCGCTGGTACATGGCAGGCCAATGATGCTGAACCTGAGGGACCTGATCCATCATTTTGTTGAGCACAGGCACGAAGTAGTTGTCCGCCGTACCAAATTTGAACTAGCCGAAGCTGAAAAGCGGGCGCATATATTAGAAGGCTTGCTGATTGCGCTGGATCATCTGGATGAAGTGATCAAACTGATAAGAGCTTCGAATACGCCTGAAGAGGCACGAGATGGCTTAATGACCCAGTTTGGTTTGAGCGAGATACAGGCCCGCGCTATTCTGGATATGACCTTGAGGCGGTTAACCGGACTTGAGCGTGATAAAATAAAAGATGAATATGCCGAACTGATGAAACAGATCGAATATTTAAAATCTATTCTGGCCGATGAAGGGTTTACGAATGCAGATCATCAAGGATGAATTGATCGAGATAAAGGAAAAATATGGAGATGAGCGTAAAACCGAAATGGTGCATTCATCTGCAGAAATGCAAACCGAGGATTTTATTGAGGATGAAGATGTTGTAATCACGATTTCGCGTGAGGGCTATATTAAACGCACGCCTTTAACCGAATACCGCAGGCAGGGCAGGGGTGGAAAAGGAGCCATTGGCAGCAATAGCCGGGATGCAGACTTTATTGAGCACCTGCTTATTGCTTCCAACCACAATTATATGCTATTCTTTACCGAAGCCGGGCAATGTTTCTGGCTGCGGGTATTTGAAATTCCGGAAGGAACCCGCACATCAAAAGGGCGTGCTATTCAAAACATCATCAATATCCCGAAAGAGGAGAATATCAAGGCCTATATCAAGCTGATCAACCTGAAAGATAAAGAGTACCTGGAAAATAACTTTATTATTATGTGTACCAAAAAAGGTACCATAAAAAAGACTTCGCTCGAAGCTTATTCCCGTCCGAGTGCAAATGGTATCAATGCGATCAATATCAACGAAGGCGATATCGCTGCTTGAAGCAAATTTAACAAGCGGCACGCAGCGAAATTGTCATGGCATTGAAATCGGGCAGGGCTATCCGCTTTAATGAATCGACCGTAAGACCGATGGGCCGTACCGCAACCGGTGTACGCGGTATCACGCTTGAAGATGAAAAGGATGAAGTTGTCGGCATGATCAGCATTGACAACCCGGAGACAACCGTATTGGTAGTATCTGAAAAAGGTTACGGAAAACGTACCGATATTGATGACTACCGCGTAACTAATCGCGGTGGTAAAGGTGTTAAAACACTGAACATTACCGAAAAAACAGGAAAACTTGTTGCCATAAAAGGTGTTACGGATAAAGAAGACCTGATGATCATCAATAAATCGGGTATTATCATTCGAATCGCAATAAGTGAACTTAGAACAATGGGCAGGGCTACACAGGGAGTACGTCTGATAACATTAAAGAAAAATGATGAAATTGCTTCAGTAGCAAAAATTGAACACGATGAATCAGAAAATGAGCTGCCTGACGGTACTCAAAATCCGGATACAGAATCACCTGCAAGCGAAGAAACTGAATAAGGAGACATGACTAGCCGTAAAGTAGTATTACCGCTTTTTATATTGATTTTTTCAGCAACGATTGCTGCCGGGCAAACCGAAGTGCTTAAAAGCGTGGTCAATAATCTGGCGTTTTATAAACAGAAAAAAGACCTCAAGTATTTGAGCAACGCCAAAAGGTCGGTTGATAGTTTGATGAAAACACATTCCGACTCGATTAATTTTGAGAAGAATATGTACAAGGCAGTGGTTTATTCGCAGCATTGTTTACATTGATTCAACAAATAAACTAAAGCAGCCGGCCAATTTTTTTGATCAGACCCGCCGTCACCTGGATAAATTAGCAACCGATCGAAGAAGTTACCGTTATCAGCCGGAATTCGATTATTGCCGCAAATGTATCGCCAATGTTTATATGCGCCGTGGTTTTGAGTACATGCGCATGACGGATTTTAACAATGCTATCCAAACTTTTCAGAAGGCAAAGAAATATGCCCCGGCGGATTTTAAAAATCTGAATGCCTATATCGCGTATGCCAATAACAGGCTTGGTAATTTGGTTGATGCCGCGAAATATTATACGGTTTTGTTAAAAACCGACAGTACAAAACCAGAATATATTGAAGCAGCATCAAATACATTTAAAGCTATTGGGGATACCGCCAAGGCCTTGCAGGTACTGCAAAAAGGAAGAAAACATGTACCGGACGATAAGTATTTGCTTTTAGACGAGGCAAATATTTATAATAATAGGAGAGATTATCATGCGCTGGAACCCTTGTTGCCGGAGTTGCTTGACGAAAATCCTAATAATGAGGAAATTGTCTTCGTTGCAGCCAATTGTTATGACCATTTAAATAAATTTGATAAGGCTGAATCCTTATATTTGCATGCTATTGAATTAAATAGTTCCGAATATGACCCGATATATAATCTGGGCATCCTGTATTTTAAGATGGGTATCTTAAAAGAAGGTCAGGACGGTTCAAAAGATATAGCAAGAGCAGGGCAGTGGCTGGAGAAAGCAAATGAGATATCACCCAATGATGTTAAATGCCTGCAATTGCTGCAGCTCATTTACACGCAAACCGGGAATCAGGATCAGATTGATAAGATAAATACTAAACTTAAATTATTAAATCAATAAAACATGAAAATTAGATTTTTGATGTCGGCTTTTTTAGGTTTGACAGCAATGAGTGCTTTGGCACAAAAGGGGGAGCTTAATAGCGCTCAATCTGCATATGAAAAATATGATGGCCTGGCCAGAGCAAACTATAACATGGCAAAACCATCCCTGATGGAGGCAAAGACTTCTATCGACAAAGCTTCAACCAATGCCAAAACAGCTACACTAGCGCAGACTTATGCTTTAAAAGGAGCGATCTACGCATCATTAGCCTATCACGATACAGATCCGGCAACAGCCGCCACGGAAAGCACCACTGCTTCCGAAGCGATCGCAAAGGCAAAGGAAACAGATACAAAAAATGAATACAAAAACCTGATTGATCACGCATCCCGCGAGCTGGCGCAAATACAGATGGATAAGGGAGTAAAAGCATATCAGGACAAGAAATTTGATGAAGCTTATACGGCATTTGACGCCGCTCAAAAGATCCTGCCGACTGACACTACTGCAATACTATATACAGGCGTTTCAGCTGCTAATGCAAAAAATTATACCGGAGCGATAGCCAACTACAATAAATTACTAACCACTGAATATAAAGGCAAGGCTGCCATCTATGGTGATCTGCCGAGTCTGTATCTGGCCAACAAAGATACGGCTGGTGCCATCAAATCAATCAGTGACGCTGTAGCCAAATATCCCAATGATCCAAACCTACGCAGGGAAGAGATTGAAGTAAATCTTCAGGCGGGTCAACAAGGTGACCTTGTAACTAAAATAGATGCAGCCATTAAAGCTGATCCAAACAATAAGGCGCTTTATTATTATTCAGGCTTAACCTATTCACAGATAGCTGAATCGCAACAGAAAAATATACTGAAGTTACAAAAAGCCGATAAGGCGGCTGCGGCCAAAGCAAAACCGGGCACAAAAATGACGCCTAATCCTCAGATTGAGAAACTGGAGCAGACGCGCCTGGATAATTTTAATAAGGCAGCTGAGCAATACAAAAAAGCGGTAACTATAGATCCGAATTATTTTGAAGCAGTATTGAATTTAGGTTACGTAACAATGGCGCCTGGAATCGATACGTACAATTCCGCCCAATTTGTAAATGATCAGAAAACTTATGACGCGCTGATGAACAAAGCAAACTCTGAATTTGCTGCAGCCAAACCATATTTGTTGAAAGCTGTTGAACTCAACCCGCAATCTCGCGATGCTTTGACAAATCTTAAATCATATTATCTGGGCACAAAGGATATGAATGGTGCCAACGATACGCAAAAGAAAATAGACGCATTGCCAGCGGCTAAACAATAATCGGGGAGACACCTAAATAAGGCCTGCAATACGCAGGCCTTTAAAATCAGAATACTACTTAACATAATATTAATTATGAGAAAAATAGCTATTCAGGTATTTGCCGGGTTTTCTTCGAATGTCAATCTTATTCCATCTTTTATATTAGCTGATATCTGGATAAGCAATTGGCTGTAGCTTCGCATTATCAAGCACGAAAACATGGATCTGCAATTGAATAATAAAAAAGTACTGGTTACCGGGTCAACAGCCGGAATTGGTTTTGCTATTGCAAGCCAGCTAGCTAAGGAAAATGCGCACGTTTACATTAACGGACGTACCGCTGAACGTGTCACGCAAGCCATAAAAAAATTAAAAACTGAAACGGGTAACCAGCATATTGAAGGATTTGCTGCTGACTTTTCTGATAACAGCCAGATTAAGAACCTGATTAACCGGCTGCCGGCCGTAGACATTCTCGTAAATAATATCGGGATATTTGAACCAAAAGCATTTAAAGATATCAGTGATGAAGACTGGCTTAAATTCTTCGAAATTAATGTATTAAGCGGCATACGGCTGGCACGTGCCTATTTAGAGCACATGCTGGAAAAAAACTGGGGCCGGATTATTTTTATCTCCAGCGAATCGGCCATACAGATACCGGAGGAAATGATCCATTATGGGATGACCAAAACCGCGCAGCTGGCAATATCCCGTGGTCTTGCCGAACTGTGCAAGGGCACCAAGGTCACTGTAAATACTGTTTTGCCAGGCCCGACAGCCTCCGAAGGCGCCAGTGGTTTTATTGAAAATCTCGCAAAGGATCAGAATAAAAGTATTGCCCAGGTAGAAAAGGACTTTTTTCAGCATGTACGGCCATCGTCACTGCTGCAACGTTTCATCAGCCCGGACGAGATTGCAAACCTGGTTGCCTATCTGGCCAGTCCGTTGTCTTCAGCAACCAACGGCGCCGCTTTACGCGCTGACGGCGGCGTGGTCAGAAGTATTATTTAGTGTGTGCGTTCACGTAATTTGATTTTCGCTGATTGGGATAAATATCATTGGAACTAAAGATTTCTTTTCATTTTTATGACGCTTGATTTCCATAAATTTCAGATATTTAGCCATGGTGGTATCTGAGAATGTCTTGAAGTGGGCAATGCGATTTTATCCTCCCCTACTGTTTCAACGCATTTGGGTAATGCGCTTCGAGAAAAACTTCAGGGGTGTTCGTGTGAAGGTCAACAAGAGCCTTGTAAACAGTAATTACAATAATTCTATTTTCGGGGGCACAATTTTTGCAGCAGCCGATCCATTTTATCCCTTACTTTTTCATCAGGTATTATTGCATAAAGGCTATCACGTACGTGTATGGCTCAAATCAGCGGCAATAGACTATATTAAACCAGGAAGAACTGATCTATTTTTTAGCATTACGATAACAGAAGACGACATAAAGGAAATAGAACAGGTATTGAATACCAACGGCAAACATGTAAAAGCATATCCGATTGAAATGTACAATAAACAGGGAGATTTATGTGTCGTGGTATCCAGCGAAGTATACATCCGAAACCTTAAACTGACCGAAACCAATAATACGGTAGCTATCTGATGAAAGTAATAATGAACGAAGACTCATTTATCAAAAAAGGATTTATCATTTCTACAGATAAAGATCTTATTGATTTTAAAATGGTATATAATTACCTTAACCAGGAATCATATTGGGCCAAAGGGATAAAGACCGAAAGGCTGAAATCGGCAATTGTAAATTCAATGTGCTTTGGGGTGTATCAGGGCAATAAGCAAGCCGGTTTTGCCCGTGTGGTTACAGATAAGGCGACGTTTGCGTACATTTGTGATGTTTTCATACTGGACGATTACAGGCGTTTAGGTTTATCAAAATGGCTGATGCAAACCATAAAACAACACCCAGAGCTGCAGGGATTGAGGAGATGGTCACTCGCTACCGCCGACGCGCATGGTTTATACGGCCAATTTGGCTTCACAGCGCTCAGCCGGCCCGAGAATTGGATGGAAGTTTTTACACCCTATGAATTACCGGATCAAGGAGGAGAAAAATGAATATCAAAAAATTGATTTTTGATGGTGAAGGAGTAACACTTGATTTTAAAAAGACCATAACGAGTTGCGAAAAAATTGCGCGGACGATGACGTCATTTGCCAATAATAAAGGCGGTCGATTACTGATCGGCGTGGCAGATGACGGCACCATTAAAGGCGTAAAATCGGAAGACGAAGAACGATATATGATCACCAAAGCGGCACAATTATATGCCAAGCCTGTTCTTGATCCTATCTTTGAAGAAGTTTACGTCGATGACAAACTGGTGCTGGTTGTGGAGATCAAACAAAGCAGTACTAAACCGCATTACGCATTGGCTGAAGACGGAAAATGGTGGGTTTATGTGCGGGTAAAAGATAAAAGTGTGCTTGCCAGCAAGATCGTGGTCGATGTACTGAAACGCTCTGCCGATGAAAAAGGCGTACTTATTGAATATTCCTCAAAAGAAAAGGCATTGCTGGAGTATCTTGATAAACGAGAACGTATCAATATAAAAGAGTATTGCGAACTGCTGAAGCTAAGCCGGCGCAATGCACAACGCATTTTGGTAAATATGATACTTTCGGGCGTTATCCGCATCCATACGAGCGAAAAGGAAGAGTATTACACGGCAGCCTGATCATTCAACTTAAAAAAATTTTCTTCGAATTACTACCCGCATGAGAAAGCTTTACCGGAAATACAGGCCCTATTACCTGGATAGCCTTAGTCTGGCAATTCCGGTGGTGATTTCACAGATCGGGCACACGCTGGTACAAACTGCTGACAGCATTATTGTAGGGCATTTTGCGGGCACGATTCCCTTAGCAGCAGTAGCGCTGGTGAATAGCCTTTTCGTCATGGCCATGGTGATTGGAATGGGATTATCCTACGGAATAACTCCGCTCATCGCCCAGCACAATGGCCGGCTTGAGTACCGGGAATGCGGACGGCTGCTCTCGAACAGCCTGCTGATCAATTCAGTTTCGGGCATTTTACTGTTCGTAACAATCAGTTTTGGTGCCATGCAGCTGATCGGACATTTAGACCAGTCTGCCCAGGTCGTACGCCAGGCAAAACCGTACCTGTTTCTAATAGGAACCTCCCTTATCCCGCTAATGATATTCAATACCTTCAAGCAATTTGCCGAAGGATTGGGTTTTACCAAACAAGCGATGCTGATATCAATCTGGGGCAACGTGTTGAACATTTGCCTGGGTATTATATTCGTAAAAGGTATGTTCGGCATTCACCCCATGGGTATCAAGGGTGTGGGATACAGCACCCTGATCGACCGCTGTACAATGGCCATCGTAATGGGTTTTTATGTTTTCAGGTCGAAACATTTTAAAATATATCTCCAGAGTTTTGCTTTAGGCAACATCAACAAGGTTCGCAGCTCAAGAATTTTCAAAATTGGTGCCCCGGTAGCGCTGCAGTATATCTTTGAAGTGAGCGCATTCAGCGGTGCAGCAATCCTGATTGGTACGATAAGTCCCATAGCACAGGCGGCACACCAGGTCGCTATCAGCCTTGCTTCACTGGCCTATATGGCCGTCAGCGGCGTATCGGCAGCGGCAGCCATAAAATCCGGGAACTTCTTCGGGGCAAAAAGGCACAGCGAACTGCGCCTTTCCGCCATATCTAATTATCATATTGCCATTGTCTTTATGGCATTGACGGCACTTTTATTTTCTTTTGGGAATCATATATTACCCTGGATCTATACCTCTGACAAACAGGTGATCGCTATTGCATCACAACTGCTTATCATAGCTGCTTTTTTCCAGCTATTTGACGGAACTCAGGTCGTGGGCCTGGGTGTCTTGCGTGGTATGGGCGACGTAAATATTCCAACCATAATCACCCTGATCGCTTATTGGATCATCGGTTTGCCCGTTGGCTATCTGCTGGGGATTAAATTTAATATGGGCGTTTCTGGAGTATGGTACGGACTGGTTCTGGGCTTGCTTACTGCCTCTATCCTGCTATTTATACGTTTCCAGTTGATCAGCAGAAAACACGCGTATAAAGAATCCTTAATTATTGCCCGGGATTAAAAATAAAGGTCGTGAGCCAGGCGGTAGGTATTGCAATGTGCATCAACGATATCTTTTATATCTCGTGAATACCCTCCCCCCATGCTCACTTGTACAGGTATTCCGTGCATGATGCATTGCTCTAGTACAAACCGGTCGCGCTGCTTGCAGGCTTCCCGGCTCAGGCTGAGTTTCCCAAGTTTATCGGTCTGCAGGACATCAACTCCCGAAAGATAAAATATGAAATCAGGTTTTTGCTGACTGATCAGCCGAGGTAAGGTTTGTATTAAAACATCCAGATACTGTTGGTCGCCGGTACCATCAGGTAATGGAATATCCAGGTCGGAGCATTCCTTCCGGTAAGGAAAGTTATTGGCACCATGCATGGAAAATGTAAATACCCTGGGTTCATTTTCAAAAATCTGGGCAGTACCATTGCCCTGGTGGACATCTAAATCAATTATTAAGATAGACGAAGCTAACCTTTTATTAAACAAATAGTTAGATGCTATGGCCTGGTCATTCAGCAGGCAAAAACCTTCTCCCCAATAGGAGCCTGCATGATGTGTCCCTCCTGCAACATTAAAGGCAATGCCATGTTCAAAAGCATAATGGCAACCGTCTATGGTTCCTCTTGCTATGCGCAGCTCACGCTCCACTAAACGTGCAGATAAGGGAAAACCAATCCGGCGCTGATCTTTGGCCGGCAAGGTCTGGTCACGCAGCTGATACCAGTAATCCGCATGATGCGTTAACAGTACCGTGGATTCGTCCAAAGCATTCGGGGCAAACAAATTTTCCGGGGTTATAACACCTTCACGGAGCAGCTGCTCGGGTATAAGCTCATATTTGAGCATCGGAAAGCGATGGCCTTCCGGCAAAGGATGAGCGTAAATCGGGTCATAAGCTACCTTAAGCATAAAAACTAATCCTGGATAACCAAAGACCTATCCAGATGTTTTGCAGCGCTGTATACGTCTTTAAATGAGTTGTACAGCGGAACTGGGCTGAGCCTGATCACATCCGGCTCGCGCCAATCACCGATAACACCATTATCAGAAAGATAACGGAATGTTTTTTTACCGTCCCGCTTACAAACTATGGATAACTGGCAACCGCGATCATCCGGACTGGATGGTGTTATGATCATAAAGAGGTCATCCCCATGTTTTTTGTTGATCTCTTTGAGCAAAAACTCCAGGTATCCGGTGAGCATCACGCTTTTATTGCGGAGTTTTGCAAAATCCCCTGCTCTTTCAAAAAGGTCCAGTGAAGCCTTATGTACTGCCATTAACAAGATGGGGCTGGTGCTGACCTGCCATCCTTCGGCTCCTTTGGCAGGATCAAAGCCTGGAGCCATTAAAAAGCGTTTATCGGGCCTGTACCCCCACCAACCTGCAAAACGTTTCAGCTGCGCATTACTAAAATGCTTTTCATGTACAAATATGCCACTGATCCCCCCCGGACCGGAATTCATATATTTATAAGAGCACCAGCAGGCAAAATCTGCTCCCCAGTCATGCAGCCGCAAAGGCACATTACCTGCCGCATGTGCAAGGTCGAATCCTGCATAGGCACCAGCCTGGTGAGCCGCCTTAACAATAGAGGCCATATCAAAAAGCTGGCCCGTATAATAATTAACTCCTGCGAATAGCACCAAAGACAATTCATTTGCATGTTCGCCGATGGCCGCTATGATATCTTCTCTTCTTAATGTTAGCTCACCCTCACGCGGAAATAATTCAATTATTGCTTTCTGGGCTTCGAATCCATGATAGTTCACCTGGCTCTCTACTGCATATTGATCTGATGGAAAAGCCCCCCCTTCCATGATGATTTTGAAACGTTTATTATTTGGTTTATAGAAACTTACAAGCAATAAATGAAGATTTACTGTAAGTGAATTCATAATCGTTATTTCTTCCGGCCTGGCGCCCGTAAGGCTGGCCAGGGGCGCTTTAAGTTTATGATGAAACTCCAGCCAGGGATCCTCGCCGGTAAACCAGCCCTCTACGGCCAGTTCTTTCCAGGCATCCAGTTGGGACTGGAGATATTTTCTAGCCGATACGGGCTGCAAGCCTAGTGAGTTGCCACATAAATAGATGGCGTCCTGCCCGCTGTGCCGGGGTATTAAAAATTCATTGCGGAAATGTTTCAACTCATCCCGGGCGTCGAGGCCTTCGGCAAATTCAAGCGTATCCTGATATATCATTTGTCAATATTACAAAATTAAAGATCCTGTGCCGAGTCAAATTATTTATTGGGCTTACTGACGTAAGGGTTTCCTTTTATATAGAACCGGTAGGGCAACAGGGCGTCCTGACCTGCATAAGCCACCCCTATTCGCGGAACCGATGCAATCTGTTCTTCTGAAAAATGCAACCCCCTGTCTTCGATCCACAATGCATCACTCTGCAAACTGATGCCATTCAATTTCCGGTCAATCCCTAATGCCTTGGCAACCGAGCCCGGCCCGGCAGTAATGTTGGGTTTCAATGCCGTCATGTTCTTTCTGGCGAGCATAAGATCAATACCGGTCAGTGGTTCAATGCCGCGGATCAATACAGCCTGTGGGTTCCCTTCTACAGAAGTTACCACATTGAACATCTCGTGTATTCCGTAGCATAAATAAACATAGGCGATCCCGCCGCGTTCATACATGGTTTGGGTGCGTGGTGTTTTGCGCCCACCAAAGGCATGCGACGCACGGTCAATTATGCCATTATATGCTTCTGTTTCAGTAATATAGCCACCACAAATTGAACCATTTATTGAAGTGAAAATATACTTACCGAGCAGATTTTTACTGATCGCGGTAACGTCAGAACCGAGAAAAAAAGACTCAGGAAGTTTCAATGTTGCATTATTTCTTTTAGCCAGTCGTTAATAGTTTTAGCCTTATTAAAGATCATAATATGTGTCCCGCCTTCAACAATGGCCGCGTCCTTGATCCGCTCATACGGGAATACCCTGTCCCTGTTGCCGACGATATGGTAAACATTATCCGGCACGGTTTGATTCTTCCAGTGCAGGATAGCACCCATGGCCCATTTCAAAAAGACCGGCGACGTGCCCCGTAGCATCGAAAAGAATAGTTCCTTGTGGTGCTTTGACATTTTTCCCATAGTGGGTATGAATAATGTTCCCAGCGCAGTCAGCCACTTGGCAGGGAGCATGCGGTAGACCGGAATGTACCGGTACCACATGAAGCGGGACGGAGCCTCCTTTGCGGTTTTTATACTTGAAATGAGAATAACCTTATTTAAATGAACTTTTTTTGCGATCTCAATGGCAAGCATTCCTCCCAATGAATTTCCGATCACAATGGAACCGGATCTGATTTGATACTTATCAATTAACTTTTGAGCATAGGTAGACAAAGTATCCTGCTTTTCGGGATCAACCCACTTAACATGGATCAATTCGTTACCTGGCAGGTTGATATGCTGATAACTCCGATAGTCAGCACCTAAACCGGGTATCAGAAATATGGTGCTCATTCAAAATTCAATAGCTGCAATATCTGCTCCAGGTATTTTGCATCGGCCTGATCGAACTGATCCAGGTGTTCGCTGTCCACATCCAGTACGCCTATTACCTGGCCCCGGTGAAAAATCGGAACCACGATCTCTGAGCGTGAAATTGAACTACAGGCAATATGCCCTGGGAATACCTCCACATCCGGAACGATCAAGGTTTCAGCCTGCTCCCATGCAGTGCCGCAAACGCCTTTACCCTTTGCGATGCGCGTACAGGCCACGGGACCCTGGAAAGGCCCCAAAACCAGCTCGCCACCCTTCACCATATAAAAACCAACCCAAAACCATTTAAACTGCTCTTTTAACGCCGCGCATATATTTGCTTGATTAGCAACAAGATCGTGCTCTCCGTATAGCAAAGATTCGATTTGCGGAACAAGGGATTGGTATTGCTCGAGCTTGTCAGTTGATTTGGTAATTATTAGATCTTCTGCCATAAAACAAAAGTAATTAAGCGCCATTGAAATTAAATAACTCAAATCTCATTTTTAATTTTTTATTTCGTCCTTATGATCGTCAGCCTCACCATGGTGCGTTACCGCAAACTGTTTATTCCGTTTGCACTCCTTGCAATGGCCATTCACCGGCTGCCGATGCACCTGCAAAAAGGCTGCACTTTCTGGCAGCTACTGGGCAGCGGAAAAAATGGCACATTTGACCTCAGTCCTGACTGGCAGCAATGGGGCTTATTGGCTGTTTGGGAGGACCGCCCAGCCTTTGAAAAATTTCACAATAAATCATTTATAGCATAGTGGTGGATCGCATTTGCCGCAGAAAAATGGACGATCTTGTTGCAGCCAATGCAAAGCCACGGAAAATGGGATGGCAAGGAACCCTTTGGCAACCTAGTCGAAGAGGACTATACCGGGCCAATTGCGGTTTTAACCAGGGCTACGATTCGTCTGAACCGTTTAAAAAGGTTTTGGGCAATAGTGCCGGAGGCGTATCAGATCGGATGAAAAACGCACATGGCCTTATCATCTCATTAGGCATTGGGGAACGGCCCGTTTACAAACAAGGAACATTCTCTGTTGTGGAATAACCTGGATGACCTGAAGGGATTCGCCTACCGCTCAAAAGAACACACTGAGGCGATAAAAAGAACACGTTCTGAAAATTGGTACAAAGAAGAACTATTTGCGCGATTTAAACCTATAGCCAGTATAGGCACCTTCAACCATATCAATCCATTGACCCATCACAGGGAAGTAATTAATATTAAATTTAAGTACAATGAGAATTATTGCAGAATTACCTCACCCCGATTTTAAGATATCCATCTTGAACATGAACCAAAAGTATATTGTAAAGATAGAGCAGGGCACACTGGAACAAAGCTACAAAATACCTGAAATGGACCTGACGGATGGAGTAAACAGTGTATTCGAGTTATTGGACGAAGAGTTTTTAAAGAAGATTTCTGCGCGATTTACTCGAAATGCGTAGAGATTACAAGGAAGCCTATTTCAGGTACAACTATTAGTTTAATTAAACATTGTAACTAATTGTAATTAAATGAATTATAAAACTAACAAAAATCAAACAGAATTTTATTTGGCACTTCAAAGCGCGCTTCCAGCGAAAAGGCAGTTTGTCATTTTTTCAATAGTTAAACATATTGTTAATCATACTAATAATAAAATACTGTATTACAGTTATTTATGATACAAATAAAATGCCTGACAAAATTATATTTGGCGGCTAAATCCCTGAAAAAAGGAGTAAAATATGCCTATTTGAGCAGCAGATCGCAGTACCAGAAGCCTGCAGACATTGGAGTATCAGTTGAGACACAGGCACCATCCGGATCCTTAGGTGCCATGTATTGTTTAAACACTTTTTCTCCCGTTAGGTAAGCTATGGCTTGCTTAAAAATAGGCCCCTTAAAAGTGAAGGTATGAAACTCGCCATTTTCACCACAAACGTCGACATCCTCTGGCAAGGACAAAATCAGTTCCTGGGTTATCTCCTTCCCTGCGATTCGTTCCAATCGCTGCTCGGCACAGCTGATCACCGTCCCGAACCCCAGCGCTAAAAACTCTGTGATAAGATCACCGGTGTTTCTCTTCCATAACGGATAGATACCAGACAAGCCCACTTCAGCAAGGCGCGCGTCACGGTAGTTTTTCAAATCCTCCAGAAAAATATCTCCGAATATGGCATGTGTGATTCCCTCAGCTTTGAAATGCTTTAATGTTTTTCGCATCACGGTATCATATTCTGCCATACCGGGCATTTCGGGTAAACGGACCTGGTATAATGGTATTCCGATACTTTCAGCCTGTTTTACCAGCAATTCCGTGCGCACACCGTGCATAGAGATCCTATCGGCAGCATCGTTAATGGTGGTAACTAGATATTTTATTTCCAGATCGGGATTTTGCAGGCAATAGTATAATGCAAGCGCACTGTCCTTGCCGCCACTCCAATTGAAGATGCATTTTTTCATGAGCAGTTCATCATTAAGATTAATAAATCGGATTAGCCAACAGCTCGGTCGCTAACCGGAAAACACCCACGGTAGCCTTTTCTTCTATCTTGATAAAATTAGCAGCGCTCAGATAAGGTATTTTGGGATCCACAATGTATTTTGGGACCTCCTGAGGTACGTAATTAATAAGCCCGGCTGCGGGGTAAACTGCCAGCGAAGTACCCACAAGAATGAATATATCGGCCGTAGTGCAGATTCGTGCCGCCGCCTCTATCATAGGCACGTCCTCTCCAAACCATACCACGTGCGCCCTCAACTGTGACCCAAGTTCGCATACCTCGCCCATCTTCAATTCCCATCCATCGATAGGGTATGTCAATTTGGGATTTACGCTGGATTGTGAACGGGTAATGATTCCATGCAAGTGCACAACATGCGTTGAACCGGCTCTTTCATGAAGATCATCGATATTTTGGGTAATTACCGTTACTTTATATTCCTTTTCCAGCCCGGCCAGTGCGTCGTGGGCAGCATTCGGATTGGCCTCTATTACTGATTTGCGACGCATATTGTAAAACTCCTGCACCAGAGCCGGGTTACGGCGCCAGGCCTGCGGAGTGGCCACTTCTTCTATATCAAATCCTTCCCAAAGCCCGTCACTATCCCTGAAGGTCTTTAAACCACTTTCAGCGCTGATTCCTGCGCCGGTTAATACTACAATGTGTTTCATTAGTCAAAATGATTAGAAATAAAAAAAGCGACCTGCCATTGGCCGATCGCTTTCCTAATTATATTGTTTTTATCTAAATCGCCAGTTCTGCCTTACTGCGTAAGTTAACATATTTGCTTTTAGCCATTTCAAAGCCACCAAACAATATGAGACCAAATAATAAATCACCTAGGATCATATTTTTTTCAAATGGAATGGCAGCGGTAAGCGCCTGCTCATATCCTGCTAAGGTATGAGGATACAAATTGCCGAGAATCCATGGAAGATCAAGCAACAACCAGTGTAAGCCAACTGATAAGACGGATGCCAGCAATACGTTGATCAGGGTAGCTTTTCTGATCATGCTGCCAATAGCAACAAACAGCACAAAGCAAAGGTAAACCCAAAACGAATCTGCCGAGAAAAACGATAGTTTAGAGGTATAAAAGTAGTTCAGCAGCATATCACTTATAAAAAGTGCAAGCAGAGGCACCATATATGCCTTCCATTTTTCGGTGAAATAAGCTCCACCAAACAATGCGATGGCACCAACAGGTGTGAAATTACTCAGTACATAAGGATATTTGTAGCTAACGAGCCGAAAAGCTGCGGCCAGAACGATCATCAGTATGAGAACTGTATTGCGTGTATTAACTTTTTGTAGCGTCATAACGTAAATTGCGAAGTAAAATTACTCATTTATCTATTTAAATGAAAGGGTTAATTAATTTGATACTTTAATCCTACTGTAAAATTAATTCCCATCGTATTATAGCCGAGCCAATCAGTATACTTGGCATCAAACATATTTTTCAGGTCACCAAACAGCTGCAGTTTATTGGATGCCTGATATTGAACGTGGCCGTCGACCAGGTTGTAATGTTTTAAGGTGACCGTCGAGGCAGCAAATGTAACGGGGTCGAATTTCAGATCAGTTCTATCACCTGTATATTTATAATTCAATCCAATGGATAATGTTTTGATTACCTGATAATTGATATTAGCTCCAAAAGTGTTCTTCGGTCTGCGAATAAGTCCATCAGTTCTTAGACCATTGGCATCAGTTTGCGAGCCTTTTACAAAAGCGGCGTACGCAGATACTGAAACCTGGTCGAGCTTTAGGTTTAGCGTACTCTGAAATCCTTTATCATGTTCAAACGCTCCGTTTTCGTATTTTCCGTATGGGGCAGTCGCTTCTGAGCGGAAATAGATGACATCACGGGTATCACGCCAGTAAACGAGCGAATTAAATGTCAGGGTATTTCTCAGAATCTCCCAGTCAAATCCTCCTTCATAGGAATTCGTCGTTTCCGGTTTTAACAACGGATTTCCGTATTGGGATGACAATTGGTATAAAGAGGGCGCTTTAAAAGCAGACGCTGCAGTTGCGAACAGCTTAAGCTGATCAGCAACGACCACCGATGGATTTATTGTATAGGTAAAATTATCGCCGTACTCACTATGATGGTTGTATCGGCCACCCAATTCCATGTGGAAAATACCGTATTTAAAAAATAAAGAGGTATAGATACTGACTATGTTATTGCTCACATGTGGAATCGTATCATAGCTGCTAAACTGATTGGTACCGCTGTATTTAAAATCAGCACCGCTGGTCATATCAAGGAAATCGATCAGGTTATAATTAAATATAGCCGCGATATTAGTAATATAACCTTTATTTTTTTGGTAAGAATAGGTGTCAAAATTCGTTGGACCAGCCATGTCCGTATAATTATTCCAAACATTGTTCTGACTGATGTTAAACCTCAGATCGCCCTTTTTCATAATCATTTTTGCTCCGATTCCGGCTAACAAAAAAGTATTGTCGTAGGTGTAATTTTCGTCGTCGGTGTAAGCCCCGTACGGCAAGTGCCCTTTGTTATAGGTAGTTTGCAAATTACCATTAAGACTAAATTTATCGGTAATGCGCTGATTGATGTTCAGGCTAGCCGATCGCTGATGAAAGTCGTCATTTCTATAATTTCCTTTACCTGTAGTATCAGTTGCAGCAGGAAAACCCCGGGAATCGCTATTGGATAAATTAACGGCAATACCCGTATTTTTTACACTGCCGATCAAAGCCGCGGATTCTTTAAAGGTATTATAACTTCCACCTGTCAATTGAACAGAAGCCTTTAAAGGTTGTTTGTTTGCATGCCTAGTGATAATATTAATTACACCCGCAACAGCATCGGATCCATACAAAGTTGAACCGCTGCCCATTAATATCTCAATGTGATCGATCTGATCTATTGGAAAAGCATTAAGGTCATAGTTCCCTTCAGGTGTTGAGGCGTTGTTAACCGGAAAACCATCCACCAGTACAAGTGTATTCCCGGTTGTGGCCCCATTCAAATAAAAGGATGAACTTATTCCCGGGGCATTGTTTGCTCCTGAGAATGTTATTCCAGGAACGGTATTCAGCAATTCGGGCAAGGATTTTCCCTGCGAACGCTTGATCTGGTCGGCGGAAATGATGGTGACTACCCTGCCGGTTTCAGATAATTTTTTGGGTGAACGAGTGGCAGTTACTACCACAGAGTCAAGTGCGAGCGTTTTCTGCTGTGCATGGGCACCTGTACTAAACAGGGCCAGCTGTGCAAGCCCCAGGCCTGCAGCAACTTTAACAAATTTTTTTTTCATGTTGTTGTGAGTTGAAACCCACAGCATACAGAAATAGAAAGTTTAGAATGGAAACCAGAGTAGACACGTTTCACATTCAAGCTTCAATCCCCGAAAGCTATGAATAATAAATATGTTCTGGCAGGTCTTCTGACTTACTCCCCTTTTCGCCCTGCCTTCCCGCTCCGGCAATCGGAACAGTGGCCATGAATGGACTATGGTTATGGAGCTTACAGCTGCGGGACAGTTCAGGATTTACACCTGATTCCCTTTTAATCCCGGTTATTCGCCGGGAACCAAAGCGCAGCAAATGTAGGTGATCGGTTTGTTATTTTCAAGGAGCTCTTTGATTTAGTTATTCGTGCCTACCTATTCCCGTAATTGACAAGGCAATCATCAACAAATTTCTATATTTATAACCATGAAGATATTTTTAACCAACCTTTTGTTAATGCTAAGCTTATCTGCTATGGGCCAACAGCCTGATACCATTTTTCTGAAAAACCTGATTGAATCGCATCGTGAACTGTTTGATCACATGTTAAACCACCCCAGCCATAACGAGGTCCAAATTTTATATACGCAAATCGACCGTGATGAGAATAACGTACCGCATTTTAAATCTTATAGCTATCGTTTAAATGCAAAACGGTACTTCTACCCTGCCAGCACGGTAAAATTGCCAACGGCAATATTCGCTCTTGAAAAACTCAATGAGCTCAACATCAAAGGACTGACCGTGCATTCGACCATGATCACCGATAGTGCCTTCGCCGGACAGACTAGGGTGAATAAAGATACCAGCGCAAAAGACGGCTTGCCCAGTATTGAGAATTATATAAAGAAAATCCTTTTAGTAAGCGATAACGATGCTTACAATCGCCTCTATGAATTTGTGGGTCGGGCGGAAATTAATGATAAACTAAAAAAATACGAGCTCAGCGGTACTCGAATCGTCGGGCGATTGGCCGTTGGGGATAAAGGTGAAAGCACGCGCCATACCAACCCAATAGATTTCTATGATGGAGAGAGACCGGTTTACCACAAACCGCCAATGTTAGATGGCAGGGATTATCCCATGTACCTGGACAACATGCTGCAGGGCAAAGGTTATTTGGATAAAAACGATAAACTGGTAATGGAACCTTTTGATTTTTCACAAAATAATGTCTATCCGCTGGTAGATCAGCAGTCTGTATTAAAAAGGCTCCTGTTTCCCGAAACCTATCCAAAGGAACAACGATATAACCTGACCGATGAGCAATACCGATTCATCTATCGCTATATGAGTATGTGGCCAACGGAAAGCAGTCATCCTACTTATAGTCCTCCAGAATATTTCCCAGCTTATTGCAAATGGTTGTTTTATGGGGGCGATAGTTTGGCGGTTATAAAACCCAATATTCGAATCTTTAATAAGATCGGCGATTCCTACGGGTACGATATTGACAATGCCTACATCGTCGATTATAAAAACAAGGTGGAATATATGATATCGGCTGTGGTTCAATCCAACGATGACCAGATATATAACGATAATAAGTATGAGTACAAGACAGTGTGCCTGCCTTTCATGAAGAATTTGGGACAAGTAATCTATCAGTACGAGCTAAAGCGGGAAAGAAAATATAAACCTGATTTGAAAAAATTTAAATTGAGGTATTAGCCAGAAAGGTTTTGAAATATTTTTTTTAAAATCTCCCCCGTTGCAGTTTTATGAACTACTCAGGGTTTAGTCCGGATGACTAGTCCTGATAAAAGTTGACCGATTAGTTTTTAAAATTATTCTGACTAGTCCTGATAAAAGTTGACCGATTAGTTTTTAAAATTATTCAATTAAAGTCCTGTTAGATTATTCTTTCAGGACTTTTTTATTCCACAATTTTCTTTTGATTTTTTGTTGATTGTGTGTTACCTCTGGAGTCATAAGTTGACAGCTTAAGTGTGGCCTTTCCTGGTTATAAATGCCAATAGATTGTTTAATAACCTCGAATGCCTGTAAATGGTCTCTAAAGCCGTCAATCCACAGAAATTCGTATTTTAAGATACCGTTTACCCGTTCAGCAATTGCATTTTCATAAGGATCTCCATTTTGAGTCATACTGATGTTAATGTTATGCTCTTTGAGCTGCTGTACATATTCGGAAGAGCAATATTGTAAACCTCGGTCTGAATGGTGAATAAGTTTCCCCGCATATTTTCTGTTTTTCAGTGCCATATTTAATGCCGTCACCGGTCCGGCTGCACTTAGATTGTCTAATAACCCATATCCCATGATCTTTTTAGAATAGGCATCGGTAACCAGGCTTAAATAGGAATTGCCTGATTGTGTTTTTATATACGTTATATCACTTACCCAAACTTGTTCAGGCCGGCTAATCTCGAGGCCTAGTATAAGGTTAGGGTATTTCTTCATCCAGTGTTTGGAATTGGTCGTTTTTATATAAGAACGCTTTGGCTTAATAAGTAACTGCTCAGCACGAAGAAAGTTGAATAAGACATCCCGCCCTATTTTTATATCACGGGCAATCAGTTCTTCTTTAAGCAGATAGTACAGTTTACGGGTGCCTATACGCGGCATTTTGCTACGAATACGCATCACCATATCCCTTACCTGGATAAGTTCCTTTCTTCTTTCTATACGATTAGCTTTGTGTTTATAATAGGCCTGCTTAGTATACCCTAGCAGCTCACAAACTCCCCGAATGCCTAGTCGCGGGGCTTTTGCTTTTTGAACTGTTCGGGCAAATACTTTTTTCGGATATCCGTCTTTAGCATTTCATCTGCTATATCGATAGCGGTATTCAGTACCTGGACTTTTTCCTTTTCTCTGGCTAAGAGCATTTCCAGCTCTTTGATCTTTTGTTCCGGTGTTTTTTTGTGAGACACGGTTGGTAATTCTTTCCAATCTAAGGTACCATGTTTTCTTATCCATTGCAATATGGTCACATTACCCTGTATCCCATATTTCCTGCCAGCCTGATCCTGGTTTAATTCCCCTCTTTCTACTTCCCCGATAACCTGTAATTTAAAGGCCATGCTGTAATCGCGCTGGGTGCGCTTTTTGTGTGGTTGTTCCTGCTTTTTCATCTTTAAGTTGTTTGAGGGTCAACTTATTTCAGGACGGGAGAGGAAGACAAAAAAAGGCCTGCAACATGAATTGCAAGCCTTTTTAAGTATTTAGCAGGAAACTTTATTTTACTGCGTCAACAACTGCTTTAAAAGCATCCGGGTGGTTCATCGCCAAATCAGCTAATACCTTACGGTTTAAACCAATTTCTTTTGCAGTTAACTTACCCATTAATTGTGAGTAAGAAATTCCATGCTGACGGGCACCTGCGTTGATACGCTGGATCCATAAAGCCCTGAATTCTCTTTTTTTGGTTTTACGGTCGCGATAAGCATATTGTAAACCTTTTTCTACTGTGTTTTTTGCAACGGTATAAACCTTGCTGCGTGAACCCCAATAACCTTTGGCGAGGTTCATGATCTTTTTCCGGCGTCTTCTCGACGCTACTGCGTTAACTGAACGTGGCATCTTTTTGTCTTTTTGGTAGTGAGTGTCCTTTTTAGGATCTTGTAAACTCTAATACCTGGTTTAAAAATTTGTTAATTACTTTCCGATACAAAGCATACGTTTTACGTTACCCATATCCGCATCAGAAACTAAGACTGGTGTGGGTAAGGTTACGCTTCCGTTTAGTCGACATCTTGGTTAAGATGTGGCTTTTGTATGCGTTCTTTCTTGTGATTTTACCGGTTCCAGTAAGCGTAAAACGCTTTTTAGCACTGGAATTGGTTTTCATTTTTGGCATAACTCTATTTGTTTGTTTTTAGATATTACGTTTCTCAACGTTTTATTTTTATTTCGAATTTTTCATGGTCAGTTTTCGAATTTATTCTCCGCTGCGCATTAAAAATCTTCCGATTATTTTTTAACCCCTTTAGAAGCTACGGTTAAAAACATCCGTTTACCTTCCAATTTCGGCAATTGCTCTACCTTACCAACTTCTTCCAATGCCTGCGCAAAACGTAATAAAAGTATCTCGCCCTGTTCTTTGTAAACTATAGCGCGACCTTTAAAGTGCACATATGCTCTCACCTTTTCACCTGCTTCCAGGAATTTGATGGCATGTTTAAGTTTAAACTCAAAATCATGGTCATCCGTATTCGGTCCGAAGCGGATCTCTTTGATAACAGTTTGCTTGGCGTTACTTTTTATCTCCTTTAAGCTTTTTCTTCTGCTCGTAAATAAACTTGTTATAGTCTGTTACTTTACAAACAGGCGGAACGGCGTTCGGAGAGATTTCAACAAGGTCCAGTTCCTGCTCCTGGGCAATTGCCAGCGCATCACTCAATGAGTAAATCCCCTGCTCAACATTATCGCCTACAAGGCGAACTTCCTGAGCTCTAATAAATTGATTAATGTTATGTTCGGCTTCCTTTTTCTTAAAAGGTGGCCGCGGTCCTCTGTTAAAATTGGGTTTGTTTAATGCCAAGTTATACTGTTATTTCTTTTATTATTTGTTGTTTAAATTCTTCAATGCTCATGCTTCCCAAATCACCCTGCCCATGTTTACGAACGGAAACCAAACCTTCAGCTGCTTCTTTTTCGCCTACAATCAGCATATAAGGGATTTTTTTGACTTCAGCGTCGCGTATCTTACGCCCTATCTTTTCATCCCTGAAATCAATCAGCCCGCAAATATCGGAATCTTTTAATATATCAGAAAGTTTTTTTGCATATTCTTCATATTTTTCTGAGATCGGCAAAATCGTAAATTGTTCAGGTGAGAGCCAAAGCGGAAAGTTGCCGGCACAGTGTTCTATTAATACCGCCACAAAACGCTCCAGTGAACCAAAGGGCGCACGGTGGATCATTACTGGGCGATGCTTCTGGTTATCACTACCGGTGTATTCCAGTTCGAAACGCTCAGGCAGGTTATAATCAACCTGGATAGTGCCCAGCTGCCATTTCCTGCCCAGTGCATCTTTTACCATAAAATCAAGCTTAGGCCCATAAAAGGCAGCCTCGCCCAATTCTACTACTGTTTTTAAGCCTTTCTCGTCTGCGGCCTCAATAATGGCCTGTTCAGCCAATGCCCAATTTTCGTCGCTACCAATATATTTCGATTTATTTTCCGGGTCGCGAAGCGATACCTGTGCGGTATAGTCATCAAAACCAAGAGCCGAGAATACATACAATACCAAATCGATTACCTTTTTAAACTCTTCTTTAACCTGGTCGGGACGGCAAAACAAATGTGCATCGTCCTGAGTAAAGCCACGTACCCGGGTTAGCCCGTGCAGTTCGCCGCTTTGCTCATAACGATAAACCGTACCAAACTCTGCATAACGTACCGGCAAATCCTTATAGGACCGCGGCTTGGTTTTATACATTTCGCAATGGTGCGGGCAGTTCATCGGTTTTAGAAAGAACTCCTCTCCTTCCTGCGGCGTTTTTATCGGCTGGAAACTATCCTTTCCATATTTTTCATAGTGCCCGGATGTTACATACAAATTTTTATGACCGATATGCGGAGAAATCACCTGCTCGTAACCGGCCTTAACCTGGGCATTTTGCATAAAACGCACCAGACGCTCGCGCAAAGCAGTGCCTTTTGGTAACCATAAAGGCAGCCCCATGCCCACTTTTTCAGAGAAAGCAAACAACTCCAATTCTTTGCCCAGTTTACGGTGGTCGCGTTTTTTGGCTTCCTCAATCAGGTGTCAGGTAATCGGTCAGTTCGCTTTGTTTCGGGAAAGTAACCCCATAAATACGTGTCAACTGTTTTCGTGTTTCGTCCCCGCGCCAATAGGCCCCGGCAACGCTCATCAGCTTAACCGCTTTTACAAACCCGGTATTCGGTATATGCGGGCCGCGGCAAAGGTCAGTAAAGTTACCTTGTGTATAAAAAGTAATAGAGCCATCCGGCAGATCCTTAATCAGATCGAGCTTGTACTCATCGCCTTTTTCAGTAAAATATTCAATCGCATCAGCCTTTGAAACCGGCTTGCGGATATATTCCTCCTTGGTTTTGGCCAGTTCCAGTATCTTATCCTCAATCTGTTTAAAATCATCAGAAGAAAAGTCTCGGTCGCCAAAGTCCACATCGTAATAAAATCCGGTTTCAATAGCCGGGCCAATACCAAACTTGGTACCGGGATATAATGCCTCCAACGCCTCTGCCATTAAGTGCGCCGATGAGTGCCAGAATGTAGCCTTGCCCTGTCGTGTCGTTCCAGGTTAAAAGTTTTACCAGGGCGTCCTGCTCAATGGGCCGATTGGCATCCCAAACCTGGCCATCGACCTCGGCCGCTAATACGTTTCGTGCTAAACCTTCGGAGATCGACATCGCGATCTGCATGGAAGTAGTTCCCTTGTCATACTGACGAACGGAACCATCAGGAAGTGTAATGTTAATCATCTACAACTATGATTTGGCCTATGGGCCTGTTTATAAATTATTATTTAGTCGGTCACCTACCAAGTAACCTTACGTTTCTGAAAGCAAAAATAAAATAATTTGGATGAATCCAAGATTTATTTGATACTCTGGCGGAACATGCAGATCACAGCAACAATATTGATCAAACATTTCCCCAGCCATGTGCCAGTACATCAGCCAGATGCATCGTTTTTATGGGCAGATTATTTTTATCAATATAACCCTGCAGATGAAGCAGGCAAGAGGCGTCCGTAGAAATAATATAATCCGCTTCTGCGGCAAGTGCGTTATCCACTTTTTGCTGCGCCATAGCAGTTGAGATCGCTTCGAATTTCACTGCAAATGTTCCGCCAAACCCGCAGCAGGTCTCGTTTTCCTTCAACTCGACCAATTCCAGTCCATGCACTTTTGCCAATAATTGGCGTGGCTCTTTTTTTATTTTGCACTCACGCAGGGCACTGCAGCTATCATGATATACAGCGCGGCCATCTAATTCTGCGCCGAAATAATCGAACTGCAGAACATTTACCAGGAAATCAGACAACTCATAAATATTGCCCTGTACGGCCCTGCACTTGTTATGCAACATCGTATTGGTAAACAAATCGTTATAGTAATTTTTTACCATCCCCGTGCAGGAGGCCGAAGGTGTCACGATAATGCCTTCCTCCGAGAAACCATTCAGGAATTTAGTACCTACTGTTTTAGCCTCGTCCCAAAATCCTGCGTTAAATGCCGGCTGACCACAGCATGTCTGTTCTGGATTGTAGCTTACGGTGCATCCCGCTTTTTCCAGTAACTTTACGGTATTCCAGGCAGTATCAGGGAAAAGCTGGTCAATAAAACAAGGGATAAACAGCTCGGTCTTCATGGGCAGCTAATTTCAGAAAAAGTTGTTATAAGTCCTAAGCCATAAATCTAAAGCCTGAAGTTTATTTTTTCTGGCACCTTCAGATCTGCATTAAAATTCCGGCCTTCCAACATTTGCAAAAACAATCGCAAGGGACTCAGCATGGTCTTACTCCTTTTGTTTTACTTAAAAATCATCTGCCTGAACCACTGATTTTAAAATTAGGTCAATGGTTCAGATAAATGAAAATTATTATTTCTCAGGCAATAAAATCAACTTTATGAAATTATCGTCCTTTAGATATTTATTCGCAGTTATTTTGGTGCTTTCAACAGTCACATTATTTAAACTGTTGATGTAGGTCATAATATAACCCGGGTTTTCCTTGTTTTTATAGGCCGAAGAAAGGTGTTCTATCCAAAAAGTATTTTGTTTTAATTTTAATTGGGTCGAACGCGTCTCATCAGCTACAAATTTCTGAATATCCACTTGTAGCGCACCATTTTGTTTGATCTTGCTGACTTCGTCCATGGCAGCATCTATCAATTTATTCACATTTGCAGATGAACAAGTAAATTGAATAGCCATAACATATCTTCCGTCCGGATAGTTGATATAAGACGCCCCTGCTCTTGGAGCGTACACTTCACCCTCCTGTTGACGCAAGCGCTGAATTAGCTTTATTTGCAATATTTCACCAAGTGCATTAAGCTGCAGGTTATTTTCTTGATTGTAATCAAACTGACCATGAAATAATAGCTCAACGGTACTTTTATCATCAATTCCCTTGCGTATAATTTTAGTTATGTTTCCCGCAGGAGGATTCATATTCAGATCTTTAAAGCTTTGATTACTATGCGTACTTGGCAGACTTCCGATATACTTTTTAATCAGACCTCGCATACCTATATCATCGGTATTTCCGACAAAGAGGAATGTGAAATTACTAGCATCGGCAAATCTATCTTTGTAAAATTTATATGCTTTGCCAATGCTGGCCGAATTTAAACTGGCTTCTGTAGGACTATAGGCTCTGAGATTATAATTGTGAAGCACAGCCCTTGTCGTATCACCAAAAACATTATTTGGTGAATTGGCTTCATTTACCAAGAGTGCTTTTTGTTGAGATATAATTCCTTTCCATACAGCAGTATCTTTTCTGGGAGCAGTAAAGTAAAGGTGAATAAGTTTTAATGCTAGCGTAAAATTATTTTGAGACGATCCACCATGTATACCTTGCAAATAATCGGTTATATAAGGCGTCATACCAACCGATTTATTGGCCAATATTTTATCTACCTCTACCTGCGAAAATGCCCCAATTCCACTCTTGCCCACAAGTCTGTCCGCCAGAGATGCCGAAGTATAATCAGAATCAGGTGCCAGTGATGTACCGCCGAAACCGTGGATGTCGAATAATATCTGCCCATTGCGGAATTCAGTATGCTTGATGATCACTTTTGCTCCGTTACTTAATACCAGCGTTTCTGTTCCCGCTTCGTTGTCTGACGAGCTGGAATCGACTTTACCTGATTTCAGATAGTCTTCCGGCAAAAAGTCAACATTGTTATCAACCTCCACATCCTGGTAGGCATTTATGTTTGCATCAGAATAATTAACCCAGTTTAATAGGGTCTTTTCATCAGGCAAACTTGCCGCATCCTTTTCCGGGGCTTCAAGCAGGATAACTCTGTTTTGGTCGGACGTATAGGAAATCATCAGGCTATTAATGTCCGATAATCTTATATCTTTTATGTTATTATTTGTGAAAGTATACTCAAACTCCAAACCTGGGATACCTTCTTCCTCCAAAAAATTACGCCTGTACTCATCAGCATATGATGTTGACGAGTGATTTTGCATATCATAATATGCATTTGCGCGACCTCTTAAATACCATGCCTTTGCGGTTTTAAATTCATCGTCAGTAAATCCAAATTTTTTGGCGCGCTCGAGTTCTGCCATTAAGGTTTTTATAGAATTTTCCAGTTCACCTGGTTTAGAATTGATCCTTGTTGTAAATATATCGGTGCTTCCAATTGATGTAGAATAATATGAGCTAGCAGCCAGAAAGGGCGGATTGCCTTTTTTAACTATTTCTGCTATGCGGTTATTAAGCATATAATTCAGGAGGTATGTCTGCAGCCTTTTTAAATATTCATCATTAGTGCGCTCTTTGGTCCCGGGCAGCCTTACTGTCATCGAAAAATAAGTATAAGGCGTTTCCTTATCAGTCAAAATTTTCACCCTGGTACCACTTATCGGTTGTATAGTGTAATTAACCAATGTTCTTTCAGAATCAGGGTTTTGAAGCACTGAAAATTTTTCTTTGAGCAATTGTACCACCTTCCGTGGGTTAAAATCACCTACGACTATGACAGCCTGCTCATCAGGCCGGTACCAATCACGATAAAATTTAACGATGGCTTCAGGCTTGACATTTTTGATTACATCCTCTTTCCCGATAGGTAAGCGTTCATCGTAGCGCGAATTGTTATATTCCATTGCTATGGTTTGATTGTTCATGCGTCCATTAGCGGTTTTCTCTTTCAGGCGAGCCTCTTCCAGGATCACTCCACGTTCATTATTTATTTCAGCAGGGTCAAATGATACAAAACCAGCCCAGTCTGTCAAAATATCGAGGCCTTTATTAAATACCTGCATACTATCTGTCGGCAATAGCATTTCATATGAAGTTTGATTATAACTTGTATGCGCGTTGACGTCTGCCCCGAATTTAACGCCCGATTTTTCAAGATAACTTATCAATTCATCTTTAGGGAATGTACGTGTTCCTTTAAAAGCCATGTGCTCAACAAAATGCGCTAATCCCTGCTGTTGATCATCTTCCTGCAGCGAACCGGCACGTTCTACCAAATAAAGTACGGCCCGCTTTTTGGAAGATACATTTTTTCGTACATAGTAAGCTAATCCATTGGGGAGATAACCATGATAGACATCTTTATCTACTGGTTGCCGATCTTCGTCACTAATAGTTGTTTGTTGTGCGGACAAAGTGCCTGCTGCCAAAAAGAAAAGCAACATGGCTCGGAGAAATTTAGACATCATTGTGGTTTAGGTTTTATATTAATATTATAATATTATTACTGTTGTAATATTATTGATTTTACGCTTAATTACAAAATGAATGGCCCGTGGTATAATCCAGATAAACGTCGCTGTAATGGCGTAATTCGGCATGTCTGTGTGCCCAGTATTCAGAATTTTTTATGAACTTAGGCTTAGGATACATCAGCCGGGTATACTACTATCATTTGAAAAATTCTACAGAAAATGAAAACCATATTTGATAAAACAACGAGAGATGAACTGATCGCCAGAATCAATACCCTCAATGAAAATAACAAACCCCTATGGGGCAAAATGAATGTTTACCAGATGGCAAAACATTGTACCCGGTGGGAAGAAATGATATCGGGTGAAATAAAATGCAAACAATCATTCATTGGCCTCCTGTTTGGTAAAATGGCTTTGAAAAGTCTTGTCAAGGATGAAAAACCCCTGGCACATAGTACTCCCACAGCCACTGAACTTAAGGTAGCTGAAGCCGATGGTGACTTAGGGTCTCAAAAAGCAAAATGGATAGCGCTGATCGAGAAAAATGCGCAGGACACAAACACGGAAATCGTACATCCGTTTTTTGGAAGTATGACCCGGGATCAGGTAGGATTTTTAGCCTATAAACATATTGATCACCATCTCAGGCAGTTCGGCGGTTAAGCAACGGCCTTTATCGGCTCATACAAAGACCACAGCCTGTTTGCTTTTTTTCTGATATATCAATAGTGACAGCAGCAGTATCAGTCCCATTATAAAATAGACACATAGCACCAGCGCGGAATTGCGCATGCTGTTAGTGATGTCGTCCACCAGCCCAAAACTGAACATCCCTCCCACTATAGCCAGTTTTTCGGTCACGTCATAAAAGCTAAAAAAAGAAGCGGTATCCGGTATGTCCTGCGGGATAAATTTAGAATAGGTTGAACGGGAAAGGGATTGAATACCGCCCATTACCAAACCTACTACAATGGCCAGCACATAAAATTGTCCGGCTGAAGTAGTAAAATATGCCGCCACACACACGGCAATCCAGATGCCTACCACGCTGGCAAGCACCTTTACGTTACCATATTTGTCCGATAGCCGCGACATGAGTGTTGCCCCACCAATGGCTACAAGCTGAATAATAAGAATGATCTGAATCAGTGAGCTCGTTTCCATTTTTAGTTCCTTGGCGCCAAAGCTGGTTGCCACCAGCATGATGGTCTGCACGCCCATGGAATAAAAAAAGAATGCGGGCAGATAGCGCTTCAGCATAGGCATACTTTTCACCTGTTGCCATACTTTGCCCAGTTCGATAAACCCACCCCGTATGAGGTCCTGCGTGTGAGATTTGGCATTGGGACTGCCCTTGGGTAATATTGTAAAAGGAATATAGGCAAAACCAATCCACCAAATTCCGACCAGCAGGAATGACAATCTTGGGGGAAACGATTGATCAACAATACCAAACCATTGGGGCTTCAACACGAAGGCGAAACATATCAACTGCAGAATGACGCTGCCGATATAGCCATAAGTAAAACCTTTGGCGCTCACGCGGTCCTGCATATCCAGTGTGGCAATCTCGGGCAGATAGGAGTTATAGAATACGAAGCCACCGCTATAGCCGATTGCGGCCATCCCAAAAAAAATCATGCTGGTTTGAAGTGTGTCGAACTTGAAGAAATACAACATTCCGCATGAAACGGCACCTAGCCAGGTAAAAAATTGCATGAATATTTTTTTATTCCCGCGGTAATCGGCAATGGAAGTTAGTATAGGTAAAAGCAGCGCGATCACGAGATAAGCCGCCGCCAGGGTATAATCGGACAAAGCTGTATTAACAAATCGATGTCCGAAAAAAGTAACATGGTTTCCGGTTTTATCGTCGCTGGTAATTGCCACATAATAGGCCGGAAAAATCGTTGACGTGATAACAAGGTTATAGGCCGAGTTGGCCCAGTCAAAAAAGGCCCAGGCCCGTATCGTGCGTTTATTGTTTTTAGCTTCCATTTGCAAGCTAAAAGTATAGAAATTTCTGAAAGGAGAAAAATGGGTTCAATCCTGTGCACTCATGGAGATGATCCCGATCACTTCAGGGAATTTTCTAAAGCCACAGCTGCTTCCAGATGCCGCTCTATGGTGGGCAGCGTCCTGCGGGCAAACGATTGCACCGACGGGGTTCTTACATCGCTGCCTACTTCAAATAACTCAACAGCCTCGTGGTGATCAGCGGTCATTTGCCTTGAATAGGCCTTGTCAAAATCCGCACCACTAAGCTTGGCAAGGCTATCTACCAATTGGCGGTGTTCCTGGCTTATTCCTGCTTTGGCGTTAACCAATTCCTTGTCCCGTATTTTCTTTAGCTCAATGGTGGCCGCCGTATGGTCCTGTATCATCATTTTAGCAAAGTCTACCACTTTCGGATTCTGGGATATGCGCGCGGCCAGGGTAGATAATTCTACTTCTGTACGGCCTGCATCAATAGCATTGTTAATAAAAGCCAAACCCATCTGATCAACCCTGGTTTCCTGGTTGTAATAGTTGGCTTTTTCCGGGTCATTGCAGGCTGAAAGGCCATATACAACGGCAATTATTAAAAACAGTAACAGCTTATTTTTCATAATTGGATCTTTTAGGTTACAATAACTGATTAACAAGTATTTGCACTTAGGGTTTATTTTAAACTTAAATAAATTCAGTTTTCCCGCCAAAGCTTTACCGCTCTTTCTTTACTGCACTATTGTTTATAAACAATAGCGACATGATCGCTCCTAAAAAGGCTAATACGGCACAGATGCGCATAACATCCCGGTAAGCAACGATAAAACTTTCTGAATAAAATCGTCTGACCCGGGCTTGATTGTTGGGATCAATATCCCTGGGTACCCGGGCATTGCCCAGGTTTACCGCCTGGGCCATGATCGATTGCCTTTCCTTTTCGTTAAAATGAACAGTATTAACCTGCTGTTGCAATGCCCCGGTAAAAAAAAGCACTGCCATAGCACCAAAGATGGCGTTGGCAAATACGTTAGCAATACGGGTCAATGCATTATTAACTCCGGAAGCTGTTCCCGAAAGGTGGTCGCTTACTGAACCCATTACGGTGGCGGTCAGGGGTGCCACCGTGAATGACATGCCTAATCCAAACACCACTATTCCCGGAAAGAAGGTTGTCCAATATTCCGTCGGGCCATGGGTTTGCCCAACGAATGACAAGATCAATAATCCGGTACCTGCTACTGCCGGACCAAGGATCAACAATAACCTGGGGCCATGTTTATCGGCAATCATACCCGCAAAACGGGCCACAAGTATCATCATCATTGTAAATGGCAAAAATGTAAGCCCCGATTGTAATTGGCTGTAGCCTTGTGCCTGAACCAGATTAAGCGATAGAAACAGCATGCCCGCTCCCAGCCCCGCATACAGGAAAAACGTCAACAGATTGACCCCCGTAAAGACCCGGTTAGTAAACAAATACAGTGGCATCATCGGGTGTCTGCTATATTTCTCGACGTAAATAAAAATGACAAGCAGCACAGCTCCCGCTACAAGCGTAGCAAATACTTCTGCATTAAATCCCACTAAAGGCATGCGCAGAAAGCCGAACGTAATACATGCCAGGCTTAAAGCGATCGCAGAAGCTCCTGAAATGTCGATGGCCTTATCGGAACTTTCGTCACGGCTTTCATTGACTTTAAAAATCAGAATAATCAATGCGAACAAACCTATTGGTACATTGATAAAGAAAATATATCGCCATAGGCCTGCATCACCCAGGCTGCCTCCCAATACCGGTCCGCCCATTGTAACAACGGTCGTGATTGCCGACCACGTACCAATTGCCTTGCCCCTTTCGTCTTCGTTTATACTCGATGAAATAAGTGAAAGACTACCCGGTATCATCAGCGCACCGCCTATACCCTGCAGGATCCTGAAGACAATCAGTAAGAGGACAGTTGGCGCAAATCCACAGGCTGCCGAACCCAGGATAAAATACAAATATCCCAGCCAGAAATATCTTTTTGCGGCCAAGCTTGTCGCCGAGCGAACCGCCAATAAGTATCAGCGAAGCCAGCATCAGCAGGTATGCATTTAATAACCAGAAAAGGTCGGCGCCCGTCGCATTAAGGCTCTTTTGAAGGGAAGGCAAGACTACATTAAGTGCAGTGCTGTCGATAAAGGCCATAGCCGAAGCCAGTATGGCCGAAACCATAACCCATCTGCCAGTAGCGCTTTTGAGTGCAACTGTCGCCATCAATCGGGTCGAATTTATTTTAGCTTTCGAACACTATTGCGTCTAAATAAGCTAAACAAGACAGTCCTTTTAGCTCAATAATTGAAATCAAGCCAAATTCCTGCCTGCATTGACAATACCATAAACTGTTCGGATAACCAGCTTGTTGTAAATATCATTAAGCTCGGGATTGTCATTCTTATTAAGGCATTGCAGCGCATAATGCTGTATGATCACCAGTGGTAATACAATATGTTCACGTATGGCAATCGATTTTCGTTCAACCGGGTATTCCTGCATCAGCGATTCAGTGTCCGTTAATTCAAGCAGCATAGTTTTGGTAAGTTCATATTCATCTTTCAGCATCTTCCAGAAATCGCCGAATTTCTTATCCTGTTCGAGGTAGGCCGTTACCCTGAAATCGGATTTGGACATCGACATCCTGCAGTTATCCAGCATGGTTTTAAAAAAGCCCGAGTTGCTGATACAATTGTTTTACTTCTTCCCATTTTCCAGTCATCTTTCATCTTTTTTAAGGCGGTGCCTACCCCATAAAATCCAGGTATATTTTGTTTCAGCTGGCTCCATGAGGTAACAAAGCTGATGGCGCGAGATCTTCCAGTTTAAGCTGCGAATCGGCATTCCGTTTGGTTGGCCTGCTGCTGATATTGATCTTGGAAAGCAGTTTGATAGGGCTGAATTTTCCAGGTATTCCACAAACAAAGGATGATGCCTTAAAGCCATAAACAGGTTATAGCTTTCGATCAGCCATTGCCGAGATCAGCTCCTTGCTGCTCTTATTGAGCACATCGTTTCATTTGGTTTTAATGAGGATACAATACCGGCATTTATCAGTTGCTCCATATTAAACCGGGCAGTTTCAACCGAACCATATTGCGAGCTTACTGTTTGCCCCTGTATAGTTAGCTGGATATGCTCATTGGCGATCTCTGTGCCCATTGAGGCATAAAAACGATGCGTTTTACCGCCGCCGCGTGCCGGCGGGCCGCCCCGGCCATCAAAAAACGCCAGATCGATGCCATATTTTCTGGCCATTGCGGTCAGTTCAACTTTCGCTTTATAAATAGACCAGTTGGCCATTAAATAACCGCCATCCTTCGTGCTGTCAGAAAAACCAAGCATAATGGTTTGCCGGTTGCCTCGTCTTTTCAAATGTTCTTTATAAAAAGGATGTATATACAGGCTTTCCATTACCTCGTGCGGCATGGGTAAGATCATTTACCGTTTCAAACAACGGCATAAAATCAACACTCAGCGATTCCTTTTTCCAGCCGCTCCATAAAAACAGATTGATCAGTTGCAGAATATCCGATGCGCGCTGGCAATTACTGATAATAAAACGCTGACAGGCCTTTTCTCCATTCGAATACTGGATTTGCTTCATCAGCCTGATGGTGTTCAGCGTATCCTTTGTCATGATCGTCAGCATCGTCATCGGGACAATGAAAATCAGCTTCGTTAAAGCGAATTGATTTTAATTTTTCTTCTTCATCCAACTCCTCATATCCTTTTACAAGTCCGGATTTTATTTGAGATTGCTCGTGTGCAATATTTAAACACATTTCGCAATATCCGGCTATCCTGCCTGATATCCAGCGTAGCGAAATAACATCCAAACAAGCGGACCTTTTGGATCAGGCCGTCAACAATATTTACAAACAAACTGTCGTGATCGGTAATCAGTGTTTGTTTTACAGAATTGAGCAATGATAATAAGTTCGCTCTGCAGATCCTTTGGATTTGACTGCTTATTAAAGCATTCTGATAGAGCAGTTTTTCCAGCCTTGCGATCGTCTTTTCAATACCCCTGAAGGTAATGCGGCGTTTCAAAACCCTGAAATCGCGGTAATAACAACGGAATAGGATCTGTCTTAAAAGCTGGCAACGCTTCTGTAGTTTCAGTAGTTACATTCGGATTGCCGTCCCTGTCGCCACCGGGCCAAAAGCCCAGTTCCAATACCTGGTGATCATGCGCATAATCAATATCAAATTCTTCTTCAAGTTTTGATTGTATGCCTGATATAGCATGATAAAATATATTCTCAAGAAACCAGACCAGGCTGGCCGCTTCATCAACCGGCGTTGGCGATGTTTTATTAAAAAATGGTGTTTTACCCAATTGCTGCAACAAAACATCAATATTATTCAGATCATTGTGTTTTAACGCTTCGATCAGATCGGTCATGATACCCAATACTGTACCCGGATAAAATTGGGTGGGGTGCGCGGTAAGCACAAGCCGTAACGAAAATGTTCTTTAATTTATTACTGAATGTCTTCTCTTGCTTGATCACTTTGAGCGGCTAATCTGCAGCAAAGCTTTGAAGTGAACCGCTATCATCGGTGCGGCCAATTTTGTTAAATGATGAATCTTCAATGGCATCAAATAAAACCACCTGCCTTTCAATATATTGTATAAACCGGAACATGCGGTTAATCTGCTCCTGGTGATCGATACCCGGAACATATTTTTCAAAGAAAGATTCAATAATTTCGGTTGGCGATGAATTCGCTGCAGTCTCCTTTTCGCAATGCGAACTAAAAAAAGGCAATAAATACCTGTATCTTTTACCTGGTAAAAGGGCAATGTTTGAAACAAACTGTTATACAACTCAAAACGGGTTACAACTTCCTGGTTAAAAGTTGTTTCTCTTTGGCTGAGTTTGATCGGTGAGGACATATGTATTTAGATTGTTGGTGTGATGGTTTATAAAATAACGCTGTGAATTTAATCATATTAATGACTAAAATCCATTCTAAACTGAATATTTAATAATATATAATTCGATATTAATGCAATATTTATTAAAACAAACGCCTCAAAGATTTAATTTTTGTAAATTTGCAGTACGCATTATTTCCTGTCTCAGTCACGCTAATGATATAAATATCCTACCAGAGAAATAAAAAGTTTTTTTTACAGCCAGTATTTTTCTGATGGTTTACGAACCAGCATGGGCATTTTATTGCCTTCGCTCTGTGTATTCGGCTAGTTTCATCAGTTTGACTGGGTCTAACCCTGTCGCTGGGGGCTTTATGTGTATCCGTTGTGGACAATCCGGGACCCGTATCGCACAAACGAAACGCCATGGCGATATGCAATCTGTGTATTTTCATGGTGGCCGTTGCTACAGGTTTTGCCCGGTTAAATGCGTTTGTACATTCGGAATCTGAGATTGCCATATTCGCTTTTCTCTTTTCCATGCTGACCGTATATGGCAACGTGCGGCAGCTAGTAGGTACAGGTTCGTTACTGATCATGATATTCATGATCGAGAAAGCATCAAAGCCCGAAGAAGTATTGGGTTATAGTCTTAGGTTACTGCCGGCGGCATATGGTATATGCTGTTCAGCTTGTTGTTTTTTACGATCAGGCCATACCGGGCCGCCCAGCAGGCACTTGGCGAAAGTATATTGGATGTCGTAAAGTTTCTACGCATAAAAGCAGATTTTTACCTGCCGGATACGGATATTGATGAAAATTATCGCAAGCTGGTGTCGCAGCAAATACAAGTTAGCCAGCACCAGGATGCGTACGGGAATTACTTTTTAAAAGCAGGCTGATGGTAAAAGAGTCGACCAATGCCAGCCGGGTACTGGTACTTACCTTTATTGATCTGGTTGATCTGTATGAGCAGATATTGGCCACACATTATGATTATACTCAGATAAGGGAAAGATTTAAAGACACAGGCATTTTGGAGGAAATAGCCAGGGTGTTACAGCGAATGGCCATGAGCTTGAAAACATTGGTTATGCGTTTTATCCAACAGGACGATATAAACATTCGCATGATTTCAACGCCGAATTGGAACATTTAAAGCGTAAAATTGACGATATAGCTGCAGCTGAATCCAACACAAGCAACCTGGTATTGAAAAAGATATTGATCAACCTGCGGGATTTGAATCAGTAATATTCATAATATTTTCTAATATTATAATTCCCGTTCCTCGGAAACACTGATCGAAAACCCACAGGAGGTAGAATATTCAAAATTTGTAACCCATCAGGATTATGCTCCACAGATATTTTTTGATAATCTTTTCATTGCTTCGGCCGCATTTAAGCATGCCTTAAGGGTATCACTGGTTTGCTTGATCGGGCTTTATCATTGCAAAACGCTTTCCTTAGGACATCACAGTTATTGGATACTGCTAACCATTATCGTAATTCTAAAACCGGGTTTCAGCCTTTCCAAACAACGCAATTATCAGCGCCTCATTGGTACCATTGTCGGTGGCGTGATCGGGTACTGATACTTAACGTTAATACCATGATAAAGACGCTCAGTTTGCTTTCTTTGTCGTGTTTATGCTGGGACCTACAGTTTCCCCCGGCTAAATTATGTGGTAAGCGTTATTTTCATGACGCCATACGTGCTCATCTTTTAAATTTTTAGGCGTAGGCAGTTTAAATCTTGCCGAAGAACGCATTATTGATACCGTCATCGGTTCGTCGATCGCCTTTATTGCAAGTTATCTAATCTTCCCCACCTGGGAGTTTGAGCAGATACAGGAAAACTTACGCGATGTGATCTATGCCAATGTAAATTACCTTGTAAAAATAGCCGAAACTATCGCGGGCAGACCAGTAAGCACCATTGAATATAAACTTGCGCGAAAGGATATTTATGTAAAATCGGCCAACTTATCGGCTGCATTTTGAACGGATGACCTCCGAACCCAAAAGCAAGCAACGCAAAATAAAAGAGATCCATAAGTTTGTGGTGCTGAACCATATCCTATCTTCCTACCTGGCCAACCTGGCCTCGGGTATCAGAGAAAAGAACATGCATAAAACCCAGCCTGAAAACCTGAGATTGTTCCGAAAAATATAGCTATACTAAACGACAGCAACAAAAAACTTGGCGGAGGAACCGTTGAATTCAGCATCGAAAAAGTGGAACCCATTCCTGAAAAAAGAGACCTGAAGGCTGATGAGCTGTTATTAAATGAGCAATTGGGTTTTATAAACAAGATCTGTTACGATATTGCCGGGTGACAGACAAAATATTGAATTCTTAATGTATAGCAAATTCAGGACGGGTCATAATCGTTCGTTACGAACGCTGACCGCCTGTTTTCGTACGCTTCCTTCAATCAAAATCCGAATAAATATCTATTAGTCAATACAATAAAAACGTGGCATTATATTAGCGACGCCAAATAAAAGCGATCATGATCTTCAAAAACCCCGGCATGAATATGCAACAGGGTGCTCTTACCCAGCTTTAGGATATGGATCCCGACTACATCCCTACGCTGGTATGAAATTACTATTCGACCGAACTTTTCTGAGCAATGGCGACGGACGCCTCGGTGATCAAAGTAAAAAGCATTCTTAGGCGTTTTCAGAATACTTACAATAATTCCGTCGCCAGATTGGCCAGCTCGCTTCGCTCCCCTTTTTGCAGGGTAATATGCGCATAAAGCGGGTGTCCTTTTGCCTTATCAATCAGGTACGAGAGTCCGTTACTTTCAGCATCCAGATATGGGGTATCGATCTGGTAAATATCGCCGGTAAAAACAAATTTGCTGTTTTCTCCTGCGCGCGATATGATCGTTTTGATCTCATGCGGGGTCAGGTTCTGCGCCTCGTCCACGATGAAGAATATTTTGGTCAGCGTGCGTCCGCGTATAAATGCCAGCGGTGCAATGGATGATTTTTTCATTTTCAACCATTTCATCAATTTTGGCCTGCATTTTTTCGTCATCGGCAAACTGATCTTTAATAAATTTCAAATTGTCCCAAATGGGCGCCATATAAGGGTCTATTTTAGATTTGATATCCCCCGGCAAAAAGCCGATATCCTTATTGCTTAATGGCACAATGGGCCGCGTTACATAGATCTGCCTGTAATATTTCCGCTGTTCCAAAGCGCCCGCAAGCGCCAGTAAAGTTTTCCCGGTGCCCGCATTACCCTGTATGGTAACCAATTTAATCCCGGGGTCTAACAACGCATGAATAGCAAAAGCCTGTTCCTGGTTTTTAGGGAAGATATTAAAAACGGGCTGATCCTGTATTTTTTCCAGAACACCGGACTGACTGTTAAAGAAACCGGATACGGTTTGATTCTTGCCGTTCAGACTGTAAAAATGATTATTTCTATTGGGAAGAATATTTAAGGCCTCACCCGTTAACGTTCCCTGCCTGTTAAGCTGGGTGATCGCTTTATCCGATACTTTATGCAGCAGCGTTTCGCCTGTATAGAGTTCCTCCAGGTTTTTGATTTTACCGGTTTCGTAATCTTCTGCATGCAGGTTGAGGGCTTTGGCTTTTAACCGCAGACAAATATCTTTGGAAACCAGAATGATTTTCTTTTCCGGATATTCCTCCTGCAGACCCAAAGCTGCATTCAGTATGCGGTGATCGATCTTGTCGCTTCCGAAAACAGCTTCAGCATCAACCTCGGTGGTTTTGACGTCCATAACCACCATAAAGCTGCCTTTTTCCTTTCCTTTTAGCTGGATCCATTTGTTAAGCAGGTTCTTGCGCGAAATATCATCCATGAGCCGGATAAAGCTTCTCGCCTCGAAATTGCGGGTATCATTGCCGCTTTTCATATTATCCAGCTCTTCAAGAACCTGGATGGGCAGAGCTACATCGTGTTCCTGAAAATTTTCAAAGGCGTTGTGGTCATATAGGATAACCGAAGTATCGAATACAAAAATCTTTTCTCTTCCGTTTGCTGACATAAGGCTAAGTTAAAGATTTTTGGACGTGTTGGAAAGTTGAAATGGGATCAAGTCGAATTCTTGGGGGGAGTAGATTTTAAGCATAGTTTTTAGCTAAGCGGAATAAAAAAAATGTCTCTTACGCCCTTCACTATGATATCATAGGAAAGCGAAAGACCAAGACCTGTTCCTTCCCCAGTAGGTTTAGTGGTAAAGAAGGGCTGCATAATTTTTTGGCGGATGCCCTCGGGTATGCCGTTACCGTTGTCTTTCACTTTTAGATTCGGATTGGTCCTTGAAAATGTTACAGAGTTCTAAGCTGCCTGTTAATTCTTAAAATCCCCTAAAACGAAAACGGAAGCACACTCTTTCGAATGACTTCCGTTTCCTTTCTTCCGCTTAACCGTAGTCAGCCAGAAGGATCAAGTTTTGTGTAGTTTCAACCAATCTGCGTTCCCCATAGTTCTTGCGAACGCTGGTGTTTGCATCGATCATCGTCGGTAGCTGTTACTCCGTAAAATAACGCTTGCCACAATACCCCTTTTAAAACTGCTTCTTTTCCGCGACTTTCGTCTCTTTTTTTCTGCGAATTTCAGCCACTCATTCATTCAGAAAAGCTTTCGCTCTCTTCCTTTTTGTGTAACCCAGGTCTTCCCGTGATCTTTAGCGCTTCCGAAGATTTGCCCGATTCACTTTCCGTTTCCTGCCGAGGCTGTCAAAGTACGTCGTTCTTGATAGTATCTAAGGTAGCACACAAATGAATACCTGTCAAGTCTTTTTTTTATTTTTTACAAACAGTTTCTTAACAAAAGAAACACAGTTTCTAAACATCACATATATCGCTAATTTATAATGTCTTGCATAGAATCAATTTAAAACGCTGACTTTGTTAACATTATCCTTCTTAACAAAAAACGGTATCAACAAGGTAAAAAGACCTATGCAAAAAAGCGTAAAAACAGAAATTTCATAGTTTTTCTGGTTTCGCACGCCTTTTATTTTGACGATTTTGGGCGCCATTTAGGTCATATGTTTTTTTATTTTTATGACGATTCGTTTAGAAACCGGCGTATTACTTCCTGCAGCGACGCTGCTGATCGGTACCAGCACATTTGTTTCAGGATAATAGGTAGCGGTATTCCGTTCAGGTATATTATAGGGCACTATAACAAACAAGCTTGCAATTCTTTCGATACCATCACCATAATTATAAAGATCAACCTTATCCCCCGCCTCCAGTCCTGCCTTTTCAATATCTTTTTGGTTCATGAAAATCACCCTGCGCTCATTATGAATGCCGCGATACCTATCCTCAAGGCCATAAATGGTAGTATTAAACTGATCATGACTGCGGATCGATGCCATGGCATATTCATCATCGGCAAGCTGATCATCGGGCTAATTTGGTAACAGAGAAGGCAGCCTTGTCGCCATATTTTTCTGTTTTAAATTTTCTTTCCCGCGGGCCGTTTGGCAGGTAAAAGCCTCCCGGCTGGCGAATTCTTTTATTATAATCGCTCACAACCGGGAATCACTTTTTCAATATCGTCACGAATGGTATCGTAATTGGATGCATATTTATCCCAGTCAACTACCGTTCTGTGTCCTATCGCCGCTTTGGCAAGCTTGCAAACAATTTGCGTTTCGCTCAAAAAAAGATCAGAAATCGGATTTAAGTACACCTTTTGACATCTGCACTACGCCCATCGAGTTCTCGCAACTAACGATCTGCTCTGCACCATCAATAATATCTTTGTCACTGCGTGCATAGCAAGGTAGAATAAGCGCTTCCTTACCGTGTACCAGATGACTGCGGTTGAGCTTGGTTGACACCTGTACCGTCATATCCATTTTGCGCAACGCCTCTGCTGTATAAGTTGGTATCAGGCGTTGCCGAAAGAAAATTTCCGCCCATGGCAAAAAAGAACTTCAATTTCCCTTCGTGCATCGCTTTTATGGTCTCAACCGTATCCAAACCATTTTCTTTGGGTGGTTCAAAGCCAAAAACTTCCTTTATTTTTTTCGCAGGCTTCTCTTTTAGCTTTTCCCAGATCAGCATGGTACGGTTACCCTGAACGTTGCTGTGGCCCCGAACAGGACATAGGCCAGCCCCAGGCTTGCCTATGCTTCCTTTTAATAAAACAAGGTTAGTGATCTCTTTAATGGTATCGACGCCATTGGTATGCTGTGTAATTCCCATTGCCCAGCAAATGATGATCCTGTTTTTCGATTTCAATAATTCAACGGCCTTTCTGATCTCCCCGATCGCAACGCCGCAATTATCCAGCAACACATCCATATCCTGCTTGTCCAGATCCGCTATAAGCTCCGCGTATCCGGTTGTACTGCTATTTATAAATGACTGGTCAAATATTTTGCCTGGCGTTTGGCGTTCGGCTTCGAGCAGCAGCTTTTCAATGACTTTCACAAGAGCCATGTCTCCATCGATCTTCACCTGCAGATAAACATCTGCCAGGTCCATCTTGACCCCTAAAAAACCCTTTACCGTCTGAGGATCCTTAAATCCCAACAGACCCGCTTCGTGCAGTGGGTTAATAGCTATAATTTTGGCGCCGTTTTTTTTTGCTTTTTCAAGTGCAGTCAACATTCGTGGATGATTGGTGCCCGGATTTTGCCCCATGATGACAATCACGTCAGTATCGTAAAAATCATTTAATGTAACGGTACCTTTTCCGATTCCAATCACCTCGTTCAGTGCCGTGCCGCTGGATTCGTGACACATATTTGAACAATCAGGCATATTGTTGGTGCCAAATTCCCGCACGAATAACTGATAGACAAAAGAAGCCTCATTGCTTGTGCGCCCTGACGTGTAAAATGCGGCCTGATTTGGCGAAGCCAGGTTTTTGAGTTTGTCTGCAATTTTCTTAAATGCATCCTCCCAGCTGATCGCCTGGTAATGTGTGCCGCCCGCGGGCAGAAAAACAGGCTGGGCTATTCTTCCCTTTTTCCCTATCTCATAATCATTCAGTTCGCCTAAATCAGCAACTGAATTCCGGGCAAAGAATTCCGCGTCCAGCTTTTTTAATAGTGGCTTCCTCTGCCAATGCCTTGGCGCCGTTTTCACAATATTCTGCTACCATGGAACGGTCATCATCCGGATCTGGCCATGCGCAGCTCGAACAGTCAAAACCGCCTTTTTGATTCATTTTAAGCAAAGCCCCCATGCCACGTAACGGACCGGTCTGCTCAATAATATCTTTGAACGCCTCATAAACGGCAGGAATGCCTGCAGCCCAGTCCTTAGGCTCAGTTACTTTTAAGCCGGTCAGTTCGTCAGGGTTTTCAGCTGCCGGTTCTGATTTTTTCTTACTCATTTCGATTTTTTAGCTAACGGATTCGGATAATTGATCGCTCTGGTCTTCCCCTACCTCATCCAAACAGGTAAAATCTTTCTCTACCAGCAGGAACAACTCACCCTGCATCCCGGAAAATCCTACCTGGTCTGTGTTGTCCAATTCTTTTACCATGTCAGCCGGTATTTGAAGGCAGATTACATTATCGTTGAAAAATGCAGACAAGGCCCTCTCATTGGATCTCTGAATCACATAAATCAATTCGCTTTTGCCGAAATTAGTTTTGTCCTCTAAATAACCTTCCTGCGATAAACGATACATGTCACTTTTGGTTAAACGATATCGCAATGAATTGCCTTTAATACGAATTTTCATAGTTGGCTAATAATATTCTTTGTGATTGGGTATAAATATTGAACCGCCTGTCACGTAAAAAGCCGATCAATGTAATATTAAACTCCTCGGCCAACTGCACAGCCAGACTCGATGGGGCCCCGACAGCAGCAATTATATTTATTCCAGCCATTGCGGCTTTTTGCACCAGCTCAAAACTCGCACGCCCGCTTAATAGTAAAATATGCCGGTTGAGCGGCAGAATTCCATTATTGAATGCCACTCCGATCAGTTTATCCAATGCATTGTGCCTGCCAACATCTTCTCTTACAATCAACAACTGTCCCATCGTATCAAATAAGGCCGAAGCATGTAATCCACCTGTATCAGCGAATACTTGCTGGTGCATTTTTAGAATGGCCGGCAGTGTGCAAATTAAAGCCGCGTTTATCTGATTGTCAAATGGGTATTTTCATTGTTAAATGCGCTTACCGTTCTTATCGAAGCAATAGAGGACTTCCCGCAAACGCCGCAGCTCGAAGTAGTATAAAAATTCCGCTCAGCGTTATCTAAGATTGGGAACAATACCTTCTTTCAAAATCACCTGTATTACATTCTCTTTATTCTGAGCACAGGTTATAAAACTAGTGTTCAACTGAACCAAAATCCTGCAGCTGACTGATGATACCTTCGGTAAACAGAAAACCCAATAGCCAGTTCCCCGTCATTGCCGGGAGTGCGCATGGTAACAGAGACATTTTGTATTTGACGATCATCGGCCGGACCGTACTCCAAACGTATTTCAAGCGGCTCTTCTATAGCAAGGGCATCTGAAGTATTCAGATTTTCGCCATCGGTTACTTTCAAAACAGGTAGATAGGTAATGGCTTTTTCCGGCATATTCAAATATACATCGAATATATACGATCATGTATTAATTAACAACGGCCGCTAAATGAAGGTTTAAATAAAAAAAGCTTCCCGGACTAGGGAAGCCTTTTTTACAGAGATTACCATACTGGTAATCCGTATTTTTGATCAATTAGATAATCTTACTGTCAACCAGAACCTGGTTCATATTACGTACGGCATCGGCGCTTTTGTTAAATTCGGCTTGTTCAGCATCGCTCAGTTTAAAGTCAAGATTTTTTCCCAGCCGTTTTTGCCCAGAATAACCGGAACAACCAGTGAAATATCTTTCTGTCCGTATTCGCCATCAAGGGCAACGCCGCAGCTGATCAGTTTTTTCTCATCGCGTACAATGCTTTCAACCATGGCGGCTGTACCTGCACCCGGTGCATACCAGGCCGAGGTGCCGATCAGTTTGGTTAAAGTAGCGCCGCCAACCATAGTAGCGGCAACTACTTTATCCTGTTGTTCTTTGCTTAATAATTGCGTTACCGGGATGCTGTTCCAGGTAGCGTGGTTAATCAAAGGGATCATGGTGGTATCACCATGGCCGCCAATAACTACCGCATTCAGATCGGCAGGCGAGCAGCCCAGTTCCTGGCTCAGGTAATATTTAAACCTTGATGAATCCAATGCGCCGCCCATACCTAGGATATGGTTTTTAGGCAGGCCCGATGTTTTCAGCGTCAGGTAGTTCATGGTATCCATCGGGTTAGATACCACGATGATAATGGTATTTGGCGAATATTTTAAAATGTTTTCGGTAACGCTTTTTACAATACCGGCGTTGGTGCCGATCAGTTCTTCGCGGGTCATGCCCGGTTTACGCGGCAAGCCTGAAGTGATCACCACTACTTCCGAATCGGCGGTAGCAGCATAATCATTGGTAACACCTTTAATTTTGGTATCGAAGCCTAACAGGGCTGATGTTTGCATCATATCGATCGCCTTGCCTTCGGCAAAACCTTCGCTGATGTCTAATAAAATAAGTTCTTCGGCTAATTCTTTCCTGGCGATATTATCTGCACAGGTAGCGCCAACAGCCCCGGCGCCAACAACAGTTATTTTCATATTATATTTGATTTACAGAATGGAAACATTTAAATTGTGCTGAAGATAGTATATTTAGAAGTATCTCATCCGAAATTTGAGGCAATTTTAAGAAAATTTTATAACAGCGCTTTAATTAATTGAAAATATAACATAGCAGAGATACATTGAAGGCATTTTTATAATTTTCATTTTTTACATCGACAAATACAATGCATTATTTAACAATTTGATAAAATACGTTTACATAAATCAATCGAAAATCATGTATTCATATAAAAACTGATCACTTGAATGACTTATTTGATTAATTTTTTTAAAAAATTGTTGAATTATTAGTTTAAAATAATTTTTATGATGTATTTTTATTCATTTGGCAGATAAAATGACTGTTTTTGAAAAATATTTTTAATTTTTTAACACAATTATGATGAAAATTGTAAAAATATTTAAATTCGCCTTAATAATTGTATATTACGTTATAAAAAATATGATTTGAACCCAAAATTCAAAAAACATTAAACAATGGCAACAAACTAGAGTACATTTGGCTTGATGGCTACAAACCCACACAAAGCCTTCGCAGCAAAACAAAAATTGAAAATGATTTCAGCGGTAAATTGGAAGATTGCCCGAATTGGAGCTTTGACGGTTCTTCAACCGAACAGGCACCGGGTGGTTCTTCAGACTGCGTTTTAAAACCGTTTTTATTTGTAAAGATCCGCGGAAGATAAAGATGCTTACCTGGTAATGTGCGAAGTGCTTGATTCAACGGCAAACCGCATGAATCAAATGGCCGTGCTACTATTGAAGATGATGATAATGATTTTTGGTTTGGTTTTGAGCAGGAATATTTTTTATGGGATCCTGAAACCAATAAACCACTTGGCTTTCCCGCAGGTGGTTACCCTGGCCCTCAAGGCCCTTACTATTGTTCAGTTGGCGCTAAAAATGCTTATGGCAGAGAAATAGTTGAAGAACATTTGGATGTTTGCTTTGAAGCAGGTTTAAATGTTGAAGGTATCAATGCCGAAGTTGCTGCCGGTCAGTGGGAATTCCAGATTTTTGCAAAAGGTGCTAAAGAAGCAGGTGACCAGATTTGGGTTGCCCGTTATTTATTGGAAAGAATTGGCGAAAGCTATGGTGTTTCGATCAACTGGCATTGCAAACCATTGGTGCATTTAGACTGGAATGGTTCGGGTATGCACGCTAACTTCTCAAATACTACTTTAAGAACTGCAGGCAGCAAAGAAGTATACGATAAAATTTGCGAAGCTTTCCGTCCGGTAATTGCAGAACATATTGCTGTTTACGGCGCTGATAACGAACAGCGTTTAACAGGCAAACACGAAACAGCTTCTATCCATGATTACAGCTATGGTGTATCTGACCGTGGTGCTTCTATCCGTATTCCTTTATACACTGTACAAAAAGGATGGAAAGGTTATCTGGAAGATCGTCGTCCAAATTCGGCTGCCGATCCATACAAAGTTGCAGCAGTGATCATCAAAACTGTAAAATCAGCAAAAGTTTAATAGCTTCCTAATTAATTTAAACTGAGCCTCACAGATCATCTCTGTGGGGTTTTCTATTTTCTGTACCGTCCGCCTTCGATCAGCGAAAAGCCATCCGTACTGGCAAATTATAAAGGTATACCCTGCACTTGACGAGGCCTTTGCCGGTTTCAACATCCACTATTTTCTCACAAATTCATTGGGTTGTACCTGATCTGTCCCATAACCCTCATAATGATCAATGATGGTAAATACCCTTTGCGGATGATCAATTTTAAGGATACTACCATAAACGTACTGCTTCCCATTGCCGAGACAATACCAGCCCGGGATACTCCCGATATCATACAACTCGCCGATAACTTTGCCATCGAATAAAAACTGCTGTTATCTTTCAGATAGACAGAATATTGGTTATCATCATCCAGCAACGTTCCGTATACAAAAAAAAAGCGTTTTTCATTATTGTCAGCATATATCAACTGATGCAAACAATGCAAATCGCAATCCTCCACTGATCAGTAATTCAATAATTTTATAGCTAAATTGCCCAGGATTTTTCGTATAATTATGAATGAACAACAAATTATATCCTATTTAAAGGAAAAAGATATAGATAAAATAAAATTCGCCTTTGCCGATATAGATGGCGTTTTACGCGGAAAAGTAATTCACCATAAAAAATTTACTGAGGCCTGCAAAGAGGCTATGGCTTTTGCGATGTGGTTTTTGGCTGGGATAGCAGCGATGTATGTAATGATAAGTACAACTTACCGGCTGGCATACCGGTTATCCCGATCAGCCCTGCCGATAGATCTTTCAACCTTTCGCACCGTTCCCTGGCAGGAAAATATTCCATTTTTTTTAGCCGATTTTAGCAAAGCTGATGGAAATGATCTGCCTGCCTGCCCGCGAAGCTTATTAAAACGTATTGCAAAGGAATGTGAAGCAATGGGCTTTCACCCTGAATTTGCGCAGGAATTTGAATGGTTCAATTTCATAGAAACGCCGCAAACCTTGCAGGAAAAAAGCTTTACCAACTTAGAGACCCTAACGCCCGGTATGTTTGGTTATTCCATTTTACGCACCTCAGAAAATGACGATTTTTATTATGATCTTTTTAATCTGCTGATGAAATTTAATGTGCCGCTGGAAGGTTTGCATACCGAAACCGGTCCGGGAGTATATGAAGCTGCAATATTACATGATCATGTTATAGAAGCTGCCGACAGGGCGGTATTATTAAAAACTGCTGTAAAAGAAATTGCTTATAAACATGGTATTATGGCAACATTTATGGCAAAATGGAATGAAAACCTGCCGGGATGCGGCGGGCACGTTCATCAAAGTCTATGGAATAAGGATAAATCAGAAAACTTATTTTATAATGCCAAGGAGCAAATAAGATGAGTGAACTGCATAAACAATATCTCGCCGGCCAATTATATTGCCTGCCGCATATTTTGCCAATGTATGCGCCGACCATTAATAGCTATAAACGCCTGGTTGAAGGCGCCTGGGCGCCCACCACCATTACCTGGGCTGTAGAAAACAGAACCACCGCTTTCCGGGTATTAATTCAGTCACCAGCCTATACCCGGCTGGAAACCCGCATACCCGGAGCAGACACCAATCCTTACCTGGCCATGGCTGCTGCACTGGCATCGGGTCTTTATGGCATAAAAAATAAATTGCAGCTTAAATATCCCCCCAACCATTGGTAATGGTTACCTGAGGATAAAAATGGAAGCATTTCGTCCAACCTGTTTGATGCCGCAAACATGATGAAGGATTCCGATATAGCTAAAGAATTATTTGGCGAGGCCTTTGTCGAACATTTAGCAAACCGCGCTTTGGGAATGCAGGCAATTTGCCAAAAGTGTAACAGACTGGGAATTGAAGAGATATTTTGAGATAATATAACGTAATGGACTATCCTCATTTAATACTAAAAAAGGCCTGGGAAGGATATGATGCATCAAAACGATACGCGAGATCGAAGATATCAGCGCGATGGTTTCTACCAATCATGTATTTAAAATAACGTTTGATGATGACGATATCATCATTGCCAAACTATCGCATTTTGGCAAATACGAACATTTTAAGGAAGATCACCGGATAATACATAGCCTGTCCAACAACCTGCTTTATCCATTTGAAAACCTATTATCAAAGTCGTTGTTAAAAAATAACCGCGTTTATATTTACCGTTACAGACATGGAAAAACAGATGCCTGGGTAGTATTTTATAATCCGACCCGTATATCGGAACGCTTGCCGCGCCGGCTGGAAGAACATCATATCATGAAACTGGGGCAGCAGATCGGCAAGTTTCACAAAGCCTGTTCAAGAGCTAAAAATGTGCTGCCAAAATCGTCCAAAACGCTGCGAACTGATATTTATTGCCTTGCAGCAGCAGCTGGAGAAAAATGAAAAAAAATTCGGCTACGGCTATGCAGGTTGATTTTTTGAAATATCAATGCGATTTGTTTCTAAAAAATCGGTCGAAATATAATATGAACTCTTTCGAAATCATTCCAGTTTTTATCGACTGGAACATCGGCAATTTTTCAGTCACCAAAGATCTTGAGCTTTATTCCCGCTGGGATTATGATTGGTTCAGGATGAGTTACCGCCTGCTGGATTTTTATTTTTTCAGCCGCGTGGTATCCGATATCGGCGATCGGACCGTATTCAGTTATGTCATAAACACCCTGATGGAAGACCGTTTTATACTGTTTTTACAGGAATATCATAAAGTAAACCCCTTAACTGCAAACGAGATACGTTTTTTAAAAGAGGCTTACCGCTTTTTTATATTAAATTATGTGATAAAAGACGGAAAATATCTTTTTTAGTGAGCAATATGCCAAAAAACTGCAGGCTGAAGCTTTTGATATTTATCTACCCTCTGTCGACCGGGATTTTAATGCAGAAAAGATCATAGAGGCATTGCAGTTAAAAGTAAAACTTCATCAAACTTCAAAAAACCATTATGAAGAAAGTAGATAACTTTAAATCCATAGTTGACAAATACAAAATCGTTTTTTTTGATGCCTTCGGTGTTATTAAAAACTATTCAGGCCTGGTTAGCGGCATCGAAAAAACATTCACATACCTGGAACGCGAGAACAAAGAATACTATATAGTGACCAATGATGCTTCACGTAGTCCGGTCCAACTAGCCGAATCCTATCACCGGATGGGACTTACGGCTATAACGGCCGACCGCATTATTTCATCAGGAATGCTGACCAAGGAATATCTGGACCTTAAAGTACAGGACGGCATCGTTGCCTACCTGGGAACGCTTGGTTCAGCCCACTATATCGAACGATCAGGCTTGCAAACGCTGCCCATGAGCGAAGTGAATGAAAATAATGTTGACAAGGTAAGCGCAGTAATATTTTTGGATGATGAAGGTTTTGATTGGTGTGAGGACCTGAACAAGACCGTTAATATACTTCGTAAAAAACCGATCCCGGCTATCGTAGCCAATACCGACCGGGCTTATCCCCTTTCGGCAAGCAATGTATCTATTGCCATAGGTGGCATAGCCGCAATGGTGGAGAGCGTCGTAGGCAAACAATTCATCCGATTCGGAAAGCCCGATTCACAGATGTTTATGTTTGCTTACGACCTGATACGCGAGTACCGTCAGATCAGTAAAAATGAAATTGTAATGGTTGGCGATACGCTGAATACGGATATTTTAGGAGGAAATAAATTTGGACTGGATACAGTGCTTGTACTAACGGGCAATACACTGGCAAAAGATTACGAAGCGCGCGTAAATGCCGTGGGCATTATGCCTACCTATGTCTGCGATTCGGCTGTAGTTGATCTCAGCGGACTGGATTTCTGATCCATAAAAATATTAAGGTTTACGACTTGCGGTTATTACATTTTTTATCAACTTAGCATTTCAGGGAACCAACCTAATACCTATATATGAAAACAAATAACAGGCTACTTTTCGCATCCTTATTCCTACTATTCCCATTTTTATTAAAAGGCCAGACCAGCGCCCTTGGAAATGCCCCGGTATGGAACAACGCCAGAGCGGAGGCATGGTATGCCGGTCACCAGTGGATAAACGGCGCAAATTTTATACCCAGTACGGCGATTAACCAACTGGAAATGTGGCAAGCGGACAGCTTTGACCCTAAAACCATAGACCGCGAATTAGGTTATGCCCAGGGAATCGGCTTTAATACGATGCGGGTTTTTTTGCACAGTATGGCATGGCAGCAAGACCCGAAAGGTTTTGTTCAAAGAGTTGACCAGTATCTGGCAATTGCTGATAAGCACCATATCCAGACCATTTTCGTCTTCTTTGATGATTGCTGGAATCCAGATGCCAAAACGGGCAAACAGCCCGAACCTAAAAAAGGCATTCATAATTCCGGATGGCTGCAGGATCCTGGTAACCGCATTAAAGATCAGGGAGAAATAAGCCTGCTTCAAAAATATGTTACTGATGTGCTGACAACTTTCAGACATGATCAGCGTATTTTATTGTGGGACCTATTTAATGAACCCGGCAATAGCAGCAAGAATGAAGGGTCCCTCGGCCTGCTTACCCAGGTATTTACCTGGGCAAAAGCCGTTGATCCTGATCAGCCCTTAAGCGCCGGAATCTGGGACTGGAACTTGGAGAAGCTCAATACTTTCCAGTTGACACATTCGGACGTAATCACTTATCACGACTACGAACAGCCTGAAAAACATCTCCGGGTGGTACAAATGTTAAAAGCAACCGGCCGGCCGGTCATATGCACAGAATATATGGCGCGCCTTCGTCACAGCACATTTGAAAACACCATGCCCCTATTGAAAAAGGAAAATGTAGGTGCTATAAACTGGGGATTTGTTTCAGGGAAAACCAATACCATTTATGCCTGGGACACTCCCATGCCCGGCGGCCAGGAGCCTAAAATATGGTTTCATGATATTTTCAGAAAAGATGGAACACCTTACAGCCCGGCAGAGATTAACCTGATCAAACAGTTAAATAACATACAATAAACCTATTAAAATCATAAAAATACGGCAATATGCATTTAAGGACTTTATCTTTGGGCCTGTTATTGGTCTGCACGGCTGTCTTAGTGGCTTGCAACCAATCCATTAACAAACAAACTACTGCTACTGCAATGAAAGACACCACAGCCTACGAAAAACTTCCGGCTGAATCAGCCTTTGAAAAGACGGTTGACGGCAAACAAACCCACTTATATATTTTAAAAAATAAAAATGGCATGGAAGCTGCCATTACCAATTTTGGCGGCAGACTGGTCGCCCTTCTGGTTCCGGACGGCAGCGGAAAAATGATCGACGTATCAGTAGGAATTGGAAGCGTCGAGGGTTATATCCAGTCAACCGAACCTTATTATGGGGCTACAATAGGCCGATACGGAAACCGCATCGCCAAAGGTCGATTTACGATCGATGGCAAAGAATATACCCTGGCAATTAATAATCCGCCCAATACCCTTCATGGTGGAAAAAAAGGCTACCAGGACGTGGTTTGGGATGCTAAAAAGACCAACGGGCAGACACTGGAACTAACCTATCTTTCCAAAGACATGGAGGAAGGATTCCCGGGCAATCTGACTATTAAAGTAACTTATACGATAAGCGACGACAATGCATTCGAATGCAGCTATGAGGCGACCACTGATAAAACGACGGTAGTGAACCTGACCAATCACGCTTATTTTAATCTTAATGGCGAAGGCAGCGGGACTATTTTGAACCACATGGTTCAAATTACAGGCAGATAATTATACGCCCGTTGATTCAACTTTGATTCCAACAGGAAAAATTGAGTCTGTTAAAGGCAGCCCTATGGACTTTACCAAACCCGCGACTATCGGCGCGCGGATCAACGATGCTAGCCAGCAGTTAAAAAATGGCAAAGGTTATGATCATAATTTTGTGCTGAACAGGCATGATATCAATCAGCCCATAGCTACCGTAACCGGTGATAAGACCGGTATCGTAATGGAGATTTATACGGAAGAGCCCGGCCTTCAATTTTACAGCGGAAATTTCATGCAAAGTAAAAACATGATGAAATACGGGGAAAAAGACGATTACCGCACTGCATTCGCCATGGAAACGCAGCATTATCCGGATTCGCCAAATCAACCCGGTTTTCCTTCCACACTTTTAAAACCAGGCCAGGTCTATAAAACAAAATCTATCTATAAATTTAAAACCCGGTAAACAGAGTTACCTTACTGATCGTGTCCGGTGAGAGTCCCCAGAATCTCTCCTATAATAAAAACGACATTAAAAAAACATTAGGCTAAATTCAATTAATTAAATTTACGTACCGATTTCTAAAACGTTGCTCAGAGATAACCACGGAAGAACGATAAATTACCTGCGTCTGGCTGTCACAGACCGGTGTAACTTGCGCTGTTTTTATTGCATGCCCGAAGAAGGGTTGAACTGGATGTCGCGCAGCGAGCTGATGACGTACGAGGAAATGCTGCGCGTTTGCAGTCTGCTGGTCAAAATGGGCATCGAAAAGATAAGGATTACCGGCGGTGAACCTTTTGTGCGCAAGGATATCATGCAAATGTTGTCTGCTTTATCCAGAATGCCGGGATTAAATGAATTGACGATAACAACTAACGGGGTTTTGACTGCACCGCTGGTACCTGAGCTCAAAAAAATAGGCATCAGATCGGTTAATTTGAGTTTGGATACACTGGATTCAGGTCGCTTTTTTGCAATAACCAAACGCGATGAGTTTGCCAGGGTGATGGAAACGTTGGATGAGCTTCTTAAACACGATTTTGAAGTAAAGATCAACGCCGTAGTCATGGACGGAAAAAACACGCAGGACATCGTACCCTTGGTTGAACTGACAAGAAACCTGCCTGTAAGTGTACGCTTTATTGAAGAAATGCCTTTTAATGGCGACGGTCATGCTTATTCAGGCATAAAATGGGACTATATCCGGATTCTGGAGGAACTCAGGCATCAATACCCTGAAGTGGCCAAACTCCATGATGCGGCTTATTCCACCTCTTATAACTATCAAATTCCCGGCATAAAGGCAATATAGGTATCATTGCAGCTTATTCCCGTACATTTTGCGGAACCTGCAACCGTATACGCATTACGCCGCACGGTGACTTAAAAACGTGTCTTTATGATGATGGCGTTTTAAATATCAGGGACATGCTGCGCAACGGAACTGATGACAAATACCTGGAATCGGTATTGCTTAATGCATTTAATCACCGGGCTAAAGACGGCATGAAGCCGAACGGAGCCGGAATATGAATGATCCGGCGCACGAATCAATGGCGACCATTGGAGGATAAGTTTTCAGATCATCCGGTGAACGGGCGACTTAAAATAATAGCGAAGATATGACAACAGTTGAGCAAGCCGAGAAACTAATACAAAGCCAGACACGGGATTATGGTGCCGAAAGCATCCCTTTTGAATATGCCTTAGGGCGGGTGCTGGCTGAAGATATGCGGGCCGATCGTGACCTTCCTCCCTATAACCGGGTAACAATGGATGGTATCGCCATCAGGTTGGCAGGCTATTGAAAAGGGAATTACCTCCTTTAAAATCAAGGCAACACAGGCAGCTGGTGATCGGCCAGCAGACATAAATGAACAGGATGAATGCATCGAGATCATGACGGGCGCGTCCTTGCCGGGAACAACTGATCAGTCATTCGATATGAAGATATCGAAATCTCAGGCAGCATTGCCAGGTTATTAACTACCGATATAACCAAAGGCCAGAACCTGCATTTAAAAGGAGCTGATAAAAAGAAAGGAGATATCGTTGCAGCAAAGGACCAGCTGATTACCCCCGCATTGATCAGTATTGCAGCATCAGTAGGCAAAGTGAATTTGGAGGTAAAAAAATTACCCCGCGTTGTGATCATTTCTTCTGGTGATGAACTGGTAAATGTTGACCAGCAGCCCTCCCCTATCCAGATCAGAAAATCAAACAGCTACACCATCAGGGCGGTATTAAATCAGCATCAGTTGCAGGCTGACCTGCTGCATATTCCGGATGATCCGATGATCACCAGGGAGAAACTGAGCTATTGTACCCAAAATTATGATGTGATTTTAATGACCGGCGGCATCAGCATGGGCAAGTTTGATTACATTCCGAAAGCGCTGAAAGAGATAAAAGTAGAAACTATATTTCATAAAGTCAGTCAGCGTCCCGGCAAGCCGTTTTGGTTTGGCAAGCATGAGAATGGCGTATTGGTATTTGCTTTTCCCGGTAACCCTGTCGCTACTTTTATGTGCCTGCACCGTTATTTTTTGCCCTGGCTGTCCAGGAGCCAAAATATAAATGAGCAAGCCGCCAATGTATGCTGCCTTGGAACAGGATTTTATCTTCAGGCCGGAACTGCAATATTTTTTACAGGTAAAGCTTAGATTTAACCGACAGGGGCAATTATTGGCCTTGCCATTAGAGGGAAATGGTTCCGGCGATTTTGCTAACTTAGCAGATACAGATGCCTTTATTGAATTGCCGATGCAAAGGGATGAGTTTAAAAAAGGCGAAGCTTTTAGATATGGCTGTTTGAACAATTTTGATATGACATTTTCGCACTTTGACGAACAGGGCCATGCTACTATGGTAAATGTGAGTGAAAAACAAGTTTCGCATCGCACGGCGACTGCACGGAGTATTGTCCTGCTACCAGCAGAGGTATTGGACCAATTAACCAGGGCCGGGATTCAAACCAAAAAAGGTTCGGTATTTCAAACAGCGATCATTGCAGGTATTATGGCCGCCAAAAAAACCGGCGAACTGATACCTCTTTGTCATCCCCTTGGGTTAGATAATTGTAAAATTGATATTAGCTTGAATCAACAGCAGGAAGTGGTGATAGATTGCACGGCCACTATCACGGCTAAAACCGGCGTGGAAATGGAAGCGCTCGTCGGCGCCTCAATAGCCGCATTAACCGTATATGATATGTGCAAGGCAATGAGTCATGATATCGTGATAAAAGAAACCAAACTGATGGAAAAGACGGGAGGTAAACGTGACTTTAAAAGAGCATAAAAAGCATGCCGAGCTGGCCAGACCCGCAATTAGGAAATTATGGGCGCAATGAGTGGGCAATTGTAGGTGCGCCCTGCGTTTTAATAAAAGCGCTGGCCGATAAGGTGATCAGTGCCTTATCACCAAGGTATAAATGTGCTTATGCTGATACTTCCACCATGATGAAATTAGCCTTGCGCCCGGCCGGCTGTCTTGCGGTGCTTTTATGGAGTATACCGACCAGATCAACCATCAGCAGTTTAATTATAATACGGCGGCTAACTCCATTTTAAATTAAGACAGCAATTTAACGATGCCGACCTGGTGCTGGTCAATGGCAATCATCAGCAGGCTAAAGCGCAGGTAGTCATCATTTATAACGCAAAAGCTGCATCCCTGCAAAAGCGCCTGGGCAGCTCAGCAATGTGGAGTTAATATTGCTCGCTGATAGCGCGAGCGATGTTTTCGATTTTATAAAAGAAGCTCTGCCCGCCTGGAAAAATATTCCGCTTTACGGGTTGGACGAAACGGAAAAGATCATTGCATTTTTCGAAGCCAAGATGCAGCAGGCCAAGCCGCCGCTGAATGGTCTGGTATTGGCAGGTGGCAAAAGTCTGAGGATGGGCTATGATAAAGGGGCCATAAATTGGTATGGAAAGGAACAGCGTTACTATGTAGCTGACATGCTCGCTCCATTTTGCCACGAGGTTTTTATATCATGCCGTGCCGAACAAAAACGTCAGCTAGATAGCGGTTACCAGGCACTGGAGGATACCTTTACCGGGCTGGGACCTTTTGGAGCCATTCTTTCGGCATTTCGTGAACATCCCGATCACGCCTGGCTGGTTGTAGCCTGCGATCTTCCGCTGCTGGAACCTGACACTTTCAGATTTTTGATCGAAAATAGAGGAATATCTTCGGCAGCTACCGCTTTCAACAGTCCGGACAATGAATTTCCCGAACCGTTGATCACGATCTGGGAACCCAAAAGTTATACTGTATTGCTGGCATTTCTGGCGCAGGGATATTCATGCCCACGGAAAGTTTCTGATCAACAGCGATGTCCACTTAATAAATGCGCCAAATCCCGAGGCGTTAACTAATGTGAATACTCCCGAAGAACTGGAAAATACAAAACGAACCATCCATCAAAAGATTACTCACGCCTGATGTCTGAAGATTTTGCCCGATATAGTTGTCAGATCGCTTTGCCCGGATTCAGTGAAGAAACACAAAAAATGCTCGGGCAGCTCAAAGGTATTGATCGTAGGTGCCGGTGGATTGGGTTGTCCGGCTGCGCAATATTTGGCCGCTGCGGGCGTAGGTACGCTGGGGATCGCGGATTATGACACGGTATCTATTAGTAATTTGCACAGGCAAATATTATATAATCCTTCTGATACGGGTTTAAATAAGGTTGAAGTGGCTTGCCAGCGCCTGCAAAAACAGAACCCGGGAATAAAACTGATCGCCCATTGCGTCAAAATAACTTCGGATAATGCAATAGATATTCTCGGGCAATATGATATCGTCATTGATGGCACTGATAATTTCGAAACACGGTATTTACTGAATGATGCAGCGGTACTGCTAAAAAAACCTTTGGTTTACGGTGCCATTTACCAGTTTGAGGGCCAGATTGCCGTATGGAATGGCGCCAATCAGGACGGTACGTTTTCGCCTAATTACCGCGACCTGTTCCCCGAGGTAGATGCCTCGCAGATACCCAATTGTGCCGAAGGTGGCGTCATTCCGACCTTGGCAGGTATGATAGGCTGCATGCAGGCGAATGAGGCAATAAAATACATCACCAAAACAGGTGAATTGCTTTTAGGCAAAATATTGATACTCGATGCGCAAACCCTACAAAGCAGGATTATTAATATTGGCAAGGTCTCCAGGATAACGATCCGTGCTTTAAGACAGTCTATCGATGTACCTTTGATCACGGCAGCCGAACTGAGGCGTGGCATAGGAGAAAACCGCTTTGAACTCATTGATCTGCGCACCGAACGCGAAAAAGATCTTTTTGATATTGGCGGGAAGCATATTCCCTTTATCGAGCTGGAAGAAAATATGGATTATTTTTTATCTGAAGGTATTAAGGTCCTGTTTTGCCAGACAGGCAGACGAAGCGATGAGGCAGTGAAGCTGATCAAACAAAAATTTCCTGGCGCACATGTATTTTCTCTGGAAGGCGGATTAAAGCAGCTAAACGACCTGTAAGATCAGGGATGGGCAGCCACCCACACCTCTCCGTCTTCAAATATCTCCTTTTTCCAGATAGGTACCTTTTCTTTTAAGGTGTCGATCACATAACGGCAAGCCTCGAACGCCGCCGCACGATGCGCGGCAGCAACTGCTATGATGACGGGTAGTTCGCCCACGTTCAATACTCCGGTGCGATGATGAATAAGCAGCTTTTGAACCGGCCATTTTTCAAATGCCTGCTCTGCAATCCGTTGCATCTCTTTTAGCGCCATGGGCTCGTATGCCTCAAACTCCAGTCTTACGACAGATTTACCCTTGGTTTGATCACGAACAGTACCTATGAATACATCTATCCCGCCCGAGCCGGGTGAAATTATCCAGTCAATGCATGCTTGTACTTTTAAAGGCTTACTTGATATTTCAATTTGTGTAGTCAACGCAATATTTTTTTGCATTGTCCATAAGCTTATGGACAATAAAAGAATGTCTTTTCATAACAGATCTATAAAACTACAGATCATTTTTTACCCACCACTTACAGGCGGAATAATAGCGATCTCGTCCCTTTCGGTCAACAGACCATCCTCAGATGCATATTCGTTGTTGACTGCGATCATATAGGATGCAAGTTGCCTCAACCGCGGATACCGCTCTTCAAGCGTCCGCCTTAAGCTCCTGGTTGTACTTTTTTCAGGCAATTCCACATCCACTACAAGACCTCCGAAAATTTCTTTCGCGATTCCAAATGCCAGTACATTTATTTTCATATCACAAAATTAACTCAATCTTGCAATAAAACTTCTTTTTTAGTTACTTTCTTGCCAAAAACTGTTAAAGCAAAGCCGTTACCGAATTGATTATGTGACATTTGCCTTCCACGCAAGCAAAGACCACCTCGCCAACAATGATAAACGAGGACGTACACAAAACCCCGTTTCGTCCGGGATATGCCATTGCGCTTATTTATTCATAAACTCCGAAAGAATGCGATGAAAATGATGCGTCCCCTGTTCGCGCGTTACTGAATACCTCCCATGCCTATAAAACCGGGAACTCACGCCACGCTGTACATTCTCGACGATTTCCTCATCCTCCTGCTCCACTTTATCCAGGCCGGCCCCCGCTCCTTGATCCAGTTTGGACTCGTCCCATAAATAAGACATAAATTTCACCCTGCACTGCCCTACCGATACCGGTTCCACCACATTTACCGAAAGACCCCATGGATAAAAATTGAACATCATATTTGGAAATACCCAGAAATAGTAGGCTGCAACATTTTTACCATAATCCGGTGAATCAGGCGGCAGATCAAAACAATGTTCATGGGTTTTCGACAAGCCCAGCTGCAGACTGGAAAATGGAAAATACAGCTCGGTAGCGTACTGACCATAGTCGATAACAGCGTTTAGGCCAGCGTGAACAAAGGGAATATGAAAGCCTTCCAGATAATTCTCACAATATAGCGCCCAATTGGCCTTTACAGAAAATGTCCGTGACAATTCGGGATAAAGCTTAAATTTATCCAGCGGCATCCAACTGACCCTGTCCATCATATCCTTGAAGATCACTTCGGGCTGGTAAATCGGATGGACGGATGTAAACAACCAGCTATGCCATTGGAACAGGTTTAACGAAGGCAGATCATCCTGCCTTGAAGGAAAATCTTTAACCTCCTTAAACTCGGGCATCGATAAAAACTTTCCGTCAAGGTCAAACATCCGACCATGATAACGGCATCTCAAATTGGCTTGCCTGCAGGATTTTTCGACTAATATGTTACCCCTATGGGTACAAACATTGGATAACAGGTTCAATTCGCCCGCTTTATTTCTGGTTAGTACCAGGGGTTCATTCAGATAATCGGGCAGTAGGGTCAAAGGAAAGACTTCCGTGGTATCCTTTGCCAATTCGTCACTACCGATAAATTGCCATGAAGGCGCAAATATTCGTTCCCTGCATTGTTCAAACACTTCGGCACTTGTATAAAAATCAGAATCAAGCGTTCTGGCTTTGGCAATATCAGGATCGACGAAAAAATTGGGCATAAACAGACGTTACAACTGGATTAATGCTGTAATTTAGTGAGTATGAAAGACATTATCAAAAAATATAACAATGGCGAGGTAACCGTAATCTGGCAACCCGGTTTGTGTATCCATTCGGCGCGCTGCGTTAAGGGACTTTCCGCAGTCTTTAATACGGCATTGACACCCTGGATAGATGTCAGTAAAGCAGATACTGAGGTTATTGTCAACCAGATAAATCAATGTCCCTCCGGAGCATTGTCTTATGTCCGCAATAGTGAAAAAGAAACAGATTAAAGATTAATATCAGAATTACTGTAGATCTCCAGCCCCACAACAACAGTAATCAGGGCCGCTATTCCGAGGACTTTTAAGGTAGCTGCACCGAAAGAATCCTTCTGTGAATAGCTCAGATCAACACTATTACTTTTATAACCTGTTACATTACCCTGCGGATCGAATATAAAGCGGACAAATCGTTCATGCATGGCGCTGCTATCGGTATTGCTGAGGGTAGCAGCCGTTGTGTCCCGCACAGACTTAACGGGATGATAGGCTATCCGGCCAAAATAATCCCATTCTTCCATCTCATTTCCTCCTTTAACCAGATCAGGTTTACCCATGTGTTTAAGTACTTGCTCCTTGGTCAGAAGGCTTTGCATTACCTGCTGATGGGTATAAACCTTTGTACTGCAACTGTAGAAAAACAGGCCCATTAATAAAATAGCAGCTCTAAATACCTTTCGCATCCGCCTGTTTTAATTTATTTCTTAATGAGGTAAACCAATTGCCCCAGATGATAGCTCAGGTGACTGGTACGGTTCATAACGATATTTAATTTATTACGGTGAGGCTCTGATGCGAAATTTTCTTCTGATATGGCCGTGTGCCGCATAAACCAGTCTTCCGCCTTCATTCGGCCCATTTTTTCGGCCAGCAGCGCATTGACCTTGTCCCAATACGTCCTTATCTCACTTACAGCTGGCTTCTGAATAGCAGCATTTTCCGGTTTATTAACAAAAATGTCATCCATATTCTGATCAATACGCTCTCCAAGGCCCAGTAAAGTAAACATACCGTCACTCACGGCAGCCAGATGTCCTATTAAATAGGCTCCGCTATTGCGGCCTGGCGCCGTCGGGTCTGATAATTCATCGTCGCTGAGCCTCCCCAGCAAATCACGGGTGCGGTTGAGTTGAAGTTCCCAGTTGGACAAAACCATTTTTATAAACAGTTCTTGGTTAGCGATCTGGTCTGAATGCATGGCGTTTCGAGTTTTTTTGCTCAAATATGCATACCCTGGGGCACTATCACCAACATGATGGTGTAATTTTTATGAATTTTTCAATACGTGCCGAACAGCCAGTTCTAATTCATCTGCCGTTACTGTATGCGCGCGTCCTTTATATATCTTAAGTAATACATCTGCATTCATTTCCTTTAGAATGAGCGCGCTTGCTTCTACCCTATTTAGAGGAACATGCGGATCAGGATCCCCGGTGCTGAGCAGGACAGGTGTATTTTTGAAATCACCGGAATAATTCTCCCTGACAAGCTTATCGCCGATCAGTCCGCCTGTAAGCGCAATTATACCTGCATATTCCGCTCCGTGACGCGCAGTATATTCAAGCGCCAGGCAAGCACCCTGCGAGAAACCAATAAAATAGATTTTCTCTTTTCCTATCCCCTGTTCAGTGAGATCATTGACCAGCTCTTCAATCAAAGCCAGGGCAGAACTTAAGGCAGGTTCATTATTTGCCACGGGCGCCATAAAACTATAAGGATACCAGCTGTTTTCATTAGCTTGTGGTGCAATAACGGCAGTTTCCGAAAGATTAAGATGAGCAGTCAGGGAAACGATACCTGACGCTGTGGCTCCCCTTCCATGCAGCATGATCATTGCTTTGCCCGCCTCATCGATGGGAACTCCTGCTGTTACTATCTGCTTGGTGTGGCTGTACATTTCAATTAATTACAGGAAGACTATTTTCAATTTCAATGCGCTGAGATTCATATTGTGGAGGCAACTTTAAACCTGTACCTAATTGATCCACTGCTTCATCGGTTATGAAGCCGGGATTTTCAGTTGCGATCTCAAATAAAACGCCACCTGGTTCACGAAAATAGAGTGAATAAAAATAGTTGCGGTCAATTTTTTCGGTAATGTTTAATCCCCGGTCCACAATTTTTGCACGGTATTGCAGTAAGATATCTTCATTTTCAACGCGGAAGGCAACATGATGCACGGAGCCGCCCGCAACGTGGCCAGCCATCTCTGAAGGTATTTCGACAATGTCTACAATAGCCGCATTTTCCACCGCGTCGGTTACAAAACGATAGCGGTTGACATGCTGTTCAGATAATTTGTAGCCGAAAACTTCAATTAAAATTTTGGCCGTGGCCTCCATCTTATTACTGGTGATGGTAATGTGATGAAAACCGCGGGTTGCATTTTCAGCAGAAACCTCGCCGGTTACCCATGGTACTCTGGTATCCGTCTTTTTGGGGACGGTCAGTTCTATCTTCAGCCCATCGGGGTCAATAAATGAAAGATACTGCTCACCGAATTTTTCCGCCGGTTTGTTATAGATTACGTTATGGTCCTCCAATCGTTTTTGCCAAAAATCAAGGCTATTATCCGGCACCGCGTAACCTATTTCCGTTACCTGCCGTGCCCCCCTTCTTCCCGTTGATATTCCCTCCCATGGAAAGAACGTCAGTACCGTACCGGGAGTTCCTCTTTCGTCTCCATAGTAGAAGTGATATGTATGAGGATCATCAAAATTCACCGTTTTCTTTACCAGACGCAATCCCAGCACCCGGGTATAGAATTCAAAATTCCTCTTTGCATTGCCTGCAATTGCAGTAATATGATGTAAGCCTTTTATTGCGTAGTTCATTTCGGTAGGTATTTATCCAAAGTTAGTATTTAACCTTATTCGCCCATCCTTCTGAAATGAAATTAACACATATTTAATAAGGCAAAGGCTGGATACTTTTTTTAATTTCGGAGCATCGCTAAAAGCACTGAATTTGGTACAATGGAACAGCAGTTTAACGAAAATACGGTTTACAGAAATATAAAGTCTTCGGATATGGCTGGTGCTGAATACACGTTTGAGGGTTGCAGTTTTATTGCATGTGACTTTTCTTATGCCAATCTTTCGCATAATACCTTTATCAACTGCCAGATGAATTCCTGCAACCTATCCCTTGTTAAAATCACAGAAACAGGGCTGCAGAACGTGGACTTTAAAGACTGCAAAATGACAGGCGTTAACTTTGCAGAAAGCAGTAGTTTTTCGCTCCAGCTGAGTTTCAGCAAATGTGTACTGGATTACACGGTATGGCATAAAAAGAAACTTAAGGGAACTTTATTTGAAGATTGTTCTTTTGAGGAAGCAGATTTCAGTGAAACTGATTTCACCAACGCAGTTTTCGAAAAATGCAACCTGAACCGCGCGATCTTTAACCGCACCATTCTAAAAGGCGCTGACCTTCGAACGGCTTACAATTTTAATATTGATCCGGAAAACAATACGGTAAACAAGGCAAAATTCAGCGCCGACGCGCTGGGTGGATTGCTCATCAAATATAACCTGGCAATTGAATAAACATGGATGAACATATCATACCTTTCAGCAGCAATAAACTGGTTAAAGTAAAGCAGCTGCAAAAGGATTATTACAGCGTAAGCCTCGATCATTCACCTATCGGCTATATTCGCAAGGTAAGTGGCGGCTGGCAATTGGAAGAATATTCAAGGGACGAGCTTAGTGCCGAAAATGTTCAGCTGATCGGTGACCAGATCGATCAGTTACGCTGGCAACTTACACAATATTATTAGAAGGCAGCCGGCTCAGTGCTTGACCATACTGCTTTCAGCAAGTGCCTTCAACATACTTCTGGCTTCTCCGGGCGTTCGTAAATGAAATTTTGCTGCCGACAGATTGCTGCCAATTTTTATAGTAATAGCACTGTCGGGCAGGGCTTTAAAAATATCCTCGTCGGTATAATCGTCACCCAGCGCCATTATGAAATCATAGTTGCCACTATCGACTATAGTCAGAGCTGCCTTGCCTTTGTTGATTTCAACATTCTTTATTTCGACGACTTTATCGCCCGGCATTAACTGCAGGCCCTTATCATTTACAAGGTATTTCAGGTTATTCATCAGTTCCCCTGCCCGCAATTCTCCGAGTCCCTTCTGCGCCTTACGGTAGTGCCATACCAGCGAGTACGATTTCTCTTCGATAAAGGTACCTGGCGTGCGGTCGACAAAAGTCTCCAGTATCGGGGTAATATCATGTTTCCATTGCGCTGAGAGCCCAGGCTGCTTTTGCCAGGCGGCTCCCTGCATTTTAAACCAGGCTCCATGCTCGGCTATCAGGTCGATGTTTGTGTTATCAAACCAATCACTGAGATTCTCATGTTTACGGCCACTTATCAACACAACGTAATTGGCGGGATCCTCGGTTAACATTCGTAGTATTGCATACAATTCCACGTCAGGAACGGCCTGATCAATATTTGAACTGAAATCGACAAGGGTACCGTCGTAGTCAAGAAATATTGCACGGTTACTGGTCCTGGTATATCGGTTGGTAATAGACTGCATTGTAATTTGACTGATGTAACGCGTTTGCATAGAACGCTGAAGCTGAATTACCTCTTTCAGCTTATCCATAAAGATTTTCACCCAATGCGAAATATTAAATTTGGATACCATTTGCCGCATTTGTCCCATGCGCCTATGTTGTTCTTCTTTCGGCATATTGATGGCGCGGATTATGGTTTCGGCAATCTCTACGGTATTATTAGGGTTGACGATCAATGCATCGATAAGCTCTTTCGAAGCCCCGGCCATTTCACTCAAGATCAATACGCCATCGTTTTTAACGCGGCTCGCCACATATTCCTTACTCACCAGGTTCATACCATCACGCATGGGCGTAACCAGGCACACATCGGCTGTGTAATATAGGGCAGACAACATCTGAAGAGGCAGCGACCGGTAATAATAATGGATGGGTATCCAATCCATTGTCCGGTAAACGGCATTAATAGTCCCCACCTTCTTGTCAATCTGATCGCGTAATTGTGCGTATTGAGGTACAGTATCGCGCGAAGGCACTACGATCATGTATAATGCGATCTTCTCTTGATATTCCGGGTATTTCTCCAGCAAGTATTCAAAGGCCTGTAAGCGCTGTAAAATTCCTTTGCTATAATCAAGCCGGTCGATCGTGACCACCAATTTGGTATTCTTAAAGGTGTCCTGTATGAGTCTGATATCCTTCTTTACTTCGGGGTCTTTGGTAAGAGAAGCATATTTTTTATCGTCAATACCCATTGGGAACGATTCGACAACAATTGAACGTTCACCCTGCGAAATGATATTGGCGGAAGACGTTACCGGTAGTATACGTGTTGCGGCATTTATAAAATGCCGCACGTCATCAAAGGTATGAAACCCGATCAGATCAGCACCCAGTATGCCACGCATCAATTCGGCACGCCAGGGGATCAGTCGGAACATTTCATAGGAAGGGAAAGGAATATGCAAAAAGAAGCCTATGGATAAATCGGAACGCACGCGCCTGATCATTTCGGGTAAAAGCAAAAGCTGATAGTCATGTACCCATATCGTATCCCCGCTCGCTGCAATCGATAGTACAGCATCCCTGAATTTTTCATTGACCTGCTTGTAATACTCCCAGTTTGAACGCTGATAATTAGCGTACGTGGAGGCATAATAGTGGAATACAGGCCATAAAACATCATTTGAAAATCCTTCGTAGTATTCGCTGATCTCTTTCTGTGATAGAAATACAGGCCACAGACTCTGATCCTTTAACTTTCGTTCTATTTGGCGTTTTTTCGTAGCCTCGGTTATTTCAATACCAGGCCAGCCTACCCAAATATTATCGTTTTGCTTATAAATTGAACCTAACCCGGTAGCAAGGCCACCCTCACTGGGTGTTAGGATAAATTGGCCGCCTTGTTCACTGACCTTAACGGGTAATCGGTTGGAAACAATGATCGTTTTAGACATTTTTCAGGGCATACATATTCTTAATAAAGGCCTGAAATTCGAAGTTGTTTTCCGGTGAGGGCAAAATTTTTGCCCTTCAATGGATCAGGGGCCTCCGCTAAACAAAAAAAGCCACCCCTGGATGGGGTGGCTTGCATAAATTGTAAAAGTAAATTACTTTACTTCTTTGTAAAATTCGACGTGTGCGTCAGCATTGATCCGTACCAATACCTCTTTGGTATCACTTTTCAGATCAACGAAATACGCAGCTTCATCAGCATCAGGATTTGTTTCTGTGTTGTTTTGAAGCACAATTACATCCTTAACGGCGTAACCTTTGTATTTCTCTGCAATTTCCAGCTGAGTTATGGCAGGAATGGCTTTAGAATCGATGCTTTGAGTTAAAGCAACGAACTGGCCCTGCAGGTTGTAAAATGCGGTCATTTTAACGCCTTCGTTAACGAACTCAGCTTTTTGGAAATTTTTGCTTACGGTCCAAACTACGTTTTTTGCGTCAGCAAAATCGGCGTTAAATTGATTTAATACAGTGTAAGAAACATTTACAGCAGTATTGCTTTTCTTAGTGCCATCGGCGAACACGCTAGCGCTAAACATGGTAGCTATAGCGGCAGTTATAAATAATTTTTTCATTGTCTTAAATTTTAAATCCGCAACAAAAATAAGCTACAATTAACGATTATTAAAATTTATGCCAATTATTGTAATTATTTCACAAAAGAATGGTTCATTTTTTATTTATTACAAAATTAACGTCAATACTTAGTGTATTTTTTACAATATGCTAATGTTTTTTGAAATAGCTTAGTGTATTTCTTACAATAAGCATCTTTGGTCATACTTTTGTGGCAATTATATGACACAAAAGGCCTTACAAATAGAACAATCAATGTGAAAGGACTTATCCATTATCTGCAAAACCCGGATAAAGTGTCATTCCACCATCCATAAAGATGGTATTGCCGGTAATATAATCGGCCTCGTCCGAGCAAAGCCATGCAGCCAGCTTACCAATGTCATCAGGCTGACCAATCCGGTTATAAGGGATCAGGGTCAACAGTTTTTCCAAAGCCTCGGGCGTATCCCATGCGGATCTGTTAATGGGTGTTTGGATAGCTCCAGGTCCAATACCCACCACCCTGATCTTATGAGGCGCCAGTTCCTGAGCCATGCTCTTCATCAGCATCATGATACCGCCTTTACTGGTTGCATAATTTACATGTCCACCCCAAGGGATCACCTCGTGGACACTGCTCATACAGATTATCTTTCCGGCAGCCTTGCTTGTTTGCGCTACCACTCCCCTGCGAATGAACTCCCTTGCTGCTTCACGCGAGCAAAGGAACTGCCCCGTCAGGTTGATATCGATCACGGTTTGCCATTGCTCTAAGGTCATATCCACAAACCTGGAATCTTTTTGCAAGCCGGCATTGTTAACCAAAATATCAATGGTGCCATATTGTGTTATCATTTCGGCAAACATTGCCTGCACCTCGGCTTCTTGGCTCACATCGGCCTGATACGCAAAAGCCGCACCGCCTGTGGTTTTGATTTCAGCAACCACCTCTTCTGCGGCGGCCTGGTTATGGGCATAATTTATAAGTAGTTTAGCTCCGGCCTTTGCCAGTTCAAGGGCCACACCTTTGCCTATGCCGCTATCGCCACCTGTGACCATGGCAGCCTGACCCTGCAGTGAATATGAATTCATAAGTGTTTGTTTTCTTTAAATATAGCAAACGCCAGGTACTGATAAGATTTTGGAAATATTAATTCTTCTATTCCTATTAAAAAATTATTAAAGGGCATCGATAAGGGACCGCGGGTTTTCATTAAATCAAATAAGGCTGTTTGGGGTCAGCTTTAATCCGGCTCCAAACAGCCTTTTATTAATTGCTTGCTATTGCATTAACCAGATTGCCATCTTGGCTAAAATACAGCACCTCATTATTTACCGAGCCAACGTTTTCAAAAACGGGTTTATTGCCGCTGTTATTGTCAACCTTGAGCAGGTACAGCTCACTGGTAGGCGTCTGCAAATATTCGACGTCGTCAACATGATAACTTGCGTAATTGCCCTTCCTTAGCGACGCAAGTACCTCAGGAGGCAACTTCGAAAGCCCCAGATCAGTTACCGTACTAATCCAGGCGCCGTCGCTGGAATAGGACGCCTGACATTCTTTATTACCCATGGTGAACGAAGCGACATACTGATCCTTTTCAGTTTTCCAGCTTTTAAGCAGCGCCTGGGGGTATTTGGACGAAAAAGCATTTTGTACTACCGTAGGAACCTGAATGCTTTTCCTTTGAGCCATTACATGATATGATAGTAATCCCAATACAACGATCAGGATAATGGATTTTACTAGAGTTTTCATGATCTTAAGATTTCTGATTTCTTATATTCATTAGGGGAATCCACACTTCAAAAATTCTCTGGTGACAAGGCTGCCCTCAGTAATCAGATCCTAAGTATTCGGTTTGATAAATAACAGGAATGGTTATCCTGTAAAAATTGGGAGAAATGAAATTCACCGGCCCTGACAACGTTCCTTGGCAGGGTATGCATATCGGAACCATACCATGCAGCATATTGCCGGGCCACGAGCATGGCCACTTTAGCATCATTAAGCGTACACCGGTCGGTCCTTAGAAGGTTATATATAAGTTCAGTATTTCTTTTTAGAATTGGATTATGCCCAGGATGGTATCCAGATAAGAATGCGGGCGTAAAAAAAAGATGGGCTATAACGATCAACAGGTATATCGTCGTTAAAGCAAACGCAAAAAAATGAAAATGAATTGCGTTCCCAGTCTTTTTCATTTTAAGGCGGCACCTGTTAAAAAAGATTTTAATAGAAGGTGCCTATACTGATAACGATTTTCGTTTTTGTTTAGTTTACAGTATTTTAAAAGAAAATACAGGTTTAATATTGCATTTCTTGTTAATTTCAACCTAACCTGACAAAACAAAAATTTCAGGCAGCACTAGGCTACACTTGGTACATGCAATGCTTTAATATAGTGCAGAAATAAGTGAAGCGCCTTTTTCTTGTCTTCCGTCAGCTTAAAATCCAGCTTGTGCATCAGATAATCTTCCAGGTCGAAATCATCTCGCTTTGGCAGTTCCTTTAACAGCTCTGCCCGGTGATCCAGGCCGAATTTGAGAGATTTGTTAAACTCGTCTGTAAAGTGATGCGCAATAGGCTTATTGGCTATCCAGGCCGCAAAAACAAATGGAAGACCCGTAAACTTCTGCCACTCTTCCGAAAGGTCATATACGTATTTATACTGTTCTTTCTTTCCAAAAGTACGATCCCCAATTTGTACAAAAGCAGTGTGGATATCCTTTGATTGCGCATAGTCGGACGCGTTGGTAACCAGTTGCGGTTCCACTTTCCAGAAATTCTGAAGCAGTACTCGTGCCAGATTATTTGATGTACGCGACTGCGGATCAAGCTGAACGGTGCCGACCTGGTGGATATCACAGTTACTAAAAATAAATACAGAATTTACCGGGCCGGTAGCTCCGATACAAAAATCAGAAATAATATGCCATTCGGGAAGGCTAAGCGCAGCGGCAACGGGTATCAGCCCTATATCTACCTGGTTATCGATGAGCTTCTGCGCACAATCTGAAGGAATATCCAGGCTCAAATCAATCTCGTCAATAATTGGCGTGTGTTGTAGTCCGTATAAAAAAGGTTTCGTATTGGTATAGCTAACAGCAGAGATTCTTATTTTTTCCACAAAAAGATATTCTTATTATTTTAAATGATGTGCGTTATTAAAATCAACAATTTCGAATTTAGTTCCGTCCCAGGTTACTTTGTACAATACCAGGTTCTGATGGGGGAAGGTTTCCATCTCCGTGAGCGGCATACCAAGCAGCACACACATAAACAGGCGCATGGCTCTCCCGTGCATACATATCAGCACATTTTTCTCCTCCGGATGGGCCATGATCGTATCCAGGGCTTCCAGTTGTCTTGCCTTTACTTCATTTGGGCTTTCACCGCCCTCGAATTTGGTATCAAGATCACCGTTGAGCCAGCTTCTCAACAGGCGCATAAATGCGGCTTTATTCTCCGGCGTGCTGGGCTGACCCTCCAAAACACCCCATGCCAGTTCGTCCAGCCCGGATAATTTCTGGTAAGGTAATCCCAGACCGATAAATGGCTGTATGCTTTGTTGCGTGCGCTTTAATTCTGAAATATAAATCTTGTCAAAAGGAACATTTTTATAGGCTTCAAAAAATAACTGAGCCTGGTGACGCCCTTCCTGGTTAAGATCAGTATCGCGGCCGCGCCCCTGGACAATGCCCTGCTTGTTTAGATCGGTTTGCCCGTGACGGACAATGTATAGTGTTTTTTCTGCCATTAAGCCTAATTGATAACAGGCAGTTTATAAAACTGCGGTTTTGCTTCTTCTGGAAATTCATGATCGGTATAATCGGTAAGCGCTTTATATAAGGTATCCCTTTCAATTGCCTGCCTGCCCACCTGCTTTATCAGCTCAACCAACTGTTTGGTGCTCATCGCCGGATGCTGTTCTTCGGCACCTGCCATACTGTATATTTTGGTCGTATCGTCCAGTGTCCCATCAACATCGTCCACCCCAAAATTCAATGACAGCTGGGCTGTATTGCGACTGATCATTGCCCAATAAGCTTTGATATGATCAAAATTATCAAGGTAAATACGTGCTATGGCATAGTTGCGCAGATCTTCGACCACCGTAGACTCTTTAACATGAGACATCTGATTATCCTGGTTACGGAATTTAAGGGGTATAAAGGTTTGAAAACCTCCCGTTTTGTCCTGAAGCTGGCGAAGGCGCTCCATATGATCTACCCGGTGCCAGTACTTTTCGATGTGGCCGTAGAGCATTGTGGCGTTTGAACGCATACCCAGTTTATGCCATTGCTCATGAATTTGCAACCACTCGTCCGCTGTGCATTTATCTTTACAGATCTGATTACGGATCTCTTCATGAAATATTTCTGCTCCGCCACCGGGAATAGACTCCAAACCGGCGTCCTTCATCATTTTCATGCCGCTGGCATAATCGATTTTTGCTTTTTTAAATATATAGTGATATTCTACCGGAGTTAAAGCCTTTACATGTAATTCAGGCCGGTGCGCCTTTATCCGGCTGAACAGTTCGGTATAAAAAGCAACATCATACTGGGGCAACACCCCGCCAACAATGTGCACCTCGGTTACCGGTTCGCTGTCGTATTTTTTTACAATATCCAGCATCTCGTCCATGGTGTATTCCCACCCTTGGGTACGCTGTTTGATCAGTCTGGAATAAGAACAGAATTTGCAGTCATATACACACAAATTGGTCGGCTCAATATGGAAATTGCGATTGAAATAAGTTTTATCGCCGTGCTTTTTCTGGCGGATGTAATTGGCAAGCACCCCGACATAGCTCAATTCGCCCTTTTCAAAAAGGAGCACTCCTTCATCGAAAGTGATCCGCTCGCCGTTCAGAACTTTTTGTGCAACGTGCTTCAAATCAGCAGAAAGATCAGGATCCTGTAATAATACAAGTAAATTATTTTCGGCTTCCATCCGTTATAATTTGCAGCAAAAATAGCAAATGTTAATGTAATCGATGTGTAAACATTAGTTTACTCATCGCAAAACTTTAAGTTTGCCTTATGAAAATCGAAACCATCGCCATTCACGCCGGCAATCTCAACGATGACAGGACTAAAGCAGTAATACAGCCTATCACACTCTCAACAACTTTCGTTAGAGAACCCGATGGCTCGTTTCCGGCGGGTTATATATATAGCCGCTCAAGCAACCCTAACCGCAGCTCCCTCGAAAATGTGCTGGCAAAACTAGAAGGCGGAGCCGATGCCGCAGCCTTTTCATCGGGCAATGCGGCCGGCATGGCAGTTTTTCAGACGCTTGAACCGGGCGCACACATTATCGGGCCTGACGATATGTACCATGGATTACGCAATCAGATCAAAACCCTGTTTGCCGGAATCCTGGAATTCGACTTTATTGATATTAACAACGCGGAGGTACTCCGGGCACATATCAAAACCAATACAAGGCTGATTTGGATCGAAACGCCATCAAACCCCCTGCTGAAAATTACGGATATTAAAAAGGTGATACAGATTGCCAGACAATATCATATAAAGGTAGCCTGCGATAATACTTTCGCAACGCCTATCGGCCAGCAGCCCTTAGCCCTGGGCGCCGATCTGGTAATGCATTCATCTACCAAGTATTTTGGAGGGCACAGCGATTTGATGGGCGGTGCACTGATTACCTCCGAAAAAAATGAATGGTGGACCAAGATCAGGCAGGTCCAGGAAATGGGTGGCGCCATCCCCTCGCCTATGGATTGCTATTATCTGACACGAAGCATCAAAACGCTTCCGTATCGTGTCCGCGGGCATGTACAAAATGCACAGTCACTTGCTGAGTATCTCGAGTACCACCCCAAAATAGAAAGCGTAATGTACCCAGGACTGCCCGCTCATCCCCAGCATCTGACGGCAAAAGAGCAAATGCTCAATTTTGGCGGCATGCTTTCTTTCTGTGTAAAGGGCGGATCAGAACAGGCACGAAAAGTAATCAACAAATTACAGGTATTCACGCAGGCCACCAGTTTGGGCGGCGTGGAGAGCCTCATTGAACATCGGGCATCTGTTGAAGGTCCCGACACCAAAACGCCGCATAATTTATTGCGCGTCTCCGTGGGACTGGAGCATATTGACGATCTTATAGCAGATATTAAACAGGCGCTGAATGATTGAAAAGCCGGAAGTTTCAAAGTAATTCCCCAGCACTTCCGGTCATTTCTTCAATTGCCTAACTTGCTGGAAAGAAAGTATGGCGATCTGATACCACGCGGGAGCATTATTAGTGGGCAGTTGCACCCAATGGGGCCAGAAAAGTTTGGCACCGTGTTGACTTATTTCATTCAATGAATCTCCCGCGAGCTTAATAACGATGTCGTTCCCTGCACATCCCAAATGCCCGTTCTGTTAAACCTCAGCATGAACCTCCCTGGAATAACTCATCGCGTCCTTTCCCAGCGCCCTTCTCAATATGCCGATCTGACCAATGGTATAGGCCTGGTGGTGATTGATAAAAGCCCACAAACCAGCGAGCGTATTGTCGAAAGGAAGAATAGGATGTTTGAATTCTACCGTACTGTCCAATGCAGCATCGGGCAGGTTTTCCAATCCTTTCCTAATTGTGGGCGCATCCTCATTCCATTTTTGCCTGATTTGTTCCAAGGTCGGTAATTCACTTGGCGGTGCATTGAAATCATCCGGTCCCCCGCCCTGTTTGCTGTGGAAATGGTCTCTCCATTTAACTTCAACCAGAGCTCCACCAATTTTGGCAAGATGGGCATTAGCCCATAACAGGTGGCCGGCTAACCATTTCACGCTATTCATTGGAGTGGCAATGCACCGGTTGGACTGTTCATCACTGATACCTTCGATCACATTATTAAAAAGCAGATCGTGAAGGTCGTACTGTGCTAATAATTGTTTTTTCGCTGACATTTTTTTGTTTTTTTTTCAAAGTTCGGTACAAAAAATACCATAAATGAGGTGTAAATACGACAACTTGAAGTGTCATTTCTGCCAAATTCACAATCCGATACTTGGTTATAAGCTTCCTGACTAGCTATAAATCTGCTCTTTTTAAAAATATAATTTGGAGATATGCCTTAATATCGCCTATGTTTGCAACAATATTTGGTAGCAATACCATCGATCAATTCCTCTAACAAAGGTTTTGATTTATAAAGAAGCGGCGAGAGATCAGGCTCAATGACCCGCTGGCAACCCTCCAAGGTGGAGAAGGTGCCAATTCCTGGCCCGGAGAATGGATCTCCGGGGGATATAAATTAATAACCATGAAAAGTCTGATTAAAATTACGTTTCCCAATCTTTTAAGTTCCACCAGGGACCTGGCAATTTCTTATAGCTTATCCTAGTGGCTATATGTGTATGTGTTGCTGTTGTTAATCTACACGTCTGATTTTATTTTAAATATACGTGTATCGCATGAAAAACCATTCCTGTTTTTATGTGTTCCCCAACATCAAATAACTATAGCATTCAGAATTTAAAAAATCAAATCCATACTGCCATGTCAACATTAAAATTTGAAACACTGCAATTACACGCCGGACAAGAGGCTGATCCTACAACGGGCGCACGGGCTGTTCCGCTTTATCAAACGAGTTCTTTTGTATTTAAAAGTGCCGAACACGGGGCAAATTTGTTTGCGCTAAAAGAATTTGGGAATATTTATAGCCGCATCATGAACCCGACCACCGATGTTTTTGAAAAACGGGTGGCTGCATTAGAAGGCGGCGTAGCAGCATTGGCGACGGCTTCGGGCCAGGCGGCACAATTCCTGGCGTTAAATAATATTTTGCAGGTTGGCGACAATTTTGTTTCATCACCTTACCTGTATGGTGGCACTTATAATCAATTTAAGGTCTCTTTTAAACGACTGGGAATTGATGTTCGTTTTGCTAAAGATGACAGCGCTGAAAACCTTGAAAAGTTGATCGATGGCAAGACTAAAGCCATTTTTCTGGAAACCATTGGCAACCCGGAATATAATATTCCTGATTTTGAGAAGATAGCTGCATTAGCTAAAAAACATGATCTGCCGCTAATCGTAGATAATACTTTTGGCGCCGCAGGATATTTGTTCCGCCCACTGGAGCATGGCGCACATATCGTAGTTGAGTCTGCAACCAAATGGATAGGCGGTCATGGTACAAGCATTGGCGGTGTAATTGTCGATGGCGGTAATTACAACTGGGGCAACGGTAAATTCCCGCAGTTTACCGAACCATCTGAGGGTTATCATGGGTTGGTATTCTCGGACGTGTTTGGCATCGGCGGTCCTTTTGGTAATATTCAGTTTATTATACGCGCCCGAGTGGAGGGTTTGCGTGATTTCGGCCCCTCGCAGTCGCCGTTCAATGCTTTCCTGTTTATACAGGGCCTGGAAACGCTTTCATTGCGCGTGCAACGCCATGTTGATAACGCACTTGAATTGGCAAAATGGCTCGAAAAGCATCCGCAGGTTGCCAGAGTGAATTATCCGGGCTTACCATCATCACGTTACCATGCGCTGGCCAAAAAGTATTTAAAAAATGGGTTTGGTGCAGTATTATCCTTCGAAATAAAAGGTGACAAAGAAAACGCGGGTCGTTTTATTGACAGCTTGAAACTGGTAAGCCATCTGGCCAACGTGGGTGATGCCAAAACGCTGATCATTCAGCCATCAGCAACTACACACCAGCAACTTTCAGACGAGGAACAACTTGCAGCCGGTGTTACTACCAAACTCATTGCGTGTGGCCGTTGGTATTGAACATATTGATGATATAAAAGCAGATTTTGAACAGGCATTTGCCAAAATAAAAGAACTGGCAGCCGAATTAGCATAACTATTTTTTAAGTGATAATATAGTTATTACGGAATGTGGCTGATAAAATTTACTGCACTAGGCAGTGACGAGACAAACAAATGAATACACAAATATTATAAGTTACAATCAGGGCATTTAAACTCGAATCCGGAAAGAAGCTGCAGCGAACTACAGATAGGGTTTCAACCTACGGCAAGTTAAATAAAGAACGGGATAATGTGGTTTGGGTATGCCATGCGCTCACGGCAAATTCCGATGTGTTTGACTGGTGGAAAGGATTGTTTGGCGCCAAGTGACTTATTTTAATCCAGATGAACATTTTATCGTATGCGCCAATATTTTAGGCTCTACATTATGGCACTACAAATCCTTTGAGCAATAAATCCGGTAACCGGCCAACCCTATTACTTGTCATTCCCGCAAATTACCGTACGCGATATGGTAAAAGCCCACCAATTGCTGGCCGAACACCTGCAAATTAAAGATATCAAAATAGTAATAGGTGGTTCATTGGGTGGCCAGCAGGCGCTGGAATGGTCAATCATGGAGCCTAATCGTATAAAAAATGTGATATTGATTGCTACAAACGCCCGGCATTCGCCCTGGGGCATTGCCTTTAATGAGTCGCAGCGTTTGGCCATTGCGGCCGACCGAAGTTTTTATGCCAACAAGCCCGATGGCGGTGCAAAAGGCCTTAAAGCAGCCAGGAGCATTGCCCTGCTCTCCTATCGTGGCTATAAAACATATACCGTTACCCAACAGGAAGACAACGATAAAAAAACGGATGATTTCAAAGCATCATCCTACCAAAATTACCAGGGCGAAAAATTGGTGAAGCGTTTTAATGCCTATAGCTACTGGTATTTGACCAAAAGTAATGGATTCGCACAACGTGGGGCGCGGCAGGCATGGGGTTGAAAAGGCATTTCAGCCTGATTAAAGCCAGAACCTTGGTGATCGGAATCAAATCCGATGTCTTGTTCCCGATCGAAGAACAACAATACTTGTTCAGGCATATTCCTAAAGCGGCGTTTGCCGAACTTGATTCATTTTACGGGCATGATGGATTTTTGATTGAAACAGAAGTATTAACAAATATTATCACATCATTTTTTAAAACCGACGTAAAAGGAAAAATTATAGAACTACAACGAATCTGCATAATGAGTAAAAAATTAACTATAGGACTATTTGGCTTTGGCGTGGTGGGCCAGGGCTTTATGATATCATCAGAACTAAGAATTTAAACCTCGAGATTGTTAAAATATGTATAAAAGATGGCAGCAAACAACGTTCGCTGCCATCCCACTTATTTACAACCGATAGAGATGAACTGCTCAACAACCCGGAGATCAATACCATTGTTGAGCTGATCAATGATACCGAAGCCGGCTTTTGAAATTGTTTCAAGGGCTTTAAGCACCGGCAAAAATGTGGTATCGGCCAGCAAAAAAATGATTGCCACATCATTTGAATGAACTGATCGAACTGCAACATCAGTACGGCACTTCATTGTTGTACGAAGGCGCTGTTTGCGGCAGTATCCCTATTATCCGTAACCTGGAAGAATATTATGATAATGAATTACTGCATTCGATCTGCGGTATTTTCAACGGCTCATCCAATTATATACTTTCAAAAGGATTTATTGAGAATCTGGATTATGATTCCGCATTAAAGCAGGCCCAGGATCTTGGCTTTGCCGAAACCGATCCAACCATGGATGTTGGCGGCTTTGATGCCAAATTTAAACTGGTCATTGCTGCAGCCCATGCCTATGGCGTGGTAGTAAAGCCTGAGGAGGTATTTAACCTGGGTATTCAAAACCTGTCGGCATACGATCTGCAATATGCCCGTGAAAAGAATCTGAAAATAAAGCTGGTTCCGGTTGCTAAAGAATTGGACGACAGACATGTCGCGCTGTTTGTACTGCCTAAATTTGTGAACGATAAGTGAATTTTTATACAACGTTGAATATGAATACAATGGCGTAATCGTACAGGCGGCATTTGCTGATCAGCAGTTCTTTTTTGGTAAAGGCGCCGGCGGCCATCCAACGGGTTCGGCCGTACTTTCCGATATTGCCGCATTGCGTTATGATTATCAGTATGAGTACAAAAAAGCTAAGTCAAAAAAGGACTTGAATTTCACCAACAATATTGAGATCAACATTTACCTGCGATATGAAGACGAAGAGCTGGTAGACGAATTAGGGTTTCAGTATATCCACGAGCGCTACTACTCTGGCAAATACAAATTTGTGATCGGAAAGATTAATTTACAAAATCTGATAGCAAATCATGATCGCATAGTGAGCGATAAAGCTTTCGTCGCCTTTGCTGATCAGCTAAAAGGAGTTAGCCTGGCGGAAACAAAAAAACAGAAAGCAGAAGTCTTACTGTAGCGCTGATTTCTGGCAAAAACAAAGAGGGCTCCTGCAAGGAGCCTTCTTTATTTATATATTCAAGGTAATTAAGGGCTTAGATTGTTCTGTCCAGGTCCCAGCCTTCCAGATAGTCGGCTACCCGACGCAGAAATGATCCGCCTAAGGCACCATCCACAACACGGTGATCATAGGAAAGGACAGGAACATCATATGCCTGATTGCGATCACGTCACCCTGCCTTGTTTCAATAACTGCCGGTTTTTTCTTAATGGCGCCTATTGCCAGTATTGCTACCTGCGGCTGGTTGATGATCGGCGTACCCATCACATTGCCAAAAGTTCCGACGTTAGTTATAGTAAACGTGCCATCTTGTACGTCATCCGGCTGCAATTTGTTACCTCTGGCCCGGCTGGCAAGATCATTGACTGATTTGGTCAGTCCTACCAGGTTTAATTTATCGGCATTCTTTATTACCGGAACGATCAGATTTCCGCTAGGCAGAGCAGTAGCCATTCCGATATTCACATTTGATTTCTTAATGATCTGATAGCCATTGACCGAAACATTGATCATGGGCATATCTTTTATTGCCCTTGCCACCGCCTCAATGAAAATCGGGGTAAAAGTGATCTTTTCACCTTCTTTCTTCTCGAAAGCAGCTTTTATCTTTTCCCGCCACAACACCAGATTGGTCACGTCAGCCTCAATGAAAGAAGTAACGTGCGGCGAAGTCTGTTTGCTCATCACCATGTGATCTGCGATCAGCCTGCGCATTCTGTCCATTTCTATAATCTCATCACTTCCGGAATGCGATATTACCGGAGCGGGCTGGGACGGCGGTTGAGATTTGGGCTGACCAGGCTGTTCATTTACAAGTGCCGGCTGCTTTGGCTGCCTGGTAAGCTGCGGTTTCTGGCGGCGTTTCTTTTTGTATGGGCGTTGAAGGATTCCGGAGATAATTCAGCAAATCATCCTTCGTTAATCGCCCCTCAGCTCCAGTTCCCGGAATTTTATCCAGTTCTTCTGCACTGATCCCTTCCTGACTGGCAATATTTTTCACCAGTGGCGAATAAAATCTGCCGCCGGATGTTTTCGAACCTTCAGCAACTTCTTCAGCTATTCTTGCTTCCAGCTGCTCCAGTCCCGGTACTGCCTCAGCGGTGACCGATTGGCCGCCTGCTGCTGATTTATTGGGTTCCGGTATGGAAGCAACTGCCGGTTCGGCCTGGGACTCCTCGGCTTGATCAGCTTCCCCGGTTTCAATAATTGCAATAACTGATCCTACCTGCACCACATCATTTTCATTGCAAAGCTGCTCAATCAGTTTTCCCGAAACCGGTGAAGGAACTTCTGAATCGACCTTATCCGTAGCAATTTCCATTACTGTTTCGTCGGCTTCAATAAAATCACCCGGGTTTTTGTTCCATTTGATTATTGTTGCCTCGGCAACACTTTCCCCCATTTTTGGCAGTAATAATTGGTATTTGGCCATAGATATTTAGTATTTCAGGGTCAAAATTAACTAATTAGTTTTTAAATTCCTTTAACAATATATTAAGCATGTTAAGTGCTGCAATTGCCGTTCTTTCGATATTCTGCTGTCGTTTGTTACCAAATGTAAATTTCTTGGTAATGGTTTTTTCAGAATTTGCACTCCTATCCACACGGTCCCGACAGGTTTTTCCGGCGTTCCTCCATCCGGTCCTGCAATACCTGTAACGGCTATCGCATAATCGGACTTAAAATTAGCAATGCCCCCTCTACCATTTCCGTTACCGTTTCCCTGCTTACTGCTCCCTATTGCCAAAGGGTTTCATTTTTCACACCCAGCATACTCTCTTTAAGTTCGTAGGAATACGATACTGCGCCTCCAAAAAATACTTTTGACGAGCCGGGATGCTGCGTAACCAAATGGGCAATATACCCGCCTGTACAACTTTCGGCAGTTGATAATGTAAGCCTTTTTCAGCCATATAATTCAATATAGCCTTTTCAAGCGGCATATCTTCTTTCGCGCAACACCGCACTTCCGACACGTTCAATAATCCTATGCAGCATATTTATTTATTTCCTATTTAAAAGGACCTCGTCATCACCATATCCACTTAAACGTAAACGGACCTGCCCAAGTTTTGGCAGATAAGCCAGCTTTATATGCGCAGGGAGCGAATCTTCAATATCCGCTATTTTCTCTGCCAGATAGGATTCACCCTCTCCTGCTGTCAATATGGTTAAATGAATGATAACCGGCAGTTTCAAGCTGGATTTAAGTGCGGTATCACGGACTCTTCCATCATATACATCATTTCATGCGGCACACCTGGCATCGAGACATATATTTTACCATCACATTAAACCACATTCCGGGGGCTGTGCCATTTTTATTGACATTACCTCGCAATTTTCGGGCACCAGGGCCTGTTGCCTGTTTACATCAAGTAACTCGGCGGCGGGCCCGCGTAAACGCCGGAAAATATTTTCAACATTTTCCAGCGCCTCTTTATTTTCAACCAGTTTCGACACCAAAATATTCGGCAAGCGTTTTTTTGGTAATATCATCCTTGGTAGGGCCGAGTCCGCCGGTTATCAAAATAATATCAGCCCGGGCATGCGCTTCTGTCAATGCGGTTAAAATATGTTCCCTGTCATCAGAAACTGATGAGATCTGCTTTACGCGGATGCCGATGGCATTCAAATGCTGAGCGATCCATGCCGAATTGGTATCAACTATTTGGCCTATCAGTATTTCATCGCCTATGGTTATTATTTCTGCTAGCATATATTTTTATTGACCGTTAAAATATGGGTTACTGGTATAGTCGCTCCTTTTGGTGAGTTTCAAGTCCTGTAATATGGCTGCTTTTACCCTTAACGTAACATTATATGATTTATAATACCCAAAGGGAAGCCACTGCATAGATAAGATCCCAGCAATGCAAATCACGGTAAATACCAAAAGAAGTAGCACTGCTCAACTTGCCCGCCCTTAAATCATAGTTGGTGGTATATTGCACTTTCCATTTGGGCGTAAGATTGACATCTCCGCTTAGCATGATCGTATTCGATACATTGGTAGAGGTGTAACCATTGTTATAGTTAAAACTATAATTAAAAGATAAATTCCAGGGAACATTAAAATCAACATAAGCACTCGGATCGCTATTTAGCAAAGCCAGTTTTGCTGCCTGTTCGGGATTCATAGTTTGCAATGTCGTTCCTGGTGGCGGCGCCGGTAGCATGCGGCTTAAATACCGCCGGATTTAAACTTGCACTGGCCGAAACAGTGAAGGAAGTCAACGTAGGGAATTTACCATGCTGGAAGTATAATGGTTACTTCGGTATAGGTATTATATTTGCCCATTGGTGATCGAATCCCGTACCTGCGTAACATAGGGGTCCAGACTCCCGCAGATGCTTATATTAAGTTTTTGCTTAAATAAGGCGCGTGTGTCCGGAAAATGAAATTGCCTGAAAGCTTAAGAGAATCGGCTGCAAAATTGTAAAATGTGGAAATGTTAAATCCTTCCAGAATCTTTATTTTTTTGTCATCTGATGCCGTGTCCGTACTTTTTGGTCTTACTTTAGCCTCAATATTATTATCAATGCTAAATCCCAAACCTGCTGTTTTCCTGCCGGTGGAAATCCATAAACTGCATTTTGAAAAATGGAATACTTCTGATAACTGATACTGGTATGGTATGGTGGCATTGCTTACCGCAGTTTTATAATACCCATAACTTGGGTTGGAAAAATCAGGATGATAGCTAAAACTAAGCGAAGGCGTAGCTACATACCTAATCGCTTGTACAGTTGCTGTTTTTAAAGCTTAAGCGTACTGTATATTTTGGTTGAAAGGCGGCCCCCAGATTGTAATCGCCTGCCCTCTTAAATCCGCTGATGGTATCAATCACCAGGGAATCCCTGCCAGGTAAACTGCCCCGCGCAAAGCTGTTCGTTGATGGTCTGAAAATACCATGCTCGGTGTAGTTAACATTTGCGCTGAATTGAAAATATTTAAAAATGTTTTGATTAAATCCGATCGGGATCTGATGCTGAAAGCCATTTTGCAATTTCTTTGATAAGCGTATTGCTTTAAAAACTCGGATTCAGGAATGCTATTCAATTTATTTGTTCCCTGCAGGCTATAACCAACAGTTATTTTTTGATACCATTTTTGCTCGCCTACCCTGTCCTTTGAATCAAAAGGGCTAATGGTTGCCATAGTGAAATTAAATGTTGGCAATTCAAGGGTAACCGTTTTATTGGTCAGGTCCTGGCTGTGTGAAAGTCTGACCGTTAAGTTGAATGGCGTACCCTCCCATGTTTTACTATAATTAATGCTTGATCGCAAAGTGTTTGTGTCAGCGTATTCAAATTATAATTTACTGTTGCCGGATTGTTTTGATAAAAACCTGACGTACCGGCATTTACCGATGCGCTAAAAGTAGCTGCCGGGGTTTGCATTTGGGTTTTGGCTGTGCGACCAGTGATATGAAAGTCCTTTGCCGAGGCGGGTCGCCCGGCAAGCCCATAATTATGTGAACCATAACTTAACGAAACGTTGCCGCCGTATTTATACCGTTTTAAATAATGAGTTGCTGTATTTACTTCATATGAACCCTTTGAATAAATAGTACCCATGTTGGTAAGATCCATATAATCAGTTAAGCCCTATATAATATCCAAAGTTTCGCAGATAAAATCCCAGTTTTTGATCTTCGCCAAAAGTGGGAAGAATTACGCCTGATGTCCGCGTATCGGGTTTGGGGAAAAAACCGAAAGGGTATAGCCAGCGGAAGTGGTATACCTTCAATTTCAAGAAAAGCCGGGCCTGATATTATCCTGTTTTTTTCGCCAATGCCTCTGGTGATCACAATTCCAAAATGCGTATCAGGATAAGGCAGGTCGCAGGTACTAAAAATAACATTACGGTAGGCTACTTCTGTTTCATTTAGTTTTTTTACCTGGCCGCCCGATATATAATTTCCATCCTGTTCAGAAGAGGCATTATAAATTTTCCCTTTTTTGTTTTATAATGAAAAATCAGCGAGTCTGAAGTCTACCGGCTTATCTTTACCCTGTTTGGAAATCGGGCGGCCAACATATCGTTTGGTCAGCGGATCGATGCTGCCTCTTGCAAATAGCAGTTGTTTTTTTCATCAACCCTGATATAATCGGCATCCAATTCAAAGTCTTCATAAGTTACGCGGGCCTTGCCATACAGATAGAGTAATCTGGTGTACATCGTCATAATGGGTTGAATCTTCGGCATGCGCCGTTACTATGTGATTTTAAGCCGTCCTGCTTTTTTTTGTGGTATCGGTTTTCTAGTTGCAGTTTTTGTTCCATTATTTGGCGCAGATTTTTTACCTTTAATAAGTTTCTTGTCTTTAATGGAATCAAGCTTAATAATGGTATCTGTGACTGGTTTATAGCTTTGAAAACTGCTAACTTCTGCAGCATGCTATCACATTTACCATTAAAATAATTGCAAGCAGAAAAAACAGGCTTATGAATTTCAAAATCGATTATGAATAGTATTTTTGCAGATATAGTTAACAGCGTTCAAAAATAATGAAAAATAAGGCATTGAAAAGATTGATTTATGGTTTATTGGTATTTCTTATTTCTCTACCACTTTTTTCCTTTACAATAATTAATCCCAATTAAAAAAGACACCGTTACCGATAGTGGCTTATAAAATTAAAACCATTATTGTTGATGCCGGCCATGGTGTCCGTCCTCAGGCGCTGAAGGCCACTTTTCTCCCGGTGCATCAGGTTCTTATTCCTAACGAGAGAAATGTAACGCTTGCCATCGCAATAAAATTGCAAAATGCAATAGAAAAAGAGATGAATGGCGTAAAGGTGGTAATGACCCGCACGACTGAAGAAGATGTGTCCTGGCAAAGGCAGGGCAGATATAGCCAATGAAAATAAAGGCGATCTTTTTATTTCGCTGCATTGTAATTCATTGGCCCCCAGACGCATCAGGGAAGTAGTTGGACATAAACACCATAAACCTGTTTACAGGACGGTAGAGGTTCCGGATCGTTCAGGCAAGGGCGTATTATTATTGGTCTATGGGGCCTGGCGCACCAAAGAAGAAGAAAATGCTATAAAAAGACAGATAGAGGATGCGTCCGGAAATGAACTCCGCAGTCGACCCAAACGACCCGCTAACGATGATCCTGATCAATGAGTATAAGACAAAATTCCGCAAACAAAGTATACATCTGGCCGAACTGATCAATAGCGAATTTGTTGAAACATGATGGCAGACCCAGTGAAGGATAAGGGAACAGGGGGTTTTGGTACTGTGCCATAGTGCGATGCCGGCAGTATTGGTTGAAACCGGTTATATAAACAACCCGGATGATGAGGCTTATTTAAATTCGGAAAAAGGGCAAAACGAAATTGTTGAATCAATAGTAAGGGCATTAAAAAATTATAAGACGAAGTGGAACAAGTATCTAAATAATTATCTTGAGATTTGAAATAGCCTATTACGAGCTAATTCTCAATCTGATTTCCCATTTCAATCTAACATCTAACTATGAAAATATCAAACGAAACCAAAATAGGGGTTTTAACCGTAATAGCAATTACTATACTGATATTAGGATATAGTTATCTGCGCGGAAATGATGTTTTTTCATGCTCCAATAAATTTTATGCTGTTTACAACAGCGTAGAAGGCCTTTCCGTTTCAAAACCAGTATTGGTAAATGGGTTTCAGATCGGCCGGGTTTCAAAAATGGACCTGCGACCTGACGGGCGTACGATTGTTGAATTTAAGATTGAGCCTAAGTATAAAATCCCCAACAACACGCTGGCAAAATTAGGTAAGCTACCGATCTTCTCGGAACGAAAGCCATTGTATTCGAAATGGGTAACAGCAAAGTATATGCCGAGGATGAAGATACACTGAAGGCCGACGTACAGGGCAGTTTGGCAGAAAGCTTGCAGCCGATACAGAGGAAGGCCGAAGATCTTATTACAAAACTGGATTCATCGCTGGCAGCAATAAACAAGAATATTGAATCCCGATTTTCAAAAAAATATTGACCGCAGCTTTTTAAGTATTGCCAATTCATTGCAAACACTCGAAGGCACAACTAAAAAGATCGATAATCTGGTGGCATCCCAAACTGGCCATATCAACGGCATTATGAGCTAATGCCGAAACCGTTTCAGAGAATTTAAAGACCAGCACCTCCCATTTAACTGCCATTGCACAATTTCGAAAAGCTTCAGCGCCGACCTTGCGAACTCAAACATCAAACAGACACTGGAAAATGCCAATAAAGCGATGGCCGATCTGCAGGCCACAATTAACAAAATCAATGATGGGCAACGGCTCGCTAGGCCTGTTGATGAACGATGATAAATTATATAAAAATTTGACCGATGCGACAGCAAATCTTAATGTTTTGCTCATCGACCTGAAGGCACATCCAAAACGCTATGTAACTTTTCGGTTTTTGGGGAAAGAAGCAGAGTAGGATCGCTAATGAACGTACCGGATCATCTGCAATCTCTCCTAAAATATCAATGAAAGTTTTCCCTTCAATAGCCAGTTCGGTATCTGGAAAAATCGACCAGGCTTCGTCCAAAAATTCATTCAATGTTTTATACCGGGCCGAAAAATGTCCTATCAGAAGCTTTTTTGCACTGCGTTTTTAGCGCAACATCCCCCGCTTGCCAGGCAGTAGTATGATAAGTACTTTGCGCCCTTTCGAGCATATTATGTAAAAATGTGGATTCATGATACAGCATATCTGCATTGGCTATCTGATCAAAATAATTTTCGTTATATAAAGTATCCGAACAATAAGCATAATTTTAGGTTCTTTTGGCGCAATGGTGATATCGGCATTTTTATAAACTGTACCATCCTGCGCAATATAATCAGCCCCTTTTTTTATGGATGAATAATATTCGATGGGAATATTCAGTTCGGCAATGCTTTCTTTTATTATTTTCCTGAGCCGCCTTTTTTCCCTGAATAGAAAACCGGTGCAGGCAATCCGGTGATCAAGCGGTATGGTTTCAACGATAATATCCTGGTTTTCCAAAATTACCTCTGCTTTGTCGGTATGGGTAACTGTAAAATCCAGCTCATATTGTAGGGTGGTTTCGGAATATTTCAGTTGAAGGTCGATAATTTCTTTCAATTCAGGCGGGCCGAATAATTTAAGGGTTTCTTGCGTCCGTTAAGATGCAGTGAGGAAAGAATCCCACCAGGCCCAGGTAATGATCGCCATGCAGATGGCTAATAAAAATATGATCAATGCGGCTGGCTTTAACATCAAAACGCAGCATTTGCTGTTGCGTGCCTTCGCCGCAATCAATTAAATAAAGTCGTTCATTAATATTAAGTGCCTGTGCTGAAGGATTTCTGTTAAAAATGGGGGTTGCTGAACTGCTTCCAAGTATTGTTACCTCAAATTTCATACCTGGTAAACAATAAAGGGTGTTTATTTTGCTTCTTTTTTTAATTGTTTTTCTACTTCTTCCATAAAAACAAGGTCAATTGCTTCTTCTGTGGTCGGAACGATGGAAAGCACGCTATCTAACTGCGAAATAGTGATCAAACGGGCAACGGCATCGTTTAAACCTGCCAAAATAAAACTCCTGCTGCATTTTTGCATAAACGGTGCCCAACCAGCAAACTGCTTAATCCTGATGAATCGGCAAATTTTATCTGTGAAAGGTCAAAAATGATATTCCTTTGACCTTCCGTATTGATCAAGATCAACTCTGATTTAAGTTGCGGGGTAACTAATGAATTTAATTTTGATTCATTCAGTTTCAACAAAATATATTTTTCGTGTTTATCAACAGTAAATTTCATTTTTTATTATTTAGATACTAAGATATAATTTTTTTATCTACAAATAAAAAATTACAGATTGCACTAAAGCATTATTTATTGCATCTTCCACCCGCTTTAAAACATTTTCGTTTTCGCGGTTTAACAAATTTTTCGCCGGTAATTTGTTCAAATAGCTCAATATACCGTTCAGAGATTGAATTGTACGATTTCATTCGTCATTACCGGCACAATCTGTCCTTCCTTACCCTGAAAACCATTTTCAATCAGCCATTTTCTCACAAATTCTTTTGATAGTTGTTTTTGCGGCTCGCCGTTTTTTTGCCGTTCCTCATATCCTTCGCTATAAAAATACCTCGACGAATCAGGCGTATGAATTTCATCTATCAGATAAATTTTACCGTCAGCTTTCCCAAATTCATATTTGGTATCAACCAATATCAATCCCTGTTTTGCGGCTATTTCGGTTCCCCGTTGATATAAAGCCGTGGTGTATTTTTCCAAGTTGCACGTAATCGCTTCCGATAACAATTCCTCTTGCCAGTATTTGTTCTCTTGAAATATCCTCATCATGCCCTACTGATGCTTTGGTTGTCGGCGTAATAATCGGCTCAGGCAGTTTGTCATTTTCCTTTAAGTCCCTCGGGAAGCTTACGCCGCAAACTTGTCTTTTACCCGAACTGATATTCGCGCCAGGCATGGCCGGCAAGATAACCGCGGATCACCATTTCCACTTTAAAAGGATCGCAAATACGGCCAATGGTCACACTTGGATCGGGAACGGTAACTACCCAGTTAGGAACAATATCGGCTAGTAGCTTGTAAAAATTTGGCAGCTATCTGGTTCAACACCTGCCCTTTATAAGGAATAGGCTCGGGCAGCACCACATCAAAAGCCGAGATGCGGTCGGTAACCACCATCGCCAGGTATTTATTATCAATGGTATACACATCCCGTACCTTGCCTTTATAAAATGCGGTTTGGCTTGGAAATTGAAAATGTGTTTCTTTTATTGCGTTCATTGTTAGTTTAAGTTTTGAGATGGAGTTTTGAGCTTAATGAATCAGCGTATGAACCTTACTCATTACTACTCAACTATAACTGCTTACTGTATATCCCCGTAAGCTTCCAGTATTCTTCTTACCAGTTTATGCCTTACTACGTCTTCTCCGCTAAGGTAAACAATTTCAATTCCTTTAATATCTGTCAGATATTCGTAAAGCGGTATGCAATCCCGATTGTTGTTTTTTCGGCAAATCGATCTGCGTAACGTCACCGGTAACAATAAACTTTGCCGATGGCCCCATACGGGTCAGAAACATTTTCAACTGCATATCGGTAGCATTTTGCGCTTCATCCAATATCACAAAGCAGTTATCCAGCGTACGGCCGCGCATAAATGCCAGCGGCGCAATTTCTATCGTGCGGTTTTCCAGATAAAACTTTAGTTTTTCGGCCGGGATCATATCATCCAGCGCATCATATAAGCGGGCGTCAAATACGGGTCGATCTTTTCTTTCAGATCGCCCGGTAAAAAGCCAAGGTTCTCCCCTGCTTCAACCGCCGGCCGTGTAAGAATGATCCGTTTTATTTCCTTGTTTTTAAGCCCGTACAGCCAGGGCCACCGCAGTATAGGTTTTACCGGTACCTGCCGGGCCGATGGCAAAAAAATATCATTTTTGTTGATACACTCCACCATCCGGCGCTGGTTGGCCGTGCGGGCTTTTACCATCACACCGTTCGGGCCGAATACAATAACCTCGCCCGCTGGCAAATTTATCAGCCGCTGGTGTCAGTCGTCGGTGTTATCGATGCTTTTGACCCAAGTATCCGTTCCAGGTCGGTTATATTCAGGTTCTCAAATTTCTCGACATGCTGAAGCAGATGCGTAAATTTTTCCTCGAAAATGGTTAGTTCATGGTCATCACCCAGTATTTTCACTTCGTTGCCCCGGGCCACTAATTTTAAGCTTTGGATATTGTTTTTTGATGATCTCGAAATGATCATTATTTGGCCCCCACAACACCGCCGGGTTGATTTGTTCAATTGAAATTTTAAGTTCGTTCAATAGTAAATTGATTTTTAGTTGCAGATTTTTATGAATTAAAAATTGAATATTTGTAGCATCTAATGCTTGCACAAGATTAGCAATAAATATTTAAAAAATTAATGGCAATAATAACTTTAACTACTGATTTGGGCGATAAAGATATTTATCAGGCTGCCCTTAAAGGAAGTATCTTAAAATTGTTGCCTTCAGTAAATATTGTTGACATCACCAACAACGTGGCGGCCTTTAATGTACAGCAGGCCGCATTTATTTTAAAAAACAGTTTTTATTATTTCCCGGATGCACCGTTCACTTAATCGGTATCGATACCGTTTATAATGCGGATACAAAATATCTTGCCATAAAATATAAAAACCATTATTTTGTAGGCGCTGATAATGGCATATTTTCCCTGATGTTTGATACAGAGCCGGATGAAATGGTCGAGATCAATATTATGCAGGATCTGAAATTTCTGCATTTCCCGCTGGCCGATATATTTGTTAAAGCAGCCTGCCATCTGGCCAGGGCGGCAAACTTACGCGAAATAGGTTTACCGGTAACTGATATTGAAAAGAAAATGAACCTGCAGCCCGTCGTAGAGAAAAATCTGATCAAAGGCGTCGGTGATTTATATCGATTCTTTCCAAAATGTGATTACCAATATCACCAAGGAATTTTTTAACCAGGTGCAGCAAGGCAGGCGATTTACGCTGTATTTTAAACGCAACGAAACTATCAACCACCTGAGCTGGCATTATAATGAAGTTCCCGAAGGTGAAAAATTATGCTTATTTGGTATAAGCGACCACCTGGAAATTGCAATAAATAAAGGCAATGCGAGCGGTTTGCTAGGTTTGAATCTGGGCGATAGCGTGATCATTGATTTTGAATAACCCTATTTCCTATGAAACAATTTTTTCTGGTTTGTACGATTTGTCTCCTTAGCGGCCATTTACTGGCCCAAAAAACCAATACGGATTCTCTGGCCTACCAGCTCCAGCGGGCAAAGATCAACGGCATGCTGGACCAGCGCAGGGAAAAGTTTGGGCAATATGATGAAAGCCTGAGCAAAGCACACCGGCATTTTTGGTCTTCAAACCAAAAAAGATATTCGCAGGTCTAACGATATTCTGATGGACATTGTCAAAACTGACGATGACATCTTCAAAGAACTAAAGATTTTGATGGATTATCGCGTTTTCCAGCAGCAACTGGCTCAAAGCCATTCTACGCGAACAGAGAAAGTTAACCTGGCATTTATGAATACGATAAACCGGCTAAGGCAACAAACAGAACTGCTGAAACAGGAGGCGCAAAATGAAAGGGAGCACCAGGAAAAAATAATTCGCATTTCTGGTCATCCTGATAGTTCTCATGCTTGGGTCAATTTTATACCTATCCGTAAAAAAACGCGCAGTTAACACTTAATTTTGCTCCCTTCATTATGGATTTAAACTAGAAAAATGGCAAGAGGACGACTAAACAGTGGCAATACGCAGGGGGCTGAACTACCAAAAGCAAATTAAACAGGCAAACATTAAACAATATCTCCCGGCTGCTGTCATACATCAGGCCATACCGAGGTAAATTTATAGCTGCATTATTTTTTTTATTTATTTCAAGCCTGGTAGGTCTGGCTTTCCCATCATTTTTGGGTGCCTTGATTGATGCCGCGCAGGGTAAGCATACCAGTAAGTTTTTGCCTGCCACCATTAAGGGAATTGGTTTGCTGGCGATCGTTGTATTGTTCTCCCAGGCATTTGTTTCTTTTTTCAGGATATTATGGTTTGTGCAGGTTGCCGAACGCTCATTGGCAGATATAAGACGCGATACTTATTTTAAACTGATCACCCTGCCGATGAATTTTTTCTCCAATCGCAGGGTTGGTGAACTTAACAGCCGTATTTCGGCAGACCTTTCCCAGATACAGGATACCTTAACGACCACCATCGCTGAAATGATCAGGCAATTGGTCTTATTAGTTGGAGGTATTGCATTTCTGGCCATTGTCTCAATCAAACTGACGTTGTCGCTTTTGGTCGTATTACCCGTTTTAGTGGTCGTGGCGGTATTTTTTGGACAGATTTATCCGCAAATTATCCCGGAATGCCCAGGATAAGCTTGCCGAATCAAATACGATTGTCGAAGAGACTTTGCAGGGCATTGCCAATGTTAAGGCATTCGTAAATGAATCCTTTGAAGCAGGCCGGTATAGTAAAAATATTCGGGAGGTTGCGAATATTGCCATCAAAGGCGCAAAATACAGGGGTATGTTTGCCTCTTTTATTGTTTTTGGCATGTTTGGCGCAATTGTGACCGTGATCGCCTATGGTTGTATATTGGTAAGCCATAACGAACTTACAGTCGGGCAATTATTCAAATTTGCCCTTTATGCCGTATTTGTGGGCAGCGCTATGGGGAGCTTTCCTGAACTATATGCCAATGTACAAAAGGCCGTTGGGGCCAGCGAACGTGTGCTTGAAATATTGAGCGAACAGAGTGAAGCGGTTTCGATCGAAACGGGTGATAACATTATCCGGCAGCGTATTGAAGGCCACCTGGCTTTTGATGGCGTCAATTTCCACTACCCCTCGCGGCCTGAGATTGAGGTACTCAGGGACGTCTCGTTTGAGGCTAAGACGGGTCAAAAAATCGCAGTTGTGGGACCCAGCGGATCAGGCAAGTCAACCATGGCTTCATTGATCCTTCAGTTCTATCATCCCCAAAGCGGAAGCATCCTTTTTGATAACAAACCCTCAGACCAGTATAGTTTAACCGATATCCGCAATCAGGTGGCTATCGTGCCGCAGGATGTTTTGCTGTTTGGAGGAACGATCCTTGAAAACATTGCATACGGAAAACTTAACAGCACTGAACAGGAGATTATTACGGCAGCCAAACGCGCAAACGCCCACCAGTTTATTACCTCTTTTCCCGAAGGCTACCAGACTATAGTGGGCGAACGAGGCGTAAAACTATCAGGTGGTCAGCGGCAACGCGTTGCCATTGCAAGAGCCTTATTAAAAAACCCTTCGATTCTGATTCTCGACGAGGCCACCTCATCACTTGATTCAGAATCCGAACGTTTAGTACAGGAAGCGCTCGAAGAGCTTATGAAAGACCGTACGTCCATTATTATCGCGCATCGGCTTTCAACCATACGGGAGGCCGACAAAATCATCGTACTGGAAAAGGGAAAGGTGATCGAGACCGGGAATCATTTAGAACTTTTGGGTAATGAAAAAGGGCTCTATCGCTATCTGAGCCAGTTACAGTTTGAGGTTTGAGGGTCTCTGATTTAATGCTGAACTACGTTTAATCGGGAACTAAGCGCTGCAAACGGATTTAAATGAATAGAAATTTGGACGTTTACCTTTAACCTAATACGTAAATCGTAACAATGAAATTAACCATACATGGGGCAGCAAGACAGGTTACAGGCAGTATGCATTTGCTGGAGATTGACCAATACAAAATACTAGTTGACTGCGGACTGGATTATGAAAAAGACCGCAGCATTTTTTCGAACGAAAATTTCCCTTTTGATCCTGCCGCTATCGACGTGGTGGTGCTTACCCATGCACATATCGATCATTCGGGCAATTTGCCCACCTTGGTACGTCTGGGTTTTGAAGGACAAATCCTTTGTACACCGGCAACCTCCGATCTTACCGAGTTGCTGCTGATGGATTCGGTTCGCATTTTTACCAATAAGATTGAAAAAAGCCGCAAGCACAATCGCAAACGCCGGGATAAACTGCAGCAGCCCCTGTACCTTGCAAAGCATGTAATGGATACGATGGAACGCTTTGTGACCGTCGGATTCAACCGACCATTTCGTATTAACGGTGATATTGAACTTACTTTCGTTCCAGTCGGACACCTGTTAGGCGCGGCTGCAGCCGTACTGAAAATCAATGATGGCGGTGAACAAAAAACCATTGCCTTTACCGGCGACATCGGCCGAAAGAATTACCCCGTACTGAATGATCCCCAGGAATTGCCACAGGTGGATTACCTCAGTCACGGAATCAACCTATGGGGGCCGCTTACACACCAAAGACAAAACCGTTCAGCAGGCGTTGATGGAGACCATCGAAAAGGCGTGTATCAAGGAATCCGGCCGGCTGATCATCCCGGCATTCAGTATCGGTCGCACACAATCATTGGTTTACTCCTTAAATAAAATATTCAGCCAAGGGCTGCTTCCGCCAGTTAAGGTTTTTGTGGACAGCCCGATGGCCATAGCAGCCACAGAGGTTTTTCGCAAACATCACAGTCTGGTAAGCGAAGAAGCCAGGGCGTTCTACCAGGCTAAAGGCGATGAATTTGAATTTGACAACCTCGAGTATGTGGAAAATTTGAAAGAAAGCCGGCAGGTTTCCAATTATTTTGAACCTTGCATCATCATTTCTTCCGCCGGAATGCTCGAAGGGGGCCGCATACAGGATCATTTATACAACAATATTCAGAACTATTACTGCACGATCCTGTTTATTGGCTATTGCGCCAAAGGAACTTTAGGCCACCGCTTGCTTCGTGGCGATCCCGTTGTTTACATTAAAGACAGGGAACTGGCCGTGTATGCCACTATCAGGCAGACGGATGTGTTAAGCGCCCATGGTGACCACCAGGACCTAATGAATGTTGCCCGCAGCCAGGATATACAGCGATTGAGAACTATTTTCCTTGTACATGGCGAAGAAGCCAGTATGCTGGCTTTGGCCGAGGCATTGGAAGAGGAAGGGTTCCCGGTGTCGATTCCGGAAAAGGATGTCACCTATACGCTTTAAGTGCGCCTGTCAGCTGCCGACCGTTACAACCTGTCCCTGCCTGCATAAAACAAAACCGCCTCTAGTAATCAGAGGCGGTCGGGATGAGTAAAAAACGGAACGCTTTTTCTACTTCTTAAAATGTCCTATTATCAGACTGGCTAGTTCAACTCCTATCCTTTCCTGAGCTTCATTGGTCGCAGCACCGATGTGAGGAGTCAAAGATATTTTGGGATGCTTCAATATCGATTCACGGGGAGCCGGTTCATTGTCAAATACATCAAGGGCAGCAAAGGAAACTTTACCGGTGTCTAAAGCAGCGATTAAGGCTTCTTCGTCAATCAATCCGCCACGTGAGCAGTTTACCAACCCTACTCCTTTTTTTACCTTTTCCAGTTCGGCAGCGCCGATTATCGCCTTATCTACAAATGGCGTATGCAGCGTAATGAAATCGGCAGTTTCAATGATTTCATCCTGGGTAGCCTTTTTTACAGTTACCTTAACTGCAACACCATTACCCAATACTACCTCCACTTCGGGATCAAACGGGAAAAGATCATAAGCCAGCACATCCATTCCGACGCCGATGGCAATTTTTGCTACTTCCCGGCCAATACGTCCAAAACCTAAAATACCTAAAGTTTTACCGCGCAGCTCGATACCTTTAGCATACGCCTTTTTCAGGTCGTTAAATTTAGTATGGCCTTCAACCGGCATTTTGCGATTGCTGTCCTGTAAAAAACGCACTCCCGTAAACAGGTGACCAAACACCAGTTCAGCAACAGATAAAGACGAAGATGCTGGCGTATTATAAACACCAATGCCTTTTTCTTTGGCATATTCAACGTCTATATTATCCACACCTACCCCGCCGCGGCCTATCAGTTTCAGGTTTGGGCAGGCGTCGATCAATGCTTTACGCACTTTGGTGGCACTCCGTACGGTAATGGCATCATATGCCTGCAATTTTACAGGCAGTTCATCCTGCGGTATATTATTGGTATCCACAAAAAAGCCGGCATCTTCCAGCATTTTTTTCCCTATCGGGTCGATACCATCATTAGCTAATATCTTGATCATTATTCGTTTGATTAGTTAATTGGTGATCAGGTCCATGAGGCAAAACGCCCAGACATCAACATCCCTTTTGACAGTGGTACTGATCACGGAATAAATTATTTATGTTTCTCCTGAAAATCCTGCATTGCGTCAATCAGCACGTGAACGCTGGTGATCGGAAGTGCATTGTAAATAGACGCCCTGAAACCACCCACGCTCCTGTGTCCTTTCAGACCAACGATACCTCTTTCTTCGCAAAGTTTCAGAAACTGTTTTTCATGTTCCGGGTTTTCTACTACAAAACAAACATTCATATGTGAGCGATCTTCCAACACGCACACACCTTTAAACAAAGGGTTGCGGTCGATTTCTTCATACAAGGCCCTTGCTTTTGCTTTATTTTCCTCTTCAATACCCGCTACACCGCCTTTCGCTTTAAGCCAGTTCAGCGTAAGCATCGACACATAGATAGCAAAAACAGGCGGGGTATTATACATTGAACCGCCCTCAATCTGCGTCTGATAGTTGAACATGGAAGGTATCTTGCGGCCTGTTTTTCCCAGGATTGAATCTTTGACAATAACCAGGGTAACACCGGCAGGGCCCATATTTTTCTGAGCTCCGGCATAGATCAAACCAAAATCGGCAACATTGACCTTACGAGCAGAATATATCTGAGGACATATCGCAGACCACCGGTATGGGTGATTTGAAAAACTGCTGCATCTGCGTACCATATATGGTGTTGTTCGATGTGATATGAATATAAGCGGCATCCTTGGGAATCTCAAAATCTTTTGGGATATAGGTGAAATTACTTTCTTTTGAGGTGGCCACCACAGCAACTTCTCCAAACAATTTCGCTTCTTTCAGCGCCTTGTTGGCCCATACTCCTGTTTCAACATACGCAGCTTTACCACCTTCGGGCAATAAGTTGTATGGCGCCAGTGCAAACTGTGTGCTGGCGCCTCCCTGCAAAAATAAAACAGAGTAACCCTCGGGAACGCTAAACAGTTCTTTTACCAGACGTACAGCCTCATCTAAAACAGCTTCAAATTCAGGCGACCGGTGCGATATCTCGAGTATCGACAATCCTGTGCCATTTAAATTTAAAACTCCTTCAGCAGCTTGCTTTAGTACCTCGTGAGGTAAAATGCCTGGTCCGGCACCGAAATTGTGTTTCATATTATTTTTATTGTTTATAATAATAAATCGGCCCAATTGCCAACTTTATATTTGGTTGGCTCAAAGTTAATAAAATTGATAACGTTTGAGGACAATATTTGCAATTATTTTACTATTAAATCAAGCCTCACCGACCCTGCATGCCGGCAAAATATTAAAAAGGCAAATTTACTCAGGGTTTAGTCTGGTAAATTATAATTGTAATAATTTATAGGGAATTTTTTAAATTTTTAATAGCTGCCAGCGGATCAGCGGCCGAAAAAACAGAATTGCCGGCTACTAGAACATTTGCTCCTGCCTCAACTAATTTCCCTGCATTCTGCTCTCCGACACCACCATCAACCTCAATAAATAAGCCAGAATTGCGGCCAGCGCTTAAGGCTGTCAGATCATGAAGTTTCTTATAAGTATTGTTGATGAATTTTTGCCCGCCAAAACCCGGATTCACAGACATGATAAGCACCAGGTCAATATCTTCAATGATGTCATCCAGCAAAGCAACCGGAGTATGAGGGTTCAGGGCCACACCGGCACGGCATCCGAGTTCCTTAATAGCCTGCACCGTTCGGTGCAAATGCGTGCAAGCCTCATAGTGTACGGTAATGCCATCAGCACCTTTCTGTTTAAATTCCGCCAGATAACGGTCCGGATCAACAATCATCAGATGTACGTCCAGCGGTTTTTTGGCATGTTTTTTAACAGCCTCCATAACCGGAAATCCGAACGAAATATTAGGCACAAACAGGCCGTCCATGACATCAACATGAATCCAGTCGGCTTGGCTTTGGTTCAACATTTCAATATCACGTTGAAGATTAGCAAAATCGGAAGCTAAAATGGATGGTGCTAGAAGGTGGTTCATATGCCAAATATAGGCAATTGTTGCTTGGGATGAAATGCAAGCTGAAGGGCGAAAAAGTTTGCCTTATTTTTCCCTTCAATCGCAATTCTGCAACAGAACGTAGTATTTTTCCATGAGCATGATGTCATAGTTAACCAGCGAACTATACGCTTCAGACACCAGTTCACTTAAAATTGACGCCCCCACGCGGGCGTCTTTCCCCGGTTTGTCCTCATAATTTTTAACTATACCCCGCACCCGAACGATCTCATACAGTAATGATTGTATCAAGTTTGTATGAGGATCATTGCTAAAAAACCCCATCTGCCCTTTTCTCGAACTCCGTTTTTTGGCAGGATCAAATCTATGCCTGATATACATTTATATACACATTTGTTAATAAAATATGTTAAAAGTTAATTTTGTTTTAAAAAAGATTTTTTTTAACGCAGAAGGCCCTCGGTTAGAGGGCCTTCTGCATTAAATATGTGCTTATTTTTATTGCGCTCTTTCGGGCTTTGGCAACAATGCTTTTCTTGAAAGCTTTAATTTACCTTGCTTGTCGATGTCAAGTAATTTAACACGTACTTCGTCGCCCACCTCGAAGATACCATCCATTGTTTCGAATCTTTTATGATCAATCTCTGAAATGTGCAGCAACCCGTCTTTTCCCGGCATAATCTCAACAAATGCTCCAAATGGCATAATTGATTTTACTTTACCTTCGTAGATATCGCCAATTTCGGGTTTTGCGGCGATGGCTCTGATACGTGCAACGGCTTCATCAATTGAATCTTTGTCATCCGCAAATATCTGCACAATACCTTGGTTGTCTTTTTCTTCGATTGAAATGGTAGCACCAGTTTCACGTTGCATTTCCTGAATGATCTTACCGCCAGGGCCAATTACGGCACCGATAAATTCTTTATCGATCTTGATGGTAACGATACGAGGCGCATGAGGTTTGTAATCCTCACGAGGCGCAGTGATGGTCTTCTTGATCTCGTTGAGAATATGCAGACGTCCATCTTTAGCCTGAGTTAAAGCTTTAGATAATACTTCGTATGATAAACCATTGATTTTCAAATCCATCTGGCAAGCAACAATACCTTTTTCGGTACCAGTTACTTTAAAATCCATATCCCCCAAGTGATCTTCATCACCAAGAATATCTGAAAGGATAGCATATTTGGTTCCCATTTCATTGGTGATCAGGCCCATTGCAATACCTGTTACAGGCGAAGTAATCTTAACGCCTGCATCCATCAGCGCTAAAGTGCCAGCACAAACCGTTGCCATTGACGATGAACCGTTTGATTCAAGAATATCCGATACGATACGGATAGTATATGGATTTTCATCGTCAGATGGTAAAACTTGTTTTAATGAACGCATTGCCAGGTTACCGTGACCGATCTCTCTGCGTCCGGCTCCCCTGTTTGGACGAACTTCACCTGTTGAAAAACCAGGGAAATTATAATGCAGCAAAAATTTCTGGTAGCCATTGATAAAGGCCCCATCGATCATTTGCTCATCATCCTTGGCACCAAGGGTAACGGTGGTTAATGATTGCGTTTCTCCGCGGGTAAATATGGCCGAACCGTGTGCAGAAGGCAGATAACCTACTTCGCTCCATATAGGGCGAATTTGTGTAGTGGTACGGCCATCCAAACGTTTTCCTTCATCTAAAACCAAGGTTACGGATAGCATCATATTCCACATCGTGGTAGTATTTTTTTGCTAAAAACATGGTGAATCATCAATTTCGCCCAAAGTTTCAATATACTTATCGCGAACTTCTTTGAATTTGGCAGCGCGCTCATCTTTTGCAGAAGCAGAAGAAGCTATGGCATAAACCTGCTCATAAGTTGCAGCGTAAATCGCTTTCTTCAAGTCTTCGTTATGGTTTTCGTGGCTGTAAGTACGTTTTTCAGTCTTGCCAACGGCAATAGTCAATTCCTTTTGAACAAGGCAATGATGTTTGATCGCATCGTGCGCAAATTTGATGGCTTCAACCAATCTCATCTTCCTGTATCTCTTTCGCTTCGCCTTCAACCATATTGATATCGAACTCAGATCCCGCTACGATAAATTCTAGAGTAGCACGTCTGCAAATCGACTCAATGTCGGGTTAATTACCAGCTTGCCATCAATCTTAGCTACACGTACTTCTGATATAGGTCCGTTAAACGGAATATCAGAAACAGCTAATGCTGCCGATGCAGCTAAACCTGCAAGACAATCCGGCATAATATCTTTATCAGCAGAAATCAGTGAGATCATCACCTGGGTGTCCGCATGATAATCATCAGGGAACAAAGGACGCAAAGCGCGGTCGACCAAACGTGAGATCAAAACCTCATAATCTGATAAACGTGCTTCGCGGCGTAAAAACCCACCGGGAATACGGCCTGTGGCAGCATATTTTTCCTGGTAATCAACAGATAATGGTAAAAAATCAACTCCTTCTTTTGCTTCTGGTGATGAAACGACCGTAGCTAGTAACATCGTATCGCCCATCTTTACAACTACAGACCCATCGGCTTGTTTGGCCAGTTTACCGGTTTCGATCTCAATGGTGCGGCCGTCACCTAAATCGATTACCTTTTTAATTACATTATAAATTCATCTTTTTTTTGTTGTGATGTGCTTTTCATCTTTCGGAGCACATCGGTTTTTATGTATAAAATTTACTTTGCAAAAGTAAAAAAGCCACCCGACTTGGCGGATGGCTTTTGTTGAAAACCTTGAAAGTTTACTTAATGATATCCCTTAGCTGGAGAGCTTTGATGATAGCACGGTATCTTTCAATATCTTTGTTATACAGGTATGCCAGCAATGCGCGGCGTTTACCTACTAATTTTTGCAGCGAAAGCTGGGTTGAAAAATCGTTTTTGTTCTTTTTCAAATGTCCGGTCAAATGAGCGATACGGTAGTGAATAAAGCTATTTGTCCTTCTGCCGAACCTGTGTCGGTAGCAGCCTTTGCCATGTTTTGCAAAGATCTCTGTTTTTGCTTCTTTACTTAAATACATTACTTGAATAATATTAAAGCGTTTATAAATTTTGTTAATTGTGGGGCAAAGATAGCGTTTATATTGAATAAATGCAAGATAACGAAACGATGCAAAGAAATTGCAGACTATATTTTTAAAATCAAAATACCCCGGTAATGCGCATAGATTAAAACTTGCTCTTTTAATAAGCTGAGGCTAACCAATAAATCGGAAACAAGATATCTTTGCAGCATGGAAGACCATAAATATTCGACCTTTGAAACCGAATTCCGTGTACGCCCGGACGATATTGACATGTTTCAGCATGTGCATAACAGTAAATATTTCGATTATGTGCTGGCAGCCCGCTACGACCAGATGGAACGTTGCTACGGCATGCCGATGGAAAGGTTTATGGAGCGTGGTTTTGGCTGGGTAGTGCGTACCGCCCACGTTGACTACAAACGGGCGCTGACGATGGGCGATTATTTTATTGTGAAAACCGGCATTGAAAGTATCGACGAAAAGGGCTGCCGGGTGAAATTTGCCATAACCAATAAGGCTACGGGCAAGATCAGCTGCGACGGCTGGTTTGACTATACCATGATCGATATGCAGACCGGCCGTTCCGCTAAGGTTCCGCAGGATATTATTGAACATTACCTGATTTAATTTTCACTTCCAAAAGGATGGAGTTTTGGTAGTACCCCGACTGGTGCAGTCCACGCATTCTTTTGAGCTGTATAAATACCCGTAATGTATCAGGTCGATTGGCGTATATTCATAGGGTGGTGTAATAAAGAATTCTGCGCTGTTAACACTATCCAGTACGCATCCGTAAGGATAAACGGTTTCGGTACCAGGTGGCAACGCGCTATGGGGAATAAAAATTCTTTTTGACTGAACATTTGTCGCCGAAACGTAGCCAATTACAATCTTGCCGGCATTACTGACACAATGTATATTTCCGGTCAGTTCAGAAGGCAGCGGGCCGAATATCCCTCCCAGATCTTCTGTGTTCTTTTTCAGTATGGCATAAAACTTAAAAGCATCTGCAGTAAGCGCATATTGTTTTACCAGCATGGAATATTTGATTTCCAGCTTTTCTGATGTCAATGGTATGCTGGTTAAAGGACTCTGATAAACAACATCGCCAGTTAGACCGGTCGTAGATGACAAAAGGATGCTGGCCGATACTTCATTGCCAAAACAACTGTATACCAATTGATCCGGCGTGCGTATGACGACGGCATGTGTCAGGGTGTCCACCCTTCGGGAAGATCCGTATTTCGAATGGAATGCCCAGGTCTCATGATAGTCCCAGCGGTAATAGCCTGTATTTCCCCCATGGGTATTAACGTAAAGCTGTAAATCTCCGTTCTTGAAATTGTATCCTATACTATCAATGGGCGGAGTAAATAACACCGGTACAAAATCCGATAAATATTGGAGGCCATCACCAGTACTAATCCTGAGCCTGTATTTTTGAGATGCGGGTAAAGTTAGGGCCACGGATACGTATCTTCCCTTTCCATCTGCATTCAAAGGCCAAATCCCGCCCCGATCACTTTCAACGACTACCGAGGCACCCGCAACCGGATTTGTTACGCTTCCGGCATTGGTATTAACTGTGCCGCTTAATCTGATAATAGTTGAATCGTTCCCCGAATTGATCAGTCCCTCAACCACCAAATAACTCGTAGGGAAAGCTATTGCCGGCGGATTATAAGGCTTAGTGCAGCCAAATAATGATAAGATTAACAAATAACCGGTGTTACAAAACTTTACCATAGACCTGCATGCTTAAGGCTTGCGAGAACTAAAGTAATAGTTTAAAACTAACAATCGCTAATTTATTTCTCAATTCAGACGAATGCGGCGGTATAAACCAATTATTCAATCAATAATCCGTAGAATTCCCCAAGATTCATCCCTTTGGCCCTCACCTGCTGTGGTATCAGGCTATTGGCTGACTGCCCTGGCGTAGTATTGATCTCAATAAAATAAAATTCACCTGTATTTTCAAGCAGAATGAAATCAACCCTTACCATGCCTCTGCAATTCAGTCTCAGATATACTTCGGTAACGATTGCAGCTATTTTTTCATTTTGTTCCCGACTCAGCTCAGCCGGAGTAATTTCTTTACTTACTCCCGGGGTGTATTTTGCTTCGTAATCAAAAAAGTCTTTTGAGCTGATGATCTCGGTAGCTGGCAAAACCGTTATTTTTCCATGCAATCTGGCTATGCCAATGCTGAATTCCCGCCCTTTGATAAATTCTTCTACCAGTATCTGATCATCTTCTTTGAATGCTTTTTCGAGCGCCTCAGGCAGGCCGGCTACATTATATACCTTACTCATCCCCACACTGCTTCCGCCGTTATTCGGTTTGATGAAAAGCGGGAATCTCAGATTAGCGGAAATCGTAAACACATCATGCATATCATTTTTGAACAATTGCATGGAGTGCGCCGTATGTAGTCCGTGTATGCCGTTTACAATGGCCTTGGTGTAGGCCTTATTCATGGTGATGGCCGAAGTAGTAGCATCACAGGTATTATAAGGAATACCCAGCATGTCCAAATATCCCTGCAACTTGCCGTCTTCTCCTGGGGTACCATGAATGGTAATAAATGCAAAATCAAATTTTACCTTTTGCCCATTCAGCGTCAGGCTGAAATCATTCCTGTCGATTTGAATATTGCCTTCTTCCGACGCAAAGAACCAGCCGTCGCGCGTAATGAAAATCGTATAAACATTAAATTTGGCTGGATCCAGGTTAGCAGCAATATTTTTTGCACTCCCGACACTTATTTCGTACTCGCCGGTATATCCGCCGGCCAAAAGGGCTACATTTTTACGTGACATGGGTCAAAGATATTTTTTTGATTTTGAATTTTTAGCAATTGTTCGTGATGTTTAATTTGAAATTAATTTATCCCGCTTATTCTTTTACTTACACTTAAACAATAAAGCAATTCATTTATCAGTTTAAGCAAGTAAATGCGAAATCTGAATTCCGAATTTCGAAATAATAAGTTATGTTTGATAGCTGAACCCCTGATCAATTCAAATGAGTAAATTTTTCTCTTACTTAAAAACCAAATCGTTTCGTAATACCGCTCTATTCGCCATTGGCTCTGTCATACTGGTCACATTAGTCGCCTTTTACAGTCTTGGATACTATACACGGCATGGTTCAGGCATTCCCGTTCCAAAGATCACGGGCATTCAAATCGATAAGGCCCTGACTACTTTAAAAGACCAGGGATTTGGTGTAAGTATCGACTCCGTTTACGTGCTTGATCAGGCCCCAGGGACGGTAATAGAACAGGATCCGGATGCCGGAACAAATGTGAAGGAAGGCCGTGTGATCTATCTGAAAATAGTGAAGAACCAGGCCCCGAATGTAGCCTTGCCTGATGTTATCGATGCACCTTATATTTCCGCTGAGGCCACCCTTTCAAACTATGGATTAAAGATTGGCGATACCATTTATAAATCAGATATCGCACGTAATCATGTACTTGAAGTAAAATTTGCAGGCCAGCCGATTGAGGCCGGAACAAAACTACCCAAGGGCTCAAAAGTTGATCTGGTACTGGGCGATGGTTCCGGCGCCAGCGAGGTAGAAATTCCGGATCTGGTTAACCAGGATCTTGACGCAGCAAGGTTTGTCCTCAAAAACAGCGGCTTAACGCTGGGCGTTATTATCTATCAGGGCGCTATCTCCGATTCGACCAATCTCACCGTGGTTGCACAATCGCCCATGAAATCCGATTCTGTAACCAAAGTAAGCAATGGTACGCGAATTAACCTTACCGTTACACAGGGTAAAAAAACACCATGACCGACATTAGTGCTAATGAACTTAATGTTCGCTTGCAAAATGGCGAACATTTAAATTTTTTGGACGTACGAGGGAGGACAGAATACCACACTTTTAACATTGGAGGTACCAACATTCCCTTGCCCGATTTAAAGGACAATTTGAATAAACTGGTCTGGAATAAAAATGACGAGATCATCGTTATATGCAAGGCCGGGCTCAGGAGTGCCACAGCCCAATCAATTTTAGAATTGAGTGGTTATAAAAACATAAGAAACTTAGCCGGCGGATTGTTAGCCTGGCATAAAAATCAGCAAAAATAAACCCCCTACCATTATACCAATGGAACAGAACAAAAAATCATCAGGTACTTCCAGAAAAATCATAATCGCATTTGCAGCCGTCCTCATCATTGCCATCGGAATTGCGGGCGCATTCTACTATCTCAAATTTTTTACGCCGAATGTTACCGAAAATGAAGAGTATCTGTATATCCATACCGGCGCGACCTATCAGGACGTTTATAAAGCGATACAAGACGAACATATTGTAAAGGATCTATCGAGCTTTAACTGGGCTGCCGAGTATATGAAGTACCCCGCCCGGGTAAAAGCAGGCCGCTATCATTTGAAGAGCGGCATGACCAATCGCCGGCTGATCAATATGCTGGCCTCCGGGACCCAGGACCCTGTTACCTTGTCTTTTCATAATTTAAGGCAAAAAGCTGATTTTTCTGGCTTTGTATCCAAAAAGATAGAACCTGATTCAGCTTCCATCATACGTTTACTCGATTCTTCACAATTCGTCGAAAAATATGGATTTACTACAGACAACGTCTATTCCATGTTTATCCCAAACACCTATCAGCTGTACTGGAATACCAGTCCAGAGAAATTTTTCAAACGGATGTATGCCAATTATGAGAAATTCTGGACGCCGGAACGTAAACAAAAAGCGGCAGATATGCACCTGTCCCCTATCCAGGTATCCGTGCTTGCTTCTTTGGTCGACGCCGAGGCATTGCATGATGATGAGATGCCAACTATAGCGGGCTTGTATTTAAACCGGCTTAAAAAAGGCATGAGACTGGAATCGGATCCTACGATTATTTTTGCCTTAAATGATTTTACCATTAAGCGCGTTCTAAAGAGATATTTATCCGTTGAATCGCCTTATAACACTTACCTGCATACAGGACTGCCGCCGGGTCCTGTAATGATGCCTTCTGTGCATGCAATTGACGCCGTGCTCGATTTCAAAAGCAGTGATTACATTTATATGTGCGCCAAAGAGGACTTTTCCGGCTATCACAATTTTGCTACCAACATGGCCGACCATTTGGCTAACGCACACAAATATCAAAGAGCGCTTGACGAAAGAAATATTAAAAAATAATGTTTGAGTATACCACCAAAATACGTGTGCGGTACGGCGAAACCGACCAGATGGGTTATATGTATTATGGCAATTATGCCGAGTTTTATGAGGTTGGGCGTGTCGAAATGCTGCGCAGCCTGGGAATGACCTATAGCGGCATGGAAGCATCAGGCATAAAAATGCCTGTATTGGAGCTTAACTGTAAATATCTGAAGCCTGCATTGTACGATGAAGAAATAAGTATAAAGGTGATCATGAATAAAATGCCAGGCTTAAAAATACATTTCAAATATGAACTGTATAATCCCATGGCCGAGCTGATCAATGTCGGTGAAACCCTGCTGGTATTCGTGAATATGAAAACCAACCGCCCCTGTCTCCCACCACAGGAATTTATCGATAAACTAAAGCCCTTTTTTCAGTAGATTTGGTTAGATGGAGTGGACACACCGCTTTTTAAGAAGGTTTACCTTTTACAGGTACATTGTTGAATGTACCAAGTACATCGCATTTCCGGGCTTCAGACCGCTTTCGTTTTATACTGTCGCCGTTTTCTTTTTCGGAGAGCTGAAGCAAGGTACACTGGCCAATAAGGCATCCTCATTGGCCTATAATTTTATGTTAGCCATTTTTCCGGCCATTATATTTCTGTTTACACTGATACCTTATATTCCAATAAGACACTTCCAGGACGATATGCTCAGTATCATGGGGCAGATCCTTCCCACGGATGCTTACCTGGCGATGAGATCTACCATTACCGACATCGTTAAGAATCAGAATGGCAAATTATTCTCATTTGGTTTCCTGACTACACTGTTTTTTGCGACTAATGGGGTAAACAGGCTCATGCAGGCGTTCAATAAATCATCGCTGATCAGCGAGACGCGCAGTTATCTGCACAGGCGCTGGGTGGCACTAGTGCTTACCGTTGTCATCAGTATTTCGATGCTGATTGCCGTAAGCATTATGATTGCAGGACACAAGATGCTTATCTTTTTACAACATCACTTTTATTCCAGGGCCCATGCCTGGTTCACAGCCATAGCCTTATTGAAATGGTTGATCGTAGTCGTTATTTTCTTTGTAACCGTATCCTTGCTCTATCGCTATGGTCCTGCCAATAAACAAAGGTGGAAATTTTTAAGTCCGGGTTCGGTCTTGGCTACCGGGCTGGCGGTATTAACCTCTTTTGGCTTTACCTATTACATTAATAATTTTTCATCCTACAACAAGATATATGGCTCAATAGGTACACTTATTGTTGTGATGATCTGGTTGTACCTAAACTCGCTGATTATCCTAATCGGCTTCGAACTGAACGCGAGTATTGAGCTTTCCAAACGCAGCATCAAGATCGTTAAGCCACGTTTTAACACATTCCGCACAAGAAAGCCCGAAAACGTAAACGATTAAAATTCTATGCGCCAATTACTTATGAATTAATTTCAATTTATTTAAAAAAACTGAACATCATATTTGGCAATTCGGCATGGTTTTGTACTTTTGCCCCCGGAGAGTTGGCAGAGTGGTCGATTGCGGCAGTCTTGAAAACTGTTGAACTGTTAAAGGTTCCTGGGGTTCGAATCCCTAACTCTCCGCTAGAAAAATCAAAAACAAAAAACGCTTTAAATCAATGATTTATGGCGTTTTCTGTTTTTAGTCTCTTCAAACAAAACCAAATAATCCCATTACTCTGGTGACCTGTAGGTGACCTATATGATCTCGCTAATGGCACTTAGCGTGCATAATTGGACTTATAATGGAAGCAATGGTCACGGTTTAATTCCCTGCTTTGATTTGGTATCCGAAGTGAATAAAATCCAAAGGGGTGACCAGGCACGAGCCTCATTATAAAAAGCTGTTAAAAGTTATTCAGGGCGCGTGGCCTGAATCGATAACCCGAATTCCTGAAAGAGCTCGCTTGATGTTATTGTGGTTGGATTATAAGACATAACGGATCTGATACAATTGAGCTGAATTGGTTAATCTATTGAAAAAGATTTGTCGTGGTGCACGGCAACATTTACCTTTAGCAAAAAATTTTTTAATGAATAAATTATTATGCCTCTGTCTGACTTCTGCAATTTTGAGTATTGGAACTTGTGCAGACGCGCAGAAAAAAAGTTTTGTTGACGTCGCCGGATTGGACCCGCAAGTAAAACCCGGCGATAATTTCTTTCGCTATGTGAATGGGCGCTGGAACGACACCGTCAAGATTGCCAGCGATCAATCAGGTGTGGGCTCCTACTCCTTTTTGAATATTCCTCAAAAAAAATTGTTGCAAAATATCCTGGACAGCGTTTCAAAAGCTAAGAATACCCCGGGCAGTATCGAGCAGCAGGTTGGAGACTTCTACGAATCCGGAATGGACCTGGCGACGATCGACGGGCGTGGTTATCAGCCCGTCAAACCCATACTGGAAAAAATTAATGCAATCAACAGTACCGCATCGTTGCTCGGGTTTGTGGCAACGGAGATCAGATCGGGAAACCGCTCCATCATCAGTTTTGGCATTGGCCCGGATAACAAAAATAGCGCGATCAATATCGCTCATATCTACCAGGGCGGCATTGGCTTACCCGACAGGGACTACTATTTCAAAACAGATTCTGCCACGCTGCACGTGCAACAAGCCTACAAAGATTATGTCCGCACCTTGTTTCAATTGACAGGCAGCAGCAAAGCTGAAGCAATGGAGGATGCCGCTATCGTTTACAGCATTGAAAAGAAGCTGGCTGCCTCTCATAAGACCAATATCGAACTTAGAGACGTTGATGCCAATTACCATAAATTAGCGGTTGCTGCGCTCGGCAAAACACAACCTGATTTAGGTTGGGAAACACTGCTTACCAATTTAGGTGCATCTACCGACTCGGTTGATATGGCACAACCCGCTTATTATAATAAGTTGGATACGTTGTTAAAAGCGATCACCCTGGCTCAATGGAAAATTTATTTAAAGGCAGGCACGCTAGAAAACTATGCGGAAACACTCAGCAAACCTTTTGTTGATGCCGCATTTGAGTTTAATAAAGACTTAACCGGCCAGGCCACCCAAAAACCGCGCAGGCAGATCATGACGGAACAGGTTGACAGTTATTTGGGGGAGGCTTTAGGGCAGTTGTATGTCAAACGCTATTTTAACGAGGATGCCAAAAAGAGAGTGCTCTCCCTGGTCAATAATCTTCAGAAAGCATTTGAAAACAGGATCGATCACCTGGACTGGATGTCTGATAGTACCAAACTAAAGGCTAAAGAAAAACTCTATGCGATCATTAAGAATATAGGTTACCCGGATAAGTGGCGGGATTATGCTAAAGTGCAAATCAAAAGAACGCAATACTTTGAAAACATCCTCGCATTGGACCAATACGATTACCAGTTCCAGCTGGCAAAACTGAACAAACCCGTGGACAAAACCGAATGGGGTTTGGACCCGGCCACCGTTACGGCCTATTATAATCCTTCGGTGAACAAAATTGTCTTTCCGGCAGGCATTTTGCAATATCCCTATTTTGACTTCACGGCGGATGATGCCATTATATATGGCGGCATCGGGATGGTCATTGGCCATGAGATGACGCACGCCTTTGACGATCAGGGGGCGCGATTCGATAAAGACGGCAACGTTAAGAACTGGTGGACAAAAGAAGACTTTCAAAAATTCCGGGCGAAAACCGCACAACTGGCTGTTTTGTACAGTACATTTACCGTTCTGGATACCGTCCATGTCAAGGGCGCCTTAACCTTGGGTGAAAACACCGCTGATAATGGCGGTATCGCCATCGCTTATGATGCCTTCAAGATGACCAGGCAAGGACAGGGCACTGAAAAGATCGATGGCTTTACACCGGATCAACGTTTCTTTCTATCGGTGGCCAGGATCTGGCGGGTGAAAACGAGGGATGCATTTTTGCGTACCTATGTGAACACCAATCCGCATTCTCCGGCCATGTGGCGTGTAAACGGTCCATTAATGAATTTTGAACCCTTTTACCGGGCATTTGAGGTTATACCAGGAGATAAAAATTACAAAACGGAAGATCAAAGGGTAAAGATCTGGTAAGCAGCAGAGTAAATTGAGCCATTAGGGAAACCTTACAAAGTGGGGTTGTTCCTTAACTCTCCGCAGGAAAAATCAAAGACAAAAAACGCTTTAAATCAATGATTTAAGGCGTTTTTTGTTTCATGTCATCAATAAAAACCAAATATCCCACACACAGGAATTAATTTGTCGAATAGCCCTTCAAATAATCGCAATCATAAACGAACACCTGCTGTAATGAAACCGGACGTTTTTTAATTACTCGTGAATAACTAACTGTTTGTCAACCAACAATATACCCACATGGCACCTAAATTGGAAGAACAATTTGATATTTAGGAAGCGAGATTTAAAATCAAAGTCATATGATCAGAAATTATCTTAAAACAGCTTGGCGTAATTTGTGGAACAACAAGGCTTTTTCTATTATTAACATTTTGGGTCTTGCATTGGGACTAGCTTGTAGTCTGCTGATCTTTTTATGGGTTCAGGACGAAACGCAAATGGACGCTTTTCATGCAAACGGCAAACGGCTTTACGTGATCATTCATAGAGCCTATTTTGATCATAAAAGTGTCGCTGGATATAGTACTCCAGCCTTGCTGGCCGAAGAGCTAAAAAAGGAAATTCCGGAGATTAACCTCGCAACCCAATTTTCCTGGAACCAGGACCACACCTTCCAGGTCGGGAGTAAAATATTAAAGGTTAATGGCACCTATGCCAGTCCGGATTATTTTAAAATGTTTCGTTTTCATCTCCTGGAGGGAAAACCATCGTCCGCGTTGAATTCCCCGGCGAGCCTGGCGATTTCTAAAAAAATGGCGGACAACTTTTTTGGCGGCCCGGAACGGGCGATCGGAAAAACCATCAAATATGAAAATCAAAAGAATTTCACGATTACTGCTGTTTTTGACGACCAGCCGAAAAATTCTTCCCTTCAATATGAGTTCATAGTCAACTGGAATACCTTTTTAGAAGAAAATAGCTGGGCCAAAGATTGGGGGAATAATGGACCTATGACCTATTTTCAAATACGTGACGATGCAAAGCCTGAAATGGTAGATAAAAAGCTAACTCACTTCTTGGATAACCTTGACAAGGGCCAGCAGAAAGGCAAGTTCTATTCCGAATTGGGCATGCAGCCTTTCACGGAAAAATACTTGCACGATCATTTTACCAATGACAAGGTTGACGGCGGCAGGATTGCTTACGTTCATTTATTCAGTATCATCGCGGTATTCATATTGCTGATTGCCTGCATCAACTTTATGAATTTGACAACCGCACGTTCCTTAAAACGGGCCCGGGAAATCGGTGTAAGGAAGGTCGTTGGTGCGATGCGTCCCACTTTGATCCGCCAGTTTCTAGGGGAATCGTTACTATTGACATCGGTTGCCATAATATTCTCGTTGGTTTTAATGGCTTTATTGCTCCCGGTGTTCAACCAAATAACCGCCAAACAAATAAGCCTGCCATTTGACCAACCGGTTTTCTGGCTGGAAATATTGGGCCTAACCTTAATAACGGGCGTTGTTGCCGGAAGTTATCCGGCCTTATTTTTATCTTCCTTCAAACCCGTTAAAGTATTGAAAGGGGCACTAAAAATGACCTCGGGCGTGGTAATATTCAGGAAAGGCCTTGTCGTTTTTCAGTTCGTACTTTCCGTCTTTCTTATTATTAGTACAATCATTATTACGCGCCAGGTCAATTATGTGGTTAATCAGAATGTCGGCTACGACCGCGAGAATTTGATTTATATTCCACTGGAAGGGGTTTTGCCCGGGAAATATAATCTGTTCAAAAGCGAATTAGCGAAGATGGACGGAATACAGGAAGTGACTCGTACGACTGATGTACCTACCAATATTCAGAATAGTACCGGCGGCGTGGATTGGGATGGCAAAGACCCGAATATTAACATACAGTTTACCCAGGCTTCAATCGGCTACAATTTCGTCAGGACGTTGAAACTTAATTTGTTGCAGGGCCGCGATTTTTCAAAAGACTTTGGCACCGACACCGCCGGTTACCTGGTGAACGAGGCTGCCTTAAAACGTATTGGCTATAAAGATCCGATTGGCAGACGCCTGACTTTCTGGGGAAAGAAAGGAACGATTATTGGCGTTTTGAAAGACTACCATATTGCTTCATTGCAGCAGGCCATAGTGCCATTGATCTTAAGATTTGGTGAAAAGGAAAGCTTTGGCAATGCACTGGTCAGGACAAAACCCGGACAAACTAAATTTGCCATTGCAAGCCTGGAAAAGATTTGCAAACAACTTAACCCGAATTTCCAGTTCAGTTATTATTTTTCAGACGAAGAATATCAAAAACTCTACAACAATGAACAGGTTGTCAGCAAGCTGAGTAATATTTTCGCATCGTTAGCGATAATTATTTCCTGTCTGGGACTATTGGGACTGGCCATGTTCACCGCAGAACAGCGCGTTAAAGAGATCGGTATTCGTAAGGTGCTGGGGGCCGGACTGGGTTCTTTATTCTCCTTGCTGTCATCTGAATTTTTAATATTGGTCGGCATCGCCCTGTTGATTGCTTCGCCAATGGCCTGGTATGGCATGAACAAGTGGCTGCAAAACTATGCTTACCACATCAAAGTGGAATGGTGGATTTTTGCTTTAGCATCGGTCATCGCTTTGTTAATCACCCTATTGACCATTAGTTTTCAAACAATCAAAGTAGCCCTTATTAATCCTATAAAAAGTCTTAGAAGCGAATAATTGGACGCCTCTGAAAAAAGAACTTAGTTCAAAAAAATATATTTCTTTTTGGAAAGAGCTATACCTCCAAGTGTAGCTCTTAAAATTCGTTGATTCTCAAGGACAATATCTGGAAGTAAGAACTAGCCCAGAACATTAAATTACGGGTGTTGTTAATTGTATAATAAGTGGCTCGACGATTAAAATGGCAAATTCAAAACATGCTGTTCTTTTGAAAATAATAGGCCGGCGGGGTTTACCATCGGTGTATAAGGTGCGTGATTTCTTAAATCGCTCTGATGTGCCTTATGATTGGATTGAGCTTTTCGATTCCGGGGAAACCCGGCAGGTGGAAGGCTTTGAAAACAGCCAGGACAAAGATTTACCGATTTGCATTTTCCCGGACGGTACCACTATCAAGGCCCCTGGTATTCGCCAAATTACAGAAAAGCTGGGCTGGTTCAGTAATCCATCGCTTGCGCAATATGATCTTGCCATTTATGGTGCCGGGCCAGCCGGCCTCAGTGCAGCTGTCTACGCAGCTTCTGAAGGACTATCTACTGTCTTAATCGAACGTTATGCAATCGGTGGGCAAGCCGGGAGCAGCTCCCTTATCGAAAATTACCTGGGCTTCCCTGAAGGAATCAGCGGAGCGGATCTTGCTAAAAGGGCTTGGGATCAAGCCAAAAAATTTAAGGTAGAGATCCTTCTTTCCCGTGAAGGAGTAAAGGCGGAATTTACTCCCGGAATGGGAGTTGGTTTCCTTAATGACGGGACTAAAATAATTGCACATGCATCCATTTGTGCAACCGGCGTACAATACCGTCGGCTGGGACTACCCCATGAGAATAAATTTCTGCGTGCAGGTTGCTACTATGGGGCGGGGACCAGTGAGGCATCACTGACCCGCGGCCAGCATATATTTATTGTCGGAGGAGGAAACTCTGCGGCTCAGGCAGCGATGAATTTTTCTACTCATGCAAAGTCTGTCACCATGGTTATTCGCGATGCCTGCATAAAAAACACCGTTTCACAATATCTGGTTGATCGCATCTACTCCACTAAAAATATCAATGTTCGGACGCAATCGACTGTTATTGAACTGGGGGGTGACAAAATACTGACGGAGATAAGCCTGAAAGACATTAGAACAGGACAAATAAGTAAGCACAGCACAAATTGGCTCTTTGTTTGCATAGGTGGTATTCCGCACACGAAATGGGCAGCGGATCTGGGGATAACCTGCGACGCAGGCGGGTATTTGGTAACCGGCCCGGATTTATTGCTGAATGGTAAAAACCCGGAAAACTGGCCCCTGGAACGGGCACCCTATTATCTTGAAACGAGTTGCCCCGGCGTGTTTGCGGCAGGTGATGTTCGCCACGATTCGGTAAAGCGGTGTGCCTCTGCGGTTGGTGAAGGCGCAATGGCCATTTCAATGGTCCACAGGTATTTGTCCGGTGGGTAAGTAAATCGTCTAAATACAACATGAAAATCTTCCGGTTTATCGTAAAAGCCTTTGCGTAAAGCCCCCTATCGTTAATCCCTGAACAAGTATCGAGAATACGACGATCATATAGGTAATCAGCAGAAATTCGTCACGGTGCATTTCCGGGCTTAGTGAAAGTGCTAATGCAACAGAAAGTCCTCCTCGTAGTCCACCCCAGGTAAGTATGGCAACGGCATTCTTTTCAAATTTGAGTTTAAAACGTAGAAGCAGTATGGGGAAAAATACAGAAAGCCAGCGGGCAAATAAAACGACAAAAATTGATATCGCTCCGATGATTAAAACGGTACTGTTAATCTTAATAATCAGTATTTCCAGCCCAATCAGCAGAAACAGAATGGCATTCAGTATTTCATCAATCAATTCCCAAAACTTTGCCAGATTAGCCGCACCCTTTACTTTGTTTCCTGTAATAATACCAGCGACTACCATTGCCAGTGGACCCGAAACATGCAAATGGCCGGCAATAAAATATCCTCCGCTAACAATCGCCAGCGTTATCAATACTTCAACCTTATAATCATTTATTCTGCGCAGCGCATGATACCCCAGATACCCCAATAAGCTGCCAAACAAGATCCCTCCTACAGCCTCCTGTAAAAACAATTTCCCGACTGAAAACAAGTCAATTGCGGAAACACCGGATTTTAACGCATCCATCAGCGTCACAAATACAACTACTGCTACTCCATCGTTAAACAGGGATTCACCAGCAATCTTGTGTTCCAGAGAAGAGGGTATGTTAGCCTGTTTCAAGATAGCTAGCACCGCGATGGGGTCAGTAGGCGATATTACCGCTCCAAAAAGCAAACAATAAATAAAAGGCACGGAAAGGTGAAACCATTGGAACAATAACCACATACAGCTCCCTATCACTGAGGTTGAAATCAATATCCCTAGGGTTGATAAAACCAAAACCGGCCAGCGTTCTAACCTCAGTTTAGCTGCATCAATCGTTATCGCACCGGCAAACAAAAGAAAGCTCAGCATGAAATTCATGAGAATGTCCCTGAAATCAATTGATGAGGCGAGCTTGATCGCGCTAGCGGAAAGTGGCGGAAAGTATTTTCCCATGACGGCCAGCAGAAGCGAGGTACTGAGCGAAAGCACCATAACACCGATTGTCGGCGGCCATTTTATATAACGAAAATTGATATATGCGAATATTGCCGTTAGTACAATGGTAACAGTAAATGCTTCGCTTAAATTCATTGCTGATCGTTGTGTTGCTATTGGACTAAGTTAGCATTTTCATGCATTTTTGCCTATGGCTAATCATCAACACGAAACAATTTACTTGACCTGACAGTTTAGGATTAACATGCCAGGTAGCTGTATCTATGAAAACCATTTAATAATAAAACTTGCACTGTTGCTTACTCTTATGAGCATACGGGGCTTGGTTCATGGACAAATAAATCCTCCGGTTGATTCGCTTAAAGCTGATTCTTTACGCACGCTGCATAACAAAAATCACCTGCCACAGGAAGATCTCAGCAAGCAATATGATTTTGGGGACCTGATGCGCAATATTTTTCATCCTAAAAAAGAGGCTGGCGCTATACATAAAGGTGGTGGCATTACTGTTGTACCCAATATATCTGCCAACCCCACTATCGGCTTTCAGGCTGGCATTAAAGCAGTTGCTGGTGTAAAATTAGGCGATGATCCCAATACGCTGCTATCGATCGGAGCAACGTCTGCTTCAATTACTACCAAGGGCATCATTTATTTCTACGTCAATCACAACATTTTTACTCCAGGTAATAAATGGAATTTACAGGGCAATATCGTCGCTTCCAAAAGCGTCACTCCTGACCATGGAATAGGAATAGGTACCGGCGATGCCCAGGGAAGCCCTGAAGACCAGATACTGGCCAATCCCGAACATAAGGGCTATGCTATCCACTCGCAGTATTATAATATCCGTGAAAAAGTCTACAAACAGGTCGAAAAAAACCTTTACCTCGGTGCAGGATTATCATTTGAGGTCCGCAGGAATATGAACCAGAAGGACACCGTTGATAACGCTACGCCCATGAGTGTTTACAACAACCGGTATGGGTTTCCGGAAGATCATTACTCGGCAAACGGATTTCTGTTTAATCTGGAATATATCACCAGGGATAACCCTAACCGGGCATACAAGGGCATTTACTTTGATGCGGGTATCAGGATCAACCAAACATGGATAGGAAGTACAAAAAACTCCATGCAGTTTACAACTGATTTCAGAAAATATTTCAGCTTATCGGAACAGAGTCCCGAAACTGTACTCGCACTCTGGAACTGGGGCTCCTATTTAGTAAGTGGCGCGGTACCCTATCTGGAGTTACCTGGCACAGGTAGGGATGGATCATTCAGGAGCGGCCGAGGCTACGTCGCCCAATATTTTAAAGGCACCCAATTCAATGATACGGAAGCTGAATTCCGTTTTCCGATTTTAAAAAACAAATTTATAAGTGGCGTTGCTTTTTTAAACCTGCAAACCGCAAATGATCAGCAGGGCACCAAGCTATTCCAGGTATTTCAGCCAGGTGGTGGTGCGGGTCTGCGCGTATTGTTTAGCAAAGTAACCCGCACCAACCTGGCACTCGATTATGCCTGGGGTAAATTTGGCAATAGAGGCTTCTTCCTGAATTTAAATGAAGCGTTTTAGGCATCACCGGAAAGTCATACCTGGTCAATTTCTCCTGGTGAAGGTCCTTACTTCATTAATTTAACTTGTATACCAATAGCTTAAAGCTATCCGGCACCTGGTTCTTTGTCCCTTTCTGAAAATCCACAACCGGAAAATAAAGCTTATGAGTAGAAAAATCCATAGCCATAGTTTTAGCGCGATACTGCGTTTTTAATGTTTGAACAAGACTGTAACTGTCCGCGGTGTTTTGCTTAAATACCGTGGCAGTGCCATCACCATTGGATGCAATTACCAATTTATTTGCCGCATCATAAATCACCGCATCTACTCCTGCCCCAATCGGCAATGTTTGAACTACTTTGCCTGAAGTAATATCAATCACACTCATGCCTTTGTTCTCACGGCAAACGGTAAAAAGGCGCTGATTATCTTTATCAATTGCCAGACCAGTTGGTCCGCCGCAAGGACTAAGGGATAATTCTTAATTACTTTCATCGCTTTGGCATCAATCACATTCAGACTGCTTTTATCTTCCAGATTATTATAGATCAATCCATTCCCATCAGACACTGCAAATTCGGGTGCCCCACCGAGGCGATCGAACCCGTTTGTTTAGTTCCTTCGGATCTACAACTACTGCTGCATTATCATCACCTTCAAAAACAAATATTTTTTTTGAAAACGGGTCATAAATAATACCATCAGCATCTTTTCCGGTTATCGCTATCGTTTTAATAACTTTGAATGTTTTAGTATCAAACGCAATGACAGCACTTCCTTTTCCATCACTGATAAAGCCCCGGTTCAGTTCATTTACTATGGCAATACCATGCACACCCTTCATGTTGTCGATGGTGGCAATTTGTTTTTCAGTTGCAAGGTCAACGACATTTACCGAGGTACCATGTGAGGCATAAAGGACGCGGTTACTCTGGTCAATATAGGCATAATCATAGCCGCCATTGCCAGTAAGCGGAATAGTTTTATCAGCTACATAACTCGGATTTTGGGCTATTCAAACAAAGGAAACAGGGTAAAAGAAATTAATTTCAGGGTGTTTTTTAAAGTTTTCATTTTATTAAGTTTTTTAATGGATAATGCCCAAATTGCATTCAAATACTGAAAACATTTAGTGTTTGTTCCCTTTACCGTCAGAGGTATATGCGCCTAAATCTATCGGCAGTACCACCAGTAAGGTTGGATTATATAAGGCAAAGGTGCATTTCCTTTTCCAATGTGCCGGCGAACCACTTTGCAAGATGATAATCGTTAGCTGCTGGCCTGCACCTGTTGCTGTACGCAACGACTGCTGCATCAAAGGCTTGAAACTTAGGATCATTATTTCCTATAGCTGTTGACACCAGATCTGTTGCTGTTGCTTTACCCACTCCATCATGTAGGGAAAAAATTCGCTCTGATGTCAACTGGAACCGGCAGGTGTAACTGTATTATCGTTGAATGCATTCAACAGAAGCATAAAACAGATTATTGCCATAATGTACATTCGCCACGTCCGCATGCGGGATAATACTTCAAGACCCTTCATAATTGTTCACAAAAATATTATTGTAAATATTAGCCTTGGCGTTTAAGTCCTATAGAGACACCTCTGCCTGGTTCGCCGGCACCTCTTCTCCATCCGCATGAAACAGCCGTATTATTATATACGTCAACACTTGTTTGCGGATTTGGCGCAGTATCACTTGTTTCCAACTTAATAGCTGTTCCGGCCTGGCCGAAAATTACATTGTAAGCTACTACACCAGTTGTACCCGTTTTAAGGTTTATACACTCCCCGTCTGTGCTTCCATTAGATGTGAATGTGTTTCTAAGATAGTAATTACTTTCGCACCGCCCCCCATACGAACAATATCATCTTCTCCACCTGAGATCCAGGAATCTTCAATATCCACATTGATAGGATATTTTACACTAATAGTTTTTCTCGGTGATGCGGAAGGATCTAAGACCGCCTGTATTATCAATATGTGTCCATTTAATAGTCACGGCTTGTGAAGTATCGCATTGAAAACCTCCCCAGGTTCCGGGCGAATTTTTATCAGAATTAAAAAATGACTGGGTTTATCCTGGGTTCCTAATAATTGCAGATACACCTCTTATCGTAAATTGAGAATTATTTTTAACGATAACAATTGCGCCAGGCTGCGCAAGCAGCGTATCCCCCGCTTTTACAGTGACGTCACTCGTAACTGTATAGGTATGAGCCGGTTAACAGCGTTCCTTTTACAAACCCGCTGATATTACCGGCCGCAATGGGATGCGAAGGCGGAATGACTGGCGTTGTTACTTTCGTATTTTCCTTCTTTGAACAGGAAAAGACAGTAATTGCTATTGCAATAGCGACTGAGATATAATGGTAGTTGTTTTGTTTTCATTTGAGTCATTTTTAAATTATTAATATGAATAGCGTATTCCGATCAGCCCGCTGGCTTTTGTCATGTCATTTCCAGTGGTCAGGTTATAAGTTTTAATTACTGTGGATGTATTTAATAGATTATTGAATTTACCGAATAGGGTAAAGTGCTTTCCCAATCCTTTATCAGCAGAAAAGGAAAGAAATGATTGCGGCTGCTGGAAATAATCATATCCCAGGTCTGGATTTACCCGGTAATAGTGTTCTTGCCATTATATTGATAAGCCACTTGAGCGAAGAACTTTGCTTTATCAATTTTATACTCAATAGCCACATTAACCTCATTCTCTGGCTGGCCCTGCAAAGGTCTGTGCTGGATAAGTTGTGTCACCGGTTGCTGGGATCAAGTTTCCTGCCATTTACATCAGAATGGGTGATAGGCATAGTTACCATTAACACCAAAATTGCCGAAATACCTGTTGTAAATAATTTCACCACCATAAATTGTGGCATCATTGGAGTTTACCGGTTCGATAAGTAGTTGTTCCTGTAAATGCATTTTCAATAGGATTTTGTAATTTCTTATAAAATCCGCCTATAAATAATTGCTGATCTGGTTTTGGGAAAAGTTCATATCGCAAGATCGAAGTTATCCGCAGTAGTATGCTGTAGAGTTAGGATTACCTTGTCCTGTATTGCCGCTTGCATCCTGCGGTTGTGAGATGGGCAAGATTTCGTAATAGCCCGGCCTGGATAGTGATTTAAAATAAGAGGCCCGTAAATTGGTTTTTTCGTTAAGTATGATATTTAAGCTGCAGGCTGGGTAAAATATCCGTATAAGTTTTTGTTACGTTATCCGGTGCATCCAGTTCAAATTGTAAAAAGTGATAGCCTTGATTCGTGTGTTCAATCCGCACACCACCGACGATATCCAGTGCGTTTTGATACAATTTTAAATCTCCATAAAACTGGCTGCAATATTTTCAAAAGCATGATAATTATTCAGATCATAGCCTGCTGACCCGTTGGGATTTATAATAGAATCCCTTACGCGGAATAAATATTAGTGAATTGCTGCCTGCTTCCAATGCTATTATTTCCGCCCAACAGCAAACTGATATGTATTGATTTTGAAAATTATCTCTTTCTTTATGTCTGTATAAGCCGCCTATTTTAAATTCGAGTCGCATTTGCCCCTACCTTCGTTTTATAAGTAAGATTAAGCAAACCATCATAGTCTTTGTCTTCATTATGCTTTGCCATATGCGCGTGCCTCCATCATAATAATATGGTGTGCTATTAAATTTATTGGCATACCGAATCATATGATATTCTTTTATTGGTTGTATAGTCAGCTCTGTCCGGCGCCTTTTTAGTAGCATCAGAATATACGCCGGTCCAATCAAGTAATAAATGATCTGTAATAATATGTTTACCCTCGAGTTTGAAATTCTCTAAAAGCTGATTATTGGTTGATGAGGTGTTATCTTCATGAATTGACCCTGTCCCAGGCACCGGTTTATTTCTGTATAAAGTTCTGGCCTGCGTCCCCTCCTACAAGCGTAGTGTCAATACTCAGATAAGCTTGGGCGAAGTAAGTGTACAATAAAACATTATCCGCTGATATTTTATTTCTGGAGTTAAAAGCATAATCGGCATGTAATACCAGTCCGTTATTTAATTGTTGATTCGAAAAAAAACTGATTTGCAATATCTGTATTCGTTTGGCAAGTAGTTATTCTGGGGGTTTACAACTCCTTGATTTAACTGGGAATTATTACCATAATATTGATTTTGAAAATTATCAGCTACCAAAACACCCAGTTTATTATCAAAAAATCGATTCCCATAAGTAATACTGAACAGGGATGTTGGAGGCGCCGTTTCTTGTTTAAAATCAAGATTGGATACACTAAAATCCGCTGAAGTTGCTGGATAAGCAGGCCCCTTTGTATCGTATACACTCTTTTGCTGAATATCATTTTTTGAAAAAGTGGTAAATTCCCTCCCAAAGTAAATGGCGCTGTAACCAATTGATGCACTTGCATCAAATACTAATGAGTCCGGCGCGTCTTTAAATACCATATTAACGGTACCCCCTATGGCATCTCCTTCCATATCCGGTGTAAGTGATTTACTTACCTCAATGCGTTGAAGCAATTCGGAAGGAACCACATTCAAAGAAACAAACCGCGACTTATCATCAGGGCTCGCAATTTTCACCCCGTTAACCAGCGTATTATTATACCGGGGTTCAATGCCCCTTATCACCGCGTAAGCATCGTCACCGCCGCTATTGCGCTGAATGGTTACCCCTGATACCCGTTGCAAAACATTTGCCGCGTTGATATCAGGTGACCTCAAGATAGCCTGAGCACCAACTACATTTATGATATTATTTGCGTTTTTCTCTGTAGCTCTGGAAGCGGCATCGGTTTCCTTATTGATTGAACCAAACACATTAACCGCCTGCAGATCTTGAGCCTTTTCTGCCATTTGAATATTCAGAGTCATTATTTGACCCGGGGCCAGTTTAATCTTCGTTTCGAACTCTTCGTAACCTATAAATTTCACTTTAACTTTATACTCCCCCGGCCTCATATTTTCAAGTATATATTGGCCGTTTGCATCTGCAAGAGCATCGTCATCAATATGCACAACCGCTCCGGCTAATGGCTCTTTGTTTTGCTGGTTTGTAATTTGCCCCTTAAGGGTTGCATTTTGCGAAAATGCGACTGCAGGAATTAAGAAAAGAATAACACAAAAAACTGAGTAAAATTTAAATACCATAGGGGTTATTAGCTGTAAAGTATCGTTGAAATTATAGATTAAATCCCGAACCGTACAAGCCCAAACGATAACTTAACTTATTGATAATTAAACATTAACAAAAACGCGCATTCATGATTTCATTAAACATTAAAGGACACAAAAAAGGAACTTAATTTTAACAGGCAATGTTTGCGACCAAGATTTAAAATTATTCAGTGCCAAGCCCACGAGTCAATAATTTCAACCAAGGTTCTTTGCTTTTTTCAGTATATTGGTATTGTAAATTGAAAAATTCGATGAAATGAAAAAATCAGTGTTGCTCGTCCTTTTATTTTTTTGTGGCCGATTAATCTATGGGCAAGGCCCCGATTCTGCATCCGCTGTAAAAAAGGCAGACAAATGGGTAAAAAGCCGTGTCTGGGCAAAATCCCTGAAAATCAACCCGGACCCAAGTGTTAACAGCGTTGAATTTGAAAAACAGTACCAGGCAAATCCTGCATTGTGGGATAAGGCATTTCAATTTCTGAGCGACGAAAAACTTAAAACCCTTGCGACCGGGAGATATCCCATAGATGGCACAGATGCATTTGCACTTGTCAGCGAAGGAGCGCCTAAAGCCCAGGATGAGGTAAAATGGGAGTCACACCGGAAATACATCGATCTGCAATACGTGATTTAGGCAAAATCAAACTGGGTGTCGCTTCTATTTCAACAGCGAAAGTAACGACCCCATATGATGAAAGTAAAGATGCCGCCAATTACGACGCCAGCGGATCCTATTATTTGGCTACCCCACAGGCGTTCTTTTTATTTTTTCCGCAGAACGTTCACCGCCCCGACATTAAAGCGGAAGGCTCTGACACGTTTAAAAAAGTGGTCATTAAAATTCCATATCACCAGGAATAGGCATCATTTAAAAGAAAAATAGTTTTTAGCATTGTAATAACATATATCGCGGACTATTTTTCCCGTCCATTCTACGTCACCGGGAAGCTCGCCATTCTCAATGTCCTGCCCAAACAGATTGCAAAGTATTCGTCTGAAATACTCATGCCGCGGATAAGATAAAAAGCTTCGGCTATCAGTAAGCATACCCACCAGTCTGCTTAAAAGTCCCATACTCGATAGTGCGTTTAACTGGCGCGTCATCCCGTCTTTTTGATCCAGAAACCACCATGCAGAACCAAATTGGATTTTCCCCGCAATGGTGCCATCATTAAAATTGCCTGTCATGGCAGCAATGAGCTCATTATCTGCAGGATTAAGATTATAAATGATTGTTTTCGCTAACTGATCCGTACTGTCCAGTTTGTTCAGAAATTTTGACAGGGCTTTTGCCTGGCTAAAATCTCCAATAGAATCATATCCACTATCTGGCCCTATTTCCCGGTAAGCGCGGGCATTGTTATTTCGCAGAGCGCCCAAATGATACTGCTGCACCCAGCCCTTTTGGTGATCCCAGAGGGCAAATTCATACAGCAGGGCCGACTTGAATTTCAAAACTTCAATAGCCTGCAGCATTTTACCAGTCCTTATCTTATCAAAAATTCCGCTTATCTCCTGATCCGTATAATCCTCGGCATATAACTGTTCCAAACCATGATCAGAAACTGTACACCCATTTTCGGCAAAATAATCATGGCGTTTTTTTAATGCAGCCAGGTATTGCTCATAACTGCTGATTGATGTGTCGCTGACTAGCTGAAGTTTATCGATGTATTCATTTAAAACGTCGCTGTCATCAGCGTTCATTGCTTTATCGGGCCTGAAGGCCGGATAAACTTTTACCTTCCATCCGCTATTTTTTATTATCTGGTGATGCTCGAGGCTGTCTATCGGATCATCTGTGGTGCAGATTACTTCCACATTCATTTTAGCGATCAGGTTCTGAACGTTATATTCCGGCAAGTGCAGCTTTTGAGTGCAGTCTTTATAGATTACTTCAGAGGTTTTGGACGAAAGCAATTCATTCACATCAAAATAGCGCTGCAACTCGAGGTGTGTCCAATGATAGAGTGGGTTGCGTAAAGTATAAGGCACGGTTGCCGCCCACTGTTCAAACTTTTCCCGATCAGTTTTTTGGCCGGTAATATAATCTTCATGAACGCCGTTGGCCCGCATGGCCCGCCACTTATAATGATCCCCTTTAAGCCATATTTCCGTCAGGCTTTCAAAATTGATGTTTCCGGCTATTTGCGCCGGATCAAGGTGGCAATGATAGTCGATAATAGGCATCTCTGCTGCATAGTCGTGATATAAACGTTCTGCAGTTTTATTATGCAATAGGAAATTTTGATCTAAAAAGGTTTTCATAATCGGTCCAAGCCTGATTAACGGGCCGCTTCAAAAATAACTTAATCGAATGATTATGTGTAAATATTTAATGTCCAATTGCACGCCAGAAAAAAATTTGTATTTTCATTTTTTCTACAAACGTAATTATAAACCATGCAGGTCATTTTTGGTATCATCTTCCACTTTTTCGGTGGATTCGCTTCCGGCAGTTTTTATATTCCTTATAAGAAAGTAAAAGGTTGGGCATGGGAAAGCTTCTGGATAGTTGGCGGAATATTCTCCTGGCTGATCGTACCTCCCCTGGCAGCATGGTTGACAATCCCGGATTTTGCAGGAATTATAAGGCAAACCAATGGGCAAATATTAGTGCTGACTTATATATTCGGACTACTATGGGGTGTCGGCGGCCTCACCTATGGATTAGGCGTACGATACCTTGGCGTATCGTTGGGTAGTACTATTATCCTGGGTTTATGTGCCGTTTTTGGAGCCCTTATACCCTCTGTATATTACAATTTCTTTCCCAAACAGGGCAAGGATACCATTACAATGCTGGCAACAACGCATTGGGGCCAAATGGTGCTTTTAGGCATAACTATTTGTGTTTTGGGGATCATCATTTGCGGTAAAGCAGGTATAATGAAGGAAAAGGAGCTAGCTTCCGGAAAAGCTGATGTGGAGGATAATAAAGAATACCGTTTCGGGCTTGGCATTTTTGTAGCGATCGTTTCCGGCGTCTTAAGTGCGTGTTTTAACTTTGGAATTGAGGCCGGTAAAACAATGGCGGAGACGGCCAATGCCCTATGGCAGACGGCACATTCCGGACAGGGAAACTTTCTTTACCAAAACAATGTTACCTACGTTGTAATACTTTGGGGTGGATTAACTACTAACTTTGTGTGGTGCATGATCCTGAATGCCAGAAACAAAACATTCGGCAATTATACCGACGGTAATACGCCGCTATTAAAAAACTACCTGTTTTCCGCCCTGGCTGGAACAACCTGGTTCATGCAGTTCTTTTTTTATGGCATGGGTGAAAGCAGGCTGGGAAATGGTGCAAGCTCCTGGATATTACACATGGCATTTATTATTCTTATTGCCAATATTTGGGGCCTGGTATTAAAGGAATGGAAAGGCGTGAGCCGTAAAGCGATTTCGACGGTGATAGCCGGCATCGCAACGATCATTTTGTCCGTCATCGTTGTCGGTTATGGTAACTCGATAAAATAAAAAAGATTAAAATATGTCTGCCAATACAAAACAGTTTAAACATGTAAGTTATTTGTGGGATGATGCCAAGGCGGCTGAATTAGCCGGCGACGAAGTGGCCCTTTTAATTTACCGCTCCAATTTGCTGGGTGCCGATCTGCGCCTGACCAATTATGGTGGCGGCAATACATCCTGCAAAGCGGATGGATAAAGACCCGTTGACCGGTAAAGAGGTTGAAGTGATGTGGGTAAAAGGTTCAGGTGGCGATATTGGCACTTTAACTAAAAGCGGGTTAGCGGCTTTATACGTCGACCGTCTGAGAAGCCTGAAAAATGTATATCGGGGAATCGAATATGAAGATGAAATGGTGGAATTGTTTAACCACAGTATTTTCGATCTCAATTCCAAAGCTCCATCTATTGATACGCCTTTACATGGCTTTTTGCCTTTTAAACATATCGATCACCTGCATCCCGATGCAGCTATTGCCATTGCGGCAGCAAAAGATGGTAAAGAGATAACTGAAGCATTATTTAATGGCACAATCGGCTGGGTGGACTGGCAGCGGCCTGGATTTGACCTGGGCTTAAAGCTGAAAGAATGCCTCGATAATAATCCTGGTATCCGAGGCATTATGCTGGGTTCGCATGGTCTATTTACCTGGGGCGATACAGCTTATGAAAGCTATATCAACACGCTGGAAGTGATCGAAAAATGCGCAGAATACCTTGAACAAAACTATGGCAAAAAGGGGCCCGTTTTCGCAGGGCAGAACATGCAGAGTCTGAGGGATGCTGACCGTAAGAACAGTGCCATTGCGTTAGCGCCTATATTGCGCGGCTTCTGTTCCACTAAAAACAGAATGATCGGCCATTTTACGGACGATGAGCGCGTTTTGGAATTTATCAATTCAAACGATCTTAAGCGATTGCGCCCATGGGCACCAGTTGCCCTGATCATTTTTTGCGTACAAAGATCAGTCCAATGGTTTTAGAATTGGAAGCGGGTACCGATCTCAGCGATGTCGCTGCGGTAAGGGAAAAGCTCGCTCCCGCATTCGAAGCTTACCGCAGAATGTATGAGGATTATTATAATACTTGCAAACATCCAGACAGCCCGGCAATCCGTGACAATAACCCGGTCGTGATACTTTATCCTGGCGTAGGTATGTTCACATTTGCCAAGGACAAGCAAACGGCCCGCGTAGCTGCAGAATTTTATATCAATGCCATCAATGTAATGAAAGGTGCAGAAGCCATATCTGAATACACTTCCCTTACCGCGCCAGGAAGCATTCAATATCGAATACTGGCTGCTGGAAGAAGCTAAATTACAGCGAATGCCAAAACCAAAAGCATTATCCGGCCGCATTGCGCTGATTACCGGGAGTGCCGGAGGCATCGGCAAAGCTATTGCGAAAAAATTTGTAGAGGAAGGAGCTGTTGTTGTGCTAAATGACATGAACGCTGAACGTCTGGAGAGCGCAGGCCAGGAGTTTAAAAAACTATTCGGCAAAGATGCTTCAACAACAACATTAATGGATGTAACCAAAGCTGACCAGATTGATAATGCTATCGACGAAACAATACTGGCATTTGGAGGCGTTGACCTGATCGTAAATAATGCAGGATTATCGATTTCCAAGACTATCGGGGACCATACCGAAAAGGATTGGGACTTGCTATATGACGTATTGGTAAAGGGTCAGTTTCTTGTTACCCAGGCGGCCGCGGGTATTATGAAAAAACAGGATATTGGCGGGGATATTATCAATATAGTAAGTAAAAATGCGCTGGTCAGCGGACCAAACAACGCTGGATACGGCAGTGCAAAGGCTGCGCAATTGCATTTAAGCAGACTGAATGCTGCAGAATTGGGTGCAGATAAGATCCGTGTCAATGTGGTCAACCCGGATGCGGTGATCAGTGAGAGTAACATATGGGCAGGTGGATGGGCAGAAGGACGGGCCAAAGCCTATGGCATCACTGTTGAAGAATTACCTGCCTATTATGCAAAAAGAACATTATTGAATGAAATTATTTTGCCTGAAGATATTGCCAATGCCTGCTTTGTGTTGGTGGGAGGATTGTTGAATAAGTCGACAGGCAATGTGTTAAATGTTGATGGCGGCGTGGCGGCAGCATTTGTGAGGTAGTTCCTAGGTAAGGGTGCACAAAGAAAATATTTCCAACAAATCAATAGCATGCAAATAGCGCAACATCAGGTCGACGAAATAAACCATCAGCATCTTGAAAGGCATAAAAGGCAATTCGAATCTGTCGCTGCAGAAATACCCAGACCGGAAGAAATATTATCAAAGCTTTCCGCTTTCAACATAGCGATTCCCAGCTGGGCATTGGGTACCGGAGGCACGCGCTTCGGTCGGTTTTCGGGTGGTGGTGAACCACGCAGTCTGATGGAAAAAATAGAAGATGTCGGAGTTATTCAGGCATTGAACAAATCGAGTAATTCGATCTCTTTGCATATTCCCTGGGATATTCCTGAAAATGCAATAGCCGTCAAAGCATTAGCAGCACAATTGGGCCTACATTTTGACGCCGTAAATTCAAATACCTTCCAGGATCAGCCCGGTCAAAAGTTAAGCTACAAATATGGCTCCTTGCATCATGCAGATAAAGCGGTTCGCAAACAAGCAATTGAACATAATATAGAAGTGATCAAATACGGTATTCAGCTGGATTCAAAGGCATTTTCTGTTTGGTTATCCGATGGCTCTAATTTCCCCGGACAATTGAATTTCCGTAGCGCTTTTCAAAATACACTCGAAAGTCTCGCAGGAAATATATGATGCCCTTCCCTCCGACTGGAAAGTATGGATTGAATATAAACCCTACGAACCCAATTTCTATTCGACTACTATAGCCGACTGGGGGCAATCCTATTTGTTAGCCTCTAAATTGGGCAAAAAGGCCGCAACGCTAGTTGATCTTGGCCACCACCTGCAAGGCACCAATATTGAGCAGATTGTTTCCTTACTACTCATGGAGGGCAAATTAGCAGGATTTCATTTTAACGATTCAAAATACGGGGATGATGACCTCACAGTAGGCAGCATTAACCCTTACCAGTTATTCCTGATTTTTAATGAATTGGTTGAAGGCATGGATGCCAGGGCTATGAATCACGCGACAGATCTCGGCTGGATGATCGATGCCTCACACAATGTAAAGGATCCGGTGGAAGATTTATTGCAGTCGGTAAAAGCGATTAAAATCGCTTATGCACAGGCTCTTTTAGTTGATAAACAGGCACTTGAAGCAGCCCAAAATTCGAACGACGTGACGCTGGCACAAGAACTATTGCAGCAAGCTTACCGCACTGATGTAAGGCCTTTAATCGCGGAAGCAAGCTTAAGAATGGGCGGAGCATTGGAACCGATCGAAACTTACCGGAAATTGAGCGTGAGGGAAAATTTGATCCGGGAGCGCGGCTCAGGCACGGTAGCAACAGGATTATGATAAACTTAACAGCGATTCAGTGTTTAGGCTAAATGAATGCGATACCCGTAATAGGCGTCTTTGATATCGGCAGGACAAACAAAAAACTGTTTTTGTTTGACGAATCTTACCAGATAGTTTTTGAAAGATTTGCCCTTTTTTCTGAAGTATCCGACCAGGACGGATTCCCATGTGAAAATTTAGAAAGCCTCAGGCAGTTTGTTTTTGATTCCATAAATGAAATATCGAGGCTAAGGGAATTCAGACTAAAGGCAATTAATTTTTCCGCCTATGGCGCCAGTTTTGTTTGCCTGGATTCCCATAACCAAGCTGTCTGCCCGCTGTACAATTATCTGAAACCCTACCCCAAACGCCTTAGCGATGAATTTTATGCGAAAAACAATGGTATAGAGGAATTTAGCCTGCAAACCTCCTCTCCTGCTTTGGGCAGCCTTAATTCGGGTTTACAGTTATACCGGCTCAAACACGAGTGGCCGGAGGTATTTATGAAAATTAAACATGCGCTGCATCTTCCGCAATACTTTAGCTTTCTGATAACAGGGAAATATCATACTGATCTAACCAGCCTGGGCTGCCATACGGCTATGTGGGATTTTGAAAAGCAACACTATCATGAGTGGATTTTCAATGAAGTAATGGATTCAATATTAGCACCGATTGTCCCATCAGCAGATGTCATAGATTCAACTTTTGCAAATAACGCTTTAAAAGTTGGCGTTGGACTCCATGACAGCTCTGCTGCACTTATTCCATACCTTATTAATTTTTCAGAACCATTTATTTTACTCTCCACCGGTACATGGTGCATCAGTTTAAATCCATTTAATCTTTCGCCATTGACTAGCGAAGAGCTAAAACATGATTGTTTGCAATACTTGCAATACCAGGGCAAGCCTGTGAAAGCGTCTCGTTTGTTTTCGGGCCACACGCATGACGAACAAATGAAAAGAATCGCAGCGCATTTTGACTGCCAGGTCAATCATTTCAAAAACTTGATTTTTGACCCCGGGATTAACCTTCGCGTTAAATCTAAACTCCGGCAAAACTTGAATTTTGCCAAAAGAAATTTGGCTGAATTTAATGACGCTGATGAGGCTTATTATCAACTGATCAGCGATCTTGTCGGCAAACAGGTGGCATCAACCCAATTGGTACTTAGAGACTCAGCCGTTAAACGAATATATGTAGATGGCGGATTTAGTAAAAACAGCATTTTTATGCATATGCTCGCTGCAGCCTTTTCCGGTCTGGAGATTTATGCGGCGCAGGTGGCGCAGGCATCGGCACTTGGAGCTGCACTGGTCATTCATGATGATTGGAACACCCGCTCGATTCCAAATGATATTATTCAGGTAAAGTACTTCTCATCCCCTTTCCAAGCTGATAAGTAATTTTTGCTGGCTGTCCAATTTCGACTTTTTCACTTGTTATCGGGTTATAATTCATAAATTCAATAACCCGTTTGCCTCGGCAGACACAAAACTAAAGAAAATGGACGAGTACGCATTAATCATGAGACACGAAGATGGCCAAAAGCTGGCATCACCCGAACAAATGCAGATCTGGATGAAACAAACGATGGACTGGATCGGCGGTATTGCTGCACAAAACAAATTTGTCAGCGGCACCGGTTTGCCATTCGATGGTGCCAAAGTGGTGCATTCAACCAAGGTGGTTACCAACGGCCCATTCGGCGAAATAAAGGAAACCATAGGTGGTCTTATCGTAGTAAAAGCAGATACTATTGATGAGGCGGTTGAATTTGCAAAAGGTTGTCCGGTCTTGCAGGGAGAAGGTAATACTATGGAAGTACGCAGAATAGCCAAAAATGATGGCGTTCACTAAAAAAATAACGGCCCCTGTAGGGAGCATATTTTTACAGGGGCTTTCTATTTATGAAGCAACAGGAATTAATACCGCATCTATTCCGATCAGAGTACAGAAAAATCGTAGCTGTACTTTGTAAACGATTTGGGTTTGACCAGATTGAATCAGCTGAAGACATTGCCAGCGACACCTTTCTAACCGCCGCGCAGGCCTGGACCTATAACGGTATCCCCCAAAATCCGGTTGCATGGCTATACATTGTGGCAAAGAACAAGGCGAAAAATTATCTGCAGCGTCATTTGGTCTTTGAAAGTAAAGTTTCACCGGAACTTCAAAAAGATTTTACCGAACACCAAACGGAGATCGATCTGACACTTCAAAACATAAATGACAGCCAGCTGCAAATGATGTTTGCTATATGTCATCCCACTATTCCACCGGAAGCGCAGATTGGATTGTCACTGCGTATTCTTTGTGGTTTTGGTATACAGGAACTAGCAGACGCTTTTCTTACCAACAAGGAAACCATCAACAAGCGGCTGTTTAGGGCAAAAGAAAAGCTGAGGGTAGAAAAAATAAAGATCGAATTTCCCGGTGAATCTGAGATCGAAACCCGGCTTGAAAATGTACTGACAACGATTTACCTATTATTTAATGAAGGCTATTACTCTGTTAGCCAGGAGCATACCCTTAGGAAGGACTTTTGCCTGGAAGCCATTCGCCTGTCTCACATGCTTATTGAGAATGAAGGCACAAACAAGCCTCAGGTTAATGCACTGCTTGCGCTAATGTATTTCCATTCTTCAAGATTTGATGCCCGTATCAATAAATACGGCGAGATCGTACTATATGAAGATCAGGATACGCGTTTGTGGGATCAGGACATGATTGCTAAAGGTTGCTATTTTTTGAATTGTTCTGCATGCGGAAATAAGCTTTCGAAATACCATCTGGAAGCGACCATAGCTTATTGGAGCACCATCAAACAGGATTCCAAAGAAAAATGGGAGAATATACTACAGCTTTATAACCGCGTTCTACAAATTGCTTACTCACCGGTAGCCGCTCTTAACAGAACTTATGCACTTGCCAAAGCGAGCGGAAAGGAACAAGCTATTCTTGAGGCCGAAAAACTCAATCTGGTAGACAATCAATTTTATTTTGCACTTCTTGGCGAACTTTACCTCGACAATGATAACATCAAAGCCGGAGAAAATTTCAAAAAGGCACTCTCTCTCGCAAAAACACCGGCAGACAAACAAACTATTCAGAAGAAGATCAATAAGATACCATAACAGTTCAGTTAACGGTTCTATTTTAAAGGTATTTTTATATTTTTGATGCCTGCTAATCAAAATCCGGAGAGATGTCAGAGCGGTTCAATGTGCCTGATTCGAAATCAGGTGTACTGTAAAAGGTACCGGGGGTTCGAATCCCTCTCTCTCCGCCAGGTTCGTATCAAACAAAATCAAAAACGCTTTAAATCAATGATTTAAGGCGTTTTGTCTTTCTTTATTTCATCTGCGGAAAATCGCAAAAACTTTGCAGCATTATTATAAAAGATATCTTCTTTCTGTTGCTCTGTGAGAAAAGGCGCTGATCTGATATTTTCAATTGAAATACTCATTGATTGTGGCCACATCATTTCGTCGGAACCATACATAATCCGATTCCCGAATCCTGCATCGATCAATCGTTCGAGATAAAGATAAAATTCCTTTTTCGGAAGTATCCAGCTGATAACAGCAATATCTACATACACATGAGGGTAAGTGTCCATCAACCCAATCATCTCGTTAAGAAATGGATATCCTGCATGCATAACGTATATCCGCAGATTTGGATGTTTGCGTAAGACATTTTCCAAGTATAATGGGTTTGCATTTGCAATTCTAAAATTTGGAAACTCCGCTTTCCCGATGCCGAGGTGAATGCCAACCGGAATATTGAATTCATCAGCCACCTGAAAGCCAAATTCAAAAAAGCGAGAAGCCGTATGATTGGCTTGGCCATGGGTGCTTTAAATCAATAATTTAAGGCGCTATTTGTTTCAACCCCTTCAAATAAAACCATATATCACCTCTCCTTTTGTTAGATGAAACTGGGTGGCTTCCACTTGTTGAAAATGAATAATGCATTTATTTGACCATATACATTTTATATCAAAAAATCGCTATTTATCCTACACTACAAATTTAATAAAGACACATCAACTATGTTTTTAGTATATATTAAAACTTTAGTTTATATTTGATTTCAAACCAACTATATTCAATGTTAACATAAAAAGCATCTAAATTTAGTTATGAGCAAGATTCCCCCTATCTGCTTGATATTGATTATTTTTTTTGCCAGTTGCAAAAAAATCTATAACCCGCCTGCAACTTCAACACCCAATAGTTACCTGGTGGTGGAAGGCGTTATCAATTCAGGGAATGATTCCACTATTATCAAGTTGAGCAAAACAGTTAAGCTAACTAACGGTACCACAAGCAATCCATTATTAGGGGCAACGGTTACCGTAGAAAGTAATCTAAATACCAATTTCCTCTTGAAAAATGTGACAGGAACAGGCATCTATAGCTCAGGCCCGTTGAATCTATCAGCAACTCAAAAATACCGGCTGCACATAATAACACCTGAAGGAAGCGATTACTTGTCAGATTTTGAGGCCGTTGAAACTACTCCGCCAATTGATACTATTGGGTTTCCTCTCGACTTAAAAGACAGCACGGTAAACCTATATGTAAATGCACATAATCCAGCCAACAATACACGGTATTACAGATGGGAATATACTGAAACATGGGAGTTCCATGCCAAATATTTCTCCAGCTTTGTTTTGAATCCGGAAGGTACCGCAATTGTTCCCCGGGGGCCGGATCAACAAGTATACGAGTGCTATCAAACTATTAATTCATCAACTATTCTGCTCAATTCCACTGCTAAATTAGCTAATGATATCGTGTACCAAATGCCACTCACACAGATACCTCTTAATTCTGAAAAATTTGAATACAAATATTCCATACTGCTTAAACAGTATGCATTAACACCTGATGCTTACCAATTTTATAAGAACATAAAATCCAACTCCGAGCAGTTGGGAAGTATTTTTGATGCGCAACCTTCTGAATTGATAGGCAATATTCATAACTCAAAAAATGCCAGCGAACCGGTCATAGGGTTTATTACCGTTACCAACCCGCAATCAAAGAGGATCTTTATAACTCCGGATGAACTACCGCCATACTTAGTAGCGAAATATCCTTATGACTGCCAGGAACAGTCCGCCTTTTACAATGACCATACCGGAAATGATGTTCAGACAATTTTGATCAATCCTCCGTTGACCGACATACCTACGGGTCCCATTTATGTTGGCACCACACTGGTTGGGTACGGATACAGCACGCCTTTTTGTGTTGATTGTACGTTAAGAGGTACTAAAACTAAGCCCTCTTTTTGGTAGACCAATTGTGAACGCAGTGCGTTCGCAATTGGAAATGTCGGATAAGTCAGATCACTCTACTATAAACCACGTATAACTTTCCGGTTCAATCATTACCGGCAATTCGATCCCATAATTCCTATCAATGTTATATTTCCTTGCTGTTTTATCTTTTTCTTTTATAGAAGCTATTGTGGTTAGGCCTGTATAATACAACGGCAACCTTATCGTCCTGGAAATTTTCACTTTAGTTGGATTGAACAACATGACAAGCCCTTTTTGTTTTAAATGTGGATTTACATGAATAATACCATCCCAATCTCTCCCATCTGCACGCCTGAGGTGTATAATGTCAGAATTAAGGATATTTCTGTATTTGTTATACCATCCAATTGTCTGGCGTACTAGTTGCTTTGTCTTTTCAGTGTCGTACAATCGCGGGCCCCTGTAACATGCCTGCACACCAGCGCCATAGTATTGCATCATTAATTGCTGATAATCTTTCAGATGATTTTCAAGCGGCTCTAATACCGCTTCTTCACCTCCGCCCTGATAGCGGGTGAGCGGGACAAATCCCCAAACCATTGAGGGGTTTTCTTCCCAGGTAGCATCAAAAATATTCTGACGATTCAGTATCCTTTGTTGCTCACGCGGCAATGAAAAATTCACCTCACGATATCCCAATGCAATTTTGTTTGTTCCGTCAAGGAAATACCAGTCAGGAGCGTTGACATAAATTCCATGTTCACTGCACCAATGATATAGTCCTTTTTGTAATTCGATTTGCTTCCACTGTGAATCGCCTAAATCTGAATGACCAGGGTGTGAGGTTGAGGCGCAGAGATCGCCTGGGTATGGGCCGTCATTTTCGAAGATATCGAAACCTGTTTTCTCCAGGAAATATTTAAGCTTGTTAATGTAGGCTAATCCCCAATTACTTCCCATGCATGGCGCATTCCCAAATAAAGCGGAGACATCGGGCTTACCACTGGCCGGATCAATCACATCGTCACTATCACTAATACGACGGGAACTAAATAACGAGTAGCCGCCGATTTTTATTCCTTTTTGATGAGCCAGTTGTGCCAATTGTTTCCATTTATTAATATTTACAATTGTTGTGTCTTCCATATTGCAGTGGCTGCCAAAGCTGAGTATCACTGCTTCATAACCGGTTGATGCACATTGTTCTATCGCACTTTTCACCTGTTCATCATTCCGACTTATAAGGTGCATAAATATGGGGTTCTCTGCAGTCCAGGGGGCGACCGTTGCGTACATTTTCCTTATGGCAAGTCCACGCCTTTCCCGGTCATAACTGTCAAGCAATAATTCGTGGGTACGAACAGAGTTAAAAACTTCATTTGGACGCAATTTAACAGCCGTGACTTTTTCAGGATATACCTCCAACAGGCAGGGGGTTTGATAATTATAATTTACCTGTGACGTGTAAACCGAATCCGTTTTCCAATGGGTGGTCTGATCACTAAGGTCATATCGCATAGCATTGTTAAATGCGTAATTAGTTTCTACGTAAATGCCATGTTGCTTTTTCATTATTTCGGGACTTCCCATTACGGCACTTTCTTCTTCAACCAAACCCAATATTTCATTAACGGCCTTGTTTATGGTTATTGAATGATTACTATTATTATTTACAGACAATGACTTTACCATCAAAGGGATACCATCGTACACTTCATAGTGAACAGCCACATCGATGCCTTCTAATGATTTCGACTGGAAATTCAGCGTGAGTACCTTCCCTGTGGATTTATTAATGTTGCCTGCCCAGAATGTTTGTTTCCATTTGATGGGGGGTTGAATTTCGGATATTGAAAAGGACTTAAACTGAAAATCATTTGCATTCGCAGAAAAAGAGTCAATCCATTCCGGTAACAGGTAAGCCTGTTCCTTTTGACCATATAAACCTCCGATGCTGATTTTTTTTCCGTCAATAATAATTACCGCTTCGGGTTTTACATTACGCAATAATTGTTGTCCACTGCTTAAATTTTCGTAGCTGATACAGGCAACATTAGGTTGTATGCGAAAAACTCGTTTCAGCAAGCCATTTGAAATAATGATCTCTTTTCCATTCTCTGATGTTTTTATGGATGCGACGTACGCCTTATTGTTGATAAGCCAATCCTTTTTTTGTTGTTCATCGATTGTCTGACCAGGACTATAAAAAGCGTGTAAAATCAAACTAAAACAGATTAACGCTTTCGTCTTGTTCCTTTGTTTCAACATAAAATTTTTCAAAGTATTTTTTAGATGATTAATCATATAACTATTCCACAGTTCCAATCACTACTTCCAAGAAATATCCATTGCTGTTAAGGTAAAAATTAAATTTAGAATTCCGGAGTGAAAGTCTACTTGCTGACATTAAACGAAATCTGCTACGCATGCTTCAGAATGGATCAACAGTAAAATAATGATTGCTTAGGTAAGCCCAGATATGATTCGACCCTGTCAGGAATTAAATACTTTGTGTAAGCCATAACACAAGGAATCGGAACCCGACAGCAATAAAAACGAGAATTTTGCGAGGTTATATTCAAACAAAGCAAAAACGCTCTAAATCAATGATTTAAAGCGTTTTTGCTTTCATATTCCTTCGGAAAAACCAGGATTACCGTAGTCTTTTGGAGTTATAGGCTACCAGGTATTGGAAGTTAAGATCTGTACCATTAACTGAATGCGTCGATCTTCCTGCATTGGTCTGAGATAATCTGTTCTTTACCAGATGTAAAAGCTCGGCAAGGATTTCCGGCAATGCCCTTACTGAAATAGTAGGAAAATATTTTTTTTCGATCGCCGTTTTTTCATTGTCTGACGCTAAGCCGATCTCCCAGCCTTCTTCACTCTTAAATCCGAATTCCCTGGCACAATTATTCAAATCATACACATAAATGCTGGCCTGCTGCTCGACTGTTTTCGTGTTTATCATGATTTTTTCTTAGTAACAGGTGTGATCTCAAATTTAGACGCAGATAATTTACCTGACTGATAGGCAGATAATGATTTTCCTGCACCGACAACGGGTGGCTTCTTTGCTTCTACGTTACTCTTTTTTGCTTTACTCATGATTTTAATTATTTAATGTTCATTTCCTTCTTAACTCTTCGGATATTGGCATCTAAGAGGTCGCTGTTTAAGTCATCGTGATGTTCGTTCCGATATTGAACTAATTCTTTTATTCTGAGGTCTATCTCTTTAATCATCAGATTAACATATCGCAGTGCACCGGACTTTGCTCTTTCCATTGCTGTTGCTTTATCTAAATATCCATAAAACATCTCGTGATCCGGCAACAAAGAGTATTCAACCCAGGGGATCGAGCAGCACACATCAACTGCTGGCAATACAGTCAAACCTTTCTTGAAACTTCTTGGAGCAACCGGGACAAAATTATTTGCAGACACCTCGGTAACTGCAGTATCATTTTTGAACACGCGGTAAATCTTAGTATAGTTTTGTCTTTTCATGGCGGTAATGTTAGCAGCGTGAAGCTTAAATATTACCGATCAGAACTGGTAATGCCTAAGTGAAGAAGAAGAATTTACTAAAGATACATATTAAAAACTGATACCAGTCTAATTCTGCATTTAATAAATATATTGCCCCGCCACATAATGGCCATTCCCAAAACGAAACATCATCTTCCCCCGGAGTGGACGAGTTAAATACCCGTCAGGTATTAACATCCTTCTGCATCGGATGAGACGGAATTTTGCCGATGCGACATTTGCAGAAACAATAGTCTTAATCAGCGATTTAAAGCTTTTTTTTTCAGCACAGTTTAAATAAAATCAAATAATTGCTTAACTGTAATACTAATTACATAAAAATTTATAATTTTCACGACAATAGTCTGATATACAAAATCTGCAATCCTTGAACAAACTACATTTTAAATTACAGCGGCTTTCAGCAAATATTTCTAAAGCTAAATTTTTTGCCATTGCGACAACAAGAGAAATCCTTAATCCAAAACCTAAGCTCCGAATTCTGTTTTCTGAAAATTGCAAGGGCGAACAATTCATCAGGAAAGGATTTCACATGCTCCATCATCAGGTAGATTTTCAGGCTATTTTACCGGAGAAAATAAAGGATTACGATTTAGTCATTCCATTAAATATGGATGATCTTCGGTTTTTACAAGACACCCCTGAATTGACCAAAAATAATTTAATTCCAATTCCAAGTTTCGAGTCGACTGTTATTTGCGATGATAAATTGTTATTTGATCAAACCCTGAAAGCAAAAGGCTTCAGCGATTATCTGCCAAAAACGGGTAAAAACCTGCCCTACCCTTTTTTAGTTAAGAAAAAAGTATCTGAAGATGGCTGGGGTTGCTATTTCGTTTATAACCCTGAACAGAAACAGCAATACCTTGACCTGATTAACAGTGACGACTATTTTTGTCAGGAAATCATAAAAGGAAAAAGCGAATTCGACACGCACATCCTTTTCAAAAATCACCAGATCATAGCCTCGATAACGATTAAAAACGAATTTGAAAAAGATTCTTACCTAAAAGGACGAGACAAGTTTATCTATACCAAAATAGTGGATAGCCCCTATCTGCAGATTTTTTCCAATATTCTTGAATCTATCGGATTCGAAGGCCTTTGCTGTTTTAACTACAAGGAAAACAGCGGAAAGCCCTCGATATTTGAAATCAATCCCAGATTTGACGGAAGTTTGAGCCGGTATTTTTTTACTTTTCTGCGAAGCCTGAATTAGCGCATTTTCTCTTTCCCCTATTTAATCTATACACGATTTAGCGGGCCGTCCGATTAATTATTGCTGATCACTTTGTTATAGAAGTCCTGATAATTACTGGCAGTAGTTTTTATGCCATATTTCTTTAAAAAAGGCATCCTGAGCCTTAAAATTTCGTCGTTGTTTTCCCTTCGGCCGAGTGCAACATTGATCCTATCAATGAATGACGCGCTCGAACGCAAATCCGCTATATAACAGAATGGCATGTCGCTCCCTATCTCAATATGAGGCGGAATTTCCGAAAGGACACATGGAATGCCTGAAAAAAATGCTTCGAGAACGGTAATCGGCAATCCTTCGTATAATGATGCATTTAAAAAACAGTCACAGTGCCCCATAAGCGAATATATTTCCTCCTGGGTTTTTATACCCAGATAGTGGACGTTGGACAACTCCTGAAAGTTTGCCAGATCATGCTCTGCGGTAGCTTGTTTCATGCCGCATATCAAAAAAACCACATTTTTATTCTCGAAATGCCTGGCAATTTCACATACCAAATCGTAATTTTTCTGTTTAGAAAGTCTGCCTACACAAAGTACAAATGAAGGAGAATGATCTTTAGGCAACTGATCAAATACTTGTTTTGCGCTGTCATTGATACTAAAAAAAGGTATTCCGTTTTGTATGGCAACCTTTAAACAATCTCTTTGAGGATTCATTTCAAGTGATGAGAAAGAGCAATATATCGTTGGCGTATGTTTATTAAAAATGGAAGTCAGCCAGTGCCACCGCTCAGGAGCATTGTGTACGGTAATAATATGCCGCTTTTTAAGCCTGTTTAGCGCAAAATTTAAACAAAGCCGAACAATGAGGTGAGCCGTCGAGATATGGGTATTAATAATATCCGGCTGCACCGCTGAAAGTGTCTTTATTATTCCATTAACAGTGCCTATTATCGTAAGATTTTTACCCAGCCGCCGGTTTAGAAAATAAAGGTCGACAGAATTATCCCGAAGGCTGCTTAGTAACTTTGATTCAAAACTTAATGGCGCGAGCTGATCGATCACAATAATCGAAACATCATGACCCGATTTTTTTTGTTCAATTGCCAGGGATGCCACAAAGGTCTGTGCACCACCGGCCGCCAAATTCATAATAATATGTGTAATTTTCATTATTTTGCTCCACGATTATAACAATCACATTTACCGGTATCTGGCAATATCTGCTATAACACTGTTTTATTCCTTGCCTTGTTCTTTGTTATTTATTGCATTCATTCAGCACTTGCTGCAGTACCCGGGCAAATTCATCGACATTGGGTTTCAATAGCATAGTCCTGTGATCTCCCGGTATTTCATATTCTTTTACTCCCCTTAGGGCATACTTTTCCCAACCCAGATATTTTAAATCATTGGTGTAGTGAACGCATGTACTGGCCCGAAAAAGGTGGACAGTATCATCAAAAGGCGTTATACGTGACTTCTCATAGGCTTTGTAGTAGATTGTTCGGATATTTTTTAAAAGCTTATAATATTCCGCATCTCCGCTCTCTTTTGCTAATTTGATTGCATCATAGCGATAATTCCGTTCCTCCAAAATGATATTTCTCTGATCTTCAATGGCTTTTTTCGGATCAGAAACAAACGAAGTTATAAAATTCAACCACCTGCCCACATGCCGTTTTATCTTTTTAGGCAATAAAGCGATAAAATCCTCCGTATGGTCGGCATTGGTATCTATCATAGCCAGTAAACTCAATTTCCTTCCGGAGAGTTCGAGCTGCCTTTTAATTTCCAAGGCTATAAATCCGCCCAGAGAATATCCCGCGATGGCATATGGTCCATTCGGATTGTGTTCAAGAATCTCTGAAATGTATATTTCGGCTATCTCACTCATACTCTTGACTGGCGGGAATTCTCCTCCAAGCCCCAATGCCTGTAAACCAAAAACCGGTTGCCGTGCATCCAGGCTCATAGCCAGATCTGCAAAATTCATAACATTCAGTCCTACGCCATGAATAAAATAGATCGGCATTTTTCCTAATGCGGGTTTTATGGGAACCAACGATCTGGAAATTTTTTCTGTCTCATTACCCATTAGAAAGGCACCCAGCGATTCAATATTGCTGTATTTAAACAATGCTGAAATGGGCAAAAATTTGCCGGTCCTCTTCTTAATCTGATTGACAATCTGAACCGCCAGTAAAGAGTGTCCGCCCAGATCAAAAAAATCGTCCCTCACGCCGATATTATTTACCTTTAGCACGTCTTGCCATATTTTAACAAGAATCCGTTCACTCTCTGTATGGGGCGCAACATATTGATCTGTCACCAGCTCTTCGATATTTAAATCCAAAAGGGATTTTTTATCTATTTCTCCGCCAGCGCTGAGCGGTATAACGTCAATCTCCACCCACGCTTCCGGAACCATATGCCGTGGCAATCTGCTGTGAAGAAATGAAATGACCGCATTGCGGTCATAATTACCTTTGGCGACCGCATAGCACACCAGACGGCGTTTACCATGCCGGTCAGTTTTCGCTAAAACAACAGCTTGGCTTACAGTCTCACATGCCAGTATTGTCCTGCCAATCAGGTCAAGATCTACACGACAGCCCCGAAAAAGAACTTCGTCTTCCCTGCGGCCGATGAGTTCCATGGTAAGGTCGGGCAACATCCGTCCAAGGTAACCGCTTCGATACATGCGTCCGCCTGCCTGTTTATTAAATGGATCATCTATGAAGGCATAATCTGTGCTCGATTTATCATTGGCGTAACCTAGTGCAACACCTGCCCCGCCGATGTATAATTCGCCAACAACACCCATTGGAGCGGGCTGATGCTTTTCGTTTAAAATGTATAGGAAGTTATTTTTTAACGGTCGTCCGCGGTGCGGGCTCCCCATGTTGCCGCCTGCTTGTTCAATCCGGCGAAAACTTGACCATATGGTTGCTTCTGTTACCCCAGCCAGGCTGACAACCCTGGTGTTTGGGAAATCCAAGGCCTGGATGCATGAAAACGCACTACCGCTGATTAAGGCCACCTTAAGCTTTGCTTGCAGATCATACAGTTCATCAGGCTGCAACTCGCGCAGTAGACGGCCGGCAAAGGCGGGAGCTGAATTCCAAACAGAAATATTTTCCCTGATCAACCTGTTTTTTATCCCGACCGGATCTGCCAGTTCACTTTGTCCGACGATCTCCAGTGATCCGCCGGCAGCGAGCATGCCGAAAATATCATAAACAGATCGACCCGAATTTATCGAATTGAAAAACAATATGCGCTCCCCCGGCCCCATTTCAAGTTCACTGTTCACTGACAAGATCAGATTTACTGCCATATGATGCTCGGTCATTATTCCTTTCGGCTTTTCGGATCCGGCATCCAGTGGGTACAAGATATACGCCAATTGTGAACTATCGATTATAATTCCGGAATTGCCAGTATCATAGGCGCTGAGGTCGAGTGTCTTCAGTTTTATCAGCAGATCCGGCACGATCAATTTTTCAACGGGGTAATCCCCATCTGTGAGCACCTTTTTAACGGGCGAGTTATTTAAGATATATTCCTGTCCGGCGGCGGGGTATTCCGGGTCTATAGGTATGTAAACTGCACCTGCCTTGAGAACTCCCAGCATTGCGATAATCATATCGAAGCTGCGCGAAAGCAGCAAAGCGATATGATCGCCTTTGTTTATGCCTCGCTCAAGCAGATACCTCGCCAGTTGATTAGCCTGCTGGTTTACTTCATTGTAGGTCATTGTCCGGCCGTGCTGACGTAAGGCAATGCTATCCGGCGCATTAATCACCTGCTGTTCGAAAATATCGGTGAGTGTTTTTTCCTTTGGGTAGCTTGCCAGGGTATCATTAAAAATTCCGAACAGCTCATGCCTTTCATCTTTTGTCAGGATATCGATTTCAGCAGGACTAAGTTTAGGATTCCCGACAAAAGCAAACACCAAGTTTTCGAAATGGCTCAGCATTCGCTTGATTTGTGCAATGCCGTAAATATCCGTGTTGTATTCTAAAAATAAATCCAGTCCGCGAGCAGACTCCGAGAAGGTAAAGTTTATATCAAATTTTGCAACGCGGTATTCTCCGGTATGAAAAGGACTTGCCTGCAATCCATTTAGTTCAAAAGCTGCGTCCTGTTCCATCGAATTCTGCAATACCACCATAATATCAAACAGTGGATTGCGGTTTATATTCCGGGGCAGCTTCAATGATTCAACCAGCTCATCATATGGGTACAATTGATGTTCATAAGCATTTAGCGTGACATCCTTTATTTGTAAAAACAAATCTTCAAAGCTCGTCGTTCCGTCGAACCGCGTTCTAAGTGCCAGGGTATTAATATAAAATCCAATCTGATCTTCCAAATCCGGATGTTGGCGACCTGCTATCGGACTGCCTACGACGATATCCTGCTGGCCGGTATAGCGGTACAGCAGTGCATTTACGCAGGTGAGCAAGCTCATAAAAAGGGTGCCACCCAGCTCTTTACTAACTTTACTGAGTTTATCCGCTATGCTGCTATCGAATGTTGTGGTAAGACTTGCCCCGTTAAAGGTTTTAACAGCAGGACGCTGATTTTCAGCTGGCAGATCCAAAATCGGTATCTCACCTGCAAACTGTTGCAACCAATAGGCCTTATGAGGTATAATTTCATCAGATTCCAACTGTTTGTTGTGCCACGCTGCATAATCTTTATATTGTATCGGCAGCGTTGAAAGCTGCGCTGTATTATTTGAAGCAAGTGCATTGTAAATTGTGCACCATTCTTTGCGAAATACATCCATCGACCAGCCATCGCTGATAATATGATGATGCACCATAAACAGAATATGTTTTTCCTTTTCCAAAGTCACCAGATGACATCTCCACAGCGGGCCATGGGCAAGGTCAAACCCAGCGGAATTCTCCTGTTCAACAATTTGGTTCAATTGCGCATTTTTGTTCCGGATATCACTCAGGTCGGTCTCCACCAGCGTGAAAGGGTGCTTTTTTGCGTTGAGAACCTGCTGCCTTGGAAGCCCGTCTTTATCTTCTCTGAATACCGTCCTTAAGATTTCATGACGTTCCGCCATGGCTGCAAATGCTTTCTTTAAAGCCGCTCTGTTGAGCCTGCCTTCCAGCAAAACTGCCGAAAAAATATTGTAGGCGCTCTGGGCTCCTTCAAAATGATTTAATATCCAAAGCCGTCGCTGGGCAGATGATAATTTATACGCAGGCAGGTCCGGGATTACCTCGATAACCTTGTAGCTGTCAAGATCTCTTTCGGATATAATTGAAGCTTGTTTCTCAATGGTACATTCGGTAAAGAATTCCTTCAAAGGTAATTTCACGCCCAGGTTCTTGTGGATTAATCCCAATAATCTGATCGCCTTAATGCTATGGCCGCCCAAATCAAAAAAATCGCTTTTTATGCTAAGCGTCTCTTGCGGCACGCCCAGGACTTCGCTCCATAATGTTACCAGGATCTTCTCCGTATCCGTAGTTGGCCCTACATATGCTCCTGCCGTTGTAGCGCTGGTATCTGGAAAGGGCAACGCCTTTCTGTTTGCTTTACCATTGCTCGTTAATGGAATAGAATCCATCTTTACATAGTACATCGGTACCATATAAGCAGGTAGCTGTCCTTTCAAAAACTCCTTAAGTTCCGCTATATGGGCATCTCCGGTATAATAGGCAACCAACTCTTTATCCTGCCTATAAACAGCTCTGGCTATGACAATTGCATCCTTTACCTTATCATATTGTTGAAGTACGGATGATATTTCATCCAGCTCAATTCTGAAGCCCCGTATTTTTACCTGGTCATCAATACGGCCCAGGTATTCTATGTTACCATCGGGTCGCCACCTGCCCAAATCGCCTGTGCGGTATATTCTCTGCCCGGGGATAAATGGATTGGGAATAAATTTTTCAGCTGTCAGTTCCGGCCTGTTCAGGTATCCTCTTGCCAGGCCCACCCCGCCAAGGCATATTTCGCCTACTGCGCCGGCAGGCATTAAATTTCTGAACTTATCTACTATGTATATCTGCGTATTATCAATGGGTTTGCCGATTGGCACCGAATTTTCGAGATTTTCCTTTCTGCAATCAAAATAGGTGACATCTATACTGGCTTCGGTTGGTCCATATAAATTCATCAGATCAGCAGTTGCAAACAGTTCATTAAAACGTTCTGCCTGGCTAAATGTCAGGGCTTCTCCACTGGTGAAAACTTGCTTTAGCGATTTTAACTGGTTCAGCTTAACTGCATCGTTCTCCAAAAACTCCAGGAATACGCTCAGCATGGAAGGTACAAAGTGCATAACGCTCGCCTTATATTTACTGACCGTGTCGATGATTAACTCGGGACTTTTTTCACCTCCCGGTGCCAGCATGCAAACGCTTGCTCCCTGCAAGGACCACCAGATCAACTCCCATACCGATACATCAAATGAAAATGTTGTTTTTTGTAAAATAACATCCTGCTCACTGAGCGGGTATGCTTTCTGCATCCAGGCGAGCCGGTTTACAAGGCCTGTATGTTGCAGGAGACAGCCTTTGGGATTCCCCGTCGACCCTGAAGTGTAAATGCAATAAGCAAGGTTATGTGGCTGCAGCCCAACCGATTGATTTTCCTGGCTATATTTGCTCTGGGAATCTTTGAATTTTCTGAGCTCTTCATCGTCAATCAATACCTTGCAGGCACTGTCCTGGACCAGGTAGCTGATTCGCTCAAGCGGATAATCGGGAGCAATCGGCACATAGGCACCTCCCGCCTTCAATATCCCAAATATCACTATGATCATCCATTCACTGCGTTCCAGCATGATCCCAACCAAATCGTCGGGCTTTACGCCATACTTTTTTCGTAAATAATCAGCAAATCTGTTACTTAAACCATTAAGCTCCAGGTAGCTCAGTTCAACATTCTCAAAAATAACAGCCCGGTTGCCTGGCGTTTTTTGAACCTGCTCTTCAAATAGTTCGACGATCGTCTTATCAGCCGGATATTCAACCGTAGTGTTGTTAAATTCCTTTAATAATTTTTGCTTATCCTGTTTAGTTAAAAAGTCTATTTCCGCCAGATTTTGCTTAGAATTCCGGGCGACTTCGGCTATAATATTCTCAAAATGCTGAAGCATTTTAGTCATCTGTCCCCCACTATAAGCATTTTTATTATACTTCAGTACCAAACGTATACCCGTGTCGGATTCGGTAAAAATAAAGTTGATATCTGACCAGTTTACCTGCTGATCTGCGTAACCACTAACTGCCGGAGTACCTTTGAATGTAAATTCTGCATCCTGAGGCGGCGTGTTATTCCAAAGCATTAAAACATCAAACAATGGCTTGCCATGGTTCAGCGCCACGGTCAACTCTTCAACTGTATATAGTTGGTTCAGCAAAGCCGCCGATATTACTTCACCAGATTTTTGAAATAGCTGTTCACAGCTTTCCGTTTCCTCGAAACGGTTTCTTAAAGCAAGTATCTTGCCCGCCGTTTGCTGATCGGAAATGAGACTACCTATTACGATGTCCTGCTGCCCCGTATAGCGATATAGCAGCAAATTCAGACAGGAGAACATTGCCGTAAATAAAGTATCTCCCGGGGATTTATTTAATTTGGTTAACCCGCTCAGTACTCTGCTGTCGATCTCCAAGGCAAGGTCAACCGCTTGAAAAAGCGCAGTAGCAAGATTTTCTCTATCTGTCTTTAGTTCCAGCACGGGAATATCGTCTTCAAATTGTTTCAGCCAATAAGTTTTTGCCAAACTTAAATCGGCCAACTCCTCATGGTAAAACAAAGAAAAGCCATAACGGTTGTGTGATAAGGTTTTAGGAGTCTTAAAATGCATTGCATTAACAATATATTTACAATTATTTAATATACGCTAATTAATAAAATAATGTTTCTTTATGCGCATTTTAAATAAAAAAACTTCAGCGCTGATTATCAAAGACTTGAGCCCTCGTCAGTTTATTGCAGGTTTTGGCCAAAGACCCTAATTCGCAATACCACCATCATTTTGGGATGGTCCCCTGCGGCGGCCTGGTCCAGCACATTTACTATATTTGCCCTTTAAAAAATTGCTTAAATCTACTTTAAGCTGCATTTCGGCCTACAATTTGTCTCACCTAAAAAACAATAATGGAACAAAAAACTGCATTGCTGGTCATGGATATGCAATCAGCACTACTCGGTAGCCTTTCAGATTCATCAGCACTTGTCAGCAGCGTTGCCAGCGCAATCTCCGTGGCACGTGACAAAAAAATACCGGTACTGTACGTAACGGTTGGATTCAGGCCTGGCATGCCTGAATTAAATATGAACAATAAAGGATTTGCTGCCAGTAAAGAACGTTTTGCCAGTATCAGTATGGATGCTTTCATGAAGATTGATCCGGCTTTGGCGCCAGCCCAAGATGAAATTATAGTGGTTAAAAGACGCGTAAGCGCTTTTACTGGCAGTGACCTTGAAGTAATTTTAAGATCTCAAGGTATACAGCACCTAGTACTGATGGGTATTGCAACCAGCGGCGTGGTTTTATCAACCCTGCGTGAAGCAGCCGACAAAGATTACCGCATAACGGTATTATCAGATTGCTGCGGCGACGGCGATGATGAAGTACAACGCGTGCTGATGACCAAGGTTTTTCCCCGGCAGGCTGCGGTGCTTATGCTGGACGAGTGGAAATGAAAAACAAGCGCTCAAAAGCAAAGTTCAGATAGCTGTCCCTTGTTTTTTTTTGCAATCCTTTAAAACTAATTACCTTATGAAGCATTATTCTTTCAGCTAATGCCTGGAAATGAAAACCTGCAGAAACTTGATAAGTATAGTGCTACTGTTATTAAGCCTCCATTCATGTACTACCCGTAAAGCTGTAAACGCTTCCGGGCATTACAAAAATGGCTATGACAAATATTGGCTGACCAGCGGCTATGCAAGCGTACATCCCAGACCACCAATCAATTAATATCCTCTATACACCGCTGAAAATAGAAAATCCTCCATCCACACAGATCATCGAACCGGTGACAAAAGCGGAGGCGTCACTCAATAACCAAACCAGCGCACCGATCAGCTCATCGGGACTACCGAAACGTTTGAATGGCGTATTCCTGATTACTGCTTCTCCCCTTGGCGTATATCCGCCTTCGGGTCTGGTCAGTAGATTTCTGTTTTGCTCGGTTAGGAAAAAGCCAGGTGCCAGGGCGTTCATCCTGATAGCGTCACCGTAACGGTTGGCAAGTTCCACGGCAAACCATTGATTATAACAGTCTACGGCCGCTTTACCCATGTTGTAACCGATCACTTTGGTCACCGCCCGTTTTGAATTCATGGACGAGATATTGACAATACTCCCTTTTCCAGTTTTGGCAATGGCCTCTCCAAACACCTGCGTTGGCAAAAGTGTGCCCCACACGTTTAATTCCATGACCTGCTTCATCCCATCCAGATTCATTTTGAATATATCTTCATCCGGCTGCAAAACACCCTGCGGCATATTGCCTCCGGCGGCATTCACCAAGCCATCAATCCGGCCAAAAGCATTGAGCATTTGCTCTTTGGCTGAAACGAGTTCTGCCTGGTTTAATACATCTGCCACCAATGCCAGCGCTTTGCCGTCATTTTTGTTAATGGCCTCGGCCCGTTGATTGGCTACATCGGCATTTCTGCCCAAAATACCTACAGTTCCGCCGGCTTCTGCAATCCCGTTTACAAATGCTTGTCCAAGTATGCCGGTCCCGCCGGTAACTACGATCACTTTGCCTTCTAATGAATATTTATTTTCCATTGCTTTATTTTACCTGATATCACCTATTTGTATAACGTCCATATCCGTATAATCCAGATTTTCACCTGCCATACCCCAGATAAAACTATAACTTGCTGTGCCGCTGCCCGCATGAATACTCCAGGGTGGTGATACGACTGCATCATAATTATTCATCACGACATGCCGGGTTTGATCACCCTGCCCCATATAATGAAATACCTTATGCCCTGCCGGCAGATCGAAGTAAAAATAGACCTCCGTGCGCCGGTCATGCGTGTGTGGCGGCATCGTATTCCATACGCTGCCTTCCTGCAGTACGGTTAAACCCATTACCAGCTGACAGCTTCTAATTCCATCCAGGTGAATATATTTATTGATGGTTCGCCTGTTAGCCGTTGCTGCATCTCCGGCATTCACCTTTGCAGCTTCCGCGTTGGTCATCAAAGTTGCAGGTAAATTCATATGTGCCGGGGCCGATAGCAGGTAAAGCACCGCGGGATGCGCCGGATCTTTACTTGAGAAGCTGACTTCCCGTGTACCTTTCCCCAGGTAGAGGCAATCCAGCTTTTTTAATGTAAAAGTCACCCCGTCGGCTGTCACCAGTGCATCTGAGCCTACATTGATGATACCCATCTCTCTGCGCTCCAAAAAATAATTGGCTTTCAGGTTGGCGTAATTGGGCAGCTCGACCACGTGATTTACAGGATGAACGGCCCCAATGATCATACGGTCGTCATGCGTATAAACACAATTGATCTTGTCAATTTCCACCAGATCATTAACCAAGAACCGTTCCCTTATCATTTGCGTTTGATAAGATTTAAAATCATCGGGATGTACGCTGTGCAATATTTTCAATGGTAAGATATTTTAACGTTGCGCAAACCTTGGAAAAGATTGGTTATTTACAAAAAAAATGATCTTATTTTTAGGATAAAAGAAAAAATCAGATAAACTCAGAGGTACCAGGAAGGTATTTCCTTTTACTAATCCGGTAAAAACAATATGGCATATATATAGTTATATATGAAATATTATATGTTTAATCATTTTAATTCGGTGTTAATCAGACAAGTAGGAGTCACGTTCCTGCTGTCAGTCTCCTACCTCGCTCCTTGCTGCAGGTATTTTGAAAAATCACTTTTAAGATTATTAGATAGCCATTATTGTATCCAGGAAAGATCGCTTCTTGCCAGACTGCCTGTAGTTATGCAAAGTCCCGGAGTCCCGTGATCCTTTGATAAACTACCTGCGATCCACTATTTTTATAAAAATTTGAATATCCATCATCACACTTAACCGATAAATTGAATATCTTAGCACACGAAAAACATGTTATTTCAAAAAGCATCGACCATAAAATGAAAAAAGTACAGATGTTTCGAAACTTTCTTTGGTTTCCTATCATAAGTATTACTCTTTTCAATGTGACATTTAAGATCGAAGACAAAAGTTACCATATTCCGCAAAGCCATTATATTATTTTACTGGTATTACTCGCCTTGTATCTGGGTACATTCTTGTTTAATGGGCGTCGATAAAGAGTTCGGGAATTTTAAACATAAAAACAAATTGCTAAAAAAATTCGTTTAACACCTTGATCGATCAGATCAGAATAAATATTTGTGAAATTGATTAGGTACCGGGGACACACCAATATTTTCATGATACTAATGGAAACTTTAGGGGAATAATATTTCCCGACGGTTTTGCGCGCGTGTGTTATTTGAATATGGCATAGATATATTTACTAATGAAAAAAGCATTAATTACAGGAATAACCGGGCAGGATGGTGCCTACCTTGCAGAATTTTTATTAAAAAAAGGCTATGAGGTTCATGGCATTAAAAGAAGAAGCTCTTTATTTAATACCGACCGTATAGATCATCTTTACCAGGATCCGCATGAGTCCAATATTAAACTAACGCTCCACTATGGTGACTTATCTGATTCGACCAATCTGATCAGAATCATTCAACAGGTACAGCCAGACGAGATCTATAATCTTGGGGCGATGTCGCACGTAAAAGTAAGCTTTGATACCCCTGAATATACGGCTAATGCCGATGGCATTGGTACATTGCGATTACTGGAAGCAATCAGGATATTGGGACTAGAAAAAAAGACTAAAATATATCAGGCATCAACTTCTGAACTTTATGGTTTGGTTCAGGCTGTGCCTCAATCAGAAACTACACCGTTTTATCCACGTTCTCCATATGCCGTGGCAAAAATGTACGCTTATTGGATCACGGTAAACTATCGCGAAGCTTACGGAATATACGCGTGCAATGGTATCCTTTTTAATCACGAAAGTCCACTTCGCGGCGAAACGTTTGTTACCCGTAAAATTACCCGTGCCGTAGCAAAAATCGCGATGGGATTGCAAAATATGCTTTTCCTGGGTAACCTTGATGCGCAACGTGACTGGGGACATGCGAAAGACTATATTGAAGCGATGTATCTGATACTGCAGCAGGACGAACCTCAGGATTACGTAATTGCAACAGGCGTAACTACCAGAGTAAGGGAATTTGTTCGCATGGCATTTGCCCAGCTAGGCATTGAAATTGAGTTTAAAGGACAAGGAGCTGATGAAAAAGGCTACGTAGTCAGCTGCTCAAATCCTGATTATCAATTAGAAGCTGATAGCCAGGTCGTTGCTGTCGATCCCAAATATTTTCGTCCAACTGAAGTAGATCTGCTTATCGGTGACCCCACAAAAGCCAAAACAAAACTCGGCTGGACGCCAAAATATGATCTGCCTATGTTGGTTAGCGAAATGGTTTGCGCCGATGTGGAACATTTCAGGAAAGAAAAATTATTGAAAGAGTACGGCTATGCCATCAAAAATCAGTTTGAATAGCCTTGCGAACAAAAAAACTGAAAAAGTCCCGGTAAAGCCTACCGGGACTTTTTATTTAAATCATTTTACGACGAACTCAACAAGGTCACTATTATCAAATCCATATTTCTTTGATATCGCTTTTATCACCACGCCAGGGCTTACTTTAAAAGGTTTGCTGTAGCTATTCGCTTCAATAAATGACGGAGTTGAATCATCGGTCGTAAAATAAATTTTCACGTCTGGTGTAGCGCACGTGATGGCAACCATATTGTCTTTTACGCTAATATGCGGCGCCTTCACCAGGTCTGCATACTTTGCAGTCCGGGTGTCATGGATCACACCTTTCCAATTCATACCAAAACCGAAGTCATAGACATGGCCCTGTGCATCTTTGTAGCATATCATGTCATGCGGAATATCTTCAGCCTGTAATTCCACCGTTTTCATATTAGCCGGCATCTGAAAAGGCAGCAATCCCGACGGCTCAGCGGTTCCGCTCAGTATATCCAGGATGGCCTGATTCTGTACACCAAAGTTCGCTACAATCGCGCTGGCATCTTTTTCAAATTCTGCAGGAATTGCAGGCTTTGACAAGGCGATCACCACAATCACCGGCTTTCCATTCATCGCTACTTTGGTTTCACGAATCGTCTTTAAATCATTATAATTTGCAGCTGTGATAGTCTTGTCCTTGTAGGAACGGTTGTCCACACCCGGCTCCACCGGATCGCCGGCAGCAATACTGTGCGCCCTTGCATGGGTGGCTGTATATTTGTCATACTGCAGCGTAATTGGCACATATCCGTTGCCGCCTTTAGCAACATCTGCCTTGTCGTAGCCGCTACCGCCATTGGGACTGCTGACAAATACAATCGCACAATCGGCTTTGGACGCATCATCTGTATATTTGAAGTATTTGCCCAATAATTCGGGACTTACAGCCTCATCCCAGTGTTCCTTTGATGGCGGGCCGAAAAAACCCTGTACCGAAGGGGTATACTTTTTAGGCAGGTAAACTGTTATTTGTTTTTTCAGCGGTAAAACATTGCCGCTGTTTTTCAACATGACAATGGATTTTAACTGGGCATTATATCCTGCGGTCATGAACTCTGGTTTGCCCACCGTTTGTTTTGAATTTGCAACATCCAGGTATGGGTTCTCGAATAGTCCGGTCCTGAAAATATTCGTCAGCAGCCTGACGGCACTTTTCTCAAAGCGGGCGCGCATAAAGGGCTCACCATGTTCCTGGACACCCATTTTATAAGCCTCGATCACCGGGGCCGAATCGTTATTGCCGCCAAACTGATCTACACCGGCCATTAATATCTTATAATGTCTTTCTGCAATAGTTTTAGTTTCCATACCCCAGGATTTTCCCAAAAACTGGTCAGGTGTTTTACCTTCGTCAGCGGTAACCAGCCAGTCGGTACATACCACGCCATCATAATGATATTTTGTTCGAAGCAGATCTGTGATCAGATATTTGCTATAGCTATTGCCATCATTTTCCTTGTTTTTCACATCTCTTCCATAGGAGATGGTGTAATACGGCATTACTGCTGCAGCCATTTTTGTTTTGCCGTCCAGACGGAGCGCGCCGTCGACAAATGATATCAGGTGTTCATCAAAATTATTACCCGGGTAGACCGCATATTTACCGTAGGCAAAATGCGCATCCCTTCCACCCTCCTCAGGGCCGCCGCCTGGCCAATGTTTCATCATTGCGTTCACACTGTGATATCCCCATCCATCCTTGATTTCACTATCCCCGGTCGAGGTCTGGAAGCCGTCTACATAGGCTCGTGCCATATCGGCATCAAGCTGAGGGTCTTCACCGAAGGTACCATTTATGCGTACCCAGCGAGGCTCAGATCCGAGATCGATTTGCGGTGATAAAGCGGTAGCGATTCCCAGTGCCCGGTATTCTTGTGACGCGACGTGGCCGAATTCCCTGACAACGGCCGGATCGAACGATGCCGCCAATCCCAGCTGATCAGGCCATTGCGATATTTTACCCCCTGCCCCTGCGGTGTATTCCACACCCGAAGAAGTGCCGTGACGCGGGTCAGAGCTGTTATTGGCCGGAATCCCCAAACCTGCGCCTTCCACCAATGCCTGTAAATTATTGTTCCATCGTGCAGCTATTTCCGGGCTTTGTACCGAGGTTACCAACACATGTCTTAAATTGTCCTTTAGCAAAAAATCCTTTTGTTGATCGGTCAGCTCGGCAGGGTCAATCCCACCTTCGCTGAATTTTTTACCATTATAGGTCCCGGAGGCAAAGGGGCCCCCACCCATTGCCGGAATTGCCTGGTGCCCGCTGTACAACATCAGCCCCGCTATTTGCTCAAGAGACATTTGCGAGGCCAGATCTTTGGCCCGCTGATCAACCGGCAAACGCCAATCTTCATATTTGTCCAGTTTTCCATTTCGGTTGAAGTCCTTAAAAGCCAAACCATCTACCGTAAGTATTTTTACGCCCGACCTGGAAGAATAGCCCAGCGTGGGTCCATTTGAATTCTTAACCAAAACAACGCCGTCCTGCTCGTTCGTGATCGTCCACTTTTGGGCTTGGTTGGCGTTGCTGCTTAGGGCAAATGCAAATGTCATTAGTGACAGGGAACCGATTAAATAACCGACCGGTCGGGTAATGTTTTTTTTCATAAATGTCTCAAAAAAGATTTTTTAACGGCTGATGGTTTATTGTGTTATTATGACACAACTAAAGGTAAAAATATAATTGAGATTAGCAAAACAAATGGATAACATTACGGCTATGTACCTAAATTGGCTGGCTAAGCATGTGACTCAAGCTGGGTTTAACACAGGTGGAAACCATGGTAATGGAATTAGGCAATGATGCTGTTTTGCACGTATCAACGCCCCATTTTGCGTCCAGAGTCTGCCATCAATTGAGGGGTTATTTCAACTTCCTTTAACCCAAATAAGGCGCGTGGCCAATATTATCAATTTATTAACAAATAAACAACTTACCAACAAAATCATTAAATCTCTGTGATTTTTAATAAATTTATAATAACAAAATGGCCTTATATTTGATAGATGCCTTTTTTGTTATAAACGCAGGTCCGGTTTTTCGGACTATTATTTATAAAAACTATCGCCATGAAACACGGACTTTTAATTGATATGGACGGCGTGATCTACAGTGGAGAAATCCTGATAGAAGGCGCTGATAAATTTATAGATTACTTACTTAAAAGCAATACACCTTTCACTTTCATGACCAACAACAGCCAGCGGACCCGTTTAGAGGCTGTACGTAAGCTAAAAAGACTGGGTATTGAGGTCACGGAAGACCATATTTATACCAGTGCCATGGCTACAGGAAAATTTTTGGGCGACCAAAGTCCAAACGGAACAACGGCATATGTATTGGGTGAGGGCGGTTTACTGACGAGCTTGCACGAGAACGGCATCACCCTGGTGGATACCGATCCTGAATTTGTAGTACTGGGCGAAGGAAGAAATTTCACCTTGGAAATGGTACAGCGTGCGGTGGACATGATATTGGCAGGTGCCAAATTCATAACCACCAACCGCGACCCCTCCCCTAAAAAACCTGGCTGGAACAACCTGGGTATTGCTGCCACCACAGCGATGATTGAAGAAGCAACGGGGCGTAAGGCATTTGTTACCGGAAAACCCAGTCCGGTGATGATGCGCTCGGCGCGGAAATATCTCGGTCTGGAAACAGCCGAAACAACCGTAGTGGGCGACACCATGGAAACCGATATACAGGGTGGCGTGCAGATGGGGTACAAAACCATTCTTGTACTTTCTGGAATAGCAGATAAAGATTCTTTAACTCATTATGCTTTTAAGCCTGATCTGGTGGTCAGCTCCGTGGATAAGATCAAATTTCCATTAAAGTGGTGGTGATCTCGTTTTATTATTAATGTTATAAAACATTAGGTACATCATTTGGTATTAATCAATAAGATACATTTTGTGCTATGCGAAAGCATAAGTGGATAGCATTAATTGGTATATTATTGGCTATCGTTACCAGTATAGGCAGTTGCAAAACAAAATTTGATACGACAAAATCAAATGCTAAAGCCGTCACCTCGAATCAGGCTTTTGAGCAGGGCCGTGTTCTGGTTTACAGCATATGCGCTGGCTGTCATTATAATCCTGCTATTCATAAATTTATTGGTAATCGTATTCACGAAGTGCCTGGCATTGCTGGGAAAGTCTACGCAGCAAATCTTACAAATTCCAAATCAAATGGCATTCCACCGCATTATACTGACGCCGAAATAAAATACCTGCTCAAAACCGGCATTGCAAGAGACGGACGGTTTATACCCTATATGTTACGGCCAAATTTGTCTGATGAAGATTTGAATGATATCGTTGTTTTCCTTCGCTCAAATGATCCTGCCATTGCCGCCGCTGACACTACTGTCGGCAAGACTGACTACAGTTTGGCGGGTAAAATGAAAATGAATAGTATGGCCAAACCTTTACCCTATAAAGAAGGCATTAAAAGTCCGGGCCAGAATGATTCAATTGCAAAAGGGCGCTATCTGGTTGATAACATTGGCTGCTATCACTGCCATTCCAAAAGCCTGACTTCACTCGATTATCTTGCCCCCGAACAAACGAAAGGTTACATGGCAGGCGGATTGAAATTTAAAACACCGGATGGCACTGAAATTTATGCGCCCAACCTTACGCCAGACAAACAAACCGGGATAGGGCGTTTTACAAAATTGCAATTCCGCAAAGCGGTTAAAGAAGGTCAGACCCCGCAGGGACAGCTCCATCCGCCAATGCCCCAGTTCAACTTGCTAAAAGATCAGGATGTAGATGCGATTTATGCGTACCTGCAAACCATACCTGCCAAAGACCACAAAATAAAGGGCCATTGATTTGTCTAACTCAGGGCAAATGCCACTGCCGCGTCCGAATGAATTCTGGTGGTATCAAACAAGGGTATTTGGGTATCATCCGGACTGATCAGCAAAGGAATCTCGGTACAGCCCATTATAATCCCTTCTGCACCCTGGGCTGCCAGTTTATCCATCACATCCAGGTAGAATTGTTTAGTAGTGGGTTTAAGGACTTTCCGGCCCAGTTCTTCAAATATGGTATAATGTATAAGGTCCCGGTCCTGATCATTTGGAATAACCACTTCAATACCCTTTGCTGCCAGTTTATCTCTGAAAAATTCCTGCTCCATCGTAAACCTGGTACCCAGCAGACCAATTTTTTTTAATCCCTGTGATTTTATAATGTCTGCCGTAGCGGTGGCTATGTGAATCACCGGCAATTGAATATTTTGTTCCAATTGATCGGCTATTTTATGCATGGTGTTGGCGCAAAGAATGATCGCATTTGCCCCGCTGTTTTTTAGATTCAGACCCGCAGATGTCACCATTTTCAACGTACAATCCCAATCATTTGCATCATTATTGCGTTTAATATCCTGGTAATTAAATGAATAAATAATACATTCAGCAAAATTCAGATCGCCAAGCCGGGCATTGATACCTTGGTTTATCAATCTGTAATAATCTATGGTAGATACCCAACTGGTACCCCCTATGAGTCCTAAAATTTTCATTGAACACGGATACAAAAATGCCAGCCAATGTTAGACATCGGTTGACAGATGATTAGATAATAGGTTTATTTTAAATGAGCACGAAGCATCCAAGCCATTTTTTCATGCTCTTCCATCAGACCGGTAATAAAATCACTGGTACCCTGATCAGAGAACTCATCTGCAAATGCATTGATATTTCCCCTTATGAATTCAATAACGCTTTCCTGACCTTCCAGGAGTTCACCGATAAAACCAATACTGTCATTGCTTCTATCATTAAGCTCAGTCAAATGTGTCAGTTGCAAAAAACTTTTCAGCGTACCCGGTGCATAATGGCCCAAAGTGCGGATACGCTCTGCAACACTGTCCATAATTTCGTCTAATTGCTCATACTGCGATTCAAAAAACAGGTGCATGGCGTGAAAATCGGGCCCTTCAATATTCCAATGAGCATTGCGCGTTTTGGTGTAAAGCACATACTCATCGGCCAGTAATTTCGACAACTGGACGGAAACTTTCTTCCTGTTTTCTTCGGTAATGCCAATATTGGTTTTCATAGTAGTGAATGGTTTTTCAGATGAATGATTTCCGGCTGCGATCTCCATAGCCGGCCAATTCCATAACAAACAAATATAAATATTGCTTTTAAGTGTAAATCAAAAACCAACAATTTGACATCATGATGCCAGTTTCAATTTATTGTAAGCAAGAACGCTCATTCTCCTGCCGATTTCCTCACTTGCTTTAAAAAAGTGAATTGAGCAGGGTCAATTGTCCCATCGCGCAGCAGACAAACATCTACAGTTACCATTCCATTATTGATCTTAACTTTTTTCAGGTATGATGACATATAACCAGCGGAATATCTGATTCCCGAATGAGCCCAGCTGGTACCCAAATAGGAAAGCAAATGCCATTTTATCCCCTTTTTCAATTTTAAATCCGGAGGGCATTCAAACTTGTCCGATTCGCCCGCAGTATAATTACCAATCGTGTTTACCGATACCGAATCCCTGGGTCCCATAAAATTAAATGCAACCATGGCCTGTTTGTTACCCGCTTTTGCGGCTGTCAGGTAATGTTTCAGGAATGCACTGTCATAACCAATAGATCCGTAACTTCCGTCAAACCACCAGCCTGTTATTTTCTTTCCGTATTGTAAACTTATACTCTTTATCACCACTGACCAACTTTTTACCCATATTTCATCTGTCCTGAAATTTCCGTTATAAGATGGTCTGGCGCTTGGGTTATTAAGACCCTTACTGGCTTGCGGATCTGCTTGCGGGCCGTCACCAGTCGAATATAAAAAAAGCTTTATTCTCTTTTTATGCAGTGCGGTGTAAAGATCTGAAATAAGATCCCTGTGACTGGTGGCCTCCCCCCTTTTATACCCGGTTAATTGCTCATATGTTGAATTTGGGAAACATAAGTACTTTTCATTTTGCCCTGTTGTAAATATCAGGTAGTCAGCATGGATCTGGGCAAGTTGCGAGGCAATTTTGTTAACATTTAAATCATTCACACATTCATCCCAACTTGTTGTTTTACCCTGATTCCAGGGCAATTTCGTATTTTGGAGACTATTCAGGTAATGAAAAAAAACACCGAAGTGAAGCGGCTCAGGTTTGCCCCGGGGCCCCCGGGCAAAAGGACATCATTGCTAAAATGGCAAGCCATGGCAGTTTTTTTATCATTTCAAATCGTAACTAAGCAACCCGGGAATTCATGAGTTGTTTAAATGAAAACTTTATCCATGCGGAGCAAATGTGTTTTTTAGCCATGTAAATTATTTTATTTAAGATAACAAAATACTAAAATTTTTAGTATTATCTTTGTAAGCTCTTTTTTATGGAACAGCTTCAGAGAAAAAAAGATATTATTAATCGGTTGCAGAAGAATATACTTCTTTGGCAGGGATTTAAGGCGCCATCCCCCGGGATTACGAACAGCGTAGGCCTGGGACCCGTGGAGGCTGCTTTTCCTAATGGTGTTTTTCCGTTAGGCACTGTACATGAACTGGTATGCGATAATACGGAACAGGCAACGGTCTGTGCCGGTTTTGTAAGCGGTCTGCTTTCGGTACTGATGCAAAATGGAGGAGCTTGTTTATGGATTGGCCTTTCTAAAAATGTATTTCCATTGGCCTTGAAAGCCTTTGGTGTTGAACCGGACAAGGTGATCTTTATCAATCTCTCAAAAGATAAAGATGTATTGTGGGCAATTGAAGAGGCATTGAAATGCGCAGGACTGGCGGCAGTAGTTGGCGAACTCCGGGAGATTGACTTCAAGCAATCCCGGCGATTGCAACTTGCGGTTGAGAAAAGTCATGTTACCGGCTTTATTCTTCGTAATTATTCGGATAAACTGGGTTCGACAGCCTGTGCCGCCCGATGGAGAATTAAACCATTACCCAGCGAGTCCATTGATGATTTGCCTGGGCTTGGCTTTCCGCGTTGGCAGGTCGAATTACTGAAGATACGTAACGGACAGCCGGGTAGCTGGATCATCGAATGGGTGGATGGTAAATTTATGCATGTTGACAAACCAGCCGTCAAACAGCAAAAATTAATGGTGGGATGAGTGAATTATGCAAAAACGTTTCATGGTTATATGGTTTCGTCATTTGACGACAGATTGGCTGACCCTTCGCCAACCGGAGCTAAAGCAGGTGCCATTTGTTTTTTCAGCATTGGAGCGTAATCGTATGACCATCACCGCAGTTAACCCACCTGCAGAAGCACAGGGCATTTATCCTGGCATGCCGGCAGCCGATGCTAAAGCCATTACGACTAACTTGCAGATACTGGATCATATACCGGGGAAAGAAGCAAGGCTACTACGACAATTAGGACTGTGGTGCATCCGATATACACCTATTGCAGCGATTGATCTTCCTAACGGCCTGATACTTGATATTACAGGCTGTACACATTTATGGGGTGGTGAGCGGGCCTATCTTAAAGAAATCGTCACAAAATTAAGAGCATCGGGCTACGATGCAAGGGCAGCTATAGCCGATACAATCGGTGCGGCCTGGGCTATAGCGCGTTTTGGAAAAACAACTCCCATCACGGAGTGCGGGATGCAAACACAGGCACTGCTGAATTTCCCCCCTGCTGCACTGCGCCTTGAACCACTTACGCTGGAAAAACTCAACAAATTAGGTTTCGGCAGCATCAAAAGCTTTTTACAAATACCACGTTCAGTATTGCGCAGGCGTTTTGGTGATGGATTTCTATTAAGGCTGGGTCAGGCTTTGGGGCTGGAAGACGAGATCATCACGCCTTTAGTCCCACCCATTCCTTATACCGAGCGTCTGCCCTGTTTGGAGCCGATCAAAACAGCAAAAGGAATAGAGATCGCCATTGGGCAACTCTTGGAAGGATTATGTACAAGGCTCCGTTCGGAAGGTAAAGGCGTTCGCAAGGCTGTGCTTAAATGCTATCGCGTGGATGGCAAAATGGTACAGGTGGGCATTGGTACTAACGGCGGCTCCTGTAATGCCGCACACCTGTTCAGATTATTTGAATTGCAAATCAGCAAGATCGAACCTGCTTTAGGTATAGAGCTTTTCTTATTGGAGGCTCCAAAAGTGGAGGACATCGATCCGGTTCAGGAAAAATTATGGTCAGCAAATCCCGGCTTACAGGATACTGCGCTGGCAGAATTACTTGACAGGTTGGCGGGCAAGGTCGGGATAAATGCTATCCGCCGTTACCTGCCGGTCGAACATTACTGGCCGGAACGCTCCATTAAGCAGGCGATTTCCTTGCAGGAAGTTCCGGCAACTATCTGGAAAGCAGACAGGCCGCGACCGCTGCGATTGCTGCATCGTCCGGAACCTATTGGGGTAATGGCTTTACAACCTGATTATCCCCCCAAATTTTTTATTTATAAGGGAAAGCAACACCAGGTTGAGAAAGCCGATGGCCCGGAACGTATTGAGCGGGAATGGTGGCATGATAAAGGGGAACATAGGGATTATTACGTGGTAGAAGATTCGGATGGCGGGCGTTACTGGCTATTCCGTTCTGGGCATTACGATGCTGCTCCACAATGGTATTTACACGGATTTTTTGCATAAACATATGAGATATGCAGAGTTACAGGCTACCAGCAATTTCAGCTTCCTGCGAGGTGGATCTCACCCCGAGGAACTGGTTGAACAGGCTGCAGTTTATGGGTATCAGGCCATAGCCATAACCGACCGTAACAGTCTGGCGGGTATCGTACGTGCACATTTAGCCGCAAAGAAGCTGGCAGTCAAATATATACCCGCCTGCAGGCTGGATTTACTGGATGGCCCAAGTCTGTTGGCATATCCAACCGACAGAGATGCTTATGGACGATTATCAGCATTGCTGACCGTTGGAAACCTGCGGGCTGAAAAAGGAGAGTGTTTTTTATATAAACAAGATGTTTATGCACATAAGGAAGGCATAAGATTCATTGTAATCCCGCCGGATGTATTGAATGCACGTTTTGATTTTGAAGATGATTTCAAACTGCAAATCAACGAATATCGCGCAGCATTCGCTGATTCATTATATGTGGCAGCTGCACGTTGCTATAGTGGCGATGATGCAAAAAGACTATACCGTTTGTCGCAGTTGGGTGTGCCGATGGTTGCTGCCGGTGATGTGCATTATCATGAGGCAAACCGCCGTCAGCTACAGGATATATTAACCTGCATACGAGAGAAATGCACCATTCATACCGCTGGATTCCGATTGCATGCCAACGCAGAACGGTTCATTAAACCAATAGCAGAATTAGAGCGTCTGTTCAGACAATACCCTGAAGCCATCGTGAATGCGCTGGAAATTGCCGATGCCTGCCGGTTTTCCCTGGATACTCTTAAATACATCGAACCGGAAGAAGCCATTATTGAGGGACTGACACCACAGCAACGTTTAACAAAATATACCTGGGCAGGCGCTCATGGGCGTTTTGGAGAATTGATCCCTGGTAAAATCAAAAAACAAATCGAATTTGAACTGGCTTTTATCGAGCGCAGAAAGTTGGCCCCCTATTTCCTTCGGGTTTATAAATACACCCAGAAAGCTCAGGAATTGGGTATCCTTCACCAGGGACGCGGTTCGGCTGCCAATTCAACAGTCTGTTACTGCCTTGCCATTACCGCGGTCAATCCCATGAAATCGAGGTTGTTATTTTCCCGTTTCATGTCTGATGCCCGTGAAGAATGGCCTGATATCGATGTGGATTTTGAGCATGAGCGACGCGAAGAGATCATCCAGTATATTTACGATGATTACGGACGTGATCATGCAGCTATCGTAGCTACTGTAACACAGGAACGGCACCGGGGTGCTATCCGGGATGTTGGCAAGGCAATGGGGCTGTCTGAAGACACTATTAAACGCATCAGCAACACCATATGGGATTTCAGCGAGGAAGGCTTTGACGAGAATCGATTGCGTCAGCAAGGATTGAATCGACATGATCCGCTGATCTACAAGGTATTGGAACTGACTACCCTACTGATGGGTTTCCCACGACAGCTTGGACAGCATACAGGTGGTTTTGTTATCACCGATAACAAGCTGTCTGACCTTTGCCCGGTAATGAATGCACGAATGGAAAACCGCACCCAGCTGGAATGGAATAAAGACGACCTGGAAGCCTTAGGGATTCTCAAAGTGGATGTATTGGGGCTGGGCATGCTCACCATGATCCGAAAAGCTTTTGACCTGGTGCAGCAGTTTTATGGTAAAAAATTGACTTTGGCGAATGTCCCCCAGGATGATCCTAAGGTTTATGAGATGATCTGTCATGCCGATACTATCGGTGTGTTCCAGATTGAAAGCAGAGCGCAGATGTCCATGCTGCCTCGTTTAAAACCCACCTGTTTTTATGACTTGGTTATCGAGGTGGCTATCGTACGCCCCGGGCCGATACAGGGGGACATGGTGCATCCTTACCTGCGCCGGCGGAACAATGAAGAACCCGTGGAGTATCCTTCCAAGGAACTGGAAGAGATATTGGGGCGCACGCTTGGCGTGCCCCTTTTCCAGGAACAGGCTATGGAAATTGCCATTGTCGCAGCAGGCTTTACTCCAGCCGAGGCGGACGAACTGCGACGAAGTATGGCCACTTTTAAAGCTAATGGCAAATTATATCTCTATGAAAAGAAATTGGTGGATGGAATGGTGGCCCGTGGTTATGAGAAAAATTTCGCAAAACGGGTTTTCAAACAGCTGCAGGGTTTTGAAGGATATGGTTTCCCTGAAAGTCATGCGGCTTCATTCGCATTATTGGTGTATATATCTTCCTGGCTGAAATACTATTATCCGGAGGTATTCTGCGCAGCACTGCTCAACAGCCAGCCAATGGGTTTTTACCAACCCGCACAAATTGTCAGGGACGCAAGGGATCACCAGGTTAAAATTCTGCCAGTGGATGTGAATCATTCTTTTTGGGACAATGCACTGGAAGAGAAACATGGCCGCTATTATGCCCTGCGCTTAGGATTCCGCCAGGTTAAAGGATTACGTGAAGAGGATATGCATTTATTGATTGCCGGCCGTAATCCTGACTATACTCATGTTGACCAGTTGCGGGAAGCAGGAGTTCCTGAGGCTTCATTAGAAAAGCTGTCAGATGCGGATGCATTCTGCTCACTGGGCTCAGATCGGCGCAAAGCGTTATGGGAGATCTCGGCATTGGGTGACCGGCCCATAGCTTTGTTTAATGGTCAGCAGTCAGAAAGTACCAGAGAAATGCAGATACAATTGCCACTGATGACTGAGGGCGAGCATGTGGTGCAGGATTATGCCGCAACCGGGCTGTCCCTGAAAAAGCATCCTGTTGCGCTGGTTCGTGAAAAGTTAAATCTGTTACACAACCATCAGATCAGTGATCTGAAAAAAATGAAAGACGGCGATCCGGTGCGAGTTGCCGGCCTTATCACCGTCCGGCAACGTCCTGGCACGGCTAAAGGTATACTGTTTATGACACTGGAGGACGAAACGGGCGCTGCCAATATCGTTATTTGGGAAAAGCTATTCGATAAATACCGTAAAGAGATCATCCAATCCCGTCTTTTCATGGTGGAAGGGAAGCTGCAGATTGAGGGCCAGGTGATCCACGTGGTCGCCGCACGCTGTTTTAACCTGAACGGGCTGCTGCGCGCTCTGACCATAGCTGATACTGAGGAACTGCCACTGCTAACCCTGGCCCGCGCTGATCAGACAGCAGCACCTTATCCGGATGAACGTTCAAAAGCATCTAAAGGCAATTCAGAAGGCGTATTCTATAAGGGCAGGAATTTTCGTTAGTGAAGCAGCGTTTCGCTACTTCGTGGTTATTGTTCCCATTTTCGCAAATTCCACATCATTGGGCTCCCATAATTCGATCTTGTTGCCTTCGGGGTCCATCAGGTGGACAAAGTTGCCATAGCTGGCCTTTTCCACTGTATCGGTGGGCAAAATGCCGGCCACTTTTAACTTGGCTAATAGCGCATCTAACTGCTCAACCCGGTAATTGATCATGAACTGTTTGTCTGACGGTTGGAAATATTTGGTAGTTTCCTTAAAGGGTACCCATAGGGTAAATCCCTTCTTCGTGCTGTCGATGCCCTGGTGCCATTCGAAGTTAGTACCACTCTCCACCATGCGCATACCCAGGTTCTTTTCATACCATACCCTGAGTGCCGCCGGGTTTTTGGATTTGAAGAAAATACCGCCAATACCCGTCACGCGCGGCCCGGTGTTAACCGGAGTGGTCAGGCGGCTGAAACCATAGCCCAGCAAAAAGCTTGCGCAAAGCAAGCTAAGAAGTGTAAACTTTTTCATGACGTCAGATTTATACTTGAAGATAAACAATCTGTGGTTCTTTTAGGTGCTTCTTTAACACTTATATTCTTTTGGCTGCATGCAATACCTAGTGCATCAAAGGGCTTGTAAGAGATTAGAATCGAAAAAACCCGCTTCGTTTAAAAAGCGGGTTTTTCGTGTTAAAAGGGACTGTTTAGACCCTGTGCGGAAGAAGGGACTCGAACCCCCACGCCTCGCGGCGCCAGATCCTAAGTCTGGTGCGGCTACCAATTACGCCACTTCCGCATTTGGATTTTTAAGAGTCGGCAAAGATAATGTAAAATGCCTAATTATAAAATGTTTTTTACGGTTGATTGAACAGTCTTTTAATCAAGTGAGCAGTTTTAAATCCCATCTTACTGAATATAACCCAATTACTTGAACCAGATTTTACAAAACTATTTTTGCCTGATTAACCGGGTGATCAAATTATTGAAATACTCCGGCACTGCAGCTAGTCTGCTTCCATACCATGAAAATGCCTCTCCATCAACCAGTTCAATTGGGGTATCAGGTAATAAGGCTTTAAACTCGGCGATGTGCTTTGCTTTAAAGGGATAAGGTTCGGATGAGAGAAAGATGATATCAGGATTCGCAACAATTAGTTCATCTGATGAAATTTCAGGATACCGCGCCAGGTTAAACGCATTTATCAAGCCGCATCTGGTGAGCATATCATCTATAAAGGTACCCTTACCTGCTGCGATGAAAGGCTTTCGCCATATCAGATAAGCCACTCTTAATTTTTCCGGCAGAATATTCAGCCGGCCAAACCCTGAATCAATAACAGAAAGCAATTCGTCTGCTGCTGCAGTTCTTTCAACTATTTCCCCAACCTGGCTGATCATCTCTTTGGCTCCATTCAAATCGGAAATATCACTCATCCAAACGGGAAAATATGGCATGAGCTCTTCTATCTGAATGCGTTCATTTTCTTCTTTATTTCCAATGATCAGGTGAGGGATTCAAATCTTTTATCAAATTGATATTCAGATGCTTTAGTACCTCCTACCTTTATTTTTTGTTTAACCTTATCAGACGGATGAATGCAAAATTTTGTGATACCTAGGATCTGGGAATCCAGTCCCAGATCAAACAACAACTCTGTTTGTGATGGCACCAATGATATAATTCTTACCGGAGCCGGAGGAATTTCTACCGGGCGGTTCCATCTGATCGGTATATACTGGCATTTTACTATTAAAACGCGTTTTTATCTCCTTTCAGCGTGATCCAAAAGGTAAGAAAAATAATCTTAAGATCGAGCAGGAACGACCAGTTTTTCAGATACCACACATCAGCATCGATGCGTTTCAATCATGGCTTCTGTGTTTTTTATTTCACCCCTGAGACCAAGTATCTGAGCCCAGCCTGTAATTCCCGGCCTAAGTAAAAGCCTGGTTTTATATTTGTCTGTCAACTGTGAATATTCTTCGGTGTGGCTAATCATGTGCGGCCTGGGCCCTACAATGGACATATTGCCGATCAGTACGTTGAAAAATTGGGGCAATTCATCCAGGCTGGTTTTACGCAGAAAGGCACCAATGCGGGTAATACGGCGATCGTCGCGTGTAGCTTGTTTCTTATCCGCATCGTGCATTGATTCGCATGCTTCGGAATTTGTAGCATTTAAAATTGCTGTTATTTCTCCCTGTACGCGTCTGTACGAAAAATACCGGACCATCCTGACTCCAGTTTTATCAATATCGCCAGGATTGGACATAGCCAGCTAAAAATAAACAGGATGATGAACAGGGAGAACAAAATATCGAATGATCTTTTTAAATACCTTTTTAACATAAGCTGAACCAATAATGCTCAAAAGCATTACGCCGTCATCTTATAAAAGGTTGTTTTCAGATGTTGTCTTTTTCCGCGATTCAGAACGGGTAGTTCAGCTTTAGCCGTTATAAATCTGATAAACTCCCGATACCGTTCGTTTATCAGCGGAACCCACCAATATGGTTGCTATTTTTCTTTCAATCATCAGTTGTTCGGCCTGGCTGATATATTCTTCAGGGTCGATGATCACGGGATTGGTGGTCATCATTTCGTTAATATGCAATTGTCGAGGTATCCGGATTGCGTACCAATGCCCTGCGCAGGTCGCCGTCAGTCACTACCCCTTCTATCCTATCAGCATTGCCGACGATCACCAGACCCAGCTTACCTTCCGACATACACAGCAACATTTCTGTAAACGAAGCATTTTCATCGATAAAGGGCAAATTATCCCTACGCATCAGATCTTTTACCTTTACCAGCAGCTTGCGACCAAGGCTTCCGCCCGGATGAAAGCGGGCAAAATCTTCATGCTGAAACTGTCTGGCTTCCATCAATGCCACCGCCAACGCATCGCCCATGACCAGCGTCGCAGTGGTCGACGAAGTCGGCGCCAGCTCCAGAGGGCAGGCTTCACGGCTGATACCAACATTTAAATGGTGATCGCTGTTTTTGGCTATCGTTGAATTTGGATTCCCGGTAATACCAATAATGGTATTTTTATTCCATTTTAAAAATGGAATGATTTTGAGCACCTCATCGGTTTCGCCGGAATAAGAGATCAGGATAACCAGATCATTCGTGCTCAACCATCCCCAAATCGCCATGAAAAGCTTCGCCCGGATGCAAGAAAAAAACTGGGCGTACCGGTACTTGCCAAAGTTGCGGCAATCTTTCTGCCAATAAGGCCCGATTTGCCAACCCCGGCAACGATCAGTTTGCCTTTAGAGTTCAATATGGCCTTTACAACGGCAGTAAATTCATCGCCTATGCGAATCAGCAACTTCCTTCAGCGATTCAATTTCAATATCAAAAACTCTTTTGGCAATTTCTTTCAAGTTGTACGTTTTACGTATGATATGCTTTTAATTTATATGTTTTATGTATTTTCATACTATAATCGTATAACTTCATACTGTATAACCTTACAACAAGGGCTTAATCACCTCTTCTAGTTCATGCAGTTTTACCATATTCGGTCCATCACTTAATGCATTGTCAGGGTCAGGATGGGTTTCCATAAAGTACCCGTCTGCACCAAAAGCCTTGGCCGCCAGTGCCATCATGGGTACAAAAGTACGGTCGCCGCCGGTTTTACCGCCCGCACCGCCCGGGCGCTGCACCGAATGTGTACAATCCATGCAAACCGGGTGACCAAATTTTTCAGATCATAAATATTCCTGAAATCTACCACCAGGTTATTATAACCGTACATATTGCCGCGTTCGGTAAGGATTACCTGCTCGTTACCGGCCTCAACCACTTTTTGCGCAGGATAAAACATATCCTGTCCCGAAAGGAATTGCGCTTTTTTTACATTTACTATCTTTCCGGTTTTTGCAGCGGCAACCAGCAGATCCGTTTGACGGCATAAAAATGCAGGTATCTGTAATATATCAACTACCTCGCGCGGCAATAGCTGCCTGGTAGGGTTCATGAATATCTGTGGTAACCGGCAAACCAAAACGTTCTTTTACTTTTTGCAGCATTTCCATGCCTTTTTCAATGCCCGGTCCACGGTACGAATGGATAGAAGTGCGGTTGGCCTTATCAAACGATGATTTAAAGATCACCGGTCACATGATACTTCTGCCCTATTTCGGCTACTTTTTCGGCAACGGTATAAAGCAGGTCCTGGTTTTCCATTACACATGGACCCAATATAAAGAACGGCTTCTGCCGCATTTGATCAAACAAATTCATGCACAAAGATGCGAATTTTTTGTTATACGTTAAACCGTATTACGGACAGTGACGTACTTCATAGAACTGACAATTAACGTCAAACCTATGACTTAAAACGTATAACTTTGCTACCATGATCAATTACTTCGAATTTTACGGTATACCTGAATCATTTCAATCCTGATGTTGCCTTGCTTAAAAAAGAAATTTTATGAACTGAGCAAGCAATATCATCCCGATTTTTATGCCAATGAAGACTGATGAAAAGCAGCAGGAAATATTGGAACTATCCACTATAAACAATAAAGCCTGGCAAACGCTTAAGCGATCCAGACAAACGCCTTGAATATATTTTACGCCAGCACGAACTGCTGTTTGAAGGTGCAAAACCGCGCTTGCCTGCTGATTTTTTAATGGAAATGATGGATATTAACGAGCGCCTGATGGAAATTGATGATGCCGACCAATTGGCCATATTAACTGCAGAAGTGCTTGCTGTTGAGGACGATATCAATCAAAAACTAGCACAGCTTAACGACAGGTTATGCAAAGCTGGACGATACCGCAAAGAAGCCGGCTGAATGAAATATTAGATATTTATTACAGACAAAAATATTTGTTGCGGATTAAAGAGAGTTTAAATACATTTGCATCCCGGTTTTGAACGAACTAATCCACCGTTCGAAAAACAGGCCCAGATGGCGGAATCGGTAGACGCGTTGGTCTCAAACACCAATGACCTCAAGGCCGTGCCGGTTCGACCCCGGCTCTGGGTACTGTAAACCGCTTTAGAGCTATTCTAAAGCGGTTTTTATTTTTTATACATACGGTATTACATACACTATTTTGAGACCAATCCGAAAATTCGCTTACGAATACAAATAAAAGGTTATCTTGAATTCGTCGGAGTCGACGTTAATAGCAACTAACTGGTCCCTAAATATCCTAATGGCCTGCAATTAAGAAAAAGAGAACTACCAAGCCAGGGAAATTGGTGCCTTTTTGAAACAAATCATACCGCAAAAAAATATTATTTGCTTTTTTAAATGCTTTAGCCAATAAAACACCCTCCCGAAAATAATCAGCGATTGGCACGATATGGCCGGTAGGTGTCTTTAACGAAAGATCGGTCAATCTTAATTTAAACTGATTTTGCCACGCCCTTTCTTGCTCTTTCGTTAAAGTACCCGATGCAAAAGCCAGCTTCAGCGGAGGGAGCTGCTGCCGGAACAATTGAAGTAAGTGATCTTTCGGCAACTGCTCAAAAAAGCCTGGTTCCATCATGATATCGCAAGCCAGCTTCAAGCGCTTTAAAAAAGCCTTATACTGCTCCTTTTCCTGAGCAACGGGCGATTTTAAAACAGGTTTCTTCTGGGTCATCTATTGCAAATGTAATCAAGCGATTTAAAAATAATAAACGCATAGCGGAGCTCATGCGCCGGGTGGCGAAGCAGCAAAGTAAAGGCCTGGCACCTTGAAATAATAACAAAACAGCGTATGGAGATTTTTGGTCTACAGATTGATGACGCCTTTTTTATTCGCGTCTATACTTTTAGTTGTTCCGGCAGGCTAAACGGAGAAAAAGGTTTGCCGATGACTTGACTATTTTGATTTTATGAAAAAATTATAAAAAAACAGCCGCGGACTTAGATAAAACATCCCCCACATTTTAAATGTGCCATCTGTAAAAACTGCCATTCTATCTATAAATCCGGTCTAATTATCTATACCATTTTGTAAGGCGTGTCAAACATTTATTTTTAAATATTAATACCCGGGTGTTTAGTCTGGCCTGTTTATTAATAAACCAATTTAAATGTTCAAAAACCAATCGTTTTCAAAAATAAATTATGAAAAAAAAAATTAACAATTTATTTATTCCACTGTTTTCTGGCATCGCTATTATGCTTGTCGTGTTAACCGCAATGAGTTCAAATAAATATGGCAGCGCAGCGAAGAAGTGGGTATTCAGAAATGTAGACAGTTCTGGTATTGTTTTAGTAAAAAATCAAAATGGACCAACACTCGGCTATTCGTCTAATTCAGGATTAAAAATATTGACTGTTGACGGTCTTGCATTTAAAGATTTCAATAGGAACGGCAAACTTGACAAATATGAAGATTGGCGATTGCCGGTAGAAGAAAGGGCTAAAGATCTCGCTTCGCAAATGTCGATCGCGCAAATAGCTGGATTAATGTTATATAGCGCTCACCAGGCGATACCTGCAATGTCTGGTGGCCCATTCGGCGCAGGCACTTACGGTGGGAAAAAATACAGTGATGGAGGTATTGACCCTGCAAGCGTAACCGACCAACAAAAATCTTTTTTAATAAAAGACAATTTAAGGCATGTACTAATCACCATGGTACCAAGTGCTGAAGTGGCAGCAAAATGGAATAATAATGTACAGGCGTTGGTTGAAGGGGCTGGTTTAGGAATACCAGCAAATACCAGTACTGATCCCAGACATGGTACAAATTCCGGTGTAGAATACACGGCAGGTGCAGGTGGTAATATTTCACAATGGCCGGATGAAATAGGGCTGGCTGCAACATTTGATCCGGTGGTTGTAAAACAGTTCGGTCATATCGGTGCACAGGAATATCGTGCCCTGGGTATAGCGACTGCGCTGTCACCACAGATTGACCTTGCATCAGAACCAAGGTGGGTACGCTTTGGTGGCACCTTCGGGGAAGACCCGCAATTATCGGCAGATATGGCAAGAGCTTATGTAGATGGTTTTCAGACCTCAACGGGACCAAATGAAATTAAGGATGGGTGGGGATATAACAGTGTTAATGCAATGATGAAACATTGGCCCGGTGGTGGCCCGGAGGAAGCAGGTCGAGATGCCCATTTCGCCTACGGTAAATTCGCAGTATACCCTGGTAATAATTTTGATGAGCACCTGGTATCGTTTGTCGATGGCGCTTTAAAATTGGACGGGAAAACGAAAATGGCATCAGCTGTAATGCCTTATTATACTATCTCTTATGGCATGGATAGTAAAAACAAAGAAAATTTGGGCAATAGCTATAACAAATACCTGATAACTGACCTACTAAGGACAAAATATCATTATGATGGTGTTGTTTGTACGGATTGGGCAGTCACAGCAGATGAAGGGAAGACACCGGATATTTTCGGGGGAAAATCTTGGGGAATGGAGAAAAATTCCGTTGCTGAACGCCACTATAAGATTTTGATGGCGGGCGTTGATCAATTCGGGGGCAATAACGATGCCGGTCCGGTACTCGAAGCCTACAAAATGGGCGTGAATGATCACGGAGAGGCTTTCATGCGAGGAAGATTTGAACAATCCGCAGTAAGACTATTGTGCAATATTTTCAGGGTTGGCCTATTTGAAAACCCTTATCTCGATCCGTCAAATTCCGCAAAGGTTGTCGGAAAGCCTGAATTCATGGCAGCAGGTTACCAAGCACAATTAAAATCTATCGTAATGTTAAAAAACACTGGGAATGTGCTTCCGCTTCAAAAGGGTAAAACAATCTATATGCCTAAAAAGTATACCGCTGCTATGCAGGGCATGTTCGGTCCTCCTTCAAAGGAAAAATATGAGGATGCAATAAAGGCTGATCTTATAAAGAAATACTATACTGTGACCGATGACCCGGCCAAAGCAGATTGTGCTGTTGTATTCATAAGCAGCCCGGTTTCCAGCGCGGGATATGATAAAGAAGACATTAAAAAGGGAGGAAACGGATATGTACCCATCACACTTCAATACTCGCCCTATACCGCCTCAGATGCAAGGGAACACAGCATAGCAGCCGGTGACCCAGCGGAGCCAACAGTAACTGACAGAACTTATAGGGGTAAATCTATTTCGGCAGGTAATTTTAAAGACATTAAAACCATACAGGATACCAAAGAAGCAATGAAGGGCAAGCCAGTGATTGTTATCTTAACGTTATCTAGACCAGTAATCCCGGCAGATTTTGAAAAAGAAGCTAATGCGATTATTGCAAACTTTGGTGTACAAAATCAGGCAATTCTGGATATTTTGTCTGGTGTGGCTGAGCCTTCGGGCCTGCTTCCCTTTCAAATGCCAGCAAATATGTCGACTGTTGAATTGCAGAACGAGGATATTCCCCATGATATGATATGCTATACAGATGCAGCAGGACATACTTATGATTTTGGATTTGGCATGAACTGGGAAGGGGTGATCAAAGACGCGCGTACCGAGAAATATGTAAACCAAGTTGCAAAACCCTTGGTTAGCATTAAGGGAAACAAGGCGATCATTACGTGCTCCACGCCAGGCGCAGTGGTCTATTACACCGTAAATGGAAATACACCATCGTTTGCAACTTCAGATGAATATTCAAAACCCTTTACATTAAAACCGGGTACGACAATTAAAGCGATCGCAAAAATTCAAGGTGTAAATAACAGCAGTCTTGTAGTCTACACTAAAAAATAGGAACGGACAAATTTCGATTAAGGTCAATGAATGTGAGAATTCATTGGCCTTTTTCATCGTCTATTAAATATGTCAATAGATAAAAAAGGCCATTTCGTCTATTTTTTTGGTGATTGTATCTAATTCAGGATTTATTAACATGATATTTAGGTCTTTTGTAGTAAATAATATGTTGTAAACTTAAGCAACGGTGAATATGATTTTCCCTAGGTTAAAACGATTCCTCTTTTCAGTGCATTTTGCGGTATTGTTGGGGCTGTTTGTCTTTGTTGGCCTGCCCCTTACTTGGCCGGTGAATCTACCTTCACAGTTCTGGATTAAACAAGGAGTCGATTACTACCTGTGGGCGGGCATTTTCTATCTGAATATGAATATCCTCGTTCCTAAAATACTTTATAAAAGTAAAAGCCTTTTGTTTATTATATTGACGCTGGGCACGCTTATTTTTATGGTCCTCTACAATCATCAGATCGATAAAATCCTGGACCTGCCATCTTTAATGAACAAAATAACCAGGGCTCGTCCACATCAATCAGATTTCAATAATACACCATTAGTAGATTTTAGCATTATCATTATAACGCTGATTATGATAGGAATTAGTATCATCGTTAGTGTCGCTAAAAAAATTCAAGCGGATCAGGTCAATAATCAAACACTGGAAAAAGAAAAGATAAGTTCTGAACTTTCTTTTCTCAAGGCTCAGATCAACCCCCATTTTTTCTTTAATATCCTTCATACAATATATGGCTTAACTGAGACTAATGTAAAGATAGCCCGGGACTCCATTTACACACTTTCACAAATGATGCGTTATGTTCTTTATGAAACAAAAAATGACCTCACGACGCTTGAAAAGGAGATAGATTTCATTGAAGGCTATATTAAACTGATGAAATTAAGGCTTAGTGACCAGGTGCAAGTGATATTTGATAAATCAAAACAGGTAAAAAATATTGACGTGGCACCGATGTTATTCTTGCCTTTCGTGGAAAATGCATTTAAGCATGGGATCAGTAGTATTCATCCCAGCTATGTTTTCATCGGCATATCTCAAACAGGCCAAACGCTACAGATTGAAGTGCGTAATTCTATTTTTCCGGAAAGAGCTGAAAACCTGGAGGAAAGCAATGGCATTGGATTGAATAATACCAGAAGGCGGTTAGATTTGATTTACCCCGGCAGATATAATTTAGTGGTAAATAAAAATGCGTTAGAGAATGAGTTTACCGTGCAATTAAAACTAAATGTGTTATGATAATGAATTGTATCGCCGTCGACGACGAGCCTGTAGCACTTAATCTTTTGTGTTCGTACATTGAAAAGACGCCATTTCTTAGTTTGGTGGGTAGATATTCTAATGGTTTAGACGCACTGAAGGCATTACATGACAACGTCATAAAAATTATTTTTTTGGACATCAGGATGGCCGACTTAAGCGGAATAGAACTTGCCAAGATTATCGATCAATCAACGGATAAGAGCAACACTCGGATCATCTTTACAACGGCATATGACCAATATGCTGTAGAAAGTTATAGGGTTGATGCACTGGACTACCTTTTAAAGCCTTTCAACTTCGTTGACTTCTCAAGGGCTGCCAAGAAAGCGCAAAGCTATTTTGAAGTACATAATAATTATAAAGTTACTAATGAAAACATTGATCCTCTTGCAAATAAGGAAAAGCAATACCTCTATCTAAGAGTAGAGTACCAGCTTGTGAAGGTGGACATTAACGATATTTTGTATGTTGAGGGTCTTAAAGATTATGTGAAAGTATTTCTAATCAATGAGCCAAAACCCATCTTAACGCTGACAAGCCTTAAAAACCTTGAGGAAAAGCTACCTCCTAATGATTTTATGCGCCTACATCGCTCCTTTATCGTTGCGCTGGATAAAATAAAATCCGTCACCAGGAATTCTGTACAAATAGGGCAAACTACAATACCGGTAACTGAACAATATAAAGACGTCTTCCAAACATTTCTAAGTAAGTGGGTGTAAGCCCATTTTTCTTAATTCGAAAAAACATCCCCATAGATTAAAAACGCCATTCTGTCTATTTTCTCGCCATAAGTATCTATAGTGCTTTTTTTAGCCGGGGTTTAGATATTTCTTTGATCATCATGCTACGGATTAAAGAAAACAACAAAGATCAAATGACAAAAAAAATAGGGCCAATTCTCATTGGTTTGTTTATTCTCCTGGTTTATGAAATCCCCGTTAATGCACAGGACACTTTAAGGTCCTCTTCAGTGAAATGGGACTTACAAACTTGCCTTGATTATGCGAAGAAAAATAATATTCAACTAAAAACCCTGAGAAATACCAGTAAGACCAATACACAGGAATATTTATTGGCTAAATCAGCACTTTTACCTAATCTATATGGCTCGGCAACGCAAAACGCAGGTCATAGCAACCTTTTAAATCTAGCTACAGGCCAATACCAATCCTCTTTAGCACCATCCGGAGCGTACGGGGTAAGCTCTTCATGGACGCTCTATCAGGGTGGATATTTGAAAAGTGACATTCAGCAAAAAAATATGTCGGTTGAGTCAGCGAATCTGAGTGTGCTTCAGGAAGAAAATGACATTACCCTACAAATTACACAAGACTTTTTAAATATCCTATTGGATAAAGAGAGCATCGTTTATCAGCAGAATGTCGTTAGCACTTCACAAGCGCAGGTGGAGCAGGCGCAGCGTCAGTACAGCGCCGGCAGTATCGCAAGAAAAGACGTTGCGCAATTCAAGTCACAACTTGCTAATGACAAGTATACGCTGATTACTTCTCAGAATGCAAAACGGCAGGATCTGCTTACCTTAAAACAAGTATTGGAATTGCCCTCGGATATTCAGTTTGATATTGTCGAACCCGATACGATTATCTCCAAAAAATCGATCGCTGAACTAATGACTGTTCAGAAGACAGCTCTGCAAAATCGTCCGGAAGTAAAAAACAGCCAGCTCGGCGTTGATATTGCCAAAGTCGGGTTGAATAAGGCCAAGTCTGGGTACTTCCCGACGCTTACCGCACTGGGTTCAATTGGCTCCAGTTACAACAATGGGTCGCATTATTTTAGCCAATTAAATAACCAATTTAATCAACAGCTAGGGCTGACGTTATCCGTGCCCATTTTTACCCGGCGACAAAACAAAACAAATGTTGAGGAAGCGAAGATCTCCATCGATCAGGCCAACCTTACCTTGAAGGACACTAAAAATACATTATCGCTCAATATCGAAAAGGCATATATCAACGTGGTAAACGCTCAGCATCAATATGATGCTGCCGAGGAAGCCTTTACCTATAATCAGGAGACCTATCGTATTGCCAATGAGCAATTGCGTTTAGGGGTGTCCAATATGGTTGAGTTTCTGCAACAAAAAGAATTGTATATACAAGCCTTACAGCAATATATACAGGCCAAATATAACGCAGCACTCACGATTGAGATCTATGACTTTTATAACGGAGAAGCAGTAAAACTTTAATTGATCAAATAAAAATGAAAAAAGGATATAAGAGAATGCTAATTGTAGTTTCAGTCATCATTGGATTATGGCTGATCTGGTCATTCGCATTTAAGAAAAAGGAACGCGCTCTTGTTTTGCCGACAGAGAAACCTGTATATGGGTATATATCTCAAAATGTTACTGCAACAGGCACGATCCAGCCACTCGATACCGTGTCGGTAGGTACACAGGTTTCTGGTACGATCAGCGTTTTAAATGCCGATTTTAACTCGGTCGTTAAAAAAGGCCAGTTGCTCGCGCAGATAGATAAGTCGTTATTGCAGGCAGTGGTCGATCAAAACCGGGCCACCTTGGCCACACAAAGAAGCCAGCTCTCCTATACACAAAGCAATTATGAACGTCAGAAATTGCTTTATTCAACCGGTTCAATTAGCAAAGCAGATTACGAAACCGCTTTAAATAATTACAATGCGGCGGTAGCAGGTGTTGCAAATTCAGAAGCGCAATTGAGGTCGTCTGAGAAGAACCTGTCGTACGCAGATATTTATTCTCCAATCGACGGTGTGGTACTTTCCAGAAGTATCAGCATTGGCCAGACAGTTGCAGCAAGTTTCAGCACGCCAACTTTATTTGTAATCGCAAAAGACATCACCAAAATGCAGGTGCAGGCCGCCATTGATGAGGCCGATATTGGCAACGTGAAAAAAGGTCAGAGGGCTTCATTTACTGTTGATGCCTACATCGATGATTCATTCAAAGGTACCGTCGCTGATGTGCGGTTGCATCCTAAGGTAAGCTCAAATGTGGTTACCTATACAACTATCATAAACGCGCCAAATGAGGATATGAAACTAAAGCCTGGAATGACCGCAAATATTGTAGTATACACCAGAGAAGTTAAGCATGCATTACTGGTCAGTTCAAAAGCACTGAATTTTCAGCCCGATTCCACGTTGAGCAAACAGTTTAAGTTTAAACCGGTGACGTCAGCGAAGCCATCCAATAATATTGGTGGAAATGCTGCTGACACTTCCGGTAAAATTAAGGCGAAGACCGGCTACGTTTGGCTGAGAAAAGGCTCTGATTTGATTCAGACACAGGTGAAGATAGGCCTCGACGATAATACCCATGCCGAAATTTTAGATGGTCTGAGCACCGGTGATGATGTCGTATCGTCACTTCCTATCCCAGCCGCTGCTCCGGCGTCAAGTTCTATTTTACCTCCGCCACCGGGCACGAAAAAGAAATCATGAAAAAGATACTGGAGTTAAACGAAATTAAGAGGCAATTTCAAATGGGTACCGAGATTGTCAGGGCGCTGAAAGGGGTTTCCTTCAATGTAAGTGCCGGAGAATTTGTTACCATCATGGGCAGCAGTGGTTCGGGTAAAACCACACTGCTGAATACGCTTGGCTGTTTAGATAAGCCAAGCGAGGGCACCTATTTATTGGATGGGGTTAACATTGGTAAGTTGACCCGGAATGAGTTAGCTAAACTCAGAAACGAAAAGATAGGATTCGTTTTCCAGGCATATAACCTGCTCGCTCGTACAACTGCATTGGAGAACGTAGAGCTGCCTCTGTTCTATAATAGTTCTGTAACCCCGGCGCAGAGGAAGGAAAGGGCTATTGCCGCCTTGGAAGCCGTTAAACTCGCCGACAGGATGCACCACATGCCCAATGAACTATCCGGTGGCCAGCAGCAGCGGGTTGCCATCGCAAGAGCTTTAGTAAATGAACCTGTCATGATCCTTGCTGATGAGGCTACAGGCAACCTCGATTCACGGACATCTTACGAGATTATGTCACTGATGCAGGAACTTAACCAGGTACAGGGAAAGACGATTGTTTTTGTTACGCATGAACCTGATATCGCTGCTTTTAGCAGTCGTACCATTATTTTAAAAGACGGACGGGTTGTAAAAGATAGCTATAATGAAAATAGGCGTTCGGCCAAAGATATGCTTGCGGCTTTACCGGTAACTGAAGATTATTGATACGAAAACATGAACATATTAAATTTAGTAAGACTGGCTTTACGGGCAATACAGCGTAATAAGTTGCGTGCGGTGCTAACGATGCTCGGAATTATTATCGGTGTTGCATCGGTAATTACAATAGGAGCCATTGGACAGGGGTCTAAGATCAGCATACATAATTCGCTGGCCGGACTAGGGTCAAATCTTATTACAATTATGCCCAACAGTAATCTGCCGGGCGGAGCGCGCTTGCAAGGAGCTAATGTAGAGACCTTAACGATAAAAGATATTCTTGCCATAGAAAAACAAGCGTCTTATATCAATGGAGTTTCCCCCTCATCGCAATCAAAAGGGCAGGCTATAAACGGCTCATTGAACTGGCCAACAACCATTGAAGGTGTAAATGAGCAATATCTGAACATCAAAAATATGTCCATCAGGGATGGGATATCATTTTCTGACCGGGATGTTAAAACCTATGCAAAGGTGTGTTTATTAGGGCAGACAGTCGTAAATAATATATTCCCAAAGGGAACAAACCCCATTGGAAAGACAATCAGATTTAACAAGATTCCGTTCCAGGTGATCGGAATCTTGGCTTCTAAAGGTCAGAATACATTTGGACAGGACCAGGATGATATTATACTGGCCCCTTATACCACGGTGCAAAAGCGCGTAATTGCTTCTATTTATTTTGGGAGTATCTATGCCTCTGCTAAGTCTGAACCGTTGTCCGAAGCTGCATCGAGTGAAATTGGAAAAATATTGAGGGTAACCCACCGCCTTCGTCCGACGGAAGACGATGATTTTGTAATCAGGACACAAGCCGAATTGATAAAAACACTCGGTACAGTTACGGGCTTGTTAACCGCGTTGCTAACCGCTATTGCCGGAATTTCCTTGGTGATAGGTGGCATAGGCATTATGAATATCATGTATGTATCTGTAACTGAACGCACGAAAGAGATCGGCTTACGAATGTCAATCGGGGCCAGAGGTATCGATATTTTAAGTCAATTCCTAACTGAAGCAATTATGCTTAGCGTAACCGGGGGAGTAATTGGTATTTTATTAGGCGAGGGCCTTGGGTTGCTAATTTCCCATGCATTATCATGGCCCACTGTTATTGACGAATCGTCAATTTTTATTTCATTCTCGGTTTGCACTGTAATCGGAGTATTTTTTGGTTACTATCCTGCTCTCAAAGCCTCTAAGCTGGACCCTATTGAAGCATTACGATATGAATAATTAACAATTAACTGAACATAAGCAATTAACCCAATTATTAACATTTATTAAATTCCAATTTTATGATTAAAAAAGCACTGACAACCGCATTCTTAGTAATTGCCTTTATTACCTTTTCCTATGCTCAGGACATTACTGGCAATTGGAAAGGTTTGGTCAACGGCCAATTTGAGATCAATTACACATTTAAAATGGATGGTGACAAATTAACTGGCTCATCGAAAGGACCTGATGGATCCGATTCACCCATATCAAATGGTGTGATCAAGGGTAATGATCTTTCTTTCACGATCGATATAATGGGCGGCCCTACGAAAGTGACCGGTAAGGTTAAGGGGGATGTTATTACACTTTCATTTAAGGTACAGGATAATGATGTTTCCGTTGACCTTAAAAAAACAAAATAAACTAACCACACATTAATCATTTATTTATAGTTAGAGTGCGCCTAAGGTCACTCTAACTTTGTTTTAATAACTGTATACTCATAAAAAATGAAAGCAATCATAATACCAGAATTTGGAGGAATTGATAAATTGGTAATGGTAGAATTGCCCAAACCTGTTGTCGCCGGCCACGAGATATTGATCAAAGTAAAAGCAATCAGTATTAATCCGGTAGACGTCAGAACTAGAGCAGGCTCCGCGATGGCTGACCATCTTAAAGGAAACAAACCTTTAATTTTGGGTTGGGATATTTCAGGTGTCGTTGAAGAAATTGGTGGAAATGTAACCAAATTTAAAAAGGGCGACGAGGTCTTTGGAATGGTAAATTTCCTTGGACATGGAAAAGGGTACGCTGAATATGTGGCGGCACCCGAAGACCAACTTGCGTTTAAGCCCTCTAATATAACCCACGAGGAAGCAGCGGCCGCAACTTTGGCGGCGTTAACGGCGTGGCAATTGTTAAAGCATTATGCTGACATTAAACCTGGCGAACGAGTACTAATTCAGGCGGCTTCAGGTGGCGTTGGTCATTATGCTGTTCAGATCGCAAAATATTTAGGAGCATATGTTATCGGCGTTTCGTCAGCCAAAAACAGGGACTATGTTTTGAGTCTTGGAGCTGACCTCCATATTGCGTATGATGAAAAACAATACGAAAACGAAATAGACGAAGTAGATTATAATGTAGATGCCTTTGCAGGTGGAAGTCTATTTCCTTCGCTGAAGTCCACTAAATCAGGCGGAAAAATTATAAGTCTTCTGCCGATGATCAGTAATGACTTATTTCAAAAAGCAAAGGAAAAAAAAGTAGAAGTACACTATTCACTAGTTAAATCGAGCGGCGCTGATATGGAAGCTATCGCTGATTTATTAGCTAAGGGAATCATAAAATCGACAATTTTTAAAGTTTTTGAATTCGAACAAATGGGTCAAGCACATTTGGAAATGGAGACTGGTAGAGCAATCGGTAAAATAGTCATCAAAGTTTAGACTTTTTCAGTTATCGCATTAGTTATCCAGTATGAGCCAGATAACTAATGCGATGTAATGACAATCTTTATTAGTCCTTTAATGAAAATAAAGGTCTCAAGGTATACCATGACAAGGCCGGAATAAGTACCAAAGGCACCCCTAATCCTGGAAATAGTTCTGGGAATTTGACATCTAATGGCAAGGTAAGAGAAATAGGGACCATGACTAGGGTGAAGGAAGCAATCGTAAATATAAAATTAAATATCATTTCACCTTTCTCTTTAAGCCATTTATTAAAACCATACAAAAGGAATGTGGCCGTCATGCTGATCAAAAAGCAAAATCCGATTATGCTGCCAACGTTAATCACTTTAGAGAAATCAACCTCTGTCGCAAAAAAATAAATACGGCTGTAAAGAATAGAAGCTATTGCTGCAAGAATGCTTGCACAAAGCCCATTGTAAAACGCTTTCTTAAACATCTTATTTTGCTACAGGGACCGAAATATCTACCTTAAAATTTGAACCCCCGTGTTTGGGTTCAGCAGTATTGATATTGTAATCCATACGGTTTACTTCAAAGCTTCCCTTAAAGACATTGTTTTCAAATGTGAACGGAATGATGACGGATTTTTGAACGCCATGCATTTCTAGTGTTCCAATTGCAGCATAGCCAATGGCTGTTTGGGTAATAGATATGGAAGTGAACTTTATCGTTGGATATTTTTCCGCATCAAACCATTTATCGCTTTTGGCGTGGGTGTTTTTCATCCCGTTTCCTGTGTTGATACTTGCCACATCTATACTTACATCAAATTTAGAAGAGGCAAGATCATTTGGATCAAAGCTTATGGTGCCCTTTAAACCTTTAAATTCGCCAGAAGGGTCTCCGCCATCAAATTTAATTGCATAATCATCAGTGATCTTCCAATCCTGCGATTTAATTACAGTGAACGCTGATGTAACAATCATTAAGAATGCGAAGAAGGGGTAAATAAATTTTCTCATAATGTTTTTGTTTGAAATTTTGGAATTCAATATTTGTTGATAACTTGTCTTATCTCTAAAACATTATCTAAATATAGAATTAAGGGAGTTTCATAATAATAGTAATAGACTGAATACTACCGAACATCGACAGAATGGGCCTGAATATCGACGACATAAAAACCACCAGTAATTAAATCCCCTATAAGCGTATATATTTCAGATTTTGCCTAATTGGGGAGGTCAAAAACAACGCAGATTCGTTTCAACTTCTAAAATGCACCATATTGCCATCATTATTTTAAATATTTGAGCGACAATACTCTGTAAACTTGCAGTACTTAAAACAACTCAGGCAATGTTACATAAAAAATTAAAACGGGCAACGGGCATACTGCTGGCGGCGATATTGCTGGCATTTTTAGGTACCGGTGCATGGGCACAAACGAGCGCCAGCAATCTTGCAAAGGCGATGACAGACAGCCTCTCGTACCTGCAATTAAATCCCGAGCAAAAAGCTAGCGCACAAAAGTTAAATGAAACGGCTGCGTCATCCCTTATACAGGCAGCAAAAAAGGCACACGCCGATACCAGTTTCCAGGGAAAGACGCTGGCAAAACAAGTGCTAGGCATTATGAAACAGCGAAATGCGAGCTTGCAAAAGATTCTCAATCCTGAGCAGACAAAACTTTTGCAGCAGCATAGTATAGCACAGATGGCCGACATACAAACCAAAATCATGACGGCTCAATTGGATCTCACCAACGCTCAGATTCCACAGGTTTACCAGATAAACGTGAAGACACTTACTGCAATCAAGGCTGATAAGGAAAAACTGGCAAATGCTACAAATAAATTCGCAAAACTAAAGGCTGGAGATGCATTAAAGGGTGATTTGAAAGAAAAAGATAAAGCATTGAAAAAAATCCTTTCTCCTGATCAATACGCGATCTTCCAGAAACATCAGAAGGAAGTGGAGGCAGCTTTAAAAGAAAAATCAGAAGAGAAAAAGAAGGAGAGCTAGCCCAGGACGCGGCTCAAAACAAAACTGCCTGCCAACGCGGGCAGTTTTTTATGTTCCGGTACATTACCTGAACCTTTCTTCAACGTAACATTAAATCAATAACTTAACATAAACATAATATTAACTTGATATGTTTATCACATAAATTTGATTTCACTAAAAACCATGAAAAAGGAAAGTAAGGAATCGCCCGTTAAAGCCGCACGAAAAAAAACCAGAGAAGCTGTTCAAATTCGTATTACCAGGCTTTTAAAAACCATCACAGTTGAATTAGGTCACGACAGCGTTGACATTGAGAAAGAAGCTAAAAAGCTAGCGAAAAAGATCACCAAAGGCTTACACAAGCATTCTGCGACTAAGGACACAGAAAAAATCATGTCGGAAAATGGCAAAACTGAAGAGAAATCTGTCGCAAAACTACCACCGGTATTAAACTCATCAGAGGCTATAACAGACGCAGCCAAATCCGCTTCTCAAAAAAAGGTCAAAAAAACAGGCTGAACTGTAATTTAAAGCATTGGCCAGAAGGCTTGCAAGCCGAAAATATTAACATCCTCAGCGTTGTCTGCCATAATTGCGTGCCGCTGATTTCATATTTGAAATTCAGTTAATGCCCGGTATGATGATAAAGCAGTAAGCCATAAGGTATCTTCGGAACAATCCAGGTAGACTTTGGGGGAAGTATTTCTCCTGCATCTGCAACAGCTATTAATTGTTCAACGCTCAATGGACAAAGTGTAAAAACGATCGCCTCTGGATGCCTATCAATGATTATTTGGATTTCCTCCATTGCTTTTTCCCCGCCCGCACATTTTAAACGAGTATCGTTTTTGGGATCAGCAATCCCAAAAATGGGTGCCAACACGGTTTCCTGGAGTATATGTGCATCCAGAATTGCAGCTGCACTCTTGTTAATATAGGTGTGCGGTCTGGCTACCAGGCTATACCACTTTCCGGTAAAATAAAAACCCAATGTATGAGCCGATCTGGGTTGCACCGGTTCTTTTGAGTGATGAATCTCAAAATGCTCTTCCAGTTGTTTAAATAAAATATTTTTTTCAATTGGTTCCGAGTGCACGACTACCCGATCATACTCTTCAATACGCAACTGGTCGGTAGCCATATAAAGAGTTGAGATGGTATCAAATCCAGGCAGACCCTTTGTCCGCTGCTCAGCAGCCAGGATAGCAGAAGATTCAATACGATGGTGTCCGTCGGCAAGGTACACCGTTGGAACGTGTGCAAAGGCATCTGTCAATTGCTGCAATACTTCCGTATCTTCTATTTTCCAAAGCCGGTGCAGGCCATGTTGGTTACCAAAGGTCAACTTTTGGTTTTTGGTTCTTGTTTCGGCGATAATTCGGTTAATGGTCAAATCAGGATGATAGGTCATTAATATAGGACTTCCCTCCAGACCCGTGTTTCTGCGATAATTGGTTAAACGGCGTATACTGTCTGCAAAAGTCAGTTCATGTATTTTAATTGCACCTTTGCGGTAATCTTCCAGGCATGTTAATGCCCATATTCCGGTTTGCCTGTATGCCTTGTATACGACCTCATAGACATAAATTCCGGGTCTTTGCTCAAGCCACAACTGCTCCTTTTGCAATAAGTCACTAAGCGTATCTTTTATGTCCTGAAAAGCTCTGGCTTGCCCCTCCGGCGTTTCCGGCCGTTTCCTGGCACCTGTTTCGAGCAAAATTTTCAGTGGCGCTAAAGTGCCTTGCCTGGTATAATCGCCCGAGATAGATTCTACCTGAGGCGCGGTGAACACCAGTTTGTCTGCATAAAACGGGTTAGTTCTGGTAGCTTTAAATGCCTGAATTTGTGCCATCAATAAAATACAATAAAGAACTGACTTTGTTCGTCCGGCCAGTTCGCTTATTCCCCCTGGTCGGCAAAAAAACATCTAGCACAGGCCAAATTCTTTGCTGCTACCAAAACACTAATTCCCTGTCATATCTAAGCTCGGAAAAGCTGACAAAATATACTTTTACCGCACTGCCACAGCAAGCATGTACCAGGCAGCATGCGGCAGCCATTGCTCAGCCCAACGCCAATCATAGTCTTTACCTGTTTGGGCATATGACAAATTAAAGTCAATATCGTCTTCGTCATTCAAACCGGAAGTGATACCGTTGACAATCCCCCCGGGGGCATTGGTATATTCAAATGTTCCAAAAAAGCCGTAGGAGGGATTGTTGTGCCCGATTCCTTCCATCATACTGGCGTCATATGGATTCAGACCTAATATCCAGTTCAACTGATCCAACGCATATCCTTCCAGCTTTTGGTGAAATTCCCTTTCATCCGTAAAAAGAGTTGCCGCCAGCCTTGCTGCCGCGGCCTGGGAACCGAGTCTTGCATTTTCGCCCTGCCACCATGGAGATGCATCGCTTCCATGCGGAAAAAAAAATGAACTGTGCCTGTTGCCAAGCGTATCCTGCACCAGTTGTCTGCTATAGCCAAAAGGATTATTTACCTCGGCGGTAATGGATAATTCATAGTTCATGGATTGCCTGATCACTTTTTTGATCAATGACTGCGTGCCTGGCGTGGCAAAGGGATAATAATAAACCAGGCTCACCACAGGTAGTCCTGCATCCGAGGGATGAAAAAAAGGCCTGTCTTTATCATCGGCGCGCCAATAGTCTTTATATTTTTTCCAGTCAGCCAGTCTGCCCGTCAATGACAATGCCCTTTTTTCAGCGGCTGCCTGATATTTTTCGTTGTTAGTTGCCTTGTATAACTCAGTGGCTGCCGTTAATGCGCAATAATCATCCAAGATATTCTCCTTGCCATCATTGGTCATTCCCACATTATTTTTTTCAAGGAAATCGAAAGCATTCTCTGCCGCCCGCAAATAATCTGCATTGGTATAATCGCCTGAAGTGTGATAGGTTGATGCAATAGCCAATGCAGCAATGGCCATGCCGCCACCCGAGCGGTAGCTGCATTGAAAACTACGCCAGTCGTGATCTTCATCCTTACTTTTAAAAGAATCATCATTTTTTGACACCTTGATGCGATAACTCTTGCCTTCAGGCCCTATTGCTCTGTCCTGGGGAAGTTTTCCTGGCCCCGGAGCACCAACTGAACGATAAAACGACCCGTTCTTTGCCTGCATCCGACATAAATAGTCTGCGCCAAACATTGCCTCATCCAGTAATCTGCGATTAAACTGCCTGAAATCAGTCCCCTTTTTTTTACTTAATGATTCGTAGGTTTTGAAAAGACTCCAATCTGTTAATGAAATTTGCTGCGGGTTGAAGTAAGACGAAAAGGAAAGATGAGAAAGATGTTTACCGTAATCGCCGGTGGCATCGTACCAACCACCATGCGCATCTATGGTGTCCGACTTTCCTTGTAAATGGGAATGAAGGTCGGCCTTATCCAGCAGACCGGAGCTGCGTTGCCCCTTAAAGTAATAGATCACATCGGATAAGGTAGCTTTTTCCAATACTTCTTTGCCAATAACAAAAGGGTATGAAGCTATAAGGCTTTTTGCTACCACAACCTGCAATATATAAGTGCCCGGTTCAGTATAACTGCTGAAGTCAATCGCCCAGAACTGCCAATCCTTCCATTTATGTACTGGACCACGGTATAAAGGCTTGCCTGAAAACACCTGTTTACCGCTGCGGGCGTCGATCAATACGAAAGAACCGACTTCAACTTTGCCATTGGCGACGATGATCGCCTTTTTAGCACCGTCAAACTCATAACCAACGTGGTTGGTAACAATCTTTGCCGATTGCGCCAGCACAACCAGTGGAAAGCTAAGAGACAAAAGGATGAGAATGATTTTTTTCATGGTGATTTAGATGATAAAAAAAGGCCCGGCAAAAAAGTATTTCTGCCGGGCCTTAAATTACTGAATTATTTTTATCAAGCGATAATGCGATCCTTATGCCAGATTCCCTTTTTTCAATTCATTTACCGCGTAATCGGCGGCACGGGCCGTCATAGCCATGTACGTTAATGAAGGGTTTTGACACGCTGATGATGCCATTGCTGCACCGTCTGTGACAAATACGTTCTTAGCATCCCATACCTGATTCCATTCGTTCAGCACCGATGTTTTTGGGTCGCGCCCCATGCGTGCGGTACCCATTTCATGGATGCCGCGGCCCAATACACCTTCCATGGTATGTGTTTTGACATCCTTCACTCCAGATGCTTCGAGCATTTCTTTAGCATCGTTGACCATATCAATGCGCATTTTATTTTCATTGTCACGGATGATCGCATCAATTGCCAATATTGGCAGGCCCCATTTGTCCTTTTTAGTTTTGTCCAGAGTGACCTTATTATCGTGATAAGGCAACGTCTCACCAAAGCCACCTATGTTCATGGTCCAGTGTCCCGGCTCAGTAAGAGCGTCTTTAAAATCCGATCCTATGCTATATTCAGGAATATTACGGCTCCAAGCTTCGCGCGAAGCACGGCCCTGGTAACCAAAGCCGCGGATATAGTCGCGTTTTTCGCCATCCAGATTGCGATATCTCGGGATATAGATACCATTTGCCCTCCGGCCAAAGTAATATTTATCCTCATATCCTTCAACATGTCCGCTGGCGCCCACACCCAAATGATGGTCCATCAGGTTGTGACCCAGCTCGCCGCTGCTGCTACCTAAGCCGTCAGGCCAGATATCAGTAGCGGAATTCATCAATATCCAGGCGGTATTTAAGGTAGAGGCATTAAGGAATATTACCTTGGCATAGAACTCATAGGTCTTATTGGTTTCTGCATCCAGCACCTCTACCCCTTTAGCCTTTTTGGTATCTTTATCGTATAATATTTTAGTTACGATCGACCACGGCCTAACCGTCAAATTACCTGTGGCAGCAGCTGCAGGCAGCGTTGATGACTGCGTACTGAAGTAGGCACCAAAAGGACATCCCAACCAGCATTTATTACGATACTGGCAATTAGTTCTGCCCGGCAATGGTTTGGTGATATTAGCCGTACGGCCGATCACCATGTGCCTTAAACCTTTATAATAATTGTTCAAACGGGAAGCGACATCCTTTTCAACACAATTCATATCCATTGGAGGCATAAAATTTCCGTCCGGAAGAATTGGTAACCCGTCTTTATTACCGGAGATACCAGCGAAACCTTCTACATAACTATACCAGTGAGCCAGATCTTTATAACGAATGGGCCAATCGGTACCAATGCCGTCTTTTAAATTAGCCTCAAAATCCACGTCCGCCCAGCGATAGCTTTGCCTGCCCCACATGAGTGAACGTCCGCCAACATGGTAGCCTCTGAACCAATCAAATCGCTTAACTTCCGTGTATGGGCTTTCTTTCTCATTTACCCAATAGTCAAGATTAGTCTCATTAAGTGGATAATCCCTTTTTAATACCGGGTAGTCATTAATCATTTGCTGTGTACGACCGCCTCTATGTGGATATTCCCATGGGGCCTTACTTGCATTTACATAGTCTTTCACGTGCACAATATCGCGCCCACGTTCCAACATTATGGTTTTCAGCCCTTTTTCTGTTAACTCTTTTGCTGCCCAACCGCCGGAAATCCCCGAGCCGATCACGATCGCATCATATGTATTATTTGTTGACATGATTGTATAAATGGTTTATAATGTCCAATGTAGAAAATTATTATTTAAAAGTACTTGATCATTGCGTCTTTTTTACACAATAAATCATCGCTGCTTTGCCAAGATCAACTTAAAGCTTTTGCAGCAAATTCCCGGCATTTGATTACTTCCTTAACCGCATCTGAATCGGTCGGAATATTGTATTCGAACTCAATTGTGGCTGGAAATTTATAATTGTTGCGTTTGATCAATTGCAGCACCTCTGCAATAGGCGTGTCTCCTTGCCCCCATGGCATGTTAGGCCCATCATGGAATTTTCTGTCTTTGATGTGCATACTCACGATCCTGTCGTGATTTTTTTCTATGAATGGAACCGGACTGCTGCTGGTTCCGGATGTGTAGTGACCGATGTCCAGGTTGATCGCATTATATTTTGATTGACTTAAAGCTGTATCCCAAAGTGTTGGCGTGGCTTGTGTATGGGCATGATACCCTACATAGATCTTATGTTTTTCGGCGAATTCGCCTAAACGTTTGGTCTGGTTATCATCTGTAGGCAATTCAACTGTGACATGCGTTACACCCAATGCGTTGCCCGCATTAAATGCATAATCAATTTCAGCATCCGTGTTTTTAGCGCCTAAAGCATTTGGTTTCCAGGCATAAATAGAAATTCCCGCATCGTTAAACATTTTACGCAATTCCTTGAATTTATCCATTGGAACGGTACCGCGCCAATCAGCCACGCGCTTGAAATAGGTGGCAGAATCTTCTCCGCTTGCACGTTGGGGCATACCCGCATATGCTTCAGCAGGCTGTCCCATAAGCTCAATAGCGTTTATGTTACACTGCAGACAGTATTGTAGCAGCTGCTGCGCGCTGCCGGGCATACTTCTGAATGAATAAGTGATCACGCCGATTTGTACACCGCCAATAACAGAATTGGGTTTTGACTGCAGTAATGATCCAGCGGCAAATACGGTCTTAGATACTAAAGCCATACCTGCTGCAGCAAGCGCCGTACTGCCGATAAACCGACGACGGGAAATATTGGGGTCTTTCATAAAAAATATTTATTTGGTTTTGGTTTATTTTGGACTGAAAAACTAGCCAGCAATTTAGGCTTTGATTTTCAGAAAAAGTAATTCAGATTGTAAAAAAGGTGTTTCATTGAAACTTACTTAATCTGCTTCCCTGTTGCCACCCAAATCAGCGAATTCAAAATAAGCCTATCTTCTTCGGGATTGTTTAACGTATGAGACAAGTCCTTGTTGGTATGATGTTCATAGTCGATATCATTGTGCCCCATATTGAAATAAACCATTTTGTAGTTTCTGTTGGTCCATACGACAGGATAATAACCTTTATGCCATATCTCCGAAGGCTTGGGCCCTGTACCCAATGGGAAACTGGTTGAATCGATGGATAATAATATTTTAATATCGATATTTTTAGTAAGATCCTTTTCCCACCTGTACCATTCATTTGGTGAAGCTTTGATAATATCACCTAGCCCTTCTGTGGCCGGATGATGGTGATCCTCTACCCTTAACCATGCGGTAGTTGGCCGCCAGGTATTACTTACATATTGCCCCGATCCCAGAAATTCATTATGATACCAATCCCAATCCGCATTAAAATCTGATGGGGTTAACGCAAATGCTGAGAAATGAAAACCTATCCAGCCGCCTCCGTTTTTCATGTACACTTCGAACGCTTTCCTCTGTCCAGGATCTTCCGGACGCGTATCCAGGAAAATAACGGCCTGGTATTTGGCCAGGAATTCCGCATTCAGTTTACTCCAGTCTTTTGTAGAATCATAGGTAAAGTTGTATTTCCTGGCCATTTGTGGAAACCACTTATTTGCCTCATGTACAAAACTGATATGTGCCTGATCGTTCCGCGCGGTGTAAAATGCGATCACATGAAATAACTTCGGGTTGCTTTGCGCCAATGATTTTGAATAAATCGAGAAGAAAATCACTGTAAAAAGCAGCAGCGTCAAATTCGAGCGTCTGTTCAATAGGTAAGTTTTCACAAAGTTCATTTAGTATGCTGCAGGATTAATTTATACATCTCTGAACCAGCCAATAAGAATGCCCCCACACCATACACTTCGGTGTCCCCATCGCCGACCTTTTCAGGTTTTTCACCTATTTGCTGAACGTACCCCAGTTTGCCATCACGATGAACTGATAACATCAAGGCTTTCCACGCATTTTCAACTACGGTATGGTATTTATCGTAGGGTAACAATCCATTATTGATGCCATAGGCCAGGGCATAGCAATAAAAACCGGTGCCACTGGTCTCTTTTACGGGATAACTTTTCGGATCAAGCAAGGCGGCATGCCAGGTGCCATCTTTGTTTTGCAGTTTGGCTATTTTTTCAGCCATTTTGCGATACAGGTCCTCAAATCTTTCTCTTTCAGGATAATGAGCAGGCATATTTTCTAGCATACGGACCAAGCCCGCCATCACCCAGCCATTTCCCCGTGACCAGAATATCTTTTTCCCATTGGCTTCTTTCTGATCAAAAAACCTGCTATCTCGAAAGTACAGATCTTCCGCTGGATCATAAAGATAATCCGTTGTCTTAAACCACATTCTGCATGCAAAATCCAAATATTTCTGCTCACCGGTCGCTGTTGACAAATAGGCAAAAGCTGGCGGCCCCATAAAGAGCGCATCACACCAGGCCCATTCCCGGTTTGCAATATTGTTTTTCCAATCCAACGATTCAATATGCGCCCTGGAAAGAATACTATCAGCCAGCGTTTGGAAATGGGCGGTCATCACAGGCTGCTTATAATGCATATAAACCTGACAATACATTTGCGCTACACAGTAGTCATCAGCCATTTCACGGTTTGGGCCTGTATTCCATTTGAGACTGTCTCCGATATTCTTCATTTCATTGAGGTAGATGGAATTGTTGCTCACCTGGTTAAGAGCCATATACCCGGTGTAACAAGCACCCATTGTCCAATGCCATTTTGGATGCCGGCGGCCATGCTGTTGCCAATCTCGCAGTTGCCAGCTGGCAACCTTATACATAATTTTTAAAACTGAATCCGGACTTACCGTTTTCTTTGCATAAACTGTCTGCAACGAGCATGCTGCCAGTAAGAAAACAAGGATGCTTTTTTTCACCATAGTAGATTATTGAAAAATAAAAGTATAAATTATCCTATAAAATGTAAGAACAGTAAAAAAAATTAAAAGGTTTGTTTGTGTCGGGATCCGAAAATTCAAAAATTTCTGAGTGCACATCAAAGCATACATTATAGTTGATAACAAAATATGCGTCAATTGCGGTGGGAATTCGTCGTTGCTGCATACGATTCCCGGGGCTAATGGAAAATCCGGGTAAGTAAAATGGAGGATTTTATCCGATAAGGTTTTGGAATGCGGAAAAAATGACCATGGGATTAAAACATGGCCAGATAATTTAAACCAGGCTTTTGTATACTTCTAAAGTTTGGCTGGCAATCAGGTCCCAGTCATACCGCTTCATTTCGTATACAAAACGTTCGCCTTTTAATTCGACCTGATCGAGACGATTGGTTAATGCGGTTTCATTACCTACATCAAAATAGCATTCTTCCGGCAGATTAACCTGTGTGTTGGCCGCTATATTGCTTGCCAATATAGGCAGTCCATAGCTCATGGCCTCTAAAAGCGCGATGGGCAATCCTTCGTAAAAAGATGGCAAAACAAACAAGCCGGAATTCGAAAAGAGCTGTCTTAGTTTTTCGCCCTTTAAAAACCCGGGCAAAATCACATTATTTTCTTTAGCCAGTGCCTTTAACGTCAAGGAATATTCCGATTCATGGTCAGCATCACCTGCAATAACCAATTTGTATTTTTTTGACATGCCCGATCGGGAAAAGGACCTGATCATGTAATCAAACCCCTTTTCAGGCACAAACCTGCCTAAAGTAAAAATATACTGATCCTTTGCCAGACCTATCGATTCAATATAATCCGTGTTGCTGCTAATTACGGGCTTATCGACTCCGTTGGGTATCAGCAGGCAATCCGTTCTTTTATAAGTGCTGGCAACGTGCTCCTTTATTTCCTGCGAAATAACGATTGCCTTGTTGGCAAATGTAACCCCCATCCATTCCCCTGTTCTCAAAAAAGATTTGGCAAGACCATTCCATTTCAGCCGTTTGTAATCCGGGCCATGATGGGTCATCACTACTTTGAGATTGAACAGTCTGGCTAAACCAGCAACTAAATTTGGTCCGATAGCATGAATGTGTACAACGTCGGGTCTTTTAATGGCAGCATAAGCAACCGATAAAAAACTATGCACAATGGCCTCAAGTGACTTACTTTTAGGCGAATAGATATTCTTAAGCGAAATGCCGTTGTATTCTTTACGGGTTTTATCTTCAACATAATTGCTCCTGCAAATAACAGTTATACTGTTTTCACCATTCTTAAGCATCCTGGGGTATAGATGCTCGCAATGTGTTTCCACACCTCCCGGAATATTAGGTATTCCCCGCGTACCCAATACCAATATTTTCATACAGGGTCCTTATAATGCGACGTTTAAATTACTGTAAATGTCCTTTAAAATGGAATAATGCCTTGCATAGCTTACCTGTTTGGAAATAAATTCATGCGCATTTTCTCCCAGCTCCTTTTTTAAAATATCATCATTCCATAGACGGGTAATCTTTTCTCTCAGATCTTCAGCATTGAACGATTCAAACAGCAAACCTGTCTTTTCATTTATTATCAGTTCGGGTATTCCTCCGATCCGGGCTCCAACGATTGCCTTTTTAAAAGACATAGCCTCTATAACCGAAAACGGATAATTCTCATACCACTCCGAAGGGCATACTGTAAACTGCGCGTTGGTAATTAAATTATATACCTCCGGCAGGCTTTTGTGGCCAAGCAGCTGCACGTTCGTTAAATTGTTTGAGTTGATATACGCCTGTATTTCCGCCTGCAAATTACCGCCTCCAACAATCTTAAGCGGGACGTCCAAACCGCTAACTGCCTTTAGCAGTGTACTTATCCCTTTTATTTTTTCCAATCTGCCCACATACAGAATATATTTCTCATCTGTCTTGGTCTGGCTGGCGAGTGCCTCGTTATTAAAATTAAAACACAGATTGGTTAATCTGAGTTTGTCCTTAAAAAAATCAAATTCGTAAAATTTCTTATATAAAAATTCAGAAGGGCATAAGAAATAGTCAACATGTTTGAACAAATGCATGTACCGGTGAACATAATTCTCCAGGCCGGCCAGTGAACTTGCCAGGAAGGAATTCTTTTTGCATTTATTTATCCCGCACTGTATGAATTTCCCACCTTTACATTTTTCACATATACTTCCATGCGAGATAAATGAGTTTTCCGGGCAGATCAGGGTATAATCATGCAGGGTCCAGACAACGGGAACCTTGTGCTTTTTTAATACAGGAAGAATACTCGGAGTAATATAATGGTTGATATTGTGTAAATGAGCAATGTCTATTTTTGTTTCGGAAAGCAGTCTTTCCATGTTCTGCTTTGCTTGTTTGGAGTAAATGCTTTTAGTAAGGGCTTTCACACCGCTTATCATCCCTTTGTTGGCATTGAGGTGTTTATAATCGATAAAGTCTACAAAATATTTATCATACCCGTAGCTGTCAAAATCTTTATCCGATTTCATCGCAAAAGGAATTACATTATGGCCTCTTCCCTGGTAAAGTTTCCTCACATTATCCACATAAGTCCAGTCCCCCCCTACCTGAAACCATACCCAATTCACCATAAGGATATTGAGCGGGTTCGGACTTTGTAAATTCTCCATGTCTTTGTATACTGCTATGATAATTTAGCTGTTGCTATTAAATTTAATAATGTGTGCTTATGAGCTTTAGTACAGTGGCTGGGAAATGATTTTCCGATTTATCTGTAATGCGGTCTGTAAATACTAACGGGGAAGATCGTCCCCCGTTAGTATTAGCCAATATCTGCTCGGAATATTAACATTTAAAACCTGCTTAGAAAGCTTTTTACCGCGTAGCCAACGGTGGTCTTCGGCCGGCTCGTATAGGTATTATAATAACTATTATTATAATCATATCCGTAGCCGTATTTCTCTTTCTTTATACCGTTAAAAACAATATTTAAATTTGGCAACCTGCCTTCAGAATAAACTTCATTAATAAAGCCCAATTCCTCTTTGAGGGTATAACCCTGCCGGATAACATACAATGATGCATCGGCGACTCTTGCAATAATGATAGCATCAGTAACGAGGTGTATAGGTGGCGTATCAATGATGATATAATCGTACATTTTACGCAGTGTCATGATCAGCTCATCAAGTCTGCCTTTCTCGAGCAGCTCAGAGGGGTTTTCCAGTATAGGACCGCAGCTCAGTACATCCAGCCCCTGTATGCCTGAATGCTGTATAAGATCTTCCAGCCTATACGGCTGTTCATTCAGATAATCGCTAATCCCCGGATGGTCATGTTCCATATCAAAAATTGCGGAAGTCATCGGTTTGCGAAGGTCCATTTCCAAAACTATTGTCTTTCTTGAGGCAAAAGCCAGGGTAACGGCCATGTTTGCACTTAGAAAGCTTTTACCTTCGCCGGAAGTACTTGAGGTAACCAAAGCCACTTTTCCAAGACCGCTCCCATTAATTCCATTTCCATTGATCCCGTGATGGCCTGAACTGCCACCGTTAAGCACCTGATATAACTTGGTACGAAGCGCTCTAAACTGTTCACCGATAGCAAAACTCCCTCTTTCTTTTGAGATGACAATTTGGGTAGATGATTCCTGATAGGAAAGCTCGGCAAGAATCGGAACATCAATCTCCGCTTCTATTTGTTTGCGGTCAGTAATCTTATTGTCCAACTTATTTCGGGTATAAATCACACCAACCGGAAAAAATATGCCCATGAAGGCTGCCATAAAATAAATCATTAATGGCTTAGGCCATTTGGCAGTTCCGGTATGCGCATAATCCACAACCTGCGCATCGGATACGGTTGAGGCATATTTCAACGATAACTGTTCCCTTTGCTCTAATAAAAATGTATATAATTTTTCTTCAACATCTTTATTCCTTTCCATCCCGCCGTATTCCATTTTCTGGGTCGGAACATTTCTGATCAAGCCTTCTGAACGGGAAGAATTAGCCTCAAGCTGATTTTTTGTCAACAACAGTGTCTCTTTATCGTTGCGCACCTTTTCCCTTATACTGGACTGCAGCGTATTGATTTCAGCGTTAATCGGTTCAAACACCGGGTTGTCAGGAGGATTGTTTGCTAACAGGTGCTGCTTATTTAATTGCAGTTCTGTAAGTTTATCAAGCATTGAATTTAGACTTGCATCCTGCAGACCAACCGTTGAAGGCTGTTTGTTGCTGCCCGGCGAGTTTACATAATTTTCTATGCTGTTGATGATCCTAACTTGCAAGTTTATATCGCTAAGCGCCTTTTGATTGTACTGATTATCCTGAACATATGCCTGCGATTGAGCTGCTATATCTGTCAAACCCTGATTCCTCGAATAGTTCTCTATCTGAGATTCGTTCAGGTGCAGATCTTTCCCGATCGAATCAATGCGCTTGGTCATAAACTTAATTGTCTCTTCGGTCTTTTTATTTTTCTCAGAAATTGAAAACTTCAAATAGGTCTTCAACAGGCTATTCAGAACATCTTCACCTCTTTTTGGATTTTCCTCTGATAACATAAGTTCGACAAACGGAACATCTTTGCTATCCAGGTTAGTCTTAATTGCAGCAACATAACCATCAGCAACAGAAGAAGGATCCCGGACACCGATGGCCAGGTTGGCCCCCAAATACCCTTCAAGAAGTGGAGTCTTATCTAACTTCCACATTCCAAACCCGCTTTGGATATATTGACCAAACTTAAATTCAGTTTGCTTTCCATCTGCATCATTGATTAAAAAACTGTTGCCGTCTTCCTTTAGCGTAATGTCCAGTTTTATACCATCCGGTCCAATTACGGCGGGAGTTTTTATAAATTGAAAAATTACCGGACTTTCACCATACAGGTCAGTATCAAATACCCCACCTTTTTTGCTATAATTTATCCATAATTTCAGATCCTTAACAACCTGAAGCATTAACTTTTTGGATTTCAACACTTCGATCTCGTTTTCGAAAACGATAGGTGAACTTATCTGGTCAAGTGTCTGCAGATTAGTTTTTTCGACTGTGCTGTAATCCGTAGTCTTAACATTCTTGAATTCGACGGTTGCACTTACCGGATAGACCGATTTGGTATTTTTAAGATAAAAAAAGGAGCCTGCAAGAAATACGATCAATGACAATAAAAAAATCGGCCAATGAAAAAAATATCGTTTTAAAGTAGTCCCTATATCCGGCGTTTGGGCCTGAGATACAGGAAGTGTTATAGTTGCAAACTTATGTTCATTATTAGTACCCATGAGTTATTTTTAGAATTTACGGTATGATAAAAAAAGAGCGACCACTGAGAGAGCCGAAATGACCAGACTAACTTTTTCGAAACTGGCAGTATTGGCGTTGGAAACCTTGCTCTTGTTTGGTGTCGCATAAATTACATCGTGATTTTTGAGGTAAAAATATGGCGACTCAAACAGTTTCTTTGAATTCAGATCAATGGGGATATATTCCCGCTTCCCGTTGATTTCTCTAATTAACAAAATATTGTTCCTAACAGCTGTTATGTTCAAATCTCCTGCCAAGCTCAATGCCTCAGGCAGGGTAATACGTTCGTTCTGTATGGTGTAAACGTCCGGACGCAGCACATCTCCCAAAACAGAAATCTTAAAGTTTGTGACCCTGATATTGATAACTGGTTTGGATAAATATTGTTTTAGTGAACTTTCAAGCTGGTCGGTCAGATTAGTTGTAGTCATTCCTGACGCTTTTACCTCGCCAAGGAACGGCAGATTGATGTTACCGTTCGCATCCACCAGATACCCGATTACTGCATTCTGGCTGGTATTATTTTCACTGTTCCGGGCGTTAGGCTCACCACCGGTAACCCCGCTGATACGATTTAAATTATAATTAAATAAACTGGCACCTTCAGACGGGCTGATGACATTTATTGCCAGAATATCCCCAGGCTGAATGATCAAAGGAGAAAAGTTGTTAATGTCTTCTCGGGTGATGCTGGTTTGATTCAAATCCTGAAAGTATGGGATATGCTCGTAAGAAGTACAAGAATAGCAGAACAAAGCTACGAATGTAACAAAAAGCAGAGCTTTTTTTGCGTTAAGGCTCATAAGGGAGGCGTTTAAATTAATGAATGTTGCTTAGGATATTTATTTATTTTAAAAATAATTAAACAATTACGATAGTAAGTTAAGATTTATTTTGGTTAATAAGTAATTTATTACAGGCATTACTTCTTTATATTTCAGTACATTGAAATATGATTTTTGTTTTATACCTGCCGATTATAAGAATCAATTCTTTTGCCATTTATAATTTATTATGCCCGCAATAAGGATATTTTACCACTCCCCGCCTCTTCGGCAAAATAAAAAACTGCCATTAAATGCTGTTAATCAGGTCAGAATCAAGAACTTTTTTCTCCAAGAAAAGTTTATAAAAACTTTTAATTACTAAATGAGATACTTTTAACGACCTGCCCAAACTTAATGTTTCAAATGTTAGCCGCAGTGCTATGGCAAATATCTCTTATTTGTGCCATTTCAGAAGCTATATCAGGAAGAAAACAGGGTGACTTCCAGTACTTTCAAATGCTTTTTCCCCCGACACGAATTTAAACAAAAGATTAACACAATTACCTTTTAGATAAATCTAGTGTTTTCAGGAAACAAACCGTTTTTACCTTTCTTTAAATTTCAAATACAAAAACCAATGGTTAATAAGCTTTTGTAAATTTTCATATGAAGTTATAAAATTTTCATAAATATTAATATTCACCATAAAAACTTGATGCTTATTCTAAACAATTGTCCACTATTCACTACATAATTGAATTTACCCGATGCCCGTTTTCCTACCCTATTATTCATGTATAAACTTTTGCTCAAATGGGGATTTTTTTTCCCGTGTCCCATACCGGAAAATATACCCTAATAATGGCTTCCATTAAAATAAAAACGCTGTTTTCGTGATATTTTATGCATATTTTAATTAGAGCGGGTATGAATATATATAGAAGGTCTAAAAAAATCAGGGCTGGGGTAGTTGAATTTATTTTAAAGCATAATTATTGCATATCATAAATCATCAATCCTATAAAATATGATTCACAGATATAAACAATTCTATAATGCCATAAACCTAACTTTGGACTATCTGTTACTCAACCTTTCATTGATCATTGCTTATAACTTTTTGAATCACTCATTGATCTCATGGATGAATGACAAGAGTTATCTTCCCGTAGTATTGGTATTCAATCTTTTATGGCTTTTATCATCGAACATTACCAGTCTGTATAATGCAGTTTCCGATATTGACATAAAAGTTTACAGAAGCGTAATCAAAACCTATTTGTTATATGTAAGCGTAATTTGCATAATTATCCTTTTGGTATTAGGAAACAAATCATATTTCATCACCAGGGATTATTTATTTTATTCCATGTCACTGTTCGGGATTCTTTTAGGCACATGGAAAGTTGGCTTCTTTATTTTAAGGAAGAGTGACAACGTACTGATGAGCAATTCGAGAAATGCGATCATAGTAGGTGCAAGCCGTGCCGGAAATGAGCTTTATAACCAGTTTAACAACAAAGTACTTAAAGGCTATAACCTGCTGGGTTTTTTCGACGACGAACCCTCCAGGGTATCTCCCAAACACTTGTATCTGGGAAATACGAGCCTATGTATGGATTATGTGCTTAAAAATAACGTTGAGGAGATATTTTGCGCATTGCCCTACTCGGAACATAAAACGATCGAGCGCTTAATGTCGGATTCCGATAAAAATCTTATCCGGTTTAAAATCGTTCCCGAATACCATGAATATTTTAAAAACACATCCTACCTGCAAAATCTTGGGAACATTCCGATATTATCGGTTAGGGCTGAACCGCTGGAAAATATATTACACCGTGCGGTAAAACGCATATTTGATATCGTGTTCTCTTTATGTGTTATTGTGTTTATTTTCAGCTGGTTATTCCCGATACTGGCTATACTGGTCACCTTAGAGTCTAGGGGCCCGATATTTTTCGTGCAAATGCGCTCGGGTCGAGATAACCATGCGTTCAAATGCTACAAATTCAGAAGCATGAGAATTGATCAAAAATCAGAACACGTCCAGGCCACTTTAGGAGATCCGCGTATAACAAAAATCGGTGTCTTCTTACGCAAGACCAGTCTGGATGAACTGCCTCAGTTTTTTAACGTACTGATTGGTAATATGTCGGTTGTTGGCCCCAGGCCGCATATGCTTACGCATACCGAACAATACTCGCAACTAATTGATCAGTTTATGGTTCGTCATTTCATGAAACCTGGTATTACGGGTTGGGCCCAGATTAACGGCTTGCGGGGTGAAACCAAAACAACCGAAGCCATGCTTGAGCGTGTAGAAGCCGACGTTTGGTATCTGGAGAACTGGACATTCCTGCTCGATGTTAAAATCATCTTATTAACCGTTTGGAAATCAATCACTGGAGATAAAAACGCATACTGATTTTTACTTCAAAAGCGTGTATAAATTTTAAACCCTCATTTCCGAGCATTGCAAATCACACGATTACGATGTTCCCAATGAGGGTTGCCTATTTTAAATTAAAATGCAATTAGTTGATAATCAACACTAAAACTAATAATTACCCTAAAACATTTCCCGGAACATTTGGTTCTATTGAGATAATTGAATTAAATAAGGTAAGTAAATCAATTACCTTTGTAGTAAATAAATACCTATTGATAAACTATTATAATGCGATCTGTAACTTATATAACGCGTCCGTATTTTAACGATATTGCCCTTGAGCTGATTCAGGAATTGAAGCACAAATGTCTTTTGAATGTTGTCATTAATATTTCAACATGGAATATTGATTATTTGGAGGTAAAAGATGATGCCCACAATGGATTCGGTAAATCCTTTAAACTAACTGAAAGTCTTTCAAATCAAATTTATGAGCGTTATGCCAGTTATTTTGAAGGCGCTAACATTATCTTCAGATATGAGGAACACAAAGAAACGAGCGTAAAGAACACCCTGAGCTGGATGAGGCTACTCTCAGAAAATAAGAGTATTCTTCAATCTGACTTAATTATTTTAGAAAGTCTAAGTGTTTTTGCTGATTGGTACCTCATGCTAAAACTTCGAAATAAGAGACTCTACTACGTTATGCATGATCCTGTTCCGCATTCAGGAGAAAGGCACAGAGCCAGCAAGCTTAAACATGGATATTATAAATATGTAGATAAATTTTTGCTTTATTCCACATTTTCGACAGACCTTTTCAATGACAATTTTCCACAGCACGCTGGAAAAGCGATCACGCTTCAAACTCCGATTTACTCTAATCTAAAAATAGCGGCCAGGGCCAAACCCGGTTCCTCCCGAAAGAAGGTTTTATTTTTTGGCCGAATATCCCCTTATAAGGGAGTCGAGTTATTTTATTCTGCAGCCGAACAGCTTAGTAAAGAATTTCCTGATGTTTTGTTTACTATTGCTGGCAAATCCCTTCCAAATTATTCTCCGGATTTTTTAGTTGAGAATGCAAATCCAAACATTCAGATCATGAATAAATTCATTGATCTGCACACACTTTCAAAGTTAATGACGGAAAGCACATTATGTGTATTGCCCTACTTGGACGCTACTCAAAGTGGCGTAGTGATGACAGCCTACGCGTACGATTTGCCTGTGCTGGTGTCAGATTGCCCCGGCCTTTTGGAATACTGCTTTGATCCGGCGAATTTTTCTTTCAAAAATGGGGATTTGAATGACCTGATAGTCAAAATGCAGCATATATTATTAGATGAATCGCTGATTAAGGAAAACAAACGAATGATTGCCTCCTATGCGAATTTGAACGTATCAGAAAATAATGTATCTAAGATACTGGCTTAGCCCCAGTTCTACTTCATAGTAATTATTCGGCGAGGTAGGATATTGGCGTCAATATCTGCGTTCCAGGTATTTCCTATTAATGTTACAGCCCCGTTCTTGTTGTTTTCATAATGGTGAACTGGGGACCCGTCAAAGTTATACCATCTTACTTTGTTATAAGAATATTCAACATCCGACGTTGAAACGCCCGACCAGTTTCCCCATGCAAGTCCAACTTGCGTGATAGGCATAGAACGTCCGTATATCTGGTTGTGATCAACCTTGATATGGGTCCCTCCCTGCGCCTGGATACCGATTCGGCCGCCATTGACAACAATGTTGTTTCGGCAAACCTGATAGCTGCCGCCAACGTCCCCCACTACGATACCTGCTGCGCCGCTACCACTTGTTGGCCAAAGGGCGGTCTGACCTCCCCGCACCCAGTTACCGATAACCTGGATAGAATCTCCAGGCAAGCCATTTGATTTAAATACGTTGATCTGATCGTGCGGGTGGACAGCCTGACCGTCGATATTCTCAATACGGTTATTATTGATCTGGTTGCCACCTCCTGACACGCCGTTAAACTGTATGGCATGCCCTAAAAGTGAAGTGTTTATACCATTGATATTGAGCAGCTGATTAGCATTTACTTTAATCGAACTGCAGCCGTTAACTGCGTACACACCAAATCCTACATTGGCTATATAGCAGGAATCTACGGTAATATTTGAACAATTGTAAAGATTGATAGCATAACTTGACGAATTAACCAGGCGGCACCTGGTAATATGCATATTCCTGCAATTAATCAGATTTATACAGGTTGCACTTGCACCCTGTACATCAATAGATAAATCTTTTATCTTCAGATCGTGTTTGTTACGATATTCAATAGGCTTGGACCGGATATAGATCGGTGTGCTGTCTTTTTCCAGCTGAAACGCGGCTCCACTTGCCTTACTGCTTAGGTACAATGCAATTGCAGAGAAAAAAAAAACTATAAAGCCTTTGGGTATTTTACGAATAGTCATGGGTAGCGAACATGGAAATTGTATAGATGAAGTTATGCATTAAAATTTCATTTCAACAAAATAACACGAAATTGCCAGAGAATTTATTGTGATAAAGTCGGGCGGCCATACCCATTCATTTCAACGTAATAATTACAGGGGGTAAAATAGTGGCACTGATATTCGCTCCCCATTTGTTGGCGATCAAATTAACGTTGCCAAATTGATTATTTTCGAAATGATCCACTTCCGATCCGTCAAAATTGTACCATTTAACCCAGTTATCGGCATATGTCACGTCGGATGTTGGCAGACCAGACCAATTACCCCAAGCCAGTCCAACCAGTGAAATAGGCATTGACGTCCCATAAATCTGATTATGGTCAATCATAATATGAGTTCCTCCCTGAGCCTGAATACCAATCCTTCCGCTGTTAACAACAATATTGTTGCGGCAAACCTGATAACTACCACCGTTATCCCCTACCACAATCCCCGCGGCTGCACTTTGGCTGTTAGGCCATAGGGATGTTTGACCGCCACGTATCCAATTACCGATTATCTGTATTGAATCGCCCGGAATACCATTAGACTCATGCAGGTTGATGATATCATGTGGATGCATGGCTACTCCCGCTACATTCTCAATTTGATTGTTATTGATCTGATTACCGCCCCCGCTTACATTATCAAACTGCACTGCGTGGCCCAGAGATTCAGTATTAATACCATTGATGTTCAGCATTTGGTTATTATTTACTTTAGCAGTCTGGCCGTATTGCATGTAGATTCCAAATCCTATATTACCGATAAAGTTGTGGTCGATTGTAACATTAGTACAATTGTTGAGATAAATAGCAAAACTCGCTGAATTCACCAGCCGGCAGTTAGTGATATGAATATTGCTGCAATTGTAAAGCGAGATAAGCGTCTGGTTTGCTCCGGCTGCATCTATGGAATAGCCGCTGATAGTTAAATTATTTCTATTCCCATACCTAATCGGAGCAGATGCTTTATAATTTCCAACGGGACTGGGATTGGGATTATTGCCGCCTGTTGTTCCCGGAGCATTTGCGGCAGTATCCGGTGGTTTTGGTGTTCCTGGGGTGGTGTAAATAGGCTGGGTGACACTCGTATCATTTTTACCGCATGAAAAGACTAGCGGAAGTACAAATGCCGCTAAAGAGTATCCTACAATAACCCAGACTCTTATTCTTCTGCGTTTAAGGGTAGCCATAGGTTGTCCATCATTATTACTATTTTTAGAACGTTGAAACTTAAATTTTAGTCTTGTTCTGTTTAATTTTTTCTAAGGTCAATTGCGTTTTAAAAAGCCAACCATTTTCATAAAAAAAAGCCAAACTGCAGGCATTACTGCAGCTTGGCTTTTTTAAAAATAATTTATTTTTTGTTATTTATTTCATAGTGATTATGGTAGATGGCAAGATGCTTGCACTGATACCTGCACCCCAGCTATTGCTTACCAGGTTTACCGCGCCGTTTGAATTGTTTTCAAAGTGATCAACCTCAGATCCGCTGGAATTATACCATTTAACCTGATTATAACCGTAAGTTACATCTGATGTTGATGCGCCTGACCAGTTACCCCATGCCAGACCAACTTGTGTGATCGGCAACACGGCGCCATAAACCTGATTGTGGTCAACTTTAATGTGGTTACCCCCTTGGGCCTGAATACCTATACGGCCACCATTGACAACGACGTTGTTACGGCATACCTGGTAGCTGCCACCTACGTCCCCTACTACGATTCCAGCTGCACCACTGCTACTTGTTGGCCAAAGTGTGGTCTGACCACCGCGAAGCCAGTTACCGATAACCTGGATTGAATCGCCCTGCAAACCATTGGATTGATAAACATTAATCTGATCGTGCGGGTGCAGTGCTACTCCGCTGACATTCTCTATACGATTGCCATTGATCTGATTACCGCCACCTGATACATTATTAAATTGTATTGCATGGCCCAGGAAGGAAGTATTAATACCATTGATATTCAGGATCTGGTTATTGTTAACTTTGACTACCTGGGACGTATAGGCATAAACACCAAATCCAACGTTGCTGATAAAGCAATAATCAATGGTAACATTTGAACAACCGTTTAAGTTAACTGCAAATCCGGTTGAATTTACTAAACGACAATTGGTAATATGAACGTTAGTGCAATTTGATAATGTAATACAGTTAGTAGCGGATCCATTCATATCGATCGATAATCCGCTTATGGTTATGTTGCTTTTATTGCTATAATTGATCGCACCTGACGTAGTAAACGTTGTTGATGCACCTGTTGTCGATCCGCTGCCGGTACCAGTTGATGTCCCGGTCGTAGTTCCGGTTGTCGAACCGGTGGTTGTTCCAGTTGTAGTCCCGGTGGTAGTGCCTGTTGTGGTACCCGTTTTAGTGCCGGTGGTTGTGCCCGTTGTGGTACCTGTTGTAGTACCGGTAGTGGTACCTGTTGTCGTACTCGTCTTAGTGCCGGTGGTTGTTCCCGTGGTAGTACGTTGTAGTACCGGTTGTGGTACCTGTGGTGGTACCCGTTTTAGTGCCGGTAGTTGTTCCACGTGGTGGTGCCTGTGGTCGTACCAGTAGTAGTACCCGTTGTTGTACCCGTCTTAGTACCGGTGGTCGTGCCGGGTGGTACCCGTGCCGTTGTGGTACCCGTGGTAGTTCCCGTAGTTGTACCAGTTGTAGCGCCGGTGGTAGTCCCAGCTGTAGTACCAGTTGTAGTAGTACTGGTAGTTCCTGTTGAACTATTTATATAGCTTCCCGAATGGCTTCTTCTATCAACACTATTAATAACGTTTGCGCTGGCTGCATCCGGAACAACAGAGTCGTCCTTGGTACATGAGTTCAATGTACATGTAGCAGCTAATGCCAATGAAAACATAGCGCTGCCCAGGGTTCGTTTAAATCTTAGAGGTTTCATAACAGCATTTTTATGGTGTCTTTCTACGCCCATCGCCGTTACGAGGTTTCAAAAAAATTAACTTTGCCGAAAAAAAATTAAAGTATACTTTAATTCAAATTCATAAGTCACTGATTATAAACACACTAAGAAATAGCCAATTCTGGCTGTTCAAAAAGTAAAATCCCACACAATTCTGGCTGACCCGGGTAAATTTTCTTTTAATAAAAAAGAGCCAGCCGGCCAAACGGGGATTTCAATAAGAAAGAATTCTAGGAAATTGAAAATTTAGACAAATAAATTTTTGTCATATCTTCCGGGACATTTCTGACAGTTGGGCTATAGCAAATTCCGACGCAAACCCAAAATAACAGGTAGTTGATTGTAAATGATACGACCGTGGTCGGATACAGATTTAATATCCACATCACAATCCAAAACCCGGCTGCTTTGGAGAGATTATTTTTCGAGTAAAAAATCCCCTTCACTGCCGCAGGTATCGTTATAAGCAGGAATAATACAAGGCTGATTAATCCTCCCTTTAATATAATGTTTAAGTAATCAGTCTCTATCAATGTTCTATAATCCGATTGGACATTGCTTCCCAGAATCGGGCAATAATATTGGCCGTTGATTCCTCTTCCAATTATCCAGTCTGTTGTTTTCATATCGTCATAAAAACAATTCTCAACCCCCGACCTGGTATCTTCATTTGCTCTTGACTTAATGGAAGTAAAAATTCTGCTTTCACTGAATTGCAAAGCGAACATGCTCAGGAATACGACCACAATAAGGGCTATCATGTATAATCCGAATTTTTTCTTGCTTTGGAGAAAATAAATGATGCAGGCAAACATGAGCGGCGTTACCAAAGTAAAAAGCATCCCTCTTCGCGCTCTGATTATGGCAAAAAAGATAGATAAAAGCGTTACGAACAGTGCCAGCAGTTTTGTAGTTGTTGTCTGATATGGGTAAACAAGCAATAAAAAGGTCATTGGTACGGCATAATGCCTTACCAGCTCCTCTACCAGCTGCACATTAAATTCGTTATCAATATTCCTGCTGAGCAAACTCCTGAAAAAAACCAGATCGAATAGCAATGAGAATACGCCAAGAACGATTATCGTTGAAAAAATTCTTTTGTAGAAAAAAATATTCTTGGGAAACAGTAAAAGCAGCGGAGCAAAGTATGGCAAAACACCCAGATAGTCATTAAAAAGCATCACGCTCACAAAATCAGAACTGAACTTGAATCCCCGGACGGCTACCAGCATGAGCCACAACAGGTAGACGACGAAAAGAAATCTTAAATATTTGTTTTCAAACTTAAAATGAATGAGATAAAGTGCAGACGGCAACAAGAACAATAATCCCAGAACCTGGATAGCTTCAGCAGGGTCTGTAAGTTAAGATGTCGCCGCGGTACAGGGTGGAACCAATAGCATATACAATAAGGCCGAACCAAAAGGTTTTTGATGCGTACTGTTGTCTTTGATTTATCAATAAATAGTCAACACTGGTAGAATTAGGCATTTAAATACTTTTTACTGTGATGTAATGGTATAAATATAATTTAAGATTTATTAAGTCGGCTGTCAGGCAAATTTCAAAGAAGGTAAGCAGCTTAAACATCGGCGCTGAATATACGGCAAATGCAACAGGCATACGGAAAGACTTTTTAAACAAAATGTTAATTATGGTCAAAGCGGTAGTTTGCAACCATTAACGTTGAAAAAATATAACTTGTTTGAGAAAAAAACAAAGGGCAGGAATTTATTGATCAATCCGCAGATAAAAATCACCCAAACCGGTAAAAACAAATCAGGCTGACTCAATGCCTTATATGACATATGAATCAGCCTGATGCTTTTTATTTATTGTTGTGCCAGGGGCACAATTGTTTTACTGCATAGTGATGATGGTTGCCGGCAATATGCTTGAGCTGATGCCTGCACCCCAGGTATTGCTAACCAGCTTCACAGATCCATTTGAATTGTTTTCAAAGTGATCAACTTCAGAACCGCTGGAGTTGTACCATTTTACTTTGTTGTAAGCGTAAGTCACATCTGAAGTAGAAGTGCCTGACCAGTTACCCCATGCCAGTCCAACCTGTGTGATCGCTGCTTTGGCACCGTAAACCTGGTTGTGGTCTACTTTAATGTGAGTTCCGCCTTGAGCCTGGATACCTACACGACCGCCATTGACAACGATGTTGTTACGGCAAACCTGATAGCTGCCACCCACGTCACCTACAACGATACCTGCTGCACCGCTGCCGCTTGTTGGCCAAAGTGAAGTCTGTCCACCACGAACCCAGTTACCGATAACCTGGATAGAGTCACCTTGCAAACCGCTAGATTTGTATACGTTGATCTGATCATGCGGGTGAAGTGCCTGACCTGCGATGTTCTCCACACGGTTGTTATTGATCTGGTTACCACCGCCGGATACGCCGTTAAACTGGATGGCATGTCCTAAAGTCGAAGTGTTTACACCGTTAATATTCTGGATCTGGTTGTTATTAACCTTGATCGTTTTGCTGCTGCCCTGAACATAGATACCAAAACCCACATTTTTGATAAGACAGTTATCGATCGTGATATTGCTGCTGTTGTTTACCGACACCGCGAAATTTTTGGTGTTGATGATCTTACAATTGGTGATGTGCACATTGGTTACACCATTTAAAGTAAAGCCATTGCTGCTGCCATTGCCCAGGTCAATCACCAGTCCTGAATAAGTAGTATTCGATTTTGCAGTGATTGCACCCGAACTCTTATAAGTAGTGGTGGCAAGCGATTGAGAAACGTTTTGGCTTTCTATAGTGGCTGGTGCCGAGGTTGGTTCTGCCGGGGCAACTGTGTTATCCTTTTGGCAAGAAACGATCATTGATGCTGAGAACAATGTTGCTATTGACATAGCGATTCCAGTACGAAGTTTTCTGCTTTGTATCATAATAGTTAAATTAATTAGACCTCTTAGACGTGGTTTTGGCAGATATATTGTACGGCGTCTTCCAGAAAACTATAAATAAGAAACTTTTTTGCTTAATATGTTAATAACTTTCGCTATCAACTTACTGAAAATAAGCCATATATAAAACGATCAAAGTTTTTCGCCGGAAATATTAACATTTTGAAAAAAACCTCAAATGTCCAAAATAGTGAGCAAATCTGATGCTTATTTTGGCCAGTTTTGAAGACTATTCAAGAAAAAAAATAAACTTTTGGATCAGAATTTTGTGAAAAAGAGATTCGTTGGGACAGAATTATATGAGCATGAAAGCATTCATTTGGATCACGGAGAAAAGGCTCTACCCTACGCAACGTCCTTGTCTCCCCGTCTGCAGTGATTCCTTGAGGAGTTGCCGGATGTTGGAGAGCTGGTAGCAAACGATATCTAAACATTATTAGCAGCTTTGCAGGCTGTTCCAAAAGGCCCCTTTTGGTTTTTATGATTCAGCTTGCAGAAGGCTTGGCCTGCGAGCAATATCCAGACTCCTGTAGTGAATGTTGGTCCAAATCCGGTACGCATATTAGAAGCCAGATAGGAATGAAGCGCTCGCGAGCAAAATGGCTGCATTGCTAAAAACAAATCAGGCTGATTCAATGCCTTATTGGACATATGAATCAGCCTGATGCTTTTTATATATTGTCGTGCCGGGGCATGTCCGGCGAACCGGACTGAATGCCTTAGCACAATTGTGTTACTGCTTGGTGATGATGGTTGCCGGTAAGACGCTTGCACTGATGCCTGCACCCCAGGTATTGCTAACCAGGTTCACAGAGCCATTTGAATTGTTTTCAAAGTGGTCTACTTCAGAGCCTTTGGAATTATACCATTTGACCTTGTTGTAAGCGTAAACTACGCCAGAGGTAGAGGTACCTGACCAGTTGCCCCATACCAGACCCGCCAGCGTAACAGGATTAGACGCGCCGTAAACTGTGTTATGGTCTACGGTAATGCCTTTACCCCCTTGTGCCTGGATACCGATATAGCCACCGTTCACTACGATGTTGTTACGGCATGCCTGATAGCTGCCACCCACGTCGCCTACTACGATACCTGCTGCACCGCTGCTGCTTGTTGGCCAAAGTGAAGTCTGTCCACCACGAACCCAGTTACCGATAACCTGGATAGAGTCACCTGGTAAACCGTTTGATTTGTATACGTTGATCTGGTCATGCGGGTGAAGTGCCTGACCTGCGATGTTCTCCACACGGTTGTTATTGATCTGGTTACCACCGCCGGATACGCCGTTAAACTGGATGGCATGTCCTAAAGTCGAGGTGTTTACACCGTTAATATTCTGGATCTGGTTGTTATTAACCTTGATCGTTTTGCTGCTGCCCTGAACGTAGATACCAAAACCTACGTTTTTGATAAGGCAGTTATCGATCGTGATATTGCTGCTATTGTTGACCAACACCGCAAAATTTTTGGCATTGATGATCTTACAATTGGTGATGTGCACATTGGTTACATTATTTAAAGTAAAGCCATTGCTGCTGCCATTAGCCAGGTCAATCACCAGTCCTGAATAAGTAGTATTCGACTGTGCAGTGATTGCACCCGAACTTTTATAAGTCGTAGTGGTTGTCGCTGGCTGTGCAGCAGGTTTTGTTGTACTTACCGTTGAAGACGTAGTAGGAGTCTTGGTTACCGGGGTTGTTGCTGCCGGGGTGGGCGCTTTAGTTACCGGAGTTGTTGCTGCCGGAGTTGTTGGTGCCTTAGTTACGGGAGTTGTTGTTGCCGGAGTTGCCGGCGCCGGAGTTGTTGGTGCCTTGGTTACCGGGGTTGTTGCTGCCGGGGTTGTTGCTGCGGGAGTTGTTGCTGCCGGAGTTGCCGGCGCCGGAGTTGCCGGAGCCTTGGTTACCGGGGTTGTTGCTGCCGGAGTTGTTGCTGCCGGAGTTGCCGGCGCCTTGGTTACCGGGGTTGTTGCTACCGGAGTTGTTGCTGCCGGGGTTGCCGGCGCCGGAGTTGTTGCCGCCGGCGTCTTGGTTGCCGGAGTTGTTGCTGCCGGGGTTGTTGCTGCTGGTGCAGTAGGAACAGTAGGAACGGCCGATGTTGTTGGGGCCGCTGATGCTGTTGGGTCTGCTGATGCTATTGATGCTTCTGATGCTGTCTGTTCTGTTGGAGTAACTGAACTATCTTTTTGACAAGAAATGATCATTGATGCTGAGAATAATGTTGCTATTGACATAGCAATCCCAGTACGTAGTTTTCTGGTTTGTATCATAATAGTTAAATTAATTAGACCTCTTAGACGTGGTTTTGGCAGATATATTGCATGCCTCCGTCCCAAAAACCAGAAAATGGGAAACTTGTTTGCTTAATATGTTAATAACTTTTGTAGTTATATTATTGAAAATAAATCAGATATAAAAAAACCACAGATTACGCCAAGAAATTTCAACAGTTTCTAAAAAAGACGAAAATGTCCAAAATAGTGAGCAATTCTGACCTTTGTTGCAGTCGATTTCAGGGCAAATTAAAAAAGAATTAGGCCATTTTTCAGAAAAATTAAATGAAAATGACTTTCGTTCCGGGCGTAATTTTAATTTAAAATCACAAAGGTTGAGACCCTTCTGCAGGGATGCCATTGTAGATGCCATCAGGGGCTGGAACTAAATCAATACGCCCTGCGTCGCTTTGGTAAATCAGTCGCACTGCGAAAAAGATTAGCAAAATAAAAATGAGATCTCCGTGGGTATCAAAATTTGCAGTCAGTAATCTGGCAGCATTGCTAAAAACAAATCAGGCTGATTCAATGCCTTATTGGACATATGAATCAGCCTGATGCTTTTTATATATTGTCGTGCCGGGGCATGTCCGGCGAACCGGACTGAATGCCTTAGCACAATTGTGTTACTGCTTGGTGATGATGGTTGCCGGTAAGACGCTTGCACTGATGGCTGCACCCCAGGTATTGCTAACCAGCTTCACAGATCCGTTTGAATTGTTTTCAAAGTGATCAACTTCAGAGCCTTTGGAATTATACCATTTGACCTTGTTGTAAGCGTAAACTACGCCAGAGGTAGAGGTACCTGACCAGTTGCCCCATACCAGACCCGCCAGCGTAACAGGATTAGACGCGCCGTAAACTGTGTTATGGTCTACGGTAATGCCTTTACCCCCTTGTGCCTGGATACCGATATAGCCACCGTTCACTACGATGTTGTTACGGCATGCCTGATAGCTGCCACCCACGTCGCCTACTACGATACCTGCTGCACCGCTGCTGCTTGTTGGCCAAAGTGAAGTCTGTCCACCACGAACCCAGTTACCGATAACCTGGATAGAGTCACCTGGTAAACCGTTTGATTTGTATACGTTGATCTGGTCATGCGGGTGAAGTGCCTGACCTGCGATGTTCTCCACACGGTTGTTATTGATCTGGTTACCACCGCCGGATACGCCGTTAAACTGGATGGCATGTCCTAAAGTCGACGTGTTTACACCGTTAATATTTTGGATCTGGTTGTTATTAACCTTGATCGTTTTGCTGCTGCCCTGAACGTAGATACCAAAACCCACGTTTTTGATAAGACAGTTATCGATCGTGATATTGCTGCTGTTGTTTACCGACACCGCGAAATTTTTGGTGTTGATGATCTTACAATTGGTGATGTGCACATTGGTTACACCATTTAAAGTAAAGCCATTGCTGCTGCCATTGCCCAGGTCAATCACCAGTCCTGAATAAGTAGTATTCGACTGTGCAGTGATTGCACCCGAACTCTTATAAGTCGTAGTGGTTGTCGCTGGCGTGGTCGTACTCGGTGGTGTAGTAGTCGTTGGTGCTGTTGGAGTTACTGGTGCCGTCGGCGCTGTGGTCGTAGTTGGAGTACCAGTGATAATGGTAGCCGGCAATATGCTTGCAGTTATATTTGCAGCCCAGGAATTGCTTACCAACTTTACAGATCCGTTTGAATTGTTTTCAAAGTGATCCACTTCAGATCCGGCTGAGTTATACCATTTAACCTGATTATAGGCATAGGTTACGTCTGATGATGAAGCGCCTGACCAGTTACCCCATGCCAGACCAACCTGTGTGATCGCTAATTTTGCACCATATATCTTGTTATGGTCTACTTTAATGTGGGTACCACCTTGAGCCTGGATACCTACGCGACCGCCATTGACAACGATGTTGTTACGGCAAACCTGATAGCTGCCCCCCACATCGCCTACAACAATACCTGCAGCACCGCTGCCGCTTGTTGGCCAAAGTGAAGTCTGTCCACCACGGATCCAGTTACCAATAACCTGAATAGAGTCGCCTGGTAAACCGCTAGATTTGTATACATTGATCTGGTCATGTGGGTGAAGTGCCTTACCTGAGACGTTCTCGATTCGGTTATTGTTGATTTGGTTACCGCCGCCTGACACAGTTTGGAACATGATGGCATGACCAAAATTCTTTGTGTCAATACCATTGACATTCTGGATCTGGTTGTTATTAACCTTGATCGTTTTGCTATTGCCCTGAACATTGATACCAAAACCAACATTTTGTAAAATACAGTTATCGATGGTGATGTTTGTACCATTGTATACCGAAACCGCGAAATTTTTGGCGTTTATGATCTTACAATTGGTAATATGCACATTACTAACATTGTTGACGGTAAAACCGTTGCTGGTACTACTGCTCAGGTCGATCACCAGGCCCGAATAGGTCATATTCGATTGTGCAGTGATTGGACCGGAAGTTTTGTAAGTGGTTGCCGCAAGCGGCTGAGAAACGTTTAAGTTTTCTAATGATTTTTCTGCCGGGGTTTGTTCAGCCGGGGCAACTGAATTATCCTTCTGGCAAGAAACCATCATTGATGCTGAGAATAATGTTGCTATAGACATAGCAATTCCAGTACGAAGTTTTCTGCTTTGTATCATAATAGTTAAATTAATTAGACCTCTTAGACGAAGTTTTGGCAGAGATATTGTATGGAAGGCATTATTGCGCCGTCCGTAAATCCGATTTACCTAAGAAAAAACCATTAAAGAGAAGCTTTATTATACTGATAATGAACGACGTACTATGCTGACATTTCTTTCATAAAGTGCTGAAATTTTTAAAAAAAAATTAACTAATTAGATAATTATGTCCTGATTCCTGATCAGATTTTGCTCTATATTTTGCAGTTTTTTGTCAGAATAGGGCAAAAATTTAGCGTTATGAATTAAAATATTTGATTTGTGAATCTTTCAAAGCTCAGATCAATGTGCAGTTTTTGCACCCATGAGCTCGCTGTAAAATTTTGAGATCAGCATGGATGGGATTAAATAAAATTGCTAAATTGCATGCAAATCACGGGTAATTGCCATTTTGTATGTTTTCAATCAGAGATAATACTATAGAAGAATCTGACCCGAACATCCGCATTACCTCCAACTTCTTATTCTACAGTCAAAAAACAAAACTCAGGATTGAAATGTATGAACTTTAGGCGAAGGACATATTTCTTTGATTTCGATTCAATAGCCCTAATAATTAAATGATCAATAAACTATTATTACCAGTAACCTTTGTCAAACGTTTTGTAAATAGTGGACATAACCGAAGTGTTCAGGCAAAAAAAAATATAATCTCAAGTTTTCTTATTAAAGGGATCAGCATATGCATAAGTCTGGTTTTGGTACCAATGCTGATTAACTACATCAATGCATCCCGTTATGGTATATGGCTTACATTAAGTTCTATTGTAGGCTGGTTCAGTTTCTTTGATATTGGCCTTACGCAAGGGTTAAGAAATAAATTTGCAGAAGCCAAGGCAAAGGGAGACCATAAAAGTGCCCAGATCTACGTAAGTACTACTTATGCCGTTTTATTAATAATTTTCGTCTCTCTGTGGCTGATTTTTCTTTGTGCCAACAGGTTTCTTAATTGGTCGGATATATTAAAGATACCCAGAGATATGAGTGCCGAAGTATCCTATCTGGCTATTATCGTATTCACTTATTTTTGCTCACAGTTTGTCTTGAGAATAGCAACAACAATTGTTGTTGCTGACCAGCAACCTGCAAAAGCTTCCCTGATCGACCTTTTGGGACAGATATTCTCTTTGTTATTTATCATCATTCTGGTAAAAACGACAAAAGGCTCGTTGATCAATCTGGGAATTGGTTTGTGTCTTTCTCCGGTTCTGGTTTATCTGGGTGCCAATATATTCCTGTTCAAAACAACATACAAACAATACGAGCCCAGGTTATCCAAAATCGATTTTTCATACGCCAAAGGACTCTTCAATCTTGGTCTAACTTTCTTTATCATTCAGATAGCCGCAGTAATTCAATATGAGTCTGCCAATATTATCATCGCCAGAACGTTCAGCACAGCAGATGTGACGGCTTATAATATCGTGTATAAATATTTTGGCATCCTGACGATGATGTTTGCCATTTTTATTAATCCATTCTGGTCAGCATCTACGGAAGCCTATCTTAAACAGGATTTTGCGTGGATAAAAAACAGCATAAAAAAATACAACATTCTGAATATCATCGTTTTCGCGGGCAGTATCATTATGCTGGTCTTTTCCAGCGAGGTTTATCGGCTGTGGCTTGGAAAAGGAAAGGTTCACATAGATTTCACCCTCTCACTGTGGGGGTTTCTATATGTTAGCCTGGGTATTTTTGGGTCAAAATATGTCAATTTCCTGAACGGGATCAGCGCGCTTAAAATGCAATTCTGGTCCTCTTTGATCAGCCCTTTTTTATATGTCGCTGTAGCATACTGGTTGATAGACCGTTTTAAAATGGGTCCTTATGCCCTTTTTATCGCGGCCATCATAGCCAATGTATATTCATTTATTGCACCAATACAATATTATCAGATTGTAGTTAAACAGAAAAAAGGAATTTGGGCCAAGTAAAATGAGCAAGGTTGTTCAGATACAATATAGCGAAGACTCGGCAGGCCGGGCGGCTTTAAGACTACATAAGGCTTTTTTGGAAGCGCATATCGATTGTTCCGTTTTGTATTTAAAACACCCGGGAACGAATTCTCAGCGGATTCATTCCTTGGGGAAAATAGCCAATAAGAAAGCGGAGATCGATATTCGGCTTCAAAGCTCGATCAGAAAAAATGTAGCCCCTGAATATGGCCTTTATTCTTATCCGATACTTGGGAATGATATTTCAAAACTGCCGCAAATTCAGCAAGCCGATTATATTATACTTCACTGGGTTTTGCATGGATTTCTGAATATCAGAAATATGGAGCAGCTCATTAAATTGGGCAAGCCCGTTATCTTTTTTATGCATGATATGTGGACAATTACGGGAGGTTGTCATTATAGTCTCGATTGTTCAAAATACAAAACTAAATGCAGCCAGTGTCCGGCATTTGTCCGCCATCGGGGCAAGGATTATGCCTCGTCTGAGTTTGAGAAAAAATTAAAATTATTTTCGGCGTATACCAATGTATATTTTGTTTCTCCCAGCCGCTGGCTATTTAACTGTATCAAGGAATCAGCATTGGCTAAAGATAAACCGACCTTCCACATCCCTAATGTTCTTGACAGGACCATCTTTAAACCTTTTGATAAAGGAACGGCAAAACAAATTTTAAATATTCCTCAGGACGAAACGGTTATTGCTTTTGGAGCGATGAGTGTCAATAGCCCTTATAAGGGATGGGGTTACCTGAAAAATGCTTTGGAACTATTAAGCAGCAACACAGGGCAAAAAAATTTATCCGTATTGGTGTTTGGCAGCAGCTACAATAATCAGATCGCAGATTCCATTCCGTTTAAAGTAAAATTCATGGGCACACTGAAGGACGAATATTCATCCGCTCTGGTATATAATGCAGCTGATGTCTTTGTCGCCCCGTCATTAGCGGATAACCTGCCCTATACCATATTTGAGGCTTTGAGTTGCGGTACACCTGTTGTGGCATTCGATACAGGCGGAATTCCTGATATGGTACAACACAAAACCAACGGATACCTGGCCAAATATAAAGATGCCCAGGATATTGTCAACGGTATTCATTTTGTACTGGATAATGGAATAAAAGGCCATCTTTCGGAAGAATATGAAACGTCCAATACAATCAAAAAGCATCAACAACTGTTTGATCAAATCAGAAATAGAACACTCTGAAACCGGCAACGATTCTTTCTAAAAATATGGAACTTCCTAAAATACTTATACTCAACGAAACTTTTAATGATAATTCCGGTGGTGGGATTACGCTAACCAACCTATTTTCGGGCTGGGACTCAGATAAAATTGCGGTGGTCTGCAATAGTTTCAGATTGGAAGGAGATGTGGATACATCGATATGCAAAACCTATTATCAGTTAGGATATCAAGATTATCGCTATATTTTCCCATTCAACATCATTGGCCGGAAACGCCCGTCGGGCTTAAAGAAATTTGACAAAAAGGATGGTTCTGTGGTAAATCACGGGCAAATTTCAGCAAAGTCCGGACTAAGGCATACCATTGTAATGAAATATTTATTCCCTGTACTGGAATACTTCGGAATAATGCAAAGAATGTCTTCAATAAAGCTTTCCGTGGAATTCAATAACTGGCTGGAAGGTTTCAATCCGGATATTATCTACGCTCAGGCCCATAATATCCCCGACATTAAGTTGATTTTGCTTCTTCACGCCCAATTAAAAAAGCCTCTGGTATTTCACATGATGGATGACTGGCCTTTAATGGTCACCAGTAGTAAGCTTTTACGGAGCAAACAGCTCAGACAGAATGATAAGGCGATGAGAAAATTGCTGGAGCAGTCTGACCTGCTGATGAGCATTAGCGATGGTATGAGCGAAGCATACAAGGTGCGCTACGGGAAAAATTTTACAGCTTTTCATAACCCTATCAATCTTGATTTTTGGACCCGATTCCAAAGAACCAGTTATGAACTTAGTAACTCTCCTACGCTCTTGTATGCCGGAAGGGTGGGTATCGGAATTGACGAGTCATTGGAATTGATTGCAAGAACGATAGAGCGTGTAAACGATGATCTAAAAATAGACTTGAGATTTGTTTTGCAAACTAAGGAACGTCCCGCCTGGAGCGTTAATTACCGCTGCGTTGAACACCGGGCTTTTGTGGAATATCAGGATCTGCCCAAAAAATTTTCAGAAGCTGACTTCCTGATCCTCCCCTATGACTTTTCTCCAAAATCAATTCAGTTCATAGGATATTCGATGCCGACAAAGGCTACGGAATATATGATAAGTGGCACACCGATCATTATTTTTGCTCCTGAACAAACAGCGCTGGTGAAATATGCTAGAACGCATCAATGGGCAAAAATCGTTACAGACAATAATATAAACGCGCTGAGCGAAGCCATTTCCGGGCTTATACAAGACCATAATGACAGGAGGACCTTAGCAGAAACGGCAGTTAAAATGGCACAAGCCAACCACTCATCTGAGGTAGTAACCGGAAAATTTCGTGAAAGGCTTTATTCCCTTAAAGTAGCATCGGAAGCTTCCTTGTATGATGCAAGCCGATAAAAGCATATACCGGTGATTACCGGTGATTCTCTAACACATTCTGGTAAAAATCAACATAGCTGGTAGCCGTACTTGCAATAGAATATTTTTGCAAAAATGGTCTTCTTAAATTTGAAATTTCCTCTTTGTTAAGATCTTCACCGAGTACCGTTTCGATCTTACTAATAAAATCCTCTTTGGAATTTAAATCAGCGATATAACAATAGGGCATATCGCTGCCTATTTCTATGTGAGGGGCTATATTTGAAAGGACACAGGGTATTCCGGTGAAAAATGCTTCCAAAACGGTAATTGGAAGACCCTCAAATAAAGACGCATTTAAAAAACAGTCACAGTTGGCCATTAAAGAGTATATTTCATCTTGAGTCTTTATACCCAGGTAATGAATATTGTCAATTTCCTTAAAGCTATCCAAGTCCTGTTCCGCAGTTTCATGCCTGATACCACAAACTAAAAATTCAATATTCCTATCAACAAAATGTTTAGCTATCCGGCAAACCATTTGATAGTTCTTTTGCCTTGATAACCTTCCGACACACAAGACGAACTTGCGGTGAGGGACTCCATTAAACTGTTCCAGAATATGGTTACTACTTCCGTTGATTTTGAATTTGGGGACTCCGTTCTGTATTGCAATCCCCATGCAATCCCGCTTCTCATTCAATTCAAGAGCTGAATTGGAACAATATATGGTAGGTGTGTGCTTATTGAACATGCGAGTCATCCAGCTCCAATATTCCGGAGCATTGTGCACCGTTATGATATGCCGATCTTTTAATTTGCGAAGCGTAATTAACTTCAAACACATGCTTACCAGCAGGTGCGAGGTAGAAATGTGCGTATTAATGACGTCGGGCCGCGTAGTTGCAAGCGTTTCAATTATACCTTTGAACGTGTTAACAATTGTTATATTCCGGCCGGTCCTCCTGTTCAATAAATGTATATTAATGGCATGTTCTTTAAGAGAATTGATAAGCAATAACTGGAAGTTTGAATTGATGAGTTCGTCAATTATGATAATAGAGACATCATGACCAAGTTTCTTTTGCTCAATTGCCAGTGAAGCGACAAAAGTCTGGGCCCCCCCGGCATCAATGTTCATGATTATATGCGTTATTTTCATCTAGTTACAACTTTTATTAATAGTATTAATTTAACTAATATTTTTTAAAAGTAATTTGACTTAAATTCTTTAAAAATTATTTTCGGGATTGTCCAACACCTCCTGTAAAATCCTGGCAAATTCGGTAACATTGGGTTTGAGCAACATTGTTCTGTGATCCCCTGGGATTTCGAATTCCTTTACCCCTTTCAGTGCATATTTTCTCCAGCCAAGGTATTGTTTATCCTCTGTATAGTGAATACATTTATTAGCCCTGAAGAGATAAACAAATCCATCAAATGGTAATAGTTGCGATTTTTGATATGCCGAATAATAAATATTTCTAATATTCTTCATCAGTTTGTAGTAATCCTTATCTCCGCTTTCCTTTGCAAGCTTGATAGCGTCGTAGCGATATTGTTTATCTTCCAGGCGTATATCTTTTTGCTGTTGTATTGTTTTTGCCGGACTATGAACAAATGAAACACCAAGGTCTAGCCACTTTTTTAGATGCCGCTTCACTTTTTTAGGAAACAAGGCAACAAAATCATCCGTATGGTCTGCATAGGTATCAATGATCGCAAGTACGCTCACTTTTTTGTTCATCAGTTCCAGTTGCTTTCTCATTTCAGAAGCAATAAATCCACCTAAAGAATAACCTGCGATAGCATAAGGGCCGGTCGGATTATGTTCCAAAATTTCGGACACGTAAATTTTAGCAATTTCGCTCATATTCCTGATTGGTGGGAATTTCCCGCCCAGGCCTAAGGCCTGCAACCCAAAAACAGGCTGTTCCTTATCCAAATGCAGGGCCAGATCAGCAAAATTCATCACATTTAAACCAACCCCATGTACGAAATACATAGGAATCTTATTACCGGTTGGTTTTATGGGTACCAATGCGCGGGTTTCATTCTCTGTGTCGTTCTCGAGCAGATAGGTATTTAGTGCCTCAATTGTACTGTATTTAAATAATATCGAAATCGGCAGAATCTTACCTGTTTTCTTTTTTATCTGATTTACAATTTGAACCGCCAGCAACGAGTGCCCGCCCAGATCAAAAAAATCATGCGTTACGCCAACCCGAGCTACTTTTAAGACATCTTCCCATATCCTTACCAATATTTTTTCTGATTCCGTTTGGGGAGCAATATATCGCTCTTTTATTTGTTCATCTGCATTAAAATCCGGCAAGGCTTTTTTATCAATTTTCCCATTTGACGTCAGCGGTATGCTGTCCAGTTCCATCCACAATGCAGGAACCATATAATCCGGCAGCTTACTTTTCAGAAAGGATATTACTTTTATCCTGTCATAATTTTTTTTACCGACAATATAGGCTATTAGCCTTTTCTTCTTGTCTTTATCTGATTTTGCCAATATTACAGCCTGACTTACCAGCTCGCACTGCCTTAACACACTTTCAATCTCCCCTAGTTCAATTCGGTAACCTCGAATTTTCACCTGGTCATCCCGCCGGCCGATAAATTCCATATTCATGTCCGCCAGCATTCGACCCAAGTCGCCTGTTCTGTACATTCGGCCACCGGCCTTATTGCTGAATGGATCTTTTATGAAAGCATAATTGGTTTTCGCTTGCTCATTAGCATATCCCCTGGCAACGCCTACCCCACCAATGTATAGTTCACCCGCGACACCAATTGGTGCAGGTTGCAGCTGCTCATTTAGTATATAAAAGAAATTATTGTTCATTGGGCGCCCGTAAGGAATACTGCCCCATTGGCTACTTACTTCTTTGATAGGATAGAAGTTTGACCAGACGGTTCCTTCAGTAGCCCCTCCAAGACTGATTACATTAGCGTTTGGAAAAAATCTCTTTATTCTGTCAGGCAAATTTACCGGTATCCAGTCACCACTCATAAACACCACTCTAAGCCTCGTCTGCCGATAAGCAGGCTCATGTTCTTCAAGCTCACGAACAAGGTAATCCATCGTGGTCGGAACAGAATCCCAGAATGTAATTTCATATTCGATCATCATGTTCTTTAACACGGATACATCCATCAATTCCTGTTGTTCCACAATGACCAGTGAACCGCCGGATGATAGCATACCAAAAATATCATAGACCGAGAGATCAAAACACATCGAGGTAATGAACAAAAGGCGGTCATCCGGTCCGATATTGAATTCATTATTTACCCATAAAACCAGATTTACAGCAGAATGGTGCTCTATCATAACACCTTTGGGCCTGCCTGTCGATCCGGACGTATATATCGTGTACGCTAATTGAGTACTATCGATTTTAAGCCTCAGGTTGCCCTGGTCAAAAGGCGAAAGGTCAAGTTTATGGAGCTTAACAAATAGTTCGGAAGTTGTTAATTTCTCCAGCGGGTATTCGGCATCCGCTATCACCTTAACAACAGAGGAGTTCTGAAGTATATATTCTTGTCTGTCAATAGGATATTCGGGATCAATAGGCACATAGGCACCCCCTGCTTTAAGGATACCAAACATGCCGATAATCATATTAAAGCCACGTGTAACAAGCAATCCGATATTATCGCCCTTGTTTACCCCGCTGTTAACCAGGTATCTTGCTAATTGATTTGCTCTGGCATTCAATTGGTGATAAGTCATCGTCTGATCATGCTGACGTAAAGCAACAGCATCAGGCGTTTTTGACACTTGTTCCTCAAATATATCCGCAAGGGTTTTTTCTTTCGGATATGCCATGAGGGTATTATTAAACTCCAGTAATAAGCGTTTTTCTTCTTTTGTCAGCAAATCAATGCCGGCGATGTTACGTTTGGGGTCCTCGACAAATGAAACTGCAATATTCTCGAAATGCTTCAGCATCCGCTGCATCTGCTCAGTGCTGTAGATATCGGTATTGTACTCTAAAAAGAGGTCCAGGCCGCTTTTCGATTCGGAAAATATAAAGTTGATATCAAATTTTGCTATGCGGTATTGCCCACCTTCATATATCTGCGTTTTCAGCCCGTTCAGTGTAAATTCCGCATCCTGTTCCATCGAGTTCTGTAGCACAACCATTACGTCAAATAATGGGTTCCTGTTAATGTTTCGTGGCAGCTTTAACGCATCGACCAGCTCGTCATAAGGGTATAACTGGTGCTCGTTGGCAGCAATGGTGACTTCCTTTATATTTTCAAACAGCTCCTCAAACGTTCCTGAACCGTTAAATCGCGTCCTCAGCGCCAGGGTATTGATATAAAAGCCGATCTGATCTTCAAGTTCAGGATGTTCCCGGCCAGCCGTCGGACTTCCAATGACAATATCTTCCTGACCGGTATAACGGTATAACAATGAATTAACGCAGGCTAAAAGACTCATAAATAAAGTACCACCCAGTTTTCTTCCCGTCTTGTTTAGCTTTATTAAAAGCGCCGTATCCAGTTTAGTTGTGAGATTCGCGCCATTAAAAGTCTTGATTTCAGGACGTTCCTTATCAGCGGGCAATTCAAGGATTGGCAATTCACCTTCAAATTGCTTAAGCCAATACGCTTTATGCGGAACGACAGCATCCGATTCAAGCTGCCTGGTGTGCCAGGATGCAAAATCCTTATATTGTATGGTAAGCGGTGGGAGATCGCAATCTTTTCCTTCAGTAAAAGCGTTATAAAATGCGCACCATTCTTTACGAAAAACATCCATTGACCATCCATCACTAATGATATGGTGGTGAACCATCATCAGGATATGTTTGTCTTTTTCAAACCGCACTAAATGACATCGCCAGAGCGGTCCTTCAACAAGATTAAAACTGCCGAAACTTTCTTCATCCACCAGGCGATCTATTATGGATTGGGTATTGCCGGTCGCACTTAAAAGATCGGTCTGTTTCAGACTAAATTTATATTCACCCAACCCGATAATAAACTGATGGGCAGAGCCGGTTTCATCCTCTTTAAATACAGTTCTGAGTATCTCATGTCGATAAGCCATAGCGGTAAAGGCCTGTTCCAGCGCTTCTTTATCCAAATGCCCTTCCAACAGGATCACATAGGGTATATTATAAGCATTTTGCGCGCCTTCGAAATGGTTAAGGATCCACAGTCTTCGTTGGGCAGAAGACAATTTGAAGTCCGCTTTTTCGGGCACGAGTTCATTGATATCCAATAAATCTGACTCTTTTTTTTCAATGCATGTCACCTGCTTTTCAATCGTGCTTTCAGAAAACAATTCCTTTAACTGCAGCTTTGTACCCAGTTCCTTATGTATCAGACCGCGCAGCTGCATTGCCCGGATGCTATGACCACCTAAATCAAAAAAGTCATCCGTTATTCCAATGGTATCCTGGCTGACACTCAATACTTTAGCCCATAATTTGACTAGTTTTTTTTCGATGACCGACGTTGGGGGGCTATATTTACGGTGGCTGATGCTCCCGCTTTCAGGGAGTGGCAATAATTTTTTATCGATCTTGCCATTCGTCGTTAAAGGGAATTTATCTAATTGAACATAATAACCGGGAACCATAAATGCTGGCAGCTGCTTCTTCAGATAATCCTTCAGCTCGCCTGCCTGAGCAAGACCTGTAGTATAGGCGACTAATTCTTTATCGGTGCCATTCATTGCTATTGCCATCACAGTGGCGGATTTAACCCTGGCATGCCCCTGCAACACGGTAGCGATCTCATCCAATTCGATACGGTACCCGCGGATTTTAATCTGGTCGTCAATACGACCCAGATATTCCATATTACCATCCGCCAGCCAGCGCCCAAGATCTCCAGTACGGTACATCCTCTCCCCGGGACAGAACGGATCATTTAAAAATCGTTCGGAAGTAAGTTCAGGGCGGTTCAGATAACCACGTGCCACCCCATCACCGCCTATGTAAATTTCTCCCAGCGCGCCAAAGGGCAATAGCTGCTGTTGCTGATCCAGGATATAAATCCGGGTATTGCTTACAGGACGACCAACAGGCACAAACGCAGGATATTGGTCCCCGGCGTTCGCTTTATATTCAATGGAAGTAATAGTCGTTTCGGTGGGACCATATTCATTGATAAAAGTACATCGATCTTTCCACTTTTCAGCCAGCATCGGTGAGCAGCTTTCTCCTCCTGTAATTATCCGTTTCACATGGCTCATATCATCCAGCGTGAGTTCCGATAAATAGGCTGGCACAGTATGGATATGGCTTACTTTTTTTTCTATGACGTAGCGTTCCAGTGCCTTGATATCCAACAACGTAGTTTTGCCTACTACTACTAATGCCGCCCCGGTTATCAATGCGATAAATATCTGTTCAGCTGAAGGATCAAATGTAATGGTACTGAACTGCAGTATCCTTTCTTCGGATGTAAGCTGGTAAAATTCCTTTTGTCCCCATAACAGGTTGACCACATTTCGATGTTCAACCAGCACGCCTTTTGGGTTTCCAGTCGAACCGGATGTGTAAATGCAGTAAGCCAGGTGATGGCCTTCCAGGCCGGATGCCTGGTTTTCGCTACTGTATTGGTCCTGCGCCAGTCTAAATTTAATGAGTTCATGTTCATTGATCAGCGCCTTGCAAGCACTGTCGCTGATGATATAGCTGATACGTTCCTGCGGATATTCCGGGTCAATGGGGACATAAGCAGCCCCTGACTTTAAAATTCCCAATAGGGCAATGATCATCCATTCACTGCGCTCGAGCATCACCCCTACCATATCCTCTGGCTGCAGCCGGTAAGTCTTTCTCAGATAATCGCCGAGCTGGTTACTCAGAGCATTCAGTTGAGCATAGCTGAATTCAAGATCATTAAAGATTAAAGCAATGCTATCCGGCGTCTTTCTTACCTGCTGTTCAAACAAGTCGACCAAAGAACTACTCCTGGGATAATTCAGAAAGGTATCATTTAAATCCTTAAGCAACTTATCTTCTTCACTATTGGTTAGTATAGACAATGATCCGATACTCTTATTATCAATATTAACCAGCGCATCCAGGATCAGTTTATAATGTTCAATAACTTGACGGATCGTATTTTCCTTGTACAGGTCTTCACTGTATTCAATAATTCCTTTTAATGCGGTCCCGTCGTTTTTCAGCAATAATGTCAGATCTGATTTATTTGTATAGCGCGTGATTGATCCGTTTTGGAGCTCCGGTTCGTCCTGTAGCACGAACATGATCTGATTTAAAGGATTGGTGTCCGCAGGCTCGCTATTCATCAGTCTGTCAACAACCTTTTCGAATGCTACTTGCTCATGCTCACGGGCACTGGTGATGGTAGATTTTACCCTTTGGAGCAATTGATGAAAACATTCGCCGCCATTTAACGCAGTTCTGAGCGCCAAAGCATTGACCGCTCTCCCGCCATTTCCGGTTCTGATAATAACCGCATTTCCAACACAAATGTCTTCCTGTCCACTATATTTATACAAAAGTACTTTATAAGCGGAAAGCAGTGTAACGTATAAAGTTACATGCTGCTGTGCGCTGAATTTGATCAGCTGTTTATGGAGCTTTTCATCAATCGAAAATACTACACTGGCTTTGTCGGAGTTTTGAATAGGCGATCTTTTAAAATCTGTGAATAAATTCAACGGTTTTATACCCTTGAGCGTTTTTTCCCAATAATCCATCCCAAAATCAACAGGTATATTATTCGATAAAGTAAGGTTTGACATGTGCGTAAATTACCTCCAAACAAGAAATATAATAAAGTTAAACAGAAGCTGGTCCAGAATAGTACTATTATACTCCATATTCTGCAAATTAGTTTAATAAGCAACAATTATTATACCATCCCAATGACAATTAGTTTAGTTTTTTGTTTTTCCGCCACTGCCTCATCAATTGAGCTGCCTTAAAAATAAAAAACGCCTTAAATACTCGATTTAAGGCGTCAGCAGAAATTTCCTAGAAGGAAATTTCCTTAATTATTTTTTCAACATTGATGCGGCCGGCCCATCGACAAACCATTGTATTTCAGCATTCTGCTCAGTGATTAGCTGTGCAGGGTAGTTTTCTATGTCTGTATTATCTTCAATCACATGATGAACAGCCTCTGCCTTTCCCTGCCCATATACCAAAAATGCTATATGGCGGGCATGGTTGATCATCGGGGCAGTCATTGTAATGCGGAATACCTGCTGATCGGCCAAGAAAGACTGTTTTGCCGACACCGTTTCATCGTGCAATACCGGTGTGTGTGGAAATAAGGAAGCAGTATGGGAATTATCGCCCAACCCCAATAGAATCAAATCAAATCGCAGGTCCGTCCCGGCAAAAAAATTGTTCGATATGCTGTTGTGTATTTTAGGGCAGCTTCTTCCGGGCTTAACGAGGTATCGATCGGGAAAACCTGTTGATTACTTAAAGCCAGTGGATCAAACAGCGCTTTTTTGGCCATAAGATAATTACTTTGCGGATCGGTGTGCGGTACATAGCGTTCATCTCCAAAGAAAAAATGACACCTTGTTCCACGCTACCTTTTCATTAAATAAAGGTGAGGCCAGCAGTTCATATAGTTTTTTTGGTGAGCTCCCACCCGACAGAGCCACTGAAAATTTCCCGTGATCGGCAATAGACGTTGCGGCAATCTTTAACAAAATAGTTCGCAAGGCCGGTTCAATACTTCGTCTTCCGTATTATAAACATTTATTTTCATCAGGCAGCTACTTTTTACTATTAACAGGTAAGGTAAACCAGTTAAAACCATCTCTTGCTATTAATGCCTCGGCAGATTCAGGTCCCCAGGAATCAGCAGAATAGTTAGGGAAATTCAAGCTCTTTTTACTTTGCCAGGTACTTAAGATCGGCATGATCAGTTCCCAGGCTGCTTCAACCTGGTCGCCGCGCATAAATAAGGTCTGATCGCCCAGCATCGTATCCAGTAATAAGGTTTCATATGCTTCCGGAGCCTGACTGCTGTAAGTGCCTTTATAATCAAATACCATATCAACCGCATTTAAAACCATATCCAGACCGGGCCGTTTTGCCTGAACCTGCAAACGAATGCTCATTTCGGGTTGAATGCTGATGATCAGCCTGTTTTGTTGCCAGCTTTCGCTGCTTCGGTGCGGGAATATCAAATGTGGCACATCCCTGAACTGAATAGTGATAACCGAAGACGACTGGTGCATGCGTTTTCCCGTACGCAGATAAAAAGGAACACCCTGCCAGCGCCAGTTATCAATAAAAAACTTTATAGCTGCAAATGTTTCCGTGTTTGAATCTGGGTTGACTTTTGGTTCGTCGCGGTATGCCTGGCACTTCCTTACCCTGCATCCATCCGCTACCATACTGACCTCTTACTGCCGACAGTACGCACATCTTCAGGACTAAACTTGCGCATGGCACGCAATACATCAACTTTGCGGTCGCGTACTTCATCGGCATTGAAGCTTACCGGTGGTTCCATTGCAACATGGCAAAGTAACTGCAGCAGGTGATTTTGTATCATATCGCGCAAAGCGCCTGACACCATCGTAATAATCGCCGCGTTCTTCAACCCCCAATTGCTCGGTAACCGAAATTTGCACATGCTCAATATAATTACGGTTCCATAAAGGCTCACATTATGGAGTTGGCAAAACGGAAAGCCATAATATTTTGAACCGTTTCCTTACCCAGATAATGGTCTATACGATAAATCTGACATTCATCAAAAATACCTGACAGCAGCTTGTTAAGTTCTTTTGCCGATTCCAGGTCGTGCCCGAAAGGTTTTTCAATAACTATCCTTGTTTTTTTGGAATCTTCAGCAAGTTTTGCTTTCGAAATATTGGATGCGATGATAGGGAACAGGTTTGGCGAAACCGCCAGGTAATAGATCACATTGGCCTTTAGTTTTCCATTCGCGCATTATGCTTGTCAATTCGTTTTCCAAATTCCTTATAGGTTTCGGCGTCCTTTACATCATGATACCTGGTAGTAAATATTTTTTGAAAATTCATCCCATTTTTCTTTTGCGGCTTTCCCGCTGCGCGAAAATTGGTTTATGTCATTCAATAGATTATTTCTGAATTGTTCGTCAGTAAGCTTGGTACGGCCGGTACCAATAATTGAAAATTGCTCGGGCATCCAGCCATCCAAAAATAAGTTATAAAGAGCCGGTGCGATTTTCCTTGAAGTCAGATCGCCGGTGCCACCAAAAATAACGAATATGGTAGGATCTGATTTTATATCTTGACTCATTTTATAATTCTTTAAGCTAAATTATGTTATCAGTCTATTACTTTTTGCAACCCATTGTGTATGGAAAACGCCTTCTTTACCAATCAATTCATAAGTATGCGCGCCAAAATAATCGCGTTGAGCCTGGGTAAGGTTTGATGGCATCCTTTCACTGCGGAATTATCAAAATAGCTTAATGAAGCAGCATAAGCCGGTGCTGCAATTCCTGCAGCAATCGTAGCCGACAACACTGTTCTGCGCACCTGGTACTGCCGCCGCAACTAAATTCTGCGACGTTGCTCATCCAATAACAAATGAGCCAGCTTTGCATCTTTTTGATAAGCGTTAAAAATATCATTCAAAAATCCGAACGGATGATACATCCGCCACGCCATATTTTTGCGATCTCGCCCAGTTTCAGATCATATTTATACTCTTCAGATGCCCTTGCCAGCAAATGCATGCCTTGAGCATAAGCTGATGATCATACTGAAATAAAAAGCCTGCTCCAAGGCAGCTAAAAACTCATCCGTATTAACATTTAAGGTGATACCTCATCTTTGCTGTAAAGACCCGCGGCCTGTACTCTCAACTCTTTATATTTCGAAAGATCGCGCATAGAAACAGCGGTATCAATGGTTGGGATAGGCGCCTGCAGGTCCATTGCTACCTGCGATGTCCATTTACCGGTGCCTTTTGCTTTGGCTTCGTCTTTAATATCATCAAGTAACAAATGATCTGTTCCCGGAGCTTTGTATTCAAAAATATCCTTTGTGATATCCAACAGAAACGACTGCAACCGGCCTTCGTTCCATTTGGTAAATACCTCGCCAATGGCTTCATTATCCAGATTCAGACCTTTTTTCAGAATCTCGTAAGTTTCAGCAATCAGCTGCATCAAGCCATACTCAATGCCATTATGCACCATTTTAACAAAGTGACCCGATGCACCCGGGCCGATATAAGTTACGCAAGGCGCGCCGTCAACCTTAGCGGCAATGGATTCAAGGATAGGCTTCATTACATTATAGGCATCCTTGTCGCCACCCGGCATCATGCTTGGGCCTCTGCGCGCGCCTTCTTCACCGCCAGAAACACCCATACCGAAAAAATGAAAGCCTTTGGCTTCCAGTTCATCCACACGGCGGTTGGTATCGGTAAAATGCGAGTTGCCGCCATCAATCAAAATATCACCCTTGTCCAGCAATGGCAGTTAATTCTTCAATCACGTCTGTCGACAATTTTACCTGCAGGTACAAGCATCATAATGGCCGCGTGGCGTTGTCAGGCTTTGAATAAATTCCTTAACATCGCTAAAGCCTTTCACATCTTTGATGCTTACCTTCCTGTTTCGAGTGAAGCTACCTTTTGAAGCATCTTTATCAGACCCGGCGCCTCATACGCCGTGGTCGCCCATGTTAAGCAACAGGCTACGGCCCATGGTACCCAGGCCAATCATGCCGAAATCGTATTTATTTGATGTTGTGCTCATTTTAGTTTTGATTGATTTTCTTTTTTTAATTCTTCTAATATTTTTTTGGTCGATTCGAAGCCGGTATGCTGAAAGGACCTGATGCCCAGTTTTTGCGCAGCATTTGCAAACATTATCCGGTCATCAAAATATACGCATTGCTGGGGCAAGCCTAGTGCAATACCCATTGCAAGCTTAAATATCCCCGGATCGGGTTTGCGCATATTTACTTCGCATGATGATACAAATGCATCAAAACAATCATGCAGCTTGAATTTTTTAACCCGGTAATCATTCAGTTCCTTGCCTTCATTATTAATGGATATGATCCTGAAACCGCAATCTTTTTTCCAATCTTTCAGCCATTTCAGCGTATCCGGAAGTTCCCTGCTTTGCCTGTAACATAAATTCCTTGAAATCTTCACGCGCAAAATCACGGGGATGATTAAATACTACTGTATCCAGGTATTCATCAAGGGAGATGCTGCCAATTTCATAAACATTAAATATGAAATGTATGCAGAGCGTTCACTTCCTCATAATCAAGGCCAAACTTTTCTGCAGCTTCCTTGCGCGATTCGTGCCCCCAGCCATTGGTAAGCAGCACGCCGCCAATATCAAAAAACAGGATTTTTACATGCTGTTGCTTCCACGTTGTTTAAACTTTGCTTTTCTGATCTTCAATGGCTTGCAACAATTTTTCAAATGGTTTATTGAATTTCTCAATCCCCTCATCTTCTAATTGTTGGGTGATCTTATCAATATCAATACCGGCTTTTTTCAGTCTGTTTAAAGTTTCAGTTGCTTTATCCAGACCTTCTTCTAAAGTATTTGCAGCAATTCCATGATCGCGGAAAGCTTCGATAGTTTCCAAAGGAACAGTATCAACAGTATCAGGACCAATCAATGCTTCAACATATTTGGTATCTTTAAATGCAGGGTTTTTGCTGCTGGTACTTGCCCAAAACAAACGCTGTGGTTTTGCGCCTTTTGCAGCCAGTTTTTCCCAACGCGGACCGCTGAATATTCTTTTATAAATTTCGTATGCTTTTTTTGCTGACGCGATAGCTACTTCGCCTTTCAGATCACCTAAGCCTTTTTCGTCAAGCATCGGATCAACCAACACATCAATACGGCTTAAAAAGAAGCTGGCTACCGATGAAATATGACCGATGGAATGGCCTGCCGCTAAATGATCTTCCAGACCTGCAATATAAGCTTCGGCAACTTCTTCGTAACGTGGCAAGCCAAACAGCAGGGTAACATTAATATTGATCCCATCAGCAATTGATTGACTGATGGCTGTCAAACCCGGTTGTGTACCCGGAATTTTGATCATTACATTTTTCCGGTCAACTGCTTTCCAAAGCTCGTTCAGCCTGTTTAGTAGTTTCCTTCGTCATCAAGCGCCAAAAACGGTGATACTTCCAAACTTACAAAGCCATCGCTCGCCTTTAGCCTCATCATAAACACCTTTAAACACATCGGTAGCATTTTTAATATCGGTTATAGCCAGTCCGAAAAATATTTCTTCATTGCTTTGGTCTTTTTAGCCAATTCAGTGCGGATCTCAGCATCATAATCCGAGCTGCTGGTAATTGCTTTTTCAAAAATAGCAGGGTTTGAGGTTACGCCTCTTAACACCATCTTCATCAATCAACTTTTTTAATTTGCCGGACCTGATAATATCGCGGTCGATAAAATCCAGCCAGATGCTTTGGCCAAGATGTGTATTTGTTTTACTTTGTTAGTTGCCATGATTTATTAAAAATTTTATATAATATTATTTTTCAAGTAAATGAACTTTTTGCAACCTGCGGATATGCCTTTCCAAGCCGCTGAATTTGGCATTTAAAAAAGCCTCAACATATTCTTCTGCCGCCATAAAGCCAGTAATGCGGCCGCCAAGGCAAAGTAAGTTCAGATTATCATCCTCTACACCCTGGTGAGCCGAAAAATGATCGTTTATCAAAGCGGCTCTTACTCCGGAAACTTTATTGGCTACGACCGATGCTCCAACGCCGCTGCCGCAAACGGCTATGCCCCTTTCAACTTCCTTGTCTGCTATGGCTTTTGCAAGGGGAACCACAAAGTCAGGGTAGTCGTCCTGAACGATTTAATTCATAGGCTCCAAAGTCAATAACCTCATAGCCCGAGGCCACCAAAAAAGAATGGATTATCTTTTTTAATTCATATCCGCCATGATCGGCTGCTATTCCTATTTTCATCGTGTGCCCCCACTCCCAGAAGGGAAGAGTTTAAATGATTTCTAATCTAGGTCTCTAACTATTATCTTATAAAAGTGCTTTTGCCTTATTAACCACATTATCAACTGTAAACCCGAACAATTTAAACAAGCTCATCTGCCGGAGCCGATTCACCAAAGTGTGCATGGCAATGATGTCACCTTCATCAGTCACATATTTATGCCAGCCCAGCGGTGATGCCATTTCAACAGCCAGACGTTTTTTATTGCTTTAGGGAAAACTTTTTCTTTATATGCAGCATCTTGTTTTTCAAACAGTTCCCATGATGGCATACTCACCACGCGTGCGTTGATGCCCTCTTCTTTCAGTTTTTCCTGCGCCTGCATTATCAATGAAACTTCAGAACCGGTTGCTATTAATATCACATCAGGCGTTTTCTCTGAATCTGAAAGTATATATGCACCTTTTTCCAGACCTGTTGCTTTTCCATATTTATCCTGGTCGATAATAGGTAATCCCTGGCGGGTAAATACCAAAACAACAGGGCCATCCTTATGCTCCAAAGCGACCTCCATGCCTGGGAGGTTTCGTTGGCATCTGCAGGACGGATAACCGTAATATTTGGTATTGAACGCAATGAAATCAATTGTTCAATAGGCTGGTGTGTTGTACCATCTTCGCCCAAACCAATGCTATCATGTGTATAAACAAATATTGGGCGTATCTTCATAATGGCAGCCAAACGGATCGGCGGGCGCATATATTCAGAAAACATCAGGAAAGTTGCGCCAAAGGGAATAATACCTTTAGTTAATGCCATACCATTTAATGCTGAACCCATGGCATGCTCCCGGATACCAAAGTGAAAATTGCGGCCGTCACGGTGTTCAGCAGTAAAGGATGTATATTCTTTTAGTTTGGTCTCTGTTGATGGGGCAAGGTCGGCCGCACCGCCGATAAGATTTGGCAATTTTCCCGCAATAGCATTCAATACTTTTCCTGATGCCTGGCGGGTTGCCATTTTACCGTCTGATGCTTTAAATACAGGCAAATTAGCCGTCCAGTCCTTTTGGCAGTTCTCCGCTGGAGCCTGTTCATATTCCGCGGCCAGTTCAGGGAATTTTTCTTTATATGCTTTAAAAAGATCGTTCCATTTCTGCTCGATACCGGCTCCTTTTTCGCCGCATGCATGATAGTATTTCAATACTTCATCCGGCACCACAAATGATTGCTCCGGATCAAATCCAAAAAACTTTTTAACCAGCTTTAATTCGTCAGCTCCAAGCGGCGAACCATGTGCGCCGGCGGTATCTACTTTGTTCGGACTGCCATAAGCGATATGTGAACGCACTTTGATCAGTGAAGGCTTGCTGGTTTCTACTTTTGCGTTATCGATGGCATTTGAAAGCGCGTTAATATCATTTGCATCACTTACTACCTGAACATGCCAGCCATAAGCTTCAAATCGTTTGGCTACATCTTCGTTAAAAGTAATATCAGTATCGCCCTCAATGGAGATATGGTTATCATCGTAGATATAAATAATATTTCCAAGTTCCAGGTGACCAGCCAGGGAGGCGGCTTCAGAAGCCACGCCTTCCATCAGGTCGCCGTCACTGCAAATAGCATATATTTTATAATCGAACAGGTTGAAACCTGGCTTGTTATAGCGCGCAGCCAAGATATTTTTGAGCGATAGCAAAGCCAACTCCATTGGCAAATCCCTGTCCTAGCGGACCAGTTGTTACCTCAATGCCATGCAATAACCCATATTCGGGATGACCGGCGGTTTTGCTATGCAATTGCCTGAAATCCTTGATATCATCAAGGGTAAGATCGTAACCTGTAAGATAAAGAAAGCTATACTGCAACATACAGGCATGCCCTGCAGAAAGGATAAATCTGTCGCGGTTTGCCCAATTAGGATTTTTCGGATTATAATGCATAAACTGTGACCAAAGCACATGGCCTATCGGGGCAATGGCCATTGGTGTCCCCGGGTGACCGGAATTAGCTTTTTGCACAGCGTCCGCTGACAATACCCTTACGGTATCAATACTTAATTGTTCAATGCTCTTTGTAGTTGAATCCATGTTGTAAATTGTAATAGAGAAATATTTATGCTAAAACCGGCGGTACGGAGGTAATCAGATCATGCCGCTCGTCTTTGAGCCATAATCTGGTCCCGCCTCGTATGCCATCCTGGTTGGTGACGATCTTAATATTTTTATCAAGCTTAAAATTCAGCTTATCAGAGTTTCCGCCGCCTATATATAAAGTATCATAGTTAATTACTGTTTTTAAAACTTTCAAAACCTTCTTCATACGCCGGTTCCATCGTTGAAGACCCTTCTTCTGCAATGCCTTTTCGCCAATGTATTCATCGTAGGTTTTACCTTTTGCAAAAGGATGATGTGCCAGTTCAAGGTGCGGCATCAACTGGCCATCAACCAACAGCGCTGTACCAAAACCTGTTCCGAGTGTAACGACCATTTCCAAGCCCTTGCCGGAAACTACGCCCAGCCCCTGCATATCGGCATCATTTACCACACGGGCAGGTTTCCCGAGCACCTCTTCGAGCTTTTTGCTCAAATCGAAATTCTTCCAAAAATCAGTACCCAGGTTTGGCGCCGTCTCGACAACGCCATTTCTTATATATCCGGGAAAGCCTACTGAGATCCTGTCATACTCCGGGAATGATTTAACCAGCTTTTTTATCGTATTTATAACGTTTTCAGGGTTAGCGGGCGATGGGGTTGGTATTTTATCATATTCCTTTTGCAATGCACCGCTATCATCCAAAATAGTTGCTTTTATATGCGATCCACCAATATCAATTGAAAGGAATTTAGGTGAAGCTGCGTGGTTTTTCATTTATCTCTTTTTCTTAATTGGTTCTCAGGGTGCAATCATGCGAGGAATGGGAGGCCTTTGTATTTACTTCAAAGTTAGAATATACATCGTTTTAACTAAAGTTTCAAAGGCTTTGTTTTTATCTGATTAAAGTAATTTTCATCTAAAAAGGCATGTAGCCGGATAGATTTTGCAATATTACTTAAATTAGATTTTTTAACAACCTTTTGAAGCTAAATAATATATTAAATATTTAGCTGAGGCACAAAGGCGAGCCCCAGGCGGAAGGAATAGAAAAGAATCAGACGTCGGGGGCAGATTCGAACTGCCGTAAAAGGTTTTGCAGACCATCACCTATCCACTCGGTCACCCGACTATATATTGGGTAAAATTAATTCTCCACTTGCATCCCATAATCAGCAATCAATATTTCAAATTGCCGATTTCGGAAAAATGGCTCAGTGTATTATTGTATTATTAATATTTACCTGCTTATTATTTAATGAATCAGTCCTTTGAACAGCAGAAATAATATCTTTCACCGGAAAGGCAGCTGAAAAATCAAATTCCACATGGTCATATTCAATATGCCCGGTTGGAGAAATGACATAAACGGCTAAAAGCGGCACGTTGATATCCACGCCTGAATACTTATTCCAGATCGGATCATCTTCAGCATATATTCTGAATTTGGTCGCGATTTCTCTTTGGCAATCGAAATAGAAACTCAGCGATAAACTGTTATCCCATACCATTTTCTCAAGGGCCTGTTCTTTTTCAGAACTGATGACCAGCAGTTGCCCGCCTATCGCTTTTATATCATGCTGCAAGGCATTAAGCTGGCGCAGCAAATCCAGGCCATGTTGCTGCCAGTAACGCGAGTAAAAACCGATTACCAGAGGCTTGTTTAACAAATGATGAAACAATACAGGGCCATGCACTTCTGCACCGCCAAAGAACTGTTGCCACCGCACACTTTCTTTTTCAAGCGTAAAGCCGGGCAGGACATCTCCGGCTCTTACAGGCTTGCTCCGCGGGAAGGATCCAATAGTCAGATCGTAATCAGTGGTGATCTCGGATTTGTCAAAGTATGGATGATTGCCTGGTTTCAACGCTGTTCGCATCACTCTTTTTTTTTAAATCATTACAAATGTATATAAAATCCATGTATTAAGTAGCTTTTATAAACAAAAAAAATTAAAACTTCATAATTATTTGTATTTAAGCTGTTTAGATATTTTATTTAACAGGCTATAAACATGGCAACCCGCGCAAAATCCCGCGAAGGATTCCAGGATAGCGAAAAAAAGCAGTACTGAAGTCAGCACGATAGCAGCGGTGCCGAACCCCACTAGGTGAGAGATTAATATCCCAAATGTAAATACAAGACCCACGCCGGCCGAAAATCTTTTTGGTGCGCGATCAATGGGTTTGTGTCTTATCCTGAACTGTTTTATTACAGCATCACTCAAAATAGCCAGCGGGCTGTATTTCCCCCAATTATTCGTCCGTAAAAAGAAATCAAATAGCAGAAAAACGACAATCACCCACAAGCCGGTCGCAAGGTAGACCGCAGCCAGTACCAGGACAAAGAAGGCAGTGATACGGGCTTTATTCTCATTAATCGTCACAAAATCAACCGGACATTGAACTTTATTATCCATGGCGCAAATATGGTAAATCCGGACTGATAAATGGATGCTCAATAAGTCATTTTTATTCCACCCCCCGTACCTTCATGTGCAGAATATAAATGGCCTTGGAAGCACAGATAAAAAGTTCATCTTTATTTTTTCCACCGAAGCACAGGTTTGCGGTCCAGGGCTCATCGATCTGAATATGCGCTAATTTGTTGCCTGAAGGATCATAAACCGTTACCCCGTCCCCGGTCAGGTAAACATTCCCTTTTTCGTCAAGGGTCATTCCATCAGATCCCTGTGCCGTAAAGAGCTTTTTATTAATCAGGCCTCCATCCGGAGAGATCGTATATTTATAAGTTTTATTTGCCTTAATATCAGCAACATACAGATATTTCCCATCCGGAGTTCCGACGATACCATTTGGTTGTTCCAGCGTCGTTTCCACCTCATATAGTTGTACATTGAGCAATCCATTTTTTCCCTTGCGCACCAAATAAACATATTGCCCCGGCAGGTCGGGCTTCTTTCTGGTCCAGTAATCTCGCTGATAGTATGGATCAGTCATATACATATTGCCGTTGGGCGCTACCCAAACATCATTTGGCCCGTTGAAAGGAACACCGCGCTTGTCGAGTAAGAGCACAGTTACTTTTTTATGAGGGCTGATGGACCATAGCTGGTCATGCTCGTCTGCACAGGTAATCAGGTTACCCTTTTTATCAAAATAGGTTCCGTTAGACCTTCCTGCAGTATCCATCCAGACGGTCAATTTACCCTCACGGCTATATTCCCAAATTTTATTGTTTGGCTGATCAGTAAAAAACACATTGCCTTTTTTATCAACAGATGCTCCTTCGGTAAAACTAAATTGCCTGGAGATCAGTTGTGGTTTTTCGCCAGCGTTAAAAAGCCCTCCTGTTTGCGGCGTATCGATTAGGGTTCTTGCATAACTGAATGGCGAGACAGTGCCTAAAACAGCAACCCAAAGGCAAATGAGTATTTTTTTCATGGTTTAATTATGGTCAGGTTCCTTGTACAATCCAAATTCGCTCAATGCAATACAAACCGGTGATCGGGTAATGCGCAATCTCACTTTATCGGTCGTGATATTTTGGGGTAAACGTATCAGCCGGCCACCGCCAATGCTGGTTGCTTCCGCAATTTGCTGCCATTTACCGTCCTGCCAGGCATCGACTGCAAACTCATCTATACGCTGACCAAGTTTGATATTTTCGCGCAGACGGATAACATTAAACGTAACTTGCTTCTTTAAGTCGATAATCAGCTCAGGCGTTTTGATGTTATCATCGGTGGCCCAATAGCTGTAGCGGTTGCTGTCCAAAAGATTTGCAGGACCAAATTTTGTCTGATTCCCTCCTCTTACATTACTGGCCTTTAACTCCGCTCCCGTCGCCAGGTTTTGAGCAAAGGTATGATTCAACATTTCCCCAAATCCCTTTAATGAGCGCACGTCATTATCGTTAAGCATTCCTCTGGTATCGGGTGACAGTCCCACATCGAGGCAGGCTCCTCTGCCAACGCTTTTATAATAAAGGCTCAGTAAGGAATCCGGCGATTTTACTTTATCATCTTGCTGCTTATGGTAGAACCATCCCGGTCGCAAGGGCACATCGCATTCTGCCGGCATCCAGTATTTTCCGTCGCGGTGCCCCTGGGTACCTTCATCATCTTTTACATAACCATTACCCGGCTGTTTCCCCGGATCCGGCGCATGCGGAGTATAGGTCGCCCAGCAGGTTTCTCCAGCATGGCCTTTTTCATTTCCCACCCATCGCACATCCGGACCCACGTCACCGAAAATCACCGCATTTGGCTGAAATTTTCTGGCAATTGCCCAGGTTTGATCCCAGCCGTAATAGCTCGAACGGTCAATCGTGCGCACTTCACGCGCTCCGCCATAAAATCCGTCGCCGCCATTAGCGCCATCGTGCCATACAATAAACAGCGGACCGTAACTGCTGTACAGCTCATCCAATTGTTTACGATAAACGTCCGTTACGTATGCCGGTTTACCATACAGTGGACTGTTCCTATCCCAGGGCGAGCAGTAAACGCCCATTTTCATACCCAGCTTATCACAGGCCTTGCGATATTCCATTAAAATATCCCCTTGCCCGTTTTTATAAGGACTTTTCGAAATGTTATGCGCGGTGGTTTTTGTTGGCCAAAGGCAAAAGCCATCGTGATGCTTGGCTACAACAATAATGCCTTTAAACCCACCCGCCTTGGCAGCACCCACAATTTGCATCGCATCAAAATTACTGGGATTGAATATTTTAGGATCTTCATCACCATACCCCCACTCCTTGTCTGTATAGGTATCCGGACCGAAATGGATGATACAATACATTTCGGTCTGCTGCCATTGCAGCTGCCCTTTTGAGGGCAAGGGGCCGTACGATTTTGGCGGACTCTGGGCCCATGCCGTTGATAATGATAAACAGAACAATAAAACGGAGACGATATTCTTAAAAGGTTTATTCATTGGTATTTTTGATTGTGCAAATTACTTATTACCTGCATTGCATTGCTAATGTAGCATTTTTGCCTGAACCAAAAATGGCGAATATGATTACAGAGATTTTATAATTATGTTTAACCCGATAATTGCTCCAATGCATGAATAAATCTTACCTTTTTCTTTGCTTTTGGCTTTACCTGAGCCCATTAAATGCGCAAAATATTCTACCATACAAAGACGCAAACCAGCCGCTTGATCTCCGGGTGAAGGACCTGGTAGCAAGGCTCACATTGCAGGAAAAGGTTTCCCTGCTGGGATATAATAGTGTAGCCATTCCAAGATTAGGCATTCCCGCGTATAATTGGTGGAACGAAGGCTTACATGGCGTGGCCCGTGCGGGCGAGGCAACCATCTTTCCGCAGGCAATAGGTATGTCGGCCACCTTTAATGAGGATCTTTTAAAACAGGTATCAACTGTCATATCAACCGAAGCCAGGGCAAAGTACAATATGGCCATAGCACAAGACCGGCATTTACAGTACATGGGCCTTACGTTCTGGACACCTAATATTAATATCTTTCGAGACCCGCGCTGGGGACGAGGACAAGAAACATATGGAGAGGACCCTTATCTGACTGCGACAATGGGTTCGGCTTTCGTCAAAGGTTTGCAGGGGCAAGACCCTCATTACCTGAAAGCATCCGCTACCGCCAAGCATTTTGCCGTCCACAGCGGACCGGAAGCAGAGCGTGACCATTTTGATGCGATTGTAGACGAAAAAGACCTTCGGGAAACATACCTGTATGCATTCCATGCCCTGGTAAATTCGGGAGTTGAATCCGTGATGAGCGCCTATAACCGGGTTAACGGAACGCCCAATTCTATTAATAAAACACTGCTGACTACAATTTTAAGGAATGAATGGGGTTTTAAGGGGCATGTGGTTACCGATTGCGGCGCACTCGACGACGTATACCTGACGCATAAATCCCTCCCCGGTCCCGTAGAAGTAGCTGCTGCCGCTATCAGGGCCGGCGTTAATCTTGACTGTTCCACGATACTTCAAAAAGACCTGATTGGAGCCCTTAACCAAAAATTGCTGACGGAAAAGGAAATAGACCAAAGATTGTTCGAACTTCTGCGAACACAATTTAAGCTTGGCTTTTATGATGAACCCGCCAGGGTTCCCTATCATACTTATGGTGCAGACAGCGTCCATAATGCCTCCCATATTGCTTTGGCAAGAAAAGTGGCGCAGCAAAGCATGGTATTATTAAAGAACGATAATAATATATTGCCACTTAAAAAATCGAATTGCCCCAGTATGATGATATTGGGACCCAATGCAGCGGCCTATGATGCCATGATCGGCAATTACCACGGCGTAAGCAGCAAAGTGGTAAATTTCGTTGAAGGCATTACATCCTCGGTAGACCTTTCTACCCGAATTGAATATGATCTTGGCTGCGATTATACCGATACCACGCACTTTGGCGGAATCTGGGCCGCAGGCAATGCATCGCTCACCATCGCCGTCATTGGGCTTTCGCCCGTTTTAGAGGGCGAAGCAGGTGATGCTTTTTTATCCAAATCCGGCGGCGATAAAAAAGACCTGAGCCTACCTGCCAGCGAAGTCGCCTTCATGAAGCAGTTACGAAAAGGCGTTAAAAAGCCAATTATAGCCGTGGTTACCGCGGGCAGTGATGTGGATATATCGTCCATTGAACCCTATGCAGATGCGATTATTTTAGCATGGTATCCGGGTGAACAAGGCGGAAACGCATTAGCCGATCTGCTTTTCGGTAAAGTATCGCCATCTGGCCATCTGCCGGTTACCTTTTACCGCTCCATAAAGGATCTGCCCGATTATCAGAATTATTCCATGAAAGGCCGCACCTATCGCTATTACAATGGACCGGTTCAATATCCTTTCGGTTTTGGAATGAGCTTTACGCAATTTGAATATCAGCCCTTAATCTCCCCTGCAAAACAGTACCTGCCTGGTGAGCGAATCACGGTCACCATCAATGTTAAAAACACCGGAAGAATGGATGGCGACGAAGTCGTCCAGGCCTATATCGAATACCCGCAGGACGACCGTATGCCTTTAAAGGAATTAAAGGGATTTAAGCGGGTATCTGTAACAAAAGCGGGCGAGCAGTCCGTTACGATAAATATTCCCGTTATGGATCTCGAAAAATGGGATTTGAAAACTCATACCTGGAAAATATTTCCGGGTGCATATAAGCTGATACTGGGCGGCAACTCCCAGGATGAAAAACTTAGTTTCCCGTTCACCGTTAAATAAAAGCATCCGTGGCAAAGAGTTGCACCGCAATAATTTAACATAAAAATTTCCAACTTGTATTCAAAAGACGAAGCATCGCAACTCAGGCACGCATTCTGGACAACTTTCGGACAATACATCGCGCCGCAGCTATCGGCCGAAGGCATGAAAATCAATTGGGTAAACTACAAAACAGGTGTCAAAAACCTGCATTTTAGGATGGAAGCCGGACAAAGGTCAGCATCAATAGCCATCGAGATCACCCATGCCGATAGTGGCATCCGTGAATTGTTTTTTGAGCAGTTCGTGGAGTTCAAAGAAATGCTGCATACTGCTTTACAGGAAGACTGGCAATGGCAATTGCACATTGCGGATGAACGCGGAAAAACGATCAGCCGAATATTTAAGCAGACTGAGGGTATTAGTATCTTCAATAAAAACGACTGGCCGGAACTTATCTCTTTCCTTAAGCCTCGCATCATTGCACTGGACGAATTCTGGAGCGACGCCAAATACGCGTTTGATTCGCTTAAATAACTTTCTCCAGCATCCAAAAGCATTCCTCCCTCGTAACAGCTGCCTTACAAAAGTTGTATTAGGATAGGTCTTTATGACTAAGATAACAGCAAAATTATTATTCCGTCTTCAGGCTCTTGACAGGGTTGACCAGGGCCGCTCTGATCGCATGGTAACTTACGGTAGCCAGTGCAACCAGTGCAGCAGCCAGCCCAGCTAACAAAAACACCCACCAGTTTATCGAAATACGATAAGTGAAATCCTGCAGCCAGGTGCTCATTGCCCACCAGGCAATCGGTGCGGCGACGATTGCCGCTATCAATACCAGCACTAAAAAATCTACCGATAGTAGTCTGACGATACTGCCAACGCTGGCACCCAATACCTTACGGATACCAATCTCCTTAATGCGTCTTACTACCGAAAGCGTGGCCAGTCCGAACAATCCCATACAGGCGATAAAAATGGAAAGGGCAGATGCAATCTGAACGATTATATTGGTCCGCTGCTCCTGTTTGTATTGAGCGGCTATTGTTTCATCCAAAAACTGAAAATCAAAATCCTGTCCCGGTGCTACTCGAGCCCAGGACTGCTTGAGCATATGTATATTATCTGCCAGGTTTCCCGGCTTCAACTGAATGGAAATACGCGGCTGAGGCGGAGCATTGAACATGACATCGTCGGAATGTTTAATGAGTGAATCGGGATCTACAGACATCACCAATGGTTGTATTTTTGTATGGAGGGATTCGAAATTAAAATCCTTTACCACGCCAACAATCTGTTGAGGATAACGGCCCGGCATTTTTTTCCCAATAGGATCCTTCAAATTAAATGCTTTAACGAAAGTTTCATTCACCAGCACGGCGCCGGCCACATCTGATGTATTACCCGTTTCAAAGTTGCGCCCGCTTAAGATTTTTATACCCATTGCCGGTACAAAATTTGCGTCGACGGCATTGTACTGAAAGGTCTTATATTGTTTCTTCTCATCTGCATAACCTAATTGCACCCATGGAATTTCGGCAAAGCTGAAAAAAGATACACTGGCATTCAGTACCTGGGAATGTTTCATTAATTCATTACGATATAACTGCGCTAAAGGCAAGCCCGCTTTACGTGGCTTATTGGTTTGGACAACAACCACCTGATTCTTTTTATAACCCAGGTCCTTCGTTTGCATGTAACGCATCTGCTGGCCGATTACAACAGTGCCAATGATCATGATAATTGAGGCTACAAATTGTCCGACAACAAGCCCCTGGCGCAGCCACCCTTGTCCCCCTTTGATATTAAATCTGCCTTTTAATACATCAACCGGGTTAAATCCCGACAATATCAGCGCGGGATAAACCCCTGAGATCAGTGCTATTACTCCAGCTATCAGCACACAGAACAAAACAACGAACAAGTCGAACCGCAATTCAAGCTGCCTGCTAACCAGCGCATCAAAAGGCTCCAAAAAGAGCCTGGCAAGGCCCAGTCCAACCAGGACAGATAATATCACAACGATAAACGCTTCCCCCCAGAACTGAAAAATGAGTTGCCTTCTTTCGGCTCCCAATGCTTTTCGCACGCCAACTTCCAATGCCCTTTTAGTGGATTGGCCGATAGAAAGTGTGACAAAATTGACACAGGCAACAATGAGAATAAGCAATCCGATGGTTGCCAGTACATAGGAATATTTAGGGTCGCTGATTGGCTCATTGCCAGCAGGCAAGCTGGTATTAAGATGAATATTCCTTACAGGCTGCAGATGAATGGTAAAATCTTCTTTACCAAAATCAGTGCCCAATTGCTGCTTCATCATTAAAGGAAATTTCTTCTCCAGATCAGCGGAATTTATGCCGGGTTTGAGCATGACATAGGTTTCGCCGATAACATTGAACCAGTTCTTAAGCACGCGCGGACTAAGCTGATGCAAAGCGGTCATCCGGTTATAAGGTATCAGCATATGATACTTGATACTCGATGCCTCGGGAGCTTCCTGTACAATGCCGCTTACGGTAAATAAGACCTTATCGTCTCCCAATTGGATTTCGATATTTTTGCCCAGGGCATCGCGGCTGCCGAAATACTTTTTAGCAAGCACAGGCGTCAGCAACACAGAATTATCAAGCGGAAGGGGTTTCTCCTTATTGCCCTCGATGAGCTTAAAGTCAAACATCTTGAAGAATGCCGGATCAACGATATCCATTTTTTCAACAAAAGAAGTCTGGCCTATTTTGACAATAGGATTCATGGCAATTACCCTGGTTGCCGCTTCTACCTGCGAGTAGGTGCTCTCCAGGGCATCGGCTAAGGGCAAGGGCGTATTGACGTTGTCACTGGTTTTACCATCATACTTTTCGCGTTGCCATACCCGGTACAACCTGTCAGCTTTGGAATGAAAGGCATCAAAACTCAGTTCGCTGCGAACAAACAGCATGATTAAAATGCAGCAGGTGATGCTTACGGCAAGACCAAGAATATTGATTACTGTATATTCTTTATTACGCTGCAAATACCGGAAAGAAATTTTCAGATAATTCCTGATCATGACATTAGATTTTTAAAAAAAATGGGGATATTTTCATAATCCCCGAAATAGAATGCCAAATAGAAATATGCTTAAAAACTGCCCAAAACGAGCTTATTGCTTATTTTGCACGTTCGCTTTTATTACAGATACTGTGCGGTTTTGATACAATCAACCTGAATGATCATGCAGAATTTTCCAGCCGTTACTGGTGTATACCATGACAAGCGAATACCTGCCCGATCGTTCAGGCAGATTGTTGCCCGACAAAGTGAACCTCCCGGTAAGCAATGCATAATTTGTGCCCAGCAAGGTCACTTTCATCTCATCATAATACAAGTTTTGTTTGGGCATTTTTCCGTTGAAATACTTCGTTTCATACAAGGATCTGATCGCACTCAGTCCGACCGGTCCGGTAGGCATCATCATCGTCGACGATTCCGTATACATCCTCATGAAGCTCTCCAAATCGCCTTTATTCCAATCATTCTCGGAACTTTTCATGGCTGCGATGATGGCGGTTTCCTTTGAGCGGGAATTCTCTCCGGGTTGGGCCTTTGCCAGAACAGAAACAAGGAGGAAAAAGGATAAGAGCAAGCTAATTTTTTTACGGGATTTCATATCGTAATTATTGAGCGAGCCAAGTTAGAAAATTAAAACATGGTAATCAATCCGGCCAATTATTTCAAGGCAGCGCGAAAGAATTTTACGGCCAGCTCACCGACTTTTTCGTGCATCTGGTGCCTGTTGACAGAAGGATCATCTGTAAAGTAGACGGGCGCCTGCTCTTTTAGTACGGGTGCAGCCTCTGCAAGAAATACATAGTGCCCGGCCTTACCTTTAATAAGCAGGTATTGGGAATCTGCAATCAGTTCATGATAATGCTGTGCGTTGGTTTTATATGGAGTGATGCTGTCATTTTCCACCTCCACAATATAAAGTGGTTTATTGACCGCACTGAATTGAGACCGGCTGGTGAAACCTTGTCCGATTGCCGGGCAAATAGCAAAAAAAGCTTTGATACGTTTGTCTTTCAATTGCTTGGGACTCCGGGCATACGAATCGCCAACCTCAGCTGTTTTTAATATAGTATTCAGGCCCGGGAATTCCGGAATATTTATTTCCTGTTGACCTTTGGGTGATTCGGTATACGTTTTAAGGGCGTTATAATCCAATAATCCGCCGGCAAGAGCAATTACCGTATAACCGCCTATTGAAAAACCGGCCGCTCCTATTCTGTTCTGATCTATTGCGGGGCCTAGCCTGGGGTCACCGAGCAAACCGCTAAGAACAAAACTAATATCCTGCGGCCTTTCCCAGGGCGTTACAAAATCTATGGCGATTTTGTTATCATAGGTATTGCCCCAATGATCAACTGCAGCAACTATAAATCCATTTTGCACCAGTATATCGGCCAGCCATTCCAAGGTAAGCCTGCCCCCGCCGGTTCCATGCGAGATTAGGATCAATGGGTATTTTTTCGCAGCTAACTTTCCATTTTTGACCGTTTGCAGGCGCAGAAATGGCGACAAGTCATTATTATGCTCCCTGATTGTGTCTGTTGTCGGATACCATACCTCGGTGACCAGCGGGCGTCTTCTTACAGTATCGTTGTAATGCAGGGTTGTTTCCCCTATGGTAATCGTGCCACTTTGCGCCGAAACGATCAGGGGCAACAGAAATATTGCGGTAAACAGAAGGATCCTTTTCATTTCTTAGCGTGTTTTAACCATACAAAGGACGCTAAAAACAATTACCGGGCTTTTGACAAATGTCAATAAATTAAATTTTAGATTTTAAACGGCTCAGCGTCTCCTGTGAGATACCCAGGTAGTCAGCGATAATCTTAGAAGGTAATCTTTGTATAAGGCCAGGATTATCGGCCAGCAAGCGCGCGTACCGTTCCTTAGCACTCATGGTGATCAGGCTTTCAATGCGTTTTATCGAATCGATATAATCGCGCTCAAGGTTTATCCGGTATAATGTCTCCCAGGCGGGAAAAATATCCGGCAAGGCCCTGAAGTCATGGTAGGTCAATACAAGTATTTCTGAAGGCTCAATACTTTGCACGTAAGCCTGCGAGGGTTCCTGTAATATAAAACTCGGAAAGGCAGTACCAAATCTTCCTTCAGGGATCAAAAACCGGGTTGACTCATTGCCTGCTTTATCCATTAAATATACGCGCAGGCAACCGGTGTTAACGAAGTACATATTGCGGCAGACGTTTCCTGCTTCCAGCAGTACTTCGCCCCGTTTGGTAGTCCTTTGTTTGAACCTGGCGCAAAAGGTCGTTATTTCCTGATCATTGGCTTCGGTATGGCGGGTAAGATAGTCTTTAAGAAATTGGTACATGTGCCCGAAATAATTTGAAACTAAGATAATCTAAATCATTCTTAATAACCCAAATCGGGCCATATTCATCCAGAATTCAACAATTTTTATTTTTTTTAAAATGTTTTATTCTGACGATCGTCTCTACCTTTAAAGGAGAAATAAATTGATAGCCGCTGTAATGCCCGAGGAAAAAAACAAGCACATCATACAGACTATAAGGGAGTATGGCAAAGGCTTGCTGGGCTTCATTCGCCGAAGGGTTAAAAACCAGGCTGATGCCGAGGACATTCTGCAGGATGTCTGGTACCAGCTCAGCGCTGTTGTAAACGCCCAGCCGATCGAGCAGACGGGCGCCTGGCTCTACCGGGTTGCTACCAACAAGATCATCGATAAAAACAGGAAAAAGACCGAAGAACTGTTCGACCTGGCACCTGGCGATGATGAGGATGAAAGCGAAAGCCCGGACTTCAGGGCTATCCTGCTCACAGAAAGCACAACGCCGGAGACTGAATATATTCGCAACCTATTTTGGGAACAATTATTCATAGCGCTGGACGAACTGCCGGAAGAACAAAAACAGGTTTTTATATGGCAGGAACTTGACAATATCCCCTTTAATGAAATAGCAGAGCGTCTGGGCGAAAATGTTCAAACGCTGGTGTCCAGGAAGCGTTATGCAGTGCTTCATCTGCGAAAACGACTTAAACAATTATACAAGGAAATCACAGAATATTAAAAAAATCAAAAACATGAGAGATACAAATTGGGGAGATTCCGCTTATCGGGGAAAATTCCAATTCAGAAAAAAATTCATTTTTATACCATTTATCGCCATAGGCGCTTTTGCCCTGATCAGCTTTATCGTAATGTCGCTGTGGAACAATTTGCTGCCGGATATTTTCCACACCAGCAGCATCACGTTCTGGCAGGCAGCCGGATTACTGGTATTATCCAAGATACTATTCGGATTCGGAGGCCGACCAGGCCGAGGTGGTGCTCCGTGGATGCGTCACCGTATGGAACGTTTCAAGAATATGAGTCCGGAAGAACAACAGCGCTTTAGGGAAGAAATGCGCGAACGTTGCGGCAATTGGGGCAGGCGCCGTGGTAGTTTCAACTGGGACGAGCGAACAGGAGATACTTCAGCTCCGCCTGAAGAAGCGTCAAAATCAGGCGAATAAATAGGACCTGTGGTGGTCTGACGGCAATTATTAACCCGAGAAAACTTATGGAAGTATTAATTTTTAAAACAAATGTCTCCAGTAAAAGCCAGGTACGTAAAATAAGTCCTTTGCTTACGACTTTCCCTTCCATTCAGCAGTGGAATTTTGATCTGGACGATTGCGATAAAATACTGCGTATTGTTGCTACCGGTATTAAACCTGGATCCGTGGAAACACTATTGCAAACTGCCGGCTTTAACTGCCGGGAGCTAGATTACTGAATTAAATCAAATCTGCACATTGACGATCGGCAATCTGAAGGATTAGTGCCTTTATGTGCTCTCCGATAGCCCTGACGTTACGAATACGCTAACTTGGTCAGGGCCTGCTGACGCTTCGGCCAGGTATTTTAGAAATTATTGCCCTGCAGGCTGGGCGGCTATCAATGCCTGGCATTTTGCATGGTGATCATCGTGACCACGGCGCAAATCAATACAATAACTATAATTAAAACCCACATAATTGATATTTCTTACATTAACTATCCCAACCGCCAGAATCAAAACTTACGAAGCCATGATGACTTCGTAAGTCGGTGGCAGTTCATCAATTAAAAGCGTTTTTAAGCTGAATATATTTCTGAAGGTCCTTTGAGTTGAAACCCTTGGCTTTCATTGTAGTTACATAAGCGGGCGTTACGCCGGTGGCTTTCAGCGAAGTAGCCTCGTCCAGTGTGATGTCCGGATACCCGATATCCTTAAATCCTTTGATAAAGCCCGGCGTTACGCCCAGCGCTTTTAACGAGGTTAATTCGTTGGCAGAAATCTCTTTGTAACCGATCGCCTGGAACCCTTTTATGAAGTCAGCAGTTACACCCAGTGATTTAAAAGAGGTGGCTTCGTTAATGGAAATGTCCTTATAACCATAGGCTCCCAGTCCTTTGATATATTCAGGAGTAATGCCTAAAGACTTTAATGACATCAGATCATTGGCAGAAAGATTCTTGTATCCTGCCGCTTCGAAACCTTTTGCAAATTCAGGAGTAATACCCAGCGATTTGAGCGATACAAGGTCATTTGCCGGAATGTCTTTGTAACCGGCATCTGCCAGGCTCTTTATATAATCAGGGGTAACTCCCACTGCTTTCATTGAGGTGAGTTCATTGAAAGGGATATTCGTATAACCGGCATTTTTTAATTCCTGGATATAGTTCGAGTCAACGTTCAGCGCCTTATATGAGGACACATCGTCAGCCGTTGGCAGCTTGCCCTCTCCTTCCGTGCCGGTTGCCTTACCAGCCTTCTTTAAACCGCTGATGTACTGACCGGTTACCCCCTGGGCTTTAAAGCTTATTAATTGATTATAGGTGATATTCGGATAACCCGCCTTACGTATCTCATCAACATAATTACCATCCACTCCTAATGCTTTTGCCGAAATCAACTCATTTGCCGTGATATGCGGATAGCCATTTTGCTTCCAGTATTTAATAAAGGGCTCGTCCACTTTCAAAGCGCCCATGGCGATCAGGTCATTTTTAGAAATATGGCTGTAGCCGTTTTCTTTCAGCATGGCAACATAGGCCTTTGTGATGTTGATTGTAAAAAAGGCAAACTCGTCATTTTCATTTATTCCGGTGATTCCCTCGTTTCTCAAATAATCACCAAACGCTTTGCTGGCAGTAAATTTATAGTGCCCGAGCCCCTGATCTGCAGTAAACTGACCATTGAACAACATCGTTCCCGCTTCACGTTTTAGCGTAAAGTCACCTTTTTGTTCACGCGGTAATGCGGAGAATTCACTTAATAGAAAATCATCATTGGTTGACCAGTTATGATCGTCCTGGTCACTTTTGAATTCAATGCGAACTTTTTCGCCTTTGATAGTAGCAAACCACGCCCCTTCATTGCGGTTGACTGAACCCCATTCTTCCTTCGCCGATTTGTTCTTCACCTGTGTTTTAGTATTGTTTTTTACCGTCTGGCTAAAAGCTACGGTCTGGTTCAGGGCGCATGCGAGCCCGCCCATCAAAGGCACCAGGATAAAATACTTCCACATCGTATGGATGTTGGACTTTTTGGCATTCATCATAACTATACGTTTTTTTAATAGTGATTGGTTGTAATTGGTCGTAACGCTCAGCGGCAGGTGTGGCGCCGAGACTTTGAGTAAACTCATCTGATAGCTGGATTTTTCAACGGCGTTTTTATGCAATACAGCCTCATCAGTCAAAAATTCAAGATTATTTTCCAGTTCGCCGCGGTAAAGCCAGGCAAAGGGGTTGAACCACTGGAATACCAGCACAAGCTCGGCCAGAACGATATCCAGACTATGTCCCTGCTCTATGTGTACCTTTTCGTGCATGATGATCTGGTTGTAGGTATCCCACTCGTACAGTTCGGGATTAATGAAAATATTATTGCCGAATGAACAGGGTGCCTTATCGCCCTTTACTTCGACAATGCGGAAATTACCGTCTCGGATCACCGGATTGGACCTGGCCCTGATTAACAGTACGACCACCTGCAAAAGCAGATTCAGACCAAAGGCTGCAACACCAGCCCAATACAAATACAACAGCCATTTAACGGCAGTTGGCAAAAATGGCCTTTCCACCGGATCGCTTACCGGCTCCGTTTTTAGTTGCTGCGGCTGCCGCCGGGCAATTACATCCTGCCTGATCTGCTGTTGAAGAGCCAAGGAAATAGCCTGCTGTTCATCCAAACGCACTTGCCCGGGCACCTCATGCACAGCTGGCACAGCGCCGCTCCTTAAAGTCCAGGCTTGCGGAATAGAGATCAAAGGCAACAGGAATGACATGGCCAGACAAATAAGCAGCACGACCCGGTTTAAATGATAGAAGGTCTCCTTTTGCAGGAATGTCTTGTAAAACAACAGGCAAACTGAAATAAGCAATGCCACATGCAGGATATAAGGTATCATTTCTTTGACGATTTAATGATTTCTAATATTTCACTCAATTCCGATTCTGATATTTTTTCCTGTTTTGCAAAATAGGCCAGCATGCTTGGATAAGAATTATTAAAGTACTGGCTTACAATATCTTTCATTGCATGACTCTGGTAATCCGCCCTCGAAATGACCGGAAAATACCGAAAGATATTACCAACAGCCTCGTGTGCCAGAAATCCTTTGTCCTCCAGTATCTTCACCATCGTTGCTACCGAGTTGTAGTGTGGTTTAGGATCAGGTAGTTCCGGGATGATTTCCTTAATGAATGCCCTATCCAAAGTCCAGAATACCTGCATGATTTGTTCTTCTCTTTTAGCCAGTTTTTGCATGATGTATTAAAATATGAAGCCAAAGTAATACTAATGGATTAGTATTGCAACTAATTGATTAGTATTTTTTATAACATACTGATTATCAAGTAAAAATATTCAAGAGGCCGTTTTAAGGATTTTAACCCCGTCTCCAAGGCAATAACAAGACGCAGGGCAATAAAAAACGTTTCGAAACGTAACTATATTCGATCTTTTACATCCTAATGATTAATTTAGGATTAAAGAAAACCAAACTTTTGATTTAACTTACTAATTTTGCACCCCGATAAAACATTGATAAAGTGGCGAGACCGATAGCAATAGCGTTGAGAAGAAATTGGAAAATAACCTGGAGATCATCCAGTCAGAGGGCACAACTGATTATTGGATCTATAATCATGATCATCATATCCTTTATGATGCCTTCTTTTTTTAACCTGATCCAAAAACGGACCGGTCCGGTTTTAAACGACGTGGTTTTGGCGGCTATCCCGGCGCACAACGTGTCCTGGGCTATATTTACAGTGATATGGGGCATTGGATTTTATGCACTGTGGCGAGGCATCGAGAAGCCGTCCATTTACATCACCTATTTATGGACATTCATATTCATTACCCTATTGCGGGTATTATCTATCAGTCTGATACCGCTTAACCCGCCTGCCGGACTGATCGTATTAACCGATCCGCTTACCGGAGTTTTTTACGGACAAAGCACAATTACCAAAGACCTGTTCTTTTCCGGACATACTTCTATCCTATTTCTTTCCTTTTTGTGCCTTGAAAAAAAATGGGATAAGATAATGGCACTTGGCGGCACCTTCTTGGTCGCCTTCCTGTTACTGGTTCAACATGTTCATTATACGGTTGACATTCTGGCTGCCCCGATTATCATATACCCGGTTCACCGGCTTGTAAAACGTATGCTGAGCGTTTAGTCCAGACAACCATTTTCGAACTCTTTCCGTCTTAGTAAATAAAAAACCCCCCGCCTGCCGGCGGAGGGCGCACATGTCTTTTATTAAAGACACGCAAACCTAAACCTTATCACGAACTAATAACAGTACCGTTTGTTAAAAAGTTTTATGTAACATTTTTTTTACGCTCGCCGGTTTGGTATGGAAGTACAAGAAATAGAACGCCTGATCAAGATCAGCAAGGAACGTCCCCTGCTGCCTGAAACGTATATACCATGGCAGCTTGAACCCAAGGTCGATGATATTTTTTTACCGGAATTCCTGACCTCACTCCATGGTCTGGAGCTATATGATACACTTACTGCTACCCAAAAACTTGAACTAGGAAGACATGAACTCGTGCAGGTGATCGCGTCTTATGCCTGGGGGGAATGCCTGTTCTGTCTTTTTATGACTCGCCACATCTTTACCCTGCCGCTTGACAATGTGGAACATCGTTTTCTGCTCAGGGAGCTGATAGAAGAATTCCGACACCAGGAAATGTTCGGGCAGGCAATCACCAAATTGGGAGGTAAGCCCATAAAACAAACGGGCATACATAAATTTCTGGGTGAGTTCAGCAATAAATACCTCCCTGCAGATTATTTATTTATGGGCAGCGTGTCCGTGGAACTGGTAACAGACGTTTATGGCAGCCAGGCGCGAAGAGCTCCTAATGTTTATCCTCTGCTGAAAAAAATGTTCGACTTGCATACCATAGAGGAGGCGCGACATATTTTATTTACAAAAAGTCTGCTAAAGACTTACCAATCAAAGGCAGGATATATCAAGCGAACGTTGTACAGCTTTGTCATCCTGGGGAATATTCTGTTTCTGCGCACCATGTACGTAAAAAAGGAAATATTTGAACGCATTGGTATAGAAAATCCTGACAAAGTATTCAGGCTGGCTTCCAGGAATTTCAAAAAGAAATTTGCCGAAAACTGCCTGGGGGATATCATTGAGTTTGTAGACAGCTGGAAGGGCTTCAATCGAGCTACGCGCTGGGCATGGAGATCATTGCTGGGTGCAAACGTTTAACCTGCACGCATGCCTCGGGGCGACAATGCCAGGTCTTCCAGGAACCTGGCATTGTCGTGTTTCCAAATTCATCCCTTGAAATTCAATTTACCCCCAAAACCTGCTGGGCGTTTTGTGTCTCGCCGGCTTTGCCGGGCTTGCCGTTTTTGAATGCCGCGCGAGGTTTCAGGCCAAGCAGTTCAAACATGGCCATATCGGTTTCAAATGAAGGGTTGGGCGTTGTCAACAGTTTGTCTCCTGCAAAGATCGAATTGGCACCTGCCATGAAACACAAGGCCTGCTCCACGGCCGGCATTTCGGTACGCCCGGCTGACAATCGCACAACTGTTTTAGGCATTATGATGCGCGCCGTTGCGATCATACGCACCATATCCCAGACCGATACCCTGGGCTGATCGCCAAGTGGTGTTCCCTTTATAGGTACCAAGGCATTGATCGGTACTGACTCTGGGTGCTTAGGCATATTGGAAAGCGTTCTGAGCATGGATATTCGATCTTCGACGGTTTCACCCAGACCGATAATACCTCCGCTGCAAACAGTTATTTTTGCTTTACGGACATGGTCCAGCGTTTTTAACCGGTCGTCATAGGTACGCGTGGTGATGATGCGCTTATAATCTTCTTCCGAAGTATCCAGATTATGGTTATAGGCATACAAACCCGCTTCAGCTAATCGTTGCGCCTGGCCTTCGGTAAGCATGCCCAAAGTACAGCATACTTCCATATCCAGGTCATTCACCGCCTTAACCATTTCTATTACTTTATCAAAATCACGGTTATCGCGTACTTCGCGCCATGCAGCGCCCATGCAAAGCCTGGATGCTCCACCTGCTTTTGCTTTTTCGGCAGCCGCAATAACTTCCTGTTTTGGCATCATCGCATGTACATCAACACCGGTATTATACCGGGCCGCCTGCGGGCAATATGCGCAATCTTCAGGACAACCGCCGGTTTTAATAGAGATCAGTGAACTGATCTGTACTTCCGAATAATCTTTATTTTCGCGGTGGACGGTAGCTGCTTCGTAAATAAGGTCAAGCAGCGGTTTATGATATATTTCAGCATATTTCTTCTTTCGTCCAGTTATTTCTGATTTCTGTCATTCGTTTTCAAATTTATGATGCAAATTTATAGAAAAGCTGTATTGTTGCTTAATGATGATGTAATAAAAGCTTGGTGGCAAGCCAAAGCGGCAGTAAAAAGCCGGCGCAATCGGTAAAAGTAGTAATGATGATGGAGGATGCCACGGCAGGGTCGATCCCTACCCTTTTTAATATCAACGGAATAGATGCGCCAGTTAGCCCTGCAATGACCAGGTTACCCGTCATCGCTAAAAACAACACAAGTCCCAGCATTGGGTCAGCGTCATAAAACAAGGCGATGACAAAAACGATAAGTCCGTTTGCCGCTCCATTGATCAAACCTACCAAAAACTCCTTTAAGTACAGTATTATATGCCTGGCTATCCGTCAGATCGCTCAGCGAGATACGCCTTACGGTTACTGCAAGAGATTGTGTGGCTGCGTTGCCGCCCATACCGGCAATGATGGTCATATAGGCCGCGATTTGTGGGAGCATTGCCACGGTGGAATCAAAATGACGAATAATAGAAGCCGCCAGATATGCCGTCCCAGGTTAATCACCAGCCAGGGCAGGCGGCTTTTTACCGCATCCTTCCAGTTACCGCTGAGTTCTTCATCTTCTGATACACCGGATATCTTCAGAATGTCCTCGGTGCTCTCCTGCTCCATTACGTCGATGATGTCGTCAACGGTAATCCTGCCGAGCAGTTTCATGTTGTCATCCACAACCGGGATGGTGGTTAAATTATATTGGGAGATCAGGCCGGCCACGTCTTCCTGGTCAAGATCAGCTTTAACATATACAAAATCGTTGTTGACCAAGGTTCTTCACTTTGGCATTGGCCGGGCTTTTAGAATGGATTTAATAGATAAGATTCCCTGCAAAATATTGTCGTCGTCAACCACATAGATGGTATAAAATTCTTCCATTTCTTCCGACTGGCGGATGATCTCATCCAGCGCTCCTTTTTTATCAAGGTTGATATTGACCTTGATAACATCGGAGTTCATCAGACCGCCCGCGGTATCCTCGGCATATTTTAACAGTGCCCGGATGTTGGTGGCATCCTCCTGGTCAATATCCTCTAATATTTCCTGTTGCTCGTCTTCATCCAGCTGCGAAATAATGTCGGTCGCATCATCATAATCCAGCTCTTCAACGATCTCTGAACGTTTTTCCGGATCGAGGCTAATCAGCAGTCCCCCGGCATCCTGTTCCTCATGCATTTCGGCAATGACTTCCGATGCGATGTCGGAAGGAAGAATATTAATGATCTTTCTCCCTTGCCTCAAAGGGTAAGTTTTTCAAAAAGTATGGCAATCTCCGAAGCATGGTATTCCTGCAGAACTTGCTTCAATTCAGCATCATCACCCTCCAGCGCGGTTTTAATACGCTCAAGGTCGGCTTTATCGATTTCAAAGGATTGCAATGCCGACTAAAATACGCAAATATGCTGCAAATGATGAGAAAATTTATTAAAATAAGCCCCCATAACAATAATGGGGCAGAGAATCTGATCAAATACTATAATCATATTTGATCGTGACCGTACTCAGTTTCTGCAGTTTGGAAATTACCTGGTTAACCTGCATTTTTCGGACGGACACGATGATCTGGCAGCTGTTATCGAACTGCTGCTGCAGGACCGCCAGGTTATCATCTTTAATTATACGCATCACTTCATTCATTTGCAGGTAGTCAAAGGCTATCGTGTACACATCATTTATCGTCTTTTCAATAACGGCTGCCTCGTTCAAAGCCAGTTCAGCCGCCGTTTTATAAGCATTGATTAAACCCGGTACGCCGAGTAAGATCCCGCCGAAGTAACGCACCACAACAACAGCCGTGTTGGTCAGATTGCGGGACAATAAGGTATTGACTATTGGCCGGCCGGCCGTTCCCGAGGGTTCTCCGTCATCGTTTAAGCGAAAAACTGAACGATCGCTGCTCCATCTCATCCCCCAGCAATAATGGTTGGCTTTAGGGTGCCCCTTTTTTAGATCGGCCAGAATATTTTTTATATCAGGTTCACCGCTGACAGGATGGGCAAATGCCAGAAATTTACTGCCGCGATCGCGGAATATTCCCTCACAGGGCTTTTCAATGGTGAAATAAGTATCCTCAAAAAGCATTAGAAAATGGCCATTCCCGAATGCTTAAAAATTTCCGGGAACGAAATGATAACAATGGCAATAATAGCTAAAATTATGCCTGCCACATTAAGCCTGCTCAATCTTTCACGAAAAATAAGAACGCCTACCAGTGCGCCGGCAACAATGACACCGATGTTCATGGTGGAAAACACCGTAGACGGCCTGGTAGCCAGCGCCTGATGCGCCTTTATGTTAAACAGGATATTACCGAAATTCGCTGCTCCCAATATCCAGCCGATAAAAATATGCGGCCATGAAAATCGCATTTTTCTGGTGTAAACCATATAAACAAGTCCCGCAAAAGCGACGATAAATGCCAGGGTGAAAACCATAAAAAGCGAAGTGGTATAGGGCACCGCAGTCACTTTGGAAATCTGCTTAAGCATGATATCGATCACGCCCATTCCGATAAATATAGCCAGAAGGTACATCCATGAATTGGTAGCCCTCCTTTTTACCGCGCCTTTATGCTTCCAGGGGACCAGGCAGATCATGGCAAAAACCCCTATGGAAATGCCAGTGATCTTAATGGCATCTGCTTGCTCACCAAGGAATAGAAATGCTGAAAGAACGGAAATAAATAATGACAAACGCTGGGCTACATCCGTACGTACAATACCGGTTACGCGCACCGATGCAGCAATCACCACAAACAACACCGGCAATAACACCCCCAACAAGGAATAAGTGAAAAATGGCGCATGCTGCAGGTTGCTAAGCTGCGGCCGGAAAAATGCCCAGGTAAGAAACATCGCTGCCGAGTAATTCCAGGTGATCGCCTGGTAAACATCAATCTGGTACCGTTTGGATAACTTAAGCAATACCGATACGATGACACTGCAGCAAATACTTAAAAAAATATAAATCATTAATTGACAGGGTTGTTGTAAAAAAAGTTTAAACGGTCTGTACCTGATAAATGTTCCTCAGAAGCCACGGCGGCAATATAGGGCGCCTTGATACCCTGCCTTAAAGTCGCTGTGCCCGTAAATACGCGGGCTTCGTCCCACAAATCTTCCGCAATAAAGCTGTTTAACGTATGCGCCCCACCTTCGATTATTACCGACTGCACGTCCTGCAAATAAAGCTGGAACAAAATATATTGGGGCACGAAACGCTCGAAATCTTCAAGGGCAATATACTTGATTTTCCCATCGATATCGGTTTTTATTTCATTAAATATCAGTGTTTCAACGCTTTGGTCGTAAATATGCAGCTGACGACTCAGGTCTAGCCGGCGGTCAATCACAACCCTCTTGGGGGATTTTCCAGGCCAGAGCCTTACGTTCAGCTGGGGGTCGTCAATCAAAACCGTGTTTTTGCCAACCAAAACCGCATCCTCCTGGCTGCGCCATTGATGGACCAGCCTGCGCGATTCCTCCCCGGTAATCCAAAACTGGCTTTTGTCATCCGGCGCAAAAAAACCATCGCTGGTCTGCGCCCATTTCAGAATGATATAAGGTCTTTTCTTTTGAACCCGTGTAAAAAAACGACGGTTAAGCCACCTGCATTCAGCTTCCAAAACGCCGGAGGTCACTTCAATTCCGGCAGCCCTGAGTTTCTCGATACCCTTTCCGTTAACCTCGTCAAAAGGATCCCGGCAGCCTACTACCACTTTTGGTATCTGATGTTTTATAATAAGATCGGCACAGGGCGGGGTTTTGCCATAGTGGGCGCAGGGCTCAAGCGAGACATAGATAATTGATTTCCTCAGCAGTGTTTCAGCATCATCAACATGTTCCAATACCTGATTGACCGCATTTACCTCCGCATGAGCATGGCCGTAAATGTGGTGATATCCTTCGCCAATAATTCGTTCCTGGTGAACGATCACAGCACCAACCACAGGGTTGGGACTTGCATTACCCATTCCCAACCGGGCCAGTTCGATGCAGCGTTGCATGTATTTTTCATCAGGGAGCATGGTGCAAATATAGAGATTAGTGAATTGGGATATAAATTCCGGCCGAGACTTTGTTTCTTTGCTGGATGAAAACCCTCAAAGATGTTTCGGCAGCTTTTCTCCAGGAACTATTGCCGATATATGAAGCTCGCGAGATTAATTCATTATACCTTTTCGTTTTGGCCGAAATTGAGGGTATTTCTTCTGCAAAGATCAAAGCTTTCCCCGAAACGGAGATCAGGCCGGGCAATATTCCGGCTATAAAAAAAATTCTTGAACGCCTGAAAACAGGCGAACCTGTGCAATACATCCTTGGCCGGACCGAGTTTTATGGCCTGCCCTTTAAAGTGAATCCTTCGGTTTTGATCCCGCGTCCTGAGACGGAGGAATTAGTGGATTGGATCATCGAATTCCGGCAATCAGCTGCTGGCAACCGGCAGCAAGCCTGCCGTATATTGGATATCGGTACCGGTAGCGGCTGTATTGCTGTCAGTCTTAAAAAGAATCTGCAGGATGCCGAGGTTTCTGCCATGGATATTTCGCAGCAGGCGCTGCGCACGGCAGCCGAAAATGCCGGGCTAAACAAAGTGGACATAAAATTTATGCAGGCTGATATTCTAAATGTTAAAGCCGGCATTCCTAAATTCGAAATCATTGTGAGCAATCCACCGTATGTCACCCTGGAGGACAAGAAAAAAATGCATGTCAATGTGACTGATTTTGAGCCACATAATGCCTTATTTGTTCCACTGGACGAGCCGCTGCTGTTCTACAAAAGCATAGCAGATTTCGCTTCCTCTCATCTGGAGAACGGCGGCCAGCTATTTCTGGAGATCAATGAAAGTTTTGGTGAGCAAACCGCCCAGTTACTCCGGGACCGCTCATTCGGAAATATTGAAATAAGGAAAGATATGAACGCGAAAGACAGGATGATCAGCGCGACTTGGAATGCCTCGTTCGGGGATGATAAGAAATAATCGTTTCCCGTAAATATTCCCGGTCCAGGTGGGTATAAATCTCTGTTGTAGTTATACTTTCATGTCCGAGCATTTCCTGTACGGCACGCAGATCAGCCCCGCCTTCCACCAGATGCGTGGCAAAAGAATGGCGTAAAGTGTGGGGGCTAATGGATTTCTTTATACCGGCCAGCAAGGCCAGCTGCTTGATCAGGGTAAAGATATACACGCGGCTCAATCGTGAACCTCTCCGGTTGAGAAATACCATATCTTCTTCGCCCTTTTTTACCGGAATGTGGACACGCAGCTGTTCCACCCATATTTCCAGCGCTTTTATAGCCTCCTGGCCAATGGGTACCAGACGCTCCTTGCTGCCCTTGCCTACTACTTTTACAAATTCTATTTCCAGGTAAAGATTGGACAATTTGAGTTCTGTTAATTCCGAAACCCGTAATCCGCAACTGTAAAGCACTTCTATAATGGCCTTATTTCTGGCACCATCCGGCCTTGAAAGGTCGATGGCCGCAATAAGTCGGTTGATGTCATCATAGCTCAGTGTATCGGGAAGTTTTCGTTGCTGTTTGGGTGATTCAAGCAGTTCGGCGGGACTGTTTTTGATAACATCTTCTACCAGCAGGTATTTATAAAAGGACTTAATTCCTGATAATATGCGAGCCTGAGACGCGGGGATCATACCCAATTCGTTAATCCAGTTAATAAAGTCCCGGAGATCATTTAGCGTAAATAGATCGGGCAGCAACTGCTCGGACCTGCCCAGGGCATACTGCTGTAATTTATCTATATCCCTGGTATAGGCCTCGATTGAATTATCTGAAAGCCCTTTTTCCAGCTTGAGATATGCCCGAAAGCCTTTTATCGCCGATCTCCAGTCCAATAGATTTTTGTTTTAATGATTTATGGTTAAGTTTGGGCTAATGAATATACAAATTATCAACGGCCCTAATTTAAATTTACTTGGCGTTCGCGAGAAATCGATCTACGGCGACCAGGGTTTTGACCAGTACCTCAGCAGCCTTCGCCTGCGTTATGCAAACATCACGATTAATTATTATCAAAGTAACGTGGAAGGTGAAATTATTAATAAACTGCATGAAGTTGGATTTAGTGCCGATGGTATTGTTATCAACGCTGGAGCCTACACCCACACCTCCGTTGCCATTGGCGATGCAATAGCCGGCATTAAAACGCCGGTCATTGAAGTGCATATCAGTAATGTTTACAAGCGTGAGGAATTCCGGCATAAATCTTTGCTAGCGGCTAGCTGCAGAGGTGTGATCGCTGGCTTTGGTCTTGATTCCTACAGGCTGGCTGTTGAAAATTTTTTAAACGGATAACTTACTTAAACGTATACACCGCTTATAACTCCCTGCAATACTCTTTTTCGATTTACCCGATGAATAAAATAGCTAAGTCACTTTTTTTCACAGTACTGATACTGACCACCATAGGCATTTATAATGGCTTTGGCCAAACCAAAAGAAAGAAACCAAAATCTCTGAGGGAGTCGGCCAGAAAGTCCATGCATGCCCGAGATTCGGTCTTCCAGGCTATCAGTAAAACCGACACCTCGGTCAATAGTCTGCTACAACGGGTGGAACAATACAGTACAACTTTTAACCAGATCAATAATTCCCTGGCCGAAGGATTGGATACGGACGAAGTGAGTCAGCAGCTGCCCCAGATTGTTAAAAGAACCGGCAAGATTCAAACGCTGGCAAATACCAAAAAATCAAGTACGCTGCGATACCTGTTTGTATTGAGGGATAACCTGGATCATATGCAGGATCAGATTCAGGACTGGCAGTCGGGTCTGGATGATGTGAATACCAAACTAATCCAAAACCAGCATGATATTTTACAGTTCACAAAAGACTCAATATTAAAAATTGTTCCAACTGACAGTGCACTGAAAAGTGCTTTCATTACCCAACGCAGGGCCGTAAAGACCCTTTGGCGCAAAACAGATTCGGTTAACCGAAGCAATCTTTTCAAAGTCAACCTTTTGCAAAACAAAGTCACGATGGCTTATTCGAGCATTCTTGACGAAAATGACCAGATTGATTCCAAGATCAAAAGATTTGCCCTTCGGGCAGAATCCGGGGAATTTGGCTATATATGGGAAGCAAGCCCGCAGTACAGCGATTTCGGAACCGCTTTTGCCGGAACGGTGCGATTAAACAGAATATTGGCAACATTTTTTATTAACAACGAGAGCATAACGCACCTGACACTGCTGCTGTTCCTGGTTGTAATCGGTGGATGGGTAGCATTTAACTGGTATAAAGCCAAAGGCCAAAGTGACAATCCTGAAATCAACCCGGACCATATTAATTATATTTATTCCAGGCCAATTCTTTCGACGCTGCTGGTAGTCACTGCCATAAGTCCTTATTTTTACGATCATCCACCGGCTATATTTCTGGAAACTTTTTTCCTGATTTCACTCCTGTGTGTGCTGGTAATATTAAAAAACAGCATCCCAAAATCGGCATTCAGCTTTCTGGTTCAATTATTCTGCCTGGCATTTGTATACAGCCTGAGCAACCTGCTGATTCAGATCACCAATGCCGATCGTTACCTGATCGCTGTGTTAAGCATAGCTGCTATTGCAGTTGCTGCATCTTTTTACAGAAAAATAAAAAACGAGCCCGAGGTCGACGGCCGCGGGCACTTCTCCTTTACACGCCGGGTACTGATCCTGTTTATTGCCTTGCAGATCATATCCTTTATATTGAATGTTTCCGGACGATTCAGTCTTGCCAAGATCATCAGCATTACTGCTGTGTTCAATCTATGGATGGTGATTACCCTTTACATCATTATCCATATACTTATACAGGGAATTTACCTGCAGTTCCATACCAGGAAAAAACAGGAAAATACTTTTATAAGCTGGATAGACTATGCCGTGCTGCAGAAGAAATTCCGGAGCACGTTAATGGGCTTTGCGGCCTTGCTGTGGGCGTTTTTCCTGCTTCAGAATCTGAATATTGACGATTGGATACACGATTATCTGACAGACGTTTTAAATCAGTCGCGAAACATAGGCGGCGCCTCATTCACTTTTGGCGGCTTTGTGATTTTCATAATCGTGATCTGGCTTTCAACACTGCTGTCAAAAATCATCAGCTACTTCTATGATATTTCTGCGCAGCATGCCACCGATCTTAGTGCACTAAAAAAGAAGAACCGCGCCTCCACGCTTTTAATCCGGATCGGCGTATTTACGGTGGGATTTTTACTAGCCGTGGCTGCTTCCGGGTTCCCGATAGATAAACTGACCATAATCTTCAGTGCTTTTGGTGTGGGTATCGGCTTCGGTTTACAAAATATAGTAAACAACCTGGTCTCAGGAATGATACTGGCCTTTGAAAAGCCGATACAGATCGGAGATATTGTTGAAGTAGACAATCACATGGGAACGATAAAGGAAATCGGTATACGCTCGAGCAAGATCGCAACAGGTAACGGTTCGGAAGTAATTATTCCCAATGGCGATCTGATCTCGCACCAGGTAGTCAACTGGACACTTAGCGATACAAACAGCCGGGTTGAACTGGCAATCGCCGTGGCCTACACTTCTGATGTAGAAAAAGTTAGAAAGGTACTGGTTGATTTGTTGTGCAACAGAGATGATATACTGGCTACTCCCCCGCCGTCGGTTTATGTAACTAACATCACCGACAAGCTCATCGAATTTAAAGCTTCCTTCTGGGCCTCTGATATATCCAAATCTTCCGAACTGAGGAGCCGTATTCTGACAGCTATCTATGCAACATTAAACAGCGAGGGAATAAAGCTCCCTGCATCTTAAAATGCATTAATAGAAATCACGGGGATCCAAAGCAGCAAATGTTCTTTTCTTTTTCATAAAGAAATCCCAGACTATGCTCCTTTTATACATTCCTTTAAGGCCCCGCAGGTTGCTTCTTTTGGTGCGTGTTTTAGGGCCGCCGCCTTTAAATATATGCCATACAAAATTGCGGTGAGCGCGGCTTACCGCCCAGGCATCCCTTCGTTTTCCTTCATTGAGGAAACGAACTATCGCCAAAAGATCCATCCAGAAGCGAATCGAGATAACCAGCGTTGCACGCAGGAAAGAAAGGTTGTTTTTAAGCAGCAATAAATTGTTTCTGAAGTTCAGGAAGGTTTTGAAAGGGTTTTCTGTATTTAATGTCCCGCCTCCGACGTGGTAAACTTCTGATTGGGCGCAATACATGATCTTATAACCCATATTTTTTAATCGCCAGCACAAATCGATTTCTTCCATATGTGCAAAAAAGCGATCGTCAAATCCGCCGGCGGTTTGCCAGCATGCACGCTTAACAAACAAGGCGGCACCCGAAGCCCAAAAAATCTCGTCCGACTGCTGATATTGTCTGTTATCCGGCTCTATTTCGTAAAACATACGGCCGCGGCAAAATGGGTAACCATATATATCAATAAATCCGCCTGCCGCTCCCGCATGTTCGAAATGGCCTTTTTCAGCAAATGACTTGATCTTGGGCGCTGCGGCAGCAATCAAAGGGTCGCTTTCCATTAGTGCAATAACCGGTTCTATCCAGCCATTGTGAACCTCAACATCCGAATTCAACAAAATAAAATAATCTGATTCGACTTGCGCCAGTACCCGGTTGTAACCTCCGGTAAAGCCATAGTTCTGGTCGTTTTGAATAATTCTGACGGAGGGAAATTCGCGTTTTAGAAACTCTACGGAACCGTCCGTTGAGCCGTTGTCGCCTACAATTACATCAAGATTTGACCAGGTGGATGCCAGCACAGAAGGCAAAAATTCACGAAGATGTTTTATTCCGTTCCAGTTTAATATTACTACGGCAACTTTAGGCGTATTTATCATTCAATTTTGTTTGTGTCGGCGGTCCATTGCGGGCGGACCATAGCTGGCACAATTCTACAATTTTTAGTTGGATACTTTCTATGGAGTTATAAAAATACAATCGCCGAAAAGTTAATCGATCACCGCATTCTCAATATCGGCGGGTCTGAATTTCCATCTGCGGTGTGACCACAGCCAATACTGAGGCTCCTCGCGGATCACTTTTTCCAGGTATTGCACATGAGCTTTGGTAATGGCATATGCAGGTGCATTTTTTACATCCTCGAACAGGGATACCACTGTATAGGTATAATAGCCACGCTTTACCTTTCTCATGTCACAAAAGTACACCAGGGTGTCAAACGATTTGGCCAATTTTTCTACCCCTAAAAACATAGCGGTTGGCTGGTTCAGGAAAGTGGTAAAATAAGTCGCTTCGTGCCGTACCGGGGTCTGGTCCCCCAGAAGCACGGTCATAAATGGCTCATTTTTAAGTTCGACCATTTTTCTGAGTACCATCTTCATGGCAACCGGAATGCCGCCAAAGCGGGAGCGTACCCGGACAAAAAACTTGTCAAAGATGCTGTTAGACAGTGGCTTATAAATGATCATGAACTTTTTATCGGTGATAACGGTAATGGCCTGAGCCAATAGTTCCCAGTTACAATAATGGCCTGCCACGCCAACCAGTTTCCGATCAGTCTGCAGCAGTTTTTCCACGAGTTCCGGATTTGCGATTGTAACCCGCTTGCTTAATTCGCGCCCCGAAATGCTGATCGTTTTAATCGTTTCCAGGACCAGATCTGCAAAATGATGGTAAAATTTCCGCTCGATTTCCCGGCGGTCTGCATCTGTCTTTTCTGGAAAAGCCTGCAACAGGTTAGCCCGGACGACTTTCCGGCGATACCCCACCAGATAATAGATGACCAGGTAGAGCAAATCGGATATAAAATATAGAAACCAGAAGGGCATCAGCGAAAGCAGGTATAAAAAGAATACCCCTATATACGAAAGCCCTTTTTTTATCATTATTTTATCCGAATTTTGACCACAAACATAGAATATATGATTGAAAAAGGTGCTGTTTTGCCCATGTTTTATCTGCCCCCGGTTGAATATTTTTCGCAACTAAGCCGGTACAACCCTGATTTTCTTATTGAAAAGCACGAACATTTCCCCAAGCAAACGTACCGCAACCGTGCCAATATTTATTCGCCGGACGGCATATTGACATTGGTTGTTCCCGTTGCCAAAGGGTCCAAAGGCCATACGCCCATAAAGGATGTTAAAATAAGCTACGACTTTAATTGGCAGCGCCTGCACTGGATGAGTTTGCAGGCCTGCTACCGGCGGTCAGCCTATTTTGAATACTATGAGGATGATTTTGCGCCGTTTTATGAATCAAAAGAAACCTTTCTGTTTGATTATAACCAGCAGCTGCTCGGCATGCTGTTAAAATTGTTAAAGATTAAGGCGAGCCCTGTTTATACCGAAAGCTACCAGGCTGATTATCCTTCCCTATTTGATTTCCGGGCAAATATTAATTCTAAAAAATCATCCGCATTTGAACAGAAGCCTTATTTCCAGCTCTTCGAACAGCGGCACGGATTTTTTAGTAATTTAAGTATCGTTGATCTGCTATTTAATCAGGGACCGCAAGCAATAAATTATCTGTAATGAATAAACAACTAAAGCGCGTGCGGTATAAAACGCACAGGCACCGGGTTGAAGTTGGGGCAAAACCCGGTTCCATCAACATTTCTGATGACGCCCTGAAGCCTGTCATCATGGTGTACAGCTATAATGAAAAAGAACTAGTCAGTTCCCAGGGAAAAACGCTGGAAGTAATACTGGCACAATTTAAAAAGTGTACCGATCATACGCACTGGATACAAGTTAAAGGGCTTGGCGACGCAGAACTGATGGAACAAATCGGCCTGCATCTGGGCATTAACCCGCTGGTGCTGGAAGATATCGTCAATACACACCAGCGGCCTAAATTCGATGAATATGACAATTACATATTCGCTACCAGCCGTATCATACATTTCAACAAGGATAATGAACTGGTGAATTGTCAGTTTTCGGCCTTAGTGAAGGAAAACATCATCATCAGCTTCGAAGAGAATCACGAGGAATATTTCGATGCGGTCAAAACCAGGCTAAAGGCAGGTAAGGGTGCCATCCGCACGGCAGGTCCTGGCTATATGTGTTATGCGCTGACCGATACCATCCTGGATAATTACTTTGTAGTACTGGCCAGCGTTGGCGATATGCTTGACGAAATAGAGGATCGCCTTTACAACAGTCCTGATAAAAGCGTGATGTACAATTCTCAGGCCATCAAAAGGATCCTGATTATCGTCCGAAGAGCCAGCTGGCCCGAGCGTGATAAAATCAATGAAATGATCCGCACCGAGAATCCGCTGATTGCGCCCGAGGTAAAGCTATTTTTAAGAGATGCCTATGACCATTGCATTCAGATCATGGACCTTTTGGAAAACTACAAGGAAATCACATCCAGCATTATCGATCTCTACCTGTCAATGGTAAGCAACCGCATGAACGAAATCATGAAGGTACTTACCATCATCTCGGTCATATTTATACCGCTGACATTTATTGCAGGCATTTATGGCATGAACTTCTCGCGCGTGGATCCTGTCACCAACAAAGTGATGAATGGCAACATGCCCGAATTATATTCGCCGCATGGCTATGTTTACGCCTTACTCGGAATGCTTGTCATTGCCCTGGTGCAGGTAATTGTCTTTTGGAAAAAAGGCTGGTTCAATAAATTATGAGCCCCAATCATTTCTGAAATTCGGGCTTGAGCGCTGCCTGCATCGCTTTCCTGAATTTCATCACTTTGGGTTCCGATACGCCAGCGATGTAAGGACTATCGCCGTGCAAACGATAATATCCCTGATGATATTTTTCGGCTGGATAAAATGCCTTGAAAGGAACGACCTCGGTAACTATAGGTTTAGCATAATGCTTGCTTGCATTTACTTTTTTGATCGTACTGACCAGTATGTCCTGTTCCTGCTGCGAACGGTAAAATGCAATTGACCGGTAATCGGTGCCCTGGTCGGGCCCCTGGTAATTGAGTTCAGTAGGATCATGTGCGGAAAAGAAGGCCTCGCAGAGCGTTTCATAGCTAATCAGTTTAGGGTCATAATAGACCTGTACCACCTCGGCATGCCCTGTTGTTTGCGTTCCGACCTCCTCGTAGGTAGGGTCCTTTTTTGTGCCGCCTGCATAACCCGAAACAACCTTTTCAACACCTTTTAATTCTGACATCGCTTCACTCATACTCCAGAAGCAGCCACCACCAAAAGTAGCAACACGCTGTGCTGGGGCAGGCTGAGGGACCGTTGCAAAATCATCCCTGGATTGGCCACTGGCACAGCCCAGACATAGTAAAGAAAATACGATGTATAATGTGATACTTTTCATTTGAACTGAGTTTTTTCTTAGACATACGCAATACCGGCTCATCCGGTTGTGCGTTTTGGTCATGGCTGCGTAATTCTGGTTTACTGGTGTGCGGTCTTCACCAGGGCAAGTATCCTGCCCAGTCCGTTGATCTTTATTTCATAAACACTCGACAGCAACATTCCGAGCCGGCCTGCCGGAAACCCCTTATTGCGGAGCCACTCAAGATAATACACAGGCAGGTCACACAAAAGGGTGCCTTTATATTTCCCGAAGGGCATTTTCGTTTTTACAAGATCAGTTAAAATTCGGGGGTCCGGGCTTATTTGCTCCACGTAGTAAAAATAGCTAAATCTGGCGGTCCGGCCAATGATAAAAATATAAAAACACATACAGGCAGGAAGCGTTGTTAAATTAAACTGGAACGATTATGAAAGAACCATTTGACGCGATATTAACAGGCTCCGACAGTCCGATCGAAGGAATCGCCAATCCGGTGGAACTCGGTGGTTATACTCAGGCCTATGACTTTCAATCATTAGATGGCACATTGCATCTTGTCATTGGCATGGATGGTAAGGGCAAGTGGCATAGGGTCAACGGCACGGAACCCTATTTTTCGGGTTGGGTCGATGAATTGGCCGAACAGATTGCAGTTTCAAAATAAACAATTTTCTTATGGAAAAACGTGAATTAGGCAGCTCCGGGATCAAAGTAAAACCATTTTGCCTGGGAGGTAACGTTTTTGGATGGACCGCCGATCCGGCAACTTCGTTTAAATTGTTAGATGCTCTGGTTGACTCGGGATTTGATTTTGTCGATACAGCAGATGTTTATTCACTCTGGGTGCCTGGTAACAGCGGCGGAGATTCAGAAGCGATTATTGGGAAGTGGTTCAAAAAATCCGGGAAACGTCATGATGTAATCATTGGAACCAAGGCGGGCAAACCCATGGGACCAAATAAGAAAGGTTTGTCACGGGCTTATCTTACGCATGCCGTGGAAGATTCCCTAAAGCGTTTACAGACCGATTATATTGATCTGTACCAGTCTCATGAAGATGATCAGAACACACCTCTGGATGAAACGCTGGATACTTTTAATGACCTGATAAAACAGGGAAAAGTAAGAGCCATAGGCGCCTCAAACTACCAGGCAGCAAGGTTAAAAGAAGCCCTTGACGTTAGCAGAAAGAACGGGTATGCCTCCTACCAGACACTGCAGCCCGAATATAACCTATATGACCGAAAGGACTATGAAAAAGAACTGCAGCCGGTGTGCAGCCAGAATAACATTGGTGTAATCAACTATTATGCCCTGGCCAGCGGGTTCCTGACCGGAAAATATCGCTCAGCAAATGACCTGGCGAAAAGTAAAAGACCCATTGTAAAAAGCTATCTGAATGAACGTGGCTACAGGATATTGGGGGCCCTCGATCAGGTTGCCAGCGAGTACAATACTGCTCCGGCCAGCATAGCATTAGCCTGGCTGATGTCAAGACCTGGGATTACCGCACCGATTGCCAGCGCAACCAGTGTAGCACAGTTACATGAAATAACAAAAGCCGTCGAACTTGATCTGAGCAATGACGCGATAGAACTATTGACCGAAGTCAGTAATTATGAGTAAAAAATGCCACCGGAAGCTTTCGCGGTGGCATTTTCATTATCTATCGCGGAGAATTAAAACCTTGCCGGCCGATGGTCATCGTTTTGTCTCCAAGCGCCTCTTTGCGGATTATTTTGAGCGAAATGCTGTTGCGCACCATTTCTTCCATAGTCGCGATTTTGATATCTGTCATCATTCGAATGATTGTTGTAATCTCCACGATTCCGGTCATCGGACCTTTGGTTATCATTTCTATACTGATCGCGGTTAAAATGTTGATCATTCGCATAGCTACGACTATGCTCACGGCCCCAGCTGCCGTTCAGGGCAACACCATTATATCTTGCGCGGTAATAATCGGCATGCAGGAACGGACGTGGGGCACGAACTTCAAACCTGCGTGCACTGCGCCAGTCGTAGTCACGGTAAGCACCGGGCAGATAGGCGGCCGCTACCCATTGGTAGCCATTATTATAATAGTACCGTTGGTCCGGCACGCTGTAATAGGCATCTACCTCCGGTAAGTAATAATAGTCCTCGTTACCCTGATAATTTGCCGGCTCGCAATATTCCGCCTGGACAGGAGCTGCGGCATAAACCACTGGCCGTCCACCGAAATTCAGGCCCAGATGCACGCTTATTTGTGCGCTGGTTGTATTGTTATATAGTAAACCACTTATTGCCAATGCTGATATTAAAGCTATCTTTTTCATAATATTAAATATTAATGTTTATATAGTTATGACCAGAGCAGCTTGGAAAGGTTTAATATTACCATACTAAAAAACATAAACCAAGTATAAATCAGAATATAATTTTATGAAATTATAATTTTACAGAATTTAATTAAAAAACAGATGAAAGTTAGATGAAAGTTTTTTGCCTTTGGAGAGCTTGCCTGAAAATAATACATCAGATTTATGCATTTTAAAATGAGCATCTAAAACTTTGCCGCCCTGCTATTTGTAATTTGCGTATTGCCCCTGATTGTCATTGCATTGATACATTAATACATTTCCGCAATTAATATATATTCATTTAAATTTGATAAAAAACTAAAACCATCATGAAAAGAAAAGTATGGGCAAATATTCTGCTGCCCGCAATAGCCCTCTCGGGCATCCTGGTAATACTTGCACTTAAAACGGACATCCGCTCTGAGGTTAAGCGGAGCGCTTTGGCTGCCGAAAATTCAGGCCTTACCCTTCCGGGGGGCTTCAGCTCCAGCATAATTGCCGACCATATCGGGAATGCCAGGCACATAGCCGTTACTCCCCAGGGAGAGGTTTATGTAAAACTGAAGGGTTTGGAGAAGGGCAAAGGGATACTGCTGTTACATCAAAACGGTGATAAAGCCGAGATAAAGACCGGATTCGGCAACTATGGCGGTACCGGCATCGCTATTAAAAGCGGGTACCTTTACGCCTCATCTGATGAAGAAGTATTTCGTTATAAGTTAAATGCCAACAGCGAAGTGATCGATCCGGCTAAACCCGAAAGGATCGTTACCGGATTACTCAGCCGCCACGAGCATGAGGCCAAGGCAATTACGCTGGACAATGAAGGACACTTGTACGTTAATATCGGCGCTTATTCCAATGCCTGTCAGGTTAAGGATCGTCAAAAAGGCTCTCCGGGTCAAAAAGGATGTCCTATTCTGGATTCCGCAGGGGGAATCTGGCAGTTCAGTGCCAGTAAACCCAATCAGCACTATGGTGACGGCCTGCGTTATGCTACAGGCCTGAGAAATGTGGTTGGCCTTACCTGGAACCAGCAGCTCAACCAGCTTTTTGTTATGCAGCACGGGCGTGACCAGCTGCATGATCTTTATCCGGAATATTTCAGCGTAAAACAATCTGCCGAATTACCTGCCGAATGTATGTATGCCTTAAGAAAAGGAGATAACGCCGGCTGGCCTTATATGTACTATGATCAGCTCCAGCATAAGAAAATGCTATCTCCGGAATACGGGGGCGACGGTAAAAAAGAGGGCGGCCAGAAAGCGATAGATCCCGTTGCGGCATATCCGGGGCACCTGGCGCCAAACGGTTTACTTTTTTATACGGGCGGTCAGTTTCCGGAAAGATACAAGAACGGTGCCTTCATTGCTTTCCACGGCTCGTGGAACAGGGCACCTGAACCGCAGGCCGGATTTTTCGTTGTATTTCAGCCGTTTAAGAATGGAAGACCATCCGGACAATGGGAAGTGTTTGCAGACGGATTCGCAGGCACTGCTGAGCAGAAGGCCAAAGGTGCTGCCCTGCGCCGACCTTGCGGACTTGCACAGGGACCGGACGGTTCCCTGTATGTAAGTGACGACAGCCGCGGGACTATATATAAGATTACCTACAAGAAATAAATGTGAGATACGCAAAACAGGCCCGGTAATCCCGGGCCTGTTTCAATTTGCTGATTCAAAATTGAACTTTTTGAACTGACGTTTTTTGGCTTTTACGCGTTCAATACTTTCATCTATATGTTCCTTTTCCATTTTGCTGGTTACTTCCAGCACGCCCTTTCGGTAAAACTCAATGGCACTTTTCCATTCTTTTTTCCTCTCAGCTAACAGGCCCATCAGGTTATAAACAGATGCTGCAGTTACCCCGGGCACTGACAACGCTTTTTCACTGATCTGTAAAGCCTTTTTTTCCATTTCCAGAAAAACCAGCAAATGCAGGTAATGGTAATATACGTCAGGAAATAATGGTTCCAGTTCAGCGCAAGTTTTGAAATGGTACCCTGCTGCCTGGTAGTCGTTTATTTCATAGTAATATATTTTACCCAGCTGATAATGGGCTCTGGTATACAGGGGATCATCGGAAATGATCTCATTGAGCAGCTGTAGTGCCTTTGAATTTTCCCCGTACTTCAGCTCATCGATAGCCTGCAGATATTTTTCTTCTATAGTCAAATATATGTTCATATACGCTTAATAACCGGGGATAATAGCCCGGCAGTAAATTAATAAATTGATGTTTTTAAAGGTAAGCTTCTTTGGCGTGCTAAACCGGAAAGCAGAAGAGTTTAGCTGGACGCATAAATCTTCCCCTGCTGGCCAATGGGCCGCTTAGAGCCCCGCGGGCGGAAGATATTAACGTGTAACATGGATATATATTTTTTACAAAGATACAGAATATAAAAAAACTATCAAACCCGATAACCAGGGAGCGGTCAATCTTCCATAAGGTTTTCCGCTATGCAAACCAATCAAAGATGTCGCTATGCTTTAAAGCCGATTTCCTTTTTTCGTCAAGGTCTTTAATTATCTTGCCTTCGGCCATCTGGATAATACGGTTGCCGTAATGAAATGCTTCTTTCAGGTTATGCGTGATCAGGATAGTTGTAAGGCCAAACTCCCTGGTTAGTTTATCGGCCGTTTTCATCACTAATTCTGCTGAACGGGGATCCAAAGCAGCAGTCGGCTCATCAAGCAGCAAGATTTTACAGCTGTCCATCACGCTCATGAGCAAAGTGAGTGCCTGCCTTTGGCCGCCGGATAAGGTTCCCATAGCTTGCTCTGTCTTGTTTTCCAGCCCCATACCCAGTGTAGCTATCTTTTGTCTGACCTGCTGGCGGAAGGGTTCATTTATCCCCATGGTTAAATTCTTGGATTTGGTACGGATCGATGCGAGCCGGAAGTTATCCATAATACTCAAATCGGAAGCTGTTCCGCTTAAAGGATTCTGAAAAACCCGGGCTATCCACGGACTCCGCTTATAATCCGGCAGCCTGCTCGCGTCATGTGCGTCAATGTAAATGCTTCCCGAACTGGGCAACACACTGCCGGCGACCAGGTTTAACAATGTCGTTTTCCCTGAGCCGTTTGCCCCTACAATCACTAAAAATTCCTGTTGGCGAACATGCAGATCCGCCCCTTTAATGGCGTCCACCTGGTTTGCCTTACCCCTGTTGAAAGTTTTATAAACGCTTTTCAGATCGATCATGAGCTATTTTTGAATGATAAACGAGGCAGGCTGACGATGAGCAATACAAAGCATGCTGTCACCAGCTTAAGCAGCGTGGCATCCACCCCTATACTCAGTGTTAAAGCCAAAACCATTTGAAAAATTACGGCGCCTGCAAGTACCAGAACAAGGCTAAGCCATACCGAAGTAATATGCAGCCAGCCGATAAGCGATTCTGCAATGATTACGGAGCCCAATCCAACGATGACGATGCCAATACCCATATTGATATCCGCGAAACCCTGGAACTGTGTCATCAAATACCCGCTGGTGGCCGTTAAAGCATTAGCCAGTGCCAGTCCGATGATCTTCATCCGGTCGGTATTGACACCGAGGGCGCGAATCATTGATTCACTGTTTCCGGTAGCACGCATCGCTATACCAAAATCTGTTTTCAAAAGATAACCGATCAATAAGGTAAGGATTGCCACAAAAGTTAGTAATACCCAAAAGGTATTGTGGTTGGCCTCTGCTGAAATGCTGATCAGCGCAAATATGGACGAAATGTTTATAAGCGGAATGTTGGAACGTCCCATGAGCGTTAAATTAACCGAATACAGGGCTGTCATTACTAAAATTCCCGCCAGCAAGGGGTTTATTTTTAATTTGGTGTGAATCAGCCCTGTCAGCAGACCTGCTGCCCCCCCTGCCATCATAACAATGGGCAGAATAAGATAGGCAGGCAAATGATGCATTAGTAAAACTGCCGTCACCACACCGCCAAGCGTATAACTGCCATCTGTGGTAATATCAGGTATGTTAAATATCTTCATCGAGATATAGATACCCAGGGCAATGGCTGAAAAACAAAATCCCTGCAATAATGCGGTTAAATAAAAGTCCATTATTTTACTGCTTCAAAATTTGGAGGAATCGCGATATTATACCTTTTGGCCGCCTGGGCGTTAAATACCCTTTTGCGGATTTCTACCATCTCCGGTTTTAAGCCATCTGTTTTGCGGGTTTTCAAATAGCGGGCCGCTTGCTGTCCGGCCTGGTATCCCCACTGGTAAATATCGGCCCCAAAGGCTGCGACCGCGCCGCGCTGCACCAAGCCTGCTTCGCTGGTAAATATGGGTACATTAGCCTGGTTGCAACCTTTCAATATGGTTTCAAAAGAGGCAAATACCGTGTTGTCAGGATTCGCAAAAAAAGCATCGATATTTTTGCTGAGTAAGGATTTGGTAACCAGCTGCGCATCTGCAGAAGAGTTTAGGGGCAAAGCTACCAGGGTGATATTTAATTTATCTGCGAGTGACCTGATACGGTTCATCGCATCCGCCGATTGCGGTTCTGATTGGTTGTAAATCATACCAACAACCAGCCTGGTTCCCTTGGGCTTTAGTAATCTGGGGATAATAGAGAACGAAGTATCAATGTAGGCCAGCTCTTCTACTGCACCAAACAGGTTCGCTGGCGCCCGCCCCGTTGAACTGATTACATTCATCCGCTCGGGCGTGGGCGAAACCATAGCAAAAATGGGGATAGTTTTGGTCTTCTGTATGGCGGTAATGGTGGATAATGTCGTACATGTAGCCAGCAGATCGACTTTTTCAGAAACGAAATAGTTAACGATCTGGGTAAGTGTAGGGATATCGCCCTGCGCATTCCGGTACTCTATTTTAATATTTTTCCCGGCCTGGCTAAAACCGTTCTTCTCCAGCGCATCGGTAAAGCCCCTGCGCGCCTGGGATATGGTCGCATCCTCAAAGGCATCCACAAATCCTATAACGGGCACATTGCTTTTTGGGGAACTACAGGAAACTAGCAGGGTAAATAAAAATGTTAAAGGCAGATATTTTTGCAGGTTCATCAGGCTAAGTTAAATAAAGCTGCACAAAGCCCAAAGCATAAAGCTAAAACCTGCCGGCTCGTTTTCCGATTGCAGAAAGTTTGACAGGCATCTGATAAAAAGAAAGGACCGCCTAGTTGCGGCCCGTCCAATTTAAGACGTATTTTACATACCTCCCAGCCCCGAAAACTGAAGCATAAAGGCAATTTTTCCTTCATTATTAAACGCCCAAACCTCATGAATGCGGGCGCTTACATGTTTACCATCCTTATCTGTGTAATTTTCATCTCCCCATATGCATACAACATTTTGCTGCCGGTCCGTACTTTTTAAACTTACCCATGCATCCAGTGCTACCTTGTAATCTTTGATGGAACCTCTGAACTGTTTTACTCCGGCAAGATTCTCTGCTTTTCCCTTTACCGTCTGACCAGTAGCGAGTGTCATGGTCACCGTATCGGCAAACCAGTCGAGGTGGTTGTCGAGCGTATTATTTTCATAATCTTTCCAAAGCGCCAGAATCTTTGCCGAATAACTTGGGTCGCCAATCGTAAAATTCGACGAATACTGCGCAGTATAAGGCGCATTCCCACTTTGCGCCTGGCATAAGCCTGCGAACGAAAGGGCCACTAGTGCGGCCAGAATCAACTTTTTCATGCTTTTTGTGATTTAATTGTGTGTAACTAGTTTGTTACGTTAAAATTAGAGCTTAAATAGTTAATAATCAAAATTTTATAACAAATAATATTTCCGGGAATTCTTATCGCCGGCAGTATTACATGCCCCCTTGTCCGGTAAATTGTGTCATAAATGCCACCTTGCCATCCTTATTAAAAACCCATACCTCATGCACCCTCGTACTCAGATGTGTCCCGTCTTTATCCGTATAGTTTTCAACGCCCCATACGCAAACTACATTTTGCCCCCTATCCGTGCTTTTTAAACTTAACCATGCGTCCACATTAACTTTAAGATCTTTCAAACTGCTTCTGAACTGTTTCACTCCGGCCAGATTCTGTGCCTTTCCCTGGACGGTACGACCATCAGCAAGCGTTATGAAGAGGCTGTCGGCAAAAAGGTCGGCATGAATGTCCATTGTGTTATTTTCATAATCTTTCCAAAGTGCCATTATTTTTTCGGCATAGGCTGGCTCTCCAATGGTAAAATCCGAGGAATAAGTAGCAGTGTAAGGCAATTTGCTGCTTTGCGCCTGGCATATGCCAACAAACGAAAGGGCCACCAGAGCAGCCGGAATCAACTTTTTCATGGCTTTTTGTAGTTTAATTACATGCAAAGGATTTGTTACTTAAAAATATAACTTAAATGGTTAATAATCAAAAATTTATATCAGAATTACCAGCCGCAACTTTTTAATAATCAATTATTCCCTGATGAAATTAAAAATATACAGTCAAACCAATATTTGATTATTTTAGGCGGCACATGATACCCATCGTTTCAAAATTACCACAGGTGGAAACCACGATTTTTACAGTCATGTCTTCTTTAGCAAATGAAGCAGGCGCAGTAAACCTATCGCAGGGATTTCCCGACTATGATACATCGCCCGAACTGATCGAACTGGTTAATAAAGCCATGAAGGACGGCAATAACCAATATGCGCCGATGGCAGGCTATATGCCGTTGCGTGAACAAATCAGTCAGAAAACAGAAAAACTGTACGGCGCAATTTATAATCCGCGATAACGAAATCACCATCACGGCAGGGGCTACCCAGGCAATATTTACAGCCATCGCAACGATCATTCATCCAAATGACGAGGTGATCATTTTCGAGCCGGCTTTTGATTGTTATGCCCCCGCTATAAAACTGGCCGGCGGTGTGGTAAGGGCATATGAACTGGAGCCACCCGACTATACCATTAATTGGGAAATGGTCAAAAGATTGACCAATAGCCGTACCAGGATGATCATCCTGAACACGCCGCACAATCCGACGGCTACCATTTTACAGAAAAAGGATATCGATGAACTTTCCGCTTTAGTAAAAAACCAGGATATCGTCATCCTGAGCGACGAGGTGTACGAACATTTGATCTTTGACGGCGCGACCCACCACAGCATGGCCCGTTACCCTGAATTGCAGCAGCGCAGTTTTATCATAGCGTCTTTTGGCAAGCCATTTCACGCTACCGGCTGGAAAATCGGCTATTGTATGGCTCCCGCTGCCCTGATGAATGAATTCAGGAAGGTGCACCAGTTTCTGGTATTCTGCGTAAATGCCCCCATGCAGGTTGCCATTGCCGAATATTTAAAAAACGAACAAACTTATTTAGGTCTGAGCGGTTTTTTTCAGCAAAAAAGAGATTATTTCCGCAAAGGACTGGAAAGCAGCCGTTTTGAGTTACTGCCCTGTCTCGGGATCTTATTTCCAACGGTCACATATGGGCGTATAACCGACGAAAAAGATCTGGACCTGGCCAGGCGCTTAACCAAAGAAATAGGCGTAGCCTCCATCCCCGTTTCTGCTTTTTACAATGCCGGGACTGATCATCATGTTTTGAGATTTTGTTTTGCCAAAAGGCAAGAAACTTTAGATAAAGCCGTTGATAGATTAATTAAAGTTTAAATTTACAAAAGATCTGTTTCTTAAAAGTTAATCTATGATTTAAATATTTTAAATGGAGAATTTAAAAATCACCTTGTTTCAGGGCTACCTGTTCTGGGAAAACGTTGATAAAAACCTGAGTAATATATCGCTTCGCTTATCCAATATACGTGGGAAGACCGACCTTATCATTTTGCCCGAAATGTTCAACAGCGGCTTTACCATGAATGCCGAAAAACTTGCTGAACCCATGAACGGTAAAACCATGATGTGGATGCACAAGACCGCCACGCAGTTCGAATGCGTGGTGACAGGCAGCCTGATCATCAAAGAGGGAGACAAATTTTACAACCGCCTGGTCTGGATGCGGCCAGACGGAAAATATCAATGCTATGATAAAAGGCATCTGTTTACGCTGGCAAAAGAACATCAAACCTATACGGCCGGAACACAAAAATTAATCGTTGAACTCAATGGATGGAAGATATGCCCGGTTATTTGCTACGATCTCCGGTTTCCGGTATGGCTGCGCAATGTTAACGAGACCTATGATCTGCTGATCGTTGTGGCAAACTGGCCGGAAAGGCGCGCGTTGCACTGGCGCACACTGCTGCCGGCGCGCGCGGTTGAAAACGAGGCTTATGTAATCGGTGTGAACCGTGTAGGCCATGATGGCAACGAAATATACCATTCGGGAGACTCAACCTGCATCTCGCCAAATGGTAATGTAATCTATTACAAGCGCGATGAGGAAGATGTTTACACACTCACCGTGGTGGCCGATGAGGTCGCCAAAACACGACGCACGCTGCCTTTTCTGAAAGATGCTGATGCTTTTGAGATAAAGGATTAAAGCAGATTTGGGCGACTGACACACAGAATGTCAATCCAAAGCATTTAATTTGCTATTGAATCTAGTTCAGTAATTAACCTGTCACCTAATGAAGTTCCTCCTGCGCGCGGCATTAATCCTGCTTTTTGTTTACAGCTCCGTACTGGTCTGTTCAGCTCAAAAGAAAAACGACTATGCAAAACTGGTCGACCCTTTTATAGGCACAGGAGGACATGGGCATACTTATCCTGGTGCTGCCGTACCTTTTGGTATGGTGCAGCTTTCTCCGGACACCAGGCTGCAGGGCTGGGACGGATGTTCGGGGTACTATTATACGGATACAGTGGTCTACGGGTTTTCACATACCCATTTAAGCGGCGTGGGAATCCCCGATTACTGTGATGTGCTGTTTATGCCAACAACCGGCGAACCTAAATTGAAAAACACCGATTATCGCTCAGGCTTCCAGAAGAAAAACGAGCTGGCTTCGCCAGGCTACTACAAGACCAGACTCGACAAATATAATATTGACGTTGAGCTAACGGCTACTAAACGCGTTGGGGTCCACCGCTATGTGTATCCCAAAACGGAACAAGCCAATATTATCATTGACCTGCAGCACCGCGACCAGGTGATTGACTCCTGGATAGAAGTGGTGAGCGACCATGAGATTGCGCGGGCTGAGGCGATCGAAATCCTGGGCAAAGGATCAGTATGTTTACTTTTATGCCAAATTCTCGAAGCCATTTAAGAATTATGGCATTGCCCGAAATGATACTTTACAGCCTGGCCAAAGCAGGCTCGAGGGTACCAACATCAAGATGTACATCCAGTTTAATAATCCTTCGGAGGTGATCTCCAAAGTGGGTATATCATCCGTAAGTACCGATGGCGCCTTAAAAAACCTGGAATCCGAGGTACCTGACTTCGAATTCAAAAAAATCGAAAAAGATGCCCGGGCTGACTGGAACACGGAACTAAACAAAATACAGGTTGAAGGAGGCGCTCCTGCTTCGGCAGATGTGCCTGGCGTGGCGAATCAAAATAATCCTTCCTATCAGCCCGTGAAAAAACAATCCCCGGCGATTGATTGGGTAAAAGTAAAGCAGCGCATTTTTTATACTGCCCTTTACCATACAATGCTGGCGCCAAACATTTATAACGATGTCGATGGTCAATACCGCGGGCTCGACCAGAAAATTCATAAGGCAGAGGGATTCGAATATTATACGGTCTTCTCCTTGTGGGATACCTTCCGTGCCGAAGACCCTTTATTTACTATTATCGAACGTAAACGCACGCTTGATTTTATAAAATCATTCCTGGCAATGTATGAGCAGGGTGGATTATTGCCCATCTGGCCGCTGGCTTCCAGTGAGACCTATTGTATGATTGGTAATCACGCTATTCCCGTCATAGTGGACGCTTATGCCAAGGGGATAAGAGATTTTGACGCTCAGGAGGCATTTACGGCGATGAAAGCAGCTGTAAACCGTAATCAATTCGGGCTGGACAGTTACCGCAATAACGGCGCCGTACTGGCCGATGCCGAGAGTGAGTCGGTTTCCAAAACACTGGAATATGCCTATGACGACTGGTGTATTGCCCAAATGGCCAAAATGCTTAACAAGCCACAGGACTATACGGAATTTATCAGGCGCGCCCAATACTGGAAAAATGTATACAATGATCAGAATGGCTTTATGCAGGCAAGGGTAAATGGCGGATGGTATATGCCTTTTGACCCAACGCAGATCAACAATAATTATACGGAGGGCAATGCATGGCAATATTCGTTCCTGGTGCCGCAGGACGTTGAGGGATTGATTTCCCGTATGGGTGGCAGGGAAAAATTGGAGGCAAAGCTGGATGAATTATTTACAACGACTTCCAAAATAAGCGGCCGGGAACAGGCCGACGTGAGCGGGCTGATCGGGCAGTATGCACACGGAAACGAACCAAGCCACCACATGGCTTACCTGTATAATTTTACTGATTCCCCTGAAAAAACCCAAATGTGGGTCAACCGTATCCTGAGGGAAGAATACAGCACCCTGCCTTCAGGCTTGTCCGGGAATGAAGATTGCGGACAAATGTCGGCCTGGTATGTAATGAGCTCGCTGGGTATTTATACCATCGCACCCGGGCAAACCCAGTACCAGATCGGTTTGCCTCAATTCGATAAGGCAGTAATTAACCTTGAAAACAGCAAGAAATTCATTATTACAAATTCCGGTGCAGGTATTGCATTCAGCAATATTTACCTGCAGGGAATGGCACTCAATAAAAAGGCATACAGCAAACTTTACCTCGAGGACAAAGACATTGCCGGCGGCGGACAATTTGACATTTACACCGGCCGGCTGCCCAACAAATTGTTTGTACAGGATCTGGAGAAACCGGCATCTAAAATTGCAGATGAAATGATCACCTCCAACCCTTATTTTACCGCCCCCTCCCCTGCTTTTAAAAAGCCTTTTGACCTGGAGATCAAATGCGCACAGGCTGACGCCAAAATCTACTATACGCTCGACGGCAAGGCACCTGACAGCAGTTCAAGCAGGTATAGCAAGCCAATAAATATATCATCAAACGTCACTGTAAAAGCTATTGCTGTCAGCCAGGGCAAATCGAGTTTTGTTGTTGAAGGTACCTTTACGAGGATCAGGGATGATATAAAGCTTACCCTGATCAGCAAGTATCTGTCCAACTACCCTGGCGAAGGTGACCAGAGTCTGATAGATGGTCTGCGGGGATCAGTCAACTGGCGTTTAGGTCACTGGCAGGGCTATCAGGGAACCGATCTTGCAGCCGTCATTGATTTGGGAGTGCTGAAAACCGTAAAATCCGTTTCCATCGGCACTTTGCAGGATACCCGTTCCTGGATCGTATTTCCCAAATATGTGGAATGCTGGGTTTCGGACGATAACAGCAGCTACCGGCTGGTTGCCCAAGTGAATACAAAAATCGATATTAAAGATACTACTGTCCAGACGCAGAACTTTAAAGCTGTACTCAATACAAGGACAAGATATATCAAGCTCGTAGCAAAACAATACGGCCCACTGCCCGACTGGCACGAAAGTAAGGGCCAGCAGTCTTACATTTTTGCCGACCAAATTACCATCGAATAAAAGTTGCAGGTGTCAGATTTATTTAGTTATTTTTACTTAGACATTAACCTAAATAACTAATTATCAAATGGAACCTAACAACAATTTCTCGACTGCAGACAATGGAAAGACTGCCGGTATAGTCAGTTATTTTTTCATTATTGGTTGGTTAATTGCTTTTTTTGCAATTCATCAAAACAACAAAACTGAGCTGGGCAGCTACCAGTTGCGCCAAACACTGCTGTTTCATATCGTTTCCATGGTGGTTTCATGGGTTCTGGGTTTGCTATTCGCGGCGATATTCTTTTCATCTGAATCAACCTTCGGATGGTTTTCGATCGCGTCGATTAACTGGGTGATCAGAGTAGGATTTTTTATACTATGGCTGATTGGCTTCATCGGTGCCGTGAACGGTGAAAAGAAACCCATCCCTTTCATAGGAGAGCGGGCTCAGTCTATGTTTTCATCAATTTAATAGCGAGGAGACGCAAAATCATGCGTCCCTTTATTGTTTTTCAAGCGACACTTTAATTTGCTGAAGCTCCTCTTTCTCAGATTTCGGCAATACCGGGTATTTTAGTTTTAATTCGCTGATCACATCTAAAATAATTTGTGAAATAGCGATACGGGTGAACCATTTTTTATCCGCCGGTATTACATACCACGGATTCTCATGGGTAGCGGTCTGGGAAATGGCCTGCTCGTAGGCTTTCATGTACTTGTCCCAGTATTTACGCTCCTGGACATCGCCTGCGGAAAATTTCCAGTTTTTTTTCGGATCATCAATGCGTTTTAAAAAACGCAGTTTTTGTTCTTCCGGCGAAACATGAAGAAAGAATTTGATAATGACTGTTCCATTTCGGCGCAAATGCGTTTCAAAATCACGAATACTCTGATAGCGGTACTCCCAAAATTCTTTTCCCAGCTTTTGAAGGCTGTCAGCGCCGGGCAGATTCTCTCTGAGCACCATTTCGGGATGCACTTTAGTGATCAGCACGTTCTCATAATGCGACCGGTTATGAATACCAATGCGGCCGCGTTCGGGTAATGCCTTGTAATGCCTCCACAAAAAATCATGGGCATATTCCTCGCTGCTAGGCTGCTTAAAACTAAAGACCTGGCAGCCCTGAGGATTCAAGCCGGACATCGTATGTGCAATGGCGCTGTCCTTACCGGCAGCATCCATTGCCTGGAAAATGATCAGCAGCGAGTATCGCTTATCAGCATACAATTCATCCTGCATGGCGGCAGTCTTGCGGATTAGTTCGGCTAAAATCTGGTCAGAATCTTCTTTTTTGTATTCAGCAGTATAGTCCGTTTTAAAATCCTTCAGCGAAAAATGTGCTCCATGGCTAACTTTGAATCTGTCTGTGAAGTGTTTCATGATAAAAATGGCAAGGTCATAAATTATTATCGTTCTACTAAGTTAGTTTAAAATTTACCCGTTCTAATTGCGTTATTTATATTTGCCGCCTGTGATTTAGCACATTATTTTACATATTTACCCAATGTTCCGACGCATAAAAAACAAATTCCTCCGATATTTTCTCATGTTTATTTATTTTATTATCATCTTTTTTTGTGCAATTGAACTTAATTTTCTTTGGCTTTTTGGATACTCTCCTGATATACAGGACATTAAAAATCCAACACTGTCTATTTCTTCCGAAATTTATTATGCGGACGGAAAACTGATCGGACAATTCTCCAAAGAAAACCGCACACCGGTCGACTTTAAAAACATCTCCCCCAGCCTTATAAATGCTTTGGTCTCTACAGAAGACGTCCGTTTCTACAAACATAAGGGGGTTGATTTCTATTCATTTTTCACCAGTATGTTATCTACTGCCAAAGGCGATAAACGCGGTGGCAGTACGATTACGCAGCAGCTTGCGAAGAATTTGTTTGAGACGCGCAAGAAAAAATCACAGGGGCTGATGAGTCACGTTCCGGTTATACGTACCGTTGTCTCCAAGGTAAAGGAATGGTTCACTGCCTTTCAGATTGAACGTGTTTACAGCAAAAATGAAATTCTGACGCTTTATTTTAATACCGTCCCGTTCGGAAATAATACCTTCGGGATACAGGCTGCCACATTAAAATATTTAAACAAAAAACCTGATAAGGTGACCGATCCGCAGGCCGCCATGCTCGTGGGTATGCTCAAGGCCACATCCACTTATAATCCTATTAAAAACCCGGATAAGTGTATGGACCGGCGTAATACTGTACTCTGCTCAGATGCAAAAGTATGGGTACATCACTAAAGATGCATATGATAGTGATATAAAAGAGCCATTAAACATCGACCTGAGTTATGTTGAAAATGAATGGCAGGGCGATTCCTATATCCGTCGGGCAGTAGAAAAATGGCTGGATAAATGGTGTAAAGACAATGGTTACAATCTTTACGAGGACGGCCTGAAAATTTATACGACGATCGATTCCCGTTTGCAGCAATACGCCGAAGAAGCCGTTGCTGAAAAAATGAAAATGCTTCAAAAACGTTTCTATAACCTCTGGGGGAATAAAATTCCCTGGCGGGATCTGGACGGCAATATCATTCCCGATTTTCTTCTGAAAGCCGAGCAGCGGCTACCGATTTATAAATTATTGGATCAGAAATACCATGGCGATACTGCCCAAATCCGGCACTACTTTGAAAAGAAAAAGAAAATGACCATTTTCTCCTGGAATGGCGACAGGGACACTACATTTTCTAGCGTCGATTCGATTAAATACTACGCGAAGATCTTAAATACAGGGATGATGACCATTGAACCATCAACCGGCAAAATAAAAGTATGGGTTGGCGGTATCGATCACCGCTATTTTAACTACGATCACGTAAACCAGTCCAAACGTCAGGCAGGCTCTACATTTAAGCCTTTTGCTTATGTAACTGCTCTGGACAATGGTTTTACCCCTTGTGATAAATTTACCGATCAGCCCGTCTCGATCAAATTTATAGACAACGGAAAACCGGATGTATGGGCGCCGCAAAATGCCGATTTTCATTTTACTTACCAGGAAATGTCCCTGCGCTGGGCGATGGGCAAATCCGTCAACTCGATTACCGCACAGGTAACTGAAAAGGTTGGCTGGGATAAAATTGTGGAATATGCACATAAATGCGGTATCGAAAGCCCGTTAAAATCGGTACCTTCCGTATCATTGGGCACAAATGACGTTTCGGTTTATGAAATGGTACGGGCCTACAGTACGTTCCTAAATAAAGGCAACCGTATCGACCCGATCCTGGTCAGTAAAATTACCGAACAGGACGGCTAACGTCATTGCCGAGTTTAAAGCTAAAAGCCGAAAAAGTATTGAGCGAAGAAACAGCATGGCTGATGCTGTATATGTTCAGGGGCGGTATGGAAGAGCCGGGCGGCACTTCACAGGCATTATGGGAATATCCGGGATTATGGAAAAAGGACAACCAGATAGGCGGTAAAACAGGCACTTCATCAAAATATGTCGATGGCTGGTACATGGGTATTACCAAAGACCTGGTAACCGGCGTATGGGTAGGTGCCGATGACCGCAGCGTGCATTTTACAAGCTCGGAAACAGGCGAAGGTTCCCATACCGCCCTGCCCATATTTGGGCGATTTATGGAAAAAGTATATGCGGATCCAAAATCCGGATACACTTATGGCCTGTTTCCAAAACCGTGGGTAAAGATCACCAAGGAATATAATTGTCCTTCGCCACAGAATACTCGGCCGACACCCTGGCAACCGACAGCCTTGAAACTCCGATAGATACTTCGGCTATTGCTAAACCCGCCACCGATGAGGAAAATCCGGCAGCAGCCCACCCGAACAAAGAAAATAAATTGATTGGAATTACTAAAATGTTAAATTTATAAGAAGACCTTTTTTTTGAAAAGCAACAGTTATATTACGTGCGCCAATTGAAAATCAATTATTTAAGGTGTATATTCATTTTAAATATCTACTTATGAGTCAACTATACCCAACCTGTATCAGATTTAGAAAATATTTTATATGCTGCTTTGCCTGTCTTGCACGATGTTGCTGAGCTTAAGTGCCAAGGCGCAGTATTTCGGCCAAAATAAGGTACGCTACAAGAAACTTAAATTTCAAGGTGTATAAAACCCCTCACTTTGAAATATACTATTATATCAAAAATGACAGCACCATTAAACGGTTTGCACAGGAAAGCGAGCTTTGGTATACGATTCACCAGCAGGTTTTCAGCGATACGTTCAGAAAAGCCCAATCCCATTATCCTGTACGCCAGATCACCCCGATTTTCAGCAGACCACGGCGATTGACGGTGAAATAGGTGTCGGCACAGGCGGCGTTACCGAAGGTCTGAAAAACCGTGTGGTCATGCCAATTATGGAAACCAATCAAACCACAAGGCATGTAATCGGACACGAACTGGTCCACGCATTTCAATACCATGCCTTATTGGGGCATGACTCGGCAACATATGAAAACATCAATAATCTGCCTTTGTGGATGATAGAGGGTATGGCCGAATATCTTTCCATAGGAAAGAAGGATGCCTATACGGCCATGTGGATGCAGGGACGCCTATTACAATAAAAACATCCCTACCATACGCGACCTGACAGAAACCAATAAATACTTTCCGTATCGTTACGGAGAAGCTTTCTGGTCCTTTATGGGATCAACCTATGGCGATACCATCATCGTACCCTTCTTTAAAAATGTGGCGCGCTTTGGCCTGGAATATGGTATTCGGCGCACTTTCGGATACGATGACAAGACTTTGTCAAACCTTTGGAAAAACTCTATCGCAACGGCATACAAACCCCTTTTAAAGGATACCGTTCAAAAACCAGCTGGAAGACGCCTGATCGATAATAAAAACTCGGGAGAATTGAACATAGCACCGGCGATAAGCCCTGATGGTAAGTATTTGTCATTTCTATCGGAAAAGGGCTTATTTACTGTGGACCTTTACCTGGCAGACGCCAAAACGGGCAGAATAATCAGAAAGCTGACCAGCAAGGTATCCAATACCCACATCGATGAATTCAATTTTATTGAATCGGCCGGAGCATGGTCGCCTGACAGTAAGAAATTCGCGTTCAGCGTTTTTAGTCATGGACGTAACCGCATGCTGGTCGTTGAGATACCCAGCGGCAACGTCGTCGGCGATATTTCGATGGAAAAGGCTGAACAGTTCAGTAATCTCAGCTGGTCTCCTGATGGTAAAAACATAGTTTTCCAGGGCATGTCTGACGGGCAGGGCGACTTTTACCTGTATAATTTCGAAACGAAACAGGTGCGCAGCTGACCAATGACAAGTATTCAGATTATCAGCCAAGTTTTTCAAGGGATGGAAAAAAGATCATTTTTACAAGCGACCGCACGACTTATGATCAGTCGCTGTCACAGGATATCACTTTTAACCTTGCTGAATTGGACCTTGCCACAGGCAAAATAACTGATATAAAAATATTCAACGGTGCCAATAACTTGGACCCGGAGTATTCATCTGACGGCAAGCAGATCTATTTCCTTTCAAACCGTGACGGTTTCCGCAATATGTACCGCTACACGCTGGCAGACGGAAAAGTGGAACAGATGACCGACCTTTTTACCGGTATCAGCGGTATTACAGAATACTCCCCCGCGATAAGCATTTCAGGCAATAACGACATCGTATATTCATATTACGATGCGCAGAAATATTTCCTTTACAATGCAAAGGCCTCTGATTTTACACCAAAGACTGTTGACAGCCAGGCCCTGAACTTCGACGCAGCTATGCTGCCGCCCTTCCGGTCTGTTGGCGTCGATCTGATCAACTCCAACCTGAATAACTTCTTCGCCTATAAAAAAATACCGGCCGATTCTGTCAAATCGGTTCCCTACAAACCAATGTTTAAACTGGACTATCTGGCAAGCAGTGGCGTCGGTGCGTCGGTAAGCCAGTTTGGCGCCGGGTTTTCCAGTGGCGTTCAAGGCGTTTTCAGTGATATTTTGGGCCGTAATCAGATCTATGCAGGCGCCAGTCTAAATGGGCAGATTTATGATTTTGGCGGGCAGTTTATATATATCAATCAGCAGGGTCGCTGGAATTTTGGTACCAACTTATCACACTTGCCATATGAATTTGCCAACTACAGTATTGTACCGGCAAAATATGCTGTAAACAGCACGACCGTCATACCCGGATACCAGGAACGATATGATATTATCCGGATATTCGAAGATCAGGCCAGCGTATTTACCTCCTACCCTATGTCGAAGGTCAGCCGTATAGAATTCGGCACCGGCATATCCACATTACAGCTACCGCGTAGACCGCTACAGTACCTTTTATGACACCCTGGGCAACGTAATAAGCAATTACCAGCACCAGCATATCGCCAATGCGGCATACAACGCAGATACGACGAACATAGAAAAACTGATACCCTTTACCCTGTTTCAGGTTAATACTGCCCTGGTTGGCGATAATTCATTTTTTGGCATTGCCTCTCCTTTGAAGGGCTTCCGGTACAGGCTGCAGGCTGAATACGACTTTGGAACCTATCATTTCTTTGCGCCAACTATCGACATTCGCAAATATGTGCGCGTCGCGCCGGTTACATTTGCCGCAAGACTTTATGGATACGGGCGCTTTTTCGGTGAGGTCAATGGCCTTTATCCCCTGTACGTGGGATATCCGTTTTATATCCGGGGTTATGAATCGCAAACTTTTTACAGTAACAATGGAAAAACGGCGACAAATGGTTTTACTATTGATCAATTGTCTGGTCAGCGGATAGCTGTAGCCAATTTCGAAATGAGGCTGCCATTCACCGGTCCGGAAAAGCTGTCGGCAATCAAATCTAAATTTTTCTTTTCAGAACTAAACCTATTTTTCGATGCCGGCTTGGCCTGGAATCACGGCGATCAGATAAAATTCCAGTCCGGACCTGACCGCCTGGGCTTCGCTCCCGTGCTTGGTTCGGATGGAACCCCTATACTGGATAGCAAAGGGAATCCTGTTTTAGCACCAGTCTATGCTCAAAATGAACGTGTGCCGGCTTTAAGTGCGGGTATTTCGCTGCGGGTAAATCTGTTTGGCTATTTCATTCTTGAACCCTATCTGGCATTTCCGTTTAACCGGACCGATATCTCTAAGCCTGTATTTGGCTTAGGATTTACACCGGGATGGTAATATTTACAATTTTAAAGCGGCTTAGCTCCGCCTTTTTTGTTTATTTGAATTCATCCGCAATTTTAAGCTCATGATAAAAACATGCCTATTTCTTATTGGTATTTTATTAATTTCCACTATTTTCAATCGCTCAAAAATCAGATTCAACAGGCAAATTAATCAAAAGTAACGATGCCGGGGCGTCGATGAATCCATCGAACAATATCATGGCCAACATCTCCGCCTCGCCTGATTTTTCGGTATTGGCCAGTGCTATCAGTGCCGCAGAATTAACCGACACCTTCAGCGCTGCAACTATGGTAACTTTATTTGCACCAGACGACAGGGCTTTTAAGAAATTGGCGCCGGGCATAATGGACACCTTATTCCTGCCTGCACATAAGGCAGAATTGACCAGTTTGATACTGCACCACACTGTAGCGGGAAAAATAACATCAAAAGATATTGCAAAACTATTAAAATCAGGAAATGGCCGGGCCACATTTACATCACTGGCCGGAGATATATTATACCTGCAGATAAATGCTGATCGCAATATAGTTTTATCAGATGGGTCGGGTAATCAAAGCGTTATCGCCAGGTTCGATTTACAACAAAGCAATGGCATCCTTTACTTGGTGAACGGTGTTTTAATATCTGCCACGAAATAACGAATCCGGGCAAACCGAATTGATACCTGTTACGTAATTGTTTTTATAAATAAATTATGCTCCCCCATGAAAAAGGTTATCACGATCGCAGTACTTTGCTTTACCACAATTTTCAGCATTCCTTTTATCACCGCGCAATCAAAAAAGAAATCGGCTGCCGAATGGAAAAAAATCCTTACGCCTGATCAATATGAGATAATGGTTGAGCGGGGCACCGAACCTCCTTTTAAGAATGCTTATTGGAATAATCATGAAAAAGGTGTTTATGTGAGCGCCGCTACCGGCGAAGTCCTATTCAGCTCGGATGACAAATATGACAGCCAGACCGGCTGGCCAAGTTTCGTAAAACCTGTTGACCCGAAAAAAATAGCAATAGTGCAGGACAACAGCTATGGTATGAGCCGCGATGAAGTGATTGAAAAAAGCACGGGCTTGCATCTGGGCCATGTATTTGATGACGGCCCGGCCGATCGTGGCGGCAAAACGCTATTGCATGAATTCGGGCGCATTGAAATTCATTAAAAAGTAACCGCCATCTGATGTGCGGCGCTGATTGAAGGACGAATTAGTGGCTCTTTTTCTATTATCGTTTTCAAAATTCAAGCCAATGGTCAGGTCTACCCAGTCAGGGTTTACAGATCTGATCATTTTTTCTTTTTGAGGCCTGGTAAAAGTGCTTACAAACTTAAACCGGTCCATGGCCTGCTCTTCGGTATTGATCTCTTCAAAATAAACAAGCCGGTTAAGTTGCTGCGCATTATCAAAAAACAAAGTAGGCATCTGGCTATAAAACTGAAGGGTTTTTAAAATGTCTGAGCATAAACCTACATGTAAATTGTTCCTGTTGCGGTCGGTTATTATATAAATAAAGCGTTTCATGTCAATAAAAAATTTGCTGGTTAAAAAATATTTACTAATTTTATGAGCATAAAAATACTAATAATTTTAGCAATTGCAAATTTTATGTCAATAATTTCATCAAATATTAAATTCCTCAGAAAAAAGAAGGGTTTAACTCAGCAACAGTTTGCAGATCAGATAGGTATAAAAAGATCCCTGGTTGGTGCATACGAGGAAGAAAGGGCTGAACCCAAGTATGATTTGCTAAAAATCATAGCATCGTTCTTTGAAATTACTATTGATGATTTTATTAACGAGACCATAAATGAGAAATGGGCTCCAAAGCCAAAAGGCGATCCTGCCAACCTGCGAATTTTAAGCATATCGGTGGATAAGGAGGATAATGAAAATATTGAGCTGGTCCCTTTAAAGGCAAGCGCAGGATACCTCAATGGCTATGCTGACCCGGAATACGTGGCTGCTTTGCCAAAGTTTTATCTGCCCATGTTTAAGCAAGGCACCTACCGGGCATTTGAGATAAAAGGTGATTCCATGCTGCCGCTTGCCTCCGGTACCATTATTATAGCTGAATACCTTGAAAATTGGGGCGACATAAAATCGGGCGAAACCTATGTCGTGGTATCCAAAACCGAAGGCGTTGTATATAAGCGTATGGGCAACCGGTTTAAAGAGCAGAAAAAATTAAAACTGGTATCCGACAATCCTGTTTACGAACCTTATGAAATAAGCGGCGAAGACATACTGGAAATATGGAAAGCCAAAGCCTATATATCTACCCAATTACCAATTCCCCCTGCCGAACCTACAATGGAAAGCCTGACAGCGATGATGGCCCAAATGCAGCGTTCAATATCAAAATTACAGCAGAACAATAATTAGTCTGTTGTTTGCACATGAGCTAATCTTACTGGAAATCAATTCATTTGAATAGCAACAATTAAGTTACAAGGGTGTTATTAAACTATTGCGAATTAGCCTTATCAAAACCTTTGTAATATTAAAAAACTAAAAAAAATGAAGAAAGTATTGTTAATGTGCTGTTTCCTTATTGGAATTACAGCGGTTAGCCGTGCACAAGGTGGCGGTGGAAGAGGATGAGCCCTGAAGACAGAGCGAAGCAATTGCAAACGCAGCTTAAGCTGAACGATGACCAGACTGCTAAAGCCACGGCTATTTATCAGGCACAAATGCCTAAGATAGATAGCGTGAGAACGGCTTCAAACGGCGACAGAAATGCTATGATGCAAGGTATGATGCCCATAATGAAGGATACAAACGACAAAATCAGGGCCATTTTGACTCCCGATCAGGCTGCAGCCTATGATAAATTGATTCAGGAAAGAATGAACCGTATGAAGCAAGGTGCAGGCGGGCAATAAAAGACCTGCGTGCAGACTGTTTTACCAAAAACTCCGTTTTTCCGCGGGGTTTTTTTTATGCACCATGGAGATCTAACTAAAATCGGACAAATAGCAATCGGTTTATCTATTTTAGCAGAAAATTTTCACATTGAATCCATCAGAAGCGTTTATCCGGGAAAGACTTGATGAAAGGCGAGCTAACGGCTCATATAGGGCATTAAGGCCTGAAAATAGCCTGGTTGATTTCTGTTCAAATGATTATCTGGGCTTCGCGCGCTCGGGAGTGCTCAAACAATGGATCGCGCAGGAAATGGAATCTGTCAGCAGCATATTAAACGGATCTACCGGGTCCAGGTTAATTTCGGGTAACCTGGTTTATACCGAAACGTTGGAGCAAGCTATAGCAGACTTTCATCGAAATGAAGCCGGGATTGTTATTTAACTCCGGTTATGACGCCAATCTGGGTTTATTTTCATCCTTACCGCAACGCGGCGACACCATCATTACTGATGAATTGGTCCATGCCTCAATCATCGACGGGGCAAGGCTAAGTTATGCTAACCGGTATTCGTTCAGGCATAATGATCTGCAAAACCTTGAAGACAAGCTCCGGCATGCTAAAGGCAAATGCTATGTAGCGATAGAAAGTGTTTATTCGATGGATGGTGACACGCCGCCGATCAAAGAAATTGTTGCGCTGAGCAAACAATATGGCGCGTCGCTCATTGTTGACGAGGCGCATGCTCTTGGGCTTTATGGCAGGGGACTGATCGCTGAATTAGGTTTAGAGACGGAGATTTTTGCAACAATAGTGACTTTCGGGAAAGCGCTGGGCTGCCATGGTGCTATCGTGCTCGGCAGTAACCTGCTTCGGCAATACCTGATCAATTTCTCAAGATCGTTTATTTATACAACAGCAGCTTCTTTTCATCAGTTGGCATCCATTAAAATGGCATACCGGCTGTTGCCATCACAGCAGGAAGAAACCCGGAAACTCAGAGAGAATATCGCATTATTTAAAAGCCGGCTCAACGCCGATGAATACTATTTACTGCCGGCTGATTCTGCGATTCAATGCCTGGTTATGGGAAGCAATGAAAAAGCAAAGAAAATGGCCGATGAATTGCAAAAGGCCGGTCTAGACGTGCGGGCGATCCTCAGTCCCACCGTTGCAAAGGGGGGCGAAAGAATAAGGATATGTTTACATTCCTTCAATTCAACGAATGAACTAGATTTGCTGACTGAAACTATATACAAATTGACCTATGCCTGAAAGGGAGCAGTTTTTTATCACCGGAATCGGAACCGGTATTGGCAAAACGATCGTATCGGCAGTTTTGGTTGAAAAATTAAACGCAGATTACTGGAAACCTATTCAATCCGGCGATCTGGACAATAGCGACTCGGCATTTGTAAAAAAACTAATCTCTAATAAAGTTTCAAAATTTCATCCCGAAGCGTACAGGCTAACTCAGCCTTTTTCTCCGCATAAATCAGCGGCGGTTGACGGGATCACTATTGAACCGGAAAGGATAGTTACGCCAAATACAAACAATTCGCTCATTATAGAAGGTGCCGGCGGCCTGATGGTTCCATTGAATGATCGTTTTTTGATGATTGACCTGATCAAAAAAACGGGGGCACCGGTGATCCTGGTTTCACAAAATTATTTAGGTAGTATCAACCACACCTTACTTTCCATTCAGGTATTAAAACAATACCGCATACCCGTCAAAGGGATTATTTTTAACGGGATTAAGGATATTTATTCAAAAGATTTTATTTTGAATTACACCGGAATCACACTGCTAGGTCATATACCCCAATATAATACCATAAATAAAAAAAGTATTATTGAGGCCGGAAGTTTCCTGAACATTTGATTCCACCGGGGATAATTTTGCCAAATAAAGAATTTGCCCCAACTTAGCATTTCAATTAAAAACCAGTATGATCAACAACGTAACCGTTATTGGCTCCGGAACAATGGGAAATGGCATTGCACACACCTTCGCTCAGAATAGTTTTAAAGTGTCGCTTGTCGATATCAGCAGCGAATCGCTGACCAGGGCGATGCAAACAATAAGCGGCAACCTGGACAGGCAGATAAAAAAAGGCATTATTGACCAGGATGTTAAAGCAACGACCTTGAACCATATCACTACCTTTACCGATCTGAAAGAAGGTGCGATAAATGCTGACCTTGTCATTGAGGCAGCTACAGAAAACCGGGACATCAAACTAAACCTTTTTAAACAATTAAGCGACATTTGTAAAGCAGGTACCATACTGGCCTCTAATACTTCATCCATATCCATTACCCAAATAGCTGCGGTTACCAAATCACCTGAGCACGTCATCGGTATGCATTTTATGAACCCGGTTCCTGTAATGAAACTGGTGGAAGTGATTCGGGGTTATAGAACCTGCGACCAGGCGACTAAAACCATCATGGAACTATCAAGAAAGATTGGGAAAGACCCTGTAGAAGTGAATGATTACCCGGGCTTTGTCGCCAACCGCATCCTGATGCCGATGATCAATGAGGCCATATATACCTTGCACGAAGGTGTAGCAGGTGTCGGCGAGATAGATACCGTAATGAAACTCGGGATGGCGCATCCCATGGGACCGCTTCAGCTGGCTGATTTTATTGGTCTGGATGTATGCCTGTCGATCTTCAGAGTTTTGCAGGAAGGCTTCGGCAATCAAAAATATGCCCCCTGCCCCCTTCTGGTGAACATGGTTACAGCAGGACATCTGGGCGTTAAATCGGGTAATGGTTTTTACCAATATACGCCGGGAAATAAAGAATTGGTTATAGCTGAAAAGTTCATTTCATAAAGAAATTAAAACTATTTCTGTATTTTTTTGTCTTTTAATATATACCTATTAAAAACAGAATACAGATGAAAACATTAGCAAAACTGGGGCTGCTCGCCGCCTTGGCAGCAACCCTATTATATCATCTTGCGAAGGTGATTATTATGTAGCTGATCAGCCGGCAGATATTGTTTACGACCGCGGCGCCCCGCCCTATCAAGGTGCGGTTTGGATAGAAGGTGACTGGGTTTATCGCGGCGGCAACTATACTTACACTAAAGGACATTGGGACCGGCCGCATCCAGGCCATTCCTATAGGAAAGGCAACTGGCAACATACCCAACACGGTTATAAATGGCACAAAGGCCATTGGGAATAAATTAAATCAGCCTTCCTGACCAAAGAACAAAAGCCTCTTAATTTGATTAAGAGGCTTTTGCATTTAGGTCCAATCCAGGCTTACATCCTTTCCGGAACTTCAATACCCAGCAGGTTCATCGATTTCCTGATCACTTTTGCTGAAGCTGAACTAAGCTGCAGACGGAACTGTCTGGTTTGTTCATCTTCTGCGGAAAGGATCGAGCGTTCATGGTAAAACTTATTAAAAGATTTGGCCAGTTCGTATACATAGTTTGCAATAACAGCAGGACTATGCCCGCTTGCTGCCTGAGAAATTGTTTCAGGAAATTGGCTTAAGATCAGTATCAGGTCACGCTCTTCCGGAGCCAGGGCGCCCATTTCCAGCCTTTTCCTTGCATCGTATTCAGCTCTGGCTAATACCGACCGGATCCGTGCATGGGTGTATTGTATAAATGGCCCAGTATGCCCCTGGAAATCTACCGACTCATTAGGATCGAACAGAAGGCGCTTTTTCGGGTCAACTTTTAATAAAAAATATTTTAACGCTCCCATTCCAATGGTATGATATAGTTCCTTCTTTTCCTGGTCACTATAATTCTTCCACTTTGCCAAGCGCTTCAGTTTGCTCTTTGGCCGTTTGCTCCATTTCGTCGATCAGATCATCAGCATCGACTACAGTACCCTCACGGGATTTCATTTTACCTGATGGCAGATCAACCATGCCATAGGATAAATGATACATACCCTTTGCCCAGGCCTTGCCCAGCTTTTCCAAAATAAGAAACAGTACTTTAAAATGGTAATCCTGCTCATTGCCAACCACATAAATTGATTCATCCATGTGAAAATCATTATATTTTAACTGTGCCGTACCCAGATCCTGGGTCATATAAACCGATGTGCCATCAGCCCGTAGCACAAGTTTTTGATCAAGGCCATCGGCAGTAAGGTCTATCCAAACTGAGCCATCTTCTTTTTTAAAGAATACTCCTTTTGCCAGACCTTCATCAACAATATCCTTGCCTAAGAAATAGGTATTGGATTCGTAATAATATTTATCAAAATCAACCCCCAGTTGCCTTGTAGGTTTTTGCAAACCCATCATACACCCAAAGGTTCATGGTTTTCCACAGGTTGATTACTTCCTCGTCGCCGGCTTCCCATTGCTGTAGCATTTCCTGGGCTTCTTTAATCAGAGGAGCATTCTTTTTCGCTTCCTGCTTCAGTTTGTCCCAAAGCCTTTAATTCTTCTACCTGCTTTTTATATTCCTTGTCAAACAGCACATAGTATTTACCTACCAAATGATCTCCCTTCATTTCTGATGATTCCGGCGTTTCGCCATGGCCAAATTTTTGCCAGGCAAGCATGGATTTGCAGATATGTATCCCGCGGTCATTTACCAGGTTTGATTTTATGACTTCGTAACCCGCCGCTTTCAATATTTCAGCAACCGAATAACCGAGCAGATTATTACGAACATGCCCCAAATGAAGTGGTTTATTGGTATTGGGTGAGGAATATTCCACCATTACCTTTTTACCATTTGGCTTGCAAGACTGCCGAAATCGTCAGCCAGAATCTCATTATAAAATTTGTCAAGCCAGTAATTATCAGCCAGTGAGATATTCAAAAAACCTTTGATCACATTAAATCCTGAAATCTCCTTTACTTGCTTTTCAAGATATTTGCCTATTTCATCGCCCGTTTGCTCCGGCGATTTTCTTGAAAATTTGGTAAAGGGAAAAGTAACTATGGTAACTTGTCCTTCAAATTCCTTCCGGGTCGGCTGGAGGTTAACCTCAGCAGTATCCAGATCGGTTTGGTATAAATGCTTTAACGGCTTTAACGGCAGCTTCAATTATAAAATCCATCCGCCAAAATTAATTAAAATGCGGCAACCGCCGGTGCAATAAAATTATGTAGATATTTCTCGGTAAATTTGTCACTGATCTATAACCTCTATGACCAAAAAAAATAGTGATTTCAAGATACGATGTTACTTCTGAAATAGGTGATCTGCGTTGTTTGCTGATACACAGTCCCGACAGCGGGTTAGGCAAAGTGGTGCCATCCAAAGCGCAGGACTGGCTGTTTGAAGATATTGTGCACCTGGATACCATGCGCCGCAATGAATATGATTATTACGTAAAGCTATTGATGTATTTCCTCGATCCCGATAAAATAAAAGGAAAACTTAAGCCAAATCGATTCACCAGAAAATGACAGGGCTTTTTTCAAACCGGATCAATAAGGATTTCATGCATCAAAGAAAGTGATTGAAATACAAGGCTTGCTCGCTGATATTTTGGAAGAGGCCGATATTCGTAAAAAGCTGGTCGCTTCGGTTTGTGCCATTGAAAACTGCACTTACCGCTTGCAGCAAAAACTGATCGATACACCAGCCGTTGAGCTGGCTAAGATATTTATTTCGGGTTCAATGGACAATGATGAAATGATCTTCGCGCCAATCCCTAACCTGATATTTTCGCAGGGACATCGGCATTGCCATCAATAATTATATGCTGCTCAACAAGCCGGCGAAAAAAGCACGTTCGCGCGAAACTTTGCTGGCACGGTATATTTTCTTCAATCATCCTTTATTTGCTGATTATACGTGACAATATTCTGGAGATACCCGAAACGGTGCATCATTTCTTACGTCCCGGTGAGGAGCAGGATGAAAAAACAACGCTGGAGGGCGGTGATGTGATGATGGTTAGCCCGCAGCATCTGGTGATCGGTTGCAGTGAACGAACCTCAGTAAGCGGAGCCAATGAGGCGATGAAATTGTTGTTTGAGAACGATGTGGTTAAAAAAGTAACCATCGTTAAAATTCCGCATAAGCGCGATTATATGCATATCGATACCATTTTTACTCAGGTAAAACGAAATGTATGGGTGATGCTGGGTTCGCTTTCGGCCTTTGAGGATCCGGTGGATGAATCCAATGTCGTTAAATGGTTTGCTGATAAAAAATCAAAGGACAAAACCGAAATCGTGCAGTTTGAAAAAGGGAAATCGAAGCCGACGCACATTTAAATGTCTTGAAGAACTGCTAACCGACATCAGCGAGAATGATCTGCAAAGCAATAAGAAAACCAAATTCATTTACTCAGGTAATGATAAATTCCCTTTCGATGCGCGCGAACAGTGGACAGACTCCTGTAATTTGCTGGCAATAAAAGAAGGAGTCGTTTTGGGCTATGACCGCAATGATAAAACAGTTGAGGCTTTCAGAAAAGAAAGGATTTGAGATCATAAAAGTAGCCGACTTGCTGCAAAAATTTGAAAATAATGAACTTGATCCGCAGGACATGAAAGATACGTTGATATTAATGCCATCATCAGAACTTTCACGGGCCCGCGGTGGTTTTCATTGTATGAGTATGCCACTTTTGAGGGATAAAATTATAAGATCATAGTTCATGGTCAATAGTCATGAATGCATCAACTAAACCATGAACTATGAACCATGAACAATACAGACCACATCCACATATTAATGATCCGTCCGGTAAATTTTGGTTTTAACGAGCAGACTGCCGCAAGCAATGCTTTCCAGAACCGGAATGCCGAACAACAGCAGGTTCAGGATAAAGCTTTAAGAGAATTTGATGATCTGGTCAATGTGTTACGGGAAAACGGCGTCGAAGTGATCGTCATTGACGATACCCATGAACCGCATACGCCCGATTCTATATTTCCGAACAACTGGGTGTCATTTCATAACGATGGCAATGTATTTTTATATCCTATGATGGCCGAAAACCGTCGGCTGGAACGCAGGGAAGATATTATTATGCAGCTTGAAGATGATTTCAAGATCAAGCATGTGATCGACCTGAGCCGGTTTGAGCATGAAAATAAATTTCTGGAAGGAACAGGAAGCATGGTGCTCGACCGGGAAAATAAAATAGCCTATGCCTGCCTCTCGCCCCGTACAGACGAAGAGGTACTTGACATTATTTTGTGCACAAAGCGGATATAAGCCATGTTATTTCCATGCGTTTGATGAAAACGGTAGGGACATCTACCATACCAATGTACTGATGTGTATCGGCAGCGAATTTGCAGTTGTTTGCCTGGACAGTATTACCGACGACAGATGAAAAAGAAGCAGTTATCAACTCATTCTAAATCAACACAAAAACAAATCATCCCTATTTCATTTGATCAGATGAACCATTTTGCAGGCAATATGCTGGAAGTTGCAAAATCAAACCGGTGAAAGCTTGATGGTAATGTCAAAAAGTGCATGGGAATCGTTCAATCACGATCAACAAACCATATCTGAAGCTCATTTAGCAAACCTGTTTATGCAGACATCAGTACAATTGAAAACAATGGCGGCGGCAGTGCCCGCTGCATGATTGCCGAAGTGCATTTACCGCATGATAACATAGTCATGTTTACAATTAATTAGGACGATTAGTGTAAAATAATCCGTAAAAACTAAATACATTCAACTGTAAAAATTGTATTAATATTATTCCGTTTAAAAATTACATTTTTGCCAAAATTTTAAAGAATGCAGAGTTACCAGGAATTTCTTGATCTGAGTGTAGGTTTTCCGCAGGAAGGTTTTGAGATCATAGATGATGAATTATATTTCCACGACCTGAATTTGATGGAAATGATCGAAACGTATGGCACACCCCTGCGTTTCACTTATTTGCCTATGATATCAAAAAAAATACAGCAGGCAAAATTGTTGTTTCAGCAGGCTATTGTAAAAAACAATTACCGCGGCAGCTATAAATATTGCTATTGCACCAAGAGCTCGCATTTTAAGCATATTGTTGAAGAAGCGCTGAAAAACGAGATTCACCTGGAAACTTCGTCGGCTTTTGATATGCCGATGATCGATGCGCTGGAGAAAAAAGGGGCGCTGTAGACAAGGACATTACCGTGATATGCAATGGTTTTAAAACCTTTCAGTATAAAACCTATATCATCGATATGCTGCATGATGGTTTTAAAAACATCATCCCGGTATTGGATAATAAGGAAGAATTTAATATTTATGATGACGAGATGGAGATGGATACGCCTTGTAACCTGGGCATCCGTATAGCGGCAGAAGAGCAGCCCGATTCGCAATTCTATACTTCGCGTTTGGGCGTGCGCATGGAGGATATTATCGATTTTTATTATAATAAGATAGAAGACAACCCCAATTTCAAGGTAAAGCTGTTGCATTTCTTTATCAATTCAGGTATTTCGGATACACCGTATTACTGGAACGAATTGGAGAAATATGTAACGCTTTACTGCAAGTTCAAAAAGATAAACCCCGATCTGGATACGCTGGATATCGGCGGCGGTATGCCTTTTAAAGACTCGCTGGTATTTGATTTTGATTATGAATACATGATCAATGAGATTGTGAGCCGGATAAAAGAGATTTGCGCGGAAATGATACGGTGGAACCTGATATCATTACCGAATTTGGCAAATATACGGTTGCCGAAGCCTCAGGTATTTTATACAAAGTACTCGGCCGTAAACAGCAAAACGACCGCGAACGATGGTTGATGCTTGACGGATCATTCATTACCAATCTGCCCGATGTTTGGGCGCTAAACCAAAAATACATCCTGTTGCCGGTAAATAACTGGGATTCGGAATATGAGCGCGTTAATCTTGGCGGCATTACCTGCGACGGACAGGATTATTACAACCAGGAAGCCCATATGAACAGTGTATTTATGCCTAAAACGCGTAAGGTGCAATACCTGGGCTTCTTTAATACCGGAGCCTACCAGGAAGTGCTGAGCGGCTATGGCGGTATTCACCATTGCCTGCTGCCTTCACCCAAGCATGTGATCATCCGCCGCAACCGGGATGAGACATTCAATTTCGAGGTATTCGGCGAGGAACAAAACAGCAAGCAGGTATTGAAAATACTAGGTTATACTACCTGATAATTAAACAGTTACAAACTTTTTAAGCTGATCGGTGTTAAAACTATTATGTTTAATCTCCGATCAGCTTTTTTGTTGCTTATTCCTTTGATGTGTCATGTTTTGCCTGATGGTATTATTCAGCAAAAGGATTCTATTTACACTTATAAAATCGCAACGGATGGGGGCACCGGCAAATTTTACTATGGACGCCAGATAGCGCACATCATGGATTTCAGTAATTCAGAATGGCTTGAAAGGAAGAGCCGGGATGTGGAAGAAAATGCTGATATGACCGTTGCCAGGCTACCCCTAACCGAAACCAGCATAGTAGCTGACATTGGCGCAGGAACAGGCTTTTATACTTTTAAGATCTGCAACAGGGTGCCTCATGGCAAGGTGTATGCGGTAGAAATCCAGGACGATGCGGTGAGCTACCTTAAAAATAAGGCAGGCCAGCTGAACACGGAAAATGTAGTAGTTATCAAAGGCACTGAGAAATCGCCCGAATTACCTGAAAACAATCTGGACCTTGCCATAATGGTAGATGTTTACCACGAACTGAGCTACCCGCATGAAATGCTTCAGGCCATTCGCCGCTCATTGAAGGAGCATGGGAAATTATTGCTGATAGAATATCGTGCCGAGGATCCGAAGGTTGACATTAGGGCCTTGCATAAAATGACCGCCAAACAAGTAGAAAAAGAGTTAGCTGCCAATGGCTTTCGCCTGGTTGAGGATGGCGAATTTCTACCGATACAGCACTATCTACTATTTGAAAAAAATTAGCCGGTCACAGGATCCTAGGCATCAAACTTCTCGAGCAGCTTCAGCAATGTATCAAAATCCTTTGGGTAGGGAGCGTGAATGGTGATCGCCTGGCCGTCCGGCAATTTGAAGCTCACCTCGAAGGCGTGCAATGCAAAGCGCTTCATGATGGGTTGCTCCTGCTGGTCCTTACCCAAATGATATTTGCGTTTGATATCTGAAAGGAAAACAGGTTTTCCTTTATACATTTCATCGCCGGCGATTGACGCGCGTTGGGTGGCCAGATGGATCCGTATCTGGTGCATGCGGCCCGTTACCGGCCGACATTCTACCAAAGTATAATGTTTGAAAAACTTTAACGACTTAAACCAGGTTTCAGCACGTTTGCCTTCCTGCCGGCTGATGCTGACATTGCCTTTACCCACGTTTAGTATAGGCAGATCGACCAATAGATCTTCAAAGACGTGCGTGCCTTCTATTACGGCATGATATATTTTCTTTACCTGACGCTTTTCAAATTGAATAGAGATGTTTCTATAGGCTTCCGGATTCTTAGCAATAATCAGGGCTCCGGAAGTTTCTTTATCAAGTCTGTGACATATTTGCGCATCCTCAGAATAGGCTTTGGCCAGTCGTAACAGATTGATCTCTCCTCCTTCCCTTTCGTCCAATGAACTTAAGAACGGCGGCTTGTTTACCACGATCACGTCATCATTCTCAAACAATATCAGCTCGGCAAATTTCGGAAACTTCATAGCCGGCAAAAATACGTTTATTAAAGTAAAATCTGCGTGCTCTTTCCAAGGGTTGTAAAAGAAAATGCCTCTTACAGAGGCATTTTTTATGATTCAAATTTATAGCCTACACCTTTGACGGTAGAGACAATATCATCGCCTAATTTCTCCCTTAGTTTACGGATGTGTACGTCTATTGTACGATTGGTGACAACGACCGAATCCTCCCAAATATTTTTCAATATTACCTCGCGTGTATAGACTTTTCCCGGTTTTGAGGCCAGCAGGTAAAGCAATTCAAATTCTTTTTTTGCAAGCACCACTTTCTCGCCCCTCTGGTATACCAGGTAAGCTTCCCTGTCGATCACCAATCCCCCGATCTCGAGTTTATTATCAGTCAATTCCTCTGAAGGAGCATTTCTGCGCAATATTGCGTTGATACGGCTCACCAGAGCGCGTGGCTTGATTGGCTTGGCGATGTAGTCATCGGCACCAACGTTAAAACCTGCAATTTCAGAATATTCCTCGCTCCGGGCGGTTAGAAACACCATAAAGGTATTCTTAAATTCGGGCATGGTACGCATTATGCGGCAAGCCTCGATCCCGTCCATTTTGGGCATCATAATATCTAATACAATGAGATCAGGCAAGACCTTTTTTGCCTCTGAAACAGCTTCCTGACCATTGCGGGCAGTATAGACCTGGTATCCTTCTTTCTTTAAATTGTATTCTATCAGCTCTAAAATATCCGGCTCGTCGTCAACAATAAGAATTTTCTGCTTAGTAGAAGTGCTCATGTTACAAATTTTGTATAAATATATGAGCTTTAAAAAAGGAAATGATTAAGCCAATGTTAATAAATTATTAAGTGTTACGTTATTTTAACTTATTGTTGAGCCTTATTGAACGTTTTGTTTAAAAATTCTTCAAGATCGCTTCCGGTAATATTCTTAGCGACGATGTTTCCCTGGGGATCAATCATAAAATTTGAAGGAATAGCCATAATATGATATAACCGTTCTGTTGGTCCTTCAAAATTTTTCAGATCTGAGGCATGGTTCCAGGTCAATTTATCCTGCGATAATCGCCTGCTGCCATTTGTCTTTGTCGACATCCAGCGATATACCCAGGATATTCAGCCCTTTAGATTTATAGATATTATACTGTTTAACCACATTAGGATTCTCCTGTCGGCATGGACCGCACCAGGATGCCCAAAAGTCAACCAGTACATACTTGCCTTTGTAGTCTGACAATCTAACTTCCTTGCCATCGAGGCCTGTAGTAGCAAATTCGGGTGCCTTTTGGCCGACGGATACCGGTTTAACTTCATCCATCGATCTTACAAAGCGCTGCACAGCCGGATTATCTTTGAAATTATCCCTTATGGCATCTGCATAAGCCACCATCTGCTGCTCATACCTGTTCTGGTCCAATGCGGTAATCGCATAAAATCCGGCAAGGGAGTTTTTATTTTCATTTGCGAATTTTATGATTTCTACGCTCTGATCAGCCAGCACTTTGTCAATCTGCGGCCTGAAAACGGAGATCAGTGAATCGGATTCATGGCCAATTTTTTGTGCCTCGGTTCGGTATTCATCTGCGATCTTCGTTATGTGTTCTCCATAAGCGTTGTTGATTTTGTTGAATTCCTTTATTTTTTCGGAATCCTCGGAGCCTGAAATCACATAAGTGTGGGCACTATCGGTCAAACTGGTCGAAAATTGTATATCATCGCCGTTTTTTGCGATCAGATCGAATATATTGCTGCCTGCACGCAGTTTATAAAGATTAGCATACACGCCGGGATGTTTGAACTGGAATTTGCCATCTTCACCCAGATTCGTTGAATCGACTACAGAAATGCTGGTACTATCTGCAGCCAGAAGGTAAACCTTTTTTAAACTGCCCGGATTCGTAATGGTTCCTGAAATCGTAAACAAAGCCTTATCCTTGCAGGAATAAATAAATCCGGATAACAGTACAGCACAGGTATATATAAAATAACGTTTCATAAATATATTTGAGATTTGAGACATAAGATAACGATTACCCTGTTGATCCTGGGTTTTATTTTGATTCTAATTCCTTGATCAGCATTTGATTGGTTTTTTGCGGATCAATTTTGCCTTTAGAGCGTTTCATTATTTCGCCCATAAACAAGCCCAAAACGCCTTTTTTGCCTTTACGGTATTCAATTACCTTATCTGGAAACTTGGCAATCGCGTCATTTATAAACTGGTGCCACATCGTCCGTGCCGGCACTGATCAGCAAGTTTAAATCCTTTGCAAGTTCAGCCGGCGATTTTTCCGGATTATCTATCAGGGCGGGAAACAGTTTTTGAGACGCCACTGAATTATTGATCTTTCCCGTATCAACCAAGGCAATCAGCCCGGCCAAATTAACCGGTTTGACTGCAAATGCAGTAATATTCATGTCCATTTTCATTCAGATATGATTTCACTGAGCCCATCAGCCAGTTGGCGGCCGCCTTATAATTGGATGTATGCTTTATTAGCTCCTCAAAATATAATGCAGATTCCCTGTCAGCAGTAATTACAGCCGGCGTCGTAAGCAGGCAAGCCAATTCTTCTATGTATTTATCATAAAGCTCGTTAGGCAAGGCCGGCAGGCTTTCTTTTATCCGCTTGACATATTCCTTATCCAAAAACAACGGCTGAAGATCAGGTTCGGGAAAATAGCGATAATCATTTGCCATCTCCTTTGAACGCAAGACAGACGTTTCCCCGGTATCGGCATTAAAATTCAATGTATTCTGCTCGATATGACCGCCATTTTCCAGAATGTCTACCTGCCTTTCAAACTCATGGTCAATAGCACGCTGAACATTGCGTATGGAGTTTAGATTTTTCACCTCGCAACGGTTCCCAAATTCAGTGCTTCCCTTAAGGCGTACTGAAATATTGGCATCACAGCGCATGCTTCCTTCTTCCATATTTCCGTCGCAAATGTCCAGATAGCGCAATAGCTTGCGTATTTCGGTCAAGTATTGGCCGGCTTCTTCGCTGCTGCGCATATCGGGTTCAGATACGATTTCGATCAGCGGCACTCCTGCCCTGTTCAGATCAATGAAAGAATCAGCATGATGCTGATCGTGCATACTTTTGCCCGCATCTTCCTCCATATGAATATGATGGATGGCGATATCTTTTTGTTCTCCCATCGCAGCCGTACTAGTAATGTGTCCACCCAAGCATACAGGTGACTGATCTTGTGTAATCTGATAACCTTTTGGCAGGTCCGCATAGAAATAATTTTTCCGGGCAAACGTATTGTTCAGATTAATTGAGCAATTGCATGCCAGACCCATTTTTACGGCATACTCGACCATACGTTCATTGATACGCGGCAATGTACCGGGATGTCCCAACGAAATAGCGCTGATATGCTGATTGGGATCGGCCCCAAAAGCCGCAGAATCTGATGAAAAGGCCTTACTTAACGTTGATAATTGGGCATGAACTTCTAAACCAACAACCAATTCATATTTATCATTTATCTCCCCGGGCAGAATTGTCATAATATTATAAACTTCGGCCACGAACTGCCGAAAAAGTCAAATATAAACGAAAACTCACAAATATTCAGCTAAAAATGGCATCTTTTATGCAGTAGATTTCCAGCTCGGACGCCTTATCCCAAAAAACGAAAATCGAACCCTAGATGTTTAACCGTGTGAAAAGCATTGATACCATATGCAGTTCGAATCTACCATACCGGAGAAAAAGTTACCTAGACCTATATTCGAAAAATCAGAAGATGAATTCTTCAAAGAACTGAGTAAAAAAGTTCATCTGCTGGTACTTAACAAAAAGGGGATACAAAATCAAGCCATCATAAAATCCCTGGTACTGCTGCTCGCATTTTGCGGATTTTATACTGGCATTTTGATATTCGGGAACAATACGGCTTTCCTGTTTACATTTTATGTACTTACAGGCTTAAGTATGATCCTGGTATTTCTGAATGTCTTTCATGATGCGGCCCACGGCGCCATCTTCAGAAAGAAAATTCACAACGAACGACTGACCTATGTGCTCGAAGTATTCGGGTGCAATAGCTACGTGTGGAAGAAGAGGCACTTATTATTGCATCACCCCTATCCAAATGTTCAGGATTGGGATATCGATGTGAAGCAAAGTGATCTGGTAAGGATATTCCCGCAAAGCAAATGGTTCAGTTTCCATCGTTATCAGCATATTTACATGTGGCTGCTGTACTTTTTTTACTCACTTAACTGGTTGTTTCTGAGAGACTTCAAAGATTTTTTCGGCAAAAAAGACAACTACCTGAAAAGAGTAACCACCATTCCAAAAATAGAGTATTTCAAACTATTCGCCGCCAAGTTCCTCAACCTGATTCTGATGATTGGTTTACCGCTGATTATCCTGGATCAGCAATGGCAAACCATCATCTCTGCTTTCCTGGTGATGCACTTTTCATCCAGCGCCTTTGGCGTGATGGCGTTGCTGTCAACGCATACGGACGAGGATGCCAATTTCCCCAAAACGGGCGACGATGGAGTGATCCACAATACCTGGGCCGCTTACCAGTTATCTGCCACAAAGGATTTTTGCACGGACAGCAGGCTGGCTAATTTCTTATTTGGCGGTTTTAACCATCATATTGCTCACCATTTGTTTCCTACGGTAGCTCATACTTATTACCCGTCAATTACCCCACTAATCAAGGAATATTCGCAAAAGCACAACCTTAATTATCGTTCTTATCCTTTGCATAAAGCGGTGCATTCGCACTTTATGCTATTGAAAAAAAACGGCCGCGAAGAAAACCTATTTTCCAGCGCCGAGATCTAACGGACAAATTCCTTAGCTCTTTCGAGGGCTTTATCCAGTCCGCTTACGTCACTGCCTCCGGCGGTTGCAAAAAATGGCTGACCACCGCCTCCGCCTTTAATTTCTTTTGCCAGTTCGCGTACAATACTGCCGGCATTGAGACTTTTTTCCTTTACCAGATTTTCGGCAATCATACGGTCAGGCTAGGTTTGCCGTCAATATCAGCAGCCAGCACCAGGAAAAGATCGGAAACAATATCCTTTAACTGGTAAGCCAGGTTTTTAACCGCATCGGCATTGGGTAAATTGACTTTTTCGGCAATGAAATTAACGCCATCAAAGCGTCTGAACCTTTTTAGCAAGTTCATTTTTTAAGCCTGACGATTTTTCCAGGACGGATCTTATCAATTTCCTTTTTCAGCTTGGCGTTTTCATCGATCAGCTTTCAATGCTTTTTGCAATGTCTTTTGGATTTTTCAGCAGTCTTTTAAGCTGATCGACCAGCTTGCTTTGCTCATTGATATAATTTTCGGCAGCAATGCCTGTAATGGCTTCAATGCGCCGCACGCCTGCCGCTACGGCGCTTTCGGACATAATTTTAAAGAAGCCAATGTGCCCGGTGGCTTTTACATGCGTACCACCGCAAAGCTCCTTTGAAAAGTCGTCATCAAAGGTGATTACCCGCACAAATTCACCATATTTTTCGCCGAACAGCGCTGTTACCCCGCTATTGATAGCCTGCTGGTAAGCTACGTTTCGTTCTTCTTTCAGCGCAATGTTTTCGCGGACCTTTTCGATTGACAATGGCTTCTATCTGAGCAAGTTCATCATCAGTTACTTTGGCAAAATGCGAAAAGTCAAATCGCAAATATTCGGCATTTACCAATGAGCCTTTTTGATTTACATGGGTGCCCAGCACTTGTTTCATAGCGGCATGCAGCAAGTGGGTGGCCGAGTGGTTATTCATAATGCTTGCCCTGCGGCTGGGTTCAACAATAGCCGTCAAAGCGTCCTCGATTGCTTCCTGGGACGGCAGCTGATCTACATAATGCACAATCAGGCCGTTTTCTTTTTTTGTATCCGTTACATCGATAACTTCTCCATCCGGGAAAACCAGTTCGCCGGTATCGCCAACCTGGCCGCCACTTTCCGCATAAAATGGCGTTTTATCCAGTACGATCTGGTATTGCTCTTTGCCTTTGGCGGTTACTTTGCGGTATTTTACGATGTGGGCGATGGTTTCCGTCTCATCATAGCCGGTAAATTCAACATGATCATCATCTTTTAAAATGATCCAGTCGCCGGTATCAATGGCAGTAGCAGCGCGGGAGCGGTTTTTTTGCTCCTGCAGCGCTTTATCAAAGCCATCTATATCAACTGTCCATCCCTTTTCTCGTGCCATTAAGTTCTGTTAAATCTAATGGAAAACCATAGGTATCAGATAATTCGAAATGCATAATTTCCTGGCAAGGATTTTGTATGAATTCATTTTCCAAAACCAGCAACTTCACCGCTAAGGTTATTATTAAAGTATTTAATTCCTTGTTCAACGTTCTCAAAAACGACAGTTCCTCTTCCAGAACCACCTTCTGCACAAAATTCTTTCTGGTTCCATAATTCATCAAATACTCCTTTAAACTGTTCGGCCAGCAAAGGCACCAACTGATTTAAAAACGGTTCTTTAAATCCTAAATATTGATACTGATAACGCACCGCCCTGCGTAAAATACGGCGGATCACATAACCAGCTTTATTATTTGATGGTAATTGCCCGTCGGCAATCGCAAAGCTGACTGCACGGATATGGTCAGCTGAGCACGCGCATGGCAACGGCCTCCATTCCACCCCCGCCGGGTTTTGCCGCGCTCTTATATTTCTTACCGCTTTTTTCCGCAATAAACTGAATCAGCGGCTGAAAAACATCGGTATCATAATTGGATGTTTTACCCTGCAGCACCCTCACCAAACGCTCAAATCCCATACCCGTATCCACATGTTTGGCGGGCAATGGCTGCAACGATCCGTCCTTTAAGTCGGTTAAACTGCATAAACACGTTGTTCCAAATCTCTATCACCAGCGGATCATCGGCATTTACCAGTGTTTCACCATCAACCTTTTACCGTTCACTATCGGGACGACTGTCATAATGGATCTCCGAACATGGACCGCAGGGCCGGTTTCGCCCATTTCCCAGAAATTATCTTTTTTATTGCCCATCAGGATACGGTCTTCGGCAATATATTGCTTCCAGAAGTCATATGCTTCCTGGTCTTTTGGCAGGCCTTCTTTTTCGTCGCCTTCAAAAACGGTTACATAAAGGCGGTCTTTATCTATTTTATAAACTTCGGTCAGCAGTTCCCAGCTCCAGGCAATGGCTTCTTTTTTAAAATAATCGCCAAAGCTCCAGTTGCCCAGCATCTCGAACATGGTATGGTGATAGGTATCAATACCTACTTCTTCCAAATCGTTATGCTTACCCGATACGCGCAAGCAACGTTGCGTATCGGCCACACGCGGATATTTGGCTGGCTTCTTCGCCAAAAAAATATCCTTAAACTGGTTCATCCCCGCATTGGTAAACATCAATGTAGGATCGTTTTTTATCACAATTGGTGCTGAAGGCACAATAACATGTCCTTTTGAAGCAAAAAAATCAAGAAAAGCCTTACGTATCTCTGTAGAAGTCATGGAATAGAAAATAGAGTGCAAAGTTAATTATTCGCCCCGAAGTCCGAAAAAAGGCGTGTTACCCAAGTTAGTCATGAAAATGAGGATGTTATACATATTAACAAAATAGAAACTTTTCCACACATTTGCTTTTCGGCGAACTTTATTGGTGATTTACCCGTTTAAAATGCAAATTGATAATAAATAAATATGCCTTACAAAGAGCACGAGATTAGTAAAATGTACTACACCATGGGTGAGGTGGCTGCCATCTTTGATGTAAATCAGTCGCTGATCAGGTTTTATGAAAAGGAATTTGATGTATTACAGCCTAAAAAGAATAAAAAAGGCAACCGGTATTTTACCCCCGAAGATATTGAGCACCTCCGAATTATTTTCCATCTGATAAGAGAAAAAGGTTATACCATTAATGGCGCGCGTGAGCACCTGAGAAAGAATATGGATGCTTCGAAAGAAAGTCAGCGTGTGATCGAATCTCTTGAAAGTATAAAAAGATTCCTGCTCGAAGTTCGCGAACAGCTGTAATATCTCTTCCTCTCCCATGGTGAGGACATGCGTTACATTTTCAACAAAAATTCCTTTTTAACTTTTGGCAATTCTCCTTTAAAGTAGCGCTAATTTGCTGACAGCTTTTGGCAGCAGCGACCGGTAAACCAATATTTCGCAAATACATATTATAATAAGAAACCCAGTGGTTTTCATATAAATTTTATTGAATAATATCCGCTCAAAACGGCCGGTCAATCCCTTTAGTTTGTACCCCGGCCTCTGTCCCGCGTAACAAAACAGGGAACATCGCATCTAATTCAGGAATTTAGGGGTGACCAAAATAATTTGCACCTAAGACAATTAATATCTAAATTGTAATAAAATAATCCATAAACCATGAAAATTAAACTATTATGTGTTGCTATTGGCCTTGCCTTATCAGCAACAGCGATGAACGCAAGAGCCCAAAAAACCTATACGGAAGGCGTTGTCACCTATACAACAGACATGCGTGGTCAAAGTGTTGAAGCCAAGGAGTATTTCAGAGCTGATTCTACAGCGGTAATTTTTACTGTTGGCCCGGCTACCATTAAACTATTGTCGGATTCGGGGCACAAATCCTTTGCAGTTTTGGTCGATGTGCCGGTAGCTACGATAAAGAAAGCGGCAATTTACACCCCGGATGAGGTTGATCAGGCGGTAAGCGCTTTGCCAACTTTTACGTTCGCTCCAACCACGGAGACCAAGCAGATTTCCGGTTTTAATTGCAAAAAGGTAGTTGCTACGGATAACAAGGATAAGAAAACCTATGATGTATGGATTACCAACGATATTGTAATGCCTGCCACCGCCTTGCCATTCTATTATAAAGCAATAGGCGGATTCCCTGTTCAGTACAACGCTTTTCAGCAGGGTCAGAGTTCCAGTGTTACAGTTTCCAGCGTAAGCGATCAGAAAGCTCCTGCCGGAACTTTCGGCATAGCACCTGATTTTGATAAAATAAGCAAAGATGATTTAGCTGCCATGTCAGGCGGCCGTTAATTGTAAAAGTTGCATGGCAAAAAAAGCGATGTGGCCAGGGCCCATCGCTTTTTTTTAATTTATACCGGCAATCGCCTTATTTAGCTGCTCGGTCCACTGCTCAAATAACCTGCTTTCCATTTCCACGGCCTTAAGGGCGTGCAGCTGCCAATCCGGCGAAAATGTTTTCAACTGATTGATCATTTCCTCCAGGTGTCCTTCTTCTTCCAGTATGATCGATTTTACGTTCACCTTACTTGTTGCCATTTCCAGTTCCGCCTGGTAAACCGGATAAAGCTCGTCAGCACGAACTTCAATGGCGTAAGTCACCAGCAGATAAGCCGCAAATCGCAGCTCCCTGCCATTAAGTCCAAGTTCCCTCTTTAAATAACGGCAAACATCCACATCTAATTGATTAAGATAATATTTGCTGCTCCTTGGGGCTATCAGGTAGTCATTTGCATAAGTCGGACAGCTGTCTTTCAGGGTCTTTTCTATCTGCTTTTTCAGGTAAAATGCATGGCGGTGCTCTTCGGCCGCATGCTTTAGAATAATATAGGTCACCGTCTCTGGATCCTCGCAGGCTGATATTTTGCGTGCACCTGTATTTTCCATCAAAGAGAGCGTATTTAACCATCGCGCATGCAAGTGGTCATCATTAATAATTATCGATAGTAATTTATTAAATTCCATAGGTTAAAGTTCCTCCAGTGCACGCTCAATTTTGTTGTAAATATAATTCAGCTCTTGGTCGGTTATGCAATAAGGCGGTAAAATATAAATGATATTGCCCAATGGCCGCAAAATGATTCCTGCATCCAGAAAATAGTTGTAAAGCAGGTCACGCAACGAACTGAAATAAGTCGTGTCCGTTCCGGTCTCCCATTCCATCGCCAGTATTGTTCCTGTTTGCCGGATTGTTCTCAGGCGCGGATGGCCTTTAATCTTTAAGGCAAATTGGCTGTGGGCAGCAGTTATGCGGTCAATATTTATTTGCGTAGATGGATCGACGAAAAGATCCATACTGGCTATTCCTGCAGAGCAGGCCACCGGATTTGCCGTATATGAATGTCCATGAAACAAGGTTTTCAGGCGGTCATCTGATAAGAAAGCATCAAATATCTGCTGCGTGCAGGTTGTTAAGCCCAGCGCCATCGTGCCGCCGGTCAGCCCTTTTGAGAAACACATAATATCCGGATGGCTGGACAAATGATCACATGCGAATGCCTTACCTGTTCGGCCAAAGCCTGTAAATACCTCATCGGCAATCAGCAGGATTCCCTGGCTCCGGCAGTGTGCCATTAGCTGATCCAAGTATTCTGCTTCATACATCAGCATGCCGGATGCACCCTGAACCAGGGGTTCAAAAATAAAGCAGGCCAATTCGGATTTGAGACCGGAGACCTGAGCCATCAAGTCCGCTATATTCGCCTGATTTGGCAGGTCGATAAATTCGACCTCGAAGAGCATATCTTCAAATGCCGCCGTAAAAGCACTCCGGCCGCTTACCGCCATTGCACCAAAAGTGTCGCCATGGTAGGCATTTTTGAATGCGAGTATTTTAGTACGCCCGACCGCCTGGTTATGCCAATACTGCAAACACATTTTTATAGCTACCTCAACAGCCGTCGAGCCATTGTCTGAATAGAATGCCTTTTGCTGGTTGCCTGGAAGCAATTCAAGCAGGCGCTCTGCCAGCTCCACCGCTGCAGGATGTGTAAAGCCCGCAAAGATTACATGTTCCAGTCTACCGAGCTGTTCGGCAACTTTCTGAGCAATATATGGATGTGCATGGCCGTGAATATTTACCCACCAGGATGATACCGCGTCAATATAACATTTTCCATCCTCGTCATACAGCAGGGCACCCTGGCCCCTGACGATAGGAACCGGCGGCAGCGCAGTTTTCATCTGCGTATACGGATGCCATATGACTTTTAAATCTCTGTCAGCAAGACTCATAAATTATTTATCAGTTAACAATTTCACCACATGCCTGTCTGCCGGAAAAGTGACGTCATCCGGCCGTAGGTCAGCCAGGTTTACCCATCTGAAAGATTGAAGCACATCACCCTGCTCATCAAAATCAAAAGGCTCAGTTTTAAATGCCAGATCCAGGGAGGAGGTATTTTTAACCAAATAATAGACACCGATGACCTGCGAGTCATTAAAGGCAGATTTGATATAAAAATCGGTAGTATAAAAATGGCTTATCACTTCAATTTCCGCACTGCATTCCTCCACAAATTCTCTTTTTAAGCCCTCGATCAGACCCTCGCCATATTCCAGTCCCCCCCGGGAAACTTGGCGAACTGCATCCCGTACTCCTGTTCGTCGCTGATCAGAATTTCATTCCTGTCATTAATCAGCAAACCATAAACTCTTACATTAAACCGATACATTATTCGTAATGCTTTTTGTTACGTATGACTTTATCCAATGTCCAGGTTATATCTTCTGTTTTGGGTTCGGACCGTATCGGACAATTAGGCATCCTGCAGTAATGACAACATTGCGGAACACAGGGATCGGTGTGAATAAATAATTCAGTTTTAGTGACTTCCTTATTGATCAGCTTATCAACCAATGAAACTTCGCTGTGCACATGATTAAGGTCGAAATAATTCGGAAGCGTCAAATGACAATCAATATGCAGGTCATTTCCATATTTTTGCGCCCGAAAGTTATGGATATCGATCCATGCGTCGCGTCTTTTATCGTTCAAAACGGACATTACTTTTGTAACCATGTCAAAATCGGCCTCATCCATCAATCCGGAAACTGACCTGCGGACCAGCTTATAGCTACTGAATAGGATATATAAAGCTACCGCGATTGATAAAGCACTATCCAGCCATAATATGCCAGTGAAATTGATCAGCAGTAAGCCCAGGACCAGAGCAGTACTGGTGATCATATCGGTCAAAAGATGCCTTCCGTCCGCCTCGATCGTCATGGATGGAATTGATTTCCCTTTGCTAATCATATAATTTCCCAATATGCCGTTAACCAGGCCCGTCGCGCCAATAATGATTGCGCCTTTGACCAGGTCATGTATAACGGTGGGATAAAAAAAACCATAAACAGCTTTTATGATAATAGTAATTGCTGCGATCCCGATCAGCGCGCCTTCAATAAAAACTGAAAAATACTCCACCTTACCATGGCCGTAAGGGTGATTTGCGTCGCGGGGCTGTGAGGCCAGGTAAATACTAAAAAATGCAAAAGCGCTTGCCAGCACATTTACGATGCTTTCGGCAGCATCGGTAAGTACAAAGGTTGAAGCAGTCAGAAAGTAGGCGCCGAATTTGGCCATCATCAATAGGGTGCCTGTAATTAGGGAAATTAGTATAATCCTTTTCTGTTCTTTCAATATCTTTTAATTTGCCGGCAAAGTTAGGAATTACAATGTTAACTGGAACATAAAGATGCAGGCAGGGATGAATTCTATTCCCTCGCCCATAAACTTTAAATAACTACCTTTGTAAAGCAAAACGATCTATCGCTTTCGCCAAAAACGAAAGAGGAAAGTCCGGGCAACACAGAGCATCCTGCTTCCTAACGGGAAGGCGCCCTGCAGCAGGCGACAGAAAGTGCCACAGAAAATAAACCGTCCGCCTTCGGGCAGATAAGGGTGAAAACGTGAGGTAAGAGCTCACGGCTTTTCCGGGTGACCGGGATCGCGGTAAACCTCAGGAGTTGAAAGACCAAATAGGTCCTGAATTAAAGCTGCTCGCTTTCGATGCCGATTTATCGGCATCATCAGGATGGGTAGGTCGCATGAACTTGTCAGTGATGACAAGGCCAGATCAATGATAGAAAAGAACAGAACCCGGCTTATGGCTTTGCAGCTGCAAAACAAGCCCTTTCCTTTTTAGGAAGGGCTTTTTTTTATTTAATTAAGGAAACTGTTTGTTTTTCTATACAATTTCATAATTTAGTGCGTTACATTACTACCTTATACTGTGAAACATGGCTAAAATCTTGATTATCGATGATGAGCGTGCGATCCGTAGTACCCTGCGTGAAATCCTGGAATATGAGAATTATGCGGTTGAGGATGTGGACAACGGCATCGACGGAATTGAACTAATTCAAAATAATGAATATGACCTGGTCTTGTGTGATATCAAGATGAACAGGATGGATGGTATGGAAGTGCTCTCGGAAGGGCTTGCCTTCAAACCCGATCTGCCATTTATCATGATCTCCGGACACGGTACTGTCGAAACAGCCGTCGAGGCCAGTAAGAAGGGGGCGTTTGACTTTATCTCCAAACCGCCGGACCTGAACCGGCTGCTGATCACAGTTCGCAATGCGCTCGACCGGGGAAACCTTGTTACTGAGGCCCGCGTACTTAAGCGTAAAGTATCCAAGGTTCGCGCCATTTTGGGCGATTCGCAAGCGATTGCAAAAATAAAGGAAACCATCGAACGGGTGGCTCCTACCGATGCCCGTGTACTCATCACAGGAGCAAACGGCAGCGGTAAGGAACTTGTGGCACGCTGGCTTCACGAAAAATCCAACCGTTCCCATGCCCCGCTAATTGAGGTAAATTGTGCAGCTATCCCGTCTGAGCTGATCGAAAGCGAATTGTTTGGCCACGAAAAAGGTTCATTCACCTCAGCGGTAAAGCAGCGTATCGGGAAATTTGAATCAGCGCATAGTGGAACCCTTTTTCTGGATGAAATCGGCGATATGAGCCTATCTGCTCAGGCTAAGGTATTACGTGCCTTGCAGGAAAATAAAATAACGCGCGTAGGGGGAGAGAAGGAAATTGATGTAGATGTACGTGTGGTAGCGGCGACAAACAAGGACCTGCTAAAAGAAATCGAATCTGGTAATTTTCGCATGGACCTATATCACAGGCTGAGTGTTATCCTGATCAACGTGCCACCGCTTTCAGAACGTAAGGACGACATCGGACTGCTTACTCAAAGTTTCATTGAGGAGATATGCAATGATTACGGAATGCCACCCAAGAAAATATCCGATGCTGCCATTGAAGCACTTAAATCATTACCCTGGACAGGCAATATCCGTGAACTGAGAAATATGGTTGAACGCCTTATCATCCTGAGTGATAAAGTAATTACGGATAATGATGTCAGGGCATTTGCCAATCCTTCGGCCATGGTTCCCGCTACCAACGGTGTATCGGCAGCAGCGCAGACAGACTTTGATCAGTTCGCAAATTTTCAGGAATATAAAGATTATGCCGAGCGGGAATACATCAAGTTCAAGCTGGAGAAGAACAACTGGAACGTATCAAAGACTGCTGACGACATTGATATTCAGCGAAGTCACCTTTACAGCAAAATTGAAAAATTCGGATTGAAACGCGGTGAATAGGTTCAGTGAACAGCGGCAAGATTTCGATGTGGCTTATAAAGCAACCTTGAATTTTTCTTCAAAGCAGCTCCCGGATGAAATTACTTTTCGTAAAATTCTATCGGTAAGCCATCCGGATCTGCAAAAAAGGTAAATTTTTTTCCGGTATATTCATCAATTCTTACAGGTTCGGCAGCAATGTGATGATGACCAATGTGCGCTACAGCCAGTTCGATATCATCTACCTCAAAAGCCAGATGGCGTAGTCCTGCAGCTTCGGGCCGGGATGGACGGGCAGGTGGATCGGGAAAAGAAAACAACTCGATCTGGTATTGGCCTGCCACTTCCATATCGAGCTTAAATGAATTTCTTTCCTTGCGAAAAACTTCCTGTATTATTTTAAGACCAAGTACCTCACTGTAAAAGTGTTTGGATCGCTGGTAATTCGAACAAATGATGGCGATATGATGTACACGATTAAGTTTGAGCATTTATTCGCCTAAAATTGCATGCAGCACATTATCGTACACCAATTTAATATCGGTAATATGGCCGAACGATTCTTCGTCAATAGTTAAATAACCGTTGCTTACTAATCCCAAGATGGCTGAAATCAACTTCGCTGGTGGCCATCAGTTCAATAAATCGTTCCTGGTCTTCGGCGAAATACTTACCACTACCCTGCCCTGTGCTTCGCCAAACAAGAAAGGCATCTTTACGTATAGCAGCTGTCTGATCTCAATTTCAAAACCCAACCCATTTGGCATGGCCGATTCGATCAGAGTGATAAACAAACCGCCATCAGAAACATCATGAGCTGACTTGATTATCTTTATGTTTGATCAGTTGTTTAACTACCTGGTGCATGGCATATTCCTTATCCAAATCAAAATATGGCGCCGGAGCAGACAAGTATTTTATGATAGGAAGCCAGGTATTGTGATGAAGCAATATCATTAACCGATTCACCGATCAGATAGATCAGGTCACCGGGCTGTTTAAAATCAGATGTCATGATGTTGAAATATCATCCAATACGCCCAGCATACCAATGGTTGGTGTCGGGAAATACCGGGCCTTCATCCGATGATTGGTTATAAAAACTTACATTACCACCGGTAACAGGGGTTTCGAATTTGGTACAGGCTTCGCCCATGCCTTTTATGGCGCCAACAAACTGCCAGTAAACTTCCGGCTTGTAAGGATTACCAAAATTAAGGCAGTTGGTTATGGCTACCGGTTCGCCGCCAGCACAGGTAATATTACGTGCTGCTTCGGCTACGGCTATAGCACAACCTTTTTGCGGATCGGCATAAACATAGCGCGAATTACAATCAACCGTTAAGGCAATTGCTTTATCGGTATCCTCTGACACTACAATCGCTGCATCGCATGGACGATTGGTGGTCATGGTTGATGCACCCTACCATCGAATCATATTGCTTGGTCACCCAGCGTTTTGATGCAATATTTGGATGTGATATCAAATGTTCTGCAACCTCGGTCAGATCGACAGGCTCTTTTACATCTTCTATTTTAAATTTCTGATTTTCTTTATAATAAGCAGGCTCGCGGTATTCGCGTTTATAAACCGGTGCGCCGCCACCTAATACAAGGTCATCGGCAGGCACATCGGCTACCAGTTCGCCATTCATATAATAAAGCAGGCGTTTGGTATCGGTTACCTCTCCTATAATGGCGCAATTCAGATCCCATTTATCAAAAACTGCTTCTACTTCTTTTTCTCTTCCTTTATGCACTACGATCAGCATGCGTTCCTGTGATTCGGAAAGCAATATCTCGTAAGGCTTCATATTTTCCTGGCGCGTAGGTACTTTATCCAGATCGATACGCATGCCGTGCTCACCTTTTGCCGACATTTCAGAGTTGGAGCAGATAATACCTGCCGCACCCATATCCTGCATACCTACAACAGCGCCGGTTTTGATAACCTCAAGCGTAGCTTCCAGTAATAATTTTTCCTGGAAAGGGTCACCTACCTGTACGGCAGGCAAATCGTTCACCGAATCTTCGGTAATATCTTTTGATGCAAAAGCCGCACCATGTATACCATCTTTACCCGTTGCCGAGCCTACGATATAAACCGGGTTGCCTACACCATACGAAGTTGCCGAAACTGTTTCGCCGGCCTTTACAATACCTGCCGACATGGCATTTACCAGTGGATTAACATTATAACAGTCGTCAAAAAACAATTCGCCGCCAACAGTTGGGATACCAAAAGCATTGCCATAATCGCCAATACCTTTTACAACACCTTTGATCAGCCATTTGGTACGGTCAAGACTCAGATCGCCAAAGCGCAGAGAGTTCAATTGCGCGATCGGCCTTGCGCCCATGGTAAATATATCGCGGTTAATACCGCCCACACCTGTTGCTGCGCCCTGGTAAGGCTCCAAAGCCGAAGGGTGATTATGCGATTCTATTTTAAAAGCACAACCAATGCCATCGCCTAAATCAACAAGTCCGGCATTTTCTTCACCGGCTTTTGCCAGCATACGCGGACCATCTTTTGGCAAAGTTTTAAGCCAGGTAATAGAATTTTTATATGAACAATGCTCGCTCCACATTACCGAAAAAATAGACAGTTCGGTAAAGTTGGGCACACGGCCCAATATTTCTTTTATTCGTTCAAATTCTTCGGGTAGTAAACCTAAATCTTTGGCGGTTTCGAGGGTGGTTAATTCCAGGTGCTCCAAGGTAATTATCGTTTTTTTGAAAGGATGCGCAAAATTAGAAAAAAGAGCCGAAAGCCGAAAGGAAATTAGGTATAAAGCAAAAGAAGACACAGGATAACCCATTAAAAATAAGTGCAAAGTTGCAGCGCAGCAAACTGCCCTTTTGCACTTGCAAGCTTGCTCAGTCAGGATCTGAGTAGTCGTAAAACTGATGGAATCGTATATTTGACACGCACAGGGTGCCCATTCTGGATTCCAGGTTTCCAGGCGGGAGCCAGTTTTAATACTCTTACGGCTTCCTCATCAAGACCAAACCCGACTCCGCGTTCAACCTGAATATTTGATAAATGTCCGTCCTTTTCAACAATAAAACTTAAAAACACTTTTCCCTGGACTTCGCATCGGTGGCCTGAGGCGGATAATGGATATTTTTTTGCAAAAATTTAGCCCAGGCAGCCGCGCCTCCATACGGTTCGGGCATTACTTCAAGTGAACCTGCATCAACGATTTTATTGTCACCTCGAGTCATCGCAGCATTCCTGCGGTTCCGGGATTCACTTCAGGAATTACAATGTCACCACTGTCTGTTCCACTGCTTGTTACGCTGGACCAATTGTTTTGTCCTTAAATTCAGTCAATGGTTAGCGATGAGTTTCGTCAGTATCGGGTGCTACGACCATTGGCGGGTTACTTGATTGTCGGCGCCGACGTGTAATTTAGGCAAAGTTGCGGCCTTTGGCGGCTGCAACTTTGGGATCTAAAACAACGGGCACAATCTGTATCAACGGATCCTGGGCAATTAAGGGTGCTACAGGTTGCTTAGGTCTGTAAAAATCTATAACCATATACAATAGCAACTGCAACACTAAAAAAAGCAATGGCCATTGCTTTTACAAATTTCCGGCATAATGTTTTCTCAGATCATAAGCGCCATATTCTTTGTTCCTGTTGTCAAATACAACCTCGAGCCACTCGGGGTTGTACAAATCAAATTTTGTGAGTGTTCATGATTTCGGAATTTAATTTTATATATATAACGAATTTACAATATTAAATATTGTATAATATAAATTAATCGAAAATAATTATTCAGTAAATATAATGGCACCTTATATTGGCAATCGAAAAAATTATATACTGCCATGGAACCTGCTCGTTAAAAAGCACAGACGAGCCGATAAATATTTTACCAACTTATCGGTAACGATTTTCTTTACCGGTTTATCTGGCTTTTTGGCTGTGATCCTTTTCATCATATATTTTTTAATTTTTCCCCAAATGGTTGCAAAAAGCACCTGTTTGATCAAAATACCATCCAATTCTTTTTGTTTCAATTTGGACGAAGCCGTTTCAAGCGGCATTTCAATACCCACTTGCCGGCACAAAAACCCCATACCGATTTTTTTCATAAGGTGTAAATCACAAAATCAGTGAGCCAATACCTGTATTTGCCTTCTTTACACTCAATATTAGCGTATAGGCAATTTCGCCATTCTCATGTTTGACCAGCGGAAGTATAGGTAAAAAATTTATCCTCAATACCGTTCCGCTTTGGGCGACTTGTGATTGATTTACTTTTGGATAAACATCTTTTACAAAATATGCCTTGTTTTTCTGCAGGCTATCGCAGAAACCCGGGCAAATCAACCACCTGGTAATAGATATATTTATTATGCTCATCGAGTCGACAATAGGCTTTTTTGAGCGTTTGCAACTACCGTAAATAATTAAACATATAGCAAATAAAAATAAATCTTTTCATGCTATAAATATAAAGCCGCTCCTCCATAAAGAGAGCGGCTTTGATAAAATAAATTTGAAGATACTTTATTAGAATGCGTAAACTGCAGCGAGCAAGAATTGTGAAGCGTTGTTGGTTGTCACGATTGCTGCTGTTAACAAAAGTGTAAGGGAAGTCTGTCGCTTTTGTTATCAAATCTGATTTCAGGAATAAAAGTCAGCGGACCGGCTTTAATATTTGCAGTTACTGGTGATACCGTTCACGTTGCCATCATTCCGTTTTTATAATCAAAATATTCGCCTCTTAAACCCAGGGTAACCGCTTTTGATACGGCCAACTGCGGATACAAGGCAACGCCTGAAAAACCGTCACCCCCATGTGCGGTGGAGTAATCGGCAGCATTTAAGCCCAGTTTAAAGGCATCGGTGATCTGATAAGCAGTTGTAAGGTCGAATCTGTTCCTGAGTAGGCCCGGTAGCAACATTGAAATAAGCGGTCCAGTTTTTTACCGGAGCAACCATCAACTGTGCGCCAAAGGTGGATACATCACCTGTGTGTTGCCTGTGATAAACATTCCAGTAATCATTAAATATACCCACCATTAAACTCACTTTATCCGAAAAAGCATAAGTAGCTTTAAAGCCTGCATTCTGGAACGGGCCATTGGTAAACAGGTAAGAAGTAGAATAGTTAAAGTTGCCGGCAGGCGAAATCACTTCATAACCTATAAAGGTGGCCATATAACCAGCAGTAAGGTTAAATTTATCGGTCAGATCATAAGATACATAAATTTTGAATGTGGAACTGAATTTCCGGCATTCCCCGTCGCGCCATCACCATTGGGAATCGACTGATACTGTCCTCTGGGGCCAAAAGAGAGTTCGCCGACAAAAGCATGCCTTACCTACCTTTTTCTTCAAACCCAGGTCAATCATACCGATAGATACGGAATTCTGATCATTTGCAAAGCTGGTAGGGATATTGGCGTGTCCCGAAAAGTCGTATTTGTAATAGGTATCGACTGAACCGATAAAGAATCAAGGGCGGATCTGAGGGTCGCCGCCGTGGTGCCTACCTTGCCCGTATCACCGGCAGGCGTAGTGCCGCTCTGGCAGAAGTGATAGCAACAACAAGTAAATGATAAAAGTAAAAGTATTTTTTTCATGATAATAGTTTAATTAGTGGGTTGATTGATTTGATTATTTAGTTAAGTTGATTTTGTAATATTTAAAACATAGCAATCCCCATTCAGCCATTAAACGTAGGTTCAGCTGCAATTAAATTTTAAAGATTTGATTAAAAGTTTAGAAAATCCTCGTGCGGTTGGTGTACTTGGGACGTCAGATCACTGAAATTATCAACCGCACGAGATCATTAGAAGATATTATGCAGTGCTTATGATTAAGCTTCTGCAGGTAGTTTAACGCCTTTGTCAAACAGGCCGCTTAAGCTGATGTCATCATCTTGTGCCGGATAAACTTCGATTCCATGATCAAACACATCCAAACCACCCAGACCTGCTTCGCCATGTTCTTCAACACGTAATTTCCAAGGATAAGGGAATTTATTAATTACAAACATCATAATACCATGTAACTGCAAACACTGCTATCGCAATAGTAAATGTACCAATGGCCTGTGCTTCTAATACACTCCAGCCGCCACCATAAAATAAACCTGTTAACGGTGCTGAATTATCGGCACCTGTGGCCGGTAGCACCAAACTGGCCTGATGCAAACAAGCCAAAAGATAAAGTTCCCCAGATACCGCAAAACCATGTACTGAAACTGCACCAACTGGATCGTCAATACGTAAGCCATTCAATCAATATAATACCGCCAAATACTACAAATCCGGCAACACCGCCCAAGTAAAGTTGCCCCAGCGGGCTAACCCAATAACAAGGGCAGGTAATAGCAACCAAACCGCCAAGGAAACCATTTAACGGTAAAGCCCAAATCGAATTTACCTTTGGTTGCATCCCCACCATAAAGCAGCCATCATAGCTGTCAAACCGCCGGCGCAGGCAGCCAATGTTGTATTGGTAGCTACACGGCCAATACCTTGCACATCCATTGCTGAAAATGTACTGCCCGGGTTAAAACCATACCAGCCAAACCATAAGATAAAACTACCAACAGCGGCAACTAGCAAATTATGTCCCGGTGGCATGCCGCCTTTCTCTTTATCGTCACGTGCAAAAATGCGTCCTAATACGCGGCCCTAAAACAATTGCCCCGGCTAACGATGCCATACCGCCAATAGTGTGCACTACGGTCGAACCTGCAAAATCACGGAAACCTTGTCCTAATGATTGCAAAGAAGTGACCTTTCGTACCCATCAAAGCTAACCAGCCGTCAGGACCCCAAGCCCAGTGACCGATAATCGGATAGATAAACCCGGTGATACCTATACTGTAAAGAATATCGCCACGGAAACTGGTACGGCCGATCATCGCGCCTGAAACAATAGTTGAGCAGGTATCAGCAAAAGCATACTGGAATATCCAGTGTGCAATTATAGGAATACCCGTGGCCATAGGTATCAGTAGGTTGCAGGAGCTACCCTGCAGGAAGAACCAATGATAGCCTATAAAACCATTACCATAACTAAACATAAACGCATAACCAATAGCGTAAAATAAAATCCCGCAAAGGCAAGTATCAAAAATACATTCCATCAATACGTTCACCGTTTCGCGTTTACGTGCAAAACCAACTTCAAGCATCACAAAACCTGCCTGCATTCCGAAAACCAAAAATGCAGCAACCAATGTCCATACTGTATTCGATGGAATTCATCATCGATGTTTCAAGGTCGGTTGGTTTTGCCGGAGCGGCTAGCAGCATGAGCAGCTGTAGCCAACAATCCAGGGATGGTCATCATGGCTACCAACACCAAGCCCTAGCCCGATCATTTTTCCCGTAAAAATGGTCGCTCCCAGCGCCCATTTTTCACGCGTCAGTTGTCGGAGGAACTGAGCAAGTTGAATTTTGTAGATTTTACTTTCATTGTTTGTTTAGTTTAATTTAGTTTGATTGATATGAACGATTTTTTGTGATATACAGTTACAAATACGATTAATTAACTCCCAAATATTCTCTTTAATTATTAATAGAATCATACAATTTACTAATTTTAAATATGATTTTATTAATTTTTCATGAAATTATGATATGTTTTTAAAAAAAACAAATTTTTAGCATCAAAATGTTATAAAAAGTGAAAGAATTATGAAAATTACAAAAAACAAGTAAAACAAACTGGCATTTTTGCATTATTTTCAATCAATAAAAATATAAATAGTATAATTTTTAGCTATTTAATCATTAAAAATTGAGAATTAATCAAAAACATCTACTTTTTCAAAAAATAATTCAACGATTTTCCTGAATTTTGAGTGTATATATCAGCTTTTATTTAAAAAATTCGATTTATAAAAATACTATTTCAATCAATTCACTTATCAGAAAGACGAACAAATACCTTATTTTTAACAAATTCAATATTTTGTTTAAAATTTATCGTATTATAAAGGATAATTTTACTTTTGAACTAAACCTTTAACCCAAATAAAGCATGTCAAATATTCGTTTTCAAGCTCTACAGGCAGTACTTAACCAGGACAATCCCGGAAGTAAAATTGCCTTCAAACAAAATTTCTGATTATTTCAACACCAATGTTTTCGATAAAAAGAAAATGAAGGAATATCTTTCAACAGAAGCTTACCAGGGTATTGTTAATTCGATTGAAAGAGGCGAACCGATCCCACGCGACATGGCTGAACAGGTTGCATCGGCAATGAAATCATGGGCAATAAGCAAAGGTGCTACCCATTATACCCACTGGTTTCAGCCGCTTACCGGATCGACTGCCGAAAAGCACGATGCTTTTTTTGAGCCAACAGCTGACGGCGGCGCCATCGAAGATTTTCAGGCGACGCACTGGCCCAGCAGGAGCCCGATGCTTCGAGCTTTCCCAGCGGCGGCATACGCAATACTTTTGAAGCAAGCGGCTATACCGCCTGGGACCCATCGTCCCCTGCTTTTATTATGGGGCGTACTTTATGTATCCCTACCGTATTTGTTTCCTATACCGGCGAAGCACTGGATTATAAGGTACCATTATTAAAGGCATTAAATGCTTTAGATAAAGCTGCTGTTGATGTTTGCCATTATTTTGATAAAAGCATTGAAAAGGTAAATGCTTCATTAGGCATCGAACAGGAATATTTCTTGGTTGATATTGCCTTATTTAATGCACGGCCCGACCTTTATTTAACCGGCCGTACGCTTTTCGGGCATATGTCGGCAAAAAACCAGCAGCTGGAAGATCATTATTTCGGCTCCATACCCGAGCGCGTATATGCCTTTATGCAGGATATGGAAACTGAGGCCTCTATTATTAGGAATACCATTAAAAACACGGCATAATGAGGTTGCGCCTTCGCAATTTGAGTGCGCACCTATTTACGAAGAGATCAATCTTGCCATTGACCATAATCAATTGTTGATGGACCTGATGGACAGGGTTGCCAAACGGCATAATTTTAAAGTCTTGCTGCACGAAAAACCTTATGCCGGCATCAATGGTTCGGGTAAGCACAATAACTGGTCGATGATCACCAATACGGGCAAAAATCTGTTATCGCCGGGCAAAACGCCAAAAAACAACCTGATGTTCCTTACTTTTTTTGTAAATACCATCAGGGCCGTTTATGAGCATGCCGATTTATTGAGGGCTTCCATCGCTTCGGTAAATAACGATCATCGCCTTGGAGCCAACGAAGCCCCTCCGGCTATTATATCTATATTTCTGGGCAGCCAGTTGAGTGACGTGCTGGATGAGATCGAAACATCCAGGATCAGCAAAAAAATAAAGGATGATGCCTTATTATGGCAGGGTATTCCAAAAATCCCGCAGATTTTGAAAGATAATACCGATCGTAACCGCACCTCGCCCTTTGCTTTTACGGGCAATAAATTCGAATTGCGCGCGGTAGGTTCATCTGCCAACTCGGCCAGCCCGATGACCATACTAAATATGATCGTTGCCGATCAGTTAAAAAAATTCAAATATGATGTTGATAAGCTGATCAAAAAGGGTGAAAAAAAGGATGTTGCCTTATTAATGGTGATCAAAAAGTATATCAAGGAATCAAAAAACATACGTTTTGAAGGAAATGGTTATAGCGAAGAATGGGAAAAGGAAGCTGAAAGCCGGGGCTTGTCCAACTTTAAAACCACGCCAAAGGCACTGGATGCCATACTTTCTGAAAAATCGGCTATCTTTTATGAAGAAACCGGTGTATTTAGCAGAAGGGAAGCCCATGCCCGTCATGAGATATTGCTGGATAGCTTTTATAAAAAACTGCAGATTGAAGCACGCGTCATTGGTGAGATGGTAACCAATGTAATTATACCTGCGGCTATCGCCTATCAAAGCAAACTGGTTGAAAATGTTAGGGGCTTTAAAGACATTGGCGTTAGCCGAATCAGCTTATAGCCGCACAGATGGATATTATTAATAAGATATCCGAGCACGTTAACTTTATTAAGATCAAATGTCGACTCATATGATAGCTGAACGCAAAAAAGCCAACGCTAATTGAAGATATACGGGAAAAATCAATGGAATATGACGAAAAGGTAAAATCATATTTCCAGCCCATCCGCTACCATGTGGATAAACTGGAGCAATTGGTGGATGATTCGATATGGCCGCTGCCAAAATTCAGAGAATTGCTGTTTATTAAATAGATTATTTACTTCGTCGAATCGGAATGCACTGATCGGACATGGCTTCAATCAGTGCATTTCTGTTTTTGTACCAATTTGGGCGAGGTCCCCCAAATTAATTTTCAAAAAGGGGAATTATTGATGATTTTTGTGAGGTCAACATGGCAGAAGGCAAAAAAAAGTATGACGAATATGTAAGCCTGTTTCGAAGATCCCGGCGTTATGGGCTTCGAAAGGCGAAAAGCTATGAAATTATCTTCCAGTGGCTGCACAGCAGTCTAACTCACAGCCAATTTTTGATTTTTTCCGGAATATTGGTGGGATTGTCCGCCGGATCTGGCTGGCGTATCTGTTAAAATCATTGGTCCACTATATCCATTATGTGATTACCAGAAAAGTACATTTTTCGGAGCAAATCCTTTTTTATGCGCTATTCCCTTTTCTGGGCATTGTGCTGACAACCCTTATTGTAATCTATTTTTTCAAAGGGCAGGACCGAAAAGGGATTCCGGCTATTCTATATGAGATCGCGCGAAATTCCAGTCTGGTGTCCTCTGTGAAAATGTATTCACAAATTGTCCAGAGTGCCGTAACCGTTGGCCTGGGCGGATCAGCGGGCCTTGAAAGCCCAATAGCGGTTACCGGTTCAGCCATAGGCTCCAATTTCGCACAAACCTACAAACTAAGTTATAAAGACCGCACCTTGCTGCTGGCAGCGGGTGCATCTGCTGGTATTGCTGCGGCCTTTAACGCGCCGATAGCCGGGGTAATGTTCGCATTTGAGATATTATTGACCGGTGTGGTATTTACAGACTTTATTCCTTTAGTAGTGGCTGCAGTCTGCGGGAGCTTGCTTTCTCGTATCATATTGAATGAAGAGATACTTTTCAATTTTAAGGCGCGCCATGACTTCAATTACCATAACATACCATTTTATTTAATACTTGGTATACTTTGCGGCCTCTATGCCCGCTATTTCATCTTGGTCGCGCAGCGCGTTGAACACTATTTTCACACACAAAAATCCTCAAAAATACAAAAGGCCATTATGGGAGGTATTGTACTTTCTGTACTCTGCTTGCTTTTCCCGCCCTTGTTCGGCGAAGGCTATGAAAGCATTAAAGTCTTTCACCAACGGCGATCTTCACCATATCATGGAACATAGTTTTTTTGGCAAGATCGGCGATCAGCAGTGGGTGATTGCGGGTTTTCTCGCGCTGGTCTGCTTATTAAAAGCTGTAGCCACTTCTGTTACTATTTACGGCGGGGGGAACGGAGGTAACTTTGCTCCTTCATTATTTGCCGGAGGTACACTGGGATGCCTTTTTGCTTTTATTTGTTCGTGGATGGGCATTTCGGATGTTCCGACGATCAATCTGATCATCGTGGGGATGGCCGGCGTAATGAGCGGAGTGCTATATGCCCCGTTGACAGCGGTGTTTCTTAATCGCCGAGTCAAGTTCGGGCTATGACCTTTTTATTCCCCTTATGATCGTCTGCGTTATTTCGTTTCTGATGGCTAAATGGTTTTCACCAATTTCTCCCGACCTCAAGAAACTTGCCGATGAAGGTAAAATTTTCACTACGCAGCATGACAAAAACCTACTATTCCTGATTAACGTCGGAGAACTAATCGAAAAGGATGCAATGGTTTTGGATATCAAATCCTCTTTTAAAGATCTGGTGGCAGTTGTAAAGAGCGGCAGGCGGAATATTATCGCCATCCTCGAAGCTGGCCAGCTGGCAGGCTTGATTTACATGGACGATTTGCGGCCGGTCTTATTTAATCCTGAAATGCAGCAACAGGCCGATGTGCTCAATTTTTTGAAAATACCGATTGAAGTGATCCATTTCCAGGAAGATATGGTTTCCATAATCAATAAATTCGATGAAACATCAACCTGGGTTTTACCAGTAGTTGATGATCAGAATCAATTTTTAGGATTCATCTCAAAATCTGCCGTTTTAAACCGCTACAGGCAATTACTGAAGGAATATTCCGATGTGGAAATCTGATCCTTGCAACGATTTTGGCGTTAAAAAAACTATTAAGCCGTATATTTGCACATGATTTCTTCGCAAAGGTATGATCAACGCGGCGTTTCCGCGTCAAAGGATGATGTACATAACGCTATAAAAAATATCGATAAGGGCATATTCCCAAAAGCATTCTGCAAAATTGTGCCCGATATTCTGACTAATGATCCTGATTACTGCAATATCATGCATGCCGACGGTGCGGGAACCAAATCTTCGCTGGCATACAGTTACTGGAAACAAACAGGTGATCTTTCGGTCTGGCGCGGAATTGCCCAGGATGCCATAATCATGAACCTGGATGATCTGCTTTGCGTGGGTGCCACTGATAACATTCTGCTTTCGTCGACCATAGGTCGCAATAAGAATTTGATTCCGGGCGAAGTGATTGCAGCCCTGATTAACGGCACGGAAGAGATACTGGCCGAGTTAAGAAATGCCGGTATAGGCATTTATTCTACGGGTGGCGAAACAGCCGACGTGGGCGACCTGGTCAGAACGATTATAGTCGATTCGACCGTTACCTGCCGCATGAAGCGCGACCAGGTGATTTCCAACGACCGCATTCAGCCGGGGGACGTCATTGTAGGTTTGGCATCCTATGGCAAGGCACATTACGAAAATGAATACAACGGCGGTATGGGTTCCAATGGTCTTACCTCGGCAAGACACGATGTTTTCAATAAAAGCATAGCAGAAAAATATCCCGAAAGTTATGATCACGCGGTGCCCTATGAGCTTATTTTCTCAGGCAGTAAGAATCTGACTGATTTGATCGACATTGGTGGTGGGCAAACCATGGATGCCGGAAAGCTGGTCCTTTCTCCTACCCGCACCTACGCTCCCATCATTAAAGCCATGCTGGACGCTTATCGTAAACAAATCCATGGCATGGTTCATTGCAGCGGAGGGGCACAAACCAAAGTACTGCACTTTATCGAAAACCTCCATATTATAAAAAATAACCTGTTTAGCGTTCCGCCATTGTTTCAACTGATACAGAAGGAGTCAAAAACCAGCTGGGAAGAAATGTACAAAGTGTTTAATATGGGGCACAGAATGGAGTTATATGTTCCCCAGGAAATCGCTAAAGATCTGATTGCCATTTCAAAAGGTTTTGGTGTAGATGCACAGGTCATAGGCCGGGTTGAATCCGCTGAAAAAAAGCAGGTAACCATCCAGTCAGAATTTGGCCAATTCGTCTATAATTAATATAGAAATAACTTTTTTCATTGCCATAAGTAGGATGCCCCGGCCAAAACCAGTCGGGGTTTTTTACTGCAATGGGTCTGATGATCTGGCATTTACTTTCTGTTCATTTTGTAAAAATCGCCAGCCTTGCAGACCGTTTTTTTCAATTCCCCCCTTTTTACTTAGCTTTGGCTTCGAATTCAAAAAAGCATCAAAAAAATATGGACTACGATTTAATTGTAATAGGGTCAGGCCCCGGAGGTTATGTGGCTGCTATACGTGCTTCGCAACTTGGTTTAAAAACGGCGATAGTTGAGAAAGATTCTTTAGGTGGTATCTGCCTAAATTGGGGTTGTATTCCAACCAAAGCGTTGTTAAAAAGTGCACAGGTATTTGAGTATTTAAATCATGCGGCTGATTATGGCGTGAAAGTTTCAGGTGGAGAAGTTGATTTTGAATCAGTAGTTAAAAGAAGTCGGGGTGTGGCAGATGGAATGAGCAAGGGTGTTCAGTTCCTGATGAAAAAAAATAAGATCGATGTGCTTGTCGGATTTGGCAAGCTTAAAGCAAAAAACACCGTCGAAGTAAAAGGCACCGATGGCGTTACGAAAGATTATAGCGCTAAGCACATCATACTGGCAACAGGCGGGCGTTCCCGCGAATTGCCTAATATCAAACAAGATGGCGTTAAAGTGATTGGCTATCGCCAGGCAATGGTGTTACCGAAGCAGCCCAAATCAATGATCGTTATAGGTTCAGGAGCCATAGGGATTGAATTTGCCTATTTTTACAATGCGATCGGCACTAAAGTAACGGTGGTTGAGTTTATGGATAATATTGTCCCTTTAGAGGACGAAGAAGTTTCAAAACAGCTCGGCCGCATCTTAAAAAAACAGGGGCTCGAGATCATGACCAGCTCTACCGTAGAATCTGTTGACAGCAGCGGCGATGTTTGCAACGTAAATGTAAAGACGCCTACGGGAAATGTTTCGCTGCAGGCAGAGATCGTGCTGTCGGCAGTCGGAATAAGCACCAACCTGGAGGGTATCGGCCTTGAAACACTGGGAGTAAAAACGGATAAGGGAAAAGTACTGGTCAATGATTTCTACCAGACTAATGTTGAAGGCGTATATGCCATCGGGGACATCGTTATGGGCCAGGCGCTGGCGCACGTTGCCTCTGCCGAAGGCATTATCTGCGTGGAGAAAATCGCAGGCCACAACCCTGAACCTTTAAATTACAACAACATACCGGGCTGCACTTACTGTGCACCTGAAATAGCATCCGTTGGATATACCGAAAAAGCTGCCAAGGAAGCAGGCTATGAGATCAAGGTGGGTAAATTCCCTTTCTCGGCATCGGGCAAGGCCTCTGCAGCCGGCGCAAAGGATGGTTTTGTAAAATTGATTTTTGATGCCAAATATGGCGAACTGCTTGGCGCGCACATGCTGGGTCACAATGTGACCGAAATGATCGCAGAAATAGTTACCGCACGTAAACTGGAAACTACCGGTCATGAACTTATTAAATCGGTTCACCCTCACCCAACCATGAGCGAAGCAGTGATGGAAGCTGCCGCAGAGGCGTACGGCGAGTGCATACATTTATAAGCCAATGGTTCATAGTTAACAGCTCCGCCAGACGGGACTGTTAACTATGATCTATGAACCATCATCTATGAACTTATACACCATCGATACCGGCTTTTTTAAATTAGATGGCGGTGCCATGTTTGGCGTCGTTCCCAAAACCATCTGGAATAAAACCAATCCTGCTGACCAAAACAATTTGTGCACCTGGGCTTTGCGTTGTTTGCTGGTTGAAGACGGGGACCGGCTTATCTTAATCGATACCGGTATCGGCAATAAACAGGATGCCAGATTTTTCAGCTATTATTTCCTGCACGGAGATAGCACGCTGGATTCATCGCTGGCTAAACTGGGTTTTCACAGAGATGATATTACCGATGTGTTTTTAACCCACCTTCATTTCGATCATGTAGGCGGCGCTGTAAAACGCGATGGTGAAAAATTGATTCCTGCTTTTAAAAATGCCACATACTGGAGTAACAGGGAGCACTGGGACTGGGCAGTAAACCCCAACGAACGAGAAAAAGCATCCTTTTTAAAGGAAAACATTTTGCCCCTCAGAAAAGCGGGCAGCTTAAATTTATTGATAACCAGCAGGGCGTTGTCTTTACAGAGAACTTTAATGTGCGCTTTGTTTCGGGCATACAGAATCTATGATGCTTCCCCTTATTGATTATAAGGGTAAAAAAATATTCTACATGGCCGATCTGCTGCCCTCTGTGGGGCATCTCCCTCTCCCCTACGTAATGGCCTATGACATGTTCCCGCTTACAACCCTGAACGAAAAAAAAATATTTTTAAACGAAGCCTTGGAAAAAGAATATATTTTGTATTTTGAACACGATCCGATAAATGAATGCTGCACACTGCAGCAAACCGAGCAAGGCATAAGATCGGGTAATACTTTTAAATTAAATGAACTTTAAAGCCAGGGGAAAACCACATCTTTGCCCTGAATATAATATATTGAATTTCAATTTAAATGTAAAGAATAAAAATGTTGTAATAATATTAACAACATTTTTGTACCTTTGCACGTTCATTTCTAAAACAAGAATCGAGGTAATAATTATAAATGAGACAACTCAAAATAACCCAATCCATTACCAATCGTGAGTCGCAATCACTTGATAAATATCTTCACGAAATTGGTAAAGTTGATTTGATCACAGCTGAAGAAGAAGTAATACTAGCACAAAAGATAAGAGAAGGTGACCAGGCAGCACTAGAACGGTTAACAAAAACCAATCTTCGTTTCGTTGTATCTGTAGCAAAACAATATCAAAACCAGGGTCTTACCCTAGGCGACTTGATAAACGAAGGTAATTTAGGTTTAATAAAAGCTGCAAAGCGTTTTGACGAAACCAAAGGTTTTAAATTTATTTCATACGCCGTATGGTGGATCCGTCAATCAATATTGCAGGCTATTGCCGAGCAATCGCGTATCGTTCGTTTGCCGTTAAACCAGGTAGGCTCATTAAGCAAGATCAGCAAGGCATTTTCCAAATTGGAACAGGAATATGAGCGTGAGCCTTCTCCGGAAGAACTGGCTGATATGCTGGAAACTACAGTTGACAAAATATCTGATACCCTGAGCAATTCGGGCCGCCATGTTTCTATGGATGCTCCGTTTCGTACAGGGCGAAGAAAATACTTTGCTCGACGTACTGGAAAACCAGGAACCGAATACCGATTCGATATTGATTAACGAATCGTTATCCGAAGAAATAAAACGTTCACTATCCACACTAACCGAACGTGAGCGCGAAATTATCGTATTGTTCTTTGGTTTAGGCACCAATCACCCGCTTTCGCTGGAAGAGATTGGCGAGAAATTCAACCTGACACGTGAACGTGTAAGGCAGATAAAAGACAAGGCGTTGCAACGACTGCGTCATACTTCAAGAAGCAAAATCCTGAAATCATATTTAGGTTAAAAAATAAAGCCTTCCCCACCCGGAAGGCTTTTTTGTTTCTGCAACTTACTGCTATATTTAGCCATTTAAATCAGTACCCCATGAAAATTCCGATTTATCAGGCCGATGCTTTTACCAATCGTCTTTTTGGTGGCAATCCCGCTGCCATTTGTCCGCTTATTGAATGGCTGCCTGACCAAACCATGCAAAAGATCGCAGCAGAAAATAACCTGGCTGAAACTGCCTTTTTTGTAAAAAATGATACAGGTTTCAAGTTAAGGTGGTTTACTCCTGAATACGAGATAGACCTTTGCGGGCACGCAACATTGGCTTCGGCGCACATTATTTTTACCGAACTGGGATATAACAAACCTATTATACATTTCGAAACTGTAAAAGCCGGAACGCTAACAGTTGAAAAAAATGGCGACAAATACACGATGGATTTCCCCTCAAGGCCGCCTATTCCAATCGAATTGCCCATTGGCCTGGCAGAGGCGCTGGGCGACAAAACTCCGGCGGCCGCTTATCGTTCAAGGGATTATTTTATAGTTTACAATTCTGAAGACGAAATTCTGGACCTTTCGCCTGATTTCTTTGCGTTATCAAAACTGGATACCGTTGGCGTGATTGTCACTGCCCCGGGCAAACAGGTTGATTTCGTCTCGCGTTTCTTTGCCCCTGGCGCCGGCATACCGGAAGACCCGGTAACCGGATCAGCGCACTGCAATCTGATACCTTACTGGGCAAATAAATTGGGAAAAGATAAACTGCATGCCTACCAGCTATCTGCCCGAAAAGGCGAGCTTTGGTGCGAAAACAAAGGCGACAGGGTACTGATGAGCGGAAATGCCATTACTTATTTAAAGGGAGAAATATATATTTAAGCAGAATGGCAAGAGTGGAAGCTAAAAGCAAATAAACGCTTTTAGCTTTGGCTTTATGCTCTATGCAGTAAAAAAATGCAGCTAAGCAAGTTAGAGATCAAGGGGTTTAAGAGCTTCGGCGATAAGATAACCATCAATTTCAATGAAGGGGTGACTGCCATTGTCGGGCCGAATGGCTGCGGCAAATCAAATGTGGTCGATGCCATCAGATGGGTATTGGGCGAGCAAAGCACGCGTACGCTCCGCTCCGAGAAAATGGAGAATATTATTTTCAACGGCTCAAAAAGCCGAAAGGCCGCCAATCTGGCCGAAGTATCGCTCACTTTTGATAACACCAAGAATATACTGCCAACCGAGTTTTCTCAGGTTACCATCACCCGTAAACTTTACCGTGCAGGCGAAAGCGAGTACAGGCTAAACGACGTGCAGTGTCGTTTAAAAGACATTACCGATCTTTTCCTGGATACAGGCATCGGCGCAGACTCCTATTCGATCATTGAGTTAAAAATGATCGATGAGATCATTACCAACAAAGAAGGTTCCCGGCGCAATCTGTTTGAAGAAGCATCGGGCATTTCAAAATATAAGCTCCGCAAGAAACAAACCTTCAATAAGCTCAGGGATACGGAGGCTGATCTTGAACGGGTGGAGGACCTGCTCGCAGAGATCGAAAAAAACCTCAAGACGCTCGAAAATCAGGCCAAAAAGACCGAACGTTATTACCGTCTGAAAGAGCAGTATAAAACGCTCAGCATCATGCTGGCTTCCTTCAGGATTATTTCGTTCAGTGAATCACTTTCTAAAATTGATGACCGTGAACAAAAGCAACGGGGCGAAAAACTAGGCATCGTGGCGCAGATTGATAGTTTGGAGGCTGGTCTGCAGCAGCTCAAAGTGGACAGCCTAACCAAAGAAAAGAACTTATCGACCCAGCAAAAAGCTACCAATGAGTACGTTTCCCGAATCCGGGCCTACGAGAGTGAGAAAAAGATAAAGAATGAACAGCTCAAGTTCCACCAGGATAAACAGTCTCGCCTAAGCGAAGAACTGGACCGTGACCGTAACCAGCTGAACCATGTTTTTTATAACATAAAACGCTTAGCCGAAGAAAAGGCACAGGAGGACGAGAATTTACAGACGGTCGAGACACTCGTAGGTGAACTGAAGTTGGCAGTGGACGAATTGCGGCTGCAGCAAAATTCGGCACGCGGGGAACTTAGTGAACTGACCAGTATCAATGCCAGACTGCAGAGCCAGATCTATAAAGCCGAAAAGGACCTGGATATATTCCAGATACAACAGCAGGCTCTGGAACAGGAAAGCCAGCGCAATATAGAGGATGCCGCAAATAAAGAAGTTGAACTTTCTCATTTTAATGATGCTGTTTCCCAGTTGCAGGCCCGCGCGCAAACTATGGAAAGCGATCTGTCGGCCGTTGTTGAATTTGAAGAAAAGCTGCAGCAGCAGATAAAGGATGCCGAAACAGAATCTGGAAATATAAAAGATCACATCATTTCCGAGAGCCGAAAACTGGACGCCAAACAAAATGAGTATAATCTGACCAAAAGCATGGTAGATAATCTCGAGGGTTTCCCTGAATCGATCCGTTTTCTCAAAAAAAGCAGCGGCTGGGCTAAAAATGCTCCGCTGTTCAGCGATATCCTTTTTTGCCGCGAAGAATATCGCGTAGCGATTGAGAATTACCTGGAGCCGCTCATGAATTACTATGTGGTGGAAGATTATAATGAAGCCATCGCTGCGATCAACCTGCTGAGCAATTCGTCAAAAGGGCGGGCACAGTTTTTTGTATTGAGTAACTATACCACTGCAGCCGGTTCTTCCGTCGCCGATTGGAACGGCGGCATTGCTGCCCTTTCGGTGATCGAAGTCGAGGCTCGCTATCAGCGTCTCTGCAATCATTTGCTCAGGGGCGTTTACCTGGTTAATGACGCCACCGAAAAAGATTTGAACAGTGAGGGCCTGCCGGAAGATGTGGTACTTATCGGCAAAAGCGGAAAATTCAATAAATCAAAGCTGACCATGGCCGGCGGATCTGTTGGTCTGTTTGAAGGGAAAAGAATTGGAAGGGCAAAAAATCTGGAGAACCTTGCCAAGGAGATCAAGTCCATCGACATTAAACTTGCAGGCCTGAAAAACCGGGCGGAAGAATTGCAAAACAGCCTGTCTGCCCTCAAAGCATCCGGTAAAAGCAGCCAGATAAGCCAGCAGCAGCAGGACCTCAACCGGTTGAATACCGAACTGATCACCGTTAAAACCCGTCAGGAGCAGTACCAGGCCTTTATTGAAAACAGCCGCAACCGCAAGGAAGATATTGCTCAAAAAATTGAAAGCATACACGATGAAATGCTCCGGGCGCAGCCGGCGCTGGAAGAGTTAAAAACCCAGAAACAGATTCAAAGTGACCTATTGGCCGATAAGCAGGAGGCTTTTAATGAGCTCAATGAGTATACCTCGGTTCAATCCAATACTTATAACCAGGAAAACATCCGCTTTCATCAGCAAAGCAACAAAGTCTCCGGTCTAATCAAGGACATGGATTACCGGGAAAGCCAAAAGGAGAATCTTGAAAGCCGAATCGGACAAAATAGTGCAGAACTTGAAAAAGTAAAACAGGCGATCAGCGAAAATCTCGCACAGTCCGGCGATTCCGACGAGGACCTGCTTGAAATGTACGGCCAAAAGGAAGAGCTGGAAAAAGCGACCCAGCAAGCCGAACAGGACTACTACAGCTGGCGCGGTAAAATAACGGAGACCGAGAACGAGATAACCGCCCTCAGGCGCAAAAAAGATCAGGCTGAAGTCATTGAAAATGAACTGAAAGACCAAAAAAACACTTTAAAGCTTGATCTGAATGCACTCAAGGAAAGGCTCTCGGTTGAGTTTGCCGTTGATATACAGGATATGCTGGATGTCAGCCCGCCAGAAAATGAGAATGAAACGGATCTGCGCGAGAAAACAGAAAAGCTAAAAAGGCAACTGGATGAATTCGGCCCTATCAATCCGCTGGCCGTTGAGGCCTACAACGAAATGAACCAGCGCTTTGAGTTTATTCAGGCCCAAAAGAAGGACCTGGTGGAAGCAAAAACATCCCTTTTGGCCACGATACAGGAAATAGACGATACGGCGCGGGAAAAGTTCATGTCGGCTTTTACAAGTGTGCGAGAGAACTTTATAAAAGTATTCCGATCACTTTTCAACGATGAAGACTCCTGCGATTTGATCCTTACCGATCCAACAAATCCGCTCGAATCAGATATTGATATTATAGCCAGGCCAAAAGGAAAACGCCCCTTGTCCATTAACCAGCTCTCCGGTGGAGAGAAAACGCTGACTGCAACTGCGATCCTGTTTTCACTTTACCTGTTAAAGCCTGCGCCCTTCTGTATTTTTGATGAAGTTGATGCGCCTTTGGATGACACCAATATTGACAAGTTCAATAATATCATCCGTGAGTTTTCGGGACAGTCGCAGTTCATCATCGTATCGCACAACAAAAGAACCATTGCCAGCACCGACGTTATCTATGGTGTGACCATGGTTGAGCAAGGCATATCAAGGGTAGTTCCGGTTGACCTGAGGGAACTCGCTGACTAAGAAAAAAAAAGCCGAAAGCGAATCGCTTTCGGCTTTTTACGTCCAAAGAAAACCTATTTCTTTGGTTTTAATTTCAATTTCTTATTGAATACCATTCCGGTAAATTTGTGCTGATCCATTTTCCTGACCGCCGACTTCTGTCCGCCTACTGAAAGCACACCCATTTTTGCACTCAGACTCTGTATGGTTTGCGTCGTGATGGCATAGGTACCCGTACTGACATATTTCAGCGTATGGGCTAATAATTTCTCAGTTGGGTCGCCAAAATCCTTTGTAACATCATCAAAAGCTTCAACACCGGGATAGCCTGCTGTTCCAGGAAGAAACCCGCCGTAATAGCCACCCTGGGATGCTGAGTTCTGCGTGTAAAACTCCGGGGTATACATCTGGTATTTATTAATATCAATATCGAAAAAGCCCACCGGTTTCCCGTAGGTGGTATCACCCACGAACTGAACATCCATTACCGGGCGAAGATTATTCATTGTCAGCTCGCTGGCCGATGCTGTGGAACCCGAAACGATAAAGAATACCCGGTTTACGTTGAGTGATCCGATCTTCGAAAAATTAACGGCATTGCCGCTCACCGAGTAATCAAACTGTCCGTAATTATATACCTGTCCGGTTGCAGGGTCTTTACGCCATTGGTTTTTTAACAGTACCGCATTGCCGCTGGTTAAGATATCATTGTAATAGGTGTTATACATCAGTGATCCCGATTTCGCAGCCGGAACAATCAGATTATCCAGGTGTTCCGCCGTTGAAACGTAACCTCCACCATTGTAGCGCAGGTCAACCACCAGATCAGTAACTCCCTGAGAAGCAAAATTATTAAAAACAGGATCCAGCTGAGGATCAGCGTTGGCATCCGAAGTAAAGCTGTTAAAGACAATATAACCCACTTTATGTCCATTTGCCTGATTAAATATGGTATCCTTGAGAACAGGATTTACAGTGTAGTTAGCCACACTCATATTGGACACCGTAAGTACGCTGCCATCGGGCTTTTGCAATGTCATCGAAATGGTATTGCTATTGGCGTAGGCATTGATCACGAAATTAAGATTGGTACTGCTGCCGCTTCCATAGCCAGGACCATCATAGGACAAATTACTGTTGCCATTGATGCTCAGTATCTGGTATCCGCGTTTGATATGAGCCAGATCTGCAGGTGATCCCGGATAAACATATTTGACGCGCAGGTCATTCACCAGGTTATAGAACGGTGCAAAACCGAAATCCCCTTTAACGCCATTCAATTCAGCTGAAACTGATCCGTCATCAATAAAAGAATACTTGGCCGATCCGGGGTCTGAGGGGTAAAACTCATAAGGAAGGCCCGTCGACGGATTGATGGCATATTGGGACAATTTGTTCAGTTCATTTTCCAGGGCCACAATGTCACTTCCGCCGGTAAATGATCTGGGATTAAACGTAGCGTAATCGGGTAATGATTTATACCACAAATAATCTTCCTTGGCATATAAATAAACTGAGTCTTTAATCTTATCTAAAGTTGATCCCGGGGCATTTGGTCCCGCTGGGCTTGGATCAGTTTTTTTGCTGCTTTTGCAGGCCGAGAAAAACAATGCCGCAAGAACCAAAAGGGAGTAAAATATTTTTTTCATTTTATAACTGTAAATATTTGTTTTTTAAACGTAATGCGGTTGAATATGTTATCGTTAAACTCAACTAAACTCGATTGGTTTAATCAAATCGATACCGGAAGCATCTGCACACTGCCGGTCAATATCCGAAATTCCTATCATTAAAACGTTCCTGCGTTGAAGTTTGTGGTCATTTATCAGCAGATCAATGCAATCCGTTTCAGGTTTCGGCGCGATCTCATCCGCAAAATAGCAGGTAAGATAGGGCTCAAGGCCATGCCATTCTGTTTGTTTGATCTTATTTAGCTGCTGTTCGGGATTGCCATTGGTCAAAATAAATAACTTTTTGCGATCAACCACGATATCTTGAATCAATCTGAGCATATTTTGATCGAGCAAAAGTTTTAAGGGCAGCTTGGCCGTATGCGTTAAATGGTTGAAATTATGCCTGTATTTATCATCAATTGCAAACCGCTCCTTTAATCGATCAAAAACCACGTCTTTCCCCTGTGTCAGGTACGTATCAACCATGAAAGAAGTTGCTTCACTGGCATTGATCAATTCCGTATATTCCAAAAAACCCGTAAAAAGATAATATATCTGATATAAATAATCCTTTTCCGGATAAAGAACATTATCCAGCTCAAATATAAAGGCTTCCTTGCGCGGGTCAATGTCGCTATATCTGATCATCCGTTGCTATTATCTTAATATCGTATTCGGCAAACAATTGTTTAGCACCAAGCAACAATTGTTTTTCGCCGGCGCGCAAAACATACACGGTATCGATATTCCGATCCAGACATAAAGCGAGCATCCGGTGGGCGTAGGCGCTATGCTGCGGGTCAGGAAGCCTAAGCATCTTGCCGGATTGAACCAAAAAATCGGGCAGGTCGAAATAATCGCCCAATAAGGTATCTTCCTTATTTAATTTACTTTTCAAATTATAGGCAGCTGATGAGCTGGCTGCTGTAATGAGGGTATACACTTAATCCTTACTGAACTATTAAACCATCTTTCATTAAAACCTTTCTGTCGGATAACTCAGCCAGATGCTCATTGTGTGTCACAATCACAAAAGTCTGGCCCAGCTCATCCCTCAACTCGCTAAATAAATTATGCAACTGATTTGCATTGACCGAATCGAGGTTACCGGAAGGCTCATCAGCAAAAATTAACGCGGGCTCATTGATCAGCGCACGTGCCACTGCCACCCGTTGCTGTTCGCCGCCCGACAGCTGACCGGGTTTATGATTTATTCTTTCACTCAGACCCAGCCTGTCAAGTAATTTACGGGCTTTTTTTTCAGCCGCTGAACGGCTGTCCCCCGCTATCAGTGCGGGAATACATACGTTCTCCAGGGCAGTAAATTCAACCAGCAGATGATGAAATTGAAATACAAAACCAATCTTTCGGTTTCTGAACAGGCTTAATTCCTTACTGTTTAATTTACTTACATCAGTATTGCCAACATACACATTCCCAGAATCGGGTTTATCCAGTGTGCCCAAAATATTCAGCAATGAGCTTTTTCCGGCTCCCGAAGCCCCTACTATAGTAACGATTTCTCCTTTTTTTACTTCCAGATCGACACCTTTTAATATTTTAAGCTGTCCGTATGATTTACAAATAGAATGGGCTTTGAGCATGGCGCTAAAGTTAGTAATTAGCTAATAGAGATAAACAGACTAATGCTGCAAATATTGTCAGCGGCCGTTAATCAGCAAATCTGAAATAAGTAATCTCCAATCGCTGATCTAATACACGGATTATGTAAAACAAAATCGTAGCTTTGGCGCAAATTCTTAACACAATATGAATATTCACGAATACCAGGGTAAAGCCATATTAAAAAGTTTTGGTGTAAGGGTACAGGAAGGCATCGTTGCCGATACAGTTGAGCAAGCAGTGGCTGCTGCTAAAAAATTAAAGGAAGACTTAGGTTCAAGCTGGGTAGTTATAAAGGCACAGATACATGCCGGCGGCCGCGGAAAAGGCGGCGGTGTTAAATTGGCAAAAAACCTGGATGAAGTTAAGGAAAAAGCGGCAAATATACTGGGCATGCAGCTTGATTACCCCGCAAACCGGCCCCGAAGGCAAAAAGGTCAATAAAGTATTCGTTGCACAGGATGTTTATTATCCCGGCGAAAGTGAAACGAAAGAATTTTACATCAGCGTACTGCTCGATCGTGCTAAGGGCCGCAATATCATCATGTATTCAACCGAAGGCGGTATGGATATTGAACAAGTTGCCGAACATACGCCACACCTGATATTTAAGGAAGAGATTGATCCAAAAGTCGGTTTGCAGCCATTCCAGGCCCGCAAAATCGCTTTTAATCTGGGTCTTTCGGGTGATGCATTTAAGGATATGGTGAAATTCGTGACTGCTTTGTATAAAGCTTATGATGCTACCGATTCTTCTTTATTTGAAATCAACCCGGTTTTAAAAACATCTGACAATAAAATATTAGCTGTTGACGCCAAAGTTAACCTGGATGATAACGGCTTATTCCGTCACCCGGATTTTGCCGCATTGCGCGATCTGAACGAGGAAGACCCCACAGAAGTTGAAGCAAGCAAATCAAACCTGAACTATGTAAAACTGGACGGTAACGTTGGCTGTATGGTTAACGGCGCAGGTTTGGCGATGGCTACGATGGATATCATCAAACTTGCCGGCGGCGAGCCTGCGAACTTTCCTGGACGTAGGTGGCACGGCAAATGCTGAAACTGTGAAAGCGGCTTTCAATATTATTTTGAAGGACCCTAACGTGAAAGCTATCCTGATCAATATTTTTGGCGGTATTGTTCGTTGTGACCGTGTTGCTCAGGGTGTGATTGATGCTTATAATGAAATCGGTAACATTCACGTGCCAATTATAGTCCGCCTGCAGGGTACCAACGCTGAGGAGGCCAAAAAGCTTATCGACGAATCAGGATTACAGGTTTATTCAGCTATATTACTGAAGGAAGCTGCTCACAGAGTGGAAGAAGTACTGGCACTGTAAAGGTATCAACATACGATAATTCGAAAACGAGGGCCCCGAAACGGGCTCTTTTTTTGTATGCATAAAACTCATCAAGCTATTGTTCCCTCATTCATTTTATCTTTCAGGCACAACAAAAATGAACGTTATGGGTTAAAAGTCTATACAAATTGTCGACAAAATGTAAAATGAATTAACAAATAGATGTTTAAACATATATTTATTTACATTTGTCCAGTAAAACAATCATTAAAAGCTATGGCAACATTAACAAAATGGTCGATAGACCCCATGCACTCAGAAGTACAGTTTAAGGTAAAACACCTGGTTATTTCCACTGTAAGTGGTTTTTTCAAAAGTTTTCAGGGAACAGTTGAAACGCAGGATGATAATTTTGAAAATGCGCATATCGAGTTTTCACTGGACATTAACAGCATCGAAACCAATCAGTCACAACGGGATGAGCACCTAAAATCTCCTGATTTTTTTGATGCTGCGGCCTATCCGCATATCACGTTTAAATCAACATCTTTCAAAAGAAGTGGTGAGGGTGAGTACAAATTAGAAGGCGACCTGACCATAAAGAACCAGACAAAGCCGGTTAAACTCAATGTAGACTTTGGCGGTATTGCAGCTGACTTCTATGGAAACACCAAAGCAGGCTTCGAAATTACGGGCAAAATAAACCGTAAAGAATTCGGTTTAACCTGGGATGGCGTAACCGAGGCCGGATCTATTGTGGTCGGCGAAGATATCAAGTTGCAGATCAACGCGCAGCTGGCTAAACAGGCATAAATCAACCCGATTTTTGAATTTTCGATTTCGGTTTTAATGCACTGAACATTCAACAATAATTGACCATATTTGTCTTTAGTTGAAGGAAATCGAAAATTCAAAATTCGGTAAGTAATTCATGCTTATAAAGATCTACCCGGAAAATCCAAACCCAAAAGCGATACAACAGGTAGCCGACGTGCTGCGCAAAGGTGGAATTATCATCTACCCTACCGATACGGTTTATGGATTGGGCTGTGATATTACCAACCATAAGGCTATAGAACGCATTTGCCAGATCAGGCATATTAAGCCGGAAAAGGCAAATTTTTCATTTATCTGCTACGATCTGAGCCATATATCCGATTATATTAAGCCGATTGACAATACGACCTTCCGGGTATTAAAAAAGGCCCTGCCCGGGCCATTTACATTCATATTTAACGCCAGCCACAATGTACCCAAACTGCTTAGTTCCAATAAAAAAACAGTAGGTATACGTGTACCGGATAACGCTATTGCACGGGAAATCGTAAGCGCATTAGGCAACCCTATTCTGTCGACTTCTATACACGACGAGGATGAGATTATCGAATATTCTACCGACCCCGAACTGATCTATGAGAAATACCAGGACAAAGTAGATATGGTGATCGACGGCGGATACGGAGGCAATACGGCTTCTACCGTTGTAGATTGCACCTCAGGTGAATTTGAAATCATTCGTGAAGGCAAAGGAGAACTGGAGTTATATCTGTAATTTACCCTGATTCAAACCATATTCCTTTTTGTACATATTGGCCATACCCGGGCTTTTAGGTTTACTTTTTTATTGACCTCACAAAATCTGGTATTTTCTCCAAATAGTTCTCCCCGGCTAAAAGCTTGACAAAGGCGCTGCCCACTATAGCGCCTCGGGCATATTCACAGGCTTTGTCAAACGTTTCTTTATTCGAAATGCCAAAACCAATGATAACGGGATTATCCAGTTTCATCGCCTTGATCCGCATATAGTAATCTTCAATCGCTTTGGATACCTCCAAATTCTTGCCGGTAATGGACGAAGAAGAAAGCAGGTAAATAAAGCTGTTGCTTAGCCGGTCTATTTTGCGGATGCGCTCCTGGGAGGTCTGGGGCGTAACCAGCAAGATATTGCTGATGCCATGATCCAGAAAGTGTTTAGCGTAGAGTGTCTCATACTCATACATGGGGAGATCTGGCACAATAAGTCCGTCAACACCGACTTCGGCAGCTTTTTTGCAGAAACGTTCAACACCATACTGCACCATGGGGTTCACATAGCCCATCAACAGGACGGGGATACTGACTCTGGCGCGCAGATCCTTCAACTCGTCGAACAATTGGTTCAGATTCATCCCATTTGCCAGGGCGACTTCGGAACTATGCTGTATAGTAGGGCCATCGGCAACAGGATCAGAATAGGGAAACCCGATCTCCAGAAAATCTGCACCGGCTTTTTCCAGCGCCTCGGCAATGGCCACAGTCGTATTCAGCTGCGGATAGCCTGCCGTAAAATAAATCGACAGGAGATTTTCTTTTTTTGATTCAAAAAGTTTGTTCAGACGGTTCATTAATAGTTCTTGATTGATCATTATTGGGTCGACCCACATTTCAGCAGAAACCAGGGTGAACCACGAAATCTAAAAATTAAAATATTTAATATAGGTGCTCAAATCCTTGTCTCCCCTGCCCGAAATACAGATCACCACGTTATCAGCCGGCTGAAAAGTCATCTTTTCCAGATAAGCGAGTGCATGCGCGGTTTCAATTGCCGGGATAATGCCTTCCAGCTGTGAACAGCGTAGTCCTGCCTGCAGCGCTTCATCATCCGTTATGCTCACATACGATGCTCGGTTGATCTTGAATAAATGGGCATGCTGCGGTCCGATACCCGGATAATCCAATCCCGCCGAAATGGAGTAAGGTTCAACAACCTGCCCGTCGTCCGTCTGCATTAAAATAGTGCGGCTGCCGTGAAGCACACCCTCACGCCCCAGAAAGGTCGTTGCCGCCGAGTGACCGCTGTCAACCCCCTGCCCTGCTGCTTCTACGGCGATCAGTTTCACCTTTTCATCGTCCAAAAAATGATAAAACATACCCATGGCATTGCTTCCACCACCCACGCAAGCCAGCACATATTGTGGTGAACCGCTGCCTGTTTTTTCCAGCAGTTGCTTTTTTGCCTCCAGGGAGATTACCGATTGAAACTGTGCTACCATTTCCGGATACGGATATGGTCCCACTACCGATCCGATAATATAATGGGTATCAACCGGGTTACTGATCCAGTCGCGCAAGGCCTCGTTGGTTGCATCTTTCAGTGTTTTGCTGCCCGATCTGGCTGGTACTACTTTAGCGCCGAGCATTTTCATTCTGGACACATTGGGCGCCTGGCGTTCCATATCGACTTCACCCATATAAACCACGCACTCGATGCCTTTCAAAGCGCAAACTGTGGCAGTTGCAACGCCATGCTGACCGGCTCCGGTCTCGGCGATAATGCGCTTTTTACCCAACCTGGTGGCCAGCAATATTTGTCCGATCGCGTTATTTATTTTATGCGAACCGGTATGGTTCAAATCCTCCCGTTTAAAAAATATATTGGCGCCGTACTTCTGCGAATATCTCTTTGCATGATACAACGGCGATGGCCTGCCGACATAGTCGCGCAAAAGCTGGTCATATTCTGCTATAAATTCAGGATCCTGAATGATCCCGGCATATTGCTGCCTTAGTTCTTCTACATTGGGATAAAGCATTTCGGGGATATAAGCTCCGCCAAAATCGCCATAATACCCATGTTCGTTAACTCCGTATTTCATCGTAATATTTCAAATGCTTTTTTCAGTTTATCTAAATCTTTTAACCCAGGCTGCGTTTCAAACCTGCTGTTGAGGTCCACTCCATAAAATTGAGGATGACCGATCAGCTTTACTTCATCCAGATTTTCAAGGCTCAATCCCCCGCTTAAAAAAAAAGGAATATTCAGTTTATATTTATCCAGCAGCGACCAGTCGAAACTTTTACCCGAACCGCCATGCTGCTGCGTTTTAGTATCAAACAGGAAAAAATCGGCATGACCGGCATAAGAATCCAGTTGACGGAAATCGAAATTACCGTCAAGCCCGAACGCTTTGATCACTTTCACCCTGCCCTTTAGCGCACTGCAATAATCCGGATCTTCATTCCCGTGCAGCTGTATCGCATCAAAATGATAGGTATCAATCAGTTTAGTTATTGTTTCTTTCGTCTCATTTACAAAAACAGCCGTTTTGAAAATAGTTTGCGGCAGGGATGCTAATATTTCATTATCCAGGTCGGCTGCAAACCGCGGCGAGGGTGCATAGCATATAAAACCCAGGTAATCAGGTTTTAATGCTGCAATATCCGCAATATTTCCAGGATGCTTTAAACCGCAAATTTTTATCTTCATCAGTTACTGCTGATTAAAGTTTTAAAACTCGACAGCGCATTTTTGCTCGTCAATGCTTCATCGGCTTCATAAAAGCAATCGGCAAATGTTTTTTCAGGATGAATGGTCTTAATAGCCAGCGCAGCATTACATAAAACTACGTTATTTTGCGCCGCCGTGGCATCGCCGTTAAGCACATTCATAAATATTTCGGCGGAATCTTTTACCGTACCACCGCCATTGATCGATTCCGGGGTCACTTTTTCAAATCCCATGGCTCTCAATGTTGTTTATTTTCTCGCCATCTGTCGAAAACGTTTTAAAATCGCCCGTCAGCGAGATTTCATCATAGCCGTCCAGCGCATTTACAATCGTATATTTCACATCTGATTTTTGATACAGATAAGCATAGACCCGCGCTAGTTCCAGATTAAAAACGCCGACCATCTGGTTATTGGGTTTTGCCGGGTTTACCATGGGCCCAAGCATATTGAAAAATGTTTTTACGCCTAATTCCCGGCGTATCGGTGCGACGGTTTTCATTGCGGGATGGAACAACGGCGCATGCAAAAAACAAATATTTGCCTTATCGAGACTTGCTTTCAGATGGTCCGTATCATTGGTAAACCTGTAGCCCAAAAATTCCATTACATTAGATGACCCACATCCGGATGAAACGCCATAATTGCCATGTTTGGCCACTTTATATCCTGCGCCGGCAACAACGAATGACGCCAGTGTGGAGATATTAAAAGTATCCTTTCCGTCACCTCCTGTACCGCAAAGATCGATCAGCTCATGGGTTCCCAGTTCGGCCGGCAGGCAAAGATCCAGCATAGCGTCCCTGAAGCCCTCCAGTTCGTGAACCGTAATGCTGCGCATGCAATAAGCCGTCATAAAGGCCGCCATTTGCGAGTTATTATACTTACCCTGGGCAATATTGGTCAGAATCTCTCTCGATTGCTCGCGGGTAAATGTTTTATTTTCAAAAAGATGGTTTAATATTGCTTTCATAAGCTATTTAAAAAGGTCATAAAAATGTTCCCAATTTTTGTTTCCGCCGGGACGGCCTGCACTCACCCTGGCAAGCCGCTCCGCTGCAGCCCAACAAAAAAGGGTTACCTTGCGGCAACCCTTCTGCATATATCTTTTAAACAAACACAGGACTGCCTTACGATCTACTCGTTAAGCCACCACCAGTTGTTGTTTAATATTTTATTCATTGTCTATGGAACAAATATGGAAATTGTTTTTTCTAAAAGCAAGCAGAATGATATTTTTGGTTGATTTAGGTGCATATGCAAATCAGATGAGGTATTAATTAGCATTCAAATCCTTACCTTGACCGCCGCAATCCAACCCAATCAACAAATAACCAGAAAATGGCTATCCGCAAGCAAAAATTCAATCCGGAGGATGACCTGGGATTTGGCTCTCAGCCAGTTATCAAAAGCCAGCCGCTGATAAAGCAGGACGGCTCCATCAATGTAAAGCGCAAAGGCCTGCCATTTTTCCGTACTTCGGATAATTACCACAAGCTGATCACCATGAGCTGGACAAAGTTCTGGCTGCTGGTGCTGGCTGGATATTTAGTCATTAATACCCTATTTGCGTTTATTTACCTGGGAGTGGGCGTTGAGAATCTGAACGGCGCTGAAGGGAAAAACACCTACCAGCATTTCTGGGATGCGTTCTTCTTTTCTGCTCAAACCATTTCCACGGTGGGCTATGGGCATATCAGTCCCAAAGGAATGGTTACAAACAGTGTGGCTGCACTTGAATCCATGATGGGTCTGCTTGCATTTGCCCTGGCTACAGGCTTATTATATGGACGTTTTTCCAGGCCATCAGCCAAAATCAGATACAGCGAAAATTTATTGGTAGCGCCATACCTGGAAACCTGCCAGGGACTGATGTTCAGACTAGCCAATCTAAGGAGAAATACGCTGATCGATCTCCAGATTGAGATTATTTTCTCCTACAACGAAGAGCTAAACGGTAAACTCGTCAGGAGATTTTTCCCCCTCGAACTGGAAAGAAAAAGAGTAAGCATACTTACCTTAAACTGGACTGTAGTTCACCCGCTGGACGAAAAAAGTCCATTAAAGGATATGACACAGCAGGAATTGAAAACAACAGAGGCGAGCTTTGCGGTATTGTTAAAGGCTTTTGATGATACCTTCTCGCAGACTGTGCATTCACGACTTCCTATCAACATGACGATATGGTTTGGGGAGCGAAATTTAAGCCCGCATTTGACCGGGACGAGGATGGCCGGATAGCGCTGGACCTGAGGCGGATAAACGATTATGACCTGGTCGAGCTGCCCCTAAGAATGGAAAAACAAGACGCTAAGGAGAATATTTAAGGCTCTGACTGGCATAATTCGATCAAAACGCCATTGGTGTCCTTGGGATGCACAAAGCAGACCAATTTATTATCCGCCCCTTATTTTGGCGTTTCACTCAGTAGTACAAAGCCTTGTTTTTTCAGCCGCGCCATTTCGGCTGCAATATCGTCTACTTCAAAAGCAATATGATGTATTCCCTCTCCTCTTTTTGCAATAAATTTGCTATCGGGCTGTCTTTTGACGTAGCTTCAAGCAATTCGATCTTATTGGGCCCTGATTGTAAAAAAGCAGTTTTAACCCCCTCTGATTCAACATCTTCAATTTTATAAACCGTCGTATTCAGCAGTTTTTCGTACATTATACCGGACCTGCGATATCCTTCACGGCAATGCCAATATGCTCAATCTTTTTCATATCCAAATATTGTAAATAATTACCGTAGTCTGATTATTTACCCTTGTTTTGAATGATTTTAAATAAAAACTTTACTTACCTTTGTACTGTTATAAATTTTAGAATATGAATCTCCCTATATACCTGGATAATAATGCTACTACACCTATGGACCCGCGGGTGCTGGAAGCTATGCTGCCTTATTTTACCCAGAAATTTGGTAATGCAGCAAGCCGTAACCACCCATTTGGATGGGTGGCCGAAGAAGCTGTTGACTATGCACGCGAGCAGGTCGCAAAAATAATCGGCGCAAGCGAAAAAGAGATCATTTTTACTTCAGGCGCTACCGAAGCAGACAACCTGGCTATCAAGGGTGTATTTGAAATGTATAAAGAAAAAGGCAACCACATTATTACGCGGTTACCGAGCATAAAGCGTACTGGATACCTGCAAACACGTTGAAAAACTGGGTGGAAGGGTTACTTACCTGCCTGTTAAGGAAGATGGTTTGATCGACCTTGCAGGATCTTGAAGCAGCATGACCAGCGAAACCATTTTGGTTTCGATCATGTATGGCAATAACGAGATCGGTGTTATTCAGCCTATAAAAGAAATTTCGGCCATTGCGCACAAATATGGCGCTTTGTTTATGACAGATGCCACTACAGGCCGTTGGTAAAGATACCTGTAGATGTAAATGCCGATGGTATTGACCTGCTGGCATTTATCGGCACATAAAATATATGGCCCTAAAGGCGTTGGCGCATTATATGTACGCCGCAAAGGACCAAGGGTAAAAGTTACCGCACAGATGGACGGTGGCGGTCACGAGCGCGGTATGCGTTCGGGTACGTTAAATGTTCCGGGCATTGTTGGTTTGGGTAAAGCCTGTGAATTATGCATGCAGGAAATGGAAAGCGAAGCCAAACGTTTATCCGCTTTGCGCGATAAACTGCAAAGCGTCGTTGCTCGAATTGGAAGAAAGCTATGTAAACGGAAATGTGGAACACCGTTTACCGCATGTAGCCAATATATCGTTCAAATATGTTGAAGGCGAAGGTTTGATGATGGCGATGAAGGATCTTGGCAGTATCATCAGGTTCGGCATGTACTTCAGCTTCGCTTGAACCATCATATGTATTAAAAAGTTTAGGCTTGTCTGATGATCTGGCACACTCTTCGATACGTTTTGGCTTAGGCCGGTTTACTACCGAAGAGGAAGTAGATTATGCCATCGAGGTAACCAAAAAATCGGTTACTCACTTGCGCGAACTTTCGCCACTATGGGAAATGTTTAAAGAAGGTATAGACCTTAACTCAATTGAGTGGGCAGAACACTAATAGATTTCGGATTCGCGAGTAATTAGAATCTAAGATAAAAGCGTATAACGTAATACGCAAAATAAACATTAATACAAAATTATAAGCTATGGCTTATTCAGATAAAGTAATTGATCACTACACAAATCCCCGCAACGTGGGCACTTTAGATAAAAGCAACCACAAAGTTGGTACCGGCTTGGTGGGTGCCCCTGAATGCGGCGACGTAATGCGCCTGCAGATTCAGGTTGATGATAACAACATGATCACTGATGCTAAATTTAAAACATTTGGCTGCGGTTCGGCTATTGCTTCATCGTCATTGGCTACCGAATGGCTAAAAGGCAAAACGATCGATGATGCCATGAAGATTGACAACATGGATATCGTTGAAGAATTGGCTCTGCCGCCGGTAAAGATCCACTGCTCGGTATTGCAGAAGATGCGATAAAAGCCGCAATTAATGATTTTCGCGTAAAAAACGGCTTGGCAGCCGATCGAAAGCGAAAAAGTACATCATTAATCAGAATCATGTGCCGTATAGGAGATTGAAGAACCTCTTATTGGCATACTTATGATTTGGTTGTTAAATATCAAGGCCTTTTTATAGTTAATCTATTGCAGGGCTGCACATCTAAAAACAATGGTAACTGTAACTGATAAAGCAAAAAATAAGATAGATCACCTGATGCAGGATGCGAGCCTTGACAGTTCCTATTTCCTGCGTGTATCGGTGCAGGGAGGCGGATGCTCTGGCTTATCATACAACCTGGATTTTGATAACGAAGATAAAAAAAGGCGACCAGTTTTTTGAAGACAAAGGCGTACGTATGGCTTTGGATATGAAATCGTTCCTTTACCTTGCCGGAACCGAGCTTGATTTCTCTGACGGATTAAATGGCAAAGGTTTTAATTTCCATAACCCTAATGCAACCCGTACCTGCGGTTGCGGCGAGAGTTTCTCCGTATAAAGATTTTTTTCACAGATTGTTTTGATTACACCGGGCTATTAAAATAGTACCGGTGTAATCATTTTTATTTCGATGTAATCGTTATATATTTATCGGTTGAAATTATAATTATAAACCGAATATTCTTAATGAACACTACAGCTGAGCGATTAACCGTACCGAGCCTCATCCGCCATGCAATAACCTATATCCATCCTGACACACACACGTTTCTTAGCCATAAGGTAAAGGATAAGTGGGTGGAAATTTCTTACAGGGAAGTGATTGAGAAAGCTGATGCCATTTCTGCCTGGTTGCTTGATATTGGGATCGAAAAAGGTGATCGGTTAGCCCTTCTGATCGAGAACGGTCCGGATTATGTCTATTACGACCAGGCACTGCAGCAAATTGGCGCAGTAAATACCTCGATCTATCCTACTCTTTCGGAAAGCGAAATAGAATATATTTTAATTGATTCGGGAGCCAGAACAATTTTGGTGGGCAATCCTTTTCTGCTGCGCAAAGTAGTGAAGGTAGCTAATAATTGCCCGGAACTGCTGCGGATCATTCCTGCCTTTGAAGACTACCGGAAGTATACAGAAAAGGTAGACCTCAATGCAGGCGTTATCGGAATGCATGAATTAATATCCGAAGGAAAAGGCGTTGTTGAGGAATACCGAATGGCAATAGATAATGCCCGTGACGCTATTTCGCCCTCTGACCTTTCCTGCCTGATCTATACATCCGGCACCACAGGGATACCAAAAGGCGTAATGCTGACACATCACAATTTTACGGAGAATGTACGCGCCAGCCTCGAACAGATTCAGGTACTTGAAAAAACGGATATATTTTTATCATTTCTGCCATTGTCCCATGTTTTTGAACGTACGGCAACCTATCATATCTGCCTGTATGAAGGGTGTAGAATCGCCTTTGCCCAAAGCCTGGACCTGCTTGCCAAAAACATGATGGAAGTAAAGCCTACCGTAATGTGCTGCGTACCGCGCCTGCTCGAGCGTATACACGACAAAGCGATGAAAAACGGGATGTCTGCGGGCGGTGCTAAAACCAAAATTTTCCTTTGGGCGCTGCGCATCGGCCGGAAATACAGAATCCGGCACGAAGAAGGCAAAAAGCCCGGATTATTTCTGCGTAAGCAGCAGGAGATTGCCGAAAAACTGGTTTTCAGCAAAATCAAAGAAAAAACGGGGGGACGCTTGCGTTTCCTTATCTCCGGTGGCGGTGCCTTGCCAAAAAATATTGGTGAGTTTTTTGGCGACCTGGGCATAAAAGTACTCGAAGGTTTTGGTCTGACCGAAACCTCCCCGGTAATGGCCGTGACAGAAAATGAACGCATCATTTATGGAACTGTGGGGCGTATCATTCCGCGCATTGAGGTGGCGATCCAGAATGTGGACACTAAGCATATCTATACCATTCAAACGCATAACACATTTAAACCAGATTTTCAATCGGAAGAAGGCGAGATCATTGTACGCGGACATTGTGTAATGAAAGGTTATTGGCATAAGCCCGAGGAAACAGCGGCAGTGATTGACGCTGACGGTTGGTTTCATACGGGGGATATCGGCCGATTTTACAAAGGGAACTTGCAAATTACCGACCGCCTGAAAAACATGCTGGTTAATGCATATGGAAAGAACATTTATCCAACACCGGTTGAAAACACCTATCTGAAGAGTTCAAAAATCGAACATGTGTTCTTGGTTGGCGATAAACGCGAATATATAACGGCCATCATTATCCCATCACGCGAGGCGCTCGAAGAAAAATTTGGCTTGAAAGACGAGTATTTTGACAACCCGGCACTGTTTATAGACGACAAGGAAATAGTTGACTGGATTGCTCAGGATATCAAACTCCTGTCGAACGAACTGGCCAAATTTGAACGCATAAAGAATTTCAAAGTAAAACGTAATCCGTTCAGCATGGACGAAGGTGAGATCACCCCTACCCTGAAAGCCAAACGCAAGGTGATCGAGAAAAAATACGCCGACGCGATTGATGATATGTATTTACAGGAAGCGGAAGTAGATTAATTTCACCAGGGACTCAAGCCGGTTTCAGGGTTGTTATCGTCACTGAAATATTGGCCTGTCGGGCCATGCTCATCAATGATGGCATACTTAACAATTCGGGCCGCCGCATCCGCAATTGTGCCTGTTCCCCTGAAGTGGTTGAAATCAGAGGCAGTGTAACCGGGATCAACCGCATTTATTTTAAACGGCGTATCGCCAAGTTCATAGGCCAAGGCAATGGTGTAAGCATTCAAAGCAGTTTTCGAAGGACCATAAGCTCCTCCTTTATATTGGAAATATTTCCAGGCTGGATCATTATGCAATGTCAGAGACGCAAGGCCAGAAGTCACATTAACGATACGTGGCGCTGCGGACTTTCTGAGCAGGTCTAAAAAAGCCCGGGTCACTTCAATCGTTCCGAAAAAATTGGTATCAAACACCTTTCGGATCATTTGAGTATCCAACGATGTTGGCGACTGCGGAAATCCGCCGCTGATTCCCGCATTATTAATCAGTACGTCCAGCGAACTGACCCTCTGACCCAACTCCGCCCGTGCAGAAGCTATGGACGCGGAATCACTTACATCAATCCGGATAAGCGCTGCATGATCCGATCCCAGGCGGGCGATCGCTTCCTCTCCTTTTTGTTGATCCCGACTTCCCAGATATACGAAGTAATCCAGAGCGGATAGTTGCCTGACAACCTCAAAACCAATACTCTTGTTTGCCCCTGTAACCAGTGCTGTCTTCATCGTAAACAGATCTAAAATAGTTTTATACCTTTCTTAACTGAAATGCAAGCTCATATCTCAAATCCCATGCCTCAAATCTTAAAAAAACGCTATTTTTGCAGCCTTAACAAAAGCTATGAGTATTGCCCTATCCGAACAGGAAATTTTACGCCGCGAATCATTACAACAACTTCGTGCATTAGGTATCAACCCTTACCCTGCCGAAGAATATAACGTTACTGCCTTTGCACAGGATATCACCGATAACTTTGAAAGAAATCCCGATACCTATAAAAATGTCACAATGGCCGGCCGTATCATGACCCGCCGTATTATGGGCAGTGCATCATTTGCCGAGTTACAGGACTCAACAGGCCGCATCCAGATCTATTTAAAACGCGACGATATTTGCCCGGATGAAGATAAAACCTTATACAATACCGTATTTAAAAAACTGCTGGATATAGGCGACTATATTGGCGTTAAAGGCTATGTATTTATTAACCCAAACCGGCGAGATCTCTGTGCATGTCGGCAGCTGGTCGTTCTTCAAAATCATTAAAACCGCTGCCTGTTGTAAAACGTGATGAAGAGGGCAACATTCATGATGGTTTTACTGATCCTGAATTGCGTTACCGTCAGCGTTATGTGGACCTTGACTGTTAACCCTGAATACAAACAGATATTTATCAAGCGCTCAAAAGTGATCAGCACCATGCGCGATTATTTTAATCAGCAGGGCTGGATGGAAGTGGAAACTCCGATACTGCAGCCTGTACATGGCGGCGCCGCCGCAAGTCCTTTTGTAACGCATCATAACACGCTGGACATGCCGCTTTTTCTGCGTATTGCCAATGAGCTTTATTTAAAACGCCTCATTGTAGCCGGTTTTGACGGAGTTTATGAGTTCGGAAAAATGTTCCGTAACGAGGGCATGGACCGTACCCATAATCCTGAGTTTACTTCCGTTGAGATATACGTAGCTTACAAGGATTATATATGGATGATGGAGATGGTTGAAATGCCTGGAACAAGTGACGCGTGCCGTACATGGCACCCTGTGGTACAGGTTGGTGAAAATGAAATCAATTTTGCCGGGCCTTATACCAGACTATCCATGTATGATTCTATCTTGAAATATACAGGTATCGATGTTTCGGCAATGGATGAGGCCGCATTGCGCAAAACCTGTGCGGAACTGGGCATCGAAATAGATGATACCATGGGTAAGGGCAAACTGATCGATGAGATATTCAGCGCCAAAGTTGAAGCGCAACCTGATACAGCCTACTTACATTACCGATTACCCCATAGAAATGACACCGCTGGCCAAAAAACACCGCAGCAAAGAAGGCTTGGTTGAACGTTTTGAGCTGTTTGTAAACGGCAAGGAAATAGCCAATGCATACTCCGAACTGAATGACCCTATCGATCAGCGTGAGCGTTTGGAAGAACAATTGATACTGGCCGGCCGTGGCGACGAGGAAGCTATGGCTATGGATGACGACTTTTTACGCGCCCTGGAATACGGCATGCCGCCTACATCGGGCCTGGGTATTGGCATTGACCGTTTGGTGATGCTGATGACTAATCAGCTACCATACAGGAAGTATTATTTTTCCCGCAAATGCGCCCGGAGAAGAAAGCCAAAGTAGCTTCTGCCGATGATTTCATAAACATCGGCGTTCCTGCCGAATGGGTGCCGGTACTTAATAAAATGGGCTTTAATACGGTTGAAGAGCTCAAGGCAGCCAATCCAAACAAAGTGTTCAACGACCTGGGCGGTATGCGCAAGAAATTAAAACTGGAGATTGCTATGCCTGTTAAGGAAGTGGTTATGGAATGGTTTGAATAATAATAGTTAACAATTGTTAATAAGCTTGGCTGTCAATTTCCTTTGATACTAAAACTTTCAGTAAAATATTTCGCTAAAACTATTAATTAATAACAATTTGTTAATGAAATCATAAAACAATAAAACTTTTATATTAAATATGTTGTATAAAATTATAATAAACACATATTAGTAAAATTATGACTAACTCCATATTAGAGATCACAGAAAACGAATATCTGATAAAGCTTAACAGGAGCAATTTTAACCTGTCATTTATCAGGAGCTTATTAAAAATGGTTGAGGTAGCTAACCCAAATGCTGAAGACTATGCCGTCATTCCCGACAGGCATATAGCACCAAAGCAGAATCATTCGTCGGAACCGGATTATTATAGCTCGATCGAAGAAAAATAGGCTTTAACGTTTTCTATTAAAGCCTATTTCATTGTTAAAATTGGCGGTATCCGCCCCGTACTACCTGTTTATCCATTTGCGCCATTTGCCCTTTCATCATCTTGATCTGATCGGTAAGTAATTTGTTTTTATCTTCCTTAGTGGCTTCCTGCAAGTACATTTGCGCTTCGCGTTTATTGCGTTTAGCCATTGCTATCCCGGCAAGACTCAATTTTGCCAGGGCAGTATTATGCGACATTTTCATTCCCAAGTGAAAGCGCCTTTTTAAAGTATTTTTCTGATTTCATCGGCGCCTTGCGCGATTCCATCAATCCGATCAGCAAGTTATAATAGCCATGCTGGCTTTTATTCAGTTGTTTTTCGTAATCAGTTATCTTCAACAGCCATTCTTCGGCTTTGTCCGATTTTTCTTTTCGCAGAAAATATTGGGCAATGATCATATTTTCATTAAAAAAGTAGGTAAGCAGGATGATACCACCCAAAAACAACACCAATATCCCCCATCCCCAAAAACCAAAGACACAAAGTGCAACCGCCTGCTCCCGAAACTACACAGGCAATAATTAACCGAACAATATTTGACATAATCTTTGTATGCTATAAAATAGAATGCAAATATCCGTTTATTTGTACGTCTAAATCAACATCTGCATAAATATTTATGGCAATAGAATTAGAACCATCGTGGCTGAAAGTTTTAGATGAAGAATTTGAAAAGGATTATATGATCGGACTCAACAATTTTTGAAAGATGAAACAGACGCCGGTAACAAAATCTATCCCCAAAGGCGGCGATATTTTTAACGCCTTTAACAAAACGCCATTTAACAAAGTAAAAGTCGTGATACTTGGCCAGGATCCATACCACGGCGAAAACCAGGCGCATGGTTTATCTTTTTCGGTTCAAAAAGGCATTACCACTCCCCCAGTCATTAAAAAATATTTACAAAGAATTATCAACCGATATTCCCGGATTCAACATCCCGGACCACGGCGACCTGAACAGAATGGGCCGAACAGGGCGTATTATTGTTAAATGCGACTTTAACCGTAAGGGCCGGACAGCCGGCTCGCACCAAAAAAAAGGCTGGGAAGAATTTACCGATAAGGTCATCAAAATATATCAGATAAAAGAGAGGGCATCGTATTTATTACTTTGGGGAAGCTTATGCGCAATCAAAAAGCGCATTGATAGATCAAACAAAACATCACATCATTAAATCAGCTCACCCATCGCCCTTGTCAGCCGGCGGGGATTTTATGGATCCAGGCCATTTTCAAAAACAAATGCTATTCTGGAAAGAGAAGGAAAAAAACCGATTGATTGGCAGATCTCTAACTAGGAATTAGTAGTTTGATTTTGAATCAGCCCGCTCTAATTCAAACTAATATTCCAGCGGTACTATCGGCTCCTTCTTACTGGTCGACATGATCATCATCGTTTGAAAGGTTTTTACAACCGGTATGCGGCTTATCTTTTCCATGATAAGTTGTTCGTAGGATTTGATATCACGGACATAAACCTTTAAAAAAATCGCACTGACCGGTTACGTGATGGCATTCGGTAACTTCTTTTATTTTCTTGATCTCATCCAAAAATATTTGAATGGTATTTTCTTATGAAAATCAAGCGACATCTGGATAAAGGTTTTAATGCCTAAGCCCAATTTTTCTTCATCAACCAGTGCATGGTAACTTTTTATATATTCCGCATTTTCAAGCTTGCGCACACGCTCTAAAGTTGGTGCAGGCGAAAGACCTATTTCGTTTGAAAGCTGCAGATTGGTTATCCTTCCGTTTTCCTGCAATATCTTAAGTATTTGCAGGTCTATTTTGTCTAGTTCAGCGGCCATGATGAGTACAAATATAGATTTTCCTTAACGCAACAAAATAAAATTTTTCATAAAACTATTTAAACGAAATAAATTTTTATTAATAAATTTAGACAGATCTAAATTTATTATTAGATTTGTTTAAATGAATACATTTACTGAAGAGAATTATCTAAAGTCCATTTATCATCTTTCGCTCCAGTCGGAAAGTGTAAGCACCAACCAGATAGCTGCATCTTTAAATACAAAGGCAGCTTCGGTAACCGATATGCTTAAAAAATTGGCAGATAAGGAGCTGATCAATTATACTAAATACCAGGGCGTAACGCTGACTTCAGCCGGTGAAAAAATCGCCGTCAATATTATCCGTAAACACCGTTTATGGGAATATTTTTTGGTTGAAAAGCTCAATTTCAAATGGGACGAGGTACATGACGTGGCCGAGGAATTGGAGCATATCTCCTCAAAAGAGTTGGTTGACCGGCTGGATGAATTTATGGGCAATCCCAAATATGATCCGCACGGTGATCCGATACCTGACTGTAACGGGAAGTTTAAATCACACGAGCTAAAACCGGTCTCCTCGCTGACTGCTGATCAAAGCGGTACGATCTCGGGCGTACGTGACCATTCTCCCGCATTTCTGCAATATCTTGAAAAAGCAGGTCTAACCATTGGCAAAAAAATAAAAGTGACGGAAATCAATGAATACGACCATTCGGTAATGCTCAGAGCGAAGACAATAAAATACAAATAAGCCGCGAAGTAGCCAATAATTTACTGATAACCGTATGAATACTAATCAAAACCAGTCTTTAAGCAATGTTCATAGCTCTATAATCACGGAAAATAAAACAGGCTGGCGAAGAATGCTCGCATTTCTGGGGCCGGCTTACCTGGTCAGTGTTGGATATATGGACCCGGGAAACTGGGCCACGGATATTGCTGGCGGCAGCGCGTTTGGTTATAAACTGATATGGGTGTTGTTTGTATCGAACCTGATCGCTTTGCTCCTGCAATCCTTAAGTGCGCGGTTGGGTATAGTGCGCGGCCTGGATCTGGCACAGGCTTCTAAAAATACTTATCCCCGTTTTGCAAACTTTTGCCTTTATATTCTGGCGCAAATAGCCATTATCGCCTGCGATCTTGCCGAGATCATCGGTATGGCAATCGGTCTGCAATTGTTATTCCATTTACCGCTGATCTGGGGCGTATCGCTCACGATCACCGATACGATTCTGATGCTCTTTTTGATGAATCGGGGCATGCGCAAACTGGAAGCATTTATCATGTCGATGATATTTATCATCGGGCTTTCCTTTTTAATAGAAATGTTTATTGCCGGCCCCAATGCTGTAGAGATAGCAAAGGGCTTTATCCCGACCAACTTATTTAAAGGAGACAAAATAAGCCACGAGATGCTCTACATTGCCATCGGCATTATTGGCGCCACCGTAATGCCGCATAACCTGTACCTGCACTCATCACTGGTCCAAACCCGGCAGATAACCCGTACAGATAAAGGCATACAATCAGCCATAAAATTCAACCTGGTTGATACAACGATCGCACTCAACCTGGCATTCCTGGTAAACATGGCCATATTGATACTGGCTGCGAGCGCATTTTTCACCAACGGATATTTCCAGGTGGCCGAAATTCAGGATGCCTACAAGTTGCTGGAGCATATTTTCGGTCACCTTGCTCCTACTTTGTTTGCCATAGCGTTGATCGCATCCGGACAGAGTTCAACGATAACCGGGACACTTGCGGGGCAAATCATCATGGAGGGCCATATCAACCTGCGTATAGAGCCCTGGCTGCGCCGTTTGCTAACACGTTTACTGGCCATCGTACCTGCTGTATTTACGATCATTTATTTTGGAGAATCCGGCATAGGTAATCTTATTATCTTAAGCCAGGTGGTATTAAGTCTTCAGTTAGGATTTGCTGTCATCCCGCTGATTCATTTTACGTCCGACCGTAAACGAATGGGCAAATTTGCCATCAGTTTAAAGGTAAAAGTTGCTGCCTGGGCTTCTGCCCTGTTGATTATTGGGCTGAACGGGAAATTGGTTGTCGATCAGATCAGCGAATGGGCGCTGCAATATCCGGCTGCACGCCTGTGGATATATGGTTTGGTGGTACCTGTTTCCGTCGCCATTGCATTGTTGTTGCTCTATGTATTTTTCAGACCGCTCTTATTTAAACATTATGACCAGCCCGCACCGGTGCCGCATGGACTGGCCACCACGATTACTGATCTGGCCCCGATTACTTACAAGCACATCGCCGTGACTATCGATTTTTCAAAAAACGATAAGGATTGCATCCGGCATGCCATCATGCAAGGGGGCAAGAAAGCAAGGTACACGCTTATTCACGTCGTTGAAACTGCCGGTGCACGCTATTACGGCACCGAAGTAATGGACCACGAAACGCAAAGCGATGCGGATAATCTGAATAAATATGTCACCTCCTTAACGGAAATAGGGTATACGGCTGAATGCCAGAATCGGCTACGGTATGGCGGCCAGATCAATAGCACAAATTGTGAACGAAGAGCAAGTTGATTTTATCGTAATGGGCTCGCATGGCCACAAAGCATTTAAAGACCTGATTTTCGGCACAACAGTCAATTCCGTACGGCATAAGGTCAATATCCCGGTACTGGTGGTCAAACCTCAGCTAAATTAATTGCATATTTGCATCAAACAGAAGCCCAGATGAGCCAGGATAATATATATATAAAGAACAAAAAAGCATATTTCGAGTACCCCATACTGGATAAATATGTGGCGGGAATAAAACTGCTGGGTACTGAAATAAAATCAATCCGGGAAGGCAAAGCCAACCTAAACGATGCTTTTTGCACTTTTATCGGTAATCAGCTTTATGTGCGCAACCTGCATATAGCCGAATACTCATACGGCTCATTTTACAACCACGAAGCCAAGCGCGACCGGGTGCTGCTGCTCAATAAAAAAGAATTAAAAAAACTGCAGACCCGCGGCGAGGAAAAGGGATTAACGATCGTTCCCCTGGCCCTTATTTATCAGCGAACGCGGTTTTGCAAAACTGGAGATCGGCCTGGCTCAAGGTAAAAAGACCTTCGACAAACGCGAAACAATGAAAGAAAGGGATATTAAGGTTGAGATGGACCGGGCGATGAAAAGGTAACTTGCTTTAGTTCGAAGAATCTTACCAGGCCTTATCCCCTACCAGCGGCACAAACCGGAAGGTATCCAGCACATGCTTTTCGAATTCATTCTCACCCGTTTTCAGTATGGTGACCATTTTTTGAGTTTCCGTATCGCCGACAGGAATAACCAGTATACCGCCAATTTTCAGTTGCCTTAACAATTCTTCTGGTACCGTTGGGGCGCCGGCCGTGACAATGATCTTATCGTAAGGCGCATGTTTGGCAATACCTTTTGAGCCATCACCCAAAAAGAATTTGGGCTTATAGCCCATATAAGGCAAAACCTGTGTCGTGCGCTCATATAGTTTTTCCTGGCGTTCGATGGTGTAAACATTTGCCCCAAGTTCGAGCAAGATACAGGCCTGGTATCCTGACCCCGTACCAATCTCGAGCACCTTATCGCCTTTTTTGATATGCAGCAATTGTGTTTGATAAGCCACCGTATAAGGCTGAGAAATGGTTTGCCCTTCCCCTATCGGGAAGGCAATATCTTTGTAAGCCTGTTTCCAGAAAGTCTCATCAAAAAAATAATGACGGGGTACTTTACCAATAGCGGTCAGTACCGCTTCGTCCTCAATTCCTTTTTTCTTTAATATATCGACCAGCTGCTTTCGGGCGCCTTTCTCGCGGTAATTATCTACAAATTTATATGCCATTTTCAGGGTCTAAGTTACGCACGATATTTCTTGTCTGATTCAGAATTTTAAGAATTGCCCAACCCGCTGAATCACAATCCGCAACCCTGGGTCAATAAGGGTCGACATCGGGCTGCACGATACTGCCCTTACTTAATTTGGTGGTTTGGAACTGCGTAATAATGTCCCTGATCAGATTTTTCACCCGGTTGATGGATACGCCGTCTTTTTCAAACTTCAGCATAATGGAACGTATATAATAATTGCGGATGCGGCTGATCAGCGGTACTTCCGGCCCGATAACCCTGTCGCCAAAGTTTTTTCTGAGTTCCGCCGCCAGGTATTCTGCCTGGTTAAATAATATGTCGGGGTTTTTGTGCTTGATATCCAGGTTGATGATGCGGTAGAACGGCGGATATTTAAAACTTTTGCGTTCGTCCATTTCGGTTAGGTAAAGATCCTGGTAATCATTTTCAATCACCTGTTTGATCACGCGATGGCTGGGGTCATAGGTTTGAATCACTACCTTACCCTGCTTGCCCCGGCGGCCCGCCCTGCCACTTACCTGAGCCAGCATCTGGAAACTTCGTTCATTGGCACGATAATCAGGATATTTCAGCAGGCTGTCCGCATTAATAATCCCGATAACGGTGATATCTGAAAAATCCAGACCTTTGGCAACCATCTGGGTACCGACAAGTATATCTATCTTCTTTTCCTCCAGATCATTCAGAATATTTTGCAGCGAATTTTTTGAACGCGTCGTGTCCAGGTCCATCCGGGTTATGCGCGCTTCCGGAAGAAGCATGGTGAGTTCATCTTCCACTTTTTCGGTTCCAAAGCCCTTGTATTCCAGATGGGTAGAACCACATGCGGGACAAACGGCGGGAGCGTCCTCTTTATAACCGCAATAATGACAATGCAGTCTGCCGCTGCTCTTATGATAGGTTAAACTCACATCGCAGTTAATACATTTTGGCGTATAGGCACATACCTTGCAAACAAGCAGCGGCGCGTATCCTCTCCGGTTTTGAAATAGAATAACCTGCTCCCTGTGCAGCCAGTGCTTTTTTCATATCATCCATCAGCACACTGGTAAAATGCGACTGCATGGTTTTCTTTTTGGTTTCTTCGGTGATACTAACCACCTCGGTTTTTGGCAGCTCAACGCCACCGAAACGCTCTGTCAATTCCACCAGACCATATTTATGCATACGCGCATTGTAATAAGTCTCAAATGAAGGTGTGGCCGATCCTAAAACCACTTTGCTCTGATACATATTAGCCAGATAGATCGCCGCATCACGCGCATTATATCTCGGCGCCGGATCAAATTGCTTGTAAGATGTCTCGTGCTCCTCGTCAACAATAATCAGTCCCAGATCGTCAAATGGAAGAAAAACTGAAGACCTTGCACCCAAAATGACCTTATATTCGTGCTGCAGTACTTTTTGCCAGACTTCTACACGTTCGTTATCATTAAACCGCGAATGGTACACACCGATACTGCTGCCAAAATATTGCCGCAGACGTTCAATGATATGGGTTGTAAGGGCTATCTCGGGCAATAGATAGAGTACTTGCTTGCCAGAGCTGATCATATCTTCGATCAGGCGGATGTAGATCTGCGTTTTACCGGAGGAAGTTACCCCGTGCAATAATACCACGTCTTTTTGTTCAAGTTGCCCTTGTATATCCTGCAGGGCATCTTGCTGGTTCGCACTTAGGAGAAAATCACTGCTAAATTCGTCCTGGTCAAAATACAGGCGACTGACATTTCTTTCTTCCGCAATAAATATTTCCTTTTCTATGAGCGACTTTATGCTTGCATCGCCCGCGCCGCTCTCTTCAATCAGTTCGGTTTTTGAAATATTTTTTTGATGCCGGGCCAGTTTAATATAGGCAAGCAATGCATCAGCCTGTTTCGGGGCGCGTTTTTCAAGTATCGGAAAAAGCGCTCTCAGATTATCCTGATTGTGATAAACCGGATTCAAAATGATGAACGTCTTTTTACGTGGTTTATAACGCTGGCTTACCTCTTCCGAAATGTGGATGATATTTTTTTCAAACATCGACTTCAGGATCGGCATTACAGTCTTCTGGCCTAATAGTTTTGTGATGTCGCCAACGGTCAGTTCAGGCTGCAGTTCCAGGGCTTCAACGATCAGATATTCTTTATCATGCAGTGCCGCTTTATCTATTTCAAAGTCCTTATTGATCTCTATTTTCGTCTCACTGGCCAATTTTAATGCTGAGGGTAAGGCCGCGTTCATCACTTCACCTATATGGCACATGTAGTAGTCTGAAAGCCAGTTCCAGAATTGCAGTTGCCTTTGGGTGACAACGGGCCGGTCATCCAATATGTCCATTAAATACTTGGCTTCATATTTTTCCGGCGCCTGCGCTCCAATTGCAGCAATTACTGCAGTATATAACTTGCTTTTGCCAAACTGCACCACTACCCTTTTTCCAATGCCAACCGCGTCGTTCAACTGAAAAGGGACACGATAGGTATAGTTTTTTGCTATTGCCAAAGGTAGAATTACCTCGACAAAAAGCGTTTCCCTATCGGTATGCTGTACATCGGCAAATTCAAGCATGAGATTATTTATTTCTGAAAGCTGAAAAGGCCATTGTTGCCCAGCCTCCGATTAACAGTAAGCCGCCGAGCGGTGTTATGGGCCCCATTACAATCAGCCATCCCCAACCCAGCAAACCACGGCAGGCCAGTAAATATAACGAGCCGGAGAAAAACAGGATCCCGAATGTAAAAAGATAATAGGCTATGCGCCCTGGTCTGGCCGGATTGGTATAGGTGGATAGGAATAGCAGTGCGAAAACATGGTAGAACTGGTATTGAACGCCGGTATGCCATATTTCGAGTTCCTCGACGGTGAGGTATTGCTTTAAACCATGTGCTGCAAAGGCTCCGGCGATCACGGCCAGCATACCTAAAATGGAAGCTGTAATAACTATTTGTCTACTCATAGAATATAAAATGCTAAGTTACCAATTGAAAGTATTAATTTACGGCTGCCTGTAAAAATCTACCTTTGTAAGGTTCGCATCCATGAAACGACTGATTATTGCCACCATACTATTGATGACAGCTACTGTGCTTATTACTGTCGTCTATTTTAAAAACCTGGACAATCCTACTCAACATACAAGCCAGGCATTACGCACCATACCCAATAATGCATCGTTAATATTTGAATTCAACAATGAAAAGGGCTTTTATGATATTTTTACGGACAATAAGTTATTTACCAACCTAGTTGGTGAGGATAAGATGGCTGAACTGGCAGCATTGAAAAAGCTGTTGCTGCAAAATCACTTCCTGGCGCCGTACGTGAACGGACAAAACCTATATATCTCCCTGCATCCGCAACAGGGCAGTTCCATTGATTTTTTGCTTACTATCCCTTTGCAAAAAGCATTCGAGCCGCAACTGTTTGACGTAATATCGAAACAAAAAAAAAATGGTTTGGTGGTTAACACTTTTAACATAGCGGGCGAACAGGGCTATATTATCTATCTGAACGATCTCAAAAAGCGATTTTACCTGATTGCCAAAGACGAGAATGCACTAATGGGCAGTTTTTCACGAGAACTCGTAGAGGCATGTGCCCAATATGATTATAAGAAAGAAAAGCAGGCTTTTGTGTTACTCTCTGATCGCCAAAGTTCCAATTCCCTGGCTAACCTGTATGTGAACTACCAGGCACTGTCGCCATTATTTGAGCAACTATTCATCAACAAAAACACCGATATCTTCAGGAGTTTCAGACAATTGCCCGCCTATGGCGCCCTGAGTCTGAATTATAAAAAAGATGCGCTGATGTTTAACGGAGCGACCCAGATGCAGCTTAACGCCGAAAATGGTTACCTGGGTCTGTTCCGGTACCAGTTGCCTGTCGCCAACCGACTAAAAAACATTTTCCCTTCCACCACCGCTTATTCTACCAGTTTTGCCGTTTCCGATCCTGTAAAATTCGAGGCAGACCTGTCTGACTGGCTATTAAAGAGCGATCTTAAAAACGAAGCCTCTGCATTGACGCAAAAGGTCAAATCCGAGACGGGCGTCAATTTGCAAAAGGAATTTGCTCAATTGCTAAATAATGAATTTGCTATTGTCACAACGCGTTATCAGGAGAAAATAGCAATTATCCAGGTTAAAGATGGTTCAAAAATGCGTACTATGATGGTCAATCTGAGTAAAATGAATGGTGATGATACCGGACAGCTGAATTATGAGAAATTACCACAGTTATTACTGGGCAATGCTTTTGGTGGCTTTAAAAAACCTTACTTTAAAGTGCTGGACAATTATCTGATATTAACGAACAGCATGTCTGAACTTGCCAGCTACGATGATAGTTATAACAATCGCAAGTTTTTGAACAAGACCGAAGGCTATGACCAGTTTGATGCACTGCTTGCTGAACGAAGCAATGTATCGTTCCTTGTTCAATTTAAAAACGCGCAACCCATATTGAGGCAGGACCTGAAGCCTGCATTTTACGATGCTTTTGAAAAACTAACGCCGGGATGGAAAAATTTTTATGGGGTCGCCTGGCAGTTCACGTCCTCAGATAATAATTATTACACCAACTTTTGCATGGGCCTGAACCGCGACACCACAATTATAAAAGGTATTTTTTGAAAAAATAGGCGAATCATACACAACTATAAGCTCAAAAACTGCGTTAAAAGCACTGATTTATATTTTTTAATTTATTTAATAAAATATTGGGTTTTGTAGTTTATCTTTAGAACTTCCGAAATCTTATTAAGTCCTCTACCCGATCGAATGAAGAAATTTTTACTTATCTTATGCTTATTGTTTCCAGCTGCTGAAGGTTTTTCACAGCAATTTTCTCAATATAATACGGGTACATTATTTGACTCTTTCGAGAATCCATCACAGCGGGCATTTGTTCCGGATACCAGCAGGACCTTTGCAGCCAACTTTTTTATACCAAATCTCGATGCCAATTTCTTACTGAAAGGCAATGCGCAGGCTTCCCTGGTAAGCAGGGCTTTTGGCAACAGCTATAACAACAATGACCTGCAGATAGGCAGCGGCAATTATAACCATACTACTGCCGTAGGCACTGCCTATTTGGTGATGCTGAAAATGTTTACCAGCTTAAATGGGGACCAGGAAGCAGGATTTTTTATTAATACCAAAGGAGAAGGAAGGGGTGCATTCACCGATGAATCAGTAGCATTATTCGACGGCTCAGCAGCTTTTCCCAACAATATTTATGACAACCTGTTCAATGACCATTATTTTTACCAGCTATACACTTCGATCGGGCTTACCTATAAAGAGAAACTGAGCAGTCAGTTCACGATTGGCTTCAAACTTGGGGCTCTAATGGGTATAAATTATAACAAACTTGATATAGATGAGTCACATGTAAATTTTGACAAGCTGAATGATAACGCAGATATTGCGCTCCGAGGCAGGTACTATCTGAGCAAAGGCCCCGGTAGTCTGGAATGGAGCAACTTTTTCCCTTCATTCCAAAGTCCGGGAGCTCAATTAAGCATTGGTACCTCTTACATTACGGACGATGGCATAACCATTCAGGGTAACCTTAAAGACCTGGGCTTTATTCATTGGTACAGCAGCTCCAAGATCAGCGATTTTAATTCATCGGCTACGGTAAATGGACTGACTACTGCGCAAAGGGAAGAAAATTTATATGACGGCATCAATACGATCATTTCGTCAGCCGGCAGACAAACGTCGTTCACTTCATATACCAATGCCCTGGTTGAATTAAGTGCCACCAAATCATTTTACCTTGATAATAACAAGTCATTCAAATATTCTCCGACCCTTATCGCATCAAAAGAATTATTATACAATGGCTTTATCGGAGCCCTGGTCAACGACTTTCAATATGATGATTTTCATGTAGGCGTAACCGGGTCATATGATAACTATAATCTTTTCAAATTGGGCCTTCAGTTAATGTATAAAACGCCTAATGCTGACTTTTTTATCGGTAGCGATCGTATTGCCCAATCGATAGGACTTGCCGGTGCTAAAAGCGATCCCAATTCATATACTAACCAATCATTTACGGGTGCCGATTTCTTTTTAGGTTTTTCAATTAAATTTGGCCGCGTTATTGAGCACCCATTGAATGCCAGCAGCATACCTACCGGAGAAAAAGGCTTCCTGGGGAATTTATGGAACAGGTGGTTTAAATCTACCAATTAACCGCCTAGAGCGCTTTTTTACCGGCAATAAAATCCTTCAGATAGTAAGGTTCAAAATAGGCAGTATCCTCAAATTGACGACTACGATATTTCTCGGCGGCTTTCGGGGTAAGATAGCGTGCTGAATTAACGAAGCCGGATAGGATCTCGACATGGGGTCTGTCAGCCAATACTTCTTTGCACTTTGCAGCTCCGTCGCCGAACAGGATCAATTTATTGGTTTCCAGCAAATCATCAAAACTGTCCTGCTCGATGATCCGGGCAGAAGTCGGCTTTATTTTGTTGCCGTCAGCATCGAAAACAGCAGTAAACACTTCCATACGCCGTGCATCGATCATAGGACAAAACAATACCTGATCGTTGCTGCGGGAAATTTGCTGAGCGATCATTCCGCTGGTCATGGCCTCGAGTGTCTCAACCGAGATCAGCGGGATGTCCAGTGCATAACACAAGCCTTTTGCTATCGACACGCCGATACGCAATCCCGTGTATGAACCCGGCCCGCAACTTACAGCAACGGCCTTAAGATCCGGATAACTCCTGCCGGCAGCCTTTAATACCTCGTCAATAAATACGGTGATAACCTCCGCATGCACATTGCGCTGTTCAAGTTCTTTCAGCGCCAAAACAGCTCCGTTTTCACTTAGTGCAACGGAACATACGGTCGTTGCGGTTTCAATTTGTAATATCAGGCTCATGTCTTTTAAGGTACCGGATCATAGCCGTGTCCACCCCAGGGGTGACACCGGGCAATGCGCTTCAAAGTTAACCATCCGCCTTTAAAGGCGCCATATTTTTTGATAGCTTCTATGCCATACTGCGAACAGGAGGGCGTGTAACGGCATGCCGCACCAAAAAGGGGCGAAATGAAGTATTGATATATTTTTATCAGGAGCAAAAAAAAGGCTCCCGTTACCTTCTTCAATATATCGGCAATAAACTTCATTTAATGACTTGTTCAGCAAGCTGAGTTAACAACTTTAGCATTTTCTTTTCAACGAAATCGTATGGAGCGATCTGTTTTGCCAATAAACCCTATTGAAAACACAATTCTTTTTTCAGAATCGCAAAGCATTGAATAAATATGCTGCTCTTTATGCAGCCGGTAAGCTTCGCGCATACGCCGCTTTATCAAATTACGGTCGACCGCTTTTTTATAGCGTTTTTTTGACACGGAGAATAAAACCTGTGCCGGAGAGAGTTGGGGGGCCGTAGTGATGAGCCACGAAACCTTAAACGGATAACACAAAAAAGAAGAACCATTATGATAAAGCTGATCAATCAGCTTTTTATTACATAAACGTTCTTCTTTTTTAAAAGTGTATATTTTGCTCATGGCCAGAACTGCAATTTATAAAAATACACCGGCCAATATTCCACAGGGAATAAGCAATCGATGTTTTTTTATGCTTTGTGGCTGCGTTCGTCAGAAACAGTTAACCTTTTTCTGCCTTTAGCTCTTCTTGATGCCAAGACTCTTCTGCCATTGGCAGTTGACATGCGTTCACGGAAACCATGTTTATTTCTTCTTTTTCTTTGAGAAGGCTGGAAAGTTCTTTTCATTGCTATTTTATTCTATTCTCGTTTTTAAAACAGGAGTGCAAATGTAGCGTAATTTTTAAATTTTTCAAATACATTTTTAGTTATTTGTCAAACAGACTATCATCTCGTACTTTAACATCTTATTCCCAGGAACTTGATTCGATATGAAATTCACAAGTCTTTTATTCATCATACTATTACCCCTATTGGCCGTTGGCCAGCAGAACCGCACCCGGCATTATAAGATATATGACACAAAAAATCAAAGGGAAACATCGATAGAAGATATCGTCAGCGCCATGCAGAATTCCGATGTCTTGTTTTTTGGTGAAGAGCATAACGACACCACCTGCCACGTGCTCGAACAGGAAATATTTCATGCGTTGTCGGTAAAATTTCCCGGCAGACTGGCCCTTTCTATGGAAATGTTTGAATCCGACTGCCAGAGTGTGCTCAACGAATATCTGAAAGGCCTCATCCGGGAAAAAAACTTCACTAACGAAGCCCGTGCATGGCATAATTATAAGGATTACCGGCCGCTCGTCGAACTGGCGAAAAGCGGACAAATTCCAGTTATCGCTGCCAATGCACCTGCCCGCTATGTAAACATGGTAAACCGCATGGGTCTGGGGAGCCTGGAAGGCCTCGATGATATCGGTAAAGGATGGCTACCCCCGATACCCATTGATACCGCTACGGGCGTCTATTATGACAAATTTGTACAAATTATGGGTGGCCATGCGGCTATGGCGGGCATGCAGCTGTATCAGGCACAAAATCTTTGGGATGCCAGCATGGGCTGGCAGATAGCAAAATTCGAAAAAAAGCACCATCACTATAAAATATTCCAGGTGAATGGCGGATTCCATAGTGATGAAAAACTGGGCGCCGCCGCGCAGTTAAAGAAATATAAATCCAAACTACGAATATTGAATATTGCCTCGTTCCCGGATGATAATTTTGCCAATCCCGACTGGAGCAAATACAGTAAAAACAATGATTTCGTCATCCTGACTGATCCAAAATTGCCAAAGACGTTCTAGGGTAAAAAGCGAAACCGATTTATACCCGAGCAATTCATACGAAAGAAGATATGAAAATATTAGTTTTTCTTTGCCAGCAAGTCCCTGATCTCAGTTAGCAGGAGCTGCTCCTTGGTTGGCGCAGGCTCAACAATGGAAGCCTCGTCTGGTTTTCTAAGCGAATTGATGGCCTTTACGATCATGAAAATACAAAAAGCGATGATCAGAAATTCGATCAGTGTATTGATAAAATTCCCGTAATTGATAGAAACGTCAGCTATCTTTTTTGCCGGATCGCCTTCCTTCAAAATAATTTTCATGTTTTTGAAATCAATACCGCCCGTCAGATACCCTATAGGGGGCATAATGACATCATTTACCAATGAAGTGACTATTTTACCGAATGCGGCACCGATGATAACGCCGACTGCGAGGTCAACCACATTGCCCCGCATTGCGAACTCTTTGAACTCTTTAAAAATGGCCATAATGCATAGATTAGTGATACACAGTTTAATTTAATTAAAGTTATTAAAATCTCTGATTAAAAAACATTTATTTACGTTGCACATTAAACACTTACTCTCGTTTTGCGTTTAAAAGTTGGCCATCAACCTCATGAAGTTAATTTTTAAAGTTCCGGTTAATAGATGTATTTTTGGCTTGATCTATGCTTAAACAGAATCTTCAACAAAAACTATTACAAAAACTCTCCCCTCAGCAAATTCAATTTATAAAATTGCTGCAGGTACCAACTGTATCGCTGGATACCCGAATTAAGGAAGAGCTTGAGGAAAATCCTGCGCTTGAAGATTTGAGTCTAACCAACCTCAATGAGCCGGAAGAACAGTATCCCGATCGCGACCCGGAAGAGGATACGTATAACGGGGACGAGCAGGACTCGCCCGCCGATGAATTTAATATTGACGATTACCTCCAGGAAGACAACCTGAATGAGTACGGATCGAGGTATGACCAAAACGGTGACGATGAGGATGAACGCAAGGAAATACCGATAGCCGTACAAAGCTCATTCTTTGAAAATCTACAATTGCAGCTAGATCTGCTTCCGCTTTCGGACAAGGATTTCAGAATAGGACAACAAATAATAGGAAGCCTGGATGATGATGGTTATCTGCGCCGGTCGATCACCTCACTTACCGATGACCTGGCTTTCTCTCAAAATATTTTTGCCGGAGACGAGGAAGTAGAAGAAATGCTGAAGATCATCCAGACTTTCGATCCTCCCGGCGTAGGGGCACGAAGCCTGCAGGAATGCCTCGTAATACAGCTAAAAAGGAAGGATAATGGTGATCCGATCGTCAAAAAGGCGATGCAGGTAGTTGAACATTATCTTGACGAATTCACAAGAAAGCATTACGATAAGCTGGAGAAATCGCTTAATATGAACTCCAAGGAGCTCAAAGGAGTGATCAATGAGATATTAAAGCTTAACCCCAAACCAGGCGACTCCAGCGAGATCAATACCAAGCAGATGCAGGTCATACCTGATTTTCATATTTCTAATAATGATGGCGTGCTTGTACTTACGTTGAATTCGAAGAACGCTCCCGAACTTCGGGTGAGCCGCTCCTACCAGGAAATGTTTGAACACTATGACAAGGCTTCACAGAAAGATAAAAAGCTCAAGGAGGCGGTTCAGTTTGTAAAACAAAAACTCGATTCAGCAAAATGGTTTATTGATGCTATTAAACAGCGTCAGCAAACCCTATTAAAAACGATGAATGCCATCATGCAATACCAATACGAGTTTTTTCTTACCGGAGACGATAAAAACCTTAAGCCAATGATCTTAAAGGATATCGCCGACAGAATAGGTATGGATATTTCCACCGTATCAAGGGTTGCCAATTCGAAATATGTGCAGACCGAGCACGGAACCTATTTATTGAAATCTTTCTTTTCAGAAGCCATACAAACAGAAAGTGGTGAAGAGGTATCCAATAAAGAGGTTAAAAAGATCCTTGAGGAACATATTGGAGCCGAAGACAAAAGGCACCCGCTGGCGGATGAAAAGCTTACAGAAATCCTGAAGGAGAGCGGCTATAACATTGCAAGACGAACGGTGGCCAAATACCGCGAGCAGATGAACATTCCTGTTGCCCGTTTACGTAAAGAACTGTAGTTCTACCAGGAGTTGCGGGGCGATATTTCCCGGTCTTTATTATTGAGCATGATGCCTATAACGAGTTCGTGTGTGCCGTTACTCACCGTGCGCAATGCGGATGTAGTGTAATCGTAAGCGTAGCTGATATTGATCAGCGAACTGATGTTCAAGCCTAAAAGCCCGGCAACCGAATCCTGGTTACGATAGGATGCACCTATCCAAAACCGGTCCCTGAAAGCCAGTTTCATATTTACATCAAATGCCAGGGGTTCTGGATTAAGTATTTTTACCAGCGTAGAAGGCATTAGTGTGATATCGTCCGACAGAAAAAGCTTTACGCCGCCGGTAAGGAAATACTGGGGGACTGTTTTGGCCTGGTTATACGTGTTTGTTGTGCTGAAATAAGCGTTTTGAGACAGCAGCTGCTGTGCCGATATACCCACATAATAATTGGAGGAATATCCCCACACACCAATGCTCAGATCCGGCTTCCACTGACTGTTATTACCATTGGCGATGGCGGGATCAAGTGGATTTTCGAGCGAAAGCATCGAAGTGTTCAAGCTGACGTGATTAAACCCGGCTGCTACCCCCGCCGAAAGGTTAAAAGTGCTTGAAATTCCCAAATGATAAGCATAGGTGGCGTCAATGTTGGTAGTGCTAATCGGACCGGCCTGGTCAGAAACAACCATAAAGCCTATCCCGTGATGTGGCGGGGCAGCCTGGTAATTTTGAGTATAAAGGTGACTATAGGGATTTGATTCGTTACCCGGTGACATGGAGGCGGCGTCACCCTGCACAAAATCGGATCCGAAAGGTGCACTGAAAGTCAGGTAACTCGTTACAGGCGCTCCCTGCAGTCCTGTCCATTGGCTGCGGTAACCTGCTTTAAGATCAAAATAATTTTCGATACCCGTTACTGCAGGGTTAATCAATAAATTATTAAAAACATATTGCGTATACTGTGGTTTTTGCTGACCCGCCGCAACCCCAGCAATTGAAAGTATAATAAAAAGCGTGCAAAAAAGCTTCTTCATCCTTTTCGAATAATGCTTACACCTTTTCCTGAATATAAAATGCAGTATGAGGTTTAAGGCAGGCAGATTGTTTTTGATACCAATATAAATTATTTTCCTTAATTACCGGCACAACCGGTGACAACAAAAATCATGGCTAACGGACTAACGTGATTTATTGAGCAGATCGAGCTGCTGATTGGCTAGATGTAATTTATGGGCAAGTTCTTTATTTTCCCGCCGTAGATGATAGATCTCCAGCGCATTCTGAATATAAAGCTTCAACTCGTCATTTTCCATGGTTTAACCAGGTATTTGTATACCTGTCCCCTGTTTATAGCATCCATCACCGCATTAATATCTGAAAAACCTGTTAACAGGATCCTGATGGTATCAGGATAGATCGGTAATATCGATTCAAGAAATTCGATACCCGTCATGCCAGGCATACGCTGATCGGTAATGATCACGCCTATTTCGCAGCTATCTAATATCTTACGCCCCTCCCGTACCGACTGTGCCGTATAAATCTCAAAATCACGCCTGAACGCCGCTTTAAAGCTATTCAGGTTATTTATTTCATCATCAACATATAGTACACCAAAAGGCATAGGCTATTAAATTAGAGGGTTTAAACGTACAATATTAAAACTGAAAAATTCTTGAAAGTTCAATTTTCTACGCATTTTTATTGGCTGATCATACATCTGCACTAAACAGCGTATTCTGTAAAAATGAAAAAAATATTGTTAATCACCTGCCTGTTGCTGCAAAATAGTTTACTTTTTGCATTGCAGACCGATACGTTAACAATTCATGAAAACGAAACCATGCTTTTAACGCGCCGCTATTTCCTTGAACTCGAGGACCCCACAGGGGCGTACACGGTAAAAAATATCATCTCAAGCAACTCCTTTCATCCCGGCAGTTCATCGTTACCGTTTTTAAGATATTCGAAATCAACCACCTGGTTAAAGGTTGTTATAAAAAATAAAACGATGCGCGCCTTCATTCCTGTCACGATTGATCCGCGCGTTATTGACAACTTCGATATCTATTTCGCTGATCCGGAAAAAAGCAATCACATTATCAACTTCACCGCTGGTATACCATCACGGGATACAAAACTGATCAAACAAAATAATAATTTCATCAATTGCCTGGTCTTTCCCGACTCAACCAGAACGATTTATATGAGGATCAAAAGCAGTGCACCCGGGGTAATACCCGTGGAAATAAGCAGCGCTAACGATTTTTTCAAAAATGTCGACTTTGATAACATCGTTGTTGGCGGCTTTATTGGCATTGTAATGATAATGGCACTGTACAACCTGATGCTTTTTATAATGGTTGGCGACCTGAGTTATTTATACTATGTATTCTTTGTTATTTTTTTAGGCTTATCACAGGTATTGATTCGCGATTACGGTATCAGCTTGCTGGTGAGCAAAAAAATCATTCTGAATAACTACTTGATACCGGTGGTCCGCGTGCTCTTCGGGTACTCGATTATATTATTTACATCTGATTTCTTGCATCTTAAACGGACACTCAAATCATACTTTAAATATTACTACCTTTTATACGGCGTATACTCTTTGTCTTTGTTTGCCATCATTACCGGAAACGTTCTTTTAGCGTATAATCTGATTACCATATCGGCAACCCTTACTGCAATAACCTTATTGTTCATTGGGGGGCTGCTTTATTATAAAGGATTTACGCCAGCCAAGTATTTCATGTTTGGATGGAGCATCTTTCTTGTAACGATACTCATTTCCATCGCACATAACCGGGGATACGTCTTTCATAACAATTTCACATCCAATATCCTCCTATATAGCGGCACATTGGAACTTATACTATTTTCCATTGCCCTGGCTGACAAAATCAACTTTTATCGTCGTCAGAACAGTGAAGCGCAATCGCTTTCCCTGGTGATCGCCAAAGAAAATGAACGGCTGATTACCCAGCAAAATATTTTACTTGAATCGGAAGTAAATGCGCGTACCCACCAGCTTATCCAGACAAACCAGGATTTGTCCTCCACGATCGAGAATCTGAAATCGGCCCAGATGAAATTGATCGAAACGGAAAAGATGGCGTCACTCGGTCAGCTTACCGCTGGCGTAGCACATGAAATCAATAATCCTATAAATTTCGTCGGCTCAAATGTTAATCCCCTGCGCATGGATTTTCTGGAATTATTTTCATTACTGGATAAATACAAAGAAGCTGGGCAACGTCCGAACGAAAAAGAATTGCTTGATGCCGCGCTGAAATATCAGCACAACATCGATGTGAATTTATTAAAACAAGAAATCTTAACGCTGCTGGATGGCATTGAGGAGGGCGCTGCGCGAACGACGGAGATCGTTCAAAGTCTGCGCACATTTTCCCGCACCGATGAACTGATCTTAAAGCCGGTAGATATCAACAAGGCTGTCCTGAATACGCTCATACTACTCAGAAGCTCCATACCCTACAACATCGAGATCAAACCGGTCCTGAATAAATTGCCGCTTTTGAACTGCTACCCCGGGAAGATAAATCAGGTGTTGATGAACCTGGTCAACAACGGTATACAGGCGATAAAAGCTAAATCCCAGCAGCAGAATGAAAGCATCCTGATCACGACCCGGGAATGCGATGACAAGGTGATTATCGAAATAACAGATACAGGCACGGGTATGACCCCAGAAGTGAAACAGCGTATTTTTGAACCGTTTTTCACCACAAAAGATGTTGGAGAAGGCACCGGCCTTGGCTTATCCATCGTTTTCGGCATCATGGAAGATCACCAAGGCAGTATAGATGTACAATCTGAGCCCGGGAAAGGCACCAGGTTTACCATCTCGCTGCCTAAAGGATTAGAATAAGCCTAAAAGAATTTATCCGGGTTGGGCACCAGGTTTAAAAATGATTCAAAGTTCTGTTTATAATGCGACTGGTCAAGCTGATAATAAAACGCACCTTTCTTCGATGACAATTTATCCTTTTCCGGAAGTTTAATCAGCAATCCGGTTGACAATAATTTACGACTGAAATTGCGGTCGTCAAATTCGGTTTGATAAACACCTTCGTAAAGCGCCTGCAGCTGCGGGATAGTGAACTTCTCGGGCAAAAGCTGAAATAGGATCGGATGCAGTGCTGCTTTATAACGCAATTGGCGTAAAGCCAGTTTAACCATTTCAGAGTGATCAAATATCAATTCAGGCAATTCCGCAAGTAAAAACCATTCGGCATGGAATTCATCGTTGAGCTGTTTTTCATATTGGTTTATATCAATCAGCGCGTAATATGCGATAGACAATGTTCTTTCAACGGGATCCCTGCCAGGCATGCCAAATACACGAAACTGGTCCATGTATACATTTTTGAGCCCGGTCCGTTGTTCCAATACACGGATGGCAGCATCTTCAGGTGATTCTGAAGGCTGGATAAATCCTCCCATAAGGCTCCATTTATTTCTTTCAGGTTCAATCGCCCTCTGAACAAGCAAAAGCTTTAAATTCCAGCCATCAAATCCAAAAATAATACAATCAGTCGCTACTAGAATTCTTTTCTGGCCAGTATATCTCTGCATATAAAGTTTATGTTGCTACAATGGTAAAAATAATATTGCAGGAATAAAAAATTAATATCAAACGGTATTTTTGGTATCTGTCAGCCCGGGGAAAAAAGAATTTTCGCGAAAATCTTTACAAAATAAGACGCTAAAATTCTAGCTTTAACTTTTAAACCAAATGATATGTCAGTACATAAATTCACCGTCGGGCAGTTAGCCGACTATCATCGTGACGGCTATTTATTGATCAGAAATTTTTGTTCGCCCGCAGAAATTGACAAGTTGTACAAAACGGCGATTGAAGACGATGCCATGCGTAAAAATGCCCTGGACCTGAACGATCGCAGCGGAAAGAAAACACGCTTGTCGCTGTGGTTTACACCAGGAAATGATGTTTTTGGGTACTTGACCCGAAGTGAAAAAATCGTTTCATCCATTGCCCAATTGCTCGATAGTAACGCACCCGTTTGCCATTTTCATTCTAAATTAATGCAAAAAGAACCCAAGGTAGGCGGCGCCTGGGAATGGCATCAGGATTACGGGTACTGGTACAAGAACCAATTTATGTTTCCTGATCAGCTAATCAGTGTCATGGTGGCCCTCTCCCCTGCCAATAAAGAAAACGGATGCCTGCAGGTGATCAGAGGCTCACATAAACTGGGCAGGGTAAATCATGGATTTTCCGGTGAACAGGTGGGTGCTGATATGGTAATGGTAAATAACGCATTGCAAACTATGGACCTGGTTTATTGCGAGCTGCAACCCGGTGATGCCTTATTTTTCCACAGCAATTTATTGCACCGTTCAGAAGCTAATCTTTCCGATCATCCGCGCTGGTCGATCATTTCATGCTACTGTTCTCAATCCAACCTGGCATACAACGAAACGTCTACTTCATGGAAAACTCCGGTAAGCATGGTGCCCGATGAAGCGATACTGGAATGGGATGCCGGCTCATTATCAAACAATGACTTCCTGAAAAAAGAAAACGATCCGGCTTTGAAGGACACCGGATGGGAAAGTGAGAAATTGTAGTGCATCGCTGCAACAAACTATTTACAACTTTAAAAAACAAAGAATAACATTACAAGCTTATAATTTTCAAAATCACATTAACCCAAGAATATGAAAATAGCCATGCTGGGATCGGGATTTATTGCCCGCTTTTATGCTGATTCGCTGGCGGCACAGCGAAGGAAAGATATCTTATGAGCGTTTTTTCACGCAGTGCGGAAAGAGCCGAAAAATTTGCTAAAGATTACGGTCTGCCGCATCACAGTAACAACATGGCGGAGGTGATTGGACACCCCGATGTGGATGTGGTAGTCATTGCCTTATCAAATGACCTGCACCTGGGCGCTGTAGAGGCTTGCGCCAGAGCGGGAAAACATGTGCTATGTACAAAACCATTGGGAAGGACCGGCGAGGAAGCAAAAAAAATGATGGAACTGGTGGAAAAGGCGGGCATCATGGGCGGTTATCTGGAAGATCTTTGCTATACGCCTAAATTTTTAAAATCCCTCAACAGTGTAAAATCAGGAGCCATTGGCCGTGTACTTTGGGCAAAATCGAGAGAAACGCATCCCGGACCGCATAGCGATTGGTTCTGGAACCTGGAACAATCTGGCGGTGGCGCCATTGTCGACCTGGGCTGCCATTGTATAGAAATTTCAAGAAACTTTATTGGTAAGGACATCAAACCTGTCGAAGTGATGTGCTGGGCCGCAACCCAGGTGCATCCCATTGCTGCTGAAGATCATGCCATAGGATTGGTAAAATACGCGAACGGAGTAATTGGACAATTCGAAGTAAGTTGGTGCTTCAGGGGCGGAATGGACCTGCGCGATGAAGTAATGGGCAGCGAGGGAACCATCTGGCTTAATAACTTCCTGCGTACAGGTTTTGAAATGTTCAGTACCGGCAAGGGAACAGGTTATGTAGCGGAAAAGGCGGAGTCGAGCAGCGGCTGGCTGTTTCCTGTCGGCGATGAAGTACATGAACTGGGCTACAGCCATATGTTCACCGATATGTTCGAATCCATCGAACAGAAGCGTGAACCGCTGGAAAACTTTTATGACGGCTACGTCGTGAACTGCATTATTGATGCTGCTTACCGGTCGGCCAAATCACGCAATTGGGAACCTGTGCAGCTGGATGTATGGCGCGGGCGAACGGACGTAACTGAAGGCCACGTTTTCACTTCATACGATGACTCTTTCTACCTGATCAAGGAAGAAATATTACCTGGCGGTGAAAAGAAATTGATCCTCAAGCATAAACAAACCGGTGAGGTGGTGCGCAGAGATCTCTTGAAGCTCACGGATAAGGCTTCAATTGGCTGGTTTGATCAGCTTACCCGTTTTCCATGCAGCAGCATATTAATCGCGTGATCCAGCGAACCAGCGGGTATTACTTCACCTGAATTGACGAAGTATATCTCGTCTGCGTTTTCAATCGTGTTAAGCCTGTGGGCAATGATCACGCGCGTAGTCGTTTCCGGCAGTTTTTTCAGAATATCGCCCAGCAGCTGCTCGGTGATGGTATCAATATTTGCAGTAGCCTCATCCAGTATCAGGATATCAGGATTACGCAATACTGCCCGCATAAAGGCGATCAATTGTTTTTGCCCCAGACTAATGCTGTCGCCACCGGACAAAACCTGGGTTTCCAAGCCTTGGTCAAATATGGCCAGTAAACTTTCCAGACTGGCTTGTTTGATCACCTGCTCCAACTGCTCATTGCCAAAGTCCCTGTACTGTTCATTTCCATAAAGAATGTTTTCCTTTACCGTACCGGTAAACAGGAATGGTTCCTGCAGTATAAAACCGATCTTCCCGGTACGTTCTGCAGCCTGGTAGGAACGGATGTCCCTGCCATTTAAAAACACCGATCCGCTGGTCGGGTCATAAAGCCGTGCAATCAGCGAAGCGGTAGTGGTCTTGCCACCGCCTGTAGGACCAACCAGTGCATAAGTCTTACCCATTTCAAGCTTAAAACTGATGTTATGCAAAATCTCCTCGCCACCGGGATAGGCGAAATGAACATCCCTGAATTCGAGCAAGGCATCCGACTGCCCGGCGGGCTGAGCCGCCAGGGTTTGCAAGATTTGTTTCCAGAGAAAGTATCTGCGATATTCTGTCCCATCCGGCCATGGCTGTTTGGAAACTTGTCCATAATGTAGCCAGTTGCCTTAAAGGATTGTAGAAACTATTAACGTACGTCAGGTAGAATATCAGCGAACCTATTCTGAATACACGGTAAGAAGATGACAGCGTTATCGCTGCTTCGTGACTTGAAATCAAATAAATGCCGTAAGTCAATACAATCAACTGAGCAGCCCCGGCAAGCAAACTATATACAGGCAAAAAAATGTTGTTAGCAACGCCAGCCTTAATTGCAGTATCGTAATTGCTCTTGTTGGCCTGATTAAATCGTTTACGGAAATAATCACGCCTATTAAAAGCGATGATCACCCTGAAATTATTCAGGCTTTCCTGTATTTCGGCACTCATCCCGCCTGTACTTTTAAGATTCTCCGCATTTTTTCTTTTGACCCAGGCAGAAAGCACTTTGGTGAATATCCAGGCCAATGCTGCCGGAGCAAGTGTTGCCATTCCCAACTTAAGATTAATGCTCAATAGAAATATTCCGGCACCAACCATAATGGCGATACTGCCAACAAATTGCATCAGAGACTGGCTGAAAAAAGTATTGATCTTGTCGGTATCGTTATTTACCCTCGAAATCAAATCACCTGCTTTATTCTGATTAAAGAACGCCACTGGAAGCTGCTGCAGCTTATTAAAAATGGCGTTACGCAGCGTGTAAAGCATTCGCTGACCTACGCCGCCCATCAGTTTCGTTTGCAGATAGCTGGCTACCAGTCCGCAGATGTACATGGCCAGCAATATGCCCGAGTAAACCAGCACACCGTGATAATTACCGGGGATCACATATTTATCAATGGCATCCCCAATTAAAAACGGGCCGTATAAATTCACTCCGGCATTGATCAATATGGCGACTAATGCCAACCAAAGATTTCTTTTTTCATGCGCGATCAGTTCCAGCAGCTTTTTCAGGGCCGCCAGGGTCGATGTCTTTTCCTGCTGCTCCGAAAATTTATTTAGATCGTAATTCATAGTTGCTGGTACTTTGTTGTGAGTTAAATATTTGTACGTATTCAGGGCTGGTGTTCATCAGTTCCTCATGCTTGCCCGTGGCCAGTATTTCACCTTCCATTAAAAGAATAATCTGGTCATAATGCGCTATCGAAGCAATTTTTTGTGTAACCGAAATCAGCGTCAGGCCGGGATAGTTCTTTTGCACATTCTCCAATATTTTCTTTTCGGTATTGGTATCAACGCGCGCTGTAAAATCATCAAGCAACAACACTTTGGGATTTACAGCCAACGCACGGGCCAGCATGATCCGCTGTTTCTGCCCTCCCGAAAGACTTGAGCCGCGTTCCGAAACGATGGTACTCAATTTGTCAGGCAATTTATCAATGAACTCGTGCAACTCGGCCGTATCAATGGCTTTTTTTAATGACTCATCCGTTACCGTGTCGCTGAATGCAATATTCTCGCGGATACTCATATTAAAGATGATGCTATCCTGAAAAACAAATCCCACCTGGCTGTGAAATGATTCGCCTTTATAGGCATCAATTGGAAGTCCGTCAAATATCTATGGCGCCTGATTGAGGTGAAATGAGCCCGGTCAATAAATATAACAGTTGCGTTTTTCCTGCAGCCGTTGGACCAATAATGGCAATCTTTGATCCGGCTTTAACGGAAAAGGAAATATTTTTCAGCGCAGGTTTCTGACCATAAATTACGTTGACATCCTTCATTTCAATATTGCCTTTCAATGCTCTGGATCACCGTTCCGCTTTCTGGCGGTTCGGGAGCATCCAATACAGCAAATATGCGTTCATAGGATGCCGTGGCCTGCGCTATGATATTGCTCATAAAACCGATGACCAGTATCGGAAATATCAGTTGAAAAAGATAGCTGTTGAAAGCGGCAAAATCACCCAGGGTCATCGTCCCCTCGATCACAAAATGTCCGCCCAATGCCAAAATGGATAATGTGGCAATATTAGCGGTAAAAGTGATCACCGGGAAAGCCCTGCGAATAAACGCAGGATGGAAAGTCCATATTCCTTCGCCTTGGTATTGGCCTTCAGAAATTTATCAAACTCCAACTGTTGTGAATTGATCACCCTGATTAAAGCCGAGCCCAATATGCTTTCGCTTGATCACCTTGTTTAGCCAATCGATCACCGCGCGGCTTTCTTTAAACAATGCCCTTACTTTTTTCAGCACAACGAAAAAGGTAATACCGATTATCGGAATGATTGCAATTACGCACAAGAGCCAGCTTCCAATTAATGGTAAGTAACATTATACTGGCGCCAACGATAACAAATACCGATGAAACAATGGAAACCAGCGCCTGCGAAACAAAAAGTTTTATTGAATCTACATCTCCGGTAAGATTGGTAAGTAGCTTTGACGGGCTTACCTGTTCGATAAACGCATTGCTTTGCCCGGATATTTTATCTGAGAGCCTGGTGCGCAAGTCACGGGCCACCTTTTCCGAGGTGTAAGTCTGAAATAATACTTTGCATATAGGAAAATACAAAAATGAGTACGATCGCCAGGGAGAATTTGATAATAACGGCGCTCAGATCAAAAATAAATGGTTTGCCCAGATGCTGCATGTAAGCACGGCCATAATCATCAATGCCATGGGAAATGATCTTTGGCAGCCATAAAGTGATACTGTTGCTGAAAAGTGCAAAAAGTATCAACAAAACCACCAGACCGTTATATGGCTTTAGCAGGCTGAAGATGCCGGGCTTTTTCTCTCGTTTTTGGATCTTTTCGGGCATGGGTGAACTGATAATTTATTTAGGTGTTTTAAAAAGCTTTTTCTACGGCAATTATAAACTAAAAAGTCGCAGTCCGCAATCTCAACTTAAAGTATAGACGGGCAGAATGGAAAAACATTTTAAAAAAAATTATCGAGGTCGACCCTAGCGGCATTCAGCCGCTATTGGTTTTGCTCATATTTATAATGCAACTGTTTTAATATCTCATCCGATTCCGGATCAACTGAAGTGCCATATGCGGAGACCAACAGCCCCTTCAATCCGCTTTTTGAAGCTAAAGCATATACGGTGGCTTCGTCTGCCGGATCTGACGGCCCCTCATACCGGTAAAGATCAGTTATCTCAAACTCAGAAGCAGGATGCCGCTGATCTTCGGCTACAAGATCCCCTCCTTTCAGATTAAAATCCAACGTATAACCCTGTTCATGGAGCTGCTTTATCGCCTCGGTCACGGTAGCATAATGAAATTGCTGTTTCATAGTATCTCAGGTTTTAATATTTTATCAAATTTATCGAAAACAGGCTGTATTTGCCTTAAAATTTCTTCAGTCATGTATCATACTTACCTAACAAACACGTAATGCAGATATATGTTATTTAAAAAAACCTTCTATTATGAAACCCCTCAAAAACAACCCAGGAAAGTGGGTAGCCGGGCTATGCCTGTTGTTTTTGCTATCTTCATCCTTGTCGGCCTGTTTAAAAGACGGTCCCGATTACAACCAGCCACCATTTGGATTTGTATATTTTGTACAGGCATCACCCTCAGAACCGCCATTCGATCTTTATTTCAATGCGAACAGGGTGAATACACAACCGCTCAACTACGGCGATAAAATTCCTTACTTCAAAGCGTATACCGGCATAAGAACGGTGGGCATTTATAATCACTATGTTGGCACTAAACTCTTTTCTGATTCAGTAACCATAAATAACCGAATTGCCTATACTATCTTCCTGACCAATACTTCGGCCACTTTACAGGGTCCAAGCATGGTCTTTTTGACGGACTCGATCAGCCGTCCCACCAGCGGAAATGCAAATTTACGTTTTGTCAATGTAAGTGCTGACGCACCACCGGCCGATCTTGTCATACAAGACAGCGCAGCTTTCGTGTCAAATATACCATTTAAAGGATTTTCTTCCTTTTTACCGCTTGCTGGCGGAAAAATCTACAATTTCGAGGTCCGCCGGCATGGTACCAGTACCGTGCTGGCATCGCTCCCGGGCGTTCAGGTAAACAGCGGTTTGGTATACACAATCTGGTTCCACGGATTGACCTCAGCGTCCGCCAGCGATGAAAAGCCACAGGCTAACATTCTTGTAAACGCTATTTATTAACCGGCCGACCTATCATTATGATAAGCTCCTGCCATCATGATTGGATCTGGGAACCGATGAAAATTCAGCTTCAACTGCTGCAGCGCTTAAAGGTGTAGGGTGTCTGGAAAGCGTATTTTTACCAGTCTCACACCAAAAGAGGAATTACGTTTTCATTTTGATAATACTAACAGTTCATAGACATGTAAACCATCGGCTACCGGCCATTTTATTGCAAAAGATAAACTTCGTAAACCATACAATATCAATGAATTATAAAACATTTTCTTATCCGACACGTACAATTGGCAATAAAGTTGCTATGACGTTCGTCTTAAATAATCAATATGACAACATGGTACATTGTACTTAAAGTAAGTGCATTATTAACTTTTATCGTGCTGCCGCTGGTGGGACCAAAGAAAAAGAAAAAGAAAATGGTATCGGCCGCTGCAGAAATCAGTGATTGGGCTATTGATGCGAATGGTGACCTTGAGGCTTATGTAAAGCATACACAAACAGATCATCATCCTGTAAAATAATTCGTGATAAGGTTCCAATCAAAAGGCCTCCCGGATATATCGGAAGCCTTTTGATTTTACTGAAAGTAGAATTAAAATTTCTGGTTTGTAACCGGTAAGGAACTTGGTATGGTGATTACATTAAATCCATGTTTGTTGTCTTTGTGGCAGCTATTACAGTCACTGGTCAGTTCGATAAACCCTGTTCTGAAAAGCTGGACGTCCTTGTGCTGAATGGCCACACCAATACTTTTGATTGCCGGATCGATCATACCTATGCTCTTTACTTCGGGCCTGTCGGTACAATACTTTTTAATATCATCCAGGGTTTCACCGATTTCATGTACTTCAAAATCGGCCAGCTCCCAGTTCCTATTTATACCAGCAAACCACAATTTTGCATGATGCATTTGCATGCCCATCATGAATTCCCCCAAACCGGGCTTATAGGTATCTTTAAGCTTTGTCTCGAGGCTATCTACTTTTACCTGCAGTTTTTGTATATCGGTGTTTTGTTGCACACATGATGTCATGGAAATCAGGACCAAAAAGATCAAAATTGCTTTCATGATAGAGAAAAATTGATGCTGTCTGATAAAGATATTCATTTTCCCAAAGAATGGTAATCATCGGGTGTATCAATATCGATACCTCCCTGATCAAATGGAACAGTGATCGTATCATCAGGATTTTGCTGGATGATCTTTTTGGCACCTGTATCGCCCTTTAGTGCCTGCAACTGGTTGAAAAAACTTTTATGGAACAAAGCAGGTATACCCACGATATCCCCGTACGCGCTTGCTACAATCGGTTTGCCAGATGCCTTTTGAGCAGCAAGCAACTGATTCAGCAATGCAGAATCTACAAAGGGCTGATCGCACACCATGAAAATGGCGGCATCTGGCCTGGGGTTGAATAAGTCGAAGGCATCTAAACCGCAGGTAATGGAAGACGCAATGCCACTTTGCCAGTTCTCGTTGCTGGCCAAATGGACGCCGGTTAGATCAATGGCATCTTTTATCAGCTCAAACTCGGAACCCAAGACTAAAATTATATCCCGCAGCGAAGATTGCCGGGCAGAATTTATCGCGTGCTGTAATAACGATGTTCCCTTAAAATTAAGCAATTGCTTAGGCTGCCCTAAGCGGCTGGACTGCCCTGCAGCCAGGATAATGACAGCAGGTCTAGTTATGCTGCAACTTTCGTCTGAACGATTCATTTTCCTGTTATTTACCAAACGGCGGCAGACCGTTAAGCTGCCGAAATAAGGGCAGGTCGTTGCGCTGCTGGACCGATTGATGGAAATTCTTGCAATAATATACCTGCAAATGCAATTCAGCGATCCCGTGGCGCACGATTTCAATATCAGGCAGCTGGGTAACACTGTCGAAAAACGGTTTTACGTCAGCGTCAACATTAGCCTTATGCTCCTGCCCTATGATAATGGCATCATTGCCGATCAAAGATTTGGGATCAACTAAAAACGCCAGGTTACGAGGATCATTACTGAAACAAATCACATCTTTTTTACCCTTCAGGGCCCAATCCTCTTTACCGGTCAGCCACCATCTGGTACTGCCTGCAAATATTTTTTTATTATCCAGCCAGCCCTCTTTCTGGAAGCGGGTCATGATATCATCATAGTCAACACCCTGTATGGTCGGATCAACATTATCGCCGTGGAATCTGTTAACGACCCATTTTGGGCCGTAAAACTGCCAGAAACCGGTTACCATATGCAGGCTAAGTACGCTTATGGTGATCACGGTGAAGCAGGCTGAAAACCGGAGCCAGCGCCTTGTGCCACGGCCGCCAGAGCCACCTATGCTCATCTTTTTATCAATTGCATAACCTAAGGGCATAAAAAGCATCATATAACCCGGTGCCTGCCAGTGAAAATGATACTGCAGGTCGGCCCACAAGGTAACCATGGTAAAAAAAACGATGGGTAATACTGAGAGCCAGAATGAAAAACTGTAAGCCTTCGAAATAAGCCGGTTTGCAAACGACCTGAAAAGTTCCCTGATTGTTGGAACCCAGATCCAGGGCAATAACCATAAGGCCTGCCCCAGGATGCTGCGCAGGAACCAGTCGATATGCAGTTGAAATTTGCTGCCGGTACCGGCTCTTGATCCCTGGAAAACAAAGGAAGCCCAATTATTTTGATAGTTCCACCAAAGCACCGGGGTAGCGATAATGAACGTAATCAGCACAGCCAGGTACGGACCCGGATGCCACAGCCAATGCCGCTGATCTTTGTTGGTACCGACAAACAAAAACACACCGGCAAAAATAAACAGCACATGGTACTTGCTTAAAGTAGCCAGTCCGAGGCAAATACCCGCCATGATCCATAAAAACCAGGTACGACCACTACTGCGTACGGTTTTAAGATCGGCCGTTGCCGGACGAAACATCAGCTGAACCAAAAAATAAGCGCTTGCTAGCCAGAAAAACATCAGAGGCGCATCAGGCTGAAACCAGCAGGCTATCGCTACAGTGAATACCGCGCTGAGGTTCATGACCACTACCGCCCAAAAACCAGCCTTGGCAGTAAACAATTTCTTAGTGATCAAAAACAATAACCAGCTTGTTCCTGCAAACAACAGCACTGCAGGGAACCTTAGTCCTAAATTAGTTAACCCGAAAATCTTTATGGTGAATCCACTGAGCCAAAAGAACAAGGGCGGCTGGTCAAAATAGCTTAGCTCGAGGTGTTGGGCGCCACGAAAATAATAAGCCTCACCGATACCAAGCCCGGTATAGGCAGCAATAAAAAGACGGAGTATAAAGGTAATCAGGATCAATGCAATGGTGTATCCCGCTGCATTCTCTTCGGTAAGTTTCTTCATTTTTTAGAACCGTGATATTTCCGGTCTGCAAAGTGAACAATTCTTTAAATGAATTACCAAATATTTGCACACTTTTTTCAAATGAGATGGTTCCTTTCACCGGCCGCTCCCCTGTATCCTCGTTTTTGGCATCAGAAAAGCGGGCAAATACTGATCAACTATTTTATACAAATGAGCTGTTGCCAGTAGTTTGATATGAGAAAGGTCGAATTTGGACCGAATTGCGTTTCTTGCCTTATCATTGAGGCGACGCAACCTGACAAATGATTCTGCGTCAGGGTCCAGTTCAAATTTTTCAGCCTCATCCCTGTTCATGGGACCACCCTGGAGTTCAAATTTTGCCTTGTCATCATCTGAAAGCTGATTATAATAATCAGGGTATTGATAGGCAAGGTAACGCTTAGCCATTGCATCGCTTTCCACCAAAGTGGCAAGTCTTTCCGAGAATCCCTGCTTGCGAAGGTAATCTGCGCCGAGCTTCTCTTGTCCAATGGGGCCACCGCCCTCGTTACCTGTACATGTATAACCAATGTCATGAAAAAATGCAGCTAATACTACTTCATCTTCAAATCCTTCTTCTTCTGCCATGGCTGCAGCCCGCGATGCCAGTTCGAATTGAGAAATTAGTTGGTCTGTGGATTTTCTTCTGAAGTATTTCTCATACCTTGAAAATACTTCGTTAACAATTGCTTCCGGTTTCAATACTGATAAACTCATGATATTAGATTTACACAAAAAAAACAACCGCACATTATCTTACTATTAATTCAACATGATATTACTCCAATGGTTTACTAATGTTGAAAATTAATTTAGCCAAATGAAACACTTAATACTGGCTTAACTTTGACTTAATCAATCTCCGGCTACCTTTGAGGATACATTAGCAGAATGAAAATACTTTATGCCATTCAGGGCACGGGCAACGGGCATTTGTCCAGATCAATGGATATTGTGCCTTTACTCAAAGAAATAGCCGAAGTGGACGTGCTTATCAGCGGAACGCAAGGCGATCTTACGCTTCCCTTCCCCGTAAAATATAATTTCAACGGGTTTGGGTTCATTTTTGGAAAATCCGGTGGCGTTGATCTCTGGAAATCGTTCTATAAATCAAGGTTTCGCAACTTCATCAAGGAGATCGGCAAATTACCGGTGGAGGAATACGACCTGGTAATCAATGATTTTGAACCAGTATCGGCCTGGGCATGTTACCTTAAAAACAAACCTTGTATAGGTCTAAGTCACCAGGCGGCCGTCTTGTCCGATCTGGCTCCAAAGCCCGAGGAAACCGACATGGTAGGTAAACTTATCCTGAAGAATTACGCACCGGTAACGGTGCAGTATGGTTTTCATTTTAATTCGTTTGACGAACATACCTTTACCCCGGTGATCCGCAAACAGGTTCGGGAACAAAAAATCTCGTTCAAGGGTCATTATACCGTATACCTTCCAGCTTATGATGATAAAAGGCTCATCAAAAGACTATCGGAATTTAAGAACATAGAATGGGACGTATTTTCAAAACACAATAAAAAGACGCTGAGCTATAAAAACATTTCGATACAGCCTATAGACAACGAGAAATTTATAAAGAGTATGGCGCAATCAGCAGGTGTACTTTGCGGTGCCGGTTTTGAAACGCCTGCTGAGGCGCTATATCTGAAAAAGAAGCTGCTGGTAGTACCTATGAAAAGCCAGTACGAGCAGCATTTGAATGCCGCTGCTTTAAAATCAATGGGTGTGCCCGTTATCAAAAGTCTAAAACCAAAGCATAACCAAACCATACTGGATTGGCTGGAGACCGGCAAGGTCGTTGATGTAGATTACCCCGACAATACCAGAGAGATCATTGAACAGATTGTAGAAAGACATTTTCACCCCACACTGTCATTGCTTAAAGTTCAAAAGGCTTAATTTTTGTGTACCTTTGGCGAAATTATTCCAAAACCAATGGCACAAAAAGTCATCACTGTAAACATCAATGTTTACGAACAAAACGTAACCAACCGCCATTCAGCATACGAAATAAAGGACGTAAACAAGTTTCTTGACGAAGGCTGGAGCATTAAAGAATGTATCCACAGTGAAACTACGGCGCCTAACTGGACCAACATTACCTTTATTCTGGAAAAGAACTGATTGCCAATTACGATGCTGTTTACTAATAGACTATTCATTGCCTTATTTTGCGCGGCACTGCTTTCGCCTGCGAAAAGTTCCGCCACCAGGTCCTTTACCGATACACTTGTCACCGTTCCGCTTGGCGGAAATACCTGGAGAACCGACAAGGATACCATCGGAGGCAATATAAGCACGAAGGGAATTGTGAACTGGAAAAATCCAGCGGCAACTTTTACGGCCTATGTGCGTTTCGGCCGTACGGGTAAATTCAAATTATATCTCGATCTTGCCCTGCCTGGCGGCAAAAGTAAAATAGCATTGACAGCATTGGGAAAAACCAGGGAAATACAGCTATCTGGTTCCCGATCCTTTCACAACGCCTATGCCGGTGAGTGGACCATCGCCGATACAGGTTATCTTGCCATCAGAATAAAAGGCCTGTCAAAAACGGATAGCTTGTTTGCCAATATCCGGAGCATAAGGCTTGTGGGAACTGCCGTCGATGAGCGCACGACCTTTGTAAAAAACAACGATGGGGAGTTTTTCTACTGGGGACGCCGCGGGCCATCCGTCCATTTGGGTTATGTTTTACCCGAAGGCGCCACTCTCGGTGCCGAGTGGTTTTATAACGAAGTAACCGTGGCCAAGGGCAACGATGTCTTAGGCTCTTATTTTATGTCCGATGGATTTGGTGAGGGTTATTTCGGTATGCAGGTAAATTCACCGCGCGAGCGGCACATTCTTTTTTCTGTATGGAGCCCCTATACGACCGATGACCCCAAAGCTATTCCCGAGGATCAAAAGATTATTATGTTTAAAAAAGGGAAGAATGTGCATACCGGAGAGTTTGGCAATGAAGGGGCCGGCGGTCAAAGCTATCTGAACTATATGTGGCAGGCAGGGATGACTTACAAATTCCTAGTGCATGCCAAACCTGACGGCAAGGGACGTACCGAGTATACCGCTTACTTTTTCGCGCCAGAATTGAATAAATGGCTGCTGATAGCGGGCTTTAGCCGCCCCAGGACTAATACCTATTTAAAACACCTGCACTCCTTTCTGGAAAACTTCGAACCGGAAGAGGGCACCAAAATGCGGCAGGTTCTGTTTAACAACCAATGGATATGTGACACTTCCGGAAACTGGACAGAGCTCACCAAAGCCCGGTTTACCGTTGACAACACCGCGGTAAAAGCTTACCGCATGGATTATTCCGGCGGCCTGGAAGGTAACGCCTTCTACCTTAAAAATTGCGGGTTCTTTGGCCAGTATACGCCGCGCAACAGTTACTTTATTCGTCCGGCCGGCAATAAAAGACCCGACCTCGATCTGAGTAAATTGCCGTAAGGGTTTATTCACCCGGAATCCGAAAAACGTAAAAAAAAAGACCTTTTTTGCCTTATCGCGAGAGCATCGTTGATTTTTTTATAAAAAATTGATAGTTTTTGACGAAAAAACAATTCAATTATTTATAAAATCCCAAAAACATAAACTTTAAATAAAAAAAATCATAATTTTTTTGATATTATCTTATTTTTCTTAAAAAAATAAGATTTAATTCCATTAAATTATTAATTTTATGGAATGAGGTTAAAAAACGTGCTGTTATTTTCCTTATTTTTCTTTTTATCTACTGCATTCACCAATAATAGCAGCGCTTTTCCTTCTGCGAGAGCAACTCTGAAGCAAAACGGCACTACAAACAACTTTACCAAGGGAAGCAACGGCCATTATTTGCTCATTTTCAATTCCATTGAAACGGTTTCTGTTAGTTTGCTGACACATAAAACGGTTCATTGTTTCCAGGCGATATTTTCCGCGCCCAATCATCTGGGTGCATGTTTGAAATGTTATAATTTCTTTTCAGGGAGTGGACATAAACAATTCTACTCGGCCCAAAAGACCCTTCTGTTTCCCTTTCACACCTTTTGGTAGGCAAAGACGCTTACCGTTTATTTTATAAAGTTCCTTCGCCGGCTTTGCGGCGAAACGGACTTGTATTGATCAAACGCGCTGAAGTTCCTACCCATTCTGCAAGATTTTGAAGCAGAAAGAAATTTATTACCCAAAGGTCCGCCCGTATCCCTGGAGCCCGTTTTCGGACAAGGACTGTTGGGGACCAGAAAACTTAAGTAATTTCGATATGAAAAAATTCCTGCCATTCACTATACTAGTTATAATAGTCGTACTTGCCCTGATCTATCCCTCTGCTGAAATGGTCAACGTACCCGGCAATAAAATCGATAGCGGAGATACAGCCTGGATGTTAACTGCAACTGCGCTGGTCTTATTAATGACGCCTGGCCTTGCCTTTTTTTACGGCGGCATGGTAAGTAAAAAGAATGTTCTTTCAACCATGATGCAAAGTTTTGTGTGTATGGGCATCATTACCATTATTTGGGTAGTCTTTGGATTTAGCCTTGCTTTCGGAGATTCCATACACGGAATAATCGGAAACCCGGGTACATTTTTTATGATGAAGGGCATGCTTGGCAACGCCACCTGGAAACTAGGCCCTACTATACCACTGGTCGTGTTTGCCATGTTCCAGTTAAAATTTGCCGTCATCACCCCTGCCCTGATCACCGGTGCTTTCGCCGAGCGTATACGTTTTAATTCCTATATTATTTTTCTGTGCCTGTTTCTGATATTTATTTATGCGCCTTTAGCCCATTCAACCTGGCATCCGGACGGTATGATGTTCAAATTAGGTGTGCTTGACTTTGCCGGAGGCACGGTGGTGCATATGTCGGCAGGCTGGGCTGCACTGGCTTCAGCATTATATCTAAAGCAGCGCAAAATACCGGCTCATTCTCCGGCACGCATCAGCTATATTGTTCTGGGTACGGGTCTGCTCTGGTTCGGATGGTTTGGTTTTAACGCCGGCTCCGCATTGGGTTCGGGACCATTGGCCGGTATAGCTTTAGCAACTACGACCACTGCTTCAGCAGCTGCTGCCATGTCCTGGGTGTTTTTCGAAATGGCCGGGGGCAAAAAACCATCGGTAATGGGTGCTTGCATAGGCGCTGTAGTCGGTTTGGTTGCCATTACCCCGGCTGCCGGATTTGTAACTATACCCAGTTCTCTTATCATCGGCATTGTGGCCGCCGTAGTAAGCAACCTGGTAGTTGCATGGCGCAGCCGCACTTCAATTGATGATACGCTGGATGTTTTCCCCTGTCACGGGGTGGGTGGCATGGTTGGTATGCTACTGACGGGTGTTTTTGCCAATCAAAACGTAAACGCGGGAAACGCTACGGGAAATGGGCTTTTTTATGGGGAAACCCATTTGTTCTTCATCCATCTTCTGGCTTTGGCGGCAGTATCTGCTTTTGCATTTTTCGGTTCATTTATATTACTGAAAATCACTGACCTGATCAGTCCGCTGAGGGTATCGGAAGATGAGGAATCGGTGGGACTGGACCTTAGCCAGCATGGCGAAAGCATGTAAGGACCACTGGCACAATTCAATCAGCCTGTTGCTTGATCTTTATCTGGGAATCATTATTAGAGCAGAATGAAAGGTTTGATTGATATGACTTTCATTGCATGCTTTAAAAAGATGAAGACCTATGGCTCATGTAGGTCCCTCGGATGAGATCATTAAAATAGGAAGGCTGCCCGATGGGCAGCCTTTTATCGTATGGTCATGCTTGGCCTAATCAAGTCAGGAATGCATATAGAACCAAAATCAGTGTAAAGGGTAAACTCCGGCAGACTAAAAATGTTATAAAAAGAGAAGCCAGCCCAAAAAGGACCGGCTCCAGAAAAGTTATTTAATACCCCTATTAAAATAACTGATTCAAAATAAAGAAATTATTAGCGTTATTGCAAGTATTGTAACCATTTATTTGCATTTTTTTTCATCTAATTTTCATATTCAGGGTATACCTGATAATTTCTTACTTTGCTTTAAATATTTTCCTATGCTAAAAACTACATTTTTATCCTTATTGTTCGCATTCATCTTATCGCAGACACGGGCACAAGAGCTATATATTCCACGCGATATTAAGCTGGCCTTTGAGAAAGGGACGCGTTCGGCAGATGGTAAACCGGGTAAAAATTACTGGCAAAATTTTGGCCGGTATGACATCAGCATCCAGGTTGCTCCTCCGGACCGGGAGGTTAAAGGCACCGAGCAGATTAACTATATAAACAACAGTCCGGATACGCTCAGGTCCCTGAATATGAAGCTTATCATGAACATTCATCGTCCGGGAGCAGCCCGTTTTTTTGGCACCAATGCTGGTTATCTGACCGACGGCATGCAGATCGACACTTTTGAGGTGAATGGCACCAAAAAACAATGGAACAATGTATCTGCGGGCGCAACCAATCAGGGCGTTAGCTTACCCACTCCCCTGCTTCCTCATGATTCGGTGAAATTGCATATCTCCTGGCATTTTCAGCTTTCAAAGCGAAGCGGCCGTGAAGGGGTTATCGATTCGACCTCGTTTTATCTGGCTTATTTTTATCCCCGCATAGCCGTTTACGATGATTACAATGGATGGGACAGGCTCGATTTTCTGGACGTACAAGAGTTTTACAATGATTTTAATGATTATACGCTCCATGTTACCGTTCCAAAAAACTTCATTGTCTGGGCCACCGGCACGCTGATGGACCCCAAACAGGTTTTACAACCAGCGTATGCTGCCAGACTTGAGCGGTCGATGAGCAGCGATTCGACCATTCATATCGCTGCGGCACAGGACCTTGCCGATAAAAAGATAACCGTGCAAAATGACCGGAACACCTGGAGCTGGAAAGCAAGTGACATCAGCGATATGGCAGTTGGAATCAGCGACCATTACGTTTGGGATGCTGCCAGTGTAGTGGTTGACAATGCTACCCATCGCCGAGCCAGCATGCAAGCCGCATTTTTGGATAAGTCAGAAGATTTTCATCATTCGGTCCAGTTCGGCCGCTATGCACTGGGTTGGTTTTCGCACAACTGGCCGGGAGTACCTTATCCCTTCCCCAAGATGACTGCTTTCCAGGGCTTCGCCGATATGGAATACCCCATGATGGTCAATGATAGCCATACCTCTGATAACAAATTTTCTGAACTGGTACAGGACCACGAAATTGCGCATACCTATTTCCCTTTTTATATGGGCATTAATGAAAGTCGATATGCTTTTATGGATGAGGGCTGGGCTACGACTTTAGAACTGCTGGTAGGTCGCACAGAAGTAGGCGAAAAACGGGCCGAAGAGTTTTATAAGCAATTCAGGGTTATTGGATGGATAAAAGATCGTTCATCAGCGCAAGACCTTCCGACAATTACGCCATCAAGCGAACTGAGAGCCGGCTACGGTAACAACTCCTATGGTAAGGCATCATTAAGCTATCTGGCCCTTAAAGATATGCTGGGCGATCCGCTGTTTAAAAAAGCATTGCATACGTATATGGACAATTGGCACGGCAAACATCCGATCCCATGGGATTACTTTAACTCGATGAACAGCGGATCAGGTAAAAACCTTAACTGGTTTTTCAACAACTGGTTTTTCACCAATTATTATGATGATTTGGCCTTGAAGAATGTAAGTAAAACAAGCAATGGGTACCGCGTCGATGTCCAAAATGTGGGTGGATTCGCTATTCCGTTCGATATTAAATTAACCTTTGCCGATGGCACCAGTGAGAGCTTTCACCAGACCCCTGCCGTTTGGGAAAAAGATCAGAAACAAACTGCCATAATCATCAAAACCAATAAATCCGTAGTGAGTGCCGTACTAGACAATGGAATATTTATGGATGCTGATGAGCATAATAACAAGTGGCCCGCGAAATAAACCACTAATGCCTTATTCAAAATCGAGTAGGACGATAGGGATTAGTACCCTATTTGTCCTCTTCCTTGCCTTTGGTTAACGCTTCTCGCTGCTCCCATGCCGGGCGCACAAGCAAAATGCCCGTTTGTGCGGGCATTTTGTTAAATGGGCTATCGATGATCATCATGCGTTCTTTAATGAATCGTTCAGATCATCTGCTCCACTTTTTATCTTTGAGCGGGTATTGTTCAGTGCATCCTTACCTACCTCTTTAATATCCTCTGACTTTGATTTTAAATTATCTACCAGGTTGTCCTTGTAGTTAGATAAATGATCTACTGTTTTTCTGAATTGAGATTTCGATCTTTCCAGGGTGCTGTTGCCATATTCACGAAGGTTATTGGCTGTTGACTCTGCCTTGTTTCTGGCCGAGCTCATAACATCATCCATATAGTCGGAAAGGTCTTCTCTTAATTCTGAACCGCTGCTTGGTGCAAGCAGCAAACCCACTGCCGCCCCCACTGCTGCGCCTGCCAAAAGTGCTACTATTATTTTTGCCTGGTCTTTCATAATTTTTACTTTTTTTTAGGTTACTAACTAAGAATTTTAACAAACGCGTTTAGATAGTGTTTTTTTAAAATAAAAAAGTCCCGGCCAAAGGCCGGGACTAATACGATTGCTGATCTATTATTTATAATTAAATAACCTTTACATTTACCGCATTTAAGCCTTTACGTCCGTTTTCTACTTCGAACTCAACTTGATCATTTTCACGGATCTCGTCAATAAGGCCTGATGAGTGAACAAATACATCCTGGCTACCGTCTTTAGGTACGATAAAGCCAAAACCTTTTGTCTCATTAAAAAATTTTACTGTTCCTTGTTTTTGCATTATTTTATTTATTAGAAGCGCCAAAGGTAGGCAAAATATTCTATATTTTTAGTATCAGTGCAGGATGAAACACTGTAATGACAAATTAAACGAAATGATAATTTAGGACGGAAAACAAAACCAGCAGGATAAATCACACTAGGGAATTAATGAATTTATCATTAAAATCACCAGCAAAGCGCAATACATTCTGCATGCCCCTGAATTCCTCAGGCCGATGCGTCGTTGTCAACACGATGGCTTTCATTCCGGCGTTTTGAGCTGCCTCTACTCCTTTTGGCACATCCTCAAACACCAGGCAATCTACAGGGTCAATATTGAGCAGATCAGCTGCTCTTAGAAACGTTTCGGGATGGGGTTTACTGAATACCACATCGTCTGCGCTTACGATCACTTTAAAATAATGCCTGATGTTCAAGTTATCCAGAACAAAATCAATATTGAAGGGAATAGCGGCCGAGCCGATGGCCATCGGAATTCCTTCCCGGTAGGCATTTTCCAGAAATTCATTTAAACCTGGCAACAGGGCAAGCCTGGGCAAAAACTCCTGCTGATAGCGCCTTTCCTTTTCGAGTGACAGCCGGTCCATTTCTTCATCCGTAAATCTGCCGGCTCCAAACATTCTTACCAGTACCTCCTGATTTTTTCCATACATCTGGGGTTTCACCTGGTCCCAGGTAAAATTACTTTTTAATACATCATTGAGTAAATGTAACCAACCACGCGTATGGTAATCCATATCGTTGATCATTGTACCGTTCAGATCGAAAATAAATGCGCGCATAGGATGATCCTTGTTTGACGGAGTTAGGTAGCTGCAGAAAACCCGCTGTTCTTCACTCCAATTGAGTTCATCTTTTTAAACTGATGGCGCCTGGTTTTATTGTTCAGCGGCGCATAACCGAAACGTCATAAAACCTACTTGAACTATTCAGAATAGACGCTTGCTACCCTGTCACGTAGATTATATCCGGATGCCATTACTTCGCCGTAGGCTCCCGCTGTGCGGATGGCAAATAAGTCCCCGCGAAATGACTCAGGGAGCTCTACATCCTTTTGAAAGCAATCGGTACTTTCACATATCGGACCAACAACGTCGTATTTGTAAACTGCAGATTGAAGATGGGAAATCCCAGCGCCTTCTGCCTTTGCCTGGATAGAACTGGCTGAAGGTCTGCTTAAATTCTCGATCTTTTGATAGGCCTGGTAAAGCATTGGGCGGATCAGTTCAGTCATGCCGGCATCTAGCACCAGAAAATTCTTCTTCTGGCCATTTTTGACATATAAGACCCTGGAAACCAAAGCCGACGATTGAGCCACCAGGGCCCTGCCGAGTTCAAAATGCACTTGCTGACCAGGCTTAACCTTTAAAAAGTCATTGAATACTTTAAAATAGCCTTCAAAATCGGCGATCGGATTACCGTCAGGGTGATGATAATCCACACCCAGACCGCCACCGGTGTTTAATACTTTTACCTGAAAGCCATGGTCTTCAAACCAATCCTGCATTTCATTGATACGGATACAAAGGCTCTTATAAACTTCCAGATCAGTGATTTGTGACCCGATATGAAAATGTATGCCAACAAATTGCAGACTGGCACATTTTCTTAAAGTTTCGGCAACATCGGCCAGCTGCCAGCTATTAATTCCGAATTTATTTTCGTCCAGCCCCGTAGTAATAAAATGATGGGTATGCGCATCCACATTGGGATTGATCCGAATGGCCACATTGGCTTTTTTATTTTTTGCTTTGGCAAGATCGTTGATGATCGATAAGTTCCTGAACAGACTCCACATTAAAACAGAAAATATCAGCATCCAGGGCGGCATTGATCTCCTTATCGGATTTGCCTACTCCTGCAAAAACCACTTTGCTTTTATCAAAACCGTTAGCAATTGCCGCCTTAACCTCGTTGCCGCTTACACAATCGGCTCCAAAACCAAAAGATTGAATTGCCAGCAGCACCCTGGGATTAAAATTAGCCTTCATGGCATAATGCACATGAAAGCCATATTTGTCCGAAGCCTTTTTGCAGGCCTCCAAAGTTTGGCGAAATAACCCCATGTCGTAGTAATAAAAGGGGGTTTCTAGATTGTGAAATCGTGTTTATGGTAGTGGTATCGAACATTTTTTAAAGTCAAAAGATCTAGAAATGCTTGAAATTAATTCCAGGATTAAAACAATCTGTTATGCAGGCTTCTTAAAGCCTCCGTTTTATCCGTAGTTTTTAATAATAATGATAAATTATGATCGCTGCCGCCATAGGATATCATCCTGATCGGAATATGTTTTAAGGCCTCCAGTACACGCGCCGCATAACCATGTTTTTCAGCCCCGAAATCACCCACACGCATATAATGGTTTGATCTTCGTCAATATCTACCGTGCCAAACGCAGTCAGTTCATTTTCTATTTCCTTCAAATAGGTAGTATCGTCAATAGTTAACGAAACTGCAACTTCCGAAGTAGTGATCATGTCGATGGAGGTCTTATACCTTTCAAATACTTCAAACACGCGGCGCAAAAAACCATGTGCCAGCAGCATCCGGCTTGATTGTATTTTAATCGCGGTAATGCCATCTTTGGCAGCAATCGATTTGATCTTATCTTTTTCGCTGTCATTGGTGATCAGTGTACCCGTGGCTTTGGGATCCATTGTATTCAACAAGCGAACAGGTATTTTATATTTTTGTGCCGGGAAAACGCTTTGCGGGTGCAATATTTTTGCGCCGAAATAAGCCAGCTCAGCTGCCTCATCAAATGAAAGCTGTGCAATTGGCTTGGTGCCTTTCACAATACGCGGGATCGTTATTGTGCATCCCGTCGATATCAGTCCATATTTGCACTTCTTCGCTGCGGATTGCTGCACCTATCAATGATGCCGTATAATCGCTGCCGCCGCGGCGCAGATTATCTATCTCGCCAAAGCTGTTACGACAAATATATCCCTGAGTGATAAATAGTTTATTGTCCGGATATTTTTCCAGCAAAGGCGTGATATGCTCGGTGATGTAATCAACGATCGGCTCATTGTCCTCATCTATCTTCATAAAATCAAGTGCCGGCAACAATACCGATGGCACGCCGATCTCTTTGAGATAAACATGGTACAAGGTAGTGGAGAGCAGTTCACCCTGTGCCAGGATGACCTTTTCTTCAATATTGGTAAATAAGATCATTTGAAAGATTGCTCAACAGATCGAAATGATAGTCGATCACTTCTTTCCCCTGCTCAAGGTATTCGGCTTTAGCAAATAGTTCCTTTATAAAGTCTTCGTATTTCTGCTTTAAGTGCGCCGATCAGGCTGCTGCTTTGTCTTTATCGCCTGCAAGGTAAGCCTGCCCTATTTCGACCAAACTATTGGTGGTGCCTGACACCGCCGAAAGCACTACAATCTGCCTGTCGGGCAGGGTCAATAATATCCAGCAGTTTTTTCATCCTCTCCGGGCTTCCCACCGATGTTCCGCCAAATTTTAAAACTTTCATTTTTTGTTTCTGTTTACCACAAATGATTGATATTCTTGTATAGATTTTGAGGCGCTAAAAATAGGATTTTAAACCATTATATATCTACAATGAGCAAAATAAAGTTTGGTACAGATGGCTGGAGAGCCATTATTGCAGATGATTTTACAGTTGAAAATGTAAAACGAGTAGCCTATGCAACCGCATTGTGGCTGAAAAAAGAATTTAAAAATCCGTCGGCAGTAGTTGGTTGCGACCCGCGTTTTGCGGGCCCTATGTTTGCCGACGTTACTGCCTGCGTATTGGCATCGCAGGGCGTAAAGGTTTTTCGTGCCGAAAACACATTTGTTTCCACTCCGATGATCTCGTTGGGAACAGTCAGAAAAAATGCTTCTGCGGGTATCATCATTACGGCGAGCCATAACCCGCCATCGTACAATGGTTACAAGATCAAAGCAAGCTATGGCGGTCCGGCAACACCGGATGATATTGAAAAAGTAGAGTCGACAAATCCCGGATACGTATTGAGCTTGATCTGAAAATCAGTCGCGGACTACCAAAAGGACGGCTTGGTTGAATTCGTGAATCTGGAGGATATGTACGTGGCTCATGTGGAGAATAATTTTGACCTTGAAGCTATCCGCACCAGCGGACTAGGCTGGGGTTACGATGCCATGTATGGTGCTGGTCATGAATGTAATGGAACGCCTGTTCCCTGATATTACTCGTTTACACAGCGATCATAACCCGGGATTTGACGGCCAGGCCCCAGAGCCTATTCAGCGTAACCTGCAGGAGTTTGAGGACATAATCAAAATATCAGAAGGCGAAATAGCATCAGGTTTGGTAACCGATGGTGATGCCGACCGTATTGGGCTTGTATGATCAGGACGGCAATTTTGTGGATTCGCACCATATCCTGTTGCTGTTAATCCATTACATGTACAAAGTAAAAGGCCAAACGGGCGAAGTATATTCAACTTTTAGCTGCACCAGCAAGATCCAAAAATTGTGCGATACCTACGGGTTGAAGAACATTGTTACCAAAATCGGCTTTAAATACATCTGTGACCTGATCGTTAACTCTGGCAATCCGTTTCTGGTTGGCGGCGAAGAATCGGGTGGTATCGCAGTTGCAGGGCATATCCCCGAGCGTGATGGTATCTGGATCGGATTAATTATCTGGGAATTTATTGCCAAATCTGGTCGATCATTAAGCGACCTGGTACAGGAGATTTATGATATAGTGGGCAAATTCGCCGTTGAGCGTTATGACCTGCACGTTACTGAAGAATTCAAGCAACAGATTATCAGCAATTGCAAAACTGGCAAGTACAGCAGCTTTGGCAATCTGAAAGTCGCTAAGAACCGAAGACATGGACGGCTACAAATTCTTTTTTGAAGACGAAAGCTGGGTAATGATCCGTCCATCAGGCACCGAACCTGTACTGCGCGTTTATGCAGAGGCGCCGGATTCGGCCGCAGCCTTCAAAATGTTGGACATTGTCAAAGGAGTTTTACTCTCTTAATATTTTCCCGCCTGACGGCAATGAAAAAAGCTGCTCCACAGGGAGCAGCTTTTTGTTTTTTAAAGGCAAGTTGATAAAAATAGCAGAGTCTTAGCTTAGCGGGCCGTTTTCATCATTTTTTATCAAATCCTGGTTAGAAAATCAAAAGTTCCTCAAGGCTGCTGCCGGCAATGGCTACACCGGGGAAGTTTGCGTGCAATGCTGTTACGGCGTTTTGACCATTCCATTCAATTGAACGTGGAGTACCGCCGGCCGGACAAGATACTTCTATGCTGTAGGTATCGCCCTTAATCGTAATTTCCTGTTTGCTGTGCGCCGGCATATCATAAGCGTATTTGGTCATTCCAACAAATTCCACTGCATATGCGGTGCTTGAATTATTATCAAGGTCGATTGTAGCGGGGCTAGCCTGAGGCTGCTGGCCAACAGCTGCCGGTGCAACGGCTCCTGGATCCTTGGTACAGGATACGTCCAGTAAATTGATGAATAGCACGAGTGGGAAATAAATGAGCTTTTTCATAATTCTTGATTTTAATTGTTTGAGAAAGCTTTTTCATGGTTATTGATTTTAGTTGTTTAAGAAAACGTTAACTATTCTCCGACCTATCCCGACGGCCGGAAATCCCATGGGAAATAAATCTTTGATAAAAAAGCATGAACGTTGTTACGGCAAAATCTCACCGGCGGATGTAACGGGCTGTAAACTACCCATTTTGTTTTTTTCTTTAATTTCCGTCCGGATAATCGTGTTGTGCTCCGGATGAAAAAACGATTCTTTCGCCTGATTACATCGTTTTTGGACGGCCCGCAGCAAAACCTGTTCAGAAATCTCTGCCGGCTGAGCACTGAGCTATGGCGGATTGCCCGAAGCATTTTCGCTTCCGGACCCCGGTGTAAAATCCAATTTAAATACAATATTTTTGTGTAAAATCGCGGCATCTATTCTTAAGCATTTTTGAAAAAGCTCATTCTTTCCTTATTTTTTATTATGCCGCTGGCTGTAGCCAGCGGGCAAAGCAGTCTTCCGGATACATCTAAAAAGGCGCCGCCGGCAAACGGCGACAGCGTAAAGACCGCTCGATTGAGTCCAAAGTCGCTCATCCTTCCCGGTAGTCTGATGCTCTATGGTGGCCTTTCTTTTGCCGTGCAGCCCATCCGTAATCTGGACTACCATATACAGTCAGAGGTAACCAAGAATAATCCTGAGTTCAGCACCAAGGTGGACAATTACCTTCCGTTTGCGCCGATTGCAATTGTTTATGGCCTGAACCTGGCAGGCGTAGATGGACGGAACAGGTTCGTTGACCGTACGGCACTGCTTGGATTATCGGGCGTTATTTATGGTTTAACTACCATCCCCACCAAAAACCTGACACACCGCCTTCGCCCCAACGGCGCTGACTATCTTTCCTTTCCATCCGGTCATACCAGTTTTGCCTTCATGGCTGCGGAATATTTAGCACAGGAATATGGTGATAAATCTCCCTGGTATAGTGTTTTGGGCTATAGTATCGCGACCACAACGGGAGTTTTACGCATATATAACAATGAACACTGGTTTAGCGATGTTGTCGCCGGAGCGGGATTTGGTATGCTGTCCACCAGGGTTGCTTACCTGATCTACCCCACGGTAAAAAAATGGGTAACCCATGGCGACACGGGAAAATACACGGTCATCCTGCCGACTTACCAGGACGGTGTGCCGGGGCTGTCGTTATCCATGGGATTCTAGCAATTATCCCGGCATTATTTCATCATATTCCTTATTTTTGGTTAATGTCTAAGTCCATCAAGGATATCTTAAAAAGCGATCTGCAGGCCAGAATTAACGGCAGTCTCTGGTTTGAAACCGATGGCGGGCGTTTTTTTGGCCCGGGCCCGGTTGAGCTGCTGGAGCGTATTGCCCAGACCGGTTCGCTGGCCAGGGCAGCCAAAGAAATGAAGATGTCCTATAAAAAAGCATGGGAACTGATCAATCACCTGAATGCACAGGCAAGCGCTCCCGTAGTGATACTTCAAAGCGGAGGAGAAAAAGGCGGCGGATCGTCAGTTACACCCGAAGGTATGGAACTGATTAAATATCACAGGCAGATGCGTAAAAGATTTACCGCTTTCCTGGAACGTGAGACCGAGCTACTGAACCGCTGAGCACCTGAAATTTTTTTGCCTTGCGTTATATATTTAAAAATATAACGCTATTTTTATTGCATATTCAATACTTCTTATCCTAAACTACCATCTGTTAATCTTTAACCATGCACGATTTATGAAGAAAAATTTACGCTTCCCAGGAAAAATAGCGATCATATTTACCCTGCTATTCAGCCTGGCAGATCAGAAAACGCTGCTGGCGCAACAAGCTAATGTCAGCAAGGCGGATTCAGCAAAGATCCAGCAAATAGGTAACACCAGCACTCCCGCAGCGAAAACCTATCCCAGGGCAGTCGGATACCTGAGTTTTATTGTGCCGATCGTTACCTTTAATAAGGACGCTACGACCTGGAACTTCAACGGCACCACAAAAATCGGGTTCCCCGTGGGTGTGAACGTATTGTACAGCGATCATTTCGGATTTAGTTATGAGTTCACGCCAACGATTACAGCCACAAGCACAAGCAGTAAGATGAGCAACCTTTTATTTGATCCGGGAACCATGTTCCGCTTTGAACATGGGTTTACCATCATTACGCGACTGGCTTTTGAAACTTCTGGCCGTTACGGATTTACCCCGGTATTTAACCAGGTATACGCACGCACTAAAGCAGTGAATTACTTCATTGCAGGTTCTCTTCCGGTGAGATTCGGCAACAATGATGTTCCTTCCCTGGGAATCAATGTACAGTTTGGCTTTACCTTTAATTAATAAGAACTTACGCTTTAGGGGCAAATGTCAGCAGCAGCCTGGTTGCAACCAGGCCGCTTCGCTGATTAGACCCGCTATTGTGCGCTTATCATAAGATTCGGCTTGACGGGATCCTATTTTAAGGGTGTCTGCGCTGTTCCTCTTGTCGCACAAGAAAGACATTTCTGCCCCTAATGCTGCCGTTGAATGGCGTTAAAATTTTTTAGTGATTGACTAAAATAGTACTATTTTTAGCATCTTGGAATTGTGGAACTGTTAACTCTTGCCTGATCAATAACACTCATTTTTGAGGCTTCGATAGATTAGACTAGCATTTACACTGCAAATTATTGGTTTAGATGGTTAGCCTGAATAAAATTAGAATAACGCCCTTTAAGGGCCGGAAAGAAAACAACGGAATAAATTTTTTAAGGTTTTCCTTAGGCTTTATTTTTCTCTGGTTTGGCGTATTGAAATTCTTTCATGGGGTCAGCCCTGCCGAACTTATCGCGGGTAAAACGATTGAACACCTCACTTTCGGCCTCCTCCGGCCCCGGATATCGCTGCCATTGCTAGCGCTATGGGAATGTACCATAGGCCTCGGATTAATTACCGGAGCCTGGCTGCGCCTAACCTTGATCCTGCTTTATTTCCAGATGGCCGGCACTTTTTTGCCGCTGATTTTTTTCCCTGGGGAAACGTTCTCCGGCTCGCTGTTTATTCCAACACTGCTTGGACAGTATATTATCAAAAATTGTGTTTTGATTTCAGGCGCGATCGTACTGGGCGCAAATTCGCGGAGCGAAGTGAAAACTGAAAATGTTTCGCCTCTAGCTGAAACTAAGCGCCGTCAGGGCGCCCAGGGGAATGCGGCTTTGCAGGAAGAGTATTTGACGATCAGAAATTAGGTGGGAAATCACTCTTTTGCGAGATTTTTTTGGCAGTTTTGTGAGAAACCTTTACATACTTAAATTTAAATTCATTAATCACATTTATGAAAAAGAACTATCCTTTGATGCTGGCAGTCATTTTAATGACGATGATGCTGCCCGCCATGCTGAAAGCCCAGACTGACAAAACAAAAAGGCCCAGCCCAGCCCTGACAGCTAACGGTAAAATCGGCGATGCAACCATTACAATTGACTACAGCAGCCCTTCAGTGAAAGGCAGAAAGATCTTTGGCGGACTTTTACCTTATGGAACGCTTTGGAGAGCAGGTGCCAATGAGGCAACAATCTTCCAGACCGATAAGGATATTATGATCGAGGGTAAAAAACTTGCCGCAGGTAAGTATAGTTTCTTCGCTACTCCGGGCGAAAACGAATGGACGATCTTCTTTAATTCGGAGACCGGTCAGTGGGGAGATAAGCAAGGCGGAGCTGCCAACATGGACCCGGCAAAAACGGTACTTTCTGTTGTTGTTAAAGCCAAAAAACTGAATGATCTGACTGAGAAGCTCACTTATTCGGTCCAGGGCAATGGAATAGATTTGCGCTGGGAATATACGGATGTGTTTGTGAGCGCGAAATAATTTTTGAGCTTAAATAAAAATGAAACTTGCGATTTGTAAAAAAAATCGCAAGTTTTTTATTTTAAAGCTCTAATTTATACAAAGAATCGGACGTTTCCCTAAGGCGGCCCATACGCTACTTCAGCAGCGCATTCTTTTCCCTTGAAAACGTTTTATAGACCAGCTTATCGACCCAGCCCGGGAAGAATTTACTCAAGGTAACGGTCAGCTTGCCTTGCCTGGTCATGACCAGGGTGCGACTACGTTTTTCAACGCCGCGGACAATGATTTTTGCCACTTCCTCTGCCGTCATCATTTTACCCTCATCCAGCGTGCTTTCACCCTGCTGTGAACCGTCTTTGGCTAATGCCGTATTTCGGATATTGGATGCTGTAAAGCCCGGGCAAGCAGTTAAAACATGCACCCCTGTTTTCAGATTCTCAATGCGCAGGGCATCAAGGAAACCATTCATGGCAAATTTCGAGGCTGAATAGCCCGTTCGTCCGGGCAGGCCCTTATAGCCGGCAATGGACGACACACCGACTACGCTTCCCCCGGTTTTCTCGATATGTGGAAAAGCATACTTGGTACAGTATACCGTACCCCAAAAGTTAACATCCATTACGGTCTTTAAAACCCCGAGATCCGCATCCTTAAACAATGCCCGCATGCTGATACCCGCATTGTTGATCAGAATATCGATCTTCCCGAAGGTCAGGATGGCTTGTTTGACCAGGTGGCTGCAGTCGTCTTCAACAGACACATCACATTGCACAGCAACAGCTTTTACGCCATACTGATTGATCAGGCTTTCGGTTAATTCGCACAGGGCGACATACTGACGGGCAGCTACCACAAGGCAGGCGCCGCGGCTGGCAAATTCAATTGCCAACGCTTTGCCTATTCCTGAAGATGCCCCGGTGATAATTACGACTTTATCATTCAATTTCATACGACGAAGGGTACAATCCGCCTATGTCCTTTAGGTTGAGCACAGGCTTTTTAAACAAATATTTAGCTGCGAAGATAAACATCGCACCATAAAAATGCTTTACGTAATCCCAGCTAAATTTGTTTACTTCCTTACCCGGTAGTTGAATGATATATGTTTTTGAATAGTAATAATTCTTAAAACCCTGCTGACGAAGCCGGTAAGACAGGTCTATATTGAAACCGTACTTTTTAAAACGCTCATCAAACAGGCCTGTAGTTTTCAAAGCTGACCTGCGCAGCAGCATGCAGGTTTGGTTAAGTACGTCAATTTCTTTGGTGTCGAATTCATCCACCCACTCTGCTCTTTTTTGCGTAGAAGCAAATGTTTTCGGAAAATAAGATGTCATCCCGAGAAATTTGATGAAAGCCGCCCAGATGCCATTGAGCGTGTGTTTACTCTGCTGCAGATAGTCGCCCCTGAAGTCAACCATTCTGACGCTTACGCCACCTGCCAGGGGGTGGGTGGCCATAAAGTTATTCAGTTTTTCAAAAAGATCAGGGCCGATAACCGTATCGGGATCGAGTAAAAGCATATACTCACCACCAACCATTTGCAATGCCTGGTTATAAGCAGCCGACAAACCGTCCTCTTTAGCATTGGCGATCACCTGCACATCAGGAAACTCCGTATTGAGCATTTGCAATGACTGATCCGCCGAAGCATTGTCCACTACGACAATTTCATTTTCTATTTGGCCGGTAGCTTTAATTAATGACGTTAATGCAAGACGCAGCCCGTTTTGCGAGTTTTGATTAACCAGGATAACAGATAACTTCATATTTACCTTGATAGTGAATTTTCATATGGAACACGTGTCGTGATCGATCGCCCCAGGGTGATCTCATCCACGTACTCCAATTCACCACCAAAAGCTATGCCACGAGCAATGGTTGATATATTAATGTTGAAATCTTTTAGACGCTTGTGTAAATAAAACAGGGTGGTGTCCCCTTCCATGGTGGCACTCAACGCAAAAATTACCTCCTTAATCTGGCTTTCCCTGACCCTTTCAACCAGGCTATCTATTTGTAAATCAGACGGTCCTATTCCGTCCATAGGTGATATCAAACCGCCTAATACATGGTACACGCCGTTATACTGATCAGTATTCTGGATAGCCATTACATCACGTGTATCTTCTACCACACAAATGGTAGTATGGTCCCGTTTGGGAGACGTACAGATCTGGCATATCTCGAGGTCCGAAATATTATGGCAGGTCTGGCAAAACTGGATTTCGTTGCGTAATTTACTGATACTGTGGCTAAATTTCTCCACTTCCGCTTTATCCTGGTTTAGCAAATGCAATACTAACCTCAAAGCGGTCTTTTGGCCCACTCCCGGCAGTTTGGCAAATTCAGCCACTGCATTCTCCAGCAACTTTGAAGAAAAGTTCATATGGCGAAGTTAAGCAATCCTTGTCAGGTGGGAAAGTCTGCAGCAATCGCAGCGATAAGATTATTTAGTTTTGTTTAATACAGTACTATACATAAATTGCCGTCAGGAATTTTTATAATTATTCGATGTCACCAGCGATACTGCTTTCTTTTATAATCGGTTATTTTTTGATCTTACTGGTAATTTCGTGGCTCACTTCACGAAAATCCTCCGATAATGATACTTTTTTTGTCGCCAATCGTAATTCCAAATGGTACCTGGTAGCGTTCGGTATGATCGGAACAGCGTTGAGCGGGGTTACGTTTATATCTGTTCCAGGCAAAGTAGGCGCCCCGACGGGCGATCAGTTTGGCTATTTTCAATTCGTACTGGGCAATGCCGCAGGATTTATTGTCATTGCCACCGTACTGCTCCCGCTTTATTACCGAATGAAGCTTACCTCGATCTACAGCTATATTGAGCATACGTTAGGACAGTGGAGCTATAAAACGGCAGCCGGCATATTTCTTATCAGCCGCACGATTGGCTCGGCTTTCAGGCTTTATCTGGTGGTGATCGTTCTGCAAAAATTCATTTTTGACAGTTATCATGTCCCTTTTGCATTAACCGTAATGATCTGCCTGCTGCTGATCTGGTCCTATACCTTTAAAGGCGGTCTGAAGACCATTATTATCACCGATAGTCTGCAGACGTTCTTTCTGGTATCTTCCGTATTCCTGTCCATATTTTTTATATGCAGGGGCCTTCATATGAGCGTATTCGAAGCTGCCGATGCCATAAAAAGCAGCAGCTACTCAAAAATTTTCTTCTTTAACGATTTTCTAAGCAGCCACCTGCATTTCAGCAAGGAGTTCCTGGGAGGACTGTTCATTACGATCGGCATGACCGGCCTTGATCAGGACCTGATGCAGAAAAATCTAAGCATGAGCAGTATTAAAGAGGCTCAAAAGAATATGTTTAGCTTCACTGCGGTATTTGTCGTGATCAATATCTTCTTTCTAAGCGTCGGCGCATTGCTGTATATCTATGCAGCCAGAAACGGGGTCCAGGTAGCGAAAACGGATTACCTCTATCCCACCATCGCGCTTAAGTACCTGGGTATTGTACCGGCGGTTGTGTTTATGCTGGGACTTACTGCTGCCACATTTGCCACCACCGATTCGGCACTTACCGCGCTGACTACCTCTTTTTGCGTGGATTTTTTAGGTTTCGGCAAAAAAAAGGATGTAAACAGCAAGGCCATGGTGAAAACAAGGCATATCGTTCATATTGCTTTTTCAGGATTGATGCTGCTAACCATCGTTATCTTCAATGCGATCAACAACGATGCTGTTGTCAGCGCAATATTCAAAGTGGCCTCCTACACCTATGGCCCCCTTCTTGGCTTATATTCATTTGGCCTTTTTATCAAAGGCCGCCAGGTCAACGACCGGCTTGTTCCGTTTATATGTATCATTTCGCCGGTGGTATGTTATTTCCTAAGTACGGATTCGGCAAAACTATTCGGCGGATATGTGTTTGACAACGAGCTGATCATTGTAAACGGACTGATTACCTTTGCAGGACTTTGGCTTACCTCTACTGCAAAAACAAAAGCAATTAACGCAACATTAGAACTTAATAATACGAATAACAGGCTATGACAGGCGAAGATAAAATTAGACATGCATTTGAAAACAAGAATTGGCAGGAAATAAAAGTTACCGACTCCTGGCAAATTTTCAAGATTATGGCCGAGTTTGTAGATGGCTTCGAAAAACTTGCACGAATCGGGCCATGTGTATCCGTATTCGGCTCGGCGCGCACGCAGAATGACAACAAATACTACCAGCTGGCCGAAACTACCGCACGTTTACTTACCGAGCGGGGTTACGGAGTCATTTCAGGCGGGGGACCCGGTGTTATGGAAGCCGCCAACAAGGGAGCTTACGAGGCCGGGGGCAAATCGGTAGGGTTAAATATTGAACTGCCCTTTGAGCAGTTCCACAATAAATATATCGACCGCGATAAATTAATGGAGTTCGATTACTTTTTCATCCGAAAAGTGATGTTCATGAAATATTCGCAGGGCTTTATTATTCTGCCCGGTGGCTTTGGTACGATGGACGAATCATTTGAAGCCATCACACTGATTCAGACGGGTAAAATTGCGCGTTTCCCGATTGTATTCGTCGGACTTGATTACTGGGGCGGCCTGTTTAAATGGATAGAGGAAACCATGCTCGCCAAGGAGCACAATATCAGCCCTGACGACCTCAATTTATACCGCCTGGTGGATACAGCCGAAGAGGCGACCGAACACATTTTCCGTTTCTATGATAAATATGTGCTAAAACCAAACTTTTAGTGCCGGAAGAATTTTAAAATTACCGGGTGCGGTCTTTTAATGAGGACCGCATTTAATTTTCCGAAAGAATTCCATTTAGTTGAAATATAAAAAAAAACCTTCGCGCAGCGATCTTCGCTCCTGCGCAAAATTACCTTTACTCAATCTCTGCAGACTATAAATTCAAATAGATAAACCAGAAAATTATTTAAAGCCCTATATTGGGCACTTTATTTTAAGAAAAACTAAACTGGTAAAAGATAAACATCCTGCAACTTTTGATGTTTTTTACTACTAAACATGGCTCAGACTCCTACCATTAAGCGCGCCGCAGCACTTCGTTTTATTTTCGTTACCATATTTATCGATATTCTTGGTTTAGGTATCATCATACCGGTGGTTTCTAAGTTGCTGCAGCAGCTGGATAACGTTGATAATTCGACCGCTTCGGGCGTAAATGGCTGGCTTACGTTCACCTACGCGTTCATGCAATTGCTTTTCTCGCCCATTCTGGGAAATCTCAGCGATCGTTTTGGACGCAGGCCCATTTTATTATTGTCGCTTTTGGGATTCAGTATTGACTATATGTTCATGGCTTTTGCTCCCAATGTTTTCTGGCTGTTCGTCGGGCGTATAATTGCGGGTATCACCGGCGCTACCATGGCTACATCCACCGCCTATATTGCCGACATCAGTGAAGGAGACGAAAGAGCTGCACACTTTGGGGTAATAGGTGCAGCCTCCGGCTTAGGTTTTATTATCGGTATTTCGGGAGGCGCCTTTCTGGGGGCCATCAATATTAAATTCCCTTTTATGGCAGCTGCGGCTTTGGCCCTGTTTAATGCTCTGTACGGCTATTTTGTATTGCCCGAGTCACTGGATAAAGATCACCGGCGAAAATTTGAATGGAAACGTGCAAATCCTATAGGCTCGGTGATGAGCTTGAGTAAATATTCCTCGCTTCTGGTTTTGGCCATTGCCTTTACCCTGGTCTATATTGCGCAGAAAGCCGTTGAATACCAGCTTTCATTTTATCTGTATCAGAAATTCAACTGGTCGATGACCAGCGTGGGTATTCTGGGTATTTTTATCGGGGTGCTCCTGATCGCAATACAGGGATGGCTTATCCGTATCCTGATTCCAAAATTCGGCCTAAAAAAGAATATACTCTGGGGTCTGGCATTTTATGGCATAGGCCTGACCCTTATTGCCTTTGCCAGCAAGGGCTGGATGGTATATGTATTTATGATCCCTTACTGCTTTGGGGGTATCTCCGGTCCTGCACTGCAAACCCTGATCACGAACAAATATGAAAAAAACGAGCAGGGAGAGCTGCAGGGAGGACTCGCGCTGCTTTCCAGCGTCAGCCTGATCGTCGGTCCATTACTGATGGGTTATACCTTTGAATTCTTTACCAAAGCGGGTTCCTCGGTGTATTTCCCGGGCGCGCCCTATATTCTGGGTGCAGTGCTGATGTTTATAAGTACCCTTTTAGCGTTCCGGAGCATCAAAAAATTGGCCTAGTCCAAGCCGCTTACCCCGCCCGATATGACAAATTTCATCATGTCGGCAGCGCCTTTTTCGATCGGCTTTACTTTGTCGGCTGCTATGATAACGACTTGTCCGGCAAATGAATAGGACAATGGGAAATATACCGCCACCTCTCCGGGCAGATTCAATTTCGATAGATCCTTTTGAACCAGAAAGCCCACCTTTTTCAAGCCGAATTCATTCACCTGAACCAATACAGGCTCGCTGAATTTCTTTTCTTCTCCTACGAAAGCTTCCGTCAGGTCTTTTATGGAAGAATATAAAAATTTGAAAATGGGCAAACGGTTAATCCAGCGGTTAAACCAGCGCTTAATAGGATCGGTGATCACGCTGGTAACCAGTATGCCTACAATGATAATGACAATCAGCACGTTCAGTATACCCAAACCAGGTATATAGATCGGCTTGCCTTTGCTGTCGGTCAGTAAAATACCACTTAAATTAAGGGCGCTATCGATCTTATAAACGGCCCAATAGATCAAAAATGCAGCAGCGCCGAGCGGCACCACCACGATCAATCCCTTTACAAAATAGTTGAACGTAATTGTGAAAAGCTTCTTCATCCGGGGTAGATATTTCTATTCATAAAAATACACTCTTTTTACTCTTTGCGAAATATTGGTCAATATTTCATAAGGTATCGTGTCAATTTCCTTTGCCAACTGCTCTATTTTCAGCTTATCGTTAAAAACGATTACCTCGTCCCCGTCTTTCACTTCAACGTCGCTTACATCCAGCGTACACATATCCATAGATATATTGCCTACCGTAGGTACCAGGGTTCCATGGACGAGCATTTTGCCCACACCGTTGCCGAATGCGCGCAAATAACCATCGGCATAACCGATTCGGACCGTCGCAATTTTACCATTCTTTTTTAACTTCCCATTGCGATTATAACCGATGCTGTCATCAGCCGATACTTTTCTGACCTGCGATACGCTTGTTTTTAAAGTTGCTATGGGCTGCAGGGCATTCAGTTCAGACGGACTTGAGGGATTAATGCCATACAATCCGATGCCCAGCCTGACCATATCATATTGTGCTCCCGGCCAGCGTGCAATTCCGCCGGTATTGGAAATGTGCTTGATCACCGAATAACCGAGCGCTTTTTCAATTTTAGTAAATGCACGCTCAAAACGTCTGGTCTGTTTTCGGGTAAAATCATCATGCTCAGGGGCATCGCTGGCCACAAAGTGCGAGAAAACGGATTGCACCCTGACATATTTGTTCTGCTGCAGCAAATCGCATAGGGTCTCAATTTCAAAATCCTCAAAGCCCAGGCGGTGCATACCCGTATCTATTTTCAGGTGTACCGGGTAATTATTCAGCGCATGGGTCTGTGCATATTTTACAAACTCGTCCAGCAGATTAAAGCTGAATATCTCGGGTTCCAGTTTATACTCGGCCAATTTATCAAAAGCCGACACCTCGGGGTTAAGCACCATCACCGGCAAGGTGATCCCTGCCTGGCGCAGGGCTACGCCTTCGTCAATATAAGCCACAGCAAGGTAATCCACCTTGTTGTACTGAAGGATATTGGCCACCTCAAATGTTCCGCTGCCATAGGAGAACGCTTTGACCATAGCCATGATCTTAACGCCCGGCTTAAGTTTGGATTTGTAGAAATTCAAATTACTGAGCAAGGCATTCAAATTGATCTCCATGATCGTTTCATGTGCCTTTAAGGTCAATGCCTGGCTGATCCGCTCAAATTCAAAACTTCTTGCGCCTTTAATCAGAATGGTTTCATTATCAAAACGGAGTGATTTTAAATGCGTGAGTAAAACGGCGGTGTCAGCAAAAAAATGCTTATCGGCAAGTTCAAAATAATCCTGGTGCGCTGATAGTGACTGACCCACCCCCACAAACTTATCTACCTTTTTAGCCTTGATCATATTGGCCACCTGACGGTAAAGCACCTCCCCGTCCAGCCCCGACTGAAAAATATCAGAAAGGATCAGCGTGCGGGTAGCATTTTGATTTTGCTGGTTCAGAAAATTTAACGCGATCTCCAGCGACTGCACATCCGAGTTATAAGAATCATCGATCACCGAACAATCATTGATACCATTTTTAAGTTCGAGCCGCATGCTTACCGGGCTCAAACGCTCGATACGCTTATCCGCATCGACAGGATCATATCCCATAGCCAGCATCGTGGCCCAGCATACAATGGCATTATGCACGGAGGCCTGGTCAACAAAAGGAATCAGACATTCGATTTCTTTATCCCGGTAGCGGGCACGTACGTAGGTGTTACGGGATATCACCGTCTCGGCAAAAACGTACAGATCGGCCTGGTCCGATTTGGTACTCCAGCTAAAGCATTTGCTGGCTGGAATATCTTTCTTAAAATCGATCAGCTGATCGTAGTTATGAACTAGAAGCTTGCAGTGTATGAATAATTTTAGTTTTTCAAGTACCTTTTCTCTTCGATCTTTAAACCCTTCGTCGTGGGCAGTGCCGATATGCGTCAGAACGCCGATGGATGGCCTGATGATGGCCTCCAGGTTTGCCATCTCATTAATCGTAGATATGCCAGCCTCGAATATGCCCAGGTCATCCTGGTCGCTGATCTGCCATACTGATAGCGGTACGCCCAATTGCGAATTATAGCTTTTTGGATTCCGGACGATGGTCTTATCAGTTACCAGAAGCTGGTAAAGCCATTCCTTGACTATGGTTTTGCCATTGCTGCCGGTAATGCCTATTACCTGGAGGCTAAAGCGGCTGCGGTGATAAGCAGCGAGCTTCTGCAGGGCGCATAGCACATCATCGACCAAAAGGAAATTAGCTTCGGGCATCATCATTTCTGTCTGCTGGCGTACCACAAAATTCCGTACGCCGGCGGCATAAGCCTCCGCAATGAATTCATGCCCGTTACGCCTGCCGCTCAAGGCAAAGAAAAGGCCGCCGGAAGCGTTGGTTATGCGGCGGCTGTCGGTTAAAAGGGTGCTGATAATATCATTGGTGATAATTGTGCCCTGGGCGCCTATGATCTGCTGTATTTCACTTATTGGGTAATGATTGCTAACCATGTTACGAATTTGCTTATATTTCTGCCAATAGAAGAATTTTTAACGAATTTTGGTTTTTGATGGACCAAGAGAAACCAGCCAGGATCACGGACGAAAAGACCGCACTTGCCAAAGCCGAACATTACTGTACCTATCAGGACCGGTCTCAGCAGGAAGTGCGCGACAGGCTTTACCACTGGGGACTGCATACTGCTGCGGTGGAAAATGTGATTGTACAGTTAATAGACGGGAATTTCCTGAATGAACAGCGTTTTGCTAATGCCTATGCCCGCGGTAAGTTCAGCCAGAAAGGATGGGGAAAACACAAAATAAAACAGGGATTGAAATTGAAAAGGGTATCCGATCCCCTGATTAAAAAAGCGCTCAACAGTATCGACGCAGATGATTATCTGGCGACCCTAAATAGGGTGATACAAAGGAAAGCAGCCCTTTTAAATGAAAAAGACAGCTTCAAACGCCACTACAAGTTACAACAGTACGCCCTGAGCCGCGGATATGAAAACGATCTCATTTCGGACGTTTTGAAAACCAGCGACTTATAAAAAAAACAAAAAAAATAAAAAAAGCCACTTGCAGAATATGCTTTTCTGTCTATATTTGCACTCCGCAAACGCGATAGTGTTTGTCAAATACGCGAAAGTAGCTCAGTTGGTAGAGCACGACCTTGCCAAGGTCGGGGTCGCGAGTTCGAATCTCGTCTTTCGCTCTAATCCCTTCTAACAACAAGAAGGGATTTGTTTTTAAAAGGTTAATCACCTGCCTAGGTGGTGGAACTGGTAGACACGCAGGACTTAAAATCCTGTTCGCCTTAAAGCGAGTGCGGGTTCGATTCCCGCCCTAGGTACATAAACAGAAATGCAAGTTTGGAATAGTTTGACTATTAACAACTTGCATTTTTTGTTTCAGGTAAGCCAGATCAGCTTAGCATTCGGTCCTGGCCGAATGCTAACCGTAGGTAAGGTCGGTGCTCTGTCCGACCTCGATAATATAGCCGTCCGGATCGCGGATGTAGCAGCGGATCTCGCCGTACTTGGGGATCGGCTCCGTGATGAACTCGGCTCCCCGACTTTTCCATAATTCGTAACACGCTTGAATATCCGCAACACGGATATTCATAAAGCTGTTGATCTTGTCAGGGTCGGGGACACTGAGCGTTACCGTCGGCTTGTCGGGGGTCGGCCCGCCTCCGACGTTGACAAGGAGCCAAGTATTGGCGATCTGAATGTACGCAGGCGCGCCGCTGCTGTCGCCGCTGCTCAGAATGCGACCGCCGAAAACCGTTTCGTAGAAGCGAGCCGATCGGTCGATGTCGGCGACGGTGAGGAAGTGTGCGACGGTGAACCCGTCCCGGGGGGGCATCTCATAGCTCTTTTGTTCGACTTGTACGGTGTTCATGGATGATCCCGCTGATTCGGATTCTTTCGTATTCATACCTAATGCCGATTAGTTGTTTTTAGGCTTAACAAGCATCCCAGAGGAATTGTTATGTAAAAACGCAGCTTAGATTGAAATAAAAATGTGAATCATTTATTGCCCATGGGTTTTCGCACGCCTTTTCCGAGCGCATGTAATAACGGAATGCAAACAACGGCATTCAAAAAATCCGGCATGTTAAATTCTTTGAATAGCTGACTATCAATATTTTTTTACTTTAGCTTTCTTTAATACCACCAGGACAAGCGAACGTTTTCGAAGATTCTCCGATGTTAAAAATTAAATTTAATTCCAGATCCCGGGCAGCTTGCCTTATTTGGTTATTTTCTGGGCTTTCATTTACGGCAACAGCACAGCGTGCCGGGGTGTCATTCAGCTCCTCAGACAAGGACCTGGAGCGGGCATTCATCTGGGCCAAAGACATGGCTTTGCACTACAAAGGAGGCACGAATGACCCGGTCGGTCCCTGGTACGAATCTGCCCTGCCGTCGCGCAATGCTTTCTGCATGCGCGATGTGTCGCACCAATGCATCGGCGCGGAAATTTTGGGCTTAAGCCCTGAAAATTACAATATGTTTAGTTTGTTCGCTCGCAATATTTCAGCTTCCAAAGACTGGTGTTCCTATTGGGAAATCAATAAATGGGGAAAACCGGCACCTGAAGATTATAGAAATGACCAGGCTTTCTGGTATAATCTGCCCGCCAACTTTGACATCTTGTATGCCACCTGGCGCCTGTACCTATGGACTGGCGACGAGCGTTACATGAACGATCCGGCATTTGTAAACTTTCAGCAGCGTTCCACTAAAGAATATATCGAACGGTGGGCGCTCGCACCCGATTCGCTTCTGGAAAGGCCTGAACACCCAATTGCGGCAATACCACTGAATGAAAAAGATCCCTTCAGCAGGTGCCGGGGGCTCCCATCCTACTCCGAAGGAATACCGAATCTGAAAATTGGCGTGGACCTGGTGGCCGGACTGTACCGGGGCATGCTGACCTGCGCCGATATATTGGAAAGCAAAGGGCAAAAAAAACAAGCCGCTGATTATCTTGCAAAGGCAGAGCAATACCGCCGGCATCTGGAGACAAGGTGGTGGGACGCAACAAAATCCCGGTATAATACACTCTGCAGCAACGAGGGTAAATTTGCTATGGACGAATCGGAGAACTTTCTTTTGTGGTTTGATGTATTAAAAGATACTTCGCGTCTGAGCAGTACCCTTCGGCACATGGCTACGGTTAATGCAAACATTGAAACCACCTCCTATTATCCCTACTTATTTTATAAAAATGGTCTTTGGAAGGAAGCAAGAAGATATATCCTCTATATTTCCGATCCCTCGACGCCGAGAAGAGCCTATCCCGAGGTATCTTATGCTGTGATCGATGGTATCGTCGAGGGGCTCATGGGTATCATGCCTGATTCCCGCAGTGGGATGATCTCGACCGTATTGCGCATGGCCAATAACGGAAATGCGTTTATTGAAAATTTGCCTGTTATGCGTACAAACATTGACGTCAGGCACCTTAATGATCATCAGTCTGAACTAAGTAATAAGGGCGGGCAGATCCTCAAATGGAAAGCGATGTTTTATGGCAGCTACCGAAAGGCTTATGCGAACGGAAAAGTATGCCAGATAAAGAAAGAAACTGACCTGCGGGGAAATAAGATATCCTATGTCATTTTAACCGTAAGACCGGGAACGAAGGAAAAAGTGAGCGTGGAGTAAACGGATTTGTGCAGGGGCGGTAGCGTAAAAACAAAGAGGCTGCGCTCTGGCAGCCTTATTGTTTTTCACGGTACTGTTGATAATTAAATGAGGGTTAGAACGGATGCAATCACTTTCGATCATTGCAGTTTAGTAGATTAAAAGATCACTGTGACTGCCGTCTGCTATAGTCATGCTAAAGTCGGCACGTGCACTTTTTACAGCAGCTTGCCCGTTCCATTCAAAAGAATGAGGAACATAAGAGCTACCTGTTGGATATACTTCTAATTTGTAACTATCGGCGGCAACTGAAATTTCCTTTCTGCTATTTGCTGGCATTTCAACGGAATAATTGGAAGAGCCAACTAGTTCAGCCTCAAAGGCTGCGCCGGTATTATTAACAAGGCTGATGGTTGCAGGAGAATCCTGGTGAGCAGCACTTGATGGTTTAACAGCAGCATCTTTGGTGCAGGAAACTGCCAGTAATAGGATGAACAGTACGATTGGTAAATAAATGAGCTTTTTCATGATTAATGTTTTTTAATGGTTTTAAGAAAAATGTTAACTATCTCCAGACTTGCCCCATTAGTCGTGGGATTGAATCCCTTGGGAAACATCTTTTTTAAAAAATCATGAAAAAATAAAATAAATGGCTGCTGCTATGCTATTAACGCGCTTTACCAGCAGACCCGGGACCTTCGGAATTGGCAGCCAGCAGAAAAATGAAAGGACGGTCGCGGTCCAAACCGCCCCCCTCAGGCATTGAATGATCTATTTGCAAAGCCAGTATACTGGGCAAACACCAGCTGGTTGGTTAAAGATTTCCGTTTTTGATCGGTAGCCTGTTGCCGGGACTGCAAAGGGGTTTACTGTACTGAGAGGGCAAGACATGCGAAATCCCAAAAAACAAAGAGGCTGCTCATGGCAGCCTTATTGTTTTTTGAGGGTACTGTTGATAATTAAAGGGAGAGCTGTTGCGGCAATGCCTTTGATCATTGCAGATTAGTATATTAAAAGGTCACTGTGACTACTGTCTGCGATCTGCAAACCGCTAAAGTCGGCACGTACATTTTTTACGGCAGGTTGTCCGTTCCATTCAATGGAGTGAGGAGCATAAGAACCGCCGGTTGGATATACTTCTAACTTATAGCTGTCGGCTTTAACTGAAATTTCCTTTTTGCTGTTAGCTGGCATGTCGACACTATATTTTGACGTGCTGCCAATAAAGTCGGCCTCGTAGGCAGCGCCCGTATTGTTATCCAGGCTGATGGTTGCAGGAGGATCCTGAGGAGCAGCACTTGACGGTTTAACAGCGGCATCCTTGGTGCAAGAAACTGCCAGTAAAAGGATGAAAAGTACGATGGGGAAATAAATGAGCTTTTTCATGATTAATGTTTTTTAATGGTTTTAAGAAAAATGTTAACTATCTCCAGACTTACCCCATTAGTCGCGGGATGTAATCCTTCGGGAAACATCTTTTTTAAAAAATCATGAAGAAATAAATAGGTAGGCCGCTGTTACGCTTTAAAGGCCCTTTTCCGGGTAATAAAAAACATCAGGCCGACAATAAAAATGAATGCCAAAACTACGGCGCAGGCAAGCAGCAGGATATGAAGTAAAGAACTGCGGCCCGCGCCAGTGTTTATGGCTATCGTATCGCCTAAAACAATAGTGGCCCCCCAGTAAAACGGCAATGCATGATCCGATTGACCATTTCTTAAAAAATCCAATTTCGCTTTCTGTAAAGCCAGGTCTTTGGGCAGGCCCTGCTTGAGGTATTTGTAAAAAATTTCCGTTAGCTGATAGGTAGCCTCGTTGTCGGCCTGCCACAGGTTAGTTACCGTACTGGGAACGCCGGCCATTCGAAATCCACGTGAAAGGCTGAATATTCCCTCGCCCACGGCTGAGTAACCGACTCCAGTGTTACAGGCCGAAAGCACAATCAACCCGGTATGAGATAATTTAAGCCTTTGTATGTCGGTTAAATAGACCGCCGAATCGGCCATATACAGTACAGGATCCATGCTGCTGCTGTCAGCCGCTGCATGAGAATATATTTGTACGATGCCGAAATCGGGCAGTTTGGAAATCAGGCTACTTCTGCTCGCCTCACTGCCATGCAGCAGCAATGTGGTACCAAACAGGGGTTTAATACGCTTCAACGAAGCCAGAGAACCGGTTAAAGGCTGAAGATGCAGCGAAGGGGCATAGTTTTCGGGTGCTACACCTAAAAAAGCAAACCCCTGAACCGCCGAGCCAGAATCTTTGTGCATGAGCACCCTCATGGAGTAAACGTAACTAAAGGCATATTTTTTTACAAGAAAGCTGCTGTCCGATTTAGGGTCATCGAGCAAAGCATCAAATGGTATGAATATATCAGCCGGTGAAATGATGACTCTGCGGGTTTGGACAGCCAGCGGCTGGAAGAGCTTTTGATACAACTGGTATGCTAAAGCGCTGTATTTACGGTGGTATTGGTTCAGTAAAGCTGCATTGGAACAGTATTTCAAAAAGTCCCCATTGTCGCGCAGGTAGGCTGGAAAAGCGGTTTTAGAAACTTCGGCCTTTGCGGATGTTATCACAAGCGTATATACGGTTGAGTCACCGTTAAAATACTCAATCAATGATTGATCATTATGTAATAATAACTTTTGAATGCTGGCAAGGGAATCAACCGGATTTTTTTTAAAGAAAAGCTTCCCGGGATATTTTTTATCCAGCGCGATCTGCAGATCGTCCCATTTCTTTTGTTCCGATATCCAGTCGTTATATAGTGCATGGCTGCTGCTTGTTCCTGCCCCTATGGACAATAGCTGTAGTTTTGCACTGTTTAGCCTGATCAATATTTTCTTTTCTGCGGCACGGTCCTTTGGTGACACCTCGTTCCATTGCGTGGCATGACTTAGCCGGTCATTCAATAAAACCGCCCTGCTTTTTTCAAAAAAATAATAGGCCTGCCTGCCGTCCTTTAGCAGATAACAAACTTCTATGGCGTTTTCATACATGTGTTTGGTATTACTTCGCCAAAATAATTTCGACTGTTCTCCATGCTGATTCCAGCGCATCAGGTCCACCGTTTTATCAGCCAGCACAAACGTCTCCAGGGCAGCATCTAATACCTGTTTATGATGTTCTTTTTTATATAGGGACAGCAGGCACTCCCCTTTATTTGCCAGTAAAATACTGGTGACATAATTATTAAATATCAGCCTGAGCATATCTGGACTGGGGTTTTGAGTGTAGGCCTTATCTTTAAAGCTGATCGGCAAGGCATTTAAGGCCATTTGGTAATGAGTTAAAGCGGTTTTGAAATCGCCCTGGCGCCAATAAGTCAGCCCGATATTGGTATATAAACCTGCAATCTGGTAATAATCCTTAGCCTGAATAGCGGGCTGTAAGCCTAGCAAGTAGCAGATTCTGGCCTGATCTTCCCTCCGCATATCTTCGTCGTACACCAAGCCCATATCCATCAGGTCTCTGGAGCACTGACCGAGTTGGCCAGCTTTTTTATTTAACTCAGAAGCATTTTTATAATAAACGGTCGCGGCCTGGTGCTTGCCGGTTGCGTTCAGCAGTCTGGCATAAACCGAGTACGACGTGGCAAGCTGTTCATTTTGAAAATGCCCAAGCAGTAAAAGCGATCGTTCAATGTCTTGCTGAGCAACCTTGAAACTGCCCAGTTTTATTTCCGATTGGGCTTTTTGCGCAAGAAGAGAGGCCACTCCGATAGTATCCTTAATGTACTGGGTAAATTTCAGCCCGGCTGAGGCAATATCGCGGCTTTGCTGATAATCGCCAATCTGGAAATAGGAGAATGAGAGCTGCTCGTAGGCCATGGCCGCGATAAAGTACTTGTCAGGAAATTTCCGGCCGACGGTGATCGAACGACTGAAATAATCTCGGGACTCATTTAGCAGGTATAATTGCCTATAAAATTGGCCCAGATTAAAAAAACTATTGCAAAGAAATGGTTCAGTTTGGCCCGTGTGGGTGTTGACGTCAATTGCCGTATCCGTATATGCTATTGCTTTATCGAAATCGCCAATTTTTCCATAAAAGTCCCCGAGCCTGTGCTCAATTTCTGCATATACCGGGCCAGGTATGGAATGGCATTTTAAATAAGATGCTCTTAATTTGGATAACAAATCGATTTTTACCGGGAAATCGTTTTTATCATTCTTTATATCATCGATATGCTGGCGAACGCTGTCATCAGGCAGGCATTGTCCACCGCCCGCAACCGGCAAGAACGCGAGAATGAACATGCCTGCAATCAATAATAATAACCTCATACCATTGGCTTATGTTTTTTATGCACCTGTCACACTTCTACATATAGGCCTTTTCTAATTAACTTGGTAGCAAGCGTCGGATTAGCTGTGATTATGCCAGGAGGCCCTCCAATGATTCCATTACCAGCTATGAAATCCCCCTTTTTTAAGTTTGGTTTAAAATCGCCGGTATTGCAGTTGGCTCCAATAACTCCGGTAGCAATAGCAGTCGCAAAGGAAGACCCTGCAATAGGATCTGCTGGGGGATTGAGTTTGAAGGGAACATCAAATTTCGGATCAATGTCTGGCCCTGAATCAGCTTTAACACCTAGATCTACATAAATATTGGAATGGTTTTGCTGATCAGACACAGCAGTGCCCTTGACATTAGTTGTTGTAACGGTCACAATGTTATTTTCAGCAGTGGATAAATGAGCCGGAAAAAACCGATGTATTTTCAGATCACGCAATTCCTCTTTATTCAGCGTTCCGCCGGTTTGAGCATGGAACATTTTTTCCAAAAAATTATCATCATTTTGAATTTTGTTGCCCGCTGCCGTCACAAACAGGATACCGGCCTGCGCCAATTCTACGGTAATTAAATTTCGAAAATATTTCAAAAATGTCGCGTCATAATAATAATAAAAGCCCCAGCTGGCATTAATAATATTGGCACCTTTAGCAATAGCGAAATGGATAGCACATATAGTCGAAAATAAATCTCCTTGTCCATGCGCATCATGCGTTTTCAATGGCATAATGCACACCTTATTTTCAGATTTCTCTGTAAACTGATTTATGATGTACTGGCTGACCAGACTACCGTGTTTACCTTTGTTATCGTCGAAAGGATCGTTATTGTTTTTTACAAAATTTCTCGCACATCCGTGTATATTACTAAAACATGGCATTCCGTTTTTGTTGCTATGATCCGCACAGAGATAGGCCGGATTCACCAATTTGGGATCAATACCCGTATCTAAAACTGCGATCCGCACTTCTTTTTTATCTTCATACGTTGCATTTTTTATCAGATCATGGTCTTTCTGCTCCCAGTGGGTAGCTGGGACCTGACTCAAGAAGTTAAGCGAATAAGATTCTCCGACGGTTCCGGTCTTTCCTCCCGAACCACCTGTTACGCCGCTCGAGCTTATTATGGTATCAATACCCGGCGCATTAAAACGAAGGACAGGGATATCGCAGTTGTCGCATTTATCCAAACGGATGGCTGATTCAGGAATATCCATACCGCCAAAAGTCTTTTTGATCTCAGCAATTTTTTCTGCCATTGGGCGCGCCGGATCACTTTCATTTAAATAAACAATAACTTCGTCTTTGCGATAGGTGCGGGATAAATCATGAGTTAAATCCTTTTTTTCTTCCATTTTCTTTAAATGCTCGGGGTCAAATATGACGCCGCCATCTGAGAAATCCTCGGGTTTGCTGTAATTTTCCATGGAGTTTATTGTTAAAATGATTTATAGTTTCTTAATCCAGTTACTCGCTTGCTGATGGCCATATAAATTTTTATTCACTACCCGTTGCAAAACGTCTTTTGCGACTTTAAGGTCTGTCCCTTCAGACCGTTCCATTAAAGTGAGGGCTTTATAAAATAGTCCCGGATTGGTATATAGCGGCATAGCGGCCAGGTGGTCAAAATCCTTTAATGCCTCATTGTACTGCTTATTAGCCAGGTGTGATAAACCCAGGTACTCGGCTGCTTTAGCGTTATTGTTATCTTGTTCCAGGGCTGATTGAAACAGGCGGCTGGCCTCGTCAAATTGTTTTGCATTATAGGCCGTAATTCCCTTTTGCAAATTGTCAGAACTGCCCATGTTCAATCCAAGCGTACTGAAATTGGCAGCAGCATATTCCCGTGCCAGGTTCTTGGGATTGGGCTCCCTGAAAAAGATAAACCAACCGATGAAAAGTAATACCGAAGCTGCGGCCAGATAGGCAATTGGTCTTAGGTTAATCCTTCGGATCTTGTTTTGTTCTTGAGACAACTCGTGATATAATTCAGTGAATTCCGCTTTTTTCTGCCTGCTGAGCTGCTCCTTGAGGCCATCGCGGAGACTGATGTATGCTGCAACTTCTTCGGCAAAAGCTTCATCCGAAACGCATCTTTGCTCAAAGGCCTTTTTTTCCTCCCCCTTCAGCAAATTGCCAAAATAATCGTCGATATAGTCAAATGAGTTATTCATTTTGATGTAGTTTCCAAGTTAATTTTGACTTCAGTTTTATCAGGCACCTCAGCCGTGTCGTTTTCACGACATCTGATGACTGATAATTCATTAGTTCGGCTATTGCCCGATCACTATACCCGTCTTCAAATAAAAGCAGCAACTGGCGGCATTTATCTCCGATCTCACCGAGCTTGTCCATCACCTGCCGCCGTTCATCATTAGCTATCAGCCTCTGAATTGCGGTTTTAGCGTCATCCGGTAGTTCAACAACCAGACTGTCTAAAGGCAGGGTATTATCCAGCCTGCCCTTATTAGTCGTTGTCTTGCGTAAAAGGTCAACACATTTGTTATGAAAAATTTGGTGGGTATAGGTTTTTAAAGAAGAACGGCCTTCGAATTTGCCGCAGGCGATGTTATTGATGATCACGATGATGGTATCAGAATAGGCGCTAGCTGCATCTTCCTCAGGCAATCCGTACTTTATCTGAACATCTTTAATGAAGTAAAAAAAACTCTTATACAGTTCTTTTTCATAAGTGGGTCTGCGCGGACCACCAGATCTAATTCCTTGTAAAATAGAATCCTCTGAAAATGAACTCATAGTTACAGTTTTAGATATGCTAACAGCAATTAAATGACGACTATTTGCAGTGAAGTAATCAATAGAATGACATTTAATCCTTCAAGTATTAAACATCCATTAAGGGAAGGCACCGTTATTTTTTGACGGCCAGCCAAGCTCAATTTATTTTGTCAATAGCCGGGGTTTAGCTCAGATCAAAACAAATCTCCTGCCTTGGTAACATTCCTGCAGGAATTAAGGTTTTGTTTTATCCTATTATCGCTGGCAGAAAAAAAGAAATGAAAAATGATAATCAACAGTCCCTGAAAATTTTATGTAAAATTCTGATATGTTTTTGTTAAAAACAAATAAAATATTCTGTAAATAAGCAAGTTACGGATTTTCAATTAACAAAAAGCCCGTTTCCGGCACCCCGATCTTCAATCCCATGGTACTATATGACAGATAATTAATTACCCTTATATTCGATCATTAAACCGCCATGCCATGAAAACTGCTAAATTAATTCTGCCCTTGCTTTGCGCTGTCCTGTTTAGTTTTACAATTAAAGTGAACACAGGCCTCTGGAGATCATTATTTAACGGAAAAGACCTTTCAGGATGGGACACCTATATCGGGCCGGACCTGGATGAAAAAGGCAAGCCAATTAACGGTAAACCGGTAGGATTGAACCATGATCCCAGAAATGTGTTCACCATAGTAAAGGAAAATGGCGAAAACATCATCCGCATTTCAGGCGAAAACTGGGGTGCCATCTCCACCCAGGAGGAATATGGAAACTATCACCTTCAGTTACAATTTAAATGGGGCCAGCTTTCCTGGGGGCAGAAGAAAAATAAAAAGAAAGACAGTGGCCTGCTATATCACTCAGTAGGTAAATATGGGGCCGATTATGGCGCCTGGATGCGTTCTCAGGAGTTTCAGATAGAAGAAGGCAACTGCGGGGATTACTGGGGCGTGGCGGGTGGCATGGCCGACATACCTGCCATTAAGGCAAACGACAGCACTTATGCTTACAGTCCGCAGGGCACCCTATTTATATTTAGCGAGGGTGGCGCCCAGGGCCGCCATTGCGTAAAAAATGGTGATGCAGAAAACCCCTCCGGCCAGTGGAACACGCTCGACTTGTATTGCCACGGCGATACCAGCGTGCATATCATCAATGGAAAGGTTATGATGATATTATACCATAACCGCCAAATGGATGGCGGGCAGATTTCTCCGCTCACCAAAGGAAAAATACAAATCCAGTCAGAAGGCGCTGAAGTATTTTACCGGCAAATAAAAATTCAGCACATCGATCGCCTGCCCGCAGAATTTGCAAAGTAACAATGCTATTTCGCCTGGTCAGATGATGGCACCAGCTTGGCTGAAAGATCCGGGTCCGACATGCCCTTATCCAAAGGGAACATGGGACGCTCAACCCGGTGATAAGGAAGATGCTCGATGTCCTGATCAACTCCTCCCGGCGTGAGCGCCAGCAGCCAGTCCGCGCGCATGGCATACAGTTCTGGCTCCAGGTAACCGATCTTCACCACGACGATGTCTGTTTTGCGGGGATTGAGTCCCAGCCGTGTGAAATCTTTTTCCTTGTGGTATGGCTTGCGCTTTTGGGTTACAATGATATGCACGCTGCCGGTCCGGACAACCGCTTCAACCTCAGCGTCCGCGTCACCGGAAACAATAGATTCTACCGTTCCTGCAATATGTACGGGCGGAGCGAGCCGCGCATCTACTTTTGCACCCGCATAGCCGTCGACATGACCGCCCACCCCTGCCGCCATCGCCTGCTTAATGAGTTCGGGTCCCGGGATGGAAGCATAGATTAAAGAAGGTCCGTTATCCGATTTAAATTCGGGGCGGCTGAGTATCTGCGTTAGTGTCCAGGTCACATCCCCCGCTCCGCCTGCTGTCGGGTTATCGCCCGAGTCACTGATAAAAAATGGGTGTTTTGTGCTTGCGAGCGCCTTGTCGAGGCACGCTTTCAAATTACCCGTGGGTGCCACAAATTCAAACTGGGTGCGGACATTCCAAAAGCTTTTCGCCAGTTGCCCCGCTGTAGCAGTAACTTTGTCCTTATCATCGCCCGTTACCATCACCACAGCGTGATTGCGCGGCTCATCGGCCCAGGCATACCCTATCCATATTGCCGCATCAACGATACCTTTCTGTGCTGCGGCCGGTGCAACCTGGGCGTACAGGCTTTTACCGGGTTCGATGCGCGTACTTGTCTTCTCGCCAGGCAGTAAAATAGGAATGGAGATATAGGCCTTATAGGCCGGCTTCCCTTTGCCCGTTTCAAGACGTTCAATAAGATTCTCTACTGCACGACGCTTGGTTTGGACAGCATCTTCATGCGGCGCCATACGATAGCAGGTGATCAGATCGCTGTTTTCCGCCAGTCGCCAGGAAACGTTCCCATGCAAATCCATAGCGGTCGAAATGATTGTCTTTTTGCCTACCACTTTTCTGATCCTTACGATGAAATCTCCTTCGGGGTCATCTAATCCTACTACGCTCATGGCGCCGTGGATATCGTAAAACAGCCCATCGTAGGGCAAGTGCTTTTTTAGCGAATCAAGTGTCTTATTAACCAGGGACTCATAGGCCTGGCGTGTTACCGCTCCTCCAGGAAGGGCATGGCCATCGATGGTCGGGACCCATACCGCTCTTTTACGGAGTGAGGAATCAGCGGAAAAGAAAGGATAAATAGAAAATATATCGGGCCCGTATCGGGCATGAAAAGCCGCTTCCTCGGTAAGCGCAGGTGAAAAGGTACTCGACTCGATCCCCAAGCCTGCAATGGCAAGGCGGGGTAATGGTTTTTGGCAATAAGCCGTTATAGCCGGAAATAGCAAACCGGATAAAATAACGAGAACGGACAGTTTTTTCATGAGCTAAGATGAGGTATTATAATTATGATAAAATCAATATCCAAGTATTTGAGGTTTAAACCTTTTTGCAAGCAAGCCAGTGCCCTGTTCGGGATCTATGTCAACCACCAGAACGCCCGCCTTTCCGTACTCCTGATAGGCCAGGCATTTGCCATCCGGAGCGATCACCGAACTGGCCGATTCAGGGAAAATAAACCCATAATTCACACTGGCAAAATAGATGGTATTTTCCATCGCGCGCATCATCATCGCTTTTTCATAATAGGGGTTGTTCATACTCCCCCATTCACTGAGCCTGGTGCCGCAGGTGTTGCTGCCGGCGCAATGCGGGTGAAAGACTATTTTTGCGCCGCGCGTCGCTGCCCATCTCACCGATTCGGGATACCTGAAACCCTCATGGCAAATGGTGATCCCGATCTTTACTCCGCTTATTTCGAAAATGCTGCGCCGGGTGCCGGGAATCCAAATATCGTCTTCCGTTGGATCCAGTTGATTTTTTGACTGGTACCCGAGCACTTCTCCGGTAGCGGATATCACATGCGCCACGTTCAAAAGGCCGCCCTGCTCGTACCAGTCCATCGGTATGATAACGGCAATCGAATTTTCTGCCGCCGCCTCACACAGGCTGTCCAGGGCCCATTGCAATTTTTCATGAGCGTGGTTTTGGGATGCAAATTCAATCCCCGGATAACCTGGGATGTACGACTCAGGAAAGCAAACAATTTCGGCACGCAGCCTTGCAGCCTCTTTTATCATCTTTTCGGCCTGCGCAACGCTGTCCGCTATGGATTTTGGAAATGGTGGAGATGCTAATGCTATTTTCATGGTATAAACTGAAACGTTCTAAATTAATCGTTTTATTATGGAATTCACAAAATAAAGCGGAGGCAGACCTTCTTTCTCCTAAATTTGAGTTTTCAGCAAAATCTATCGAAATGGAATATGTTTTAGGGATCGACATTGGCACCGGCAGCGTTAAGGCGGTGGCTGTCGATCTTTCGGGGCAACCGTTTGCTGAGTGCCAGCAGTATTACCCCTTCACTGCCCCAAAGCCCGGCTATCATGAGCAAAATCCTGAGCAAATATGGGATGGCTTTAAACAAAGCATTCAAGGCATTACGGCTAAAGTGGGTACGCAACCACTGGCGATCAGCTTAAGCAGCGCAATGCACAGCTTAATTGTGATAGATGAACACGCCAGGGCCCTGGCGCCGATGATGACCTGGGCCGATAACCGCGGCGCTGAGATAGCCACGCGGCTTAGATCAACCAGGCAGGGACTGGCCATATACGAGGCTACCGGCACCCCTATTCATGCCATGTCACCATTATGCAAGCTGATATGGTTAAGGGAAAATGATGCTCCGCTCTTTAAAAAAGCACATAAATTCATATCGATCAAGGAATATATCTGGCATAAACTTTTTGATGAGTATTCGGTCGATCACTCCATAGCATCCAGCACCGGTCTGTTTGATATCGGAAAGTTATGCTGGCACGAGGATGCCCTTTCACTGGCAGGAATCAGCGACGCGCAGCTTTCCCAGCCGGCTGGGACTGACTATTACAAAAAATTTGAAAACCGTGATCCTGAGCTTAATTTTATAAGGCAGGGCACCCCCTTTATCATCGGTGCGAGCGACGGCTGCCTGGCCAACCTGGGCAGTATGGCCATTAGGCCCGGCATCGCTGCAATCACGATCGGTACCAGCGGAGCCGTGAGGGTGGCCAGCACCAAGCCGCTGCCCAACCTTAATGCGATGACTTTCAGCTATATTCTGGATAAGAATACCTTTATCTGTGGAGGCCCGGTAAACAATGGCGGCGTGGCCATGCAATGGTGGCTAAAGAACACTAGCGGTCCGGAATTGCAGGACAATGCCTATGAAGCTTTATTTAAAACAATCGCTTCCGTCCCGCCGGCAAGTAAGGGACTGATCTTTTTACCTTACCTAACCGGTGAGCGTGCCCCGATTTGGGATAGCGAAAGCTGCGGTACATTTTTCGGAGTGAACTTGCAGCATACACAGGCTGATTTTTCCCGGGCCGTGCTCGAAGGTATCTGTTATGCACTGAAAGATGTTTTGCAAGCCGTAGAACAAAATGCCGAACCGATCAGCCAGATCAATGTAAGCGGCGGCTTTACCAAATCAGAAATTTGGGTACAAACGCTGGCTGATATTACCGGAAAGAATCTGGCTATACTGCAAACGGAAGATGCTTCGGCCGTTGGAGCAGCCTTTATGGCCCTGAAAAATATAGGCGCGATGGACGAGTATCCTTCGGCAGGCGGAGACTTGAAACTATACCGGCCTGAGCCGCAAAATGCTGATATTTATAATAGAAACTTTGAGATTTTCCGTCAGCTATACGCGGATCTGAGCAAAACCATGCATCGCTTTCACAAATTGAATCAATAAGCCCCCCTTTATCTGTTTTACTTCATTAAATCTTAGTAATTTGCATAAACTAAGCCGCCATGAAGAGAAAAACCTTTATCAAGTTAAGTACAACACTGATGGCCACTCCATTTTTATCGCCGCTAAGCAGCTGGGCAAACCAGCCCCGTTTAAAGAACTGGGCGGGCAACCTTACGTATGGTACCGACCAGGTGCAATCTCCGGAATCAGTCGCCCAGGTTCAGCAGCTGGTAAGCCAAAAGCCCAAACTTAAAGCCCTGGGAACAAGACACTGCTTTAATGCGATTGCTGACAGTAAAGACGATCTGCTTTGGACTAAAGAAATGAACAAAGTGGTGTCACTGGATGAAAAGGCGCACACCGTCACGGTTGAAGGGGGCATCAAATACGGAGAACTCGCCCCGTATCTTGATCAGCATGGGTTCGCATTACATAACCTTGCATCTTTACCGCATATTTCGGTTGCCGGTTCCGTTACGACGGCCACACATGGTTCCGGCATCACTAATGGCAACCTGGCTTCTGCCGTTACCGCTTTGGAGATCGTCAGGGCAGATGGCAGTCTTGGGCATTATTCAAAATCCACCAACTCAGAAAAGCTCAACGGTATGGTCGTAGGCCTGGGCGCCTTAGGCATTATAACCAAAGTAACGCTCCAGGTTCAGCCCGCGTACACCATGCGTCAGCGCGTTTTTTTACAATTGCCGATGGCTCAGCTAAAGGACCATTTTCAGGAGATCATGTCGGCAGGGTATAGTGTTAGTCTGTTTACCGATTGGCAAAATGACACCATGAACGAAGTCTGGATTAAAAGCCGGATTGATAAAGACCATGATCATAACCAACAGGAATTTTACGGAGCAAAGGCAGCCACAAAGAACCTGCACCCGATCATTGATCATTCAGCAGAAAGCTGTACTGAACAGATGGGCGTACCTGGCCCCTGGTATGAACGCCTCCCCCATTTTAAAATGGGATTCACGCCGTCGAGCGGCACGGAGCTGCAATCGGAATACTTCATTCCCTTGCATCATGCCGTGGAAGCGATCCAGGCTGTCCGTCACCTTGGCAAACTGATCGGCCCGCATCTTTTCATTTCGGAGATACGCGCCATTGATGCTGACAATCTATGGCTCAGCCCCTGCTATAAACAGCGCTCGGTCACGATTCATTTTACCTGGAAACAGCAGACCGAGGCCGTAATGAAATTGCTCCCATTGATCGAAAAGGAACTCTCCCCATTTAATGCCCGCCCGCATTGGGGAAAAATATTTACCATTTCCCCCCAGGTGCTGGCTGCCAGGTATGAAAAGATGGCTGATTTCAGAAAGCTGGTGGCTGAATTTGATCCGGGCGGAAAATTCCGCAACGCTTTTCTGGATCATAACATTTACGCAAAAGCGTAGATGTTAAAGCCTCAAATTGCTATATTGCCCTTTTTAGAATTCACGCTATGTATGATATCTGCTGCGTAGGGCATATCACATCCGATAAAGTAGTAACTCCGCAAGCCGTAATGCACATGGCAGGCGGCACGGCCTTGTATTTTTCCAGCGCCGTCTGCAGCCTGGATATGACTTATCTTCTGGTTACGGCCCTCGCCGAAAAGGATTTGCACTACGTAACCGAGCTGCAAGATAGAGGAATCGGCGTAAAAGTACAGCCGAGCGTCCATACCGTATACTTTGAAAACATCTATGCTGACGACCAGGACCACCGCACCCAGAATGTCCTGCAGCAGGCCGACCCGTTTTTGATTGAGTCGCTACAGGCGGTACCTGCTAAAATATTCCATCTGGGTCCCCTGCTGGCTGGTGACATTTCTACGGATCTGATCCGGTATCTGGCTGGTAAAGGCCTTGTGTCCCTGGACGCGCAAGGGTATCTGCGTAGGGTAAAAAATAAAAAGGTTTATCCGGTTGACTGGCCAGAAAAACGCGAAGCACTGCAATATGTTACCATACTCAAAGCTGACGAATCCGAAATGGAGGTCCTGACCGGACTTAAAAAGGTGAGTGATGGCGCAAAGCTATTAGCGCAATGGGGCGTAAAGGAGGTGGTTATCACCAATGGGAGTATGGGATCAACTATTTTTTGCAATGGTGACTTTTACGAAATACCAGCCTACAAACCAAAGGTTTCAGTGGATGCGACAGGTTGCGGGGATACCTATATGGCGGGGTATTTATACCAGCGCGTAAAGGGTCACGGGATCTCGCGGGCCGGGCAGTTTGCAGCTGCCGTGGCCAGCCTTAAGATGGAATCACCCGGGCCATTCACCGGCACGGAAGATGAGATCCTAAAACGTATAAATTAACTTTCCCAGGCGAACATCGTTCAAGGGGAGCTAACAAGATTATTATATTTTATTTAATATCAAACTAACCTGATCACGCCTGATGAAAAAAACCTTTACCTTGATCTTATTGCTTTTTTGTATAAATGCCTTCGCCCAGGATTCACTAAAAGTCTTCAACACAGCAAGAATAAATACCACTGCATCAGGAATGCAGGTTTTAGGCGGCTGGGGCATAGCTAATCTGGGCACCGGTGCTATTGGCTGGGCCAACGCCACCACACCCGAGGCCAGATACTTTTTTCAAATGAATACCATATGGGGTGGCGTAAATTTCGGTGTTGCTTTGCTGAACTACGGAAGCCTTCAAAAAGACAGGAAAAAACACCTCACCGCTGCTGAGTCACTCAAAGAGCAGGAAAGAATTGAAAAAATATTCCTTATTAACGGCTGCCTGGATGTAGCTTATCTCGGAACTGGGCTTTACCTTAAAATTGCCGGCGATTCCCGCAATTCCCCCATTATGAAAGGTTATGGGGAATCTATTTTATTACAGGGTGGCTTTTTGTTAATTTTTGATGGCATCATGTATCGGGCCGAAAAAAAGAATGGTAGCAAGCTTAGGCAATTCCTTGAAAAAAATCCAATTACCTTTGACGGTAAAAGAGTTGGAATTATACTAAACATGTAAAGGCGATATCAGCCGTCAGCAAAGCCCCTGAATTTCGGGGGCTTTGCTCGTTTACAGTCCTTTCAATTGCTTAACAATAATTTAACTAAAAAGGCAAGAACCAATAAAATTCAATTTTGTTAAACCTAGAGTAACCTATTAAAATCAAAATTATGAGTACTCAAGTTGAAACCTCGAAAGCGCTAGAAGTTGCCCACAGACTTGTAGACCTTTGCCGCGAAGGCAAAAATGTTGAAGCAATAAACGAATTGTATGATGAAAACATTGTCAGCATCGAACCGGAAGGTTCGCCAATGCCGGGAAAAACAGTTGGTAAAGCGGCTGTTTTAGGAAGTACAAACGATTGGTACGATTCAGTTCAGGAATTGCACAGCGCCTATATTTCGGATCCCATTGTGGCCGGGAATTTCTTTTCATGTACCATGGATATCGATGCTACCTATAAGGAACGCGGAAGAAATGAAATGAGCGAGTTGTGTGTATTTGAAGTCAAAAACGGAAAAATTGCATCCTCGCAATTTTTTTATAATACCGGCAATTAATTAGTCGGCATTAACGTAAAAAAGGGCCTGATGGTCCTTTTTTACGTTTAAGGATAATCGCGTAACAAAATAGATACTTAATGGATTATATGTACCCGGAATTTTCACGGCATTAGCAATCCATTATATTTGAATCATGAATCCTTCCGGGCAAGTAAACCTAAAAAATCTGTTTCTGATGCTAACCTTTGGATGCCAGGCCGCGCTTTGCACAGGGCAGACAGTTCCTGCTGGTAAAACGACAGTAACAGCATGGCAGTATGACAAAAACGGGGCGGTATCGATCACCTACGATGATGCCTCGAGAAACCAGTTTTTGAAAGCATTGCCTGTTATGGAAAATCTAAAAATGCCGGCTACTTTCTTTGTGATTACCGGCCCAATCACCGGTTCAAAATACCAGGGTAAATTCATTGGGCGTCCCGTACAGGAGATCATCAAAGAATCAGCAACCGTTCCCACCAATGATAAAAATTTTTTGGAGCGATGCTCGGCAGCCGGTTACCTGGGCTATATGGGCACGATCTCCTACCATACCAAAGCAGGCGGACTGTATGATTCGGGCAAAAAAGAGCAGGCTTTTCAGCTAATGGACGAACTGTATGCCAAAGTGCGTAACGGCGACTTTAAACCAGGCTATGAACCTTGCCCGGAATATAAGCAGGCCCTTGGCTCAACATGGGATGATTTCCGCCGCGACGTAAAAGAGGGCTACGAAATAGCCAGCCATTCGGTGACCCATGCCACCATGCCAGGCCTTGACGAGGCTAACATTCGCTATGAACTGGAGAAAAGTAAGGAAGATGTACTCAACCAGTTAGGCCCCAAATACACCTTTTCATGCGAAGTGCCTTACGGCTACGAAAATGAGCGGGTAATGCAGATCGCTTATAAGATTTACCCTGCCCTGCGCAACCGTATGCCAGAGCCCTGGCTTAAAGAAATCGACCGCGCAAGCAAGCAGACGCCCGGAACAACAGATAAGGACTATATACAATGGCAACGCGGAGCAACAACCAAGACCCCGCTCCCGCTGATGAAATCATGGGTAGATACTACAGCTGCCAAGAATAATACCTGGCTGGTGCTGGTATTTCATGGCATAGACGGGATGGGTTATGAGGCCCTGCCCAGTACGCTGCTGGACGAATATTTCCGGTATATCCAAAGTAAGAATGACCAGCTTTGGGTGGCCACATTTGGCGACGTGACGCGTTACATGCGCGAACGTGAAAGCGCTAAAGTAAACACTGAAGAAAAAAACAATCAGATTGCAGTTAAACTGACCCATTCGCTTGACAGCAAAATGTATTATCTGCCGCTGACGCTCAAAACCTATGTGCCTTCAGGTTGGGAAAATGTGCGCGTGGCACAGGGAAAGCACACTTATCAATCATCGGTAAAAAAGGATGATAAGGGCAGCTATGTCCTATACCAGGCTGAACCGAATACAGAAGCAATAATTCTCACGCATCACTAGACGCTGGTATCTCAGTTATCTTCAATGGTTAACGCGTACGTAAAAGGCATCGTCAGCCTCACCCGTACCGGCACCCCGAATTGCTGACCGGGATTCCATTTCGGCGAAAGTTTAAAAATCCTTAAGGTCTCCTCATCGCAGCCACCGCCGATACCACGTACAATCTTGATGTCGGTTAACGATCCGTCTTTATCGACAACAAAGCTGATAAAGACCTTTCCTTGTACATTATTTTCCTTGGCTTCTTTGGGATAGTGCACGTGACGCGCTAAAAACCCATAAAGTGCCTTAATCCCACCTTCAAATTCGGGCTTTAATTCGGCCTTGGAAAAAGCGTATTCCTTTCCATCCTTGCTATGACTAACACCTTTTTTGATGACCCCATTTTCATAAGTACAGGCGTATGTAATAGAATCGCCAAAGCTGCCTTGCCACAGGCCGTTCTCGAGTCCGTTCACTATTTCGCCTTCTGATAAAACCTTCTTAAAAGTTTCATCAAATTCCGCGCAGTGCCCGTTTCCGCCGTTTACCATTAACGTACCGATCGAGTCCCTGCATTCATTTACGATTAATTTGCTGCTATCGTTATATTTTCCACTCAGGTATACTTTCCCGTTTGGGAAATATAAGGTTATATCGCCCACAAGCTTTCCGTCTTGAAAATTCCTTTCTGATTTTTTTCCGCCATCGGGAAAAAACTCCACGTTAACTCCCTGAAGACGAACATTTGGACCCGGAGCGCTGCTTTTGCCTGCCATTTTTGCCTTGCGGTTCTTATAAAAGTCATTTACCAGATATAGCTTGTCCACACTATCCCTAGGAAAGATCAACCGAAAAAAATCGGCGCTGTCCTTTGATTCTACAGCAAGCTCACTGGACCCATAGTATTTCATGTTGTATCGCATGGCAGTTTGCGCCTGCGCTGATAAGAAAAAAATTGCAAAAATGAATAAGATAAAAAAAGCTTTTCCTGACATGGCACTATGATAAGGTACCTGCAAATATAGATTTTCGTGGCACTTATTCTATATTTTTCCTGGCTATGTATGGAATCCTGATTGGTGAACCTGTATCGCCTGCAATTTTGTATCATTCATATTACCAATGCATTATAAGACTTATCGTAATTAAATTATTACAAGAAGAAGGCGGCTAGTGTCAGACTATTTCGCCATATTTAGCCTTAAGTCGAGCTTTGAAAGATTAACCAGCCCAAAACATGTCAGGTAAAAGAATAAGTATATTACTACTATTTTCTCTGTTTTACTGTTTATCGCTTCGGGCGCAGGATAGTACTTTAATGGGCAAATCCATTCAATGGAATCTGGAGCAATGCATAACCTATGCGAAAAAAAATAATATCCAGATCAATACACTCCGCCTTGCGCAGTTGACCAGCCAGCAGGAATATTTATTAGCAAAAGCCGCCCGCTTACCCAATCTGACAGGTTCTGCCTCGCAGAATTTCACCCATTCCAACAGCACTTACGGAAAAGTTGACGCCAACGGGAATGTTATCGCAAGCCGGGGCGGGTCCGGACTCACGGCATCCGGTTCTTACGGGTTAAATTCATCCTTTACCATATATAATGGCAATGCGATCAATAACACCATTTCTCAGAAAAACCTGGATGTACAATCCGCTAATCTGAATATTATTCAGCAGGAAAATGATATAACCCTGCAAATTACCCAGGCATATCTGGCTGTTTTACTGGATAAGGAAAATATCATTTTTTATACCGACCAGGTAGGCACGTCCAAAGCCCAGGTAAAACTCGAGCAGCAACGATACGATGTCGGCAGTGTGGCCCGCAGCGCCCTTATCCAGCTACAGGCCCAGCAGGCGACAGATCAGTATACGCTGGTCAATGCAAAAAATTCCGAACGGGGCGATCTGCTTACACTCAAGGAGCTCCTGGTATTACCCAGCGACGTAGATTTTAATATCATGCGACCTGATACCATTGTTCGTGCTGATACCGTCACTGCCTTTCATACCGTTGAACAAATCGCATTAAACACGCGGCCTGAGGTAAAAAACGGGGAATTGGGATTAAAAGTTGCCCAGTACGGAGTTGATATAGCTAAAGCCGGATACAAGCCCTCACTGACGGCGGGTGCTTCCCTGAGTTCAAGTTATGTCTCCGGCCAGGGAAGTTTTCCAACCCAGATTGATAATAATTTCAATCAGCAGATAGGCTTTACCCTGGCGGTGCCCATATTTACCCGCAGGGTCGTAAAAACGCAGGTGGAAGAAGCTAAGATACAGGTAGACCAGGCGCAGCTAAACCTGAATAACACCAAAATAACCCTGTCACAAAGTGTTGAACGCGCTTTCATCAACGTAGAAAATGCCCGGAGTCAGTATGATGCGGCCTCTGAACAATTCAAATACAACAAGGAAAGTTACCGCATTGCAAGTGAACAATTAAAAGTAGGTGTTGCCAATACGGTTGATTTTCTGTTGCAGAAAACGCTATTTACACAGGCTCAGCAGGCTTTTATACAGGCAAAATACAACGAGCTGCTCACTCTGAAAATATATGATTTTTACCGGGGCATCCCCATCAAATTATAAAGCAAGCAATTATGAAACCGAGTTTAAAAAGATTAATAATTATAGCTGCAGTGCTGACAGCCATATTGCTTGTCTGGTTCATCTTTTTTCATAAAAGTGATCCGCCGGTTACCGTTCAGGCGGAAAAACCTACCAGCGGTTACATTGCCCAGAGTGTGACGGCAACCGGGAAAATAGAACCGGTGGATACGGTTCTGGTGGGTACGCAAATTTCAGGTATCATTCAAAATCTCTATGCGGATTTTAATTCAAAAGTTAAAAAAGGGCAATTGATCGCTCAGCTTGATAAATCCTTGCTGCAGGCTACGCTGGATCAATACAAAGGCAATTTGCTCAATGCCCAGAGCCAGCTTGCATTTGCAAAAAATAATTTTGAACGTCAGAATCTTCTTTTTAAAACAGATGCGATCAGTAAGGCAGACTATGACAGCGCGCTAAATACCTTTAATTCGGCTAAAGCAGGTGTGGCAAGCGTAGAGGCGCAGATTCGGTCTGCAGAGAAGAATTTATCTTACGCCGATATCTATTCTCCCATAGATGGCGTTGTACTGAACCGCAGTATCAGTATCGGACAAACAGTTGCTGCCAGCTTTAGCACCCCTACGCTATTTGTTATTGCAAAGGATATCACAAAAATGGAAGTACAGGCCAATGTGGATGAAGCTGATATTGGGGATGTAAAGGCCGGCAACAGGGCCACCTTTACGGTAGATGCATTTATCAACGATCAATTTGCAGGCATGGTGGAAGACATACGCCTTCACCCCACCGTATCGGCAAATGTGGTGACCTACACCACGATAATCAATGCCCCCAATAATGACATGAAGCTTAAACCCGGCATGACGGCCAATATCATTATTTTCACTAAGGAAGTCAATAAAGCCATGCTGATTCCGGCTAAGGCACTCACCTTTACTCCGGATTCGGCCTTGCTGAAGGACTATCAGATTGCCGGTAAAGTGAGCCGCAAACGTGCACGGGGTGCCCCTAACGCCGCCGGCGGCGGAGCAACATCCAACCAGGTCTCGCATACGGCCAAAAGCCGTGGTGACAGCTCAGGCATTTCTAAACAACGGGCATCGGTCTGGGTGTTACAGGATAAAAAACTGACACAAAAAAGAATCGAGATCGGTTTAAATGATAATGCCCATGTGGAAGTATTAAAGGGATTATTACCGGACGACAAGGTAATAACAGGCATTACCGGAGGGGCTGCCGGCACGATGGCATCAACTGCTCCGGGTGCAAGTCCCTTCTTACCTCAAAGAAGAGGCGGAGGCGGCGGTGGCGCAGGAGGAGGAAGACCACGATGAGCAAAAAGATATTAGAAATAACGGACCTGAAGCGCAACTTTATTATGGGTAGCGAAACGGTGCATGCGCTCCGCGGAATTTCGTTTGATGTGGAGGCCGGCGAATTTGTGACCATTATGGGCAGCAGCGGCTCGGGCAAGACAACTTTATTGAATATTTTGGGTTGTCTGGACAAACCGTCCATCGGGAGTTACTTTTTAGATGGCGTAGACATAAAAAAATTATCGCGCGATGAACTGGCCAGGCTGCGCAACCACAAGATAGGCTTTGTTTTTCAGGCATATAACCTGTTACCCCGCACTACTGCACTCGAAAATGTTGAACTGCCTTTACTTTACAACCGGGACATTAGCGCTGCCCAAAGGCGGGAAATGGCAATAAATGCCCTGGCAGCAGTAAAACTTGCTGACAGACTTGATCATACCCCAAACCAGCTGTCGGGCGGGCAGCAGCAGCGTGTTGCAATTGCCAGGGCGCTGGTAAATCAGCCGGTCATGATCCTAGCTGATGAAGCTACAGGAAACCTAGACAGCCGTACATCCTACGAAATTATGGCGCTGATGCAGGAGCTGAATGAGCAGCAGGGGAAAACCATCGTGTTTGTTACGCATGAGCCCGATATTGCTTCCTTTAGCAGCCGTACCATCCAGTTACGGGACGGACATATTCAGAAAGATACAAAAAATGAGAGTAAGCGTTCGGCAAGAGAAGTACTGGACAGTTTACCGGTAAGCGATGATTATTAACCAAAGTAGACATGAGCTTAATTAACCTCGTACGGATAGCGCTGAAAGCACTGCAACGAAACAAGCTGCGGGCCTTTCTGACCATGCTGGGCATCATCATAGGCGTTGGCTCTGTCATTGCCATGGTGGCTATCGGTCAGGGGTCAAAACAAAGTATTCACGACCAGCTTTCCAACATGGGCACCAATATGATCACCGTACAGCCCGCAAGTAACCTTAATGGTGGCGTACGCATAGCGGGCACGAGCTTTCAGACGCTTACCATAAAAGATATTGTTGCATTAAAAGCAGGTGCCCAGTATATTACGGAGCTGTCGCCGGCTGTGACATCAAGAGGACAGGCCATTAACGGCGCGCTTAACTGGCCCACCCAAATGTCAGGCGTGGCGCCGGAGTACCTCGATATCCGGAAATTAACCTTAAAAGACGGCATCCCTTTCACGCAAAACGATGTTCGCACCTCCGCTAAAGTGTGCCTGATCGGCCAAACGGTAATAGACAACCTTTTCCCAAATGGCGACAACCCGATTGGAAAAGTGATCCGGTTCGGCAATATTCCCTTTCAGATCATCGGGATACTGGCACCAAAAGGATTTAATGCTTTTGGGCAGGATCAGGATGACATTCTGATAGCGCCCTATACCACTGTACAAAAAAGGATACTGGCCACGATTTATTATACCAACATCTATGCTTCCGCTGCCAATGAGCAGGTAACTGAACAGGCAGTCAATGAAATGACCAGCATTTTGCGTGATTCGCACCGCCTGCGGCCATTTGAGGACAATGATTTCACGGTTCGTACACAACAGGAGCTGATCGCAACCCTGAGCTCTACCAGCGGGCTATTGACCGTTCTTTTAACCGTAGTTGCGGGCATTTCTCTGGTCATCGGCGGTATAGGCATTATGAATATCATGTATGTTTCAGTAACCGAGCGCACAAAGGAAATCGGCCTGCGTATGTCAATTGGTGCCCGTGGCAGAGATATCATGATGCAATTTTTAATGGAAGCCGTGCTGATAAGCATAACCGGAGGGGTAATCGGTGTATTTATTGGATTTCTTTCCACGCAAATTGTGACCCTCACCCTCAAATGGCCCACCATTATTTCAGAATCATCGGTTTTGTTATCGTTTATCGTCTGCGCCATGACCGGAATATTCTTTGGATATTATCCGGCTCAAAAAGCTTCCAGGCTTGATCCGATCGAAGCCCTGAGATATGAATAAGCTGGTTGTAATAAACATAATCAATCAAACATTTAATTTTATATTTTTGCCTTTGATCCGGAAAGCTTAAGCACCGGAGAATCCCTTGTTGATGGACATATCAGTAGTAGTACCTCTTTTTAACGAAGTAGAATCATTGCCCGAATTAACCTCATGGATAGGCCGCGTAATGCTTGAAAACCGTTTTACCTACGAAATCATCCTGGTTGATGACGGCAGCAATGACGGATCCTGGGATACGATCGTCGAACTGCAGCACGTCAACGCTGCCCTGCGCGGCATCAGATTCCGGCGTAACTATGGCAAATCTGCGGCGCTGAACGTTGGTTTTGAGGCGGCTAAGGGCAACGTGGTGATCACCATGGATGCAGATCTGCAGGATAGCCCCGACGAGATCCCGGAACTTTACCGCCGTGTTACCGAAGAAAATTATGATTTGATATCCGGCTGGAAAGCTAAACGTTACGACCCGCTTTCCAAAACCATACCTACGAAGTTTTTCAATGCCGCTACCCGCCGCATGTCGGGCATACCTAACCTGCACGATTTTAATTGCGGACTAAAAGCTTACCGCAATGCTGTGGTAAAAAACATTGAGGTATACGGTGAAATGCACCGGTATATTCCCGTAATCGCCAAATCGGCCGGATTTTCAAAAATCGGGGAACAGATCGTTGAGCACCGGCCGCGTAAATACGGAACAACCAAATTTGGCATGAGCCGGTTTGTAAACGGATTTTTAGATCTGCTTTCCATATTTTTTGTGGCCAAATTCGGTAAACGTCCAATGCATTTTTTTGGCAGCCTGGGGGTATTGAGCTTTTTAGCGGGCATTGTGATCACCATATGGATGATCGCCGACAAATTATACTCCATAGCGCACAATGAACACTATCGTGATATCACGGCCCAGCCATTGTTTTATATTGCACTGGTTGCCATCATATTAGGTTCGCAGCTTTTTTTAACCGGCTTCGTTGCCGAACTGGTTGCCCGCGGTTCTCACGACCGTAATAATTATCAGATTGCCGAAAGAATTTAAGAATGTTTTTTTCTATCATCATTCCCTTATACAATCGTCCGCAGGAAATAAAAGAATTGCTGGAGTCGCTTACCTTGCAAACCTATAAGCAATTTGAAGTATTGGTCATTGAGGATGGATCGGTGAATGATGCAGCCGAAATTGTAAAAAACTTCCAGGATCAGCTTAACGTTCGGTATTTTGTTAAAACAAACCAGGGACAGGGCTTTGCGCGCAACTATGGTTTTGAACATGCTAAAGGCGACTACTTTATCATTTTTGATTCTGATTGCCTGATACCTGCCGATTATCTCCGAATAGTAAACGATCATTTAAAAACAAGCTGGCTGGATGCCTACGGCGGCCCGGATGATGCACATCCATCTTTTACGCCAGTGCAAAAAGCAATCAGCTATTCAATGACCTCCCCTTTCACTACGGGCGGCATCAGGGGAAATAAAAAAGGCATCGGACAATTTCACCCCCGAAGCTTTAATATGGGCATTTCCCGCAAGGTATGGGAGAATGTCGGAGGCTTCATCATTACCCGTTCAGGAGAGGATATTGAATACAGTATTCGCATTCATTCGGTAGGATTTAAGATCGGACTGATACCTGATGCCAAGGTTTATCATAAACGGCGAACTGATTTTTTACAGTTTTACAAGCAGCTGCACTTTTTTGGACGGGCGCGTATCAATGTGTACAAATTCTTCCCGGCTGAACTCAAAGCGGTACATTTTTTTCCGGCTATATTTACGCTGGGGCTGTTTTTTACACTGATAGCAAATATTGCCGGCTGGCCAGTCGCCGGATTGTGTGATTTCCTGGTGGCACTTTTTGTTTTGTTAATATTTTTTCACTCCTGGTGGAAAAACAAATCAGCAAAAGTTGCACTTTTGAGCATTATTGCCGCATTTACTCAACTGATTGCCTATGGATTAGGATTCATGCAGGATTTCTGGAAACGTGTAGTATTAAAAAGATCATAAGCTAAAAATGTATCATCCCTTTTCTATTTCTGACACCATCAAAACGTCCTGGTATCTTTTCAGAAGGAACTTTATTACTATCATCGTTTTTTCACTTATCTCCTTCATTGTTCTGTTCCTGTTAGGGTTTATGGTACAGCTTCTTATTGCCCCGCAGGAATTTGCAGGTACCATGCTGGTGTCCTTTATTTTAATACTTACGCAGGCCTATACTACTTTGGGACTGTATAAGCTTATTTTCACCTTGATAGATAGTGAGTTCTATGAATTTGAATTTAAGCAGATCGTACCCACCTTTAAAATGATCATCAGCTACCTGGCCGTTGCCTTTATACTGGCTTTTATTATTACCAACTTCGCCATCATGGTAGAATACCTTGAAAAGTACACCCTGGTCGATGATATTATCAAAACGGTTGGCGTAATCATCGCCCTTTACCTGTTTTTGCGCATCATGTTTTTTAATACTTTTATTGTAGACGACCATTCGGGCCCTATTGAATCGCTGAAACAAAGTTTCAAGCTGACAAGGGGCTATATCGTAAAGGTGCTGGTTATACTGGCCATCATACTTTTGTTCATCGGCCTGCCCGCTAAAATTGCGCAATATTATCCGCTTGTATCCGTTGCAATCGTATTCACCTACCCGTTTGTAAATATCATCCTTGCTGTAACTTATCGCAAGTTGGTCTATAGCCGCCAGGATGTTGAGGATAATTTCACGGAAATACATTGATCTATGGGCTTAAAGGCTTTATTAAGCAAAGTATTTGCTGCCTGGGTGAACAAGGACCTTGACGAGATCCGTCATAATTCCCCTGCGCTGCAGCAAAAGACTTTTAAATATTTGATCGGTCATGCCAAAAATACCGCTTTCGGACGCGATCATCAGTTCGGCGAGATCGGCTCATATGATGACTTCAAAAAAAGAGTGCCTATACGTGATTATGAGGAACTGCGGCCCTATATTGATCGCATAACACAGGGCCAGCAAGATATATTATGGCCTGGCAAACCCGCGTATCTTGCCAAAACATCAGGCACTACCTCGGGAGTAAAATATATTCCGATCTCCAAAGAAAGCATGCCTGAGCATATCAAGGCGGCACGTAATGCTTTGCTCGCGTATATTTACGAAACCGGGAAAGCTGATTTTGTGGACGGCAAGATGATATTTCTGCAGGGCAGCCCGGTCTTGGACAAAAAGGCCGGCATTTCCGTCGGGCGTCTGTCGGGTATCGTGGCACATCATGGTCCCCGCCTATCTGCAAAAAAACCGGCTGCCCAGTTATACCGTAAATTGTATAGAAGACTGGGAGCAGAAAGTAGATGCAATAGTAGATGAAACCCTCAGCGAGGACATGCGGCTCATTTCAGGCATTCCACCCTGGTGCCAGATGTATTTCGACAGGCTGGTTGCTGCGGCAGGCGGAAAAAGGATAAAAGATATTTTTCCGAATTTTAAGTTGTTCGTTTATGGCGGCGTAAATTATGAGCCTTACCGTGCACGGATCGAGGAGAGTATCGGATTTGCCATCGACTCGATTGAAACCTATCCGGCCTCGGAAGGCTTTATAGCTTTCCAGGATTCGCAAAAAGAAAAAGGATTGTTGCTGCTTACAGGTGCAGGCATGTTTTATGAATTTATTCCGGCAGAGGAATATTTTAATGATGATCCAACCCGGCATTAGCCTCAAGGATATTGAACTGGATAAAAACTATGCACTGATATTGAACACAACGGCCGGTTTGTGGGGTTATAGTATAGGTGATACGATCAAATTTGTATCGAAAAATCCCTATAAGATCGTTGTGACCGGACGTATAAAACATTATATTTCCGCCTTTGGTGAACATGTGATCGGCGAAGAAGTAGAGCATGCACTGATGAGTGTGGCAAATGAACAAGGGATTGATATAGTGGAATTTACAGTGGCGCCACAGGTCAATCCGCCGAAAGGTGAACTGCCCTTTCACGAATGGTTTATTGAATTCGGTAAAAAGCCCGCCGACCTGGAGGCATTCGCTGTAAAAGTGGACAAGGCCCTTCAAAAGAAAAATATTTACTATTTTGACCTGATTGAAGGTAACATTTTGCAACCTTTGATAATCCAAAGCCTCAAAAAAGACGCATTTATTAATTACATGCGTTCTCAGGGAAAATTGGGCGGCCAAAATAAAGTACCCAGGTTATCAAACGACAGGAAGATAGCCGAGGAACTAGCGAAATATATTGTGTAGATTGTCATATCATTGAAATTGAATAAAAAGAATATAGCTATACTTGGATCAACAGGCAGTATCGGCACGCAGGCTTTAGAAGTTGTGGGTGAAAATCCTGCTTTGTTCAGAGCCTATGTCATTACCGCCCAAAACAATGCTGAACTGCTCATCGAGCAGGCATTAAAATTTAGTCCTGCCTACGCTGTTATCTGCAATGAAAAATATTACCCTGCCGTAAAGCATGCGCTGGCGTCAACCCCCACCGAAGGTTCTATGCGGGGATAGCGCGATAAAACAGATCGTTACCCATCCTGATATTGACATGGTGCTTACCGCCATGGTTGGCTTTTCCGGGTTGGAACCCACCATTAGTGCCATTAAGGCAGGCAAGGACATCGCTTTAGCCAACAAGGAAACACTCGTTGTTGCCGGTGAACTGATTACTGATCTGGCAAAAAAGCATGACGTAAAAATATTACCGGTCGATTCTGAACATTCTGCCATTTTCCAATGCCTGGCCGGTGAAGAAAACAATGCCGTCGAAAAGATCATTCTGACCGCTTCGGGCGGACCATTCAGAGGCAGGAGCCTGGAATATTTGGCAGGTGTATCACGCGAGGACGCGCTGAAACATCCCAATTGGGTTATGGGCGCCAAAATCACCATCGATTCGGCATCATTGATGAACAAGGGTCTGGAAGTGATTGAAGCCAAATGGCTGTTTGACCTGAGATGCAGAGCAGATTGACGTCATCGTCCACCCACAATCTATTATCCATTCGATGGTGCAGTTTAAGGATGGCTCAATTAAAGCGCAAATGGGCCTGCCGGATATGAAACTTCCCATACAGTATGCGCTGGCCTATCCTGCAAGGATAAAGAACAATTTCAAAAGATTTGACTTTATTAATTATCCCAATCTCACTTTTGAGAAACCTGACATAAAGACATTCCGTAACCTGGCTTTAGCTTTTGATGCCTTAAAACACGGTGGAAATATGCCCTGCATCATCAATGCAGCCAATGAAATTGCTGTGGCAGGCTTTTTGAACAATGGGCTTAGCTTTTTGGCAATGAGCGATATTATTGAAGAGTGTATGCAAAAAATTGATTTTTATGCCAAACCGACACTCGAAGATTATTTGAATACTGACAAGGCAAACGCGCATCTTTGCGCAAAATTTAATTAAGAGAATTCCGTTAAAGACGTTTACAAATTGATATATAACAAGGAATGAGTATAGTGATTATGGTGGGCCAGTTATTGCTGGGCCTTTCGATTTTGGTAATTTTGCACGAATTTGGCCATTTTATAGCGGCCCGCGCATTTGGCATTAAGGTGGAGAAGTTTTATTTGTTCTTCGATGCCTGGGGCGTAAGCCTGTTTAAATTTAATTATAAAGGCGTTGAATACGGCATGGGCTGGCTGCCATTGGGTGGCTATGTAAAAATAGCCGGCATGATCGACGAGTCAATGGATACCGAACAGATGGCCGGTCCTGCCCAACCCTGGGAATTCCGTTCAAAACCTGCCTGGCAGCGTTTGATTGTGATGCTTGGCGGTATTACCGTAAACATCATTGTAGGGGTGATCATATTTTGGGGACTTACGCTTAAGTATGGTGAGACCTATATCCCGATGAGCAATATCAAATATGGCATTGTACCGGGTTCGATCGGTAAGCACATTGGGTTAAAGGCGGGTGACCAGATCACTGCAGTGAACGGCAAGCCACTTGAACGCTTTGAAGAGCTGACCAGCCCGAAGATTTTACTTGATCACACGGTACTGAATGTTCGTCGCGGGGACGAGAATTTAAATGTCACCGTACCGCCAACGATCCTGAATGACATTTCGGACCTGGGTATTGACGAATTTATTGAGCGCGTACCACGCAGTACCTTCAGTGTTGATTCTGTTTATGGAGCCGCTAAAAAAGCAGGATTACGCAAAGGCGACAGCATAATAGCGGTCAATAATAAAAAGGTGATATTCTTTGACCAGCTGCACGATGAGCTGGACTCCAATAAGAACAAGCAGGTTGTATTAACGGTCGTTCGCGATCATAATACACTACAAATGCCGGTGATGGTTGACAAGGAAGGCAAAATAGGATTTGCCAGACCCATAAAGGAACTGCTTCCAAAGGAGGATACTATCAATTATAGCTTCTTCAGTGCATTGCCTATCGGCGCTTCAAAAGCATGGGGAACATTTACAGACAATGCCAAAGGCCTGGGTAAAGTAATCACGGGAAAAGTAAAGGCACGCAAAGCGATCTCAAGCCCTATTGGCATCGCGGTGCTGTTTGGTACCCAGGTGAATTGGCTGCGTTTCTGGAGTCTTACCGGCCTGCTATCGATGGTACTGGCGCTGATGAATTTGCTTCCGATACCTGCCCTGGATGGTGGTCACGCGCTGTTCCTGATCATTGAGATGATAAAAGGCAAACCGCTCAGCGACAAATTCCTGGAACGGGCCCAAATTGTGGGTTTCGTTCTGCTGATCACGCTGATGGTATTTGCGTTCGGCAATGATATTGTCAAGCAGATCATGAAAAAGTAAGATCCGCAAAAATAGATATTGGTAAAAAAAGCACCCTGAAATCTCAGGGTGCTTTTTTTTGTAGTAGTTTTCTTAAACTAAGATACCGGATGGTTATCTGCATATTGCGTATAACCTCCTGCAGGTCTTTTGAAAAAACCGCCGAAAATTACGGCAACCACAAAGATGAATATCACGGATATGAAATGTGACTGTATTTCCTGCCGGATGGTTACGTGATCCTGTAGAGCAAATTGTTCACGTATTTGCTTTTGTTTTTCGGCAATTTGCTGTTCGTTGGCACCGCTTTTTTTAAGGGCTACCGGCGTTGCGGCAAGCAGCACATTTTCAATTTTTGTATTCATCTGCGGTTCGACCAAGTGCGCAAACACCAGGTCCCTGCCTATTGAAATAACGATATATGCAACCAGGAACATGATAAATATGCCTGAAGTGGCTATGCGCATGTCCCAGGGAAGTCCGATGCGCAGCCTGAGCCGGTAACACAAAATGATCGCAACCGGAATGGGTAACAGGATGGAAAACAGGTAGGGAACCGCTATTACACCTACGGGGGATTTTACAACCGTTGTGATCAGATAAAAGCTTAGGATCGTTAGCCCCAGTAAGATCAAGCCCAGTATTAAACCATGTATTATTGAATATTTTCTTACTTCCTTACTTACAGCAATTCCCATTTATATATTATTTAAAACTGATCAATATCTCCAACACCGCCATATCCAGATCCTTGTCTACAGCATGGGCAGCTATGCTGTCCTTATCATAATTACCGGTTGCCGCGTCGTGAAAAAAACACATCATCGGATAAAATATCTCTTTTATCTCTGCCTCTTCCGGCAAGGCCTTTGCTACGCGTCCGACCTCTGCAATACTGCTTTCCATCAGGATCTGATTCTCGATTACTGGCTCATAAATCCGGTATTCATCCTGAAATTCGTCCTCGTCAACCAATAGAAATTCTTTCAGATAATCCTCCAGTTCCGGTTCGATATCTTCATCCTGCGCACTCATTCAGATAAAGCAGCAAATTTAAAAGCTCGGTACCCCGGTCAAGTGTTTTTTCCTCAATCTGTTCCCATTCGGCCGACTCCAGATAATCATCTTCGAGTTTTTTGACATCAGCACTAAAGAAATTGATCAGCAGCAGATCGAAAAACACTTCGCGCAAAGGTTCAATTTTGGGGTTTTCATCAAAAACGCGCATCAAGCAGATCCACTTTACTTAGAAAATTCTTATCAGATGAAAATACTTCCTTGAATTTTTCGGTAAACGGCTCGGCGTTAAAACTGCTGTAGCTGCGAAAAAGCCCTTAAAGCAACTTCAATGGCTGATGCTATTTTAGGATCGATCATTTTTTTAGGATTTAAATAATTTGTTGTTATTATATGTTAACAAAATTGATCCCTTAAGTTTTTGCCCCAGGAAGGGCGAATTATAAGATTTTGATTTGTTATTTGATTTATCGAAGGTCCATTCGGCATCTTTATCAAAAACCGCCAGGTTTGCTTTTTGGCCTTCAGCGATAACAGGCATTTCAATATTTAATATTTTGCGCGGGTTGATGGCCATTTTCTCGACGATCATCTCTACGGTCATGCCGGCTTCCAGCGCAATCGAGAAAGCAGTTTGCAGACCGATCATGCCATATTCCGCTACCTCAAATTCTACATTTTTAAACTCCACTTCATGTGGTGTGTGCTGCGATACGATAGCATCTATTGTTCCGTCTTTAAGCCCTTCAATAAAGCCTTAACATCTTTTTTAGTACGCAGAGGAGGCTTCACTTTATACTGGCTGTCAAATCCTAGTGAGCGCCTCGTCGGTAAGCAGCAGATGGTGAACGGCAACATCACAGGTAACCTCAAGGCCCTTTTTCTTTGCCTCGCTTATCAGGTCAACCGAACGTTCGGTAGAAAGGGTGCTGAAATGAATTCTTGATCCGGTATATTCAGCCAGATAAAGGTCGCGCGCAACCATCAGTTCTTCGGCAAGTGAGGGAATGCCTTTCATGCCCAGCAATGTACTTACTTCGCCTTCGTGCACTTTGGCCTTACCCGCAATTGCGGTATCTTCCGGATAAGAGAGCACCAGGGCGTCAAATCCTTTGGTGTACAGAAGTGCGCGTTCCATCAGCCCGGCATCCTGCACGGGGCGGTTACCATCAGTAAAAGCTTTGGCGCCGCTTTGATACATATCATACATTTCAGCCAGGTCCTTACCTTCTCTTTTATGCGAAATGGCGCCCATAGGGTAAACATCTACCAGGTTATTTTTGGCCCGGTTCATCAGGTATTCTATCTCGGCTTTTGAATGTACAGGCGGAATGTGTATTAGGCATTAATGCAATTCCGGTAAAACCTCCGGCTGCGGCTGCCCGGGTACCTGTCTGCAGGTCTTCCTTGGTTTCAAGGCCCAATTCGCCGATATTACAGTTCAGATCAAAAAAACCGGGAGCAAGATATTTTCCTTCGGCATCAAAGATTTCGACATCTGCATCGATGCCGGTGGCGATCTTAGTGATCTGGCCTTTTTCAATTAAAACATCGGCAACTTGCTGATAAAAGGGCGAACCCGGGTCGGAAATTGTTGCAGATTTGATAAGCAAATTCATTAGCGCTGCTTTAAGGATGGAATGTTTTTGATTTATACCGGTTCTGAAAATTGCTGTTTATCAGGTTTAAAGTACCTGATCAGCAATATTTCAGCTGCCAGAAAAATCAATGCCAAAATTATACAAAGTTTCCATAATTGCAGGCCAAAATTTAAATCGGATACTTCAGCCCTTTATTGATGCCTGTCCGGGCTGCAAAACATTGCCCGCCTGCGGGAATAATTTGCTTCAGATTATCCGCTGTCAAATAACTCATATCCGATTCTTTCCTGTTATCATTAAATGCCAGCACAGCCAAGGTACTATCCTGTTTTTTCAGTTCATAGTTCCCGGTTTCCTGCAACTGGTCGGAGATAAAAGCAGTGTGCTTCCCTCCTGCTGCCGCACATCAGGGATGATGGCATGATCGCCTTTTACCAATTTCAAGCACTTGTTTTTCATTGCTTTGCACCGGCGGCACTTCAATACTTTCATCCTCGCCCAAGGTATAAAATAATGGCTGATCATGCCCGCTCAGCAAAGCAATACGGAACATGACCGGCACAAATAAAGCATGACGCTGCAGGTTACTGAAATCATCATTTAATGCTACTGCCGAAACATAAACTTTGCCTTTGCCGCTGTTATAGCCCGACCAGAAAGGTTGCTTGCCGGGCAATTCCATCAGGCTTTCGCCCCTTGCTGGCAGCACTCAACTGGTAATATTTTTTTACCGCCGGCAGATCGGGATTTTGAGGATAAGATTCGAAAATATTTTTAAATACCGGGTTTTGCAGGTTGATAGCTGATACTTTGGTAGCCTCGGTGATCAGCTTTTCCGGATAGGCTGCATTCATCGGATTGCAGAAAACGCTTTGTAATTGGCCAGATCGGCATCCGCTGAGGAAAAACAACCAGTGTACCGCCTTTTGCGACATAAGTTTTTAACTGCTGCGCCAGTCCGGTTGAAATGCGTTTTATATCGCTTAAAACAATCAGCGGGTAGGTATCTCAAACCTGCATAGTCCACATTGCCATCATCAGTCCTTTTAGCTGCGAAAAAAGGATCGGTATCAAAAACAGCTTTCAAAAAAGGATTTGCTGTGCCGCCATCGATCAGCAAAACAGGCATTTGCTGTTTTACATTAAAGGTGAAATAGAACTGGTTATCAAAGGTAACCGGGTTATCCTGTAATTGTATCTCGGCACGTTGCCAGCCGCTTTGCAGGCCCGAAAATGACAAGCGTATCATTTTGTACCGAACGCGCGGTTAATTGTAAAGCTGCCCAAAGCTTTTTGCTGCCTTGTTAATAAGTAGTTTCAATGGTATTTTTTCAGCCTTTTCACCCGCATAATTGTGCAGCCTTACGACCAGTTTCTCGCTTTCGCCCGGACGATGCACCGCTGTCAGCAGCCAACAGAATCCACAGCAACATTGGGCAATTCACTTGCTTTCAGCTGCACCAGGTTAAGTGAACCGAGCTATCTGTTTTTACAGCCTTGCCATCGGCCATGTTTTTTTGAAAATCGGATATGATATAAACCGAACGGATGCGCATTGGGTTGCGTGTCCGAGCAAACTTTGCTGCCGGTTAACGATCTGTTGCAAACTGCGGCTTTGCGGACTGATCTTTACCGCATCAACCGCATCATTAAATTCATCCCGGCTCAAAAAGCGCTGGTGTTTGCCTTCAAAATCCTGGGTAAGCAACTGGAAACGGTCATTAATACTATAGGCTGATGCGATTTCCTTTGCGCGGCGTTTGGCTTCGTCCAGCAGCGTGCCTTCTTTATTCAGGGTTTGCATCGAATAGGAATTATCGATAAAAATACTGACTGCCTGCTGCTTGCCTGCATTGGCTACATTTTTGCCGGGAATAAATGGCCGGGCAAATGCAAGTACCAGGAAAAGCAAGAGCCAGTAAACGCGCTGCCAGTATCAAACGTTCTTTCAGATTACGTCTGCGATGCCTGCTGCTCCTGTATCTCCTTTAAAAACTGAACATTACTGAAATAGACCTTTTGATACCTGCGGAAATTGAACAGGTGAATGATAACGGGTATGGCCAGCGATACTAATGCAAACAGAAAAGCAGGATATAAAAAATGCATTATTAAAGATGTGCAATTGTGGGGATATGCAAATGTGCAAATTTATGCGCAATTTTCGATGTGAATCGCTTTATTCACTCTCCCCGCTGGTTTGCTTGTGATGCTTCTTCTTTTTCTTTTCGCTGTGTTTTTTTGAGCTTTTCTTTGAGCGAGGTTTCCTTGCGTTGCGGGTTCTTTCACCGCCGGCGCAACAGCAGTTTTATTATCAGTGGAATCCTTGCTCAATTGCTTTACCGTAAAGTTATTATTCCGAAGACCATATTCCAGATACGTTTTTGTTCGGTTGCCTTTGCGTCATTTCCATTGCCGTCGAAAATCGGAAACTCGCGCATGAACTTACCTTCCTTGATATAAAAGTTATCATTGCCCCGGTAGCCACTGGCGTTGCGAGCTGGTTAGTTTCGGAAAATCGAGCTTGTTAGCTTTGCCGTTATTGAATTCAAAGGCGTAGATGGTTGCATAATTTGCAGTATCTTTTGCTTTAGCCTGTATCAATATTTCGGGGTTGCCGTCAAGGTCCATGTCTGAGTTATATACATCTACTATAGCGCCGTCAAGTTCTCCCGTTGTGGTCGTATATTTCTTGCTGCAGAATCAGAATGCAGTATCAAAAATCCACCAATGACGGTCGACCCGCGTCCCCAGCTCATAACGTCGTAGTCTTGTCCCGGGGATACTTCGATCAGTTTATGGAAACGGAAAGGTTCAACAAAGTCAGGTTTTTTGACCACTACCGGAGGCTGTACGACTTTTTTATTATCATCGCTGCTGCAGCCCGATGCCAGAGTAATGCAGCCCACGAGGGCAAATAAATAAAACCTGATGTTCATTTTACGTTTTCTTAATTATATAATGCATCCGGAGAAAGTTCACCTTTGGTTTGCCCGGTATAGTCATATAAACCTTCAGTGCACTTACCGAACCTGCGTCAAAATATTTTAATGTAAATTTATGATATCCTTTTTGTAATGCAACTGCCCCGCCCTGTTCGGCCACCGGGTGTTTGCCATCGTTATTTACAATCGGCTGGTCATCAATAGCCAGTACGGACCCATCATCGGAACGGGTTGAAAACTGATATAGGCCATCTGCGTCAATACGTATAAAACCGTTGTATATTACACCAAAAGAAGGATTATTTTTCCGCAGTACCGACGTGTTGAAACTTTTTACAATTCCGCTGTCAACTATGGCGGCATCCTTAAATTCGTTTGTATTGGCAAAGGTTCCCTGCAACAGTTGATATTTTAAACCTGTGGCCGCGCCCTGGTAGGCCATCGGAGCAAAAGCCGCCTTATTGTATATCACCGTGTGCGTTACCTGGCTGCGTTTGCCGGACGGCGTGATGACCATGGTCTGGAGATCGCGGTATTGATCCTGCGGCACGTTATAGGTTGCCGGCACATGAAATTGCAAATCCGTTTCGCGCGGGGAGTAACCATCAATAGTGTAGAATATTTTAGCGCCGGCAACGGGCGCTTTCAGGTTTACGTTCAAAGCAGAACCAAATATAATCGTATCCTGGGGAGTGCCGATGGCAGCAGGAACACGGTAGTTATAGTCATTTTTATCCAGGTAAGCCAGCTGCGCAGGCAGACGGGTCTCTGAAAAATCCTTAAAGTTTTTATTAGCCAGCGGAGTCCATGCAACTTCTGACAGCGCCATCAACCTGGGATATAGCATATATTCCACTTTGGTTTCCGTACTGATATATTCGGTCCAAAAGTTGGCCTGTACACCTAAAATAAATTTTTGCTGTTCAGCGGTCAATACCGCTGGGGTCGGATTGTAGCTATAGGTTGCAGACAGCGGCGTATATCCGCCGATGCTCAATGGCTCGCCGCTATGGCTCTGGGCATGGTCAAGGTAAAGGCCACCGCTGCCGGGTGTCATCATTACGTTATGGCTTTGCTTCGCTGCCGCAATACCGCCGTTTTCGCCACGCCAGCTCATTACCGTAGCATTTGGTGAAAAACCGCCCTCTAGAATTTCATCCCAGCCAATAATGCTGCGTCCTTTTGAATTGACAAATTTTTCTATCCGTTGTATAAAATAGCTTTGCAGCTCTTCTTCATTTTTTAGATTTCAGCTTTTTGATCAGTTTTTGACAAAAAGCAGAATTTTTCCAGGCATCCTTTGGCACTTCGTCACCGCCAATATGAATATATTTGCTCGGGAACAAGATCCATCACTTCGGTTAAAACATCCTCCAAAAAGTCAAAAGTTTTATCCGAAGGGCAATAAACATCGTGAAATACACCCCATGTTTCGTATACCTTATAGGTTTTTGCCGGATCGCAGCTTAATTCGGGATAAGCGGCAAGAGCAGCCATGGAGTGGCCCGGCATTTCAATTTCGGGAACGATATTGATATAGCGGTCGGCTGCATATTTTACTACTTCGCGAATTTGATCCTGCGTATAATAACCGCCATAAGGGGTATTATCAAATTGCTGCGGCGTACGGTCGTGATAATTTCCGATAACCGTTTGTGCACGCTGGCTGCCAATTTCGGTCAGCGGGGATATTTTTTTATTTCGATGCGCCATCCCTGGTCGTCGGTCAAATGCCAGTGAAAATTATTGAGTTTATAGTAAGCCATCAGATCGATGGACTTTTTAACAAATTCAACAGAAAAAAAATGACGGCAAACATCCAGCATCAGACCGCGGTAACCAAAACGCGGATAATCCTCAATTTGCACACAAGGCAATTTAACCGATGCACCCTGTTCAGCGGGCATCAATTGAATAAAGTTTGAACGCCATAAAAAAGCCCCGCGCCTTTACCGGCGACGATGATTTGCTGCGGGGTTATGGTTAAACGGTATCCCTGCGCAGGCAAACTTCGGTACCTTTTGCTGTAAGAACAATACTGTTTGCAATAGGTTGGCGGCGCCGTTGGTTTTAAGCTGCATGCGTAGCATTAATTTATTCTGAAGATAATCCGTAAAAAAATAACTGCTTTATTGCCCGAGCTGTCGGCCAGCAAAATGGTTTGCTGACTAAATACAAATTCGCCTGCCGTCTTTTTGACAGAAACAGGCGCTGGAATAATACCCATGTTAGGATCGTTATCCTGGGCATTAGCTCCGGGGCAGCGAAAAACAAAAAGCCAATAGTACAAAGGCAATAATTTTTATTCATAACAGTTTAAACGGTTAAATTCAAGGCGGTGAATATAACAGATTTTAGAAAATAACGGGCTTTAAATACTGTAAAAAATCTGTAACACAAAAAAGCCATTCGCTGATACCGAATGGCTATGATTATTTCTTTTTCTGCTTTGACCGGTGCGGCTTTTTTGACCTTGTGCGGACGGCTTTTCCAAACGACCCATTGCAATTTTACCTTTTCCGGTTTTTTTATCGCCTTTTCCCATAATATTGATTTTGTTAATGATTAATCAATATTACGATAAATTTGTTTGTAAATTCAAAGCCGTAATTTTATCCAAAACTTATACCAATCAGGCCGTCACCGCATGTTCTTTCGCTGCTAGGTAACGTTCGGCATCAATAGCCGCCATACAGCCTGTACCTGCCGCAGTTACTGCCTGGCGATAAACATGGTCCTGTGCATCGCCGCAGGCAAATACACCTTCTATATTGGTGCTGGTTGAGCCCGGTTCGGTTATGATATAGCCGGTTTCATCCATATCTATCCAGCCTTTGAATATTTCGGTATTTGGGTGGTGGCCGATGGCAACAAAAAAACCGGTAACATCCAAAGTTTTTTCTTCGTTTGTTTTGTTGTTGAATGTTTTAACGCCGGTTACCACCTGCCCGTCGCCCATAATTTCCTTTGTTTCGGTATTGTAAATACTTCGATGTTATGGGTGTTCAATACCCGGTGCATCATCGCTTTTGAGGCACGGAACTCATCGCGTCTTACCAGCATATATACTTTGCGGCATAATTTGGCAAGATAAGTGGCTTCTTCGGCGGCAGTATCGCCAGCACCGACAATAGCTACATCCTGACCGCGGAAAAAGAAACCGTCGCATACGGCACAGGCAGAAACGCCAAAACCATTATATTTTTGTTCCGATTCCAAACCCAGCCATTTAGCGGAAGCGCCTGTTGAAATGATCACCGTATCAGCCAGTATGGTTTTAGTTTCATCAACGACAACCTTATGCGGCAGACTGGAGAAATCAACTGAGGTCACATAACCAAAACGGATATCAGTGCCTAGACGAGCCGCTTGCTTCTCAAAATTTTCCATCATGGCGGGACCCTGAATACCGTCAGGATAGCCAGGATAATTTTCAACCTCGGTAGTTTGGGTAAGCTGACCGCCGGCAAGCAGCCCCGTATATAAAACGGGTTTCAGATCAGCGCGTGCAGCATAAATAGCAGCAGTATAACCAGCAGGGCCTGATCCGATGATCAGGCATTTAACATGTTCGTATTGTTCAGACATCAGTATTTTTTAAAGAGGACAAATTTAACAGAAAAAGAGGATTTTATTGGTCAGTCGGCGGTAAAGTTAATAGACGCACCGGATAGGACGAATCGATCAGTAGACAACGGGTTCGTTTGATTAATATATAACTTTCTGACCTGCGTGAATCCCTGCAGGGATATACAAAGGGTCAAAAATAAAATCAGGGAAAATATCATTGGTGAATATTTAGGCTGCCTGTAAAATAGTGATTTGCCGGTAAAGATTAAAAAAAATTACTTCCCGGTGTTGGCCTTGAGTACCCGGATAAAATTACCGCCCAATATCTTATCAATATCGGCCTGGCTGTAGTTTAATTTTAAAAGCTCCTGAGTTATTTTAGGATAATCTGTAATATCGTCCATGCCCAAAGGATAGGATTCGGCGCCGTCAAAATCAGAGCCGATGCCCACATGATCGGCACCAATCAGCTTGACTATATAATCTATATGTTTAATAAGCATGCTTAGCGGCGGCCGTATCTGGTCTGATTCTGATTTATAGATCGCGTTCAGGCGAATCTTAGCCAGGTCATTGTCATGATATATTTTGGTAAGCGAGTCCAGCTCCGTCCGGTGTTTCCCGTAAAAATAGGTTACTTTTTTTCCATAAGCGCTGTCTACAAATCCGCTGTAAAAATTGACAAATATCACCCCACCGTTTTTTGCAAGCGCTTTTAACTGCGCATCCTTCATATTGCGCTGATTGGGATTCAGCGCATAAGCACAGCTGTGCGAAGCTATCACAGGCTTAGTTGTCGTAGCGATGACATCATAAAAGGTCTGTTCGCCCACATGTGATACATCCACCATCACACCCAGATCATTCAAATGACGTACGATCTGTTTGCCATAATCTGTAAGCCCGATATGCTTTAGCGAATCCCGGTGATGCGTTTCATCGTTTGCCGACGAGGCCCAGGAGGTACTGTTATTCCAGGTCAGGGTAAGATAACGCATGCCGCGCTTTGACAATGCATCAATATAATCCATCCGATCCTCGATCATGTGCCCGCCTTCTACGCCGATCATGGCAGCAAACTGCTTGCCGGCAACCGCCTTCTCCAGTTCAGCCGCATTACGCACCAGTACCATTTTACCCGGATTGCGTTTTATCAGCGCATCGAGCGAATCAATTTCACGGTTGGCAAAATTATATGCAGTACCCTTGCCATATTCTCCCCCGCACCAGATTGAAAAAACCTGCACGTCCAAGCCCCCCTCTTTTGCCCTGACCAGATCAAAATTTCCGGTAGTCTGGCGCTTGGAAAGATCCAGTTTTGTGATAAGCTCGTTGGATATTACATCGTTGTGTGTATCAACCAGGATGGCTTTTTCGTGAATCTGGCGGGCATCTTGAGCGGAAACTTTCAGGAATAAAAAGGATGGAAGCAGCAATAACAGGTGCAGTTTTTTCATGATGTAAGGTATACAAATGACTGTAGTGGCGCAATTATTTTCAAAAAAACCGCAAATTAACAGGCCACCGGCTCAGCCTTTATTGATCTGATAAATAAAAATCCCCACCGCGAAAGCAATAAAACACAAGCCCAGAATTATGAACAAGTCCCACAAAAGCGGGCTTTCTACCTTTACCCCGGCCGAGATCAGACGCTTGCGTTCCCGCTGGCGGGCTATACCGAAAACAATAAACAACAGTCCGCCTATTAAGGCAACAATCTGGTGGAAATAGGAATGCATTTCAAAATTGTGTGGATGAATTTACTAAGTTGAACTTAAGCAATTTGCTGGAAATTCAGCGCATTATCCCTTGAATGTCGCAAATCTTTTACAAGCTCCACCAACATGCCCCAAAGGAGTTTTGGCCTGCAATAAAAGTACCTAATTTAGGTCTGGATGATGCCTACATTAAACGCCTTTTCTATCGGGGCATGATTTGCAGCCTCGATACCCATGGAGATGACCTTTCGTGTATCCATTGGATCAATAATACCGTCTACCCACAACCGCGCAGCTGCATAGTAGGGCGTTGTTTGCGCATTATATCGCTCGGTAATCTGGCTGAGCAGTTCGGCTTCTTTTTGAGGGTCTATCAGCTCGCCTTTTGCCTTCAGGGCCGATTGCTGTATCTGTAACAATGTTTTTGCTGCCTGAGAGCCCCCCATTACCGCAATTTTGGCACTTGGCCAGGCATAGATCAGTCGGGGATCATAGGCCTTGCCGCACATGGCGTAATTGCCGGCGCCATAGGAATTGCCGATGATAAAAGTAAATTTAGGAACCACAGAATTAGCTACTGCATTCACCATTTTAGCGCCGTCTTTAATGATTCCGCCCTGCTCCGAACGGCTGCCTACCATAAATCCGGTAACGTCCTGGAGAAAAACCAGGGGTATTTTTTTCTGATTGCAATTCATTATAAAACGCGTGGCCTTATCGGCCGAATCAGAATAGATCACCCCTCCGAACTGCATCTCTCCTTTTTTTGATTTGATCACCTTGCGCTGGTTGGCTACAATGCCGACCGCCCATCCGTCAACGCGGCCTAAGCCGCAGAGGATAGATTGTCCGTATCCGGCCTTGTATTCCTCAAATTCAGAATTATCCAGTATGCGGCGGATAATATCATTCATATCATAAGGTTTCTCTCTGTTTTCCGGAATTATACCATATAGTTCTTTTTCGTCCTGCCCGGGTACAGCCGAGGCAATCCGGTCAAAGCCCGCTTTGGTAAAATCGCCTAACATGCCTATGATATTGCGTATGGAATCCAGGCAGGCGCTGTCATTGGGTTGTTTATAATCGGTTACCCCCGATATTTCACAATGCGTTGTTGCCCCTCCCAGCGTCTCATTATCGACATCCTCCCCTATTGCGGATTTTACCAGATAGGATCCTGCCAGGAATACCGAGCCCGTCCCTTCGACAATCATGGCCTCATCGCTCATAATCGGCAGGTAAGCCCCGCCAGCCACGCAGGACCCCATAATGGCTGCGATCTGAACAATGCCCATACTGCTCATGATTGCATTATTGCGAAAAATGCGCCCGAAATGTTCCTTGTCCGGAAAAATCTCGTCCTGCAAAGGTAAATACACACCGGCCGAATCGACCAGGTAGATAATAGGCAAACGGTTTTCTATCGCGATCTCCTGGGCCCGAAGGTTCTTTTTGGCTGTGATCGGGAACCATGCTCCGGCTTTTACGGTGGCATCATTGGCAACCACCACACATTGCCTGCCCGATACATAACCAATACCGCAAACAACACCGCCCGAGGGACAACCGCCGTGTTCTGTGTACATGCCATCGCCTGCAAAGGCGCCTATCTCCAGCCAGGGCCTGTTATCGTCGGTGAGGTAACTAACCCGTTCACGCGCCAGCATTTTGCCTTTTTCCTGCTGTTTGGCAGCAGCCTTCTCCCCTCCGCCTGCGTAGACCTTTTTCAGTTTTTCATTTAGCTCAAAGACCAGTTGTTTGTTTATATCTTCGTTTTTATTGAATTCTACGTTCATAGGTTGATTTTACGGTTATAATTCCGGCCTTTTCTTAACCGGCGATATGGATTTGACGATGGTTTGCCCTTTAACCGGCTCCGGGGAAGCTTTCATATGGTTGAGCGCATTCTGATAGGCTTCGGCAAGCAATTCCTTTACATACCATTCCTGGAAGTCGGCTTTATCCCTTATCTTGATATAGCGATACTGGTTTCCCTCACCCAGGAGCATATTTCCGGGATCATCAATGTCAATGCCGTGGTTAAAACCAAAATTGACATGATCTGAAAAAATTGCAATGCTGCAGAATACGTCACCGGCTTTGTCGGTAGGTGACCAGCCAAAGGCCACAGCATTATAATTGTCATAAATGAGTTCATTAGTCTGGGGGTATAAGTCCCACACAAACTCCCGTAGCCACAAAGCGGCAGCCTTTACCTGGTCTGGGTATGGCAGCATAAAGTTTACCAGTTCTCCCACATCTTCTTTCGCCATCGGTTTAATGATTATATATTTTTAAATTTAATCACTTAATTTTCAAAAATCATCAATGCCTGTTAAAATAAAACGAATATACGAGCCCTTTGCTCCGGACGATGGCCATCGCATACTGGTAGACCGCTTATGGCCAAGGGGAATAAAAAAAGAAGAGGCGAAAATTGATCAATGGATGAAAGAGATAGCCCCATCCACGGCATTGCGAAAATGGTACCATCAGAGCCCGGCAGCGCATTGGGAGCAATTTGTAAAGGACTATATAGCAGAGTTAAAAAAATCAGATAAGCTGGAAGAGCTGCGTTCAGCTATCGATGCACATAAAAATGTCACGTTGTTATTCGCTTCAAAAGATGCCCGGCACAATCATGCATTGGTCTTGCAGCAATTCATAAATAGCTGAACGGGTTTCTCAGGCGTCTTTTCTGAACGAAAAATAGATAAAAGTATATTGTAATCCCTTCCACCTGATTACTTTGTTTTTAACGGCCAGATCGATCGGCGCGGCTAAAGACAATCCGTTTTGTGCTGCAATCTGAATTATACTCCATATATCTGACTCGTTGAAAATTTTTATGGGCACACCATAGGCGACTTTGTTATGAATATCGATCGGCATAGGCCAGTAGTCTGTTGAAATAATCAATACGCCACCAGGCTTGATAACGCGGTTCATTTCCTTAAAATACCGATCAATATCAACCCCGTGCTCCAGTACACTCAGGCAGGTTACAAAATCAAAGAATTGATCATCAAAGTCCGTTTTGGTCACATCCCCGGGCATGTATTTTATATTACCCGATCGGCTTTGCTGATTGAAACTGATATTCATGCTGTATAATCCTGTGAAACCGCAGGCCTGCAGATGATGCAGGATAACAGAATAATACTCGCCCCCTGCGTCTAAAATCCGCAGATCTTTTCTGACTGATTTATTTGATTCCGATTCATTATTAATAATCGATAAAGCCGCTAGAGAATCCCAGTTTTTGGGCAAATCGCCATGGAATGGAAAACCAAGCTGACTGAGGCGCTCCAGTGCATCATAGCATTCCCTTTTTGATTTTAAGACAGCATTATAGGGGCAGCTTAGCATCAGGGAAGTAGTATTAATCTTTTCCATTTTTGAATTTGTGCCTGATCTGTTTACAAACTGCAATCACAGCAATTACGTTGATCGTGACTGTTATAATTATAATATTATATAATTTATAAATCATTATGAAAAGATATATAAATGTTTTACATTTATTCTTGTCATATGTCAAATAGGGCAAGTTATAATGCTCATTTATTGGGTTTTATAAAATCACTTTGCATCCCCGACTAATTATTATTTATTCACCTCTTAAATGTAAAACCATGTTTGAAAAGAAAATTACGCTGGAAGATATTCTTAATATCGAAATCGATCATGATACGCAGCATTCCATTTCGAATACTGCTCCAAATGGTGTCAAAGGGGCCAGAATGCTGAGCGAATACCCCAAGGGTGTAAAAGGTGCCAGAATGCTGAGCGAATACCCTAAGGGCGTCAAAGGTGCCAGAATTATAAAACAGGACTAGATCCATTCCGTATATTATTATTTATTTTTCCACCAAGTAATGTAAGTCTATTGCTTCAGATAACTTATGAATTCTCCGACTGAATTTATTTATGAGAACGGGGTAAGTCAGTTTCAAAATATTGCTGAAAATTATTTGGCTAATGGCAAAAAAAATCCATTTGACCAGGACGACGATATCATAGAATCATTAGCAGAAAAGATAAGTTTTGAAATAAAAAGCAGATATTTCATCGCCGTTCCGGTACACGCGCATGACCGGATGCTCGAAAGCTTTTTAAATAGTATTACGCCGGAGCTTCGCCGGGAACACTTCAACCTAAGCATTTTCCTAAATTCCACCCTAGACCAATGCTCCGCGTCGGACTTTGAAAATGCATGGCTTTACAATGACCGGATAGTGCAAAAATGGCGTACCGAAACCGGATTTCAGGCCGCGCTTATATCCTGTCACCTACCAGGCCCTGCGTCCATGGGCCGCGTCAGGAAAATCTTAACGGATGCCATTATAACCCATTGCTTAGCGGAAAGAATCGCCGATCCCATTATTGTCTGTAACGATGTGGATCAGTTGCTGGCATCCCCCACTTACCTGGCCGATATTACCCGCAGTTTTAACAGCCCCGATTATCCTGTGTTCATCGCTGCCCCTGTTTGCTATGGCTATATTGGGGCCTCCCCGTTTGGCTTGCCCGAGAATATTCATATTCCTGAACTCTACCTTTTTAACAGGATACAAAATTCAATAAATCACTGTACCAGGACAGGCTTAGTTGGCCTCGAAGGCGCAATATGGCCTGAAGGAGCCAATCTGGCATTCTCGGGAACCGCCTATTGCTGCGCCGGTGGCTTTGATCCTCTTCGTGCCAGTGGCGAAGACGATGACATGGGCATCGCGCTGTATTCGCTCGTAAGGGGATGTAATTCCCAACCTTGGCTCCCGATAAAATGGGGGAAACCGCTATTTGTGGATTCGGCATGGATCGCAACTGATCCGCGGAGGGTATTATCTGCGATACAAGCCGGCCGCACGGGAATCGAAGCCTGGTCCTGGCAGGATTTTAATGATACGCTAGGCTCAACTTTAAATACAACTTCGCTGGCTGGGCAATGCGGCAATTCCGCTGAATTACTTCAGGAAAGCTCTTTTAAGTCCCTGTCATCAGCCGTTAAAAACGACGCCTGGGAATTCGCAACTTCAAGAATTGCGTGGGTGTTTTTTCGTTCGGTGATTCTTGACCGTAGAGCCAGAAATTTTGCGCAGCTTAAAAATGTCGCCTCCGACTTCGGCATGACCCTTACCGGAGGGATATTAGACTATGAGAACGCCCGGTTTGAAGCTGTAATAGATTGGGACCAAAGCCCCGTTCTCGATGAGTTGATAATGATATTTGGGAAAAACCTAAACTCGTGCGCATGAAAATTCCTCATAAGGAATCATTACTGAGAATTCCACTGGTGGACTTTGTGATTCATCAAAATGCTGCAAACATCGTCGAACGTCCGATAGATAATCAATGGTACTATCAGAATCTGCTTGCCACCTCCACCGTTGGATTTAACCCATTTTGCGGAAGCCTTTTTTGTGCCAAAAACTCCGTATTGAATAAATGGCTGCCTGATGCCCACCGATCTGCCAGGCCGTATAACAACGAGGAATGGCTGATTTATGAAAGTCTGTTTTTAGTGCATGATTATTTACACCTATGGACGGTTAGTGAACTTCTTAAGGAGTTTGATTATTTAACAGCCGACCAGATCGTACTGGATCAAAAGGTAATAAGTGATCTTGAATTCATATATATGATGAGTGAGGCGGTTGCAACCGTTGGCCTTGACTATTGGTATTTATCAAAAGTCAATATCAACGAGATCTGCCCTATCGGAAGCCGCATGGTAGCACTCACATCACCCTATCGTGAAGTTGACTTGCACCGGTACAGAGTATTCAATAAAGATTTCGTTGTTCAGGACATTTCTTTTTTCCATTGGTTAGTTAGCGGATATTGCAGCGGCGATTTTTATGGATTCACGGTAGCTGATATAAAAAAAGACGCAAAACTATTTGACTGGCTGGCAAAGGAAATAACCATCGGTAATAAGCAGCTCCAATTTATTCGGCAATGGCTTTTTTATATGGCGGGCTTGGATATACCTTCCGGCGGCGAACTAAATCAAGCTATTGACATGGGTATAGGCAACAGGCAAAGCATGGTGGAAAAGATAGGCCGAAAGCTCTGGAATATATCGCAGGGGACCGAGCTGCCGGTTATGAAGCCTTACCATATAGAATTAAAGAGTTCAAAACCTCTAATCTACCATGATTTCCGGTTTAAAAATATCCGTGTACTTGCCAACTGGCAGGAATTAGTAAATCAGGATCTTAGCCGTATTTCAACCGAACAATTTGGCTATTTTACCGCCCAGTTCCTTTCTTCATTTTACCATGAACCAGCATGCAAAATCACCCGCGACCAAATTAATAAGATCATTGCATTAAAAGATATTTCAGCGCTCAAACGGCTGACCAAAAACTTAAGCTCCGTGAATTCCAGGCATTGCGGGCCGGACAATCTGGTATTTGTCAATTAAAGAAATCATCCTGCATGGCCATTAAGCATCAGGGCATTTAATAACTCCGATGATTTAAGCGGCTCATCATGCCATTTCATGATCCTGCTGATGTCCAAACCCAGGGCCGGAGGCAATAACATTCCCGATTCAAATAGTTCCGTAAAATGCTCCCGATCGAAAGTATTTCCCCCGTGATAATTATAGATATAGAGTTTGGGCATACCAGCCATTACGTAAAGTAATTGATGGTCATAAAGATACTCCACCAGGGGCGTGTCCTCACCCCTGCTGATGTCTGCATATTTTTTTTTCTGAAAGATATCTTTTCGGCATAGCAGGCTCCCCTCCCATAACCTTTTGCCAGAAATATAAGCCCTTTCGTTTTGGGAATCGAACAGTATCCATTGATCGGTAACACAGGCTGGAAAGGAATTTTTCCTGATAGCGGCGTACTGGGACTCCAGGCGGTATGCATTGTGCCAGTCATCATCATCCCATTGGCAAAAGAAATCTCCCTGAGAATTTTCTATCGCATAATTTCGCAGCGCGCCCAGGGAAGCCGTACCGCTGGCCGCCAGTATGCTAATCCGGGGATCAGGCGCTGCTTTTCCCAGTAAATCCCGCGCCGGCAAATTGCATTCCTCAAATAATACAATCAGTTCTTTATGGGGGTAAGTTTGCGCCTCAAAGCACCTGATGGCCCGGTTGAGTAAATCCGGATGATTCTTTGTTACGCAAATGCATGAAATCAGCGGGTCATTCATTTTCTGATGTTACTGCCAGGGTATTTTGATTTGAAAGATGATTTAAAGGCAGCTGGACGATAAATTCTGTAAATTCTCCCTCCTGCGTATTGATTGAAATTTCACCGCCGTAGCCTTTTACCACCATATCATAAGTGATTGACAGACCAAGTCCAGTTCCTTCGCCCGTAGGCTTGGTGGTAAAAAACGGCTGCATAATCTTAGACTTAATATGTTCCGGTATGCCCGTACCATTGTCTTTTATTTTGATTACCAACTTACTGTCTTCGGCAAAAGTCCAAACCGATACTTCAGGCTTATAATCCGGGCCGGCTATCTTCTGTTTTTGATTTACGGCATAAAATGCATTGTTAAAAAGGTTGAGCATCACTCTTCCCATATCCTGTTGCACGACTTCGATTTTTGGAAGATCCTGGGCGAAATGCGTAGAAAAAAAGGCGTTGAATGATTTGTCCTTTGCACGGAGCCCATGAAAGGAGAGCCTTAAAAATTCATCAGCAAGTGCGTTCATATTGGTTGCCTGCCGTTCACCTGTGCTTGTCCGGGAGTGCTGCAGCATCCCTTTGACGATACTTTCGGCACGTTTGCCGTGATGGTGAATCTTGCTCAGGCTTTCGGCCAGCTCGTTGGTAATCGCCATGGCTTCTGCAGTATTGCCGTTCAGTATTTCTTCCCTTAATTCGCCGGTCAAATCAACACTTACTTCAGAAAAATTATTTACAAAATTCAGGGGGTTCTGTATCTCATGGGCGATGCCGGCCGTGAGTTCACCCATGGAGGCCATTTTTTCGGATTGTATAAGCTGGTTTTGCGTATTTTTTAGTTGTATAAGTGAATGTTTCAATTCGGCAGTGCGCGCCTCAACCTCTTTCTCAAGATCGATTTTTTGCTGAATGATAAGCTGATTTTTTTCCTGTTCCTTTTCCAGGGCCTGCTGTACGATTTGTTTTTGAAGCCGGCCAAATCGCTGCAGAAGTATCCACGAAAAAAAGATCACCAGCCAGCTCAGACAAATTGTTTCTATTACATACCACCAGCTATTCAGCCAGGCAGTAAAATTGCCCAGGAGTTTGTAGTCGTATACCTGATAGAGGGAAACAATAGAATAACCGATCCCCCAAATGAGAAAGCCCGGCACAACGGCCCCAATCAACTTCCAGTCGGTTTTCTTCTGTTTACCAACGAGAAGAAAGAAGGTAAGCAGGTTACAAACAATAAGCCCGATTTTAAAAAGGTAATCAAACTGGGTAAATACCCGGTAATAATGCAGGCCCAGGCAGGTCAGCACCAGTCCAACAACAAAGTAAATGGCATTAAAGATTACCAGAAACTTATCCCATTGCGGTAAAAAACGTTTAGAATTTAAAAGCGAACGTATAAAATAAGTTAATGAGCTAAAGGTCAAAAGGAACACAAGCGGCATCAGATAGGATAACGTTGTTCTGAATTCTCTGAAAAAGACATAATAAAACTCATTGCCCATCCTGCCACCGCCAAGGCAAAGAAGGTATATCGAAAAATATAGATATACCTTTTCCCGTACGACCAGGAAAAAGAAAAAGTTAAATAAAGCGGCGAAAACGAGTATGCCAAAAAGTATGGAGTCATGAACATTGGTAACATATAGCGAATCGTTGGTGGCATAGTTATGCAAATTCGCTACAGTAGACCCGTAACTTACAGATACATCGTCGGTAAAATAATAGAAGGAGTAACTGTTGTGTATTCTGTTATATATGATTATCTCTTCCCCGGGTTTTAATACCAGGGGAATTAATTTTAGTAAATTGTAGCCTGCCTGCCTGCGCCATGGCGTGGCCTCGCCATTCTCATAAGCCGCAAATTTACCATCGCTTCTGCCAATATAAAAGGTTGACTGTTCGCTGTTAGACGCCAGGGATATTCTGGCCTGGTGATCCATTGCGTTCTTTAGAGTATACCTGTACCAAAAGGTGTGTATGTCCGGATTCAGCAGCGTTGTTTTAGCAAAATGAAAACTGTCGTCAGCAGGTTGGCGCTGCACCTGATTTAAATTCAATTGGCCTGTTTTGTCTTCCAGAACCTGCCAGTAGGTATTTGGCAAGTCGACGTTTAAAATGGTGTCTGTTCTGATCTGGTAAGCAGGGGGAAAACCGCTTTGTGAAGATGCTTTGATAACAAGAAATAGCAGCAATAACGTTAATACTTTTTTCATAATCAAAGTTTACCCCGCCTTATGGATAATACTGCCGGTATTTTACCTGCTATTTTTCACTTCTGGAAATAATACAGTCTAATATACTGATTATAAATATCTTTACCTAGATTTTTGCGCAGTTTCAGGCAATCTGATTTCAGCTTGCTACTACGATTCGGTTTCAAGTTTCTGCTTTTGATGATCATGTATTTGTTGCAAATTATTGCGAAAATTGCCAGAACGCTACATCTTCATTCCGCCATTTGATCTGTTTTTGCCTAATTCGTCCAAGGCTGCCCTGAACCCTTTTGCAAGGATAGCAGCTGGACCCTTGCCGTAATAATGAAGGAAAATGATGTGCGGGTCATCGTTAAGCATGTGGCTGTGAACCGCTACAACTTCAAGATTATTTTTGCGCAACGCCCTGATTACATTATTTACTTCTCCTGGCAACATAGCGATGTCACCTGCGATCTGGGCCTCATCCTGTTTACCAGCAAAAGCTGCCCAGGTATTCAATCCGATATTTGTCGTCATCTCCACACCCATCACCATTACTTTTAAATCGCTCCGCCCAATCGTATATTTATAAGTCGGACCGTTTACAGCCCCTGTATATTTTACTATGGCATCAAGGGCCGGCAAATCGAAGTTTTCCTTACCCGTAACTGCTGACGGTGCAGAAGGTGCCGGCTGATTCACCGGGAATATTTTGCTATCCCGAATAGTGTCGGCGTAACGTTTCGCCAGATCAGCAACATTGCTGCTCATCCCATGAATGTGCATATAAAAAATGCGCGGCTCTTCGTAAAAAAAGTGGTTGTGGATAGCTCCGATTTCAAGGCCGTTTGCCTGTGCAGCCGATATCAGGGGGTTTACCTCTTCCTGCAGTAAAACGGTGTCGCCCATAACCATAGCCGATTTCCCGTCAACAGATTTCTTAAAGGATACCCAACCACCAAAGCCAAATGAGATCGGAACAGGCGATCCTTTAACTGTTACCTTAAGATCATTACGCGGCAAGGGCGTGGTATGAACAGATTCAGCTTCTTTATAGCTGCCCTTTTTACCAATGGCAGTTTCTATCGCCACAATCTCTTCAGAAGTGAGTGCAGGTGTTATTTCCGACTTTAAGGCAGCTGCCTGAAGTTTCTGAACCGGTAATAATAAGGCAGTTCCCAATACCGCTGTTGCCTGTAAGGCCTGCCTACGGGTAAATGTTTCTGTTTTCATATTATTGGTGTGTTTTAATTGGCAATCAAATTTAACTGTTATTTTTCAGCTATAAGATGTTTTACAGCTTAATCTGTACGCTCGTACCTTCCTTTAATTCTGCATTAACCAAAGCCACAACATAATGACGGTCAAAGTAATCCGTAACCGTTGACCCCCAACACCGGGTCAACTTTAATGCTACCTATGGGATTGAGAATAACATTCGTTTTGGTGCAGAAAGTCTTTAACACCGTAAACAGCTTTTAAGCGATAGAACATCGGAAAAGCCGATATCACTTTTGGATTATTGGTACAGAAGGTTTGGAAACATCTGGAGGGGTGCTATTTAAACGGGTAGCTCACTTATCCCGTTTTTAAGGAGATTTATTTGCCGCTGGATGGTATAGTGATTAATGCGGGTATCCGGGTTAAACGGCTGTACGAAAAATAATTTCAAAAATAACACAGAAACATACGCTAAATTTAAATGTCCAACACTATATGAAACATAGTCGCCCCGTTTTAAAATATCAGACAATGATCCTGCTGGTTGCCGGAATCATAATTTCGGCTGCCCGCTGCAGCGCTCAAAATGAGTTCGGTAAAGAGATGCTAAAGTTGGAAAAGGAAATTCAGTTGCCGGGAGTAAAAGGTCGGATAGATCACATCGATGTCGACACTAAAAATCAGGTTGCTTATGTTGCCGCTTTAGGTAACAATACGCTGGAAGTTGTTGATTTGAAAACCGGTAAAGTAACCGCAAGCATCCGTGGGTTAGATGAGCCGCAGGGCGTAGCTTATATTTCCAAACATCAGGAAATATTTGTTGCAAATGGCGGTACCGGGGAATGCTATTTTTTTAGCTCCAAAACATTAGCTAAAACAGGAAATATCAAATATTCGGGTGATGCGGATGATGTTCGATATGATATTATTACCGATAAGATATATGTAGGTTACGGTAGCGGTGGAATCGCTATAATTGATGGACAGAGTCATAAACAGATAGGCGATATTAAGCTCCCGGCTCATCCGGAATCTTTTCAGCTAGATAATAAAGCGGGAAAATTATGGGTCAATCTCCCTGGCGCGGGCATAGTTGGGGTTGTTGACCTGAAAAAACAAAAGCTTATTGCCAGATGGTCAAAGCTATTCCCTCGCTCGAACTTTCCTATGGCATATGATGCCCTGCAGCATCGGGTGATTGTGGGCTACCGGCTCCCTGCTAAGCTCATTGTTTATAATAGTGAAACAGGTAAAGAGTCTTTTAGTGGTTCAATGGTGGGAGATGTTGACGACCTGTACTGGGATAAAAACACTAAACAGATTTATATCAGCGGCGGTGGCGGCGCCGTGAATATTTTTAAACAGACTGGCGATACGAGTTATCAGCGGGTCGCAATCATCTCAACCCGGAACGGTGCCCGAACATCGCTGTTAGTTCCCGAGTTAGGAGATTTACTAGTTGCAGCTAAGGCGGAAGGTGAGCAAAGCGCCGTGCTACTGGTTTACAAAACTAACCCTTAGCAGAGAATTCTGTAAATATTGGCAATTACCTACCCGGCACCTATGTAACTTCGTGTTTGTGCTGAAAAACATATTAAATAAAAAAACCGCTTCCTTAGCGGTTTTAAACATGTTTTCAGGATAAATATGGGAGCCGACAACGGGATTCGAACCTGCGACCTACTCATTACGAATGAGTTGCTCTACCAGCTGAGCTATGTCGGCTAATTTGCTTAACGCCCTCCTATTCTAAAAAGGGGGGCAAAAAAACCGGTGACAAACTTAATTAAAAAGCTATTTACTCCAAGATCAAAATCTATACTCCTGGGTATTAACATCGTCCTATTAAAGTATACGTTGCCTGCATGGGACAACGTTGCATTGCAGCAAAAAGAAATTACAACTGCGCCCGAATTTGCTATGATCATCATTTTCAACCCTGTTGCTCCGCAAGCTCTTCGTTGTACGCCTTGTAAACCTTGCGCGTATAAATAAGCAGGTATATCGGAACGACGACGTTAAAAACTAAATCATTTATCCAGGCGCCTATGGCCTGAAATTTATGCGCTGAACTAAAAGCGGGAGCCTGGTAAATCACAAAGGGAGAATACAAAAGCAGGAAAACACTCAATATCCGGATCAGCTTTCTGTATTTAATAAAGAATACGTCTGTTCCGGTACCCTTAGTAGGTGGTTCTTGCGTCATTGTGACAAAATAGGTTTGAACCTAAGGTAATACTTTTTCCGGTTTGTCAGGCGAATCTATGCCCTAATTAATTGTTGGCTATTATCGCAGCCAAATACACCTACACATATTGCTTAACAAGCTGTACCAGGTCCTTTAAGTTAAAGGGTTTGGCAAGAAATGCATCTGCCTTGCTGTCCCGGGCTATCTTTTCCAGATTATTGGCGGCCGAGACCAGTATTACAGGCGTATTTCTCGTTCTGGCATCCTTTTTCAGGTCTTCACATAATAAATGACCATAGCCATTTAATAAACGTATGTCCAATAAGATTAATTGAGGATTGAAATCGACAATATTTTCAACCGATTCATAATGATTCAGTGCGATTACCAGGTAACCTTCGTCCGATAAGACCTGCTCGATGAGTTCAAGGCTTTGTACGTTATCTTCCAGAAGCAAAATTCGTTGACGCATACCGATGTGATACCAAGGTTAACCAGTGACTAATTTATCATCCTCAACCCTCGTAAGTAAATAATGTTTTAACTTACTGGCAATTAATGACAAGTCCGTTGATCTCTTTTTTAATTACCTGCACAAAATCATCTATGTCAAAAGGCTTGCAAATGCAGGCATCGGCGCCAGCTTCCTCTTTTACTAATTGCATGTCGCGGTTGGCTGACATTAATACAACCGATGTAAGTTTTAGGCGGTCATTCCCTTTGATGTACTTACAAATCTCTTTACCATGATACCCGTTCAGGTTTAAATCAAGCAGGACAAGATCGGCATGGCTGTCCTCAACTTTTCGTTCAAATCCTTTGAATTCGGTAATACTGCTAACCTGATAGCCTTCATCTTCCAGTATAAAGGTCACCACATCAACAATATCCTGCTCATCCTCGATAATCAGTATCTTTTTCATCCTGATTTAATTAGATAAACGCTTATACGGTACTGAATTAAAGATAGTTGTGATTACGAGCCATATCCTTTCAGGATAGATTAATGATGCGAAAAACGAATGGCATTCCAGAAACCAAAAAAGGATTTTAATTACTTTTGATCATGAAAGCAGAACTAAAGGCAGCATTTGCTCAACTTGACCGTTCCAGCGAATCTTTGTTTACCAGGGTGATGGAACATGGCAGCATGTCGGTGGAGCTATACCGGCCTGTAAAAACGGACTTACAGACACCGCACTCGCAGGATGAACTCTATATTGTGATCAGCGGAAGCGGCGAGTTTATTAACAATGGCGAGCATACAGCATTTAAACCTAATGATGTCCTTTTTGCTGCTGCTGGCACCAGCCACCGTTTTAAGAATTTTACGGATGATTTTTCGACCTGGGTAATTTTTTATGGACCCCAGGGGGGTGAAAAATAAAAAAGCGCCAAAGCGCCTCCTACATTAAATTTCTATCTCTGAACCAAACCGGGTCTGGCTTGGCGTTGAAACCTTCCATCAGATTTAACAGTTCGACCGCTTCTCCCGAGGTGATCACCAGTTTCCGGTTTGCTGGTTTTAAGAATTGCTGCTCAACCATTAAGTCCATCTGCCGCAATAGCAAGTCATAAAATCCGCCCACATTCAGCACGCCGATCGGCTTATTGTGTAATCCCAGCTGGAGCCAGGTAAGCACCTCGAAAAATTCTTCCAGTGTGCCAAAGCCTCCAGGCAGCATAATGATACCATCGCACAGTTCGTTCATCAGTTGCTTGCGCTGATGCATCGTGTCTACCACGTGTAGTTCTGTCAATCCCAGATGTCCCACTTCCTTGTCTATCAGGAATTTCGGGATCACGCCAAGCACCCTGCCGCCCCTTTCCAGGACGGCGTCGGCGAGTAGTCCCATCAATCCTACTTTGCCGCCGCCAAAGACAAGCTGTATTTGTCGGGCCACCATCACTTCGGCCAATTGCTCAACCGCTTGCATCAACACCGTGTCACCGTTGAAATTAGCACCGCAGAATACGCAGATGGAGGTCATTTTAACCATCGTTTTCCTTCAATGAAGTATGTAATTTATGATGGGAGCCGAAGCTTACTCGCTCCCAAACAATTAAAGTTCTAACCTGGTCGGCCAATTAACCCTTACTGGTATAATTCGGAGCCTCTTTTGTGATCGTTATATCATGCGGATGGCTTTCGCGCATACCAGCTGCCGTAATGCGCACAAATTTGGCTTCCTGTAACTGGTCAATCGTTGCCGCTCCGCAATAATGCATCCCGGCCCGAAGACCCCCGATATACTGATAGATCACCTCAGCCAGGGTTCCTTTATAGGGTACACGGCCGACAATGCCTTCAGGAACCAGTTTGGTAACCACATCAGTTTCATCCTGGAAATATCGATCTTTTGAGCCTTTATCCATGGCCTCAATCGATCCCATACCGCGATATGATTTGAATTTCCTTCCTTCGTAAATGATCGTTTCACCCGGAGATTCTTCTACCCCTGCAAATAACGAACCTGCCATAATAGAACTTGCGCCTGCGGCGATAGCTTTCACAATATCACCTGTTTGTTTGATACCGCCATCGGCAATTACGGGAACGCCTCGTCCCTGCAATGCTTTGGCGCATTCATAAACTGCAAATAACTGAGGTACGCCTACACCCGCTACGATACGGGTTGTACAGATTGAACCGGGTCCGATACCTACTTTTACAGCATCTGCACCTGCATCAGCAAGCGCTATGGCAGCTTCCGCAGTGGCAATATTACCGGCTATTACCTGCAGGTCAGGGAACAGCTTTTTTACCGTCTTAACCATATCTATAACCCCTTTGGAGTGGCCATGCGCGGTATCAACAGTAATCACGTCAACACCCGCCTGTACAAGGGCTTTTACCCGATCAATATTATCAGCTGCGACGCCTACCGCAGCACCTACGCGAAGGCGGCCAAATTCGTCCTTGCACGCGCTCGGGAAAGTTCTTAAATTTCTGGATATCTTTAAAAGTGATCAGGCCGCACAGGCGTCCGTCTGTCATCCACAACTGGAAGCTTTTCAATTTTATGATTTTGAAGTATTTCTTCAGCCTGTAAAAGTGTCGTACCCTGCGGTGCCGTGATCAGGTTCAGGCTGGTCATTACTTCGCTGACCGGGCGATTCATTTCTTTCTGGAATCGCAGGTCGCGATTGGTGATGATGCCTTTGAGCTGATGCTCGCCATTGATCACCGGGATACCTCCAATTTTGAATTCGCGCATGATCTTTACCGCGTCAGCCACCTTTGATGCCTCGTGCAAGCGTAACGGGATCTTGAATCATACCGCTTTCGGAACGTTTTACCTTGCGTACCTCATCAGCCTGCGCCTGAATGCTCATATTCTTATGCAGTATACCCATACCGCCGGCTTGCGCAATGGCAATAGCCAGAGCAGATTCAGTTACAGTATCCATCGCCGCAGAGAGGACCGGAATATTAAGCCTTATCTTTTTTGTAAGATACGAACTGGTATCCACATCACGTGGAAAAACTTCTGAATAAGCCGGGAGGAGTAAAACATCGTCATAGGTTAAACCTTCGGCGACAAATTTGGAGGGATCTAATTGCATGGCAAATAATTATTTGGATTTATTATTTGCCGGGCAAAGATAGTAATAAATTAGCGGATGTGCAAATAAGCGGTAATGCGGATTAATAATACGACGATAGATTGCTTTAAAGTGACATTTCGGAAAGATGCTTTAAAGGTCGGCGGGTTAGCAGAACAATGCCGCGCTAATCCCCTATTTAAAAGTCACTTTCGCCTTCAGGTCTTAATATTTTCCTACGATCACCTTATAAAATTTATCAAGATCAAGATATTTAACGGCCGCATCTCTGACCTGCTGGGAAGTAATAGATCTTACTATTCGGGCATAGCTGTCATAATATTCATAGCCAAGCCCGGAGAAGTAGATATTCTTAAACTTATCGGCATGTGAGAATACATTTTCAAGACTGCCTAAAAGCGAGCCCATCATATAATTGCGTACCAGCGATAATTCATCTTCGGGTACAATTCCGTTTTCAGGATATTGATCTCTTTCTCAATTTCGCTAACCGCCGACTTGGCAAACATCGGCTCCAACCTCGGTGGCTATAAACAGTGGCCACCGCGTGTTTAAAGAGCTGATACCCGAACCGATCCCATAAGTATAGCCTTTATCTTCGCGGATATTGGCCATCAGCCTCGAACCAAAATATCCTCCTAAAACCGTGTTCACCACCTGCAAGGCTGGAAAATCAGGATGTGTGCGGGTAATTGAGGGTAGACCCATACGAATAGCCGATTGCAGCGCTTCCGGTTTTTCGACAAAATAAAAATGCTCGCCGGACGGATTCAATCCAGGCTGCGAGGTGTCCGCTTTGACAGCAGAATTTGTCCATTCATCGCCAAATGACCTCGTGAGAAGCTTCAATGTCTGCTCATCTACTTTTCCGGCGACCATAATCGTACAGTTGGAAGGCTGGTACATTTGCTTAAAATGAGTCCAGCATATCTTCACGTTGCAGTGTTTTATAATCTTCAAACTCGGCACCCAGACCATAAATGGTATTACCAAATATCGCTTTGTTAAAGGCACGGCGGGCAACAAAATCATTTTTTTGCAGGCTTACCTGAAGTTTTTGCTGCTGATTGCGGATAAAGGTTTCCAGTTCCTTTTCAGGAATATGGAATCAGTAATGATATCCTTGATCACCGGCAAGGTGGAAGCCAGGTGCTTGTTTAATGTATACAGTACTACCTGTGAATGATCATACCCATAATCCACCTGAAAAAGGCGCCATAAAAATCTATCTGATCGGCAATTTGCGAGGCTGTTAATTGGTGGTGCCCTCGGTGAGCATGGTATTTACTGCCACATTCAGCAAGGGTTTTGCCGGATCGAAACGCAGATTGGCGAAAATCCATTCAATACGCACCAGATCCTGGTCGTCCGAATTAAATGAAAATATATTGCAGCCGTTATCCAGTTTGATATGCGCTGGCTTTATCAGATTGATTTGGTCTATCGCATTAAATTCGGGAGCGGTTTTTCTATTCATTTTGCGTTATAATATTTATTCTGGAAGACTGATAAAAAACTATTTAGATCCAATCATGTCAATTCTTCTCGGCCAAATAAATCAGTGTTGATGAATTTTCTTTCCTAAAAATCTCCTGTGCCTGCTTTTGTATATTTTCAGCAGTTACAGCCAGGTACTTTTCCGTTTCGTTATTCAGCTCCCCGGCATCGCCAAGCAATTCAAACATGGGCCAGGTTCATTGCTTTATCCAGTAACGACATTTCTGAAAATACCATGGTAGATTCCGTTTTGTTTTTCACCTTGGTCAATTCATCGCCGGGCACCTGCTGCCGCTTTAGCAGTTCCAGCTCTTCCCAAATGGCAGCTTCGGCAGTTCTCGATGCTTACATTTTCAAGCGGTTTGCCTTCAACCACGAACATTCCGCTGTCGAAACTGCCCATATTATACGCATGGATATCGCTGAAAAGCTGTTTATCTTTTACCAGGGTACGGTATAACCGGGATGAGTTACCACGTGACAGGATATCCGAAATCAGATCGCTCTCATAATAACCCTGGTCAAGGCGGCCTGGCATATGAAATGCGATATACACATCATTCAGCGGCACCTTGGCTGTAACGGTTTCGCGGCGTGCTTCCAATTGCTCGGGTTCCTGCGGCAAATCGCGTTGATATTTTTCACCTGCAGGTATCGGGCCAAACCATTTTTCCGCTAAGGCTTTCACCTGCCCGGGTGTAATATTGCCTCCAACGACCATAATGGCATTTTGCGGATTATAATGCTTTTTAAAAAAGGCTTTTACATCATCCATCCTTGCATCCTCAATATGCTTGATTTCCTTGCCGATCGTCGCCCACTGATAGGGATGTTTTTTATATACCAACGGCCGTAATTTTAACCAAACATCGCCATAAGGCTGATTCAAATAGCGTTGCTTAAACTCTTCGATCACCACATTCCGTTGTACTTCCAGGCTCTTTTCGCTAAATGCGAGACTTAGCATACGATCACTTTCCAGCCAAAACGCGGTCTCAATATTTGCTGCAGGCAAGGTGATATAGTAGTTGGTCACATCGTTGCTGGTAAACGCATTATTTTCGCCACCGACCCGCTGCAGAGGCTCATCATACTGGGGAATATTTACCGAGCCGCCAAACATCAGGTGTTCAAATAAATGGGCAAAGCCAGTCTGGCCGGGGTCCTCATCGCGTGCACCAACATCATATAAAATATTGAGCACGGCCATGGGCGTCGTATGATCCTCGTGAACAATAACACGCAGGCCATTATCTAATGTAAAACGGTTGAATTTAACCATCGGAATATCGCAATAAAAACGGAAAGCAAAGGTAGAATTTTTAGTGAAAGTAGCTGAATTCCATATTTATCAAGTTAATAGAAAAAAATAATTTCAAATTAAAAAATTTGGTAATAAATATAAACTAACATTATATTTACGGTAATATCTACCTGATATGGTTTACTGCCTTTAATTAAACATATTGAAATCGTAGCCTGTAAAAACCTGACCTAATGACACAGTCGCAATTAATTCAGCATTTTTCTGCTCCTGACAGAAAGATCACGGTGGCAAAGCTGGGCCTTCAACTAAAACGAGAAAAATTTTCATTGCGGGAATTAGTTGATCTTACTTTCTATGCGGACCAGGAGATCGCGCTAAAGTCATCCAGGCTACTGGAATATATCCTTTTTAAATTTCCCGAAAACTACTACCACGATATTGAATATTTTATTGGCCGGGCTAAAGATGCCGATACTGCTGTCAGTAAAAAATCATACGCTAAAATTCTGATGCACCTCACTTCTCCCGATGTACCCAAAGATGTCCGCGACAAAATCCGGGAAATCGATCTGGAAAATGTAATCAGCATATGTTTTGAGTGGATGGGAAACTCCAAAATGCTGGTGAGTGCAAGAGCGTCGGTCATGGAAGCACTTTTTAACATGAGGCATCAATACCCCTGGATAGCCGAACAGCTTTCCAAGCGGCTGGAACTGATATCCAAAAATGCATCTCCGCTCCTGTTGTCTAAATGCAATTATATACTGGGTTATCTGCACCCCGAGGAATAGTCGCCAAAAAAATTTCAATCATTTACCGGCAAGGCTAATTACCTGATTTGTTAATTTAGCAATGTCATGCTCAGTTCTGATCAGCTCGTAAAGGAAATTAGCGCTACGATAACCAAATCCAAGGTAGTCAAATTAAGGGCTATTCTTGAAAAGCAGCAGTTTGCTCTGCCCGATTTGATCGACCTCACTTTTCATCCGGATAAAAATATCGCTTTCAGAGCGGCATGGATACTCGAAAATCTTTTTCTTGAAAAACCGCTGAGTTACCTTAATGACCTGGTTTACCTGCTGGCTCGAGTCGGTGATGTCAGCAACCCAAGCTGCAAAAGGCATTATGCCAAGATTGTAATGCATGTTACTTCGCCAAAAGCGCCGTCTGGTATACAACAAAAGTTATTGACTGTTAATCTTCAGCCGGTTGTAGAACAATTGTTCGACTGGATAATAGATCCCAAGGTGCTGATCGCTGTAAAGGTATTTTCCCTGGAGGCATTATTTAATATGCGTCAGCGCTATCCATGGATAGCCGAAGAGCTTGCCGGTCAGATCAGGTTTTTAATGCGCAATGGCACTGCTGCGATACAATCAAGAGGTAAAAAGCTACTTGGGCAGCTTCCGTAATTCCCTTAAACGGAAAAGCCAGACCTCGCGTCTGGCAATCCCTAATTAATTTAACTGGCTGTGTTTACGCAAGCAGCGGGACAATAGTTGGCAATAATAATGTTACACTGATTCTGATTTTAACTACTGATCTTTAAACCATTTCAGCAAACAGCCGTCGAACGCAAAACAACCCTATTAATTTATACTCGTCAATATGAAGCGACCGATCTTTATTTTAACATTATTATTTGCCTTTACAAGCTTGAGCTATGCTCAAAGTACTGTTGGGGATGCCTACCCCGCGGCCAGTATCTTCGCCCTGGATTATCAAAGCGGGGAGCAATACCCGGCCACAAACGACGCTGCCATCTTATTCAAAAATGCTTTCATAAAGCTGGTGGTTAGTACCCCTGCTGCCAGAATGTATCATGTCAGGCAGATACAGGGACGTAAGAACATGATTATTACACAAGCTGATCCAAAATCACATGGCACCGCTTTCCAGCTGAGTTTGCAAAATAACTATATGGGACAGACCTCCGTTGTATATACCTTTTTATACAACGTTGATCAGAATACTTTATACCATTATGACCCGGGATCACGTAGCTGGGTGCCGGATTTGGTGCAAGGAAACAATATACTGAATCTGAATGCCTGTCTTCAATACGGAAAATTCAACGATGTGGATGCCCAGCCTTCAAGCGATACGGCAGGTCCGCAATATGCCGATAACAACGCAGCAGACTATGATGCACCGGTGGATACCACTGCTGTCGCCGACAACCCTCCACCTGCCCTGCCCGAATATGAGCAACCTCCATGCCCCACAGAGGGTTATTTATGGCAGCCCGGATATTGGGCTTTTCAGGGGGCAATTCACAATTATTACTGGGTACCCGGCGTATGGGTAGCACCGCCTACTGTAGGATATCTTTGGACTCCGCCGTATTGGGGATTTTTTGGCGGTCATTATGCTTTTCACGCCGGATACTGGGGACCGACAATTGGTTTCTATGGCGGTATTAACTATGGCTTTGGCTACGTGGGTGCAGGTTTTATCGGAGGAGAATGGCATGCAGGCATATTCCGTTACAATACAGCCGTTGTACGGGTAAATACCGTATCGGTGCATAATACTTACGTAAATACCACGGTAATCAACAGAACAGTAATTAATAACCGCGTGAGCTTCAACGGCGGACCGGGTGGCCTGGCGGCAAGACCGACAGAACACGAAATGGCAGCGGCGCACGAAAATCATATTTCAGCAACACCAGAACAGACTAGAAATCAGTGGACTGCAAGATCAGACAGGAGCCAATTTTCTTCCGTAAGTGGTGGAAAGCCTGCCAATCTGGCCTCGGCAAACGCCCCCGCCAGACCGACAGCAAACTATAATGCCGGGCAACGGCCTGCTATGGGCCATGGAAATGACTTGAACAGTGGACATGGTAATGGCGCAGGCGCTATGGCTTCAAGAAACGGTGCACAAAGAAACTTTACACCGCAATCAAATTTGCCAGGAGCACCCGCAGCGAATACCCCGGGAACAAAAGGGCAAAGGCAGAACGCAAACAGGGGAACAAAACAGCACGGCGGGGGAAAAGACAAGAACAGGAGGTAGATTTTCCAGAATAAAAGTAATAGAAAGGCTGTTTTGACATTGTCGGAACAGCCTTTTTCTTTACATTTAAACCAATAAGTACAAGCCTGATGTCCCCAATTATTATCAAAAAAGATTCCCTCGATTTTTTAAATGACCTCTCAAAAAACAACAACCGGGAATGGTTCAACATGAATAAAGAAAGGTATTCCCGGGCACATGACAATGTCATAGCCTTTGCCGATTGGCTGCTTTCAGAAATGAATAAACATGATTTGATTGAGACTGCATCAGGGAGGAAAGGTGTGTTCAGGATATACAAGGATGTTCGTTTTTCGAAAGATAAAACACCCTACAATACACATTGGAGCGGTAGACTTGCAAGGGCCACGAAAAAATTGCGCGGCGGATATTACTTTCGCTTTGAACCGGGAAATTCATTTTTGGCAGGCGGCTTTTTCGGCCCGGATTCTACTGATATGAAACGAATACGGCAGGATATAACTGCCAATTACCTGCACTGGAGAAATCTGCTCGCAGACGAAAATGTAGTTAAAACATTCGGCAGCATCCGCGGCAGTAAACTTGTTTCGGCTCCACGTGGCTTTGCGAACGATCATCCGGCCATTGACCTTTTACGCCATAAACAATTCCTTTTCAAGTATGAATTGACCGACCAGGAAGTCTGCAGCCCGGACTTTTTGTATCTGGCAAATGATGTGTTCAAAAAAATGCGGCCTTTCTTTGATTATTTGAGTGAGGTGCTCACCACGGACGCCAATGGAATATCATTACTGTAGAGTTACCAACAATACCAGAGCCGGGTATTGACCCTGAATACGCAAAAGGCTCCGCAGACCGGCGCCTTTTTGCGTATAAGGACCTAATTACAAAATCAGGCATGGGCGGGTTCGTGGGTGTTCAGGAACACGAACTGATTGTCGAACATATCCAGCTTTATTTTGCTGTCCTTGTCAATTTTGCCGCTCAATATTTGTTTTGAGAGTTCGTTCAGAATCTTTTTCTGGATCACACGTTTCAGCGGCCTTGCACCAAACTGGGGGTCATAGCCTAATTGTGCCAGCCAGTCAAGCGCTTCTTCTGAGGCTTCGATCGTTATGCCCATTTCCGCCAATGAATCCTGAACATGCCTGAACTGTAGTTTCACTATTTCACCAATCTCATCGCGGCTCAGCGGAGTGAACATGATGATCTCGTCGATCCGGTTCAAAAATTCAGGACGGATGGTTTGCCTCAGCAATTCGAACAGCTGAGTCTTCGTTTTGGCGATCACTTCTTCCTTATCACTTTCTTCAAAGTCCTGGAAGTTTTCCTGAATGATGTTTGATCCGATATTGGAGGTCATGATAATGATGGTATTCTTAAAATTCACCACACGACCTTTATTATCGGTCAGGCGGCCATCATCCAATACCTGCAGCAGGATATTAAATACATCCGGGTGGGCCTTTTCTATCTCATCAAGCAATATTACGCTATAAGGTTTGCGGCGAACGGCTTCAGTAAGCTGACCTCCTTCATCATAACCTACATAGCCCGGAGGCGCACCAATCAGCCGCGATACCGCATGTCGCTCCTGGTATTCGGACATATCGATACGTACCAGGGCATTTTCATCATTAAACAGGTATTCGGCCAATGCTTTTGCAAGCTCTGTTTTACCCACGCCCGTAGTTCCCAGGAATATGAACGAGCCGATGGGCTTCTTCTTATCCTGCAAACCGGCACGGCTGCGGCGTATCGCGTCGCTGATGGCCTCAATGGCTTCCTCCTGCCCTGCTACCCGTTTATGCAGTTCATCTTCCAGGTGCAGCAGTTTTTCACGCTCGCTCTGGATCATTTTTGAAACCGGGATCCCTGTCCAGCGTGAAACCACACCCGCAATATCCTCTGCGGTAACTTCTTCCTTCAGCATGCGGCTGTTCCTTCTGGTTCTCCAGCAGAACAGCTTTCAGCTTTTCAACCTCATCCTGCGTATCCTTAATGCGTGCCGTATCGCAATTCAGCTACCTTGCCATAATCGCCGGCACGTTCGGCCTGTTCAGCTTCCAGCTTAAAATTCTCTATTTGTTCAACTTTGGCGTTGATCAGATCCACCACATCCTTTTCGCCTTTCCATTGCGCGCGCAGCGAATCGCGTTTTGCATGAAAGATTCGCGATCTCTTCGCTCAGTTCGTTTACCCGTTTGTCGTCATTTTCGCGTTTGATAGCCTCACGCTCAATTTCCAGCTGCATGATGCGGCGATCGAGTTCGTCCACTTCTTCAGGTACAGAATCCATCTCTAAACGGAGCTTGGACGCAGCCTCGTCCATCAGGTCAATGGCCTTATCGGGTAAAAACCTGTCGGAAATATACCGCTGGGACATTTCCACTGCCGCAATAATTGCTTCATCGCTGATATGCACTTTATGGTGCGTTTCGTAACGCTCCTTCAATCCACGCAGGATGGATATGGCGTCCTGCAGTATCGGGCTCATCAACCAGTACCATCTGGAAACGGCGCTCCAGTGCTTTATCCTTTTCCATGTATTTTTGGTATTCATTCAGCGTAGTGGCACCGATGGCCCTTAACTCGCCACGGGCAAGGGCCGGCTTTAGAATATTGGCCGCGTCCATTGCGCCTTCGCCGCCGCCCGCTCCCACCAGGGTATGTATTTCATCGATAAACAGGATGATCTCGCCATCGGCTCTGGGTAACTTCTTTTATCACCGCTTTCAAACGTTCTTCAAATTCCCCTTTATATTTGGCACCTGCCATCAGGGCCCCCATATCGAGCGAATAAACCGTTTTGGTTTTCAGATTTTCGGGCACATCGCCTTTAATAATCCTGAAAGCAATACCTTCGGCAATAGCAGTTTTACCCACTCCCGGTTCCCCAACCAAGGATCGGGTTGTTTTTGGTACGTCGTGATAGTATTTGTATCACCCGCCTGATCTCATCATCGCGGCCGATTACCGGATCCAGCTTGCCTGATTCGGCATAATCGTTCAGGTTACGGGCATATTTATTTAGTGCATTATAGGTTGCCTCAGCGTTTTGATCGGTCACCTTGTTATCGCCGCGCAATTCAATTATGGCTTTTTTAAGGTCCTTTTCATTTACGCCCATAATCTTTTAGCGTCGTGCTGGTTTTATCATCCGGCAGCCAGTATGCCAAGCAATATATGCTCGACCGATACAAACTCATCCTTAAATTCCTTCAGGTACGATTGGGCCTTTTGCAGGGCAGAATTGGCCTCCGACGAAAGGTAAACATTACTCCCGCTTACTTTGGGAAATGAAGCGATCTGCTGATCGAGCGCTTCGTTCAGGCGGTTAATGTTTACGTTTAGTTTTTTTAGTAAATAGGAAATTACATTATCGTCAACCAGCAAAAGACCTTTCAGTAAATGAGCGGTTCTCAATAGCCTGCTGCTGATTACCGGTTGCAATTTCGGAAGCTTTTTGCACCGCTTCCTGGGCTTTTATAGTGAAGTTGTTAAAATTCATATTACGTTGATTAGTTTATCCAAACTTGTTCATCAAAACAATTGCCACCCTTATTTAAAATGAAAAATTGTCACTATGGATTTAGTTCCGAGCGACATTTTGTCCGCCTTTAGGTTGATATGTAGCCTGTTAATACCACAAAATCAAGCACATCTACTTGCGATTATCATGTTTTTTGATAAATTTGATATACTGTACACTAAATTTTTGAGCAATTAGCTGTTAAAGAATGCCGGTTAAAAGGAAATCTTCATACCGCGACTATTACACTTTAAAAAACCTGGCGGCAGTCAGGACTGGGAGCATCATTTTTTTAATTCTCAACCTGATACTCCGAATCCTCTATTTTGTATTTCCGGAAAGTCTTACGCATGCCCAGAACTATCCCGAATTTAACTTCAGCAACTGGATCTATATCACCGTCACACCCATTTTCCTCGCAGTCAGCTACCTGCTCATTTACCTCCAGAAAAAACAGCTAAGGATAAATATTGTTACGGGAATCTTTGTCTTTTTATTTGCTTTTTTCATCATTTCCTGCGGAATGGTTTCTAGTTTTATTGCAACATCCGATCCGCACAACGCGCTGGTTTTATACCTTACTGCCCTATGCATCACCAGCGTAGTATTTGTACTTGAAAGTGACGAGACCTTTTTGCTTATTGTTTTTGTGGAAGCGTTATTTACCACGCTTTTATATGTCACCCATGATGAAGGGACGGAAATGATCTATGACCAGATCATTTCGGTAACGCTGTTATTCTGCTTTTACTTTACATCCAGATATTTTTATAGCTACAAATCCAGTTATTTCAAGCAACTGGTTGATATCCGGGAGAAGAATGTAGCGATTGAAAAAGCAGGTGCTTTCAAAAACGAGATTTTAGGCATGGTGGCGCACGATCTGCGCAATCCGATTGGGGCTATTGAAACCCTCACGATGATAATGGAAATGGAAGAAGTAGATAACGACACCCGCGAAAATCTGGACATGATCAAGCTCTCCTGCGCCAAGGCCCGTGGAATCATTGCCGATCTGCTGGACGCGGCCAACAACGAAAATATAAATATCATTGAGACGCAAAGAACAGAGCTTAATTCCTTTGCCAGAGGCATTATTAATGAATGGAAAGTGCAGCAAGAAGCCAAAAACAACATCATTCTGATGAGTTCAAAAAACCAGATTTTTGTAGAGATCAATGCGGAAAAATTTCAGCGGGTAATGGATAATCTGATCACCAATGCATTAAAATTCTCCAAAAACAATCATAAAATCGAGATCTGCCTGAGCACTAACCACGAAAACGCAATTCTGCAGGTAAGGGACTACGGAATGGGTATACCCCCCGATATGATCCCATATATATTCGAGCGTTTCTCCAAAGCAAGGCGACCCGGTTTAAGAGGCGAGCAATCTACCGGGCTTGGTCTAAGCATATCGCGACAGATCATAGAAAATCACCGGGGCACGATCGAAGTAACCAGTGTGGAAAAAAAAGGCTCAACATTTACCATTCAGCTTCCGCTTGTGGATTAGCAAAGAATTTCTCATTAAAATTCACCAAAAACAGCTCTTTGGATGCCCGTGTGCAGGCCGTGTAAAACCAGCGCATGAAATCCATATTGATCATTTCCTCGGTCAGGTATCCCTGATCAACGAAGACCGCATCCCACTGGCCTCCTTGTGCTTTGTGGCAGGTAACTGCATAAGCAAATTTTATTTGAAGGGCATTGTAATAAGGATTCAGCTTCAATTCATCAAACTTCGCTTTTCGGCTGGTAATATGTTCATAGTCTTTCATGACTTCCAGAAAAAATCGCTTTTGCTCGGAAGGCGGCAGCGCCGGTGCTTCTGAATAAAGGGTATCCAGCATTATTTTACAATCCACCACTGGATCCTCCGCATAATCGATAAATTCAAGTTGCACATCTGCAAAGCGGAAGCCGTACATATCCTCTAACCTGCGTACTTTTTTTATACGTGCGATATCGCCGTTGGCGATAAACCCGGTACTACCTTCCTCCTGTTCAGCCAGCCAGAAATAATTATTTCGAACGACCATGACCTGATCACCGCCGGTGATCTCTTCTTCGCGAAGCAAAATGCGTCCCCTTATCTGCTGATTGTACAGGTTGGCGTTTTTATTAGACCGGCAAACGATCAGCGTGCCATCGTAGCCGTATTTATTGTAGGCATAATTCAGGCCCTCTTCCAGGCGCTCACCCGTCATGCGGAAAACATCCTTATAGCCCTTGGTAACTATCCTCGGGCTTGCTGCTTTCTGTTGCCGGATGATATTACGCATCCCCGTCACGTTACGCAGTATGCCAGAGTCCTTTTCCTGACGCAATACGTCGGTAAGTTCAAAACTGAATATTTCTACCGCAAATGCCTGTTGCATAAATCCTGGATCCAGCGCAGGACTGGTGTCCGCCCCGACTGGCGGTAATTGGGCGGTATCACCTACCAGCATCAGCTTACAGTTCTTGGTATTATAAACATAGTTCACCAGGTCGCGCAGCAGCGTCTGGCGCGTATTGCCAGAGGATTCATCAGAGATCATCGACGCTTCGTCAACGATGAATATCGTATCGGTTGCTAAATTATCGGCAAGCATAAAGGCATCATCGATATTAAGCGCGGACTTTTTGCGGTAAATGCGCTTATGAATGGTAAAGGCTTTGCGACCCGAATAGTTGGTAATCACTTTTGCGGCTCGGCCGGTAGGCGCCAGCAAAACAAATTTGTAATTGTAAAACCGGAGTACCTTAACCAGCGCCCCTAATACAGTCGTTTTGCCAGTTCCAGCATAACCCTTCAGGATGAAGCATTCATCGCCGTTATCACTGGATAAAAACTCGTCAAGACGAGCAAATAAATCCCTCTGCTGCTCCGTTGGTTCATGCGGAAATGCTTTGATGAAATGATCAATTGAGGACACATGCAAAAATGCTATAAAGTATCTTAATTATGTAATTCAAAAAATATTACTTTTGCGATAACCGAATGAGTAACCACCGCAACCATTTTTATTCAGATGCTGATTTGAACCCAGCGCACACTGCTGACTATACCTTATTGCTGAAGATCGGTACTAACTCATTTTCGTATGCGGTAACCGATCAGAACAAACTTTTATTTCTTAAACAGGATGTCGATTTAGCTGAGTTAGAAGCACCGTCGGATGATAATAAACTGTTGCGTTCGCACTACAAAGATCAGGTAATTGGCTTGCCTCAGAATGGATTTACCTTTATTCCTGTAAGCCTGTTTAAGCCCGATAAGGTCGCCGACCTGGCCCGTTTCCTGGATGTAAAGCCAAATGAAAAAGTTTTTTCTCAACCCCTTGATGCCGAAAACCAGGTGATCTATAAAGTGGATGAGCGGGTTGTGCATCTCGTTTCTGAAAAATTCGATCTGAAAAAAGTTGTTTTTTCGGCTAAAGGATGGATCAAATCGGTATCAGCCAGTAGCCCAGAAAATCACCAGTTGTTTGTTAATATTGATAATAACCAGGTGGAGTTACTGAATTTCATGGATGGTAATCTCCGCTTTTATAATAGCTTTGAGTTTATGACACCTGATGAACTGGTTTATTTTACCATGTTTATTACCGAAGAACTGAAATTAAAGCCATTGAATACTACGCTGATCCTCAGCGGAGACGTCACTCCTGATGATGAAAATTTTAGCAGGCTGGCTCAATTTTTCAATATTCACGAATTTGATGGACATGCTGTATTAACCCTTACCGCCTTGTCGTTATGCGGATCATCGGAGGAGCTTTAAAAGGACTAAGGCTTAATCCGCCTAAAAATTTACCGGTTCGTCCCACTACCGACCTGGCCAAAGAGGCTTTGTTCAATATCCTGCAAAATCAGATCGAATTTGAAAATATAAAGGTGCTCGACCTGTTTGCAGGCACCGGAAATATTTCTCTTGAATTTGCCTCTCGGGAAGCTGCCCAGGTTGTAGCGATCGATCGCAGCATCCATTGTATCCATTATATTAAAGATACGGCAAAGCAGCACGGGCTTGCACAGATTAAGGCATACAAGGCTGATGTTTTTAAATTCCTGGAACTGGAAACCGAACAATTTGACCTCATATTTGCCGATCCGCCTTATGACTTGAACGGGATACCGGAATTGCCGAAAATCGTATTTGAAAAAAACCTGCTTTCGCCCGGCGGCCTGATGATTGTGGAACATCAGTCTTTTCAGAATCTGAGCAACCACACTGCTTTTGTAGAACAGCGTAAATATGGTCATTCCTCGTTTTCCTTTTTTAGAGCTGCCGGGAAATAACCATACCGGAGCCTCCGCGTTAGAGCGAGGCTGAGAAGGTATATCAACCAACCGTAATCAGCGCTATGCCCTGTTTTTTAAAATACTCCAGTTCCGCGCTGCGGGCGTTGGTTATTATGGAGTCGATCGTACCCGCATCACCGAATTTCAGGTAACTTTCCTTACCGATTTTGCTTTCATCACATAACAGATAGGTTTTCGCGCTATGTGCTATATAGGCCTGCGTGATATCCGCTTCCAGTTCACTGTTTGCGAACAGGCCGTTGCGCGACAGCCCATCAACTCCCAAAAATGCTTTGGTAGCCTTATACCTTGCGATATGTTCTGCGGCCATTGATCCATGTACGGCCTGCCGCTCGGCATTAAACTCGCCGCCTACAATGTTTATCGAAACCAGCGAATTTTGCAGCTCATATACAACTGGAATTGAGTTCGTGATAACCCTGATCTTTTTGTTTTTGATAAACTGACAAAGCCGGAATACCGTACTGCCACAATCCATAAAAATGATATCACCGTCACAGATCTGATCGGCAGCCGCTCGGCAGATTTTATCCTTTGCCTCTACATTCTTTGCTGCTTTATTAACAAATTCATGCGGCAGCTCCAGCGGATTGACTTTCATCGCTCCCCCGTGTGTGCGGTAAAGCAATCCGTCAGCCGCCAGCCGGTTCAGATCGCGACGGATGGTGATTTCCGAAGCATCAAGTTCAGCCGCGATAATTTTCACATCGACCCCGCCATCCGCGTTCAATTTTTCCAGGATTATTTGTTTTCTCTTTTGAAAGCTCATTATTTATGCTTTAATTTGTTCAAAAATAATCAAAATAATTCAAAAACGATCAAAAATTGAATCCGGTCAACATACTTAAAAACGAAATACTTTCGGACAACTGGTACCTGCTGAGAAAGATCACCTTTGAGCATCAGGCGAAAGATGGCACCTGGGAGACCCTCTCAAGGGAAGCATATGACCGTGGCAATGGAGCCACCATTCTGTTGTACAATAAAACCGCCCAGACGGTTATTCTGACAAGGCAGTTCCGCCTGCCGACTTATCTCAACGGCAATGAAAGCGGCTATCTGGTGGAATGCTGTGCCGGATTGCTGGATGAGGATAACCCTGAGGAATGCATCAAAAGAGAAACCCAGGAGGAAACGGGCTACAAGGTCTCAGAGGTAAAAAAGGTATTTGAAGCCTATATGTCTCCCGGATCAGTAACTGAGTTGCTGTACTTTTTTGTCGCCGAATATTCCGGTGCTATGAAAGTAGGCGATGGCGGCGGCCTCAAAGAGGAAACAGAAAATATCCAGGTCCTCGAGCTCCCCTTCATCGAGGCATTGGCGATGATAGAAAAAGGCGAAATTAAAGACGCCAAGACCATCATGCTGCTGCAGTATGCGCAAATAAATCTTTTCCTATGACAAATAAGCCATTAACCATTCTGATTGCCGGACCATATCGTTCGGGTACTGGTGACGATCCGCAGCGGATGCAGCAAAACCTTGAACGCCTCGAATCTGCTGCCTTACAAGTATTCAGGGCCGGACATATCCCGCTGGTCGGCGAATGGCTGGCATTACCCTTATTGAGAATAGCAGGATCAGAGAAACCGGGGGACGCGATCTACCAGGAAATCTCCTACCCCGTTGCCCACCGGCTGATAACAAAGTGCGATGCCATTTTACGCATCCGGGGCGAATCAGCAGGCGCAGATGAAGATGTGAAAATAGCCCTGAAACTTGGCTTGCCGGTTTATTATCATATCGAAGAAATATTAGGCTCTTAATATGAACAAGGATTATTACTTTTGATCATCTAAGCACGAATAAATCATGAAGATCGCTCTGTTCCCCGGCTCATTTGACCCAGTTACAAAAGCTCATGTGGATATCCTTAAACGCTCAATCAGTCTTTTTGACAAGGTCTATATTGGTATCGGGGATAATAGCTCGAAAAAAGGTTTGCTGAGCATCGAACAACGTGAAAAGATGCTCAGAGCCGTGTTTGAACATGAACCCAAAATACATGTGGTGGCCTATGACGGATTAACAGTTGAGTTCTGCAAAAGTATCGGCGCTGCGTATATGATCAGAGGTATCCGCACGGTATCAGATTTTGAATATGAGAAAGGTATCGCCCAGATGAACCACGCCCTGGAACCCGATATTGAAAGTATATTTATTGTGAGCAAACCAGGATATTCATCTATTAGCTCAACCGTAGTTCGCGAAATATTGCGATACAATGGTGATGTAAGCCAGTTTATTCCGAAAGAGGCGCTGGCTTATCTTTAAAAAGATCCATTTTCGCCAATACATCCATAATGGATGGGAAGGTATTTTTCACAATGGCGTCTACATGCCCTTTTTTGAACCATTGTACCTTGGTGATGCCCTCCTCCTTCTGCGGCTTCAATTTTCCCGCTCCCAAATAAGCCATTTGGTACCAGTAGGTTCTTTTAAGCACCACTTCTCCCTTTACGGTATAGGTATGATAGGTCTTGCAAATTCTTTTACCAATGCTGCTTACTGCGATGCCGCATTCTTCTTCCACCTCGCGTATTGCGCCTTGTTTCTTCCCTTCACCCCTTTCCAGCTTGCCTTTTGGCAGGTCCCATTTCCCATTGCGGTAAATAAACAAATAAGCGTCCTTTGAATTGACCACCATGCCCCCGGCTGCTTCGATCAGGATGATATTTTTGATAACCTTTTTTAAATATCGTTTGGCATCGCTGCAAAGCAGAAAAAAGTATTTGTTGCCAGGCTGACCGTTATATTTGTTATAGAAAGCTCTGAGGTCAAAATTTTGGGCATCAATCTTCTGATATCTTTCCACATGTTTGGGAATAGATTCGGTAATCAGTATGACTTTTTCGTTAATATAAATTCTGTACTTTTGGGCCATGTTTAATAAAAGTGAGATCGAACAACAGGTAGCGGAGTTCCTGTTACAAATTAAAGCAATTAAATTACAACCTGATAATCCGTTTACATGGGCATCGGGATGGAAATCTCCTATTTATTGTGATAACCGTGTTACCCTTTCCCATCCTACCATACGCACCTATATCAGGCAACAACTTGCTACCATCATTCACGACGAGTTCGGTGCCGTGGGTTGCATCGCCGGGGTAGCTACTGCCGGCATTCCGCAGGGAGTCCTGGTTGCACAGGAGTTAGGCCTGCCTTTTATCTATGTAAGGTCCAAACCGAAAGATCACGGCACCGGAAGCATGATTGAAGGGGAAGTTATTCCGGGACAAAGGGTAGTTGTAATCGAAGATCTCATTTCGACAGGAAAAAGCAGTTTACAGGCAATAGAAGCATTACGGGAAGCCGGGTGCGAAGTAGCCGGACTGGCTGCGATATTTAGCTATGGATTTGATCTGGCAACCGAAAACTTCAATAAGGCAAAATGTAAATTCTTTACGCTTTCGAATTATTCGGCATTGCTGCAGTACGCGGAACAAAACAACTACATCTCATCGGGCGAGAGTGAAATGTTAAGAAAATGGCGCATTTCGCCGGACACCTGGGGGCGCTAATTGGCTTAATTGTTGATAAAATCTCTATAAGACCTGTTTCTGCTGGCCGGAATTCCTCTTAAAATATTAATTATGACAACCTTTGAAAGTGAGGCAATGATAAATAAACCGATAAATGAGGTTTATATATTCCTAGCTGATATGAATAATCATCAGCAATTAATGCCTGAAAATGTCCATTCCTGGTCTTCAACTGTTGATCAGGCCCGATTTAGCATACAGAACATGGCTTCACTGGCCATCAAAATCGACAGCCGTGTTGAAAACAGCCAGATCAAGATCATCCCGATCGAAAAACCACCTTTTGATATTAAATTGAATTGGCTGCTGAGCACAGAAAATGGCTTTACCAGAGCGAAGTTTGTTATTGCTGCAGAGCTGAATATGATGATGAAAATGATGGCGAGCGGCCCGCTAAAAAAGCTGGCCGACCACCAAACTCAAAAACTAGCCGAGGCATTTGCCTAGTTTTGGATTTAATCAATAATTCTTTTTAGGGTTCGTTTTGTAAATATAATGCAAAGTATATTTACCATCCTGTACAAATGGCCAACAAGTGTAGACTAAACATGTTAATAAGTTGGGCGGGGGAAATATGCCTGGGACTGTTCCCTTGAAATGCAATTCTACAAACCTTCAACAATATAAAAGTCGACTTTCATCAAAATCCGGCTAAATTAGCGTAATTTTGCGGCAAATTACAGGTGCAGCATGATCACGGTATCCAATCTTTCTCTACGCTACGGCAAGCGTACTCTTTTCGAAGAAGTTAATCTAAAATTCACCCAGGGCAATTGCTACGGCATTATTGGAGCTAACGGGGCGGGGAAATCCACTTTTCTGAAAATCCTTTCCGGCGACATTGACCCCACGGGCGGATCGGTTAGTTTCACGCCAGGTGAACGCATGGCAGTTTTAAGCCAGAATCACTATGCTTTTGACGAATTTACGGTTATTGAAGCTGTAATGATGGGGCATAAGGAAATGTATGCCGTAATGAAAGAGAAAGACGCAATTTACCTTAAAGAAGATTTTAGTGATGCCGATGGTGAACGGGCCGGCGAACTGGAAAACCTGTTTGCCGAAATGGACGGGTGGAATGCGGAAAGCAATGCTGCTACGTTGCTCAGTAACCTGGGTATTAAAGAGGAATTTCATTATCAATTGGTAAAAGACCTGGACAACACTCAAAAAGTACGTGCATTGCTGGCCCAGGCTCTTTTCGGCAAACCAGATATTCTGTTACTGGATGAGCCGACCAACGACCTGGACATACATACGATCAGTTGGCTGGAGGATTTTCTGGCCGGGTACGAGGCGATCGTATTGGTAGTATCGCACGACAGGCACTTTCTTGATACCGTTTGTACGCACGTAGTGGATATAGACTTCGGTAAAATGACGATCTACACGGGAAACTATACATTCTGGTATGAATCAAGCCAGTTGGCTTTGAAACAACGATCCGATCAGAATAAGAAGACGGAAGACAGAGTGAAGGAATTGCAGGAATTTATCCGACGTTTCAGCGCCAATGCATCCAAATCAAAACAGGCTACCAGTCGTAAAAAAGCCCTGGATAAGATCAATCTGGATGAAATACAACCCTCAAACAGGAAATATCCGGGAATCATATTTAACAACCAGGGCCGCGAAGCCGGTGACCAGATACTGCAGGTCGAAAACCTGAGCAAATCATTAAACGGCGAACTTTTGTTTTCAGGCATCAGTTTTACCGTTAATAAAGGTGACAAAATCGCTATCCTGTCACAAAACAGTTTAGCCACTACCGCATTGTATAATATCCTGACCGGGCGCGATAAAGATTTTAAAGGTGAGTTCAAATGGGGCGTGACGATAAACGCTGCTGATATTCCCATCGATAATACGGAATATTTCAAAGGCAAAGACGATAATCTGATCGACTGGCTGCGCGAGTATTCAACAGGCGAAAAAGACGATCAGTTTATCCGTGGCTTCCTTGGCCGGATGCTGTTTTCCGGTGAAGAGGTATTGAAAAAGAGCAATGTTCTTTCCGGAGGCGAGAAAATGCGCTGTATGTTCAGCCGCATGATGTTACAATCAGCCAATCTGTTAATGTTCGATGAACCAACCAATCACCTGGATCTAGAATCGATCACCGCTTTAAATAATGGCATGAAGGACTTCAGGGGCACAATACTTTTTACCTCCCGTGACCATGAATTGACAGAAACCGTAGCCAACCGTATTGTAGAATTAACGCCTGCCGGTTATATCGATAAACTGATGGAATATGACGAATATATAAACAGTGATGTTGTACAAAAACAACGTGACGAAATGTATTCCTTAGCATAAATTCAATATCAACCTGAATATGAAAAAAACCCTGATGTTATCTGCCTTGGTATTATGGGGTGCTGGCATTTATGCCCAGGTAATTGAAGGAACAGTCAGGGATAGCAAAACCAGGGAAAACCTCCCTTACGTGAATGTCGGCATCGTCGGCAAAGGAGTTGGCACGGTAACTGATAATGCAGGGGCATTTAAGATTACCATGAACGGGACTGATGCGGATAGTCTGAAGGTTTCCATGATAGGTTACCTCCCCCAAACATTTCCTGTTTCAGATCTTAAAAAAAGTATCGGTACGGTAAACGTTTTGCTTGAGCCGAGTATAACTGCGCTGAAGGAGGTAAAAATCTACAACCACAATTTCAGGGAAGTTATTTTAGGCAATACAACCCAGTCAAAATCAACGAATGCCGGTTTCACAAGCAACCAGCTGGGAAATGAAATCGGCGAAATTATAAAAATCAAAAAATCACCGACGCGCCTTAAGCATTTTAATGCTGCTATTTCAAGGCCGGCAAGCGATTCAGTAAAACTGCGCCTTAATTTTTATAGCGTTAAAGATGGCATGCCTGATCAGATACTGCAGCAGCAAAACATTTTTGTTACTGTAAAAAAGGGGCAGGAAACGATATCGGTTAATCTTGAACCCTATAATATTATTGTAGAAGACAAATTTTTTGTAAGCCTTGAATGGATTGAGAATACCCATGGCCCGGGATTGATGTTTTCGGCGAGCCTACTCAGCAGCGCTATAATTTCCAGGGAAGCAAGTCAGGCCAAATGGGAAAAGGTAGGTCTGGCGGGAGTAGGATTTAATGTACTTGCAGAGTATTAACAAAAATATACTCAACTTAACGATTTGATTGTATATTTGCCAACCAAAAAAAACCAGACTCCGTAGCTCAGTTGGTAGAGCAACAGACTCTTAATCTGTGGGTCCTGAGTTCGAGCCTCAGCGGGGTCACTATCTAAAAAGGCCATTTTTTATATCAAAAATGGCCTTTTCTATTACATAGGGCACATTCTGTGCTTTATTTCACACGCTCAACATATTCGCCGGTGCGGGTATCTACTTTAATTTTATCGCCCTGGTTTACAAAAAGAGGCACTTTTATTTCTATGCCATTCTCGGTGGTGGCAGCTTTCAGCGCGCCTGAAGAAGTATCTCCTTTAACAGCAGGCTCGGCATAGGTAATTTCCAGTTCTACAAAGTTTGGCGCCTGGGCCATAATAGCTTCTTCGCTTTCAAAGGAAACTATTACGCTCATGCCTTCCTTCAGGAATTTTGCCGAGGGACCGAACAATGATTTGGCTATGTTATGCTGATCATAAGTAGTATTATCCATAATCACCATGTAATCGCCTTCCTGGTATAGGTATTGAAAATCATTGGTTTCAACGCGGCAAATCTCCACCTGCTCGTCGGTGGCTAACCGGGCTTCTACAACTCTGCCGGTTTTAATATTACGGAATTTATCCAGGTAGAATGCTCCGCCTTTGCCCGGTGTACGGTGCAGCACTTCGGTAACCGTTACAAGTTCGCCGTTAAACCGTAGTATGTTACCCACTTTAATTTCAGATGCTTTTGCCATGCTTACAATTTTGTGGGGTAAAGATAGATTAAGTTGTGAGATTGGCGGGGTCAAAAATTAGCAGGATTAGATCGCCCGTCAACCGCCCATTGCGAAGCAATGAGCGACTTATTTCTTGAATTCAAGGCCCCCGCCCGGTTTACTTCGAGCCCTACTAGTTAAATGAGTAAAAAAAAGGCAAAAATAAAAGGACTCTATAGCCATTTACTTTGGGAACTTCTTGTCCGGGTCCGACAATCAGGTATTTGGAGCCTCGTCCTTTATCGGGCCCAGCGAGCCCTCATAAGATTACCTATTACGGAGAAAAAAATGCAATAAGGCTTAGGTCGCTATATTTAATAAGATTTGAAAATTTATAGGCAACCTAAAGAGGCTTAATTGGTGGGACTCAATTCTTAAAAGCCATCAATTGCTGGGCAGGTTGCATCTTTTGATTTGCAACCTGAATTTCGAAAAGATAGACCACTCGCTTGTCTAAAACGAGCTAATTTGCCATAAGGTAATTTTCTGAGTTAGTGGTGAGTTAGATTCAAACTGCGTAAACGTAAACCATCGTCAATACTGTTTGCACTATGAAAAAGACATTTTTAACGCTCTTAACGCTGGCAATTTTAGCCTCATGCAACAACAACAAACAAACCTATTCAGCAGAAAGTACTAAAACTGTTGCAGACACTCCATCTGCATCAGAAAGTAAAACGCAAAAACCCGAAGTAAATACAGGCGTAGGTAAAAATGGAGAAGCCACAGCTGTTAATCCTGCTTTTACTGACAAGGGGGGAGAAACAGTAACAATGGATAATGTGATAAGGGCCGAAACGTCCAAATACATGGCTGCTGAAACCATGCTGAGCGGTCCTAATAAATTTCGCCATGAAAGAAATGGTATCGACCTAAAAAATCAAACGGTTATCCGGTCAAATTTCGACCTGATCTATTCCTATGCGGTTTATGATATTTCTGGCGGGATAACCATTACTGTTCCTAAATATGACCTTTACCAGATCGTTCAGGCGCTTGATGAAAACTCGGTAACCATCGGCGTATGCTATCCGGGCCAGACCTTAAAGTTGGATAAAAACCAGGCTACTTATGGTACCCATGTATACCTGTTTATGCGCACCCAGCCGCGCACCTATGATGAAACCGGCATGGAAGAAATGAGAAAACGCCAGGATGCGGTTACCGTTGTGGCGGGTTCTGCAACGCAATACGTTCCGGAGGTAAAATATGATGTGGCATCCTTTAATAAATTAAGAACTGAATTAGCTAAAAGGGCCATTACTGAAGGCGTTATTGAAAAAGGATTTATAGATAACATTAAAAATAAACTTACCCCGCAGTATCAAATGATAAACATTGGCGGATGGGCTGGTCTGCCAGCCAAACATGCTTATTATTTTGTAGTAGTGCCCAATGATGAAGGTGCTAAAGAAGGCAAACATAGTTCCGTAACGATTAAAAAGCCCGACCTGCAATATAACCGCGCGGGTTACTGGTCTATCACTATTTATAACGAACAAGGCTGGGTTGTAACCGATCCGTTCAACACGAACAGCCACAAAGCCAAACCCAATGCAGACGGCTCCATTACCCTGAATTTTAATGGCGGCCCTAATGATATTAACAACATCCAGGTACCCAAAAACTGGAACGCCTTATTCAGATGTTATTTACCAACTTCCGTTGAAAGCATCACCGAATACAAGAAAGACTTTGTAAAAAACCATCAGGTTTTAGAAGTGAAATAAATTTAACCTATCCCCGACAACAACAATTAACAAACAAATTATACCGATATGAAAAAGACAGCATCCATAGCCGTTTTGGGCTTAGCCATTATGTTTTCAAGTTTTATTGGCGAGAAACGAAGTGGTAATACTAAAAGCATTGAAAGAATAACGTCAGTACAAGACGGTAGCCGCAGATGGTAAACCCCAAACTGGGTTTTTACTCCATTACTGTTTATGGCGATGACCAATACCTTAAAACGGATGAAGGTTCTATCGTAAACAATAAACAAATAAAACTCAACCCTGGAGGCAAAACCTTCGACCTGTATTTTGTCCCCGAAAGTGAATTTGGTAAGGGTAAATATGCCAATGAGGTTATAATACCCACCCAGCCTTTCTGGACGTGTACCCGGGTATACATGCCGGCAAAATCAGTATTGGACGGCACTTACAAATTACCTGCACTTAAATCAATGTAGAAGAAAATACAAAGCAGATTCTAACAATACCTTAAACATATGAAACAGCGATTAAAAATTACGGCATGGGGCAGTCTGTTACTTTTAACAGTTGCCTGCAATAACAACCAAAAGACCTCAAAAACTGTTCAATCAGATTCAACGACAACAACCGTAACCGATACGGTCAAAAAAGATACGGTGCTTCCCGGCACCCATCCCGGCACAAAATTTACCGAAGCTTATATACAATCCGTGGCACGTTTCGCTTACGTTTGGGCCTGGCCTATGGTAAACAGCTTTAACCGCCGGGTTGCCTTAACATCGGTAAAAGAGCCCGGCCTGCGTGGAGGTGTGCTCCCTAATGCACCACAAGGAAGCATCGCCATGTTAACAGATTAAATAACACCCAGCCAGCGTTTTGTAGCCTGCCCTAACCAGGATGTTACCTATGGCATGGGCTATGGGTCTTTAGACGAGCATCCGGTTATTATGCAGGTGCCTTCCTTTTGCAATTGCATCATTCATTAATTCATCTATTTGCTTAACTAAACTGCTCCCATTTGGCTGGGCTGATGAGGAATGGTAGATAAACAAGCTTATCCATACCATTAAACTAACTTTAATAATTTTCATACTTTCCGATTTTATTTAATTATACCGGTAAATATATCAGGCCGTTTTTTCGCATGGAAAAGTTTGGGATATATATAGTGAAAACTGTTACAAACGGTTGAAAAAGCAGAAAGGTTACGGATGATAATGGAATTTTAGCTACACTGAGTTCGAGCCTCAGCGGTCTTAAAAGAGGCCATTTTTAATATCAAAAATGGCCTGTTCTAAGTCTGTGGCATGGGTACATATTCAATGGTTTTTAAATATCATTGAATTAGTATCAATATTTTCTTAGGTTTGGGAAAGCGACGAAACACCTAGGCTCAACTGATGCCGTTTACACTCCATATAACCTTTTATGACATTGCGTTTTTTGGTGCTGTATTTATCAGCTTAACGCTTTCGCTATTTCTATGGATAGCCCCTAAGGAGAACCAATTTGCGAACCGTTGGTTGGCTATTCTAATGACCGTAATCGCTTTGTGGATAATCAGGGTTTTGGCGACTGATATTGGTCTTGCAAAGTATAGTCCGTTCTGGAACCGTTTGCCACTGCGGTTCTCAATGGCTTTTGGCCCTTTGATCTACTTTTACGTGCGTCAGATAGCCCAGCCGAAGTATTTCTTCCATCGTAAGGATCTGCTGCACTTCATCCCCCTGCTGCCTGAATTAAGCATTCAGGTATTTATGGCAATACAAAACCTAAATACAGGCAATACTATTTATGACAAATTCAATTCTGTATTGCAGTTATCCGTATTTCTATCAGTTGCGATCTATTTGTATCTGTGCCATGTACAGATAGACTGTTTTTACCGGGAAAAACAATTCCAAGGGGGCGACCGTCGCCGCAGCGAGTTGCTATGGTTGGATCGCTTGCTTACCGCATTCGGTATGCTATGGTTACTATGGATACCGTTTACAGCTGTTGACTATTTTTATTACCATGATAAATCAGGAGCCCTGTATTATTTCCCTCTGTACCTTCTTTTCATATACGCGATCATTTGGATCGCTGCAAAGAGCCATTTAAAATCAGAAACTCTGGAGAAGACCAATATTACTGTAAAGCCATTATTACCGGCAGATTTGAAGCAAAAAGGCTCCTGGTTAAAAATGGAAGTAAAGGAGAAAGGGTACTACCGGGATGCAGAATTAAGCCTGAGCTCTCTTGCCGAAAAACTTGGATTGCATACTCATGAAGTATCCCGAATTATTAATACAGTTTTCAAAAAAAGCTTCAACGATTTTATCAACGAATACCGTGTTCGCGAGGTTGCGCTCAAAATGCAGGACCGGTCCTATGATCATATCACGCTGCTTGGTCTTGCGTATGAATCGGGCTTCAATTCACAAAGCAGTTTTCATCGCATTTTTAAGCAATTTACAGGCAGAACCCCTTTGGAATATAAAAACCACATTCAAAAAGTTCTCCCATCTTATAACTTGAGAAGTTTTACCCAACCGATGCCGCTAATATTGAACCATGAAAACCTTCCGGGGTGGACATATGTAAAATTAACCGGCAATCATATGTTTAAAACTTCTTTTAAAATTGCATTCCGCGGATTTTGGAGGCATAAGCTATTTACACTTATAAATATTATCGGTTTATCCATCGGTATAAGCGCTTTTCTGGTCATTTACCTTATTGTACACTACGATTTTACGTTTGATAAATTTCACAAGGACAGCGACCGGATTTACCGCGTTGTTATGAACATATCATTTCAGGGACATAAAAGCTATTCGAGTGGTGTACATGGCCCACTGGCTGAGGCGATTAAAAGCCACGCCACAGGAATAGAGGAAGTTACGCCGGTATTTTCACTGTCGCCTCATTTTGTCTATATCGACAAAGATAAAAATGCACAAAAGCGGTTTAAAGACCCGGACAGGATAACACTTACCGATCAGCAATATTTTAAAATTTTTAATTATGTATGGCTTGCCGGCTCATCGCAACACGCGCTTGATGGCCCCAACCAGGTAGTATTAACATCCCAACAAGCCAGGCTTTACTTCCCCTCGTTATCCTATCATGAAATGATTGGTAAAGTAGTTACCTATGATACCCTTAAGGCAACCGTTAGCGGGATAGTTGAAACACTTACTGAAAACACCGACTTTACCTTTCATGACTTTGTCTCCATTAGTACGGCCACAACTAACAAACGGCTTTCTGCTGATTTAAAGATAAACACCTGGGATTACATCTTTTCGGGATCGGAGGTTTTTGTAAAGCTGGCGCCGGCCACCTCGGCACCCGGGGTTGTAAACCAGATCAATACCATTTTCAGGAAAAGTAATCAGTCGCCGTTCTGGGGAAAACCTGCCAACATCGTGGATCTGGCCTTGCAGCCATTGGACGATATTCACTTCAATCCCGACTACAATATTTTTAATTTCTCATCGCCAGCCAGCAAAACAACACTTTACGGATTATTGGCTATCGCTATCTTTTTGTTGTTGCTGGCATGTATCAATTATGTGAATTTAACTACGGCCCAGGCCGCCCAAAGGGCAAAAGAAATTGGGATCCGCAAAACTTTGGGTAGCAGCCGGATACAATTAGTAGTTCAGTTTTTAAGCGAAACGTTTTTTATAACATTCTTTGCGGTTTGCATATCGGTGTTGCTTGCGCCAACCATTTTAAAAATGTTTGCCGACTTTATATCCCCGGATATTCATGCGAATATTCTACAGCCGGATGTCGTATTCTTCCTGCTTATTTTAACTATTGTGATAAGTATTTTGTCGGGTTTTTATCCCGCAATGGTGTTATCGGGCTATAAGCCCGTATCGGTGCTAAAAAACCAGGTGCAGGGCAAAAGCAATAAAACACGAAACGTGTGGCTCCGTAAATCGCTTACGGTTTCGCAGTTTGTTGTAGCCCAGTTTTTTATAATGGCTACTATTTTGGTAAGCAGGCAGATTCATTACGCCTTACATAAAAACCTCGGGTTTAAAAAGGATGCCATCCTGGTTATTAATACGCCCTGGCAAACCACTAAGGCTAGCATCAACCAGGTACTGCTGAACGATTTTAGGTCGATGCCCCAGGTTGCCCTTGTGAGTTTGGGTAATGACCCGCCTTCGGCTGATGTATATAATAGGACGCGCGCTACTTATAACGATGGAAAAAAACAGATAACAACAGATGAAGTGATATTTAAGTCTGGTGATGAAAACTACATCAAAATATACCAGTTAAAATTGCTTGCCGGCAGAAACATAAGCGAAGCCGACACAGGGAAAGCCCTCATCATCAATAATACTTACGCTAAATTATTAGGGTTTACTAACCCCCATGATGCTATCGGCAAGCAGTTGAGCTGGCTTGGCGTCAGAGGTCGAACGGTAAGTATTATTGGAGTAGTTGCCGATTTTAATCAACGGTCGCTGCATTCCCCCATTTATCCAACACTTATAATACCGGGCAGTGCAGACCGCCGGCGGCCAATGATGACGTTACATGTTAGTTTGAAACCTGAAACTGCAGGCGGTAATGAGTGGAAAACCGCAATTACAAACATGGGAAAGGCCTGGAAGAAGGTTTATCCCGACGATGATTTTGACTGCCATTTTTATGATGACACGATTGCCAGATTTTACGACGAAGAACAACATACATCAACGCTGCTCGCCTGGGCAACAGGTTTCTCGATATTGATTAGCTGCCTCGGGCTGTTAGGACTTGCCATATACACCACCAATCAACGAACTAAGGAAATTGGCATACGCAAAGTATTTGGCGCAAGCGTTGCTCAAATAGTAACCCTGCTATCAACCGAATTGATATCGCTTATTTTACTGGCTTTTATCATAGTAACGCCGATTGCATGGTACGCCGTAAATAAATGGATGGAAAGCTTTGCTGACCATGTAGCTATTAGCTGGTGGGTATTCATTATCAGCGGCGCAGGGATGCTGCTGACAGGATTATTTACCTTAAGTTTCCGAACCATTAGAGCAGGTATGGCCAACCCTGTGAAGAGTTTGCGAAATGAATAAATTTATATTTGCCCGTATCAACGAGCCTTCGCGAGATCACCCAGTCTTTGCAGCCTCTTAGTGGTACTAAGGGGCTTTCTTTGGCTGTAAATGGCCTTTGCCACCGCCAAGTGCTGGTTTTTAAATCGTTCATTGATAGACTGTTTCTTAAGCTGCCTTGAATGCGCTAAGAACCTCAATTCCTGTAAGAGGCGGTTCGAATTCCGTGCACTCTGGGAATGAATATTTGATTGCCAAAAATTTTCTAATCCGCTCTCCAGCGTAAATTTACTGCCATTGAATTTTATACATCATCTAAAGGTTCTTGAAATGCCGTGTTATTTAGTGTAAAGTATGGCATGTTTTCCAGTTAGTAAATTGTAAATTACATGATATCAGTTTACTCCATTAAAGGCATTTGGAGATAACTGGCATATTTACCACCCGTATGCAGCATATGTGTGCCTTTGTTGTTAGTTACACAGCCGGGAGTTCCTGGCATGACAGATCCAATCTCGTCTTTACTGCTTATCATTACCCGCAAGGTATCTCCCTGGTAATAGATCAATCCGATGGGGCTGAGCACAATATCCAATTCTACGATTTCTTTTTCTGAAAGCTTTTCTATCCGATCAAAACTGTACGCAGGTACTTCGTCTGTAGAGCGGATTGGATCTAAATGTCTGCACGATGCACGCAAACGACCACTTGGACCTTTGTAACGCAATGCCGAGGCTCCGTCCTGAGTGAAATCCTGCAAAGCGGCACTGCGATTAGGTACAACAAATTCGCTCAATACATTGCCTAATTTGTCAATTTTTTGTACCCATACAAATACATCCATATCGTCGGTCTTTTCTGCTTCCATAAAGAGTTTTACTTTTGGATAGCCAACAAAAGTGGTGTCTTTTTCAAAAGTAGTTTGGAACGATACGCGGCAGGGTAAAGCCTCTGGAAAATAACGCAATAAAAACTCATTAGTATCAGCAGTTAATTGTAAAGTTCTTGTTCTGCCATTCATATAGTAACGAAGCGTTTCCGATTCTTTCGGAGGAAAAGTTTCCTCAATAAGACCAGTGCGGTTATTACCCTGGAAATCCAGAATCGAATAGCGTACGGCAGGTGTTTTTCCCCAGCCATTTTGTTTGCCAAGCAAATAATAATCAAAGAATCGCCGAAGCTCCTCGGTGGATTCGGCATCGTAATAATCAGGCCATTCTTGAGTATCATGAATACGCAGCCATTTTTCAGTAGAGCCTATTGAACGCCATGAGCGGAAAGTTCCCATGGTATGCAGTGTATTGGAGTAACTTGCCACGACATACGCAGGCACGTTAATTTTGGAAACATCAGCTATTTTGTCTTGCCACAATTCGCAGTTTACCAATGGATAGGCCTCCATTTCAGCAGCCATATCTTCCCGCTTTGCCCCCGAAGCACTTACGTGATTTACTTGCAAACGGTGGATGAAATTTGGATCCGGAATCCCACCTATATATGCCAGATCACGATATGCATCCTGTAAGCCTTCAGTTGGACTTATGCAGGTAAGGTGCGGCGGTTGTCCTGCAGCGATAAACCATTGTGAAAATGCCAAATATGAAGTCCCTGACAAAGCAGTTTTCTGGTTGCACCAGTCTTGTGCTGCCAACCATTCGATAAGGTCGTAGCAATCCTCTGTTTCTTGCGAACCAATCATGGTAATATCGCCTTCGCTATGCGCAATTCCACGTGCGTCAGGGTTACATACTGCATATCCATACTGGATCCAATAGGCAGGATCGGGCGCTTCAAACTTAGTTAAACCTGAGCCCCACGCATTTCCCATGCCAAGCATATTGAACAAATTAACATAACGAGGAGCTGTTCCCGCACTTTTTCCGTAAGGGCTCCACGCAATCAGCACAGGAACTTTTACTTCGGTAACAGGTAGAAAAACATCGGTATAGATGATAACACCATCCCGCATTTTCACAGGGACATCTTTCAAATAACGAATATCACAATCTAGGGGTTTAAAGCCGGGAGCTATTTGTTCACCCTTTTTCAAAATTGTTTTTTTGGTTTCAAACGGACTTAGCACGCCGTGTTCAATGCCATTGTCAATGTATTCAAATGCTGGTTTGAAAATCATTTTTCCGGTTACTTTATTCATAGCATTAATTTTTCACGTTTTAACGTCAATATACGTTGCCAGTTATTCGGCTAATCCTTAAATCCTCTACCTTGGCAGATGATTCTGCATACTTAAAGCGATCAAAGCTTGCACAGTTTACGGTCCACTTTCATTACTCCCTTTAAATATTAAGCAAGCGCAAAATAAGTACCCCATGGAATTATAAGCCTTACTTATCATGGAATAAATTTTAACAAACAATTGTTTCCCAAATTTCTTTCTGCCCTACCGTATTGATAAAACAGGCCCATTATCGCTTGAAATTTTTTCGTGAAACGCATCGAAATCCTGAAGGAGTACCGGTATTTTTTTTCACGGATCGCCATTTTCTTGCCTGGAATGCATGCTCATAAGCGATAAAGCTTTTAACGAGCTTAACCCCAGGGTCATTGCACCGAACCGCCCGGGAATTGGTGAGTCCAGCAATCGTTAGCGGAAGTCAAACCATAGCGTTCCTTTAGCGATGCCATAGTTAAGCTGGATGTTTTTTTGGCTTTGCGGCCCAAGCAGGGACGGTATTTGAAAACGCGTTCCTATCGGGGAAATGCTGTTTAAAAAGCCGATATCGCCCTCCGGAAAAGCTGCTTTAAGGCTTTCGTGCTCATATTTGGAATGATCCGGTTTTAACATTTGAAGAAATATAGATTGATCATCGGTGTATACGGTAAACGGCGAATTCTTTATTTTCAATAACTGCCCAATACAAATCAGCATGATAGCCTTTAAATTCGGGATAGGCCCAGCTTGCCCCGGTAATGGTATTGTTATAATCCTTATGCCATACCCCAAACTGCTGACCTTTCATCCTGTTTTTCCATACCCGGTATGGCCCGCGGCCCAGCCATTTCATTCCCGTGATTTTTTCTTCGGGATAATTGAAGGTTATCCCGGCAAAGTCAACGCCAGTTTGCTGCGACCAGTGTTTTTCCAACGTATACTGGTACTGTAACTCAACCGCTTTACCGGGGGCGAAAGTCCATTTGACATTAAAGTAAGTATCTCCCTGATAAACGGGTTCTACTACAACATTTGCGCCGTCGGTATAACTTTTGAGTTGAACAAGTTTATGCGTAAAGCCAGCCTCAACAGGGCCGGTTAATGAAATCTCACCTTTGCTGTTAACAACCTTTTGAAGTTGCCCGTTAGTTTTGTTAAAAAAATATTTTATTCCGTTTCCGTTTACAATTAATGTGCTATCCTTTTCTTCGGTTGTGATCATTGAGCCAGCATCATTAAATACCGGGCGTTTTACATCAGAGGGCAACTTAATTGGCCAGGTCCAGGTAAATAGCTCCCTGCCATGCGGATCGATAGCTGTTAGGTACAAAGCATCGGCTATTCTGCCAGTTTTGCGGCAGAGCAATGTGCAGATAGCCCTTTTCTCCGGGAAGCAAATGAAGGCGGATGACGTTTGTCCTTTTCTATGGCATCATATTTAACAGAATTTTCTCCAGGCGATGGAAATTTAACCAGTTTCCAATAGAATTTACACTGGTTCAGATTGGTGTAGATATAACGGTTTTCGACACTTAAATTTCCGTCAAAGCCCGGAGGAATTATTTTTTTGTCAATTACCACCGGCGACCATAATTCCTTGATCGTATAAAAACTACCTTCTTTTTCCCGGTGCGGCCCAAGAATACCGTCCGGCGCACTGTCATTTGCGGTGTCCATGGTACTATCCTGGTCTACCCGCCTTATACCGCCATCGGCAAATACCCATATAAAGCCGCCCGCACCGTAGGGGTGTTTGAGTATCGCGTTCCAAAAATCTTCCAACCCAGCTGCGGCACCGCCATCATAATTGCCATGCATAAATTCCGTAGGGAAAAATACTTCATTACCATATAATGCTGAATTCACCACATAGTTATATCAGGATAATGCCGGGTATCGGTGCCGTTAAACTTTTCCCAGGGATGAAGGACTACCCTTTTTTGCGGGTCATACAATTGATACTGATCGTCAAGCGCGGTATTCCACCCGCCTTCATTCCCGTTGTCCCAAAAAATAATGGAAGGATGATTAACATCACGTACCACCATTTCTTTAACCAACTTTTTGCCGACATATGGTATCATATTTATTTTGCCATCCGGTCAGTTCATCCAGCACAAATAAGCCGAGTGAATCGCAAACATCCAAAAAATGCTGGTCGGGCGGATAATGGGACATTCTCACGGCATTCATATTCATGTCTTTCATCAAGTTGACATCCATTATGCTGAGCTGTTTGCTCAATGTACGCCCTGATTCCGGCCATTCACTGTGACGATAAACGCCTTTCAGAATAACTCTTTTTCCGTTCACATAGATGCCATCATGCAATCTGAGCTCCATCGTGCGAAAACCAAAACGTTGTTTAATTTGATGAATGGTAGTTCCATTAGCGCCCTTTAAGGAAACGATCAAATTATATAAGTGCGGAAACTCGGGATTCCATGCGACAATATTTTTAAAGTTGCCTTGTAATACTGCAGGCGTCTCACCTGTTGCAATTATTTTCGAAGAAATGATTTCTCCAACTTTTTGACCGGCCAATGTTTGTACTTCAGCGGTTATGATATTTTCACTTTTAGATTCCGGCGCAAATACATCGACCGTTAAACTGCCATCCGCTTTGGCGTCCAGCGCGACGTGGTCAATATAATTTCGAGGAACTATTTCCAAATAAACGGGGCGAAAAATACCGCCGAATTGCCAGAAATCCGCTCGGCGCTCTGCAAGATTAATAGATGCATTTGCCGACTTTTTGCTTACCGTTACTTCAAGCAGGTTATCACCTGTTTTTATCAGGCTGGTAATATCATATTTAAACCGGTAGTAACCGCCCTGGTGTATGGGCCCGGCTAATTGACCGTTGATCATTACTTTAGTATCGGTCATTGACCCTTCAAAAACAATAAATGTTTTTTTGTTATGCCAGGCCGCGTCGCCTTTAAAATGATATTTATACAAACCTTGTTCATCAGGGTTTTTTGTATCCTGGAAATAATTATACGTGCCAAAGCCCTGCAGCTCCCAATTGGAAGGCACAGGTATTTTATTCCATGAGCCACTTTTTTGTCCTGTATTGATTAAAAAATCCCATTTTACCGTATGATCTTTATCGGTACCCGAAAGATATACGATTTGAGTGGACTGCGCATTTGCTTTTAACACCACCCCCGTTAAAAGGACACCTATAATAAATAAAGCTGTATAAAATGATTTCATAGAATGTTTCGGATAGCGTAATTTTAAGCGTTGCGGTTAATGTTAGGCGATTTTAACGAGATAAAATATAAATTTAAAATTAACGGGCAAAAATCAACGCAAACGTTACCGGTTGTTTTTGCAATGTTTCCTAATGTTGTACAAATATTCACCTATGAAATAAAACCATTTCACAGGATATCCATTAAATCTGTTGTAAGAAAACTATATTAAAAGTGTGGCGGAATTTTTAATTTCAGAATTAGAGTAACTCACAATAAATAAATAGAAATATGAGCAAAATTATCTTTGACAGCGGAATATCACTTGATGGCTTTTTCGCAGGCGATAACAGAAGTCCGGGCAACCCAATGGGCGGCGTTTCACAAGAAATTCACAAGTGGATGTTTAAACAAAAAGCATTTTGGAAACACATCAATATGGAAGGCGGTGAAGAATACGGTGCAGACAGTAAATTAATTGACGATGTGTTTGCAAGAACAGGTTCTTACATTATGGGAAAACGAATGTTTGAAGAAGGCGAAGTCCATTGGGAAGAAGATTTATTCAAAGCAGATGTTTATGTTCTGACACACGAAAAACGGGAACCCTGGGTTCAAAAGGGGACAACAACTTTTTATTTCATCAATGACGGAATACAAAGTGCATTAGAAAAAGCAAGACAATCAGCCAAAGGAAAGGACATAAGGATACAAGGTGGTGCCAATACTATTCAACAATTTCTAAATGCAGGGCTTGTGGACGAATTTTTCATTCACATTGCCCCTGTTTTTTTAGGAAGTGGTATCCGGCTGTTTGACGGCATTGACAAAGACAAATATGATATTCAAATTGCAGAAGTAATACCATCAGACTTGACAACACACATGAGATACAAACTGACGAAGAAATGAGAACAATACCGCTACTTAATAAGTATCCAAATCTATCCGGGTCTAAAAGTGTACTAGGCCACTTATTAATCCAAGAAATTCGTTAACGACTATTTTGCCTTCATAAATAGGTTCAGTAGAACATCCGGGTCTAACAACAGCAATTGGGCGGTATTTTTCTTACGGCTTTTTAATGATGGACTATAATTTTTAAAAAATGTTATCGACAATCTGGAATCGAATTACACGTGCGGGGCACTCACATAGATAATTATTACCCTCAGATTATTCATAATTTAGGCATATGCTCTTCGCCAGCTGTTTTAAGGGCGGACTCTACTCGCTCCTTCGCCTTTTCTTTCAAATCATTCACGTTTGGTAATTTCCCGGTAAGCTCCTCTCTCAATTCAGTCATATCGTCCGATAACAGAAAATACGCTATGGCCCCGGCGATAGCCGCACCCAAAAGTACAGGTAACACTAATGTATTTTTCATAGAAAAATGATTTAACTGATTCTATATTGATAAATGTTTAACAAGTAAAAATCCCATGAGTTTCATATATTTTACCGAGATAAAAATCTCGCCATAATAAAATATTTTTTCTTTAAAAAAATATTTTACAGGGCCGAATTTCCAGGATATTTTGTACTGCATTTTTTGCTCCGGCTTTGAATGTACTGCCGATCTCCCGATCAGCTACCAACGCCCAGAACGAATGATAGAATAACGGATGTATACAAATGTTTTTTATACGGATATATGCGTTTGTTTCAATGCAAATACTTTTCTTTTAAAATCCTTAAAAAAACGACGGTAGTCTTTTCGTACTTGGCCAGCATAACTTTCTGCATAGTCGAGCAGGACTTCCTGCCAGCCTTCGTCTTTACCAAAAGCGATCAGGTCATCTATGTTCCCTGAACCCTGCATACCGCCGCAGCGAAGCTGGGCTGACGCCGTTAAAGCGCCCATATCGCTGATAACCTGGTACATTCCGCGATAATCATCAGCAAGAAGCTTAAACTTAACGGTATCCTTCACCGGCTGCAGTTCCTGGATCACAAAAGATTCGCCACGGAAAACAGTTGTGCTTAATAATGCGGATGGCACGTTCTGCATGCGTCGCTGAACGGCGGTGATCCGCTCGGCTTCGGTTTCCCATTGCAACTGCCGCACCTGGATATAAGGCAATACCGAGGAAGGGAGCGATTGCTTCATATCCAAAAGCAGATACCTGTTTTTAGTATTTGTGCTTTTAAGTAAAAACAAATAGCGCCTCACACCAATGCTACCGGTACCGGCCAGCCGGAATACAGCGCTTCGGACCTTGTAATTATAAGGCCCGTCACTGCTGTTGGATATCCATTCGTTAATATGATCGGTCAATTCTTTACGAAGTGATTTATCCAGTTTAAAATGGCGTTCATCTTCCAGCGACAGCATCCGTCGTCTTTTTTTGCTGACGGTCCTTTTTTTAAGGACGTCCTTTTCAGATGTCTTTTTTGCCGCATTAAGAAAATCACAAAGGATGCCTTTGGCGATACGCGGGTCAATGCTGATGGCTTTACCTGTTGTCAGCGTCGATGCATAGCTTTTTATAAAAAGCTGCGCCATTTTGAACGCCTTTTCAGGTTCAATCTTCAGAGTGTCAAAAGCAATAAATATGCTGGTAACCATCCGAACCACCTCATAGGCTGCGGGCGCCAGCAGGCCCTCATCAAAATCATTCAAATCAAAGTAGACCAAACCATTCTCTCCTCGAAAACTGCCGAAATTTTCCAGGTGAAGATCACCGCAGATCCACGCAAAAGGCGATAAGGGTAATGGTTTGGAAGCAGCAAGGTCCTCGTAGAATATATGACAGCTGCCGCGGAAAAAGCGGAAGGCATTTTCAGTCATTGCTTCGTATTTGAGCTGTACCATTTCTGGCAATAGATCTTTGTTGAAGTCTATCAGCCTTTCCGCAAGTTGGGGCATGGTGGAATTACAAATCCAATGAGCGAATGTTTTCTGTTAGGAGTTAAATAAAATCCCGAAATGAATAACCGTAGCCCCCAAATGCGCCGGCAACTATCCAAGGATTTTATCAGGGTCTAAGATAATGTACTAGGCCGAACGGGTAGCTTTCTCAATAGCGTCCCACATTTCAGCCGGTATGCTTTCAAGGGCGTTGAATTGACCAGCGCCCTGTAACCATTCACCACCGTCGATCGTGATTACCTCGCCATTGATGTAGCCCGAATAGTCCGATACCAGAAAAGCGGCCAGATTAGCCAGTTCCTGGTGATCACCTACCCTTTTTAAAGGCACCCTGTCTTTGAAATCGAATTTTTGAGCCAGATCCCCCGGAAGTAACCGCTCCCAGGCTCCTTTGGTGGGAAATGGTCCCGGGGCGATAGCATTAGTTCGTATGTTATGCTTGCCCCATTCTACCGCCAAAGACCTGGTCATGGCAAGAACACCACCTTTTGCGCAAGCCGATGGCACGACATAGGCCGAACCGGTGAAGGCATAGGTGGTTATAATGTTCAATATATTACCGGGTATTTTTTCTTCGATCCAATATTTACCGAAGGCTAATGAACAATTGGCCGAGCCTTTTAACACAATATCGATGATGGCAGAAAATGCTCTTGCCGAAAGGCGTTCTGTTGGCGAAATAAAATTACCTGCGGCATTATTGAGCAGCGCGTCAGCACGGCCAAATACTTCTACCGACTGCTGCAGCATTTTTTCGACCTGCTCATAATCTCTCACATCACAGGCAACTGGCAATACCTTCCCACCGGTTTCCAGCTCCATTTCGCTAGCCGTCTGTTTTCAGCACGTCCAGCTTTCGGCTGGTTATTACCAGGTTTGCACCCAATTTTAGAAAATAAGTACCCATTGCCTTGCCCAAACCCGTTCCTCCACCGGTTACTATGATGGTTTTGCCCTTTAAAGCATCATCTGTTAACATTCCACCAAGGGTTGCCGGATTGGATTTTACAGCATTTGTAGTTCCTGGATCATTCATAACCTATTTATTTAGCAGCCGTGTTTTTTGATTTTAGATTTTGTATCATCATCTCCAGGCCCAGTCTGGTGGCAGGCGCCCACCACTGCTCCAGCATCTTATCTAAAGTACCGGATTGATCAGTCCTTAGTTTGCCTAGCAGCTCCCGGCGCAAATTTATTTTACTCTCGCTCCAGGTAACCGGGTTCAGTTTCATATAACCTCGTGCTTTCTCCATTGCCACATGCATTAACTTATCGGGAGCACTCATTTCATCGATCAGGCCTGCTTGCAGGGCTTCATCCACACCGAGCAGCCGACCCTCCATTAAATATTGATAGGCCTTACGCTCGCCAAGCCAGAATGCATATAAATGAAAAACACTGTCCGGTACGATGATACCTACCGGGATCTCATTTAAACCGATGATAAATTTGCCTTCGGCCATTATCCGGTAATCACAACAAATGGCCAGTATACAGCCGCCGGCAGGGCTGTGACCGCTTATAGCAGCTACCATGGGTTTTTTGAAAGCTGTCAACGTATTTTGCAGTGCCATAAAATCAGTCCAGAATCCGCGGCTCTGCTCCTGGTTATAATCATAAGCCTCAATCAGGTCGACCCCGGAGGAGAAAAACCCTTCCTTACCGGTTAAAACCACACCGCCCACACTGTTATCATTTTCAAGCGTTTTTATGCATTCAGTCAATTCCTGAACCATTTGATGGTTTATAGGATTTGAACGGCCCCGGTCGAGTGTAATTATGGCCAGACGATCGCTTTTTGCTATATGAAATCGTATTCATCAGCTTATCAATTTACCAGGCTTGGATTCGCCCCTACTGCATCTATGTAAATCTTATCAATGTTGGTTTTATACTTTTCTGCAATTACTTTCCGTTTCATTTTCCCGGTTGGCGTAAGTTCACCGCCATCTATGGACCACTCACCATCGATCAGGACGTATTTTCTTCACCTGTTCAACATGGTTAAATTCAGGATTATACGAAGCAATAATGGATTGATAAAGTTCGATCACCCTGGGGTCTTTAATCAGTTCACTCATTGGAAGAAAAAGAGATGTCATTTTGCTTACACCAGGGCTTTAAATGGGTGTAAGAAGGTACAATCAGCGCTGCAACAAATTTCCGTTCTGCTCCCACGACCATCATCTGCTCTATAAAATAACTTTCTTTCATCTTATTTTCGATGGGCAGCGGAGCCACATATTTACCGCCTGATGTTTTAAATATCTCTTTTTTGCGGTCAGTTATTTTAAGGAAAGAATCCTGGTCAAGTTCTCCGATGTCCCCCGTGTGAAACCACCCGCCTTCCATTACTTCAGCCGTGAGTTCCGGATTTTTATAGTATCCCACCATAACATTAGGACCCTTGCAAAGAATTTCACCGTCCGGAGCGATCTTAACCTCGACATCACGCAGCAAGGGGCCGACGGTCCCAAATTTCCTGAAGTTTTTCTTATAACAGTTAACAGCAATTACCGGTGAAGTTTCCGTAAGTCCATAGCCTTCCAGAATAACAATATTGGCAGCAGTAAAAATCCTTTCCAGTTTTATCGGACAAGCCGAACTTCCCACAACGATTGCTTTCACATTGCCACCAATTGCATTACGCCATTTGCTATAAACCAATTTATCAGCGATGGCAAGTTTGATTTTATACCATAAGTTGTTATTATTAATTTCATAGGCTTCAGCGACCTTGATTGACCAAAGAAAGATCCTCTTTTTAATGCCGGATAATTTCTGGCCTTCTATCATGATTTTCTCAAATACTTTTTCGAGCAAACGGGGAACTGCAGTAAAAAGAGAAGGTTTTACTTCTTTCAGGTTCGCCCCGATGGTGTCCATGCTTCTCGGCATAGTAAATGGAAAAACCATAGTAGAGATAAGTATAACTGCACATCTTTTCAAAAATGTGGTTCAATGGCAAAAAGCTTAAAACACGTTTTTCTATTATCGGTATCTGGGTAAGCAAATCTGCCGGATGCCATCGCATTGCTCATGATATTCTTATGGGTAAGCATTACCCCTTTGGGCCTGCCGGTAGTTCCTGAAGTATAAATGATCGTTGCTACATCATCTTCATGCATCTTGCTGGAAATAGCTTCTAATTTTTGCTTATAACCTTCATTTAAGGGTTTAAGCAATACGCCCCAATGCGTACAGCCTTCTACCCGCTCAAAAGTATAAATGATTTAAGGGATGGTATATTTGCATGTATCGCTTTTACTTTATCGCATAAGCTCAGTGGTGCTGACAAACAGATATTTAACTTCAGCCTCATTCAGTATCAGCTCAATCTCTTTGGTACCGGTATTGGGATATAATGGAACCAGTATTGCACCTGTCTGCTGCACGGCAAGGTCGGTCACGAGCCATTCGGGTCTGCTGCTGCTGATCAATCCTATTTTATCGCGTCCTTCGGTGGTACCGTCACCAGCCGAAACTCCCATATCCAATAAAGCTGTGGCCAGCTGGTAAACCATCTCATGCACCTGTTCGGTACTGTATGATTTCCAAACTCCATTCACTTTGGCATTTAGGAGGTCTGCACTTGGCTGTTTAGCCTGAAGTGCCATGCAATCAAACAGTCTTGTCGCTTTTTCCATTTTTGCAACACTTATTTAGATAAAGTTCTCTATAAAAGTTCAAAAACACCTGCTGCGCCCTGCCCGGTGCCTACACACATCGTAACCATGCCATATTTTTTATCACGCCTTTTCAGTTCATTAAAAAGCTGAACCGAAAGTTTGGCACCCGTGCAGCCAAGCGGATGGCCAAGTGCTATTGCGCCACCATTTACATTTATTATTTCGGGATCAAGGTCCAACCCTTTGATAATCGCCAGTGATTGCGAAGCAAAGGCTTCATTTAGTTCGATCAGCTCAATATCCTGCTGCTTCAATCCGGCCATTTTCAGCACTTTGGGGATAGCGACCAGTGGGCCGATGCCCATAATCCGCGGTGGAACACCGGCAACCGCATAATTCACCATTCTTGCGATAGGTTTAAGATGGTTCTCTTTTAAAAACCGTTCGCTGACTACCATTACAAAAGCTGCCCCGTCACTTGTCTGTGAAGAGTTGCCGGCAGTCACTACACCCTTTGCGCTAAACACAGGTTTAAGTTTAGCTAATGCATCAATCGATGTGTCGCTGCGCGGGCCTTCATCGGTGTCTACCTTAAACTCCCTCTTCTTCTTTTTACCGCTTTCGTCAATATACGTTTCCTCCACATTTACCTGTGCTATTTCATCTTTAAACTTACCCGCCTTAATGGCCTGGATCGCTTTCTGGTGAGAGTTATAAGCAAACTGGTCCTGCTCCTGGCGACCGATATTAAATTCTTTTGCAACCGCTTCAGCTGTCAGGCCCATTCCCCAATAATATTCAGGATGAGCCAGGGCAACCTCGGCGTTTGGAATAACGCGCCAGCCCCCCATGGGAATCAGGCTCATGCTTTCCACGCCGCCCGCAATAATGCAATCGGCAATACCGCTATGTATTTTTGCCGAAGCAATAGCGATGGTTTCCAGACCTGAAGAACAATAACGGTTTACGGTCATCCCGGGTACTTTATCAGTATCAAGTGCCATAAGCGAGATCAGCCTGCCAACATTGAGCCCCTGCTCGGCCTCCGGCATAGCGTTGCCTACGATCACATCATCGATCTGCTCCTTGTCAACATTAGGCACTGATGCGATCAAATGCTTTATTACGTCTGCGGCCAGCGTATCAGGTCGGGTAAATCTGAATCCTCCCCGGGTAGCTTTTCCAACAGCACTGCGGCTTGCTGCCACTATATATGCGTTCATTTTTTCGAGATTTTGTGTTATTAAAATTAGTTCCTTAATACTTTCCCCCCGGTTAGAATAGATTGTATCCGTTCAAGCGTTTTCTTTTCGGTGCAAAGGGAAATAAAGGCTTCACGCTCTAAATCCAATAAATATGCTTCACTTACTGCGGAAGGCTGTGAAAGATCGCCTCCGGAAAGCACGTAGGCCAATTTTTGAGAAATCTTCACGTCGTGCTCACTAATGTAATTACCGCTGTACATGCTGCTGGCGCCCAGATAACCTAATCCAAGAGCCTGCTTGCCCAGAACCCGGATATCGCTTCGCGGAATGGGCTGGACATATCCCTCGCCAGCCATTTGCAGGCATTGTTGCTTTGCTTCTGCAAGAACCCTGGGCCGGGATACCACCACAACGTCCCTGCCCTGCTTAAGGTAGCCCAACTCAAAGGCCTCAAATGCCGAAGTGGACACTTTCGCCTGTCCTATTGTTAAAAACCTATCCCGGAAATTATTCAGTTCGACATCGCCTTCCCGCAGTTCGTCCGAAAGACGAAGCGCAAATTCTTTAGTTCCGCCCCCGCCCGGTATCAAACCGACGCCAAACTCAACCAGGCCCATATACAATTCAGCATGAGCTACTACCTTATCGGCATGGAGACATATTTCACAGCCGCCCCCCAAGGCCAGCTGGTGAGCCGCGACAACAACCGGAATGGATGAATAACGTATCCGCATCATCGTATTCTGGAAGGTTTTTACGACCATATTCAACTCATCGAATTCCTGCTCAACGGCCATCATAAATATCATACCCACATTGGCACCCGCGCTGAAATTGGCCCCTTCGTTTGATATCACCAAACCTTTATAGCTTGTCTCGGCCAGCGTAATGGCTTTATTGATCCCTTCAATAACCTCACCCCCTATCGTATTCATTTTAGTGTGAAACTCCAGGTTCAAAATGCCGTCACCAATATCCGTTATCGTCGTTCCGCTATTCTTCCAAATGGTATTCGTCGAGCGGATATTGTCCAGTAAAATAAAATCCTCCGTGCCGGGAATTTTCTGATAGCTTTTGGACGGAATATCAAAGTACAGGCGCTGGCCATGCTCCAATTTATAAAAGCTTTTAGCACCTGAAGCAAGCATATCATATACCCACTCTGCAGGTTTAATACCTGCAGCTTCCATAGCTTTCACCGTATCTTCCACGCCCAGGGCATCCCATTTTTCAAAAGGTCCCATTTCCCAGCCGAAACCGGCACTCGGTAGCGGCGTCAATTTTATACAGCTCATCTGCTATTTCGGGGATACGATTACTGGCGTAGGCAAATAATTGGTAAAACGTGGCCCGGTAAAAATCACCGGCCTTATCTCCTGCTGCAAACAGTATTTTAAGCCTGCCCGTCAGATCATCAACCGTTTTGGTGGTTTCCAGTACAGCGAATTTTACTTTTTGAGAAGGTTTGTATTCCAGTGTTTTAAGATCCAGCGCATAGAACTGATTTTGACCACCCACTTGTTCTTTTTTATAAAAACCCTGTCCTGTTTTACTTCCCAGCCAGTTATTTTTGATCATTTCACCTACAAAAGAAGGTAGTTTTAATAATTCTCTTGCTTCATCATCAGGTGCGTTTTCATAAAGGCCGCCGGCAACATGCACCATGGTATCCAATCCCACTACATCATTGGTACGGAACGTTGCCGACTTAGGGTGACCGATGACCGGCCCGGTTAGCTTGTCAATTTCTTCAACCGTCATACCGGTTTTCTCCGCATAGTGCAGCACGCTCATGATGCTGAAAACGCCAATTCGATTACCTATAAAAGCCGGGCTGTCTTTTGCAAGTACCGTTGTTTTTCCCAGGTATTTCTCGCCGTATCCCATCAAAAAATCCACCACCTGCTGGAGTGTATCTTTTGTCGGGATGATCTCCAGTAGTTTTAAGTAGCGTGGCGGGTTAAAGAAATGGGTCCCGCAAAAGTGTTTTTTAAAATCGGGGCTGCGGCCTTCCGCCATCAGATGTATCGGTATACCTGATGTATTTGACGTGATTAGTGTGCCGGGTTTGCGGTATTTCTCTACCGTTTCAAATATTTTCTTTTTAATATCCAGCCGTTCTACCACCACTTCGATGACCCAATCGCAATCGGCAATTTTTTGCATGTCATCGTCAAAATTCCCGGTAGCAATTCGGCTGGCAAACGATTTCAGGTAAATTGGCGAGGGATTGGATTTCAAGGCAAATGCCAGCGCATCGTTAACAATTTTATTCCGGGATTTTTTATCATCTGCGGGGGCATTTTCAGGCACGATATCCAGTAGCAGCACCTGCAAGCCGATGTTTGCAAAATGGCAGGCGATACGGCTGCCCATTACTCCAGACCCCAACACGGCGACTTTCTTTATAATTCGTTTAGCATCCATTAGTATCTGCTTATTTTTATTTAATTTTTAAGTTTATTCTGCCGCGCGATCAGAATTGGCAATCCAAATGAGCTGCACTGATAAAGCACTTGGAAGTACTAATTCAAAACGGATGAAACCATATTTTGATTTGGACATCGCTCAGGTTAAATTCATCTTTTCTTTTAAAAAACTACCTTAAAAAAAGAGATAGACTATTTTATAAAATGGTTCAATAATTTATTCCCGATAAAATCGGAATGGTTTATTATAACAAATATCCTTTCCGCCAGCATTTTGCATAGGTCTAAATGACGGAAACATTTGTCAATATTTCGGAAATTAAAGTTAAATGGTTTTATTCGATTATTGTATTACCCAGCAGAGATATTGCTGCGTGGTACTTGCCTTTATCCCATTATCAAAAGCATCTATTCCGCTCATTAATTTTTTTGTTTCATTCGGGAATACCTTCGTTGAGGTAATCCTCACTCTTGGGTGCGTTCATAAACATCTGGCTGAATTCTACCGGTAAAACGGCAAGCTTCCTTTTTTCCAAATCTATCCATGCGCCCTCTACGTTTATTACTGCTGCTTTTATACCGTCACCCCGGTATAATTCATGCCTGATTGCCCAGCGCGAGCCGTTCGGTCGCGATTTAATAAGTTCACAGGTTACTGTGATCGTCTCATTGATCCCTATCTCACGCAGATAGATCAATTCTTCCCTGAATAATACAGGCCCTATTTTGTAATCATTAAGTACCTGCAGTTTTAAACCCAGTTTTTCGAGCATGGTTATCCTGGCCTGGGCGGCAAAATCAGCATAAGCAGAGTGCCGCATATGCTGATTCGAATCGATTTGCGACCAAAGTACCTGGCCTTCATAAAAAATATCCTTAGCCATGATTATTTTATTTATGCGTTTGCTTAAATTTCCTGACTGCTGCACTCAACCTCGGTAAAATTTCTGCGGCGTCACCTATAACACCATAGTTGGCAGCTTTAAAAAATGGGGCCTCCGGGTCTTTGTTGATGACTACAATGGTTTTTGAACCGCTCACCCCCGCCAGGTGCTGTATGGCTCCCGATATCCCTACGGCGATGTACAAATTAGGTCGCACCGCAGCGCCCGTTTGTCCTACATGTTCATGATGGGGGCGCCAATGCGAATCAGCTACCGGGCGCGAGCAGGCTGTTGCAGCACCCAGTTCTCTTGCCAGTTCCTCCAGTATGCCCCAGTTCTCAGGGCCTCTCATACCACGACCACCTGAAACTACCAGGTCAGCATCTGATAGCGGCACCTGGCCGCTCACTTTGTTTACCGCTTTAACTTTTATTCCAAAATCCCTTTCACCAAAACTTACATCCAGTTTTTCAACAACCGCTTTACCACCCGTCTTACTTAACGGAAAGGTGTTGGGCATCAGCATAATTACCTTTACCTCACTTAAAATATTTACATGAGCGAAGGCTTTACCTGAAAAGACCGCCTTTTTAATAACAAATCCTTTTTCCATATCAGGATAGGAAAGTGCACCCGCTACCAAACCAGCCTTTAACCTGGCAGCTACCCGCGGTGCAATGGCCCTGCCGCCAATATCATGCAGTGTTATTATCACCTTGCTGTTTTCTTTCCCGGCAGCCGCTATTAGCGCCATGGAATAGGCCCTTGCGTGTACCTCATCCAGACGGCTATCAGTGGCATGCAGGACTTTTTGCGCCCCATACTGGCCAAGAAATTCCATTTCAGCATGTGCTACATTACCCAGGACAACAGCGGTTACCGTCGTCCCCATTTCCCTGGCAATCTGCGCGCCATACTGAACGGCTTCGTAATGTTTCTTTTTTATAAGTCCAGCGGTATGTTCTACCAATACAATTACAGACATGTTTAATTTTTTTGGTTTTAAGAGGACCCGTTAAAGCTAACCGGGACGATAAATATTTGTACTAGATCACTTTGGCCTCGGTATGCAGCAATTCCACCAGTTCATCCATGTTATCCGGGTCTACCAGTTTAATTCCAGAATTAGCCGATGGCAATTCGTAAGACACCAACTCCGTTAACGGTATCGTTTTGGCAGGCTCGACCACTTTTAAAGGACGTGTGCGCGCAGCCATTATACCACGCATATTGGGAATGCGGGCTTCGGAAACACCTTTCTGACAGGAAATTACCAATGGCAGATGGCAAACATCCGTTTGCTCGCCGCCTTCTATTTCCCGACTTACCGTAGCTGTTTTAGCTTCAATCTGGATATCAGTAGCCAGTCCAAGGTAATCGATATCCAATAATTCAGCCAGCATTGCCCCGACAGTACCATTATTATAATCTATAGATTCCTTGCCGCATAAGATAAGATCATAAGCTCCCCCCTGGGCATATTCGGCTATATAACTGGCTGTCTGGTATGGATCATTGCTATCTGCGTTGATACGGATGGCCTGGTCACCGCCTAAAGCCAGCGCCTTGCGCATCACTGGTTCAACCTCCGTTTTACCGACGGTCAAAAGATGAATATCGGTCACTATCCCGCTTTCTTTTAATTCGATCGCCCTGACCAGGGCATACCATTCGTCGTAGGGGTTGATCACATAGGTAACGCCATCACTATTGACCGAGGTATTATTATTCTTTAAAACAATTTTAGTACTGGTATCCGGCACTTGGCTTATACATACTAATATCTTCATTATCAGATTTTGGTTTTTAGGTTAATGTTAGCGATTAGCGCCTGCAGTCTCCACCATAGAGAGCAGGGTGGTTAACCCTTATGCTTCTTTTTGCAGGCCACCAGGCTCAGAAACAATATTTATTTTCAGTGATGAGCTTTGCAGCAATATTTCTGCGGGCCTGCGTGGTGTTAATATCTTCGGTTTTAGTAAAACGCTTAAGTCCCATCATCATCATTCTTCTTTCGTCCCCTTCGGCAAAAGAATTCAATGCTTCTTTGCCTGATTTGGCTATACGTTCTGCAGCATCATTGATATATACACGCATTATGTCCAGTTGCTCTTGACAGGTTTGTTCCCCTTTCAATCCAACCAGTTTCTCCACGCGCAATTGCAATGATTCGCTCACATAAAGTTCGATCAGCATATCGGCCAGGTTCATCAGCACCTCCTGCTCCTTACTCAGTTGGGTCATAAGTTTTTGGACAGCGGCCCCCGCTACCATCAATATGGCTTTTTTGAAATTGGCAATGTATTTTTTTTCATTAGTGAAAAGGCCTTCATCCTGCCCTGCGCCGAAATCGGGTATGCTTACCAGTTCGCCGGCCACTTTCTGGGCTGGCCCCATCAGATCAAGTTCCCCTTTCAGGGCGCGTTTAAGCATCATATCTACTGTCAGCATCCGGTTGATCTCATTAGTGCCCTCAAATATCCTGTTGATCCTTGAATCTCTGTAGGAGCGGTCCATCGGTGCTTCAGCACTGTATCCCATGCCACCATATATCTGAACGCCTTCGTCCGTCACATAGTCCAAAACTTCCGAGGCATGAACTTTAAGTATGGCCGCCTCTATAGCAAATTGCTCTGTACCTTTCAGTTTTGCTTTGGTCTGATCAAGTCCGGATGCGATTAACATGTCCGTAGCCTCTTCCATATTCTGGCTGGCCCTGTAAACTGCCGACTCAGCGGCATAGGTACGGATGGTCTGCTCGGCCAGTTTATATTTTATCGCTCCATATTTTGAAATAGGACGACCAAATTGTTCACGTTCATTAGCATAACGAACGGAAGACGTGATCACGTCTTTGCTTGCCCCAACTGTACCCCCTCCTAATTTAATACGGCCAAGATTTAATATATTAACTGCGATCTTGAAACCATTCTGCCGTTCGGAAAGCAGATTCTCGACGGGTACTTTGCAATCATTAAAGAACACCTGCCTTGTCGAACTTCCCTTAATACCCATTTTATGCTCTTCGGTATTGAGCGAAAGTCCCTCAAAATCCTTTTCAACTATAAATGCGCTTAAGTTTTCATCGTCATCTATTTTGGCAAAAACTGTGAATATATCGGCAAAACCGGCATTGGTAATCCACATTTTCTGCCCGGTTATGAGGTAATATTTACCATCAGCAGATAGTTTTGCACGCGACTTGCCCGAATTGGCATCAGAGCCTGCACCGGGTTCGGTAAGGCAATACGCGCCCTTCCATTCGCCGCTTGCCAGTTTAGGGATATATTTTTGTTTTTGTGCCTCGTTGCCGTAGTATAGTATAGGCAAGGTCCCAATACCGCTGTGTGCTGAAAATGCCACCGAAAATGAATGTCCGGCTCCCAATTTTTCAGTAACCAGCATAGAAGTTTTAAAATCCTTACCGAAGCCACCGTATTGCTCAGGTACGGATATGCCAAGCAATCCAAGCGCACCGGCCTCATCCATCAAATGCCGCATTAAACCTTCTTCCTGTTCGTCAATGCGCTGCAGGTTTGGCGTCACCTGCTGGGCCAGAAAGTTGGTGCATGTTTCAGCGATCATCAGCTGTTCTTCATTCCATTCTTCCGGAATAAAAATACTGTCTGCGGTAGTTTCCCTTATCAGAAACTCCCCTCCCTTTATAGCTTTTATAGATTCGGTGCTATTCATAAAAAGTATTTAATAATGGTGTCTTAGCGCTTTCTAAAAATCGCTGCATGGTATCAATAACCCTAGCGAGCCATTTTTTTTAAGTATTATTGGTTATTGGTTTATAATCGTCGGTCTGCGACAAGTTCTGGCAAAAGGTCAAGGCTTTTGTAACAGCCTTTTAGTTTTATCATCAGGGGTAAAAATAGAAGCGTTATTAAACTAAAGAAAGGTCTGCAATGCGGAGATATTAGTCAAAAAGTCGGAAAGACGATTGTTAGCTGCCATCCTGGGTTGACCCGCATTAAAGTTAACCAAATCATTTAACGCAATCAAACTGTAAAAAACAATCAATGAGCCGATACTGCCCGGTAATCCGATGGTGACATACCGGCATGCTTTTTAAAATATTTGCCAAACGAGGATTGATCCGGAAAATGAATGCAGTCGGCTACCCGGGCAATACTCATCTCATGATTTCTTAATAATACTTTTGCCTCGAGTATTACTGCATCATCTATCCACTCTCCCGCAGTCCTTCCGGTTACTTCCTTAATCGTTTCTGTTAAATGTTTGGGAGATACATAAAGTGCATCGGCATAATACTGTACACTCCGGTGTTCCTTGTAATGGTGGAAAACAAGGTCCTGGAAAAGTGCATTCAGTTCCTGTTTTCTTGTCTGCTTACCTTTTATTATAATATGTTGCTTTTCGTAAATAGCCTGCACTTCGTAAAGCAGTGTTATTAGAATACCCCTGGATATTTCAATATGGTATGGGTGTCCTTCGCGTTCCAGTTTTTGTTGTATGAGCAAATAAATCTGCCGGATCATTCCCGCGTCCCCGTCACCCGGATATATTACCGGAATGGATGCACTTTTAAAATAACTGAATGATTCAAGGAAATGGCTATTGACGCTATTTTCCGTTAAAAAAGATTTACTAAAAACAACGAACCGGCATAAAAAATCAGGGCTGCTGTCATATATTCTCAAGACGTGAAATGGAGTGGCCAAGAGCATCGCATTAGGCCTGGCATCATAAATCTGCAGATTCACTTCTACCTTAGCAGTTCCGCGGGTACAGATGCCTATAATATAACCATCTGAACGATAAGGGTATTCGCTCAGACTCAATAGTTGTTTTTCATCAACAACAAAAAAATCGGCACCAGCCAATTTGTCCGCATAAAGATCCGCAAATTTTGATAAGCTTAGTTGACCAATCCTATTGTTCATGCCATTTCAATATTACAATTTAATTGCGGTGTTCGTCAAAATTATGAGGAAATTTCTACCGGCTGCGCAAGTTAAATCTGGTCATCACATACGTTTGATTTTACCTGCATTATCGCCTTTGCTTTTTTCCTTTTAGGGAGAATGATTTCTTAATCGGACACAGTAAAAACCTATTGTAGTGAACCTCGTTATCTAATCATAACCGAATGAAACCTTCATAGGCATAGTGAGCGGAATACCAATGTGCACCGCCCTAATTATGAAGATGGATCTAAAGCAAACCAAAGAGTGGTGATTGTTTATTAAAAAAATTAAGGGATGAAAGCGATAAGAATTCATGAATTTGGAGGACCAGAGGTTCTTGAACTGGAAAACATTCCCATACCAGAGCCATCAGAAGATGAAGTTTTAATCAAAGTATATGCGAGCAGTGTCAACCCGGTAGACCAAAAAATATATTCCGGACAGGCTCAGGAGAAATTTCCGAGCAAATTGCCGCTGACCATGGGTTGGGATGTTTCGGGGATAATCGACAAGTTAGGGAGCAATGTGAAGAAGTTTAGCGCCGGCGATGGTGTTTATGGAAGGCCTTTCCCGACAACGAACGGAGCATTTGCGGAATATGTTGTAATAAAAGCGAATGAAATCAGCCTTAAACCAAAAAGTTTAGATCATCTGAACGCCGCTGCGGTTCCATTGTCAGGGCTGACCGCGTGGCAAGGATTGTTCAAATATGGGCATCTCCAGAAAGGTCAAAAAGTGTTGATCCATGCGGCCTCTGGCGGTGTTGGCAGTTTTGCCGTCCAATTTGCAAAATGGAAAGGCGCCTATGTAATCGGTACCGGTTCGGCTGAAAACCTTGCTTTTATCAAACAACTGGGTGCAGATGCAGCAATCGATTACAAGAACGAAAGGTTTGAAGACAAGCTTGAAGAATTAGACCTCGTATTTGATCTCATCGGCGGCGATACGCAGAAAAGATCATTAAACATTATCAGGCAAGGCGGCATCCTGATTACAACAGTAAGACCGGAATTTCGGCAGGAAGCCCGCGACAAAGACATACACCTGGAGGGCTTTACCGCGCAGTCGTATGCGGAGGATCTGGCACAGATTGCCAGGCTAATTGATGAAGGAAAAGTCAGCCCTGTGGTTTCGACCATTCTCAATTTGGAAGACGCCCGGAAAGCCGAAATTTTGAATCATAAAGGAAATACCCGTGGTAAAATAGTAATCAAGGTCGTTTGATTAATTTAGAGGATACCAAAAAAAGCAAACCCGGCCTGTTCTTTAACAGGCCGGGTTTCTGAGCCGCAGATCTAAAGCCGATTATTTTACTAAACGACTGTCCTGTCCCTTCTGAGGAAACCCAGGATAAGCGAGATAATGGCAATCACTAACAGGATATGAATTAAACTTCCTGCAGCATATGCAAATGTTCCGATAGCCCATCCTATGATCAGGATAACAGCTACGATATACAATAATGAACTCATGACTTTATGTTTTAAATAGTAAATAGATAATCAATACTTACAATTTAAATACCACCCCGTTATTATACTGCGGGCCGGTAAATTAAAGTTTGAAAAATGTAGCAAAAAACAGAGACAGGTTGTTTTTCTGGACAGTCAATACAATTTCCGGACAAGCCGCGGACAAATACGGTAAACAGTTTTGCGAAAATATTCATTGTTTTAAGCAACCGTATTGAAGGGCAACTCACTGATCCTTCAAACTATTCACCGGGTTAGAAAATGCCGCTTTGATCGTTTGCAAAACGATCAGCAAGGCCGTTATTGAAGTTAGCACCACGATAGAAATCACAAAGGGGTACGGCGACAGTTTAATCTTATAAGCGTATGCATTCAACCAGTTTTGCATCAGATAAAAAGCAAGCGGACAAGCCACCAAGCCTGCGATCGAGGCCACGCCCAAAAAATCTTTTAAAAACAATATCATGATTCCGGCCACTGATGAACCCAGCACTTTGCGTATCCCAATTTCCTTGGTGCGTTTTTGAATGCTTAGCGATATTAGTCCCAATACACCAAGCAGAACAATGGTTATGGCCAGAAACGTAGCGACATTGGCAGCTCTTTTTAGCTGTAATTCGCTTTGGTATACTCTAGTGAGCGCCTCATCCATAAAATGGTACTCAAACGGCGCGCCCGGCATCAGCTGGGTCCATTTGCGTTCCAGGGCGGCGATGTTTTCCTGCATATTGCCTGGTCTTAGCCTGATTGTAAAATAACGGTATGCTGCTGCGCTATTGACATTGATAAATATCTCCGGCATTATCTTCTCTTGCATAGATCCAAAATGAAAGTCGGCAATCACACCACGGACCGTAAACGGTTTGATATTATTGTAAGCGGGTATAAAGATTTTTTGGCCAATCGCTCCCTGCGGTGTTTTCCAGCCCATGGCCCTGGCCTCCGTCTCGTTAATTACAATTTTGTCAGAATCCGCTGCAGCATAGACTGATTTAAAAAATGTACCCGATTTTACTGGTATGCCATAAGTAGACGCGTACTGATCATCGGTAAAAAGCCCTTCAGCACTGACAGCCTGGCCAAGGCTGGCGCCCTGTCTGTAATTTAAGAAATTACCGCTGTTTGCTCCGTCAGGGATCTCGAATGAAAGGCTGATATTTCTGATCTGGGGCATCAGCGCCAGCTGGTCGCGGATGGACTCCATTTTACGGACTCCCTGAGGTGACCAATCTCTGGGAAGTTGGGCATACAGCAAGTAATCCTTATTATAACCCAGATTACCATTGAAAAACAGATTGAGCTGCTGCCAAATAATGACCGTGCCAATAAACACCACGGTCGCCGTAGCAAATTGAAAGGTAACTAACGTTTTGCGCAGCAATACGTTATCCTTTACCGAAGCTAATTTGCCTTTCAGGGAATCTACCGCTTTTAAAGCCGACAATACCAGTGCAGGATAGATACCGGAGATCATGCCCACCAGCAGCGCAAGCAGAATAGGAACTGGGATAAGGTATATGGGCAGCGAAAATAAGCCTGGAATCTCCCAGTCCAGAACAGCACTTAAATAAGAACGACCAATTACATAAATCATCAGCGCAAAGACTGTGGCCAGCATTGCAACAATGGTTGACTCTGACAGGAACTGCCAGACCAGCTGCCTGCGCAAGCTTCCCAATACTTTACGAATGCCTATTTCGCGCATTCGGCCGGACGAACGCCCGATGCAGATATTCACAAAATTGATGACGGCCATCAGTAAAATAAACAGCGCAATACAAGACAGCGTCCGGATCATTTTTTTTACCAGCCCCCCGCTGCCAACCAGGTTATAATCCTTAAGGCTGACCAGGTAAGGAGTAAGGCTATTGCGGATCACATCATCTGTCTCAAATTTCCGCATCAGCGCCAGCATAGCTTTGTCGACCACTTTAGGATCAACGCCATTTTGCAGTTCGAGATAATCTACTGTTCCGGTATTATCCCAGCCATTCAAATTGCGTTTGAAAAATTTTGCGGCATCTGCCGAAAAAAAGAAACCGGTACTGTTGGTTGATCCGGTCCGGTTATGACCATCCAGATGCGTAATGGAATTGGCTGCGATATCGGCCAAAACCCCGCTGACAATAAAGTCGTGTTTCTTTCCCTGCATACTCTCAAAATTGAGGGCCTGGCCCACAACATCCTTTTTGCCGAAGTATTTTAGTGCCGCATGCTGGGTAATAACAACAGAGAACGGATTATTTAAAGCTGTTTTGACGTCGCCATACAAGAGTTTGAAGCCATACATATGCAGTAAAGTGCTATCGCCCGTCTGAATGCTTTCGCGGTAATGCGTTTCACCCCTGGCCACAATCGTTGTAGCCAGATCCGCATGGTAATAGTTGCGTACAAGGTCAGGGTAATTTTCCGCCATGGCTTTAGGCAGCTCAGCAATACCACCAATTTCATAACCTAAATTCGGATCCTTCCATTTGGAAAGAATGATGTATTGATTGTTCGCATCGCGAAGCTGGAGATTAACCTGCAATTCACTCCAAACATAAGCACCAATTAATAAGGTGAATGCAAAGCCCACCGCCAGTCCAAATATATTTACGAGCGAAAAAAACCTGTTTTTCCAAAGGTTGCGCCAGGCAATCCTGAAGTAATTTTGAAGCATAGATTACTATTTATCAATATGGAAGAAGACAAGCTAAATATAGATTAATTGCAATGTGATTTTATCAGTATTTACATCTTAAAATTGCTCGTCTGAAAAAGAATCGGCTTAGACAATGGTTTGCTTTTTTCGATTACGGTCATTGCTAAAAACACTTCAAAGGTTTCCATTCCCCTACGGACGACTTGCGAGTCATAGTAGAAAATACCCCTGTCGGTAAATGGTTAAAAATCACAGGAAATCATAGCTTTGATGAGCATCCCATTTCCCCAATGAAAAAGCTTAGACAGATAATATCAGAAATTCAATCGCTTGAACCAGGTTCTTCCAAGCAAATTGGGGCTTTATTGTGGCAATACATTTGTTATTCGCCAAAAATGCCTCCCCGTTTACAACAGCAGCAGTTGCTTGAGCGTGCGGAACTTACCGTTCTAAAAGCAAATGACGACTACTTTGCAAAAACGGCGTTGAGCTTTAATTCATTCAGATGGGGTAATGGTAAAATCAAAATACTTCTTACGCATGGATGGGGATCAAAGGCGATTGATTTCGGCGAAATCATATCGGTTTTAATCCAAAGAGATGATTTTGAAATCATTGGTTTTGATGCTCCCGGCAATGGCAGTTCCGAAGGCGAACTTTCGAACTTATTACTGTATATACAAGCTGTAAAGGCCGTTGTTCTGCATTACGGTACACCGGACATTGCGATAGGCCATTCTTTGGGAGCAATGGCAAATCTCATCGCTTTAGAAGAAATGGAAATCAAACCAACCATCCTGGTTAGCCTCGCGCCGCTCATTAGACTAAAAGAAAACTTTGAGTTCAGCATGAGCGCTATCGGCATTTCCCAGGCGGAGCAAACAAAATTTTTAGACAGCTTTCAGGAAAAGTTTGGTTTTCCGGCAACGAAGTTTACGTTTGATGATTGTTATCATTTCGGCAGTGACTTAAATCACTGGCTTGCCTATGACGAAAATGACCGAATTTCTCCGTATGCTTATTTAGAGAACTTTTTAGAAGCTCAGCCCGCTATAAAAACGAAAAACTACAGGGACGCAGGCCATGATAAGGTAATCAAATCTCCATTCGTCATCGCTGACCTATTGGAGCAGATAGCAGGAGCATACCCTATTAAACTGGCTGAATAGAGGGTCAACCTGCACTTTGAAAAGCTAACCAGTCGCCCATAGAAGAGTCAAGGTAGCGCGCTTAATTAATCGAAAAATTAAAAAGTTTCCATTTTGAAAAATATCGTCTTTACACTTGTTTGCTTACTCCTTGTAAGGATATCCAAAGGACAGGATCAGATCACAACCAATCCTGATTCAGCAGTGATCGTAACTACCGACATCGGTAATTTTTGGCGGGCATTTGATCTATTGAAAAATCAAAAAACGGGGGCTGACAGCTTAAAGACCATCAAAACGATCTTCGTAGACCATGCAAGTGAAGGCCTTAAAAAATATATGACAGCGGCGGCTTGCGATGAAAAGGTTTATCTGGCAACGATCAAAAAAAGGAAAGCCGATTATCTGGCGGTCCGCGAAAAGACGGAAGCTATTGCCAGAGAAAAACCACTGATCATCGCATATCTGCATAAGTTTAAAAAGCTATACCCGGATTTAAGGATTCCCGCCATATGCTATACCATCGGTAAATTTGAAGTCGGGGGCAGCCAGTTTGAAAATACGTTATATATCGGTTGTGAAGTTGATATTGCAAATCATGTCGATATTATACCTCAAAGCATCCATGAACTCGCTCATTTTCAGCAAAAAGATCAACATCCTCAGACAAATCTGGAACTAGCCATGATTGAAGGTGGCGCGGAATTTATTTCTTATCAGGTAACCGGCATGCGAACAATTTACGCTGCATGGGAATATGGTATACATCATGAAAATATCCTTTGGAAGGAATTTCAACCAAAATTAGATTCAGTTATTGATATGAAATGGTTTCAGGATGTTCCCGATGCAGAAAAGAAGCGGCCCGGCAGCCTGGCCTATTTTATCGGATTCCGAATATGTGAATCCTATGTACAAAGTCACAAAAATAAAAAACAAGCGTTGTGGGAACTTGCGGAAATGGATAATCCTGAAAAGCTATTTTTGACCAGTCACTACAAGTCGGCAAGGTGAAAATATACCTGGCTACAAGGGTGAAATTCTTACAATCTTCATTGTGTATTACGATCTTTTCCGCCAGCATAGCGATTCCCGGATACCCTTTATCAGGCATAATGGCCGATCCGGGCTATCGGGCTGAGGTTAATCTGAAATATATGGCGGGAGGATGGTTTGCACCTGGCGCGTCTAAACGTTTTGGTAAAAAACTCGGCTTAATGTGGTTTTTGATCCATCAATCAGTTTGGAATGAGCACGGCAAATGCTGTCAATCGAGGTATGAATACCCTCGGTAAAGCCGCATTTGGGATAGGCGCAAAACAAACTTAAAGCGCTTTTTGCACAAAACCGGTTCCATAAATGCTCCAGCTGGACCGTAGCCCCGCTATGACCGAAAGCCCACAATAGGGCAACCATTTCACCGAATGCCCGCACTTTCCTGTTTCTTTTATGCGCTCTATCGATAATCGCCTCGACGGTTTGGAAAAACAGATTTTCGTCTGGCCAGTTATCGACCATGAATTTAGCAAGTGTTTCTTCCGCTTCTAATGGTATGTATCTATCCTCTGACTTTAAGCCGTCGACCAACACGCCATAGGACTTTAATCTTTCTTCTAATCCGTTTAAATGCGCTCGGGTAGCAATAATTATTACACACTCGTTAGCCTTTATTCCACCACCCACAAAACCTGTTAATGTGTCAAGGAAAATACTGTCGCTTTCGTAAATCTGAACCACGTGATCACAGGGAGCAATTTCTCCCCAGAATACATCCGTTTCAATTTGTTGAATCTCATTGGTTGGCAGGTCTTTCATTTTATTATTGCGGAGCTATAGGTTAACGACCAAGATCAGTAAATCGATCGAAAGTCACGTGGATAACATGAGTGTTGCTTCAAATGTTTCCGAATTCAGGCGAATAAAAAAATAACTGCGCTCCCTAACTTGGAATAAAGATTGTCGGCATAGCTAGGTTAAATGATTCAATGGCAAGGTAAACCAGAAGATTGACCCTTTATCTTCATCACTTTGAACGCCAATTTCACCATGGTGGTTCCTTATGATCTCCGCTGCAAGGTAGAGCCCTATGCCAAATCCTGATTTTACTTTATTCGAATTTTCAACCCGGTAAAAACGCTCGAACACCTTTTTTTGATATTGCGGCGGAATTCCTGTTCCCTGATCACTTACCATAATTTTAATATCGCCATCCATTATACTATAGTCGATGGTGATTTTTGTATCCGGCGGAGAATATTTTATAGCATTACTTAAAAAGTTATTGATGACCTGGCCAATTTTCGCGCGGTCAGCGAAAATTGTTATGTCAGCAGCCGGAGAAAGTGCGATCTGGTGGGCGGAGCTAAAGGGCAAAGAATCATTGACAACTTCTTCCATAAGCTCCCTGATGCCAAATGAGGACTTATTTAAATTCATTTTGCCATCATCAATACTTGCAAGATCTAAAAAACTAACAACCATATCCTTTAGCTTCACGGTCTGAGCTCTGGCTTTTGAGAGCATATTTATTACGAGCCCGTCAAATTGTTTGGTCTTACTTATCACTAAATCCAAATACATGGTCACTGCTGTAAGCGGGGTTTTCATTTCATGACTTACGATCGTTATGAAATCATCCTTTTTTTGTTCCAGAAGCTTACTTTCGGTAATGTCAATCAAGGTTCCGCACAACAACCTGGTTTTCTCGTCGGCCGTTGCAAACAGTTTGGCAGTTGATCTAACCCAGCGCTCCCGCTGATCTGCTATGCCTTTGACTGGATAGTCAATAATAAAACTTTCCTTTCCATCCGAACTCATCGCATCATTCAAAGCAGCGGCAACCTTTTCACGGTAATCCGGATGAATGGCCTCCAAAATGCCTTCAATGGTGGTGTTTTCGTCTTGCCGTAAACCATACAGCGCTTTTGATCTGGCTGATGAGACAATTGCCTTTGTTTCGACATCAATATTCCAGGTTCCAATATTACCGGCATCTATCGCAAGGTGGAGCATTTGTTCGGCCCGGTCAAGGTCATGATGTATCAAATGGTGTATCGTTTGATCTACGGCTGTCCCAAGAACGTATTCCACATTGCCGTATTCATCAAAGATTGGTTCAAATGTACTTTTCCACCAATAAGGTTCCAGCTTGCCGGTTTGCGGGGAATGGATGTAATATAAATAATCAGGAATAACAACAGGTTTTCCTTCAGAACAAACCGTTAAAATGGCTTTTCTGGTAGTTATTGCCCCCGAGGGCTCTTGTTGCTGATCAGGAAATATATCAAAAATGTTTTTCCCGACCAGATCAATTCTTTTTGTCGAGGTCAAATCCAGGTATTTATTGCTGACGGCAATAATGATATACTCCGGGTCACTCACTTGCAGAAGAACGCAGGCAGCTGAGCTATTAAATATCCGCTGAAATAATTGTTCGCTTAAAATTTTCATTTTCACATGATCATGTGCTAAAATATTCCGGACGTTTAAACAATCCCTTATTTCGATCCGGCCTTCAGCTGCTCGACGCTTGTTGCCAGGATCACTTGGGTTTCAATTACTTTTTCATACTCCATGACTTTACAGGTTTTTATTTCCCCCTGAACGTAGACAAAATCGCCTTCGTTAAGTTTTAGTTCATCACCTAGGTATTCGGCGGGCATTTGAATGTAGTGGTATTCCAAAAGTTTATAGGATGAGCCATTCTTTTTTTTGACCTCAGGGGTGACAATGGTAAAACACATCACGTCGGCAGAATCAACCGTGCGCCATTGGGGCTCATATTTAATATATCCCACCAGTAAAACTTTATTAACATCGGCCTTATTCAACATGGAAAAATCAGATTATACTTCCTTTGTATTCATTCGTGGCTCCCACCACATTAGCAATATAAGCATTTGCAAACCACTTTATCCAGTATATATACCTGAATACGCCTACGGATAATACCTGTTTTTACATTGTACATTTTTTGTAAAATATTGAAAAACAAACATTTACATCCAATACATCTTTCGAAACTCAGTTTTGATTCTGAGAATATTTATAAAAAAAGAAACAGTTTCCAGGTTGGACGAATCGAAATGATTACAAACAAAGGTACCTATATTGACTGCCCTTTCCACCGCTACCAGGATGGCAAAAAATTTGCAGAATTGAAGGCATAACGATAGACGCAAGAGGCGCTCTGAAAGCGGGCGTTCGTATTTCGAGGGCAAGGAAATAAGAAACCGCGCCGTGCTTGTAAAATACAGGTTGGAGCAAGCACTAAAAGGTCCCGGTACTTTCCCGGTATGGGCATATGCGAGAATAGCCGGCAATCCGTAGTCCCTAACCAATGGAACTGGTTTAAAAAAACACCATATCAGTTGAAATGCCTGTCTTCGGTGTATCGTCACAGCGATTTAAGCCGTAAGCATAAAAAAATAAATTTAAATGAAAAAAATATCCATTTTGATATTGAATGTGATGCTGGCGAGCGCCTGTCAAAAAGAAAACGCTGAATCAACGGCTACCGATTTATAATAGGCACTAATATCAGGCATTGATTCGCCGAGCCCAGGCTGAAAAAACGATCCCTGCAAGAAAATCATATCCCTGTCCCCTAAAACTGATAATCATTCACCCCGTGCCGATGAAAACAAGCTGCATCCTCATTGACGATGAGCCGAGTGCGTTAGAATTACTGGAGGATTATGTCTCAAAAACTTCTTTCCTTGAACTAAAGGGGCAATTCGATAATGGCCAGGACGCCTTAAACTTTCTAAGTGAACAGCCTGTGGATGTCATTATTACCGATATCGTTATGCCGGGTATGAGCGGCCTGGAGCTGGCAGCAGTTCTGCCACCCGACCAGAAATTTATTTTTATCACCGGGCATGAAAAATATGCATTACACAGCTTTGGATACCGCGTGATTGACTATATACTAAAACCTGTCCCTTTCCCCAGATTCCTTCAGGCTTTGACAAAAATAGGCAGCAGCATCGAACTGCAGCCGCCTGTTTATCCTGGTGCCAGTTACCTGTTCGTCAAGAGCAGCGGTCAAATGGTGCGGATCAATTTTGATGAAATCATATATATAAAAGGAGCAAGGGAATATGTGAGTTTGCATTTTAAGGAAAAACGCCTGCTCATCTACAGGCGTATGAAAGAAATGGAGCAACTCCTTCCTACGAATTTCATACGTGTTCATGTTTCCTATATCATCAATGTAAATCACCTGGTAAAAGTGGCGGCAAAATACGCCGTCACTGGCTCAGACGAAATCCCGATAAGCGGGAGCTACCGCGGCCGCTTACAGCAATATATTGATCCACAGTCGTTTTAGGGTCCATTCAGGCGGCAAACACTGGTTTACTTTCCGCAAGAACCGGGTTGATGCTATTTATTGCTTAGTCTAATTTTAGCAATAGCTATCGCAATATCTTAACAAGTACGCCTGGCGCACATTAGTTAGCGCGGTAACAGGCGGCCAGTTTAAAGAATGACTAAAAAATCCTTTGAATCATTATCATCAAAAATAAAGAACATGAAAATTAAATTTCTAATCACAGCAGTACTGATGGGTTGCTTTGTTGCCGCTTGGGCTTTGACATCATCAGGTTTAAACGGCACCTGGACGGGAACGCTCACCGGACGCGAAGGAGAGCAGTTCCCTGTACGGTATACCCTTAAAGCGGATGGGGACAAATTAATCGGTACAGGCGCAACACCGAATGGTGATATTCCGATCAGCCAGGCAACGATGAGCGGCCCGGATTTCTCCTTCATAATGAACTTTAATGGTATGACAATTAAAAATACCGGGAAATATTACCCAGCAGCCGATTCCATCGCATTAGATGTGGAGCTGTATGGAACACGGCTGCATGCGACACTTAAACGTTCCAATCCATAAGCTTATCGCCAGGACCGGTTAGTTGTAGGTAAGCCTTAAAAGAAACTTTCCTTTTCAAACATGCAAAGCGGGGCGCGCGCCGGAATTTCTTTTTTCCGGTGCGAAATACCCCGCCGTTGCAGGCAGGCTTTTGCAGCCGCCTAACCAGTCTTGCTATTTTCATGGCTTCATTGTCTGCGTTCGCACAAAAAAAATACACCCTCGAGGGTAGCATAAAGGACGCGTCCACCTAGCTTCTAATTATTTTTTTTAAAAAAAATTTGCGTAACTCAAAAGTTACCCATAGATTTGAGTAACTTAAAAGTTACGTATCATGGCAGCAAGCATTCAACATCAATTATTCTTCCAGCATCCGCCAAAGGCGGTGTGGGAATATCTCACCAGCGCAGAGCTGATGGAGATCTGGCTGATGAAAAACAATTTTCAGCCAATCGTTGGGCACGAGTTCCAATTCAGGATAAATCCGATACCAAGCCTCGATTTTGACGGAATTGTCTATTGCAAGGTATTAGAGATCGTCCCCCACGAAAGGCTTTCCTATTCATGGAAGCTCGGTCCCGGTGATGGCACATTGAACATTGATTCCGTAGTCAGGTGGGAATTAAAGCCAAAAGATAATGGAACGGAGCTTTTATTGAATCATGGCGATTTTGCAATAATGGAAAACCTCGGCATTTTCAATTCAATGCATGATGGCTGGCTCAAGAATATGCATAAGATAGCTGATCAATTAAATATGGCAATCCATGGCACAACGAGCGCTTGATGCATTCCAGGTAATTGCTGACCCGAGCAGGCGGCGTATGCTGATGCTGCTTTCCAAAGAAAGCCTAACCATCAACAGCCTGGTCGAAAATTTCGAAATGAGCCGCCCCGCGGTGTCCAAGCACATTAAAATATTGTACTCCGCGGGGTTCATTTCCATACAAGATATCGGCCGTGAGCGGCATTGCACGCTGAAACAGGATGGGTTCAATGCCCTGCATGAATGGCTCAATTATTTTGATCAGTTCTGGACATCGAAACTCAAGAACCTCGAAAATTTGTTAAATAAAAAACTGTCAAACTAAATAGCACATCACACAACGAAGGCGCTAACATAATGTTCGGCCTGTTAACACTAAACTAAAACGATGCGGGGGCGAGAAAGCAACGGTCTGGCGCCAGTTATTTTTTTCGGATGGCGCTGACCTCCCCGTTCCGCTCCATAAATACCTTCTCGATATCAGCAATATCGTCGGTCAGCGCTGATTTTCTCACGCCCTGCATAATCTCTTCCTGAGATACCAAGCCTTTCTCCATTTGCTCCTCAATAAATTTCCCACGTTCGAAAAGCAATATCTTATCGCCTTCAACAAAACGGCTAAATCGTTTGCTGCGGACAATCAACCACGCAAAAAGCCGGTGCAGGAGGACAATCACAAAACAGCAAACAATGACCGGAACAAATGCAGATGCGCCAACGATGGCACGGCTTAAAACTGCGCCCAGGGAAATGGTGATAATATTATCCAGAGGACCTCTTATGCCAAATGAACGGCGGCCGGAAATACGAATTAACAGGAAAGCGATCACAAAAACGATGATCCCGCGGCAACTCATTTGCAGGGCATCCAAATCCTTTCCCTGTCCAAAAATAGTCCTTAAAAATTCCATCTTATTGTTGTTTAATTAGCTGTTTATCACGGATTGTTTGCGAAAATTGGAGAACTTACGTTTGCAATTATCTGGAACGGGATCACATGTCCTTGATTGGCAAAGAGAATTTAAAGGTTGAACCCTTATTCTTCTCACTTTTGAACCATAGGCGGCCGCCATATCCCTTGATGATCTGGCTGGATAAATAGAGGCCCAGGCCGATCCCCTGAACGTTTTCTTCCTTTGCGCTCGAGGCGCGCCAAAATCGTTCGAACAAATGTTTTTGTTCTTCCTTTGGAATTCCGGCTCCGAAATCCTGTACACTGACAATGAGCTCATCACCGCTCTTGTTCTTTTCCAGGCTGACAATGATGTTTTTGCAAGGCTGCGAATATTTGAACGCGTTATTTAATAAATTGTTCAGCACCTGAGAAATCCTGAAACGGTCAGCAAAAACATTACCATGGAACTTGTCTTTGACAATGATGGAAAGTTCAGGATGCACCATAAGCATTTCCTCAACACTTTCAGCCACAAGGTCCTTGGCGGAAAAGTTTTCTGGCTTTAAGGCCAATCTGCTGTTGGATATTTGAGCGGCATCGAGCAGATAATCGATGAGAATCAGCAGTTTATCTGTCTTTTCCTTGATTTTTAAAGCTGACTTTTCAACGAAATCAAGGTCCATAACTTTGAAACGGAGTTCAAGCAGTTGGACGGTGGCTTTGATCACTGTAAGCGGTGTCCGTATTTCGTGACTGGCGATGCTGATAAAATCATCCTTCTGCCGCTCCAGGGTCCGCTGCTCGGTAATGTCCTGAATAGAAAGCATAAAAAGGCTGATATTCACGTCGGGTTTTAGCCTGTGACCATTTACCAATAGAATCCGGCCTCCGGTCTTTTTGAATTCATATGTTATTTCGACATTATGAACATTTCCGGGGCCGCTTTTCAAATGCTTGAGAATGGAAATGAACTCCGGATCACTAAATTCGCCGTTAGTCAGCTCATCGAGTGAAACGTTAATATTCTTTTTCTTCTTGATGTTATACTGATCCAGGAATGCCTTGTTGGCGGCACTAACGGTGAGATCCTCGTTCAATATCACAATAGGTTCAACCGCCCATTCTATAATACCTTCGGCATAGCGTCTTGCAGCAAGCAATTGCTCCTGCGCATGCACACGTTCGGCAAGATTACGCATGATTTTGGTATAGCCGATATGGACATGATTGAAATCATAGATAGGGAATACTTTACCGCTGGCCCAAAATTTCGACCCGTCTTTTCGGACGTGAAAGCGCTCATCCAAGGCCCTGCCATGTTTTAACGCTGTACTGAGTTCCATGGCCGGCACGCCTAACTGCTGATCCTCAGCGGTAAATATGATTTCACAACTGGTACCGATAATTTCTTCTTCACGGTAACCCAGCACCCGCTCCGCTCCCGAGTTCCAGGTGTTCACTACGCCGTCCTTATCAGTTGTGAACACCGCGTAGTCCTCTAAACTTTCCAGCACCGCGTGATAGAAGTCTTCATTATCTGTAACACTTCTGGGATGCTTGTCGCGAATTTCCCCAGTCCAAGACTCCTTTTTCATTCCGATCATTGAGAATTTACTTATAAACAAGTAAATGTCTAAAAGGATTGGGAATAGCACGAAAACCTAATAACTTGTAATCACCACACTTCTATTACCGTCTTGATTTATCCTGCGAAAGGAAAAATGCTCTAAAATCATTCAACCGAGCAATCTCCATTAAAATATTCATCCCGGGAAAACCATGAAAAACGCCAATTTAGAGCAGCAGCGTTTTTCGAATAATGGTATCGTACTAACACACCACTGTGCAGCATATGCTCAATGCGAATACAGTGTATGCGCATTGAGCTGAATACCTTTCAAAATACAGCCTGACCAGAGGCAATTAATTACCCTTTACCATAGCCAACTTTTGCCATCCTCTCTCCCATTTCCAGGTAGGCATCATTCGGAGCGGGTGCCCAGGTCCCTAGACCGTCAACATAGCGGTTATACATACAGAACGCAGCTGCGATAAGTACGGTGTCGTGTATTTCCTGGTCGGTAGCGCCCTGGACGCGGGCTGCAGCTATATCTTCCTGGCTAACATTTTTTCCGCCCATTTGAACCTGATGGGCAATATCCAATAGCGCACGCAGCTTCTGGGAAACAGCTGTTTGCTCAAGACCTGCTTTAATATCGTCTATCAGCCCCGGTCCGCAGCCTAAATGTGCCGCAGCAGCTGCGGCATGTGAAGTATGACAAAAGTGACAATCATTACGGTAAGATACGGATGCAGCTATGATTTCCCTTTCGCCGCTGGTAAGCGAGGAAGGACCCCGCAACAACGTTTCAGCGAGATCAAGCAATGGACGTGCTGTTTGCGGACGAAAATTCAACAGGCCGACGATACCCGGCAGCTCTTCATTCAATAATTTTATATGTGCCATGATCTGGTATATTTTTATTACTTGTAAACACTCGACTGATAACCCTCCTGGGCGCGCTGCGGCGCCCTGTTAACATAAAACTGGCGGTCTTCTGGCGCCCATGTAGCCAGGCCATCGACATATCTGTTGAACATACAGAATGCGGCCGAGATCAAAACGGTATCGTGTAGTTCCTGGTCTGTTGCTCCTGCATCTCTGGCTTCCTGTATTTGCTGGCCGGTCACATTTTTACCCCCCTTTTGCACGCTTGCGGCGATACTTAGCAATGCCTTCATTTTATCGCTCAGATCACTGCTTTTGAAATTCTGCTTGATATGATCGATCTGGTCAATACTGCATGCCAGGTAATGACCAGCCATAGCGCCATGTACATTCTGACAAAAAAAACAGTCATTTAAGTACGATACATAGGCTCCAATCAGCTCACGTTCGCCACGACTCAGCGTATTATCATCGTTTCTGAGGAGCATCTCAGCCAGCGCATTCAGCGGCGCTTCGGTCTCGGGGCGATAGGCCATCAGGCCTCGTATCCCTGGTAGCTCATTATTTAATGCTATATGTGCCATTTTTTTTATATTTTGATTTTAAGGATGCGTTTCCGGCTGAATATTTTTAATCAGTAAAACCGTAAGCAGCCCGATAATAAATACCAGTGAAAAAATAAAAAGTGAATTGCTGTAGCCTCCCAGCGCTGTCACCACCACGCCTACCATCAGTACGGCCGCCCCTGTGAACAGGCGTCCGATGTTAAAGCAAAATCCTGTGGCCGACGCGCGAATGCCGGTAGGAAACAACAGCGGGATATAAAGCGAAAGTATCCCCTGGCTTGCGCCGAAGAACAGCGCCAATACAGCTATCTCGACATAAATAATTGCAGAGAACGAGTCATTGGTTTTAAAAAGGACGAAAGACATCAGGGCACAAACCGCAAAGCTTAAGATCAGAGACTTTCTCAGTCCTGCCAGGTTCACCAGCCAGCCGGAGAAAAAGCCACCTGTTAATCCCCCCATGCCCAAAAACATCATGCTTAAGCCGCCTTCTTTATGGGCGTCCGTGCTGAGCAGGCTTTGGATCCAGGTTGGCATCCAGGAAAATATCGCCCACAGACCGATCAGCATCGTGCCAAAAATAACCGAGCCGGTGACAATAGCACGGATGTTTTTAGGATGGAATAAATGATTCGCTGGCCGGTCCATTTCCGAGCGTTCGTTGAGCCACAATCCCGATTCGCTGATGAGCCAGAAGCCTGCAATGGCTATAACCAGGGGAATGATGCCCACCATAAAGCCCTGCCGCCAGGAGCTTACCAGATAATTGATCAGGCCGGCGGAAAAAATACCTACGGGTATAGAAATTGAAAGGATACCCGTAGCGACTGCTCTTGTTTTTTCGGGCCATACCTCACTTATTAAGGTAAACGAAATAACGAGCAGGCCCCCCATTCCAAAACCGCTCATAAAACGGCACACCACAATCCCCCACCAGGTATGCATCAATCCGGTGCAGATCGTAAAAACAGAAAAACAAACGATCGTCAGCAAAAGCGATGCCTTTCTGCCAATTCTGTCGGCAATAAGCCCCCAGAGGAAACCACCCGCAGCCCAGCCAAAAATAAACAGGGAGTTGATATAGGCACTGATGTCATTGAGCTGCCCCTGGCTTTGATCGCCCTGCAATTCTTTGACAACTACCGGCAGATAAACCGACATCAGCGTCGATATTACGCCTCCGAACATATTTCCAGCAAAACAAATTACAAAAAGCAGCATAAGATTCGCCTTACTTGTTTGCTTTAATTCGATATTCATCGTTAATGTATCTTTCATCTTGAAGCGACTTATTTTTTTAAATGATCATAGCCCTGGGGCAGGCGCGTGTACCCGTGATTTACAAGCCGGTCAGCAAGAACATCGAAATAGTCATTATTATCCGGCATGGCCGTTGCCATACCGTCTACATAACGATTATAGAGGCTAAATAATGCAGCTATCAAAACCGTATCATGGATCTCCAGATCGGTAGCACCCTCGGCTCTGGCTTTTTCAATAATTTCCGGAGTCACTAATTTACCGCTTTTACCGGTCAGGATGGCGATGGTTAGCAGGACTCTCATCTTCTCACTCACCGGTGCGGTGGAGATATCAGCTTTGACCATTTCTGCCGTGGTGTGTTCGCCAAGGAGTTTATCGACAGCCGCGGTATGCGCCGCAGTGCAAAATTCACATTCGTTTCCCTGCGATACCACGCTGGCTATCAGCTCACGATCAGCCTGGCTAAGGGTTGATTCGCCCCGTAACAATATCTGCGTGAGCACGCGTATCGGTTCACCGGTATCCTTTCGGTATTCGAGCAATCCGGTGATACCCGGCAAATGACTTTCAAGTTCTATGTGAGGCATTGCATTTATTGAATAAAATGGTTAATTCTTTATTTTAAGTTCGTTGTATTTCTGTTGCAAAAACTGGTAGCCGCTGGTTTTATATTCCGGAGTCGATACGGTAAAATGGTCACCGGGGTAATATCCGAAGACAAATCCTGCATTTATATTTTTCATCTCATCATCAAACAGATGGACCGGAAAATTCAGCAAAAAGTTATCCTGGTTACCAACCGAGACTCTGATCTTTCCCTGAAGATCGGGCTTCAGACTGCTCCAGTTGGTTCTCACGTACAGAGAAATATCATAATTCTTCCAGTGCTCGACCGTCAGCGGGTCGATTTCTCCCGTTGTATCGTTAATCAGATTGCGTGGTGTTCCATCCTGGCTGGCGGTGCTGAAAACAAAATTGAAAGAGTGCATTTGCTCGCCGCGCCAGACGACGTGCTCCATGGCATACATATTTTTCATTGTTATCCATGGAAAACGGCCGGCAATGGTGCCCGCCAACCTCAGTGTACTGTCTTTTGCATAGAACATATTTTTATCGCTGTACAGGTCGATCTGCTGAAAACTTCGGAAATCAACCGGATCCGGAGAACTTGACCAGCAGGCAGCAAAAACTTTAGGGTAGTGAGTTTGCAGCCATAAAACCGTCCACCCGCCGCTACTGTGGCCGGTAAGCAGCCGTGCAGCATTGGCCCTGTACGTTTTCTCTACCGCAGGAATGAGCTCCCGCGTTAGCGCATCGCCCCATGGACCATTGTTATCGCTGTTGGCATATACAGAGTGGCCTCCCGGACAATTGCCGTCAAGATATACACGGATACAAGGCGTTGTGTCTATCGGTGCACTTGGATCATTTTTTCCTGAGTACGCGTGATAGTCACCACCATAGCCGGAGATCCAATACAAAACTGGAAATTTTCTGGTGGGCTGCTCAAAATATTCCTTCGGCAACAGGACGGCTGCATGGACAGCGGTCGGCTTTTTATAAAATGCCGTCAGTAGTGCGGAGGGCACAGTCAGTTCTTTAATGAACCGCGTTTCTGAAAAGGCCGGCGCCTTGATTACCTTGCTGCATACGATTTCAAATAGCTGATCGGTGTTTTTAGTCAGCTTCAAGACGGCAGATTCGTTGTACATATTGCCGGGACTATCCCCTACCGGACGTCCGCCCTCGTTTCTGTCCCATACCACCTGTGCATAGTATTGCCCCCTTTCTATATCGGAAAGAACGGTAGGGTAAAAAATAGCGGCATCATCGAATACCACTTTTTCACCCGGGCTGACATTATTCACTGCAATGGAAAAACACGGGAACTTACTTACCCCAACCATTTCATCTTTGGGGCTTTTTGAATCTTTGGAAAGATATAAATAGACCTTTCCGGAAAAGCTTGCGCCGGATGCATCAGGGGAAAAACTGGCCGTAATTTTTTGGCCGCGAGCCTGAAAAGAACAAACGGCTGCCAAACCGAGTAAAACAATATTTTTACAGATGTTCATAAAGCTGATTTTAATAGCATATTACTAATTTTAGCCAGCACCCGCAACAGGGGCGCCGGCTTTGTTTTTTATTATTCAGTAACAGGTAAGGGAAACTGCGTCCACACCTGGTCGCCGGGTCTGTCAATCGGCAACGTGCCGAGCAGATTATATCTGCGCAGATCGATCCAGCGATGACCCTCAAAAAACAGAGAGTATCTTTTCTGATAAAGCATTTCGTTAAGTAAAGCCGCCTGACTGATCGTCCCGGTATAATTCCCGAGTCCATGTCCGCGCCGGATAATATTGATCGCATTTACCGCGGCTGAGAAATTGTTCAGCTGAATATTGGCTTCTGCATAAATGAGGATCAACTCTTCGTTCCTGATGATGGCAATCGGTGCGGTGCTTGACGTGTACACCCAAACGTCCCTGTTGCTGCTCAAGCCGCTTAGGGATGCCGGACTCGAGCGGAGCGTGGCTTTAGTGATCCTGTCGTCCCCGGCTGAGATGTCGGCGGCAAATGACGGATGAGCAACCCTGACCTCGCCAGTCTGATCCTGCGGAATGAAAACCGGGTTTAGCTGATCGCCGGAACCCGTTCCAAAAACATGGTACACGCCGGTGTTAAAACTGGCGTTTAACCCAAAAAAAGATTCACCGAGATCATCCAGTGCAGTTTGCCAGTTTTTTTGGTACACACTGACCCTGGCAGCCAGCGCCCTGTTAAACTGGATTAAACCCGCGGCACTGCTGAATCCGTCAAATCCCGCAAGTGGAAAGGAAACAGCCGCCCCGGTAAAATCAGACTTCGCCGAGTCAAGCAGCGATGTGATGGCTGCCAGCCCATCTGCATAACTCACAAAAGGGCCCAGATGACTGGGATCGGCAACATTTACCCTGATGCCGTTTGCATAGGTAAGATTAAGATTGAGCAACAGCTGATAGGCTTTAATGGTTCTTGCAAATCCGATATAGCCTTTTCTTTGTGCGTCCGAGATATGGGCGGAATTAGAAGCTGCCTGTACCAGAATATTGCAGTTTTTCACCACGCTGTAGCGCGCTGCCCATGGATTGGTAATATAGAAATTATTGCCGCTAAGCGTCGAGCCGTTTCCACCGAGCAGATCCAGGACATAGCGCGGCTCTGAATTGGACAAACGATAAGTTTCTCTTCCGATAATGCTGACATCGTCCAGGTAGAAATTCAGGGAGGTCCTCATGCCGGACTCCGTACCGCTTACCAGGTTATTCAGTTCACTTTGCGAAGCATTGTTTACCAGGTCTGAGACCGTGGCATTGTTCAGATCACCATAGTCCTTTTTACATGCTGCCAGTAGCAGGATGAGGGTGAAAAACAGTAGGCTATGAATTTTGATATTTTTTTGCATGGTAATTGTCTTTAAAAGCTTAAAAATGAAACGAAACGTGAACGGCTGCCTGTTTGCTGGACGGATATGGTGTTACGTCAACTCCCGAGGAGAATCCGGTTCCAAAATTGGATACTTCAGGATCATAACCTCTGTATTTGGTAAAGGTGAAGTAATTATGTAATGATACACCGACGCTTATCGATTTTACGAAAGAAACAGGTGGCCTTGAAAACGTATAATATAAACCGATTTCGCGAACGCGGAAATAGGTGGATGTTTCCACCGTCTGGTGCGCGTCCGAGCCCACCTGCATTAACTGGGTAACACCATAAGGCAAACCGGATTTTGTCGGTTGATCATAATCGGCACTCGTTCCGCCGAAAACACTTTGAAGCGTGGTTACATTCACGTTCTGACCTCCCTGTTTCCAGTGCAGCAAAAAGCGCAGGCTGAGCTTATTAAAAAAGACGACTTCGTTGAAAGAGCTCATCTGGAACGTTGGCTCCGCATCACCCAGCTGGCTTACGCCGCCCTGTCCGTTAAGACCAACAATCTGGGTGGCCGATTTGCCCTGCTCGATCTGGTAGGTTCCCAGCAACACGCCACCGACAGAACCCAGCTGTACCGGCGGAACGATGAGCTTGGTTACCTGGGAACGGTTAAGCCAGAAATTCACCGAAGTATTCCAAACGATATTTTTTGATTGCACGGGCCGGGCATTCATACCTAATTCCACGCCATGGTTGGCCAGGTTTCCCGCATTAACCCATTGCTGGGCAAATCCGGACGATGGCGGCGGCGTTGTCAGCAAAAGAAAATCATTAATGTCTTTAACGTAATAGGTTAACTCGAAACCAAGTCTTCCTTTGAGCAAACTAAAATCCACCCCCGTCTCAAACTCGGATTGCCTCTCCGGTTTAATTTCCGCCTCCCCTTCCTGCGCGTTAACAAGCAATCCCGGAAATCCTGTAATATTGGATACCCCCAGGGCAGTGAACTTGCTTCCGTAAGCAGGAACGTTATTTGCCTGTCCGTATGCTGCGCGCAATTTTACGCTTTCAAAAAGCCCTTCCTGGACAATACCCATGTCGGTAAGATTCCAGGAGATGGCAGCTTTTGGATACAGGTAGAATTTTGCAACGTCACCGTTGTTACTGGAACGGTCAAAACGCAGACCACCGGTTAAAGTAATAGCGTTTACCAGGTTCACTTCTTCCTGCAGAAAAATTCCGCCATTAAGGTATTTGGTGCGCAATTGCGTGGCAGTAAGCGCGCCAGCCTGATCCACATTGGACTGGCCGGAGATGACCTGAGAGGCCACATTCAGCAGGTTATTGTAATCACCGGTTTCCTGGGTGATTCCCACAGAGCTTGTCAGCGATAATTTGGACGACGGCGCATAAGTGTTGACCAGGGAAAAAATATAATTGGTATTTAAATTTTTCGTAAAGCCCTGTATCGACTGGCCTTTGTTGACTGCCTCAAACTGCAATTCGCTTGGAAACAGAACACTGGTTTCCAGATTGTAGAAATCCAGGCCTCCCCTGGCAATAAACCGGGTATTGCTTTTATTACTTTTTTGTAATGTAGCCTCCAGATTTAGGCCCGTGATGAACCGGTTTACCGATTCATTATTCTGCATCAGGGCAATAGTTTGCAAGGGGTTCGATGCGGCATAGGGATTATTGGGATAATTGCCGTTTGCATCCGGATGCAGTTGCGCAAAATCAGGCGTTGATGATAGCGCTATTCCGATCGTTGCCCCCGAGTTATCGTTACCAAACAGGCCCCTGTCCGCCGATGAATTGATATAGTTGGTGCTGATGCCTACTTTAATGTCATCCGTAATCTTATGATCAAGATTCAGCCGGACGCTGGTATTATTGTATCCAGTCCGGTCCACTATACCGTTCTCGTCCTTTCTTGCAACTGAAAAATAAAAACCTGTCTTGTCATTTCCGCCGTTCATACTCAAAACGGTATTGCTTGTCAGCGGCGTATGGTCGTAAATTTCCTTTTCATAGTCATAGATCTGTCCTTTGGATTGCGCCGAAAGAAATGCATTGACCAGGGTGGCTGAATCCCCTGGCAGCGTCGCTGCCGTTTGTGCGGTAAACTGCCTTACGCCTAACAGCTTTATAGGCCTGAGGAATCCGATATCCTGGGACAAAGTGATACTGGTTCTGCCCTGCTTGCCTTTCTTAGTAGTGATAATCACTACGCCGCCCGAAGCCTTGGAGCCGTAAATGGCAGCAGCAGACGCCCCTTTTAATATTTCAATATTATCGATGTCTTCCGGGCGAATATCAGCTATACGACTTGAAGGGTTGTCCTGGTTGGAGGTAGAGCCGCCCGGGCCTGCCAGCGTCGCGGCATTCAAACCCGCTGAGGTCGCCGTATTATCCACATAAACGCCATCCACTACATACAAAGGCTGTGTATTGCCATATACGGAGGTTACACCCCTTAATTTAACAGAAACCCCGCCGCCCGGTGCACCGGAATTGGCAACAATGTTGGCGCCGGGAATTTTACCTTCCAGTGCCGCGTCAAAAGTTTGAGCCGGCGCTGTGCCCGCTAACTCCTTGGAACTGATTTCAGCTACCGCATTTGCCAGATTTTTTCTTTTAACGGAAGTAGAAAGCCCTGTTACTACAATTTCGTTCAGATTTGATATATCTTCCGCTAATTTAATTTGCAAGTCAGGGTTGCCTTTAACGGTTTGTGTTTTATAGCCCACTGCGCTCACCACCAGATCAGCATTTTCGGGAATGCTTATCGTAAATTTCCCGTTAACATCCGAGGCAACCGCCTTCAAGGAATTCTTAACGCCTATGGTCGCTCCCTGAATGGGCAGGTTAGCAGCGCTGGTTACTGTACCGTTGACTGATCTGTTTTGCGCAAAAAGTGAAACCGGGATGATGGTTATTATAATCCATCCTATAATATATAGTAATTTTTTTTTCATTGTCTTGATTTGGGTTGAATGATTTTAACTCTGCTGACCAGGAATTCTTAAACGCTGAATTCCATCATTTTTCTTGATCAGGCTGTTTGCTGGAAAATACATGATTGCCATACCCGTTCTCGGCGATCTGACGCGCTCGCGGCGGATAAGTAGAAAGATCTGCCGGCGTGGTAGCTGCCAGGCCGTCAACGTAGCGGTTGAACATGCAGAACATGGCTGCGATGAGCACCGTATCGTGGATATCGCGATCGGTCGCTCCAAGCGCTTTAGCCTTTTCTATTTGCGGCGCGCTCACCGATTTTCCGCCCCTTTGCACGCTTGCTGCGATGGATAGCAGGGCTTTTAATTTATCGGAGATGTCAGCACGGGAAAAGTCTTCTTTTACCTGCTCTACCAGATCTGCATTTCCGTCAAGGTAGCAGACTGCGATCGCACCATGCGACTGCTGACAGTAAAAACAATCATTTAAATAGGAAACATGGGTAGCAATCAGCTCCCGGTCGGCCATGCTCAGCCCTTCATTTGAGCGCAGCAGCAAATTGGCAAGTTCGCCCATTGGCGCTGCTGTTTCGGGCCTGAAGGCCATGAGCGCCCTGATTCCCGGCAAGTCCTTATCTACATTAATATGTGGCATAATTTTAATCTTTGATTTGAAAAATTTGGTTATTGCACCAAAGAAATGGTACCGTTCATTCACCCGGATGATTACATTCATTCGCAAGCGCAAATTCTGCCGGCCTTCGAAAATTGTCGGCAGCCAGGAGCGACCAGCTGATGAATGTAAATAATGAAGGAATGAATAAAATTAAATGGCCGAGCGGGAGTCCCTCATTGACGCAAATACATAAATGCGCCCCTGGAGGGAATAGCCAGGAAAAAACCTGTCAATCGCCGGACCTTTTATTCAGCAAGGAATGCTGCTGGTTTCCGGTGGCTTTCCGGGAACATCCAGAAAGGGTTGTATGATATTCAAATAAGCATAATTGCGGTAGCCCCTGGAATCTTCCATGGCTAATTTGGGTCCGCCGCTAGCCGTAACAGAAAGATACTCACTTTCGCTGGTGTTCTTTTTTACCGATGAATTGTGGGAATTTTTATTAATCGGTATATCATTAATTTGCTTTGCATAAATAATGTTAGCGTTGGTCAGCTTAGTGCGGTCGTGATTTGGAATAACAAGGAGATAAAGTGTATCTCTTGTCATTTTTATTTCTGCATAGTTATACTTATTGTTTTTAAACTGCACCTGGCCACTGACCTGTTCATACTCGGTCCAGTCCTGTAATGTGGGAAGATTGACGGGAATCTTTACCTCAACGAGATCTGAATTACGGTAATGATTTTGATTGATACGATTAATGATTTTGTTGTCCGAGCGGCCGATCATATATCGAAAAAACAAGTCATAGCCTCCTGAATTAAACAGGATGGCTACCAGCATGACTATTGCAAATGTCTTTTTCAATTAATCGGGTCGAAGTCGTTCGAAATAAAAGTATTATAAATACTTTAATATTACAAACACGCTAAAATTAATTATTTTGAATTTGCGCAGAATCGGGAACGCAGCAGCAGTACTACAAAAAAGACCATTCCTGGACACAGGAATGGCCTTTTCTAATTTACTATTAAACGGTCACTACTCATTTTCCCGCGATTGCACGATTTCCATCGCCTTGATCAAAGCGCCGGAATCGGTCTGACGAAGCGCGAAGACCAGTACATTTTTCTCTCCTTTACCAAATTTGAGCCAGCATTCCGGCAAATAAAATTCACGCTGAGGTCCGATCTCCCAATGACGGCCTATATTATTCCCGTTCAGCCACATATACCCGTTTCCGGAGGCGTTGATACGTGCTAACCATTTCGACTGACTGGAAGAATCTGCGAGCGTAAACTCAACTCTATACCAGGTTACCAGTGCTGTTGGCTTGCCTTTGGGCGCTATTCCATTCCCTTTGGGTGGAATTGGGCTTAAGGTATCCAGAGCTACCCTGGTCCAATCCTTCGTATCAAGGTCCGGGAGCGTCCAGCCCTTTGTTACTCCGGCCAGATCCCTGGCAATCTGCCAGTCAAGGGGATGACTTATGCGTGTTGTTGTATTGGACAAACCGCCTTTTTTAATTCCCGCAAGTTCTTCCATGGGCATATACCCGTGTGCATGTCCTAAATTTTCGTAAACCACTACAATTTCGTTGTCGCCGTCTTTCAGCAATCCCGTTACATCGAACTGGTTATCAAATGTATTCGAATCGATCCGGGTAAAACAATCCCGTGTTGGCCAGGACTGCGCATCGGCTTTATCCGGGTAAAGACGCTTGGCAATGTTGCCATTTACCTGCGCCGAGACGATATCACGACTAAACATATTAAATAACAGCTTGGTCTGTGTAGCTGCCTCGGCGGCATGGAGATTTACCCTTGAGCGGTAGTAGCTGTAACGAAAATCATTCACGCCCATTTCCGACAGGGATTTTTCAGCAACACGAGGCTGCCAACTGGCCTGTGCAATGGGATCATCCATCTTACCAGCACTACTGATACGAATAACCGCAGGGCCTTTGATAATATGTGTTTCGCCGGCTTGGGCCTTTGGCCACCACTCCCCTTTGTCGGCAGTAACGCCGGGTGGGATTACCAGCACCTTCGCCTCAAGACCAGATAGGTTATAGTTTACTTCAAACGGGCTTAGCTTAAGCTTGTTCGAAGTATCTGCATCTTTTGTACCAATGCGTACTTTCTCGCCGTTCTGATTAATATTATAGATCGGACTAACCGGACGGACAATTGTCCCGGGCATAAGCGTTAAAGTTCCGGAAAGCACCTTTTTAGCATCCGTATTATGCAGGAAAACAAACCTGGTTCCGTCAGGGGCAATGCGCACACCACCAAAAAGCTCTTTGGGCGCAGCATTTCCGGCAACTTTAAGCGCGCAAGGACCTCCCTGCGCGTATAAAAGATCCTGACCATATTTCTTTATAAATTCGCCAATGGCCTTGGCAGCAAAATATTTGGGTGACAATTGGCCGTTTTCTCTATCGCGGCATTGTAGTCGTAGCTCGTAGTCATCCCGCGAGCGCCCCAGCCTTCAAAATTGGTACCGCCGTAAAACATATAATAGTTAATTCCTGTTGCCCCGCCCAATAAACTCATTAAGCCGATGGCATTCATATGGCGGGCGTCAGAATAATTTTCATCACTAAGCCTTCCTTTCACCAGCGAGAACCATCCGCCCTGCAGTTCGGTAACGAAGCCAGGGGCATCAGGCTGGCTTTGGCGCAGCTGCTGCATGCGATAGGCACAACTCGGGGCTTCGTTTAATCCGACATAATAATTGTCACAGTCGAACACCTGAGAGAGCTCGGGTTCATTACTGCCGCGACATTCAGCCGTTAAGCAGGTGAACATGGGAACATCGATCCCATTACTTTTTACCGTTTGATACAGCGCCTTTAACAGATTCTCTTTGTTCTTGCCTTCGTAAGCATCATACTCGTTCTCGATCTGTACCAGGATAATACCTTTGCTTCCTTTGGGCTTTCGGGTAAGCTGCTCGCCAGCAATCACCTTACAAACGGCATTGTACCAATGCGCTGACCAGCGGATATGTTCCGGATCGGCACTGCGAAGCCAAAAATCACCCTTGCCTGTTCCAAACTTTGCTAACCACTGCGGATAACCACCGCCCGACCATTCGGCACAAATAAATGGTCCGGGACGAACAACGGTGTATAAACCGAATTCGTCCTGTGCCATGTTCAGCCACTCCTTCAATTCAGTAAAATCGAACTTAGTGGTATCAGCGATGCTTGCAGGCATATCACGCTCATGCCAGTTCCAGGGAATATAGGTCTCAACTGTATTAAAACCCGCTTCTTTTATTTTTTTAAACCTATCCCTCCACAGCGCTTTCGGACACCTGAAATAGTGGAAGGCTGCACTGTACATGAAAAAGTCCCTGCCTTCAATTTTCAGACTGCTTCCGTCATAGCGAATACGTTCGGGGTGAATGAATTTCTTTACAACCGGAAGGTCCGGTCTGGCATTCTTATAATGGAACCAGTTAAAATCAACATAGCCGGCAGAGCCGGTCTTGTGCGCGTTATAATTGAATAGTGCAAACCGGTTGGCCGTCCAGTCCAGGCCCAGCCCCATTTTTAAATCATTGCCGATGGCCTGATAGTTTTTCCCGTCGATGCTGTAGGCAAATGAAGCAGTAAAACCAACGTGGGTAACGCTGGCTTTCAGCCATATGGTATTACCGGTGAATTTTACCGTGGTAATGGTCGTGTCATTATTGACCATCACGATTGCTCTTTTGCCTGCCCTTCTGCTGAACAGATACAAAAGCATAGGGAAACTGAAACACCCCCAGTCCGGCAACATCTCCGTCTTTCATACCGTGCACCTGCATCTCAACGATCCCTTCCGAATATGGTCCTTGCACACGCTGGGTAAGCGTATTTCGGGCATCAGCCAATTTCGAGGCCTGCCCGGCCTTCAGCCGCAGGTAGCCTTTGTTTTCGGTAAGCGACCATTTTTGGGGATCCGGATTATGATTCCATTGCCATTGCAGTCCAAGCGCCGGCAAACTGAATTCATCCGAGGTTGCCGGAATAATTATCGGATGATTGCCCGCGATATTTGGTTTTTTGCAGGTATCTACCCCTTTCCCGTCCACGCCAAGCATCGGCCAACCGTTAGTCCAGGTAACCGGCTCCAGGTTTGGTACGCGTCCAATGGGCCCCCGGTCCTGCATGATAATAAACCACCAGGAACCATCTTTTAATTGTACCATACCACCCTGATGCAATCCGTTTCCCGGATAAGTATGATCGTCATCAATAACAACTTTTGATTCGTAAGGGCCGTAAATATGATCAGAACGAAGGCAAACCTGCCGGCCCCTTGTGCCGCCTGTAGAACCTAAAATGTAATATTTGCCTTGTATCTTATATAAATGAGACCCTTCCAGATAAGGGTAATGGGGATTGTTATAAATTTCCTTTTGAGGAACTTTTACTGATAGTGCATCGCTGTTCAGCTCGGTTATATAGAGTTTCTGTTGCCCATGCGCTACATAAACCTTTCCGTCGTCGTCAAAAAACAGCCCCGGATCATAAAGGTATTCTTTAAAAATGGTTCTTGTCCATGGCCCCCCAACATCTTTTGCAGTACATATAGAAAAATGTCCCGCTTTATTGCCTATTCCTGAGGGCGTGCAGAAACCAGCATAAAAAGTACCGTTATGGTAACGCAAGGTTGATGCCCAGGAGCCGTTCAGGTACATATTGCCCCCCTGCAGATCATACCTGGGATCCTCCTCATAGCGGGATACCGCATATCCCGCCATTTGCCAGTTTACCAGGTCCTTTGACCTTGCAATCGGGCAACCGGGCACGTAGTGCATACTGGTAGAGATCAGGTAAAATTCGTCACCTACGCGTATAACATCAGGGTCAGGCCAATCCCCCCACATTAATGGATTGGTAAATGTGCCGTTTCCATTATCCGGTGTCCAGACCTGCGCCGGTCTTGCAGTGGGCTGGCCAAATGATCCGATGGCAATCGACAACAATAAGAGCAATAAAACATTCCCTTTAATTCGTTTTCTCATTTCAGCTAAAATTTCTTGTGTTTTTTATTCACTTCGGCCATCTGAACCTTCTGATCACTTCTGACCGTCTTTACTACCAGGCCTGCGCCTTTTAAATTCTCCGCTGCAGCATGAATGGATAAGGTGCCCGGTGCGTTGCCTGCCCGCACCATGATCGAAGCAATTCCGCCACGTACTTTTACCCTGGCGGGTCCTAAAATTCTGCCTTTGCTGCTTATTGAAAAATGCACCGTTGTTTCATTATCCAGGCAAATGATCGTTCCATGGGCATCTGTTATTTGTGCATGGACAAAAATAGCATCAGCGCCATCGGCTACAAGCGGCTGGCCCTCGGTGTCTGCAATTAATTTGACTTTTACTGCTGCCAGAGGCGTGCTGACGATTTGCTCAGTCACTTTTTTTCCCTTTATCAGTCCCACAGCCTTCACTTGTCCCTGTCTCCAGCTAACATTTTTAAAAGTAAAGGGCGGGTGAGTTAAATGGGTACAATTACCACCATCAAAGGGACGCCCACCTTTGTCAAAGTCTCCATAGTCGGTATCCGGTCCTGAATCAGGAACCTGCCTGCTGAGAAGTCTTCCGTTGACATAAAGGGCAACCTGATCACAATTGGAATAAACTACCACGCTTTCTGGCCTGGCAACCGGCGTCCACCAGTTAGCCAGGTAAACCATGGGCTTGGTTTCCGATTGACTTTTAAAGAAATAATAACTGAATTTCGGTAAGCGGTAAACGTCCATCATCCCCCAGTCTGACGTGGTTTTACTGAAAGATTCAAAACCATCAAAAAATGCCCATGCAGCATCTCCGATTGTCCATGGATAATAAGAAGGTCCCTGCAACAGGTTGTGTTCCCACTGCAAATTCCAGGCATTTTGCAACAGGGCTTTCTCCCCGTTACTTCTATTTACCCTGGTCGTAGAAAAAGCGCCGCCGAATTCATAGTCGCCGTATTCACGCACAAAGCCCGGTTTATCCGGCTGTACGTCCTGGGGTCTGCCAAATGGATCATTCCAGCCATTATAGGGCACATCCCAGGTGGTATGTTTTGCCGCGTAGGTATCACCGGCGGTGAAAAAATTATCACCGGGATATTCCTGGTGGGCAATTTCTGCAGATCTGATTCTGAAACTATCGGCAGGATATGTTTCGTTCAAGCTCACCTCCCACATAATAATAGAAGGATGGTTGCGGTCTCTTCTGATCATCTCTCTGATATCGGAAAAAACCCTTTCCTTAAAGATCTCATTTTTATTAAAAAACTGCCAGCCCGGTATAGGATCGCCCAGCATAATGCCTAGTGAATCACAAATACTGTACACGGACGGATCCTGCGGATAATGGGACAGCCTGATGAAATTAATTCCGGCATCTTTAATTCTCTTCAGATCGCGGTATTGCGCCGCCTGGGATAATGCATTTCCAACGAAAGGACAATCCTGATGCCGGTTGGTACCCACAATACGAAGCGGCTTGCCGTTCAGTTTAAAACCTTCTGCGCGGGTATAGGAAAGCTTCCGGATGCCTATCTTTTGAACATAATTGTCGATCATTTGACCCCGGCTCCATATTTCGGTTCTGAGCTGGTATAGATTGGGCTCGTCGGGCGACCAGAGATCAGGCATGGATACTGTAATTTTCTGTTCTATGTCCTTCACTTCATTTCCGCCAAGTACCAGCTCCGTACTGCTGGATTGCAGCGGCATTTTGCCCTTTGCAGGGACAAGGATTTGTTTAACGATTACCGGGAATCCCTCCTCGGCATCATTTTTAACTTGCGTCTTTACTAGAAGGTCCGCACGCTGGGACGTAATGTTTTCAGACCTGGCAAAAACACCGCCGCCCGCTATGGTATTTGCTGTAATGGGGTCAGTAATATGAACCTTATGCGTAGCAATGAGCCATACATTCCTGTAAATTCCACTCCAATACAAAAAGCCCAGGGTAGCCAGGGGTTTACCCGGAGGCAGATTATTGTTGTCCCGGTTATCCAGGCGAACGACGATCTCGTTGCTTGTGGTATTACCGGAAATGTTGTCCAGTGGCACGACGAAAGGCAGATAGCCTCCCAGATGCTGGGTCACAAAGTGGCCATTTATCCAAACGGTGGCCGTTTGCATAGCCCCGTCGAAGCGCAGATACAGCTGTTTGTTGCTATAATTTGCAGGAAGTTTAAATCGCTTTCTGTAATAGCATATGCCTGTAAACTGGTTTATCCCAGGATTGAGGTCCTGTTCATAACGTGCGGGCTGCGGCAGGGATATTCTTTCCCAATGTAACCCTTTAATGAGGGGATATTCACTTTCAAATCCTTTGGTAGCCTTCCTCAGTTCAGCAGCTTTTATGCTATCTGGGGGTAAATCCTTCCCTTTTATATTTTCCTGATTGAACTGTGAAGAAAAGGAAACACCATTTCTAACCACGACGGTATTCTTCAATTTAACTGAAGAGTCAATTCTGAACATCTCCCAATTGTAACTGAATCTGGTTACTAACCTGCCCTGCTGAGCACATGCAAATTGGAAGATATTCAGGCATATAGCCGTTATAAGAAATTTTTTCATCATTTTTTACAGAATCAGGATCAACTATATAGATGTATCAATCCATAGGAACGTTAATACGTTACCAAACTTTTATGTGTTGGTACCCATTTTTATTTATTTCAAAAGGTCCGGCACCGGGATTATTAGCATTTCTTTCTATTCCCGAATAATCGGTATTGAAACGAACAGGATTGCCATTAGTGTCTTCAAACGATTGTTTGGGAATCACTGCCATACCAAGCAATTTACCGGTGACTAGTATCGGTTTTATTTTTTCTGACCATGATTTTTCTAAATGAACAGTAAGATACCATGCTCCATCTTTTTCTACCACTTCCATGGCGGGGTTATAATCCGGTTTGCACACAGCGTTGTTGTTCAAATTTTGAGGGTTGCGCATTCATCAAATACACATTACCCGCCATTTGCACCGGCAAAGCCGCATTATTGTAGGGCGTCAAATCTGTTCTTCCTAAAAATACGTTGTTATAAAATCGTGTATCACCGCAGGGATTATTATGAAAACCAGCGATGGCAGTTGAATGTGGCTTCATAAAAGGTGTTGCTCGCGGGTCGGCGTCATTGGTTTGCCAAAGTTTCCACGCAATAAGATTGTTTACAAACGCTACGCCCTGCGATAACCTCACTTGTGCCTGCTCCGGCGAAAGAAATAAATTATTGTCTACTAACACTGGCCCATGATCCACTTCCAAAGAAAAATCCTGTACACGGTTATCGTGCAAGAAATTTTTTGTTACACGGGTTCCCTGTGCCATCCAGTCGAGCCATATTCCACCTTCTGTACGGTATATATGGTTATGGCTAATATCAACATCAATAGCGGCATGTAATTTAATTCCGGCCATTTCGTAGCCCCAAAATAATTTTTGATCGGCAATATCATGGATAGAATTCCCGGAAATCGTGCTAAAAATTGCCCCCAGGCTTCCGGCGATACCCGCCTGCCCGCAATGGCTGATTTGATTATTTCTTACTAAATGACTCCCAATATGCCCTTTATTCCATGAATGATCGAGTGCCCTTTCTGTTGTCTTGATATACCCTTCTACCGATTCTGATTTATTATCCCATTCATCGCCATATTTACCCAACGTGATACCCACACATTTTGAATAGCTGATATCATTATTTTCAATAACCCAGCCTTTACTCCAGTGTGTGCCAATTAAACCAATTTGTTCGGCCGTGGGAGGCGCCCAGGGGGTAGCGGCCTGGCTCATGACAAAACCTGAAACCCCAATAAAATTGATACCTGGCTGCGATGGATAGAATACAGCTTGCCGAACGTTGATTTCAACCATCGTCTCATTGGGATCCTCATTAAAAAAACTAGCCCAAATCACTGTATTCTTTTCATCGACCTTGCAATACCAAAGCGGCGCTTTGACGGTGGCTGCATGTAATTTCGCTAGATCATTAGTTTCGATTAATGGTTGTCCTTTTAGGTATACTTGGCCGGTATGGCACCAACTTCCTTTTGTAAGCCAGTCACCGTGAATCGTATCGAGGTAGGGATTAAATTTCCCAAAGAAATGATTGGGTATAGTTACCACCCATACAGACGTATCTAACCTTTTCCAGCCTTTGATTATTTCAGAGCCCTTGACTTCAACTTTTTCACCCTTGGCGGCTCTGTACCAAATTCGATCTTTCTCTGAATGGCCGCCGCGTGGTGGTGCAACCTGTTCCCTATATACACCAGCATGTACAATGATTTCATCTCCGGGCATGGCCTTTTTTGCTGCTGCCGAAATTGTTCTGAAGGGTTTTAAAATGCTCCCGCTGTTATCATTGTTGCCATTAACTGCAACATGATAAACGTTCGGAATCTTTGCCACAGTTGCTTGTGCAAATAGCGTCGCCGGTATAACAAAAAAGGCGAACTGCAGAGCGATTAAGATTCTACGTAGCATAACAATATCAAAAGTAATAAAACCGCCTTTTACACTTTTTACAAGTATTAAAGGCGGTTTTATAGTTTAATTATAAATAATTAATATCCTGGATTCTGAGTCAGACTTTTATTGATATTAATTTCTGACTGCGGAACCGGCCACAGGTAATTCTTAGAAGTAAACTGCCTGGTTTCGATATCTAAATTATTACCGGTGATGGTGTATTTACCGGTAGTGGCGTCAACCGTTCCTAAACGTGCACCATAAACGGGGCCGTTCATGACCTGCTCACCAATTTTCCAGCGCTGAATATCGAAAAAGCGCAGTCCTTCCATCGCAAATTCTACCCTGCGTTCTCTGCGAACCAGTGTACGCAGCGCAGCCTGACTGTTATAGACCGATTGATCAACAGCTGGCATACCAGCCCGGTTTCTTACAGCATTTATTGCATTATAAACAGAACCGTCTATTTGTCCTAATTCAATTTTGGCTTCGGCATAAGATAACAGCACTTCCGCATAACGGATCACGGTCATATTCAGCCCGCTTTGAAATAAATTATCAAAGTCACCCAGGTTTGACGTGAACTTTTTAACGACGTATCCGCTCGGTGAAGTATTATTGCCGCTGGCATAATAATCCGGAGAGGAATCGTCCAGTGGATCAAAATAGCTTGGCGTAGAGCTTCCAGCCGGCAAGTAAGGTGCTCCCGGATAGAGAATCGTTGCAGCCAGGCGCGGATCACGGTTCGTATACGGGTTATTAGCGTCATATCCCGACGTTGGATCGGTGATCACCTTGCCATTTTTCATTTCATAACTATCAACCAGGCCCTGTAAGGGGTTGATTGAAGACCAGCCCCCCATGGAATTTGACGGCATAACGCCTAGCACACCATTAGAGTTTTGGTAAGGATTTTCAACATATTGAGCTGCCGCTATGATTTCCGGATCGGTATATTGATTCTGCATGCGGAAAAGGTCGGAATAACTCGGATTTAAGGAATAGCCAAGACCCATTACTGCCTGACAATCGGTAATACAGTTTGCATAGTCAGCAGTATACAATTCAACCCTAGCTTTTAATGCAATGGCTGCGCCTTTGGTAATGTGGCCGACATCGGCGCTGCCGTAGCTTGTCGGCAGGTCGGCCGTAGCAGCGGCAAGTTCGGTTAATATGAACTTAGTCACTTCAGCTTTCGGCGTCCTGGTGACGGCGTTGGCCTGTGCCGGGGTAAGATTGCTCGTGATTAGAGGTACATCACCGTATAATTGGCTCATTAAAAAATACTCATAGGCGCGGATAAACTTAACCTGCGCGATCATCTGGGCTTTCAGGGTCGCATCCATCGGCGTTTTGCCTATGTTGGCCAGAAAGTAATTGCAGCGTTGTACGCAGGTGTAGTTGTTCCATAGGTTTGCATCACCTGTCGTAGGATTAACGCTGCCGTTACCGTAGGCCTGGAAGCCTTCCCAGGGGTATTGGCTATAAGCGTTATCAGTCATGGTATCAAAATAAACGATCCAGGTCGCCGTTGCCCAGCCATTACCGTCATCGCTATAATTACTGGGCGTGCCCGGATTGTATTGTCCGTTATAAACCCCTGCAAGTGCCGCATTGGCGTCACTGGCCGAAGTCCATAAACTGGAATTACTGTAAGCGTCCTGCGGCTGGCGGTCCAGAAAGTCTTTTTTACAACCTGTCAGCGAAAGCAGAACAACTGATATATTTAGAATAAGAGTCTTTTTCATGATTTTAATAATTTGGAATACTAAAAAGTTACATTTAAACCAAGCGTATTTACTTTCACCTGTGGATAGTTGTAGCCGCTGGCGCCAAGCGGAGCTTCCGGATCCACCCATTTGTAGAAATTGGTAAACGTCAGCAGGTTTTGTCCGCTATAGTATAGTCTGAGTTTCTGAATATGCAAAGCATTCGACCATCTTTGTGGAAGCGTATAGCCCAATTGTAAATTTTTAAGGCGGATATAGCTCGCATCTCTCACCCAGAACGAGGATGGATTTGAGCCCGGATCATTCTGCCTGTAATTGATCCATAAACGTGGGAAATCAGTGGCGGTATTGGTAGGCGACCAGCTGTCAAGCAATGCCGATGTAGGCTTACCCACGGCATTTCCGTTTTGTCCCAGGATTGCTCCGGAAATGATGTTTTTAACACCCGCTGCGCCCTGAAAGAACGCGGTCAGATCAAACTGTTTCCAGCCTACATTTAAAGACAGTCCGAATGTCGTTTTTGGGAAATTTGAGCCCAGATAAACTTTATCGTTTCCGTCGATCTTACCGTCCCCGTTCTGATCCTTGTAGATCAAATCACCTGGGCCTGTAGGGCCTCCCAGATTTTGGGTAGCATGTGCGCTAACCTGGGCTGCGGTTTGGAAAATTCCGGTGGATTGATAACCCCAGAAAGCGTTAATGGGAAGGCCTACCTGGGTAATGGTAGATCCGCTGATTACCGGCGAAGAGCTTGGGCCCAGATCGGTTACTTCATTATGGATAAATGAAGCGTTTCCAGCAATATTGAAGGTGAAATCACCTACCCTGTCATGATAGGACAAACCAAATTCCCAGCCTTTATTTTGTACGCTGGCCGTATTCTGCACCGGTGCACTTAAGCCGTATACTCCGCCCACTGGAAGATTATAAAGGATATTATCCGTGTTTTTGATAAAGTAATCCGCAGTCAGCGTGAATTTATTATTTAGAAAATCAGCATCTAAACCAAAATTGGTTTCCGTTGTAGTTTCCCAGGTGATATCGGGGTTTGCGCCATAAACCGGTGCCACGCCGCCAACAACCACGCCGCCAAAAGGATAGTTCTGGCCGGAACTTACCGTTGGGATATAGGGGTAATTGGGATCTGTATTCAGTAAACCTGTTAAATTTTGGTTACCTAATTTACCCCACGATCCGCGAAGTTTCAGGTTCTGGACCACTGATTTTGCAGAACTGAAGAAATCCTCTTCAGAAACACGCCATCCCGCTGATCCCCCTGGAAAAAGTCCCCAGCGGTTGGCAGGCGCAAAACGTGAAGATCCGTCATAGCGAAGGTCTGCCTCCAGTAGATATTTTCCTTTGTAATCGTAATTAAACCGACCAAAAACAGATCGCAGTCCGATTTCATAGCTTTCGTTTGACGAGGTCTGACCGTTCGTTGGCGCTGCATTCAGATCACTTAATGAATTATTTAAGAATCCCTGACGGTAACCTTCAAGCTTATAGTATTGGGTATATTCCTGCGAATAACCTGCCAGTGCTTTAAAATGGTGATCATGCACATTGATGCTATAGTCCAGTAAAGCCTGAGGAGTAACTACCGTCGTGCTGAAATACGTATGTGTTGCATTGCTGATGTTGGCCTGCCCGCTGGTGGTACCATCCGGATTATAGTACTGGATGGAGGATATAAAATTATTATTTTGATTCTGGTTTAATTTATAGCCCAGCGATGGTCTCAGGTGCAAGCCTTTTACAATTTCCCAATCTGCGCCGGCAATGCCTTGCAGGGTATAAGCATTTTCGTCGTTAAAGGAAGGAGAATTAACCCAAGCCATGGGGTTACCATCTGCAATATGTCCGTATTGACCATTTGCATAGGTTTCAGGGATGATCGGAGAAATCCGGTTGATCTGCCTGACCACCTGAGAAAATGACGGGTCTGCACTCAAAGAACTCTGAGGTTCGGTCAGCGGCTGAAAGGTATAGGAAATATTGGCATTCACCGACAGCTTGTCATTTACCTTATTATTCAGGTTTAACCTGGTGGTATAGCGCTGCGTATTTGTTTTTGCTGTGATACCGTCCTGGTCAAAATAGCCCAGTGAAAATGCATACTGGGTTTTTTCAGTACCGCCATTTACACCCAAAAAATGATTTTGCTGAAAGCCGCTGCCGCTGTAAAATAATTTCAGCCAGTCGGTATTCGGGTAATTGAAGGGATCGGAACCATTTTTAAAGGTTTCTATTTGCTGATCAGTGTAGACAGCGGCGTGCCCCTCATTGATTCTTGCCTGGTTAAAAAGCGTAGCTGCCTGCCAGGAAGGAAGATAATCGGGCAGCGCAGTCGCGGTCTGTTTACCGAAATAATTGCTGTAAGTGATTTGCGATGTACCCTTTTTTCCTTTTTTCGTGGTAACGATCATTACGCCGTTAGCCGCACGGGAACCATAAATGGAAGCTGATGCTGCATCCTTCAATACCGAAATATTGTCAACATCGTCCGAATTGATCGCGTTCAAATCCGTTGGGGTAGAAATTACACCATCAATGACAATCATCGGATCTTTATTATTCAGTGTACCAACACCCCGGATTCTGATCGTGCCCGCATCGCGGCCCGGTTGTCCGCTATTGGAAACAATGGTTACGCCCGACATCGTTCCTTCCAGTGCATTGGTCAGGCCTGTCGTCGGTCTGGATTCGAGCTGAGCAGCCGTTACTCCGGCTACTGCGCCTGTTAAAGTCGCTTTTTTCTGCGTAGCATAACCGACAACAACGACATCGGTCAAAGCTTTAGATGCTGGAGACAATAAAACGGTAAGTTCGGTCTTACCAGCTATATCGACCTCTATGGGATTGTAGCCAATAAATGAAAAAGTCAACACACCATTTTGGGGAGCATTAACACTGAATTTACCATTCACGTCCGTGCCGGAAGTGATATTGGTACCTTTTAACCTGACGGTAACGCCGGGTAATGTTTGTCCGCTTTCGGCATCCTTGACAACGCCGGTAACGTGAACATCTGCAAAGCCCAATAATGAGATCATTAAGAGCAAGCAGGTTAAAAACGCTTGTTTTCTGTAAAATTTAATCATGTGGTTTGTTTAATAAATAATTGGTTTACCTGTTCAGCTACTAAGCTGATTTACTGTCAACAATACATTTAAATGTACAGACGTGAATTTTTTAAATGACGCGTTACCAAGCATCACTCCGCGGCTGCTAGTACATACAAAAGGATTATCAGGCGGCTAATTTAGTTACATAGGTTTCACATGGCCAAAGCTCAGGTGGCACAAAAAACGCGCAAACGTTTGTTTGACAGTGATTAATTCAGTCCCCAATAATCGACGTAAGCAAATTGCCCATCAGCATTTATAATTGGAAAACATTACCTGTCGCAGGGACATTTATCCTAAAATGGAGCACATAGAGGAGGTTTCTGCCAAATTCTATTCCTTGTCAGTTCGTCTCCGGGACGCGGTAAATCAACAGAACGCTAAAACGAAACTCTTGCTATTGAGGAAATAAAATAAACGTTGCAATAAAAACCACGCAAACGTTTGCAACTGTAAAAACATACAAAAATCGCGGTCGCTCCAGGAGAAACCTGCAGGCCCCGTTGTCATCTTCGGTTTTTTTTCTGTGAAGAGTAATAAAAAGGCTGAAACCCGATTACAGCCAGGCGAAAAAGCGCTCCGCTTTCGTCAGACCATTTCATAACAATTGCGGAAATTCTTCGGATCCCTTTTTACTGGAGTTAAGATTGCCGGTACCTATAAAAAGAATGGGTATGACTTTTTTATCGGATTTACGTTAGCAATATCCTTATTGACGTTCTTTAACCGAAATTGGATATGCCGCAGATCGATCAGCGAGCATCTCATCACCTATCTCTATACCCGGCGGTAAATTGCCCGGGTTAAAAGCCAGGCCTTTGTCTTCCTGTTGGGAATTGTCAGCCAAGCCCTTGATAGTTAGCATGCCCAGTAAAACACATTCCCGGCTGTCAGGCCAGGCAATGGAAGGGTCTTCGACTTTATCACCCGCTTCAGCAAGCTGCGCATATAGTTTAAACTGAATTGGGCCATTAGCTACACGTTGTTTAATTTCCTCCGATAAATAATTCGGTCCCGATTGCTTTAACTGTTCCGGGGTCAGAAATTGTTCGCCTCCCTCGGGTACGAACTGGTATCTTATGTATTTAGACCCGCCTTGGGCATCTATAAATTTGAATGCATTAACTCCGAAATAAGAGAGGGTCGCGTAACTTACTGATGGTGGCTTTTGTGTAGTTAAGAATGTTTTTGCTATGGGGTGGCTGGCTAGAAATTGCTCAACGCCGTTTGGATGTGCCGCATCAGGTCCACTTTTAGAGATGGCTAACAACAGTTCTCTGAATTGGTCAGTCGTTGATGTTGGAAAGCCATTGAAACTGTGGCTAACAATATCTGTTGAGGTGCCGTCAGCCAAGTGAAATTTGATTGATAGCCCTCTGGGATTTGATCCGCCATTTATATCTGAAATATCCGGAATACCTGTAAAGTCAGAAAATCGGGAGGTTACGGGCGAAGTCTCGCCTTGTAAATGTGGTGCTTCTGATAAAATTTTTGCGTCTGCTGCAGGTGTGAAGGCACCTTCCAGAATAATACCTTTTGCATGGACTGCCCTTGCAGTGGGATGCTTTCCGAATGCCGCATGCAGGGCGTCTACCATCTGGCCAGGTGTTGCTGTTGTTTGGGGACTTTGCGCCTTTGCTCCTCTTGTAACTTCTATCATAATTAATGTAATAAATAATGAGCTTTTCTCCGCTTTTGTTGCGGTTGTTAATGTCCCGGAATATCGTCTGAAAATTTCGGCCGGGCGAGTTTGATGGGGTAATGTTCTCTATGGTAACGCGAAAGCGCCCTGGTTTGTTTGTCTTTGATTATGATGCCGGCTGCTGCCACCGTTGCTCAAAATACAAATGGGAAACTTGATGCCAATTGAACGGTGGATATCATTTAACCCAAGGTTTTCTGAGAACCTGCTTTTTTATTAAGACGCTCACGAAGTTTTGTGATAATGATAATTAATGTAAGAGATTTTATAACAGGACCGAATTTCCCGTAATTTTAATGTCAAAATTAAATACGAAGCAGATTGCAACGGAAGGTATTTATGAATAATTTAGGCAGTCCAATATAGTATAAACCAATTAAAGATTTAGGTAAGGATAAACGGTAAAAAAAGGATTTTTTGTTCTTTCTACCGGTAAATATGCCTTTAACTATTTCAACCTGTTAATTATGTACCGTAAACTTTATTTCGTGTTGGTGATTTGTCTGGGATGCATCGTCTATGCCGTGTATTCATGGAAACATTTGCAAAATGCTACCGAACAGATACCGGATACCATCAGTTACAACTTCAACATAAGACCCATATTATCGGACAAATGTTTTAAATGTCACGGTCCTGACGCCAATAAAAGACAAGCCGGGTTAAGACTGGATATCCCTGAAAATGCTTACCGTGCACTCCGTGATAAGCCCGAAGCGCATGCACTGGTGCCCGGTGAACCTAATCTATCAGAAGTCTATTTGCGGGTATCGAGCGAGGATTCCACGACCATGATGCCCCCACCCGCTTCAAACCTTAAGCACCTGAATCCTTTTGAGGTAGATCTGATCAAAAAATGGATAAAACAGGGTGCAAAATATGAAAAGCACTGGGCATTCGTTCCGCCCCGGCCTGTTGTGGTTCCCCAGGTTGAAGATAAGTCCTGGCCCCTAACGCCAATCGATCACTTCGTCCTGCACAAACTGGAGCAAAAAGGCATTAAACCTAACCCCGAGGCAGACAAAGAAAGATTATTAAAAAGGATTTGCTTTGATCTGGACGGACTGCCGCCAACGCTGGCGATGATGGACCGGTTTCTGGCTGATAAAGGTCCCGGTGCATATGAAAAGATGGTGGATGAGCTGATGGCCAGCCCCGCCTATGGCGAAAAAATGGCCTTGCATTGGCTGGATATTGCCCGCTATGCCGATTCCCATGGCTATCAGGATGATAACTACCGCACGCAGTGGCCTTGGCGGGACTGGGTGATCCATGCCTATAATGAGAACCTGCCTTATAATGATTTTATCACATGGCAGCTTGCCGGCGATCTGATACCGGGACATACCCAGGAACAACTGCTGGCAACCGGCTTTAACCGGAATCATAAAATAACTGAGGAAGGCGGTGTGATTGACGAAGAGTACAGGGTAAACTATGTGACTGACCGCACCAACACTTTCGGCAAGGCCCTGCTTGGTGTTACCCTGGAGTGTGCCCACTGTCACGATCATAAATATGACCCCTTTTCGCAAAAGGAATATTACCAGGTGTTTGCATTTTTCAACAGCGTAAAAGAGGCAGGCCTTCAGTCAACGGTCGGCGGACCCGAAACCTATGCCAAACGGCCCATGATGCAGATCAGCAACGAAGAGGTAAAAAGCGTACTGAAATTTGTAAACAAGCAGGATACCGGCAAACTCATTGTATCGGTAATGGGCGACAGCGAGGCGTACAGAAAAACCTTTGTACTGAAGCGGGGCTCTTATGATGCCCATGGTGATGAGGTATTTCCTGGCACGCCAAAAGCTATTCTGCCTTTCAGCAGCATGGCCCCCAAAAATCGCCTGGGACTCGCCGAGTGGCTGTTTGACAAACAGAATCCCCTAACGGCCAGGGTATATGTTAACCAGATATGGCAGGAGTTTTTCGGACGGGGAATCGTAAAAAGCCTGGGCGATTTTGGCATGCAGGGTGATCTGCCTTCCAATCCCGAGTTACTGGATTGGCTGGCGATCGATTTTCGTGATCATGGATGGAACATTAAGCGTTTGGTTAAACAAATAGTGATGTCTAGGGCCTACCGGCAGTCGGCAGTAATATCTCCGGAAAAACTAAAAACCGACCCTGAGAATATTTTACTGGCGCGCGGTCCGCGCAATCGCCTGCCGGCTGAGTTCATCCGGGACGAAGTGCTTGCCAGCTGCGGCCTACTGGTAAAAACGGTTGGCGGACCCAGTGTAAATCCTTACCAGCCGCCGGGCTTATGGGAGAACGCTACCTCCGGACGGGGCTTGCTGGCCAGCTACCGGCAGGTTCATGGAGCGGATTTGTATCGGCGCGGTATGTACACCTTGATCAAACGGACTGTGCCACCTGTAGAAATGGCCATATTTGACGCCAGTAACCGTGACCAGTGCGAAGTACAGCGGCTGCGTACTAATACCCCCTTACAGGCCTTACTGGTGATGAACGATCCCACCATACTGGAAGCCGCCCGGGTGCTGGCTGCCAGGCTGGTCAGCGAAAACAGTACGGCAAAGGATAAGATATATAAGGCCTTCCGGATGGTAGTCTGCCGCAGACCAACTGATCAGGAGATGGCCATACTAACTGCTTATTATGCAGACCAGTTAAAATCGATCCATGCACAAAACGCGGAAAAGCTGCTGGCCGTTGGCGAGTATCCCCTGCCCAAAGACATCGATAAGATAACCCTGGCTGCCCTGATGAAGGTGGTGGATACCTTATACAATTTAGAAGAGACTATAACAAAAACCTGATAGCCATGGACAAAAATTTATTTGAGCACGCGCTGAGCATAAACAGGCGCCGCTTTCTGTCAAGACTAAGCCTGGGTATCGGAAGCGTTGCATTGGGCTCACTGCTTATCCCCGACCTTTTTACCGCTGGTAAAGGGGATAGTGATGTTGATTTCGTGCCCGGCATTCCCAATTTTGCGCCGAAGGCAAAAAGGGTCATTTATCTTTTTCAGGATGGCGCGCCCTCGCAGCTTGAATCATTTGATTACAAGCCTAAACTCCGGGAGATGATGGGTCAGGAATTGCCTCCCTCTGTACGCGGAAACCAGATCCTGACCGGCATGACCGCCAAGCAATCCTCCTTTCCTTTAGTGGGCTCCTTCTATGATTTTAAGCAGTATGGCAGCTCCGGGGCATGGGTAAGTGATCTTTTCCCCCATATTGGCAAAATAGCGGATGACATTTGTATTGTCCGCTCGATGTACACCGAGGCAATCAACCATGATCCGGCACTTACCTTTCTGCAAACCGGAGCCCAGCAGGGAAACCGTCCAAGCATGGGCTCCTGGGTGAGCTACGGCTTAGGCAGTGAAAATAAAAATCTTCCGGCATTCACCGTGCTGCTATCGAAAGGCAAAGGAAACGGACAGGGTGTATATTCAAAATTATGGAGCAATGGCTTTTTGGATTCGATCCATCAGGGCGTACAATTCAGCAATAGCGAAGACCCGGTACTTTATCTGAACGATCCTGAGGGTATTAACAGGCATGAACGGCGCAAAATGCTGGACAAGATAGCTGAGCTTAATGACCTTTCCAGCAAGGAATTCAATGACCCGGAGATCACGACCAAAATCCAGCAGTACGAAATGGCTTACCGCATGCAGACCGCGGTACCCGAAATAATGGACATTTCCAAAGAGCCTGACGATATTGTTAAATTATACGGCCCGGATTGCCTCATACCCGGTACCTATGCGGCCAACTGTCTGCTGGCACGCAAACTTTCCGAAAATGGCGTAA
>CAVWSO010000003.1:0-48263 GCA_963757615.1 uncultured Sphingobacteriaceae bacterium
GGTGTAAGGGCATCGGGCGCCAGCGTAATAAAACCAGCCAGGGCGGCCCTTCTGGCAACATCTTCAATATAAGGATTTAAACCCCTGTTCTCATGGACAACGACGATCCCGCCCAATTTCTTTTTATTATCCTTAGGCTCTGAAAGCAATCCTTTGATCACGCCGCCTCCTTTAGGCGAGTCATATTTGATATACTCCGATTTCAACCGGGGATCATCCGCTTTGATCTGTACGTTGCCCGAGTAATCCGGCATCAGGAAACTCATTAGCGCAGGCACGGTCAAACCGCCCACTGCATAAAGCGATAACTTTTGCACAAATGTACGGCGATCCAAGCGGTTGTGTGCGTAGTCATCATACAGGTCGAACACTTCCTGCTTGATGTCTTCTTTGTTGATCTGGCTCATAATTAAAGGTTTACTCAAATTAACGATTCAGCACACCTGGGTGCTCATCAAACCGTAACAGTCTCGTTACGTATAAAGTTTAGGGATTTTTTCTTAAAACAGTGAACCCGCAGGGATAAGCGCTTTCCGGGCCGGTTTTACCGGAGATATTTCAAAGCCTGCTTCGGTAAAGATAAGCCCAAATATTTCCATCAATTAAAAAATTAGTATATTGCTAAAGGATACGAGGCGACTATATCCCTTCTGCGTTTTTATCAATATTTCTTCCATGTTAGAACCGCACCTACTCCCCCGGCAGCCCAGCGCCGCATTGTCATTTTGGAACGTAGGACGTTTGTTGTATCACTCATCTCTGCTTTTCATATTGGAAACGGTGTTTTACTGGAAAAAATTCCAGGATGCTTATGAGGGCAATTCTATAGTGCTCACCCTATTTTGGTTGGGTTGCCTTCTTTTTGCTTTTAGCCATATTTTCCTGGTAATCCTCGATGGATGGTCGCGTTTTCAGAATTATAAGCGCATTAAAGATTATTTATTCATGAATGGATTTACACCTAAAATTGCCCGCTTGTACCAAACCTCTAAATGCCAGCGTAATGCGTTTTTAGTAGCCGCCAGGGAATTGGGTATGGAAGATCAGGTGCTAACTTATTACCGCCGGATTGGCATCAAGCCGTATCATTTTATTCCGTATTTCATGATCCAGGATCCATTGTTTTTATTTAAGCGGCATTTTTGGTCACGAACTTTCATGGAAAAATATTATGAGCCTAAGTTTAATTACCGGGCACTTAAACAAATCTATTCATAATGCTTACTGCAACTAACCTGAGCAAAAGCTATGCCTCGCGCAAAGTTTTAAAAGAGGTCAGCGTTAAATTGGTGCCTGGCCAAATTTGTGGCTTGCTGGGGCGCAACGGCGCAGGTAAAACGACGCTATTCAAAATACTATGCGGCTTAATTAAGCCGGATTCAGGCAGTATCAGTATGACCTCCGAGCCGTGCTAAACCTATCGGCGGTATTATTGAACGACCGGGACTTTATCCTTACCTTAACGCTTACGACAATATTAAAATTTTTGCCGGGTTACAGGGTGTTGTAACAGATAAACACTATATTACTCAAACCCTCATTAAGGTTGGTTTGCCCCTGGACAGGAAAGACCCGGTACGCAATTTTTCAATGGGGATGAAACAGCGGTTGGGAATAGCCATAGCGTTGCTGAACAATCCTGAATATTTGATTTTGGATGAACCTTTTTCCGGCCTGGATCCGACCGGTGTTACTTCATTGATCAGCCTGATAACTGCATTGGCTGCCAGAGCAGCACATTGCCATTTTACTTTCCTCACACTTAATGGGCGAGTTAAGCAAGTGCTGCCATTATCTATATGTGTTGGATGAAGGTAAAATGGTGAACTCAGGCACTACCAATCAATTAGTTAATAGTAATATTCATAACTTCAGCATCACGGCGATAAATATTTCCTCATCCGTGGTACTGAGAAATTATCATGCTCAAATGGGTATTAACGATGCCCGTGTGGTTTGTAATGCCAGTCAAATACCAGTGCTGCTAGCAGAGCTACTGGCAGAGGGCATTGATGTTACTTCCTGCACGCCCGAATTATCTTTGGAACAATTGGTTAATATGCCTATAGCATCATGAGGTGGTTATTGTATGCCGAAATGTTAAAACTCGTCAAGCAAAGTAAAACGTACTATGCTTTAACTGGCCATTTTTGCCATCCAGCTTTTGATTTTTATTACGGCATACTATCAGGGTAGCGCGATACTTGATCTTTTGCTAAATAATCTGCGGCAGTCTTTTTATTTCGAAGGCAAGCTGCTTAACGGGAACCTCATTATGTACATTGTGCTTAATTCACTTTGGTTCAATGTACCGCTAATACTAATGATCGTTACCTCTGGCATGGTAACGGATGAATATAAGGATGGCACCGTGCAGACCGTAATGCTGCAGGCTGTTGAAAAATGGAAGTTTATCCTGGTTAAATATATTATTGCCTTGTTATTCACCCTGTTGGTGATTGCCCTGATGATGATAACTACATTCACGCTTGCTTACGCCATATTCGGCACCGGTGATTTAGTAGTTTACATCGGGACACTAAATTTTTTTGAGTCGGCAGATGCTTTCAGGCGAATTTGCTGGGCATTTGCATCAGGATCGGTAGCGTATGGCATTTTATAGCATAGTAAGCGTTACCCTGGCCGTTTTTATCAAGGAAGCCGCCAAGACCTGGATAGCGGCCGCTTTGTTTTTGATTATTACCAATCTGTTGTTAAAGGTAGATTTTGGTGTGGCGGGATTAAATAATTTTTTCTTTCCTAAAGCTGGTTGATACCTGGCAGCAATTGTTTAATTACCAAACCGACTGGCTTAAGATAAGCATTAACAATGCTTTACTGCTATTTTATGGCGTGGCCGCTGCTGCTGCAGGGATATTGGCATTTCATAAAAAAGATATCGGATGAATCGTACTATCGTTCTCTTCCTGTTGCTAAGCAGCCAAGTTTGCGGTGCGCAAAATATAGATGCCGATTTAATGCGCATTAAAAATCGCATGGATTCGGTTAAGCAGTTTTCGGCCGTCGTAATATTAGATCTGGATGTGCCTTTTATTAACATGCCCACAAAGAAAGCGCAGCTATATTATACCAAGGGCAAGCCCATGAAATTTTCCTCCAAAGATTTTATTATGTTGCCCAAACGCGGACTGGATTTTTCACTTAGCGAGATCTTTAAGCATCCTTTTTTAACGGTGGAACGCGGGCTGGAGAAGCGTAACGGGCAAACATTGAAAGTTATTAATATCATCCCCACTGATAACAAATCTGATCTGGTGCTGGTCACTTTGTACATGGATACGAAAACCTCACGCATAGTAGAGTCAGAAATCAATACGCGTAAAGATGGCTCATATACGTTGGTGATGCAGTATGCCTCACCCCTAGATGTTTTGCCGGATTATGTCGAGGCTGCGTTCGCCATCGAGAAGCTAAAAATTCCGCTGAATTTTATGGGAAAGGACACTAAAATAGACCGCAAAAAAATGCGCGCAATGGAAACCAAAACCGGCAAAATAAAAATGCGGTTTACTGACTATAAAATCAGCAAGGGCTAAAGGAATCGTTCCCCGGCACTCGCCGATCGAAAAAGGCAGGCTAATCCCCTTTATGGTGTGTTCAATTTAAACGTGGCGTCCCCTTTTTTAGATTCTTCAACAAAGGTTTCAATAGTCATACTATCAAATAATTCATTCAGCTGCGATTTGATCAGTTTATATTTTGCATGCAACGCGCAGGGCTGCTTCTCTGAACATTCAGCCAATCCTACGATGCACTTTTGCAGGGTCTCATCTTCTTTCATCGCAGTTAAGATGGACCGGATCGACATTTTTCTGGCATCCTCGGTTATATAAAATCCGCCATTAGGCCCGCTGACAGAACTGAGGATCGTGTTGTCCCTTGTCAATAGCTGAAGAATCTTGGCCGTAAAAGAACGCGGCGAACCAATGGCCTCTGCAATTTCAGCGAGCCCGAGTTTTTTTCTTCCGAAGCATTTTGAGCGAATAGATCGTAGCCCGCAGGGCGTATTCTGTAGCCTTTGAAAACATTACCTTAATAATTAAATCAACGAAAATTTCCGGCCCAAGTTAGGCAAAATTAGAATCTGTTTTTAGGTCGCATCGGTGCGCCATTCTGCATAAGACTCTTTTGTTTCATAAAGTTTTAATGCCTGTAGTTTTAACAGGGAAGGAAGTGCTTTCGAAAATGGCATGTTCCATATAGATCAGTAAATTTTCGACCGATGGCTCGAATTCCAGAATTTTCAGATTTTTCTGTGAGATGATGCCGGGATAGCCGGTCAGATAGGTCCTTGACAAGGCTAGCTTATGATCAAATTTCTCTATGATGGTCAGGTTAATGAGTTGTTTCAATAATTTGAAATCAATTAGAAAACCAGGGGCGGAAAAATACTGATCCGGGCGGAAAGGCGAAGTTATGGTCACATGCAGTTCATAGGAATGGCCGTGAATATTCCGGCATGCCCCATTGTAACCGTCCAGGGCATGAGCCATTTCAAAATAGAATTTTTTAGTAATCGAGATCATGTCTAGTGTTTATGTGTGTTTCCTTTCAAGTCCTTTGGTGCTTTACGCTTATTTCCCGGCAATAATTTCATTATTCATTCCCCCTGCCCGCATAGGTTCGTTTCCGGCACATTTTCTTTCTGAAATTTTTGCTTTTCCAAAAACAAATCTATCTTTGAACAATTAAATACAAAATTATCCTTAATTATTTACAACCCAAAATTATTGCGATGAAGAAAAAAAGTTTTATCAGCTACCTGCTCAATCCCAAGAACTGGTGGCTTCCGCTGCTGCTGATATTTTCGTTCAGCATACTAGGTGTATTGATGGTCGGTGTTCATACATATAGCGGCGCTCCTCCCATTCCGACTTACCTGACAAAGAGCAATGAGGTTATATTTTCAAAGGATGATATCTTAAAAGGGCAACAGGTATTTCAGAAATATGCACTGATGGAATACGGGACCATGTTTGGAGATGGCGCCAACCGGGGGCCGGACTATACTGCCGAATCGCTTCATCAGATCAGCAAGTATATGAACCGCTTTTACCAGGTACAATTCAAGGGCGCCCCCTATCTGGAGTTGCTTCCAAAGGGGATCGCAGAAAAGGTAAAGACAGAAATTAAAACAAACAGCTATGATAGTAACAAAAACACGGTTGTACTTACTGACGGACAGGCATTTGCAAGTGATGAGCTGGTTAAATTCTATATCTCAAAATTTACAGACCCCTCCTCTCCCGGGGCACTAAAACCGGCTGGATACATCAAAAACAGGGCTGAATTAAAATCACTCACCGCATTTTTCTTCTGGGGCGCATGGGTTTGCGGCGTGGAACGTCCGGGAGAACATTATAGCTACACCAATAACTGGCCTTTTGACCCAGAAAGTGGAAATATCCCCGCTCCCGCCATTATTTTATGGAGTATCATTGGCTCACTGGCATTGGTTCTGGGCCTTGGCATAGTATTATTTTATTACGGGAAACTGGAAAAACTGGATGACAATGCTTATACGGATAAGGCCCTGCCCTTAATGACCCGGGAGAGGATCTCCGGATTCGAGCCGATGGCCATTCAAAAAGCCACCTATAAATTCTTTTATGCAGCTATTTTACTATTCGCGGTCCAGGTGCTCGCCGGAATACTCACGGTACACGATTTTGTGGGATTTACGACTTTCTGGGGATTCAACATCTCGAAACTGCTGCCCTTTACGGTCACCAGGAGCTGGCATGTGCAGCTATCCTTACTGTGGATATCGGCCTGCTGGATCGGTGCTTCTTTTTTTATGATGTCGCTCGTCTCCCGAATCAGCCTAAAAAACAGCTCGCATTGATCAATACCATCTTCTGGCTCATTCTAATTTTAGTTGCAGGTTCATTCGTGGGCATTTTGCTTGGTCCGATGGGAATGATTCCAAAAACCTGGTATTGGTTTGGCCATCAGGGATGGGAATATGTAGAGATGGGAAAAGTATGGCAGATCATGCTTGGCATCGCCTTGATCATCTGGGCCATTGCCTTGTACCGGGGCATTAAACCGGTAATGACGCTGAAGCAACCCTGGGCGCTGCCCAACTGGCTTTTGTACGCCATTCTAAGCGTAGTTGTACTTTTTGTGTCGGGATTTATTGCTACACCAAAGACAAATTTCGTGATCGCGGATTTTTGGCGCTGGATGGTGGTACACATGTGGGCAGAAGCTTTCTTTGAAGTGGTCACCACCGTATTAATCGGTTATTTTATGGTTTTCATGGGGCTGGTCAATAAGCAGGCTGTGATACGCGTTATTTATTTGGCGACTCTGCTTTTCCTGGGCTCGGGATTACTGGGCATCTCTCATAATTTTTATTGGAATGCAAAACCAGTGAGTACACTGGCTCTGGGTTCCGTTTTTTCTACCTTACAGGTCATACCATTGGTATTACTGACGCTGGAATCTTGGCGTTTCAGCAAATTGCCACGTCTGCTGGAAAACGGTGGGCGTTTGATCGGTCATTCTGGCCAGCGTTTCGGGTTCTCGGAAGTATTTCTATTCCTGGTTGCCGTTAATTTTTGGAACTTTTTCGGAGCCGGGGTACTGGGTTTCATCGTCAACCTGCCCATTGCCAACTACTATGAACACGGAACTTATCTTACGGTTAATCACGGACATGCCGCATTGATGGGCGTCTATGGAAACCTGGCATTAGCGGTTGTTTTATTTTGCTGCCAGCTGTTGATTAAGTCCGAGGATTGGAACCCGCGCTTGATCAGAACTGCGTTCTGGTCCCTTAATATCGGTTTGCTGCTCATGGTCCTGCTTGATTTGTTCCCCGTTGGTATCTGGCAATTTAAGGTCGTCACGGAAAAAGGGTTATGGTATGCGAGAAGTTATTCTTTTGTTGAAGGGGACGGATTTCAAACCTTTACCTGGATGCGCATTGCCGGCGGAGCACTATTCACGCTGGGAGGCGTAATCCCGATAACCTGGTTTATTATTACCAAAAGTGGAAAATTAAAAAATATCCGTGTTCAACAGGTTATTACGCATTTAATCCCGGAAGAAAATGCTCAGTCCATTAGCCAATGAAGGGCCGGACACTTATTTTTTGCGGAGGAAATTCACATTCTTTAATTACCAGCAGCTATTATGGACGAACAGATCATTCGGTTTTTAAATGATCAGACCTGTGCAACGCTATGCTGTACGGACGATGAAGGAAATCCTTATTGTTTCAATTGTTTTTATGCATTCGATCTGCAGCTCGGTTTATTATATTTCAAATCGTCGGCCGATACCCATCATGCCCGGCTATTGAAAAATAATCCGGTCATTGCCGGTACCATTCTGCCGGACACGTTGAATAAAGAGCGAACCAGGGGGCTACAGTTGCGTGGGGAGGTACTAAGACCATCGATCCTTGCGGCAGGGCATGCATCAGCGTGTTATCATAAAAAGTACCCTCTGGCCTCGAGTATTAATGGACAAATGTTTGCCGTGCGCCTGGTTATTATTAAAATGAAAAAGAATTTTCCGGGCGCCGGCAAAAATATCATAGCGAAATTGAACGAATGCAGCTAAGCAGCGGTCATAAATAGCTCCTTTCTTTTTACTGGTCGCCTCAACAAGGCAGGGTCTTCCGCTTTGCGCTACCCGGCTTAACAAAAGAATCCGGAATATTTTACCAAAAACTGAAGCAATCCGGCAGGCGGCAAGGACAGTGCTGTAACTTTTGATGAATATGAATTATTTGCGTTAATTTGGATATTATGGAGAATGCGGCATTGCTCAATGCGATAATAACAAATGCAATCGACGGTATTATAACCATCTCAGACCGGGGCATAGTCGAATCGATTAATCCATCCGCCTGCCGGCTTTTTGAATATTCGCCCCAGGAGGTTATTGGCCACAATATATCCATGTTAATGCCCCCGCCTGACAGCGAAAGGCACAATGATTATATCCATCGTTATCAAAATTCCGGCGTTCCCCACATTATTGGCATTGGCCGGGAAGTAACCGGGTTAAAAAAGGATGGCTCCAGGTTCCCCTTCCGTTTAGCAGTTAGCGAAGTGCAATTTTCGGGAAGAAAGATTTTCACCGGTTTTATTCATGACCTGAGCCTCCAAAAAGAGGCTGAGGATAAACTTAAACATCACGCTGCCCACCTGGAGGAGTTGGTAGCAGAACGTACCAAATCTCTAAAAAAGACCGTTGAGGAACTCAGTGCGGCAAAAGAAGAGGTAAGCCTTTCGCTGGAAAAAGAAAAAGAGCTGGGCCAACTCAAAAGCCGCTTCGTTTCGATGGCTTCCCATGAATTCCGTACGCCGTTGAGCTCCATTCAACTATCAGCAGCTTTAATAGATAAACATGCCCAACCCTATAAGAACGATCACATCGGAAAACATGTTGCCAAGATTAAAATTGCGGTAGGCAATCTGACTACCATTTTGAATGATTTTCTGTCACTGGAGAAACTGGAAGCCGGAAGGATCGAACCTACGTTCAGCAAATTTGACCTGGTTAAACTTGCAGAGGAAATTACTGAAGAAATGCAATTGGTTGCCAAACAAAATCAAAGCATAATTTATCAGCATACCGGTACACACAGAACCGTTTACCTGGATTTGAATCTATTGAAGAATTGCGTCCTTAACCTGATTGCAAACGCCATCAAATATTCCGGTGAAAACACGTTTATCGAATTTAATACCGAGGTAAACGAAAAGGAATGTATTATCACAATCCAGGACAACGGAATTGGGATTCCTGAGAATGACCAGAAACATTTATTTGAAGCATTTTTCCGGGCACATAACACCGGAAATATTCCAGGAACAGGTTTAGGTCTTAATATCGTCGAGCGCTACACCTCGCTTATGAATGGCCAGGTTCACTTCAAAAGCAGCGTGAACCTGGGCACCTTATTTATCCTTACATTTCCGATAGCATGAACAAGAAAGTACTAATCATCGAAGACAACGTTGATATACGGGAGAATGTAGCTGAAATTCTCGAGCTGGCCGGTTATACCGTCTTCGAAGCTAAAAATGGGAAAATTGGTGTTGAGCTGGCTGTTAAAAATCTGCCGGACATTATTTTATGTGATATTATGATGCCTGAACTGGACGGTTACGGCGTTATTTACCTGCTCAGCAAAAACCCCGATACGGCTGCTATTCCATTTATATTTTTAACGGCAAAGGCCGAAAAGGTAGATTTCAGAAAAGGCATGGAAATGGGTGCTGACGATTACCTTACCAAGCCGTTTGATGACATGGAACTGCTCAGCGCCATTGAAAGCCGCTTCAGAAAAAAGGAGATTCAACAATCATTTTACAGCAAATCACTGGAAAAGCTCGATCACCTTATCAGTAAAAATGACGGTCTGCATGAATTAAAGAAAATAATCAGCGAGCGTAAAAGCAGGCAATTTAAGAAGAACCAGGCGATATATTACGAAGGCGACAGGGGAAACGGCCTTTATTTAATTCTGGGTGGAAGGGTTAAAACGGTTAAATTATCGGAAGACGGCCGCGAACTGATGACCGGAATAAGCGTTGCCGATGATTTTCTGGGCATTCAGGCGATACTTTCCAGCGAGCAGTACAGCGATACGGCAATAGCGCTGGAAGACAGCACACTTTGCCTTATTCCGAAAGAAAACATTGATCAGCTGTTCAATCTTTATCCTGATGTGACAAAAAAATTCATCCACCTGCTTTCAAATAATATTCGCGAAAAAGAGGAGCAATTATTACAGCTGGCCTATCACTCTGTTAGGAAAAGAATGGCTGAGGCACTCCTGCGTTTACACAAGCAAACAGATCCCAATGAGGAGACAGGATTCAAAATCACCCGGGAGGATCTTGCCGCTATGGCAGGCATGGCGACCGAAACAGTGAGCAGAACGCTGTCTGACTTTAAAGATGAAGGACTGATTGAAAAGAAAGGGAGCAACATTCATTTGCTGGATGTGGCCCGGTTAGCGAAAATGAGAAACTGATATAGATCACATTTCTTATTGATTTGTCTCATGGTTAGGGCCCGGGCCATCCTATAGTTTTGTGTTAAACAAAATTATATACGGATGAAAGCTGTTGCCTACAGTGTAAAGCCTTTTGAAAAGGAGTTCCTGGCCAAAGCTAACCAGAAGAAGCACGATATCACACTGATATCCAATTCCTTAAATCTTGAGACAACGATCTATGCTGAAGGCAAGGACGTAGTCATTGTGTCCACCGATGATGACGTATCAGCACCTATTGTGCAGCGGCTGGCAGGCCTGGGTATCAAATATATTACCACGCGATCAGCTGGCATAGATCACATCGACGTGGATCAGGCGGCCGGAAACAATATCAAGCTTTCAAACGTACCCCGTTATTCCCCGCAGACAATAGCCGAACATACCCTGTCTATTGCATTTGCGCTCAATCGTCCCATTACGCTGGCCGAGCAACAACGTAAGAAAATTGATTTTCGAAAAAGCGAACTGATCGGATTCAACTTTTTTGGTAAAACCGTTGGACTGATCGGTTTGGAAAGCGCCGGTATTGCTATTTCAAATATTTTCAAGGGCCTGGGATGCCGGATAATCGGTTATGATGTGAATCCATCCCTGCACGCAGCAAATATACAAATGGTAGGCCTGGATACTTTAATTTCCACAGCCGATATCATTTCACTGCACTTACCGCTTTCCCCGGAGACAAACCAGATCATGGGCAAAAAAATACTGAGTAAAATGAAAGATGGAGTCATGCTGATCAATACCTCCGGCACTGCGCTATTTAATATCCCGGATGTGCTGGAAGCCTTGGAAAACGGAAAAATTGGCTATCTCGGCATAGACCTTTTTCAGTGTGAGCGAGGATTGTTCTTTGACGGTCACCTGGAAAAAAAGGTCCGCGACCCTTTACTGATGCAATTGATCGATCATCCCAAGGTCATCATTGCCCCTCACCAGACCTTTTTAACGCGGGAAGGGTTGCAGGATACAGCCAATCAGACAATACGCAATTTAGATCTGTGGCAGGCTAACAAATGCGTGGGCAAAGCCTGCGTTTGCGCAAAAAATTGCAATCAAGCGAAATCCAATGAAACACAATCCAGTCAAATCGATGTCAGCTAACCAGAATAATAGGTCATTGCCTGAAAAATATAATATAGCCGCGCCGCGGTACACCAGTTATCCAACGGTGCCCTATTGGGACTCGTCGGGCTTTTCGGCAGAAAGCTGGCAACAATCCGTTAAACGTTCTTTCCAGGAAAGTAACCTGAAGGACGGAATAAGCATTTACATCCACCTCCCCTTTTGCGAATCTCTTTGCACCTACTGCGGCTGCAACACAAGAATCACCAAAAACCACCGGGTGGAAGAGCCTTATATCAAGGGAGTGCTCAAAGAATGGGAGATGTATTGCCAGGTTCTGGAGGCCAAACCCCTTGTGCGCGAAATTCACCTGGGCGGAGGAACGCCTACGTTTTTCAGCCATAAAAATTTGCATCTGCTCATCAGTAACCTGCTTAACGGTGCCCGGGTACACCCACAGGCCGAATTCAGTTTTGAAGCCCATCCAGCCAACACAACAGGTGAGCATCTTCAAACATTATTTGACCTTGGCTTCCGGCGCCTGAGTCTGGGAATTCAGGACTTCGATCCGAATGTACAATTCATTATTAACCGCCATCAGACGCTGGAGCAGGTTAGCTCAGTGACGCTCCAGGCAAGGCAAATCGGATTTACTTCCATTAATTTTGACCTTATTTACGGGCTTCCGCTTCAGACGGTCCAGGGTTTAACGGATACGATGGTCAAGGTGGCCGGCCTGATGCCCGACAGGATTGCGTTCTACAGCTATGCACACATACCCTGGATCAAACCCGGGCAAAGACGTTTCTCTGAAAAAGACCTGCCTGGTACCGCCGACAAAAGCAAGCTGTACGAGACCGGCCGCGATCTTCTGAAAAGTTACGGATACCAGGAAATAGGCATGGACCATTTTGCCTTGCCCGCAGATGAGCTCGTCAGGGCCGAAAACACCGGAAAACTGCACCGCAATTTCATGGGCTATACCAATCAGCACACGCAGCTGCTCATTGGCCTGGGCGTGTCGGCGATCAGCGACTCCCTTTATGCATTTGCTCAAAATGCAAAAACGGTTGAAGCGTATCTTCAAATGGTAACCCAGGGCCAGCTTCCTGTTGTTAAGGGTCATCTGTTGACTGATGAAGATCTGATCATAAGAAAACATATATTAAGTATTATGTGTAATGGTCAGACCCAATGGAATTGCCATTTGGAGGCCTGTGAATCGCTTCTGGCAGCGGTCGAACGTTTGCAGCCGCTTGCTGAAGATGAGCTGATCGAACTCAACTCATGGAGCCTGAAAGTAACTCCCCTCGGTAAACGGTATCTGCGTAATATTTGCATGGCGTTTGATGCCCGCTTGTGGGAAAAGCAACCAGCAGCCCAGTTATTCAGCATGTCCGTTTAAATCCAGGGACAATGATCAACTGGCCGGTGGCACCCACTAATGGGTACCGCCGGCTAGTTTAAAATGATTACCCGGTAAAGAATTGCGCGGTTTCAGGGGCGCTCCAGCAGCCGGCGACTTTCAGCAATACCAGTAATGCAAAAAAGCTGCTGATGACCGTGATCATCAGACAGCTTCCAAAATATATTATGGTTTATTAGTGAAAAGAGAAAATAATTACCAGATTGCGGCAGTGGCAATCATTGCTAGATTGACCATGATACTTGCTGCAAACAGGAAAATCAGTGTGCGAATACTGGCCCCGCCCATCCCGGCAATGATGTTTGCAAAGAATAAAATCATGGTGATCGCTAGTACTAAAACCGGAGCGTTGAAATAGTATATTAAAGCTGCGGGCACCGGCAAAAACAGCACACCCTGGGCAACCAGTGAAACCAGAAACCAAGCGGTCTTGTTGTTATTCTGGCTATCAGCGAAATCTAAAATTCTATCATAAACTGTACTTTGTTTGTCTGTTGCAACCTTGGCGCTAGTCCATCCAAGTGTAGATTCTAATTTTATAGTATTCATGATTGACTTGTTTTAATGATACAAATATCCGGTGTATCAAAAAGCCAGCACATGACTATGCTCAACTAAAAATATGATCCTTGGCACATTTTCGAATCCGGGCAGAAAGAGCAGAAAGCCGTTAAATAAATATAGATATGTCCCGCGCTGTTTGCCCTAACTGGAGCTCAATAACATATTTGACCTGATGTCTGTTTTGGCGGACTCAGGTAAGGGATATTCAATTGCATCCCGCGCAAAATGAACCAAAAGCCAAGGCAAACCATCACGTAAGGCATCACCTTGTTGATCCGCCTGCGTACTAACGGCCCAATGAAACCCGAACTTACGGTTGCCAGTAGCATGAGTGGAAATGTCCCCATTCCAAACCAGAACATATATAGTGCTGACGCAACTGGTGATGCCGTATTAAGGGCACCCATCAGTGCCAGATAAACAAAGCCGCAGGGAAGAAATCCATTAAGCAGCCCGACTACCAAATGCCCGGCACGATGCTGAAGGGCATAGTTCAACAGGCGGGTTACCGACGAGGTCAGCGCAGAAAGTACTTGGTTGTTTCTTGTCCGCATTTTAAACAGTTTTGAAACACCGGCCATGATGATCAGAAGACCGCTGGCAAAACTCACCCCCTGCTGCAGTCCCAGGATCCAGAACTGCCTGCCGATAAAACCTATCAGGAGACCCAAAAAAGAATAAGAGACGATCCGCCCTACGTTATACAGCAATTTATCGGCAACAACCAGGCCCCACTTATGTTGAAGGGAAGGAACCGAAAATGCCAATGGGCCGCACATGCCAACGCAATGCACGCTGCCGAACAAACCGATAAAAAATGCAATTTCGTAATTATTCATTTGATGTAAATTTCGTGCTGATACAAATATGATTTCCGGTTGCTGGTCCATTCAAATACCAACTGCCACTTTCCTTTGGCAAAGGAACCCAGTGGAAAACTCACTTTTTCGCCTTCTCCACTATCAAATGAGCAAATCCGGTCCGAACCCGAATTGGAAGGGCGCATGAACCGGATCCTGCCTTTGACCGGCCCTGCGAAAGTAAAGATGACATTTCGATCAACCTGTTGCGATCAGGGGCTCTGCATGATCTTTAGTCACTTGCTGTTCGCGGTCATAATCGTGGTTAAAAGTTAAACCTTTTTCATAGTACTGTTGATCAAAATCGTCTTGAGGCGAAGTGAACATATAAATGCACATCCCTGCAATAAAGAGGACAAAAATGATCATACCAGCAATAATTCCTTTTCCCCAATTCATTGTTCAATCATTTATAGGACCAACAAAAGTAGTGCTGACCGTTTGTACGACTTTATTATCTGAAATCAATTGCAACCGGATATCCGTTTTGGGCGCGTGTATACGGGAAGCCGGAATAATGACAAAAAACATGGTTTTTGCTGATCCGCCATAAGCAATGCTCCCGGGAGCCTGTATATAGGCTATTTTCACTGCCGGATCTTCAGGTTTTATCGTAATGGCCTGCGTCTTATTTGTTTTGTTAATAATCTCAGCGTTATAAATATTACTGATCATACCGCCGGGACGTTCCTGGTAAAGCGTGCCCGCGCTGCGCATAATTGTGATATCCATATCACTGCGGCTAAAAATAAAATAACCCAGTACGCCCGTCAAAATGACTATAATCGCCGTATATCCTTTCATCCTTGCAGTGAAAGAAGGTTTTTCCTTTTCACGGATCATGTTTTCAGAAAAGAAGCCGATGAGGTTAGGCTGCCTGTCAATCTTGCTCATCACGTCATTACATGCATCAATACAGGCCGTACAATTCACACATTCCATTTGGGTCCCCTGTCCTGATATCAATACCTGTAGGGCAAACATCAACACATAAGTTGCAATCGACGCAATCCCCTTTATGAGCCTCCAGTGGATCTGCTTTCCTGTCTATTTTACCGCGAGGCTCTCCCCTTACGTCATCATAGGCGACGACCAGGGTATGCTTATCGATAAATACTCCCTGCAGGCGTCCATACGGGCAGATCATGGTGCACACCACCTCACGTACCTGGCTATAAACAAGGTAAAACACCATTGTAAATACCCAAATACTACCAAACCCCACCCAATGTTCCGTTATAGGCTCTGTAACAATTTTTATCAGATTCTCGCTTCCTATCAAATAAGCCAAAAAGGTATTGGCGATCATGAAGGAAAAAATGATGAACAGGATATGCTTGGCACCTTTCTTGACCATCTTCTCTCTGGTCCAGGGACCGGCATCAAGTTTTTTTCGTTTCTTTGGCGATCCTTCTATCCAGACTTCTATCTTGCGAAAAAACATTTCCATAAAAATGGTTTGAGGGCAGATCCAGCCGCAAAATATCCGGCCAAAGGCAATAGTGAACAAACTATACAAACAATAAATACCAGCGAGGCCAGCATGAACAGGAAAATGTCCTGCGGCCAGAATACCTGGCCCAGCAACACAAATTGCCTGTCAAAAAAATTCAATAGTAATAAGGGCTGGCCGTTTATCCGCATAAATGGACCGGCAAAGAACACAATCAGATAAACATAACTTACCCAGCTACGCCATTTATATAAGCGGGCCTTCGCGGATCAATGGATACAGCCATGCCCGTTTCCCTGCTTCCTTCCCTGCCACGATGTCTTCCATTTTATTAGTTTCTTTAATATTGCCGCTGCCACTTCTTTTTTGAGGTTGTTCGGCTGTTTGGTCAGTCTCCTTATTACCCTGAGGCTCTTTTGCATTTGCCGGGTTTGTTCCATGCAGTGATTTTACATAGTTGGCCACATCAGATATTTGCTTGGCGGACAACTGCTTTTCCCAGGTTGGCATTCCTTTGGCATGGAACCCCATATTTTATGGTCTTAAATACGCTCGTTGATCTTACTGCCATGCAGCCAGTAATCATCAGTGAGGTTTGGCCCCAGCCCACTTTACCCTCGGCATGTCGCCGTGGCAAGGCAACAGGTCTGTTTAAAAATGCACTTGCCCGGATGCCAGCACTAGCCGGGATCCTGAACCAGTTTGACCGTATTTTCGTCAACCCGATTAGCGGCTTTGCTCAAAAACTCCTTTTTGGCAATATCAGCCTGTGCGACTTCCGTTTTATATTCAGCATATTGCAATTGTCCGACCCCCAGAACATGGTATATGAGCAAGTAAGCAACGGCAAAAATTATGGTTGCGTAAAACAGATACATGAACCAGGCCGGTGTGGGGTTATCTAATTCCTGTATACCATCATACTGATGCTCAATCAACAGTTCTTTCTCTGCTGACATCGGTCTTAATGAAAGCAGTTTTTGCCACACTTCCTGTCTTGGTTTTTTTGCTTTTTTTGCTGGTTTTAGTTCCGCTGCTATTTGCTCATCCGAGTAACCTTCCGATTTCAGAATGATCCTGGTCGACTACCTTAAAAGCCCGTAGAATCACCAGCATGGCAACAATGACCAGTAAAAAGGTAAACAGGACCGCGCCATAACCGATATAGTTTTGCATTTCTGGTGTTATCAGGCTATGATCATCCGCCGCAAAGACTGGCTGAATCAGATAACTAATGCAAGAAATAATAAGATTCGTAAATATTTCATGATTCAAAAGATTTAGGTGAATGTAAAGCATTGTCCTCCAGTGGCAGATCGCTCATATAGTCAACATGTTGTTTTCTAAGATGTATAAGCACAATAGTTACCACAATAAAGAACACGAGGAATATTCCGAGGGAGAAATCAGATATATCTGTGTTCCTGATAAGTTTTCTGTGAACTGCTTAAACATGATCGTAATTATTTAATGTTGCTGTTTTACTTGCTTTAATATCAGCTCCCAGTCGTTGCAGATAGGCAATGACGGCAATTATTTCCTTATCGCTTTTAACTTTAATATGGTCCTTACCAAGATCGGCAGCAATTGCTTTGTGCCTGGACGTCTAGTTCCTGGTTGGCTATTTTTTCATAGCCCGGAGAATATGGAACTCCTATTTTCCGCATGGCATTGATTTTGGCAACAGTAGTGGTCGTATCCAGTCGCTGTGTCAGTAACCAATCGTAATTGGGCATGATACTGCCTGGCGACATCAGCCTTGGGTCCATCATATGATTATAATGCCAGGAATCCCCATATTTCCCTCCTATTCTTGCCAAATCCGGACCGGTACGCTTTGATCCCCAAAGAAAAGGATGGTCATATACAAATTCACCGGCTTTACTGTATTCACCATAGCGCTCGGTTTCCGACCGGAATGGTCTTACCGTTTGCGAATGGCAATTCGAGCAGCCTTCCCGTATGTAAATATCCCGGCCCTGTAATTCCAGAGGCGTATATGGTTTAACGCTCGCAATGGTTGGTATATTAGAAGAAATAGTTAAGCGTTGGCATCAGTTCAATAAAAGTTCCAATAAGGATCACCAACAAGTGCCAACACCATAAACTGTATAGGTTTGCGTTCAAGGGCCCGGTGCCATGCACCTTCCTGTAGCCTCGGTATTTTGCAATGGTTCCAGCGGCATAGCCTGTGCGGCTTCATTTGCAACCAGTTTTCCCTGCAGCATGGTACGTGCCAGATTATAGGCCATCACGATCACACCTGATAAATACATCGTACCTCCTATTGAACGCATCACATGCATAGGCATAATGCGTAATGTGGTTTCCAAAAAAGTCGGGATATTTTAGTATGCCTTCCGGAGGTAAATTCTTTAAGCATCAGACTTTGGGTAAATCCGGCCCAATACATAGGTACTACATAGAATAAAATACCCAAGGTGCCTATCCAGAAATGGAATGAAGCCAGTTTCTTTGAAAACAGCTCAGTTTTATAGATGCGTGGGATAAGCCAGTATAATATGGCGAAAGTGAGAAATCCGTTCCATCCCAAAGCGCCGGTGTGTACGTGTGCGATGATCCAGTCACTAAAATGAGCTATAGCGTTTACTTGTTTGAGTGATAACATCGGCCCTTCAAAAGTTGCCATGCCATAAGCAGTTAAACCCACCACCATAAATTTCAGAACCACATCGTCACGAACCTTATCCCAGGCGCCGCGTAAGGTTAGCAAACCGTTGATCATACCGCCCCAGCTTGGTGCGATGAGCATGATTGAAAATACAACACCTAATGACTGTGCCCAGCCGGGTAATGTTGTATATAACAAATGGTGCGGGCCTGCCCAGATATAAAGAAATATCAAGGCCCAAAAGTGCAGGATACTTAATTTATAAGAATAGATAGGACGATTAGCCATTTTGGGCAGAAAGTAATACATCATCCCCAGATAAGGAGTGGTTAGAAAAAAGCCACGGCATTGTGCCCATACCACCATTGAACCAAGGGCATCCTGTACGCCTGCAAAAACCATATAGCTTTTCCAGAAAGTAACAGGCAATTCAAAAGAGTTCACAATATGTAGCACGGCAATGGTGACAAACGTGGCGATGTAAAACCAAATTGCCACATACAGATGCCTTTCCCTGCGTTTGAAAATGGTACCAAACATATTGATGCCAAAAATTACCCAAATCACGGCAATGGCAATATCAATAGGCCATTCCAGTTCCGCATATTCATGAGACGTCGTTAAGCCCAAAGGCAGCGTGATCACCGCTGAAACAATAATAAGCTGCCATCCCCAAAAATGGATATTGCTAAGCATATCGCTGAACATGCGTGCTTTGAGCAGGCGCTGCAGAGGAATAATAAACTCCCATAAAAATGGCATTGCCGACAAATGCAAAAATCACCGCATTGGTGTGAAGCGGCCTTATCCGGCCAAATGTCGTGTACTGGTTACCCATATTTGCTGCCGGATGATACAATTGTATGGCTATGATCAGGCCCACAGTCATACCGATGATCCCCCAGACTACGGTTGCTATACCAAAGTTGCGGACGATCTTGTTGTCGTAATAAAATTGTTCAGGTTGCATAAAATGTGTTTTTTTTAAGAGGTAAAACTATGGCGGCTATTTACATTGCAGAATGATGACAATCGGTCAAAAAGATGATCTCCGTCATTTTTTATCGGGTTTTTCGTCATCAATTCATCATCATCGAGTAGTATGCGCATAGATGGTGTATGAAGATCATCATTCTGCCCGCTGCGTTGCGCCCAGAAAAAGGCTATTAAAAACCCAACTGGCCAGCAATAGGCTGCAGCCGATCAGAAAATAAATTATGCTCATATTAATTTTCTTTTTTTTGCAGCCAAATGAGTGGCCACGCTGGTAAATGAAATAATTGTTACGGTGCTTAACGGCATCAATATTGCCGCCATCAGCGGCGAAAGATTTCCCGTCACAGCAAAACTCAGCCCGATCAGATTATAAGCAAGTGAAATAAAGAACGAAATATGGATGATGCGGACTGCGTCTTTTGAAAACGATAAAAATGTGGGCAATTTGTCAAATGATCTTCCATCCAGAATTGCGTCGCTGCCGGGAGAAAAATTATTTACATTATCCGTTATGGCTACGCCCACGTCGCTTTGCTTCAGCGCGCCGGAATCATTCAAACCGTCTCCTATCATCATTATTTTACGGCCGTCATTTTGCAGGGATCGGATAAAATCCAGTTTATCCTGCGGCGATTGATTAAAATGCATCCTTGCCGGCTCCTTAAAAAATTTCACCAGTTCAAAACGCTCGTGATCCTGGTCGCCGGAAAGCAAGATGCAAATGAAGGGAAGGCTCCAATCGCACTTATCCTTTTCCATGCCTTCCCGGTAGTGATGTGCAAAAGCAAAATATCCAAGATACAAGTCATCGATCATGATATTGACCTTGGTTGAATTGGCTACTTCGTGCTGATAACCCAGAATGAATTTGGCACTTCCCAGGCATACTTTATGGCCACTGATCGTAGCCGACAAACCTTGGCCGGAAATTTCCGAATACTCCTGTACCGCGAAGCCGTTCCTTGGTTCCCAGATAATGACAGATCATTCTGGACAATGGGTGTATGGAATTGATGCAGGCACGTTATAAACCAGCTGTTTCTCTGCTTCGGATAATTTGGCTTCCAACCGGACGTTATTACTTCCGCCAGTGGTTATCGTTCCCGTCTTATCCAAAACAATGGAATCAATACCCGCCAATTGTTCAACAACAGCCGTATTTTTTAGATAAAAAAAGTTTTTATCAAAAATGCTTAATGCGGCGGACATGGTGAAAGGAGTGCTTAATGCCAGTGCGCAGGGGCAGGCTACAATCAGTACGGCAGTAAATGCGGCAAGTCCTCTTTTATAATCGGCCGGCAGCCAAAACAACAGTGAGCAGAAAGCGACCGCTAATAATACAATCGTAAAGTACTTGCTCACGCTTCTCGTTAAAAGTTTGCATCCGGTTATCCTGTTTCCGCGTAAAAGCCTCGTTATTCCAAAGCTGAGTCAGATAGCTTTGCGATACTGGTTTAATCACTTCCAGTTCAATGGCCTCCCCCGTTTGCCTGCCTCCCGCATAAATGATCTCCCCAAGTATTTTGCTGACGGGAATAGCTTCTCCTGTTACAAAGCTAAAATCAATCAGCGCATCCCCTTTTAAAAGAATTGCATCCGCCGGAATGATCTCGTTGTGCCTGATGAGCATGCGCTGATGCAGGGTAAGTTGAGATAATGGGATCGGCCGTCTCCGAATCATTTTCAAGTATATTGACCGCTACCGGGAAAAAGGAACGGTAATCGCGCTCAAAAGAAATATGGTGATAGGTTTTTTTCTGAACAAACTTCCCTACCAATAAAAAGAAGACCAGGCCACAAAGTGTGTCGGCAAATCCGGCGCCCGTACTGGTAAGTACTTCGGTAGCACTACGCATGAACAATACGGCGATACCCAGGGCTAGAGGAAAATCAATATTCAGGATTCCCTTACGCAGGTTTTGCCAGGCTGAAACGAAATACCCCTTCCCGCTGTAAAAAACCACTGGTAAACACAAAAGGATATTTGCGATTCCAAAAAAGAATTTAAAAGACTGTTCAAAGCTCGATAGTCCAAGGTATTCAGGAAAGCTAAGCAACATCACATTGCCAAAACAAAATCCGGCAACTGCAATTTTTGAAATGAGGTGATCTTTCGGGGCTAAGTTTTGTTTTTTTATGATGTCCTGCAAACTGATCAGTGGTTCATAACCTATATCATACAAAAGCTCAACGAGTTGCTGCAGCGTTAACTTTTGATGATCAAACCGGATACTTAATTGTTTTTTAAGAAAATCAACCCTGCAATAATGAATGGCCGGATTGATCTTATTTAACTGCTCAAGTAACCATAAGCACGAGCTGCAATGGATGTGCGGAATATACAAAGTAATGATCGTTATACGCTGATCAGCGTAATCGACGAGTTCAGTAACGATTGATGGTTCACTTAAATAATCAAAACGTTTTTCGGTACTGGTGCGACTTACTCCGGGATGTTCATTATAATTATAATAGCTACAAAGCTTGTTTGCAGATAATATCTGATAAACGCTCTTACACCCATGACAGCAAAAAGATTTATCATCCAAAGTGTACTCCTTCGAAATACATTCATCACCGCAGTGATAACAAGAAACTTTTGTAATGGGGGAAGTTTGAAGCATGTTTTTAAATCATAGTAACACCTTAGCAGCAGTCAAATGCATTTCCAAGATTTAGCTCGGTTTTCCGAAACCGGGACTCTTATTTTGGACAAAGTTGTTCTTAATAGCAATGCAGGTGCGTGATACCAGTCATTCAAAAACATGATTGAAATCACAATTCCGGGGAGTCTTTTAGTCGGGATTTGAACTTTTAAAGTTCCGGGTGAGGTAGAATTTTAAACAATAGCAACCAATGCGCAAAATTAATAATTAATAATTAAACAAAACAAAATAAGCGCGCAATTTTGGCCAGTTTATATTACCATAAATGGTGTTTATCCGCGATGTATTCCAGGTCAACCTGGTAAAAATATGACCAGAAATTTATTAAAATGTGATTCTTGTCAGTTTTAACCATTTATCTATACATAGCTTTGACTTGATGAACCGCAAAATAGTTTTTCATTTCTTATAAGCTAAGCATGAGCCATAAATTTCATATACCCGTATTGGGATTAGGTTATTCTATTGATACGCCTTTAAAGGTTGCCAGGTATGGCATCTCTTCCGTTGTTTCGGTCGTTGATGATGAACTAACTGAACGAATGCGGGAAGTACTATGCCGAACAAAACGGTGAACAATATACGGAGATCAAAAAATCAGATCCGGATTCCAGGTCGAACCGAATCACTGCTTATCTCGATTTGCTGGACAAGTTAATTACCCGGCAGATAGAGACATTAAAAAAGGAGCCTTTCGGCCAAGGCAGCGATGTCGACCGTTATTTCGACCTCCTGCCGGAGTCTTCTGTGTTAAAACAAGGCTATGAGCTGATGCTGGAATATCCGGAAAATGAAAGCAAGAAGATTTTTGAAAATACCTTGCGTAAGGAAATAAACAAAGGCGCGATTGACGTAAATATTATGGCTAAAGTCGATAAGCTGAACCACACTGCTGAGGGCGAATTTCTGGGAGACGAGAACACCGACGCGCTGGCTGCGTTACGTGGTTTTGCACTTAGCAATTTGGATTCTTCAGTTGTCTTATCTGCAGGAATGAATCCGCGTCTGTACAGTTACATCGAAACCTTTAAGGACTTTTTTCCGGATGAATAACGGGAACTTGCGAAAACGGATTACGTTAAAAGTGAGTGATTTCCGCTCCGCTTATATCCAGGCTAAGTTTCTGGCAAAAAAAGGACTTTGGGTGTCAGAGTTCCGCATTGAGTCGGGACTGAATTGCGGCGGACATGCCTTTGCCACAGACGGCTATTTGCTTGGTCCCATACTACAAGAATTTAAAGATAAGCGAAAAACCATGTGTGACGAGCTAATGGGTATCTATCAAACAGCCTTAGCGGCGAAAGGGATCGCCATGAGCAAAACGCCCGCGCAAAAAATAAGTGTACAGGGAGGTATCGGAACTGCCGAAGAGAATGGCCTCTTGTTAACTTATTACAACATGGATCTTACAGGCTGGGGAAGCCCGTTTTTATTAGTCCCGGAAGCTACCAATGTTGACACAGACACTTTGAGGCAGCTGGAAAGTTCCAAAAATGATGACTTTTACCTGAGCAATTCTTCGCCTTTGGGAATACCATTCAATAGTTTCAGAGGAAGCAGTATCGTGCAACAAAGAGATGAACGGATAAAAAAGGGCCGGCCGGGAAGTCCCTGCACTAAAAAATATTTAGTATCCAATACAGAATTTACTTCGGAACCCATATGCACGGCATCCAGGGAATATCAGCATCTGAAAATCAAGCAATTAAAGGCAGCTAACCTATCCAAAGAGGAATATCAGCAGCAGCAGGATGCCGTAACCGAGAAAATATGTTTATGTGAAGGCCTGTGTTCTTCTGCTTATATGAAATACGGAATAAATAAACCAAAAGAAAACAAGGCTGTGGCCATATGCCCCGGTCCAAATCTGGCCTATTTTTCCCGGTCCTATTCTTTAGAGGAAATGGTAAAACACATTTACGGTTCTCTGAATTTGCTGGAAAATGTAAAACGTCCGCACCTGTTCATAAATGAGCTTAACCTTTATATCGACTATCTGAAAAAGCAATTGCCCGAACAGGTTAAAAGCTTTAGTGAAAAAAAACAAAAATACCTGATGAAATTCAAAGCCGAACTCGAGCAGGGAATCGCCTATTACAAACAGCTCTTTCCTCAGCTGACCAGCCAAAAGCAAAGCCTGCTGGCCCTGTTTGAAGAACTATATCATGCAGAGAAAAGATTAGAAAGCTTATCCATTTAACACCAATTGGGTGCCGGTAAATCCGTATTGATTATTTTCCAACTGCCCAATGATATGCGGGGCTGCATGATCATTGGGCTCCTATTCGTTTTATTTTGGCAGCTATATTGCGGCTGCGCCATTAATCTTTAAACGTGACATAGATCATTATTGAAAATGATCACTGTCATGTCCCAGGGAAAGATTCAGGCTTACCTTGCATTGAAATAAAAAAAGACAAAAAAGTCTTTTATAGCAATAAAGCGTTATGCTTAAAGAAAAAAACAAATGGATAGCCATTTCGCTGATCAATCTGGCTATTGTGGCCTTATTGGGTACGGTGTTACGAAGCAAAATACTGTTTTCAATTCCATGGATTGATTTCAAGTACCTGCTCCATGCTCATTCCCATTTTGCATTCGGCGGATGGCTGACGCTTTGCCTTTTCACATTAATGACCTTCGAAATTCTGCCGGCTCATTTAAGCAGTAAACGCGTTTATAAGATCTTACTATCAGGCACGCTCCTATCAGCAGTAGGAATGCTGCTGAGTTTCCCTTTACAGGGTTATGGTTTGTTTTCCATATTGTTTTCAACCCTGCTGATATTGGTGACTTATGCATACAGCTGGATCTTTATAAGAGACCTTCTTAAATGCAAAGCTGACCAGGCGATTCGGTTATTATGTATCGTTTCGCTGATTGCAGCGGACCTATCGTCCGTGGGGCCTATTACACTGGCCTATGTGATGGCCAGCCACTCAGCAAATTCGCTTTTATACCGTGATGCGATATATACTTATCTGCACCTGCAATATAATGGATTCTTTACACTAGGTGTATTCGCGCTGTTTTTCCATCAGCTCAATAAAAATCTTGATGATACTGCCCGGCACGACATTAAGCGCTTCGCACTGCTGCTCACCCTGTCCGTGCTTCCAACACTGTTCCTTTCCTACTTATGGCATTCCACGAATTTGATGATGCGTTATATTGCATTTTCAGGCTGCTTTTTACTCGTAATAATCATGATCCAGTTCATCATTACGATCAGGGCACTGCGTAATGCATTGCGCACAGCATTTCCCTTTACCAAGTCAATCGGTGCGCTGTCGATGTTTGCTTTTCTGATAAAAACTACCCTGCAGATCGGCATCGTTTTCCCAAAAGTCGGTGACGCAGTATTTGGGGACCGCCCCATTATTATTGCTTACCTGCACCTGGTCATGCTGGGCTTTGTCACGTTGTATCTGATGGCGCATCTGCTGCACATGGGTTATTTCGAAAAAAAAGGAACACATGCAAAAATAGGGATCATCATTTTCACAGCTGCTGTTGTCGGAAATGAGATTATCCTGATGACACAGGGTCTTTCGGTCATGCTGATGAAAAGCAGTCCCTTGTATCCCTGGCTATTATGGGCGGCCGCAATTTTTTTATTAATCGGTTCGGCACTGATCAGTATATCTGCGATCCGGCCTGATCGGCGCTGGCGCGTTCCGCAGTGGGGAAACACAAAGAAAACAACTCAAATATTTCATAACATAAATTCAAAAACATATGAACCAGCAATCAATATTGGACGTAACGAAAATAGAACCACGTCTGAAACATCCTACCATCTTTGAGCACTTCGATAACTTATCGGCGGGCCAGGCGCTTGTAATCCATAATGACCATGATCCCAAACCACTATATTATCAGCTCCTTGGCGAAAGGGGGAATTGTTTCACCTGGACTTACCAGTTAAACGGACCTGAGGTTTGGGAAGTTGAAATACGCAGGAACGATCCGGGCCAGCATGAAGAAACACTGGGTGAAATTGTCAGCAAAGATTTGCGAAAAGCTGAAGTATTCAAGAAACTGGGTTTGGATTTTTGCTGCGGCGGAAGAAAAAGCCTGAAGGATGCATGCCAGGAAAAAGGGCTGAATATATTGCAGGTGAGAGAGCAGCTTGACAAGGCGGATGCAAACACTTCCACATTTCCAAAACATGACTTTGATTCCTGGACCTTATCATTTTTAGCGGACTACATTGTAAATGTTCACCACAGCTATATCATGCAGAATTTGCCAGTCCTGGAAGAACTGAGCCAAAAAGTGGCTAATCGTCATGGCCAGAATCATCCGGAGTTAATTCTTATCCGGGAAAAAGTAGATGAAATGGCAAGTGAATTAAGAACCCACCTCAAGAAAGAGGAAATAGTGCTATTCCCGTATATCAAACAACTGGAAATCAGCGATGCCGGGGGAGAACTGACCTTGCAAAGTTTCGGTTCTGTAAGGGAGCCGATAGCTGCTATGGAGAACGATCATGATATTGTAGGCGATATCGCCGAAGAAATAAAGTGGCTTTCTGAAAACTATACCTTACCGCCAAATGCCTGCAACAGTTACGCCCTGCTTTACAAAAAGCTTGAAGATTTTGAAAATGACCTTCATATGCATATTCATCTGGAAAATAATATCCTGTTTCCAAAAGCGATAAAATTAAGTCATTCTGCCTAAACCAAATCATCCCTGGCAAGGTTGAAGATCTCTTCAACCTTGCCTTAATTTTTAATTTTATGACCATAAATGCCTCAACGAAAATAGGAACTGTCATAAAAGACAATCCACGGGCCATAGAGACCTTAATTGCGCTCAGCCCTCATTTCAGTAAATTGAAGAATCCCATATTAAGAAAGCTGCTGGCCCCACGGGTAAGTATCGCTGAAGCCGCCAGAATAGGCAATTGTCCGGTAAATAGGATCCTGGATAGCCTTGCTCAAATCGGATTTGAGGTGAACCGCGCTGAGCTGCCCCTAGAAAAAGCAAGGGAGGAGCTTGCCGTTAGTGATTTCGACCTGGTTACTTCGCATGATGCCCGGGCGGATTTAGAAAAAGGCCTTGATCCTCTGGGCAGCATATTAAAAAAACTTGCCGACGTTGCCCCGGGGAAAACAATGCTGGTTATCAATTCCTTTGAACCGGTTCCTTTAATCAGGCTGCTAAGTGAAAAAGGCTATGTTTTTTCCGTGTCCAATCAACAACCTGACCTGGTTTTCACCTATATTACCAGGACCAGCCAATCCCGTGCACTAGGACCCCTTAGCCCTGCGCTTTCGGAGAATTTGGAACTATTTGACAGCATTCTGCAGCATTCTGACCTGGAATTCATCGAAATGGATGTCAGCGCAATGGCCATGCCGCAACCCATGATTGCAATATTAGATAAGCTCGAACAGCTGCAAAGCCATCAGGCCCTGTATGTGCATCACAAGAAAATCCCTGTATATCTGCTGCCCGAATTGAAAGAAAGAAATTTTAAATACGTCTATAAACAAAATGGATCTCAGGTGAATATCCTGATTTATCCGGCCTCCGTTAATGAATAAACCGGTTATGGAATTACCAGAACATCATAAACCCGCTAAAATAACCATCATCCCCTATTATGTGGCAGCAGCTTTAAGCATTTTTATTGTGAGCGTGCTGCTACTTTTATCCATACCGGAACTTGTTGGTCACTTTTTTCAGCCTCATCTTTTAGCTATCACGCATCTGACTGTTTTAGGATGGGGCACAATGATCATTATAGGCGCCAGCAATCAATTAATGCCCGTAATAGCTGACACCAAACTTTATGACGAGCGGTTACCCGTTATTTGTTTTATTCTGTTGGCCATCGGCACCTGTCTGCTTGTCCACTCATTCTGGGGTTTCCAGTTAGGGGCAGCGGTATTCATTGGAGCGTTCTTTATTTTTACAGCTTTAATTCTTCATTCTGTAAATATTTTTCTTTCCGCAAAAAAATCTGCCAGCAATAATATCATCATTGACTGTATCCTCACCGCCCATATCTGGCTGATTTTAACTGCAGCGATTGGGATTACCCTGTTACTGAATTTCCGGCTGGGTTTTCTGCCCGAAGACCATTTACACTATTTAAAAGTACATGCCTCCGTAGGGATGGCCGGGTGGTTTTTGCTGTTGGTGATTGGCGTAAGTTCGCGTTTGATACCCATGTTTTTACTGAGTCGGAAAGAAGAAAAAAAATATCTGGTCATAGCTTATTACTGTATCAATTGTGGTCTAGCATTATTTTTAATCGATAGCACTATTCTGCATACCCGATTTGGCAGCATGATCAATCTGATGCTCATCTCTGCCGGAATACTATTCTACCTGGCGTATGTCCGCATTTGCTATAATAGCGCAATTCGTAAAAAATTGGATGCAGCGATGAAGTCAAGCATGACCGCGGTTGGCGTTATTTCAATCCCCTTAATTCTGCTGATAATATCCATTTTATACTACCGGGAAATACCAGTTTCTATCGTAACCGGCTACGGCTATTCTTTTTTTGGCGGCTTCGTAACCTTGCTGATCATGGCTCAAACCTTCAAGACACTCCCATTTATAATATGGATGCATTTAAACAGTCCCGACAAACTTCCTGAACTTCAGCCTAAGGATCTGTTTAAAGAATCGCTGGTAAAATTGCAAACCTTTTTGTACCTGCCAGGCTTTTTATTAGTTCTTGCAGGCATTCTGTTAAAAACATACTTCCTGCTTTATCCGGGCGGCATTTTAATGATCATGGCCTCGCTCATTTATTGCGGTCATGTATTTTATGTTATTGGTCATTTAAGAAAAAATGGAAATAGAACTTACTGATCCTTTATACGAGGATAAAATACTATTAATGCAGATGCTTTCCCTTGTACGGGATCCGGAACTTGGTCTGGACATTGTAGACCTTGGACTCATTTACAAAATAGAAATCAATAAACAGCGCAAGGAAATCGATATTACCATGACGCTTTCAACCCCTGCGTGCCCGGCGGGTGATTATATTAAGGGAGGCGTGGAGCTCATGGCAAAAGAACCTTACCCGGATTATTTGATCAACGTCCACCTTACGTTCGAGCCTGAATGGTCTGGTGATATGATCAGTGAAGCGGGGAAACAGGAATTAGGCTGGTAAATAAATAGTAAGCATTCCGGCAAATTATAAAACGGACTAAAACCGCATTATACCAAAGCGAGTCAAGTACGTGCAGAATGATGCAAAATCGGTCGGTATCAAAAACCCAGCCGGCACGGTTTCGTTTTATTTTCACAGATTGGCGAATATTATCTATAAAAGGTGAATGGAATTTGCCGGCTATTTTTTTAAAAAAATTCGAACCAGCCCTCAAATATACCGTAGCATTGCTTACAGAAAATTAAAGATCCTTCTTTCTGAATACCTTCAGCGAAATCGCCAAGGGGACTATAATCCAGAAAGACATACAGGCCGCAGTATAGATACTTCCCAGGGCCGAACCCATGAATTCTTTAAACAAAGCACCGGAATAACCCATCATTACGGCTACATCCAATTGCATTAAAACCAAAATTCGCCCCAGATCAACCGGGTTTAAAGAAATGAGGCCTAACAGGGGCCCCTCGATGGGGTATTCACTGAATGAATAAATAATGGATAGTAACAATCCGTCAAATAATAAGGTAAAAAACAGTGCAGTTATGATTGCTGCACCGATCCCTTTTGTTTTGTCCTTAAACAGAACAAAAATAAATAAGGCCAATGCCGTAAAAATCAGGGTGAGGAATAACCCACTTGCGATTAAAGTAAGCGAGGCTAAGCTGTAATTCAGTGATAACACCGGCAAGCCGACGCCAAGCAGATAAGCAATACTTAAGGCAAAAGCAACGCCTGCATATTCCGCTTTGAGCATCGTTTTGCGCTTCACCGGCTGAGCCAGTAACAATTCGACGAATTCGACCGAATTGAAAAAGTAAATTATTGCAAAAAGAATACTAATTATCGGTACGAACAACAAGCTGATATTCAATAAACTGAGCAGCCCTTTAGATGAATTTCCGCTCATGCTCAAAACACTTACTGCCAGTACAGCCAGTATGAAAGTATAAACCAAAATGGTCTTATTTCTAAGCAAGTCAAGTAATATGTATTTAATTATTGTTTTCATTTAGCTAGCATAACATGTTAAATAATCATTTTGCATGATCGTGGCAATGACCTTGTTCAGTTTTTCCTCACCAGTCGATCTTTTTAGCTCTTCTACCTCTTTATAAAACATTAGTTTTCCATCCTGTAAATACACCACGTGACTGGTAATATCATCCAGGTCGCTAAGCACATGTGAGGTGATCAAAACAAGTCTTCCTTTTGCACGCTCCTGCCTGATCTTATCTTTCAACAGTTCACTGGAAACCGGATCCAGGCCGGCAGTTGGTTCATCCAGAATTAATATTTCCGGTGAAAAAAGAAAAGCAAGGCAGGCACTGACCTTTTGGCGGGTTCCTCCGGACAGACTCCGCATGGTTTTATTTTGAACATCGGGAATTCCGAATCCATAGATGAGTTCCTCGTCATAATACCAGTCGCGAGTCTGTCCTCATTTCCTTAAGCATGCTGATGACCTGGCGGATAGTCATGTTTTCCGGATATCGCCCGATTTGAGGCATATAGCCGATCTTTGAGATCGTATAAGGAATAGTGCGTTTTTATTTCATCATTATTTATCCTTATGGCACCCTGTTTCGGGTATAACAAGACCTAAAATGGATTTAATAAGTGTAGTTTTTCCTGAACCATTCGGGCCTAGTAAGGAGATCGTATTTCCCAGGTTCAAATTCAAGGCTGATATCATCTAGCGCCTTGAATTTTCCAAATGATTTCGTAAGGTGTTCTATGCAGATCATAGTTTTAGTTTTTCTCATTAACGGGTGGTCATCTTTCAGCTTATCGGGAATAATGGTTGGCAATACTTTTTCCACCTGGTCCATAATATCTGAAAGTAAGCTACGGTAAAGGATCATAGCTGAGGGATTTTTTCGGTTACACTGAATACACGCTGACAGGATAATAGGGAACATCGCCTATATTGTTCTTATCAAGGTCATAACCATCATATTTATCCCAATAATTTCCATTAAAATTGTTAAGCATCATCGTGCCATTAGTTGCCACGTCAAAGGAGTTACCGATAAAGTCATTTGCCTGATAAAATTGCTGCTGCTACAGCTCGCCTCGACTCGTGCTGCCCATCCGTTATCCAGAAAAAGATTATCCTTTAACTTCTACACCGGTTGTACTTTCCATATGCAGGCCGACGTGTTTTTCACAAACCTGTTATGCTCAATCTTACTATTGGATATTTCTTTTAATAACAGCCCATAAGCGGCATCCCCAATTATGCAAAAATCATTTTCGTACATAGTGACGCCCTTTGAATACATGACCGCGACACCCTGCCCCATTATCTTTAAAGTATTTCGGGTGTAGGTATCATTATGTGAGAACATAAAATGAAGCCCGTACCGAGCATTCCCAAAGAGATATTCCCTTCAATTTTTGAATCAGCAACAAATTCAAAATAGATGCCGTCCCGTTGCCCGGAAATAGAATTTTCTCTGACCTGCAGGTGGTTCGATTTCCAAGCATGTATTCCGTTACCCCCATTTAATTCATCTTTTGCGTCTGAATGGATGAAATTATGGACGATCACTGCAATCGAGTAGAACTTTGAAGGTAGACCCCGAACGTATTATTGATCAGCCGGTTGTTTTCTATGGTAACGTGACTGGCATTAATCATTTTTATTCCGGCCATATCCGTCATGCTTGCCTTACCAACGTTTTGGATCTGCAAGCCCCGCAGGATAACCGAATCGCTTCCAATGATAAAGGCCTGGTATCTGTTTTCGGCATCAATAACAGGAAATCCCTGACCGATGAGGATTAACCTTTTTTGTATAGTAATATCATGTTCTTTATAATACCCTTTTTGTATCAATAGGGTATCTCCGGCTAGGGCAGCTTTTATTGCCTTATGAATGCTGCCAGGAGCGGGAAATACTTTAATAACCCGGCCAAAGCTTTCCCTTGCCTGCATTACCAGTATCGCGCAAACAAGCATAACGGTAAAAGGCCTTTTCATTGCTTTAGATTTTCCCAGGTAAATAGCCGGGTATTAAAAGCCACATTTAACTTGTCGGCATCTTCATTTGAGCTGGATGCAGCAAAATTCCCATTCATAGGTGAATGCAGCGTCTCGCTGTGCAAATAGATGGCATGGCGGGCATCCAAGAACTTTCCTTCGGGATCATTGTAGTCTGCAACAAAGTATTTCGCATCCGGATCATTAAATTTCTCTTCCTTTATATATTTCAACAAGCATCCGAAATCGTCGAATTTATAAGCTTTTCCTTTCCCGGTTAATATTTCTGCAGCGAAATGCTTGTCCATAATGGTCATTTTACAATGGGTGCAGGATTCATGCCCGTAATACACAGGTACGAATTTTTTTTTGCAAGCCTGGAGACCAAAGGCAGCAACCAGAAGCAATATCAGTGTAAAGTTTTTCATAGTGCAATGGTTTTTTTCCATTCGTAAATTGTTATCCCCAGCAGCAGTGCACCCGCACCAATGTAAAACCAGCCAGCGATGTCAGGCTGGGAAAGCACTTCGAAATTGAGTAATTTAGCATAGCCGAATAAAGGTGGCTGATAGGACATTCCGGGTACTTTTATCGGCGCGGCTGGATCAAGATTGTGTCCATAGTTATATTCCCACTTATAAAAATCATAGAACGAAAAGATCCCTATTAAGGCGAACAGTGAGGCCCATATAAAATAGTATGTTCTTTTGTTTAAGAGTAACACCCCGAAACCCAAACCCATAAAAGCGAACATCATACCCGGCAGGAATATAAATTCCGGAAAATCTCTTTTGTGAATTGTTCGCATGCCGATATAATGATTCAAACCATTGATGATATCGACATCTCCCTTAACATCGTTGATCCAGATCTTCATGGTCAATCCGCCGGGATACTGGGGCGCCCTCAGATCTATGCGCCACATCGGGAACAGCCACAATGTGCCAACAAACAGTACAACGAGTATAATACTAGCCCTGCCGGGGACAGTTAACTTTTTCATATGAGTGAATAAAATTGAAAATGGTAATGCTGCTTAGCAGCATTACCCTAGTGATGTTATTTAGCCGCCGCAATTTCAGGCTCGACTATACCAGTTCCAAATTTCAACGGAACCTTACTGCCTTTGGGAGATACCCGGAGATACCCTGACATTTCCTGGTGCAGCGCTGAACAGAAGTCCGTGCAATAGAAAGGATATATACCCTGCTTTGGAGCAACAAACTTCATTGTTTGGGTTTCGCCCGGCATGATCAGCAAATCAACTGAGCTGGAATTCTTGACAGCAAAGCCATGCGGGATATCCCAGTCCTGTTCCAGATTGGTCACGTGGAAATACACTTCGTCGCCGACAAATACCCCTTCTATATTATCCGGAACCAGGTGTGACCGGATGGCAGTCATATATACGTCCACCCTGTTGCCATTACGTACTACATTCGCTTTCTTCTCGCCCATAGTCACATATTCGTTACGGTTTTTGTTGATGTCATAGAATTTAACCTGCTTATCCTTGATTAGATTTGCCGGACATGCCTGACCATAATGCGGTTCCCCTACCGTTGGAAAATCCAGGATCAATTTCATTTTATCACCAGAAATATCATATAACTGGGCAGACTGGCATAATTCAGGGCCCGTCGGCAGATAGCGGTCTTTCGTGATCTTATTATATGCTACCAGGTATTTGCCATAGGGTTTTCTTGTGTCGCCACCCGGCACCATCAAGTGCCCAACGGAATAATACGTTGGAACCCGGTCAACTACCTGAAGGTCGCTCAATCGCCATTTCACCACTTCGGAAGATAGGAACATAGAAGTATATGCATTTCCTTTATCGTCAAATTCGGTATGCAGCGGACCTAATCCCGGTTTTTTTACCTCGCCATGTAAGGCGGCTTCATATTTTATTACGGGTATGCCGTAAAAGTTCCCTTCAAATTGTTTGTCCTGTATGGCCTTAGTGAATTTAGCAAAAGAAAAAACCGGAATAAGCGCTGCAAGTTTCCCGCTTCCTACAAAATATTCCCCTGTCGGATCAACATCTACGCCGTGAGGAGACTTTGGACAGGGTAGCATATAAACCATGTCCGGGCAGTCTTTCGGATCAAGAACAAGCACATCTTTTTCCATTGTCGAGGTTGCCTTATGCGTGCTTTCGTCATAAATATTATGGGCATAAGTTGCAAGCATCACATGGCCCTTCCCTGATTTGGCATATTCCTCAGCTTTTTTCCAGTTTACGGCTACGATAAAGTCCTTATCTTTTTGTGAGGCATTTACCTCCAGTAAAGTGTAGGCCTGTTCCGTATTGTAGCAGGAAAAGAAAAACCAATCACGTGAGGGGCCTTTACCGGCATGGCTCAGGTCGAGGTTCATACCGGGCAATACAATCTGAAAGGCAATTTTCATATGTCCGCTATTTTTATCCACGCTGACAAATGAAGCCGTGCTTTTAAAGTTCTTTTTAAATGTACTGATAGGAACGTCTTGGTCAGCCAATGGAACTGAAAACCGTGTACCGGCAACGATATACTCGCTATTTTCAGTAGTGAACGGAGACGAGTGATTTCCCGCGCTGTTCGGTATCTGCAGAATCTCTTCGGTTCTGAAAGTCGAAAGATTGATTCTTGCTACCCTGGGCGTGTTGTTGGCATTTGCAAATAGCCATTTACCATCATGAAGTCCATTAGTTTGGGATAATTCCAAATGGTGCTGATCATCCCAGGCTACAGGACCATTGCTGGTGTTCAGCATTGGCTTTGTTTCCTCGCTGTAACCATAGCCGTTCTCAGGAAAGATAGAAAACACAGGTATGATTTTCAGCAGACGTCCCGACGGGAGGCCATATACTGACACCTGCCCGTTAAAGCCCCCCGACACAAAATTGTAAAATTCATCGTATTTACCAGGTGCAACATAGACTTTAGAAGCTGCATCGCCCTGGACAGCAGATTCCGCATTTTTCATTTTGCAGCTTTGCACGATTGCTACCATAGCCAATGCACAAAGCGTTAACAAGAGTTTGTTCATGATATTGATAATTGAGATAAGAGATTAATTTTTGCCATCATTATTTCGCATGAATTCCAGAATATGCCTGGCCTCATCATCTGTAAGATTTTGATTGGGCATGCGCACCATGCATCTTTCAACCATGGCCTGAGCTGCAGTATCTTTATTAAGCATTTCGTCGGTGTTGGTCACGAAATTCATGATCCATTCAGGTTGCCTGCGGTCAGTAACGCCCTTCCAGCCCGGACCTACCAGCTTCTCACTGCTGAGCTTATGACAGGCATTACATTTCACATCAAAGATTGCTTTACCCTGGGTGATCATGGCCTGGTCCAGTGGATGGGTCAGCTTTACATCTGTAAATTTTCCCGTACCTTTTGGATCGCTCGCGGCAGGCGTAGCAGCAGGTGCAGCGGTTGCCGCTGAATCAGCAGAAGAAGGCTGACCGGTTCCGCCACCACAGCCGTAGATAAATAAACTAGTTATAACCGTTATAACTAACGTCGCTAAAAATTGATTTTTGGTTGTCATTGTGAACTGTTTAATTTGTATATACTGATTTCTTTATCAGGACTTTACCATTTAAGCAGATTAAGCTGCATTTCAGATTTTCGGCCTAAGCATCCAAAGCCCGTATTCATATTATGGAACAAAGTTGTCTTTAATAGCGGGTCCCGTTCATGATACGAGTCATTTATAAACATGATTGAAATCACTATTCAGGTGGGCGTCCTGCCCTAGATTTGACTCATTATTAAAAGCTCCGGGCGTGAGGATTTCCGGAGAATTCCAATGGACCTATTAATCTAACCCTGTATGGAACAACAAATGACTAACGATCGCTACCAGGTAATAAAGGTTGAACTGGCAGCAGGACGGAATATGCCACGTCATCATGCCACCTCAGCCACTTTGCTCGTTGTAGAATCAGGTAGCGCACTACTGATCTTCCCTGGCGAGACCTATGAACTCGGGCGGGGTGAGCACTTTTCTATACCGGCTGGCGAACAGCACTTGTTAAAGATCATTGAAGATTTCAAGGCGTATATTATTCTGGCAAATGGTGCTCAGCTTCAATATCCCGGATTTGCTTAATATACGGACTGGGGCCGCCAGCAAAAAAAACTGACCCGTATCATTTTTCAGGTTGACCGGGCTCATGGAATAAGATTTTTTGACAAAATATATTTGCCACAATAACACTACTAAAGATGTTAAACCGAACCATTGCGCTTGTTCTGTTATTTGCGTTTGCAGGTTCTGCCTTTTCAGGAATTATAGTAAAGGCGGGTTTCAACCTCAATAAAAAATATATCAGCTCCGTACTGTGTGAAAACATAAACAAACCCTGGAAGCATTGTAACGGCAAATGCTACCTGATGAAAAAAATCAGACAATCAGAGCAAAGGCAGAATGGGCAGCAGGAGCAACAAAATCAAAAAAACAACACTCAGGAAGGTGTTTGCCATGCTGATTTTAAATTTATTTTCCTTAGCGTACTGCTGACAATAATATCGACACCCTATTGTCTCCGCCATGTTCAGGCCCCGATAGCAGCGATCCTGCTACCCCCCAAATAATATCAGAGCGCATTCCTTTTTTGCCGAATGCACCCTGTTGGAAAGTTCCAGCCCAGGGAATCATGGCCTCAACTCAGGCAATTTATTTTAATGATAATCCTATTAATAATACCGGTTCAACGGAATTCAAATCCATTGCGCGGGAATTAATATATCCACTATGTCAAAAATATACACAACAGTGCTCGTTTTAATAGCGCTGACCGTCTCTCTGGGCAGCAGTGCACAGCAGATTTTCAACGGAAAAATAATAGATGCTTCAACGCAACAACCTATCGAATTTGCTAATATCTATGTGCCATTTTCCGGTAAATATAGCGGCACGGATAAATCCGGCAATTTTCAACTTTTGATACCCGACTCAGCAACCATATACGTTAGCTATATAGGTTACGCGCGTCAGCAGTTATGTGTAAAGCCCTGCTGCAGCAGAATGACCATCCAAATGACGGCTGCCAGCATCAATCTGAGAGAAGTTCAAATTTGTCCTCAGTTAAATAGCTGCTGTTTTAATACCATCTGTAAAATGAATCTCAACCTCCAGCCCATCAATTCATCGCAGGATCTGCTCCGGCTGGTTCCCGGCTTATTCACTGCACAGCACATGGGAGGCGGGAAAGCCGAACAGATCTTCTTAAGGGGCTTTGATGCGGATCATGGTACAGATGTCGCTATCTCTGTAGACGGACTCCCGGTTAATATGGTTTCTCACATTCACGGCCAGGGATATGCCGATATGCACTTTCTAATTCCGGAAACAGTTTCAAGATTCGAGTTCGGAAAGGGTCCCTATTATACCGGCTATGGTGATTTCAATACGGCCGGATATGTAAATTACGAAACAAAAAATGTCTTGAATAGTAGCATGATCCGTCTTGAGGCTGGCCGTTTTAACACCTACCGCGGGATGGCGATGATCAACCTTTTAAGTGACCGGGTCAAAGTGAAAGGCCAGAGCGCTTACGTGGCCGGTGACTATAATTATACGGATGGACCTTTCTCTTTCCCGGAACATTATAAACGGCTGAACTTGTATGGCAAATACAGCATGATGCTTGATTCCGCCAATAAGCTGTCATTCAGCACATCTTATTTTACAACCAATTGGAGGGCCTCGGGAGAAGTACCATTACGCCTGATTGAAAACGGAACTATAGACCGGTTCGGAACAATCGACAGTTTGCAGGGCGGCAGTTCCAGCAGGGTAAATGTAAATACCAGACTGACTACAGAACTTCGCAATAACAATACCCTGGAAAACCAATTCTATTATAGCCATTATAATTTTCTGCTGCACGTGAACAGCACTTTTTTTGCGCAGGACAGCATCAACGGCGATGCAGTGCGCCAAAATGAAACCAGAGATCTGTTTGGGTACAATGGAAAGATTACGCATAAAACCGATTGGGAAAAGATCTCCCTGATTTCGGCAGCGGGCCTGGGTGCAAGGATCGACCAAACGGGCAGCGAACTGGCGCACACGACAGGCGGCGATACCATCACCGGTATTGATCAGCTTGGCCATATCAGCGAGGATCATATTAACGGATTTATCGATGAAAGTTTGCAATTCGGTAAATGGACAATCAATGCAGGATCGAGATTCGATTACTTTTATTTTAATTATGATAATAAGATCGCAGCAGAGTTACCTTCAAGGGACAACCTGGTGATCAGTCCGAAATTAAATATCGAATACACCGCAAACTCGGCGGTACAATTCTATTTAAAAACAGGCAAGGGATTTCACTCCAATGACACCAGGGCCGTCCTCATTCAAAACGGACTGCAAACGCTGCCTTCTGCTTATGGCTCGGATTTGGGAGCCAACTGGAAGCCGGTATCAGATCTTTATATTAATGCAGCCCTGTGGTATTTATACCTGCAGCAGGAGTTTGTTTATACAGACGACGGCGGCGTAGCACCCGGCGGCCGCACCAGGAGGATGGGCGCTGATCTTTCTGCCCGTTACCAGCTCAACCCCTGGTTATTCGTTGACCTTAATTTAAATATCGCCCAGCCCCGGTTGCTTGATAGTTTAAAAGGGAAAGGCTACCTAGCCCTGGCACCCGCTTTTACCAGCACCGGCGGCCTGGACTTCAAATTTAAAAATGGCATAAACGGAGGCATCAGTTATCGGTATATGGCGCAACGGCCGGCTAATAATGATTATTCATTAAAAGCCAATGGCTATTTCGTCACTGATCTGGCTGTTAGCTATACCAAAAAGCGCTATGAAATAGGCCTTTCCATCGAAAACCTCCTGAATACCAAATGGGATGAATATTCTGTGGAAGAAGAAACCAGGCTGAGGAATGAAGCGGCACCTGTTGACGGTGTAAGCATTACGCCAGGTACCCCGTTTTTTGCCAAACTGCATTTCAGTGTTTTTTTCTGAGCAGAAGAAGTAAAAGGAAATAAAAAAAGGACAGATACCGGCTCACGCAAATCGTAGGCCGGCATCTGTCCTTTAAAAGTAAACGCCACAGGGAATTACCTAGCGGTGCTGCATGTAACAAGCTCACACGGACTGGCTATTTCCAACTCTTCGTTGATCGTGATGAGCAAATCTAATTCAAAAGCGAACCCTCCCCGGTAAAATCACGGCCTACCAGGAATGTGAAGTCATAATTCTGTTCTAAACTTTTAAATTTGTCTATACTCGCATCGATCATTTCTCCCTGGCTCCCGTTTTCAAGGAATTTCATGTCATCGAGCCTTGTAAAAGTGAATGCTACCTCGAAACTTATCGGAATGCAGAAAGTGTTCTAGTATGGTCTGGATATGAATATCCTTTTTTTCCGTTGTTTCGACGTTGATGATTGGTTTAAAAAAAAACCAACCTTTTGTGTTTTCCGCAAAAACATGTTCACCAGTCCGATCGTTATGATCGATTTACCGGTGCATGCCCCCTAAAGAAGCCATTAAAATAGTTTTTACCCTTATTATATAATATTAAGGCTTTGTGTTTTTTTCAGATTCAGCTTGAAAAAATCAAATAAAGCTTTTCTGGCACTATGGAAGTCTGTTAATACCTGGACCAGTCTTTGTCTTAAACAGCTATTTATTTCGATCAGGTTCAATTTTATATTTTTCTGCCTGGAGGTAATTAAGGGTTCTAGTTCATGCAAATACGCCAGCACATCCCTTTTTAATTCAGCCGAACTTTTTTCGATAAAAACCAGTTTAGCAGCCAGCGGATTGCTAATAGTTCGATTTGTACTCCTTTTGGACAGCTTTTTTAAAAAGTCCAGTTCGGTTCCCAAAAAATCCATGTCAGCCAGCCATTGTTTGCCTGTCAGGTAAAGTTCCTGAAGTTCAGCATCCAATTCCTTGTCTTCTATAGCCATTCTCATATTCAAATCTTTTATTCAAAGTTCGGGATATGCCTGCTTTGAAGACTTGATTTGCATCAGTTCTATATATGATCATAATCACTATCAGCGGGGTATTCCGGGCGTTCGCATGAAAAATGAGGCTCCCTACTACAAAGATCTGACACAAAGTGAGTTAACTTAGGAATAAGGCTCGGTAACGCTATTTTCCATGACGGTTGTTCTGCGGGGCCCTGTCGGTAAAAAGTATAACCAGCCAAAACCAATTGTAAAAAGGATACCCGAGGCGATAAAACATGGAAACGCGATATCAGTATTTTTATCCAGTGCATTATTCAGAGCCGTATAAAGTAACCAGACCTGGATGCTAACATTTAAAATCAACACCATAATCAGGGCCAGCATGAGTGTGCTGGTCTTATTGGGATGGGCCTGATCCTGGGCCTGACGAAAATTGCTCATAATAATTTATCTATTGAAAAACTGACACCGTCATCGGGTGCCGCTATTGCTTTGTTTATCGCTTTCGAATTCCATAACAAATACATCTTCTCCTTTGATCAATACATCCAGGCGCGGTAAGGGCCGGGGCGGCGGACCCTCAAGTGCTTCCCCCGTCAAAGCATCAAACAATCCTTTATGACAAGGGCATTCAATTTTGCCGCTTCCGGCCTTGTAAAAAACAGCACAGGATAAATGCGTGCACTTTTGTTCAAATGCCCTGAACTGGTCATCCTCCAGGTGAATAAGGATATAAGGAATGCTGCTGCCGCTGATCAAAAACGAACGGGTTCCTCCTGTGGGGAGTTCGTTTTTTTTGCAAACGAAATGCTCTCCAGAGATCTTTTCCGGAGGGAAAAAATTGGCTTTGACGGCTATGTACCCACTTCCTATAGCCAAGCCACCGGAAACAAGACATAAAAATTTGGCAAAATCTCGGCGGGTAACCTGAACGGATTCAAGTCGCCCGACGGGGAAATCTTCTTTCCAATGTTTATCCCGGTCATCTGTTGCCATAAATTCTAATCAATAATAAGTTCTGTACTGCCCTTGGGCATCATAATATTCACTTTAGTGCTTACCGTTTCCTTTCCAAAAATAAAGTTGTTTACCGGCGTACTGTTCGGGCGCATTTTTGCGATTTCCTCACGTGTTCCGTAAAACAAAGCCTGCGTAGGACAAACCGTCGCGCACATAGGTTTTTTCCCGGCGCTTGTCCTGTCATAACACATATTGCACTTCATCATAAGGTCATAAGCCTCGCTCTTTTTGGGCACACCAAAAGGACAGGCCATCACGCAGTTCGAGCAGCCAATGCACCGTGCAGTATTAGCCGAATGCACCACTCCAAATTCATCCTTTGAAATTGCATCCGCCGGACAAACGTTGGCGCATACCGGATCATCGCAATGCATGCAAACCTGAACGGTGGTCTGGATGGTAACAGCACGATCAATGTAATTGACATGTATCATAGATTCCTGTCCGTTCGTTTCGCATTCGGCACAGGCCATTTCGCAGGCTTTGCAGCCAATGCATCTTTGCATGTCTACAAAGAATTCCTGATCAGTTCGATAATTAGTTACGGGCATTTTTTTAATTTTTATTCAATATTTATCAAATACTTCTAAAAGCATCGGACGCGGATGAACTTGGAGCGCTTCGCCCCAATGGTTCCAGTTTACACGCACAGACTTTAAACTCCGGAATTTTAGAAACAGGATCTAACGTTCCGGGAGTAAACTGATTTGCTGATTTCTTACCCGGCCAGTGATAAGGCAAGAAAACGGTATCCTTACGAATGGTTTCCACAATATTTGCAGGAAAATCATCCGTGCCCCGACGCGTTGATACCCGGACCAGTTCGTTTTGCTGAATTCCGTATTTCAAGGCAAGTTCCGGATGAATCTCCAACTTGGGTTCAGGATATAAATCAACTAATTTGCCTATCCTCCGGGTCTGTGTTCCGCTTAAATACTGCGATACTACGCGGCCCGTTGTAAGCACAACCGGGTATTCATCATCCGTAACCTCGCCTGGCGGGCGATAGGCGACCGGGTTAAAATGTGCCTTTCCATCAGGTGTTGCAAACTTTTTATCCTCCCATAATCGCGGAGTTCCCGGGTGGTCTAAAGTAGGACAGGGCCAGAAAATACCCATATTGTCTTCAACCTTCTGATAGGTTATTCCATAATAATCGGCTGTTCCTCCCCTGGAGGCGACTCTTAATTCATTGAATATTTCTTCGCTACTATTGTACGTGAATTTATCTCCGGCCCCAAGCCTTTTTGCAAGCTCCAAAATAATGGAGGTATCACTTCGGGCGTTCCCCGGCGGATTGACGGCTTTTCGGATACGTACTACCCTACCCTCTGCGGTAGTCACCGTACCATCTTCTTCTTCCTGTAATGATCCTGGCAGAATAATGTCAGCATGCCGGGAGGTTTCATTCATGAAAAAATCGATACACACATAAAATTCCAGTTTCTCGATCGCCTGGCGCACATAGTTATTATTAGGCAGTGAAACCAGGGGATTAAAGCATATGGAAAGAAGCCCTTTTACCTCGCCACGGTGAATCGCCTCAATGAGTTCATATGCAGTATAACCTTTACCGGGCATTTCACTTTCCTCAATCCCCCATACTCCGGCTATGTATTTACGGTGTTCCGGATTGGTAATATCGCGGTTCCCAGGCAATTGATCGCATTTATGACCATGTTCCCGTCCTCCCTGACCATTGCCCTGCCCGGTAATGGTACCATACCCGCAATAAGGCCTGCCGATACGGCCGGTAGCCAGAACCAGATTAATACAACCTAAAACATTGTCAACGCCCTTTGAATGGTGTTCTATTCCACGTGCATGCAGCAAAAAACTAGTCTTTGCCTTTCCCCACCATTGCGCTGCCAGTTCAATTTTTTCCTTTTCAATGCCCGTTATCATTTCAGCCCAATCCAGCGTATAATCCTGGACAGCTGCGATCGCCTTATCAAAGTCAGTCGTATGATTTTCGATAAAATCATGGTCAAGCATATCATGATCGGCAAGGTATTTAAGCATGGCCCCGTACAGGGCGGAATCTGTTCCTGGCTTGATGGGCAAATGCAAGTCCGCGGTTCGTGCCAGCGGTATTACTCTCGGATCGACCACGATCAGTTTAGCCCCATAATCCCTTGCGCGCCATACCCAGTGTGTCAGCGTGGGGAACGTTTCGCTGATATTGGCGCCGCAGACTAGAATTACTTCGGCCTTTTCCAGATCCTGGAAAGTATTAGATATACGGTCAAGGCCAAAGGCCTTTTTATTTCCAGCTCCTGCACTTACCATGCACAGGCGCCCGTTATAGTCTAAATTTGCTGTCTTGAGGGCAACGCGGGCAAACTTACCCATCAGATAGCTTTTTTCGTTTGTGAGGGAAACGCCTGACAAAACAGAAAAGGCATCATTCCCATATTCTTGCTGAATTCTTATGATTTCCGATACGGTTGTATTCATGGCCTCATCCCAGGAAACAGGCACGAAACCCACCCCTTCCTGTCGTTTCAGGGGGTCCAAAAGGCGATCCGGATGATTATTTTGCATATAGCGCTGAACGCCCTTTGGGCATAAGCGCCCCTCGTTAAAAGGAAACTCCATCCAGGGATCAAAACCTACGACTTTTTCATTTTTTACCAGAAGTTTGATACCACATTGCATTCCGCAAAAACAGCAATGTGTTTTTACAACCCGATCTGGTTCATCCCGGCCAATAAATCCTTCCTGAGGAGGGTAATTTAAATGCGGGCCAAATTTTTCAATCAATTTTTCCGGAGAAACTGGTAATTGGGCCATTTAGTAGTTTTATAATCCACTATTAAACCATGTTGCAATCATCTAACCAAAAAGCTTACCGCCATTTTGCTGCCTTGCCTTAAGATGAGCCGTGGCCAGCATCGATCTCTTGCCTTCGGGGCTGAGATCAAGGTGGGACGTACCGTCCTTTAAAGTAAAGTCAAAACCCAGCTCTTTGGTCACAATCTTCAAATCATTTATATGTAACTGGGTAGCAAATTCTTTGTGCGTATGCGGGCATACGGCCATCCCCCTTTTTATGCCTTCTTTTTTATAGATATGCGCGCCGATCTGGGCGGGCCGCTGCATAATATGGAAGAACTTGCCAAATGGGATCCAGATTAGAAACATAATCACCGTTATGGCATGGGTTACGGCCATGTAGTCATAGGCTATTCCTTTCATAAACTCGTAGCCATAACTAAGTCCCAGCCCGGTAATCGATATCGCTAAAAGTAAAATTAAGGGAAGCAAATCGCCTTCAAAGGTCTGCGTAGCTACCAATCCTGCATGGGTCAGGCGCCGGCGCATGAATAAGATCACACCGATGATCACCAGCCAAGAACACCAGGTAAGGGCATTGAAAACGAGGAATGCAAGGAATGACCCGAGTTTAAACTCAAATATATTAAAGCCGAAGAAATGAGCCTCATACAGGTGTATCCCAGCCGGATTTATGCTGCTTTGGGCGTTCATTGTAAAATTTATCCACCCAAAAGTCAAGGGAAAGGTTATTGAGAACGCCATCGTACAGCCCAGCGCCATCAGAAAATGCCCTATCCATCTTTTTCTTCCGCGCGGATAAATAAACTTCTGAAAAACAATATTTTGAATAAACTCCTTTATAAACCAGACGAAATGTAAAAAGACCCGTCCCTTGAAAATGAATTGCCAGGTCCGCTTAAAATACATCCACGTCGGCGGACGCTGCAGCCAGACGGCATAGCGGTAAACCAGGCCAAAAAAGGCAAATACAGTCCCAAACAAATAAATAATCAGCGCGGGATCAAAATTCTGAAGCTTCCTCGAGCCATAAAAGACCATAGCTATTAGCAAGCATGATAGTGCCGTAGCCAGGAGAAAAGCCTTTTTATTAAGTGAAAAATGGATCCTCATCTCTTGTGTTATAACTAGTATAAATTAAAGTATGATATAGATCTTATGCTAGATATTTGCAGGTATAAATATTAAAATATTGAATTCGAAATTCTTTTTAACCAGATTCAATGGCGATCCTTAGGGGAAAATGGCCGGTTGGCATGCGTTAATATTGCCAGTATAGGTCGGCTGATCAGTGTAAAAATACGGAATCATTTTTTAAAAGAATGGGTTAATTATATTTAAAGAATTTTTACCTTCAATTAAATTTTCTTTTTTCATTCGGGTTATTTCTGTTAATGCGCTCCTGAATCATGGGAGCTGTTTAAAATCATGCTGCATTCTGGAGCATAGCTTGTAATATCCATCCATTATGGAAAATAGTAAACTCGGAAATATTGCTTCGTCGCCAAAGCCTGGCGAACCAATTACAGCGCATACACTTGAGACTTTTTTTCCGGGTTATTTCGCGCTCGTAATGGCTACTGGTATAGTTTCAGTAGGCGCTTTCCTATACCAGATGAAACCATTAGCCATGGTTTTGTTAGCAGCCAACGTCATTTTTTACGTCGTCCTGTGGGGTATACTGCTGTTAAGGGCATTTAAATATCCGGCAGCAGTTTGGAAAGATATTACCAGTTCATCCCGGGGGGTGACCTTTCTGACCATTGTTGCTGCAAATAATGTATTGGGCAACCAGTTTGCACTGATGACCGCAGATAAACAAATCGCTATCTTCCTATGGGATTTCGGGGTTGTGCTCTGGCTGGTTATTACCTATACCTTTTTTGTTGTGATTACCGCCAAAGAACCCAAACAAGGATTGGCAGAAAGTTTAAGCGGCGCGTGGTTGCTTATTGTGGTGGCTACAGAATCTATTGCCGTCCTTGGGGCGCTGATAGCAAACGAAATGGCACATCAGCAGGTCATTATTTTTGTTTCATTCTGCGCTTTCCTCATTGGAGGAATGCATTATGTGGTTTTTATTTCACTGATTATTTATCGATGGCTCTTCTTTAGCATGAAAGCAGAACTGCTTACGCCCCCATACTGGATCAATATGGGCGCTGTAGCCATCACCACGCTTGCAGGTTCACGCTTGCTGATGTATACCCAGCACCACCAGTGGATAAGCGGAATTCAATATTTTTTACCCGGGTTTACGGTATTTTTCTGGGCATTTGCCACCTGGTGGATTCCGATCCTTCTGCTGCTTCCGATCTGGCGGCATATCATTCAAAAAGTCCCCATCAGATACGATCCGCAGTACTGGTCCCTTGTTTTTCCTGCGGGGATGTACACGGTAGCTACCTTTAATCTTGCTAAAGCACTGGACCTGCCCTTTATTCTGCATATTTCCAACATCTTTATTTATTTTTCATTACTAGCCTGGGCAGTTGTCTTCACCGGTATGATCAGGCATTTATTCCGGTTCTTCCTATTCAGAAAGGTTCCGGCCTAAGAAAAAACGTTTACAAAAATCTTTATCGGAATCCCAGATTTAATGATATAACATTGGAGACCAGATCCGTAGTTTGGGAATAATGACCATAACGTAATTCCAAATCATGCAATCCTTGCCAGCCAAACACGCCATTTGGCGGCGCTATCCTGAAACCAAAGCCGAAAAACTGACTGTTGAACTTCGAATATTCATAGTTACTGGTATAGTATTCATCTGTTGGGCTATGCACTCCGTAGGGCGCAAAATACTTTGCGGCCGATTGATTATAGAACCTGTAAAATGGGGAAACTGAAAGGAACGGTGAAAGTTTATATACTACCTCAAGGCCTGCAGTATTGGATCTGGTACCCCAGGTATCCCAATAATACCGGTAATAGGATCGAAGAATAATATTATCGTCAAGGAAATAACTGAGCCGAACTCCTACCGGCAGTTTAAATCTTGATGATGGCAGTTTTTCGATCGTGTCTTTACCGGTCGAAAAATATACTCTGTGAAAGGCAAACCCAAATAGCCGTTTTGCCCTACCAGATCGCCCAGGAATGCAATTTGAAGTCTTGAATTAATGATTTGAGAATACGCCAGCGATGCACTGTAAGTATTTCTCGGACTGCTTGGTATGTTTGCTTTATGGTGTCCGGACCCGGACTCGTTAACCCCACTGGCAGATGTTACTACTGTTCCGACAGTTGTCGTTTGCGGAATGAATTCAGACGGGTAGATTAGTTTAACCTGGTCAAAATAACCTTGCAGTCTTGCGCTGAATTCACCACTTTTATTGGCAGTCTTCACTGAAAAATGCAGGTCTGTGCCCAATGATTGGTAATTATATTCTCCAGAATAGTAGGCGCCTATACCAAAGGTATTCCCGCTTTTTGAATTCTCAACAGTCCAGTCAAGGGAGGGATAAAGCCTGGTACCTGTGGTACTTGATGCCCCGGTCTGAGAAACGTAGGCTTGGGAGGCTGCCGTGTGATAATCAAAGCCCAGCCCCGTCGTAAGCAAATTTCTATTCCCGCTTTGATTGAGCCATACGAAGTGCAAATCAATGCCATTGGCAATATCAGTTACCTTCTCGGTACCAATTCCTCCCGTAACTGCCGAATGGTTGCCATCCTGCCAGTAATAACTGGAGACAAAGTTAATTTCATCCAGTTTCAGCTTCCTTGGATTGTATTGCGAACTATCCTGCTGCTGGTCCGGCGCGTGGTATAAACTAAAAGTCTGCGGTTTGTTGCTTATACTATCCCTGTTAGTTTGAGAATAAACATTCAGCCGGCATAAAAATGAAAATCCCAATACGGATAAATATATCTTTCTCATCTTTAATTGCAGCCGCAGCCCCCGCCGGTTTTCCCCGCATTTGCGCCTGAAGCCGCCTCACGATAGGATTGAAAATTCAGTTCATTTTTTTCCACCTTCCGGTTACTCAAAATCATCTCGGAATCATTTAAACGGCTTTTCTGATATTCCTTTACCTGGACACAGGACGTAAAGGCGGCCATAAGTAAAAGGCAGCCTATCGCTAAAAAGATATTATTTATCATTAGGGGTACTATTTGATATGAATATTGTCTGATGTATAAATCTTGTTATCATCGCTGATAATAACGGCCTCCACATTTTTTATCTGATTGATCAGGTCCAGACCCGCTCTAACTCCCATAATCGTTACAGGTGTAGCCAATGCATCAGCGATCTCGGCATTGGTACTGATGATGGTTACACTTTTAATTCCAGTGACAGGTAAGCCTGTGCGTGGATTTATGGTGTGAGAATATTTTTTCCCGTCAATGATTACAAACTTTTCGTAATTACCGGACGTGGCTACAGCCAGGTCCGTAATGGCCATATAGGAAAACGCTTCCTGCTTTTGTTCGGGATTGACAATGCCAATGGTCCAGGGCTGTCCGTCTGGCTGCACGCCCCATGCCGCAAGGTCGCCAGAGGCATTCACTACACCGCTTTCTACTCCCCGGTCCTTTAAAAGGCGCTTTGCCATTTCTGCGGCATATCCTTTACCGATACCGCCAAAACCGATTCGCATTCCTTTCTCTTTCAGGAATACCGTGCCGGCCGCTGCATCTAACAGGATGTTCC
>CAVWSO010000004.1:0-283609 GCA_963757615.1 uncultured Sphingobacteriaceae bacterium
GTATTATTAGTGTTTTAGCAGAGCCGCGTAATGTGCTGTCTCAACGTTTCCAGGGGTGACAGATTTATGCATAAAAAAAAGGTGCGATTTTTACTTGCACCTTTTTTTTTTATAAGATGATTTGATTATTTCGGCTTGTAAGGCTTGGGCTCTTTCACACTGTAATGTGCCTTGCCCTGCGGATGGATTTCTGGTGCGCCAACCATAGTCATTGCGCAACGGAAACCAACTTCGGCACTCGATTCATCTTCATTCATAAAACGGCGGGTTGCAGGGTTTAACCAGTAAGCCAAATCATTCCATGAACCGCCTTTGTACACTTTTGAATGGTCATTAACCAGAGTAGTGGTGCCATATAGCGAAGTATTGACTGAATCCTGTGCACCCCTGAAGTCAGGATTGTATGACTTACCGGATTGGGCGATGCTTTTCGCTGCAGGAGCCGCAGGGTTAGCGCTATTAGGCGCAGCTGCATTGGCATTTCCATTAGCCGCATTTCCATTTGCTGGATTTTCGGCAGTAGCCTGACCTTGTGCAGCGATCAAATCACCGTATTTCATTTTCTTGCCTGATTTAGCAGGATCATAGATAGGTTTTCCATACTTATCCTTTGCATAAAATCCTTTGCTCGGATCTGCAAGACGTTTGTCTTTAAACTCGTTACCGCGGAAAGGGTTGAAATCTTCAACCTCTTCAAAGGAAGTTTGACGATAAGTATCCTGTACCCATTCGTTAACGTTACCGGCCATATTATATAAACCAAAATCATTTGGTGCATATGAACGTACCGGAGCGGTGATATCGGCTTTATCATTCAAATAGCCACCCACACCCATGTTATCACCCAGTGCTCTTTTAAAGTTGGCTAGGATCAGGCCACGTGTCTTTCTTTTTGCAGAACGAACACCTAAACCATTCCATGGATATATTTTATTTTGATCGATGTTTTCAAATTCGGTATTTCCAATCAGGGAAAGGCTGCATATTCCCATTCAGCTTCTGAAGGCAGACGGTAACCTTGTTTCAAAATACCGTCCTCTATACGTACAGGCCTTACCGCTTTACCGCTTTTTCCACCTGTAGATGGTTTTGCATTTGGACTGATATCCGGCATCATTTTATTGCCGTCTATACCAGCGCCTTTATATTGTCCGTTCAGATAAATGTCTGTATTGAAAGGCTCCTTGCTGTTTGCTGAACCGCCGGCCTGGGCGCTTTTACCTTTGGCTCCGTTTAATTCCTGCCATGTTTTTAACCTCCCGGTTTCACGCAGAATATTTTCATTCATGCGGTCGGTTCTCCAAGTACAGTAGTCTTGTGCCTGATCCCAGGTAACACCTACAACAGGGTAATCCTGGAACGCCGGGTGACGTAGATAATTATCCACATAAGGCTCATTGTACGAAAGTGGTCTGCGCCATACCAGGGTGTCCGGCAGGGCATTATAGTAAAGCTCGTGGTCCTGGGAGAAAGTTACGCTTATCCAATGCAGGTAATCCAGCCAATCCTGGTTTGATACTTCTGTCTCATCCATATAAAATGAAGGGACAGTTACCCTGCGGCGTACATTGTTATATTCAAAGGTAACGTCCTGATCGGCACTGCCACCCAATACAAAAGTACCACCTTCAATGGGTACAACACCCGGACCGGGTGCCGGATGCGATTGCTTGAATCGCTCATAACCACCGTTATACTTATCATTATAAGTTATGCCGGTTTTTTGCGATTGCTGCCGTTTACTGCAGCTGCTTACAACAGCAGTCTAAACCAAACAGCACTAAAGCAGTTCTCGTAAAAAGTATTTTCATATTTTTACTATTTAATAATGGGTAAATCTAAAAAAATGAATTAATAATTAAAATTAATATTTAGTTCGATGTGTTAATCAAATTGCCAATGAACCTTTATAGGACTTTAAACGTAAAATATCCTGTCGTGAGTTACACAATTCTATTTTTTTTAGTTTATCCAGAAAAATTGTTTTATTTTGAGAGTTATGTATCTCCCTGCAATTAATTCCCCCAAAGTACCGGTATTTTTAATTTTTAAATCGTAAGCTAAAATTATTCAGATGAAGTTTTTCAACCTAAAGACCAGAAGCATTTTCTTTTATATATTTCTTATACTGCCGTCTGTGTCATTTTCACAAATGATCATTTCCGGGGGTACCACCAGCAATACTAACGGGACCAATTCATCTGCAATTCCGACGGCAGTTCCATTTTTGCTTATAACGCCCGATTCACGCTCAGGCGCTATGGGGGAAGCCGGGGTCGCCTTGTCTCCGGATGCAGATGCCACTTACTGGAACCCGGCCAAACTGGCATTTTCTGAAGGATAAAGATGGTGTTTCCGCATCCTATAGTCCGTGGTTGCGCTCACTGGTTCCGGATGTGAGCCTTTCCTATTTGAGTTATGCACATAAGCTGGATGACAGGAATACGATAGGATTCTCGATACGTTACTTTAACCTGGGAACTATCAACCTTACCGATAACAGTCAAAACAACCAGGGTACTTATACACCTAATGAATATTCAATTGACGGTTCGTTCGCACGTACGTTCGGCGAAAATTTTTCGCTTGGCCTGACACTGAGGTTTATTAACTCTAATTTGTACACCGGCTACGCCTCTTCATCGAGTCAGCAAACCAAAGCCGGCACCGCTGTTGCTTCCGATATCTCGTTGTATTACAGAACCAAAGATGCAGGAGTTTGGTGGCGATGCCCAATTTGCATTTGGCACCAATATATCCAATATCGGTTCAAAGATCAGCTACGCAACCAATGGAAGCAAGTACTTTTTGCCGACCAATTTAAAGATAGGCGCAGCCAATACCATTAATCTGGATGAATTTAACCAGTTAACTTTCGCACTTGATCTGAATAAACTGCTGGTACCTACGCCACCTATAAGGGATATCAATGGTGATATTATTAAAGGAAAGGATGAGACGTGTCGGTGCCTGCCGGTATATTCCAATCCTTTTCGGATGCTCCGGGCGGCTTTAGTGAAGAGCTGCAGGAAATAAGCTTTTCGCCGGGATTGGAATACTGGTATAATAAGCTGTTTGCGCTGCGGGCGGGCTATTACTACCAGAATCCAAATAAGGGCGGTTTGCATTATTTTACCTTGGGCACAGGTTTTAAGTACGATATTTTTGCGTTTGATTTCTCCTATATTGCCGCCAGTCAGCAAAGCAGTCCGCTTGCCAATACCCTTCGTTTTACATTAATGGCTAACTTTGGTTCGACTACTAAACAATAATGGGTAAAATAAAAGTTGGTTTTGGGTTTGATGTGCATCAGTTAAAGGAAGGGCACCCTTTTGTTTTGGGAGGCGTTCGCCTGGAGCATCATGCCGGTGCTTTTGGCCACTCTGATGCCGATGTGTTGCTGCATGCGATTTGCGATGCCTTGTTCGGGGCAGCCAATTTGCGTGATATTGGCTATCATTTTTCAAATAAGGATCAGCGCTGGAAAGGCATTAGCAGTTTGATCTTGCTCCAGGAAGTAACCCGTTTGCTCGCAGAGAAAGGCTGGTCGATAGGAAACATTGATGCCATGGTATGCCTTGAAGCGCCAAAAATAAACCCGCATATTCCTGCCATGAAAACCCATATTGCAGGGGCTGCAGGTATCAGCGAAGATGACATTTCCATAAAAGCCACCACGAACGAACAGCTGGGCTTCATTGGCCGGCAAGAAGGCGTGGTGGCATATGCCGTTTGCCTGATTGAACGGCCCTGAATCTTTCTAAAATCATTGAACCACTATTCCGCGGGTAAAGCTTTCTCTTTCATACTCACGTTCCCGGTGCGTTTTAATACACCCCATGCGCTTAGTTCTCCCTTCAATGCCTTACGGATTGATTTAAACAGAATATAGTACATCAACTGGCGCCAGACAAATCGTTGTGGAATGATATATACAAGCTTTTTGTAATCCTCTTTTTCCATCCAAAAGGCAATGATGGCAACCAGGAAATCGATCAGCACAAATCCAACATAATAGGCCAGTATTTTTCCGGGTTTATCTCCCAACAAGCCGATGATCATCATCAGATCCGCCAGCGGCGAGAACAGCGGCAAAATGATCTGGAAGATCAGAATATTCGGCATGCCCACCATTCCAAAGAATTTATATTTTTTGTTAAACAGGGCATCCCGGTTTTTCCAGAAACTCTGCATCACGCCAAAACTCCAGCGGAAACGTTGTTTCAACAAAGCATTTAGTGTTTCGGGAGCTTCCGTATAGGCAATCGCTTCACCTGAATTTTTTACAATATAGCCTTGCTTTAATATGCGCATGGTAAGGTCGCAATCCTCTGCCAGGGTATCAGAGGTGAATCCGCCCGCGCTGAATATAGCTGCTTTACGAAATGCGCCGATCGCCCCGGGCACCACAGTTATGCTATTGATCAGATCAAAGGCGCGGCGGTCCATGTTCTGGGCAGTAATATATTCAATGGACTGCCAGAGCGTGATCATGTTGTTTTCGTTGCCTACCTTAACTGTGCCGGCAACGGCACCGATCTCCTCATCGGTAAAATAGGTCATAAGATGATACATAGCATCATTTTTCAACTGGGTATCTGCATCAATACAAACCACAAAATCATAACTGGCCTGACTGATACCAAAGTTCAGTGCCGAAGCCTTGCCGCCGTTTGGTTTAGTCAGTACCTTAACCAGCGGATGATGCCCATAAGCGGCATCTACAACCTCATGGGTTTTGTCCTTCGATCCGTCATCAATAAATATAATCTCGAAGACCGGGTAATCTATTTTCAGCAGGCTTTCAATTGTTTTTATAGGCAGTTACTTCTTCATTGTAGGCCGGCACAATGATGCTTACCGGCGGAAGGTCTTTTGCTGCAATCCGTCTGCGATTTTCTTTTTTATCTTCAACATATTGCCTGGTTGCCAGAATGCCTATCAGTACAATGCGGCCGATAGCAAGAAATATCGCTGACAGGAACAGGTAAAGCATGAACCAGTTGCCATAGAAAAATCCTTGTATAAAGATGTCGTAAAAAGTACCCATAACGCCGCTGTTGGCGTTGTCCTTAATTGCCGGCATCAGATCGGCCTTGTTTTTATGCAGAACGTCTGCAATGGTGGTAAACTGATAACCATGGCTTTTAAAGAAGTGAATGATCTCGGGCAGGGCCTTTACGGTTTCCTCGCGGGTATCGCCACCTGCGTCATGCAGCAGCAGCATAGAGCCCGCATCCTTTTGCCTGATTGTACGCGCAATAATGCTGTCGGCGGTAACGCCCGGCTGCCAGTCCCAGGGGTCGATCGATTCGCCAATCGTAATATAGCTTTGTTTACGGCTTTCGGCTACCGGTATTACTTCGGCCAGCGTTTGCGGCTCGGCATCGGCGTTAAACGGCGGGCCTGAAATAAGATCGTACTTCTGCCGGTAACTGACTCGATCAGCTTTCTGGTGGCATTTAATTCCAGGTTTACGCGGTGTATTCCAATGGTGGAAATATCAGGGTGGAAGAAGGTATGGTTGCCGATTTCGATAGCCCTCTTCGTATTCACGCCTAAGTATCGAAATATTTTTTTCAGCCATCGAGCCGACAACAAAAAATGCGGCCGGGACATGTTCCCGTTTTAATATGTCGAGTATTCGCGGCGTGATAGTCGGGATCGGGTCCATCATCAAATGTCAGCACGATCTTGCCTGGCGCATAACCATACCTTCGGATCACATATTTGGTGGGCAACTTGATATAATGCTGATTGGTGATTACATAATTAATGGTATCCATTCCCACATCGATATGTCCGGTGGTAGGCGTAGTCACCAGGTCGAGCACCTCACCCTCGCCGGCATAGTCGATCCTATTATTTAAACCGACCGTTTGCAGTCGTTTGATATCAACACCGGTTTTTCTCAATGAATCAATGGACAGGTTTTTTTGGAAAAAGGACCAAAGGCGCGGATCTTCTGCGCCTAGCCTCCAAAGGGCCACGCCGCCCGTTGCCCAGTCATCCGCTTTGCGGATCACGTTAAAATTCGTTGCCGCATCCGTAAAATAAACGGTATGTTCCAGGCTATCAAGATCGAAATAGGTATAATGAAGATTGGCCGAATTAGGATCAAACGTGATCTTACTGTGGTTTTCCTGTGCAAAACTGATAGCTTGTTGATAACTGATCGCTTTTCCTGTACTGCTTTCGGGCCAGTCATAGCCGCCGGCCTGCACCGTAAAGATTACCTTTTCGCTGGGTATCTTTGAACATACATCGTCCAGGATTTCTTCGACCCAGCGTTGGTTTGAAAGATCGCCCGGGTTGCTGTCTTCCTTGTGCTCATCAATAGCCATAATGAACAGGAAATCATTATAATGCTGAAGTTTGGTCAGGTCATACTGCTCGTCATCTGGCCAGGCATTGGTTGTGACCAGATAGCCTTTAGGGTGCAGTATGGCATAAAACTCCTTCTCAAATTCAACAAAATTCTTTTCATTCCTGTCCTTGATATTGTCCAGTTCCAGGTTGATGCCCTGGAAATGATATTTAGCCAATTGGCCAGCCACGCTGTTGATGAAAGTAGTGCGCAGCTTCTTATTTTTTGCTATGCGGTAAACATCCTTGGTATCAAATCCGCCATGAGCATTGTCATAGTTAACATAATTGGAAATCGATACCAAAATAGGCTTTTTGTATTTTTTGTTCAAATTGGTCAGACCCGTATCAATTTTGGCAGTGACGACGTCACCATTTGGTGTCAGGGTAAAACCTTCGGTGACCACCATATCCAGCCTGGATATATGATCAACAAGGGAGGTATAGGCCTGCGGTTCCCATGCACGGTAGAAAGCTGCATTGATGCGGTCTTTATTGTTCGGGTGGCGCAGCTGATGCTGGTGGAGATTACGCTTAAGCACACCGATCCGTTCCGTATCGATCTTAAAGTCCTTGTACTTGGTTGATCTTTTTAACTGCTCCAGTTCCTCTTTTGAAAGCTTTTTTGGCGCCGGGTTTAAATTTGGCAAACTTGGATATTGCTTGGAGGTGACTGTTATCGCGGCTGCCACAACAGCTGTGGCAAGAACAATCAGTAAGAACCGGCTAAGCCACTTGAAACGAGTCCACCTACCGGGGGTATCAGCTTGAAAAACCTGTTTATCGGCCATTAAAGTAAAACAATCTTAGTATGTATAATTGGTATAAGGTTAGGTATTATTTATCTGTTTTAGGCGATTCGATATTTGAAAAATCCATATTGCATTTGCAATTCGTACCGCAGCTGCTTTTTGCAGTGATACTTTTATACACCAGGCGGCCAACGTAGAAAATGGCTCCGGCAAAAAGAAGCAGTACGATCACGAGCTGAACAATCATGTCACAAATCTAATACATTTTCATATCTTATATACGATATTACAAGCGTAATAGTATAAGGTTTTAATTCGAATGCGGCGGGGGATAGCGCCGCGGCGCTAATTGCATTTATAGAGAAGCCCCAAGTTCCGGCCCGGATCCTTTGCTATCACGCTCAATAACGTTTTTGGTTTGCGCGCTGCGCTGTAAACCCCTGGCTGCCTCATCCAGAAAGTTGGGAATTATGGTATTTTGAGTGTGTAATATCTTGTCCGGCTGGCTGAGTCGATTTAGTAATTCCTTGTATTTTTCAGGACCCTGATCGCGGATGACTTCTTTCTTTTTCTTCGGCTCACTGAGCATGCCTGTCATACCCATGGCATCAGCCTCCGGATGAAATTGAGTCGTTACGAAGTAAGGGTTCAGCCGTATGGCCATCATGGCCTGCGGCTGGCCGGCCTGGGGATTTTCGTTAGCCAGCAGTTGCATGCCGAGCTGCTCAAGCCTTTTTTCATCGGGGCGGATCACCTGCCAGCTGCGCGAGTCGAGTACATAGAACGGATCGGTGAGGCCACTTAAAAGGGGATCTTTCAGCCCGGCTTCGGTCTTCATGACCGGCAGCACGCCGAATGATGCCGACGGGCGGATATTGATCTCACCCAGCCGGTATTGGCGGCACAGTAGCTGGAAGGAGTGACATACAAAAAATCCATATTTCTTTTGCCCGGTGCCCGAAAGGTTATGATCTTCCAGCTTATCGAAAAGGTTAAAATATACCTTCTCCCATGGCGTGCCCTCGCTGACCAGCGGATCGCCCGGACCGCCGCTTGACAGATAAATATCGAAGTCCCTGTAGTCCGGTGCCTGGCACTTGCTGCGCACATCAAATACCTTATAGCTCAGATTGAGCTGGTTTCTGGATCGGTATCTATTCAGTATCTGCTTGAAGCTGCGTATGGCTATATTGGGCAAGCCATCATATAGGTCCAGTATGGCTACTTTTATTTCCGGGTTTTTGGTTATCATGCACGGCCTGTTTAGTCTTTTCAAAAGTCTGAAATATTCAGCTGTTTTTACTGATAATATCCCACGGGATTTTGGTGTCTGCATAAACCTGCCAGTGCTTAATTTTCTCCTCCTTGACAACGGCTTTCCAGGCGGCGGGTAATCGCCAGTGGTCGTCGTTGTTTTTATTCAGGCCTCTAAATGTCCCTTCGGCAAAGCCGAATGCACCGTATGTATCGCCATTTTCAAACAGCTCGGTGATCTCGATTCTATAATCCGGAAACAAGGCGAAATATCCCATCCATCCGTTTGTCATTTTGTCCTTCCCTGTGAACGTATTTCCATGAGCGTCGATAAAAACGTGATCATCCGTCATCAGCGAACCTATCGCGCCGGTATCATGGCTGCCAATGGCCTGCGCAAAATCGTAAACAGCCTGTTTGCTCATTTGAATGGAGATTTGAAACATTAAAATTAAACAGATAATTTGTTGATTGCAGATAAGAAAAAATTATCTGTCACCTTTTCTTATTTTCGGTAGTCAAAAACTAAAACAAGTATGGAAAAATTAAAGACATCTGCCTTGGCGCTCCTTAGTGCAATTATTCTTTTTTCCTGTTCATCTGCCATTGGCCAGGCCACATATACCTATAAGGCCGAATCGCAGGAATTGTATAATACGATCGTTCATATGGACAGCGTTTACTTTAATGCTTACAATACCTGCGACATGGATACCCAGGCGGCTATTTACGCTGACAGTATTGAATTTTACCATGACAAAGGGGGCCTGATGACATCAAAAAAAGAAATTTTAGCCGCGATAAAGGAAAATATTTGTGGTAAGGTGACCCGTGTGCTGGTAAATGGCAGCATAGAAGTTTATCCAATTAACGGATTTGGTGCCGTGGAAATTGGCCTCCACAAATTTATCAATCATGCCGAGGGAAACTCCGTGTCCAAGCCTGATAAATTCATTGTGGTCTGGCGGCACCGGGACAACAAATGGCAGATAACGCGTGTGATTAGTTTGCACTAAGCCATCATCATAAAGCAGCAGAACCACGCAGCTGCCATTCGTTCGTAAAAAGTTTTGTCAATCCAAATGATAGGCGACAACGCTTTTTCCTAAAAAAGTAGGTACGTAAATAATTCTGGTCGCCGGATCGTAGCCGATATCCGCGGTTCTTTTTTGCGTGGTATGCGTATCGAGTAAAATCTGCTTATTGCCGTTGGCCTGTACATAGTAAAGATATCCTTCCCATGCTGTTACCAGGAAATCGCCGTTGCCGATGGGCTCAATGCCATCGCCACCATGTTCCAATATGCAAATCTTTGAAAGTTTTTTGCCGGCGCCGGCAACATACATTCCGTCCCCGGTTAAAATGTACAACTGGTCGCCTATCGCCTTAAGACCATTGGCACCCGGTAAATTTTCCAGGTACAGTTCGGCATGGTCACCCTTTACCTTAAATACACAGGCCTTTTTAGTGTCCGAAACGTAAACTATACCATTGCTGTCAATGGTCACATCATTTAAACCGGCGGCGCCCTCGATTTTGATCTTATGATCGATCCTGTTTTTGCTGATACGGATCACCACCAATTCATCCAGGTCAGCTACATAAAGCAGGTCACCATTCTTTGCCAGTCCTTTAGGTGCATTTAAACCGGTAATCCAATCAAGGCTAATAGTCTTTCCTTGCCTGGTAATTTTGCCCACTCCGCCTTTGCCATCCTTGCCCCAGGGTTCGCCGTCAATTAAAGAAACATACATCATATCCTTTTCTGGCAATACCGATTCCGGTATATTCAGGACGCTGTCGGTTTCCCATATTTTTTTTAAAGTGTGCTGCGCTTTTGCGTTAGCAGCCATGACAGTGAGCAGTAAGATCAGGATTACTTTTCCGGATGTTTTCATAGTGCAGGGTTGTTGGTTTACACTATAAAATTAGCATAATAAACCGGGGTCTGCAAAGGGTTCTGCGTTAATAGTCAGGCAATCGCTTCCATATCCCATAAATTAGGCGTACCTTTGCGCCAAATTTAGAGGCGCATTTTCATGCAAAAAATAAGAAATATAGCGATCATCGCACACGTTGACCACGGTAAAACTACACTTGGTTGATAAGATTTTACACAGTTGCGCCATTTTCCGGGATAACGCAGGAGACCGGTGAACTGATACTGGATAACAACGACCTGGAACGCGAACGAGGTATTACCATCGTTTCCAAAAACGTTTCGGTGAATGTATAAAGACGTTAAGATCAATATTATTGATACCCCTGGTCACGCCGACTTTGGCGGCGAGGTAGAGCGTGTATTAAAAATGGCCGACGGCGTATTGCTGCTTTGCGATGCTTTTGAAGGCGCTATGCCTCAAACCCGCTTTGTAACCCAAAAAGCGCTGGCTTTAGGCTTAAAACCCATTGTGGTTGTAAACAAAGTGGACAAGGAAAACTGCCGCCCTGAAGAAGTTTACGAACAGATATTTGAACTGTTCTTTAACCTGGAGGCAACTGAGGATCAGCTGGATTTCCCGGTGATCTATGGTTCATCAAAACAAGGATGGATGAGCACCGACTGGAAAAAACCAACAGAAGACATTTTCCCGCTGATGGATGCAATACTGGAAAATATTCCGCCGGCTCCGGTAGCTGAAGGTACTTTGCAAATGCAGATCACCTCGCTGGATTATTCTTCGTTCGTTGGCCGTATTGCTATTGGCCGTGTTGCACGGGGTACCATAAAGGAAAATATGCCGGTATCGCTGGTAAAACGTGATGGCACGTATCCAAAAATCAAGAATAAAAGAGCTATACACTTTTGAAGGACTTGGGTAAAGTGAAAACAACAGAAGTAAGCTCGGGCGATATTTGTGCGGTTGTTGGTATTGAAGGTTTTGATATTGGCGATACCATTGCTGATTTTGAAAAACCGGAACAACTGGCGGTTATAAAAATTGATGAGCCTACCATGAACATGCTGTTCACCATCAATACTTCACCGTTTTTTGGTAAGGAAGGCAAGTTTGTGACCTCACGCCACTTGCGCGACCGTTTATATAAAGAAATGGAAAAGAACCTGGCGTTGAAGGTTGTTGAAACCGAATCGCCGGATTCATACCTGGTATATGGTCGTGGTATCCTTCATTTATCGGTATTGATCGAAACCATGCGCCGCGAAGGTTATGAATTACAGGTGGGTCAGCCGCAGGTAATTATTAAAGAAATTGATGGCGTTAAATGCGAGCCTATTGAAACCTTGATCGTTGATGTACCGGGCGAAGTTGCCGGTAAAGTAATTGAACTGGTAACCCAGCGCAAAGGTGACCTGCTGGTCATGGAGCCAAAAGGCGATTTGCAGCACCTTGAATTTGATATCCCTGCACGCGGTATCATCGGTTTGCGTAATAATGTATTGACAGCTACTGGCGGCGAGGCTATTATGGCGCACCGCTTTAAATCATACGAGCCATGGAAAGGCACTATCCCCGGCCGTTTAAATGGTGTATTGGTATCAATGGATACCGGTAAAACCACTGCTTTTGCAATTGATAAATTACAGGACCGGGGCCGTTTCCATCATCGATCCGGGAGTAGATATTTATGAAGGACAGGTTTTGGGCGAGCACATCCGCGATAACGATTTGGTGATTAACCTGACCAAAGGCAAGCAATTAACCAACATGCGTGCATCAGGCAGCGATACCAACGTGCGTATTGCACCGGCTATTAAATTCTCGCTCGAAGAATCAATGGAATACATCCAGGCCGACGAATACATTGAGGTTACTCCGCAAAGCATCCGTATGCGTAAAATATTACCTCAACGAAAACGAGCGTAAGATAAACGCCAAGAAGTTTGTGAATCAGTAATAGCTGAAAAGGCTGGCCGGATTGTCCCCTTATGGATAAAAAGCCGGCGATAAAAACTAAAAGCTAAACCCTTCACACCGGTTTAGCTTTTTTTATACCTTTACCTGCAAACTATGCGCATACCCGGCATTCCAGGCTTCGATCAACAGGCATTCGAAAAGTATTTTAAAAATACGGGAATGTTATTTGTCGGGCGTATAGGCAGCCTGGCTATTAAAATGATCGTGAGTATCTGTGTAGCCAATTACCTGGGCAGGGGCAACAACGGCATTCTCATCGGTGGTACGGTTTATATATATTTCTTTTCTGCCATAGCTACCCTGGGCCTTGACCAGTTTATTGTAAAAGAACTGCATGCCTTTCCCGGTAACCGAGACCAGATACTGGGCACCTCGTTCTGGATGAAGGTCTTTGCGGGCATTTGTTGTATACCGCTGATATGGCTGGCTTACCATATCTATCCGGCTAAAGGAACGCCCTACAGTTATGTACTGATCCTGTCAGCGATAGGGATTATTCAGGCATTCACAGTGATTGATTCCTATTTTCAGTCACAGGTACAGTCCAAATACATCATGCAGGTGCAGATCACAGGCAACCTGGTATCGGCGGCAGTGAAACTGGCGCTGATCTATAACCGCATGCCGCTTGTTTGGTTTGTTTATGCTTATGCCCTGGATTTTTTATTTTTATCGATAGGATACTATTTTACTTACCAACGCAAGCAGAGAAGCATTGTTCAGTGGACCTATAATGCGGCACTGGCCAAAAAGCTGCTCGGCTATTCATGGCCGCTAATCATATCGGGCATCATGGTTGCCCTTTATATGAAGATCGATCAGATCATGCTGCAAAACATGGTTGGTGTAAAGGAGTCGGGCGCCTATGCCACCGTTGCCCAATTTAGCGAGGCATGGAACTTTGTTCCTTCGGTCATTGTCACCTCATTGTTCCCCGCGATACTGAACGCCCGGCGAGATGACGTGGACCGATATAAAAAAAGAATACAACATTTATACGATCTGATGGTTTATCTGAGTGTGCCGGTAGCAATTGTGATTACTTTTGCTTCGCCTCTTATTTATAAGCTTTATAAACCCGAGTACGCTTATGCGGCTCCTGTATTGTCGGTACATATCTGGTCAGGGGTATTTGTATTTCTGGGGGCAGCAAGCGGACAATATTTAATTGCCGAGAATTTTAATAAATTAACCTTTACCCGCACGGGTTTTGGTGCCATAGTAAACATAGTTCTTAACTTGATATTAATACCCCGAATGGGCATGATGGGTGCTGCAATAGCTACGCTGGTGGCTTACGCGAGCGCTAATTTTTTCATTCTGCTGATACCAAAAGTTAATGCGCAGGGGTTAATGATGTTAAGGTCATTATTTTTAATTTCGCTATTTCAAAAAATTAATAAACGTTGAGTAAAGTTTCATCACTGCTGCAGGTCTTATCACAACCTAAGAGATTAAAATCGTTGTTATCGTTTAATAGCAAGGGATATCTGGATGATATAGGATGGTTTAAGGCTTTTGACAGAAGAGAGCCTGTTGATCGCCATGGCGATCCCATTCCATGGGTTACCTATTCCTTTATTGATTTTATAGAAACCAGAATAAACAAGAAGCTGAGCGTGTTTGAATTTGGTTCGGGTAACTCCACCTTCTTTTATTCAAAGTATGCGGGCCTGGTGGTTTCAGTTGAACATGATAAAGCATGGTATGATAAGATCGTTCAATCCAAGCCGGAAAATTCAGAAATGATATTTTGTGAATTGGCCAGAGGCGGCGATTATTGTCATATGCCGGTTAAGTTAAAAGAGAAGTTCGATATGATCATCGTCGACGGACGCGACAGGGTGAATTGCTGCATGCAGGCCGTGAACGCCCTGACAGCAAATGGTGTGATCGTGCTGGACGATTCCGAACGGGAGAAATATAAGCCGGGAGTTGAATTTTTAAAGAGCAACGGGTTTAAGCAACTGGCATTTACAGGTATTTCTCCTGGTTTGTTTTATCTGAAAGCCACCTCTGTATTTTATAGGAACGATAATTGTTTGGGAATCTGACGATGGCAGAGATCATTAGCGATAGTGTAAAAACCGCATACGACGAATTTTATCAAAAACATGATGAAGCCTGGCGCATGCTGAGTGCCAAATACAAGGCGCAGCATATCATGGATGTGTGTAGGGGGCGTACATTTAATAGCGTGCTCGAAGTGGGTGCAGGCGATGGCAGTATATTGAAATTACTTGCTGAAAGGCAATTTGCACCTGAGTACCACGCTGTAGAAATTTCTGAGAGCGGCGTCGAGCACATAAAAACACGAAATATTACAAACCTTCGTTCGGTACAGGTGTTCGATGGATATCATCTGCCTTTTGGCGATGATCGTTTTGACCTCATTATTCTTTCGCATGTTTTAGAGCATGTTGAACATGAGCGGCTGTTGTTGCGTGAGTTGAAAAGGGTGGCACGGAATTGTGTCATTGAAGTGCCGCGCGATTATCGGGCAGGTGTGGACAGGCGGATCAAGCATTTTTTGGCCTATGGCCATATTAATGTTTATACGCCGACCTCCTTGCGTTATTTACTGCGTACGGAAGGTTTTGAAATCGAGGCCGATCTGACTTCGATGATCGAACCTGAAGTGACAAAGTTTAATACATATATCAACCAAAAGAAATCGAAAAGTCTGATCACCGATCTGAGGATCAGCAGCGAATACGCTGTAAAGAAAGGATTGGTAGATCTTTTTGGTACCAAGATGAGGGAAAAGTTTGCCAATGCCTATACGGTATTATGTAAAAAGGCAGATCATCAACTGGAAATATTCTGATCAACCATATGCAAAACCTGGCTCCGATAGCTTTATTTGTTTATAACCGGCCTGAGCACACGCGCAGGACGATCAGTTATTTACAGAAAAATCTGCTGGCAGATGAATCGCGTCTGTTTATTTTCTCGGATGGACCAAAAACAGAGGCCGACAGGGCGCGGGTTGAAGAGGTAAGGCATATGGCAGCATCCGTCACCGGTTTTAAATCGGTTAAACTGATCACAAGGAACGAAAATCTTGGCCTGGCCGGATCCATTATCAGCGGAGTAACCAAACTGGTCAACGAGTATGATAAGGTCATCGTCTTTGAAGACGACCTGCTTTCATCACCCTACACCCTGCAATATTTTAATGAGGGCCTCAGGCGGTATGCAAACGAGGACCGGGTGATGCACATCGGGGCCTACATGTATGATCTAAAGGAAAACGGCCTTCCCGAAAGTTTTTTTTACCGCGCCGCAAGCAGCTGGGGATGGGCTACCTGGGCACGTGCCTGGAAATATTTTGAACCGGATATCGATAAGCTGTCCAAACAGTTTAATAAGCAAAGTATTCAGCGGTTTTCTATTGAGGGTACGATGAACTTCTGGCGGCAGATGAAGGAATTTAAAGCCGGCAAAAATAACTCTTGGGCCATACGCTGGTATGCATCTGTCTTTTTAAACAACGGTCTTACACTCAATCCGGCCAAATCCCTTATTCACAATATAGGTCATGACGGCACCGGCGTGCATTCGAACCGTGAAAATGTATACGATGTGCAGCTTTCCACGGAGCCGGTCTCCTGTTTCCCGGATGAAATTAAAGAGAACGCGCAGGCCTATGGGGCTATCCGCAATTTTCTCAGCCGCCGAAAAGGCAATCTTTGGCAAAGAGGCGTTCGCTTTATGCAAAAAATGCAGGACAGATATCTTCGAAAAAAAAGCGGCGGATCGTAAACGCATCTTTAAAAACATTCAACGAACAGTTAGGAGTCATTTATCATTCAGGTAATCCGTTTTCAGCGTTGCCCAAATTATTGGGCTAATAAACGTATTTTTGAGACATGCTAAAAGTTGTGCATCTGAACACTTATGATGGTAACGGGGGCGCCGGCCGCGCCTGCCTAAGGCTTAGCAAAGCACTCCAGAACCAGCATGTCGATTCAAAAGTCCTGGTGCACTTTAAATTCGGGAAAGATCGTCAGATCGTTGATCTTAATTCCGGCCTGATCGCCAAAGCCTATACCGCTGCCCTGATTATATTAGAGCGCATAAGGGCAAAAAGATACCTGAAGGCTTTAAAAACACCATTTTCTTTTGCCTGGTTCGGGCGTTCCGTCAATGGTAACCCCCACGTTAGAAACGCCGATATTATCCATTTGCACTGGGTGAATCACGGATTTCTTAATCCATCGCATCTGGCAGAGATTGCCAGATTGAAAAAGCCTGTGGTATGGACCTTTCACGATAGCAATGCCTTTACCGGGGGCTGCCATGTGCGCTATACCTGCGATCATTTTCAGCACGAATGCGGGAATTGCCCTTTGCTGAAACATCCATCGAATAAGGATTTTTCGTACCGCATATGGAAGCAGAAACATGCGGCATACAATAAACTTGATTTTACAATAATTGCTCCCAGCGCCTGGATGCAGGCGTCTGTGCTGCAAAGCAGCCTGATGAAGGGCAAGGCGATATGTCATATCCCCAACACGCTGGAGACCAGTATTTTTAAACCCCTGAATAAACAGGCTGCCAAAGCGAAGGCGGGTTTTTCAAAGGATAAATTTATTTTTTTGAGTGGATTTATGCCTTCGAGAAAGGATATGCATAAGGGTACCAGCTACCTGACTGAGAGCCTGGAATTGTTAAGAGCTCGATTAGGTTTACGGGCATCGGACATTGAACTGGTAGTATTTGGTAATCGCAATACGGTGGATGTTCCCGAATTTCCATTTAAAACCAGCTTTCTGGGGAAAATTACCAACGATGATGAGCTGGCGAACTGCTATGCCGCCGCTGATGCCTTCCTGATCCCCTCACTGGAAGATAATTTACCTTACACGGTCATGGAAAGTCTTGCAAGCGGTACGCCGGTCGTCGCATTTGCCACAGGAGGCATTCCGGATATGGTACGTCACGAGCATAACGGCTACCTGGCAACTTACCGTTCCGCAGAAAACTTCGCAGACGGTATGCAGTGGATTATCGATCATCCCGACCGCGCCGCCTTACAAGAGCGGTCAAGGCAGTCCGTTATGGACAATTTTTCAGAGGAAATTATAGCTAAAAAGCACATAGATTTATACCATCAATTATTGACGTCCGCAGTAACAAATTAGAACGTTCCATGTTCCAACCTAAATTAAGTGTCATCACGGTAGTATATAATAACGTTAAGGACATAGAGCGAACCATGCTTTCCGTTTTGGATCAGACCTATCCTAATATTGAATACCTGATTATTGACGGACTTTCTACCGATGGGACGCTGGAGCTGATAAAAAAATACCAGGACCGCGTTATATTCATAAGCGAAAAAGATAAAGGTATCTACGATGCCATGAACAAAGGTCTGGCCATAGCTACAGGCGATTATGTGCTGTTTATGAATTCCGGTGATGAAATCTATTCGCCTGATACGGTTGCCGGCGTGTTTGCCACTGCGGCGCAAGCCGATATTTACTATGGCGAAACGGAAATGATCAGTGAGCAGGGAGAAAGCCTCGGCCAGCGGCGTCACCGGGCTCCTGAAAAATTTAGCTGGCGCAGCTTTAAGTATGGTATGAGTGTTTCTCACCAGGCTATTTACGTCAGGCGCTCAATCACCGAACGTTACGACAGGCAATACCATTTGAGTGCGGACATCGACTGGATCATTTGCGCAGCCAAACGGGCCAGAAAAATTGCGAAGGTAGATGGTTACGTTGCCAAATACCTGGTCGGCGGTATGTCAAAGCAAAAACACCGCCAGAGCCTGGTGGAACGTTTTCATATCATGAAACGGTATTATGGCTTGGTCCCCACCTTATTCAATCACCTGGTTATTGCCTTTAATTTGGGTTGGTATTGGCTGTGGAATAGAAGAACGAACGATTAATCGCATCTGCCCAAACCCCGGTGGACACGGCGGCCGAACATGCATGGTCCGTTAACAAAAAGAAAGCCCGGTTCGAAAGAACACGGGCTTTATGCTTATACTTTTGACCCAATCAGGCTGCTTTGTTTTGATCCTGAGGTTTCTTTCTGATGCTGAAATAAACTGCACCACCAAGGGCCAGCACCAGTAGGATCGATCCTGCCAGGGATACTTTCTCTCCTGTGTAATAAGATGCAGGGTGGAAAATAAATTCAATTTTATGGTTACCAACCGGTATTTGTGCAGCGCGCAAGATATAATCGGCACGGAAATAAGGAGTCTCTTTACCGTCGATATACATTTTCCAGCCTTTATCATAATACATTTCTGAAAAGACAGCAACGGAGGAAGCCGTGCTACCGCTTTGATATACCATATCATCCGGAGAATATTTCACCAGTGTTATCGTTCCGCTCGGGTCAAAACCGGTTGATTTTTCATTGAGCTGATCTTTAAAACGCTGATCAACAATGGCCTCATCTTTCGGAGAAAATGCCGTAATGGCCTGCATTTCCTGGTCGGCATTTTTTGCATATTTTACGCTTTTGACAAACCATGCATGTCCGCAGGCGGTTGCATTGCTTTTCATCGAGAGGTTACCGGATTTCTGATCCTGCATGATGATATATTTTACATTCATCATGTCCAGGATATCTTGGTTGAGGCTTTTTGAAAACTGATTGTCAATGATCTCGTCAATGCGTTTTAATCTTGCGGCCGAATAACCCCACAATGACTTATGGAAAAACGGAGTAGTCATATCCTGTTTAGGTCCTTGCATCAGGTCGACAACACGGAAATCCGGATCTTTATCGCGCAGAATAAATTCGTCTACCTCGCGAGGCTTAGGTTGCAGTGATTCAAGTTTGTCGGCAAAGCTATCGTCTTTAAGATAGCGTTTATCAACTTGCCACAGATCGGCCAGAATAAGCGCCAGGAATGCAACCGACAGCACGGTTGCGTTGATCTTTTGCTTGATAAATGCCCATAGAATGCCGAAGGCGATTAGAATGAATACCAGCGAGCGTATTGCGTCAGCCCGCTCCAGGCTAATTCTATCCCTTACCAAAGCATTCATAATGGCGTTAGCTGAACCGCTGTCGCCTTTTAAGACCTGAGTAAATTCTTTTACCAGCGTGGCATGGTCGCCAGAGTGGAAACTTAATAATAGTTCAGGGAAAACGGCCAGGATCAATGTAAGGCCGCCGGTAATGTATAAGGCGATCATTAATTTCTTTAATAGCTCCGCTTTGTGTTGAGCAATGATCGCTTCATTAAGTGCCAGAATGGCCAGTATCGGGACACATAAGCCGGTGACCGCCAGAATGGATTCAATAGCCCGGAACTTATTGTAAAGTGGGAAATACTTGAAAAACAGATCGGAAACATAAGGGAAAGAGTTCCCGAACGAAAGCAGCATCGTTAATACTACGGTCGCCAGCAGCCACCATTTGATCCTGCTTTTGACGATGAGCAAACCGAAAATGAACAGAAAGCAAATAACAGCGCCAAAATAATGCGGCCCGCTTGTTAATGGCTTATCTCCCCAATAGGTAGATATTCTTAGTCCAATGCTCTGCAATTGCTGCAATGCAGTGCCCAGCCTGTTCCTGCGGTACGCCTGCCGATACGAGCGCTTTATTCAGATCGGAGTTAGCCAGGTCCAGTGATGCTAACCCGGTCTCGCCGCCGTAGGCATTTGGCACTAGGAAGGTGAGGTTTTCACCAACAGTCTGGCTATATTCATAAGCATAGTCTTTAGCTAAACCATCACTTGGCTCGTTGGTATGCTGTGTTAGGTTCGATTTACCGCGAATAGTATCTTTGCCATACTCATAAGTGCTCCACAATGAGGAAGCATTGACCATCAGGGCAATAAAGTGGCCCCGCCGAGATAGGCAAGTGACTTTAAGAAAGTATTGGTTGTTTTGGCTTTAATAGCGTGATATAGCTCAATGCCAACAAGTATCAATATCGCTATCATCAAATAATAGGTCATCTGGATGTGATTGGTACGTATTTCCAATGCCAGAAACAAAGCGGTGAGCGATCCGCCCAACAAGTAGCTGCCGCGGAGTGTCAGAATAATACTGGCCAGAATGGGGGCAAAAAAAGCAATGGCAAATGCCTGGTTGGAGTGCCCCGCGACTAACAATATAATATTGTAGGATGAGAAGGTAAAGGCCAGTGCGCCCGCCGCGGCAAGCCATGGGTTGAGTTTTAGAACGCAGAACAGAAAATAGGCTCCAAACAGTAAAATAAATATATTGTAAAGTGGCTTAGGGAAATAGTGGCTTACCGCCCTGACAATCCATGTAGTAATATTATTTGCATACGGCGCCCATATCTGGAACGCAGGCATGCCGCCAAATATCTGGTTGGTCCATAAAATGGTGGTATCCCTTTGCCGGTAATCGTTTATTTCTTTTTGGGTGGATTGGGCACCATAGTACATCAGTCTGCCCCAGAGTTTTACCCTGGAATGCAGGTGTGAAATAGAAGAAACAAACTGCTAAAAATATTGCTGCAATGGCCAGAGTGGATGCCATTTTTCTTGAACCAGTTATTCATTTAAGTTTTTTAATGGAATAATATAATCTCCAAAAATAGAAATTTGAGTGAGAAAAGGAATTATTATATCGATTCTCAAAAAAACTACATTCGAAAATTGTTCGTAATCAGAAGATTAAAAACAGCAGACTTAATCCAGCCGCACCAATAATATAGGCTATGACAGATCCCTTATCGAACTCTGACCAGTTTTTGCGAATACTGAAAATATTATATACGACAAGAGCTGCGAATATCACCCAGAAAAACCAATGTATTTTATGCTGGGACGAAGTGGTAATAGCAAGACCCACAGCAACTACAATATAGTTGGTAGTGATTAACGTAGTATGACTCCGGGGTGCCGAAATGGCGCCGCTTAAATACCTGGTGAGGCTCCCTCATTTATTTTATTTCTTCATAGTCCACGAACTCGCCTTCAGAGTCGGGCACTGAACTTTTTTTGGTTTCCGGGATATAATCTACTTTAATTTACCCTCCGGCTTTTTTTGGCTGGCCTCGCTGCGGTATTGCTGCTGATGTTGCTGTGTTGCCTTATTCACTAGGCTTTGAAACAGCATGGGCAATAATATACGTGCAAGGTTGCGTATAATATATAAAATAAGTATAGCTATAAGCAGAAAGCGAATGAAATACATTTGAATGAAATTTAAGATTGCAAATATAAGTTTATAACGCAAAAAATGTTTGCGTATGATGCCGGCTTAAAAATTGACAAGCTGCTGATCTTCTCCGCCAGCACATTTTCATCTAGGACGTCCGCGCCAAATTATTGTTACAGCACCTATGCGCGGATAAAAAATAGTGACCGTACGTCGAATATTTGTTATCCGATCACATCAAAACCGCTCTTCCATCATTTTCTCAAGTGCAAACATTTCGTCGCGCAGCTTGGCGGCCAGCAAGAAGTCCATATCCTTGGCCGCTGCAACCATTTCTTTTTTGTATTTTCGATTGCTTTTTTCAGATCGGGCTTGCTCATATACTGAACAATAGGGTCCGCGGCGAGCGAAATCGAATCGGCTTCGACATAAGCTTTTTGCACCCCGCCCACAAAATCCACCACGGAGGTTTGTTCAATAATGGCTTCCCGGGATTTGCCAACGGTTTTAGGCGTAATGCCATGCTCGGTATTATAACTGATCTGCTTTTCGCGGCGGCGATTGGTTTCGTCCATGGTGATCTGCATCGAGTCAGTGATCTTATCAGCATACATAATTACCCGCCCGCGGTCATTACGTGCGGCACGGCCTATAGTTTGAATCAGCGAACGCTCGGAACGCAAAAAGCCTTCTTTATCAGCATCCAAAATCGCTACTAGTGATACTTCAGGCAGATCCAGACCTTCACGCAACAGGTTAATGCCGATCAGGACGTCAAATTCGCCCAGACGCAATCCTCTTAATATTTCCACTCTTTCAGCGTTTTAACTTCGCGAGTGGATATAACGGCATTTGATACCCAGCCGGTCCATATATTTGGCCAGTTCTTCGGCCATGCGTTTGGTAAGGGTGGTAACCAGTACACGGTCGCCCATTTTTACGGTTTTATCCACTTCTTCCAGCAGGTCATCTACCTGGTTGATTACCGGTCTGACATCAATCACAGGATCGAGCAGTCCGGTTGGGCGTATCACCTGTTCAACCACAACACCACCCGATTTTTCCAGTTCGAAATCACCGGGGGTGGCACTTACATAAATGGTTTGCGGCGCCAGGCGTTCAAATTCCTGGAAATTGAGCGGACGATTATCCAAGGCTGCAGGCAGGCGGAATCCATATTCAACCAGCGATATTTTGCGCGAACGGTCGCCGCCATACATCGCCCTGATCTGCGGTACGGTAACGTGGCTTTCGTCGATCACCATCAGATAATCATCCGGGAAATAATCCAGCAGACAGAAAGGGCCGTGCACCGGGCTTGCGCCCGTCGAAAAATCGCGAATAATTTTCAATACCCGAGCAATAGCCCAGTTCGCGTATCATTTCCAGGTCGTAGTTTACCCTTTCTTCCAGCCGCTTGGCTTCAAGAAAACGTTTATCATCAATAAATTGCTTTTTGCGCATTTCCAGCTCTTCCTGTATGGCCCAGATCGATTGGGTAAAGCGTTCGCGCGGGGCAACATATAAATTGGCTGGGAAAACCACCATGTGGGTCATTTTTTCGATGCGTTTTGCCGGTTGCCGGGTCAAAAGTGCTTAATTCTTCAATATCATCCCCGAAGAACGAAATGCGGTAGGCATAATCCAGATAGGCCGGGAAAATATCCACCACATCGCCTTTTACCCTGAAAGTGCCGCGCTTAAAATCGGCTGTGGTGCGGGCATATAATATTTCAACCAGGCGGTGCAAAAAAGCATTTCGGCTGATACGCGTACCTACTGCAAACTTAAAAACAGAATCCTTAAAATCTTCCGGGTTACCCATGCCATAAATGCAGGAAATGGATGATACCACGATCACATCCCTTCGCCCCGACATTAATGCTGAAGTAGTACGCAGACGCAGCTTTTCAATTTCCTCATTTATCTGCAGGTCTTTTTCTATATAGGTATTGGTGGTTGGGATAAATGCCTCCGGCTGGTAGTAATCGTAATAGGATACAAAGTAGTTAACCGCATTTTCCGGGAAAAACTGTTTAAACTCGCCGTATAGCTGTGCGGCCAGTGTTTTATTATGACTGAGTATCAGCGTCGGCTTTTGCGTTTGCGCTATAACATTGGCGATTGTAAACGTTTTGCCCGAGCCGGTAACACCAAGCAGGGTTTGAAAAGGATCGTTATTGTTTACACCTTCCACCAGTTGCTTTATGGCTTCGGGCTGGTCTCCGGTGGGTAGGTATTGAGAGGTTAATTTAAAATCCATAGATCATTACAAAAATACGAATAATAGTATAAAGGCTTCCCTGTAAAACCAGCCGAGCATAAGCGAGTTATCAATCCATGCGGCTTTGAAGATCGTCATGTTCCGCTTATTTGATTCCAAAACTAACAGTCAGTCGTGACAGCTATGTGTCAGCAGGTAATATGTTATAAATTTAAATCAGTTAAAACATGCAGAGGCATTTATTTATTGTAGTAATAAATGAAGATCGATAATTTTAATCAGGCATTTATGATAACAGCTGTACCAAAACTCTGATCATCAATCTCTAACCATTAGCCAATGCTTTTATACTCAACAAAACCAACACTATAGGCAACCAGTTTTTGGCTGAAATGCGTGATGCGATACTCAGCAGGACAGGTTGCGTTTCAGTCGCAACCAGGAAAGGCTCGGCGAAATACTGGCTTATGAGATCAGCAAGAAATTAAAATATATCACTGACCGAGGTGCAAACCCCATTAGGTACCGCCATGGTCAATGTTCCTGAAGAACAGCCTGTGCTCGGCACCATATTACGCGCGGGATTACCATTTCACCAGGGTTTCATGAATGTTTTTGACAGATCGCCTTCGGCATTCATACCGCTTATCGTAAGGTGAAGAAGACCGGTGCTTTTATCATCAATATAGATCATATCTCCACGCCCAACCTGGAAGGAAAGACAGTGATCATTTGTGACACCATGCTGGCAACCGGCCAAAGCATGGTACTGGTATGTAAAGAGCTGATTGCCCAATATAACATCAAAGAACTGCACATTGCCGCTGTAATAGCCAGTACAGAAGGGGTGGAGCATGTAAAGGCTAATCTGCCAAAGCGCAATATATGGCTGGGCGCATGGATGAGGAAATGACCTCAAAAGCTTACATCGTACCCGGACTGGGCGATGCGGGTGATCTGGCGTTCGGCGAAAAGATGGGCTGATTAAACAGGATCTTTAGGAAGGCAGAGATCGGGGAACCGATGCTGCGAAAACTTTTTTGTACTGCATGATTTCAGGTGCTAAAAGCTAATTTAGCCTTCAGAAATCGAATATGTTCAAACCATCGTTAGTGGGGTACTCCAATAAAAAATACAGACACATCTTCTTCGATCTGGACCACACGATCTGGGATTTTGATAAGAATGCCCGGGAAGCGTTGCAGGAGTTATATGTTATTGTACAAGCTGGATGAACTGGGTTTGCTTTCAGCTGATCTGTTCATCGAAACTTATACACGGAACAACCATATGCTTTGGGCCGAATACCATACGGGCAAGATTACCAAGGCTGAGTTGCGCCAGGCCCGCTTTAAGAAAACGTTCCTGGACCTGGGTATGCATCCGGACAGGATACCTCAGGGTTTCGAGGATCATTATGTGCGGCTTTGTCCAACAAAAACCAATTTGTTCCCCGATGCGCATGAAACGCTGGGGTACCTCAAGACCAAATATACGCTGCATTTAATCTCAAACGGGTTTAGCGAATCGCAGGATATTAAGATCCGCGGAAGCAAAATAGGCCGCTATTTCCGGCATATCATCATTTCTGAACTGGTTGGTGTTAATAAACCTGACAAGGCAATTTTTGACTATGCCCTTAAGCTGGCGGGTACTACAAAAGAGGAAAGCCTGATGATCGGAGACAGTCTGGAAGCGGATGTGCGCGGGGCCCTGGATTTTGGTATGGATGCCATCTATTTTAATCCAGCAGGACTGGATAAACCCGCCGATGTGCCCCTTGAGATCCGTCATTTAAAAGAGCTGACCACGATTTTATAAAGTCTGGGCCGGACTTTTAATCTTTAGCCGAAAGTCCGATATTTGGGAACAATGAACATCGGGACAACACAGCAGCAGATCGGAGCGGTTTTGGATATTTACCGAAGCCGCATAGATGCTATAGCGGACGATTTGTTCAATGTGATCCCTCCGGGGGGCGGATGGGCAAATGCCGAAGTTTTCAGCCATATTTTACAGGCCGATCTGGGTTCGACCATCGCCATTGAAAAATGTACACGCTCCAGTTGCAAACCGACAACAAAAGGCCGATCCTTTGTTGGGCTATTGGTGCTCACGCTGGGCCGGTTCCCGCCCGTAAAAGTAAAAGTACCCGAGGGTATGGCCGCCAAAAACCCTGTTAAGAACATCAGTAAGGAAGAGGCCAGGAATATGCTCATCAAGTGCCGTAAACGCATAGACGAGGTTGCCCCGCTGATCGGTAAAGCATCGCCCTATTGCCGTATCCGCCACGAGCGTTTTGGCATGCTCAACGCCTGGCAATGGTTCAGGTTTATTCTGATCCACTCCCGGCACCATTTAAAGCAGCTTGACCGCATTGAAAAAAAATTTCAGGGCCCATGAAACCTTTTTAATTTAATAAAGTCTTAATATTCAGATAACCTAATTTGTTGACATTTGTTAAATAACATCCTATGAATTTTGAATATGCTTATCTGGTTGTTTTAGGTTTATTGTTATTAGTAGGTATATTCTACGTAAGTCCCTATGAACTGAGTGTTAAAGAAGACGATGACGACGAATAGTCGCTCGTCGCACCATTCAAACCAAAGCTTACCGGTATAAATTGCCGGACGGCAAATTAGCCCCCAAATTTCATGGCAAAACGAGAAGTTGATATCGTAGTTATTTCCGATGTGCATCTTGGTACTTATGGCTGTCATGCCAAGGAATTGCTTCAATATTTAAAAAGTATAAAACCCAGAATACTGATGCTGAATGGCGACATCATCGATATCTGGCAGTTCAGTAAATCGTACTGGCCGGAGGCGCACATGAAGGTGATGCGCCGTATTCTGAAGTTTGTGACCGAAGGCATACCCGTTTACTATCTGACAGGAAACCACGATGAAATGCTGCGCAAGTTTGCCGATTTTGACCTGGGTAGCTTCATACTTCGCAACAAGGTTGTTCTGAATATCGATGGCAAAAAGGCCTGGATATTTCATGGTGACGTATTTGATCTGACCATGCAGCACTCCAAATGGCTGGCAAAGCTAGGCGCCGTAGGGTATGACACGCTGATCTTGCTCAATAGCGTGACCAACCGGTTGTTGACCGCGCTGGGCCGCGAAAAAATGAGCTTTTCCCAAAAGATAAAAGCAAAATTTAAGGACGCCGTAAAATTTATCAACCAGTTTGAACAAACAGCCGCCGATCTGGCGGTTGAAAAAGAATATCAATATGTTATTTGCGGGCATATACATCATGCTGAGATCAGTCAGATAGCAGCTTCCAATAAACCCGGATCCGTGCTTTACTTGAACTCGGGCGACTGGGTAGAAAGCCTTACCGCACTCGAGTACAACGGCGGACAATGGACCATATTCAAATATGATCCCGCTAATTTCAGAAACGATCATGACGAGGATGACAAAACAGACGCAGAAGACCTGGATGCCAAAATGGATGTACGCAATCTGCTGGAGCGTTTCAGGCATGAGGCTTACTAATATTGAATACGGAAATTTATTAAAGCAGGGCCCGAATTGCATATTCGCAGCCTCACGGCATATTCAATAGCAAAATTTGCTAACTTGCTGCCTGATTTGCTGCATTTGAAAATTGGCGGATGTTAGAGATTTCTTGCAGATTCCAGCTTCGACCTTCAGCTTCGCAAATAATAAATGAAAATACTTTACGCTATACAGGGAACAGGTAACGGTCACATCAGCCGCGCGCGTGAAATAGTGCCTCTGTTACAGGAATATGGCGAGCTTGACCTGCTGGTAAGCGGAACGGAAGCAGAGGTCGCTTTATCGCAGCCGCTCAAATACCGGTTTCACGGGTTTAGCTTTGTATTTGGCACAAAGGGCGGAGTGGATAAATGGGCCACTTTTAAGCTTATGAACCTGCCACGTTTATGGCGCGATATGCATCAGCTGCCGCTGGCGCAATATGACCTGATCATAAACGATTTTGAACCGGTGAGCGCCTGGGCGTGCCGTCTGCAAAAAATACCCTCTGTGTCACTCAGCCATCAGTGTTCATTTGTATCGCAGAAAACCCCGCGCCCGGCAAAGTGGAATTATGCCGAATGGCTGTTCAAATATTATTCACCCACTACTCATCATATCGGATTTCATTTCCAGAAATATGATGATTTTATCCATACCCCGGTTATCCGCAGCGACATCAGAAACCTTGAACCCACCAATGAAGGGCATTACACAGTTTATCTGCCAGCATATGATGATAAAACATTGGCCAGGCATTTAAGCCAGATCAAAGAAGTGAGATGGCAGATTTTTTCGAAGCGTCAAAAAATGCCTTACCAGAGCGAAAATATCCAAATTTTCCCGGTGAACAACGAGGCTTTCAATAAGAGTTTGGCCAGTTGCGAGGGACTGCTTACTGGAGGAGGTTTTGAAGGGCCTGCAGAAGCACTTTATTTAAAAAAGAAAGTGCTCATGATTCCAATGTCGGGACAGTATGAGCAGCAATGCAACGCCCTTTCAGCCTCAAAAATGGGTGTTCCGGTTATCCATGCTATCGATGAGAATTTTATTGGCAACCTGTGCAAATGGATAGCGGATGATAAACGGATTGATGTAAATTTCCCTGACGAAACGGCGCAGATCGTCGATAACATGGTAAAGCAATATGCAAAACGGGGCCGGATTTTAGCTTAAGCAGTTTTTCTGCTATTATTGCCTTCGAAATCCGTATCATGGTCAAAATATTCAGGTCCTTCAATCCCATCAATGTCCTCTGGCTGGCAGTATTCTTGTTCGCACTACGCATAGGATTTGCTTTCCATCTTCCCGATAAAACCGGATTTCCGTTTATTGAGCTTTTTTCACGCTTATTATTGCCTGCATCATACCAATCGGCTATTTCGCCACTGGCAAATTTGCTTTTGGCATGCGTGTTTGTCTTCATACAGGCTCTGCTGATTAATTATCTGGTAAATCATTATAATTTGTTGGGTAAATCCACCTTTTTGCCCGCCCTGATGTATGTTACCCTGTCAGGTTTGTTTGTCCCTTTTTTATTGCTCAGCCCGGCACTTGTATGTAATTTTCTGCTGATATGGATGCTCTTTAAGATGCTGGAGCTTTAGACAAGGGTGATGAGGCAAAGTCAATTTCTTTCGATTTGGGAATGATCGTAGCCGTGGGCACAATGATCTACCTGCCCTTTATGTATATGTTTTTTGCAATATGGGTGGCCATGATCATTTTCAGGCCATTTGTCTGGCGCGATTGGGTGGCTTGTATTCTGGGCTTTATTACCATATTCTTTTTTCTGGCCGTTTTTTATTATCTCAATGACAAGCTGGGTCAATTTTTTGAAATATGGCTGCCACTGACTGCAAAATTTCAATTCCATTTTAAGATCAACTACTACAATTATATCGTGCTGCTGCCGGTTGCGCTCATTTTGGTTCTTTGCATTTTTAAGCTTCAGCAGAACTTTTTCAAAAGCTATGTGCAGACACGCAAATCATTTCAGCTGATGTTTTTTGTTTTTTTGATCAGTGCTTTTTCGTTTTATATCCGTCCTGATTTTCACCTCGATCACTTTTTGATGTGTGCCGTGCCGGCATCGGTGTTTTTTGCCTATTATTTTTTATATGCCACGACACGCTGGTTTTACGAGTCACTGTATATTTTGCTGCTTGCCAGTATTATCTACTTCCAGTTTAACACTTTTTAACTTTTACATTCGTTCATATTTCAGTGGTTATATTAGTTTTGTAGCGTGAAATCGTTATGAGCTGTAATTGTAGCCCATGACACCGTTGCCGCCGAGCAGGAAATCACCAAGTAAAACAAACGTTAAGATGAAATTTGGAGTTGTTATATTTCCGGGGTCTAATTGCGATGAGGATATCATCTATGTATTAGAAAAAATAATGGGTCAGCAGGTCGTTCGCCTGTGGCATAAGGACCATGATCTGCAGGGATGCGATTTTATCGTATTGCCGGGTGGTTTTTCATTTGGCGATTATTTGCGTTCAGGCGCGATAGCCCGTTTTTCGCCCATTATGCAGGAAGTTATCCAGTTTGCAGCAAAGGGCGGTTATGTGTGGGGTATATGCAATGGCTTCCAGATATTGACGGAAGCCGGTTTATTGCCGGGCGCATTACTGCACAATAACAACCGGAAATTTAATTGCAGCAATATTTATTTGTTGCCGCAAACTACAAGATTCCCTGCTCACCGCACAGATAGATCCACAAAGAGCATTAAAAATACCTATTGCACATGGCGAGGGAAATTATTTTGCCGACACCGACACACTGAAAGCCTTGAATGATAACGGCCAGGTGCTTTTCAGGTATTGTGATGAATCAGGTAATATTGTTGAAGAAGCAAATCCGAACGGTTCCTTGCAAAATATAGCGGGCGTATGTAACGCCGGCCGCAATGTATTTGGACTAATGCCGCATCCGGAGCGTGCCGCCGATAGCTTATTGGCTAATCAGGACGGACTGGCTATTTTTGAATCTATATTATCATTGGTTAAAGCCTGATGGCCAACCTGGTTATTGATATTGGCAATACCTTTACAAAAATTGCAGTTTTCAGGCAGGATGAATTATTACAGGCCGGGCATTTTGCTGAGGTCGAATCAGAGATGCTGCTTGATTTAATCGTTCAATACCAGATCAGCAAAGCGATCATATCATCTGTAAAAACCCAAACTGAAACCTGGCGGAGCACACTGGCAGAAAAAGTAGACCTAAAGTATTTTAACGTAGAAATGACCGCCGGGATCCGCAACCAATACAAGACCCCTCAAACCCTTGGGCTTGATCGGCTGGCCGCCGTTATTGGCGCCCATAAACTATATCCGGGGAAAGGCAACCTGGTGATCGACGCCGGCACCGCCATTACTTATGACTGGGTTGATGCCGAAGGAAATTATTTTGGCGGCAGTATATCGCCGGGATTAAATATGCGTTATAAGGCATTGAATTATTATACCGGGAAATTGCCGCTGGTGACCGCCGACAGCATGTTTGTCGACGATTATGGCGATGGATACGGCAACGGCTATCCGTTCGGGTGTGCAAAACGGGATAAAATATGAATTGAGCGGCTTTATTGAAAGCTATAAAAAGAAGGTACAGGAACTGAATATTTTACTAACCGGAGGCGATAGTATTTTTTTTGATACTCTATTGAAAAATAGCATCTTTGCCCCCTATATAAAAATTGAACCATATTTGGTTCTAAAAGGATTAAACGCAGCTATACAAAACAATAATGATTAAATATACCAGGCTTTTTATTACATTTTTACTTGCTGTTATTGTATTGCAAGCGAATTCACAATCAACCGCTACCTCCAGTTCACCGTATTCGCAGTTTGGATTAGGAAATATCAACGATCAGCTTTTACCTCAAAATATAGGTATGGGCGGGATCGGTGTGGCTACCAATACGATCGGTCATTATAACTCCATCAATATTATAAATCCAGCTTCCTACGGCGCAATACGCTTTACAGTGATTGATGCGGGTGTGTCCAGCGACCTGATCACGCTGAAAAATGGCGTTTCTCCAAATGAGCAGGATGTAAATAACACCATAAGCCACGTTGCATTCGCATTTCCCGTGACTAAACATTCGGCGCTTAGTTTCGGCTTGCTTCCCTATAGCGAACTGGGGTATAATTATAACCAGAGCTCCAAATCAAAAACTCCCGTTTCTTTAGCGGATACCAACGTGATGCAATATAATTACTCGGGCACGGGAGATTTGACAAAAGCGTACCTGGGATATGGTTTCGGTATTGGCAAACACCTGATGGTCGGGGCCAATGCTTCGTATATCTTTGGTAACCTCAAACAATACCAGACCACCGAAATCCCGCCCTTATACGGTACAATTAACTCCAGGGTGGAACAAAGCAATTATATCCGGGGCTTTAATTTTGACTACGGCATGCAGTATACCATTGATTTGTCAGATAACAAACACCTGATATTGGGATACTCCGGTTCGTCCAGTTCTGAGTTGAATACGTCTCAAACCTATATTGTTAGCCAATATACGCGCGATGCGAATAACAACGAGAACGTTCCGCTGGATTCGCTGGTAAACGACAAGAATCCCAATGGCAAGGTGAAGCTCCCCCTGATCAATCGCTTCGGGATGACATTCCTGCATGACGGAAAGTTCATGGTAGGTGCCGATTATAGCATGGGAAAATGGTCCGATCTTTCTATTGGCGGCGTAAACTCAGGTCTCCAGGATAGCAGAAAGCTGAATATTGGCGGCCAGATCACTCCAAATGAAAATGCATTATCAAATTTCTTTGCGTTAATGGATTACCGGATGGGCTTCATTTTTGAGCAGACTTACCTGAATGCAAAGACTATTTTTGGCTCCGCTTACACCGGACCCAATACGGACATAAAAAGATATGCTGTAACATTTGGACTAGGTATCCCGTTACCGCATGACCGCGCTTCAAGTGCGTTTTATAAAATCAATTTTTCAACCGAAGTAGGCAAGCTTGGTACTACCAGTAATGGCCTGATCCAGGAAAATTATGTAAATTTCCATTTGGCATTCACGCTTAACGACAGGTGGTTCCAGCGGTTTAAATTTGAATAAACCAAACGGGGGCATGAACAAGGCAAAACAGATATCTGGGTTATTTTTGCCGGTAATAATTGCTGGCTTGGCCCTGGTAACGGGTTGCGAGAACGACCTGAAAGATATACAGAAGATATCGGCCACAGAAGTAAACAAGCCCCTTGAAAAATACACCGGCGTTGATGTGGTTTACAGCGACTCGGCCAGGGTAAAGGCGCACATGACCGCGCCACTGATGATCAACTATAAGGTGAAAAATCCTTATACCGAAATGCCCAAAGGGGTGAAAGTTATTTTTTACGATAACAATCTGGTCGCTACCAGTACGATCACGGCCGACTATGGTGTGTACAGGCAGTCAGAAAAGAAGATAGAGCTCTATAAAAATGTGGTGGGTATCAATCAAAAAGGCGACAGGTTCTCATCAGATGAATTGATCTGGGATCAAAATACCAAGCAGGTGCATTCCAGCAAACTGGTCCATGTTAAGCTGGCAGACGGCAGTATTACAGATGGTTCAAGCTTCGTAAGCGATGAGAATTTCGAGCACTGGACCCTCACGCAGGGAACCGGTATTATCCACGTTAAGAATCAGGATATTTCGCAGTAAACAGGAATAAAATTTTCTATTTATTTTTTTACTAAAAGTTGTATCTTGCGCCTCTTTTGAACAATTAAAGTATTAATATTATATAGGTTATATGGGTATAATGGGTTTTTTGCGGGAGCGCATGGGAAAAATTCTCGCGGTGGTGATAGGGCTTGCGCTATTCGCTTTTGTTATCGGTGAGGTTGTAAGGCAGGGTTCTTCCTTCATGCGTGAGGACCGTAATGAATTGGGTGAAGTAGCCGGAGAAAAGATTCAATATGATGATTTTTCTAAAAGGCTTGAACAGAATATTAACCAGTTTAAGCAGCAGTCCGGTCAGGCCAATCTGAATGCACAGTTTACCAGTTACATTCAGGAGAATACCTGGAACCAACAGGTAAGCCAGGTCATTTTGAGCAAGGAGATCGAGAAGCTGGGACTGGCTGTAAGCGGTGACGAAGCACAGGCTATGGTATCCGGAAGTAATCCAAATCCGCAGATCGTGCAGGCATTTGGTGATCCTAAGACCGGGCAACTGGACAGGGTAAAGCTGAATGGGTTTCTAAACAATCTTAAAAATGCTAAGGCTGACGATCCTACCAAAGTACAATGGACGCAGTTCATATCTCAGATGATCGAAGCTAAGACCGGCGAAAAATATATGTCATTGGTTACCAATGGCCTTTATGTAAACTCGCTCGATGCTAAAGATGATTACGAAGCAAAAAACAAGCTGGTTAACTTTAAATATGCTTCACTTGATTATGCATCGTTGCCTGATAGCAAAGTAACCTTGACCGATGATGACTACAAGAGCTATTATGACGAGCATAAATCTGAATTTGATAATAAACAGGAATTAAGAAGCTTTGATTATGTAAGCTTTAATGCCGCTCCATCAAAAGAGGATTCCGCTGCTATTAAGGACCAGGTGGAAAAATTGATACCTGCATTTAAAGCGAGCACCAATGACTCACTTTTTGTACAGGTAAACTGCTGAAACCAAAACTGCCGTTGTCTTTTAAAAAGAAAGGGCAGCTGGGCGATCCTAAACTGGATACGGTAATGTTTGGTGCACCAAAAGGATTTTGTTTATGGTCCATACCTTTCAAACGGAAGCTATAAGATTGCCAAACTGGTTGATTCGCGTGTAGGTCCCGATTCAGTAAAAGCGCGTCATATATTACTTGATATAAATCAGGGTGGTATTCAAAAAGCACTTGCAAAAGCTGATTCATTAAAGAAACTAATCGAAGGCGGCAAATCATTTGAGGAGCTTGCAAAGATGTATTCAATTGATAAAAACTCAGGGGCTAAAGGCGGCGACCTGGGCACATTTGGCCGCGGTGCTATGATACCTGTTTTTGAAGACGCTGTTTTCAACGGCAAAAAAGGTGAACTGAAAATAGTGACCTCGCAATATGGGGTTCACCTGATCCAGATCGAAGATCAAAAAGGCTCATCGCAGGTAGTAAAAGTTGCCGTAGTGGATAAGCCGATCAGTGCAAGTCCAAATACACAAACAGCGGCTTACAGCAAGGCGCAGGCATTTTTAGCAAACCTTAACAAGTCCAATTTTGATGCTGAGGCAAAAAAAGCCGGACTGAGCCGGAAAACAGCAAATGATGTGAACGCACTATCATCCAGCGCACCTGGTCTTGATAATGCACGCGAGGTGGTAAGATGGGCATTTAAGGCGCAGAAGGGTGATTTTGCAGACCAGGTTTATGTCCTGGGCGATCAGTACATCATCCCTGTTTTAACCGAGATCAAGCCTAAAGGCTTATTGCCGCTTGACGTGGTCAGAAAACAAATCGAGCCGGCTGTGCGCAATCATGTGAAGGCAAAACTATTGATGGATAAATTCGCAACGCGGGATCTACTATTGATCAGGTGGCGCAAAAAACGGGTACTACGGTGGTTCCTATTCAGAACATTGTATTTGCAAACCCGGTCATTCCTGGCAATAGCGGTTGAATACAAGGTGGTTGGTGCCATCTTTGGTTCGCAGCCAAATAAATTGTCAAAACCAATAGAAGGTCAGCAGTGGGGTATATATATTCACAGTAGATAACTTCATCAATCCGGCGCCGCTTACCAACGCGGTAAGGGAAAGGGAGCAGATCGGTCAGGTATTGCTGCAGCGTTCGGAGGGACAGATATTTGATGCCCTGAAAGATAAGGCGAATGTAAAAGATTACCGTTCTAAATTCTTGTAAGAATATTTAAAGTAATTTTGTATCCGGGATTAGCCTTGCTGAGCCCGGTTTTTTATTTTAAGAACCATGGAAATCCAGGAAAATATAATAAATAAAGTAGCGCAAAGCGGTTTGGTAACGCTTGGATCCGGCCTCTTTTTATCCTGCCGGCGAGCGTGTGATATATGATATCAAGGATAATCTGTATATGGGACTTATCCTGCGTGAAAAGGATTTCAGGGAATTTGTAAAAACACACGATTGGGCGCAGTATACGGTAAAAATGTTGCCGTTACCTGCACTGCCGATGCTATTGTACCGGCCTGGGCCTATATGCTGATCGCCAACCGCCTGGCACCTTATGCGCGCGAGGTTGTATTTGGCGACGCAGAATGTACTGGAAACCGTGCTATTTGAAAAGGCAATGACCGGACTGGATGTTGAGCAATATCGCGACCAGCGCATCGTTATTAAGGGGTGCGGAGACATAGCAGTTCCGGTTTCGGCGTATGTGGAATTGACAAAAAAGCTAACGCCGGTTGCAAAAAGCATTATGTTTGGCGAGCCCTGTTCCACCGTGCCGATTTATAAAAGAAAAGACTGAATGAATCCCCTTTTTGATTAACAGGTAGCCATGAAGAAATACTTTATTCTGTTATTGCATGCTGTTGCCTGTAAGCTTTTGCCCAGGAACTTACCAAAATACCACGAAACTGCTTTTAAAGCAGGCGAAAAACTGAGTTATAAAATGAAGTATGGCATTTTTACCGCTGCTGAAGCAATATCCATGTAGAGGACAGCCCGATAAAGTTTGACGGCCAGCCGGCTTTTCATATCATCGCCGAGGGCAAAACTGCAGGCACATTTGATGTTTTCTATAAGGTGCGCAACCGGTACGAAAGCTATGTAGACCGAAATACCCTGCTGCCTTATTTTTATACGGAGAACCGCCACGAGGCAAGTTACAAGCATACCGATAAGGTAACTTTTGACCAGAGAAGAAAAAATAACAGCTGCCAAGGGGACTTTTCCCTATACAGGGAAAAGTGTTTGATTTTGTATCGGCCTATTATTTTGCGCGCTGTATCGATATTTCAAAAATCCATATCGGGACAGAAGCTGGATCTGGAATATTTTTTGGAAGATGGCATGCATACCCTCAGCGATCACCTATATGGGAAAAGAAAAGGTGGCTTGCGCTATGGGTACATTTAATTGCCTGAAATTTAATCCTACAATTATCCCGGGGCGGATATTCAGGAAAGACAGTAAACTTATCTCTGGATAACGGATGATAATAACCGGATTCCCGTAAAAGCGCACGTAGAAGTGGTGGTGGGTAGTCTGACGATGGATCTGACAGCGGCGTCGGGATTAAAATATCCTTTAAACCCTGCGGGTAAAGAGACTGATTAAGACAGAGGGTTAGTCGGGGATTGGCAGATCGGTCCGGCAAGCAATTAGCGAAATAAAAAATAAACAGGATAGACCCTTCCTCAAAAAAGATATAAATATGATAGAAGTTGGCAATGTTTTGGTGCACGAGGATGTAGTTAAAGAAAACTTTGTCTGCAATTTAAATAAATGTAAGGGTGCATGCTGCCTGGAAGGCGATTCCGGTGCGCCGTTGAATCACGATGAACTGCATATACTCGAGGAGATTTATCCCAAGGTAAAACCTTTTATGACCGCCAAAGGTATTCAGACCATTGAGGAGAATGGAACCTATGTAACCGATTTTGAAGGCGATTATACTACACCCTGTGTAGATACCAATAAAGAATGCGCCTACGTGATATGGGAAAACGGCATCACCAAATGCGCCATTGAAAAAGCCTACGAAAATGGCGCTATAGACTGGAAAAAACCAATTTCCTGCCATTTATATCCGATCCGCATTACCCAATACCCGGAGTTTGATGTGCTGAATTACGACCGATGGAGCATATGCAGTCCAGCCTGCAGTTTCGGAAATGAGCTCAAAGTGCGCGTGCATGAATTTTTAAAGGGCCCGCTGATCCGTAAATACGGACAGGATTGGTACAAAGAACTGGAAGAGCAGGTGGCTGCGTTGTAGTTTTGCCGGCGTTCATCCATTCCGATAATACCCGCAATTTCAAGTCATTTTTCGTGAAAAGTCGGACCAGAAAAGCACTGGTCGGGCAGCGGGGCCAGCACCTGGCGAAGAACGGGCAAAATTATACTTTCAATAAGGGAGAAGTGATGCGGATTTTTACAATTAATTTGGATAATATTGTACGATAATCGCATTACCTGATCCAGATGAAGAAAGCTTTAATTACCGGTATTACCGGGCAGGATGGAGCTTATTTAGCCGAATTTCTGCTAAAAAAAGGTTACGAGGTACATGGTGTAAAAAGAAGATCGTCGCTTATTTAATACGGAGCGAATAGATCACCTGTATCATGATCCGCACGAGCCTAATGTAAAATTCAAACTGCATTATGGTGATCTTACGGACTCAACCAACCTGATCCGTCTGGTACAGGAAGTGCAGCCGGATGAGATCTATAACCTTGCCGCACAAAGCCATGTAAAAGTAAGCTTCGATACGCCCGAATATACTGCCAATGCCGACGGCGTAGGTACATTGCGCATACTGGAGGCGGTACGTTTACTGGGTCTTACACAAAAGACACGTATTTACCAGGCTTCTACATCAGAGCTGTATGGATTAGTGCAGGCAGTACCGCAAAGCGAAACCACGCCATTTTATCCGCGTTCGCCTTATGCCGTAGCTAAGCTATATGGCTATTGGATAATTGTCAATTACCGCGAAGCTTATAATATGTATGCCTGTAACGGCATTTTGTTTAACCACGAAAGCCCGATACGCGGCGAAACTTTCGTGACCCGGAAAATCACCCGTGCGGCATCAAAAATAGTCTTGGGCTTGCAAAATTGCCTGTATGTCGGCAATCTGTCGGCCCAGCGGGATTGGGGTCATGCTAAAGATTATATCGAGGCCATGTGGCTGATGCTGCAGCAGGATAAGGCTGAAGATTTTGTGATCGCTACCGGAGTGACCACCACGGTGAGAGATTTTATAAAAATGGCATTTGCAGAGCTGGGTGTCGAAATAGAATTTAGCGGTAAGGAAGAACACGAAAAAGGCGTGATCATTGATATTGATCAGCAGAGGGCGGAAGAGCTGGGATTGAACCTGGATGCGCTTAAATTTGGCCAGACGGTGGTTAAAGTAGATCCTAAATATTTCAGGCCGACTGAAGTTGATTTGCTGATCGGTGATGCGACAAAAGCCAAAGAAAAACTCGGCTGGGTGCCTAAATATAATCTGAATGCGTTGGTACAAGATATGGTGCAGAGCGATTTGCATCTGGTAAAGAAAGATGATTACTTGAAAAGAGGCGGGTTTAAAACACTAAACTATTTTGAATAAATAAGGTTTATAATTTAAATACATTTGCCCTCTATGAAGAAACTATTTACCTGCTTATTAGGATTGCTTTTTTTTGTTTGCACTGCACAGGCGCAATGGATGTATCAGCCTTATTCTTATCAATTTTACCAGAAACTGGATAATGCGGTTTATCGTCCTAAAACAATCTCCACACTTCTATAAAACCTTATTTGATCACTGATTCAAGCGCCCTAAGGCCGCTTTATGATTCATTGATGCTCAACAGGTCGGATAACACCGGCAAAAGCTGGCTGTACAGAAAATTATTCAGGGAGCATCTGATCAGAGTAACGGATAAGGATTATACCTTTTACATGGATTATTTGCCCGACCTGCAATACGGAAAGGAATTCAAAGAACCTAAAACCGTATGGCTCAATACCCGCGGTTACCAGCTGGGCGGAACGATCGGTTCCAACTTTTTTTTCTATACCAGCGGCTACGAAAACCAGGGGAAGTTTGCCAATTACGAAACTGATTATATCAATAAAGTGGGAATGATCCCCGGGCAATCTTATGATAAGAGCTACGGAAAAGACACCAAAGACTGGTCAGGGGTCACTGCTCTGATCGGTTATATGCCCAGCAAATCTATCACAATTGCACTCGGGCAGGATAAAACCTTTATTGGAGACGGATACCGCTCGGTTTTGTTGTCCGATTATGCGGTGGCATACCCCCTGCTGCGCTTTACGGCGGACCTGGGTAAGCATGTTCAATATATGGCCATGTGGGCCTATATGGAAGATCAGACTGCCACAGCAGTTCAATTCGTTTTCCAATAACCGGCGCAAATGGGGGGCGTTCCATTACATCGACTGGAATATTTCGAACAGGGCTCTATCGGGTTCTTTAACGCACTGGTTGCCGAGGAGGCCAACGACCAGGGGCAGTACCACGGCTTTGATATCAATTATATTAATCCGATATTTTTTGTTTCCTCGTTGGGCCCGGCAAATCCGGCTCCGGATCATACCCTGTTTGGCTTTAACGGCAAATACAAAGTCCTGGATAAAACTACCATCTACGGACAATTTCTTTCGGACCAGGCCTCGGCCACAGGAAATAGCAGCAGCAGGAATGCATGGCAATTAGGGCTGAGGGGTTCGGACCTGTTTAAAGTACAGAAACTAAATTATCTTTTTGAATATAATATTTCCAAGCCCTACACCTACGCTGCACAGTATCCGATAGTCAATTATACAGAATTGAATGAGCCGTTAGCGGATCCCCTGGGCGCCAATTTCAAGGAGGCTGTGGGCATACTGAATTACACACTCGGAAGATTTGACTTTCAGGGCCAGATCAACTACGCCAAATACGGACTCAATACGGGTAATATAAATTACGGCAAGGATATCATGTTGCCGGACAATTCCAATCTGCCTGCTGTCAGTGGCAGTACCGGTCAAGGCTTGGCTACAACTTTGAAATATGCCGAAGGTACGATTGCCTATATATTGAATCCTAAGTATAATTTGCGATTAGAAATTGGCGGATTACTGCGCCAGGAGAGCAACAGCCAGTCAGATACCAGGACAGCCATGATCGTATTTGGACTAAGAAGCACATTCAGAAACCTTTATCATGATTTTTAATTTATTCGGCACCGTACAATGAAACATATCTATTTTACAACTAAGATCATCTTTGTGGCAGTGCTGAGCCTGGTTTTTGTAAACTCTGCATCAGCCCAGTCTGAATACCAGCCTTATTCTTACCAGTTTTACCAGAAACTGAACAGCGAACTGTATTCACCAAAAACACGCGAGCATACCGCGTTGAAATCGTCATTTACGGATTCGGCGATAAAGGTCAGCTACGATTCCCTGATGAACTACGGGGCTGATGGTAAACAGCACGGCCTGCTTTACCGTAAATTATTTAATGAGCACCTGATCGATTACAAAGGGCGGGGCTCCGCTTTTTACGCCGATCTGCTGCCAGACCTCGGCCTGGGAAGAGATTTTTCCGGCAAGTTGACGACCAATACACTTTCCTTAGGGTTACAGCTCGGCGGAACCGTCGGGAACGTGTTTTCCTACAACGTTGCCGGTTATCAAAGTAATGCGATTGTGCCTGACTACATGGCAACCTACATTAGTCAAACGGGTGTTGTTCCGGGTATGGCCTCAGCCAGAAGCTACGGAGTAAATGGCTTTGACTGGTCGTACATCACGGCGGCCGTTTCCTATACACCGATCAAATATCTGAACATTCAGGCGGGAAGGGACAAGAACTTTATTGGCGACGGCTACCGATCGCTGCTGCTCTCCAATTACGCCTCGCCGTATCCGTTTCTTAAGCTGACCGGTAGTCTGGGAAATGTAAAATATATGGTGATGTGGACCTATATGGATGATCCTGCCTATACGTCTCAATATGGTGTGAACCGAAAGAAGTTCGGCGTGTTTCATTACCTTGACTGGAACGTAACGAACCGGCTTTCCTTTGGTTTTTTTGAAAACATAACGGGTTATTATACGGATGATAATGGCGCCAAGCGGCCCTTCGATTTTAATTATATCAATCCTGTTATTTTCCTGAAACCTGTAAACAATGCAAGCGATGACCCGGACAAATCTTTGCTTGGGTTTAATGGTAAATACAAGATCAGCAGCGGTATAACGGCTTATGGACAATTTGCACTGAATGAGTTTGTATCGAAAGATTTCTTTTCCAACGACGGAGCCTCCGTGAATAAATATGCCTGGCAGTTAGGCCTGCGGGGAGCTCACTTGTTTGGAATTGCGAACCTGAGTTATTTATTGGAGAACAATAATGCGCGGCCGTATACTTATTCGGCAAGGTCGGCTATTGAGAATTATTCAGAAAACAGCGAGTCCCTTGCTCATCCATGGGGAGCCAACTTTCGGGAAGTTTTGGCATTGTTAAACTACTCTTACAAAAGATTCGATTTTTCGGGCGAAGCGGACTACGGTCATTATGGTTTGGACCAGAACGGCTTAAACTATGGGAAGGACATCTTTCTGGTATACACTACCGCAGTAACTCCGTATGGAAATTACATCGGGCAGGGACTAACGACCAATATGTTTTACCTGGATGGAAAAGTGGCTTATCTGCTTAATCCCAAGTACAATTTAAGAGTGGAGCTTGGCGGCATATACCGGCAGGAAAGCAACAGTGCGTTCCATGATAAGGCAACTATGCTGACCATTGGATTGCGAAGCTCCTTCCGCCAGTTTTATAATGATCTGGCAAGCTATAAGACACACTAAATGGCACGCCGCCGAGGGTTAACTCAATAGTATCCGGGCTGGCTGTTTGTTCCTTTTTCTTGAAACCAATACTCGATTTATTTTAGTGAGGAGATCGAAAAATGCTTTGTTATTGGTGGCCAGGAGCTCAAAGTCTAATTTTGAGCCGTACATAATGCAGCGTTTAACAAAATGATAGAGCACTTTAGCAAGGCAAAGGAAGAAACTGCGATTAATATTCGTCAATTCGGCTAACTGGGAGACATAATAAATTTTTATCTGCTGCGGGTAAGGAACATTTCTTTCGGAACGATCATGATAGCCAATGGAATCCATAACAATGCCTATTTTATATTTGTGGTAGCGAACCCTGCTTAAATAATCGCTATCTTCTCCGTAATGAAAAAAAATCGGATCAAATAGGCCAACTTTTTTAAGGCATTCTATGGAAACCAGCCAAAATGCAGCCATTACGAAATAAACGTTATAAATCGTCGTATTAATTTCCTTGAAGGAGCTAATAATGCATTTTTTACTCAGAACAATGTTTTTGAAACTTTTGTCCTGCTCCGATCCGTCCCCGTTCATTTGCTGCGGGCTGAGTACGCCATAATCGGGGTGTGTTTGTTGAAATGAGATCAGTTTTTGTATAGTGTCCTGAACTACATACCCATCCTGGTTGAGTAAGAATACATAATCTGCTCCGGCTTCCATTGCTTTTTTTATGCCGATGTTATTTGCCTTTCCAAATCCCAGATTAGCTCCTGCCTTAACAAGCTCAGCCCGGGGATTTTTTTCAATAAAATCTATCGTGCCATCGGTTGATCCATTGTCGATTACAATAACGCGGACATGCACACTTGATGATAAGACGTCCTCGAGGCATTTTTTTATCCACTGCATGCCATTGTAGGTAACGATGATCACGAATGTGTTTTTGTGTTTCATCTTGTGCAGGAACTTAATAATTTATAAAAAGTGCTGACGCCCGGCAATTGATTTGCCGGTGAAATCAGATTTTGTAAGTACATAATTAGGTCCATATTGTTTCGGGCAGAAACAATATCGAGCCGTTTGAGGGGGGTTAGGAGGCTATGGTATGTGTGTTTCTCTTGACGCCCATTATCTTGACCTGATTAGCAATAGAACCCGCGTCATACCCACATTCGGCCCAGAGCTCGGGCTGCTCGCCATGCTCAATGAACAAATCAGGTATGCCCAGGCGCACTACCTCGGCAACATAACTATTACAGGCCATAAATTCCAGCACCGCGCTGCCCATTCCACCTTCCAGGCAGCCATCTTCGACCGTGATTACTTTGCTGAATTTCTTAAACACCTCATGGAGCAGGTTTTCGTCCAGCGGTTTTACGAAACGCAGATCGTAATGAGCGGGGAAAATACCTTCGTTGTTCAGTTCGGTTATGGCCTTCACGGCTTCGTTGCCAATAGTGCCTATAGAGAGTATGGCTACTTCTTCGCCATCGCAAACGGTACGGCCCCTGCCCACCGGAATAGACTTTAACGGGCGTTGCCAGTCGATCATTACCCCAGTTCCGCGAGGATAACGGATCACAAACGGCCCCATGTCATCCTGCTGGGCGGTAAACATCAGGTTGCGTAGTTCTTCTTCATTCATCGGAGCCGATACGGTCATGTTCGGAATGCAGCGCATGTAAGCCAGGTCATAAGCGCCGTGGTGCGTCGGTCCGTCAGCACCGGCTATACCGGCCCTGTCCAGACAGAAAACAACATTAAGCTTTTGTATAGCAACATCATGTATTACCTGATCATAAGCCCGCTGCATGAAGCTGGAGTAAATATTACAAAAGGGGATGAGTCCCTGAGTTGCCAGGCCTGCGGAAAAGGTTACTGCATGCTGCTCGGCTATGCCCACGTCAAAAGCGCGGTTAGGCATTGCTTTCATCATCAGATTCAGAGAACAGCCCGACGGCATTGCTGGCGTGATACCCATGATCTTGTCGTTTTGCTCAGCAAGTTCAATGATCGTATGGCCAAACACATCCTGGTATTTTGGCGGCTGTGGCTTGTCTGATTTCGTCTTTTTGATCTCACCGGTTATCTTATCAAACAGGCCGGGAGCGTGCCATTTGGTCTGGTCCTTTTCGGCCAGCGCATACCCTTTCCCTTTGACAGTAACGCAATGCAATAGTTTTGGGCCCGGAATGTCGCGCAGATCGCGTAATACTTTCACCAGATGCTTTACGTCATGCCCGTCGATCGGTCCAAAATAACGGAATTGGAGCGCTTCGAAAAAGTTGCTTCTTTTTAGCAGCGTTCCCTTTATGCTTTTTTCGATCTTCTTGGCTATTTTAAAAGCATCCGGGCCGATCGAAGATAGTTTTGTAAGTACATGAGCGATATCGTCCCTGAAACGGTTATAAGGTTTCGAGGTGGCAATATCGGTAAGATATTCCTTCAGGGCACCCACATTGGGATCGATCGACATATTGTTGTCGTTCAATATCACCAGCAAATTGGAGTTTTCAATACCAGCATGATTGAGGGCCTCAAAAGCCAGGCCCGCGGTCATGGCTCCGTCGCCAATCACGGCGACGTGCTGCCGGTCTGTCTCGCCTTTATACTGGGAGGCAACGGCCATACCCAGGGCTGCGGAGATCGAGGTTGAAGAATGGCCAACGCCAAAAGTGTCATACTCGCTTTCGGCTCGTTTTGGGAAACCGCTTAGCCCTTTATAAATACGGTTGGTATGAAAATCCTCCCTGCGTCCGGTCAATATTTTATGTCCGTAGGCCTGGTGGCCGACATCCCAAACCAACTGATCATACGGTGTATTTAGAATGTAGTGCAATGCGACCGTTAGTTCGACAACGCCTAGGCTGGCAGCAAAATGGCCGCCATTGACAGAAACCTCGTCAATAATATACTGACGCAATTCCTGGCAAACCTGTTCAAGTTTGTCTTCGGTAAGTTTCTTTAAATCAGAAGGATAGTTTATCTCTCGTAATAAATCACCGGCTGGTACCTGCATTGACATCCTATTGAAAATTTAACGTACAAAGTAAGGGATTTTATTTATAAAAATAGGTGACAAATCGCCTTCTGTGCTAAAGCAGGTATGGATATGTTAAAAAAAAGTGCATAAGTTGAAAATTAATCTACGGATACCTCTACAACTTTTACAACCTTTACGGCGTTTGATAGTTTTACTTTTCCGTCTTTATGACCGAAGATATTTTCGAAATAAAATTACCCCAGTTTGAAGGTCCATTTGATCTGCTTTTATTCTTCATTGAAAGGGATGAGCTGGATATTCATGATATTCCCATTGCCCGCATTACGGATGATTTTCTGAGCTATATCCACCAGATGAACATTCTTAATATGGAGCTGGCAAGCGAATTTATATATGTAGCAGCGACGCTGATGCGCATCAAGGCAAAAATGCTGTTGCCCCGATATGCCGCAGAAGAAGACGGAGGGGTAGATCCGAAAGCTGAACTGGTTAGGAAGCTACTGGAATACAAGCGCTTTAAGCTGATATGCGAAGAGCTGCGGCCCATGGAGGAGGAGCGCCTCAAGCAGGAGAAGCGCGGTAATATAGCACATGATCTTCAGCAGGTGGAAAAGGCCGTAGTGCCGGGCGAGGAGCTGAGTGAGCTTACGTTGTATAAATTAATGATGGTATATGACAGGATAACCAAGCGCTACCAAAACCGCACCGAAAAGGTAACGCATACGGTCGTACAGTATCCTTACACCATTGAAAAACAGAAAAAAGCAATTAATGAATTGCTATTGATCAATACAAGGCTCGACTTTCGGACAATAGCCGGGCAATCCGAGAATAAAGTCCATTTCGTTTATAATTTCCTGGCGGTGCTGGAAATGCTGCAGCAGGAACTCATCAATATCCAAATCGGTCTGGGATTCAATAATTTCTGGATATCGGTCAGGTAGATTGAATCGGCGGCGCCCTGCGTTTTGCCTCCTCAGATATTTCTGTAGCTCATCGTTCGATTCTGATGTCTCACATCTAAGATTTTACTAACTTAGCGCCGATTTTAAACAGGTCATGAAAAGAGACAAATTGATTTTTAAGCTGTTGGATGAAGAGCAACAACGCCAGGAAGAAGGCATTGAGCTAATCGCTTCAGAAAACTTTGTAAGCTGGCAGGTAATGGAAGCTGCAGGCTCTGTTGCAACTAATAAATACGCCGAAGGATTGCCCGGAAAGCGATATTATGGTGGCTGCCAGGTGGTTGATGAAATTGAGACCATCGCTATTGAAAGAGCCAAGCAATTGTTCAATGCCGAATGGGTAAACGTTCAGCCGCATTCCGGCGCCCAGGCAAATGCAGCAGTCATGCTGGCTTGTCTTTCGCCCGGTGATAAAATATTAGGTTTCGATCTTTCTCATGGCGGCCACTTAACGCACGGCTCGCCCGTTAATTTTTCGGGGAAATTATATAGAGCCTCATTTTTACGGCGTTAAGAAAGAAACCGGCCTATATTGATTATGACCAGCTTAAAAGAAGTCGCGCTCAGGGAAAAGCCCAAAATGATCATTTGCGGCGCTTCGGCCTATTCGCGTGACTGGGACTATGAATTTATACGCAAGGTGGCCGACGAGGTAGGCGCTCTGGTGCTGGCCGATATTTCTCACCCGGCCGGATTAATTGCCAGGGGCTTGTTGGCTGATCCGCTGCCACATTGCCATATTGTTAGTACAACGACGCACAAAACCCTGCGCGGCCCTCGCGGCGGTATGATCATGATGGGCAAGGATTTTGAGAACCCATGGGGCTAAAAACGCCAAAAGGCGAAATCAGAATGATGTCGTCCTTATTGGATATGGCGGTATTTCCAGGAACGCAGGGCGGCCCGCTGGAGCACATCATCGCTGCCAAAGCGATGGCCTTTGGTGAAGCGTTGAGCGAAGAGTATATGAAATACATCGTTCAGGTGAAGAAAAATGCGCACGCCATGGCCGAGGCCTTTGTTGCACGCGGATATGAGATCATTTCCGGCGGTACCGATAACCATTTGATCCTGATCGATCTGAGAAATAAAAACATCACCGGTAAAGCCGCAGAAAATGCATTCGTTGCGGCTGATATTACCGTAAATAAAAATATGGTGCCCTTTGACGACAAGTCGCCGTTTGTAACTTCAGGCATACGCTGTGGGCACTGCAGCCATCACTACACGCGGGATTGAAGGAAAAACAAATGGACCACATTGTTGAACTTATCGATGCCGTAATAACTGATCCGGATAATGAACCTTCTTTGAAAAAAATACGTAAAAAGGTTCATCGGTTAATGGAGGATTTTCCATTATACCGCCTAAAAGGCACGGATTAATTAAAAGTGAGTAAACATCAATCCCTTTTCGCAGAAGATAAACGTTTAGATGCGCTTGGTACGTATCAGATACTGGATACATTCCCCGAAAAGGAATTTGATGCCATCACGCGTCTGGCGTCCTATATTTGTAAAACGCCCATTGCCCTGGTTTCATTTATTGATGCGCAGCGGCAATGGGTAAAATCACGCATAGGGATCGATATTGTTCAAATACCCCGCGAGCATGCATTTTGCGGCCGTACAATTGCGGGCGAGCAGATCCTGGAAATTGACGACGTGCTGGAAAGCGGCGAATTCAGGCATAATCCCTTAGTCACCAACGATCCGCAGATCAGATTCTATGCAGGCGCACCTTTGATAAGTCCCGATGGGAACGCGCTGGGTTCGTTATGCGTAATGGACATGGTCCCGCGCAAACTCTCTGATGAACAACTCGAAGCGCTGCGCACGCTGGCCGCCGAAGTAATGGCACATCTGACCCTGCGCAAACAGGGGAAATTAATTCTGGACAATACAGTTAAAGACCAGGAATATTTTAATTTGTTCAACAGTTCGGACGAGATTCATTGCATAATGGATCATGAGTTTCGCATACTGATGATCAATAGCCCGGTTAATGAAATTCTGGGATATACCACTGGGGAGATTACAGGCCATATTATCTGGGACTTTTTTTCGGAAGGCGTAAGGGTCTCATCGGTACACAAATTAAAAAAAAATCAAAACAGGAATACAGGTCCGCTTACGATCGAAACACCTGTACTGACCCATCTGGGTGATATCAAATGGATCAGCTGGTCCTTCCTGTATAAAGAAGACAGATGGTACGCCAGCGCTCATGATCATACAAAACAGAAACTTGCCGAGAACGAAAGGGACATCCTTTCCTTTGCTGCGCGCAAATCGCCAAGCGGAATAGTTATCCGTGACAAGGATGGAAACATTATCTGGTTCAACGAGGCACTGGAAACACTGTTAGGCTATTCGCTTGAGGAGTCAAAAGGCAAGCCTGCAGGGGCATTGATCCTGGGCGAAGAAACAGATATGGAAGTATTTGAATCTGCTTCGGCTGCCCGCAAAGACAGTAAAGCTTACCAGGTCGAATTGAAGATCTATAAGAAAGGACAATACACCGATCTGGGTTTCCATCGCTACAACGCCTCTGTTTAATGAAAGTGGTGAGGTAGAGCGCCACATTAGCATGGTTGTCGACATTACCGAACGTAAAATTACGGAAGATCAGCTAACCCTGCTGTCGCTGGTAGCAAGCAGCACCACCAGCGGCGTTGTTATTAACAACAAGGAAGGCACGGTCGAATGGGTAAATAAAGCTTTCGAAAAAATCACCGGCTACGCGATCGAGGATGCCCAAAACCGTCCGCTGGGAGATTTGCTTAAGGGCGAGCTGACAGATATGTCGGTCATTGATAAATCACGCGAACTTTCTAAAAACAAACAATCATTTGAAGTGGACCTGCTGGTCTACCGCAAAGACGGACAGCCGCTCTGGATTTCGGTGATCAACTCGGTCATACTCGATAACCAGGGTACGGTAGATAAATACATCGAGGTCATTATTGATATTACTGCAAAGAAAAAAGCCGAAATTGAGCTCATTGCGGCAAAAGAAGAGGCCTTGCAGTTAAGCCGGGCTAAAGACATGTTCATTTCCGTGATGAGTCACGAAATACGGACGCCGCTTAATGCAGTCATTGGCATGTCGCACCTGCTGCTGGATGATAACTCGGTAGAAATACAAAAGGAAAATCTGGGTATTCTTAAGTTTTCGGCCGAAAACCTGATGACGCTGATCAATAACGTTCTTGATTTTACCAAAATAGAGACTGGCAATTTCGAACTTGAGAAAACCGATGTGGATCTGCGCGAGCTGGTTCAGCGCATTAGCGATTCGATGCAGTTTAATGCGGGTGAAAAGAAGATATATCTTAAATATTCATTTGATGAGGCTCTTCCTGCTATTGTAACCGGCGACAGTACACGCCTATGCCAGATTTTGCTCAATCTATTGGGTAACGCCATTAAATTTACCGAAACCGGCGGCGTGTCCATTGATCTGAGCGTTACCGAACAATCCGCTAAAGAAGTAAAAATACGCTTTGCCATTACAGATTCGGGCATTGGTATTGCAAGTAATAAAATAAATACAATATTTGAGTCGTTTAAACAGGCCGAGGCCGATACTTCACGTAAATATGGTGGTACTGGCCTGGGTCTTGCTATTACAAAGCGGCTCATCGAGCTGCATGATTCCCATATTAATGTGGACAGCGTACCTGGACAAGGTTCAACATTCTGGTTTATAATAAAATTCGAAAAAGGGCATAGCACCGCTGATAATAATAATAACAACGAAGTGGAAACAGGATTGCAATTAAATGTTTTGGTTGTGGATGACAATCAAATAAACAGACTGCTTATTAACAAAGTATTGGGTAAATGGGGAGCAACTTTTGATTTTGCTGAAAATGGACAGGAGGCAATTGATAAAATTGCAGCTAATCCAACTTTCGATGTCGTTTTAATGGACATTCACATGCCTGTAATGGGGGGATTGGAAGCTACCCAGATCATTCGCGCCAGCAGCGATCCTTACTTCCAGCAATTGCCCATAATCGCACTTACGGCATCGATGCTTAACAGTGAGATCAACGAGATGATCAGCTCGGGCATGAACGATTATATCCTAAAGCCATTTGATCCTAAGAATCTTTACGATAAACTGGCTAAATATCAGAAGGTTAGCTAGTTACACGGATGCTTTCGTTTTTTCTTTAATAGCCAGTTGTCCGCAAGCCGCATCAATATCTTTACCCCGGCTGCGACGGATGTTGGTTATCACGCCCTGTTTTCTCAGGTAATCGGCAAAGGCTTCAATCTTATCTTCACCTGCATTGGTATAGTTGGCAAACGAAATAGGGTTATACTCAATGATATTCACTTTACAGGGCACATGTTTGCAAAATTTGGCAAGCTCGGCTGCATCCTGCAAGTTATCATTAAAATCATTAAAAACAATGTATTCGTAGGTTACCGGATTTTTGGTGCTGGCATAGATAATATTTTAAGGCCTCGGCCAAAGCTTCAATGAATTTTGCTCATTGATAGGCATAATGGTATTCCGCTTTTCATCGTTTGCGGCATGCAGCGACAGGGCAAGATTAAACTTTACCTCGTCGTCCCCCAGTTTTTTTATCATTTTGGCAATACCTGCTGTCGATACCGTAATCCGTTTTGGCGACATGTTAAGGCCGTCCTCGGCGGTAATGCGCTCAACCGATTTCAGTACATTGTCATAATTGAGCAGCGGTTCGCCCATACCCATGTAAACAATATTGGTTAGAGGCAGGCCATAATTCTCTTTTGCCTGCTGCGTCAATAAGTACTACCTGGTCGTAAATTTCATCCGGGTTCAAATTGCGTTTGCGTTCCATATATCCCGTAGCACAAAATTTACAGGTAAGGCTGCAGCCCACCTGGGACGATACACAGGCAGTCATTCGCTCCGGGGTTGGAATTAAAACACCTTCAATTAAATGATTATCGTGTAAAATAAAGGAATTTTTTATAGTTTTATCCGCGCTAAACTGTGAGTTATTAATTTTAACGTTATTGATAATAAAATTTTCATCCAGTTTTTTGCGCAGTTCTTTTGAAATATTGCTCATTTCGTCAAACGAAAAGCATGATTTTTCCCACAAGCCATTCATAAACTTGCTTTGCCCTGTAACTTTTTTCGCCCATTTGAGTAAAATGTCCGTATAAAGCTTCAAGGCTTAGGCTGCGGATATCAATTTTATTTTTCGTACTGTTCACATTGCAAAAGTACTGAAATAAAAAAAGTCTGGCTTTTTCAAGACATTGTTTTGTAATCTTTTAAATAAGAATAATAATCGTGTAAGTGTAATAATGGTCACTATACAGGTTATCAATGCGTAGTGACACCAGAGTTTATTTTAAATATATTTAATGAAAAGTTTTAGAGCCGATTACGTTTTTCCTGTTTGTGCCGATCCAATTAAAAATGGTGTAGTGACCGTAGATGATCGCGGAAGGATAATTTCAGTGTACCGATGCCATCCGGCAGATGCGAAACTATGATCGGGTCGAACAACTGAAGGGTATTATTTGCCCCGGATTTGTCAATACCCATTGTCACCTGGAGCTTTCGCACCTTAAAGGGTAAATTATCATCAGGTAAGGGGCTGATAAATTTTATTAAAGAGATCCAGGCAACACGGAGTGCCGATGAGAGCGCTGATACTGAAAGCTGCCGAAAAGGCGGATAATGAAATGTATCAGAATGGCATTGTTGCTGTTGGCGATATTTCGAACAGTAATGTCAGTCATGCCGGTGAAGGCCAAAAGTAAAATATACTACCATACTTTTGTTGAAGCATTCGGTTTTTTGCCTGACAGGGCGCAGGAAACGTTTGACAAGCCTTCGGATTGTTGAACGAATTTAAGCCGCAATCCTGCTCCATAACGCCGCATGCGCCGTATTCGGTATCAAAGGAGCTATTTAAGCTGATAAAAAAATACAGCGATAACCATACTAACCTGCTCAGCATACATAACCAGGAAAGCGAGGATGAGAATAAATTTTACCGTTACAGGCTGGGTGGTTTTATCGATCTGTATGAACATTTTGGCATAGATATCAGCTATTTCAAATCACAGGCGCGTAATTCATTGCAGTCTGTGCTTCCTTTGCTGACCAATAAACAGGAAATATTTATTTGTGCATAACACCTGCACCAATTTAAAGGACATTTATTTTATAAAACGTTTTGACCGCAAGATCCATTTTTGCTTTTGTCCCGGCGCGAATTTGTATATCGAAAACAAACTTCCCAAGGTGGACCTGTTCGTTGACCAGGGTTTTAACATGACGCTCGGTACCGATAGCCTGGCCTCCAATACCAAGCTTTGCATTTTAAACGAAATGCGCCATGCTGCAGCAAAAATTCCCTTCGCTAAGCACCGCCAAATTAATAGAATGGGGCACCATTAATGGGGCGAAATATTTGGGTATTGATGATGAAAAAGGCACAATTGAGAAAGGCAAAACACCCGGACTTGAACCTTATTACCGGCCTTGATGGTTTAAAAATCACGCCGAGATACCAAAGTTAGGCGACTAAATTGATCCATGAACGTGGTTAGACGGTTTTAATTGCTGTTAACTTTGCAATTATTCAGAAATTAACCCGTTCAGCTTACACGAATACTTCCATAACCAACTAGCAATGATCAAACACCTCGATATAACATAAAAGGCAGAGTACAGGGCGTATTTTACAGGGCTTCGACCAAAGCCGTTGCTGATCAGCTGGGCGTAAAGGGATATGTAATAAATGAACCAACGGGTGATGTATTCATTGCCGCCGAAGCTGATACCGTCAGCCTTGAAATGTTCCTGGACTGGTGCAATGAAGGTCCCGAAAATGCCCAGGTAACTTCTGTTGAAAGCCATGAAGGCGAATTAAAAAACTATCGTAATTTTGAGGTGGTAAAAAAAGTGGTATTTTAACGCCCCTAAACATTTAATTAATTCATTTAATCATTGTCAACAGCTAAAAAATTTGCGGGGCAAACCGCCATTTATGGTTTAAGTACGATTGCAGGCAGGGTATTAAGCTTTTTACTACGCCCGCTTTATACCCAGGCATATGCTCCTGGCGTATACGGTATATTTCACCACCATGTTAGCTATGCTTCTATTTTAAATGCGATCATGGCATTTGGTATGGAAACCACCTTTTTCAGATACCTTAATAAATATGCCGAAAAAAAAGCCGCAGGTTTATAATAATGCCTTTGCCTCGGTATTTTCGATAACCATTATTTTTCTGCTCTTTACCCTGCCATTTATCAGGCCACATTGCCAGTTTTATTAAGGTAGGCAAGGATACATCGCACAGCGATTTTGTGACTTATATTGATTATTTCATTGCCATCCTGGTCATTGATGCCTGGTGCGTGATCCCCTTTGCAAAAATCCGTGCCGACGGCCGGCCCGGCAGATACGGCATCATCAAAGTTTATCAATATCATGATTTTCATCGCGCTCAACCTTATTTTTATTTGGGTTATTGCCCTTTTGGATAAACCATCATTTGCCGGGCTGCGGAATGGATAAGCAGTGGTTTGTAAAAGGCTGGGTAGGTTATGTGTTTTTATCGAACCTGGTCGCAAGCATTGTTACCTTTTTACTGCTGCTGCCCGAATTGCTGAAGATCAGTTTGATTTTGATCGCAAGATGTTCGGCCGAAATGTTTACCTACAGCTGGCCGGTATTGGTAGCCAATCTTTCGTTCATCGTCAATGAAAACTTCGACAAACTGCTGCTTAGGCAAGTTACTGCCTGCAAGCATATAGCGTGCACGAGGTGGGTATTTATGGCGCCTGCGCCAAAATATCCTTGTTCCTCAGCATTATTTATACAGGCATTCCGTCTGGGTGCCGAGCCTTTCTTTTTCAGCCACGCAAAAAACAAAAATGCCGGTCAAACTTATGCCCGTATCATGGATTATTTTGTCATCACCGTTTGCGTGATATTTGTGGCATTAGTCGCCAATATTGAAATATTAAAATATTTTATCAGCACAATGCAACCAAGCAGTTATTGGGTCGGGCTTGGATGTCGTGCCGCCGCTGGTTTTTGGTTATGTGAGCCTGGGTATTTATATGAACTTATCGGTATGGTATAAACTGTCCGATCAAACCAAATATGGTCTGTATATATTCAGGCATAGGCGCTATACTCACCATCGTATTTAAATGTGCTGTTTATACCAAAGTACAGCTATATGGCTTCGGCCTGGGTATCGTTTATTGCCTATGCCACCATGATGGTATTATCCTATATATGGGGGCAAAAAAATTATCCTATCCCCTATCAATATAAAAAAGAACCTGGCTTATATAATTTCTTCAATTTTAATCGTTTATTTATCATTCTATGTTTTTAACCGTAATATATTTGCAGGCAACGCGCTGTTAGTGGTATTTGCTTTAGGCGCCATTTATTTTGAAGGAAAAGACTTAAAGGCTATATTTATCAAGCAATGAACATCAGGATAATAAACAAATCAAAAAATAGTTTACCGGCTTATGAAACCCTACATGCCGCAGGATGGACCTGCGTGCCGACCTGGAAGAACGGTACATGCTTAAACCAATGGAGCGTAAACTGATCCCGACGGGCTTACATATCGAATTGCCCGAGGGATTTGAAGCACAGATACGCCCGCGCAGCGGACTGGCATTTAAGCATGGTATAGGCATAGTCAATTCGCCCGGAACAATTGATGCCGATTATCGCGGCGAAATAAAAGTGTTGCTGATCAATTTTTCAACCGAGGCATTTGAGATCAATACCGGCGACCGGATAGCGCAAATGATAGTTGCCCGGCACGAAAAATAAACTGGCAGGCAGTGGAGGTATTAAATGAAACATCGCGGGGTGCAGGTGGTTATGGTCATACAGGGGTAGGATAAAATGAAACAAAAGCTGGTTCATATTCTTAAGTATGTTTAGCTCTGCCTGTTTTTGCTTTTGCACAAAGCAAAGCAACGGCAAGGGCAATGGCAACCGCATAGTAATAGTTATAGGCAAACCGATGACCACTACCGACAGCCTGATGGTGAGGCAGCTATTCTTTTCCGGACTTAGCGCGAAAAAACAATTGAAAACTTAGCACTGGCTACAGACGATGTTTAACCAGGTAATGCAGATTGATCCGGCAAACGATGCTTCGATGTATGAGCTTGCCAACATGAAAAAGATACAAAATAATTATGCCGATGCCCACAACATGCTTGAAAGAGCAGTGACCGTTAACCCGGATAACGAATGGTATTGGTTGGCTTGGCCGATTGCTATGAAAAAAGCAACGATATTGGTAAGCTGGAGAATGTTTTTAACGAACTGATCAGGATTGACCCGGATAAACCCGAATATTATTTTGATAAGGCCAATGTTTATTTCCTGCAAAAGAAATATGATGAAGCGCTTGCAGGTTTATCGACAGCTGGAGCAGATAACCGGCCTAACTGATGAACTGCTTGCCAACCGGCAAAAAATTTATCTGAAACAGGGAAAGGTTGACCTGGCTGACGCAGAACTGGAAGAGATGATAACCGCTGAAAATCCAACTCAAATAAGATATTATCTATTTTTAGCCGAGGTTTATAACTCCAACGGCCTTCCCGATAAGGCGCTTAAGATATTGCTAGCCGCCGAAAAAGTTGAATCCCAATAACGGCTCAGGTTCATCTTGCGCTTGCCGATATTTACCGTGATAAAAAAGATTACCATGAGCACAGTTTTAACGAGCTGACAATTGGCATTTGCTATTCCTGATGCTGGATATCGACCAGAAGATAAAGATAATTTTGAGGCTATTTACCCAAATTCCCCGATCCCGATGCAAAAGCCAGCGCGCTGAGTTGAGCCGGATACTCACCATCACCCATCCCGACGATTCAAGCTCTTTGCCATTTATGGCGATATGCTGCTGCAAAATGAAAAATAGAAGGATGCAAAAGCAACTATAAAAAATCGATTGCGCTGAACAGCCAGGTATATGAAGTGCAGCGAACAACTGGTGCGGCTTGAGCTTGGTGAAAACGATATGGATGCCGCTATGAAAGATGGGGAAAACGCTTTCGCTTTTTCCAAACCAGGCCTGGATGAATTATTTGGTAGGCGTAGCGTGGCTGCAAAAAAAGGATTATAAAAAGGCATTGGAATATATAAAAAATGCCTCCGCTCTGGAAACCAGGACAAGGACCTGCTTTCGCAATGCTATTCATCGTTGGGCGATTGTTATCACTCATTAAACGATAATTCAAAAATCTGACGATGCATATGAAAAGGCTTTGACCTATAATCCTGATAATGCCTACACTTTAAACAATTATGCTTATTATTTATCGTTAAGAGGTGATAGCACTGGAAAAAGCGGCCGAAATGTCAAAACATTCAAATGAATTGCAGCCCAATACGGCATCGTTTGAAGATACTTATGCCTGGATATTATTCAAGCAAAAAAATTATGACGGAGGCCAGAATTGGATGGAAAAAGCATTGGCTGCACGATAAAGACCACAGTGCCGTGCAAATTGAACATTATGGCGATATCATGTTTTACCTGGGTGACACCGGAGAGGCAGTAGAAAATTGGAAAAAAGCAAAAGATAACGGCGGTGATTCGCCGGTTTTAGAACGAAAAATAAATGAGAAGAAATACATCGAATAAACTGCTCGTTATTTGTTGTGCCCTGGTCGATTGTAAGCTGTAAAGCCAAAAAAAGCCTGATTAGCCGACCAGTCTGCCGATAAAACTGCAAACGGTGCAGCGGAAGGAGTAAACTGAACGCGATAAGAGCAGGGCAAACTAATTTTAATACTTTTTCGGGAAAGCCACGAACCAAGCTTGATATCAACGGCAGCAGCAATGATGTTACGTTGAACATCCGAATACAAAAAGGCCAAAAAATATGGGTTTCGGTGACTGCCATTGCAGGCATCGAGGTGGCCCGCGCGTTGATCACGCCGGATAGTATACTAGGTGATCAACAGACTGCAAAGCCTTTATATGCGCAAGCCTTTCAGCTATATTTATAAATACACCGGCAAGCAGATGGATTATACACTCGCTGGAAGCATTGCTGATAGGAAATGCCATACCGCAGTTATTAAATGAAAGAGCTAAAATGCAGGCCGATAGCGGTACGGACTATCCTTAACGGGAAATTTACAGGAACTGGTTTATAAACTGATAGTCGGGCCGGACCTGAAGGTGAGCCAAACCGAACTTAGTCAACCAGACTGACGGTCAGTCATTGTCGGTGGATAATACAGTACTTTTATACAAGCCGGGAAACAGGATCTTGCCATCGCAGATCGATATTGTTATCGATGGTCAAGATCCAAAAAAATACAGGTGAATTTGCACTACGTTAAGGCGGATTTTGATCTGCCGCTCGAATATCCGTTTAGTATCCCGTCCAGGATATGCTGAGGCTAATTAAAATTTATATTTTTGATTAATGAAATTTTTTAAAGCAGTACTCTTTTTAATCGGTGTTTTTATAGCGTTCAGGTGTGCATGCCCAAAGCAGCGATGAATTAAAACGGCGCCGTGATAAATACAACGAAGAACTTGAAAAGCTTAACCGCGAGTACGAGGAAACAGCTAACAATAAAAAAAGCTCCTTAAAACAGCTTAATCTTTTAAAAGCGCAGATCAATCTGCGCGAACAAAAGATCGGTAATATAAATTCTGAGGTAAGGAATTTGGATAATCAGATCTCTGAGAGCACAAGTACCGTGCATAACTTGCAAAGCCAGTTGGATCAGTTGAAGAAGCGAATATGCGGCCATGATACTTTTTACTTACCGCAATCAAAGCTCCTATAATAAGCTGATGTTTATTTTTGCCGCAAAGGATTTTAACCAGTCATACAAACGTTTAAAATATTTGCAGCAAATTGGTGCCTACCGCGAACGGCAGGCGCAATACATTGAGGACACAGAAAAGGAACTGCACGTGAAGATAACTGAGCTGGATAATACCAAAAAGACAGAAAAACACGTTATTGGTCGACCAGGAAAAAGAGAAAGACGACACTGGGCAAACAGCGCAAGGACAGGTGCAGGTTGTTGCCGATCTTTCAAGGCAGCAGGGCGAGTTAAAACAGCAGCAGAAAGATCTGCAACGAAAAATAGCCAGAACGAACCAGGAAATAAATGCTGCCATACGCAGGGAAATTGAAGAAGCAAGGCGCAAGGCAGAAGCGGCCGCGCAAAGCAGCTGCCGCAGCTGCTGCTGCTGCAGGAAAAGCTGATAACAAAAATGTTACAGTTGCTAAAGAAGAGCGATAACAAGAACGTCGACAACCAGTGAAGTATTAAATGCAACACCTGAAGCGGCAAAGTTATCGAACGACTTTTTGGGAAACAAGGGAAGTTTGCCATGGCCGGTGACCAATGGGGTAGTCGTGCAGGGATTCGGCTTTTATACCATCGAAGGTATTAAGAGCGAGAATAACGGTATTGATATCAAAACCAATTCCAATGCTCCAGTAAGGGCGGTTTTTGATGGAAAAGTGGTATCCATCAAAAATGTTTACGGAACCTATACCGTAATTATTATTCACGGTGAATATTTTACAGTTTACTCGAATTTGAAGTCAGTAAGTGTAGCGGAGGGTCAGAAAGTAAGTACAAAGCAGAATATTGGGACGGTAGCCACAGAAAGTGCATCAGGTATTCCCAAAGTAAATTTCCAATTGTGGAAAGGTGCCACACCGGTTAATCCGGAGATTTGGCTGGCAGCCCAATTAATAATTGTTAGGACTTTGTGCCATAATATTATCTATATTTGTAAATTAATTTTTGTTATATGTCTAGTTCGGTTTTATTATTTTTGAACATAGGTGGTCCTGAAATGATTTTGATCATTTTTGTGGCGTTGCTGCTTTTTGGGGGCGAAAAGCTACCCGAGATTGCACGTGGGTTAGGAAAGGGGATCAGGGATTTCAAAGATGCCTCTGAAGGCGTTAAACGAGAGATTACACAATCAGATCAATAGTTACGAAGAAAGAACCCAGGAGCCTACGGTAAGTATCCCGGAGGTTACCCAAACCAATAGCGAGCTGCATGCGCCGGCAGAAGAACATCCGGCACTATCAGAAAATGAGGGCGCTGATGCAGGTTCAGAAATACCTGCCGTAGCGAATACCATTACTTACAATGAAAATCATGATACAGTTTCAGAAGACCACATTAGCGAGACATCATCAGGAGACCGCTCATGCTGAGACCAATTCCCAACCAGTTAAATCAACACGAATAAATAAATTATAACATAAAAACTAAAAATCATGGGCTCATTAGGCGCACCAGAAATTATTCTGATCATCATTGCAATATTGATTCTGTTTGGCGGAAAGAAAATTCCAGAACTAATGAAGGGTTTAGGAAAAGGCATGAAGGAATTTAAAGATGCCAAAACGGCGAGAATAGCAATCCTACATACACTACAACAGAAGAAAAACCTAAGAATTAATTTTCAGGTTTTCAGTTTTAATTCTGCTTACACTCATAAACTTATCTGCTTGAAATCATATTTCAACGGATAAGTTTTTTATTTTAGCCGCATGAGTAAATTCTATTCCTCTTTAGATGAAATAAAGAGGGAAATACAAAGGCGGTGGGATCACGGTTGAGAGGCTTGGTTAAAACTATCTTCCCAGATCAGCGCAAATGCTCATCTGAATGCTTTTAACGAGGTATTTGAAGATGAGGCGCTGGCTCGTGCAAAAATAATTGATCAGCGTATCAGCAGCTGGAACGGCCGGCAGGCTCGCCGGTATGGTTATCGGTATAAAGGATAATATCTGCTACAAAGGGCATAAAGTATACCGCCTCCTCGAAAATGCTGAAGAACTTCACTTCCGTTTATTCATCAACTATCGTTGAACGTTTACTCGCCGAAGATGCGGTGATCATAGGCCGTTGCAATTGCGATGAATTTGCAATGGGCGCCTCTAATGAGAATTCATTTTTCGGTCCGGTAAAAAATTATGCCGATAATACCCGTGTTGCCGGCGGTTCTTCAGGCGGATCAGCGGTAGCTGTTCAGGCAAACATGTGTCATGCCGCCATTGGCACTGATACAGGCGGTTCGGTAAGGCAGCCGGCCTCGTTTTGCGGACTGGTGGGATTGAAGCCTACTTATGGCAGTATTTCCCGGCACGGCGTTATCGCATATGCCTCCTCATTTGACCAGGTAGGCCCGATCACCCGTTCGGTAGAGGATGCTGCGCTATTGCTTGAAGTTATGGCCGGAGCCGACGATTATGACAGCACACTGGCACGTACCGCAGTCCCGTCCTACAGTGATCAACTTTCATCCGATCGTTCAAAAAAGAAGATAGCCTATATCCAGGAGGCACTATCAAGCCCGGGTGTCGATTCTGAAGTAAAGTCGGCACTTGCAAAATACATCGATAAACTCCGTGCCGATGGACATACGGTTAAACCGATAGCATTCGAATACCTGGATTATATCGTTCCGGCCTATTATATACTGGCAATGGCCGAAGCCTCATCGAATCTGGCAAGGTATGATGGTGTGCATTATGGCTACCGAAGCCCAGGCTGCAGCTGATCTGCAATCTACCTACAAGCGCTCGCGCTCGGAAGGTTTTGGCAAAGAGGTAAAACGGCGTATCATGCTCGGCACCTTTGTATTAAGTGCCGGCTATTATGATGCTTATTATGCCAAAGCTCAAAAAGTGCGCCGTCTGATCAAAGAAAAAACTGACCAGTTACTGGAAGAATATGATTTTATTTTAACCCCCACAGCCCCCGAACCTGCCTTTCCCATAGGCAAAACTGAAAAAGATCCCGTGGTAATGTATCTTTATGATATTTTTACCGTACAAGCTTCATTAGCAGGCGTGCCCGCTATTTCATTGCCTGCCGGAACAAATAATGAGGGATTGCCATTAGGCTTACAATTTCTCACTAAACGTTTCGCCGAGCAGGAATTGTTGAATTTTTCTAAATATTTCTTAGAACTATAAAAAATTTAATAAATTAGTAAGGATTTGGTCGGCAACGGCTATAATTTAAAGCCCTGGTTAAGATGAAGAGATTTTTATTGTGTGTATTGTCTTTGTGTTTGCTGCAGACTGCTCAAGCTGCTCCCGATTTTATTTCCAACCGTTTACCTTCATTACCAGGCAAAAGCGCAAGTGACACCACAGCAGGTCCTGCTTTGAATCCGATCGCGCTGAACGTTTATCATAACAATATTTATAAACACCGTTTGGATTCGATTAAAAAAGATGTGCCGCTTCCTTACAATGGGTACGTGCAAAGTTATATAGATATTTATCTCAATACTCAGCGAGCCGGAATGGGACGTGTGCTGGGACTTTCCAAATATTACTTTCCTATTTACGAAAAAGCTTTTCGCGATGCAGGTATACCCGATGAGATCAAATACCTTTCCATTGTTGAATCGCAGTTGAATCCTTATGCAGTATCCAGGGTTGGGGCTACAGGCCCATGGCAGTTTATGAGTAATACGGCAAAGGTATACGGCCTGAATATGGACAGCTATATCGATGAACGCAGGGATCCGATACAATCAAGCATCGCCGCTGCCGCTTATTTAAAGGACTCCTATCAGGAATTTGGCGACTGGCTGCTGGCGATCGCATCCTATAATTGCGGAAGAAGCAATGTAATCAGGGCAATAGAACAGGCGGGAACCAATGATTTTTGGGCGATCCGTCAATATTTGCCGGCCGAAACCAGGGGCTATGTGCCTGCTTACATCGCCGTTACCTATGTGATGAATTATTACAACAAGCATAACATTATGCCGCAGGAATGCAATTTTGTGATCAAAACAGATACGGTACTGGTTAACAAATATGTCTCGCTGAATAGCGTTTCCAAGGTTCTGGGCGTTGAACTTGCACAGCTGGCAATACTGAATCCCTGCTATAAAACAATGATCATAAACGGCTCCGCTTCATCACCAAAAAGACTGGTGCTGCCGCAGACAGCAAAAGATAAATTCAGTTCTTTGTACAACGCGATTAATTCGGATATGGCCTATAACGCGATGGAGGTGGATGTGGCCACGCATAATGATGGCCAGCCCGTCGAAAGCAAGGCCCACCGTCGCCAGCGGGTGAAAGGTGTTTTATATCTTGCCGTCAGGGTACATCCGGGCGAGTTGCCTTCGCAGGCAGCTGGCAAGGGCAAAAGCTGATAATTGAAATTAAAAGGAAAAAAGCCTGGTTCTTGATACGATAAGAACCAGGCTTTTTTTATATCAGGTCAAAAAGAATTGTAATTTTGAGACTTGAACCAATGACCATGAATAAACCTAATACACGCAAACAGGATGCCCTGGACTACCATGCAAATGGGCGGCCCGGCAAAATACAGGTTGTGCCCACCAAGCCGACGAACTCGCAGCGTGACCTGACACTGGCTTATTCTCCCGGTGTTGCCGAACCTTGTTTGCAAATTGCCGATAATGTGGACGATGTGTACAAATATACGGCCAAAGGCAACCTGGTAGGTGTTATAACTAACGGTACGGCGGTCCTGGGTTTGGGTAATATCGGTCCGGAGGCAAGCAAGCCGGTTATGGAGGGTAAAGGTTTGCTGTTTAAGATTTACGCTGATATTGATGTATTCGACCTGGAGGTAAACGCCAAAACGGTTGATGAATTTGTAGCTATCGTCAAAGCGCTGGAGCCTACATTCGGAGGCATTAATCTGGAGGATATTTCGGCCCCAACCTGTTTTGAGATCGAACGCAGACTGAAAGCGGAGATGAATATCCCGGTAATGCATGATGACCAGCATGGAACAGCCATTATTTCGGGGGCGGCACTCATCAATGCATGCGAGATACAGGGAAAAAAACTCGATAAGATAAAAGTAGTTGTTAGCGGCGCAGGTGCTGCGGCGGTGTCCTGCTCCAAAATATATTTTTCACTGGGGGTAAAAAAAGAAAACCTGGTGATGTTTGACATTAACGGTCTGATCACTCCCGAGCGCACCGATCTGGACGAAATGCGGCTGCAATTTGCAACACAGCGCAAAGATATTTCCACCTTAAAGGATGCGATGGTTGGTGCCGATGTATTTATCGGTCTTTCCGCAGGAAACGTGGTGAATCCGGATATGCTGCTGGGAATGGCCAAAAATCCCATTGTTTTTGCCATGGCCAACCCGGTGCCTGAAATCGATTATGACGTAGCCAAAAAGGTACGCAAGGATATGCTGATGGCTACAGGCCGGGCGGATTATCCCAATCAGGTAAATAATGTATTAGGCTTTCCCTTACATTTTCAGAGGAGCGCTGGACGTAAGGGCGACGGCTATAAATGAGGAGATGAAACTGGCAGCTGTCAGGGCCATCGCCGAAATGGCAAAAAAACCGGTACCCGAAGCGGTTAACCTGGCTTATAATATCAATAATCTGAAATTCGGAAAGGATTATATCATTCCTAAGCCTATGGACCAGCGTCTGATCACCGAAGTTTCATCAGCGGTTGCCAAGGCTGCAATTGAGTCCGGAGTCGCACGCAAAACCATTGCGGACTGGGATGCATATCACGAACAATTAAGATTACGCATAGGCGCCGATGACAGGCTGCTGCGCAATATTGCCAATCAGGGCAAAACAAAGCCCTAAACGGGTCGTGTTTGCTGAAGCCGATAATTATAAAATATTAAGGGCAGCACAAATTGTAAGGGAAGAACATATCGCAACGCCGATATTGCTGGGCAATGTAGACCGGATAAGGAAGATAATTAAGGAAAGCGATCTGGAACTGGACGATGTAGAAATTATTGACCCTCGTGAAGACTGCGTAAACTTTAATGAATACGCCGAATTTTTATATAAAAAGCGGCAGCGCCGGGGAATTACATTATCTGAAGCCCGTAATATGCTCACCCAGCGAAATTATTATGGCGCCTGCATGGTTCAATTTGGCAACGCTGACGCCCTGATCTCGGGATTAACGAAAGATTACGTGACCACCATCAAGCCGGCACTTCAGATCATTGGTACCGAAGAGGGTGTAAACCGTGTAGCGGGAATGTACATGATGCTTACCAAAAAAGGTCCGGTATTTATTGGCGATGCGACAGTAAATGTTAACCCGACTGTACATGAACTGGTAGATATTACGGTTTTGATTGACCATACGGTTAAGCAGTTTAATATAAAGCCGCGTATTGCGGTATTATCCTATTCAAACTTCGGCTCAAATGAAGGGGAGATACCCTTGAAAACCAGGGAGACCGTCCGCATACTGCATGAGAAATACCCCGATATGATCGTTGACGGCGATATGCAGGCTAATTTTGCCTTAAATTCGGGCCTGCTTGCCGATAATTTCCCATTCTCCAAACTAAACGGAGCACCTGCCAATACGCTGATATTTCCCAACCTCGAGTCGGGCAATATCGCCTATAAATTACTGCAGGAAATGGGCGGCGCCGAGGCGGTGGGTCCGATATTGCTCGGACTGAAAAAACCGGTGCATGTATTGCAGTTGGGCAGCTCGGTCAGGGAAATTGTAAATATGGTCACCATTGCCGTTGTCGATGCTCAGGGAAAGGCCCGGAATCGCAACTAACAGCGCTAATTCACGTACACGGGGCTAATTCGGAAAGTGAATGTTTTGACGTGACATCGCGGCCCCTGGTAAATCCGAACCGGCACTCCGACTTCCGGCTTCAATTTTTAATTTAGTAATATGTACGCATATATTGATGGTAAATTGGCTTACAAAAGCCCTTCGTATGTAGTAATTGATGCAGGTGGCGTAGGCTACCATATCAAATTTCGCTCAGCACCTATTCCAAGCTGCCTGATTCGGAAAGATGCAAGCTTTTTACCTGGCTGCATGTAAAAGAGGACGGGCACACTTTGTACGGCTTTGCTGATGAGGGTGAGCGGAGATTGTTCTTGCATCTGATATCGGTATCGGGCATCGGGCCGAATACCGGCCGCATGATGCTCTCCTCGATTACGCCCGAAGAAATACAAACGGCCATTATCAAGGGCGATGTTCCGCTGATACAGCGTATTAAGGGCATAGGCCCTAAATCGGCGCAACGTTTGATTCTGGAGCTGCAGGACAAACTCAGAAAGGAAGGCCCGGATACCCTGATCGCCATTCCTCAGAATAAAACAGTTAAAGATGAAGCGCTGTCGGCCCTGGTGATGCTGGGTTTTGCCCGCAATGCGGCTGAGAAAGTGCTCGATCAGGAAATGAAAAAAAATAGCGGTGATTTAACCGTCGAACAACTTATTAAATATGCATTAAAAAACTTATAATTACTAGATTTTACTTTTACACTTGGTCCCGATTTCTACCCCTAAGATACTATTGATCGCATTGTTATTTTTCGCTTTCGGCGGATTGGGGAATGTCTTTGGCACAACAAATTCCGGGATCAAAGAAGGACTCACTCATCATCAAGGCCCCGTTTAAAGGTGTAGAATCGCGGGGCAGCCAGCTGCGTGAGGGGATATTTGAGCCCGACCCGCCAAATCTGGTCCGTACTTTTGAATATGATGCCGCGACGAACCAGTATATTCTTTATGAAAGGGTCGGAAATTATCTGTATCACCCGCCGCGATATTTAACCGTTTCAGAATATTTATTACTCAAAGAAAAAGAAGATCAGCGTTTATATTTCAAACAGCTGGCCGACAATTATGCCTATGCTTCCCAGCAGGAAGGATTTATTCCGCCGATAAATTTACATAGCCAGACTTTTGAGCAGATATTCGGCAGTTCAATTGTTGCCATCAGGCCGCAGGGCTCGGCAGAAATGATCATGTCGGGGCAGATTAACAGTAATCAAAACCCGCTATTCAACTCAAAACAGCGCAGCCAGTTTAATTTTAATTTTGATCAGCGCATTCAGATGAATATCACCGGAACCATCGGCGACAAATTGAAAATATCTACCAACTACAATACCCAGGCCCAGTTCCAGTTTGAAAACCAGATTAAATTAGACTATACCGGGACACCGGATGAAATTATCCAAAAAGTTGAAATTGGTAACGTGAATTTTCCGCTGAACACTTCTCTGATAACGGGAACACAGGCCTTGTTCGGCGTAAAAACCAAATTGAAATTCGGAAAGCTGAATGTAACGAGCATTTTTTCGCAGCAGCGTTCGCAATCTAAAAGCATTACCATTACCAATGGTGCCCAGCAGGGTAACTTCACCCTGACAGCACCGGACTATGAGGCAAACAGGCACTATTTCTTATCCCAGTATTTCAGGGACAATTATAACAAGGCCCTGGCCAATATACCGATCATCAGTTCAAATATAAATATTACCCGAATCGAAGTTTGGGTGACTAACCGTACAAATAATACAACAGGATCGCGTGATGTACTTGGCATTTATGGACCTGGGTGAAAACAAACCCTATAATACAACGCTGGTCCACGGCGGTGCAGGCTACAGCAATTTGCCGGCAGGCTTTCAGGGACCGGGTTTTCCCCAGGCTTCCAACTCCCTGCTAAAAAATCTGCCAGCCACAGCCAGGCAGTCAAATTCCAATGCAGTAGCAAGTTATTTTCAGGCTTCCGGGGGCAATGACAACTATGCGAAATTAACTTATGCCCGTAAATTGTCAGAGAAAGACTTCACGTTACATAAGCAGTTGGGTTATATTTCGCTGAACTATCCCTTGAATAATGACGAGGTGCTGGCAGTAGCTTATCAGTACACCGTAAACGGTGCCACCTACCAGGTGGGTGAATTTTCCACAGACGTGGCAGTCGATCCGGTGACGCCCAAGGTATTGTATGTAAAGCTCCTCAAGAACTCCTTATTAAAAACCAATCTGCCCACCTGGAAGCTGATGATGAAAAATATTTATTCATTGGGAACCCTCCAGATTAGTCCGAATAATTTCAGGCTGGTCATTTCCAGGCTGGATGAAAAGTCGGGTATCGCCAAGCCCATTATGGATGAAGGTATCCATACCAAAAGTAAACTCTGGCTGCAGCTGACCGATCTGGATAATCTGGATATGCAAAATGACAAGAAACCGGATGGGGCATTCGATTACCTGGAGGGGATAACGATCGATTCCCAGAATGGACGAATCATGTTCCCCGTTCTTGAGCCTTTTGGCTCGGATCTGGCCAAACAGTTTGACCCCGGTGAACAGAGTCTCATAGGGCGGTATGTCTATCAGCCGATTTATGACTCGACCAAGATCATAGCTGCAACAGTTTTTCCCGCAGCTGAACCGTTATGTGATGAAGGGAACCTATACCTCGCAGGGCGGTTCGGAGTTTCAGCTTAATGCGACCAATATCCCGCAGGGGTCAGTAGTTGTTAACGCCGGATCGCTGAAACTGGTAGAGGGAACGGACTTTACGGTTGATTACACCTCTGGCCGTATCAGGATTATCAACCAGGCCTTACTTGCTTCGGGGCAGCCCATCACAGTAAATATTGAGAACAATGAGTTGTTCGGCGTGCAGCAGAAATCATTGTTTGGTTCCCGGTTCGATTATCGGGTAAATGATAAACTTGCTTTCGGTGGTACGGTAATGCACCTGAGCGAGCAGCCCATTACTCAGAATGAGGTGATAGGGCAGGAATCAATTTCCAATACGATATACGGTTTCGATGTAAACTACAATTCCAATTCAAGGCTTTTAACGCGCCTGGTGAACAAGATTCCGCTCATTACCACCAAGGTGCCCTCCTCGGTTGCTTTTAGCGGGGAGTTCGCGCAGCTTTTGCCTGGAAGTCCCTCGGCATTAAATTTTGCGGGTTCGACCAATGGTACTTCTTATCTGGACGATTTTGAAAGCAGCCAGTCGGTGATCGATATCAAAAGTGCCTCGACATGGCAGATTTCAGGTACGCCGCAATTGTTCGCCGAATCGAAATCGTTTAACAATCTGAACTATGGCTACAACCGTGCCCGGCTTGCTTTTTATAATATTGACCCTGTCTTTTACACCGGCGGAAATATTCCGGTATCGCGTACAGAGTTGTCAAAACCCTATGTGCGCGAGGTTTTGGAAACTGAGGTGTTCCCCTTCAAGCAATCCGTTACCGGGCAGCCGCTGACCCTGCCTACGCTGGATCTTGCCTTTTATCCCGGTATCCGCGGGCCCTATAACTACAGCACCCAGGGGATTAATGCTGATGGAAGCCTTGCGAATCCAAGATCACGCTGGGGCGGTATATTCCGGGGTATATCCACGAATGATTTTGAATCATTGAATGTGCAATACATCGAGTTCTGGGTGATGGACCCCTTTATCGGCAAGCCCAATTCGCAGGGTGGTGATCTTTATTTTAACCTGGGAAATATTTCTGAAGATATATTGCTCGACGGTCGCAAAAGCCTTGAAAACGGCCTGCCTGTAAATGGAGATCAGAGCCAGATCGATACGACGGTATGGGGAAAGGTTTCAAGGCTTCAGCCTACGGTAAATGCCTTTGACAATAACCCCAGCGCACGCGTTTTACAGGACGTGGGTCTTGACGGGTTGAATGACGCCGAAGAGAAATCCAAATTCGCCGGCACGGTGCAGCAATTGCAGGCGGAGGTAACGCCGCAGGCAGCCAGTGCTTTTGCCAGTGACCCTTCGTCAGATGATTATCAATATTACCAGGGTCCTCAGCTTGATCAGGCTAAAGCAGGAATCCTGGACCGTTACAGTAAGTATAACGGTCCGGAGAGCAATTCAAAAACCTCAGAACAATCCCAGGCAGCACTGGGAATTGCAACCTCGGCGGCCACCTCACTGCCCGATGCAGAAGATGTTGACCGGGATAATAACATGAACCAGGATGATGAATACTTTCAGTATAAAGTGTCGATTCGTCCGCAGGACCTGGTAGTAGGACAAAATTTTGTAAACGATAAGGTAACCTCACTGGTCAAGCTCGCTAACGGTCAGTCGCAGGCAGTTACCTGGTACCAGTTCCGCATTCCTATCAACAATTATCAGTCGGCCGTAGGTAATATCCAGGATTTCAAGTCGATTCGTTTCATCAGGATGTTCATGACCAATTTCGCCGATACCGCTGTACTGCGTATGGCTACCTTACAATTGGTCAGGGGGGATTGGCGTGCCTTTAATACAGAGAACAATCCGGCCAATGTAATCGCCGATCCGGCAATTACCAACCCGCCATTGGATAATTCCTCAATCAATGTCGGTACCGTGAATATTGAGGAAAACGGAAACAGTACGCCGATCCCTTATGTTGTGCCGCCAGGCATCCAGCGCCAGCGCAATTATAATAACGTGCAGACGAATACCAAGCTGAATGAGCAGTCGCTTTTATTATCATTTAACAATGTGCAGGATGGCTATTCGAGGGCGGCATTTAAGCCTTTTAACAATGACCTGCGTAAATACAAGCGCCTGCAAATGTTTATCCATGCGCAGGGCGCTTCGCTGAAGAATAATGATGTGAGCGCTTTTATCCGCCTTGGCGTTGATTACATAGACAATTATTACGAATATGAAATACCACTGCTGGTTACCCAGCCCGGTACGGCTGATCCCAATGCCATATGGCCGGCAGCAAATGAGCTTGATCTGGAGATTTCATTGCTGACCAATGCAAAGCTGGCGCGTAATAATGCCAAACTCAACGGTCAACCCTGGCCGCTGACGGTTCCCTTTACATTTTCAGATGGTCACAATAAAATCACGATCAAGGGGCAGCCTGATCTGAGCCGCATGACTGCGGTCATGCTCGGTGTACGGAATCCGTATAAGCCAGATGCTCCGCCCGGCAGTGACGATGGTTTGAGTAAATCGGGTACGTTGTGGTTTGATGAATTACGACTTACTGATTTCGACAATAGGGGCGGCTGGGCTGCTACCGGAAGATTTGATGCCAAATTAGCGGATTTTGCCACCGTTACGGTTTCGGGCAGCAAAACCACGGTCGGCTTTGGAACGCTCGATTCCAGGCTGGCTGACCGAAGTCTGAATGATACCACGGGTGTATGATGTATCAGGAAATATGGAGCTGGGTAAATTTTTCCCGGATAAAAGCGGCGTTCATATTCCGCTGTATGTTGATGTATCGCAGCAGGTAAGTATGCCGCAATATGATCCGGCCTCTCCGGATATCGAGCTAAAGCAAACGCTAAAAAATGCGACAAGCTCGAAACAGCGGGACTCCATTCAAAACGCTGCTGAAGATTATACGTTACGCAAAAGTATCAACCTGACTAACGTACATAAGGCCAAGACCAATCAAGCTGCACCGAGCCATGTATGGGACATTGAAAACTTCAATGCGAGCTATTCCTATATAGAATATGACCATCATGATTTTACCACGATAGAGGATTTCGAGAAAACATACCATGCTTCCCTGGCTTATAATTTTACCACCCAGCCGAAATATTACGATCCTTTTGAAAAGGTCATTAAAACTAATTTACTGGCGCTTATCCGGGATATCAATTTTAACCTGAAGCCTACCAGGCTGACCTACAGTATTAACTTTGATCGTTTCTATTCGGAAAATACACTGCGCAATAACGACCCTTCGAATGTGATCCCCATCCCGACGACATTCAACAAGACCTTCAATATCACCACGGTTTACGGGTTGGGATGGAACCTGACCAAATCCCTGTCCATGGATATCGATGCGATCAACCTTGCCACGGTAGATGAACCTGCCGGGCACATTAACGGTTTAAAGCGCGACACCCTTTGGCACAATATTCTAAGTATGGGCCGTACCACCAATTACAACCATACGCTGAATTTCAATTACAACGTGCCTATAAATAAGATCCCTTATCTGGACTGGACCAACTTTATTGCGCGGTACAGCACGCATTTTACATGGCAGGCCCAGCCGCTGTTCGCTATAAATGATCCGGCCTTTAATGTGGGCAACAGTATTAATAATAAGAGCCAGATTGAGCTGACGGCGACCTTTAATTTTGCTACCTTGTATAATAAGATTCCCTTTTTACACCAGGGCAGCACTAAGAACAAAAATGATGACAGCGAGCCGAGCGGGCTGGCCAAAGTGATGATCGGACTTTTGACGAGCATAAAAAATGTCAGCGGCGCATACACACGCGGTGAAGGAACATTTTTACCAGGTTACCTGCCCAATTCCAACCTTTTTGGCCAGGATTTTAACTACGACGCGCCTGGTATAGGATTTTTGCTGGGAAGCCAGGCCGACATCAGGCCAAAGGCAGTTGCAAACGGATGGATCACAACCGATACATTGCAAAATCAATTATATGTAAAGAGCCTGCAGGAAGATATGCACTTTAAAGGCACGCTGGAGCTATTTAAAGGTTTCACGATCGATCTGATCGCCTTTAAGACGCAGAATCATAGTTATCAGACTAACTTCAAATATTTGCCCACTGCGGGTACGTTCCAGAATCTTACGCCTACCATCACCGGCGATTATACGATAAGCTATTTCTCTATTGCCACCGCTTTTTCAAAAATCAGCGGCGTTGATAATTCCTCCAGTGTATACAACAAGTTTTTAAGTGACCGGCCGATCATTTCGCAAAGACTCGGTAAGCTCAACCCCAATTCCTTGTCGGCAGCCGGCGGTTATGCAGATGGTTACGGATCAAATTCTCAAAATGTCGTTGTGCCGGCATTCATCTCAGCTTATACCGGTAAGAATATTAACACGGTCGACCTGAGCGGATTCCCGGTTTTTCCAATACCAAACTGGGATATCAGGTATAACGGACTTGCCCGCATGGCGCTTTTCAACGATATGTTTGAATCTATTGATCTGAAAGACGGATATCGCTCTACTTATACGATTGGCAATTATACTTCGCTGCTGCAATACGAGCAGACGAATGGTGCAGTCAGTTCGCGTGACCTGAACAACGACTTTTTGCCGCTGTACCAGTTTGCTTCCGTTACTATCTTCGAGCAGTTTGTACCTTTGTTCGGTATCGATGCGCGGTTTAAGAATAACGTGACCGCCAACCTTGAATACCGCCAGAGCAGGGCATTAAGCCTTAGCTTGTCCAACAGTCAATTGTCGCAGCAGAATGAAAATGACATCGTTTTCGGAATTGGCTACAAGACCAAGAACTTCAGGTTCCCTTTTGGCATGTTTAACGGCAAGAAACTCAGCAATGATCTCACGTTTAAAGTGGATTTCGCCTTACGCGATACTAAAACGCTTATCTATCAGGCTGATGTTCCGGGAGCCCAGGTTTCGTCCGGCGCCCAGAATATTACCTACCGTCCCGAGATTGATTACATGATCAATCAAAGGTTTAATCTGAGTCTGTTCTACGATTCGAATATCACCAGGCCTTATACTTCGCAGACCTTTAACACTGCTTTTGCAAATTTCGGCATTAACCTCAAACTATTACTGCAATAAAAAAACCGCCCTTGCCAGGACGGTTCCTTATACTTATTTACCAGGGATCAATCTGCTTTATTAACCCTGCCGGAACCTGTGAACTTTGAATCCACTACAGAAGCATTGCCGGAATATTCTACATTGCCAGACCCTGAAATATGGGCCGAAACACTTTTGTCGGCACTTACATAGACACTGCCCGAACCGCTTATACCCACGGTAACCGATTGCGTCTTTAGCTCTTTGGCTTCTATCTGGCCGGATCCGCTTATCTTAAAGTCGGCATTGTCGGCATTGCCCCTTAAATGGATTGAGCCCGATCCGCTGATCTTTGCACTCAGGGCGCCGGATTTTATTCCGGTATTGATGTCACCTGATCCGCTCAGGTTAACCTTGCATTCGCCGCCGTCAAGCTGGCCATCCACATTCATTCTGCCCGATCCGCTGTTGGTTACACTGCTGAGGGATTTGGCAGTAACGTAAACTTCAATTTTTTCCCTGTCGGCATTTGAATGGTTCCATTCGTTGTGATTTTTGAACCTGATCTCGAGCTGGCCATCTTTTACGATAGTTTCAATCTTACTGAGCATGTCCGGATTTGCTGTGATCTTCAGGCTTTCGGTACCATCAATCTTGATATGCACGTTGAACGAGCCGGATGAGGCAACGGCGTTATAACCTGAAACGTTACGGTTCTCAGTTTGCTGAGCCGAAGCATGTATTAGGGTTGCAAAGAGCAGCACCGCTGACAATAAAGTGAAAGTTAGTCTTTTCATAATTTAAGAATTTTAAGAAATAGACGCTACGCCGGGCAGGAACGTTGCACCGGACAGCGGATAAACATCCTAAACCTTGTTAATGTTCTTTTGCTGTTCGGTCAAAGCCCTTTTTCGTCTTCGTTCTTCACGACGCTCCTGGCGTTGCGCCTTCTTGATCAGCCTGTTCTGTTTTTTTATGACCATGTCGGCCATCTTGTTTTTCACGTCCTGCTGCATTTTTTCGTCAAGACCCACACAGGGCTTAATTCCCGTTAGCAAGGTGTGCCATATGTTTTTGAAAAAGGGATAATCCTTTGGCCGATAATAGGTCACATCATAGGATCGGGGCAGATCGTCCGGGGAGTCCGGGTTATTGTGTTTTAAGACCATTAAGTTAGCATATAACGTGGCTATAGTCATATGTTTTAGCTTGTCATTGGCGGTGTCCGCTTTTAGCACCACTACCTTAAGGTCATTGTATAATACGCTTATCCTGCCCCTGGATACGGTGTTGTTAGCCGCGATGTCGAAATCAAGGCTTGTCAGCCTGCCGGTTTTTACCTTGATCAGGCCAAGCGGCATGATTGCCGGGTTGATTGCCGTTAAATCCATTGGACCCAGGGAGCCTTTATAGGTAAAAGGCAAACTGTCAGCAGTCAGGTTAAAAGTGCTGAGCACCTCCAGATCGCCTTTGCCCATAAAACGGCAGCGAAGCCTTGCAGTACAGATATTATTTTTTTCCAGGGCTGCTTTGTTGGTGGTCACATTCAGTATTCGTCCCGATGAATTGTTGAAAGTGACGTTTCCCGTTTTTCCCGACTTCTGGTTATATTCCGTATAGGAAACGCTGATATGCTTAACGTCTATGGTATCCAGGTTAAGGTCTGCCCTGATTTCTTTCAGGCCATAGTTAGGATAGGTCTTTTCCTTGTCCGAGGTGGCGGGCTTTTTATTGGGGTTGTTGTACAGATCAAAGGTACCCCTGGAAATAAGCATATGGGAAGCATTGATGACACGATACTTATGATAGCTCAGATAATCAAAATGATCGATTTGGAGCGAATCCAGATGAAGATCGAAACGGTCCCTGTTGGATTTCCTGAAAAATACGTCGGGTTTTACCGGCTTTAGGTCGAGCCCTTCGATGTTTAATTTTGATGTCTGGGTCGAAAGGCGCAGCGATTTAACTTTATAAGTGTACAAACCGTTTGGCGACCGGCCCGAATAATTGTTTAATTCAGCCACAATATCCCGGCAATAAAGGAGTCTGGATCTGTCGGTTTGGGTTGCCGAATCAATTAAAAGGTCTGTGGCAGTCAGGTTCATTTCCTTCAGTTCGGAGAACGCTAATTTATTACCCGAATAATCTCTGTAGTGGAGTTTTATATCACTAAGCGAGATCTGGCCGATGTGCACCGTGCGCAGCGTGCCTCTCATCTTTTGCCAGGTCGTGCGATTGTCTTTTGTTAACGTGTCCTTTGAATGGTTGAGCTGGTAACTCACATCCAGTTCGGGCTCGCGGAGCGTGATCTGTCCGATGTCAAGTTTGTTTTGAAAGTATAATTTGAATGGATGGATATGGGACAGGATGAGGCGCTTGACATGCAGTTCCACCAGGTTATTAGGCGCCAGGTGTTCTTTCAGTTTCCGGTTGTAAACGGAAGTATCCGGCTTCAGCGTGATGTTATAAATATCGATCTCGCCTTTAATGATATGCAATTTGGCATCAGAGAAATCTATGACATACAGACCATCGGTACTGGTTTGCACGGTGCTTTTTACCCGGCTTGCCAGAATGGGTGACCAGTAACGGTTGACCAGCAGCGCTAAAATAAGGATCACGCCGATGAGCACGCCTAAGGTTACCAGCAGCCTTTTTTGCCATTTTTGTTTGAAAAACTTTGTACTCATTTACTGCTGCTTGTATTCTTATTTAATTTGCTTCTCCTTTTATCTGCTTTTCCTTTTGCCGTTTTTCTTTTTTATCATGTTTGGCCCCGGTACTTTTAGCAAACAGGGTTTCTCCGGTTGCCAGGACATCATCGGCCTTGGCCTCCATATTCTTATCTATTCCTACGCTTGGTTTCAGTCCGTCCAGCAGGCATTTATACAGGAAGCTAAAAAACGACATCGATGGATCCCGCCTGAAATTTATCGGCCCCGGTCTGAACTTACCTCCATTATCAGGATTGTTCTTCCTAATGAACAGGGTGTTTGCTAATTTGGATATAAATCCCTGTTTTTGCAAGGTATCTGTACCCTTTACTTTTTTTAATATTTCGATATTCAGGTTCTTATAGTAAAATTCCAGTTTGCCCTTTCCAACGTAGTTGTTCGCATCCACAGCAAAGCTAAGCCGCGAAACGTCAGCTGATTTTACGTGTATCATGGCCAATGGTTTCACCAGTTTGTCAAGTTTGCGGCCATCCAGGTTTGTAAGCGCCCCCGCATAACTAAATGCCCCATTTTTGTCGGTAAGGTTAAATTTAAATATTACATCCAGCGGCGCCGCATTCATGAATGTGGTATGGATGCCCGCTGTCATTACCGGATTTGCGTTTTTCGACTCCGGGTCATTGGTTATGTTTTCAAAATGGGCTGTTGTTTGATCAAACGTTATCATACCTGTATAGCCCGATTTCCGGTCTGCTTCTGCGTAACGGATGCTTGAATTATAAACGTTTAACTTGCGCAAATTGATATCAAGAGCCAGCTTTTGAAGCGCCTGGTGCGGGTCTTTTCCCGTTTTTATCGTTTTGCGCCCCTGCCAGGCATTATTGTGATAAATTTCTACGTCGGCGTTGTCAACATCGATCGAAGCTGCGAACAGTTTTTGGTCGCGCAGGAAACGCTGCAGGTCAATATTTCCCAGGTTGACCCGTTTGAATTTTAAATAGAAAATGTCGGTTGAATGGCCGGTTATGCGGTAAAACTCTTTTTTGTCGTAACGGGGCTGCAGCGTCAGCTTGTCCAGTACCATCTGGCGCTTTGCAGTAGAGAAATAGAACTTTTTCAGCGAAGCAGTATACATGTTGCCAGGTAGGGTAATCTGGTAATCGCGCAGGGTAATGTCAATACCTTTGGTATAGTAAAAACGTGTGGTATCTACCGACGACAAGGAGTCGATGAGTATTTTGGATATGCTGATGTCGAGATTATTAAGTAAGGATCGCCTGGCGACCGGGCTGTTTTTGTCGATATAGCTCAGGCTGACGTCTTTCAGGGCAACGGAGTCGACTTTTATCTGCTTGAATATTTTTTCAATAACCTGGTATGGGGTTTTGGGACGGCCCACCCGCACTGTGTCATTGAATGGATATCGTTTATTGACAATAGTCAGCTCGGGCCTGTCAATAAGGATGTTTGTTACCTCCATTATTTTTTCCTTGTAGGCCTTTACCGCATTGACATTTTTGATCGATAAGGTTTTTACGCTCAACGTCAGAAGGTTATCGGGTGCTTTACTCCGTTTTACCAGTTTGTTATAAATGTTTGTGTCAGGTGCCAGTTTGAAATCGCGCAGGATGATGTCGCCCGAGGTCAGATTAAAATCGAAATCAGTATATTCAATATGATACAAACTATCGGAGCTGCGCAGCACGAGCTCCTTTAGTTCTTTTTGTAAAAAAGGCTTCCAGCGGCTGGAAGCGATATAATTGTTGTAGTAGTAGTACCCAGCCCCGCCCAGAACAAGTACAGTAAATGCGATCAGGAACGGCCATTTAGGTATTCCTTTGTTTCCGGGGGTGCTATTTTTCATAATATATAATGTTAATCAATATCCATAACAAGCGGGTCATCATTTTGTTAAATGCTGACAAACTGTCACTTTATATCAAAAGATTATGTAATTTTGCATCTCAATTTTTTATAATTAATGATGGATCTGGTTATTGCTGATAAAACACACGACGAGAGCAGACAGGGAGAGGCTTTGATATTAGAGGCCCAAGATGGAAAGAATAACGGCCGTAAGCTTTATATTGAAAGCTATGGCTGTGCGATGAATTTCTCAGACAGCGAGATAGTTGCATCCATATTATCAGACAAAGGATTTCAAACCACGACTGATTACAATGCAGCCGATGTGATTTTAATCAATACCTGTTCTATTCGGGAAAATGCCGAACAGCGCGTTCGTAACCGCCTGCGAGAATTTACCGTGGCAAAAGTTAAAAACCCGGGTTTGGTCGTAGGGGTACTGGGTTGTATGGCCGAGCGCCTGAAAGCAAAATTTCTTGAAGAGGAGAAATTGGTTGATGTGGTAGTGGGACCGGATGCCTATCGCGATCTGCCAGCGCTTATTGACAAAGTGGATGATGGTCAGAAAGCGGTCAATGTTTTACTTTCCCGCGAGGAAACTTATGCCGACATCAGTCCCGTGCGCCTGAACAGCAATGGCATTAATGCCTTTGTTTCTATTATGCGGGGCTGCGACAATATGTGCTCATTCTGCGTAGTGCCGTTTACCCGTGGCCGCGAACGCAGCCGCGAGCCAGGTTCGATCGTAAAAGAATGTGCCGAACTTTTCAGCCAGGGATACCGTGAGGTAACGTTGCTGGGGCAGAATGTGGATTCTTATAAATGGAGTGCTGCGACGCCGGCGGACGAACAACAGGAAGCCCTGGGTACGGATAAGAATTTGCTTAAAGAAAATACCGGGGTCGTCACTTTTGCCGGCCTGCTGGAAATGGTAGCATCGATCCATCCCGACCTGCGCGTACGTTTTTCGACATCCCATCCAAAAGATATCACGGATGAGGTACTATACATGATCGCAAAGCACGATAACATTTGTAACTATATACACTTGCCCGTGCAGTCGGGCAATAGCCGCATACTGGAGCTGATGAACCGCACTTATGACCGGGACTGGTATATCAACCGTATTGATGCAATCCGCAGGATCATTCCCGGATGCGCTATCTCGACAGACGTCATTACCGGGTTCTGCAGCGAAACAGAGCAGGAGCACAAGGATACTTTAGCCATGATGGACTATGTGCAATATGATTTTGCTTATATGTTCATGTATTCGGAAAGGCCGGGAACACTGGCAGCCAAGCGTTATGCAGATGACATACCGGAGGCAGTAAAGAGCAGCCGTTTGAAAGAGATTGTTGCCAGTCAGCAGCAGCATTCCCATGCACGCCTGCAAACGCAGTTGGGCAAAGTACAAAAAGTACTGATCGAAGGGTTTTCAAAAAAATCAAATAAGGACTATTGTGGTCGCAGTGACCATAATGCCATGGTCGTTTTCCCGGTGGGCGAAAATTATAAGCCGGGACAGTATGTCAATGTGCTGGTGGAAAGGACCACCACCGCTACCTTGATTGGCAGCGTAGTTAATTAATTTAGATTAAATCGAACGGTTGATTTGTGATCGTGCAAAACTTAACAATGACTTTTCAACCATGCACTGATTGAGAATGGAAATACAAGAAATTAAACAGCGATTTGGGATCATTGGCAATTCGCCTTTGCTTAACAGGGCTATAACTATAGCCAACCAGGTTGCTCCTACAGATATCTCGGTCCTTATCACCGGCGAGAGCGGCAGCGGTAAGGAAGTGTTTTCGCATATCATTCACCAGATGAGTCCGCGCAAACACGGGCCGTTTATTGCCGTAAACTGTGGTGCTATCCCGGAGGGAACGATCGACTCTGAATTGTTTGGGCACGAAAAAGGAGCTTATACCGGTGCAGTGGGTGAGCGCAAAGGATATTTTGAAACCGTAAACGGCGGTACCATATTTTTAGATGAGATTGCCGAAATGCCACTGGGCACGCAGGCGCGTTTGCTCCGCGTGCTGGAATCAGGGCAATATATTAAAGTAGGTTCATCAAAGGTTGAAAAAACCAATGTACGGGTTATTGCCGCAACTAACGTAGATGTTTATGAAGCAGTTAAAAACGGAAAATTCAGGGAAGACCTTTATTACCGTTTAAATACCGTTCCGCTTCGTATTCCGCCGCTTCGCGACAGGAAAGAAGATATCTACCTGCTGTTCAGGAAATTTACATCTGATTTTACGGATAAATACCGCACGCCTCCAATACAGCTGGATGACGAAGCGCAGCAGCTGCTGGTCGAATATTCCTGGCCGGGCAATGTGCGGCAATTAAAAAATATGGCCGAACAGTTGGCCGTGCTTGAAAGGGACAGATTAATAACAGCTCCAATTCTGCTGAATTATATTCCCGCTGAATCAACCGGCCGGAACCTGCCCATGCGTCTGGGAAATCAGCAAAAGGAAGATTTTTCTGAGCGCGACATCTTGTACAAAGTGTTGTTTGATATGAAGCGCGATATGAACGAGCTTGAAAAAGCTGGTGGCTGATATTATAGAGCATGGCGGCGTTAGCCCCAATTATGCCAACAGGACACAAACTTTAAACCAGTTGTATCGTGATATGGAGCTGCCCTCAGGGGGGCAGGAACCACAATTTACCCTGCAGCATCCCGTTATGAATAATGGAAGCAGTAACGATACCTTTAATATAACGCATGATGCCGAAGAGGTGGAGGAATCGCTGTCGCTGGTCGAAAAAGAATCGGATCTGATACGTAAGGCCCTGAAAAAACATAAGGGGAAAAGAAAACTTGCTGCCAATGAGCTTGGAATATCGGAGCGTACCTTGTATCGTAAAATAAAAGAGTTAGATTTATAACAATGCTGAAAAGAGGAATTACGACCTTTATTATCGGAACTTTTTTTGTTTTGTTCACGCAATCATGTTCGGTAGGCCTTAGTGGATCCTCTATACCACCTGAATTAAAAACTATTAATGTCGGATACTTTGAGAATAATGCGCCGCTGGTAGTTAATAACCTGAGTCAGACGTTCACCGAGGCTTTAAAGACCCGTATAAGGTCTACCACGCGGCTGTCGATCGTTCAGGGCGAGGCTGATGCAACCCTGTCGGGAAACATCACCGGTTATAGCATTGAGCCGGTATCGATTCAGGCTACCAATAATAACGTAGCGCCGATTGCGGGCGCCAACCGGCTTACGATAACCGTAAACGTAACTTATAGCAATAAGGCTGAATAAAAAATATAATTTTACACAATCATTCCCTGCTTTTGCTGATTATACCGGTGATATAGCTACCCAGGAACAGAACCTGATAACAACCATTAATAAACAGCTGACGGAAGATATTTTTAACCGGGCCTTTGCCAATTGGTAAGCAATTTGTAGTTTCAACCACGTGGACGAATACCTAATAATAATAGGCAGAATGAGATTTTATGGCGCCTGCTGGCTGATCCGGCCGAGGATGGCCGTTCCTATGCCGCCGAGCTCGGGCTGTTGGTGAAGGATCATCCGCAGAGCGGTCTGTTGCAGGCATTGCTTGCGCATGCCAGTGGAGAAGGAAATGTGGGCCATGCTTCTGCATATTTAAATCCCAAAACACTCTATGTATTAAAAAATGCCCCCGACACGCTGTCCGGAGTATTGAGCGCACAGATCATCCAGCATTCCGAAGATGGGGAGAACCAGGCTCTGCGACCGCAGTCCGAGGCCATGCCAGTGCTTGCCGAGGAAGAAGATGGGGTAACTCAGCCTGCCAGTGAACCGGCAGGAGATCATGAACCGGAAACGTCCTTTATCGAGGACGCGGTGATTATTTCGTCGACCGTCAATGAACCTGAAACTGCGCTTTCTGACGAACAGGTAATGGATCAGCCTAGCCCGGAGGAGCATCCATTTGATAATTACCCCGGTGAGGAGCTGACCGAGACTGCAACGTTCAGGCTGGCGGAGCAGCCGCATAGTATTGATGAGGAGGTATACGATGAGATCGTGGGGATCGAAGACATCCAATTTCCGCAGGTAGCTCCCACCGGCGTCCGGCGCGAGGACAGCCCGCAGCCTGCCGAACCGCAGCAGCCGGCCCCGGAGAAGGATATATTGCCGTCGCAGGAACCGCCGGCACAGAAAGAGCGTTCGCTCAATATGGATGATGAGGCAGAAAAGCTCATCGTTGGAAATATTGCTGCTACCGATTATTTTATGTTTGACCGGGCGTTTACCGAGCGAAAACAGATTGAAAGTGAAAATCAGGCCGCTGACCAGGTGCAAAACGTTTCCGGAGAGCAGGCAGATGCGGAAGTCCAGGCAGCCCCGGGAAATCATGAGGTATCCAAATATGATGATGATACACTGCCCTATACCTTTATGTGGTGGCTCAACAAAACCCGGAGAGAACATGCCGGCGTGTATCAGCCGTTCAAGCTGGACACCAGCCTGGCTATTCGCCGCCAGGCTACTGATGAGTTACAGCAGCAGTATTACGAGAATATTTTTCACGTCAGCTCAGTTGAAGAGCTGGAAAGAGGCGCTGCTGGTCCGGCACTTGAATTTGATCCCAAAAGCAAAGAGGACAGGATCATCAAAAAGTTCATTACCGAGGAGCCGCATATCAGCACGCCCAGCGGCGAGAAACTGGATACAGAAAATAAGGCAAAGAAAAGTTCAGAAGATCAGGATGAACTGGTAACAGAAACACTGGCCCGTATTTATTCCGATCAGATGCTTTATCACAAGGCTATCCATACTTACAAAAAATTGATGTTGAAATTTCCGGAAAAAAGCCGTTACTTTGCCGACCAGATTGAACAGTTAGAAAGAAAAACCAATTAATAATATAAGAAATGTATTTGATTTTAGTGATCCTTGCCATTTTGGTGTGTGTGCTTTTAGGAGCGATCGTATTAATTCAAAACCCGAAAGGCGGAGGCCTTACCTCCAATTTTTCAAGTTCATCTCAATTGATGGGCGTACAAAAAACAGGAGACTTCCTTGAAAAAGGAACATGGATCCTGGCTATTTCGTTAATGGTGATTTCACTAGCCATCAATATTTCGGTTAAAGGGAGTTTCGGCAAAAAATGCCAATCCTGATCAGGATGAAACAGTGAAAAAGGCTTCAACGCCTACAGCACCTACGAATGCAACTCCTGTAACCTTGCCTGCAACGCAACCGGAAAAAAAGAAATAAGTAACGTATAAGAAAAAAATGGAAAGGCTTTGGAAATATTCCAAAGCCTTTTTTGTACACATCCGGGACTGACATGATGGCATTTGCATGTTAAGCTCATCATGAAGAATGAAAAACAGATTCACTTAAATGTGACAATTGAACAGTTAATGTGCCAATTTGCAAGCTTAACATTTACTTGGCATAATTGATGTTCATAGCAAGCTACCCCGGGTTGCCCCGGAGGTAAATATTAAACTTTTTATAAAATTAAATTAGTATAACTATGTCATTAAACATTAAACCTATCGGAGACAGGGTGGTAGTGGAAGCTGCTCCCGCCGAAGAGAAAACTGCATCCGGCATCATTATTCCGGACACGGCTAAAGAAAAACCTCAACGCGGAACGATCGTTGCTGTTGGTGACGGCAAAAAAGATGAACCTTTAACTGTTAAGGCTGGTGACCAGGTTTTATATGGCAAATATGCTGGTACCGAAATTACTTATGAAGGGAAAGAGTACTTGATTATGCGTGAATCTGATATTTACGCGGTTCTGTAATTAATTGTTGCAAAGATTGACAGGCTTAAAGGCCTTTAGCGTATGCAGAACCTCACAATCAATCCAATTCTAAAACATTCAATTAAAAAATTAAAAAAAGACATGGCAAAACAAGTTAGATATAATGTGGAAGCACGCGATGCTTTAAAGCGCGGTGTTGATATTTTAGCCAATGCGGTTAAAGTAACTTTGGGCCCAAAAGGTCGTAACGTAATCATCGATAAAAAATTCGGTTCCCCTATCATTACCAAAGACGGTGTAACTGTAGCTAAAGAGATCGAATTAAAAGATCCTATTGGAAAATATGGGTGCACAAATGGTAAAAGAAGTAGCATCAAAAACTGCTGATATTGCAGGTGACGGTACAACTACTGCTACCGTTTTAGCGCAGGCAATTGTAACGGCAGGTATTAAAAACGTTGCTGCCGGTGCAAACCCAATGGATTTGAAACGCGGTATTGACAAAGCTGTTGCTGCTGTTGTTGAAAACTTGAAAAGCCAGTCACAAGACTGTTGGTGAGGATAACAAAAGATCAAACAAGTTGCTGCTATTTCGGCTAACAATGACGAAATCATCGGTTCATTAATTGCTGAAGCAATGGCAAAAGTTGGTAAAGACGGTGTGATCACTGTTGAAGAAGCAAAAGGAACTGAAACTGAAGTTAAAACTGTTGAAGGTATGCAGTTTGACCGCGGTTACCTTTCTCCATACTTTGTGACCAATGCGGATAAAATGGAAGTGGAATTGGAAAATCCTTACATCCTGATCTACGACAAGAAAATATCTTCAATGAAGGAATTGCTTCCAATCCTTGAAAAACAGGTACAAACCGGCAAACCATTGTTGATCATTGCTGAAGATCTTGACGGCGAAGCATTGGCTACTTTGGTAGTTAACAAGATCCGTGGCTCACTGAAAGTTGCTGCTGTTAAAGCTCCTGGTTTTGGCGATCGCCGTAAAGCAATGCTGGAAGATATCGCTATCCTAACAGGCGGTACAGTGATTTCTGAAGAAAGAGGTTATCAAATTAGAAAATGCTGATCTTTCTTACTTAGGTACAGCTGAAAAAATTATTATCGATAAAGACAACACTACCATTATTAATGGTGCAGGTGACAACTGAAGAGATCAAAGCCCGCGTTAGCCAGATCAAAGCTCAGATCGAATCGACTACTTCTGATTATGACCGAGAAAAATTGCAGGAGCGTTTGGCTAAATTATCAGGCGGTGTTGCTGTATTATATGTCGGTGCTGCTACTGAAGTTGAAATGAAAGAAAAGAAAGACCGTGTTGATGATGCTTTGCATGCAACCCGTGCAGCTGTTGAAGAAGGTATCGTTGCCGGTGGTGGTGTTGCCTTCATCCGCGCCGTTGAAGCATTGGTTAACCTGAAAGGTGCTAACGAAGATGAAAATACTGGTATCCAGATCATCCGTCGTGCTATTGAAGAGCCATTGCGTCAGATTTGCGAAAACGCAGGTATCGAAGGTTCGATCGTAGTGCAAAAAGTAAAAGAAGGCAAAGCTGACTTTGGTTACAATGCACGTACCGATAAATATGAAAACCTGATCGGTGCAGGTGTTATCGATCCTACTAAAGTAGGCCGTGTAGCTCTTAGAAAATGCAGCTTCAATCGCAGCGATGCTTTTAACTACTGAATGTGTATTGGCTGATGATCCTGAAGATGAAAAAGGTGGCGGAATGCCTCCAATGGGTGGCGGCGGCATGGGCGGCATGATGTAATTAGCAGCCCGATGTTTCTGAGCCGGCTTTTCCAGGGTATTGCCCCGGACCAGGCTTGAAAAATCAATATAAAGAAAACCCTGTCTGAAATAACGGACAGGGTTTCTTATTTACTGAACCATCCTATTATCATTATGGAACAAAATGGCCCCTGTAATTAATCGAATCTTATGGTTTTCTAATAAAAATTAGCTTGAATGTTAATTTAAGTCGCTATAGTTAAAAATACCGCTGGTAATCGGCATGCCGTTTGGATAGGCTGGGGCATGAAAGTAATTAACCAGACAAAAAAATTCTTAAAAAACCAGTTTGTTGAATGGGCACTGATCAAAGGCCCCATATTATTTGTGATCATCTACGGTTCATAGTGAACTACCGCTCGGCTTTAGGGGAAATCCCCCATCTTTTTTCACACGCTCAAGACATAGGGGTTTTCTGCAAACATTCTTATAAAATGTTTAAATTTGGCTTCTGTCTATGAAGCTAGAAGAATTTTATCATCAGTTCCATGTCTGGATCGTTGCTAACGTTCAGAATTACGTTTTCGGATTATTAATTCTTGTTTTCGGTTTTTGGGTCATCCGGCTCATCAAAAACCGCCTGCGTGCCAGGCTCGCACGCCACGAAGTGGATTCTGCTTTGCGACCCTTCTTTGTCAGCCTTACCATCACAGCATTGTATGTATTGCTGATCCTTTCGGTATTCAAGATCATCGGATTCGAACTCACCGTGTTGAGTACGATTATTGGCGCTTTTGGCGTGGCTGCGGGTTTAGCGCTTTCGGGTACTTTCCAGAATTTTGCAGGAGGAGTACTTATTCTGTTACTCAAGCCATTTGAGATTAAGGATAACATCGTAGCCCAGGGACAGGACGGCATTGTTACTTCCATCCAGCTTTTTTATACGGTACTGTTAACCGGCGATAACCGAACCATCATTATTCCTAACGGAAAGCTGTTCAACGAAGTCATCATTAATGTAACCCGGGAGGGTAAGCGGCGGTTGGAATTTGAGCTGAAACTTGGTTATGTTGTTGATGTGGACCAGGTCAAGGAAATTATAGATAACGCGATTAAATCTACTAAAGGGATCATTCGGAAGCCTGCACCGATCATTGGTGTATTTGCGTTGGAAATAGACGGTATCCGTTTTACCGTTCGGGTATGGGTTAATCCGGCTGATTATTTCGACGTTAAATTATTTCTGCAGGAAAAGATCATTAAAGATTTGCGTGCCGCGAATGTTAAACTGCCGGCGCCTGCGTTGCCCCCGGCCAGCTGATCAGATGCTTTGCCTGGCTTTCAGCTCCAGATAACGGTTAATGGTATTGATCGAGAGTTCCTCGGGAGTACTCAAAATGGACTGAATACCATGTTTGGCCAGTTCTTTTACGATCAGTTTTTTGTCGTAGCTAAATTTCTCAGCGATAGTTTTGATATAGATGTCTTCTACGTTATCTACTGGTTTTGTACTCAGTTTTTCAAGTTCAGTATTTTCAAAAAAGACCACCAGCAGCAGATGGAACCTTCGCTATTCGCTTTAAAAACGGGAGTTGCCTTTCCATTGCCGATATGCTTTCGAAGTTGGTAAAAAATACGACCAGGCTGCGTTGTTTGATGACATTTCGTACGGTGGCGTAAAGCAGTTCCATATTTGTCTCGCGGTACCTGGTTTTCTCCTTGTAGAGCACTTCGAGTATTCTATTGAGTTGCACATGGCGTCGGTCGGCTGGTACGACTGCACCCAGTTTTTCAGCGATCGTGATCAGTCCCGCTTTATCTTCCTTGAGCAGGGCCACATTGGATAATACCAGGCTGGCATTGATGGCATAGTCGAGCAGGCTTAGTCCCTCAAAAGGCATTTTCATTGTCCTCGATTTATCGATCACGCAATAAACATGCTGCGATTTTTCTTCCGAGTAGATGTTGGTCATCAGCTCGCCGCGGCGTGCTGTAGCCTTCCAGTTAATGGTACGGTAATCATCGCCGGCAACATAGTTTTTTACCTGTTCAAATTCCATGCTGTGGCCCAGTCGCCGTATTTTTTTAATGCCAATATCACTTAACCTGTTGGAAATAGCCATCAGTTCATATTTGCGCATTTGCAGAAAGGAAGGGTATACGGGTAAAGTTTCTCTTTGGACGATTGTGTAGGCTCTTGTGGCAAGTCCCAGGGGGGAACGGGCATAGATGCGGATATCGCCAAACTCATATTCGCCGCGTTTGGTCGGGCGCAGCTGGTAATTGATTATTTTATGCTGACCGGGATTTAGCCTGGCCTTAAACCAGATATCTCTTTTCTGAAACTGAAAAGGAATTTCGTCAATGATACCCGCATGAATACCAAAAGGATATCGGTTTTCAATATAAATACCCAATTCATTCTGGTCACCATTGCTTAAACGTTCCGGTGCATGCCGTTTGGCGAATACGCCTTCTGGTGTGCGGTAAAGCAGCACCAGGTCAGAAAAAAAGAGCAGAAGCAGCAGCCAGAAGAATAATTCAGGGATCATGCCCAGCCATTCAAAGAAAAAGGCAAGCAAAAAAAGCATTGCGCTTATGCCCAATCCGGCAAAAAGCCGATTGGTAAAAAAAAGATCCCTATAAAATAGCCTGAAAAACTTTTTCACTCTTGTTAGCGTGGTACTTCAATTTTTTGAATGATCTGTTTGACAACGTCATCGGTGCTGACGCCCTCCATTTCTTTATCCGGGCTGAGCATCAGGCGGTGTCTCAAGACAGCCGGAGCCACCCATACGATGTCGTCCGGAGTAACAAAATCCCGCCCTCTGATAGCTGCCAGCGCTTTTGCAGCATTCACTATGGCCAGCGAAGCCCGCGGAGAGGCGCCCAGATAGAGTGATTTATTGTTGCGCGTCTCATGGATAATCCTGGCCACGAACTCCAGTATCTTTGGCTCCACATGGAAAGCCCGTACCTGGCTTCGCAAGCCAATGATATCTTTTTTTGACAGGATAGGTTTGATATCGGTCAATTGCGCATTGGTCTTTTGCTGATGCTGTTGGCTGAGGATTTTTATTTCCTCTTCAAGGGAAGGGTATTTTATTTCAATTTTAAAAAGGAAGCGGTCCAGCTGAGCTTCCGGCAGGCGATAGGTCCCTTCCTGCTCTACGGGGTTTTGGGTTGCCAGAACAATGAAAGGTTCTTCCATGTCATAGATCTTCCCGTCGATGGTTATCTGCCGCTCTTCCATGACTTCAAAAAGCGCCGACTGGGTTTTTGCCGGAGCGCGGTTAATTTCATCGATCAGGATGATATGGCCGAATATCGGCCCCTTCTTGAACTCAAAGTCGACGTTTTTGGGATTAAAGACCGAAGTGCCAAGCACATCAGATGGCATCAGGTCCGGCGTAAACTGGATGCGCGAGTACTTTGCGTCTATGGCTTTGGCAAGCAGTTTGGCGGTTAATGTTTTTGCCACGCCCGGTACACCTTCGATCAGGATATGGCCGTCGGCCAGTATTCCCGCTATGAGCAGGTCGATGCTGTCTTGCTGCCCTACGATGATTTTTCCAAGGGTTTCCTTGATCTGATCGACGGCTGCACTGAGTTTGCTCATGTCGGTTCTTTGTCCAAAAATTTCGTCTTCCATGTCTACCTGGATTTGTTATAAAATTGTTCGATAAGTTGGTTTAATTTAATAAGCTCATCATCACTGATCTGCTTTTGCACGCTCACGTAATTAATATGTCCGGTGATCTCCTGCGCCAGGGATTGACCGATACCTGTTTTTTGGGACAGGCGGCTGATAAATTCGGCATTCAGGGAGCTGGTTTTTAAATTATATTTTGTCCGTAAATGCTCCAAAAAGAAAATGATCTTCTTTTGGGCAATGTTTATATTATTTCTTTGTTCGTAATATACCTGCCCCACTACCTGTACGAAATCGACCGTCGTGTTTTTTAGCGCTTCGATGATTGGGATAACGCGCTGGCGTCGTTTGGTCTGGTAAAGCACGAACAGTAACATACTGAAAAGGCCGATGTAGTAGGCCCATTGCAATCGGGGATGGGCAAAAAATACCCGCATAGGTGAAGGATCCGGCGGGATATCGCCATTCTGAAATTCGTCCCAGAATAATTGCTTGCAGGGCGGAAGGTAGGAAAGTCCTTTTGCTGCGTAGTCGTCGCCGTGCCGGGAAAGTAAACTATAGTTGGTAAATAACAGGGGATTGGCACACAGATACAGATTCCCTTTTCCAAATTTAAAACGTATAAAAGTACTCTGGCCCATTTCATTTTTACCCAGAACGACCGCGTGCGCGGTGTCAAATCCGGTAAAATAGGCGCTGGCAAGGTCACTGGCAAACTGATAATTCTCCTCAGTCCTGAGTCTTTCGTTCGTGAAATTCAATCTGACATTCTTTCTGCCAAATTCGTGTCCTGTAGATAACTTCAGGGTATCGGCGAGGTTGCCGCCCCAGTCCAACGCGGTAATCAGTACAGAATTTCCCAGCTCCATGTAATGTACCATGGCTTTAAAATCGTACTTGCTCAGGCTGACTGATTTTGATATGATCAGGTAATTACTGCCGGTGACGTCAGCTTTGCCTAACTGATTGTACAATGATTGATTGGTGTTGATTATCTCGCTGCCGGGGAAGAAATCACCTAACTCATTATGCAGTATATTGGTGCCGAAAGGGATTTTGTCTTTATAATTCAGGGTGGGCTGCCAGTTGATGGGCGCAGGCTTATTGTATTGTGCAACCAGGTAAACGACCAGCACTACTGAGGCGATTGTGATATATACTTTAAAATCTCTCATGCCACCTTTTCATTAAATTCTCTGAATGATGCATCGATCTGGCTGTACACCTGGCGGTCTATTAAAAATTCACCGTACCAAACATATTCGAACTGGAGGGTAAGATGTTTGAAAGCAGCGTGCTGCGCATTTTCCCTGAGCTCGGCGATATAGTCGGTATTGGTTTTATCGATCTGCCATTGTATTGCGCCTACCTCACTGAGCCGTTTTAGGCATTTGAGATAAAGTAGCCTGACCGCAAATCGGTAATTCGCTTTGAGGATTGCATTTTCCAATTCAGCATCAAAGTCAATCGTGCTAATGTCCTCAAAAAACTCGGAATAGGCGATCGGGGCGCTGGTTGGTTTTTTTCTCAGGATATTCCAAAGGTTAATCCCCTGCGCCTTGAAAATAAAAAGCAACAGGGCGCCGCCGGCAGCCAGCAGAATCAGTATTTGCATGATGTGCCAGAAGTAATACCAGAATATGGATTTTCCGGGGGTAGAGACTTTGAACAGCCCAGCGAACCAATGCCAGAACCATCGCCAGAAACGCGTCCACCAGGAAACCTCCTGCAGGTCCTCTTTGTATTGGAACTCGGGATTTTTCTTATATTTTTCTATCGCAGCCGGATTGAAATGGCGCACATTAACCGTTGAGCTGTCAATTTTGAGTACCGCTTTTTCGCGACTGGAAGTCACGGCCTTTAAAGTGGCCCCGCGGCTCGCCGCCAGGCCTACGAAGAAAAATATAAAGAATAAATACAGGCGCATCTTTAATATTCTTCCCCTGTTATGGAGTCCGGATCAGCCTGGGCTGCGCCAAACTGGTTAATGCGTTCCATCAAACCTGTGCCCTCTTTATTTTCAGTCAAGCTGAAATAGCATATACACGAGGCCACTATGGCCAGAATCTGAAGGGCATATAAAAAGTTTTGCAGCAATGTGGTGATCACAATCGCTGTTACCGATATCTGTGTCCCTTTGGTCACATGAAGGAAAAAGCTCCCCATAGCAACCAGCGAGGCTGGGATGGTTACGATCATACTTGCCACGGAAATGATAATGAGAATAACGATCAGTGCGCCGAACGTTAACCACCAATTGTTTTTTATCAGTCTGAAGCTTTGATTAAAGGCATAACCGAAACTGGTGTTTTCAATTACCATGATCGGTAATACCAGTGCCATGACCGGATACAAGTATACTCCCGGGATGAGGCAGAATACCAGGCCCACCATGATCAAAAGGACCATGACAATGCAGCTCCCCAGCGCTTTGAGAAAGAAATATTTAATATAGCCCCACATTTGTTCGGTGGTAGGAACCTGGTTATGATTATGCTTATAAAGGGCCATATAGCTCAGCACCGTAACAATCATGGATACGGAAGTCAGCGCAATGAACAGGATGTTTAAAAAATATGCCGGCGATAAAACGTTAAACAACCTGGCGAATGCACTGTCATTATCGAAACTGTTCGGGTTAAAATTGTTGACTGCACTGACCATATGGATCTGGGTTAAGGCAGAAGTTGCTGCCATCGCAACCAGGAAAAAGCCGCAGAAAATAAAAAAATACTTGAGCAGCGGTTTAAAGTTTTGCCGGGTAAAGGTGAGCGTATCGGTGATGATTTCTCCAAAATCACGCGGTCTGGCAAGTTCAATATTCGAATTCATGTAAGGTTGGTTTTTTATAAAGTTTATTTGGGTAAAGGATCACATACCAGATCATAAGGCTCAGGGATGCGGCAATGATGCACAGGCTAAGCCAGGCAGGCATCTCGGTATGACGGGTAACAAATCCTTCAAAAAAAGCAGCAATAATGAATAAGGGGAATAGGCCGATAGCCATTTTCATGCTGTCTCTGGCACCTTTTTTCAATGACTGTAATCTCGTATAAGTTTTGGGAAATAACAGGCTGTTGCCTAAAACCAGGCCCGAGCCGCCCGCAAGTATAATGGCCGAAATTTCAATAGTTCCATGTATCCAGATAACGAGGATGGATTGCAGGCCCAGGCCTTTGCTGAAAAAATAATATTCGAAAGAGCCAAGCATGATTCCATTACGGAACATGAAGAACACCGACCCGACCGAAAAAAATATCCCGCCGACATAGATCACCAAAGAGACGAAAATGTTATTGGCGGCAATGGAAAGGAACATGGCCAGTTCGCCCTGGCTTTTATACACCCCGAAGGGGTCGCCTTTGGCAATATTGTCGTTGGTCATATCGACGTACTGGGGCCCCAGGATCAGTCTTAAAAAGTCTGCATCATATTTTGCCGATAGTGCTCCGATAAAACAAAATACCAGAAAGAAGATGAGCGAGTAAAGCAATTGTTTCTCGTATTTTTTAAACAGCAGCGGAAGCTCATACTTCCAGAAAATCACAAAGCGGTTACTTTTTTCACTCTTGTTCTTATAAATAGATTGATGCAGTGTTGCAGCCAGGCCGTTCAGATAAGTAGTAGTTTTCGACTTGGGATAGAATGTCTTTGCATAGGCCAGATCGTCAGTTATCTTAATAAAGCGTTCGGCCAATTCATCGGGATCAGTAGTAACAGATACTTCAAAGTGGTTCCACTTTTCAGCATTTTGCTTTACGAACAGGGGCTCTCGCATTAAATAACTGTGATGGGTTTAATTTTGGCTCAAATTAATTACAATAATTTTATCTTTCAACTAAAAAAGTATATTAGTGTCAGATATTTTTTAAATGAACACGATAAGAATTACCACCTCACAAAACATTGACATTGATTATGAAGTTGCAGGCCTGGGTGAGCGTATAGTGGCTAGGCTGATTGACATGGCCATATTTTTGGTGATTTTTATAGCCGGTCTCGTCACGATAACCTTCGTTCCTGCATTCCAGGGTTCAGATGTTGTATTAGGGCTGGCCGTTATGATTTATTTGGTACTACTTGTTTTTTATGACCTGGTTTTCGAGATATTCATGAACGGCCAAAGTGTAGGCAAGAGAATAATGAAAATAAAGGTGATCAGCCTGGACGGCTCGCAGCCGCGCATTGGTCAGTATCTGATGCGCTGGCTATTCCGGATCGTTGATTTTTTGGTCCTGGAACCCGGGGTGATCGCTTTGGTGATTGCCGCGCTGAGTGAAAAACCGCAGCGGCTCGGTGATATCGTTGCCGGCACGATGCTGATCCGCACGAGCCCCCGCAACCGGGCAGACAGTATTGTTTTTCAGCCGATGTATGACGGCTATCAGCCTGTATTTGCCCAGGCCGGGCAGTTAACTGACAGGGATATTGAACTGATCAGCGAAATTATTTCAGCCTATATCAAAACGGGCAACAATATGGTGGTTTATAATATGGCAGTGCGTGTAAAGGAGCATTTAAACATAACACCCCCCAGCGGCATGAACGATATGCTTTTTTTACAAACTATTATAAAGGATTATAGCCATATCGTTTCTCAGATTGACGTTGTATGACCCTGGTATATGCCGTACAGTTTGAGGAAATAACTTAGGGCAACGATCGTGCCTGTAATTAAAAAGCCTGTTTTTTTGATCCACTCATTTTTGGTATCGAGCTGAAAAAAAATGCCGGCTATGCCATAGGCAAAAAAGATCAGCAGGGGTATAGCGGGCGGATAAAGCTGAAGGCTTTTCCCGAGATTGCCCTGCAGCAGGGCGAGCACCGATCGCTGAAAACCGCATCCAGGGCAATCAAGGCCTGTGAAATATTTAAAAGGGCAGGGGAGCATATGATCCTGCAGCCATTGGATAAACGCCAAATGACCACAGGATAATTTTATAGATAACATTTATACAAATTTAAGCCTCCGGTGGAGGGGGTGGCGTATTAAAAGGGTCTTTATAATTTACCGAAGGGTCAAATGGGTTTAAACCACCGGCTTCTTTAGCGGAAGGGCCCAGGTACTTGTAATTGCCAAATGCCAGAACCGGATAGAAAACAACGCCCAGCAGCAACAGGCCGATGGTGAATCCTTCGCGCTGCCCAAAGCTCTTGCTGAGCAAATTTGTTGCCCATACCGCAAAAATTATGCTGGTACAGGGAAACAGAATCAAGAAAACCCACCATACTGGTTTGCCAATAATTTCAAGCAGGACGATGATGTTATAGATCGGAATGATAGCCGCCCAGCCTGGTTTCCCTGCTTTCTCAAATATTTTCCAGTGCGAAATCAGCATAACAACCGAGATGACCAGAATAGGGACGAATAGCATGCTAAACATGGCCGTCATCGCCGCTGCAGAAGTTGAATCGTAATGTTCCATGTGGTGATAGGGTTTTAAGTGAGTTTGTTATCTGCAAATTATGAAAAATATAATTCAATTCGTTTGCCCTATAAAAATTTTGAAAAATGAATAAACGCATATTGTATGTTTGCATGGATGAACAGAGAACAGATATCCGTATTTGATATATTTAAGATTGGCATAGGCCCGTCAAGTTCACATACGCTCGGGCCATGGCGGGCAGCACAGCAGTTTGTGCAAATGCTGCAGGAAGAGGATATCCTGGGTTCGGTTACTGCAGTGAACATATTACTTTATGGCTCTTTGGCTAAGACAGGCAAAGGCCACGGCACAGATATGGCCATTCTGCTGGGCCTTAGCGGCGATGATCCGGTAACGTTTGAGGTAAACGCTATCGACGGCAAGATAAATAATATCAGAGAAACCAGCCAGCTGCTGCTGGGCGGCAAACATGCCATTGATTTTTCTGTAGGAAACGATCTGATCTTTTTATTCAATGAATGTTTGCCCTATCACCCCAATGCGGTGACTTTTCAGGCATTTTTGAGCAATGGCAAGGCAGTTTCCCGGACCTTTTATTCGATCGGCGGGGGATTCGTAGTACAGGACGGTCAGCCCTCACATGCTAAAAATGAGGTCGATCTTCCATTTCCGATTGAGACGGCAGGCGACTTGCTGCATTGGTGCCTGAAAACAGGACTTAAGATCTCCGGAGTAGTGATGGAAAATGAACTGGCCTGGAGAAATGAAGAAGAGACCCGGGCAGGCCTGCTCAATATTTTCAGGGTCATGAGCGAGTGCATCTACCGCGGCTGCCATACCAACGGTCATTTACCAGGAGGATTAAATGTGGCAAGACGCGCTGCAAGCCTCAATCGCCGGCTGATCGGAAAATGTCAGTATCAGAATTATGATGAATGGATCAGTGCGATCAGGCAGACCGGCGTCGGTTTCCAGACAACTTTGGATTGGGTAAGCTGCTTTGCTCTTGCCGTCAACGAAGAGAATGCCTCATTTGGCAGGGTAGTAACGGCACCGACCAACGGGGCGGCGGGGGTAGTTCCTGCCGTATTGCAATATTTCATCGTTTTCTGTGACGGTTTTGATCAGGACAAGATCATCCGTTTTATTTCGACGGCATCGGAGATCGGCAGCATTTTCAAAAAAGGTGCGACCTTATCTGCCGCAATGGGGGGATGCCAGGCCGAAATCGGAGTTTCGTCGGCAATGGCTGCAGCCGCTCTTACCGAGTGCTTTGGCGGCTCGCAGCGACAAGTGTTGATGGCCGCCGAAATTGCAATGGAACACCACCTTGGCTTAACCTGCGATCCGATCGGCGGTTTGGTGCAGGTACCTTGTATAGAACGTAACACGATGGGGGCAATCAAGGCTATTACCGCTTCGCAGCTTGCCCTGCAAACTAACCCGGACAATGCCAAGGTAAGCCTCGATGCGGTAGTCAGGACAATGTGGCAGACCGCTTTGGATATGAACTCGAAATATAAGGAAACATCGGATGGGGGCCTGGCCATAAATATTCCCATCAGCCTGCCCGAATGCTGATGTTTAATGATGGTCGTTTTGATTTTATTGTATAAATCGGTAAATTAGTTTTCGATGATTTATGCAAACCAGCCAGCCTAACATACAGTATGCGGCGCCATTTTTTATGGTATCGGACATGGAAGCTTCACTGAAGTTTTATGTTGATGGCCTGGGATTCAAAATACTGAATACCTGGACTCCGCATGGTAAAATCGAATGGTGCTGGCTTCAGCGTGAAGGCGGCCCGTTAATGTTACAGGAAGCCAGGCTACCGGCCGAAAAACCATTCCTTTCAGGCCATAAACCTGGAGCGGGAGTGACGATTTTTTTTCAATGCCGCGATTCTTTGCTGCTATACCATGAGTTCAAAAAAAATGGTATAAATGCCCAGGAACCATTTGTTGGTAACGGGCTGTGGGATGTAAAGGTTATCGATCCTGACGGCTATGACCTTCACTTTGAATCTCCGACCCAGGTGCGCGAAGAAACTACCTATTCAGATTGGCTTAAGAGCCAAAAGAGTTAGCCGGCAAAATCTTTCCGGCAATCATTGGTGCCAGCAAACTGACCCACAACGAATACATTTCGCCGGATGGATGTAATCCGTCGGCGGCGATGAGCCCGGGCTGCTCAGCGGCTTTTCGGGATATTTCCGTGATATCCAAATAACTTACTCCGGCCTGCCGGCTTATCTGTTTACCGATCGCGTTGAACTCATCTATTTGTTTACTGATTGTGGCCCGGTTTTCTTTGCCAAAGGGGGTTACGCCATAGTCAGGAATGGACAAAACAAAAACCCTTTGCTGCGCGCCGCCTGCCAGATGGAGTGCCATGTTCAATACCTGGAGGAACTTGATTCTGTAATTATCCTGACTAAGTCCCCTGTATTGATCGTTTACGCCCACAAGCAAAGTGACCAGGTCGTAGCTTTTAGCCTTCATGTTACGATGTTCGATCGCCGCAATTAATTCATCTGTTGTCCAGCCCGTTGTAGCAATAACGGTCGGAGTGCCAATTTGCACAAGTTTGCCTGTCAGCTGGTAGGGAAAGGACTCGTTCTGGGCGACAGCCTCGCCAATAGTATAGGAATCACCCAGGGCAATATAGTTCAGCATTCGATTTGGGAACAGCTTATTCTAATTCCATATGGAATAATACGGAAATATGATTTTTAAGATTGTTTTTAATATCCTCGATATCTGCTTGGTAGCCAAGTTCTTTTTGCATGGAGGTAACGGCCTTGTCGTCAATGCCGCATGGAACGATATTGTTAAAGTAATCCAGATCGGTATTGATGTTAAATGCAAAGCCATGCATGGTCACCCAGCGGCTGCAGCGAACACCCATGGCACAGATTTTCCGGGCATTTTCATTGTCCGCATCCAGCCATACTCCGGTATAGCCGGGGTACCTTTCACCTTTCAGGCCATATTGTGCCATCGTCAGTATGACGGCCTCTTCCAATGTGCGCAGGTAAAGATGGATATCGGTGAAAAAATTATCCAGGTCCAGTATCGGGTATCCCACGATCTGCCCCGGCCCGTGATAGGTGATATCGCCGCCACGGTTAATCGGATAATACACGGCATTTTTTTCCTTCAGGCCTTTTTCATCAAGAAGCAAATGTTCGGGCTTGCCGCTTTTGCCCAGCGTGTACACATGCGGGTGTTCGCAAAATATAAGGTAATTAGGTGTCAATTCGTCGACATCATACTCATCGCCTTCGCTGATTATCTTCAGGTTTCTGATGCGGGTTTTCAGATCGACGGTATCGGCAAATAATGCCTCCTGCCTATCCCAGGCTTCTTTATAATCGATCAAACCCCAATCCTGGAAAATTACTTTTTTGTTTTTCATATCCCTATCCCTTTACATATCCTATCATGTAGTCTTCATATTGAAGGTAGTCAACCTTGTAGTCAAGCGCAACGGCATCTTTGTTCAAATGTGCATCTACATGGCCTTGTTCAGCAAAGTTAAAGGGCTTTAGCCAAATATTATCAGCAAATGATACCTCTTTTTGCCCGTAGCATTTATAAACCGCCTCTTTTGCGCACCAGCAAACATAAAGTTGCTGTATCCGGCAGCGCTCCTCAATAAAACCCATCTCCGCAGGGCGCATAAATTTATGCGCTATGCGTTCGACTTTTTCTTTTACCTGTTCTATATCTATGCCTACAGGGTTCGTTTTGCTGATCATCACTGCAGCATAATCAAACGAGTGGCTAAGAGAAATGTGATAGGGAAGGTCGACCAGATAAGGCTTTCCATGCTCATCAACACGGCAATCGATATACTCATCTGTATTCAGCATTTTACGCAATAAAACGCGTGTTCCCAACCAGTGCAGATGCCGTTTTCCGTGACTCAGCTGGTCGACGTACGCCTTTTCATGATCGTTCAACTGCAGCTGACTATACAGATCCTCGGCTTTCTCTTCTATTTTCCAAAGAGCAAATTCAGTGTCGGCGTCAATTTGCTTTTTGTATGCTATGGCCATAAAGTAAAATTGCAAAAAAGGAAGGCAAACTTAAACCAAAAATTATAATTTAGGCCAAATATCACAGTACAATGATTTTATCCGACAAACGCATCCTTGAGGAAATAGACAAAGGTCATATTATTATTGAACCATTCAGACGGGAATGCCTGGGCACCAACTCCTACGATGTGCATTTAGGCAAACACCTGGCAACTTACCGTAATCGTGTACTGGATGCTAAACAACATAATGAGATAGATGGTTTTGAAATTCCTAAAGATGGTTTTCTGCTGCAGCCGAATACACTTTACCTTGGTGTAACCATGGAATATACCGAAACACACCGTCACGTGCCTTTTCTGGAAGGCAAATCCAGTACCGGTCGGCTGGGTATTGATATCCATGCAACAGCAGGCAAGGGTGATGTCGGTTTTTGCAACACCTGGACACTCGAAATATCCTGTGCGCAACCGGTGCGTATTTATCCGGGGATGCCTATCGGCCAGCTCATTTATTTTGTAGTTGAAGGCGAAATCGAAACGACGTATAACAACAAGGCCAATGCCAAGTACAATAACCCAACTACCCGCCCTGTTGAAAGTATGATGTGGAAGAATAAATTCTAAGCCACAAATACTGACCTATACGTCCTGTTTCCTGCTTTGAATTGCACTGGAAAGTTTGGTAAATTGCTTATACTAAATCTTTTCCATGAAATTTCGCATTTGTTTACTCATCCTTTTTTTTACAGCGAAGTGTTTTGCTGCCCGGGCACAAAACGACAGCGCCTTTCTCCATCGCGCAATTCAGCTGGCGGGAGCTAATTCAGAAAAAGTACCCATAGAGAAGGTTTACCTGCATCTGGATAAGCCATACTACGCTGCGGGTGATGACATCTGGTTTAAAGCCTATCTGACAGCCGGCGCCGAAAAAAAATTATCAGGCATAAGCGGTGTGCTTAATGTTGAGCTGATCGACTTCAAAAATAAGGTCGCCCAAGCGGTGAAATTGCCTTTGGCAGGAGGGATAGCCTGGGGCGATTTTAAGCTTCCGGATACCATTAAAGCGGGGTATTATCATTTGAGGGCATATACACGCTGGATGCGAAATGCTGGCAGCGAATATTTTTACGACCGGACGATCTATATCGGGAATGCCATTACAGCAATCCAGAATAACAATAAAGGCCAAAAGGCACAAAGAAAGGCAGCCGAAATAAAAGGGAAGCCACTGGCGGCTAAAACTGATATCCAGTTTTTCCCCGAAGGCGGCAGCCTGGTATATGATATCCGCTCAAAAATAGCCTTTAAAGCCCTCGGCGACGACGGGCTCGGGAAAGATATTAAAGGCGTGGTTACCGACGAGCATAACGACCAGGTTGCCAGCTTCAGCACGCAGCACCTGGGTATGGGCAAGTTTGACTTGCTTCCCCTCGAAGGCAAGACCTATAAGGCGCTTGTTACTTTTGCCGATGGATCACAAAAAGGGATCGATCTGCCAGCGCCACTGGCTAAGGGTTATGTGATGCATATCGACAATACCGATCCATTATTCATTGAGGTGAAAATTGAGGCCAGTAAAGATCTGACTGGTGAAGCTGGCCTTAATCTGATTGCAACTTCGGGTGGCAAGGTTTGCTACGCCGCCAAGAGTAAATCTGCCAGTTCCTCTTTTTCTACCATGGTGCCTAAAAGGAAATTCCCCGCGGGGATTGCACAGTTCGCTTTGTTTTCGTCCCAGGGAGAGCCACTCAGCGAGCGTTTGGTGTTTATTGCAAAACCGGGCCAGCTGAATGTAACGATTCTTGCCTCCGGCGGCACGTTTGCCACCCGGGGAAAAACACAAATCAGTGTGGAAGCCAAAAGCGCAGCAGGTAAACCGGCTTTTGGGCGTTTTTCGGTTTCGGTGATCGACGAGACAAAAGTTCAGATAGATGAAAACACGGAAAGTACTATACTTTCCACCTTGCTTTTAACGTCGGACCTGCCAGGATATATCGAAAAGCCAAACTATTATTTTTCAGATCAAAATGCCTGTGCAGGTAATGACCTGGATTTGCTGATGCTTACCCAGGGCTACCGCCGTTTTGTGTGGAAACAAATACTGAACAACGGCGTCACGCCTTTGACCTGGCAGCCCGAACTTTCACTGGCGATCAGCGGCCAGCTTAAAACGCTGGGTGGCGGCCGTGGGATCCCCTACGGCAAGGTATCCCTGATGAGCTCAACCCATGGCTTTATTATGCTCGATACGACTGCTGACGGCCAGGGCTATTTTGCTTTCCGCAACCTGCAGTTTAACGATAGCACCGCATTTGTTATTCAATCCAGGAAGGGAAAGGATAGTAAGCGCCTTCAAATCGTGCTGGACAGCATAGCCACGCCGCCTGTCATAGCAAATTCAAATTTACCTCAGGAGCGGCTTAGCACGGATTCGGACTTTTCAGTTTACCTGGACAATAGCGCAAAGCTTTATAAGGAGCAGCTGAAATATGGGATCGGCGGGCATCCCAGACCACTAAAAGAAGTGAAGATACTGGAAAGGAAAACATTGAGCAATTCTTCCAACTTGAATGGTCCAGGCAATGCCGACCAGGTGCTTTTTATGAAAAATATTTCCGGCGCCTGCCCGGCAATTGCCAATTGCATCGGGGGTTATTTAAGGGGCGTTATATTTCAGTATGACCTGGAGGGTATTGGTCACCCGGTCATTTACGTAAATGGGCACCCCGTCGAAATGCAAATTAAAATTGATGGGTTTAATGCAACAGCAGAGGTCTTAAATTCTTTGACACCAGAATTGGTGGAAAGTGTAGAAGTATTAAGGAGCGGCGGTTTTACTTCTATTTACGGTCCAGAAGGCTCCAACGGCCTGTTGCTAATCAATACTAAACATGGTGGCTACACCGCAGTGGCAACACCCAATATTATTTCTTATATGCCTAAAGGCTATTACAAGGCGCGTGAATTTTATACGCCGCAGTATGACGATCCTAAAAACAGCCGCCAGATGGTAGATCTGCGCAGTACGATCTATTGGAACCCCAATATTGTCACCGACAAAGACGGGAGCGCCTGTTTCGATTACTTTAATGCTGACGCAAGGGGGACTTATCGCATTGTCCTGGAAGGCATTGACGAGGATGGCAATTTAGGCAGGCAGGTGTATCGATATAAGGTGGAATAAAAGAACTGTAAGACCATTTTGTGATCAAGTGATCGGCCCTGATTTATTTCGCCAGATAAAATTTCTCCCAGAAATCAACCGATTTTGACAGCTCGCTATGGTCGATCGGGGCGCTGTTGTTTCCACCATAATGTCCGCCTCTGCCGCCGCCGTGGCCGCCTCTGCCACCGCCCATACCGCCCGAGCCCATGCCGCCTCTGCCGCCGTGGGACATGCCGTTCTGATCATCGCTGTTATTGGTATGCTGGCTGGAGTGCGTAATACCATTTATTTTAAAGTTGAATGCCCATTCGTTTTTATACGGCTCGTCGGCATGGAAGAACTTTAAAGGAATGGCGGCCTCGTATACCAGGTAGCCATCCTTGTCATAGTCAATGGCGGTTTTAATTCCATAGGTATTGGAGGTGGTGATCATTTCACCTTCAATATCCTTGAACCCCGAAACTTTTATTTCCCTTAATTTGGTAAGCCGCGCTTTGATCAGCTCATCGTGGTTTTCCTGCGAAATATCGCCGCCCTGACCAAGATCTGCGGTCTGTCCGGCCAGGTCATTCTGGCTCTGGTCACCCACGGGAAAGGTAATGCTGAAGCTTTCTTTTTTCTTTCCGCGTGTATCAATGCTCAAAGTCAAGCCTGCCCGAAGAATCCTGATCTGTTCACTGCGGTCGTTTATGCGAATGGCCATGTACAGGTTATCCTTATCATTGGCAAGACTGTAATTCAGCTGCCGTTCCGGATTATAGTAACGTAAACTATCACCCCATTCCTTCACATCCCCGTCGATAACAATCCCAGGGGGCGGTGGCTGGAGGATATTCTGAACGGGTTTGCTTTGGGCATTACATAATCCAACCAGAACCAATTGGCAGGTTCCGACGTAGAACCAACGGGCGAATGAAGTGTTCATAAATTAAGGTGATAAAATTTATAGCGTGCAATTTCAGCTGTGTAAACATGATTTTACACTTTTTATTGCCGCTTTTCGGTAACTTTGTCATTACATATGTCAACTGAAGTACAGGAAGAAACCTTTACACTTGAAGACCTGCTGACCAGTCTCAAGGAAATGCACCAGCTAATTTTATGGAATGATGATGTCAACACGTTTGATCATGTTATCTTCTGTATGATGAAATATCTTGATTACTCCGAATCACAAGCCGAAAAGATAGCCTGGAAGGTGCATAATGAGGGCAAATGCGCTGTTTTGGAAGGTTCTTACACCGAAATGGAAATCTACCGCAAAATATTACAGCAGGAAGGGCTGACCGTCACTGTGGAATAAAATAGTCGGGTAATTGCCTGAGCTACCTTTAGATTTTTGAGATTTACCCCGTCCTGCGCGCAATAAGTAATTATCCGGGAAGCCAATCTGCAAATTATGTTTTTGTTTATTTAAAATAAACAATGTCCCGTTTAATACCTTATTTCCGGCAAAATGCAGCCTCAATGTTAAGTTAAAGAAAACGTTTAATTAAGGAATTTAATTTAGTCAAAAATTCAGTTTTTATCCAGAATCCAACAGGTTTCTTTGGGCAAAATTGAGCTATTGATGACACAAATTTTTACTTTTTTTGTTGCAGGTTACTTTTCTTTTTCTCTTCGCACATCCCCTAAAAAATTCCTTTTTTCCGGATTGTTGTTTTGCTGCTGCTGCGCCATTACTCATGCGCAGATAATCAGAGGCCGTGTCACTGATGCAAAAAGCGGTGAAACCCTGATCGGTGCCACAGTCCATGTGTCCGGGGGGGATTTTCAGCAATCTACCACAGTAAAACTCGATGGGGTGTATGTTTTTAAAAATGTACCCGCCGGCACTTACAGGTTACAGGTAAAATTTGTGGGTTATAAACCATCCCAGGAATATACGGTGGAGGTCATAAAAGCCGATGATGCCGTTTTGAACGTGGTGATGGCCGACAATTCAACCTCACTGCATGAGGTAGCTATTACAGAACACGCAGACAGGGCAACAGACGGATCTGCCAGAAGCGTTGAAAAGAATGCCAACGCAACATTGAACGCCGTTTCAGCACAATCAATAGCTATTTCTCCCGATGTATTGGTATCAAATGTACTTGCCAGGGTATCGGGGATCTCGATCGACAGGAGCAATACGGGCGACGCGCAGCATGTGATCATCCGGGGGATGGATAAGCAATACAACACCACCTTAATTAACGGTATTAAGATCCCGAGCCCGGATAACAAGAACAGGTATGTGCCTTTGGATATTTTCCCTGCAGGTCTGGTAGACCGCTTGGAGGTTTATAAAACCCTTACGCCGGACATGGAGGGAGATGCATCCGGCGGAGTGGTGAACCTGGTAATGAAAACGGCACCCGACAGGTTGAAAATTGAAGGAGATGTGGGTACCGGATACAGCCAGATATTTTTTAACCGGCCCTTTGTAAGTTTTGATCATAGTACAGTCAGCCCTAAAGCACCCGGGGAAATTAACCCGGGTGGGGTAGCCACACCCAACGATTTTCCTTATCAAAACCTGATCACCAAATCGGCATATCCACCGCCAAACCTGAATGCCAGCCTGACGATAGGTAACCGTTATCTGGATCATAAATTAGGCGTGCTTTTTTCAGGCAGCTACCAAAATTTATATCAGGGCGCAAACAGCTTTAGTGTCATACAAACAAATACGGTTGGACCGCCGGTAGGCAACAGCCAGCAGAACCAGCAAACTGCTTTTCAAAGCGCGTATAACCGTCAGTATTCCACCCAGCTTCAGCGTTTAGGGACTATTGCATCCATCGATTATAAATTTGACCCCAATAATGCCCTTAACCTGTCCGCCACTTATTTGGCATTGAACCAATACAGGGTGCGTCAAACGGAGCAGGATACTTATGGGGGTTATACCTACCAGGGTTACCGTGGTACTTTTTCTATCGATAATTTGACAGAAACCCGGTCTGATCTTCAAAACATCTATAATGTTACCCTGGGCGGTAAGCATAAAATAAGTTCCCCATTTTCACTGGACTGGACGATTGCCGGTTCCCAGGCAACGCATAAACTGCCTGATGACGCGGAATTTGACACGCAATACGGTACAAGCCCGACTTCAACAACGAGCCAGGCTACCGGAAATCCCAATGAGCCCAATGTTTCGGTCGCTCAGGGCATAACTAAGGGGCCCATTTTGGTTCAAAACGAATCAAGGGTGTGGATGCACAATACGGATAAGGACTTTTCAGCTTATCTAAACCTGCATTATAAGGCGAAGATTTTTGGCCGCGATGCCATATTTTCCGCCGGCGGCATGTTTCGGCATAAAACGCGCGATAATTTTGTAGACAGTTACAATTTACCTAACACGATTGTCAACGGCATTCCTGAGACCTATACCACAATACCGAATGCAAAATTCATGTTTTCCGGTGCCGATACTGTAAATGCAAAAGGTTCTTCTGCTACCGATCCCGGGGTTTACACATTTACTGAAAATGTGCAGGGTGCATACGCGATGGTTAAATACTATATCAGCGATCGTTTAGATCTCATAGCGGGATTAAGAGCGGAGCATACCTACCAATATTATATTTCCCAGCTGCCGGTGACCTTTCCGGGCAAAACTGCCACGATAACTTATACGGATTATCTTCCAAGCATCAATATTAAGTATGCACTTGCCGAAGAACAGGCCATACGGGCATCTTATTATATTTCCATCCTTCGCCCGGCATTTGCTGATTTGATTCCCTACCCTGACCAAACGGTTGATGAAAATTATCAGCATATAGGAAGCCCCTATTTACAGCATACCGTTATTAATAACTATGACTTGCGCTACGAGTTTTTTCCCGGCGTATTTGACGAGTTTATGCTCGGCGCATTTTTTAAGCAGCTTACAAATCCTATCGAAACTCAACTTCAACAAGCCTCAGGCGGGGCGACCTTATATCTTACACCAAACAACTTTGGTAATGCCCAGAATTACGGTGCTGAACTGGAGGCTAAGAAATTCTTCGGCAATATCGGTGCATCCATAAACTACACCTATACGCATTCACAGATTACTACCGCAAAGAGTATAAATATTGACGGAATGGTCACTTACCGTAATCAAACAAGGCCATTACAAGGTCAGGCCGCAAATATCGGCAATGTGTCATTATTGTATAAAGACCAAAAACTTGGCTGGGATGCCCAATTGTCCCTGTCGTACATCGGCGAACGAATCCAGGCAGTATCGAACTATTATGGTTTGGATACCTGGGAAAGGCCGGCCACGTTTCTCGATTTTTCAGCACAAAAAAAGATCGGGAGTCACTTTATCATTTATGTAAAGGCCAACAACCTGCTAAACACGCCTTACGAACTGATAATCAAGCAAAATAATACCTATAACTATATCGGAATAGCAAAATATCCGCACCAGGAAAGTGCCAGCTATACTACCGTGCAATATGATCAATACTATGCCCGCTACAGTTTAGGCCTCAAGTACAATTTTTAAACAAGAAAACAATTTAACAGAACAATTAATCTCCTTTCATTTATGAAAAAGTTAAAATTCATCACATTAGGACTATCGCTTTTAGCACTTGCCGCCTGTAGCAAGAAAAGTGATAATGCAATCGTATCGGTACCACTGTTGCAAGTGGGCAAGGCGATCAGCAATTCGGGAACGCTGCCTGCGGGCACTTATAAAGGCACTATGCTTTCCGGTCAGACTTATACCTTTAGCGGAGACATAACCATTAATGCCGGCGACACCCTTTTAATACAAAAAGGTGTAAAGATTAACATGACTAACGGCGCAAACTTTATTGTCAACGGTGATCTGATCAGTCTGGGCACAAAAGACGCCCCGGTTACCATTACCGATCCGCGCAGGAGCAAAACGACAGGCTCATCCGTGGTTGGTCAGGATTCTGCTTATGTTGGCGGCTGGGGCGGTATTTACTGCAGCGGTACCAGCAAACTAATGGTTATGAAATGGACGCACCTCGATTTTGGCGGCGCAGCGCTGAAGGCCCTTCCTTTTCCTAATGCGAACTCATTAAAAGTAGGTGCCCAGTATATCCTTTATTTTATGAACCCGACAGGTGTTTTTATCATGGAAGATTCATGGATCTACGGATCTCCTGACGATGCAACACGTTTTTACGGAGGCACTTACAACATCATGAGAAATACCATGGAAAAATGCGGCAGCAATGGCGGCGACGGATTTAACGCCAAGGGCAGTGCAATTGGTAATATGGCTTATAACCTGATCATTGGCGGTGCCACGAACGGTACTAAATCTGCAAGCGACGGTACTACGGCAGGCGAGTGCCAGTTCGCCATGTATAATAACACCTATATCAACGACGGTTTCCGCAATAACGGTGTTTATGGCGCCAGAAGCGGTTCAGTTGAAATAGAAAATAACTCAAGGGCATTGGTTTATAACAACCTGATCGTTGACTGTAACTTCGGTGTACGTATAGCAGGCGGTCCGGGTGGTGCAAAGGTTTACCTGGCCGATACTACGCTCAACACTTCAAGCACAATCAAACAGACCGCTTACGGCTACAATTTTTACTATGCTGATAACGCTGCCATGGCAGGACAGTTTGTGCCGACTAACGTAGCGCAGCCAGTTGTTACCCATCCACAGGCAACTGATATACCGAATATGGCAGCTTTCCTGGGTTCGAAATATACGTTCGGGCTCGTATATGACGGCAGCTCCCTTGTCAGCAAGAATGACCCTATGTTTGTTAATTATACGCTGCCCGCAGCTGCTAATTTCTGGATCACACAGGCATCTGTTGACAATTATAATTTCCATTTGCAGGCAGGCTCTCCTGCAGCGGGTAAAGGTACAACGAGTGCTTTCTCACCCATTACAGCTGGTATCCCTGTTGACGCTAACTTTGGATCGAGCGGTATAACTCCTCCGGGAAAAGATATAGGCTGCTACCAGTTAGATGGCTCAGGTAACCAGCACTAATGCGAAATTTAATGAAATATAAGTTCCTTAACATAACAGCCCGGTTCATTGCCGGGTTGTTATGTTTTTTAATGCTCATCACGACCTCCTGTAATAAATCGGGCAATCCGGTATTGCCGGTAAAAGACACTGCTGTAACTACGAAGCCTAAACAAGTGGCCTTTCCAAAAACATTATATAATCCTTCGGCCCTGGACACAACAAAACTATTTGATCCCACACCCATAGTGAATAATTTAGTCAGGCAGAACCTTATTGAAATTTCCGGTGTAGCTGCCAGCAGGATCAATCCTGGATTACTGTATATCCATCAGGATAGCGGCGATCCCAACCAGGTTTATTTAACGGATGGCAGCGGAGAAGATAAAGGAACACTTACGCTGACCTCCGCCAGTAACCGCGATTGGGAAGATATTGCAATTGGTCCCGGACCGGCCGCCGGCGTGAGTTATCTTTACGTAGGCGACATTGGCGACAATGATTCCAAATACCGTTCAGTATTTATTTACCGCTTTCCTGAGCCGGACCTGAGAGGAAAAACGTTGCCATATGTTTCGGATATCCCGGACGTTGATATCATCGAATTAAAATATCCCGACGGTCCCTGTAATGCGGAAACGTTGATGGTAGATCCGCTGACAAAGGATATTTACATTGCCAGCAAGCAAAGTAACCTTTCCAAAATTTACGTTGCACGATACCCGCAGAGCACAACGTCTGCAACTACCATGACGCCGGTGGTTCAATTGTACTTTAATAAGGCAACCGGCGGAGACATTTCTTCGGATGGCACAGAGATATTGCTCAGAAGCAATGAACTGGTATGGTATTGGAAGCTGCAGCCCGGGACCAGTATACAAGCGGGTTTATTATTGCAGCCCCAAGTTGCTCCCTACGCCAATAATGAGCCGCAGGGCGAGGGAATCGGTTTTGCAGCAGATGGTTCGGGGTATTATACTGATACGGAAATCAAAGGCTATCCGGGGAAATTAGCTACTATTTCTTTCTACAAAAGAAAGTGATTTGTTAAAATATTAAAAACTGTCTATTATGAAGTTCCTAAATACAACGTGCAGCTGCCGATTAGTTCCGGCAATAATTACTGTGTTATTTGCAGCGCTATTGCTGAGTTGCCCATGCCTAATAAGCTTTGGCCAGCAGAAAGCTGCTCCATCGGTGATCAATATAGTTTTCAGCTCAGACGCGCACTATGGAATCACGCGTGAAAAATTCAGAGGAGACAGCAATGTGGCCGGGCACAAGGTAAACGCAGCGATGATCCGGCAGATCAATACCGTGCCCAGCCTGACATTTCCCGCCGATGGCGGCGTAAATGCCGGCAATAAAGTGAGCTACGTCGATTATTTGATACAAACGGGTGATATAGCCAACAGAATGGAAATACCCATACAAAGCGCAGCCGCTTCCTGGGCGGAATTCGAAACCGACTATTTGCATACGCTTGATTTAAAAGGCATTAACGGGAGTGCTGCGACATTACTGGTAGTGCCCGGAAATCACGATATTTCCAATGCCATTGGATTTGCTAAGCCGATGAAGCCCCTGACCGATCCGACTTCGATGGTCAGGATTTATAACATGATGCTCAGGCCCCGCATGCCGCTGACAAGCCAGAATTACGATTATGCAAAAAATAAGGTCAACTATTCCTATAATATAAAAGGGATACATCTGATGTTTATTACCTTATGGCCCGATTCTGCTGAGCGGATATGGATGCAGAAAGATCTGGATACGGTTGCCGCCCATACGCCGGTTATCGTCTTCACACATGATCAGCCCGAGTGCGAATCCAAGCATTTTACTAACCCGTTACCGCCGTATGATATGACCCCGGCTAATAAGTTTCAGAATCTTGTTGAGGAGCATTATAAAGAAGCCAGTACAGCAGCAGCTGACGACGGCGCGACAGCGTTGGAGCAGCGCGGATTTACGGCTTTTTTAAAGCAACATCCGAACATCAGGGCCTATTTTCATGGGAACAGCAACTGGAATGAGTTTTATGTTTACCGTGGCCCGGATAAGGATGTGCAGTTAAACGCCTTCCGGGTTGATTCACCCATGAAAGGGAAATATTCCGGCAAGGATGAAACCCTGTTATCGTTTCAGCTCCTCTCGCTTGATCCCGCCGCGCAGGAATTAACCGTGCGTGAATGTTTATGGAACACCAAGCCGCTGGATGCAAGTCAAAAGGTCATTTTTGGCAAGAGTGCTTCGGTATCGTTGAAAGTTAATTAGAATGTTAACTGCAAAAAAAGAAGCCCCGGAATTTCTTTCGGGGCTCTGTTATTGCGGGTTATTTTAAACCATATAATTCCACCCGTGGGTATCAGGGGCATTTCCGTAGCGAATGCCGTCCAGGGTTTGCAGTACCTTTTGTGAGAACTCACGTGTTTTGGGATCGCTTAAAAAGTATTCTTCACCATTGTGACCGATAGAACCGACAGCCGCTATCGTGGCAGCAGTACCGGCACCAAAGGCATCAGTAAGTTTACCATTTTTAGCACCTTCGATGATCTCGGCTACCGAAATACGGCGCTGTTCCACCGGGAATCCCCAATCGCGGGCCAGTGTCATCACCGTGTTGCAGGTCACGCCTTTGAGGATCGTATTTTCATCCGTCGACGGCGTGATGAGTTTGCCGTCCAAAACGAACATGGCATTAGCTGCGCCCATTTCTTCTACATATTTGTGCTCTTTGGCGTCAGTCCATATGATCTGGTCAAATCCTTCTTCAACCGCCTTACGCGAGGGTAGCATGGCGCCTCCATAATTGCCCGCTGATTTGGCAAATCCCATTCCCCCTTCGGCTGCGCGGGTATAGTAGGTCTCGATCTTAACGCGCAGGGTTTTTGAAAAATAGGGACCTACGGGGCAAGTCAAAACCATAAATTTATAGGTCGACGATGGCGCCACGCCCAAATATGGATCGGTAGCGAACATAAACGGTCTGATGTATAAAGAATGGTTAGCCTGGGCTGGGATCCAGTCGCGGTCAAGATCAACCAGTGCCGCTATGCTCTGGGTAAAAATTTCTTCAGGGAGCTCAGGCATGCAAAGGCGCTCTGCCGATTTATTAAAACGCTCGGCATTTTTATCGGGACGAAAGATAGAGACCTTCCCGTCAGCATGCTTGTAAGCTTTGAGTCCTTCAAAGAAAGCCTGGCCGTAATGCAGGGCAGAAATAGCCGGACTCAGACCGATTTCGGCATAAGGGATTATTTCAAAGTTTTTCCATTCGCCATTAGCATAATCGGCCACAAACATGTGGTCAGAAAATATTTTGCCAAAGGGCAGGTTGCTGAAATCCGTTTGCGGCAAACGGGAATTGGTGGTTTTTGTGATCTTGATATCCAACGTCTCAGTCATAGCGATGATGTATTAAATTCAGAAAATGGCAAGTTAGGAATTTTGGGTGATATTTTATTTGTTCCCGCATGGCAAAGAGCGATTTATGAAGTTTTTATTACTTTTTTGCGCCTATTTGCAACAATTTTTGCAAACCAGCACATCTGGCTTTCGATTCTGGCGGACTTCAACTACTTTTTGCAGGACAAAACTGCCATAAAAATCCGGTTATGGCTTTTTTTCCTCAAGCTTTTTAAGCGTCTGTTTTCCGCTATCGTTGTGCGGGTTCAGTTCGATGGATCGCTGGTAATTCCGGATGGCCAGTGTTTTATTTCCGGCATCCATGTATGCTTCGCCCAGGCTGTCATAGGCATTAAAAGAATCCGGATGCCGCCTGACATTTTCCGTAAATATAGCGATGGCGTTATGGGTATGCTTCGATCTCAACTGGTTGTAGCCGCAATTGTTCAGGAAGTCCTCATCAGGAAGGATAGCGTACCCAAATTCTGCCGAGAGCTTGCCGAAACGTGCGTCAATATCCTGCATAGATAGGCTTTGGTTCCCATAATAATCAATGAACCAGTCGCGGTAAATAAATTTCAGCCCGTCAAACAGCGTTTTGAACGGTGCCGTAAAGTGATTCTCATCAGGATATTGTTTGCTGGAGTAATCAAACCATTCCGGTGCCTGACGCTTTAACCCGGAAATAAGGGCATCCACACCAGCGGTATTTTCGTTTCCGATGCCTGCGAACAGCTTGCCGTTATGCGGATGGCTCCCCCCGAGAAAAGTCGGCAGGTTGTCCAGCATCGGGCCGCTGGTAACAGGACTTGTAAGGATAAGGGCCGGGAACAGCAGCGGCTGGGTCTCCTTTGCATAAATCGCAAAGAGGCCGCCCAGTGAATGGGCCGCCAGAATGCGGTAGGGCTGGGCGCGGTAATGGGCATCTACATACGGAACTACCTCCTTGGCCAGATAATCAAGAAAGCGTCCGGCCCCGGTGTCCGTCCTGATATTACTGCTATCCCTGCGGCCATCCCTCTTTTCGGCATATACAGGCGTGAAATCTCTTCCCCGGTCAACATTGACGACTGCCACCACGATCATTTCCGGAATCCGGTTGCGGTCATAACCGGAAAGAAAGTCGGCCATTGGTCCCGCATAACCAAAATGCGCATCACCATCCAGCAGGTATAGCACCGGGTAAGAATTGTTTTTTGTATGGTAACCTGGCGGTACATGAATCCACAGTGTTCGGTTCTCCGCCATAATTTTGGAGGAAAATTGAAACGCTGTGTCATTGCGGGCAGGAATCGGGTCCGTTTGCCCGCTGGCAGCAAAGGGTGCTGCCAGTGAAAGGATGGACAGCAGCGCTAAAACCAGACGACGGTAGCAGATCGGGGACATATTTCAGTAATGGTGCATTACAGTGGTTTATCAGCTATTGACTCTTGAACCCAGTACATCTTCCACCCAGGCCCTGCCCCAGTTTTCCACCTGTTCGGCTGTCCATAGTGAAGGATAGAATATTAGCTTTTGAAAACGCGGAGGCAGATATTTTTGCCAGTTGGTACCTCCTGTGGCTTTGATCTCATCGGGCTCACGGTTAAGGTAGCGTACAGCGGATTTATAGTGTGAAAGCGGCCAGTTTACATTCGCATTCACATCCATCTGGCGCAGTTCATTTTCCAATTCACCAGTCGATTGCCCGCTGCTTTGCATTTGTTGCAGTAAAGCGTTGAAATTAAGTTCCGTGTGTGACCGGCCAAGTTCGATAAATGTTTTGGAATACTTCTTCTCAAACTGCTTGAGTGTCAATGTTTTTTTGCCCGTGGATAACTCCGTGGCACCAAATTTCCAGTAAAGAAATTCAAACTGGTCCTCTATCGTTGCGCTGCGCAGTTCTTCGCGTTTATCCCGCGCAACCAGGTTAATAAAATCTGTAGCATATATCTCGATCATCCGGTATTGTCCGCTCTGAAAACCGCTTGCGGGCAATAGCGACATTCTAAACTGCAGGAACTGCTCTTTTTCCATGCCCTCCACCATAATTTCAAAGGATTGGATAAGCGCGTCGAAATAGCGGTTGATGCGTCGTATCCGGGCACTGAAAAATTCAGCGGTGAGCGGCCGTTTTTCTGCAATCTGTTTACACTCATGCAGCACCAGTTTAAAATATAATTCAGTGATCTGGTGATACATAATGAATATCTCCTCGTCTGGGAAGGGTGTTTTGGGGCTTTGCAGACTGAGCAGCGTGTCCAGGTGGATATAGTCCCAGTAAGTTAAAAAGTCGGCATGCAGGAGCCCGTCAAGGTAGGAAGTCATATCCTGGCCCATGGCTTCATATTTTTCCTGTAACAATGCCAGGCGCGATTCTATTTCAGGGTTAATGCTCATTAATTTGGATTATCTGGCAAAGGTAGCAAAGCTTGGAAATACAGAAAACAAAACTACAAGGTTTACAGTTAAGCAATTACCATGAAAATACAAAAAATCCTGATCGCTGTTGACGATAATAAATATGCCGAACATGCCGCAGAATGGGGCTTTGATATAGCCCAGGCTTATAAGGCGGAGGTAGGTCTTGTCAATATTATCGACCCGATCGTTGTGCCCAATGTAGGGCCGGATTCGCTAACCGGGTTACCCATGGCAGGGTCATCGATCGATGAGATGGAAATGATCAGGATTCAAACCGAGGCATCCGAGAATATGATGAAACAGATCCTTGCCAGATTTGCCGGCGATCTTAAAGTAACGCATTTTACCGAATATGGGACAACTGCGGACGGCATTCTGAAATGCGGCAAGGAATTTGGCGCGGAACTGATCGTAACAGGCACGCACAGCCGCACCGGGCTTGATCGTTTGCTGATGGGGAGCGTGGCAGCGCACCTAATACGTCATTCCTCTGTTCCGGTACTGGTGGTGCCGCTAGGGGAGTCCTGAAAAACCGCGAGCGTTGCGCTTTCTGCCTTTTTTTGTCCCTGCCGGTTAATAAAGCAACCTGAATTTGATGGTATGATCAATTGCTTTCAGTTCGTTCAGTACCTGCTGGCGGTAACCTGCCGTTATGTCCGTGATCACATAACCAATCTGCTGATTGGTAACCAGGAATTCGCCTACGATATTGATGTTATGACGGGCTAAAACGCCGTTTATCTGCGCCAGGATTCCGGGTACATTGGTATGGATATGTATCAGGCGGTGGGCATTATCATTACGAGGCGGCTGAAGATCGGGGAAATTGCAGCTCATGTGTGTTTTTCCCTCGTTCATAAATGCCATCACCCTCTTGGGTATAAAGTCCACGTTGCGCGGGTTGTATTTGGGATCGTCAAATATGATTATGCCATTTTCGCAGGCAGTTTCTGCCAGTTTACGACTGGCCACCCGTCCAAAACAGCCGATCACTTTAAGCCTTTCCGTATTGAGCAATTGTTCGCTGGTGGGCTGATTTGCCTCATCGCAAAGCAGGACACCAGCTTCTTCCAGGTACTTCTCGTTCAGGCTTTCTTCGTGACGAATATTGTAGCCTTCCCGGCGTATCTGCTCCAGTGCTTCCTCTCCAATTTTTCCCACTACCAGGCATTTGATGCGGTTTTTAGGGTAGGAGATAGCGCGTGGCAGCTTGTTAATGAACAGGAATTCGTCAAAGCTGGGTGTAATATGGTCGGCCTTTTCAGCTACGGATTTACGTTCGATATTCTCGGTGTAGGCGAAGAACTTTTTGATCAGTCCCGATTCCTTTAGCTGGAAATCTGAATAACCGTCACCTATTCCAAATATTTCGCCCGGCAGGTTCATCTGCCTGAGCAGTTTTACTTTGCCGCCTTCCTGTGAAAGCGGGTTTTCGCGATCATAACCTATGATATTATCCTGCTCATCAAATACAAAAGTGTTGGCGTAGATATTCTCTCTTTTTATATAGTATTCGGAAACTACCGGAGTAATAAACTCTTTAAAGCCCCCCGAAACGATCAGCACATTATCCTGGTGCAGTTTAAAGAAATTGCTGTTGCGTGAAAAGGAAGTAGATACCTTCTTTTTTAAATGGGTCACCAGCTGTTTGAGGTGTTCGCGGTTGGCCCCGAGCAGCTTTACCCGGCCTTCAAGGCTTTCGCTGAAGGGCATGCGGCCTTCCATGGCGGCATTGGTAAAATCCTCAATCTGCTGGTATATTATTTCCCTGTCGGGATGTTTTCTTAAGGAAATGCGGGCAAGCTCATCCAGCGCCTCAACCTGTGTAAATGTGCTATCGAAATCGATAATAAAGTACTGGTCCATTTGATTGCAAATGTGCAACTTTTGTATGACGCATCATAGTAAAATATTGAGTTTGTTGATAGAGTAGCTATTGTGGATCGTTTAAGAAGGCAGCGGCGCATCATTCGACCCTACCGCGCTGGCCTGTAACATCAGTTGCCGAGATGACATTGCAGGCCGTATCAAGCTCCATACGATACTTTTCAAATTTTTTAGACCTGCCTGAATCTACGCGGAAGGTGTAAAAGAGCAGATAGTAGGAAAGCTTATTATGTTCGATATCATATAGATCCCTCACATTGCTCAGTGCCAGGTCGGGACGTTGGTTATTTTCGCTGTCGACATACTTTCTGGCCTTGGTACGGCTGCTGGTGTCAATACCTGCATCATTCAAGGAGGAATCAAGTGCCGTGCTGTAGCGCCTTTTTTGAATTGGAGAAAAAGAAACCGACTTGAAATATTTAGGATTACCGAGCCGTGTTCTTGCATAGTGTTCCGCTGCATTTTCTGCCCGCCGCTGAAGCTCGGAATTCACGCAGCTGCAAAGGCATATGGCCAGCAGGAAAATGTATTTCTTCATCGGGTTTAATCGTTTGTGCAGGGACTAAACGAATTTAAGCATTTTTTGGATGTGATCCTCTTCAGAACGTGTTGAGTGCCTCACAAACTTCTTTGATTGAACTATTCAGGGCCTTGAATTCAATGCCGGTGGCTTTTTTGACCTTGCTGTTGTCAAAGTTTTTGATAATTGAGGAGGCCCTGGCAGATACCTTATCGATCGATGGCGCATTTCCGGAAAAGGCTGCAATCGCGGCTGCCCCGCGCCAGGCCAGTTCCATTATCCATGGTTTGGCAAGCGTTGCGGGGGGCTTTATGCCAAAGCCCTCTGCTATTTGGCGGGTCAGTGTTTTATAGTCCCGGTTTTCGGCGCTGATGATAAACCGTTCGCCGCTGGCGCCGTTATTCATCAGCGAGATCATGCATTTGGCCACATCCTGGACATCCACAAAGCCACCGCTACCGGTGGTATAAAATTTCAGGCCCTTGCGTACCGTCTCAAACAAAGCGCCACTGCCATCTTTGCCGGCATGGGGGCCAATGATAATCGAAGGATTGACGATTACCGCATCCAGCCCTTCGGCAATACCCCGCCAAACTTCCATTTCGCTCTCCAGTTTAGATATGGCGTAACCGTCGGTTTCGGCTGCCTGGTCCAGGTGATGATTTTCGGTGATCAGTTCGCCGGGTTTGGCCTCTCCGATGGCGGCGATCGAACTCACATGCAGCAGGCGGATATTATTTTTGAGGCATACGTTGACCAGGTTTGCAGTACCAGTTACATTGGTATAGATCATCGGCTCTTTATCTGCTTGCCTTAAGGATACCCAGGCTGCGCAATTGTATACCTTGGTCACGCCTTCAAGCGCATTTTCGAGCGAGAAGATATCCAGCAGATCGGCCTGGGCCCATTCTATATGGTCATGGAGCGGGGCGAGCAAGGCCGGAATCTTAGAGGTGCTTCGCATGGTACAGCAAATGCGGTGTCCCGCCGCTACCAGTTGTTTTGCCACTTCCGAACCCAGAAATCCCGTTGCGCCTGTTACAAGTATCATTTTTTAATTCGAGGATTTTAAAATGTGACAATAGAAAATGATAACGCAAAGATGTAATAATTTGAAGATGTTTAAATTTTTAATGTAAATGAAGTGTTAATTTGAATATGTTTGTCTTTATAAAATTGACCTGGAGATAGGCCGTTTTCGATCTTCCTGTCAATACATTTTCAAATCGCAATGTCATTATCTGATTTCTTTACCCCGATCGACCTGAAGGAATTAATGCCAAAGAATGGTTTTTATACCAGTCATTTGGGGGATAAGATCACCCATTTTTCAGTAGATTTCCCGGATTTGGACGAGAAGACGGACATCGCCATTATTGGTGTCCTGGACGACCGGAATGCGGTGGGCAATCCTGGATGTGCCCTGGGGCCTGATCATGTGCGTGAAAAACTATATCAGCTATTCGAGGGTCCCTACAAAACCAAAATTGCCGATCTGGGGAATATCCGGCAGGGAGCCAGTATTACCGATACTTATTTTGCAGTAAAGACTGCGGTGAACGAACTGGTGCAAAGGAATATTCTGCCCATTATCATAGGTGGCGGTCAGGATATTACCTATGCGCAGTATATGGCCTATGAGGATCTGGAACAAAAGGTCGACCTGGTGATCGTTGATCCCCGGTTTGACCTGGAGGAGGACGGGGCAACCGCCGGTTTGGAAACAACATCGGCCTCTTACCTGAACAAGATATTTTTGCACGAGCCTAATTACCTTTTTAATTACAGCAACCTGGGCTACCAGACCTATTTTGCCAGCCAGGAGAGCTTGCGGGTGATGGATAAGCTTTATTTTGATGTACATCGGCTGGGCGAAATCAGCGGACAGGTGGCCGTGACTGAACCTGTTATACGCAATGCAAATATGATCAGCTTTGATATTGGTGCTGTACGTTCATCAGACGCTATGGGCAATGCCAATGCAACGCCAAATGGACTTTACGGCGAAGAAGCCTGTCAGATAGCCCGTTATGCCGGCTTTAACGATAAACTGAGCTCGATCGGGTTTTATGAGTTTAACCCGGCCTATGACAGCAATGGCCAAACTGCAACTTTACTGGCCCAGATGATATGGTATTTTATTGATGGCTATTATAACCGTAAAAAAGATTTTCCGTTAAACCCAAAATCGCAGTACCTGATATACAAAACCAGTCTGAAGCACGATGATCACGAGGTGGTATTTGTAAAAAGCAAAAAGTCCGACCGTTGGTGGATGCAGGTGCCTTATCCAGCAGGCGGCTCGATGAACGAGCGCTTTCACCTGGTGCCCTGCCGTTATGACGATTACAAAACGCTGCATGCCGGTGAGATGCCCGACCTTTGGTGGCGCACCTATCAAAAATTAAATTAATATACAATTCACAGATAAATAACCGTTATCAATACACTAGAAATTATAAATGAAGAAATTACTTTTTTGCCTGTTGCTTTCGCTGCCTGTTATGGCGTTTGCACAGGTTCCTCAGCCGTTTGATGTTGTGGGTAAGTTTGGTAACCTGAACGCTAAGCTTTTTATTGGCTACCAGCTGGGTTCGAATAAGGTGCTGGATTCGGCACAGGCTGTTAATGGGAATTTTGAGTTCAAGGGAGATCTTATCTATCCCTCGCTTGCAGTAATTGTAATCGATTACAAGAACGTGGGATCGTCCAAACTTGACGTAGGACCCACCACGGACAAACTGGTATTTTACCTGGATAAAGGAAAGATCACTTTGCAAAGCCCTGATTCGGCTTACAAGGCGCAGATCATCGGTTCGCCGATAAACGACCAGTATAAAAAGCTGCAGGCCATTAATAGCGATGCAAGCGAAAGAACGAGTAAATTAATGACCGATCAGGTTAAGGCGGTCAATGATCCGGCAAATCCGAACAGGGTGGCCGATCAGAACGATTTGCAGGCGAAATTAAAAGTGATACAGACAGATTATCATAACGCGCTGAAGCAATTCATTCTGGCAAATCCGGACAGCTATTTGAGTTTACTCGCTTTGGGCACGCTTGGGGGGCCTTCGCCCGACCCTAACGAAATTGAGCCGCTTTTAGACGGACTGTCAAAAGACTTACGAGACACTGAAACAGCCAGGCAGCTTAGAAATGCACTGGAAAGTTTAAGAACGACGGCCAATGGTTCTATGGCGCCGGATTTCGAACAGACCGATACTTTGGGTCATCCGGTAAGACTTTCATCGTTTAGGGGCAAGTATGTGCTGCTTGATTTTTGGGCTTCATGGTGCGGCCCTTGCCGTCAGGAAAACCCGAACGTGGTAAGAACGTTTAATAAGTTTAAGGATAAAAATTTTACCATAGTGGGTATATCGCTGGACAGACCGGACGGAATGTACCACTGGCTCGATGCTATAAAAAAGGATCATTTGGGCGGCTGGACGCAGCTCTCGGATCTGAAATTTTGGAACAACGCCGTGGCGCGATTATATTTTGTGCAGGGAATTCCTAAAAACTTCCTGATAGATCCAGCAGGTAAGATCATAGCGCAGGACCTGCGTGGAAATGAACTGGAACAGGAGCTGCAAAAAGTTTTAGGCAAATAACAATGCACATAAAGGCGGTTAACAAAAAACTTATGAAGAAATTAATTTTTGCGGCTGCAGCCTGGTTGCCGCTCGCGGCTTTTGCACAGGACGGCAATTATACGGTTCAAGGAAAGGTAGGCAGTCTTAATGCCCCGGCGAAAATGTACCTTCAGTATTCGATAAAAGATAAAGTGATTACCGATTCGGTTACACTGAAAAATGGCGCATTTAAGTTCTCAGGCGCCGTAGGCGACGCTCCGGTAAACGCTTATCTGGTGCTAAACGACAAGGGCAACGGAGCCAATTACAAAGACTATAAGCCCATTTACCTGGAATCCGGGATCATTAGTGTGCGGGCTAAAGAAAAGATTTCGGACGCTAAAGTGGACGGTCCAAAAACCAACCAGGATAACGAGCGGTATGCTGCCCTGAACAAACCTTTGGATGATGAGCAAAATGCGCTTGATGCCAAAGTGAAGGCCCAGACCGATGAACAAAGAAATTCGGAAACCTTCCAAAGAGCGATAACCAAAGAGCAAAAGGCACTGGACGCAAAGGAAAGCAGCCTGAATAAGAAATTTATTAAGGAAAACCCGGGTTCTCTGGTCAGTATTACGGCCCTGGAAACGCTTGCTGCCTATGGTGCTGACTATGCCGATATCGCCCCTTGCTATGAAAGCCTGTCTGCTGAGCTTAAGCAGACGGAATCCGGAAAGGAATTTGGCGAAAGGCTGCCAAAACTAAAAGCCGTTGCGATCGGGGAGATGGCGCCACTGTTTACCCAGGCGGATACTGCCGGTAAAATGGTCAGCCTGGAATCGTTCCGGGGGAAATATGTCCTGATCGATTTCTGGGCATCGTGGTGCGGTCCCTGCCGCAGGGAAAATCCGAATGTAGTAAAGACGTTTAATCAATACAAGGATAAGAATTTTACCATATTGGGTGTATCACTGGATAAGGCAAACGGCAAGCAGAAATGGCTTGACGCCATTCACCGCGATAAACTGAGCTGGACCCAGGTGTCAGATCTGAAATTCTGGAAAAGCGAAACCGCCGATCTTTATGTTGTGCGCGGCATTCCTGCAAATTTTCTGGTCGATCCCAGCGGCAGGATCATTGCCAAAAACCTGCATGGCTTTGACCTGGAGGATAAACTGGCAGAACTGTTCGGAAAGATATAAGTCCGAGGGAAGGCTCCTTGGACAAGAAAAAGTCCGAAAGATAGCTTACAGCACTTTCGGACTTTTTTATTAGTTCCGCTTCTTGAAAGATATACTGTCCCGTCTGCCGGTTTACAACAAATCAAACCCGATGTCTTTTCTGAAATAGACGCCATCGTAGTAAATACGGCTGGCATCTGCCGTGGCCTGCTGCAGCGCACTGAACAGATCATCCTGCAGCGTAGAAATCGCCAGAACGCGGCCGCCTGTGGTAATAACATCGTCGCCCTGCCGGGTCGAGCCGGCATGAAAAACGATAGACTCGCGCACATTTTCGGTACCCGTGATCACCTTGTTTTTCAGATATTCTCCAGGATATCCGCCTGCCACGCAAACGACAGTTGCAGCGGTCTTAAGGGAAATGGTAAGTTCCTTTTCATTTAAATTTTCTTTTGCAACGCCTTCGAGCAGGTCAACCAGGTCCGATTCTATACGAAGCATAACGCTTTCCGTCTCCGGGTCGCCCATGCGGCAATTGTATTCGATCACGTAAGGATCACCATCACAATTCATCAGTCCAATGAAAATAAATCCTTTATAGGGTATGTTTTCTTTTTTCAATCCTTCCACCGTTGGAATGATCACCCGCTCGGTGACCTTGTTCATAAAAGCAGCGTCAGCAAACCGAACCGGTGAAACCGAGCCCATACCGCCGGTGTTTAATCCGGTATCGCCTTCACCTATACGTTTGTAGTCTTTGGCCTCGGGTAATACTTTGTAGCTGGTGCCGTCACTGAGCACGAATACAGAAAGTTCAATGCCCTGCAAGAACTGTTCAATCACCACCTTTGAACTGGCCTCGCCAAACTTAGCTTCTGTCAGCATCTCGGTGAGCTCCTGCCGGGCCTGGGGTAAACTGGTACATATGAGTACGCCTTTACCTGCCGCCAGTCCATCGGCTTTTAATACGATCGGCAAACCCTGAGCCGCCAGATACTCGATACCCTCCTCGAGGGTTTCACGGGTAAAAGTTCTTGAGGCTGCGGTTGGAATATTATGCCTGAACATAAATTCCTTGGAGAAATCCTTGCTGCCCTCAAGTTGCGCGCCTTCTTTTTGGGGACCTATTACCGGAATATTTTTTAACTCCTGGTCGGCCAGAAAGAAATCGTGGATGCCTTTTACCAGCGGCTCTTCGGGGCCGACCAGTACCAGGTCGATCTTATTTTCGAGTGCAAACCGGCCGATCGCTTCAAAGTCTGTCGCCTTTATATTAACGTTGGTGCCGAATTGTGAGGTTCCGGCATTGCCAGGCGCTATAAAAAGCTGCTGACACTTGGGACTTTGGGTGATTTTCCAGGCGAAGGCGCTTTCCCTTCCGCCTGAACCTAGGAGCAGGATATTCATGCGGCAAAGGTAAAATTTAATGTGCAGATTTCAGATGTGAAATTGTGGTGATGGTCCGCAGGTAACGAGGCCATTTTTAAAGGCTTTGCGGAGCAAACCTTTGTGCTTTTGGCTTTCAGCTTTCGGCCCAAAGATGTACCTTTGCCTGTCATTATGACGTCCGCAAATTGCTATGGCGCAATTGTTGACGTTGTAATCCTATATCGAATTAAATATGTTGAATTTCATAAGTAAGCTTTTTGGAAGCAAATCGGAGCGTGACGTTAAGGGTATATTACCCGATAGTAGAGAAAATCAAGTTCGAATTTTCTAAGCTAAACGGTATCAGTAATGATGAGCTAAGGGCTAAAACCATAGAATTTAAAGAAACTATAAAGCAGGGTCTTGCCGAGATTGATGCTGAACTTCAGGAAATTAAAGATCAGCATTGAAAGCGATCCGAACATGGATGTAAGCGAGAAAGTAGCGCTTTACACCCAGGTGGATAAGCTGGAAAAAGACCGCAACAAGGAACTGGAAGTCATCTTGATGGATATCCTTCCCGAAGCGTTTGCAGTGGTAAAAGAGACTGCCCGCCGATTTAAGGAAAATAAGACCATCGAAGTTACGGCTACACAATTCGACCGTGATCTGGCTGCACGCAAATCAAATGTGGTGATAAAAGGCGACAAAGCGACCCACCATAATACCTGGATCGCGGCCGGTAACGAAGTGACCTGGGATATGGTGCACTATGATGTACAGCTGATCGGCGGTATGGTATTGCACCAGGGAAAAATTGCCGAAATGGCGACCGGTGAAGGTAAAACGCTGGTGGCTACCCTTCCGGCATATTTAAATGCGTTGGCCGGGCAGGGTGTTCACATCGTAACGGTGAACGATTACCTGGCACGACGCGACTCGGAATGGATGGGCCCTTTATATGAGTTCCATGGCTTATCGGTTGATTGTATTGACAAACACGAACCGAATTCTGAGGAACGCCGGGCAGCATATCTGGCCGATATCACTTTCGGTACCAATAACGAATTTGGTTTCGATTACCTGCGTGACAATATGACACGTACTCCTGAAGAGTTGGTACAGCGCAAATTGCATTATGCCATGGTGGATGAGGTGGACTCGGTGTTGATTGATGATGCACGTACACCTTTAATCATTTCAGGCCCTATACCCCGCGGCGATGAACATGAGTTTTATGAGCTGAAACCACGTATTGAGCGCCTGGTCAATACCCAGAAGAATTACATAAATGGAGTGCTCAACGAAGCAAAGAAAGCTATAGCTGAAGGCAAAACCGGTTCAGACGAGGGTGGTTTGGCTTTATTGCGTGCACACCGTGGTTTGCCAAAAAACAAGGCCCTTATCAAATATTTGAGCGAAGGCAGCACATAAACAGGTTTTATTAAAGACCGAAAACTATTACATGCAGGATCAGAGCAAGGAAATGCCTAAAGTTGATGCGGAGTTGTATTTTGTAATAGATGAAAAAAATAACCAGGTTGAACTGACTGAAAAAGGTATTGAACTGATCACGGCTTCGGGTGAAGATCCGCATTTCTTTGTGATGCCGGATGTGGGTACCGAAATAGCCGAGATTGAAAAATCACATTTGAGCGCTGAAGAGAAGATCGCTAAGAAAGATGATCTGATGCGCGATTTCTCTATCAAATCAGAGCGTATCCACTCGGTTAACCAATTATTGAAAGCATATACCCTGTTTGAAAAGGATACGGAATATATCATTGACGATGGCAAGGTAAAAATTGTTGACGAGCAAACTGGCCGTGTACTGGATGGCCGCCGTTATTCTGACGGTTTGCACCAGGCGATCGAGGCAAAGGAAAATGTGAAGGTGGAAGATGCCTACACAAACTTTTGCTACCATCACCCTGCAAAATTATTTCAGGATGTACCACAAGCTTTGCGGTATGACGGGTACTGCCGTTACCGAAGCCGGTGAGTTCTGGGAAATATATAAGCTGGATGTGGTAGAAATACCAACCAATACTTCTATTATCAGGGATGACGGCAGGATCTGGTTTACCGCACCATTCGCGAAAAATATAATGCGGTTGCTGATGAAATTGTAAATCTTACGCAGGCCGGCCGGCCGGTACTGGTAGGTACGACCTCGGTAGAAATTTCAGAATTGCTAAGCCGTATGCTTAAGCTGCGCGGTATTAAACATAACGTACTGAATGCCAAATTGCACCAGAAAGAGGCGGATATCGTAGCTGAAGCCGGTAAAGCGGGCACGGTTACCATTGCCACCAACATGGCCGGTCGTGGTACGGATATTAAGCTTGGACCGGGTGTAAAGGATGTCGGGCGGTTTAGCCATTGTAGGTACCGAGCGCCACGAATCACGCCGGGTTGACCGCCAGTTGCGTGGTCGTTCCGGACGCCAGGGCGACCCGGGTTCTTCCCAGTTCTTTGTTTCGCTGGAAGATAATCTGATGCGTTTATTCGGTTCAGAGCGGATATCCAACCTGATGGTGCGTATGGGTATTGAAGAAGGCGAAGTGATCCAGCACTCGATGATCTACCAAATCCATAGAGCGCGCTCAGAAAAAAGTTGAAGAGAATAATTTTGGTATCCGTAAGCGTTTGCTGGAGTATGATGACGTGATGAACTCACAGCGTACGGTAATCTATGCAAAACGTAAAAACGCCTTGTTCGGCGAACGTCTGGAAGTGGATATCAACAATACCGTTTTTGATGTGGTGGCGGATGTGGTTACCCAGTATAAGGAAGAGAATAATTACGAAGGCTTTCAGTTGGAGATGATCCGTTTATTCTCGGTAGATACGGAGATTAGTGAGGATGAATTTGGTTCAACACATATCAATCCGCTTCACGGATAAGATATTCCACGAAGTTACTGATTTTTATAAACGCAAGGCGGAAGCCATCGCCCAACAGGCTTACCCTGTATTTAAAGGATGTCTTTACACACGCGGCGAATATATAGAAAATATCGTGGTTCCGTTTACCGATGGCGTTATGGCATACAGGTAGCCGTTCCGCTCAAAAAAGCTGTTGATAATAAAGGTGCCGAAGTGTTCAAGTCATTTGAAAAGAATGTCGTACTTTACCTGATCGATGATGCCTGGAAAGAGCATTTGCGCGAAATGGACGAGTTGAAGCAATCGGTACAAAACGCCGTTTACGAACAGAAGGACCCATTGCTGGTTTACAAGTTTGAAGCTTTTGAATTATTCCGCCAGATGCTGGCCACGGTGAATAAAGAACTGGTAAGCTTCCTGTTCAGGGGAGGTATCCCGGTTCAGCAGGAGCCTGAAGAAATTAGAGAGGCCAGGCCGCAGCCAAAGTCCGATATGAAAAATCTGCGTACTTCGAAACCGGAACTGGTGGCAGAGGCCAATGGTATGCCGATGGAGGATTACGCGGGAGGTGCAAAAACCAACTCCGGTAAGAGTAGAACAAAAAATAGGACGTAATGATCCTTGCCCTTGCGGAAGTGGTAAAAAATATAAAAATTGCCACGGCGTAGGGTTGGCTTAAACAGATCCTATTTCGACGGATGAATATTGAATGACAGCAATAAACAGCATCTTTACAAAGTAGTTTTGCAAATAACCGGGTGCTGCTTTTTTATTACTTTGAGCTTTAATACTGTCTGTCATCGGCGCAGACACGTGGCAAAGATCGAGGTTGTAAAAGACCCCCTGATAGATACTTTTGCCGCACGCCGGCAGGATCTGAACAAAACAGTCGGCGCCGAAGCGTCGCAGTGGATTCCGGGTACAGATTTTCACCGGGGCAAACCGAAAGGAGGCCTATAATGCCCAGGCAAAATTTCAGGAGCAATTTCCGGAAATTCGCAGCTACGTCATCTATAGCGAACCTAATTTTAAAGTGCGCGTTGGCGATTTCAGAACGCGCATGGACGCCGAAAAGCTGGTAGAGGCACTAAAGAAGTCATTCGAGGGCATGTTTATTATTCAGGAAAAGATCAATCCTCCTAAACTGGACACCGATGAATAAGGAAAAGATACAGGAACTTTCACACAATATCTTCGCTGAGGTAGTGGCCAATCGCCGTCACCTGCACTCCCATCCAGAGCTTTCTTTTCACGAAGTGGAGACCTCCGCTTTTGTGGCCCGAAAACTGGAAGAAATGGGGCTGGAGTATCATAAAATGGCGGATACCGGACTTGGTAGCGCTGATCAAGGGCGAAAAGCCCTCTGAGCATGTAGTGGCATTGCGTGCTGACATGGATGCGTTGCCTATTCTGGAGGCAAATGAGGTTCCTTACAAGTCTCAGAATAACGGGGTAATGCATGCCTGCGGGCACGATGCACATACTTCATCTCTGCTCGGCACTGCCAGAATCTTGACTCAGCTCAAAAGTGAATTTGCCGGAACTATAAAACTTATCTTTCAGCCCGCGGAGGAAAAACTGCCCGGCGGTGCCAGTCTGATGATTAAAGAAGGGGTACTTGAAAACCCGAAACCGCAGGCAGTTTTAGGCCAGCACGTAATGCCGTTGATTGATGCGGGCAAGGTAGGTTTCAGGGCAGGAAAATATATGGCCTCCACGGACGAATTATATGTGACCGTAAAAGGCAAAGGCGGCCATGGCGCGCAGCCCCAGCAAAACATCGACCCGGTGATCATTACCGCCCATATCCTAACCGCTTTACAAACCATCATCAGCCGTTTTGCTGACCCCAAGAGTCCGTCTGTGCTTTCATTTGGAAAGGTGATCGCCAACGGCGCGACGAACGTTATCCCGAATGAAGTTTATCTGGAAGGCACTTTCCGCACCATGGACGAAAAATGGCGCAACGATGCCCACAAGAAAATGAAAAAGATGGCCGAAGGCATCGCGGAAAGCATGGGCGGAAGCTGCGAATTCAATATCATGCGGGGATATCCGTTCCTGATCAACGAAGAAAAGCTGACTGCCGCAACCCGTGGTCACGCTGAAGATTACCTGGGAAAAGAAAACGTGCTCGACCTGGATATCTGGATGGCTGCCGAAGATTTTGCCTACTACTCGCAGGTAGCTGATTCTTGCTTTTACCGTTTGGGCACCCGCAACGAAAGCCGTGGAATTACTTCATCCGTACATACGCCAACCTTCGACGTAGAGGAAGATGCCTTTAAAGTAAGCACAGGATTGATGGCTTATTTGGCGCTGAAGCAGCTGGGGAATTGATCGGCATGGTTTTGCAAAACATGTTTTAGTTTTGCAAACCTTACCTATCCTTTTTTTAGCATCCCACGCGACATTTACCAGGCCGCGAATCGCCGGTGCCATTCGTGTCGGTTACAAGGATAAACATAAAAAAGCCCGCAAAAGGCGGGCATATTAAAGTTTGTTATCCTGATACGATCGGCAATGTGTTTTAAAACTCCGCGTTCTTCGGAAACCTTGGAAAAGGGATCACGTCGCGGATGTTGCCCATGCCGGTAACAAATAGCACCATACGCTCAAATCCCAGACCGAATCCGGCATGCTGACATGCGCCGAAGCGGCGGGTATCGAGGTACCACCACAGTTCCTCCGTAGGGATGCCCATCTCATTCATTCGCTGCTCAAGCTTCTCCAAACGCTCTTCACGCTGTGATCCGCCTACGATCTCGCCAATGCCAGGGAACAGGATATCCATCGCCCTCACGGTTTTACCGTCATCATTCTGTCGCATGTAAAATGCCTTGATCTCTTTTGGATAATCGGTTAGTATAACGGGTTTCTTAAAATGCTTTTCAACCAGGTAGCGCTCATGTTCTGATTGCAGGTCCGTACCCCAGGCTTCAACCGGATATTGGAACTTCTTCTTTTTATTCGGAGTCGATTCTTTCAATATGTCAATCGCCTCCGTATAGGTCAGGCGCTGGAAATCATGATCCAGGCAGAACTGCAGTTTTTCGGTAAGGCTCATTTCAGAGCGCTCATGCTGCGGTTTTTGTTTTTCTTCCTCAGCAAGGCGCTGGCTTAAAAATTCAATGTCCTCCGCATTATGTTCCAAAGCCTTTTTGATCAGGTATTTCAGCAGCTCTTCGGCCAGATTCATATTGTCTTCCAGGTCATAAAAAGCCATTTCAGGCTCTATCATCCAGAATTCGGCCAAATGGCGGGTTGTGTTCGAATTTTCAGCGCGGAAAGTTGGGCCGAATGTATAAATATCGCTCAATGCCATGGCCCCCAGCTCACCTTCCAGCTGACCCGATACCGTCAGGTTAGTTGCCCGGCCAAAAAAGTCCTGTTTGTAATCTACCTCGCCACTTTCGGTTTTAGGCGGATTAGCCAGGTCGAAATTCGTTACGTGGAAGGTTTCACCGGCGCCTTCGGCATCCGAAGCGGTGATGATCGGTGTATGCAGGTAAACAAACCCGCGTTCCTGGAAAAAGGTATGCACAGCATATGCCAGCGTGTTACGCACACGGAAAATGGCCCCGAAAGTATTGGTACGGAAACGCAGGTGAGCAATCTCACGCAAAAACTCCAGGCTGTGTTTTTTAGGTTGGAGCGGATATTTCTCCGGATCACTGTCGCCCAGTATTTCTATTGCTTTTGCTTTGATTTCGACCTTCTGACCTTTACCCAGAGACGCTACCAGTTCGCCGGTAATGCTGATGGCAGCGCCTGTTGTAATTCGTTTAAGCAGGTTAGGGTCAGTGTTCTCAAAATCAACCACCACCTGGATATTGTTATTGGTTGAGCCATCATTTAAGGCGATAAACTGATTATTGCGGAAGGTACGTACCCATCCTTTTACGGTTACCTCAATATTGGTTTGTTCACTTTCCAGTAGTGCTTTGATCTTAGTTCGCTGACTCATAGTAAAATATTTCGAGCCGCAAAAATACGATAATTTGCTGTTTGTCGAACCCCATTAATAGAATTTATGAATCGGGCCGTATGGCGCTGCAGGCGTGGGTTCCTGGTGGCAAATCTCTGGTTATTACTTAATTCGATTAATTCCGGTTCAGACCCTTACCTTTGCTTTCAATGAATCCTAAGGCCAGCCTCATCATTGGAATTATCTGTATTTCGTTTTCGCCCATCTTTGTAAAGCTTGCCGTCGCGCCTCCTGTTACTTCGGGTTTCTACCGGATATTTATCGCCTGGCTGGTGCTGGCGCCCTATTGCCTGTATACCAATCAGCTTAAAATCGGCCGCAGGGATCTGTTGATCGCCCTGGTTGGCGGTGTGGTTTTCGGGGCCGATATTGCCATCTGGAATTTGTCGCTCATAAAAATAAGCGCCACGATATCTACGCTGATCGCGAATCTGGCACCGGTCTGGGTGGGACTGCTTAGTTTTGTCATACTGCGAAAAAGATCGGGCCGCCTGTTCTGGATAGGCACAACGGTCGCCATTTTTGGTATGATCATCCTGGTGGGCTATGCGCATATTTTGCACCTGCAATTTAATATCGGTCTGGTGTATGCGCTCATCGCCAGTTTTTTTTATGCGACCTATATCATGATTACCAAGGGTATTTTGAAAACCATCAGTACGGTCACTTTTATGTTTTACAATATGCTGGGCGCAAGTATTTTTTTGCTGGCAATCTGCATGCTGCTGCACAATGAACTTATCCATTTTCCGGCATCAACCTGGTGGTATTTATTGGGTATGGGTCTTGTCTGCCAGCTTGCAGGATGGATCACCATCAATTATTCGATCCACCATCTGGAAGCTACCAAGGTATCGATTGCGCTGCTCAGTCAGACCGTGATAGCAGGTTTCTGGGCAATGTTGCTGCTCAGCGAAACGCTTGAGCTTAATGAAATAGCGGGCAGCGTTATTGTCCTGGCAGGCATTGCCATTACTTTTTTAAAGCGAAGACAACTAAATAATTCCTAAATTGAGGTCGCCAAGATTGGCGGATTGCTCTACATTTGTAAAGTCTTATGATCACCAAAACCACCATTGACCGCATTATGGAGGCCATCGACATTGTCGAAGTGGTGGGGGAATTCGTGCAGTTGAAAAAGCGTGGGGCGAATTATGTAGGCCTTTCGCCATTTGCTAATGAGCGAACGCCTTCATTTACGGTGTCGCCTGCAAAAGGAATTTTTAAAGACTTTTCATCTGGCAAGGGCGGTTCGGCGGTTACTTTTTTGATGGAGCTCGAAAAGTTCACCTATCCCGAAGCTTTGCGGTGGCTGGCTGAAAAATACAGCATTGAGATCGAAGAAACCGTCGAGGCATCTGAAAACAAGGAAGAGGAGAACCGCCGTGAAAGCCTGATGATCGTTAGCGCTTATGCCGCTAAATTTTTTCATGAAAGCTTACTGGAAACTGAAGAAGGCAAAAACATCGGGTTGAGCTATTTTAAAGAACGCGGCTTTACCAGCGATACCATACGAAAATTTGAGTTGGGCTATTCGCCGGACGCATGGGAAGCGTTTACCGCGCGGGCTATAAAGGAAGGCTATCAGCAGGAATTTTTAGATCGAAAGCGGGTTATCCGTTAAGCGCGATAACGGCTCAATGTATGACCGCTACCGGGGCAGGGTGATGTTTCCCATACATGGCTTTACCGGCCGCGTGATTGCTTTTGGTGGCAGGACACTGAAGACGGACAAGAACGTCCCTAAATATGTCAACTCGCCCGAATCGGAGATCTACCATAAATCAAACGTACTTTACGGACTTTATTTCGCCAAAAAGGCCATACGAGAGGAAGATAACTGTTATCTGGTGGAAGGTTACGCGGACGTGCTGTGTGTGCACCAGGCAGGAATAGAAAATGTGGTTGCCTCCTCGGGTACTTCATTGACTGTCGAGCAGATCAGGCTGATCGGTCGTTTTACCAAAAATATCACCATTCTTTATGACGGCGATGCGGCCGGTATCAAGGCTTCACTGCGCGGTTTGGACATGATATTGGAAGAGGGCCTGAACGTAAAAGTGGTACTTTTCCCGGATGGTCATGACCCCGATTCCTATGTCAGGAACGTGGGTACGAGTGCCTTCAAAAGCCATATTGATAAAAACCGTAAGGATTTTATTCTCTATAAAACCGATATCCTGCTGAAGGAAGCGGGTACAGATCCGATAAAGCGCGCCGAGGTGATTAGGGAAGTCGTAGAAAGTATCGCCAAAATACCGGATTCCATCAAGGCTTCGGTGTTCATTAAGGATTGCAGCCATTTGCTGCAGATTGATGAACGTGCATTGCTTTCCGAGCTCAACAAAATGCGGCTGGCGAAATCCAAAAAGGATGCTCAGCAACAGGGTGCAAAGCAGCAGGAAATAGCAGAAAGTGCGCCGGCCCAGGAAATACTGCCCGACAGACAGGCCAGGCAAGATCATACGCAGGAAAAGGAGATCGTTCGTTTATTGCTGCTTTACGGGAGTAAAATGATCGATTGGGATGGTATTGCCAATACCTATATCGGTCCCTTTATGATTGCCGAGCTGGGCGACGTGGACTTTGAGTACACTCCGAGTAAAAAATTTTTTGAGCTGTATAGCAAAGAAGTTGAAAACGGCGTTTTACCAGATGAGCAATTCTTTATACATTGCCCGGACAAGGAAGTTGTTGATCTTACCGTGACGCAACTGGCCAGCAAGTATTCGCTCAGCGAAAACTGGTACGAGATGCATAAGATAATGGTACCGGATGAACAGGTAAATATGAAAGCTACTATTTTGGGCGCCATATTCCATCTGAAGAAATATAAGGTAGGCAAGATATTGGATGGTTTGCGTTCGGAGCTGCAAAAGGCAGAGGGTGAGGCGGATACGGAGATATTGATGACCCAGTATATGCAAATGAAAAAGGTGGAGAAAAGTATTTCTGATTTTCTAGGGTCGGTCATTATTAAGTAGTGATGTCCACAGCGGGCAAGTTTTAATTGCATATAAGGATAAAAGCATCATAATTGCCGGTTTAAGATCCCTCTGCGGCAAGGGTTCACCCGGGGGAATGGGAAGATAGAATCCACTTTAATTAAAAGGAAATAATAATTTATTAAATACCCGGGAGGCCAAGTTGGCCGTCCTGCTGAAAAAATTTATGAAGAAGAACAGCATACTGCCCTGGATCCTGATACCGGCAGTAATTTCCGGTTGCCTGAACAAAAAAGTAGAAACGGGCCTTTCGATGAGTCCCGAAGCCGGCACCACTTACAAACAGGGGCAGCAGGTAGCCGTTAAGGTAAGCTACCCGGCGGATCAGAAGCCGGATTCGATTGTTTACCTCGTTGATTCAGTCCGGTTTGCTTCCAACAAAGATTCATCAGCGGTTACGCTGAAAACTGATAGTATGCCGCTTGGACCGAAAGGTATAACGGCTAAGGTATACCTGAGTGGAAAGAGCCAGGAGGTATCCGGCAATATCGTTCTGCTGGCAGCAAGGCCACCGGAGGAATATACCTATAAAATTGAAAAGGTTTTTCCGCACGACACGGGTTCATTTACCGAAGGATTGTTGTACCATGACGGATATCTTTATGAAAGCACGGGGGAAAAGGGGCAGTCAACGCTGAGGAAAGTTGATCTGTCAACCGGGAAGGCCTTGCAGGTGGCGCAAATTGATCCACAGTATTTTGGTGAAGGAAGTGCCATTATCGGTGACAAAATAATCATGCTCACCTACCAGGATCCCCGGGTAGTTTTTGTGTTTGATAAGAAGACTTTCAAACTGCTAAAGACCATACCTTATCACGTAGGGGTAGAGGGCTGGGGATTAGCATTCGATGGAAAGAAGCTCTATACAGACGATAGCACCAACAGGATCTGGTTTCTGGATAAGGATACTTATCGCCAGACGGGTTATATCGATGTTTATGATGATCAGGGCCCTGTTAAAGACGTTAACGAACTGGAGTATGTCGACGGGAAATTATATGCCAATATCTGGGAAACCGATACCATTATTGCCATTGATCCCAAAACCGGTGCTGTGACCCAGAAAATAGACCTGAAGAATCTTTATCCGCAGAATAAAAGAAATATGAATGCCGAAGTGTTCAATGGCATAGCCTGGGACAGCCAGGGCAAGCGTCTTTTCCTGACGGGCAAGAAATGGGATAAACTATTCCAGGTAAAATTCATGAAGAAGTAAAACGTTCATGGGACTCTCCTGCGAACCAGGAGAATCCCATGAGCTTTTTGTGCCCGAACTTACCTCCAGGCCTTATATTGGTTGATCAGTCCATTGGTAGACGAGTCATGACTGCCGACAGGGTCGTTTGTTGCCAGCTCGGGAAGGATCTTGCCGGCCAGTTGCTTGCCCAGTTCAACACCCCATTGATCAAAACTGTAGATGTTCCAGATAATTCCCTGTACAAATATCTTATGCTCGTACATGGCAATGAGCGATCCCAGTGTCCGCGGTGTGATCTTTTTTACCAATATGGAATTCGTTGGTCGGTTACCGTCAAATTCTTTAAATGGTGCCAGTTTTTCTATTTCGGCATCCGTCTTACCGGATGCTTTTAATTCCAGCTGCGACCTCTGCAATGGTTTTGCCGTTCATCAAAGCTTCGGTTTGCGCAAAGAAATTCGACAGCAGCATCTGGTGGTGCTCGCCTAGCGGGTTATGTGATCTGGGCGGGTGCGATAAAGTCGCAGGGGATAAGTTTTGTACCCTGGTGGATCAGCTGATAAAATGCGTGCTGCCCGTTGGTTCCCGGTTCGCCCCAAATGATCGGTCCGGTTGAATAGTCCACGGCATTGCCATTACGGTCGACATGTTTGCCATTGCTTTCCATATCTCCCTGCTGGAAATAGGCGGCAAAGCGGTGCATATATTGGTCGTACGGTAATATGGCGATTGGTTTCGGCATCGAAAAAGTTATTATACCAAATGCCAATCAGGGCTAAGATGACGGGAATATTCTGGTCGGGCTCGGCTATTCTTAAAATGCAGGTCCATTTCATGGGCACCAGTCAAAAGCTCGCTAAAGTTTTCAAAGCCGATGCTTAATACGATGGATAAGCCAATTGCGCTCCATAAGGAGTATCTTCCGCCCACCCAATCCCAAAACTCGAACATATTTTTGGTATCGATGCCAAACTGTTCAACCGCTTTAGTATTGGTTGATAGTGCTGCGAAATGTTTGGCTACATCCTTTTCGTTTCCGCCGCCGGCCAAAAACCAGTCGCGCGCACTGTGGGCATTGGCCATGGTTTCCTGCGTTGTAAAGGTTTTGGAGGCAATCAGGAAAAGCGTAGTCTCCGGGTTCAGCGGTTTTAAAGTCTCCACAATATGGGTCGCATCCACATTGGAAACGAAATGCATATTCAGGTGATTTTTGTATGGCTTTAACGCTTCGGTAACCATCACCGGACCCAGATCTGATCCTCCGATACCGATGTTTACCACATCGGTGATTGCTTTTCCGGTAAAACCCTTCCACGCTCCCGAGATAATGGCCTCGCTAAAAGTTTTCATCTGCTCAAGCACTTTATTCACCTCAGGCATGACATCTTTTCCATCCACATAGATCGGACTGTTGCTTCTGTTTCGCAGGGCAACATGTAATACCGGGCGGTCTCTCGGTTACGTTGATCTTTTCGCCCGAAAACATAGCCACTGCTGCATCTTTTACCCTACATTCTTTGGCCAGTTGTATTAATAAGGCAACGGTCTGCTCATCAATTCTATTTTTCGAATAGTCCAGTAAAATATCGTTAAATTGGGTAGAAAATTTCTCAAATCGTTGATTATCAGAGGTGAATAGATCCTTCAGATTCCTCGATGTGATGTCAATGAAGTGATCTGCTAGATATTTATAGGCGTGTGTTGTGGTAAAATCAATGTTTGGCAGCATAATTGAATGTTTTTAAGCAAAAATAGTATTTAATATCAGGTGCGTGGCAATTTTATTTTAGAGTTTAAATATTATAAAGCTCTTCAGGTGTTAAAAATACACCGCTTTTTTGTGTCACAAATACACCTGATTTCAGTGTCAAAATAACACACCAGACATAGTGTTTGTTTTACACCGGTTGAATTGTCAAATTATCAATATATTTTGACATATATTTTTAATATTAAAACAATTAATTAATATATTTGTCTGAATGATAAATAAATATATAATTTATCATCATTTTGTTAATCTTAAGAAAGGATAGTATTTATGTTTGAAACACTCTTTTTGCTTGTTAAGAATAACGCCGGGAAGGTGGTTATGGAAAGTGCCGAGATACGTGAAAATGATCGTGAGGCAGTAATCAATGAGGCGTCAAGCTCAATTATTGAGGTCTTAAAAGGCCAGATGGAGACGGGGAGATTAAACGACCTGGTAAAGTATTTCCAGTTTCCGGAGATCTATAAGAACCCTTTAGTTGCAAGCGTGGTTAACAAATTTGCCTATAAACTTAACAGGTATTATAATATCAACCCTGCATCAGCCTTAGAAATATCGAACTCTTTAATCCCGCCGGTTATGCTGGAGCTGATCAAGCAAAGTCAAAAAGCGAGCAGAACAAAGAGTTTGCATTAAGTTCTTTTCTATCCAAAATCAATGGTAACAGGGCCGATTTAAGCGGTCTGGTGAACCAGATGTTGGTGGCATAAACAAAGATCTGATACCTATAAAAGCAAGTTCAGAGGGGCTGTAAGCAAAATTACAACCCCTTTGGCATTTATAGCAATCAAAGGATGTTTATATAGCTTTGCCATTAGGTAAGGCTTTTCTATATTTGTGGCATGACTAAAGAACAGATCCAGGATTTGAGGGATAGAACAGCTTCCCTGAGGAGGCATCTTTGACATCGATAAAAAACTCGATGCCTGCAAAAAGAACAGGAAATAACCCTTGGTCCCAATTTTTGGGATCAGCCTAAAGAAGCCGAAAAAGTGCTTGCTTCGATCAAAACAAAAAAAGTTTGGACAGACGCCTTTCAGAAGATGTTATCGGTTGTTGAGGATACCGGCGTGCTTTTTGAATTTTTCCAGGGCGGAGATGCTACCGAGGCAGAAATGCAGGAGCAGTTCAAATCGGCAACCAAGTCCGTAGAAGAACTGGAATTTAAAAATATGCTTTCGGCAGAAGAGGACCAGCTTAATGCGGTGTTACAGATCACGGCAGGTGCAGGTGGTACGGAGAGCTGCGACTGGGCCGGCATGCTGATGCGCATGTATATTATGTGGGGCGAGAAGAACGGTTACAAAGTCAGTGAACAGGATTTTCAGGAAGGTGATGTGGCGGGCGTTAAAACCGTTACGCTGCAGTTTGAAGGCGATTTTGCCTATGGATACTTAAAGGGCGAAAATGGTGTTCACCGCCTGGTGCGCATTTCGCCGTTTGATGCCAATGCCAAACGCCATACCTCTTTCGCCTCAGTATATGTTTATCCCCTGGTTGATGATACCATTGAAATCGATATTAACCCGGCAGATATTGAGTTTGAAACCTTCCGCTCCGGGGGAGCAGGCGGTCAGAACGTAAATAAGGTGGAAACGGCAGTACGCCTGTATCACAAGCCGTCAGGCATCATTATAAAGAACCAGGAGTCGCGCTCTCAATTGCAAAATAAGGAAAACGCCATTCGCTTATTCAAGTCGCAGCTCTATGAGATTGAGATGCGCAAGCGCATGGAGACCAGCAATGCGATTGAAGGGAATAAAAAGAAGATTGAATGGGGTTCGCAGATCAGGAATTACGTGTTACATCCCTACAAGCTGGTTAAAGATCTGCGTACGGATTACGAAACTTCTAATGCCCAGGCAGTACTTGATGGCGATCTCAACGATTTTCTAAAAGCTTACCTGATGGAATTTGGCGGTCCAAAGTAATGGGCTATATTTAGCCTAACCAGACTTTACCTGTTTATGAAAATCCTCGGTCAATTGTTTATTGCCGCTATGCTATTATCAACCAATGCTTTTGCTCAAGAAAAACCCATTCCGCTTTATCCGGAAGGGGTACCGAATTCAAAAAGAGCGCCGGCATCCTATGTTGAGAAGAAACAGGGCGACATTGTAAGCCAGGTGACCATTCCAACGATTACACCATACCTTCCTGAAAATGGTAAAGCGACCGGCACTGCCGTGATCGTCTTTCCCGGGGGAGGCTATGTTAATCTGGCCACTGGCCACGAAGGAAGGGCCATAGCGCAGGAATTTAATAAAATTGGCATCACGGCCTTCGTTGTAAAATATCGCCTGCCTAACGATTCCATTATGGTGGATAAAACCATCGGTCCCCTGGCAGGATGCCCAGCGTGCACTGCAAATGGTTCGGCAGCATGCTGTCCAATGGCATATAGATCCTGCAAAAATTGGCGTCATCGGTTTTTCTGCCGGAGGGCACCTGGCTTCTACACTTAGAACGCATTTTGATAAGGCTGTGATCATAATGAAGACCATATCAGTTTACGGCCTGATTTTGCCATGTTGATTTACCCGGTGATCACGTTCGGACCCTTTGCACACGCGGTTCGCGCCGCAGACCTGATTGGTGAAAATCCCTCGGACGAACTGGTCAATCTGTATTCAAACGAGAAACAAATTACAGCGCATACGCCACCCTGCTTTCTGATCCATGCAGAGGATGATGACACTGTGCCTGTTGAAAACAGCCTGATGTTTTATGACGCGCTGATCGGGCACAAAGTAAAAGCCGAAATGCACGTTTTCCAGGCAGGCGGGCACGGCTTTGGTCTGGTCAACGATAAAAGCCGGTTTCATTGGTTTGACTGGGCAGCAGCCTGGATGGCAGAGAATGGCTTTTAATATGAAGGGCCAAATGCTCCGAAGATCCAATTTTATTATTTGCTGACTATCCTCAGCAGCTCATTTAACTCTGCGACCTTTTCAGCCGAACCCAGATTCTCATACGCACTGATCAGGTTACGCAGTATCCGCCTAACGATATCGGCATTGGAGCAAGGCTCGTAAAATTGTTTTTCGGCCTTCAGATTCAGTTGTTTTAAAAACATATCCACATCCCTGCGGCCAAAAATAAAGCCCTTGTTAAAGGCATTGATATAAAACAAGATCCCGCCTTCAAATTCAGTTTCCATGGTTTCATCCACATAGGCCAGGATAAAATGCTGCGGCAGATTTACGCCATAAACCGGGATATCCAGTTTTTGAGCAATGATGGAATAAATAATGGCCAGCGAAATCTGGTTGCCTTTTTTTGTTTCGAGCACCTGGCTCAGATAGCTGTTTTGCGGGTCCTGGTGATTGGAGGTGTTGCCGCTAAAGCCGTGAATAGTGTAAAATACATGGTTGATCAGTTTTATCTGCTCGGCCGGACTGGCATCATAGATCATTTGTAGCCAAATATCACGTTTTATTGCTTCTATCTGGTTGATAACCTTTTGCTCATCCAGGTCGGGATATTGATATTTGTTGATGATCAGCGACCCCGGCAAAAGGTCAAATGCACCGCCCTGGTACCATAGCTTCAGGTCATTTTTTACAATGCCGAACTGAATCTCGTGTACAAGGTTTGCAATACGTTCCTGCTGTATGGGATCGAAAGCTTCTTCCCATGCCGATTCCAGATATTCGATCACCTCGCCCCCATAGGAAACGATCTTGGTATGTATATGTTCGTATATTTCCCTATCCGGGTCATCCAGCAGGCGTATTAATGAGTTTATTTCTACTGGGTCAATCATTTTCTGGTACAAGCTAAAATACTAAACCTTTATCTATTTTTACGGCCATGTTTAATTTTAGGTTTGCAAAGGATTATCTGCTGCACCGGTTTAGAGGAAAAAGCAGGCATGGACACATTCGCCTTTTGTTTACAGGCTCGTAGATAAAGTAATATACGATTTCAGTGCCAAAAAGAGTATACGATGAGATCGAAACATGTGCGCGGGCAGCTGCTTTCTGACAATACGGTGATAACCGTAACTGACCTGGGCGCCGGCTCACTTGCTGAATAATAACCATCGAAAAAAGATCAGCGATATCGCCCGTAATGCGCTTAAACCGCCGAAACTTGCGCAATTGCTTTACCGTTTGGCGGCCGAAGCTGAAACCGCGAAATATGATAGAATTGGGCACCTGTCTGGGCATTACTATCACTCTATCTCAGAAAAGCTGTTCCCGGTGCGCTACTGTTCACCCTGGAGGGATGTCCCCAAACAGCAGCGGTGGCCGCGGAAGTATTTAAAAAAAGCGGAACTCAACGGGCATTAAACAAATCATCGGCAATTTTGACGATACGCTGCCCGAGGTGATCCGGGGACTGGATCAGCTTGATTTTGTATTTGTTGACGGCAATCATCAAAAAGACGCTACGCTGAAATATTTTGAGTGGTGCCTGCCCAAAGTCACATGAAAATACCCTGCTGATATTCGACGACATTTACTGGAGCGAAGGCATGAAGGAAGCCTGGGAGGTGATTAAAGCCCATCCGCAGGTTACCGTTACCATTGATCTGTTTTGGATTGGACTGGTGTATTTTAAAAAGGGACAGGTGAAGGAGGATTTTCTCATTCGGATTTAAAGGCTGCTGTTGCAGCAGAACGGTCCGGAATTAAAATGCTTGTCCCAGCCCAATATAAAATCCGCTCTGACGCGATTCGCCGGGCACCTTTTCGCCTATGCCGTAATCTGCACGGATGCTGAGGCCTTTTTCGGTATCAAAAAAGTAACGTATTCCGCCACCATAGTTAGGCTTTAATTCATGGAAAGAAAATCCGGCATGCGCAACCTCACCTGTTCCTAAAAATCCGACAATACCGATGCGGCTGCATAACCTGTATCTTAATTCGGTTTGGCCTGCAATAAGATTCCGGTCACGGTAGCGGCCGTTATAGTATCCCCGCATGATTTCGTCGTTACCCAATGCCGGGAGCAGATAAAAGGGCGATGCTCCGCCGGTCAGACTTTGTTCCTGGATATCCAGACCCAGAACCAGCTTTTGGATTCAAAAGAAAGAATTGCGAATACTCGATATTGAAAAATCCGCCCACATAATTGTTATTGCTCGAAAATACCATGCATCAGGTTATAATAAGCGGTAACAATCATACCTTTTGTGGTAGTAGGTGTTATTATTGCGGCTATCATAAATCAGGCTTGGTCCGGCATAAACGCTTGCTCCGCCGTTGGGTCCTCGACTGCGGATCTGTCTGAAAAATTCGCTGCTGGGCTCTGCATTGGCAAATTTATAATTGAAGCCTCCTGCTGCCAGTCCTGCATAAAAATTTCTGGCGATCAACTTTTCGGCATCCAGTTGAGATCTTAAAACGTTTTTCGTCCAGCAGCTGGCCGTCGGCCTTTCGGGTATCATTGCCTATACCATAAAAATTAAACGGAAAATGCGTATAACTTATAAATGCCGAATAGTGCCAGGTATTTTGCGGCGTCCAGTAGGTTGAACTCAGGCTAAAACGGCTTTGCCCTTTGGTGGTGAATGACCGTAGCCGAAAATATTGGAGACCTTCGTATTATTTCCTTTGGTTGTATCAGTATAAAATGAATACAAGCCCGCCCCGCCGACCTCCAGACCCGTTTCTGGCGCTGAACTTAATACAGGCAACACGACAAAACTGCTTTTTTTGGTGCTGTCGCTCTCGAAATACATTTTCTGAACAAACTTGGGCACCCATTTCACCTGGGCAGATGCGTCATATATATATAATACTAACGAGAAATAAGGTAAAAAGTTTTTTCATAGGCCAGAATGTTGCGAAGATAAAACTCAAATCGCTTATAGTTGTTTATAATCCAGGTAATTTTGAATTTAACCTATCGGATTGAACAAAATATCTACTTTTGCAGCAAAATTTTAGCTAAGCCATGATGAGCACTACAAGAGGACCGATTTCGCAGTTTATTGAAAGAAATTACCTGCATTTTAATGCAGCAGCATTAATGGATGCAGCCAAAGGATACGAAACACATTTGCCGAAGGTGGCAAAATGATGGTTACCCTTGCTGGCGCCATGAGTACTGCCGAACTGGGCATATCCCTTGCCGAAATGATCCGCCAGGATAAGATCGACATTATATCCTGTACCGGCGCTAATCTTGAAGAAGATATTATGAACCTGGTGGCGCATTCGCACTACAAACGTGTGCCTAACTACCGCGACCTGAGTCCGCAGGATGAATGGGAATTGCTCGAAAATCATTATAACCGGGTTACTGATACCTGCATACCCGAAGAAGAAGCTTTCAGACGTTTGCAAAAACATATCCATAAAATATGGAAAGATGCGGATGATAGTGGCGAGCGCTATTTCCCGCATGAATATATGTACAAGATATTGTTGAGCGGCGAGCTGGAGCAATATTATGAGATCGATCCTAAAAACTCATGGATGCTGGCTGCTGCTGAAAAGAATCTGCCGATCGTAGTACCGGGCTGGGAAGACTCAACCATGGGCAATATTTTTGCATCTTACGTGATCAAAGGGCAGATCAAAGCCTACCACCATGAAAAGCGGTATCGAGTACATGGCCTGGCTTGCCGACTGGTATGTAAAGAACTCCGAAGGCAAAGGGATAGGTTTTTTCCAGATCGGCGGTGGTATTGCCGGCGACTTCCCGATATGCGTGGTGCCGATGCTTTACCAGGACATGGAAATGCCGGAAATATTCCATTCTGGAGTTATTTCTGCCAGATATCTGATTCAACTACTTCTTATGGTTCCTATTCAGGCGCTGTTCCAAACGAAAAGATCACCTGGGGTAAACTGGATATCCATACGCCTAAATTTATTGTAGAGTCGGATGCGACCATTGTTGCGCCGCTGATTTTTGCCTGGATATTAAAACAATAATTATAATTCAAAATAAAGTAATATCCAATCTGCAACCCTAATTGATAATATCAGGTATAAAAATAGCCCTGAATTATAACAATTGAACAGGTTTTTGCATTTATTTAGAATGATTATAAATTATATATTACTGTCATTTATTTGTCAGCGATACTGTAATAAATTTTACTTTTGTGGCTGAAAAAAGCGGATAAAAACATTCATCTTTCGTCGAATTTCAAACATTAAATAAAAAATTATTTAGCATAAATACACTTTATGAGAAGTATCTCATTGATTTTAAAACAATTTTCAAGGTCGGTTTTACTGATTGCCGGTTTTGCTATTTTTGGGATTTCTGCTTATGCCCAGGGCGATGCCGCCAAAGGCGAGGCCCTTTTCAAAGCCAAATGTACCGCCTGTCACAAGATTGATCAGCGCTTGATCGGCCCGGCATTGGGTCCGCAGCTGCAGTCTGAAACGGATGATAAATGGTTAACCAAATGGATCCAGAACAACCAGGCACTTAATCGCTGCCAAAGATCCCAAGGCACTTAAGATTTACAACGAGTACAACCAGGCGGCATGACCGTGTTTGCTGACTTGTCTGATGGGGATGTAACCAACATCATAACTTATGTGCGTACTGAATATAAGAAAATGCAGACGGCTGCTCCGGCTGCCGGTGCACAGCTGCTGCAGCAGAAACAGGCCCAAGCGACCTTGTGATCTTCGGCCTTGATCGGCGTGATCATCGTTGCCTTCATTGTTATCCTGGTACTAAACAAGGTTATTGGTACCTTAGAGCGTCTGCTGCTTAAAAGACAAGGTTTTGGCTTGAAGAAGAGCCGTAGAAGTTACCGTACCTGTTGACCGTTATGCTATTTACAAGAAGCTAGCTTAAAAATAAGAAATTTGTATTCTTTGTGATCCTTTGCGGTACGATAGCACTAGGCAGCTGGACATGGGTTACCTTGTGGAACACCAACGTGCACACAGGGTTATCAGCCGGTTCAGCCAATAAAATTCCCTCACGACCTGCATGCCGGCACAATGAAGATCGATTGCCAGTATTGCCACTCAGGCGCTTACAAATCAAAAAATGCTTCGATCCCTTCGTTAAACATCTGTATGAACTGCCACAAGGTGGTTAAAACAGAATCGCCGGAGATACATAAAATATATGATGCTTTGGGATACGATCCGACAACTCAAAAATACGACAGCACCAAAACGCACCCGATGCAATGGATACGTATTCATAACCTGCCTGATTTGGCATATTTCAACCACTCGCAGCACGTAAAGGTTGCAAGGCTTAAAATGCCAGACCTGCCACGGCCCGGTTGAGACCATGAAAGAGGTTTATCAATATTCGCCGCTTACCATGAAATGGTGTATACAATGCCACAAGCGTACCGAGGTTAATATCAAAGGCAATGCTTACTATGAGAAAATGGAAGCAGGTGCATGATCTGATTAGAAAAGGCGAAAAAGTTACCGAAGCCATGATGGGCGGTATTGAGTGCGGCAAGTGCCACTATTAATAATTGATTTGAAAACAAACATTACAGTTTATATAGCTTAAATGGACAGCAATAAAAAATACTGGAAAGGTTTAGAAGAACTAAACAAGACGCCGGAATTTGTTGAGAAAAATAAACACGAATTTGCCGAGCCTATTCCTATCGAAGAAGTTTTGAGTGGTGGCGGCTTAGTCGGCTAAAACCCCTCGCCGCGACTTTTTAAAGGCCTTGGGCTTTGGTGTTGGCGCGGTTACATTGGCTGCCTGTCAGAAAGTTCCTGTTCATAAATCTATTCCATACTTGATCAAACCCGAGGAAGTAACTCCGGGTGTGGCTAACTACTATGTTTCAACTTATGAAGGCCACGCCATATTGGTTAAAACCCGCGAAGGCCGTCCGATTAAGGTAGAAGGTAATCCTAACGATCTTTTGTCAAAAGGTGGTTTAAGCGCGCAGGCCCAGGCTTCGGTACTTGACCTTTATGATGTACAACCGTTTAAAAAACCCGATTGTGGATGGCAGCTGATGTCGACCTGGGATGAAGCTGATGCTTTTGTTAAAAGCGAACTTGCTGCGATCAAAGCCGGCGGCAAAAAAATCACGCATCGTATCATCAACCATTAACAGCCCTTCAACTTTAGCTGTAATTGCTGATTTTATTGCGCAATATCCAACTGCAAAACATGTTAATTATGATGCGGTATCTTATACCGGTATCATACAGGCAAATCAAAACAGTTTTGGTAAAGCGGTATTGCCACATTACCATTTTGATAAAGCCGATGTTATCGTAAGCTTCGGCGCCGATTTCCTGGGTACATGGATATCTCCGGCCGAGTTTATGAGCCAGTATGTTCAAAACCGGAACAACAAATCGCTGCAAAACAAAAAGATGTCGCGCCATATCCAGTTTGAAACTGGTATGAGCGTAACCGGTACAAATGCTGACGTCCGTATCCCGATCAAACCATCAGAAGAAGGAGTTGCATTAGTTAATTTATACAATGCAGATTTCCGGCACTACTTTACCCGGCACAAAAAAATTAAATAATGCTACTGCTGATAAGGCGATCACCATTGCTGCTAAAGAATTAGTGGCTGCAAAAGGTAAGGCGTTGGTAGTATGCGGGTTCAAATGATGTAGCTATACAGGTATTGGTTAATGCGATCAACTCTCTATTGGGCAGCTACGGTACTACCATCGACCTGGATAACTATCATAATCAATACGCAGGTAACGATGCATGATTTGATTGAGTTTGTAAAAGAAATGAAGCGCGGCGAAGTTGACGCAGTATTGCTTCCTGAATGCAAACCCGGCTTACGATTACCATAGCGGCAGATGCCATTACCGACGCGCTTGAAGAAAGTGCGTTTAAGAGTATCTTTCGCTGACCGTAATGACGAAACTGCTTCACTTTGTAATGTGGTTGCGCCAAATCATTATTACCTTGAATCATGGGGTGATGGTAACGTGATCGAAGGTTATTATACCGTTGTACAGCCAACGATCAACCCGGTATATAATACCCGCCAGGCTGAAGCAAAGCTTGCTGGTATGGTCGGATAATCCGGTTAAGAGATTATTACACTTACGTTAGAAATAACTGGGATAAGAACCTGCTTGCAAAAGGTGGCTTATCTGGCCAGAAGGGCTGGGAAACGTTGTTGCAAACAGGTTTTGTTAAAGTGGCCGACAAACCTGCAGGAACTTATACTTTCGGCCGCGACCTGAATGGTGTTGCTCAAACCATCCTTAACCAGAGCGGCCAGCTTGAAGCTTCAGGTAACGGCAAGATGGAATTGCAGCTTTACCAAACCGTAGCTATGCGCGATGGTAAACGTGCCAACAACCCCTGGTTACAGGAATTGCCTGATCCGGTATCAAAAGTAACATGGGATAACTTTGCCGCCATGTCACCAACTGATATGAAGAAATTAGGTCTCGTACAGGGCGATGTTATCAATATTGAAGCGAATGGTTATTCGCTATGGCATTACCGATACTTATTACAGCCCGGCCAGGCACAGGGCACCATTTCGGTAGCTGTTGGTTATGGCCGCACCGGCGCTGGTCCGGTAGGCAATGGAGTAGGTAAAAATGCCTATCCCTTTCCTGAGCTTGCGTAATGGCACATTCCAGATCACAGCGGTAGCTGTCATTTCGCCAAGACCGGTGATAATTCGTATGCTGGCTCAAACACAAACGCACCACTCATTCGAAGGCCGTAACGTAATATCGTGAAACTACCTTTAAAGAATATCTTAAAAGACCCTTCGTCTAGCCAGTGGCGGCGAAAGGAAGCACAAGACCATACGAAAACGTTTATGGGATGAGTATCGAGCGCCCGACCTATAACTGGGTAATGGCGATCGACCTGAACGCCTGTACCGGTTGCGGTGCCTGCGTGGTAGCCTGTAGCGCTGAAAATAACATTCCGGTTGTAGGTAAAGACGAAGTTCGCCGCCGCCGCGAAATGCACTGGATACGTATTGACCGCTATTACAGCTTTAATGATAACGGCAAAGTCGTGTAACGCGAAGAGCAGGAAATATCAGAGATGGAAGATCTGGATCATGTATCGGTTGTTTACCAGCCTATGCTTTGCCAGCATTGCGATCATGCTCCTTGCGAAACTGTTTGCCCGGTATTGGCTACCGTTCACTCTTCAGAAGGTTTGAACCACATGGCTTACAACCGTTGCGTAGGTACACGTTATTGCGCAAACAACTGTCCGTACAAAGTTCGCCGCTTTAACTGGTTCAATTACTGGAACGATTCACGTTTTGATAATTACCTGCATCAACGAACATACACACTTGGTGCTTAATCCGGATGTTGTAACCCGTTTCCGCGGTGTAATGGAAAAATGCTCCATGTGTATCCAGCGTATCCAGGCAGGTAAGTTAAAAGCTAAAATTGAAAAACGCCCGGTTAAAGATGGTGATATTAAAGTTGCCTGCCAGCAAACATGCCCTGCAAACGCTATCGTATTTGGTAACAGGAATGATCCGAACTCTGAAGTTTCAAAAGCACTGAAGAGCGAAAGAACTTATTATGTGCTGGAAGAGTTGAACGTACAGCCGGGTATTGGTTACCAGGTAAAAGTTAGAAATACTACTGATTTAGAAGCTTAAATTATTACAAGAGAGATTTAAAATATGGCATCTCATAATGAATCAATAATAAGGGAACCGTTAATTACCGGGAACGACATCACGTATGCCAAGATTACGAATGATGTTTTGCGCCCGGTAGAAAATATGCCGACCAAAGCCTGGTGGATAGGTTTTACCGTTGCCTCACTAGGCGCATGTCTTTGGGTATTTGCAGTAAGCTGGACATTTTGGTACGGTATAGGCGAGTGGGGATTAAATAAAACAGTAGGCTGGGCCTGGGATATCACCGGTTTCGTGTGGTGGGTAGGTATTGGTCACGCCGGAACGCTTATTTCAGCGATCCTTTTACTGTTCCGTCAAAACTGGCGTAACTCCATCAACCGTTCTGCAGAAGCGATGACCATCTTCGCGGTAATTTGCGCGGCCACTTACGTTGTATCGCACATGGGCCGTCCATGGTTGGCTTACTGGCCGTTGCCGTTGCCAAACCAGTTCGGTTCATTATGGGTTAACTTTAACTCGCCGCTGGTTTGGGACGTATTCGCGATATCAACTTACTTCTCGGTATCATTCGTGTTCTGGTACACAGGTTTATTGCCTGACCTGGCAGCTATCCGCGACCGTGCTACCGGTATCCGCCGCAGAATATATTCGGTATGTTCATTCGGCTGGACAGGTTCAGTAAAAACATGGCAGCGTTTTGAAACGGTATCGTTTGATACTGGCAGGTATTTCAACGCCGCTGGTACTTTCGGTACACACCATAGTATCCATGGACTTTGCCACCTCGCTGGAACCGGGATGGCATACTACCATATTCCCGCCATACTTCGTTGCCGGAGCTATCTTCTCAGGATTTGCCATGGTGCAAACGCTGTTGCTGGTAACCCGTAAAGTATTGGGCCTTGAGAATTATATCACCATGTTCCACATCGAAGCGATGAACAAGATCATCCTGTTAACAGGATCGATAGTTGGTGTGGCTTATTTGACAGAATTCTTTATCGCTTACTATTCAGGTGGCGAATATGAGCAATATACTTTCTTAAACAGGTTTATCGGGCCTTACTGGTGGGCAGGTTGTATGATGTACGGCTGTAACGTACTGATGACCCAGCTGATGTGGTTCAAAAAGGTAAGAACCAATATTCCGATTTCATGGGTACTTTCCATCGTGGTAAACATCGGTATGTGGTTCGAGCGTTTTGTGATCATCGTTACTTCGCTTCACCGCGACTTTATCCCATCAAGCTGGGCCATGTTTTATCCAACCTGGGTTGATATGAGCGTATTTATCGGTTCTATCGGTTTATTCTTTACCATGTTCCTGTTGTTTATCAGGGTATTCCCATCCATAGCAATGGCCGAAGTGAAATTGATTATTGAAGAGCTCGAGCGAGCAGGCTAAGAAGAAATTGATGGCAGAAGGCATGCTTGATCCGTCACATGCTGAATTCTATAAAGAGTCATTAACCAAATTTGACAGCGTTGAAATGTCTGATTATGAAAAAATATAATAATGAGCAGCACTAAATTTATATTAGGCCTTTTTGATGATCCGGATGAAATGATGCACGGGATTGACAAACTACAAAAAAACAGCGTTCCTATTTATGATGTGTATACCCCGATGCCTATTCATGGTATTGAAGCTAAACTGGGCATAAAACCATCACGCTTAGGGTTATGCAGCCTTTATGTTCGGCTGCCTGGGTGGTACAACCATATTCAGTATGGTTTATTACATGCTGGTACATGACTGGCCGATGAATATCGGCGGTAAACCGGCATTCGCAGTTCCGGATTTTATCCCGGTTACTTTTGAGTGGACAGTATTATTTACCGCATTTGGTATGACGGTAACCTTCTTTTTCGCAACCCACCTGTTCCCGGGCCGTGCGCCAAGGGTAATGGATTTGAGGGCAACAGATGACAGGTTTGTAATTGCCATTGATGCAAAAGGAAATATTCCGCACGAGGATATCACAAATATATTAAAAGAAGCAGGAGCAGTAGAAGTAAAGCATAACGACAGAAAATATGTTAGCTATGAATAAAATAAAAATATTGGGGATAACGGTTATAATTATCGCTGCCACGATTGTTATTACATCGTGCAAGGATAAAAGGAGTACCGGATGGGAATACGCCCCCAATATGTACGAACATATTGCGTATGATCCCGATCAGCCAAATCCGAACTTTAAAGATGGTAAAACGGCACAGAAACCGCCTGCGGGTACTATTCCTGTAGGTTTTATACCGTTTGATTATCCAAACACAAAGGATGGCTATGAACTGGCCGGCACTGAAGTGAAAAGCCCGCTGCCGCAAACCGACAGCAGAATTTTGCAGACGGCCAGGTATTGTTTGAGCATTTTTGTTCACCATGCCATGGCATGACAGGCCAGGGTGACGGTTTGGTGGTGGCGCATGGATTTCCGGCTCCGCCATCTTATTCAAAAGGGCAATCATCACGCGGTGGCGCTATGAAAGATCTTACCGATGGTAAAATTTATCATACCATAACTTATGGTGTGAACGCAATGGGTTCATATGCTTCGCAGCTTGCACCCGAGGAGCGCTGGAAAGTAATTATGTATGTTCACCATTTACAAACTTTATAAGCAATTATAATTTAGATGAAGACTCATAATAGTTTTGACGAACAATATCAATTTACAGGGCAAAGTAAAAACCTGGAGCCTGATTGCTATTGTTATAGGTGTTATTACCATTATAGCCGGGTTTTTAACTGGCAACATGCGAGCGACATTTGACAAACTGTTGCTGAATGGGTTATTATTTTACCTGTGTTTGAGCTGCGGCGTATATGTTTTGCGCCATACAATATGCTGCACAGGCCGGCTGGTCGGCCTCTATTCTGCGTGTTCCGCAGGCATTTGGCACGAGTATTGCCTATAGCTGCTGTTATATTATTGGTAATTATCGTATGCCGGATTATTTTTAACACATACCGGTTAAATGATCGACGGGAAAGATCACGTTACACCTTATCTGTATGCACGCTGGGCAACACATGATCTGCACGTGAAAGACAGCGGTATTATGATGCCGTTATTGCAGGTAAAGCAGGATTTTTAAATATTCCATATTTTCTTAGTCCGTATTATTGCTTACGCTGGCTTGCTATAGCATTTTTGGCTGGCTGCTGTTCAAATATTCAAACAATGAAGATGAATTGGGCGGAATGAAGTTCTATAACAAAAGCTTTAAAGTATCTCGGTAGTATTCCTGGTGATTATTTGGTTTTACCGTTCCGATATTTGCATTTGATACCATCATGTCATTAGAGGCGCGTTGGTTCTCCACCATGTTTGGCTGGTACAACTTTGCGGCGCTTATGGGTGAGCGGTATGGCTGTAATGACATTGGTGATTATTTATCTGAGAAAAGCGGGTTATATGCAATGGGTCACTACAGACCACCTGCATAACATGGGTCTGTTGATGTTCGCGTTCTCTGTTTTCTGGACTTATCTATGGTTTGCGCAGTTCCTGTTAACCTATTATGCCAACATTCCTGAGGAAGTCAGCTTATTTTTACAGAAGATGGGAGCCGAGTTTATGCCATGGTTCTGGCTAAATATTGTGATCAACTTTGCCGCGCCATTGCTGGTATTAATGTCACGCGATTCAAAACGTTACGTAAGGTACGTTAAAAGCAGTGTGCTATTATTTTGATCATGCGGTCACTGGCTGGATTACTGGCAGATGATCATGCCGGGACTGTTGGTCCGCAAAGGAACACTGGTATACAGAGATTCAGTCTGATTGAGCCTGGTATATTTATCGGATTTGCAGGATTGTTTACCTTTCTGATATTGAATGCATTAAGCAAATTTAAATCGCTGATACCTAAAAAGCACCCGTTCCTGGAGGAGAGCCTTCATCATCACATATAATAATTGTTAAATTTACAACAAATAAAGAATACCAAACGAACAATAAAAATGGGATTCAAAAAATTAATAAATTCTAAAAAAATACTTCGCTTTTTGCTGCATTTATGCTGCTTGGCACCAACATGCTGATGGCGCAAGACTGCAGGCCGGACGGCTGCTGCTACTGCGCAGGCGGAGGCAGATAAAGCTGATATGTGGACTGGGGTTGGTTATTACGTATTGCTTATTCTTACTGGCTGTGCATAGTCGTTGCCGTTATAGGTAAAATATTAAGAGTATATGACCTTACCCTTCAAATGCAGGGTAAAAAAGGCATTAACTGGAATAATATCATCGGTACTATCTGTATCATATTCCTTATTGTAGGTTTATATGGAGCATATTGGTCGTTAACTGTACAGGGTAGCATGATCTTCCTGAATCGGCTTCAGCCCATGGAGTGCAGATCGATGACATGTTCTGGACTACGACCGTAATTACCTTATTGTATTTTTTATTACCCAGATATTGTTATTTGGTTTCCTATTCAAATACCGTGGCTCGGACAAACGCAAAGCGTTATTATTATCCGCATAACAATACCATTGAAAAGGTATGGACAATTATTCCGGCAATCGTTTTAACCATATTGGTGGTATTCGGGTTTTTTACCTGGAGAACGGTAACCAACACGGACAATGTTAAAGGGGATATCAATATTGATGTTACCGGTCACCAGTTTGCATGGGAAATACGTTACCCTGGTAAAGACGGTAAATTGGGTACGTAAATTATCAGCTTATATACTCGCAAACAACATATTAGGCGTTAATTTTAAAGACAGAAACAGTTTTGACGATCTTAAGGCAGATACTTTGGTATTGCCGGTTAACAGAGTCGATCAGGTATCAACATCCATGCACAGGATGTGATCCATAGCGTTTATATGCCGCATTTCAGGGTTCAGATGAACGCTGTGCCGGGACTTGCCTACTTTCTTTAAGTTTACACCAACCATCACACTGCTGATATGCGCAACAGGCTGGATAATCCAAGTTTGAATATTTGCTCTATTGCAACAAAATATGCGGCGGCGGTCACTACAATATGCAAAAGGTAGTGCGTGTGGTTAGCGAAGCGAATACCAGGATTGGCTTGCACATCAAAAACCTTACCTGACCGATCAGTTGAAAAAGGAATTAAAACTTGCCGATACAGGTCAGCCAGGACATAGGAACAGCAAAACAGGTTAGCATTAAATAATTAATCAAGATATAGCGATTATGTCAACATTAGCAGTTCACGATCACGGAGTAGTACATCACGATCACGATCACGAACATCATCATAAGGATACTTTTATAACTAAATACGTATTTAGCCAGGATCACAAAATGATCGCCAAGCAATTCCTGATCACAGGGATCACGATGGCGGTTATTGCGATGCTGCTTTCGATCCTGTTCAGGATCCAGTTAGCATATCCGGATAAAACATTTCCTTTACTGGAAACATTACTGGGCCGTTTTGCGCCTGGTGGCCGTTTAGATCCGCGAGTTTTATCTGTCACTGGTAACCATACACGGTACCATCATGGTATTTTTTGTATTAACTGCCGGCTTGAGCGGTACTTTCAGTAACTTGCTGATTCCTTTGCAGGTGGGTGCACGTGATATGGCGTCACCATTTATTAATATGCTTTCATACTGGTTCTTCTTTACCGCCAGCGTGATCATGATATCCTCATTTTTTGTTCAAAAAGGCCCTGCCGGCGGCGGCTGGACCATCTATCCGCCATTATCAGCTTTGCCAAAAGCGATGAACGGTTCTGAGCTGGGTATGACCTTGTGGCTAATCAGTATGGTGCTGTTTGTGGCATCATCGTTAATGGGTGGTATTAACTACGTGAGTACCGTATTAAATATGCGTACCAAAGGTATGGACCTTTGGAAAATGCCTTTGACCGTATGGGCATTTTTCCTGACCGCTGTCTTGGGTGTGTTATCATTCCCTGTACTGGTTGCAGGTGTGGTATTATTGATCTTCGACCGTAGCTTCGGTACAAGTTTCTACCTCTCAGATATTGTTCTGAACGGTAAAATAATGCCGTTTGAAGGTGGCAGCCCAATCCTTTTCCAGCACTTATTCTGGTTCCTGGGTCACCCCGAGGTATATATCGTAATTATGCCTGCGATGGGTATATCATCAGAAGTTATTGCTGTAAACTCACGTAAACCGATCTTTGGTTACCATGCAATGGTTTACTCACTGATTGGTATTACTACGCTGTCGTTCATCGTATGGGGGCACCACATGTTTGTAACTGGTATGAACCCTTTCCTGGGCGGCGTGTTTATGATCACTACGCTGATCATCGCGGTACCTTCGGCAGTAAAAACATTCAACTGGCTTGCTACATTTGGCGCGGAAATATCCGTTTTACGCCGGCTATGCTGTTTGCTATCGGTCTGGTTTCATTCTTTATTTCCGGTGGTTTAACCGGTATATTCCTGGGTAATGCTGCACTGGATATCAACCTGCACGATACGTATTTCGTTGTAGCTCACTTCCACCTGGTAATGGGTTCGGCAGCTATATTTGGTATGCTTGCGGGTGTTTACCACTGGTTCCCTAAAATGTTCGGCCGCCTGATGGACGAGAAATTAGGTTACCTGCACTTTTGGTTGACATTTATCTGCGCTTACCTGGTATTCTTCCCAATGCACTTTATGGGGCTTGACGGTGTTCCGCGCCGTTACTATGCGATGACCGAGTTTCCGGCATTTAACCGTTGGTTATCAGTAAATATATTTATTACCTGGTCCGCAATTACTGCGGCGTGTGGCACAGGTGGCATTCCTATACAATTTCATACATTCTATTTTCTTGGGTAAAAAAACTCCTCAAAATCCATGGAACTCAACTACGCTTGAGTGGACTGCACCTATTGAACATATCCACGGTAACTGGCCTGGTGAGATCCCAACCGTTTACCGCTGGCCATATGATTACAGCAAACCAGGGCATGATGCGGACTTTATCCCGCAAACAGTACCTTATTCTGAAACCATGAGCTCAAACTTGCCTCATGATTTTGAAGATAATCCTGCCGGCCTTGAGCATTATAATGAATGGAAGAAAACGCAAAAATCCAGCGAAGAAGTAAAATAAATAATTGCTGATCTGATCCTTTAGGGTATCTGTTTTTAAGTTTTGAGTCCTAAGTCCTGAGTTTTAAGATCAAATAAAATTGACTTAGACTTACTGCTCAGCACTCTGAACTAAAAAAAATAGGATACCCTAAATTTTTAGGAAATTAAATGAATATAGCATCATCTCAAACCAGGTTCCAGAAAGTCAATCTGATCACAATCGTTCTGCTTTTTGTCTTGATACTTGCCGGCGGGGTTGTGCGCAGTACCGGTTCGGGGATGGGGTGCCCGGATTGGCCAAAGTGTTTTGGCTGTCTGTTCCGCCTACTGAATGCTGCTCAGTTGCCCAGAGATTATAAAGAAAAATATGTTGCCGGCCGCGTTGCCAAAAATCAGAGATTTGCAAAAACACTTGATGTATTTGGATTCAGCGATCTGGCTACCCGCCTGCGCGAGGACCGCTCAATACTGGTTCCTGAAGAATTTAACGCTGCAAAAACCTGGACTGAATATGTAAACAGGCTGATCGGGGCCTCGGCAGGATTATTGCTGCTGCTGACCGCGCTATACTCATTCAGCTATTGGAAAAACAACAAGCTGATCGCCATTTTGAGTATTTTAAATTTGATACTGGTAGGTTTCCAGGGCTGGCTGGGATCGATCGTGGTGTCAACCAACCTGGTGGCATGGATCGTCACCGTGCATATGATGCTGGCGCTTGCCATACTTGGCGTTAAGTATTTACACTTATCACCTGGCCAAGATCTATGGAAAACCCAGGCTTAAAAACCATACCGATAATACATGTCGTTACCTTATTAACGCTTGATATTAAGCATTGTTCAAATTGCTTTCGGAACAGAAGTGAGGGAAAAGATCGACGCCGTTTCAGCGCGGTTGAGGTGGTTACCGCGATGGCTGGGTAAACAGTGCCGGGCAGATATTCCTGCAGCATAGGGATGTGGCCTACTGGTTCTGTCTGCTAAATGTGATGCTTTATGCCTTGATGCGCCGTCATTTCAGCAGGCACTCGGTCCAGCAGCAGATGATGAGCTTTAATTTCCTGATCATTATGCTGCAGATAGTTACTGGTATCATATTATCTTATCTGGCCCTTCCGCCATTTGCGCAGACACTTCATATTGTATTTGCCAGCCTGATGTTTGGGGCACAGTTTTATTTAATGCTGAATTTATACAGTTCGGCCAGTACACAGGGAGGGGCATAAATGAAGTGGAGCGATTTTTCAAAACTGATCAAATTCAGGCTTACTTTCCTGGTGGTATTTTCGGCATCTGTTACATTTTTAATAGGCAGCAAGGCCAATGCCCAGACTCACGGCGTGATCAACTGGAAACATTGGGGTATGCTTATCATCGGTGGCTTTTTGGTGACTGCCGCGGCCAACTGTTTTAACGAGATCATTGAGAAAGACCTGGAAAATTAATGAAGCGTACCAGGGACCGGCCGATTCCCGCTGGGCATATGACCACTGGTCAGGCGCTGATATTGGGTTTGGTTATGGCTCTGGCAGGAACCTATCTGCTGGGCAGTCTTAATTTGACAACCGGTTTATTATCGGTTTTCTCGATATTGTTTTATGCCTTTGCCTATACTCCGCTAAAAAGAATATCGCCGATAGCGGTATTTGTAGGGGCTATTCCTGGGGCGCTGGCCGCCATTTATCGGTTATGTGGCCGGTTATGGCACGGTAGACCAGATCGCACTCATTGTTTTTGGTATCCAGTTTGTATGGCAGTTCCCGCATTTTTGGGCCATTGCCTGGGTATTGGATGATGATTATAAGCTGGCAGGATTCAGGCTGTTGCCTACTGGCAAACGCGACATGGGCAGTGCTATGATCACCTTTATCAGTACCCTGATCATGTTGCCGGTAAGTTTACTGCCGACAATATATCATTTTGGTGGATATTGGGTCGGAGGTGTATCATTAGTTTGCAGTTTAGTATTTTTGTACCTCGCTTTTATGCTTTTGATAAAACGCGATATCAAGTCGGCCCAGAGGCTGATGTTCGGTTCTTTTTTTTATTTGCCGATAGTGCAGTTAATGTTTTTGTTTGATTTTTTAGGAAAGTGAAATGATGGCTCAGATACAACAGGAAAAAGACAGGTTAAACCTGGCGCCCAAAAAATTTAATGATGTGGTTATTTGTATTCACTTCGTTTATGCTTTTTGCTGCCTTTACAAGCGGCTTTATCGTATACGCTGGCGGCAGGGGCCATGGTATAAATGTGATATTGCCCGATGTGTTTAAATACAGCACAGCGGTAATCATAATAAGCAGCATCACCTTGTTTTTAGCTTCACGCGCGGCTAAAAGGCTTGAAGTTGCAAAGCCAGCGGCTTTTTTTATGGCTGACTTTTGCGCTTGGAGCAGCTTTTTTTCTGGTACAGATTATATGGTTGGTATATTCTTACTAACAAAATGGGTATCTATTTTGTTAATCCAAATGCATCGCGGTCATTTATCTATGTATTTACCGGCGTGCACATACTGCACATTATTCGCCGGGTTATGGTATTCCTGCTTGGTGCCCTTATAACAAGCTACCGCAATAAGCCTCAGGCCATAAATTTATATCGAATGGAAATGTCCTCAATATTTTGGCATTTTCTCGATATTATATGGATTTATCTATATGTTTTTTTACTTTTGAACCAATATTAATAACCAACAATTAAGTACAAATGAGTACAACAGTATCACAAATAGACGAAGTTAAAACAACACCATGGGCGGGTGGAAGATCGCCTTTCGCTGTGGAGTATGGTAAAATGATGATGTGGTTTTTCCTCCTTTCGGATGCCTTTACCTTTTCATCATTACTGATCTCTTACGGCGCATTACGTTTCAGTTCACAATGCATGGCCTGCACCGGATCTGGTTTTCCAATCGGTACCCGGATTAATTGAGCATGGCGCGCCGCTTGTATTTGTTGGTTTAATGACCTTTATCCTGATCATGAGTTCGGTTACCATGGTATTAGCTGTTGAGGCGGGCCACCGTAACGCAAAAAAGGAAGTGGTATGGTGGATGATCGGTACCATTATTGGCGGTTTAATGTTTTTAGGCTGCCAGGCCTTGGAGTGGAACCACTTGCATAGCGAAGGCTTTTGGTGGGGAGCATATACCGAACATGGAAGAATTGAAAAGTTTTTTCATAGGCGCGCCTTCGTAGCAACAGCTTATGCCACACCAGTTTGCTAATTTATTCTTTACAATAACAGGTTTCCACGGTTTCCACGTATTTAGCGGTGTGGTCATCAATATTATAATTACCATCAATGTTTTAATGGGTACTTACGAGAAACGCGGCAGTTATTTAATGATCGAAAAAGTTGGCCTTTACTGGCACTTTGTAGATTTGGTTTGGGTATTCGTATTTACTTTCTTTTACTTAGTTTAAAAATTTATCGTATATGTCATCAGAACCTGCAATTCATACAGAGACATGCCGAAGAGCATGAAACAATGACCAAGAAAAGAATATGGAATGTATTTTTCATATTATTAGGCATTACTGTAGTTGAATTTATTATAGCCTTATACCTGGTGCCTCATGGCAATATTCCGGTTACACTGGCGAACCCAATTTATATCGTTTTAACTTTACTAAAGGCATTTTATATCGTAGCCTATTTTATGCACCTTAAATTCGAAAAGATCGGTTTGGTGTTTGCAATCATAGTCCCTGTTTTGTTTATCATCGGTTTGATCCTGGTACTTACAAATGAAAGCCACCACTGGATCGATCTGAGGCTCTAATGAACAAATTAAGCTTAATAAAAAAAATTCTAATCCTGGTATTGATCTTAGCTTTACCAGGATTTTTATATTATTTACTGACCGTAAAGGGCAAAAACAGGTATCATTCATTGCCCAAATATGGGCCCAAACAGTTCGCCGGAACAACGCATCGCGTAAAAGGCAAAGATATTCCCGATACGATATTACCATACCCTGGGTGATTTTAAATTGTATGATCAGAACGGAAAGCCGTATCCTTGAATTCGTTTGATAACAAAATATTCGTGGCTAATTTCTTTTATACCCATTGCCCCACTGTTTGTCAGCAGATGAATGACAATGTTGACAGTCTGGCGCAAGGCATGGGCCAAAAACAAGATGGTATATTTTGCTTCCATCACTGTCGACCCGGACCACGATACCAGTGGACGTTTTAAAGGCGTATGCCGCTAAATTCGGCTCGCCCCGCTAAGTGGTCCTTTCTAACAGGCGATACCAGCACAATATACCAGCTGGCCCGTAAAGGATTTCTGGTAAATGCATTAAAAGCGGGCAATGACGATTATATTTATTCCGACAAGTTGATCATTGATCGATCAGCATAAGAGAATAAGAGGATATTATTCGGGGGCATCACGAAGCAGATGTAGTCCGTTTGAATGATGAAATCAAGGTGCTGATATCGGAAGAACTCTTAGAGAAGGACGTCCCGTTGTATTAATGCAATTGTAAATATAGAACTGGCGAGAGCCATGCCGGTTAGTGCGCCGGCTATGGAGGCAGCCTCATAAAAACATGACAGATAAATTTATATTCCGTTTTGTTGCTGCTGTATCGTCTTTGTGTTCCTGGTAGTAATTATTTTAAACCGGCATTTGATTCCGGCGCCTGCAGTAGTGCCATCGTTTGTGCAGTATCTTCCCAAGCTAAATGCATATTGAATGGGACATGCAGTGTACTGCTGCTCATCTCCCTGTATTTTATAAAGAACGGCAAAATTGCTGTGCATAAAAGAATAAACATTCTGGCCTTTTGCCTTTCGTCCCTCTTCCTGGTATCCTATATTCTTTTTCATTACCTGGCACCAGAAACGCGGTTCGGCGACTTAAACGGCGATGGGCGCTTATCCGATGCCGAGAAGGCTTCGGCCGGATCGCTAAGGTACCTGTATTACGTGATACTGACCTCGCATATTATCCTGGCAGCAGGCGTTTTGCCATTGATCCTGTTAAGTTTTTACCGCGGTTTGCAAATGCAGGTAGAACAGCATAAAAAACTGGTAAGATGGGCGTTCCCGATATGGTTATATGTTACCATAACCGGGGTTATCGTTTATTTAATGATGGCACCATATTACCATTTTTGAGAGAAATTAGTGTTGAATTAGAATATAATAGGTATTTTTGTAATCATGAAAGCCATTAGAATAATCCTGGTTTTGGTATGTTTCGGCATGCTTGTATTGTGTGCTACAGCGGTAAAAGCGCAATGCGCGATGTGTACCACTGCGGTTGAATCAAACAATAAAAGCGGAAGCAGCACCACCAAGGGTCTCAACAATGGTATCGTTTACCTGCTTGCCGCACCCTATCTGGCGGTGGCCGTGGTTGGCTTTGTCTGGTACAAAAAATACCGCCGCAAAAACGTTGATCTCCATGTTCATCACGAAAAATTAAATTTGAACTAATGGCGGGATATTGATTCGCTTTCGCGAAAAATTGCCGATATTCACCTCTTTCCTGCTTTAAATTTACCACTCAAAAACGCTGGAATGCATTCTGAAAATGAAGGTCAACCCTGAAACTTTTGACTTTTTAAAAAATCTGGCTGCAAACAATAACCGCGACTGGTTTATGGCCAATAAGGCTGCGCATGACCGGGCAAAAGAAAATGTTACCCTTTTTGCCGGAGAACTGATCCGGGAACTTAGCCGGGTTGACCCAGGAATTGACAGCCATCTGGATCCCAGAAAATGTGTACTGCGCATTTATCGCGACATCCGTTTCAGCGCAGACAAAACACCGTATAAAAACAACTTTGGCATCGGTAAACTCAGTTCCGGTAAAACAGTACTGCATATCGGATATTATATGCATATTCAGCCTGGCGCCTCATTTATTGCGGGAGGCAGCTGGATGCCCCAGGCAGATCCGTTAAAGTCCATCAGGCAGGAGATCGATTATAACCCGGCTGGGTTGACGCGCATTATTGATGAGCCTGAATTCAAAAAATTATTCGGTGAATTCAGGAATCAGGAGCAGCTGAAAACCAACCCGAGAGAATACAGTGCCGATAACGAAAATATTGAACTACTGAGGCTCAAGAGCTTCGTGGCCGAACATAATTTTACGGATGAGGAACTGATGGGGGATGGCGTGGTAAAAAAAATTGCGTCCATATGCAATAAGATCTACCCTCTTAATGTTTTTCTAAGAAACGCCGTAGCCTGAGCTACGTGCCGGCTTTAACCTTTTAAACTATTGAACGATGAAAATAAAATATTACCTAACAGCTCTTGTATTGTGCGCCTTGCTCCATTCATGTGTGGTAGTCTCGCAAAAGAAATATAAATCGATGCTTGCCGAGCGAGACTCCCTTACGAACCGCAGCACCAGTCTAGAAGCGCAGGTTGCCAGCCTCCAGGCAGATACTGCACATCTGCATCACCAGCTGCATGATTTGCAGAATAACTATAATGTGCTTAACGGAAGCTATAATAAGCTCAATGATAATTATTCCAATAGCTCGACGAAAGTGAGCCAGTTATCCAGTGACCTGAAAAAAAGGGAAGCCCGGCTGAAAGAAGTGGAAGAGGCTTTAAAAAAGCGCGATGAGGCTACCAATGCTTTAAAGGACAAATTGCAGCAGGCATTGCTGGGTTTCCAGAACAGCGGATTATCTGTTGATATCCGTAATGGTAAAGTTTATGTTTCGCTGGCTGATAAATTGCTTTTCCCCTCAGGCAGCATTGTAATCGATGAGCATGGAAAACAGGCTTTAAATCAATTGGCTGTACGTGCTGAATAAGGAACAGGATATTAATATCGCTGTTGAAGGACACACGGATAGCTAAAAAAGTGATCAACCTGGGGCAGATTAAAGATAACTGGGATCTGAGCGTAATGCGCGCCACATCGGTGACACGATATCTGACAGAGATGCAGAAGGTAGATCCTCAAAGGTTAACTGCCACCGGGAAAAGCGAGTTTCAACCCATTGATCCGGGTACAGCTGCTGATGATCTGGCAAAAAACAGGCGCATTGAAATTGTGCTCACGCCCAAGCTGGATGAGTTATACAATTTGATAAAACAATAACTTACACGGGCCCCTGAACAAGGGGCCTTATTTTTTTGTTGTTGAGAAAATCAACTGATGAAATCGTACGCAATTATTTCAGACATTCATGGCAATTCGTTGGCTCTTGAGGCTGTGCTGAAAGATATCCGATCCAGGGGTATTGGCAGTATCATTAACCTGGGAGATCATTTTTTCGGCGCGCTGGAGCCAGAAGCCGTTGCCGTGTTATTGCGCGCTGAAGAAATGCTCTGTATCAGCGGTAATACCGACCGGGAAATACTCGAAAGTATTGACAGCGGGTTTGAAAAGGAGGGCATGGACAGGGTAAAGGCTATTCTCGGTGAGCAGAGCATTGCCTGGTTACGGTCATTACCCCAAACAGCCACCTGTGACGGCTTGTTTTTTGCCTGTCATGGCACGCCCGAAAGCGATGACGAATACCTTCTGGAGAAAGTAACCGAAAAGGGGTATTCGTGCATAACGACGAAGATCTGGTAGAACGTACCTCTTATATAAACGAAAGAATTATTTTATGCGGACATTCGCATGTAAACAGGGTGATCTATCTTTCCAATAATAAGATCATATTAAACCCCGGCAGCGTTGGCTTACCGGCCTATCTGGGCAATGGCCAGCACCGTTTCGCGATGGAATCCATGACGCCGCATGCCAAATATGCCCTGGTTCATGCAGTTGGTGATGGAATAAATATTGAGCAGGTGCATTGTGCCTATGACTGGCACAGCGCAGCAGCCGCCGCACGCAGGAACGGCAACGAAAAATGGGCCCAGTTTTTACTCCATGGCCGAATGCCCAGGGAGCTCAGAGTGGAGTAGTATGCCCAGCAAAATTCTGGCTTCCGGAAATCTAAATTATAATTCTTCTACCGTTTCCATCAAGGTATGGAACAATGCAAAGCGTTCCTCAAATGCAGCATTATGTGCCTGGTGAAGCCCTTCCATGTGCTTGTAATAGAAATCGCTGTATCTTTCTACCGTATCGGTATGATACTGGATGCAATAGGTAATGCCTTCATTAGGTGAGTCAAGCACGGTTAAGGCCTTGTATCCATCAAAAGCACCTGTGGCCATTATGGAAGGTATATGGTTGGTTTTTATCCAGGTCAGCCAGGCCGGGGCAATGGTATCGTCAACAATAAAGGTCTCGTTATAAACTAGCATGCGGCAAAAGTACTAATTGTTAGCGAAGGCATCTCATTTCCTTAACCCAATAAATTAAGGCTAGGAAGCGTCGGGCTTATCGCCCCGTAGTAGCCTGAACCGTCTTGCTTGCCTCATTGATCCACAGGCTGCCGGGGTAATCGGTTATGATTTTCTGATAATATATCTTGGCCTGATCTTTATTGTCCAGGTGGTTTTCATAAATATCACCCAGCATAAACACTGCATCATCGGCCCAAAGATTAAAAGGATGCTCGGTCGACTATTTTTTTTAAGGGGGCAACGGCATCGCTATAATCTTTTTGTTGTATCATAATGCGTGCCTTGGCCATCAGGATATCATCGCTTAGGTTATTATTGGGATATTTAACCTCGATGCTATCCAAAATCATTACCGCTTTTTCGGGTTGTTCTGCAAATATCTGAAGATCGGCACGTGCATACATTTTTAAAGCACTTCCTGATGTATCTGCAAATAAATTGTCGGTAATCAATAGGGATAAGTTCAAGCGCATCATTGGCTATCAATTGGGATGTAGCGGCTTTGAGCACATCGAGTTGCCCTTTGGCCCAGGTAAAATCGCCGGTATAATAGGCAAGTTTGGCATTCCTGAATTTGGCATCCTGTCCGATGTTGGTATTCGGAAAGCCTGTTTCAACCTGGCTGTAAAGCAGCGTGGCTTCCCAGGGCTGGTTGTTCAGCAGGTAAACATCACCCAGGTCCAGTTTGCAGCTGTTTAACAGGCTCGCTTTGACATTCGGGATAGTGAGGGCTTCCTCCAATAATTTTTGAGCCTCATTGAGCTTATGCAGTTTAAAGGCCTCAAGTTTGGCAAGCTGCTGCATGGCAAATACCGTGCTGCTTGTTTTGCCGAACTCGCCTAGCAGATCGTTGTAATCCTTTTCCAGGCTTAAAAGATCACTCGGAGTATACTTGCCCGAAGTAACCAGTATGTTTTTAGTGTTGATAAGCTCAATTTTTGCGGGGATGTAGAGCTGGTGCTCTCTTCCCTTGCTGATAATATATTCGTATCCACGGATAGCGGTTGGGTAAGCCTCGTTGGAAACCAGCGTTTGGCATAGTTCAAAAATACTGTTGCCATCGTCATTTTGACGTCGGCTTAGGGCCATGGACTGATTCAGGGCCTGGTCGAATTCTTTTTGCTGCAAAAATTGCCAGGTAAGCAGCTCGATATAAACGGTTTGCTGCGGATCCTTCTGGATACGCCTGAACAGAGCCATTTTAAGCACATCATAATCCTGCTGACCATCGTAGAGGGAGGACAGGGTGTTTTCGGCCTGCGTGAGAAATGCGGGATTTGAAGGCAAAAAATTTAGGTATTCTTCGGTAAGGGCAGCCTTGTCGCGTTTATACCGGTACAAGTTGATCAGTTCGAAGGAATACAGGTTATCGTTATGTAACAGCTTGCGTCCCTGCTGAAATATCTTTATAGAATAATCTACGTTTTCCGCCTGGTAAAACTGGGTTGCAAGGCTGGCGATCTGGCCGGCATCGGCGGGCAGGTTTTTGATCAGCTCATCATAAACGGCATTTGCCTTTCCGTTTTCGCCCCGCTGATTATAAATACGGCCAAGGGTAATACTATATTCATAGTCCGCAGGATGTTTGCGCTGCATTTTTTTGGTAATGCTTTCTGCTTCATCAAATTTCTTTAGACTGATCAGTGCGTTGACATAATATGTAAAATAGGCGTCATTGTCCTGCTTGTACAGTTTCTGGTAAATATCCAGCGCCTTGGAAAGTTCGCCGCCAGCGGTGTATTGCCGTGCCAGCCCGAGCTCATTTTCCTGGGCATAAAGGCCCGAGCAAAGCAAAAAAACGAAAGAAAATATCAACGTGACCTGCTTCATTAATCAAAAATAGTCAATTAATATTAATTGTTCCGCCAGCTCGGAATCGCCAGGCCACGGGCAGGGTGACGTGGTAAAATTATAGTGACATTTTGTATCCATTAAGTAATTTAACTAAGTTTAACCTGATTAAGTGATTGGACCAATTAAACAGATGTTAAACCGGTTAAGTGTTTTATTTTACGCTGCGTTAATAGCGCTATTGTGCTGCTGTAACCGGCAACAGGTCAGGCAGATACCAATCAGCGATTTTTTTAAAAATCCCGAGAAAAGCTTTTTCAAATTATCACCCGACGGCAGGTACGTTTCCTATCTGAAACCCTATAAGGGACGGCAGAATTTGTTCATTCAAACGCTGGCCGATGGGAAGGAACAAATGGCTACTTCCTTCGGAGATTATTCCGTACGCAACTATTCCTGGACTTACAATAATCAGATCGTCCTGCTGCAGGATGTCATCTCGATCGATCAATACAAAATGTATGCGCTGGATGTTCCTGAATTGAAGTTACGCGATATACTGACGCTGGATAAGGGACGTATCAACATACTAGGTAACCGCAATAAAGGCGAACCGGATGTGGTAACGATCAGCATGAACAAGCGCGACCCCGAGAATTTTGACATTTTCAAACTCAACGTAAAAACCGGCGTGCTCAAACCATATCTGATCAACCCGGGTAACATTACCGAGTGGTTTCCGGATGATGACGGCAAGATAAGGCTGGTAAAATCGTCAGACGGCGTTGACGAAACGATTCTGTACAGGCCCAGTGATGAGGCTCCCTTTAAACCCATTATCAGGAATAATTTCATTAACAGGGTACAGCCTATCGCTTTCACCGGCGAAAAAAATAACTTCTATGCCCTGTCGAACGTCGGCCGCGATAAGTCAGCTCTTGTTGAGATCGATGCCAAAACCGGCAAGGAGCAAAAGGTGGTTTTTGGTTGCGTAAAAGCGGATATCACCAAAGTAGATTATTCAAGAGACAAACACCATCTTGACCTTGCTGCCTGTGAGGAGGAAAAGCCCGCCAAGCACTTTCTGAATGCGGACATGGAACACCTGTATGACACGCTTTACAGGCAGCTTCATGGCAATGAGATCAATATCGTAGGGCGCGACAGCGCAGAGGATAAATTCATAGTATTTACCTATACCGACCGTAATCCGGGGACATATTATTTGTATGAACGCGGAACAGGAAAACTTACAAACCTGGGTAATATTAATTCCAGTATCAAGCCGGGCGAACTATGTTCCATGGAGCCGGTCAGTTTCAGGGCACGGGACGGGCTACTGATAAACGGTTACCTGACGCTTCCCCAGGGATCGAAGTCAAGTGATCTTCCGGTTGTGGTGATGCCGCATGATGGCCCATGGCGAAGGGACACCTGGGGTTACAGTGACGAAGTTCAGTTTTTGGCCAATCGCGGATATGCCGTTTTCCAGGTTAACTACAGGGGCTCTACCGGCTACGGCAAAGCATTTTACAGCGCAGGATTTAAGCAGGCCGGTGGCAAAATTCAGGATGATATTACCGATGGCGTGAACTGGCTGATTAGTAAAAAGATAGCAAACCCCAAAAAGATAGCCATTTTTGGTAACGGATTTGGCGGATTTTGTGGATTGACCGGCGTATCGTTTCACCCGGGATTATACAATTGCGCGGTGGTTCAATCGGGACTGATCAATTTTTTTACTTACATCAAAGACGTTCCTCCCTATCTGAAACCGCGCCTGCAAATGACCTATGAAATAATTGGTAACCCGGAAAAGGATGCCGAGCAGCTAAGGGCCATCTCGCCGGTCTTCCATACGGATAAAATAAAAGCACCGTTGATTATATTCCAGGGAGCCAAGGACGAAACAGCCAATATCAGCGAACTAAACCAGTTTGTCCGCGAGTTAAAGAAAAAAGGTGTTCCTGTAAGTTATTATTTAAAACAGAATGAACGTAAGGTTTTCCGTAACGAACATAACCGTATGGAAATGTACACTGAAATAGAGAAATTTCTGGATAATAATATGCGCGGTAGGGATTAAAGCCCGTCTATTATGGCAGTGCAGCAGAGTGTTTATAGGAAGAATTTTTCATTGATCATTGCTTTTCTGATCCTGATCTCGGTAACATTTATCGGTGCCCTTTTTGTAGCCTATAACCTTACGCAAAAATATGTCGAGAGCGAGTTTGCCTCAAAAAAGATCGATGTCCTGGAGCAAACCATCAAACCTTACAATGATTTTTTTCAGAACAGGATACCCGAGATTACTTTTTACCAGGGCTATCTCGATTCGGCTTCAGCGGCTAAGTACTCAGGCTCGGTTTTTAATGATTATCCATTTGTCAGGCGTATCATATTTTATGAGGTACAGATAGGAGGCAGCAGCGCTCATGAAAAAGGGCTGGATATCGGCATCAGATCCATATTTACCTACCATCGCCATAACGGCAAAGTGGCAAGCTCGAAACTGCAGCGGCCGGTCAATCGCAATGACTTTGCCGATATGGCCGAAAAGCTTGAATCTTTCGTCGCTGTTGCAGACACCTCACGGGAACCAACACAGGACGAGAAATTCAGGACGTTTTATGATATCAAGCCCGAGAAAATATCCTATCTGAATATCCCACGTCGCGAAGAAACGAAGCGCTACCGTGAACTTCAAAAAGGGAATGAGCGAACGTCTGTTTACAAGCAAAACATGCTGACCTTTCTATTAGATCAGTATGCACTTAAGGTAAAGAATACGCATCCGGAGTTGTATAAGGATATCAGCATCCGTCCGGTAGTATACGATCCGCTGGATAACGAGAGTAATGGCATGACTACGGAAGCAGCATTTCCGGGAGCGTTTTCTGATTATAAACTTTATTTCAGTTCGCCCAAAGATTATCTTACTGCCGAAACCAACAAAAGGTTTATGCCCATTGCTGCTATGGTGCTGCTGATCTATCTTTTTCATGCTGGCAATTGGCTGGCTCATTTATCGCAACCTGGATATAAATATGAAGCTTTTTAAGCTGCAGTATGATTTTATCAATAATTTCACCCATGAGTTTAAAACCCCTATCAGTGTGATCAAAATCGCCGGGTCGAACTTGCGCAGCGATGGGGATTTGAGCGAGCGGCAGAGAAAGCATTACGGAAAGATCCTGGATGAGGAAGCCGATAAACTCAATGAGCTGATGAACAAATTATTATCGTTCACCCAGCTGGAAAACCGTTCAATCATCATTAAAAAAGAAGAGATCAGGATAGAAGAATTTGTGAAGGGCTATATTGAAACCTTCAAGATAAAATATCCGGATTTTAAATTGAACTATAAAATCGCAGGACTGAGGAACTTTTATACCGATCCGGTGTTATTAGGCAGTATCTTCCAAAACCTTATCGAGAATGCCTACAAATATTCTAACCCTAAGCGAAAAGAGCTTTTATATAAACATACGACTTGAAAAACGCAACATTATGTTCTCCTTCGCGGATAAAGGCATAGGCATAGCGAAAAATGAAATGAATAATATATTTCAAAAAATTTTACAGAATAGAAAACCAGTACAACCAGAATGGCAGTGTTGGTCTGGGTTTGGCATTCTGCAAAGAACTGGTTAATTTTATGAACGGAGAAATATCCGTAAATTCAAAAATTAATGAAGGGTCGGAATTTATAGTGGTGCTGCCCTACGAATCTGCCGAATAAAGGATCACAATTAAACTATGGAGAAAGAAATCAAAATTGCGCTGGTTGAAGATGACGAAAACCTGCGTTTCCTGGTAGCCGAACGACTGCAATCAGAAGGGTTATAAAGTGCTGGAAGCCGATAACGGCGACTGATGCCGAAGAAATGATATTGGCCGAGCAGCCTCACATTGTTTTGCTCGACTGGATGCTGCCCGGCAAGCAGGGCGCGGATGTCTGCAGCGCCATCAGGCAGCGGGGCTTTGATAAACTGGTGATTATGATGACCGCCAAAGCGCAGGATGTGGATAAGATAGAAGCCTATAATTTTGGTGTATCGGACTATATCACCAAACCTTTTAATATGGATGTGCTGGTGGCCCTGATCGATAACAAGATCAAATTTTCCCTGAACAGCGAGAAATCTGAGTCGTACAAGTTTGCCAATATGGAGCATCATCCCAATACCCACTTACTGATCAGGGATGGCCGAAAAATTGAACTTACCATATTGGAGAACAGGATATTACTTTATTTTTTGAAGAACAGGAATAAGGTGATCAACCGTGAAGAGCTGATGATGGAAGTTTGGGGTTATAATGCCGACGTCAATACCCGCACGCTGGATATGCATATTGTCAGGCTCCGCAAAAAGATCGAGAACAACCCCGATTCGCCGACAATACCTGCAAACCGTAAGAGGAATAGGCTATAAGTTTGTTTATGAGGGCTAACCAGCATACTTAAAATCGCTCCGAAACCCGCAAATTGATAAAATGGCGGGTTTTTTTGTGCGCGGCGATGTGGGTTTCCAAAAGTATTCGATGGTACCGAACAAAAGTATTCGGTGGTACTGAACACTTTTTCAACCAGCTTTAAATCACGATGTTACTTCCAGCAAGGCTGATCCTTGCTGACATGGCAGGATTATTATCAGGAAAACTAAGGCTCAAAACGGTATTATTGCTTTCGGTAAACTGCTGAAAGAATAAACTGACCATAAAAGAGTCTTTTATCAATGGTTTTGTATTCACTCTGCTGAAAATATTTTTCGATTTCAGGGAGCTTTTTCGCTTCGATCCTGCAGATGATTCTAAAAAATAAGAACATGGACCGCAGCAGGAGTGCCTGCCACCACTTTCCCGTGAGGCAGAAATCGGTATTCAACCAAAGGCCGCCAGCATGGAGGCTTTGATGGATATGGCTAAATACCCGCCCCAGGGTTTGCTCTGTGAAGTTATCAAACAGGAAGGGGGTGATTACGACGTCGAATTCCGCTTTGCCAGGCAAATTCTCGACGGGTTGATTAACAAAATTTACCTCATTTTGGCCGGTATTTCTTTTACGCGAAAGGGACATCATGTTGGCCGATATTTCTGCATAGGTGATCTTAAGACCTCCCGGATGGACCTTTGCAATTTCCTCCAGTATCCAGCCTGTCCCGCCGCCTGCAATAAGTACCCTGCTTCCGGCGGGGATATGGGGCAATAAATACACCTGCGCTTTTACAAGGGCATTGCCAAAGATCAGCCGCGAGAGGCGATCATAAAACCAAACGGAGTTATCGTAATTGGCGGACATAAATTCAGTAAATGCGCTTTGAAGGATTGTTATTATATTTAATGCGGCAACCGCAAAAAACTCCACAAATGAAAGCATTTTTTAGCCTTATCGCCCTCAGCCTGCTTTTAATTCTTACCGAATCGATCCTGTTAGCTGAGAATGCCCTGCCTGATGACAATTACAAGCGCCAGGAAGTAATGATACCCATGCGCGATGGCGTTAAATTGCACACCGTGATATTTACGCCTAAGGATCAAAAAGAAAAGCTGCCCTTTCTGATGCTTCGGACTCCCTATGGCGTAAGTAACTATCCCAGTCCGGAAAAACGGGAATATATAAAGGATTTGGCGGACGATGGCTATATTTTTGTTTTCCAGGACATACGCGGCAGATATTTGTCGGAAGGCAAATATGCGATGATGCGTTTCAGCCGGGACAAGAAAGATCCGAAGGCCATTGATGAAAGCAGTGATACCTACGATACGATCGAGTGGCTGCTGAAAAACATACCGGACAATAATGGCAAGGTGGGTATGTATGGCATTTCGTACGACGGCTGGACCACGATCATTGCTGCATCCGATCCTCACCCTGCCTTAAAGGCAGTTTCGGAACAGGCTACCCCCTCGGACATGTTTATGAATGATGATCTGCACCACAATGGGGCATTCCGATTAAGCTATGCTTTTGAGTATGCTTTTATGGAAGAAATATCAAAAACCGATTCACTTTTTCAATTTGGCAACTATGATACCTATACGTGGTATTTAAAACTCGGACCCTTATCCAATATCAATAAGAAATACATGCATGGGGCGCTGCCCAGCTGGAACGAGTTTACCCGGCACCCTAACTATGATGATTATTGGAAAAGGCAATCGCTGGCTTACCGGCTTGACTCGCCGCGGCTGGCTACGCAGCATGTAAGCGGCTGGTGGGATCAGGAAGATATGGTCGGTCCCCAGGATGCTTATAAAGTGCTGGAGAAACACGATAAAAATCATCAGAATTTTATTGTGCTGGGACCCTGGCGACATGGCGGCTGGGCCGGGGGCGACGGTACAAGTCTGGGCAATATCAAATTCGATGACCAGGCGACAGCCGCTTATTTCCGCAAAGAGATTCAGGCCAAATGGTTCGCTTGGTATCTGAAGGGGAAGGGTGATGGTAAATTTGCCGAGGCGATCAGTTTCCAGACCGGTTCAAACCAATGGAAAAACTATACGGCCTGGCCGCCAAAGGAAGCACAGATGAGAAATATCTATTTCCATCCCAATGGTAAGCTGTCGTTCACGCCGCCCGGGCCATCAGAAGGACTGTTTGACAGTTACGTATCCGATCCGGCAAAACCTGTTCCGTACCGCGCAAGGCCGGTTGAAGAAACATACGGCCCGGGTTCCCGCTGGTATTTCTGGCTCACTGAAGACCAGCGTTTTGTGCACAACCGTCCGGATGTGCTGAGCTGGGAAACTGATACATTAACCCAGGACCTCACCGTAACAGGCAACCTGCTTGCCAGGATCTACGCCGCTACTTCGGGAACGGATGCCGATTGGGTGGTAAAGCTGATCGATGTTTATCCTGCCGAATATAAAAAGGAGATGAAAATGTCGGGGTATGAACTGATGGTGGCGAGCGATGTATTCCGCGGCAGGTTCCGCCGTAGTTTTGAAAAGCCAGAGCCGATCGTACCCAATAAGGCAGAGTTGTATTCAATCGATCTGCATGGCATTGACCACGTATTTAAAAAGGGCCACCGGATCATGGTCCAGGTACAAAGCACCTGGTTCCCGATCATCGACCGTAACCCGCAGAAATACGTTCCGAATATATTCGAAGCAACCCAGGCAGATTACCAGAAGGCTACAGAAATGATCTATCATTCGGCAAATGCGCCATCCTCTATTGCTTTGCCGGTGGTCGAGGGTGAAGGAGCAGGAGGGAGGTAGTCCAGGGATAAGCTAATTAAGATGTTACCTGATGGGCTTTGCGCCCTGTCTCTGTGAGAAATCATGTTACCTTTAATTTTAAAAAGGCAAAAAAATTGGCTGGTCACATATAAACGCTGATCTTATTAAGTGCCACCACGAAAAGATATTGCAGGATGAGCACCCCATCCAGGTAAAAGAAATAATAATACTCATTCTTTTCCCATTTGGATTTAAAGATAAGCCAGCCGGTTAATACGACGCGTAAGCGTCAATGCCCAAAAATCGGTGTTGAAGCCATGTATTCCTGAATAAAAACAATAGTACTACATAGCCGGCAAGCAAACCTGGCAAAACAGGTAGGCGTTTTTTTCGCCCCAGGCCACCGGCAATAGTTTTTAAGCCGAATTGCTTGTCCTCAAACAGGTCGCGGATATCAAAAGGTATGGCTAACGGCGGATATAAATAAGAAATCGTTTGGCGATTAATATAGTCGTATCCCGCATGGAAATGGTTGCCAGGTGCGCGGCTTGCGCTTCCAGTACAGGTAACAGCACCGAGCTCATGGTCCACACCAGGGTGATCATAAATAACTTTAACCCGGGGATATTGCGCAAACCAAATTTTTGATCGCCGACGGTAAATAGCGGCAATCCATAACCAAAAGAAAGTATTGCCAAAAATATCAAGCAGTATCTTGGATGCGGTGGATATTAAAAAGAATAGCGGAATAATGAGAGCAATGAAACGATGGTAAAAGTCACCATCAGCCTGTAATGCGAAAAAAACCAGCGTATGCGTTTGTAAGGTGATTTTTCGGGATGCTTGGGTTTACTGATCAGGATGCTGAAATTGTAAATGCCCAAGCGTAGAGGTAAACAGCAAGCCCAGCACCGGATAAACGGGTTTTGAGCCGATGAGGTAGAAATGTAAACAGTCCCTGTGCAACTGCGCACATAAGACATGAAAACATTGCTGAAAAGCAAGAAATCAAAGGCAGGCTGAAATATTTTCCTCATTGATAGAATGAAAAAATGGCAAGCCGCGATTTTATGCCCTGTTTTGTAACGATGGATCAGGGGAGGCTTTTAATTCAAATATCGTAATCTCCGGCAACATTCCAAGCCTTCCCGGGATAACCTAAAAATCCGTAGCCCACATTTACATATAATTGCTGGTGGTCCTTCCTGATAAAATCCTGCCCATTCGTTATAAATATACTGTATAGGGCTCCATTGAAAATGCTCGGTTTGTATTCCAAACTGCATGCCATGCGTATGGCCGGAGAACATCACATCGATTTGCGGATAATCAGGCAGCACTTGTGCCCGCCAATGTGAAGGATCGTGCGAGAGCAGCAATTTAACAGGCAGGTCATCCGTATTTTTTGTAGCCAGATCAAGTCTGCCACGTTTTGGGAACCGGCTTAGTGAGCCCCAGTTCTCAACACCCAAGAATGCCTATTTCTTCGCCGTCAACTTTTAAGTCTGCGATTTTCATTTCTCAACAAGTCCCAGCCCATGTTTTTATGGGTAGTAATGATATCCTGAAAGTTTTTGATCTTGGCTGCTTCAGTCGGCCAGTATGCATAATCACCATAATCATGGTTACCCAAGGATGAGAAAACACCCAGCGGTGCTTTTACTTTGCTGAAGATATCCTGGTAGCCATACATTTCATCCGTGTTGCTGTTTACCAGGTCGCCGGTAAAGAAATATAAAATCCGGTTTTTCCTTCATCAGCATTTCCACGCCGCCGGCTACAGCCTTTTTGTTATAAAAGCTGCCTGAATGGATGTCCGATATCTGCCCCAGTTTAATACCATCAAATGCTTTAGGCAGATTGGGCAGATACAGTGTGCGATGTTTTACACGGTAATCATAAACGCCCGAAATTGTGCCATAAATCATAGCCGCCCAATGGGATGGAGCCGGCAAGCAAGCCTGCTTTCATCAAAAACTCAGAACGCGGGATATCATTCGGACCGGCTTGTCTTAGGCTGGTTTATCTTCTTTTTGACTTTTGCTTAAACCAAATAATTAATCGCCGGATATCATCAATCAGCATAAATGGCAGAACAAGACACTTTCCAATAGCCATCAGGAAAAATCCAAGCATAAAAACCGCACGCGACGCCAAGGCCCAATCGAAGAAAAATGCTCAGGAATATCCCGGCTATAAATATAAGGGATAATGCCCAGTACCAAACGGTAAATGCCCGCTTTTTGCGAAAATTTCCATTTTTTCAGGCCGATACGTATACCGCCGATAAGATAAAAGTCGGCCAATAAAAAGCCGACACATATCAGAATTATGGTAGGGAGTTGTTGCTCCATTTAAATAAAAGTCGAATTAATAACGGTCATCATCTAATATCCAGATCGTCTTCATCGGGTTCCAGATTGAACAGGCTGTTGAACATATCCGAAAATGCAAAACCATTATCCAGGAAGCCTTTATTTAACTGTGAAAACTCAGCCAGGCCATGCAATACAAATTCCATCAACAGCAATTGCTGGTTTTCACTCGAGTTTTGGATGAAATTTTTTAACCAGCTCCTTTAACCCGGCAACAGAATTCAGCGCTTTTTTATATTCGGCAAGTGGCAGATCATCATTTAACAGAATCGTATTGCTATCGCCAAACCAGTTAATGATTTCGGCATATGGATTAGGCGCTTTTGATTTTTTAGCTTTTTCAGGATCAGGGAAAAATTGCAGCATACAGCGTTTTCATGGCCTTGCCGATCAGCATATTGGCCACTTTGGCCGGGCCTTCCAGTTCGCCTTCATAAACCAGTTCAATTTTGCCGGTAATGGCTGGTATTACCCCCAGAAAATCGGCAATCCGCACAAAGGTTGATGTTTCCCCGTTCAGGATCATGCGCCTTTCGGCATTGCTTACCAGGTTTTCATAAGCCGATATGGTTAACCTGGCCGATACGCCCGATTTTTTATCAATATATTCTGAATTACGGGCCTCAAACGCGATTTGCTCAATCAGGTCTTTTACCAGTCCGTCGGCTTCAATGTTTGCCGTCTGTTCAGGTGACAGGACGGCTTCCTGCTGGGTAATTTTGCGTGATATTTCGATCGAGCGCGGGATAATGGGTTAAGTATCTGGCTTTCGATACGGTCCTTTAATGGTGTTACGATGGAACCGCGGTTGGTATAATCTTCCGGGTTAGCGGTAAATACAAACTGGATATCCAGCGGCAAACGCAGTTTAAAGCCACGTATCTGGATATCTTTTTCCTGCAAAATATTAAATAGTGACACCTGTATGCGTGCCTGCAGATCGGGCAGTTCATTGATCACAAAAATGCCCCGGTGCGCACGCGGTATCAATCCAAAATGGATCACCCGCTCATCGGAATAAGTGCAGCTTCATGGTGGCTGCCTTGATCGGATCAACATCGCCGATCAGATCGGCAACGGTAACATCAGGTGTTGCCAGTTTTTCGGTATAACGTTCAGAGCGGTGAAGCCATGCAATCGGAGTATCGTCACCTTTGTGTAGCTACCTCGATTATGCCCGAACCAGGAAATGGGCTTCAGAGGGTCATCATACAATTCAGAGCCTTCAATATAGGGTATATATTCATCCAGCAAATTGACCATCAAACGGGCGATACGTGTTTTGGCCTGTCCGCGCAAGCCCGAGCAATAAAATATTATGTCTTGAAAGAATGGCAGTTTGCAGATCGGGGATCACCGTATCTTCAAAGCCTATAATGCCTTCAAAACCGCCTTCACGCTTTTGAAGTTGCAGTATCAGGTTTTGTCTTAATTCTTCCTTAACCGACCGGCTTCTATAATCCGATTGCTTTAGCTGGCCAAGTGTTTTTATATCTTGTAATTTAGTCATTTGTCATCTTGTTATTCCGGAGTCCGGAGCTGTTAAATTATCAGTGGAATCAGCGGCATTCCGACTCGCTGAATCCGCACATTATCTTACTGTTCTTCTCCTGTTCCTGATATAATCCTCAAAAATATATTCACCCAAACCATTCAGCGAGCTGTAAAATGCCTTGCCGCCGTTTGTTTCGGTAAATTTACGAACAAACTGCTGCAGGTAAGGGTCCTTAGCAATCATAAATGTGGTGATCGGTATTTTAAGCCTTTTGCATTGCGCCGCCATATTGAGCGTTTTGTTCACAACTTTACGGTCAAGCCCGATGCTGTTTTTATAATATTTGGTGCCTTCTTTTAGGCAGGTAGGCTTGCCATCGGTGATCATAAATATTTGCTTGTTATGCGTTTTACGGCGCCGAAGCAGATCGGTGGCCAGTTCCAGCCCGGCATAGGTATTGGTATGATAAGGGCCAACCTGCAAATAAGGCAGGTCCTGCAAAGTGATGGGCCATGCATCGTTACCAAATACTACAATATCCAAAGTATCTTTTGGGTATTTTGTGCTGATCAGTTCGGCCAGAGCCATGGCTACTTTTTTAGCCGGCGTGATCCGGTCTTCGCCATAAAGGATCATGGAGTGCGAAATATCGATCATCAGCACAGTAGAGGTCAGGGTTTTATAATCCATTTCCTCCACTTCCAGGTCGCGTTCGGTCATCATAAAATCGCTGATGCCATGGTTAACCTGTGCGTTGTGGATGGATTGGGTCATATCGATCTGGTCGGGACTATCGCCAAACTCAAATTCGCGTCTTTCGGCATTTTTTTCATCGCCCTGGCCGGATTGCGGCGAGCGGTGATTGCCTTTTCCTGATTTTTTCAGTTTGCCAAATATCTCTTCCAGCGCCGATTGCCGGATGCTTTGTTCAGTTTTGCCGGTGATGCGGAATTCGCCGTTCTGATTGTTTTCGTCCAGATAGCCTTTTTGCTTGAGCTCGTCAATAAAATCACCCATGCCATACTCGTCATTGGTAATGTTATATTGCTTATCGAGCTCGTTCATCCAGGCCAAAGCTTCGCCGGCATCGCCCGCCGTATAGTTAAGCAATTCCAGAAATAATTTTAATAATTCGTCAAATCCGCCTTTGGGAATTTGTTTGGGTATAAACTTCGAAAATCCAAAACCGCGCATACTTTATCCTTTCAATTATAAAGTAACGGATAAATTTCAGTAAAAGTTTAAAATGGCAGCCCGCCGAAAACAAAATGTTAGGCCCCTATGACAATAGGAAAACAGATGCCAACCCTGGGCTGCAGCTTAACTGGCATCTACGCTGAAGCTAATTATCCACTGTTACCGATCCAAGCAATCTGCGGATATGCTCATCATAAGCTGGGTTTGCACCGCGTTTGCTGGCAACGAAAGCACCTACGGCGCATGCGCGGTCCAGCAGTTTCTGCATGTTGACGCCCGTTAAAAGTCCCGCGATAAAGGTTGCCAAAAATGAATCTCCTGCGCCGACGGTATCGGCGACCTCGACCGGCAGACCTGGACTTTCATAAAATTCATGATCGTGCCAAACAATGGCACCATTTTCCCCGCGCGTTACGCAGATGGTTTTGCTATGGTATTTTGAACGGAACTCGATGATCTGTTCCCTCAGGTCATTGTTGCTTCCGCCAATCAGTAATTTTGCTTCGTCCTCATTCATTTTGACCATATCGAGCCGGGCCAGCGAGTGTTTCGACAGTATCGAGGTATAATGGGGTGCACGCAGATTCACATCAAATATTTTCAGTGCCCTGGTTTCGCCCAGCAAATTTAGCAGCGTATCGCGCGTGATCTTATCTGCGGCAGGCCAGGCTTCCAAATACAATGGCCGAGGCCTGTTTGGCAGATCTGGTCAGTAGGCTGTCCGTCTGGATATTATCCCAGGATACGGGTTTGGGTATGATATAGGTTGCATGCTGCTCTTTATCCAGCTCAACAGTAACCTCGCAGGTAGGCAAGAATTCGTCCCGCTGCATCAGTTCGGACAGCAGGTCATTGATAACCAGAAATTCAACCAATTCATCCCCGGAAGGTGTCACTTACCAATGCGGCTGGCAAAAGCGACATCTGCACCCTGCTGCTTCAGGTGCATGGCAACATTCATAGGCGCGCCGCCTGCTTTTTTGCCGTCCTCGAAAGTATCCCACAGGATTTCGCCAAAGCATATCACTTTACTCATAGGTCTGAAAGATTGCTGTACAAAGCTAAAAGCTTTTTAATTCATAATTGTTTATTTTTCGGGTATGAAAACCGCAATAATTTCATTTGCCCTGCTTTTATGTTCCTGCGCCTTGTTCGCCCAGGAAAGCAGGCCGTGTTAAAAGTGCTCGAGCGATCAGCAGCCAGGCATGGAACCGTGGAGATATTGACGGCTATATGCTGGGCTACTGGAAATCAGATTCTTTGGTATTTGTCGGCAAAACAGCCCCCGTTTATGGCTGGCAAAGTACGCTGGAACGCTATAAAAAGGCCTATCCCGGCAAGGCGGCCATGGGCGAGCTTACTTTTGATATTCTGCAGGTAAAAATTCTGGATGACCGGTGATGCCTTTGTTCTGGGCGGCTGGCATTTAAAGCGTGAAAAAGATGCGCCTGGCGGTTATTTTACACTTTGGTTCAGAAAGATCAATGGGGAGTGGAAGATCGTTTGCGACCATACCAGCTGATATTTCGGCGCAGCATGGTGTAACGATTTTTCTTCATCGCCGTCTTATAGGCAATGGTTGAGATATTCGATAACATTCGTAAGATATATACCTTCAGTGATGCCTGTCCTGAACTGGCAGATTATATCGAGTTTTTCTCGGAATCGTCTATCGAATCCACCCAGAGATATATCGGCAATTCCAACTTTTCGGTTAAAATGTTTCCGAGCTGGACGCCTACTTTTTATATCAACCTGGGCGCACCATACCTGATCTCCGTTGGCCAGTACCGGCATTGCATCAGTGCAAAGCAGGACATACTCATTCTTCGCAATTCAATCGTTCAACGAACGAATAGTCCGGACGATAATATTTTTACAGTAAAGTTTTACCCTGGCGGACTGGAGGCAGTGCTGGGCATAAGTCAGCTCACCTGCGTTGATAAAATGATCGATCTTGATGAAGTGTTGCCCCAGGCGCTTTTGGCTCAGATCAAAAGGCCTTTGGCTTTTGCAGAGCGCTGCCGGCTGATGCAGCAATATCTGCTGGACTGTTTTACGCTAAGAAAGCAGAAAGATCATTACCTCAAATTTGTCCGGGACTGCATCGGTGGTTATGGCCAGGCTGATATGCAACTGAATACCACTGAAATTGCCGAAAAGATGTTTGTTAGCTCCAAGACCATCAACCGGTATTTTCACAGGGTCGTGGGGCTGCCGCCCAAAAACTTTTTCTCGATCATGCGGGCCCGCACAGCGCTCACGCAGTATGTCAGCAATAAACAGGAATTCATTCCTTACGATTTTGGGTACTACGACATGAGTCATTTTTATAAGGAAGTCCTGCGTTTTACCGGCCGCAAACTTTGCGAGCATGCGGCATAATGCCCTGGCCCTGATGTGACGACTGCGGGTTATGATGTACCAGGATCAGGTGCTATATTCGCGGTTTTTACTTGCGTTACCGATTATTTAGATTTACAGGGAGAATGAGTTTTCATTTGGATGAATGCAATCAATATCTATTTACTGTCTTAAGAAAAGGCCTTTTAATAGGTGCCTTGTTCATTCTGGCTATCCAGCATTCCAATGCGCAGAGTTACGCTCACCTTGTCAGTGTAGCCTGGAGCAAATTCCAGGAAAAAGATTATGCAAATGCTTTAAAGACCTATGAAGAAGTTTTAAAAATTTCTAAAAATGATCCCAGTGACGTCTATAACGCGGCCTGTTCGGCTGCCCTATGCGGGCAAACAGACAAGGCTTTAGTTCTGCTAAGGGAATCGGTTGCGCATGGTTACAACGATTTGAAAAATATACAGGTGGATTCGGATTTGGGTTCGCTTCGCGTACGGGATGATTGGCAAAAGATCTACCTGGAGCTGCTCGCAATTAGTGCAAACGTTGAAAAGGGTTATAATATGCCGCTGAGAGATAGTTTGCTGAAGATATTGCGGGACGACCAGCAGACCAGGGGCCTTTATCTGAACTATTTGAAAACCAACAAATTTGATTCGCCCAAAGCCGATTCGCTGCGTGAAATCATATTAACTATTGATAGCGTTAATCAGGAAAAAATGGTTAATATAGTAGACCAGTACGGTTGGGTTGGTAACAAAGAAGTTGGTGTGGATGCAGGCAGGGCAGTATTTGCCGTTATTCAGCATGCAAGCATAGTTATTCAAAAGAAGTATTTCCCGCTTTTGGAAAAAGCTGTTAAGGAACACATTGCCCCTGCGAGCGATATGGCTTTGTTGCAGGACAGGATTTTGGTTAGGGAGGGGAAGGAGCAGATATACGGCACACAAATCGGTACGATTGATACTACGGGTAAGCGTTACTTATTTCCTTTGGAAGACCCTGCAAACGTCGATAAACGAAGAGAAGATGTTGGCTTGGGCCCTTTGAAGGATTATTTAAAACATTGGGGAATGCCCGCGGAAGGAGAGTGATTGCTCCTGCCGGGAGATAGCACGCCCTAAAATTGTCCGTTTTTTACTAAATTTCTTTTTGTAAATGATTTTATTTTGCTGAAAAGAATTCCAGACAATGAAGCCTTATATACTTTTATCAGCTTTGATCTGTTTTTTGCAGGTAAGTGTCAGCCAGCAGCAAAAGTACACCCCAAAAATTGAGCCCTGCGCCTGTGCTTTTAAAGCCGATAGCAGCCTGAAGATGCGCTGCGCTTATCTCATTGTGCCAGAAAATAGAAGCAGGCCACAGGGGAAGACCCTCAAACTGCCTTTCATCTATGTAGAAAGCAATAATCCCAATAAGCACAAAGACCCTGTTTTATACACTGCCGGAGGGCCGGGCGCCAGCTCGCTAGGCGGGGTTCGGTTTATCCACCAAAGGGCTTTTTTTAAGGACCGGGACTACATTGCCTTCGAGCAGAGAGGAACCTACAATGCAAGGCCCTGGCTCAGTTGTTCTGAGGTAAGCGAGGCGATCAAAGAGTCCTACCGAAGGGGCCTTGATAAAGACAGTATGATTTTGCGGGGCGTCGAGGCCTGCCGCAAAAGGTTAACCGGACAGGGGATCGATCTGGATGCTTATAACACCCTGGAAAATGCAGCCGATATCGAGGACCTGCGCCGGGCCTTGAATATCGACTCGATTAACCTGATCGGCATTTCTTATAGCGGAGGCCTGATGATGACCGTGATGCGCAATTATCCCCGGCATATCCGTTCGGTGATCCTGGATTCTGCCCTGCCCGGATTCGTCAATTATGAAGAGGATGGCCTTTTCAATATGAACGAGGCCTTTGATAAGCTTTTCAGCAATTGCGACAGGGATTCGACCGACAAAGTGCACTACGGTGGTCTGCGGCAGCGCTTCCACGACTATTTTACGGCAATCGAAGGTAAGAAATTTCATCTCAGGTACCTGGAAAAGAACCATACCGATAGCATCGGCATCGAATACACCCGGGACGAATTGCTGGATATGCTGATGAACAAACTCTCCAGTAACCGTGAGCTGAAAAACATACCCTATGTCATTACCCGCGTCATTGCGGGCGACCAGAAAACATACATGAGTGAATACTTTGACGGCGTATTCGCCGCCGGTACCTCTTCAGCTGGTATGCGGTATTCGATGTATTGCTCAGAGCAGATCAATTATGCCGATCAGCAGGTGATCGATAAACAGAATGCCATGTTCCCGTACTTCGCCCACTTTCATTTCAATGATGTCAACCATCCGATATGCGACTGCTGGAAGGTGAAATCAGTGGATCCAATCGCAAAAACCCCGGTTTATTCGCATCTGCCTGTATTGCTTGGTTCCGGCGACACCGATCCGTATTGCCGGCCGTATTATAATGATCTCATTCATCATTACATGCCTAACAGCCAGCGATTGCTATTTACCGATAAAACACATGCGCCATTACTCAATACCCGGGAAGGGGATGAACTCATTGCTGCGTTTCTTGCGCATCCCTTCGCTCCGGTAGTGCCAGACGGAAAAAAAGTAAAAACCTATTAATCTTTGGTAATATGAAAAAGCTGAGTGCCTTTATATTTTTTTTATGCTACCTGTCGGCCCATGCCCAAAAAAATGATCTGATTGTAATTGGCAAGGTGGATACCCTTTTTTCAAAAATCCTGAATGAAAAAAGAACGATCCAGGTACATGTGCCACCGGGTGGTGATAAAGGCCAGCATTATCCGGTATTATTTATTTTGGATGGGGAAGATCACTTTTTGTCCGCCGTGGCGATCACCGAACAGTTCAGTGGCGTATTGCCCCCAATGATCGTGGTGGGCATCAATAATATGGGACAAGGGCGCAGGGAACGCGATCTGACCCCTACAAAAGTCAGCTCTGATGCTTTGGTTAGTGAAGGTGAAGCCCGGCTATCAGGCGGCGGTGATAACTTTATTGGTTTTATTGAAAAAGAGCTCATTCCTTATCTGGATTCCAGGTATCCCACCTCCGCTTACCGTATTTTCAGCGGACACTCCCTGGGCGGCCTGGCGGTCATCCATGCTTTATTCAATCACACCGACCTGTTTGGTGCTTACCTTGCCCTGGACCCAAGTTTATGGTGGGATCAGCAAAGATGGATCAAAAAGCAGGAAGCAGAATTGCCCAGGCATGACTTTAAAGATAAATCGCTTTTCATAGCCATAGCCAACAATATTCCCGCGGGGATGGATACGGTATCCATTTTAAACCGCACGGATATTGTTTCTCCGGTTACTCAGGCCGTATTGCCCTTTGTGCATGTCTTAAGAGCGCAAAAGCCCGCCGGTTTAAGCTGGAGTTCCAGGTTTTATCCTAACGAAAGGCATGGCACAGTTGAACTGGTTTCCCTGTACGACGCCTTACGCTATCTGTTCGATTATTACCAGTTCAGAACCAGCCAGTTTTCCGCTCACCCGGAACTGAACGAGGATTCTGTTCTTGCTGCGCATTATAAGATGGTTTCCAAAAAAATGGGCTATACGGTATTGCCTTCGGAAAGCACGGTGAACGATCTGGCCTATAGCTGCATGGGCAACCACAAAATGGCCCAGGCCTATAAACTCTTCAAAAGAAATATTGATTACTATCCAAGAAGCGCCAACGCGTATGACAGTTTAGGGGATTACTACGTTGCTGCCGGTGACAAACAAAAAGCAATCGAAGCCTTCCAGAAATCATTGGCTTTGGAAGAAACACAAGACACCCGCCGTAAGCTCAATGAATTAACAGAAATAATCGGGTTAAAGGGGCTTGCCTGCCGACAGAGCCCGATGTGCCCATTTGATAGCTACTTTTTCGCGGTATCTGGCATAATCGGCTTTGAAGGTCATTTTTAGTACACTGTCTACGCCTCCTTTGACAGCCAGGTTGTACAGGCTTGCCGCTTTGCGGGTAAACGATGCATCCCAGGCACGCAGGCTCAACGAATACGAGCCGTCAATATATTTCATCCAGTGCCAGTAGCCCGTTGGCATAAACAGGGTATCGCCATGTTCGAGAAAAGCTTCCGTGCCCTCGACACCCTTTAGTGCCGGAAATTTTTCAATGTCCGGGTTAAGTACATCATAATCTTCCAGTGCATAGGTTGCATTGGGCAGGCAGTACAAACGCCGTTTCCATTTATTTTCGAACAGGATCACATGTTTGCGACCGCCAAAATGGGTATGAAAAATGTGCGGCAGATCGATATCATAGTGCAAAAAAGTAACCGAGTTGGATCCGCCAAAGAACATGGCAGGCATACTTTCTATAAACCCGCCCATCAGGTCTTTAGGTACCACAATGTCATTCCAGCAACTGGGGGGCCTGTTTAAAAATATTAAAAAAGAAAATGCGCAGCTCGGTAGGCTTGGATTTGATCAGGTCAATATACTCGTCAAATGGCATTTCGGCCGCTCTCGCATTGATGGGTTTTGACGGGTCGGCCTTTGAGTTATCATACAAAGGCACCATTTTGCTACCTACGATCTTCTTTGAGGTACTTCGGTGTCCATTTTTCGCGTGCCGGCCAGTTACTGGTCAGGCCTTTTATAACCAAGGGTCGGCGTGGATTTAAATAATTTTTAACAAAATCTGCAGGCTCAATGGTGTCTACTGTATCTATCGGACGGAGAATAAAGCTCATAATTCAAAAAAATGGTAACCTGTTTTAAAACGACCCTCGGGGCTGAAAATTGTAAGGTTGACCTGGGCCGCTAATTTAAACACTTATAATCAATTATCGCCTGTTAATACGATTACCCCGATTCGGGTGAATAGAAAACCCTATTACTGGCGCAATTCCCTGGCGACCGCGCTCTTAGATTATAGCTTGAAATAATTAGAAAAATAAGGCTGATGCGATGTGATCGGCGTATAATTTACCTGTCCTTGTGAGGTAGATCGTTTCATTTTGCATATAAATCCAGTCCTTTTCAAAGTATTTAGCTGCTTCCCGGAGCAGGTAATCTGAGGCTCCGCGGGCAATCTGGTTCAGTTTCTCCAGTTCAAGCCCCCAGATGGTGCGCAGTGAAGTCATAATATATTCATTCAGGCGGTTGGTCTCGGTCAGAATCTCTATTTCGGCGGGGATGGTTCTTGAGCCGATAGCCTCTATGTATTTAGCATTGCCAGCAATATTCCACTGGCGCTTTTGGCCATCATAGGAATGTGCCGAAGGGCCTATACCCAGGTATTTTATCCCTTTCCAATAATTGGTATTGTGCCTGGAGTAGTGATCGGGCCTGGAAAAGTTGGATATCTCATAATGTTCGAAGCCATGCATCTGCATAGCATCCATCAGCTCGATAAACTGTTCGGCGCTCTGATCCTCATTCATTTGCGGCTGCTTTTTCTTTTTGATAAAGGAAGCCAGCGCTGTACGCGGCTCAACGGTCATCGAATAGGAGGAAACATGGGGGATATTCAGTTCAAATATCTTATCCAGGTTATGCTTCCATTTCTGGTCCGTAAGCAGGGGATAGCCATAGATCAAATCGGCTGTGATATTTTCAAACCCGGCATCCTGGCTGCGTTTTACGGATGATTCGGCCTGACCAGAACGATGCGCCCGGTTCATCCACGATAGATCCTCATCGAAGAATGACTGTATGCCGATGCTTAAGCGGTTGACCGGCGTTTGCCTCAGTGCCCGGATCTTTTGCAGATCCAGATCATCGGGATTGGCCTCCAGGGTGATCTCGGCCGCGGATGATACGGTATGCAGCTCGGTAATGGTATTCATGATCTGGCCGATCTCTTCTCCCTGCAGCAGGGAAGGTGTACCGCCTCCAAAGTAAATTGTCTCGATGGTCTGTCCGCCCAGGAACTCTTTTTGAAGTTTGATCTCCTGTTGCAGTGCATGAATCAGCTCCGACTTGTGTGTTATCGAAGTGCTGAAATGAAAATCACAATAATGACAAGCCTGTTTGCAAAATGGGATATGTATATAAATGCCTGCCATCCGGCAAAAGTAGATATTAATTATGCTTAAGTGTTTAATAAAAACTTAACTAAGTTTTCTCGATATCGCAACTTACCCAGTGAATTTTTGGATACTACCAGTTTCAAAATAGAATTTTAGAGATTATCTTTGTTTAGAGTTTTAATAAATTATATATGACAGATATTCCTGAAGAACAACTGGTAAAAAAAGGGAAAATGATAAAGGCTCCCTGGACAATGGATCCTGCAGAAAGGGAGGAGTGGGAACAGCGTAGACAGGCAGAGACTAGGGCATATCTTTTTTCTATCGGTCAGCCATTGGTTTATAAAAAGAATGGCCATATGATTGCGGAATACGCAGATGGAAGGGTTAAAGTTATTCGCTGATGTCGGAAATATTTATCATTGCCGGTCCACCTGGGATAGGGAAGAGTTCAAACGGTGCTCTTTCAGTAGCCAGAAAGTAATACATATCCCGTCAATAGCTCCAAGATCTTTAAGGAAACTACCGTTAGAAATGTAGAGGACGACCATTGGAACCAAGGTCAAACCGACCTCAACTATGAAACCGTTCAAAATTTTTCACATAATACCTTCGGGCGACAAATTTTCATTTTTCCTTCAGGTTGTGTTCAAAAATATAATCTGCTACCTTTCTGCCCTGCGCTTCGCCAACCATAACAGCATTGCGAAAATGAAAGCCAACGTAGATTCTCGATAGGGAAACTTCTCTTGCAGCATCTGAGAAATTAGTGAAGTTTCGTGTCACACCGGGTAAAGCATTGCTGCTGGCGGAAAAACCAATCTCATCTGTCTTAAAATAGCTTTTAAGCACTTCTGCAGCGGCGCCGCCATTCACGGCGTGGTTGGATGGATAATCAGGTACCGGCGGCGTTGGCGGAGCCAGGACATTCCAGGTACCATCGCCGGCGGTATTTGGATTGCCATCTGAATCGCCCAGCCTTACAGCGGTTATGGGCCTCCAATAGTTATAAAAGAACTTTCCGTCAAAAGCACTGATGTTGGCGTCCGCTTGGGCCATTTGAAGTAAGGCAAGTAATCTGGCAGCTTTCCATCCGTCAAGTTTTCTTTCCACAATAATGGACCTGGCTATACGGTTCCAGCTTAGTGGAACATTGTCGAGCCAGAATAACGCGATCTGTGTTTGATCGACGCTCCGGGCAGTACAATTCTTACAACCCATGGTTTTTATTTCATTAAAATCAGTGGCATATTCGGGACTATTGATTGCGTATGGTGGCACCACCCGGAATTGTGACGCTGAACTCAGGCCGAAGGGTTGTACCTTTCCCCAGCCTGGCAGGGATACGAAGCCGTTGAAAGGCGGCATATCAAATGGTGGTGTTGCGCGATATGCCCCGGGTAAAGTGCCCGGTGTATAAGGATACTGAGCCGTGGCCGCCCCATCATTTGTCCTTTTATCAATCATCGCTTTTGCCGCGGCTTTACCAAGCGTGATGCCATTGTCTTTTCCGCTTCCGGCATTTATGCCATTAAGGCAAACGGCAAGTAAACTGTCATCAGTGCTCTGCTGGGCAGGTAATAGCGCAGCCAGCACGTCATGTGCTGCTTGCGCCACAGCTGCATCTGGACTGGCATCTTTAACGGCGGTCTTATTTAAAGCATAGGTATCATATTTTCGGTCAATATTATTTAAGGCATCATGCATCGCCAAATTAATCATGGCATAGATCCGTGATTCAATCATTGGGGGGGCGCCGGGTTAATTTTGGCTACTTCCTTCATGCCGGCCTCGTTCCATTTTAAAACCATTTCGGCGCTGTAGATGGAAGTGGCATCTATAGGTCCTACTGCGTTTTTTGTGCACGAAGCAAGGCTAATTAAAACAATCACCGTGCAAAAAAGGTAAATCAATGTCGTTTTCATGATATCGTTTTTTTGATCATCCGTAAAATTAATTCGGTAGTTTCTGCTGCATCCGGAAGTTGTTCATAACACAGCAATCCGTATGCAGACAATTACTTTAGGTCGTCGAACTGCATTTTATGCTATTTTGGCGTCGTTCGTCTACTGGATAGTGCTGTATAGCGACATATTTCGGGATGCTTTTCTTATCAGCCTTAATTTGTATAACTTTAAAATAGCATGGATACCAGCGTTAAACGGATTAATCGGGAGGCCTTACTTAAAAAGGTACTGTTGCATGCCCTCTTTTGGATAATAATAGTGACTTACTTTGCCTGGGGTTTCGGTTTCAATGTTAGTTATAAGGCATCTTTTCTTAACGCGCTGTTTTATCTGCCAGGCCATATGTTTATCGTATATGTACTGCTGTATTTCCTGGTGCCGCGCTATCTTATGAAAAAAAAGTACCTGCATTTTTTTGCCGGATTATTGCTAACAGTTGCTTGTTGTACAGGCTACGCCATGGCGATGCAACTGGTGCTAACTGCAAGTGACAGTTTCAAAGGTTTTAGTATGACGACCGGCAGGTCTATTTTGCCTTTCTTTCACGTAGGCGGCATTGCAATATCCATCAAACTATTAAGCTATTGGTACCAGCAAAAGCAGCAGACATTAGAGGCTCATCAACAGCGAGTCCAGGCGGAACTGGAATTATTAAAATCGCAGTTGCATCCCCATTTCTTATTTAACACGTTAAACAATCTTTATAGTTATACACTGGAGCAATCTCCTAAGGCGCCTGAAATAGTACTCAAACTTGCTGCACTGCTGCGCTTTATGATCTACGAAAGTAATAGGCCTTATATCCCCTTAGAACAGGAAATCGCATTACTTCAGCATTATATCGACCTGGAGCAATTGCGTTATGGCGACCGCCTGGATATTTCTCTTGTTATCAGCAACGATGCCAACCGATATCAGATAGCCCCATTATTGTTATTGCCCTTTCTGGAAAATGCATTTAAACATGGTACCAGCATGCAAATCGATCAATGCTGGATCAGTTTAAACTTATCTATAACCGATAATGTGATGAGCTTTAAGCTGGTAAACAGCATGGACAAAGAACAACCTATTAAAGACTATGAAACGGGGGGAGTAGGCTTGCAAAATGTGAAACGAAGACTTGATCTGTTATATAGCGGACAATACAAATTCGAAACCCTGATGCAGGAGGAGGTGTATGTTGTCAATCTTGAAATAAAACTAAATGTGCTATTGCCCAAACAAGATAGGAATGAGTTTCTGGTAACAAGCGAATATATATGAAATGGAAATGCCTGATCGTGGACGATGAGCCGCCAGCCGTCAAGGTCATAAAAAAATATGCGGAAATGGTGGAGCAGATTGAGGTCATTGGAAGCTGTTCAAATGCGCTGGATGCATTGGAATTCATAAAAGTAACCAGAATAGACTTGTTGTTTCTGGATATACAGATGCCTAAACTATCGGGCATCAGCTTTCTCAAAACGCTGCAGCATCCGCCTAAAGTTATTTTCACCACGGCCTATAAAGAATTTGCAACCGATGCGTTCGATTTCGGTGCTGTAGACTACCTGTTAAAACCGATCTCTTTTGAACGCTTTTTAAAATCAATTAATAAATTAACCAGCACCTCTTATTTTAGCGACACCGCAATTGCACCCGCCGCTCAAGGGTTTCTTTATTTTCGTTCTGAACGAAAGATGGTTAAGATTTTTTTAGAGGACATGCTGTATATTGAAAGCTGTAAAGATTACATTAAAATATTCAGGAAGGAACTGCCTCCGTTACATGTTAAACAGTCCATTACAATTTTGGAGGCAATGTTGCCAGCAAATTTATTTGTCCGTATTCATCGGTCTTTTATTGTTTCCTTAAACAAAATAACGGCGTATACAAATCACGACATAGAAATAGGTTCCATTGAATTGCCCATTGGAAGGCAATATGCAGGATCAGTAAAAAAAGTTTCCATTAGCAGTTACCCTGCGGTTAAATGAGCGCGATCGGCTTTCCTATCAAGGAAATGTGTGTGATCAGATGTACCTGCCGTGCTGATTTTATTGGTTTTGACCAAGGCGTTTCACTTTCGCATCGAAGGGGTATGGGTAATTCCGACCAACAAACCTTCCGGGCCCAGCAGTCGCGTGACTACCTGACCCCAGGGTTCCTTTTGTGCCGCAACCAACAGTTCGTAACCCTGCGTGTACAGTTCCGCGGTGGCTTTTTCGATATTCTCCACGTCGAATTCAATCCACCCTTGTGGCACGGGAAGATTATCTGGCCATTGATCCGTGCCAAAACAGGACGCGGCCGCCTGTGCCAATGGCCACATTGCAAAATGCTTCACACCATCTAGCGCACTTGTATGCAGATAGCCGTCAGCATCTTCTTTGAGTGGCAGTCCTAGTGCTCCGGAATAAAGTTTGCGGCTTGCTGCCGGGTCGCGAACGATTGGGCCAAAACCGGCGACGAACAGCACTTCGATGTTTTTCAGCGTTTTCATAGGCAGATTTCCTTTATTATATAGTGAAAATGAATATAGGATAGGACGAGTTAATAACATTTTGCAGCTTGTTTGTGCAATGACAATCTACCAGGTCAGTTTTATTTTCAACAAATCTATGTATTAGGGTAAGAGAGATTCGATTTCAATGGTAAAATTGTACTATCCTGTGTTACTTATTTGTTTTTGAATTTAACTTGTCGTGTGCACGCTTTGCCGGCCATAATTCGTCTCCCGCAGAAGTAAGCTGGAATTACTATTTATACTACCTGCTATTCGCTTCTCAAAATGTTTGCCGGATTGGTCCTGGCGGCTTTAAGTGACTGAAAACTTACTGTGACCAGCGCAATGGTAATAATCACCAGGCCTGCCCCATAAAAGTACCACCATTCCAGGTTTATCCGGTAAGCAAAACTATCCAGCCAGGATTTGGCCAGTAAATAGCTTAATGGCAAGGCCAGGCAAATGGCAATGAATATCATTTTTATAAATTCTGCTGATAAAAGACGGATGATACCCATTACACTTGAGCCCAGGACTTTTCTGATTCCGATCTCTTTGGTCCGCATTTGGGCCGTGAAAGTGGCCAGGGCAAAAAGGCCCAGGCAGGATATCATCACGGAAAGGCCGGCAAAATACCGTGCCAGGACGGAAACCTGCCTCTCTGAAACATACAAGGCCTGGTAATCCTGATCCAGGAATTTATAATTAAAGGCAAGTCCCGGATTAAATTTCTTATAGAGCTTCTCCAGTTCAACGATCGCTTCTTTCTCGTTGCCTTTTTTAATTTTTACTACGATCGTCGATGCTGCAAAATCATCGATCCGGAATTTCATGGGTTCTATCTTTTCATGCAGTGACTGAAAGTGAAAGTTTTTTACTACTCCAATAATTTCCGTGTTATAATGCGGGCCTTTGGTTATTGTCCCGACGGGGTTTTTAAGTCCCATCGCCTCAACGGCCGCTTCATTCAAAATAACCTGCGTATTACCTGAACCGAATGTCTTGGAAAAAGATCTTCCTTCCTTGATTTTTATTCCCAGTGTTTCGATAAAACCATAATTTACTGCAAATGAGCGAAAGGGTATCTTTTTGCCGTTGAAATCGACCGTGCCGCGGCCTCCAAAATCATCTCCTATCAGATTTCCAAGCATACTGGATGCCATAGATACGCCGGGCAGTTTTTGTATTTCGTTAAGGTAGGCCTCGGGAGCTTTCCCGTCTGATTCAAAATACAGGACATTGTCTTTATCAAAGCCTAGATTTTTATTCTGCAGATAATCGATTTGCTTGTAGAGCACGAGAACAGAGACGATAAATAAAATGGAGAGGCTGAATTGGAAAACTACCATTCCTTTTCTGGTCAGCTGTTCCACTACTGAATTTTTAAACTTCCCCTTTAATATCAGGGTAGGACGAAGCCCTGACAGGTATAAAGCAGGGTAGCCGCCCGATAATAGGCCTGTAAAAACAGTAATGCCTAAAAGGGCTAAACAAAGTCCGGAATTGAAATGAAGTTGCAGGGTCTTCTGGGTGATCTCATTAAACGTAGGCAGTAAGAGTGCAACGAGAATCAATGCGACTATTAAAGAAAGAAAGCTAATTAACAGCGATTCGGCCAGGTATTGTAGAATGAGGACCTTGCGTGCGGCTCCCATTGCTTTTTTTATTCCTATCTCCTTGATTCTTCCTGCAGCTTTAGCGGTCGCCAGGTTCATGAAGTTTATCGACGAGATAATCAGTATGAACATTGCAATTAACGAGAAGAGCTTTACATACTCAATTCTTCCTCCGGAGGGTTTTCCGTTCTCATATTTGCCGTAGAGATAATTATCAGAATAACGTTTGAGAAAGAAGCTCCGGCTCGTATCCTTGCTTTGATCGCTTACATAGCGCGTTAACTTATCGTTCAAACGGTCAACGTTAGTCCCATTTTTTAGCATCAGATACGTATTGAAAGGCTCGGAAAGCCCGATTGCGCCTCCGTTACCCATTCCCATGATGTCTTTTAGCGCGTCAAAGGACAATACAAAGTCAAAATGTCCTGAACTGTTTGCCGGCACATCTTTAAAAATGCCGGTAATGAGGCATTGCCTTTTCATGCCCGCTACTTCCCAGCGAACTGTTTTTCCGATGACGCCTTCTGCTGATCTGAATAAACTTCGAGCCTGGCTTTGTGAAAGAACGATGGCATTTTTATTTGACAGGACCCCAGATTCATTGCCCTCAATCAGGTGGTAAGAGAACATTTTAAAGAAGTCTTTACTGGCAAATTTCCCAGATCCCTTAACTTTTTTATCGTTTGCCGCGAGCGTAAATGCCGGGAGAAATAAATCGGGAGTAGCAACAGCAGCATATTCTATTTCCGGCATTTCTGAGGGAAGCACCTCCGCCAGGGTATGCGGCGTATCTTTTCTTGTATCAATACCTTTTTCACTTTTAACATTGGTCATCACCTGGTATAGCCTGCTATCGTTCGCGTGATACTTGTCAAAGCTTAATTCGTCGTTCACCCATAAATAGATTACCAGTACACATGCGAGCCCGGAGGAAAGACCGATCAGGTTAATCAGGAAGGTGCTTTGGTGCCTTTTAAAGTTTCGGTAAGTGAGGATCAGGTTGTGCTTGAACATAGAATTTACCTTGATTTCAAGTGTTGTATCGATTATCCACCAATGCAAGCTACTGTTTTTCAGCTTAATTCCATTCTGGTCTAGTTAACAAGCGGGAAATCTTTGTTCATTGTTCGCAAATCGCGAACAGAGAACAGATCTTTGCCCTGGCAGTGAATGTATTTAGCGAAATTATTTGAGGAGCCTGTCTGAAAACTTAAGCCGGTTTAAAAATTCGACTGTTCTGTATAATTTAAGCATAGACTTTTTTTAATGGGCCTTTTTAAAATTATATTTGTTTATAATTCTAATTACTCAACATATGACAGATATACCTGACGACCAACTGGTAAAAAAAGGGAAAATGATAAAGGCCCCCTGGAAAATGACATCCACTGAAAGGGATAAATGGGAATCGAAAATGCAGGTGGAGGCGAAGGAATATCTTTTTTCTATCGGTCAGCCTTTGGTATATGAAAAAAATGGTCACATGATTGCAGAATACGCTGATGGAAGGGTTAAAGTAATTCGCTGATGTCGGAGATATTTATCATAGCCGGCCCGCCGGGGATTGGGAAGAGTACACTTGGCGCTAATTTTATTGATTCCAAACTCGATATTCTGAATGAGGATGATGCCAGGCTAAAATACAAGGAAAAAGGATATCCGGATTATAATGAATACGCATTGACCCGCGTCCGAAATATCATCCGGCATAAACTTATCCGTAACGAAGATTTTGCCTTGGAGCTAAATCTGGGGTTCGCTCATCAATATGAATACGTACTTTCGGCCAAAAAGTTCAGCTCCGAAAACAAACTCAATATCGTCCTTTTTTATACGGACTTTCTGCAATTATGCCTTGATCGTGCACAGGAGCGATACAAGAGCGGATTACACCTGGTTAAACCTGAAATCATCAGGCAGATGTACGATAATACATTGCCCTTATTAAAAGAGAATTTTGGTGCGCTAGATCGTATTATTTTCTTAGATGTTAGAAAAAATAACCAAATTCTTACTCTTGCAGTCTATAATAAAGACTCAAAAATGCTGGATATCCATGGCGAAAATTCCGAATGGTTTAAAAATGATCTGAAACCATTCATCGAAAACTACCTCGCCGAATTAAAAGTCCAAAAACCAGTTAGTAAGCCGTGGGAGAGTGACCGGGATCGGGACCAGGAATATAGGCCCGGTCGCAAGCGGTAAAAAGCGCAAGATCTTGTGCGGTCGTATCTGGTATCTTATTTTAAAAACGGAACTGCAAACAACACCTAAGTGCCTGTAACGGTAGGGTCTGATAATTTTAACGCTAAAGTATTGTCCGGTTATAAAACAATGAAATATTCGGGTAACTTTGTACAGATTTTTGATTGACCCTATTGATCCTTATGCGTTTTATTGCCCTAGCTACCTTGTTTTTTATGCTTCTATTGGGCAGAACCTATGCGCAGCATGATTCATCCGGTTTACGTCATAACGATACAAGCTTGGGAAGCGGCCGTAAGGGGCATGTTCATTTTCTCGATTCCGTAGCACAAACCATACAGGCCAGACAAGCGTTTGTTTCCGATTCGCTGCTTACTCAGTATATTACTCCCGCAGACCCGCTCCGTCATAACCTGCTCATCGATAGCCTCTTTAACAAATACCTGTACAAAGGCAGTAATAACTTTATTGATGCTACACCCCCTTCCAAAAGTATTTTAAGAGAAGGACATTTGCGGCAGACCCGTGACCAATGGGTGATCGTAGTCATAATAGGCTTGCTGCTCTACACCGCTATTCTGAACCGGGCTATGAGTAAGGATATGGGCAGCGTGTGGCATGCATTTTACAGTAAGCGCATGCTTTCACAAGTGAGCAAGGATGACAGCATCATTAATGCCTGGACATTTATCGGTCTTTTTTTGCTGTTCGGACTCACGTTCGGCTTGTTCTTATACCAGATCGCGCAATATTATCACGTTTATTACAGCATAAGCGGAGTGCGGCTTTTTGTATCGCTTTCCTTGATCATACTTGTCCTTTTCGCGATCAAATATATTATTGTAAGATTCTTGGGCTTTGTTTTCAACGTCAGCAAACTGGTTAACGAATACCTGTCCGTACTGTATCTTACCTATTTTAATATTACTTTTGTTTTTTTACCGTTGACAGTATGTTTTGGCTTGTTGCCGAACCTGCTGATACCATATGTACTGCTGGTGGCCATTATTCTGATCGTAATTATATTCATCTGGCAGTACTTACGCAGCAGCGTAAATATCATATCGAATATACTATTTCATAAGTTTTATTTATTTGTCTATCTTTGTGCCCTCGAAATTTGCCCTATTTTAATTTTGATAAAGGCACTAAATATATAGGATTTAGGTAGGTTTTATATACTATAGAATTTGGAAGAAAGAAAGAAAAAGGTTAAGAGCATACTGGTTACCTTGCCAAAACCCGAGAACGATAAGAATCCCTATGCCGAGCTGGCGAAGAAACACAACCTGAAGATTGATTTCAGGTCATTTATTCATGTTGAGGGTGTCCCGGCTAAAGATTTTCGTAAAGACAAAATCAATTTGGCAGATTTTACGCGCCGTAATTTTCACCAGCCGCAATTCCGCCGATCATTTTTTTCGCATATGTGAAGAAATGCGCTTTGAGGTGCCGGTTGAAATGAAATATTTCTGCCTGTCTGAGACGATAGCCCTATATCTTCAAAAGTATATTCAGTACCGCAAGCGAAAAATATTTTTTGGCAAACAAACCGCAGCTGACCTGGCCGAAGTGCTGAAAAAGCATTCCAGCGAAAAATTTCTTTACCCTTGCTCTGATGTAGCGGCCGAAGAAACTCAAAAGTTTTTGCTGGATAACGGTTATAATTTTACGCCAGCCGTGCTGTTCCGCACCGTTTGCAGCGACCTGTCAGATCTGGCCGAAGTTTTTTATGACGTGATCGCATTTTTCAGTCCGTCAAGTATTCAGTCCCTTTACAAGAATTTTCCCGATTTCAAGCAAAATAATACCCGTATTGCGGCCTTTGGCGCTACCACGCACAAAGCGGTGCTGGATGCCGGTTTGATTTTGGATATTCCCGCGCCAACGCCTGGCGCGCCCTCAATGACCATGGCTATAGAGCAATATGTCAAGATGGTTAATAAGTAAATTGTACTAATTATTCGAGCCTCCCTGCAACTTTCTGTGTAAGCGGCACGTATAACTCACCATATCGCATTAGCTGATAGCAACTAATTACGGTATCGGGTTATATGTGCTTTTTTATTGGAATAAACTATTAATTCATACTTTTGATACGTAATAAGTAGTTTTTTTTAATATTAAAAAACATTTGTGTGTTTTGATTAATAGTAATTTTGATATATTTAAACAGTCACAACATGTATGTTATATCCATATAACTAATTTGATTATAAAAATGAAGCAGATATACTTTTTAATTACAGTTTTGGCCGGCAGCGCCCTATTAAGCGGTTGTCCGGCAGAGGCGGCGACAGAGGCGAAGTAACGGGCATCGCCCAACGATCATTCAGGGCCGAGGTGCCCTACGGAATGGTTTATATTCCTGGCGGATCATTTTTGATGGGTCAAACAGACCAGGATGTGACATTTTCGCAAATCGCTCAAACAAAGCAGGTTACTGTTACCTCCATTTTTTATGGATCAGACCGAAATGTCCAATTCAGCAGTACAGGCAGTTTGTGAACTGGGTTCGTGACTCGATTGCCATAACCAGTTACCTTAATGATGAAAAATACTTACATGAAACCGCTCAAAGGCGCAAAGCAAACGCAACGGTAAAAAATACATCAACTGGACCTATGTAAAGAAATACCCGGTAGCATATAGCGGTAAGGGAAAAGGCAATACAGAAAACACGGCCAAACTGCAGGCTATGTATTACCAGGGTGATGACCGCGTATTTGACCGCAACGAACTTGATGTTCGTCTGTTAAAATACAACTACGCTCTGATGAAGCTGCGTGATGCATCGGATAACAGAAATGATAAAACACAAAAAACGTTCGGATTTCATTTTCCGTGATACAGTTCCGGTTTATCCCGATACCCTGGTTTGGCTGAGCGATTTTTCGTATGCTGCCAATGAGCCAATGGTTGAAAGCTATTTTTCACACCCTGCTTACCGTAACTACCCAGTTGTGGGTGTAACATGGCGCCAGGCAAGAGCATTCAGCGTATGGCGCACACGTTATAATGAGAACTACAAAGATGCCCGTCATTTACCACACCGTGCCGGTTATATGTTGCCTACTGAGCTGAGTTTGAATACGCAGCACGTGGCGGCAGGATAGGAACTGATTATCCATGGGGCGGTCCTTATATCAAAAATGCAAAAGGCTGTTTAATGGCCAACTTTAAGCCGGGCCGTGGTAACTATTCTGATGATGGCGGTACTTATACAGTAAATGTCCGATCTTATTTCCCTAACGATTACGGATTATACAATATGGCAGGTAACGTAGCTGAATGGACTGCATCAGCATTTGACGAATCAGCTTCTACATTTGTTCATGACCTTGCACCAAGCTTCGATTATGAAGCAAAACCAAATGATCCTCCAGTGCTTAAACGTAAAGTGGTAAGAGGCGGATCATGGAAAGATGTAGGTTATTTCCTTCAAAATTCAACCCGTACATATGAATACCAGGATACTGCAAAATCATATATCGGTTTCCGTTGCGTAACTCACTTCCTGGGCCGCGACATTAAAGACAAACATTAAACACAACAATAAAACACTAAATCACTTAAATCACTTTTACATTATTTAAACTATTTAACAATTATCATGACTGGGAAGAAACAACCTTACGGAATTAACAATATTGTATCATGGGGCGCAACAGTTGTAATCATAGGATTGATGTTTAAGATATTACACTGGCCCGGAGCCACCTACTTCATCGTAATGGGTCTAATGATGGAAGCATTATTGTTCTTCCTATTGGGTTTCCAGAGAGAAACGAGGACGTGCATGTGGACTGGACACGTGTTTATCCGGAACTGAGTGAAGAGTTTAAAGGCGAATTGCCAAAAGCCACGATTCGTGGAAATGGCGGCCGCATCGAACACAGCAGCTTTAGACAAAATGCTGGAAGATGCCAAGATCGGTCCTGAACTGATAGGCAGCCTGGGCGATGGTTTAAGAACTTTTGGCGACAAGGTGTCTAACATATCAAAAGTTACTGATGCAGGTGTTGCAACATCTGAATTTACTTCAAAAGTTAAAACATGCAAGCGCAAGCTATGATAAATTGAGCGTTGCCTTTGAACAGGCATCAGCGAATCTATCTGAAATGGCAAATACGAACATTGATTCAAAAGCTTACCATGAGCAGGTAAATAACCTGGCTAAAAATCTTTCAGCTTTAAATGCTGTGTATGAACTGGAATTACAGGATTCAAGCGCTCACTTAAAATCAATGAACAAATTTTATCATAATATGGCTGCAACCATGCAGAACTTTAATGAGTCACTAGAGGATTCACAACAGTTTAAAGATGAAGTTGCACGTCTGTCAAAGAATCTTGGATCACTGAATGCGATATATGGCAACATGTTTTCGGCAATGAGTCAGCCCCGTTCATAATAATTAACAATTACCTTATTAACAAGTTAGCAAAATAACAAGATGGCCGGAGGTAAAGAAACCCCAAGACAGCGAATGATAGGTATTCTGTACCTCGTTCTTTTGGGCTTAATTGCTTTGAATGTTCCAGAAAGTTTGATGGACGCATTCAAAAATATTACGGACAGTTTGAACAAATCGCGCGATAACGTATCAGCTAGTATTAGCAGCACGTATACAGCATTTGAGCAGACTAAATTAAAGGATCAGCCCGAAAGAGCTAAACCGGTATACGACAAGGCTAAACAGGCAAGTGCGATTGTAGGCGAACTGAATACCTATGTCGAGGGCCTTAGAAAAAAGCTGATCGAAGAAGGTGGAGGCATAAATCCAACAATCAATGACGTAAGTGCAAGGGAAAACCTGGACATATCGCCGCGTATCATGATCAATCAGAAGAACGGCGAAGTATTACGGAAAAAGATCGACGACACCCGTGAGAAACTATTGAATTTGCTGGGTGAAAAAGATAGCAAGACTGTAAATTTTTCTTTGAATGCTGTTGATCCACCTGCTCGTGCTGGTATACATCGCAAATGGGAAGAAGCTTATTTCGGCGACGGAATCCCACTGGGTGCAACGCTGACCACGCTGGCAAAAATACAGGCGGATGCCAAAAATGCCGAAAGCGAAATAGTAAAGAAATTATTAGGTAAAGTGGACCAGGCGGTAGTTAACCTGGATAAGTTTAATGCAGTAGCGGTGGCACCGACCAGTTATGTATTGGTTGGACAGCCTTATACTGCCCAGGTATTCCTAACCGCATCGGATTCAAAATCGAACCCTGACATCACGGTGGAAGGCGCTAAATTGCCTACCGAAGAAGGTGTCGGAAAATATTCCGGTGGCACCGGCAGCGAAGGTGTTCATACCTGGGTTGGTACAATCAAAGTGAAACAAACCGACGGTACATTTAAAGAGTACAAAACGGCGCCTCAAACTTACCAGGTAGCACGTCCATCAGCTGTTGTTTCTCCTGATAAAATGAACGTGTTGTTTATCGGTGTGGCCAATCCGGTTTCGGTTTCTGCTCCGGGCATTCCTAAAGAGAAACTGCATGTAAGCATTTCCAATGGTACCCTTAGCGGTGCTGACGGAAAATACGAAGCAACGGTAAGCTCGCCTGGCGATGCAACGATTACCGTTTCGGGTGAGATGAACGGAAAGTCACAGGTCTTAGGTTCAACGTTATTCAGGATCAAACGTATACCTGACCCGAAAGCACAGTTTGCGGGTAAAAGCAGCGGCGCAACAAGCTCTGCTAACCTAAAAGCTCAGGACAGGCTTTTTGCAAAATTGGAAAACTTCTATTTTGATATTAAATTTGATGTGACGAGGTTTACCCTGTACATCATGAAACCGCGCCAGGATGCCATTATATTGAGCAGTTCAGGCAGTGAATTAACGCCGGCAATGAAGCAGGCATTAAGCACCATTGGTCCCGGCGCAAAAGTAATATTTGGAAATATTATGGCGACAGGTCCTGGTGGGCCGCGTGGCTTGGATGATATAATATTAAGTGCAAATTAAGAGCATTATGAAAAAGACAATTTTGGTTATTGTACTTTGTTTAGCTTGTGTGGCATCTTTTGCGCAGAAGAAAAAGAAAAGGACGACGAAGAAAAAGCCTGCAACAACATACAGGTGGCTAAAACTACGCCGGCTGCTGCACAGCCTGCTGTCGATACCACTAAGAAAGAAGTTGCTGCGGCTCCTGCCAAGCCTTTTGACAGGCCAATGGATGGGTATTATAAAAAGACGAACATTTTAAGCGCCAAAGTAACGCCTTATCCAAATCTGCGCGAAGCGGACGTAGCCTATGCAAAACGTGTATGGCGCGAGATTGATACCCGCGATAAGATGAACCAATATCTTGTCATCGCCAAAACGCGGTTGATCGACATATTGATGGATGCTATTGCGGCTGGTGAATTGACTGCATATGATGCAACTCCTACTCCTAAAAGACCCGGACGGTGATGATTTTGCAAAACCATTGACACCTGGTCAGGCCAGAAATAAAATGGCTGACAGCGTGGTAGTTGATAAATTTGATAAAAACGGGGATAAGATCGGTTCAACTCTGAAGGCAGGCGAATTTAATCCGGATAGTGTTGTTAAGTTCCGTATAAAGGAAGACTGGATATTTGACAAACAGCGTTCAATATTTGAACCCCGCATTATTGGTATTGCGCCAATGGTGAAAATAAAGGTGGGTGGCGTTGAAGGTGATTATCAGCCTGCTTTCTGGATATATTTCCCTGATGCACGCCAATACTTGCGGTAAAAGAAGTTGTTAACCGGAACAGTGATGCTACGGGCTTGAGTTTTGACGACGTATTTATGAAGAGGATATTTGCAAGTTACATCGTAAAAGAATCCAATGACAAAGATGATCGTATAAAAGACTATGCTCAGGGTATCGACAAGCTTTACGAATCGGAAAAAGTGAAAAAAGCAATTAATGGATTGGGAAATTAATTTGTGGCAGTATTAATCTAAGTTAAAGTCCGAAAGTCATAAATGAGAAAGTCCTGGTGTCTGAAAGATATCTCGGGACTTTTTCAATTTAATAAGCTGTCTCCGCTTCGAACTAAGCCTGTCTGCGCTCGCCAAAATAAGCTGGTGATGGCTTTTGCCTGTTTGGCATTCACTACTTCCTCTAGCTCCTCTGCACTGTTGCTTCACGGATTTTTTTTACCGACTTAAAATATTTTAATAGTTTTTCGGCGGAGGTTTTGCCGATGCCTTCAATCAGTTCCAGCTCGGTGGCCAGGGTTCCTTTATCGCGTTTTTTACGGTGAAAGGTAATGCCAAAGCGGTGGGCCTCATCGCGCAGATGCTGGATGACTTTAGCGTTTCTGATTTTTTATCAAGATACAAAGGGTACTGGTCGCCGGGATAATACAGTTCTTCCAGCCGTTTGGCAATGCCGATAACGGTTACCTGTTTATCAATGCCCAACAGCTTCAGACTTTTCAGAGCTGATGATAATTGCCCCTTGCCGCCATCAATAACGATCAGCTGCGGCAAGTTCGTCCCCTTCGTCCAGCATGCGCCGGTAACGCCGATGAACAGCTTCTTCCATGGTGGCAAAATCATTCGGGCCCTTCAACTGTTTTTACATTAAAGTGCCGGTAATCTTTTTTGGATGGCTTGCCATCCCTAAATACCACAATAGCCGAAACGGGGTATTTACCCTGGAAGTTGGAGTTATCAAAACATTCAATATGCCGCGGCAACTGGTTCATCCGCAGATCCTTCATCATTGTGGTCAGCAGGCGTTCGGTTCGTATTTCGGGGTTTAGCTTTTCATACTGGTCTATTTTTTCTTTTTTAAAGAACATGTACATTTTTTTGCGACAGGTCAAGCAGTTTCTTTTTTTCGCCCAGTTTGGGTACGGTAAATTTTATCTTCGGATCATCCACATCGATATCAAAAGGCACAATGATCTCTTTTGAATGACTGTCATACCGGCTCCTGAATTCGGAGATGGCCAGCGTAAGCAATTCTTCGTCACTTTCGTCCAGTCGTTTTTTCAGTTCGATGGTTTGCGTTTGGATGATGGTGCCGTTCATCACCTTCAGGAAATTGACAAAGGCATATTTTTCATCCGATGCAATACTGAAAACATCCACATCGGTAATAGATGAGTTAACGACGGTTGATTTGCTCTGGTAATTTTCCAGCAGATCGAATTTCCGTTTTAGCCGGTGCGCGCAGCTCAAAATTCAGATTCGGCTACGGCATTTTCCATATCCGCTTTCAGGTTGCGCACCACAGCGCCTATTTTGCCGTTTAAAATATCCTTTATTTCCTCAATGTTGTGATCGTAATCGTCCTTCGGTCTGGTAATTTTGGCAGGGCCCTTTGCAATTGCCCAGCTGGTATTCCAGGCAAACTTTAAATTTGCCTGCATCAATATTTTGGCGGCGTAAGCGCCAGGTTGCAGGTGCGCAGCGGATAGGTTTCTTTGATCAAGCCCTAAAATAGCATGCATCATGCTTACCGATGCATAGGGCCCAAGGTATTTTGAGCCATCGCGGATGATGCGCCTTGTCCAGAAAATACGCGGGAAATTTTCGTTTTTAATGATGATCCAGGGATAGGTTTTATCATCCTTCAGCATCACATTATACCGCGGCTGATGCTTTTTGATCATGCTGTTTTCCAGCAGCCAGGCATCAACCTCGGTATCAACAATGGTAAAAGTGATGTTGCGTATTTTGGATACCAAAACCCTGGTTTTGGCATTTACATTGATATCCTTATTAAAATAGGAGTTAACCCGGTTACGCAGATCTTTTGCCTTGCCGATATAGATCAGTTCATTCTCCGTCATCCCAAAACTGGTAAACCCCCGGTTTATGAGGGATGTTTTTTAATGCGGCCCTGTAATCAAACTTCTCCATTATTGTCATAATGTTCACCGGTTCATTGGTTCAGCGGTTGTAATGCGGATAATTGCACCTTTAAACTGGTGCATTATCTCATCGCAAATCCTTTCAGCCGTGCAAAGTGCAAATCCGGCTATATCTAAAATCCAAGTTTCTTATCTACTTCGCTTGTTCCCTGTTCCTGCTGTTCATAGGCGCCGCAATCCAGTGTAATCGTTAGAGGTGCTTTGGGCGGATCAAAGTCGACATTTTTTTTGATGCCCAACGTTCGGATTGGCATAAACCTTTTTCATATACAAGGCAAAAATAGGCAGCGCAGTATTAGCGCCCTCACCCAGCCTGGTTGAACGGAAATGGAAATCGCGGTCTTCGCAGCCTGTCCATACGCCGGTAACTAGTTGCGGAACCATGCCTATAAACCAGCCGTCGGAGTTGTCCTGCGTTGTTCCGGTTTTACCGCGCAACAGGATTTGTTAATGCCATATTTATACACCAGCCTTGAGCCCGTGCCATTTTCAATCACGCCTTTCATCATATAGGTCATTACATAAGCGGTTTGCTCATCCATGGCCTGCACTAACTCTGGGTTTATGCGTATAGAGAACATTGCCTTTTTTATCCTCTATGCGTAATATAAAGGTAGGCTCGGTCCAAATGCCATGATTGGCAAATACCGAATAAGCGCCCGTCATATCATAAACCGAGGCATCAAATACGCCCAGGCAAATAGAAGGATAGGGCGGAACATCGAGGTTATCCCCATTTTTTTGATCAGATTCATTACCGGTACTGGTCCAACCTGTTTCATTACATAGGCAGTCACATAGTTTTGTGAGATAAGCCAAAGCAGTTCGCAGTGTGATCATGCCCGGCCTGCAGATCATAGGAAGATTGCCTGGTGTCCATGGGTCCGAGCCGGTACTTCAATGGTAACGGGCACATTATCCACTTTCATACATGGCGAAAAGCCATTGTCGATAGCTTCGGCATAGGTAAACGGTTTGGCTGTTGAGCCACCTGCCGGGTGCCGTTTTTTACCTGGTCGTATTTAAAATGTTCGAAGTCTGATACCGCCTACCCATGCTTTAATATAGCCGGTTGTAGGGTCCATGCTCATCAATGAGTTGCGGAGCAACATTTTTGAATATACAATCGAGTCGATCGGCTTCATTTCAGTGGTCAGTATCGCCCTTCCAGGTAAACAGGTCCAACTTCGGTCGGTGTATTAAAATCCTTCCGGATCTCTTCCGTCGACATGCCTTGCATGGTATCCGCTTTATAGCGGTCGGAGCGGTGCATGCCCTGATCGATCAGTAGTTTAAAGTTTTTAATGCTTTTCGACAGCGTGTATCCATGCCAGTGGTTGTTAAACTGTACCTGCAGTATGCGCATATATTCGGCCTGTGCTTCTTCGGCATATTGCTGCATGGTCAGGTTAATGGTGGTATATATTTTTAATCCGTCGCGGTCAAGATCATAAGGGGTGCCGTCAGCTTTAGTAATGATTCCTGATCAAATATTTTTTGCACTTCTTTTTTAAGTACAGCCCTGAAATATGGTGCCGGGCCTTCATTATGATTGATCGGATTAAAATCCAGTCCCAATGGTTTGCTTTTAAATCTTCCAGTTGGCCTTCGCTCAGATAGCCTTGTTTTGTCCATCAGGGCAAGCACTACGTTATTACGGCGGCTTAAGCGCATTCGCGGGTGATTGATAGGCGAATAGATACCCGGCGCCATTGATCATGCAATCAACAAAGCGGCCTGGTCGGGTGTTAGTTTATCCGGCGTAGTACTAAAATAGGTGTGCGCTGCCGATTTGATGCCAAAGGTATTATAAGCACCAAAGTCAACCGTATTTAAATACATGGTAATGATCTCCTGTTTGGTATAATGGCGTTCCAGTTGAACGGCAGTTATCCATTCTTTCAGTTTTTGGGTCAAACGCACGATCTTATTATGGGAAGGCTGCTCTGTAAAAAGATTTTTGGCCAGCTGCTGGGTAATGGTACTTCCGCCCTGTCTTTCTAAAAAGGTTAAGGAAAATAATGCTGAAAAGCCTTTGAAAATCGATGCCCGAATGCTTGTAAAAACGTTCGTCCTCGGTAGCAACAAGCGCATTGATCACATTTGGCGATATTTCCTTATAGGTTACACTTGAACGGTTTTGAACATAATAAGTGCCCAGGGTCTGTTTATCCGAAGAGATAATTTCGGATGCCTGGTTACTTTTTGGATTTTCCAGGTCGCGGAAGGTAGGCAGTGGTCCGAAAACGCCCAGGTAGGTTGCAAAGATCAGTAATACCAAGAGTGCAAAACAACCGATGACGAATTTCCATATGTATCCGTTGTATCTTCTTATAGTCCTGCTGTGCTAGTTTAGTGTTGGCCATTTTCTCAGTAGTTAATACCGGTCAATATTAGGTTTATTTCAATAATTCTTTTTGATAGTAATCTATATAACTGTCCAGTAATTTTTTATCGTTTAATTTATTTAAATTTTCCTGTGTTATAATAAAAAAGCTGTATTTCTCCCTGGGCACTTTCATAATATCCGGCATGAGCGGGATAATGGCGCGTGCATATGCTTTCACGGCATCAATGCTATAAAAACGGCCCACATAGATCAGCTGGTTATCGTCGCCAATACGCAGAAGCTGGTGCGTGATGGCACCTGCCTGGAAATTTGCCCGGTTAAACTGTCCGATACCAAAACGTGAAGATGCCAGATTCGTTGTGCCGGTGCTTATATTTACTACAAAGTAATAGTTGGTGCTGTCGCGCATTGAAAATATCGATGGCGCTGCAGGCTTGGCCAGCGAGGGATTGGCGGGCTGTTTTTTTTCCTGCGGATTTACTTCAGGCTGTTTGGTCAGGGGGTTGATGCGCTGCTGCGCCTGTTGCCCAACGATTTGATTGTTGTTGTAAGCGGCAATCTGATCCTCGATGGTTGGCACTGCCTTGAACGGAATATCGCCCGGGTCGTTGTTCGTTAGCGCATAGGGCCTGTCAGCCATTTCTGCCTGGTTGGCATCTATATAAGCAAGGTGCTGCCTTACCAGTGGCGTGACGAGCCGGTCAGCGGGATATTTAACGGTGATCTGCATTAATTCTTCCCGGAAAGGAGCAAGCGGCTCGAGGTGCCCCGAGGAGATCGCCCGGAGATAGGCCAGTTGTGCCGATAATTTATTATTGGGATACTGCCTGTTCAATGTGTCAATGCGGCCGATGGCATCCTGGTATTTCTTTTTTGAATAGCTGTCGTAAACTTTGTCATAGAAGGCATCCAATCCTGCATCGGCGTCATTCAGCTTTTTTCCGTACTGGGGATCTACAATAATCCTGGCAAAAGGGCTGTCAGCATAATTCTTTAACAGGAGCGCTTTATACTCATCTGACTTTTGGGGGTTCTCCGTACTGTACAGCCGGTAAAGGTTATAATAGATAGCCGGTTTGTCAGGGCTTAAAGGAAAGCGGGTGAGCATCAGCTCATAAGCAGCAATGGCTTCTTTTTTATCCCCTATGATATCCCTGTAAAAATTAGCGATGTCGAAATAAGCATTGTAAATGCGGCTGTTGGAGGCGGCAAGCTGCGCGGGAGTTACCGGCAAGTCTTTAACCAGCTGCTGGCGGTAATTGCCTGCCGTGATATCATTTTTCCCGCGGCCGGGTATATCCGTAGGCACAGCATCCGGATCAGTCCCCCGCTGTGCGGCAGCAGTGACATCTACACTGGCCTTGGTGCTGCGCCGCCAGTTGTCTTCCAGTTTACGGTTTCCCCACCTTCGCCTGAAATCATTATAGCCCTGGCTGAGCGCGGTTGAGTTATAAAAGTAAAAGCTGCTGCCAAAAGTGCCTCCGCCCTGAAGGCCGGCCCCGTTATTGCTGGCTACTTCGGTTACCTGTGGAGCTAGTGCAGCCTGCTGCTGCAGGATATAGTTGTTCACCATCTCATCGATGCGCTTATTTCTGGTCTTTTCATCCAAACCAGCAAGCAGCTGCAACGTGTCCTCTCGCGCAACAATGCTGTACCGGTCGGCCAGCACCTGCAGGTTGTTGTTTTTCTTTTTGATGGCCTGGTAGCCCGGATAGTTTGTCGACAGGCTGAACAAAGTGCTGTCGTAATATTTTTTGGCACCGATATAGTCGGCTTTGTTTTTAAAGTAGATATCAGCAAGGCGGAGGTAGGACAGCCCTTTTTGATTGGTGTTTTTTCTGCTGCTGCGAACCGATAAGCGGTAGTTTTTTACGGCATTGTCAATATCCTTATCAGCCAGGTACAGCTCGCCGATCTGGAAATAAATCTGATCAATGAAGTCTTTGTTGTTCTCGTCCTTTATCAGCGCACGCAGCCGGTCTATGCGGCTCACTTTGGCTCCGCTGCGGTAATCCATGATCCGGATTCGGTTCAGATTGGCATTAAAGGCCATTTCAAAGGTAGCATTGCTGCCTGTGATCTTGTCGTAACTTTTAACGGCATCACCTGGTTTACCGTTCAGTTCCTGGAGCTGACCCAGAATGAAGGTCCAGCGCAGGCGCTGCTGGGTATTGTGGCAGTATTGGATAGCCTCCAGGGCTGCCGTCTCAGCCTCAGGGTAATTCTGCGCATCGATATCATATTGCAGTTTGGTTGCATATACATCGGCCAGAAAAGCCTTCTTCTTCGGGTTGATACCGGCTATGACCGAATCTATTACCAGTTTAGCCTGGGGGAGCTTATTTAAATAAATGAGCGAGCGGGCTTTCCAGGTCAGCGCCTGCTGAACCAGTTTCGCATTTTCGGGAAACGAAATGACCACGTAGGTGAAGAACTCTTCGGCCTGAAAGTAATCAGCCTCCAAAAAACTAGCTTTTCCCAAGACCAGGTAGGCGTCGGCCTGGTAATGGCTCTGTTCTTTTATATTGATGATTTTATTTGCCTTGGCTTTTGCATCCTCCAGGTCTTTGTCAGCCGACGAGGATTGAAGGGTAGTATCCTGGTAAACGTTGAGCACTTCGTTATAGGAATCAACAAAGGACAAAGCATAGCTGTCCTGCTTTTGCCTTAACAGTTCGTTCGCATTGAACAGTATATTGTAATGAGCTGTCAGATTTTGAAGTCCGCGGTTAACAGCGCTTTTTTTTTCGAGTGAGCATCCCGCGACCAAACAAACAAAAACAAGAAAGAGTAATCGCCTTAATACAAATGTCTTAGAAATACGCCTCAAAATAAAATCAGGGTTAAGAAAGCCTTGCTAATTTACTAAATAGTATCAAATAGGTTTAATAAATTTGCACATGGCTAATAATGAAAAAAATGACGATGATGAAAGGCCGCTGAATGCCTATGTAAAATACAGCGGCATGGGCTTTCAGATGATCGCGATCATCGGGCTGTTTACTTTTGCCGGTTATAAAATCGACGAATCTGCCCATCACCAGGTGAAATGGGCAACAGCCGTGCTGTCCCTGGCCGGCGTCTGTATCTCTATATATATAGTAATTGTATCTTTGAAGAAATAATCCCCGGGTCAGAACCCGCGGACCCCCGAAAATAATAAACCATTCACAAAAAATGAAAGCAACCCCTTCCATACTCGCTTATCTCGCATTTATAATTTTGCTGGCCGTTGTTCCACTGGCCGCCCAGCATATTGGTTATGAAGACTGGCTGATCCCGCATTTTTGGGGAATGTTCTTTTTTCTGTCAGGTCTTACCTTTTTAGTGGTAAACACGATCCTGGTCGTTCAGCAGAAAAACCGGGAATACTATGTGCAGGCTTTCCTTGCAGCAACAACGGTGAAAATACTGGCCTGTTTGTTTTTTATAATCATTTTTTTAGCGAAAAATAAGGTAAATAAGTACGTTTTTCTGGCCGACTTTTTTTATATATATTTATTAAATATGGGCTTTGAAGTTTATGTTCTGTTGCGTAACTTGCGGCACAAAAATTTAAGGTAGAAAACTTCATTTAGATGGTAAACGGCTCGATTTTGAACTTAAAAATTTTTAGAATTTCTGTAATTTGCGCATTTTTTTTAATGCTGGGCATGTCCCCGAAGTTGGCATTCAGTCAGGAAAACGCCTCTGGCAGCACGGAAAAGAAGTTTGAACCCAAGGATGTAATTCTGGAACACATCAGCGACTCGCACACATGGCCAATGTCTCTTCCTTTTATGGAAGAAAAGCATATTCCGCTTCCCGTTATTCTTTATACTGATAAAGGTCTGGACGTGTTTTCGTCGAACAGCCTGATGCCTGAGGGCACGGTATACAATAGCGGAAAGAACAGCTATAAACTGGAAGGAAACAAAATTAAAGTAGTAGATACTTCAGGCGCCATAGACGAGGCGGGCAGCAAAAAAGTTTGGGACTTTTCCATCACGCGCAACGTGGTGAGTATGTTTATGACCATAGCGGTATTGCTTATCGTATTTTTAAGCGTTTCGTCTTCTTATACAAAGCGTGCCGGCAAGGCGCCAAAAGGTTTGCAGTCCTGGCTTGAGCCATTGATTGTATTCGTGCGTGATGACATCGCTATCCCTAACATGGGTCACAAGTATGCACGGTTTATGCCGCTGCTGCTTACGGTCTTCTTTTTTATCCTGATCAACAACCTGTTTGGTATGATCCCTTTTTTCCCGGGAGGATTTAACCTTACCGGTAATATTGCAGTAACACTTACCTTATCGGTAATCATTTTATTTGTAGTAAACCTCAATGGAAACAAGCATTACTGGAAACACATTTTTGTGCCAAACCCATGGTGGTTGTTCCCGATCATGATACCGGTAGAAATCGTGTCGATATTTTCAAAGCCTATCGCCCTGATGATACGTTTGTTTGCTAACATCACGGCCGGTCACATTGTGATCCTGAGTCTAATATCACTGATATTCATTTTCAAGAGCCTTTGGGTGTCTCCGGTTTCAGTAGGGTTTGTGGTGTTTATGGATTGCATCGAATTGCTGGTAGCGTTCCTGCAGGCTTATATCTTTACGCTTCTTTCGTCCCTGTTTATCGGGATGGCGATCGAGGAGCATCATTAATTTTTGAATTAATTACATATTAATATACACGTTTAAATTATCAAACAATGACTGGAATGATTGGAACTATGGGTGCAGTTTTAGCACAGGCTGTAGGTATGCACGGTAATATCTCTGCACTGGGTGCTGGTTTTGCTGCCATTGGTGCTGGTATCGGTATCGGCCAGATCGGTGGTAAAGCTGTTGAAGCTATTGCTCGTCAGCCTGAGGCTATCTCTAAAATCCAAACAAACATGATCATCGCTGCAGCCCTTGTAGAAGGTGTTGCACTGTTCGCGGTGGTAGTTGCCTATGATTGGCTAAGAAAAAAATACCCGGAGCGTTTGGCTCCGGGCTATTTTAAATTTTGAATAACATTTAATATTATGAATATATACAATGGAATTAGTAACCCCCAACATTGGTTTAGTTGTCTGGACGACGATTTGCTTTGCAATACTGTTATTTATACTGGGAAAGTTTGCCTGGAAACCTATCCTGGCAGCAATCAGCGAACGCGAAAAGTCAATTGAAGATGCCCTTTCCATGGCTGAGGCCGCTAAAGAAGAAATGGCACGCCTTACCAACGAAAACGATGAGCTTTTAAAGCAGACACGTATTGAGCGCGATGCGATCCTGCGTGAAGCCAAGAAAGTAAAGGATCAGATCATTGGCGAAGCCAAGGATGCTGCCAATATGGAAGGCAGGTCGTATGATCGAGCGTGCTCGTATGGAGATCGACAACCAAAAGGCAATCGCTATGGCTGACGTAAAAAACCAGGTGGCAACCCTTTCGATGGAGATCGCTGAAAAGATACTGCGCAAGCAATTTGAAGATCAGCACAAGCAAGATCAATTGGTAGCTGACCTTTTAAAGGAAGTGAAATTAAAATAGATAGAAACTGAGATTCAGGTTTGATCCTGGACTGGCGGCGCGGCCGTCTCCACCCATGCCCGATATCGCACATCTAAAAAAAATATGTCTGAAATAACAGTTGCAACCAGGTACGCCAAATCACTCATTGATCTTGCGGTGGAACAAAAATCCCTCGAAGAGACCCGGAAGGATATGGAGCTTTTTTCGCAAACATTACGGGCTAATCACCAGCTTCAGGCTGTTTTGAGTAACCCCATCATAGCCCACAGTAAAAAGATCAAAATACTGGAAGCGATATTTGGCGGAAAAGTAAGTAAGGTTTCGGATTCCTTTTTCAAAATAATGATCAATAAAAGCCGTGCGGAGATCTTATACGGTACCGCAAAGGAATTTATCAATCAGTATAATGTGATCAAGCACATTGTCAGGGCCTATGTGACATCTGCTACGCCATTGTCAGAAGCCAATACAAAGAAGATCATTCTGAACTGGAGGCTGCTACGGGCGGAACGATAGAGCTGCACACCAAAGTAGAGCCCGGACTAATAGGTGGCTTTGTGCTTACCGTAGGCGATCTGCAGGTAGACACCAGCATATTATCAAGTTTAAACAGATTAAAACAGGATTTTGCCCGCGGGGTAAATCAATAATTTAATAAACAAAACTCTAAATAAAATAAAAAATGGTAGAGGTTAGACCAGACGAAGTATCAGCTATTTTGCGTCAGCAATTATCGGGCTTCAAGTCGGAATCTGAATTAGAAGAAGTAGGTACCGTACTTCAGGTGGGTGATGGTATTGCCCGCGTTTACGGATTAACAAAAGTGCAATCAGGTGAACTGGTTGAGTTTGAAACTGGTTTACAGGGTATCGTACTTAACCTGGAAGAGGATAACGTGGGTGTGGTATTGCTGGGTGCATCAGATGAGATGAAAGAAGGCGATACGATCAAGCGTACCAGCAAGATCGCTTCTATCAATGTAGGCGAAGGAATGCTTGGCCGTGTGGTTAACACACTGGGCCAGCCTATTGATGGAAAAGGACCGATCGCAGGGAAAACTTATGAGATGCCTTTGGAACGTAAGGCTCCGGGTGTAATTTACCGCCAGCCTGTAACTGAGCCTTTGCAAACAGGTATCAAGGCGATCGACGCCATGATTCCGATCGGCCGTGGTCAGCGTGAGCTGGTGATCGGTGACCGTCAGACAGGTAAAACTGCTGTTTGTATCGATACCATTATCAATCAGAAAGAATTTTATGCAGCCGGTCAGCCGGTAATCTGTATCTATGTTGCCTGCGGTCAGAAAGCTTCTACCGTTGCTGGCATTGTTCGTACGCTGGAAGAGAACAACGCAATGGCTTATACCGTGGTTGTTTCTGCAAGTGCTGCCGATCCTGCTCCAATGCAGTTTTTCGCGCCATTTGCCGGCGCTGCCATCGGTGAATACTTCCGCGATACCGGACGTCCTGCACTGATCATCTATGATGACTTGTCAAAACAGGCAGTTGCTTACCGTGAGGTATCCTTGTTACTGCGTCGTCCACCGGGCCGTGAAGCTTATCCGGGTGACGTGTTCTACCTGCACAGCCGTTTGCTTGAGCGTGCTGCTAAGATCAGCCAGAATGACGACATCGCCAAAGCGATGAACGATCTTCCGGATTCGATCAGAGATATCGTTAAAGGCGGTGGTTCGTTAACCGCACTTCCGATCATTGAAACACAGGCAGGTGACGTTTCGGCTTATATCCCTACCAACGTAATTTCAATTACCGACGGTCAGATATTCCTGGAATCAAACTTGTTCAACGCAGGTGTTCGTCCGGCAATCAACGTAGGTATCTCGGTATCACGTGTTGGTGGTAACGCGCAGATCAAATCAATGAAGAAAGTTGCCGGTACCTTGAAGCTTGACCAGGCACAATACCGCGAGCTGGAAGCATTCTCCAAATTCGGATCGGACCTTGACGCCGCTACCAAAACGGTATTGGACAAGGGTGCACGTAACGTGGAGATCTTAAGCAGGGACAATATTCTCCGGTAACTGTTGAAAAGCAGGTAGCGATCGTATACGCAGGTACTAAAAACCTGATGCGTAACGTTCCTGTGAACAAGATCAGGGAATTTGAAAGTGAATATACTACCCAGTTGGAAATGCGTCATCCTGAGACATTGGCTGCACTCAAAGCCGGTAAACTGGACGACCAGATCACCAGCGTACTGGAAACAGTAGCAAAAGAACTGGCAGCGAAATATTAATATAGTCTTGAGATGAGTTTTAAGTAATGATCCCCCCAAGGTTCGTTACTTAAAACTTAAACTCACCACGCAAAAGAAGAATGGCTAATTTAAAAGAAGTAAGAAACAGGATCGTTTCCGTAGTCGTCAACGCAGCAGATCACCAAGGCTATGAAAATGGTTTCGGCTGCCAAGTTGAAACGTGCTACAAACGCTATTATACAGTTACGCCCTTATGCTGATAAGCTAAAGGAAATGTTGGCTAATCTTTCTGCAAGCCTGGAAGACGGTTCATCTCCTTTTTTGCAGGATCGTGTTCCGACACGTGTCCTGGTCGTGGTGGTTTCGTCTAACCGTGGTTTGGCAGGTGCTTTTAACACCAACGTGATCAAAACAGCCAATAACCTGATTGCTGAAAAATACAATGCGCAGTTTAAAGCGGGCAATGTTTCTATTGTAGGCATCGGTAAAAAAGGCCAGGAATATTATCAGAGACGTAAATACAACGTAATTGGTAATAACAACGAGCTGTACAGTGATCTCACTTTTCTTAACGTATCGAAGGTTACTGAAAATATCATGCAGGGCTTTTTGAAAGGCGATTACGACCGTGTTGAAGTGGTTTATAATCGTTTTAAAAATGCCGCTGTCCAATTCTTAACCGTGGAGCAGCTATTGCCAGTACCGAAGGCTGAAAAAAGCAAGAGTGCCAGTGCAGGCGCACAGGTTGATTACATTCTGGAACCTTCGCAGGAAGAGATCGTAGAGCAACTGATACCTAAGAATATTAAATTACAGATATACAAAGCGGTGTTGGATTCTCATGCATCTGAACACGGTGCACGTATGACTGCCATGGATAAGGCTACCGATAACGCAGGTGAGCTGATAAAAGCGCTGAAGTTGTCCTACAACCAGGCTCGTCAGGCAGCTATTACGACCGAGCTGACCGAGATCGTGAGCGGTGCGGCAGCGTTGTCATCCAACTAACAGCTGATTTAAATAGCATACTGGAAAGGCTTCTCATCCGAGGAGCCTTTCCTTTTTAAGGGTATTTGCAAAGGGGTATGGTATCCGAATTTCAACGGCTACTCTGGGATTTTCTCAGGATGCGATATTTTCATTGGGCTGCCGTGTTGATGGTACTATTATAATCGAAAAATACGCCGGATTGCGCCCTCTTCTTTATAAAATATTAAAAGTTTTATCATTATTTCAGTAAACATTTCTATTTTTGCGCAAACATAAATCCTTAAGAATATGAGTTCAACAGAGCATGCAAACGACGAACGCCACTACATTTTATTAACCGTAGCGATCATTATAGGAATACTGGGAGTATACCTTCGTTTTGTAGGCGATGCGCCTTATCTGACATGGGCCGCCAATATCTTCCTGGTAGTTGGTGTGTGTATCGCATTAAGGGGTGTGTTTTCAATTTTGAAGTAATTACGCAAAAATCATACAAAGTAAAAGCGCTTGGGGCTCTTCCTAAGCGCTTTTGCTTTTTGCTACTGGCAGTAATCAAATGTGTATTTTCAATTTACATAAAGAATATCTTCAAATTACATAAAGAATATCTTCAAATTACATAACTTTTATTGCCAAAAGACATAGAATTTCTAAATCTGTTCTTGTAGCCAATTTAAATAATGATCCGTTTTTGAAACCAAATAATACGGTAAATTAAGCAAATGGAAGATTTTTCCAGTGGGTGTAGATGCCTTTGTAACACTGATTTCGCCTGCATAAAAACGTACAGCCAAGTTATGGGGGGCCATGTCCATAAAACGATGCAGAGATTTGAGTTTACCTTCAGTTCCGGATTTGACTTCTATTGGAATTAGTTTGCCCTCAAAGGGCCAGACAAAATCGACTTCTGCTGTGGATGATTGTTTTTCTCTTACCCAGAAATTCAGACTGCTTAATGTATTAAATTGAGTGGCAAGTAGTTCCTGGCCAGTCAGATGCTCAATCAGTGTGCCCTGATAAACATTATTCAAGTCAGCGGTGCCTATTATTTCCTTTTGTATACCTGCAAAATAGTTAAGCATACCTGTATCCAGTACCTGCAGGCGGGGTGATTTTTTATAGTCCGGTAACAAGGGTAATTGGACCTCTGTACATGGATACACCAATTGGATTAGCAGCGCTTTTTCTAAAATACGTAATGCCTCACTCATCTCACGTGAACGATATGGTGAATTACCAAAGCCTTCAAACTTAATTCGTTTCCCGGCTTGTGAAAAGCATGCTCTGATGGCGTGGCGGATATGCTGCACCTGTGGAGCCGACGAACTGTACTTTTCCACGTCATCAATATAAGCAGAGATTAGTGAGTCATAGATGTCAGATAAGGCCGTCACATCCCGGTTTTGAACATAGCTGCTAACCACTTCCGGCATACCGCCGATTAGCGCATAAGTATGAAAGAGCTGCAATAGCTTAGGATGCGTAAATGCGGGGATAGGTATTTGTCCGAGGTATTGTAATGCCTCCTTTTCATTCATTGCTTCAAGAAATTCCGGGAAAGACACCGGCCTTAAAACTTTGAATTCAACCCGCCCTACAGGGAAACTAATATTTTTGTCAAATAAAGTTTCGAGCATACTGCCCGCCGCAATAACGGCTACCTCTGGTGCTGATTCATAAAAATACCGCAAGATATTTAGGGCCTGGGGGACCTCTTGTATTTCGTCAATAAAAATAAGGGTCTTACCTTTGTTGGCCAGTGACTGATTTTTAATGAAAAAAACCGTTTGCAACAAGGTTTCGATGGTACTGAATTGTTCAAATGGCTGCCTGTCATTTTGCAATTCCAGGTTCAGATAAATATACTGTTCAAAGCGCTCTGCAAACTGATTAATAACTGTCGTCTTTCCGACTTGCCTTGCGCCTCTGATAACCAATGGCTTGCGCCCTGTTTTGGCCAGCCATTTTGCCAGTTCTGAAAGGATTGATCTGTTGAACATGCACAAAAATAGGGTAAATTATCCAATTTTATGTAATAAAACCAGGGTAAAATTTGTAAAATATGTAACAGAATTAGGGTAAATTTATTAAAATACGTAACAGAATTAGGGTAAATTTTTGAAAAAGATGTAACAGAATCAAGGTAAATTTTTGAAAAAGATGTAACAGAATCAAGGTAAATTCCTTTCAGCTATTTTCTAAACGATAGTCCGGCCGTTATTTCGGCCTGTATTTCGAGTCAGTCAATATCTGCTGATAATCCTTGTTGGCCATCAGTTGGGGTAGTGTAACTTCAGGATGTTTATCCATATACTGTCTTACAATCTGCCAGCCCGTCCATAAAGCCAGTCTCGGTGCTGCTTCATTTTTTTCGCCCAGACCAGGCGTAAAAGGCGCTTCACCTATATATTTCTGGATCTTTTCATAATCGGTTTCGTAGAGCAGATTTTCTTCCATGAAGTATCCCCAAATCTGAGACTTAAAGTCATTGCACCATTTAATCTGCTGGCTGGTATAGCCGATTTTGGTTGAATCGGGGGTCTCGGGCAACATCTTGTCCATGAAGTACAGGATCTTGCCACTATAAATCATTTTCGAAAGCAGTGATTTATCCTGGTCACTTTCAGGGTACATATCTTCACGTGCAATGCCTTCTACCACGCGCGGCGCTATATTATCCGGCGTAAATCTGCGTGTTACGTAATGCGGCAGTGTTTCCCTCAGCGCCGGATAAAATCTGGAATCTGCACCCAGAAACATATCCAGCCCGATGGCGAAATAGCCGTCGCCAATGGATGTCTGTGCCTGGAACCCGGAAAAATAAGCATATACCTTAGGAAGTTTCTTCTGCGGAAAGTAATAACGGATATGCCGGAACGCGTCAGTTACCTGCGCGTTAGCTTGGTCCATATTGGGATAAACCGAATCCACGTCGTGCTTGAGATCGCTGTAGGACCCGGCATTAAACACTTCGCGTAATGTCTTAAAATAAGCCGTATCGCGGACAGCGCCATATTGCATAACGCGCTCAATATAGTCGGGATAAAAAGGGCCATATTTTTTCAGCAGGAAAATGGCTTGTGCGTCCATGGGTTTACGGCGCATGTCATCAAAGTCATGATCAAAGCGTTCAATTTTTACATTAACATCAATGCCGCTTACATCAACTTTTTTAGATCGGCCGCAGGCGGTTAATAATAAACTGGTAAGAAAAATTAGATAAATTTGCTTTGCTTTGATAAAATTGAAGATCATTTTTTGTTCTTTTAGCAAAATTAGATTTTTAACGCGCACAAGCAAATTGATATCACTGTATTATGAAGATCGCACTTGCACAGCTTAACTATCATGTAGGCAATTTTGAGGCAAACACTGCCAAAATAATTCATCATATTCATCAGGCCAAAGCCCAGAAAGCCGACCTGGTGGTATTTGCCGAATTGTGCGTGTGCGGTTATCCTGCGCGGGATTTCCTGGAATTCAAAGAATTTATCGGGCTTTGCCAGGAATCGGCCGACCAGATCGCGGCTGCCTGCCAGGGCATCGCCTGTATCATTGGCCTGCCTACTTTCAATAATAATCCGGAAGGCAAGGATTTGAACAACTCGGCTTATTTTATTGAGAATGGCCAGCTTAAAGCTATTGTAAATAAGGCGCTGCTGCCGAACTACGATATATTTGACGAATACCGCTATTTTGAGCCCTCCACGGAGTTTGCCTGCGTCGAATTCAAAGGTCACCGGATTGCGCTCACCATATGCGAGGATCTTTGGAACACGATCGAAAATCCATTGTATGTAACCCGTCCGATGGATATGCTGATCAAAGAGCAGCCCGATGTGATGATCAATATCGCTGCTTCTCCCTTCTCTTACAATCATGATGAGGAGCGCATCGCCATCTTGAAAGACAATGCCCTTCGGTATCATCTTCCTTTGCTGTATGTAAACCATGTTGGCGCGCAAACGGAACTGATATTTGATGGCGGATCATTGGTTTTTGACCGGGACGGTGAGCTGATTGACGAACTTCCTTATTTTGAAGAACACGTTTCTTATTATGCACTTGAAAACAAATCAGGATTAAAGCTATTGCAACCCGCTACCAAAAGTGCACAGCGGCAAAGCAATATTGAGCAGATACACCAGGGCCTGATATTGGGTATAAGGGACTATTTTTATAAATCCGGCTTCAAAAGCGCGATCCTGGGATTATCAGGCGGCATAGATTCGGCGGTGGTTTGCGCACTGGCAGCAGAGGCGCTCGGAGCGCAGAATGTGATGGCCGTGCTATTGCCTTCCCGTTTTTCGAGCGATCATTCGATAAAGGATGCCCATGACCTGATTAAAAATCTTGGGTGCAAGCATGAGGTAGTGCCAATCCGCCATATTACCGAGGCGTTCGAAAGCTCACTTCACCCGCAGTTTGGTAACCTGCCTTTTAACATTGCCGAGGAGAACATACAATCGCGCTCAAGGGCAGTTGTGCTGATGGCCATGTGTAATAAGTTTGGGTATATTTTACTGAACACGTCCAACAAAAGCGAGGCGGCGGTAGGGTACGGAACCCTGTATGGGGATATGTGCGGCGGAATATCGGTGATTGGCGATGTTTATAAAACCCAGGTTTTTGAACTGGCCCGTCATCTTAATCGCAATCGAGAGATCATCCCGCAAAACACGATTGTAAAACCACCCTCTGCTGAATTGCGGCCGGATCAAAAAGATACGGATTCGCTGCCCGAGTATGATGTGCTTGATCCTATACTCATGTTATATATCGAAAACAGGTGTTCATCGGCAGAAATCACAAAAATGGGTTATGACGAACATACCGTGCGCAGCGTACTGCGGCTGGTTAATTTGGCTGAGCATAAACGGTATCAAACCCCGCCTATACTGAGGGTATCGCCAAAGGCATTCGGCATGGGCCGGAGAATGCCGATTGTCGGCAAATATTTGTCATAATTTTGGAAAAATACGACCTCGCTCTTAAACCTTTTTAACCCTGAATGGTCTAAGTTAATATAAAACAAAACTAGCCATGAAACCCTCCATATACCGGGTGTTTGGTTTATTCCTTATTGCCGGGCTATCGGCATGCAGCAGCTACAATTATTATACTGCAGGCCTTAATAAAACCAATATGAGCGGGTACCGTTCCTTCGCCCTGATGGAGCCTGAAGGCCAAGCCGCAAATAAACCCACAGCAACACAAGCCACCGCCGAACAGAAAATTAAAGATGCTACTGTAGCGTCGCTGAAAAACAAGGGACTAAAGCTTCAAAAAGAGAATCCTGACCTGCTGGTCGCTTATACAGCTAAGGTTGGCGTAGGTTCCAGAACGGTTTATTATTATGGTTATCCCGGCTGGGGCTGGGGTTACCCATACTATGGTTATGGCTGGGGTTACGGCTGGGGATACCCTTATCGTGGCTGGGGCTGGGGTTACCCATACTATGGTTATGGCTGGGGCTATCCGTACTATGGTGGCTGGGGATACACCTATGCGATGGACAAGGAACATTACAAGGAAGGAACCATTATCATTGATCTGGTAGATACCCATACCCATAAAGTTGTATGGCGCGGCTTTGGCATCAGCGAGGTTCATAACAAGCAGGAAAAGAATATTGAGGAAATGCCGAAAATTGTGGAAGGCATCATTGAGCAGTTACAGCTAACTGCGGGACATAAGTCTTCCTGAGCGCATAACAGTAATTTGATTGAATTATCCCGGTGCATTTGCAGCCGGGATTTTTTATTTCAAATTCATTAAGAATAAGACTCTTAAAAGCTGTACCTGATTTAGAAATTTTATACGGCAGAATTAGGTCGGTTTGGAGCAAAAAAAGCCCGGACAAATTTATTTGATGCCCGGGCTTTTCCTTAATAATGATTGTAGTTATTTATTAACTAAGCTGATTACAGTTTGACAAATTTGGTTTGCCCTACGAAGCTTTTATCTTTTTGATTGAGGACCTTTACCAGGTATGTTCCTGGCAGTAGTTCACTCACGTTGGTACTCCAAACCGACTGTGTGGACGAGCCCTGCTTAATAATTAAACCGGTGCTGTTGGTGATTATGATCTGGTAAGTCGGAATGTCCGCCGTTGTAGCAGTGATATTCAGGCTAACCTGATATTTTGCGGGATTAGGATAGACCTGCACCCGGTCTGAATTACCATAGTCGGAAAACAGGACTGGTACCACGCTGGAGTATGTAATGTTATTATTAATATCTTCCTGTTTCAGACGATACAGATTTTCTCCCATCAACGGACTTTTATCATAGAAGCTATAGGCGCCGGAGCCATCTGCCTGTACCGCGCCGAGGATTTGGAATGAGTTTCCGTTATCGATACTTCTTTCGACGGTGAAATTGGTATAATTCCCTTCATTGAGGACTGTCCAATTTACCAGCGTATTACGTCCGTTCTGCGTTTTATTCGCTGCGAAGTTCACGATTTGGTAAGCGAGTGCCGGATTCTGTCGGATGACCAGTATAAGGCGATTACTGCCAAAGCTATAGGTGTCGACCTTGTTAATGTCCACGCTGTAGGTACTGTTTATCCGTAAGTTAACAGAATCCTTTTTGTAGGTATCCATCAGCCACACATCATAAAGCTTTTGTACGTTAGCCAGGTCCATCAGTGAAAGGCTATAAGTACCCGATGTGCTAGCACCAACATTTAACTTAACTTTTTGAGCCTGGCGTGCTGGTAGGGAAACGGTATTAATGGAAACGTCAACCTGGTCTCCGGTCAAACTTGACAGGCTAACAGGAGCGTCCCCAGATATGTGCCAGGCATCGATGTCCGTAGAAAATGTGCGGGATGCCGAATTGTTAAAGCGAATCAGCGTTTGCTCATAAAAACCAGCGTTCTGCGCAATTTGCAGGTGCAAATATTGTAATGGAGAAGCCGTAATTGCTAGCGGACTAGTACTCATCAGTTGCTTGGTGCCGGTATTTTGTGTGGCTGGTGATTTCGCAGATTCATTAAATGTGAGCTTAGCGCTGTTTGCGGCAGCCGCCTGTACGAAAAATCCCTGTCCGCTACTAATGATATTACTGACAAACGGGGCACTACCTATCCGCTGGAGCCGGCCATGTAGGTACCGTAGGTTTTACTAACCGGATCAAGCACCCAAATTGTGGCGTTGGCTCCCCCGGTGAGATTTGTTCCCGTAATGCCGCCTGTAGTAAACGTATCCCAGTCAATAGCGCTGGCATACGGATTGCCGACCAAATTAAAACCCTGAATTGTACTAGGAGAGGCTGCTGTAAAACTTAAATTAGTCGTTAGTGGAGTAAACCAATCGCGCACAGTTATCGGACCCGAATTCAAAATGCCGATAGTTGTCAGTGTAGCCGGGTCCGGACTGGCAGTTGTCGTGTAGGGGCTTGGCGCCGTGGTACTTGCTCCTCTAAAGAAAAACAAATAGCCATTTCCTGCCGGGACACTATAGGCGGTCGTACCCCCGCCGTCGTTATCGATATAATAGGTGACATTGTTGGACACATCCAAATGCTTTACACTCCTATAATTCCCCAATGAAAACGTGGTGGGACCAACCATATTTTCACGGTACAAAAAAAGTGATGGGTTATTGGTTGTGGCCCCGACTGAGAATCCGCCCGCGGTACCGTCCGTTCCTGTTATGGGGACACTTGCAAGGTAGCTCAGGTTAATATAATGAGGACTCGTGCCGTTAACGTATACCGGTGATGATAATAGCCGGTCTCCTCGATAGAGCATCCGAAGAGGCTGTCAGCGATCCTGAAGGAAGAATATTCGAATTGCCGGAGAGAATTATCGTGCCCGGCCCAGCTATTGTTCCTGAGGAAGAGGGGTTAACCGTAAGGCCATTGGTGACTGTCAGTGCCTGCGTTCCGCCAATTGTTAAAAGAGGCGAACTGTTGGTTCCAAATATAATTGATTTTACGGTAGTTGAAGCGTTGATGAGCGGTTGAGCAGTGCCAGAACTGTAAGCGCTTGCGCCAATTTCAACCGTTTCATTAGTTAACGGCACATGATTTTGGCTCCAGTTAGAAGCAGTGGTCCACGCGCTCGTTCCGCCGGTCCAGTTATTTATGGCTGGCATAGTGCAGGATAGAATAACGGTGGCCGCTGAATAACCGCTGGCATTATACGCGGTAATAGAAAAGGTCATACTGCTAAATGCGACAGCTGGTGTACCGCTAATTATACCGGTTGTTCCATCAAAACTTAATCCGGCGGGAAGGGGCTGATCTATAGAATATCCGGTAAGAATAATCTTTCTGACATTATTATTCTGCCCATCAACAAAATAACCATTGCCTGAAGGGTCAATAACCATATCAACAGGGTGATTGAAATAGGCCGCGGTACCAATTCCGTCTTGTGTAGTTTTTTGCCCTGTGTTACCGGCTATCGTCTTAACAAGCCCGCCGGGCAGAATTCTTCTTATGATATTGTTACTAAGGTCGCAAACATAAATGACATTTCCATTTCCTAAAGCGACTCCTGTGGGCGTGTTGAAGCTGGCGCCGCCACCAATGCCATCAACGTTGCCTTGCGTTCCTCCGGCTATGGTGTTCGTCGACCCACCCTGCACCAAACGAATTGCGTTGTTCAGGTAATCTGCAACTATGATGTTTCCTGAAGGGTCAACCTGCACATCGTTGGGATTATAAAATAATGCCGAGGAGTTCGGACCATCAGTTAATCCGAAGGCATTCCCTGCATAATCTCCTGCAACTTCAATTGGTATTCCGCCACCGGCGGGACCTTTGCTATCGTATTGGCATCCTGTTCGGCTAGCCATAGATTCCCAAGGCATCGAAATTCAGACCAGCGGGTCCCTGTAATCCAGAAGAGTATGTGCTTGGCGTGCCAGTAGGGGTGATCTTTATAATTGTACCGGAATTATAGTTGGCGACGTAGAGGTTGCCCATTGCATCCACGGCCAGCCCATCTGGGCCGTCCAGCGTATTGGGAATCCGGTGCCAATATTTACATATGGAATTACCAGGCCAGCTGGTGTTACTTTTTGAACGTCATTGCGTTCGGCGACATAGATATTACCTGCAGCGTCCATTGCAATGGCTTGCGATGACATAAACCCTGCCGACGCCGCGTTACAAAAGTGCTAACCGTTCCATACGCATTAGCCGGTACGGTGCCGCCATTATTGCTGGGAATAAGATAAAAGGGTACACCCACGGACAAACTATTTGTGGTGGGTGAATACGCTATGCTTGGAGCCTGAGCTGATACACTTGTGCAGAGCAGTAATCCGGCTAGGAGGAGTGTAATTGGTTTCAAGTCAAATAAACTTATATACGCACCAATGTCCAAAAGGTTGTAAGCTTCTACACTATTAATTTAAAAATTAAAGAAATCGAAACAGTGTTCATGAGACCGGCTAAGGATTTTGCCTGTTTTCCCGCTTATTTATTTTTCCAGCTGATTTCGTGTTAGATGTAAATCCTGTTAAAAAAAGAGGCCGATCGTGATTGATCAGGCCTCTTTGATTCCAAATATTCTTATTTGGTTATAATTTGACAAATTTGGCAGAACCGACAAGGCGGTTGTCCTTATTATCAGTCACCTGCACTAGGTACGTGCCCATAGGTAAATTACTTATATTATTCGCCCAGTTCAGCTCTGTTATAGTTGCCGACTTGACAACTATGCCAAGACTGTTTGTGATTTTAATATTGAAGATAGCCTGCACCTGTGATTTGGATGCAATAGCTACGTTGATCAAACTGACTGCCGGATTTGGATAGCAGCTTACCGGATTTCCGCTTCCGTCTGAAAATTTCAGGTCAATCACGCTGGAATAAGTCGTAACATTGTTATAGTCCACTTGCTTTAACCGGTAAAGGTTATCGCCGGTTAAAGGCGAATTATCCAGTAGACTGTACTGTCCTGCACCTGTCGAAGGCAGAGAACCTATTACTTGATAGCTGTTGCCATTATCGGTGCTGCGTTCTACTGTGAAGTTAGTGTAATTTTCTTCGTTTTTAGTTGTCCAGGCCAGTTGCGCTTTCCTGGCGTCTATTTTGTTTGCCGTGAAACTTAAGAGTTGGTAGGCATTCGCCGGATTTTCTCTGACGACCATCACGAAACGGTTTGCGCCAAAACTGCTCTTGTCAGTAGTTATATCAAAATTATAAGTGGCCGTAGTACGTAAATTTACCGAATCTTTAACGAATTTATCCATTAGCCATATGTCGTACAATTCGGGGATGCCCTGTATCGAGTTCAAACTGATCGAATAGGTGGCATATTTAGCAGCGCCAACATTTAGGGCTACCGTATCACCATGGATTGCTAATGGCATGGTGTTAATGGCGATGAGTTTGTTATCGCTCGAGAGGCTAGCCAGACTTACTTTACCGGTCCCCTGCATATAGGGCGCATCTTCATTAAACACATAGCTGGTTTTAGCCTGGTTTTTAAAGCTGATAACAGTCTCATCTGAATTGATCGAATCTAGTGCCATGCGTAGGCGTAGATACTGTGGCACAGCGGTTACTACTGGGGCTTTGCTTAATAATAAGGCAGCATTGGTATTCTGCTGGCCTTCACTTTTGCAAAGTTCAGTAAAAGTGAGGGTTGCCGATGTGTTCTTGGCCTGCACAAAAAAGCCTTGACCGCTGGCAATATATTTTGAAGCGTTATTAGTGCCTGGGGTGCCACTATTATTAAGATCAAATATGCCGTATGTTCCGTTCGTGCCCGGGTTAAGCTCGTAAATAAATCCCGATATATTTGTCAAGGAGATGCCGCCCTTTGTAAGGTCAATGGTGCAGGCATAAGGATTGCCGACTAAATTGAATCCTTCGATATTGGTATTGTTGGATATTGTTGTATACATTAATCCAGTACTGCCTGTCCAATGGGTAAATGTGACAGTGCCCACGTTTAATGTCCCGGTTGCGGTTAAAGTAGCGGCGAGGGCGGGTGAACCAGCAGAGTATGGATTGTTCGTACCAACCCCCCCACGGAAGTATAACTCGTACCCGTTACCGACAGGGATATTAAATGATCCGGGGTCTACATCCAGGGTGACTGAAGGGGATGATGCGCTTAAACTGCTTACAGCCCTGAAATTACTGTGTGTAGGTCCGTTAGAAGCTAAATAGTTTTCGCGGTATAAAAAACATCGATGGGTTGCCGACCTCGCTGTAGGGAGGAGTTGTAGGGAAACTGCTGCTGCCCGGGAAACCACTGCCCGAAACATAAGTTGAATTGAGCGGGTAATAAATGCTGTAAGCATTATTGCTTCCGGCATTAACTGGCGAGCTTAATAATACATAACCGCGTAAGCCTTTCAGGTAACGTTCTACATTTACAGCACCCGTAATGGAAGCGCCTGACGGTAGGGCACCCACAGATGCCGAGCCCAAAGGGCTGGATTGTAAAGTTATAAGTTTGTCAGTAGCAGTTAAATTGCCGTTGATATAAAGTACCGAACTTGGTATAAGGTTAATTTTACCGCTGCCTACAAAGGTAGGTTTTGCGTTAGTATTAATGGTTAATATCTCATTAATGGTTAGTGTTGCGCCGCTCTGCACGGTTAAATTTGGAGTAACCGCAGCGCCGAAGGTTACGTTATATGCCTGGGTATTGACGTTTACTACCGGTTGTTGACCATTGCCATTAGTTTTATAGGCAACCACACCGATACTTGCGAGTTCTCCGCTTGTAGGTACATGGCCTGCATTCCAGTTGCTGTTATCATTCCAGTTGGGACTTGTTTTACTGCTACCTGTCCAAAAATTATCTTTAACAACTGCAATACTTATTGTTGTTGTTGCGGTGTTGACGCCATTGGTAACTGTTATCGTATAAATAGTTGCCGGGCTTGCTGCATTAGGTGTCCCTGAAATTACGCCTGGACCAGCTATATTAAAATTAAGCCCTCCGGGCAGTGTGGGACTAATGCTATAGGTGTTAGTAGTGGCGGGAATTGGCGAAAGATTGGTGATTTGTGTACCAATTGTATATACATTAATGGATGGGTTATAAGCTATAGATAGTATTGCAGGGCAGTAAAGCGTCACCATAGTACTACCAACGCTGCCAGATGCACCATAGGCCGTGACGGTATAAGTTGTGGCGTTAAACCCTGATGTTGGAGTGCCGCTGATCACCCCGGTTGTGCTATCGAAGCTTAAACCCGGAGGCAACTGCCGGTCTATAAAATATCCCCCGGTAGGTTTATACTGCTTTACTGTGTTCAAAATGTAATCGGACACATATAAATACCCTTTACTATCGGTCGCCAAACCCCTTGGATCAGAAAAACCTGAAAGGGTAAATATATTGCTTGGCGAAACTAAACTTGGGCTGGGGTTGTATATAGTTACTTTCCCGTTCCCTGAATTTCCTACATATACATCGCCTGCGCCATCAACATAAAAAGCATTAGGATTGTTCAAATTCGCGCTTGTCAGCACAGTTTTTACAATACCACCTGTCGAATTGTATTCAATTACGTCATTGTTGGTATTATCAAGCATGTAAATGTTGTATGAGCCGTCCACGCCAACGCCTACAGCAGTGCCGCCGGTTGGGACTGGTATCGATTGTACTAATTGGCCGCCCGTGGTATATTCAGATATTTGAGTCCCTAGGGCTACATATAAGTTGCCTGAGGCATCAATGGCAATGCCCCCAGCAATAGCACCAAGGCCACTTCTAATAGTGGTCTGGTAAACGCCGGCCGAATTATACTGCTCTATTTGGTAGTTACCATTGCTGTTGCCGTTGCCGCTATTGTCGGGAACCTCGTCCAAAACATATCCATTGCCGTTTGAATCGAACACGATGCCAGCGGGGTGGATGATGCCGGTAGGGCTGCCCGAGCCATATGTCGTTTGATAATTGCCGGAAGCATCATATTGGCTGATAGTCGCTGTGCTTTTATTACTAGCGTTCGTATAATTTACCACATAAATGTTGCCCGAAGGAAGTGGTGCAATGCCTATCCCCCAAGGCGACAGTAATGTAGTTCCGGTTAACGTGAAGCCTGTTAGTGTATATCCAAATGCAGTTACCCCAGTAGCATTGGGTGTTAACGACATGGCGACATTTTGCGTAAGCGAAATAGGTGAGGACAATGATGAAGCAGGGCTATATGTAATTGATACTTGTGCAAAAGTTTTCAACGAAACTAAAGCTAACAGTATAATTGTGACGGTGATTAGGTTTTTTTTCACGACTTTCAGGTTAATCAATAACTTAAAATCAAATATACGTATTTATTTGTTTTTTTGTTTCAACAATGGTGCCGCCATCCAGGATGCCTGAAAAATTTTCAAAGTTTATTGGCCTTGTTAATGTAGCAAAAGGGATTTTTTAATAGAATCTGATTTTAAATTAAAGACGATGCTTTATACCTTATAGAGAGAATGAGAATTTTAGTTCTCTATTTGTAGAGTTTTTCCCACAATTGAAAAATAGCTACTAGTTATCCAATGCGGCTAAAAACCAGGGGAGGGTCTATTATAAGTGTCATAGCCCTGTTTTCGGTTTAATCGAAATTTTGTGTTGTTTTATTTAGATTTGTATAATAGAATTATAATTATAAGTTTTTTGCTCACATTTCAAATCCTACAAATAAAGCTTGAATAATTATCCAAATGGTGGTGAGTAATTTTTATATCCTAGTCTGAAATGAGATTTTCTCAGGCTGTTTCTTACAACACTTGGTTTAGACAAAAAACTTCAGGAAGCAGAAGATTCAATATTACCTTGGCGGTATAATTTGTAGGATACAAAAACAGATGCAGCAACGACCAATACCATTACCCAAGTATCAAGCGGACAGCCGTCGGGGTCATAACTGATCGTACCATCAGAACATGTTTGTCCTCCACCTGGTCCTCCTCCTTGTGCATAGCCATTTGCGACGCTAATCAGCAGCAATACAAATAAACTTAAACTGGCTTTAATTTTCATACCGGATTAGATATAATTCCAAACATACATAAAATATTCTATCATTTACAAACACGCCCCGATGGAACTTCAGGCAGTTATGCGTTTTTTTAGACGTTATTTTTACAGCATTTTAGTCATGGCGGTGATTGTCGTAAATAGTTTTAGAGCTTTAAGGGTTAAAAGTCATTCGATAAAAAAACCTTATGTGGATATTTTTACGTTATAATGCGTTTTTAAGTTATAGCAATCTTTAATAGATCCTATCTAAAAGGCCAGAATGGAATATGGCAATTGTGTATCCAGCTTTTGGAGCATTTCCCTTCTGCATTTGGTGACGCACGCGCTGGACGGTTTTTACCAATATTGTTCTAACTACCATGATTTTCTTGTAGAAGTTTTGTACAACTTCAATGCGGTCTTGCATATCTTCGAATGGAGTGACACAATAAGATAGTCGTTTAATTAGGATGCTAATTATTATATACTAAAACAGAAATATTATTTACCGAAGTATTATAACAGCACTTTTTTTTTCTAATAATTAGATTTTAAACTATATTTTTATTCTTTGGTCAAATTTTATTCCCAAAAAAGATACATGAGGAAATTTTACTCGTTAGTTATTACGGGTTTATTATTAATATCTCTAACAGCTGATTCATCCGGCCAGCAGCTCCCGGCAGTTACCAATAACAAGGAGCTGAGCGATTTTTCGGTCAGCTCAAAGGCATTATTTAATCAGGGCCGCCAGCAAGCTTTTTTGTCTGCCAACACTCATGGATGGGCGGTGCGCCGTAAAACAAAAAAAGGCGGTGTCGTGGCTTTGCAGGGTGTTAACAAAAAGGGATTTCCCGTTTATTTCGCCACGGATGACAATATCATTTCTGCAGCTACCGTAAATACGACTACCGTATGGCCAGGCGGTTCGCTGGGATTAAATTTATCAGGGTCAAGCGCGGTTCTCGTTAATAAGTTAGCAATTTGGGACGGGGGAGCTGTTTACCGGCAGCATCAGGAATTTGCAGGCAAAACCATCACCATAAAGGATACATCCGGCATCATTGATCATGCTACGCACGTAGGGGGTACCCTGCTTGCAAAGGGGGTTTATCCACCCGCCAAAGGAATGGCCTTTAATGCAACGAGCCTGTTATCCTATGATTTTAATAATGATGTGGGTGAAATGAGCGCTGCGGCTCCTGGCCTTTTGCTTTCCAATCATTCTTATGGTGAAATGGGAGGATGGGTTTTTGATGATGGCCAGAACCGATGGGAATGGTACGGTATACCGGGCGACACGGTCGACTATACGTTCGGGTTTTATAGCGACCATGCCCAGGCTTTTGACAAGATAGCCTATAATGCACCCTATTACCTGATCGTCGAAGCTGCGGGTAATGCCCGCGGCAGCACCGGGCCGGCTGTGGGGCAGGACTATTATGGTTATAAAAGTGCCAGCGATCCGACCTGGGTAGATAAGGGGCCCCGGCCAGACAGCATCAGCAGCAATAGCAGTTATGACTGTATCAGCAGTACAGCCAATGCAAAAAATATAATCACGGTGGGAGCTGTTAACCCATTGCCCTACGGGCCGGTTAATGCTCAGAGTATTACCACGACCTATTTTAGCAGCTGGGGACCCACGGATGACGGCAGAGTAAAACCGGACCTGGTAGCTGATGGTCTAAATGTATTATCTACCGGAAGCAGCAGCCCGACCAGCTATATTACCCTTACCGGTACTTCGCAGGCAGCGCCTAGTATTACCGGTTCATTGTATTTATTGCAGGAGTATTATGCCCAAAAACATCCGGGGATTTTTATGCGATCGGCGACGCTGAAAGGCCTGGCGTGCCATACGGCTTTTGACGCAGGTAACCCGGGGCCGGATTATATTTATCGGATGGGGCTTGCTGGACATGAAAAAAGCCGCGCAGGCTATTACGGGATAATGGCACGAAAAGCCTGATCGCAGAACATACGCTCAGCCAGGGGCAAAGGGCAACCTTTAATGTGGTTGCTTCCGGCGATGGTGCTTTGAAAGCTACTATCTCCTGGACCGACCCTGAGGGCACGCTTTCACCCGACGGAACGATCAATGACCGCACGCCTAAACTCGTTAATGATCTGGATATCCGAATCAGCGATGCAGCCAGCACCTTTAGTCCCTGGATACTCGACCCGAATCATCCTTCGGTCAGCGCCGTGACGGGCGACAATATTCGTGACAACGTGGAGCAGGTTGTAGTCGCCGGCGCAACCCCGGGTAAAAGTTATACGATTACCGTTTCCCATAAGGGGACTTTGAAATCAGGCGCGCAGCCTTATTCGCTTATTGTGACAGGTATTGGCGGCAGCCCTTATTGTGCCTCGGCCCCGCTGTCCAGCGCCGATTCGCGCATCAATAATCTTACGCTTTCTAATATTAATAATACGCCAGCAGCAGGTTGTACAACTTATTCAAATTATACGAGCCTCACCGTTCAGCTAGAGCAGAATAAAACTTACCCACTGAGCCTGACGCTGGGAACCTGTGGCGCCAGTTTTAATAAAATAGCCAAAGTATTTATTGACTGGAACGGCAATGGCGTGTTTGACCCGAATGAGCTGGTAGCCACTACCGGCGTCATCGCGGGCACGGCAACCTTTGCCACCAGCATAACTGTTCCCGCTTCGGTAACGGCCGGCAATTACAGTTTGATGCGGGTCGTCTTGGTTGAAACGGCTAACCCGGCCGCAGTCAGTGCCTGTGGCAGCTATGCCAAGGGCGAAACCCAGGATTACAGGGTTCAGTTTTTCGGAACGCGCATTGACGTAGGGGTCATAGCTGTTGTTAATCCAGCCACAGGCGGTAATTGCTCGGGCACTACGCCGGTCACCGTTACCCTGAAAAATTATGGCACTGATACGGTCAGCAATATTCCGGTAAAAGTAACCATTACCGCACCCGACAATACCGTATCGACATTTAACCAGGTATATACTGCAGCGCTGCCTCCTTCGGCCCAGGATAATTTTACTTTTGCCAGTACATTTAATATCACCCCGGGATCAACCTATGTCATCACCGCTGCGACGGCTCTGCCCGGAGATCTTGTGCCGGGTAATGACCAGACTGCCACAACCGTTTCGATTGACAACCCGCCCGCTGCCAGCTCGCTTACTGCAAGTTACTGCAATGCCAGTAATCAGTACCTGTTAACAGGCACCGGCGACGGGGAGCTTTTATGGTATAAAAACAGTGCAGATGCCATTCCGTTCGCTTACGGAGCCCAGGCTTTGACCACCCAGGCGCCGGTGAACGGTTCGTATTATGCGGGCCTGAACGATTTTAACGGCACGGTCGGGCCTGCAACAAAAAATGTGTTTACCGGAGGAGGATACAATCAGTTTACGCCGGTGGTGAACGTCTTTACGAGAATACCCATTGTCATTGAAAGCGCACGACTGTACATCGGCAATTCGGGCAGGATCACTTTCAGCGTAAGTAATCAGAGTGGGGAGATCGTATCAACGGTAACCATCAACGCTGAAGCTACGGCAAGCAGTCCCGCGCCCGGTGCGCTGGACGATGATCCGGGTGACCAGGGCCAGGTATACAATCTGAATTTACTTTTGCCTGCCGCCGGCAACTATACCATAAGCACGACTTACGACAATAACGCTACCATTTACCGCAGCAATAGCGGGGTAAGCGGTTATCCTTTTACAATAGGCGATGTCTTTGGTATTACGGGCAATACGGCGGTTTCAGGGGCAGATACTGCCTATTATAAGGGCTTTTATTATTACCTATATGATATCCGGCTAAAAAGCCCCGGGTGCGCGTCAGCTGTAAAGCAGGCGGTGCCGCTAACCAGGCCTCTGATTTCCCAGAATGGGACCACCCTGGTCTCCAGCTCGGCTTTGAATAATCAATGGTACATTGATGGCACGCTGATCGCAGGGGCGACGGGTCAGATTTATTCACCGACCCATAGCGGCAACTACACCGTAGAAGTCTCACTAGCCAGCGGCTGCGTAAGCCAGTCGGATAATTTTGTATATGTGATCCTGCCGAAAACGCCAGGAGAAAATGATATCGGCCTTACGGTATTTCCCGTGCCTGCCGGCTCGGGACTCAATGTGTTATTTGCTGCCGCATCGGCCCAGGCATTACGTATGTCTCTGGTTAACAGCGCGGGGGAAACCTATTACTCGCAAAACCAAATGCTGCCTGCGGGAAATTTCAGCACACTGATCGATGTAAGTCATATGGCGGCCGGAACCTACATCCTTAAGATATTATTGGGAGAGAAAATTTATGCCCGAAAGGTAATTATTGACCGTAAGTAAAAAGGGTAGGGAAAGAAATAAGTGTACCGGCTGGTCACCAAAAAGGATCAGCCGGTACAAATTAGGTATGGCTATTAAAACGCATATTTGATACCCAGGCCAGGCGCCAGGTCAAAATATGGACCTGTGGCCAGTTCAATTCTGGGATTGAGATCCAGGCTGACCGCTATCGGGGTTTGTGGAATCACATATTCCAGTCCGATTACGCCGTCAAGGCCCAGCAATATCTGGCTTGATTCATAGTACTCATCATTGCCGTTATATCTTTTGTAAACGCCCGGGCCTACGCCGCCCAGGTGGGCGCCAAATCCATAGTAAAACTTGAATCCTTCGACATTGAAGGCGGTTTGGTTGAGTTCGTAGAGGCCGGTAAAAACAAGCCCATGTGAGCGGAAGCCGATAAGACCCTCTAGTGAAGCATTGTCGTCCATAAAATATTTACCGGAAATCCCGTTCTCATATCCGCCGAATTTTAATCCCACAGCAAACTGATAATTCGGTTTATAGTCCTGCGCCCGGGCACTGCTGCCGATAAATAATAACACCCCCGAAATAAGTAAGAAGTAAATGGTTTTTTTCATAGAATATTTTGGGCAAAGAACGTGAGTTTTTATTAATTATTTTGGTCATTGTTCATTTGGGTCAGTAATTTTCTGATTCCCAAAGGAAAAATTGTAGTGCGGGTGTAACTTTTTTGATACAAAAATCATGGAATTCTGGGTTGAAAAAGGCGTTTTAATCCGAGCGAATTCACTTTAATTAGGTTAATTTAGGCGAACCTAAATAGACCTGATTTATGAAGCCCGAAGCTGCTACAAAATACCGCGCATTGTTTTTTCTATTGATTGTTGATCCTGGCGTCCACGTGGCTGCGTCAGCGGACAACTGGCAAAAGACAACAGCGACCAATACCGAAACGGAATGGTGGTTTGTGCTTACCCCGATGCGGCGCAGGTTGGGCTCGATATTTTAAAAAAAGGGGGTAACGCGGTTGATGCCGCTGTTGCGGTGCAATTTGCGCTTGCGGTAACATTTCCCCAGGCGGGTAATATCGGTGGCGGCGGATTTATGGTTTACCGCTCGGCAGACGGGCAGGCAGCGACGCTGGATTTCAGAGAAAAGGCGCCGGCGGCGGCCGGGCCAGGACATGTACCTTGATTCGGCAGGCAACGTGATTCCGGGAATGAGCCTTTCCACCCACCAGGCATCTGGCGTTCCGGGCTCTGTTGACGGCATGGTGGAAGCGCACCGCAAATATGGCCAGTTAAAATGGGCAGAATTGGTGCAGCCGGCCATTGATCTGGCACGCAATGGTTTTAAGATCACTAAAAGGGAGGCCTCGGACCTCAACCGCGGCGGCGCAGAATTTAGAAAATTAAATCCCGGTGGAAAAGCTACTTTATCAAAAGATACGCCCTGGCAAGAAGGCGATGTGCTGGTGCAGGAAGATCTGGCCAAAACCCTGGAGCAGATACGTGACAAGGGAAGGGCCGGATTTTACGAGGGCCTTGTAGCAGACGAGATCAGCCAACTGAGATGCGCAGCGGCAAAGGCCTGATCACAAAAGCCGATCTCAAGAATTATCATGCCGTATGGCGAAAGCCGCTTACCGGCAATTATAAGGATTATAAGATAATCACCATGCCTCCGCCCTCAAGCGGCGGCGTGGCATTATTGCAGTTGCTGGCAATCGGTAGAAAAATATCCGCTAAGCCGCTGGGGATTTGCTGCGGATTCGACCGTGCAGCTGGTGGTTGAGGCTGAGCGCAGGGTATATGCCGACCGTTCCAAATACCTGGGTGATCCCGATTTCTATAAGGTTCCTGTCGATAGCTTACTCAGGCAATCGTACATCAGCGTGGCGTATGAGCAGCTTCAGCTGGGACAAGGCAACGCCAAGTGCAGCCATGCAGCCGGGCGCATTTGCGGGTTACGAAAGTGATCAGACCACCCATTATTCCATTGTCGACCGCGATGGAAATGCGGTAGCAATAACTACTACGCTAAACGGTTCTTTCGGTTCAAAAATATTTGTCAGGGGCGCAGGCTTCCTGCTCAACAACGAAATGGATGATTTCAGCTCAAAACCCGGCGTGCCCAATATGTTTGGCTTGGTAGGTGGCAAGGCCAACAGCATACAACCCGGTAAAAGAATGTTATCGTCCATGACGCCAACCATCGTGGAAAAGGATGGAAAGCTGTTTATGGTCGTGGGTACGCCGGGAGGATCAACCATCATTACTTCGGTTTTTCAAACGATATCTAAATGTGATCGAATTTAACCAGAATATGCAGCAGGCAGTCGATTCAAAACGTTTTCATCACCAGTGGCTGCCCGATGTGGTGGACGTTGAAAATGGCGCCATCGATCCCCTGACCCGCGCAAAGCTGGAACAGAAAGGGTATAAAATAGTGACTACCGGGCCAAGCGGCCGTGTGGATGCCATCTTTTAACACCAACTGGGGTTATTTCCAGGGCGGCGCTGACCCCAGGGGAGATGATACTAAATTGGGCTGGTAAGCGTAAACCTGCGGTGTTGGATGCCAGTTGGGTTTGACTGAAAGTTCGTCATCAAAATGAACTAAATTTGTATAATCAACTCATGTAGTTTATGTTTGCCAGTCAATGCCCAATCACATAAAACATCAGGAAACCATAGACTATTTTGTAAAAATAGTGTGGCAAACAATGGCTAACCGCTATAACCAGCTGGTTACCGAGTTCGGCATTACGCAGTCCATCGGTTATCTGCTGATTAATATCGATGAAAAGGAGGGCACCACGGTTTCGCAGGCGGCTTCGCTGTTGGGGCTAAAATCAACCAGTTTATCGCGTATGCTGAACCAGCTGGAGAAAATGGGCCTGATCTACCGGGAATCAAACCAGGGCGACAAACGTTCCGTTAAGATATATCTGACCGATCTGGGAAAAGAAAAGAGGCATCTGGCGCGTGTGGTGGTTAAACAATTCAACAATTATCTGAATAAACATATCAGCGAGCATGACAAGGAGTACCTTACCCAGCTGCTGAGAAAGATAAATCAGCTGACCATTCATTATAAGCCCGAGTAGGGTAAAAGCCATTCCCGGCTGCTACGGGAACGCCTGAATTTAAATCTGCAAAAAGACGTTAACTGGCCGGGCAGAATGAAAAAAAGTGCTGCAAAATATGCCCGGTAAGGGGCTGAAATGTTAAAAAATGTTAAGCAGTCGTTTTTGAATTATAAAACAATAAATTTGCCGATTGAAAAATTAGATGAGTAAGTGGCTGTTACCAATATTATTTATGTGCAGTGTTGTGACGGCTTGTACTAAAAGCACCGGCGGCGGGATAGAATCGTACAAGAAGCAGGCTGCTATTGATGATAAGATCATAGCCGACTATATTGCGGCCAACGGTTTAACTAACGTGGCCAAGAGAACCAGCGACACTTCGGGCGTATATTACATCATCAAGCAGCCGGGACTGGGTAATGATTTGTATTCCTCATCGACCCAGGTAACCGTAGGCGATACAGGCAGGCTGCTGACTACCGGAAAGATCTTTTATCAGACCGATCAATTTCATCCATCTTATCCGCTGGGCTCGGTGATTCTGGGCTGGCAGCTGGGCTTACCGAAAATAAAAAAAGGCGGCCTTATCAGATTACTGATACCTTCGCGTTACGCTTACGGGCCGTATCCGCAAACTGACTATAATTTACCGGCAAACGCCATACTCGATTTTGATATCCAGGTTTATAATATTACGAATTAAGCTTTAAATGAAACAAATACTTTTTACTCTTCTAGTACTCGCTACCATTGGTTTTGTATCCTGCAGAAAACATAGTGATGAACCTGATATTAAACAATACGACCAGCAGCAGATCCAGAGCTATATTGCTGCCAATAATCTTACGGGCATGCAAACCGTTCCTGGTGATACGACGGGTATTTATTTTCAGGTGATCACTGAAGGCAAGGGAGCCAAGGTTGATTACCCGGATACGATCTCCTACGTGTATACCATTCGTTCATTTGATGGTAAATATTATCAAACGGACACGGTAGTGAACCATTTCTTTGGATATCTGGGGCATATCGTACCTAATGGCCTGATGCTGGGTATCCGTAACCATGTCATGTATAAAGGCAGTAAGGTCAGACTACTGATACCTTCCCACCTTGCTTACGGCCGCGAAGGCGTAGGTAGCGGCAGTAATACGATAGCCAATAACAAGATAGGGGGTAACCAGTGCCTTGACTATACCATTAACCTGATCGACAATCAGATCAGCTATGATGAATTGGTTATCCAGAATTACAAGACTGCAAACGGCCTTTCAGGCTACTTAAAATCCAGTGATGGCCTATGGTATAAAATTATCAAGCCGGGCAGTGGCGCTTCCATTAATGACAATTCAAGCGTTACATCAAATTATACTGCTCAACTGATGAATAACAATTATGCCAATGGTGATACCACTTATAAGTCGTCAACAGTTTATTCTTATGGTGATTTATCTAATAACGTAGCTGGCGTGGTTGAAGGATTAAAATTATGTAAAAACGGAGGAGCCATTTCCCTGCTAGTGCCTTCCAGATTAGCTTATGGCACCGGCGGCAATACAGGAATACCTGCCAATGCGGTCTTAAGGTGGGAAATCAATAACATCGTAGTTACCAATTTTTAAGGTTTGCTGCCAGCTGGGCTGGCGGACAATTCATAACAAAAAATGGGTTTCGGATAGCTGCCTCAGCAAACTCCGGAACCCATTTTTTTATGTAATCAGATCAAGCGGCGCGGTCAGGATCCATAGATGTCTTTCAGGGCATCGGCTAAAACGGGATAACTAAAACTAAAGCCCGTATCTACTATTTTCTGCGCGGACACCTTTGCGCTGGCCAGTATGATCTGGCTCATTTCGCCCATTAAGAGCTTAAAGATCAACGAAGGTACCTTAATGGGCCATAACGGCCTGCGCAGTTGCCGCGCTATTGCTTGCATGAATTGTTTGTTGGTCACAGGCCCCGGTGCCACCATATTGTAGATGCCCGAAAGGTCCGCATTTTCAATGCCATACAGGTACATATTAACAACGTCTTTCGAGTGTATCCAGGATACCCATTGTCTGCCTTTGCCCAGTGCTGCGCCGAGGCCCAGCCTGACGGGGAGCGCCATTGCGGGCAAGGCTCCGCCTTTCTTATCGAGCACCACGCCGGTTCGGAATTCCAGTATCCGCAGGCCAAGCATACGCCCCTGGCTTACGGCATCTTCCCATGCCAGGCAGCAATCGGCTAAAAAATCGTTGCCGGGCAGACTTTCTTCGGTGAGTAGCCGGTCAGCACCATTTCCGTAATATCCGGTTGCCGACGCCGATACGATCGTCTGGATCTTGTTTGGCCTGGTTTTGATCAGCCCGTAGAGCAGCGCGATGGAGCGGCTGCGGCTATCGATCAGTTCCTTTTTTCGCTTTTTGGTCCAGCGCTTGTCCGCAATTCCTGCCCCTGCAAGGTGAACCACCGTATCTGCGCCATCAATACAATGTTCGTCAATTTTGCCTGCCGCAACGTCCCACAGGTAAGTTTTTACCCCGGGGATATTACCCGCAGTGCGGCTTAAATGGCTCACCTGGTAGCCACCGCGCAGCAATGCCTGGGTGAGCAGGTGGCCGACGAGGCCTGTTCCGCCTGTGACCAGGACGCTTTTTTTGCCAGCCGGATCAGGATTCATAAAATATTCCCATAAAAAAACACTATGATACTTAATTCCTGCTATTTATAAGAATGAACATTTTGTAAAATTATTTCATCAGCAGGGTTGCCGGCCAGCTTAAGTGACTGCTTAAATGTTGAACATTGCAGGGGGATGAATTCTTTTACATGGTTCTCCCTGCAAATGGTATGATACCTGAGATTTTGTATCAGACTCTGTGCCTCGGGGTAACTTACCGGCGTTAACGTATTTAGCAGGTAAGAAGAGAGCTGAGAAGTCAGGAAGGGTAATACAACGATACTTGGCTTAGAACTTTTACGCATGGCGATATAGGTCAGCAGCATTTGTTTAAATGTTAAAACGTCCGGCCCGCCGATGTCAAATTTTTTGCCATAGGTATCTTCATTCATCATTGCGGCTATAAGATAAGTGAGCACATCCCATATGCTAATGGGCTGCAAACGTGTCTTGACCCAGTTTTGCGGTAGTAGAATAGGGGAACGGGAGATCAGCACGTCAAACATTTCGAAAGCCGTACTGCCCCTGCCAATAATCATGGCCGTGTTGAATACGGTAAGTTCCGGATTGCAGTTGGAGAGTAGTTCTTCCACCAGCCAACGGGCGGACATGTCATTCCTATGATCGCTGATGTCGCTAAGCGTGATAATCTGCCGGCAGCGTGTCCGGTCGATCACTTCCATGAAGTTTTGGGCAGAAAGTGCTCCCAGGGCAGAAAATTCGGAAGTCTGCGAGAAAGTGTTTACCAGGTAGTAAGCCACGTCGATGTCTTTGGGCATGGGCTCGATGCTCTGGCGCCGCAAAAGATCTCCCGATACCACCCCGACAGAATCGGCGAATCGGCTATGCGCATAAAAATGTTCCTTATCTCTTACCAGACATAACACCTCGTGACCCCTGTCCAGTAAAACAGGGATCAGGTGTGAGCCTATATACCCGTTTACACCCGCTACCAGCACTTTCATGTAAAATTCAACAATAAAAAGTCAAAGGTGTTTTTACAAACAATCAAGGTATTTACAAATGAGCATTGACCTGTTGCGGGCCGGCTTAATTTGAAGGTAAATGGCAGACGCGCTGGTTTAAATCGGTCATTAAATGTTGCCCCGGTGTCAAATAATTATCACAGATTATGCAAAAGCCCTAATTTATTGCAAATTTGCAGGTCGAAGCGGTGGCTACTTAAGAGAATTTTATATGAGTGAAAAAACAATATTGGTTTGGTTCAGGAACGATCTGCGTGTTCATGATAACGAAATATTGCTTGAAGCCGTTCGGAAAGCCGATAAGGTATTGCCTGTTTATATGTTTTGATCCATTTTATTTTAAAAGCGGTGAACCGGCAGTGAGCGAAAACAGGAAATATCAGGGCCCGTTTTTTACTGGAGTCTGTTGCCGATCTGCGCGAGAATTTGCGTAACACTGGGCGGTGAACTGGTGATCAGAATGGGCAACCCTTCAGAGATCATTCCGCAGCTGGCAACCCAGTACCAGGTCAGCGAGGTCTATCATCATCGCGAAGTGGCCTGGGAGGAAACACGGATCTCCGAGGAAGTGGAAGCAGCCCTTTGGAAGATAAAGCTCAATCTGAAACATTTTATCGGGCATACCCTGTATCATAAAGAAGACCTGCCTTTTCCGATAAAGGACATTCCGGATAGTTTTGCCGTATTTAAAAAGAAAGTGGAACGGGATAGCCAGGTGCGCGGCTGCATCGAAACGCCCGAGATGATTTCTGTGCCCCTGGTAACAGATGCCGGAAATTTGCCTTCTCTTTTCGAGCTCGGTTTAATAGATGCGCCCCACGATCCGCGTGCAGAATTTAATTATCAGGGGCGGCGAAACCACAGGCCTAAAGCAACTGGAGGAATATATTTTAAGTCCGGATCACGGGGTAGCGGCCAAAGGATCAAAACATCATGCTGTACATCCTTCCCGGCTTTCGGCATGGATATCTATGGGATGCCTTTCTATGCGCTGGGTGTACCGTGAGCTGATCGAACGTGGGCAGAATGCAAATTCTTCTTTAGTTCTGGAACTGCTCTGGCGCGACTATTTCCGTTTTATGTTTAAAAAACATGGCAAGCAGTTTTTAGGTTCACAGGAGCTGGGCACCGATCAGGTGGAAATGGCGCTTAACCAGGACGAGCTTTTTGAAAAATGGAAAACAGGGACTACCGGCACCGCCCAAATCGATGCCAGTATGCGTCAGCTGAATGCTACCGGCTACATGAGCAATCATAACCGTCAGATCGTGGCGGGGTTCTTGGCTGATCAGCTTAAGGTGGACTGGACCAGGGGCGCCGCCTATTTTGAAGAAAAGCTGATTGACTACTCGCCGGCCAGCAATTGGGGCAATTGGGCATTTGTGGCCGGAGGGGGAGCACATCCGCGCGACAGCCGTTATTTCCTCGCCGGCAAGCCAGCTGAAGAACTTGACACCCGTAGCGAATTTATAAGTACCTGGCTTGATGATATTTATGAAGATGATAATGCCTTTGCGCCTGTCCTTCCTGCCTAAGTCGAAGGGTGCCGGCATATTAATGAAAGGTTAAGTTTTATAAATAAATTAAAAGTTTATAAGCCGATATGCTTACTTTTGTACCGTTTTAAAGATTGGTTTTCAAATGGATCGCCTCAATTATATAAATAGCGGAAACGCTGCCTACATAAATTCACTTATACGAAGCATATAAACAAGACCCCGAATCAGTAGAATTTGGATGGCAAAAATTTTTCGAAGGCTTTGACTTTGGCAGCGAAACGCCAGTGCCGGCCAGTAGCTGGTGGAGAAACGTCCGAGCATTTTTTAAAAGAGATAAATGTGCTTAACATGATCAACGGTTATCCGTACTCGCGGCCACTTATTTACAAAAACAAATCCTGTACGCGAACGCCGCAAGTATTTTCCGGGCAAAGAACTGGAAACATTTGGTTTAAGCGATGCCGATCTGGATACCGTATTTCAATGCCGGTGTTGAAGTTGGGCATGGGTCCGGCCAAATTGAGAGACATTCAGCGAGATGCTGGAACAAACCTATTGCCAGTCGATCGGTGCCGAATATAAATATATCCGCAACCCAATAAAAATAAAATGGTTTGAGGACCGGATGGAAAGCAAGCGCAATACGCCTTCATTTACATCGGGAAGAAAAGCTGAAAATGCTGAATAAGCTGAACCAGGCAGTTGTTTTCGAAAACTTTTTGGGCACGAAATTTTTGGGTCAGAAACGGTTCTCGCTGGAAGGTGCCGAAGCACTTATTCCTGCGTTGGATTCGGTTATCCAAAAAGGCTCCGACCTGGGTATACAGGAGTTTATTATTGGTATGGCGCACCGCGGCCGTTTGAACGTGCTGGCCAATATCATGGAAAAACCCTATAAAGAGATTTTCTCTGAATTTGAAGGTAAAAACTATGATACGAGGACATCATCATTTGGCGGTGACGTAAAATATCACCTCGGTTATTCAACTGATGTGGTTACCAGCTGCGGGTAAAAATGTGCATTTGAGCCTTTGCCCCAATCCGTCGCACCTGGAAGCGGTTGACCCGGTTGTTGAAGGCATAACCCGCTCGAAGATCGAATTTAAATATAATGGCGATCATACCAAAATCGCACCCGATACTGATACATGGCGATGCTTCCGTAGCCGGCCAGGGTATTGTGTACGAAGTATTGCAAATGGAAAAACTGGACGGTTACCGTACAGGCGGCACCATTCACATGGTGATCAATAACCAGATCGGTTTTACTACCAACTTTAAAGACGCCCGTTCAAGCACTTATTGTACCGATGTGGCCAAAACGGTTTTGTCGCCGGTTTTTCATGTAAATGGCGATGATGTGGAGGCCTTGGCTTATGTGGTCAACCTGGCAATGGAGTACCGCCAGATATTTCCACGACGATGTGTTCATCGACATATTATGTTACCGCCGTTATGGGCATAACGAAGCGGATGAGCCTAAATTTACCCAGCCATTATTATATAAGGCTATTGAGGCGCACCCAAACCCGCGCGAAATATATAAACAGCAAGCTGCAGGCGGAAGGCAGCGATAGATGCCAACCAGGGCCTAGCCATGGAAAAGAGTTTCCGTGATCTGCTGCAGCAAAAGCTGGATGAATCAAAAGCCGAAGACAAGTTTACCGAAACAATACAGATGTTTGAAGGCGCGTGGCAGGGGTTGCACATGGCCAGCCGAGATGATTTTTCAGCACCGGTTGATACACTGCGGTACCGAAAGAGGAACTGCTTGGACATCGGTAAAAAAATAACCGAACTGCCACAGGGAAAAGAGTTTTTCAAGAAGATTGAAAAACTGTTTGAAGAACGCAATAAAATGGTGAACCAAAACCCATGTATTTGACTGGGCCATGGGCGAATTGCTGGCTTATGGCACCTTGTTAAAAGAAGGTCACCCGGTAAGGTTAAGCGGAGAGGATGTAAAACGGGGAACTTTCTCGCACCGTCATGCGGTGTTAACGCTGGTCGACTCTGAAGATGAATATACGCCGCTGGATACGCTGGACGCTGAAGCTAAATTCAGTATTTATAATTCGCTGTTATCTGAATATGGCGTTTTGGGTTTTGAATATGGTTATGCGCTGGCAAATCCTAATGCGTTAACAATATGGGAAGCGCAGTTCGGTGATTTTTTTAACGGAGCACAAATCATCGTTGACCAATATATTGCCAGTGCTGAAACCAAATGGCAGCGTGGCAACGGTTTGGTGATGCTGCTTGCCGCACGGTTATGAAGGCCAGGGCCCCGAGCACTCATCAGCGCGTATTGAGCGCTTTATGGAGCTTTGCGCCGACAATAATATCCAGGTAGCCAACTGCACTACGCCGGCTAACTTTTTTCATATTTTAGCGCAGGCAGATGCACCGCGATTTCCGCAAGCCGCTTGATTATTTTTACGCCAAAAAGCTTGCTGCGTAGCTCCTAAATGCGTATCGCCGCTGGAAGAATTTACCGAAGGTAAATTCCAGGAATTGATAGATGATGATTATGCTGATGTCAAAAAGGTTAAGCGTGTATCTGTTCTGTTCCGGTAAGATATATTACGAGCTTTTGGAAAAACAACAGGCGGACAAGCGTAAGGATGTAGCGATTGTTCGTATTGAACAGTTGTATCCTACGCCGGAATATGCAGATGCTGAAAGTGAAAGCCAAATATAGCAAGGCGACGGAATTTATCTGGGTACAGGAAGAGCCGGAAAATATGGGTGCATGGCCTTATATTTGCCGTAAATTCCGCAAGAGCGAATTACAGCTGGATGTGATATCACGCAGCGAAGGCAGCAGCACTGCAACCGGTTTTGCAAAACAGCATATGCCCAGCAGCAACAGCTGTATCGCCACTGCCTTTGAAGCACCGGCGGGAAAGGCTGTCAAGCAGAATATCAAGAAAACAACAGAAAATATGGCTGGTATGGCCGCTGACTAAAATTTATACATTTGAACGTGACCGGTAACCGTGTTACGCCAATTGAGAGATCGAAAACTAGAAGCGTACAACATAAACGTACAACACAATACTATGAGTTTAGAGATAAAAGTTCCGCCTGTTGGCGAATCAATTACTGAAGTGACATTGTCCCGTTGGGTAAAAAAAGACGGAGACGTTGTTGCAATGGATGAGGTAATTGCCGAGTTAGAATCAGATAAGGCTACTTTTGAGCTTACTGCCGAAAAAGCCGGGACTTTAAAAACGATCGCCAAAGAAGGCGACACCTTGGCTATAGGGGCCACAGTTGCCAGCATTGACGAAAGCGGTGCTGCGGCCGTGCAATCCTCAGCCTGTTGCCTCGGCTGCGCCAGCGCCAGCGCCTGCTGCAACGGCTGTAGCTCAGCCGGCAGTTGCACTACAAGTAAAAGTTCCTCCTGTTGGTGAGTCGATCACCGAGGTAACTTTATCCCGCTGGATAAAAAAAGACGGCGATACGGTGGCCATGGATGAGGCTATAGCCGAATTGGAGTCAGATAAGGCAACATTTGAATTAACAGCAGAAAAGGCAGGCGTACTAAAAACGATCGCTAAGGAAGGTGACGTGTTGGCAATTGGCGCGGTCGTTTGTACCATAGAAGGCGCCGGGGCAGCCAAGGCTGCTGAGCCCGTAACTGCAGCAGTGTCTGTGGAAGCCGCACCCGCCCAGAAAACTTATGCTTCAGGAACACCATCACCTGCTGCAGCAAAAATATTGGCCGAAAAAGGCATTGACCCTCAAACCATTCCTGGCAATGGTGTAGGAGGACGCATAACGAAAGCAGATGCGCTGACAGCCCTTACCGCTGACCTGGTTTCTGAAAATCCGCAGGGCGGCGGCCGCAAAGCAGACGCTATAGCGCCAAAAGTAGAGATTAAGGCGCCTGAACCTGCGAAAGTTCAAAATGCAGGCCGCGAGCGCAGGGAAAAGATGTCGCCTTTGCGTAAAACGGTTGCCCGTAGACTGGTAGCTGTGAAAAACGAGACAGCGATGCTGACCACCTTTAACGAGGTTGACATGGCGCCGATCATGGAGTTGCGTGCAAAATACAAGGATAAATTTAAAGAAAAACATGGCGTTGGCCTGGGCTTTATGTCCTTCTTTACCAAAGCCGTTTGCGAAGCTTTGAAGGAATGGCCTGCTGTGGGCGCCCGCATCGAAGGCGAAGAGGTGGTATACAGCAATTTTGCTGATATCTCGATCGCTGTATCGGCTCCCAAGGGATTGGTGGTGCCGGTTATCCGCAACGCGGACAGCATGAGCCTTGCCGAGATTGAAAAGGCAGTGGCTGCACTGGCCGTTAAAGCACGTGACAATAAACTGAGCCTGGAAGAAATGACGGGAGGTACCTTTACCATAACCAATGGAGGCGTATTCGGATCGATGCTATCCACGCCAATCATCAATTCACCGCAATCGGCAATTTTGGGTATGCACAATATCATTGAGCGCCCGGTAGCCGTTGGCGGACAGGTGGTGATCCGGCCGATGATGTATGTAGCACTGTCGTATGATCACCGCATCATTGATGGCCGTGAATCGGTAAGCTTCCTTGTTAGGGTAAAACAATTACTGGAAGATCCTTCCAGATTGTTACTTGGCGTATAACCATTTTAATCGCCGCCAGCGGCGGTGGTATGGTGACGATATTAAACCCGGCTTTTGCCGGGTTTTGTTTTTTTGAGCTGAAATTAAAAGGATTTATACCAGCTTTTTTATTCCGCCGATAGCCCCGCAATGAAGCCCCTCGTGAAATGGCAGAAAATCAAAGGCATCGCCAATGCTGGCAATCTCAACGCCGTAGCGCGTTGACCAGGGCGTATAGCCGCCGAAGATATTATTGTTATAATCTGCTTCCAATTGGTCGAGGGTAGAGAAAAACAGGTTTTTGAGGTGCTCGATTTCTTCAGCACTTAGCGGCTGGCCAGGTTTTGAGCCAGATTTAAAGCTGGCTATAAATTCGTCGCTCACTTTCGGGGCAAGGCCGGCCCGGATATAGCATACGCCCTGCTGCGCTGCGATCAGGTGCCCTAAATTCCAGATAATGTTGTTGTTAAATCCTTCTGGGATTTTGTTTAACTGCTCGGTACTCAGACCGCTAATTCCCTCGAGCAGGAATGCCCGCGTTTTTCTGATAATTTCGATTTGTTTTGTCATAGCGGGTTAAATATAGCCTCAAATCTGGATATTATCAATAAATTAGCCATCTGGCCAGTTACCTGAAAATCATTGCTATGACCCGCGGAAAAACCCTAACCTGTTTATTTTCTCTGTCTTTACTTGTTTATTCCTGTAAAAATAACGCATCGGACGATGGCACTTCCTGGCAGGTTTATGGCGGCTCAAAAAAGGCGCAGCACTATTCATCACTCAACCAGATCGATACCGGCAATGTAAAAGGCCTTGAGGTAGCATGGGTCTATCATACCCATGACGCCGATACGGCGGCGCATTCGCAAATACAGTGTAATCCGATCATAGTAAATGGCCTGCTTTATGGCACTACACCCAAACTGAGGCTATTTGCGCTGGACGCTGCTAGCGGAGCAAAAAAATGGGTGTTTGATCCTGCCGGAAATACCAATAAATCGGCCGGCAGTTTTGGAATGAATAATAACCGCGGCGTAACGTACTGGCAGGACGGTGATGATAAGAGGATATTATATTGTGCCGGTTCCAGTATCTATGAAGTAAATGCGGAAACCGGGCAACCAGTAGAAAGTTTTGGCAAGGACGGTAAAGTCGATCTGCATGATGACCTGGGGCGGCCGGCCAGGGATATGTATATAACGGCAACTTCGCCGGGTATTATTTATAAGAACTTGTATATCGTTGGCAGCCGCGTAAACGAAACAGCTGATGCTGCGCCCGGTCATATCAGGGCTTATGACGTACATACCGGTAAATTGAAATGGATATTTCATACCATACCTTACCCAGGCGAACAGGGCTATAGTACCTGGGAAGACAGTACAGCTTATAAACATATCGGCTCGGCGAACAGCTGGGCAGGCTTCAGCCTGGATGAGAAAAGAGGTTTGCTGTTTGCACCAACCGGGTCGGCAGCTTATGATTTTTACGGTGGAAAAAGAAAGGGCCAGGGCCTGTTTGCCAATTGTGTGCTTGCTCTTGATGCAGCCACAGGTAAACTGGTTTGGCACTACCAGGTAATTCATCATGATATGTGGGATAAAGATCTTCCTACTGCGCCGGTGCTGGTTACTTTACGGCAAAATGGGAAAGATGTTGATGCCGTTGCCCAGCCCACCAAACACGGATTTATATTCGTGCTCGACCGCCAGAGTGGTAAGCCCTTATTTCCGGTGAAGGAAACTCCGGTGATGACCAGCTCGGAACTCGCCGGAGAAAAGCCCTGGCCTACGCAGCCCATTCCGGCTTTGCCCGTACCCTTCACCCGCCAAACGCTCACAGAAGCGGATATCAATCCTTATCTTTCCGATAGCTCAAAAGCCGAAGTGCTCGGCAGGCTCAAAGGATATCGCTATGGCAATATGTTCCTGCCGCCCGGCAAAATACCCTCGGTCATATTCCCGGGTTTTGACGGCGGAGCGGAGTGGGGCGGTCCGGCATATGACCCTACAACAGGCCTGTTGTATATTAACGCCAACGAAATGGCCTGGATACTGACCATGATCGATTCAGAAAAAGAATCGACAAGATCAGAAACCTTCAACCAGGCCGGGCAGCGCCTGTTCACCAATAACTGTATGGGATGTCATGGGCAGGACAGAAAAGGAACAGGCAATTTTCCTTCGCTGATCGGTGTCCGCGCAAGGTATAAGGATGAAGGGATAAACGCCCTGCTGATGGGCGGCCGCAGGATGATGCCATCGTTCAAACAACTCAGTGACCAGGAAAGGCAGGCCATTATAGCTTATATTACTGAAAATAAGAAGACAGGCGCCAGCGCTTTCATTGGCGTGCATAAACCTAAAGACCCTTATCTGGATATACCCTATCATATGACCGGGTACAATAAGTTTGTTTCTAAACAGGGGCTGCCAGCTATTGCTCCGCCCTGGGGTACGCTCAATGCGATCAACCTGAATACCGGCAAGATGGTTTGGCGAGTACCTCTGGGTAACGATAATGCTTTTGCCGGCAAGGGAAGGGCAGCAACCGGAACTGAAAACTATGGCGGCCCGGTAGTGACTTCGGGCGGACTGATCTTCATTGCAGCCACAAAAGACAGTAAAATCAGAGCATTTAATAAGCGGGACGGCAAACTATTATGGGAAGCCGCGCTCCCTGCCTCAGGATTTGCTACGCCGAGTGTTTACCAGATCCAGGGAAGGCAGTACCTGGTGATCGCCTGCGGCGGAGGCAAACTTAAAACAAAGTCCGGAGATGCATATGTGGCTTTTGCCCTGCCAAAATAAAAGGCTATTATAATTGGATTAGAAAATCTGCTCATTTGGGCGCGACTTGGAGCGGCTCTTATTATTTTGTCTAAATTTGCAGCTTCAATCTAAGTGAATGCCATTGTCCCATCCAAATAATCTGCCCACCGGCCTGGAAAAATCCGATCGAACGATCTGGTATTTTTTGCTGCTATGGACAATTTTGAATGGCCTGCAAGCCTATACGCTGGAGATTCATGCGGATGAAGCCTACTACTGGCTTTATTCGCGCTTTATAGACTGGGGCTATTTTGACCATCCGCCAATGGTGGCCCTATTCATTCGGACCGGCGATACACTGATGCATAGTGAGTTTGGATTGCGTCTGATGACGGTGCTTTCCAGTACGGTGTCGCTTTACGTTTTATGGCTCATTTTGAAGAAATATGCTGTAGAGGCTACATGGTTTATCCTGGTTGCCTCGGGCGTCTTTATTTTTCATATTTATGGTTTCATGACCACCCCGGATGCTCCGCTGTTCCTCTTTACGGTACTCTTTTATTTTGTATACCAAAAATATGCGGCTGGTGACCATTTAAAATGGGCGCTGCTGCTCGCTCTTATTATCGCATGTTTGCTTTACAGCAAGTATCACGGCATATTACTGGTAGGCTTTACGCTTTTATCCAATCCTGCTTTGGTAAAACGCTGGTCCTTTTGGCTGGTCGTCGCGCTTTCTGTCGCGCTGTTTTTTCCGCACATCCTCTGGCAGGCGGACCATGGCTATCCTTCGGTTAACTACCATTTATTTGAGCAATCCACTTATCATTATAACTTTTCGCAGACCTATACTTATTTCCCCGGGCAGCTGATAATGGCAGGCCCGCTGATTGGCGTATTTTTATTTTATTATGCCTTCCGCGCTGCAGTAACGGACAGTTTTATCCGCGCGCTGCTGGTGAACGCAGTGGGTACCTATCTTTTTTTCTTTCTAAGCAGCTTCAAGGGCGAGGTCCAGCCGCAATGGACGCTGATCGCCTTCGCTCCATTGGTCATGCTTGCTCTTATTCGGTTCAGGCAATCCTCTGACTGGCAGCCCTGGTTTCGCTGGCTTGCCATTGTCAACCTGGCGATCATCGTTTTGGTCCGCGTGCTGATCATTACTGCCTCACCCTTGATCCGCAAAATCGGGCAGGTAAAAAGCCTTTACGGTTTCCGGCAATGGGCTAGTGAGATCCGGCAGCGGGCAGGGGATAATTATGTGATTTTCAACGACGGGTTTCAGAATGCCTCTAAATACGATTTTTATAATAACACGACCAGGGGCTTTGCCTACGACGAGCGCTATTACCGCCTTACGCAGTTCGACATTTGGCCCATTGAAGAAGGCATGCAAAACAAACGGGCCTATTGGCTGACCAAATTTCCGATCAAAGGAGTCAGTACCGATACGCTGCACACAACCGGCGGCAAATGGTACGGGGGATGGATCCCGGATGTGCGCACCTACCAGAAAGTGAAGGTGGAAGCGCCTTCTTACAAAATCAGCGCTCAGCCTGGACAAAAGCTAGTTATTGAGCTTCATATCATAAATCCGTACCCATACACAATAAATTTTGGTAATACAGGTTTAAAGCACCGGGTTACATTCGAAGCCTGTTTGTTTAAAGGTCCCGATATTATTGCTGTCCAGCAGGCCGGCGCTGATTTTTACGGGCTGGCAATAGGGCCGGGCCAAAGCAGCCCCTATAAATTTAATTTTACCATGCCTGAAGCAAAAGGCGAATACACCATGATGTTTTCGCTGCGGACAGATCCTTTTCTGGGCAGCAAAAACAGCAGGATCTTTAGCTTAAAAACCGAATAAATATTAGATGATCATATGATAAAAAAGTTCTACCTCACTATTTTCTTTTCCTTCTTTATAGCCGCCGCGGCCATGGCCCAAACGCTGGATGTGGATTTTAGCGGGCTCGGTTTTTTGGACAACCGGGAGTATAAAGATTTTGTAGCACGGTCACGAACTTATTCCGGAACACGGATTGCACCCGACGTGGGCATCCGGATCGACAGTCTGAACAGTTTTGTCGTTGGTGCCAATGCCTTGCATGAGTTTGGGGCAGTTCCTTTTTTTGTAAAGGTGGACCCCATTGCCTATTATAAATTTCTCAATAAGAACTGGCAGTTCAATATCGGCGAATTTTCACGTACGGGCCTGATTGATAATTATCCCGCGTGCATTGCTGAACGATACACTGCAATATTACCGGCCCAATATGGAAGGGATGTACTTACGCTATTTAAGTAATAACAAGAGCTTTTTCGAGAATTTATGGATAGACTGGGTAAGCCGGCAGACCGATACCCAGCGGGAGGAGTTTTTAGTGGGCTTTGAAGGTAAATACAAGCCCAGTGAGCACTGCCCATTTTATGTATCCAATTATTTTACCCTGCTTCACGATGCCGGCGCTGCCATACTGACACCAGAGGATCATATTATGGATAACGGCGGTTTCCAGGTGCGCCTGGGGCTGGATTTTAGTCATAAAACGGTTCTGGATTCCCTGTCGTTTGAAGCCGGCGTATTTACCGGACTGGAGCGTACGCGGGGCGTGGATCAGCTGCAGACGCCTACCGGTTTTGTGGCCAGTGCTTATTTAAGCTATTGGCGGCTGGCTATGTTTAATGAGTTTTATGCGGGCCCTGGCGTCCACCTGATGTATGGAGATGCATTTTACGAGAAACCGCGTTACTATCGCATGGATTTTATCATTACGCCGTTCGTCGCCAGTCATCTCAAGGGGCAATTCGTATTTACCTTGCATAAAACGCCCGGATACACCAGTAACCAGGAGGCCTTCAGGGTAGTTTATGAACTGGGACGAAGAAAAATAGCGAAGTTTAATAATTGAAAAATAGCAAGCCCCTCCCGAAAAGGAGGGGCTTGACATATTATGTTTAGGGCCTTAGTCTTTTTCTATATCACCGCTTCCTGATTTTGCGGAAGATATGTTTCGCGCGCCGCCGGTGTAGCGAACATCGCCCGAGCCGGAAATAGAGGCATTGACCCGGCCGGAGGCATTCACAGAAGCATCTCCAGAACCTGAAACCTGCACCGAAGTATTAACGGTAACCATGTTGCGCGCTTCAAAATCACCCGAGCCAGACACGCTCACGACCGAGTTTTCGGCATGACCAGATAATTTTACATCCCCTGAACCCGTGATGCCGCTTTCCAAAGATTTTACGTCGACTTTTCCTGATACGTCTCCCGAACCCGATACTTTTAATTTTAATGAATTGGTGCGGATTCCATCCTTGAAAGAAACATCTCCCGAACCGGAAACACTGATCGCATTCAGGTCCTTGCAGGTGACATAAACGGCTATTTTCTTATGGTTGCCGAACATTTCGTCCCAATGAAAGCCATTATTATGCTTGTTATATATTTTCAATACACCTCCGTCAACCTCTGTGATGATCTGGTCGATGATATTGTCAGGCGCTTCAACTTTTACAGATTCTGTCGGCCCCTGGGTGATGTAAACGTCAAATGAACCGCCTGCAGATACGGCGCTGAACCCGGAGAGGTGACGGTCCTCTATTTTAGAATATTCTAATTCAGTAGCGCTGCGTGGCATTGCATAGGTACAGGCGGGTCCTGCAAGTAATCCCCCGGCAAGCAGTAATATTTTAGTAAACGATCTCATGATTTCTATTTGTTTACCATATGACGCGATCGGATATAAAAGGTTGCATCGAAATCTAAATAATCCCGGGCGTGAGCGGACATATGCAGGTTTGGGTAACGAATATTGAATTATAGTACTGAAGTTAATATTTCTATACTTATTATTCAATATTCGTTAAAATTATTATTTATTAATCGCTTATTAATCCACAAGTACGCCGATATAATAATTAAAGGTATCCACCTCTATATTATCTTTGGTGGCGCCTTCCATATTAACCGGAGTAAATCGCGTTGTCGGGTAGATGAACTGGTACTCTCCGCCTTTTATTTTTACCCTTACCGGCATATTGAAACCTTTGGCATCTGCTTGCCAGCGGCAGGATAGTTTACCATCGCGGCCGGTCATAAACTCCAGTATGGGAAGATTTTTATAATGCAGGTACTGATCAAATACAGGTGATAAGGTCAATGCCTGATTGCTCGGTGATATAATTTACAATGTCGTCGTAAGTAACCGTCTGGTGGTAGAAGGTTTTATTGAGTCCCCGAAGGATACTGCGCCATTTTTCATCATCATTGATAATTGTACGAACCATATTCAGCAGGTTGCCGCCTTTGTAATACATATCGCCCGAGCCTTCTTTATTAACGTTATAAGGCCCTACGATAGGACGGTCGTTCTGCGATCAGGAATCGGGTGCCGTGCACATATTCCTGCCCGGCCTGTTTGCCCCATTTGTTTTCAATAAATAAGGATTCGGAATAATTGGTAAAACTTTCGTGTATCCACATATCGCCCAGATCCTTGGAGGTGATGTTGTTACCGAACCACTCATGCCCGCTCTCGTGCACCACGATGAAATCCCATTTCAGGCCCCACCCGGTTCCCGAAAGATCCCGGCCGAGGTAGCCATTGTGATAATGATTGCCATACGCCGTTCCGCTCTGGTGTTCCATGCCCAGGTGATGCGTTTCTATCAGCTTATAGCCGTCTTCATAAAACGGGTATGGACCAAACCAGTATTCAAAGGCCTTTAACATGGGTTTGGTATTTTCACCCCATTGTTTTTTTGCCTTATCCACGTTATAACTCAGGGGCCAGAAATCGAGCGTCAGTTTACCTTTTTCGCCCTCGAAGGTATCGGTGTAATGTGCATAATCGCCGATGTTGGCCTCTATATCGTAATTATTGATCGGATCTGGCACAAACCAGTCGAACCGGGTATAGCCATCTTTTAATTTGGTTACCTTGCGCAGGCGGCCGTTTGATACATCTTTCAGACCACTGGGCACCGTAATGCTGACCAGGGCGCTGTCCACTTCGTCGGCCTGCTGGTCCTTGTTGGGCCACCAAACGCTGGCGCCCATGCCCTGGCAGGCAGTTGATACCCAGGGATGGCCCAGAGAATCTACATTATATTCAATACCGCCATCCCAGGGGGCGCGTTTGGCAATGGTTGGATTGCCCGAATAATAAACCGTAAATTCTTCTTTGCTGCCCTTGGTGATCGTCTCGGGAAATGTTACAAAAACCGCGTTGTATTCCCGCGTATAAGGCAGCTCGTGTCCTTTGTAAACTACTTTTTCCACCTTTAGGTTACTGAAAAGGTCAAACTGGAGTTTGGTAAAATCCTGGGTAGCAGTAAACTTGAACAGCACGTTGCCGCTGATAAATTTGTTGGCAATATCGAACTTTACATCCAGGTGATAGTAATTGATATCGTAACAGGTGCGCAGGGGAGTTAGATTACCCCGGAGTGAATCAGCCCTGGTGAATGTTTCTTTGTTGGTACCCAGCTGGGCAAAGGTGTTAAAGGTGATCAGCGTTAAAGCCAGTAGCGTAAGAAGTAAGGATCGCTTTATCATAATTTATTTATCGTATTTCAATTTGGTTGGTCAAAGCGGGCGGTATCATGCGCCTTTTTGTATATTCCCGGAAAGTTTAATGTAATAATTGAACGTATCCGCCTCGAGATTTTCTTTAGTAACTCCCGGAAGATCAATTGGTTTTAATGCCGTCGTTGGCGTAATGAATTTATACTCACCACCTTTAATCCGTACCCTAATGGGCATATTGAAGTCCTTTGCATCGGCTTTCCATTTACAATAGGGACGGCCATCCTGCCAGAGGACCTGCAAAGTAGGCAGTCCTTTATAGTGGAGATACTGATCGAAGACTTCCGACAGGTCCATGCCGGACTGCTTACTGATATACCCGGTAACATCATCATAAGTAACCGTGCCGTGATAGAAGGTTTTATTGAGTCCCCTGAGGATGCTGCGCCATTTATTATCATCATTGATAATGGTGCGAATCATATTGAGTATTACCGCGCCCTTGGAATACATATCTGCTGACCCTTCTTTATTTACGTCGTATACGCCTACAATAGGGGCATCATTGGCCAGGTCCTTTCTTAGGCCATGCACGTATTCCTTGCCGGCCTGTTTTCCATACAGGCTCTCAACAAACAGCGATTCCGAATAACAGGTAAAACTTTCGTGTATCCACATATCAGCCAGGTCTTTGGCCGTAATGTTATTGCCGAACCATTCATGTCCGCTCTCATGCACGATAATATAGTCCCATTTAAGTCCCCAGCCGGTGTGCGAAAGGTCCATGCCCAGGTAGCCATTCATAAATTGATTGCCATAAGCCACTGCACTTTGATGCTCCATACCCAAATGAGGCGTTTCAACCAGTTTAAAGCCGTCTTCATAAAAAGGGTAGGGCCCGAACCAATGCTCAAAGGATTTAAGCATGGGTTTTACATTGGCTGTAAAGTGCTTTTTAGCTTTTTCAAGGTCAGCCGGTAGTACCCAATAATCAAGATCGAGCTTGCCTTTTTCGCCATCGTAGGTATCGGTAGAACTCGGTGTAGTCACCTATATTGGCAGCGACATCGTAATTATTGATCGGACTGGCAACAAACCAGTCGAATCTCGTGTAACCGCTATCCACGTCGGTTACTTTGCGCAGTCTTCCATTGGAGACGTCTTTTAATCCCTTTGGAACGCTGATGCTGATCAGCATGCTGTCAACTTCGTCAGACAGATGATCTTTATTCGGCCACCAGATGCTGGCACCAACCCCTTCACAGGCGGTAGCTACCCAGGGTTTGCCGGCCGTATCCTCGGCATAGACCACGCCGCCGTCCCAGGGCGCATTCTTGGCGATCGTCGGATTGCCGGAGTAGTACACCGTAAATTCATCCCGGCTGTCTTTTTTAATGGCTATGGGGAAGGTAACAAATACAGCATTGAACTCCCGCTTAAAGGGCAGCTCGTGCGCCTTTATAGATCACTTTCTCAACCTTCAGGTTATCAAACAGATCGAATTGCAGTTTGGTAAAGTCCTGGGTGGCAGTAAAGCTGAAACAGGTTACTGCCGCTGATGAATTTATTGTCGATATCAAATTTAACATCCAGGTGATAATAGTTAATATCATAACAGCTGCGCAAGGGGCTGAGCTTGCCGCGAAGCGTATCGCCGCGGCTAAATCTATCTTTATCCACCAGAAGCTGGGCGTCGGGGCAGTTGTGAAACAGACTCAGCGCAAGCAGCGCCATAAATGCTTTTTTCATGAAAGTTTTAATCAGATAAATGTAATAACTATTAAAGTAATCTGTTGATTTTGCCATATTACTGTTACAATTCGGCTATTATGGGATAAAATATGGTGAACCCTCGTTGCTGTTTTAGTAACTCGTATCCATTGATCAGCTTTTATAACAACAAGCACCATGGTGCGGAGGGCCGTCTGCTCACCATTTATCTGCCTGCAACAACGTAATATTTATAATCCTATGGTCAACTAATCTCCAATTAGCTCAGCACTAATCTCTAAAATACTTACCTTTGCCCGCACCAATAAATACACTACTATGCAATATGATGTTATCGTTATCGGCTCTGGTCCAGGCGGCTATGTAGCTGCTATACGCTGCGCCCAGCTGGGATTAAAGACCGCTTGTATTGAAAAATATGCCACTTACGGAGGCACCTGCCTAAATGTAGGCTGTATCCCTTCCAAAGCATTGCTGGACTCATCCGAACATTATTATAATGCAGCGCATGCCTTTAAAACGCATGGCATCAACCTGGAAAACCTTTCGGTTGATATGGCGCAGATGATGAAACGCAAAACTGAGGTGGTTGGCAAGAATACACCAGCGGGATCAGCTTTCTGTTCAAAAAGAATAAGATCGACGGCATCCAGGGTATAGGCATCATTTAAGGATAAAAATACCATTACGATCAAAAAACCGGATGGCACCGAGCAGGAGATCACCGGCAAAAATATCATTATTGCAACAGGCTCAAAACCATCCAGCCTGCCTTTTATCAAGATCGATAAAAAACGCATCATCACTTCAACCGAGGCCTTAACCCTGAACGAAGTGCCCAAGCACCTTATTCTGATCGGTGGCGGCGTTATCGGTCTGGAACTGGGTTCGGTTTATGCCCGTTTGGGTGCCAAGGTATCGGTGATCGAATTTATGGATTCCATCATCCCTACGATGGACCGTGCGCTTGGGTAAGGAATTGCAAAAGGTACTGACCAAACAGGGCATGGAATTTTACACAGGTCATAAAGTTACCGGCGCTACGGTAAAAGGCAAGGAAGTAACCGTAACTTTTGATGCGCCTAACGGAGAGAAGAAAGAGCTTAAAGGCGATTACTGCCTGGTTGCTGTAGGACGTATTGCTTATACTGATAATTTAGGATTGGATAAGATCGGCCTTACCGTGGAAGAACGCGGCAGAAAGATCACCGTTGATGAGCACCTGGAAACCAGCGTAAAAGGCGTGTATGCCATTGGCGACGTGATCAAGGGCGCGATGCTGGCCCACAAAGCGGAAGATGAAGGCACCCTGGTAGCTGAAAGTATTGCCGGCCAGAAACCGCATATTGATTATAACCTGATTCCGGGCGTGGTTTATACCTGGCCGGAGGTTGCGGCCGTTGGCCAGACCGAAGAGCAGCTCAAAGAAAAAGGCGTAAAATATAAATCAGGCTTGTTCCCGTTCCGCGCGAGCGGTCGCGCGGTAGCCAGCGGCGACCTGGATGGATTTGTAAAAGTTCTGGCGGATGCTGCCACCGATGAAATATTGGGCGTGCATATGATTGGCCCGCGTGCTGCTGATATGATCGCTGAAGCAGTTGTAGCGATGGAATACCGTGCCTCGGCCGAAGATATTTCCAGAATGAGCCATGCACACCCGACCTATACGGAAGCATTCCGTGAGGCCTGCCTGGCAGCTACGGATAACAGGCCGATACATATTTAATTTCAGGAACCGGATAATATTTTTGAGAGCGACTTTGAAGAGTCGCTTTTTTTATGCTGCGCCGGGGGCAGGGCGCTATCAATTTAGCCTCCGTCGGGCAATGGATAATTGGAGACGTAAATTCTTAGGGCAAATTTTTATTCAAAAAAACCCGAAATTTATTTATCAAAAAAATCCAATTCAGGTGCTGCAAAACCGTGTCGATCCTTACGGCAATATTATTAGAACAAACGCCCGCGGCGCCTGGATGGGTAACCGCGGCCTCTTGCATAATGAAAACAAGAACATATTACGGCCCTATAAAATAAAAGCCTGGATTACTTGCCTGCTTGAGTTTAAGGGCAGAAAGCGAGTGGTCATGTCCCCAAACCTGTATACGGAACTGTTCTTTTTTGACGAAGCGACTTCCCTGGCCGCCGGGCATCGCCCTTGTTTTGAATGCCGGAGAGCAGATGCCCTGAGGTTTAAATCGTTTTGGCTCAGGGGAAATCCTGAATACGGGTTTAATGAAAAGGTGTTGGTGCAGAAAATAGACGAGGTCCTTCACCGGGAAAGGATAGATGGGGACGGAGCGAAAGTTACGTACGAGGATAAGCCTGGGACATTGCCCGATGGAACTTTTATTGAGCTCAGTGGTAAACCTTTTTTAATTGCAAATGGATACATGCATCAGTGGTCGCCATCCGGTTATCTCGAAAAGAAAGCGATTCCACTGGCCGAAATGGTTAGGGTCCTTACCCCAAAATCAATAGTAAATACCCTACGGGCCGGATATTTACCAACGAACGGCTTACGAAGGCTGATTTTTCTGATTTAAATTCCGAAATTCGCCACGATAACCCGGAATGAACCGCATGCTCCAAATACAGGAAAACGTATCCCTAAGAAATTTTAACACTTTTGGCATTGATGCTTCAGCAAGATATTTTGTGGAGATCAGTCACCAGGATGAGCTGACGGAGTTGTTTCTGGACCCGCAGTGGACCGCGAATAGATCGGTTAGTTGTAGGCGGCGGCAGCAATATGCTCTTTGTAAAAGATTTTGAAGGGCTGGTGATCCGGATGAATATCAGAGGCATTGAGCACCGAATAAATCACCAGGAAGTATTTGTAGAGGCAGGGGCAGGTGAAGTTTGGAACGACCTGGTTAACTATTGCGTAGACAGGGAATATGCCGGAATAGAAAACCTCAGCCTGATCCCGGGTTCGGTAGGGGCATCACCCATACAAAATATCGGCGCTTACGGCGTGGAGCTCAAAGATGTGTTCCGCAGCTGCTATGCATTTGAAATAGCCAGCGGCGAGTTTAAAACGTTCAGCCAAGGAGGATTGCCAGTTCGGTTACCGGGAAAGCATTTTTAAAAACGAGCTCCGGGGCAAATACATCATCGTTTCGGTAAAGTTGCGCCTTTCGCTCGCCGGCAGCCTCAATCTTAAATATGGTGCCATCGAGCAGGAACTTGCCAGTCGCGGTATCGCTGAGCCTACTATTAAAGATGTTTCAAGAGTCGTTTCTCATATCCGCGTATCTAAATTGCCGGACCCATCTACGATAGGCAACGCAGGCAGCTTCTTTAAGAACCCAATCATTGATGCCGCCCGGTTTGGGAAGCTGAGGGATGTATTTGCAGAAGTAGTGAATTACCCGGCCGCTGACGGACAGATAAAACTGGCCGCCGGATGGCTGATTGAACAGTGCGGATGGAAGGGAAAAGTAGTCGGACACACGGGAACATGGAAGAATCAGGCCCTGGTTTTGGTCAATCACGGGGATGCTACGGGCGAAGAAGTGTACAGTCTTTCGTCGCAAATCATAGACAGTGTGTACACTAAATTTGGCGTTTTGCTCGAACGTGAGGTAAATATTATTACGTTAATTTTTTTTCAAAAAACATTCTTTTTTCTGGCCCCGTCAGATTGACGCCCGCTCTACATTTTAGTCCAAAAAGTGTTTTAATTTTTATTAGAACGCTGTTTTTCAGTAAATTGTCATCTTTTCAAACATCCCTTCCCGGGCACAATACTGCTGTGGATTTCAATGTATTCCCGACTAAAGCCGAGCGCCAGAGTTAGAATCGGTATTATGTTTGTCTAGTCATCTGTACACAAACTTTAACAGAATGACAGCAATCGAGTTTAATACCATGGTACTGCGTCAGGCGACTTCACTGAGGTCATACGCACTACATTTTACACGCGACGCCGACGACGCTAACGACCTTGTCCAGGATACAATGTTGAAGGCCATAACATATTATAATAAGTTTAAAGAAGGCACTAATTTAAAAGGATGGTTATATACCATCATGAAAAATACTTTCATCAACAATTATCGCCGTTTTGTCAAGATGAGCACTTTTGTTACCAAGTCTGAAGAAATATCTTCTGCCAACCTGGTTTTCAGCTCAACCAAAAACAGCGGGGAATCAAAATTTGTGATGGACGATATCAAAAAAGCGCTAGACAGGTTGCCTGAAGATTATTATGTGCCTTTCACCATGTATTTTGAAGGGCATAAATATCATGAGATCGCCGATCATCTGGATATTCCAATTGGTACCGTAAAAACACGGATTCACGTAGCACGTAAGCTTTTGAAAAAGAATCTGAAAGCCTATGATAACGGTATCAAAAAACCGGTTTATGCAGAAGATTAATCATTCGACATCTCATATATAAGTTCAGAGAACCCGCATTTGCGGGTTCTTTGATTTTTAGCCACCGGCAAAGCGCGCTATAACCGGTTTAAATATTTGAGTGCTTCCCTTGCCGCCACCTGCCCGGAAATGATCGCAGGCGGCACGCCCGGACCAGGCACCGTCAGCTGGCCCGCAAACAGCAGGTTAGCGACTTTTTTTGAGCGCATGGCAGGTTTTAGAAATGCGGTTTGTTTTAAAGTATTGGCCAGCCCGTAGGCATTACCCTTAAAGGAATGATAATCTAACTGAAAGTCACGCAGCGCATAACTTCTTTTAACTACAACCGAGCCCCGGATACGCTCACCCGTCAGGTGTTCAAAGCGGGCAAGCATCAGCTCAAAATAGCGCTCGCGGACCGTATCGCTATCATCTAATCCCGGTGCTAGGGGCATGAGGAAAAACAGGTTTTCGCAATTTTCGGGAGCGACCGACGGATCCGTTTTTGAGGGGCAGCATACATAGAACAATGGATTTTGGGGCCACCGGGGCTCCGTATAAATGTCCCGCGCATGCAGCTCAAAGTCCTGGTCAAAAAACAAATTATGATGTGCAATAGCGTCAGTTTTTTTATTGAGGCCGACGTAGAAGATCAAACAGGAAGGGGAAAGCGTGCGGCGCGTCCAGTATTTTGAATCATAATTACGATAGGGCTGCTCAAGCAGGTGCTGATCCACGTGCTGGTAATCCGCTGCTGCTATGACCATGTCGGCAGCGAGGTCCCCTTTATCCGTAGTAACAGAATTTACGCGCCCATTTTCCACATTGATTTTTTTTACTTCGGTAGCCCAGCCTGATGGCAGCACCCTGCTCCATGGCAATTTTTACCATGGCCCGCACAATTTCGTTCATCCCGCCCGTTGGGTACCAGGTACCCAGAACCAGGTCGGCATAATTCATCATACTATATAAGGCAGGTGTTTTTTGCGGCGTGGCGCCCAGGAACAGAACTGGAAACTCCAATATGTTAATGAGCCTCGGGTCCTTGAAATAGGCCCTCACATGCTTGCTGTGACTGCTCAGCAGTTGCATGCTCATACTTTTTGCAAGCAGGTTCCAACTGGCATATTCAAGCACTGAATGGGAAGGTTTAAATACATACTCGCTCATACTGATCTTGTATTTTTCTCCGGCCTGGATTAAAAATTTCCGGAGGGATTTTGCGCTTCCGGGTTCCATGCTTTCGAACAACGCTTCGAGCTCATTCATCGCTGCAGGGATATCTATGGTATCATTTTTCCCGAAATAAACGCGATAAGCCGGGTCGAGCCTTCTCAAATCGTAGAAATCCGAAGCTTTTTTACCAAATAGCTTATAAAAATCTTCCAATACTTCGGGCATCCAGTACCAGCTGGGCCCCATGTCAAAGCGGAAACCGTCCTGCTCCCAAATACGTGCACGGCCCCCTGGCTGATTGTTTTTCTCAAGTACAGTCACCCTGTGGCCCTCTTTTGCTAAGACCGCAGCCGCGCTCAGGCCGGCAAAACCCGCTCCGATTACTATAATCTGTTTACTTTTGTTCATTTGTGTAGCCATTACAAAGTAAGCAATTGATTTGGCGAAGCTGAAAACAGGTTTGAATTTGTAATTTTGACCAAACTGCGGAATGGAAATGGAACTGTACAATACTACCTGCTTTGAATGCAGTAAGCTGATAACCAACAGGTACAGTACCTCATTCAGTCAGGGCATTGGCGCCTTTGACAAACGATACAGGTACGCGATATACGCCATCTATGGTTTGGTAAGGTGTGCTGACGAGATCGTAGATACCTTTCACCAGTTTGATAAGCGTCTGCTCATCGCGGATTTTAAGGAGCAGGTTTTTAAGGCATTAAAGCAAAAAATAAGCCTTAACCCGGTATTGCAATCGTTCCAGCTGGTATTCCATGAATATCATATTGGAGAGGAGCTGATCCTTGCTTTTTTCAGATCGATGGAAATGGACCTGGAGGGAAAGGTATATAGCCAGCAGGAATACGAGGCTTATATATATGGCTCGGCCGAGGTGGTTGGACTGATGTGCCTGCGTGTTTTTTGCAAAAGCGACGAGACATTGTACAACGAGCTGACGCCCTATGCACGCCGGATGGGGGCAGCATTACAAAAAATCAACTTTCTAAGGGATATCCATGCGGATTACTTCGATCGGGGGCGCACTTATTTCCCGGGCGTAGACCTGAGCAGTTTTAATGATGAGGTTAAAAGAAGGATCGAGCAGGATATAGAAGATGATCTTGCCGAGGGATTGAAAGGGATCATGCTATTGCCACGGGATGCCGGCAGGGGAGTGCATATCGCCTATATCTATTATTGCCAGCTGCTGAAAAAGATCAGTAAGACTCCCGCCAGTGTATTATTAAAAAAAAGGGTCAGGATTTCCGATACGAGAAAAACATGGCTTTACGTTAGTGCAGTTTCCCGCCGGTACTTTAAATCTGAATCCCCGATATTAAAATGAACGAATTACCTCATTACACCCGTTCCCAACTGGCTTTGCGCAATGGGCAGGATAAGCCCGAAGTCTGGATAGCGTATAAAGGACTGATCTATGACGTGGGCAGGAGCCGCCTGTGGCGCAATGGTAAACATTACGAACATTGGGCAGGACAGGACCTCACTGCGGAGCTCGCAGATGCACCGCATGATGAATGGGTGTTTGAGCACTTTGATCCCATCGGTAAATTAATTTAAAACGGATACCGAAACGATTTTTCCGGTACCCGCTTTCTCTTTATTTAATTTCGAAGCTGGATAAGCTTACAAATTGCTGCACCCGGTCTGCCAGCGTCTCTTCGGTCAGATTTTTTAAACTTTCCGTTCCGAAAGTTTCGACGCAGAAAGAGGCCAGTGCTGATCCGTAGATAATGGCATTTTTCATGTTGTTAAAATTCACAGTACCTACTTTGGCCATATAGCCGATGAAGCCGCCTGCGAAAGTGTCGCCTGCCCCGGTCGGGTCAAATACATTTTCGAGCGGCAGGGCTGGTGCCGCGAATATTTTTCCTTCTCCGAATAATAATGCACCATGCTCGCCCTTTTTTATGATCAGGTATTTCGGGCCCATGGTTAAAATCTTGTTAGCGGCTTTTACCAGGGAATATTCACCGGATAGCTGACGCGCTTCTGCATCGTTGATGGTCAGTACGTCCACCATTTTCAGTGTTTCCAGCAGATCATCGAGGGCCACATCCATCCAGAAGTTCATCGTGTCCAGCACGATAAGTTTGGGGCGATTTTTTAATCGTTTAATAGCCGTTTGCTGGGTGGCGGGCGTTAAGTTAGCCAGCAGCAGGTACTGGCAGTCCTGGTATGACTCTGGGATAACCGGATCAAAATCTTCCAGTACATTCAGGCCTGTTTTCAACGTGTCACGGTTGTTCATATCGGTATGATATTTACCCGACCAATGGAAACTTAAGCGGTTTTCATCGATCTGAAGGCCTTCGGTATCGATATGATGATTTTGCCAGATCGCAATTTCCGATTTCGGGAAATCATTGCCAATAATGGCTACCAGCTTTACTTTATCGTAAAAATAAGACGCTGCAAGACAGGCAAAGGGAGCTGCTCCTCCGACAATTTGTTCTGCTTTGCCAAATGGGGTTTCTATATCATCCAGGGCAACTGACCCAATAACTATTAAACTCATGATTTTGATTTGCGGCAAATATTGTGAATTAAAGCCGGAAATCATGCTTTTGAGCTAATGCAAATCGCAAATGCACTTCTCCGCTTCGTGTTAATGGCCTAACTGTTGAAATTTTTTTCAGGTCGGATAAAACTCAAAATCAGCTCTTTGTAGCTATTGAATCAAAAAAATGTAATATTTTTTTGGACAATTATTGCGAAATAATCATAGAAATGATACTTTTGCACACTCCAAACCGGAAATGATTCCTGAGTAGCTCAGCCGGTTAGAGCATCTGACTGTTAATCAGAGGGTCGCTGGTTCGAGCCCAGCCTCAGGAGCTAAAAAAGCCTTTCAGTTCATTCTGAAGGGCTTTGTTTTTTTTAGCCACTCTGAATAATGGGGCTATTTTAGCTAAAATGTTTGCACATTGTTTGTACAATCTGCTGCACTCAAGACCATAACTAAAAATCGTTATGGCAACTTATAAACTCATTCTGGATCAAAGAAGAAGTAAAGCAAATGGGAAATACCCAATCATCGTAAGGATAACAGTCGCTAGAAAATCTCGCGGATCTTTTACAAAATCAAAAATAGTAGGCTTGTCTTCTTGGTTTTCTGTAGTAGTCTTTTCAATTAAAGGTTGCTTATTTTTTGATGACAGCAATCTTTGAAAATAAAGGGAATTGATCTGTCTTTCTAAAGTACGTGTACTCCAATTTTGTTCAGCCGCCTCATTCATGTTATAGTTTCTGGCCGCTTCATCTTCTACTCGCATTAACAGGCGGTAATGCGTCCAACTCAATTCCCTCCGCACTACGCCGGGTATTGAATTGGTTTCTTCTTCAGAAATCCTACGCACTGCGTCGGATTTTGGCTTGTCTAATTTCCTACGCGCTGCGTAGGATTTTGAGTTATCAGAAAATATTTGATAAAACTTTCTGAAATTTTCAAGATTAACAACCGTAAAACCCTTTCCAAAATCAGCAGTAAGTTTTTTAGAGAGTTCTTTTAAAACAGATTCACCATAGGCAGCCCGTTCATTACCATGTTGTTCCTACAGTTCCAGAAGATAGGAAGGGTTCGAAGGCAGCGATAACCCTGGCCGTACCGAAGAGATTTACATCCAGAATTCGTTTCGGGTCAGCCATGTTAGGTGAAAGACCGGCTGTATGGATCACCGCGTGTATCTGTCCGGCTTTCGCTGCATTCCCTGCCAGATTTTCTACCGATGCCTAATCTGATACATCAAGTACTTCCGTTTCGACATCATATCCGTTATCGTTCAATGCCTGGGCTGCACTTAATAATTTATCTTTTGCAAAGTCAGCTAAAATAAGCTTGTAGCCTGTTCCGATACGTCTGGCAATAGCAAGGCCCATGCCTCCTATACCAGTTATTACAATTACTTTTTTCATGGTAGTATTTAATAAATGAGAATATTGTTTTAAGATTTTGGGGTGAGCAGATCTAAAGGTGCTAAACGCCGTTTGTCAATTATTTTGTTTCAAGACAATCGGATAAAGTTGCTTTTCGATAGCCGGTGTCCACCATAGTTTGTACCCCGCCCGGTGTGGATGTACGTGGTCGCCAAGCATATAAAAATCCAAACGATCTTCAGAGATTTTGTTTAATTCACCGTCATTATACAAGTCAATCACTTGAATACCCCATTTTGCTTTCAGATCATACAAACGTTTAACAACCGCCTGGTAATTGTCGTCTTTAAAATAAGTATTCGTTAAAAAAACAACAGGGCAGTTCCATGTTTTGCGGACGTAGGTGATAATATATTCGAGTGCACCGGTTGTAGTTGTTCTATCAAAACTATCCGGATTTTCCGAGTTACTAATCGTTCCGAGTTTTTTGAGGCCATTGTAGCGTGTGTCGTTTGTAGACAACTGGCAGACGAAAGCATCAGCTTTTGTTTGCTTATCAAATTTAAGGATGCGTTGAACAAAAGAGCTTTTGCCATTATCCAGCATGGTTGTTCCGCTTTTTGCTTCCTTAACGCAATTACAATTATTACGTTTAGCAATATATTCAACAAATGACTCATCATGTGCGGCGAAGCCTTCCGTTACCGATGAGCCTAAAAATAAAATCGTTTTTCCCGCAATGGGGCTATTCGGCAAGACATCGGTTTTTGCTACGCTATATTTTTCATCATTCCCCGCTGCGAAATAACCGGAAAGATAACAGTAACCGGCACCACCTATTACCAATAGAGAGAGGACTATTATGCCAACCCATTTTAACCATTTCTTTTTCATTATTATCTTTATTAGTAGCCTTTATAGGGCAAATGTATTTAACACCAATGCATCAGTAGATGATAACAAGTATTTATAATGCGATAAACAAGTCCTTTCACGACCGGAGTCTGATTACTTGTGCCTATTTTGTGAAGCGATAAATTGCTTCATTGGCATTATCTTGAAATGAAGTATTTTTCAAATCAGTGTAAAAAGTACTCTGGTCAACAACGTCTCCTGATAACTTACCCTCTTTGCTTGCATAAAAAACGCCACTTTTATATCGATCATCCGATATGCCATCTACAAACCGTTTTGCACCTACATCCAGTTTATGCACCATTCCGCCAATCAATGGGAATACAATAGGCATCATAATATACTTCAACATAAATTTCATTGCTGGAGGCAAACTATCCGGTGCGTTAGTTCCGTCCGTGTTCCCTGGACTCATAACAACAAATTTGAGGTTAGGATATTTTCTTGCCATTGATAAAGTCCACATTGTTTCTGCATATTTGACATATCCGTATGCTTGAATTGCTTCGAACTTATTACCAAAATATGATCCATCAAGAACAGCAGCAAACTCATCTATGGAAGAAGTCTTCATGGCAACAGGTTTCATTCCGAGCGCCTTTACGCCAGGTACAGCTTCCGCACTCACTGATAGTACTGTTTTCTTTAAAAAATCACGTTTTATTAATTCTTCCACCAAAATTACATTACCTAAAATATTAGTAGCAGCTAACTCATTCATACCGGAAGGCGTAATTTTCGCAGCTGTTTTGCCAATTACTCCACCCGCATTTAAAATTACGGCATCAATAGGTTCCTTTATTTTTTCTACTGCTTTTCTTACGGAATTTGCATCCGCAACATCCCCAATAATAATTTCAAAAACCTTTTTTCCCGTTTGCTCCTCAAGGTCTTTTATTGCTGCCTCGGCTTTCACTTGGTTTCTACAGAAAAGAATTACCTTTTTTGTTTCTTTTTTCATTGCTAACTGGCGGGCAGCCTCTTTCCCAAGGCCAGCATTTGCTCCGGTTATTAATATACTTTCGTTCATTTTTTTCGCCTTTTTTCTGTTAATAATAAATTAGTTGAGAATGTAGTTGCCATTAAAGCAGACCGATCTGTTGTATTCGCAGTAAGTCTTTCAGGTATGACTACAAAATAGCCCCTGAAGTGTGTGGGCTAACTATTTGGAAATTATAAGCCTTGAAATATCTGCGGAAAATTAGTGTATTCATTTTCTCTCTTTTAGTTGTAATTAATAGATAATTGGCTACGGCTTTTTAATTCGAATATGCAATAGTACGACTATCGAAGTAAATGGTCAAAAGAAATGATATTTTTAAATTCAAATGACATTGGTAGCTGAATAAGTATATCACTGTTTACTGACATCCGTAGCAAATCTGTGCATGCCACCATTCACTACGACATTAGAATAGTACTAATATCGAACTAAATAAGCAAAAAAATATTACAAATGCATTGAAGTAACGAGTTGAGCGAGATTAGCAATAAGGGTTACTTGCTCCGCTTCGCTCAGATGGCCCAATACCTTTTTTGCCATGATTTCTCTTCGGTTTTTGAATTCTTTATAAGAGGCTTTTCCTTTTCGGTCAAGTTCAACTTTTACGACACGTCGGTCGTCATTAGAATTATACCGTAAAAGGAATTTATTGGTGACGAGTTTATCAACAATGGTGGTCAATGTGCTCAGTGGCGCTTGTAAATAATCAGCTATATCACTCATTTTGACACTTTTGTTTTCCCCAATAAAACCGATAATAAATAATTCTTTTTCATTGAGCCCACCACAGATTTTGCAGCAATACTCGGACTCACTTTTTATCGCATTACTCAAGTTGAACATGACGGATATAAATTTTCCCTCATTTCCCGCTTCTACTACCATATTTATTTCTAACCGGACATTAAAACTTTAAACGATAACTATCTGCAACAAAAATAGACGATTAAATTCAAAAAAATTAGTTTCATTTCTTGTCATTTGGAAAGTGTAAGTGGGAAAATTAAATTTTCCTTTGCCTTTTGTCCGCCAGGTGGTAAACTGAATTTTACGTAACGATTACAGGAACGCTACATGGAAGAAATTAGATCGATTTTTGCCTGCATTACAATTGCAAAAATCATTGTGCCATGATTTAATTTGCTCGTAAAGAGTATAAATTTTTTAATTATGAAACTCTACGCTGTTATTCTTCTATTAACAATTATTTCTTTTAGTGCCAAAGCACAGCAAAACACACCACATGTTTCCGGGAAAGTAAATATTACGATGGCAAACGGGTTAATCGAATGCAATTTGCATCTTTCCAATTTACCCGGTTTAGGAAAACAATATAAAATATTGCTTAACCGCGGTTTCAATATCCGCCTGCTTAAGGACGACACCGGAAAGGTTTTGCAATATGATGGAATCTACAGCAATAAGCTGCAAGGCGAGGCCACAGCTTATATCCCATCAGTAACTGGGGCGGATACCTTAAAGCTTCCATCCAGTTTAAACATAAGTTATATCGGGGCGTTTCCGATTTTTAAAGACACGCTTAATTCGTTTGATTATAAAGGATATATTGCTTTGAACGGTAAAACGCTGCGCGCTGCTGAACAAAGCAAGTGGTATCCTGTGATTTATGATATTAAGAACGACAAACAAATTATTGATGTTACTTATGATATTACAGTTGAATGTAAAGATTGTACAACATTATACATTAACGGATCAGCCGCACAGGCAGGCCCGGTTGCCACGTTTAGATCTGATAAACCCCGCCAGTTATTGCTTTTTACCGGTGATTATACAATGAAGTCGCAAAGTAACACCTCATTTTTAAATGCAAATCTAACGGATGAGGAAGCCTCAGTATTTGATCAAAATATCACCTCAATAAAAAGTTTTTACAGCAAATACCTGAATGTTCCTTACGGTGAAAAAATTGTATTCCTACAACATAATGCGGTAGCCTCTTTTCCCGGGCATACATGGGGTTTTGTTACATTTCCCACCATCGCTATAGCGGGTACAACGCTTAAATCTAAGCTCAATTTATCTTCTCACCTTTTTAAGGATACCTCAAATTACAGCTTTTATGCTCATGAGCTTGGCCATTATTATTATGGGCAGCTATTGCAATCAAATTCAACATTAAAAATGTTTTTTTTGGAGAGCATGGCTGAGTTTTTATCAATTAAGGCAACGGAAGCAAAGTATGATAAGACATTTACTATAAGGTACATCAATAAAAGAAGGCAAATGATGAACGATAAGCACATTGTGCCGCTTTCACAAATTACGAACCCTGATGAGCTGGATAACAATTACCGATATGATTATGCACCATTATTACTGTTAGCTATGGAAAAGCGATTTGGAGAAGATAAAGTAAAACTGTTTTGCCGGCAAGCTTTAAACAACACACAACAGACTACAGATTATAATTATTTTTTAAAACTGGTAAAGTTAGCCGGAATTACTGACGGGGATTGGAAAGCATTCCAGGAACAGGTAATTGACCAAAAAAGCTGTAAGAATATTTTTAATTACCTCTAATCGACTCAATAAACAAATGAAATCACGATTCTTTTACATCAAGCCCGTTATAATTTTATTAATGACGCTATCCAACGCAGCGGTTTGCTATTAAGACGTGTCCGGTGTTTCCCGCCTGTTGAAGAATGTCAAATTTATAGAAATGCCAATGTTCTTTCTATGGGTTAACTTGAGGAACCTGCAAGTCTACAGTGGCAACAGGTATATAGACTATCCATTCTTTTTTATTATCGCGCACGATCTGAACCTTTCCAGGTTTCTCCGTGTTATTGATCCAAAATCCGACATTTCCGGTAAACGGCATATTCTCCCTTAATCCAGCTTTCTCTGCGTTGCTTCCGGGTTTTAACCCTATTATTTTTTTCTCTTTAGTACTGGTCACTACGTCGAACCCCTCATCAAATATTTGATGGACAGGCAGCTGGCTGGTTTTATAAGTTTTATTGCTTAGCAGTGCATTGGTGAGCATTTCATTCTTGCCCTGGATGGCCCCTTTTACTGCATCGAGCATTTCCGGACCGGTATATTTTAACACTAACTGTTCAAATAAGCTTGTGGAAAAGATCATTGACGGCTTACTCTGTTCATATAATTCTCTCATGAGATTATCCAGTGATAACGATGAATTCTTTTCCCGTATCTTTAAATCCAGCGTAAGGGCGATAGTAAGGCCCCTGCGATAAGGCAGCTGCCTCCAGTCTTCACCTGTCCAATATTTGCCGGTCAAATCCAGGCTGTCGGAATTAAAATGCGGGGACAGGTAATACTTGCGGATGTCCTCATTTATTTTTTTTATGAAATCAGTGTTGGAAAGCAATCCTGTTTTGTTTAACAGCTTAAGTGAATAATAATCTGTAAAACCCTCTTTAAACCATTTATAGGCTTCGTCAGGATCCGGATTTTTGAGACCTGATCCGATCCAGGTATGAAAATATTCATGACTGATAGTTTGCAACACCCCGTTATTTAATTGCAGATCACTGCTTGGGAAGAGGCAAAAGGAATTATAGTATCCCTCTCCTCCACAATTCCCTTTATCATCTGTTGAAATTGCCAAAGTGCAAAAATAGCGTGATCCGGGGTCAGTCCAAAATTTCCGTTCTTCAAGTATGGCTTTTGAAATCGATGAAAACGCATCCTCATCGGTATAAGGAAATTTGCCGTAAACGGCCATTACAATTTGATGCCTTTTTATATTGACCGTTTTTGACCGGAAACTGCCCGCGCAGAAAAAGCTATTCATCAGATTGCGGATATTACAGGCAAAAGTACCGCAGTGTTTATTTGAAAAAAAGCTATTCCCCTCAAATTCTTCTTTTGGAAAATCTTTGTAAGATATTCTACAGTTAATGGTCTGTTGATCATCCATATCAGGATAAACCAACCCACTATAACCGTTAAAGTAAAAGAGGCTGGGCCTGATTACAGGCCTATTGTAAAAAGGATAACGTAAAGGACCGGTCCATCCCTGATTTAGTATGTAAGTAACTGTTACGATACTGCCTGGTTGATACTTTACCAGGTAATTATCCGGTTGAGACGTTGTATCGATAAAGGTGGCTTTTGATACTGCGTGCAGCATTAATACTGCCTTATAAAGCATTTGTTGCCCGGCTCGTTCATCTGGTAAGTGCAGTACTGTATTTCCTGCATTATTCCCCTTAAACGAAATGGTGATTAATAAAGACGTTGAATCCTTTCTTTGCAAAATATAATCAAGGTCAGTTGATTTAGAATGGGCAAAAAGGGAATTCATTGCGGCTAATACGGCAATTATTGTGAAAAGGAATTGCTTCATTTAATTCAGGTGCTTTTTTTGGTGTGATCTGTTTTTTGCTGGCGGCTATTGTACTTACAGCTGCGCTTACTCCCTGGATAGCACATACGAACCTGTTTTAAAATGACCAATGGTCTTCATATTTTGTGGGGAACTTTTTTCAATCCAAACATAGCTGGAAGTGCCGCAATGGGTAAAATGAATAACGTTGCAGTTAAGCTGGTACTCTCCCGCAAATATTTAAAACGAGTGTGTCTAAAAAAATTTTATTCAACCGTTTACCCGCTATTTTCAACAGAAGAGACACAATTATGGGAATAAGGTCCAGTGATTTGCTTTGAGATTTGTCCAAACATACTGTCTTTCCTTTTTTCACAGACAAGCAATTGTTTTGAACCCTGGAACTATATCTGATTCGGTAGGCAAATGATACAAAAAAGCTATTTCTTATTCTTTATGACAGTTATCGTCCTCACGCGGCACACACCGAAAGAATCCCGATGGAGAAGAAAATTTCATTATGGGCCCGGAACATTGATGGATGAACGCAAAATTACAATTATAATGGAAAACAGATTTTGTTGTACTTGTGTTACAGTTTTCGTGACAATTGATTTTCAAATGGCCACTATCACCGGCATACTTGCGCCAGGTTGAGGGAGATTCCTTCATTATTTAGTCCTGACAATTTCACTTAAATATGCTTTACTTTAAAAAGTCATCGAGGTAACCTAATATTATTTTCGTCTGCATCATTAGGCTGACATGCCCTTGCGAAGGAACAATGGCCAAATGCGATTTTGGCATCGGCCCCAAATCGGCTGATACACCACCTCCCAGTAATTGATACGTTTTCATCAACTCAACTTTATCCAGGCCGTCATTGTCGCCTGAGATGAGCAATACCGGCGAAGTAATTTTCGCAATATTGGCGTCACCCATGTCGAATGGCGTTTTGACAAAAGCAATCATCTGTTCTAAGAATTTTGTCCATTTTGTTTTGTCAGGTGCTACAGCATCATATGCCGTTTTCAATGGAGTATTCATTAAAAATTCAGGCTTCATACTTTTAAACCCATTAGTAACTGCGGGCAGCCAGCCACTACTTTTATAGGTAGAAGAAATGATCACTAATTTTTTTACCCGTTTAGGGTTTTGTATTATTAATTGGTAAGACACCGAACCGCCCATGCTGTATCCTACAACATCGGCACTGTCAACTTTTAAGTGATCCATTACACCTACCACGTCACTCGCCATGGTAGCCAGGTCCAATTTTCTGTCTGAAAACGGTGTGTGCCCATGTCCCTGCATTTCAATGGCAATTACTTTTCTTGTTTTTGACAATTCAGGTATTAATTGCCCCCAGTTCATTTCAATGGTCATAAAAGCACCATGCAGCAAAACGAGAGGCTTGCCCTCACCATATACTTCGTAATAAACTTTAATGCCATTAACAGGCGCGTAACCACTGTCGGCAGGTTTAAGCTGTTGCCCTTTGGACTGAAATACCGTAAAAAGAAACATAGCAATCATTAATGTCAGTTTGAGGACATTAGATCCTTTAAATACTCTTTTCATAAAAGATATTTTGATTTTATGGTCATTACAAATATAGATGGCATTTTGGGATTTTACGCTGTGTAAAAATGAAAACCATAAATGTGAAAAGCGATGTCTTAAGCAGGCAGCGGGCATACAGTAACGAATATTTGGTTATATTTAGAGCCTTTAAAAAAGCCAAACCTTATGCCATTCAAAATAACCTTAACAATATCATTATTTTTTATCTTTTTTATAGTTTCCTGTAAGAAACATGATCCAGCACCTAAGGCCACTCCCGAGATATCAGGCTTTAATATATCAACAAAATATGTAGGGGACGCTACTTTTCTTATCCCCCAGGCGGCAAGTAATAGTAAAGGTGCGTTTACTTATTCAAGTAGTGATACTGCTGTAGCCAGCATAAAGGGGGATAGTATACAAATCAATAGCGCAGGTACTGTTACCATAACCGCAATGCAGGCGGGAGCAGCATCGTTTACTGCTGGATCTGTTACGGCATCTTTTAAAGTTTTACCAAGTGTTTATATTACTGGATGGTCATACGGAGCCTCCGGTGACCAGCCAATGTATTGGCGAAACGGGATCGCCACTAACCTATCAGGGCTTGGCACTACCAACGGTGTTTTTATACACAACAATGACGTTTACATAAGTGGAAATATTCAAATAAATGGTGATGGGTTTGGTGGTTACTGGAAGAATGGGGTGCCTCACACTATACAGAAAAACGGTATCGTCAACGCCATAGCGGTATTGGGCAATGATGTTTATGCTGTCGGTTATATTCGGACTTACGATCAATCGGATAATGTAATTGCCACTTTGTGGAAAAACGATGTGGTTATACCATTAACAAATCCTCTTTCGTGTTGTGGGGTAGTAAGTTCATCAAAGGCAGCGGCAATTTCAATAAATAACAATATCGTTTACATCACAGGAACATCATATAATCCTAACAATTTCGCGGCGGCAACGATATGGAAAGCAGATGGTACTGCTATCGCGCTCACCACTCCCAATATTACTACAGGAACCGATACTGTTTCCACAGGCTATGGGATAACATTCCAGGGGAATGATATGTATATTTCAGGTTCAGTTGGAGTGGCGTATGGCAACGATTATTTAGGCTATTGGAAGAACGGGACTTTTTTTGCAAGCAAATTACCCGCTCACCCGTACCCAAACAATACCTCAATTGTAATAAATGGAAGTGACATATATACTGCCGGAATTAATGCTGAAAATGGCGTGCTATCCGCTGCATATTGGAAAAACGGTGTAGAAACCATACTTGCATCTAATGGAACCGCGACCGGCATTGCATTTTCTGGAAGCGATATGTATGTTGTGGGTACTACCTTAACCATCAGCAACTTTACATCGTATCCAAGTCCGGTTTTCTGGGTTAACGGAACTCTCATTAAATTGCCCACAACAGTGCCAAACAATACAACGGCAACGTCTATCTTTATCCGAAACCAATAATCCTATAGCAGCAATATTTATGCTATGAAATAAATGAAGTATCTTTAATATCCTATGTAGTAATTAGGACGCCAATAATCTCGGGTGCCGCTTATTTTAAACCTTATTGAAAATAATATAATCTTTGCAGGGGGAATAATGAATACGAAACCTGGCAGCGTGTACAGGGGACATAATGGCGGACATACTGATCTGCTTGACTGGCCCGCCAGACGCTATTTTAACAATACCAATTGAAAATCATGAGAAAACTACTTTTTTTAATTCCGGCATTTTTATGTTTGGCGCAAGTGCTGCATTCGCAGGAGGATCATACATGGCATTATTTATTTGACGGAAAGGGAATTAATGAACTCAGAGGCTACCAGATGGATTCCTTTCCGGATGCCTGGAAGGTTGAGAACGGCGCGCTTGTTGCGCAGGCAGATGTACCGAACGTCGACCTGGTCAGCAAAGACATCTACACCAACTTTGATCTTACAATAGAATGGGCCATGTCCAAAGCGGGTAACAGTGGGATATTTTATAATGTCCAGGAAAGTACTGTACATCAATCCGGCAACGGCAACAGTCCAAACTGGCTCGATAACTTCGAGTTCCAGTTATTGGATGATATCGACTTCAATGACCATGCGCCGATTCGTTCAGCCGGCTCTCTTTACGACCTGATCGTGCCGGTTAACAAGCACCTGAAACCGGTTGGGGAATTTAATACGGCGCGGTTGCTCGTAGACCATGGGCATGTGGAGCAATGGGTAAATGGTGAAAAAGTTGTTGAATACGAACTCGGTTCAAAGGAAATAAATGAGCTGATTTCGAAAAGCAAATACCGCAATAACCCGAATTTTGCCAAATCAACCAGCGGGCATATCATGTTCCAGCATCACGGCCAAAAGGTTTGGCTTAGAAATATTAAAATAAAGCGTTTGTAATATTGCTGGCGCTAACGTTTACCCGAGTATTTAGATGTCACCAGGGTGATCCTTTTAACTGGCGTTTTGATTAAACAATTGCACGAGATTCCTTATTGATTCATCCGACGGGGATGCAAAATCTTTTATCCCTTCCAGTGCATCATGTAAAAGTGGGACAGCTCTTGTCCGCATGCGTTCCTGATATATTGCAATAGCAGATGGTATATCTTTAAATTCCGCACTGAGCAGGCACTCACTTAAATCCAAAGCATCCAACATAGCAGTATTAACCCCCTCGCCTGATGGGGGCATCAAATGAGCAGCATCTCCAATAAGCGTGATGTTTGATTTTGCATCCCAGTTTTGATTTAAGGGAAAATAATTCAGTGGCCGGGGAGAAAAATGTAATGACGCTTTGAAAAGCGAAAAAAATATGGGATTCCAACCTTGGTAGTATTGAACTAAATAAGCCAACACTTCGTCATTATTATTAAAGTTTATGCCGCTGCTCTTTATCCAATTTTCCGGGTATAGGGATGCAGCGTAGAATGTCAGCCCGCCATCCCCTCTTGGTTGCGCGGCGATGGTTTTTCCCTCGCCCATTGCAATAAGATTAGCTTTGTTAACTAAATTAAACATTTCAGGGCATTCTTTCTCAGGATGGTCTATCTCGCCTTGAATAATGGTTGCTCCGGAGTACGATGCTTTGATATCTGTCACATACGGACGAATGCTTGAGTGGTAACCATCTGCTCCGATGACGATATCTGCGGTAGCTGAGGTGCCATTTTTAAATTGGAGTATCCAGGCGTTGTTTACCTGTTCCATGCTCAAAAATTGACTATTCCAAACAACTGTTCCGGGCAAAAGAGCGTCCAATAAAATGTTCCTAAGTGCTCCTCTGTCGATTTCTGGTCTGAAGTGTTCATCTCCAAAACCGGCATCAGCTGCTTTGTCATGTTCATCAAAATAAATATTCCCGTCCTTGTCAACCATGCGAAACTTATCAGCTCCTGGCATATAGTTAGCTTTGAAAGCATCCAGCAGACCAGCCGCCTCAATTACCTTTAAGCCCGATTCGAAGTGCAGATCCACGATGGCGCCCTGCACACGTGCTTGTCGGCTATAATCCCTTTCATACAATTTCACGTTTGCCCCCTTTTGCTGTAAAAGCCTGGCTAATGTTAGTCCACCAGGGCCTCCTCCTACGATGGCTATTTTTTTATTTTCTAATAAACCTATGGTTATTGATGTTTCCATTCCGTATCCTTTTGATTGACGCAAAGGAACGCCTTTAAGCCAGCGCTGGCAATGTCGATACGCAGTGAGTATAGGACTAATCGAAGTTTTTGTTTCGGAATCCTATTGGGGTCATTCCAGTAACCTTAACAAACAGCCGCGTAAAATAGGAGTAGTCATCATAGCCCAGGTCACCGGCGATCTCTTTTACGGATTTTGAAGAATGATAAAGCAGGCGTTTGGCTTCTAAAATTACGCGTTGCTGTATATGATACGAAACGGAATTGCCAGTAGCGGATTTGACACATTCGTTTAAATAGGGTGTAGATACGTTCAGGCATTGCGCATATGCCTTCGGACTTTTAATGGTTGTAAAATCGTCTTCTAATAACGATTTGAACGATTTGGTGATCACCTCGAACCGTGAATAACTATCAGTTGTTTTAGATTGGCTTAAATACTGAGAGGCAACCAATGCGACCAAGGTGTTACAACTTTCTTTTAGGATGGAGTCATATAGTTTTTCGGTCTTTCTTTCAGAAAAATCTATGCAGAGATCAGCGGTTTTTGAAATGATAGACAGTGTTTCTGGTTTTATAGCCAGGACACTTACGGGCGCCAGGTCCTCCAGCAATTTAAGATATTCCGGCTGCACGTTTTCATTGGTGATTATTAAGCTGCTGGTCGTCGCGTTTTCAAACGCAACCAGGCGATGTATCTGACTGGGATGGATGTATACAATGGATGGTGCTTCAATATGACACAGTTCAAAGTCGATTTCAATGTGGGTAGTACCTTTTTCCTGCAAAATGAATAAATGCCCGTTGTCCCGGTGAGACCGCTCTACTTCTTTCACGTTGGGCAAACCATTAAACCTTGTTCTTGCAATCATTATTCCTTCCCTGGTCCCGGCAGGCATGGTATTAATAGGAATATGATTGTTTTTTTGTTTCATTACAATACACTACAAAGATAGCGCTTTACCTATGATCAGCTTTGTTGGCATAATCCCAATGAAAAGTAGCGCCTTTACAAAAAAGCTTCGTATCAAATCTATGGTTGATTGGTGCGAATTTTAAATTATCTGCCGGCCATTTATTTGTCCGCGAGAGCCTGTATTCTGTTAGCAGCATGTTTGTTTTGCGGATCCAGCGCCAGCGACATCTTATAATTCAAGAGTGCTTCTGCATGGTTGTCGGTCGCTTCTAGTGTCTCTGCCAGGCTATCATATGCATTAGCACTCTGCGGATATAACGAAATGTTTAACTTGAAAACTGCCAGCGCGGCAGCAATATTTTTCTGTGCCCAAAGCTGGTATCCCCATCCGTTAAGTTCGTTTTCGCTTAAGCTGAAGGCCGGGTCGTTCTTTTTTAAACGCGCGGCAACCGGTATCGCTTGTTCAAAGCCTTGCTTAAGCAGCTGAGCTCTAAGTATTTTCAGATTTTTCGGCAAGCCAAAACCATTAGCTTCATGCATCTCAGGGATATAGTAACCTGCAATTTCGTCGATAAACTGGTCCGGATTTCCTTGCAATAAGTTGGTCAGCACGATAATTGAGAGGTCGTCTTTTAGGTAGACAAAAAGGGCGGATCTTCCGCCACCCACCGGACCAACTGCAGGGTGATCCTCCCGAGTTACTGTTGGCCAGCCTAGCGCATAGCCGTTCGTTAACCGATTAAATCCGCCAGTTTTGCCATTATTGAGTATAGCCGGGGTCCATAGCAAATCTATACTGGAAAGCTGCTTTAAGAGTTTTCCGCTTTTTAAGGCAATTAGCCAGTTAGCCATATCAGTAGCGGTGGATTGGATACCCGCTGCCGTTCTGAAAAATACAGGGAATTGCATATAGGCCTGGCCTGGTGTGCTGTTTCGCACAAAGTGGTCACCCAGCTGCCGGGTCATCGTATAAGCACCTGCATAATTAGGAATAACATCATAAGAATCACCAAAGCGGGTTGACTTCATTCCGGCTATTTTAAACTGCCGCTCTTCAATAAATCGGGTAAAGGGCATGCCGCTTAGCTTGGTAATAATTTGTCCTATCAATACGTAGCCGGTTTGGTTGTATCGGAACATTTCACCCGGCTTAAATTCAATAGGCAGCGCCTTCACCTTTTGCATAGCTTCCTGCTCATCGTTATGCCCTATCACCTGTTCTTCGGCGTCTATCAGATCGGGCAGTCCTGAAGTATGGGTCAGTACTTGTTGTAAGGTGATATTTTTCCAGGTATCGGGCAGGCTATCCAGATACTGAGACAAGTGGTCTGTGATTTTCAACTTGTTTTCTTCGGCCAGTTGCATTACGGCAATGCCGGTGAAAGCCTTGGTGATGGAATTTACAGAAAACACTGTTTGCGAAGTCGCATTAATGCTGTATTCGAGGTTAGCTGTACCGAATGTAGTATCCTTGATGATCTTACCATCGCGGACAACGGCGATCTGGAGAGCCGGAATATGGCGCTGCTGCATTTTGTTTTTCAAAAAATTGTCTATGCTGTCCGATGTGGAAAGTTGTTGCGCCTTTGCAGCTGCAGCCATTAGGCCCAATAGAACAAAGAAAAGTGATGTTAAAGTTTTAAGTCTCATTTAGTAGGCGATATGCTGTAAGATGCTAAAAATAGGTATCTAGTTACACAGAGCTGTCAATTTTGTTGTTGAAGCTTTTCTTTGACACAGCATCTGAAAAGTATTCTACAAGGGGGTAACAGGGATGGCTTGGAGAAATAATTTTCTTCTTAGCCGTCAGGGTCATTCTCTTTTTTATATAAAAGAGTTTATTTTAATTAAATGGTTGATTATAAGTTATATTTGGTTTGGTTGGACTTGGATTTGAGGGATAAATTTCCAGCCACTTGTAGTAATCAACGCATATTCTCCATCATGATAAAAAACTTTTTGATTACAGCATGGCGTAACCTGGTAAAAAACAAGTTTTATTCGGCTATCAACATTGTCGGCCTGACTGTGGGCTTGACCGTGGGCCTGCTGATTTTATTGTGGATCAATGATGAGTTGGGTTTTGATAAGTTCCATACTAAAGCTGACCATATTTACCGGGTTGAAGCGCAATTAGGAAAGGGCACAAATACACAGATTTTGAGCGATGTCTCCGCGCCGGTGTCAGTTTTAGCCTTAAAAGAAATTCCAGGTGTGGAATGTGCAGTCAGGATGGTAAGCAATGAAGATTATTCGCTGTTTCAATATGGCGATAGAACACTTGTTCCACGCGATAATACAATCTTTTATACTGACCCTGCAATATTTAAAGTATTTGATTTCAAATTGCTGAAAGGCAGCGCGAACGACCCGTTTCCAAATATCCGGTCAATCATTATTACCCAGTCAACGGCTAAACGTTTCTTTGGAAATTCCGATCCTATTGGCAAAGTATTGAAAGCCGACAACCGGGATAATTTTATCATCTCAGGCGTAGTTGCAGATGTGCCCGAGAACTCAACTATAAAGTTTGATATGTTGTTTTCTATTGAAATAAAAAAGAATCAATACGATAATCATGGTTATTGGAAAACGAGGGGTGCCCTCTGGGGCGATTATTTTGCCAGTACCTACATGCTGCTCAAACCGGGTGTTTCTCCTGCGACCGTGGCAAATTTGCTGACGCAAATACATAATAAAGACCTGCCAGGTCCAGATGCATCAAAAGTAAAATTTCTTGCCGAGCCATTAACCCACCTTCATTTATATAATGCCGACGGGACGCCTTCAGGTATGCAAACGGTGCGAATTTTTTTTATTGTTGCCGTATTTATATTACTGATTGCCTGTATAAATTATGTTAATCTTTCTACGGCGCGTGCAATATTACGTTCAAAAGAAGTAAGCATCCGCAAAATCATTGGCGCAGGTAAACGGCAGTTATTCATTCAGTTTGTTATAGAAACTATCTTGCTCTTTGCTGTGGCGCTTATGTTAACATTTGTTTGTATAACATTATTAATGCCAGCATTCAATGACTTATCAGGCAAAAAGCTTCACTTCAACCTTTTTGATACGAGTATATGGCAGGTAATAGACTTTAACGATATTTAGTACGCTTATTGGGACGTGTATCTACCCGGCGTTACTCCTATCATCATTTAAACCTGTAAGCGCGTTAAAAGGGAAAATATCGTTTGGAGCCAGCAACGCCACTTTTCGAAAAATCTTAATAATAACACAATTTATATTTTCTGTTGGACTGATTATCAGTACGCTTATTATTAATAATCAACTCACGTTTATCAGGACAAAAGAGTTAGGCTACGATAAATCGTATGTGTTCGACTTCATTATGCGCGATATGCAAAAAAATTACGAGGCCATACGTTCGCAATTACTTACGCAAACTGGTATTAGCGATATTGCAAGCGGAAGCGATAACATCATCAATGTAAGCAATAGTACTTCTGAAACCCAATGGGATGGTAAGGACCCTAAGGCAAGTTTTGTAATACATCCCACCTATATCGACAAATATTTTATGCGATTTTTCAAGTTGCAATTTGTTGCAGGGGGGAATTTTACTGGAACTAAAAGCGATTCGGCGCATTTTATCTTAAATGAGACTGCAGTTCGGCAGGCTGGGATAATCGACCCCATTGGCAAGCGCTTTAAATTAAACAACCAAAATGGTACTATAATTGGCGTGGTGAAAGATTTTCATTTTGCCTCGCTCAGGCAAAAAATTGAACCTGCTGTGTTTGGATATGGTGTACAGATGCCTGAAATGTTTGTACGCACAACGGGTAAAGATGCACAGCAGGCAATTACTGCGGTTAAAAAAGTATTTAAACAATATAATCCTGGTTTCCTTTTGGATTATTCATTCATGGACTATGATTACTATAATATGTATAAGGCCGATCAACAGTCAGGTATATTGTTTAAGTGCTTTGCTGGCATAGCTATTTTAATATCATGTCTTGGTCTTTTCGGGCTCGCTACTTATACCGCGCAGGAAAAGATGAAAGAGATAGGTATCCGCAAAGTATTGGGCGCAAGTGTTATTCATATTACCGGCATGTTATCAAAGGATTTTTTGATGCCGGTGGGCCTGTCTATATTTATAGCTACTCCCATCGCCTGGTATGCAATGAACCAATGGTTACAGGATTTTGCTTACCGGATTTCAATACCATGGTTGGTATTTCCATTGGCGGCTGTAATGGCACTAATCATTGCATTTGGCACCATCAGCTTTGGTGGGACTGTCTATATTTATAGCTACGCGCATCGCCTGGTATGAAATGCACAGGCTAATCCGGTTAAGAGTTTGAGGAACGAGTAATGATTACCGGTAGCGACTAAACAGCGATAACCCGTTTTTTAAATCATCTTTTCCCAGGATCACGGTTTTCAACGATGGAAGGCCTTAGCCCATTACTTTCCGTAAGTTACCCGCTGAATCTCTCCCCAGGTGACCAGATAGATGTTATTTTGTTTTAGCTGGGTCTTAAATTCGGGGCTGGTGGCATAGTTGTAGTCCTGTTGGCGCCAGGCGCTGCCATAACCGATTTGGCCAGTGGTTACGGCGCGCAGCTCGTCATTGTCAAAGCCGAGGTGGAACACCAGTTCGTTCAGTCCAGGTTTGAGGTGCTGGAGGTTGTAGTTATAAAAGTCCTGCCATTTATCCGCGCTCGTCATGGTGAAAGCCATGATGAAATTATCTACCAGGATGCCGGTAGTATCAACGGCAGCTAACAGTTTTGGCGCCAGCATTTTCAAATAGGCAGGTGGCACCAGCGTAACCAGGCCATATTCCTTACCCAGCCGCTGGTACATTTTCATCATGTCGGCTGAGGCCAATACGCTGCCCATGTGGGTATCTATGTGTGTGAGTTTGATGCCATAAGATTTTGCCTTTTCTATCTGGGCGCGGAGTTCTTTTTCAGCCTCGTCCACCTTGGCGTTGACAGCCACCCCTGCGTTGGCGGCATAAAAATAGCCGTTCTTGTCGAGCAGGCTTGGATTCGCTTCTGCGGAGACGCCCTTCCACTTATAATTTTTCCATTCGGAGGTAAGCACCAGGTGTATGCCCCAATCCATTTCGGGATGACTTTTGGCGAAAGCCGCAATTTCGGTAAACCAGGGGCAGGGCACCATAATACTCGCCGAATTGATATCCCCTTTTTGAAAAGCCAGCATAATGGCAGAGTCTGCCGAGTGGCACACCCCGGCATCATCGGCATGGATGATGAGCAGTTTGGCGTTTTTGGGATGACCTAACTTTTCGGCCAGATTTTTTTGTTGGGCAAATGAGGTTAGTGAAGAGGCAAGGAATAGGACAAACGCAATTTTAATGTAGATTTTCATAGCAGGTTAATGGATTTAGTACTAAGATAAAAAACATTTGGCGTTAACTTACCGGTACCTCCAGTGTCAGTGTAAAAGTACCCGAGCTAGTTACCCCAGCGGGCGGCCAGGCCCTTAGTTTATCAGCAGAGAAAAATGAATGGTGTTCGGAGACACACGAATCAGCATTTCTGGCAACAATAATATATTTTGAATCAATTAGTCAAAGAGCGGGTTACAAACCAGTATTTACAGTCAACACTGCCGGGTTGCTGCTTTCACTGAGTTTGCTCCGTTTCATCAGATTCTGTATCAGCACAAACAAGATTGCTCCTATTACAGCACAAACAGCCTCGGTGGTTAACATGCCATTGGCTCCCCATTTAGTGTAGGAGATGCCCGCGATGGCTGTCATAAAGTAAATGGGCGCGTTAGATACGCCCGCATAGAGCTCAAATTTTGTTGCGGCCGCCCCCTTGCCTATAGCTTCTAAAGTAAATGCATTAAACGATGCATACGCCAGGCCAGTAGTTACGGCGTATAACAATGTCCATACCACGTACATGTTTTGCGCATGCGGAAAATAAGCCAGTCCTATGCAGCATCCCGCCTGGATCAACCCCATCGTCAAAAAGGCGATCTGGCGGTTCATTTTGTCGCATACCCAGCCCCCGATAAGGCATCCGGCGATGGACGCAAAGCCTCCAATTACGCCTACAACCAGCGCAACAGCATCACCGCCGGCTTTCCAATCGGTAGCTATAGCCGAAAAAATATTACTGGCAGCGCCGGTGCCCAGTGGCAGTAAACAAAGTAACATGGCTAATACCCCCAGTTTCGTTTTGATGGTATGCCAAACATCATAAAAAACGTTATTTATGGTTTTAAAAGCACTTTCCGCCTTAAGCCCCGTTTTAACTTCGGCGACGAAATAAAGGCCCAGACAACATAAAAGGCAAATAAGTGCTATACTGCCGCTAACCATCCAGGCCGCCGGCAAGCGTTGCGCCAGCCATAAGCCTGCGCCGCCACCGATGCTGCCGCCGCCAACGTTACCTGCCTGTACATAACCGCTCACCAGCCCCTTTTTTTCATCCGGCGTATCATACGCAGAAAGGTTGTTACCTGCTGCCCCTAAAAAGCTGCATGCTATACTCGCCAAAACTATGAGCACCGTTAAAGCCGGCCATGAATCCGGCCTGATTGGCAAAAGACCCGTGGCAAATAACGCCAGCGCGGTAAAAAAAGCAGAAAGGATATACCATTTTTTTACCGTAAGGGTAACATCAACAACCGGGGCCCATAAAAACTTAAATATCTGCGGTATAAACATAGTAGCTACAAGGCCAGCTATCATCCCTGTGCTTATACCTGCCTTTGAATACACAAAGCCCAGCGTCACGGTCAGATAGCCGCTCACCATTCCGTAAGGAACAAATAAAAAAAAGAAAACCATGGGGTGAGCCGGTTTATGGGTTGCTGGAATAGTGGTCATGCGATGGTATAGCGGTTTTGAATTGCAAGATACTTATTATTGTGAGCTTCGCTTTTTCAATATAGCAGGCAGAAAGTATGTAAGGCGTGATGAACTTCATCACCTATTTTAAATTCATTTTACCTACCTCGCCGCTTAACCGGTGATAGGGGTTGGTGACGGTTCCAATGTTTTGGAGCTTTCTGCACCAGGGAAATTTAAATAAGGGGGCTTCGCAGCCTTTGATAATTATGAAAAATCCGGAGGTTTAAATACTGCCAGCTTCGCGTTTGGCAAGCCTTTCGCGTCGTTTATTGCTTAAATACTTCCTGACGGGGATATCGTAAAATATCATTACTAAATACGATGCCCCAGTCAGTATGACGAGCCCGGCTATGGTGATGAGTGCTAATTGCATAGTGCCCGGCTTATGGCTGGTGTAATAATTACCAAACATCCATAACACGGCGTAATGCGTCATGTACAATGGGTAGGAGATCTTTCCCAGAAAAATGCAGGTTTTTTTTAAGCCAGACTTTAATGTCGCGCCTGCCCCCAATGCAATCATCAGGGGGAAATAAAACAGCACTACAACAGGTTCAGATATCCAGTTCCATTTTGAGGATGGCATGATAAAAGCCAGGAACAATAATATCGCAACGCCAAAAAAACCCAGCTTGTTTTTGATGATAAAGTTGGATCGGTAAATAAGCAATCCTGCTAAAAAAGAATATGATATCCGGGCGCTGCCGTCCCAAAAGGTGGGGCCGCTCCAACCGCCCACTAAATTGCCGGAACGGTAAGCTACAAAACAGATCGCTGCGGCCGAAAGTATGGTTAACAGCAGCAGGTAGCTGCGGGCAATTCGATAAAGTACAAATGCATATACAATATTGGCGACATATTCCCAAAACAACGACCATGCCGGCGCATTGAAGCTGAACAGGTTATAGCTACGGTCGGCTATAATCGGCAGGGGAATAAGCAGTATGGAGCAAACAAATGTCAGGAAAATTTTACCGGCGCTGTACAATTCGAGATGGCCGCCAAATGGGTCGAACAAGAACGCCAGCAGGCCTAATACCGATCCTGATACAACGAGCGGGTGCAGCCGGATGATCCTTGATTTGAAAAACTCAAGAACGCCCATTTTTGCCATACGATCGTCATAGGCATATGCAATCACAAATCCCGAAAGGCAGAAGAAGAAATCGACAGCCAAAAAACCATGTCCGATAAAGTTATCATCGGCAGCATAAACCCATTCCATAAAATGAAATGTAACAACAGCCAGAGCAGCAACACCCCTTAACCCGTCTAGAATTTCGAAATGCTGTTTTGTTTGTAGAATTGAGGGGGAGATGTTGTTTTTGTCCATTTTAATTGTAGTCCTGTCGGGAAATTAATTTGCCAATATCCACTGACTTGTTGTTGCGGCCAAAGTATATAAAATTAATATTGCAACCAAATTGGTAGCAGCGTTGGACACCCCGGGTAATCGTGTAACCCCCGGTTTTCCGGCGGTCGGTAATGGGTAAGGCAACAGAACCCGAACTGCGAATGAGCTACTGGATACTGGAAAAAATTCATGCAGTAGAGCTTCGCAGGGCCGCGGAGCCGGGATTAAGAATCAAAGAATTGGGCGTTTAAAATGCACCTTAAATTCCTATATTTAACCTATTGTTTATCAACGCTTAAATTGAATCCTGATGAAACGAGAACCGCTAGTTCTTATCGCTGCCATCGGACTTTTAATCGGTTGCCTATTGGGTATGACCGGATCAGTGGTGCCTGCTGATATAGTTCGTAACGTGCTTTGGGCTATCGACAGCTGTGGCCTTATCCTGGCGGCCGCATTGCTTGCGATCTATTTTGCAAAAAAAGATTACGATATCGTTTCGGCAGGCTTTTTCATATTTGCCATTGCTGAAAGTATCATATTTTTTAGTTGCGCCGTAAATTTAAACGAAAGTATCCCTGCATTTGGAACGGGAACATGCTTGTGGGCTTTATCCATTGCGGTCATCAGTTCTCAAAAATTATTTCCTGTTTTCGTGCGCTGCACCGGTCTGATCGCGGCTTTACTTTTCACCATTACGGCTTTCCAGATTTTCACGGGCCATCCCCTTACCGCTTTAACCAAACCATTGCCATTTTTCGCTTATCCCTTTTATGCCGCAACGCTCGCAGGCTGGGCATGGACATTGCTTTATAGAAATAGCAAATTGTCGAGGGCGAATTAGGGCCTATTTTAATCTTATTTGCCCTGTTCCGTAAAAAAATCGTCGACATCCCCGATTGCCGTCCTGGTACATCTCATAATAATATCCTGCAGGTCTGCGCCTGAACTATGCAGGGGGTCAATAGCTTTTATCAATTTTGTCCTTAGGGTAAAAAGTTCCGCCCGGTTAAACTTTTTTGACTCCTTTAGCAGCTCCAGTTTCATTCGTTCTTCCTGCTGATCTTGTTTGGGATTAAATATTCCATTCAGCTGACTGCATTGGTCACAGACGCCATTTTTGTTTACCAGGGCGCAGCGGTTGTCAAAAATGCTGGTCATCGTATCTCTGGAAAAGTTCAGCAGGTGTTTTACAACACCTTCCGATTTGTCCAGGATGAGGCAAATTTCTTTGGTTTGAAAATCATAAATATCTTTTAAGATCAGTGCGACCTGGTTTTCTATGGGTAAGGTTTTAGAGATGCAGGTAAAGCAAAAATCGATGTGCTCTTTCATTTCATAGGTCCCGGCAGGGGAGGTCTGGTGAACGATCCTGAACGACTGCTGGATCTCCTCGGTACTGATTGCTAAAATTGCGCCCTGGTCCTGTGCATCAGCTGGCCATCTTTTTAATTTTCTTAAATGATCATAGGCCAGGTTGGTCGCTATTTTAAATACCCAGGTTTTCAGGGAGGAGTCCTGGTTGAAGGTGGATA
>CAVWSO010000005.1:0-11836 GCA_963757615.1 uncultured Sphingobacteriaceae bacterium
CTATTGCTGCAGCAGTAATTAAATATTAAATAACTCTTGCAATCGATTGCCTAATTTTTATATTTGCTTTACTATGTTGCTGCGTATGGCTTGTTCAGGCCAACAAAAGCCCTTGCTGTTAAAAAACCTTTTATATAACTATTATAACCATGATGCTGAAATCTTATTTACAACCAGCCTTGCTCGCCGCAGTAACGCTGCTGAATGTTGGGCATGTTGCCGCACAATCGGCCAAGCCGAAGATTAAATATCTTTCAAAACCTTTAATTAGTTCCATTTATACGGCCGACCCATCGGCCCATGTATTTAATGGTAAGATCTATATCTATCCATCGCATGATATAGATGCCGGTATACCGGAGAACGACAATGGGGATCATTTCGCTATGCGCGATTATCATATTCTTTCATTAGACAAAATTGGGGGACCGGTTACCGATCACGGTGTAGCTTTGGATATAAAAGACATTCCATGGGCCGGGCGACAGCTATGGGCGCCCGACGCCGCTTACCGGAATGGCACTTATTACCTCTATTTCCCCGTGAAGGATAAGCAGGACGCATTCCATATTGGCGTTGCCACTTCTAAAAACCCGGCAGGACCGTTTAAGGCATTGCCAAAACCAATGGAAGGCAGCTACAGCATTGACCCGGCCGTTTTTACTGATGCAGACGGCAGCAGCTATATGTATTTCGGAGGTATTTGGGGCGGCCAGCTGCAGCGCTGGAAAAACGGAAAATACGATGCCAATGGCTCCAAAACCGATTGGAAACAAGATAATGCACCTGCTATTAGCTGCAAGGTAGTAAAGTTGAAAAAGAACATGACCGAATTTGACGGCCCTGTTAAGGATGCCTTAATTGTTGATAGCGCCGGACATCCGCTGCTCGGAAAAGATCATAATCGCCGTTTTTTTGAGGGTTCATGGATGCATAAATACAACGGAAAGTATTATTTTACCTATTCCACCGGTGATACGCATTACCTGTGCTACGCCATCGGTACTTCTCCAATGGGGCCGTTCACTTATACCGGACGTTTTATGCAGCCCGTACAAGGCTGGACCACTCACCATTCCATTATCGAGTTTAAAGGTAAATGGTATATTTTTTACCACGATACAGAAATATCCGGTAAAACACACTTAAGGAATGTTAAGGTTACTGAATTAAAACATACCGCAGACGGTAAAATTCAAATGATAAATACGTATACCGTTAGCAAATAAATAACCCTTAACAATAAAGGCTGTTAAACAAAAACTTTACTATCTATGCCTTTTCACGCAAAAATTAAAGAGGTGGTTCGGAAACGACCACCTCTTTAATTTTAGTTACGGTACGTTACCATTAAACCAGGTCGAACCGGTCCAGATTCATTACTTTATTCCATGCAGCCACAAAGTCGTGCACGAACTTCTCCCCAAGCAGGGAATTTAAAGTTTACATAATCTTTGCAATTTAATTCCTCAACACGGAAAATACATTATCATTAACCTTTTTGCTGTGCATGACAATTATAACACGAGGTAACCGCCATGGCACCAATGAGTCTTTCAGTCTTGCTGTCACCGGCAAATTCTTCATAACCCCAACCACCGGTTGTTTTAAATTTTTGAGCATCTTTTACCATCACATCAATCAGCCTGCGTTTTCCTTCGGCTGACCACGCTATCCCGGGACGTAGCTTCCAGGACGTCAAAAACTAAAACCGAACCGTCCTCAAATTTACCTGCTTTATATCCCTCAATTGCTTTAGCGTTACCGTAGATATGATGAAAGCCTCCCCAATGGTTAAATGCAGGGCTTCCTTTTTGGATAAGCGCGGTTTTTACGTGTACCCAGCTGCGGTAGCCTTCGGGATAGGGTACCTCACTCTCATTTGCCGGCCTGAAATAGGTAGCTGCAATTAATGTAAAGCAACTGAGGATCAGGCCACCGGTCAGGATCACATTTCTGGATTTTTTAATTGTATTTGTCTTCATATTGCATAAGTAATTAGTGGTATGAAAGAAATGTATATTCAAAATTTACATGTACTACTATTTTATGCAAATTATTTCAACCCCTTTGGGTGTTTATTTAACGCATTGCCCATTAACGCCTATACGAAGAGAAACCAACAGAAACCGAAAGAAAGGGTGCTTTAAAAAAAGTAAAATCAAAAGCGGGCAAAGGCACGACAGAAAAGCGGGCCATGGTGTTTTGATAGGGATAAAAAAAAAGGTGGACCATTATGAACCACCTTTTTTATGATAGTATAGTAGCAAAAATTAATGCAAATCAAACCGGTCAAGGTTCATCACTTTGTCCCAAGCCGCTACAAAGTCCTTGACAAACTTCTCTCCCGAATCCTCGCATGCATAAACTTCGGCGAGTAGCCCGAAGTTCGGAGTTTGAACCGAAGATCAGATCAACACGGGTGCCGGTCCATTCAATTTCACCACTTATTCTGTCCGAACCGGCAAACACCTTTTGCGAATCAGAAGTGGCCTTCCAGGTGGTACTCAAATCAAGCAGGTTTACAAAAAAGTCGTTGGTAAGCGCTTCCGGGCGTTTGGTGAATACGCCATGTTTAGATTGGTCAAAGTTGGTATTCAGCACACGCATGCCGCCAACCAAAACAGTCATCTCAGGGCGCGGTAAGTGTTAGCAGTTGTGCTTTATCAACCAGCAATTCTTCTGCCGAGCTGGTATGTAGAGCATTTACATAGTTGCGGAAACCATCTGCAGCCGGTTCAAGTACGCCGAATGATTCCACATCAGTTTGCTCCTGCGATGCATCGGCACGTCCCGGTGTAAAGGTACGGTAACATTATGACCTGCATTCTTTGCCGCTTTTTCAATGCCGGCACAACCGCCTAAAACGATCAGGTCGGCAAGCGAAACCTTTTGCCCCCGGATGTGCTATTGAATGCTGATTGAATTCCCTCAAGCGTTTGTAATACTTTAGCCAGCTGTGCCGGATTGTTTACTTCCCAATCCTTTTGCGGTGCCAGGCGAATACGTGCGCCATTGGCGCCGCCGCGTTTATCAGAGCCGCGGAACGTTGATGCCGATGCCCAGGCAGTGGAAACCAACTGGGACACAGAAAGTCCCGAATCAAGTATCTTACCCTTTAGCGACGCAATGTCATTGTCATCAATCAATTGATGTGTAACAGCCGGAATAGGGTCCTGCCATATCAGCTCTTCTGCCGGTACTTCCGGGCCCAGGTACCGCGCCCGCGGACCCATATCACGGTGTGTAAGCTTAAACCAGGCCCGGGCAAAGGCATCGGCAAACGCATCCGGGTTTTCAAAGAAATGCCTTGAGATTTTCTCGTAAGCAGGGTCTGCCTTCATGGCTATGTCCGTTGTAAGCATAAATGGCGCGTGGCGTTTTGCCGGGTCATGGGCATCGGGTACGGTACCTGCGCCTGCATCGCCCTTTGGTCTCCACTGATTGGCGCCGCCAGGGCCTTTTGTCACTTCCCAATCATATCCAAAAAGGTTCTCAAAATAGTTGTTGCTCCATTTTGTCGGTGTGGTGGTCCATGCGCCCTCAATGCCGCTGGTAATGGTGTAGCCTGCGTTGCCTGTGCCGAACGTATTTTTCCAGCCGAGGCCCTGTTCCTCAATGGCTGCTCCGGCGGGTTCCCTGCCAACGTATTGCCCCGGATCGGCGGCGCCATGGGTTTTGCCGAAGGTATGCCCGCCGGCAATAAGCGCAACGGTTTCTTCGTCATTCATCGCCATACGGCCAAAAGTTTCCCGAATATCATGAGCCGCAGCCAGCGGGTCAGGATTTCCGTTAGGCCCTTCGGGATTCACATAGATCAAACCCATCTGAACAGCGCCAAGCGGGTTCTCCAGCTCACGCTTGCCGGTATACCGTTTGTCGCCAAGCCACTCTTTTTCCGAGCCCCAGTAAACATCTTCCGCAGGTTCCCAAACATCAGCACGTCCGCCGCCAAAGCCAAAGGTTTTAAAGCCCATCGACTCCAGGGCGCAGTTGCCGGTGAGTATCATCAGGTCGGCCCAGGAAAGTTTCCTGCCGTATTTCTTTTTTATCGGCCAAAGCAGTAAACGTGCCTTGTCGAGGTTGGCATTATCGGGCCAGCTGTTAAGTGGCGCAAAACGCTGGGTGCCGAATCCCCCGCCGCCACGACCATCGCGACACGCGGTATGTACCTGCACTATGCCAGGCCATCCTGATAAAGAGCGGCCCATAGTGCCCATAATCGGCCGGCCACCATTCCTGCGACGTAGTCATCAGGTCAAAAATATCCTGCTTTACGGCATTAAAATCGAGGCTTTTAAACTCCTTAGCATAGTCAAATGCCTCATCCATCGGATTTGACAGGGAAGAGTTTTGACGAAGGATATTCAGTTTCAGTTGATTTGGCCACCAGTCACGATTCCTGGTGCCGCCCCCCGCGGCTTGCTTTAGTGATCCGTTTAAAAACGGGCACTTGGCCGCGCTGTTTTCATCGTTAACGTGAGCCAGTATGCTCTTAGAGTCATGTTCCATAATTTATTTATTGGTAGGTTTTTAGAACCTAAAATTAGGAAAATCCCTATTCACATAACAGCTTAACTTTCATATATATGTAATCTTTATTTATTAAGATTAGTTTTTGCTGCGGAGTGGCATCTACAACACGAGTTACAAACTCGCGGGAGCAACGGTAACCTTAGGCAGAATGGAAATCTTCAACCACGAGTTGCAAACTCGCGGGAGCGGCGAGTATACCGTGAAACGACCGTATTTGTGCAGTAAAACTACGTTATTAATTAATCACGAGTATTATAGATCTGCGGAAACTGAATCGCCATTGTTAATCAAAAGAAATTACAATACCGTTGCGTGTCCTGGTGCCTGCTGTTGGGGTGAAAGTTGGGAGCGGCGTCTCTTGTAATGCTCTTTTAAACGGAAAATCTCTGGCTTCTTTGGTCATGCGCCTTAATTTTTTACCCGTTTTATAAAAATGGGTCAGGTAAATCATGTCCCTGATGTACTCTTTGGTAAGCCAGCTGTTAAGGTTGAATATATCTGCTTTGCGCAATATGGCAAGGCCATAGCAGTTTGCCTGCCATTCGTATGTCTGTAATTTCTTTAGCAATTCGTCATCTGGATTAAGGTATAATTCTGAACCTAAATCGCGAAGCAATGAGTCTACGTTCCACTGGATGCAGTGTCCGGCCAGGTGCAGCAGGTTGAAAAGTTTATCCTCATCATCCAGGTGACTCCCTATAAATATGCGTTTACCATCAAGGTCACCTTTAAAAAACGGGTCAAGATTATGTGTAAAATGGATAACCAACCCCATTTCTCTTACAACCACTTCACTTTTATGCAGGACGGATTTAAAGTCAGTATTCTTTTTAAGCATAATTAGCTGAGTACCAGTGTTAAAATTGGGCGTAATTATTTGATTGTGCCTTCCATCACATCTTCGATATAAGAAACGATCTCGACAAAACGAGGCTCTTTACGAATAGATCTATCCCGCGTTTCGGGCAGGTCGGGTTTAATATGTTTTATAATGCGTCCCGGATCGGAATCTAAAATATAGATATCCTGCCCCAGTAAAACCGCCTCCCGCGGATCATGTGTAACCAGCACGACGGTGGGATTTAAATTGGCGAACTCGCTTTTCTGAAAAAGATCTAAAAGGAAGAACTGCATTTTAGCACGCGTAAAACCATCTAACGCGCCAAATGGTTCGTCGAGCACCAACATATTAGGATTGGCAACAAGGCTGCGGGCAATGGCAACCCGTTGCAGTTGTCCGCCGGAGAGCTGCGGAATCTTTGCAAACTTATTTTCATGACCATCAAGGCCTACTACCTTGATCATTGCCATTGCTTTTTCATGGGCTTCTTTTTTAGAAACACCCTGCAATGTAAGGGGAAGTGCCACATTTTCTACCACGGTGAACCACTCAAGCGAAGAATACTGCTGAAAAACCATCGGAATACTTTGGCCTTTGGCCAATGGCAGCCCCCCAACAAACACCTCGCCTGAAGTAGGCTTTTGAAGACCTGTCCAATACCGCAGCAGTGTAGATTTTCCGCATCCCGATTTACCCATAATCACGACGAATTGTCCTATGTTGGGGTAATCTTCTACGGTAAGGTTAAAATTGTCAAATACAACAAAGTCTTGCTGGGTTTTATCATCAAAATATAACTGATGAATGCCCCGCAGTTCGAGCACAGGAGGCAACGAACTGCTAGTAACCGGTTTTTGCGTATCATCTATTGATTGAACTTTTCCCATCTTATTCGTATTTGAATTTAAATAATAACTTGTCAATTAATTTGAACACGGCATCCTGTATAATTCCGATAGCGACAATGATAAAAATCACTGCATATACTTTCCCGACGTTGCTTTGTCTTTCGCCGAGGAAGATAAGGCTTCCTAATCCGCCCTGTATGCCGGCCAGCTCGGCAACAATGATGTAAGTCCAGCTGATACCCACCAGGATCCTGATATCGTCTGACAGGCGTGCTATTACAGATCTCCAGGTTACATAGCGTACGGTTTGCCAGAAAGTGGCTCCCAGGGTCTTCATCATTTGAAGATGCGTGTTGTCTACCTCGTCAATCCGCTGCACTACTACAGGCACAAGATAAACCCAGATGCCAAATGCCAGGAAATTAATTTTAGTTACGATGGTTAAGCCGCTGATAGCGATAAATATCCCCATAAGCGCGGTGATGGGAACAAACCGTAACGCATTCACCTGCTGACTGAACATTTTCCTGATCTGTGGGGAAAGGCCAATAGCAAATCCAACAACGATAGCCGCTATAATACATTTAATATATCCGACAACATTAATCCGCAATGAAAAAAGTATGTTACTTACCAGGTTGTCATTTGTGTGCATATCAACAAACGATACCCAGGTTTTTTGTGGTGTGGGCATTATATGATTGTTTATCAGACGCAGGTTTGTTACCAGGTACCATAATATAAAAAGAACTATCCAGCCGGCTAGCTGGAGCATCAAGGGGGTTTTATTGCTATTTAATAGTTTCATACAATTTTATTAATTATAAAATCTCTTCAGCTGCCCGCTAAAAAGCAAGCAGTATGTTTGCGTTTATTGAAGTTTTGCAGCTGTTGAAAACAAATTGTTCAATCGAAAAAAAGGGGTTGTTAACCCCTTTCAAGAACTGATTATTTTTCTGTTTTGTCCCAGATAAATTGGAATTCCGTCCGTCTGTTTTTACTGCGGCAATTCTCGTCCTGGTTTTCTTCGCACCCCGGAACGGGTTGTTTTGAACCATTACCAACAACAATAAATTTATTCTGATCAAACTGGTATTCATTAACAAGATAGTTTACTACCGCGGTAGCCCGGGCAAACGAAAGTTTACTATTAATATTAGCGCTTCCCACGTTATCGGTGTTTCCCTCAACCCGGATATAGGCACCTGCGAAGCCCTGGGCGAGTTCTTTGATATCCCTGTCAATTAAGGCCTTCGCATCCTCATTCAACGCTGCAGAATTGGTAGCAAACTCGAGGCTAATCACCTTGCTGCTTTGCGAGACTTGTTTTTTTATTTCCTCGGTTGCGGGCTTAAATGCCTGAACAACATTTGCTGCCTGGTTGGCCTGTGATACAAAATCCTTATTATTCATAAGCTCTTGTATTACCGAAGGATCAGAAACATTCCTCCATGGAGCAGGTGATTTTGCGAGGCCTATTTCTGTATATTTAATAGCCATCCTGCCATACATCCTGTCGCCTGTCATTCCTGTGTAGGTGCTGTTCAGGCCAAAGAAATTCACATTGTCTCCCAAAGTAGAAAAATACACCTTATTGGAAGATTTTGCTGCTATGTCTTCAGGGAACTTAAACCCTTTGGCGAAAAGTGAATTTGCTTCTTTCTTTGCATCCGGATCTTTGTTTACGCGGGCATTGCCTTCAAGCCATGCTTTTACGAGTTTTACAATCAGGTCATGCTTGGTCTTCAAAACCGATTGCTTAACTAATAAGCCGTCGGCAATAATTTGGCTGGCTACGGCGCTGCTAACAAGTACCTTTGCGCCTGCCTGTGATGCTACGCAGTCTTCGTCATCTGGTGCCCAAACCACTGCAGCGTCGCATTGATTGTTTTTGAAAGTATTGGCTGCTTCAACGCCATCGGCTACCTGATACCCATCAATGTCAGACATTTTTAGCCCCGAGGATTCAAGAACATTCAACAACAGCGTGTGTGAGGCAGTGCCAACAGCATAAGCTACCTTTTTATGTTTCAGACCGGCCACGTCGTCAATCCCTTTACGTACAACAATGGCATCTGCGCCGTTTGATTGATTTACCTGCATAATCTGGACAACGTTATCAGCCAGCAGCTCACTTCCCGACCCCATTTCAACAGATAAGGCATCGGTAGTGCAATAAACAAGATCAAGGTCGCCGGAATGAAGTCCGGAACGGGTATCTTTAACTGCATCCATTTGTTTTATGAGCAATTTGATCCCGTAGGTTTTGTAAAGGGGGCTATTTTCATTTGGAGTCATACCTCCGTTCATCAGAACCAGCCCTTCAACCCCAGTAAAGGTGTTATATGCCACCACTAAATCGGGTTTACTATCAACAGCTATTTTGCCATCCTTTGCTATCCATCGTGTGTAAGCAAAGTATCCAACGGCAAGTAAAACAACAAGAATGACTACATTACGAACCGCTGATACTGTTTTTTGTCCTTTTTCTGTAAGTTCCATTAGGTTTAAATTTAAATTTATAGGTTATTTAAGCAGATCCTTATTTGCTGTGAGCCATGATGTGTCCGTCGCAGCGTTACCACTGCTGTTTGGCGTTTCATCGTCATTTTTCATAAAAGCAAATACATCGACCTTGCTGCTGTATTGTTCCAATAACTGTTGCCCGGCATCATCCATAATGCCATTTTCCGCTTCCATTTTCATAAGCAGTGTCTCATGGTCATGGATCATTGACATTACTTCCGACTCATTCTCGGCGATACGGTTGCGGGTTTCTTCCAATGTAATTGTTTCAAATTCCGAAACCCCCAATAATGAAGAGGCGCTTTGCGCAGCCTGCCTCCAGGTATTTGATGTTTGAAGCTGATCACGTAAGCGGCTAATTGTATTCGCAACAGATTCGGTGCTGCTTTCAAGATTACTGTACAGGCGATCGAAAAAATTATAGCTCTTTAACATCTTTTGCTTATCCTCCTGCATGGTTCTTAACAGTTTTTCGTCCTCCGCGGCTTCGCGTCCGAAATGTGCAATCTGATCCCTGGCTTTATCACGGGTGTGCTGATCCTTTTTGGGGTCGTTTGCCTGCTTATCAAATTGCGCTGCATATTCCAGGTTCTTCTGCATTGACGCCTTTCTCTCCTCCATTTTTGTAGTATGAAGTGCAATGGCTTCCATCATCTTCTTAATACTTACATTGAATTTTGCCAATACTTCTCTCCGATTGGCAACTACTACTTCTAGCAAACCAGGCAGGTCAGTTTTTATTAAAAATCTTGTCATCGCCCTGATGGCGCTTTTCCACCTCGCTATCAAAACATTACGCATCAGGATAAGGGTGCCGACGATGCCTATCATTATTAGCAACTTGCCCATTTGTATCCCAAAATCAATCCAATTACGTATGGTTTGGGTTATCAGCGGCAGCAAAAAATAACCGATCAGCAGGAAAACTGCTATCAAAGCAGCGGTTATTCCCATCCGCATCTTCTTTTCATCAGCCGTTTCCAATGTGTAAACTGATGAATTAGTTATGGCCTCATTCATTTTATTTATGGTTTTATTGGTTATTTAAATAATTATCTAAAGCCTTTTTATGTCGGCGTCGATACTTGATTGTATATGGTTGTAGGCGAGCGTAATCATTCGCTCGGCTTTTTCTATTTTGTCAATGCCTTCCTGGCCCAGGCTTTTGTCTACGTCCATTTGGTTCTTTTCTTTGGCCATAGCATCGGTAATCTGCTGTTTCTGCAATTCAAGCTGCTCCAACTGCTGCTGCATTTTCTTAATAGCATCATTATGTGATTGGAGTACATTTTGTCGCTTTTGTAACTGATTATTTTTTTCTGAAGCTGCTCCTTTCAAAAAATCATCATTTTTTTGCTTCAGCACATCTTTATAATGCAGGGCAGCATCTTTAAGCTTTGCAGTTGAAACGTCCTGCGCCTCAAAACTCATGAGCACAGCCTGCAACACAACGTCGGGTGCTGCAACTCCGGAAGCTGCCATTTTTTGCTGCGTTTTTATCAAAGACTGGCGGAATTCAAAATAATCAGGGCCGGGAAGATTTGCTTTAACCAGTTCATCTTCAAAAAACTTAACGAATGTAGGATCAAGCTGATCTTTTTCAGGATTACTTTGCTGTAAGGGAGAAACAAATGACGGATCAGGTGAGTTTGCTTGTGGGGCCGCACTAACAGGAAAGATTGTTGGTGTGATCTTGGAATTTGGTTGCTGACCAGAACCGGAGCTATCTCCATTGCCCTTTGCCTCTCCATCCTGGTCATCGGTAATGAATCCTTGTTCCTTTAAGAAGTTTTTTAATCCCATGGTTTATTAGATTGTGACTACGCTTTGGTTTACCGACCCGAAATATATAAAAATATTTTGATCGTTCTTACAAATATATATAGATTTTGGGATAATTTTTTGTGAGTCAATTTAAGCTAATCGGAAATCCCATCAAAAAAAAACCGTAAAAAAACCCTTTTACAGCCGCAGCAATATAATTAATTTTAATGCATTGATATAGAGATCATAGATGTTCGTTAACTTAAACGTTATACCGATATGATAATTTCAAAAACCGGAATAGTTGTGTTCGTTATTTTTCTGCTGGGCAGTCTTTACCTTGGGTTGAGCGGGCTTTGTAAACTTTATGTAAAGAGCAGATTGATAAGCTTGACGCAAAAAAGGAGCTGCTGCAAAAGGATTCAATTAACCGGTCGGTTGATGACCGGCCCCCATTTAAAAACCAATATGATTATCAGTATTACATGGCCATCAAAGGCTATGAGAATATCTTTCCGCTAGTCAAAATTATTCCCAGTTTTTTTGGACTGATCTTAACCGCGATGTGTTTTGGAATGATCGGTTCGCTGATCAGCATCCTGCTGCGCATCGTTGGCGACCAATATACCAAGCCGGGCGAGGTTAAGTATATCAGTGAGCCGGTGTTGGGGCTTTTTACCGGCCTTTGTGTATTGGGTATCTCTTATGTTCTGCCGACTATATTGGTATCTAAATCGGATACGCTGCGCCCGATCACCCTTATGTTTTTGGCTTTGTTTTTCGGAATCTATTCCAAAAATTTCTTTGAAAAACTCGCTTCGCTTTTCCCTAAATTCTTTAAATCTTCAACATCATGAAAGCAATAATTACCTTTTTTTATGCTTGTTTGCCGTTATGGCGTTCGGCCAACCAAGTCGAACCGAATCACCAGCCTGTCTGACAGCCGCGTGCCAGAGGAAGTAAAAAATAAATTAAAGACGGTCATCACACCCGATGAGTTGAAAAAGTTCAGCTATACCAGCACCTCCAATGTTGTGTCCAGGGACACACCTTCGATGACCATCAAAACGGTGGCTTCCTTTTCCTTTGACGACGGGAAGATCTAGGATCGATCAAGGTTACCAAAAACAATATCGGCTATAATAATGAGGTTTCGGAAACCCTGGTGGAGCTGTGCTATATATATTGTTGCAAGGATAAAACTGGTAAAGAAAATTGTACGCAGGACTTTAACCAGTACAAACAATGGATGAAGCATCCTGAAAACTGCCTGGACAGCCGGACGACCAGTTGCCAATAGACTTTGGCTAAGTTCAATTGT
>CAVWSO010000006.1:0-448547 GCA_963757615.1 uncultured Sphingobacteriaceae bacterium
TCTTGTCAAATGCCCTGATGAAAGTATCGTGCGACAGATCATCCACGTCATTGCGATCGGTGAGCAGACGATAGAGATAAGATTTCAGCTGGCTTTGAAATTCGGCAAAAAGCATTTGAAATGATTTTATATCGCCGGCTAGTGCATTATTAAGAATTTCTTCTCTTTCCATTTTATCGAATTTATGTTTAGCAATAAAGGGGAAGCAGACCTGAGCAAAGGCTGCAACCCATTAAATATATTATAATAGGTTTAGTTTACCGCAATCAAGGTCTACAATATGACTATTGAAAGCTACCCCGTTTTCAGAAACCAGGAAGGCAGCCGTTTCGCCCAGTTGATGCAATGTCGGTCCTGATTTCAGAATATCAAATCTTTTATAATTCAAAGCCATTTCCTCCTGGGAAATACCTGAAAGCCTGGCAAAATCACTGATCATTCCCGAGATCTTTCTGGTCTCCATTAAGGCGGCAGAACACATGCAGATCGCCTTGATTCCATGCTGGCCAAATTCGGCAGCCATAACCCTGGTCAATCCTTCTATGGCCGCGCAGGCCGAGGCGAATCCAGCCATATTGGGAGTTTTAGTCCTCGACATAGATGCCGTCAGTAGTAAGATCGTACCCTGGGAGCGGGATTCGATCATATGTCTGGCGGCGACCCTGGAAGTAAGGAACTGCGAACCGCAAATCCTTTGTAAAGGATTCAGGAACTGTTCGAACGTAGCAATGGTCGTGGGGGTGCCACTACCTGCATTCCTGTAATAGGTCCCGATACCATTGAATACCATATCCAATTTGCCGTTTTCCTTTACGACCATTTGTAAATAGCTGTCGATCTCGGTCTCATTCAATGCGTCTACTTTACCAGCCCGGGCGAGTCCGCCATCAGCTTCGATCTCCTCGGCTAAAGCTTTTACAGCATCCAGGTTCAGGGCGGTAACATATACCTTTGCACCATGCCGGGCGAATGAACGGGCAACTGCTCCTGCGATCTGTCCCGATGCCGCAAATACCACGGCAACCTTGTCTTTTAGATTTTCCATTTTGCTTGGTTTTAGCTTTTGACGATTCAGCCATGCAAAACGATCGGGTTTTTGTGAAAAAGTTTTTTTGTGATAATCATCAGCATAGTTCTGCCTGAGCGCATAAGAATTCCTTTGGTCGTTTTGTTATACTTGTGCTTAGCCATATCAACCAGGCTTAGTGGCCAGCGAGCCAGGCAGCAAAGCCTGCATCTGCCAGACTATCCGGTTGGTCTTTGAAAGCTTTCCTATCACGGCGCACAGGAACTAAAACGTTAACTAGTAACAATATATAACCGAAGTAGTCTCATAGTAATTTCAACCTACACACTAAACAAATGATAAAAAAATATTCAGTTTTAATAGGAATAGTAATTTCCCTGATCTTAATCCTGATTGCAATTTTAGTTTACCCCGGCGGCACGATGTTCGATAAATATTCCACCGGCTATGACTGGACTGGGAATTTCATGAGCAACCTGTTTGGAAGATACGCCATAAATGGCCAGGAGAACCCGTCCAGAGCTTGGGCATACCTGGGAATGATTTTCCTTCCATTTACCTACGCCCTATTTTTCATGAATATGTCCAAAAAAATACCTGATAAAAATGCTGCATATATCCTGAAATATGGAGGGATGGCCAATGTTGTTTTTACGTTTTTAACCGTAACGCCTATGCATGACATCATGCTGATCTTATCAACCACGCTTTTTTGGACATGTTTAATTATTATCACGGTTTTTATCTTTAAGACAAGTCTCCATTTATTGAAAATCGTTTGTGTAATATGTCTTTTGGTTTTTTATTACAGTGTGTATCTATGGGGCATAAGTGATTGGAGTTTATTGCCAATAATGCAAAAGGTAAATTTTGTCAGTTCAACATCATTGATTTTAGTGCTGGAGTATTTTACCAAACAGGAAGATTTTGCTCATATTAAATCAAAAAGGCAAAAACAATTGGCAATGGACCGCTAGCCGGGGTTTGCAGATTTTTGTTCCGGGATAACTTATTCATTCCTAAGACTCTTCACCGGGTTTGCCATTGCTGCTTTTATTGCCTGGAAACTTATCGTTGCCAGTGCAATAATTATTGCAGCAAGTCCGCCTGCAGCAAATAACCACCAACTGATGTTGATGCGATAAACATAATCCTGCAGCCATTGGTGCATGTAATACCATGCAATGGGTGTGGCAATGGCAAAGGCAATGGCAATGAGTATGATAAATTCTTTTGAAAACAAATAAACGATATTGCCTGCACGTAGCACCAAGCACTTTACGAATACCAACTTCTTTTATCCGCTGCACTGCCATGAATGAGGCTAAACCATACAAGCCAAGGCAGCTAAGGAATATGGCAATGGCTGCAAAAATTTTATACAACTGCGCTAACTGATTTTCCTGTTTGTAAAAACTTTCAATTTTTTCATCCAGAAACTTGTATTCATAAACAAAATCCGGAAATGTTTGCTCAAATATTTTTTTAACAGATTCCATGTGTGGAAGAAATGTTTGTCGTTGCAAGTTTTATCGCGGCCTGGTTGTACATGGTGACGTCTGTGGTAATAAGCAATGGTGCAAGATCATGGCGAAAAGATCGGTCATTAAAATCTTTCAATACACCAACAACAGGACATTTTATCTGATCGTCCCATATACTTATTTCTTTGTTCAATATATCTTCAGGTTTTTTAATTCCCAAACTTTTCACCAGCGATTCATTCACTAAAAATTCTCTTGTCATAATCGGACGGCTGCAAATTTCTTCCGGCTATCAGCGGTAATTTATAAGTCGGCACATATTCGTTGTCGGCGAATTTGGTAATAGCCTGAAAATCTGTTTCTTTTACTGCATGGTTAAATTTGAATGTGCTCCACATATCATTAGCCATCTTCAACCGGGGTGTTGGAACTGAAGCTTACCGCCTGCACGCCGTTTACTGACAATAACTGTTTCTTTAAATAATCCAGCCTGCTGATGCGAACACTATCTACACGGAAAGGAACATTTACAATGGCATCTTTATCAAAGCCCAGCGGTTGATTCATAAAATAATCCATTTGCTTTACAATGATGAGTGTTCCGATGATGAGTGCCTGTGCAATGATGAATTGAAACACCACCAATCCTCTTCTTAATGAAATTCCCTTTGCAGTATTTGATGTGAGTTTACTCTTTAAAGCATTAACAGGATTGAAACGTGATAAAACAATGGAAGGATAAAAGCCGGCGAGTGCGGTTACAACAATGGTTACCGTCAAAAGAAATAAAATAATTGCAGGATTGCTCAATATGTTGAATGAAAGCGAAAGTTCTAAAAGCTGATTTACAGAAGGCAATGCAAGCATGGTAATAACTGCTGCAAGCACTACAGCGCTTATAACTATCAAAAATGTTTCAACGATGAATTGGATCTGCAATTGAGATTTATTACTCCCCAAAACTTTTCTTACGCCAACCTCCTTTGCGCGATTAACAGCTTGCGCGGTGGAGAGGTTGATAAAGTTTACGCAGGCAATTAACAGGATGAATGCTGCGATCAGCCACAATACATTGAGCAGCTGATGACTGATGGTTTTGTTGCTGTAATTACCTACCTGGGTATCATAATGCACCGCACTTAATGGTTGTATAATATGACTATCCTTATTGGCAGGAGATTCCACCTTTCGTGGAGTACGCTCTTAATTGCTGATTAAAATTGTCAGCAGAAGTATTCGGCGGCAACAAAATATAGCAACCAAAATCAGCGTACGTTTCCATCCCAATCGGTGGATTTTGCCAGATAATCTCCGGTAAAACCTGTTCCATAAGCCACAACAAGTTTTAGCTGAAAGTCTGTATTTGCCGGTATGGTGGCCAGAATGCCCGAAACTTTCAATACATCAGTGCCGTGTTCGAACATATAGCCGCCCACTTGCAGTTTAATGGTTTTGCCTATTGCTGTTTTCCAGTCGCCGAAATATTTTTCTGCAATCTCTTTGGTAAGCAATACATTGTTCGGGATCTTTTAATGAGGCGTACGAACCTGCAAGCAGCGGAAAATCAAACATTTTAAAGAATGAAGGCTCTGTATAAAATACACCCCTGCTGCTCTTTAAAATCTTTTTACCGTCGTTCCATTATTATCAGCTATCAGCAACTGATCATCATGGCTTGCAAAAATCGGAGCCACTTGTTCTATTTGAGGGAAAGCAGTTTTCAATCCTACGGGCATTGGAAAAGGAATGTCTTTCCCATAAGAAATATTTGCCTGATTCTGCGTGATGATATTCGGTCAACACACGATAGATGCGATCTTTCTTTGCGTGAAAATTATCGAAGCTTGTTTGATATTGTATAATGATAAAGATCACCATACAAACGGCAATACCAACAGCCAGGCCGGTAATATTAATAGCGGCATAGCTTTTATTACGTACCAGGTTGCGCCGTGCTATTTTGAAATAATTTTTAAACATATAATTGCGGTTTAATTTGTCCTGAGACCACCTGGGAGTGGTTTCATGATGCGAAATTACCGTCGCAAACCGGGAATGACTTCCCAAATTATAAGATGGGTGCTCTTTTTTCAGGTCATTTTTATATTCCAGCGGGCTTTTCCCGGTCATTTGCTTGAAAATGCGGTTAAAGGTGCTTTGGGAATTGAATCCCGATTCAAATGCAATACCCAGCAGGGTGATATGGTCATAAGCAGGGTCCTGCATTTTCCGGATCACATCCGCCACGCGGTATTCATTAATAAAATCATTGAAGCTTTTTTTGAGCACTGTATTGATGATCCGGGATAATTCATGGGTAGTCAGGTCAAGCTTTTCAGCAAGTGAGCTTAGACTTAGTTCCGGGTCCTGGTAATAGCGTTCGTCTTTAACGACTTTTTTAGCCAAATGCCTTTTGCTTTCAATTCCGCCGGTGGTGATGGTTTTAAAAGCGAAGGCGCATCTGGCGTCAGCGCTAATTTCCGGCCTTAAAAGCGCCACGGCCGCCATCCAGATAATCATTACCGCTAAAAGAAGATACAAGGGATAATAAGCATGGGTGCCTAACTGGTTATGGTAATAAAAATAATCTACAGCTGTAAACGGGTATCCACAATAGCCATAACAAGCCGAAACCTGTCAGTAAATGATGCAGCCATCGCAACTCGTACCGGTACCGGTCACCTCCGTTAAATTTCAGGCCTCGGTAAAAACGGTCTATCAGCCTATGGGATGCAAACAGGTAGATACTGACCGAAATAAACGCCAGCAATTGTAATACAGGGTTAAGCTGATAAAAGATCATGCGTATTATAAGTGGCTGCGCCCGTGTTTATACTTTCCTTTACCTCCCAAGCCAGAATGCCCTGTTCAAGCAGCCAGCGGGCTGAAATGCAGCAGATCCTTCAAGCCGAAATTGATATTCAGGCCGGGTTATTTTGAGCACATAAAAATAGATCAGCGGGCCAAATGCCAGCGAAAATTGCAGCGGCAGCCAGCTCCAATTAGAAAAATAAGCTTCCAGGCCCATGTCCCTGCCCAGTAGCCAGAGCAGCCACAAAATCGCGGTAGCCAGGGCCAAACTCAAAAAGCGGTTCGCAGCCCGGTTGATCCTGCTTGCCAGTCCCAATTGCAAAGTAAGGGAGAACCCAATAAATATTGCTCCCAGCAAGGCCAGGTCATAGGGGGTGATATGGAAGATATATGTATTCAAGTCCTTTCTTACTTCAATCCCTGTTCCAAACGGACATTTTGCTAATATAACGTAAATTGCATTTCAGGTGTGTTCATTAATGTAACGATTGCGGACACAGGAGGTACGGTTTTGTTCAGCCGTGAGGAAAATCTTCGCCGGCGTTCATTCCAAGGATTTTATTTTTTGCCATAAGGAAAATGTGCTGCCAATGGCGAAATGTTTGTTTTTAAGGTATATCTGCCACGTCCGCTGTCACTTTTTTCTTTTGGAACAGCTTCATTAAAAAATAGACGATTCCTATTGCTGCGATAAAAATAATCGTCGATAATATTTCTTTTAAACTCAGGTGGGCGAGCAGCCAGACAATGGCCGATATGGCAATAAAAGGAATTAGCAAACCACCGGGAGCTTTAAACGCCTTTTCGGTTCCCACATTCTTTTTTGTTCTTAATTTCAGGGTCGATAAGATTACGGACAGGTAAACGAGCAGCAAGGCACAACTGGCCAGGATGGCTAGTTGTTTGAATCCACCTGAAACAGAGAAAAGGAATATCATCGCGGCATAGGTAATCACGGCCAGATACGGCGTGGCAAACCGGGGATGAACCTTTGCAAGAAAGGGCGGGAATAAGTTGTTTTTTGCGCCGGCAAACAGGAGCCGGGGTGTGGCCAGCACATCGCCGCCTACATTACCCAGGCAGGACACAATGGCCGCTATGATCAGGATAGTTGCACCCGCTGGTCCAACGATATTCCGGGCAACGGCAGCCAGCGGCGCATCTTTAAATGTGCCTATTTGTATCCCTAGTACGCCTTGCGTTATAGTCTGAATAAGTACATATAAAATAAATGCACTTACAGCCCCCAGTATGATCCCCATTGGTATGGTGCGCCCAGGATTCTTTATTTCTCCACTAACGCCGAGGGATGTTTCAAACCCGGCAAATGCGAAAAATAAAATGAGTGAAGTTTCGCCGAATGTTGTCAGTGGTGGCCAATGTGTCCAGTGTAAATTATCCATTTTAACAAAACTGATCCCAAAAATGATGATACAAAAAAGTGGAAGCAGCTTTATTATGGTAATATATTCCAAAAGACGAATACTCTGCTTTGCGCCACGCATATTTATCAGTACCATGGTGCCCAGTAAAAGAAAATAAAGCAAGGCCCGCAAAAGTGGACCGGAGAAAGCAGGAAATAATACAGCCAGCGAATCAGCAAGGACATTCATGAGCGCTGCACTGCCTAATACGCCCCATCCAAAAAAAAATAACCAGTTGACAATAAAGCCGGTAAACGGCCCAAAAGCTTTTTCCACATAAATATAGGATCCGCCGCTGGCGCTGATCTTGCTTCCAATTTCCATGTAGCAAAGCATGATTGCGACAAGCATCGCCCCGCAAAACAGGTAACTCAATACGCTGGCTGTACCTAATTGAATAGCAACAATGGCAGGCAGTACGTAAATTCCCGCGCCAATGGTATTATTAATTACGGTAGCCGCAAGGCTTGGAACGCCGATAACACGCTTTAGTCCTTCGCTGGATTTTTTCGATTCCATCGCTATTTATAATCAGGACTTTAAGATAGGAAATTAAATACATATCTGGACGAAAGGGATTGGATTCCACTCGGAGTCAAACGAGAAAAGCAAAGCCCGGAATGTGCGAAAAAGTAAAAATTAGTAATGGCGCATATCAGGAAGTTCATTCAAAAGAGCAATATAGTGCACTTTTTGCAGGGATTCTTCGACAAACAATTAAAATACATCCATAAGTGTATTAAAGTGCACCTTTTGATGTATTTTTAAATAAAAATTGTATTTTTGTATCAAATAGAGCATTAAAATGCACTTTAAGGAAATCATAAATACGATAAAGCAACGAAGGGAATCCCTCCGGGTAACGCAGGAAACACTGGCGGAGTTGTCCGGGGTTGGCCTTAGGACGCTCAAGCAATTTGAAAGCGGCAAAGGAAATCCTACGTTATTGACCTTGCAAAAGCTTGGCGACGTCCTGGGCCTCGAGGTGGGGATGAATGTAAAAAAACAAATAGTTAATCCATGAGACAAGCCAAAGTGCTATTTAAAGGTGACCAGGCAGGCGTATTAACGCAACGCGATGATGGATCGTTCACCTTTCAGTATCATCCTTCCTGGGTTGATGACGGGAGTAAGCCAGCGATCGGCCTTACTTTGCCCAAAACGCAGAGGATTTATGAATCAGAATTTCTTTTTCCCTTTTTTTATAACATGCTTCCGGAAGGTTCGAATAAACGGGTGGTCTGCAACATGAACAGGATTGACCAGACGGACTATTTCGGACTCTTATTAACGATAGCAAAATACGATACGATTGGTGCAGTGACCATTCTTAAAGCAGAAACTCCGTGAGTATACCAGAGATAAAATATTGTCCGGGCACATTAGCATCAGGTTATGACACCTATAGCCGGACTTGTCTCAACAGGGTTTTTCAGGGGAAAAAGGTCAGCCATATTTTGCCTTATGTTTCGCCGGCCTCTAGTCCCGAGACGGATGAATTATTTGAGGAAAACAGGAAACGGATGTCTATTTCCGGCGTACAGGAAAAATTCTCCGTGCTTTTAGAAAAAAACAAGCTAAGGCTCACCGCAGAGGGTGAACGCGGAGCCTATATTTTGAAGCCTGTCCCTCCGGTGGGAAGAAGGTCAGATCAGTTACCGGCCAATGAACATCTGACGATGCAGATCGCACGGCAGGTTTACGGAATTGAAACTGCCGAAAATGCCTTAATATTTTTCAGTAGTGGTCAGCCTGCTTATATTACCAAACGGTTCGACACATTGGAAAATGGTGAGAAACTGGCCCAGGACGACTTTGCTTCGCTTGCAGGGAGAACCGCTCAGACCCATGGTGAACATTTTAAATATCTGGGAAATTATTTAGAGCTGTTTAAGGTAGTGGAGAAATACGTACCGGCTTATAAGCTGGAAGCTCCAAAATTGTTGAAATTGCTTATGTTCAATTATTTGTTTTCCAATGGGGACGCGCACTTCAAGAACTTTTCGTTGCTGGAAACCCCAATGGGGGATTATCGGCTGAGCCCGGCTTATGATCTACTCAACAGCCGTATACACATCAAAGACAATGATTTTGCACTCGATGATGGCCTGCTGCCCAAAAAGCTTGCGCAAGGTAAAATAAGCCGCCAGTTCTCCGTATTGGCTCAGCAGTCAGGTATCAGCGATAAATTATTCAATGGTATAACTCAATCCATGCTTTCGGGATCAGCATCGGTTGAAAAACTCACTTTTGCTTCTTTCCTTGACCAGACGACGCAAAGGAATTATCTGCAATCGTATCAGGCACGGCTTAATCAGTTTGTGAAGGATTGATTTGGATGCGTTATCGTATTCGGAACGAGTTTCTGCTGTACTTTAATCGGATAGATCATCGAGTGCATGGGCAACGGCGCAAACCAAACCCAGATCGGCATCTTTAGTAGCTAAAGCTAATGCCCGGTAATTCCCTTCCTCATCTGGCTCAAAAAGAACAGGCTGTCCGCCAATGCCGACCTCGACGCGGTGCGTGTGACCATAGCGGTAAGCGCGCACTTCAAGTTCCAGCGTGTTGCCCAGATAATAGAGTGGAAGCACAAGGGTTTCAGCCATGACAGACAAATTTATTTAAAGTCACGAGGTTTTGTACGGCATTTCCCATCGTATTGTTAAAATAAACATAAACTGTTTTTCCCTCTTCCATCCATTCGGTAATGTAGCTGGCATATTCAGCAAGGAAGTCGTCAGGATAGCTACCCCCGTAGTTACCATCCGGGCCATGAAAGCGCAGGTAAACAAATGCTGCTGATGTTAGCTCAAGCGGCGTTGCCGAAGTGGCCATATCGTGTAATACCAACCCTGCGTGATGGTCCCTGAGTAGTTGAAAGACCTCATCGGTATACCAGCTTGAGTTCCGGAACTCAACCGCCACCGGCCAATAACCGGGGGAAAGCGTAGTAAGTAAATAGCCGAGTTGAACCAAATCAATACCAAATTTGGGGGGAAGCTGAACCAGTATACAGCCTTTCTTACCTGTCGCATTAATACGGTCAATAAATATTGGAATATGCTGCAGATCAAAAATCTTTTTTCCGGTATGGGTAACCTCTTGAAAAAGTTTGAAACTGAATCGGAAATTCTCCGGCACCTGATTATTCCATTTTGCGATCGTTTTTGCAAGCGGCATTTTATAAAAGGTGCCATTTATCTCGACCGAATTAAATAAAGATGCATAATAGGCTAACCGGCTTTTGTCCTGGTATTCAGGGGGAAAATAAGTTTTGTTTTTGACCGGCAGTACGATGTTGCTGGTGCCCGAAAAATATAGACCATGTTTAATCATAATCAAGAAATAACCATCGGGCAATGGCCAATGTTCTGCCAAGATATTTCTTCAAGGGATTGCCATGCTGAAATGAGTAAAAAGCATCATTAGAAAGCGATGCCCAGGGTATGCATGATGACTAATTTTTCGTCATAACCGATTAAACCCAGCGCATTCTATTTTTGGGGACCATTACAATTCTATATTATATTTTCTTTAGGCTACAATATTTGCAGATATTTAGCTGATAAATTTTGGAGCGCCTGCGGCGGGTTTCAACAGGACATTTTTAAATTTTAATTCGATCATCAATTCTAAAACAACAAACCATATGAAATGCGCATTAGTAACCGGTGGGTCCAGGGGTATTGGAAGAGCAATTTGCTATAAGATTGCGGGTATGGGTTACTACGTGCTGGTTAATTATAAATCGGGTGAGGAGGAAGCCCAAAAAACACTTGCTCAGATAAGGCAAAGCGGGGGCAATGGCGAATTACTAAAATTTGACGTTGCCAGTAAAGACCAGATCAGTCAGGCACTCAGTACTTGGATAGAAACGAACGCCGATAAATACATTGAAGTGCTGGTCAATAATGCAGGAATAAAGGATGACGAACTGATGATGTGGATGAAGGACGAACAGTGGGATAGCGTATTAAAAACCAGCCTGGATGGTTTTTTTTATGTTACCCGTGCAGTATTAAGCGGTATGCTGATGAAAAAATACGGCCGTATCGTTAATGTAGTTTCTTTATCAGGAATAAAGGGTCTTCCGGGGCAGGTCAATTATTCGGCCGCCAAAGCCGGTGTCATAGGGGCCACTAAGGCCCTGGCTCAGGAAGTTGCCCGTATGGGGGTTACGGTAAATGCGGTTGCGCCCGGATTTATTACCACGGATATGACCAGCGGCCTGGATGAAAAGGAATTAAAATCGATAATCCCGGTCAAACGGTTTGGTTCACCCGAAGAAGTTGCCCACGCGGTTGGTTTTTTAGCATCCGCTGAGGCCGGATACATTACAGGCGAAGTATTGTCAATTAACGGGGGATTATATACTTAAGCGCCCTTTCCAGAGGCTGAATCCCTCCCTGCAAAGGATAATGGAAAATTAATAAAATGTTTCGTCAGGAGGCGGATGGGCGTGTTGCAGGTATTGCCATTTTCTCTCTGGTGCTTCGGATCCATAGCTCGGCAACCAGGAGATGCAATGTAAAAGCGATCCAGAAAGCAACGCCAAAATATTGGTGTACAGTAAGACCGGTAAAGCGGCTGGTACCAAAAAATATTCCCACAATAGGCCGCGTGGTAGAGACAGCAAGGCCTATGGCCAATGCTCTGATCATCCATTCGCGGTGCAGAGCGGTTTCTCTTTTCATAATGTACAGGTAAGCTTTTGCCAGGGAGAATAAAAACAACGTTCCGTAGGTCGTAACTGCCAGTGTCTCCACGGTGCCGCCGATTGCCATAATAATGCCCATTGTTAGTGCGGTCGATCCAATGACCAAACCAGAGGCCAGAACAATATAGCCTGTAAACCGATGCACTTTTGGATATCCGTCTCGCAGCCTTTTTATAAACTGCAGCGGAGCCAGGAGCATAAATACCAGGCCTGTAACAATATGAATCAGGGTTAAAAATGGATGAGAGGCAAAACCAACATCCGGAATAGGGGACCGGCCGGGACTGTATTTACCGGGCGATCCCAGATCGATTAAAAATAGTATCCTGCGTACAACGATCAGAATTCCGGTCGCCACCAGAAAAATGGTGAATCCCCATAACCAGCGTTCGCCCCTATTAACGGGTTTTTTCATCGCTCTTAATTTCTGGCATTTAAATTTTTTAGACGTGAACCGCAAGCAGATGTTACATTTTTTTAAAGCAGGTCGTAAAACCCTTATCACATCTATGTGTTTGTGTATTAACGACAAACATCCCCGGGAGGGTTGAATATTTTCCCTAATTCCCCACCCGTGCTTGCGGTACCGGCGCATTAATCTTAGCCCTTAATAGATTTATTAACCTTTAATTCTTAAAACCATGAACGCATTGTTGAGCACTGCGGTTGGTAACGTTAGACATTGGTACCTACCACTCATTATTGGCATTCTGCTAATATTACTGGGCATCGATGTATTTTCCACTCCGGCGGCGTCCTATTTGACGCTGACGATCATTTTTAGCCTTTCTTTCCTGGTTACCGGCATCATGCAGATCATATTTTCGATTTCAAACAGGGAGGAACTCAGCAGCTGGGGCTGGCACCTGGTTGGGGGCATTCTGTATGCGCTGCTGGGTTTGCTGCTGCTATTGCGCCCCGAAATATCGGTCGTTACATTGCCTTTTATCGTGGGATTTTTTGTGCTGTTTCATTCCGTAAATGCACTGGGCTGGGCTTATGAATTAAAGAGTCTAAGTATCGCCAGGTGGGGAAATACGGTGGTACCTGCCGTCTTAGGCATTATTTTTTCCTTTATCCTGCTATGGAACCCGCTCTTCGCAGGCCTTTCACTGGTCGTCTGGACAGGACTGGCATTTGTGTTTGCGGGCATTGCAGCGATCGTGCTCTCGTTTCAGCTGAAAAATATAAAGGACATGACGGGCAGGCTGGCCGACCTGGTAAAAAGCCGCTACCAGCGTATCAAAAAAAAGTCCCGGGAACAGCGGTAATCGGCGTGGAAGAAGCAAAATAAGCCGATTGCTATTTTGATTACAGGCAACCTTGGTTACACCCTGAAACTTCCCAGGTCCTTTTTTGGTAGGATATATGACTGCAGAACAGTCCATCAGTAAAGTAAATTATTCCGGCCACGGATTGTTGAAAGGTCAATCCGGGATATGGGTAAGTTTCTGGATACTGTGAGAAAACTTATGACATGCACCATTCTTTTAATGGCTGCTTCAGGTTATGGTTTGTAATGCTGACAGCATTTTGTGGCTGCGCGCAGGCGCAGCAGCAGATGGAAAATTCATCGGGCTCCGAGGCTGCCTTTTCTGTATCGGGATTTTACTATTACGTCCCGCAGGATAATAATTTATTAGCGTTCACCGGAAATGCGCAATTCCATAGTTTGTATTTCGAGGGCAGGTACAATTATGAAGATTTGCATACGGGCTCTGTATTTGGAGGATGGCGTTTTGAAACAGAAGGCCGGATTGGATTTGCGGCGACTCCGATGATCGGCGTCGTATTTGGCAAAACCAACGCCGCAGCTCCCGCCCTGGAATTGGAAGCAGCCCTGGGGCGATTAAATTTCTACTCAGAAACCGAATATGTCATTGAATTCTCCGGCAGGCAAAAGAACTTCCTTTATACATGGAGCGAATTGGGTTTTCAGTTGCTAAGCAGTCTGGAGGTTGGAATATCGGTTCAAAGGAGTTTACTTTATAAAACAGGCTTTGAGCTGCAACGGGGTTTTATGGCAAAATATTTCTTGAAGAAATTTAGGATTGCCGGTTATTATTTTAATCCTTTTTCATCAAATAACGTGGTTGTTGTATCCCTTAGCCGGGAATTTTAGACCAGCTGCTGATCTGAAAATCCAGCGCTCCCGTGTCCCGGATTTTATGCACTGTCATTCGTTAATTGCTGGTAAACAAAATATTAGGTTTAATGGTTAATGTTCTGTGCCGTGCTAATGTAAAGGCTGAAACCCCAAAAATTATGACACTGGGTGCGTTGAGCGAAAAGGAAATAGACGATCTGCTGACGGTCCAGTCAGTTGGAAGGATAGCCTGCCATGCGGACGGCCTGACTTACCTTGTGCCACTAAATTTTGTTTACGACGGGGGCTATATATATTTCCATTCTACAGGTGGAATGAAAATTCACATGATGCGCAAAAACCCGGATGTTTGCTTTCAGACGGATGTCATTGATGGTCCGAACGATTGGCAAAGTGTCATTGCCTGGGGCGCGTACCAGGAAATTACCGATATGGAGGAAAAGCAGCGGGCGATGCAGAAACTGATTGATCATTTAATGCCATCGATGAAAAATGACACCGCCCATCCTTCACATGGTTTTATCGCCATGAATAGTGATATCGGTCCTGAACATGAACTGATTATTTACAAAATCCTTTTAAAAAAGAAAACGGGCAGATTCGAAAGAAGAGATTAAATGAGGAAGGGGGGAGTTTAATGCCTTTTGCTTAATGGTAGCGGAATGCTTATGATTCAGAGAAAATAAAAACAAAGTGTAATCCTGTAAATTTCCAATAAAAAAACAAAAGTCATGAAAATCAAAATTCTATTTCGAACAGGGGCAGTAACGATGCTACTATGTTCCGGCAATGCTTTTGCCCAAACCCACAAAACCGACAATCTGCCACCAGTTACCATTACCCACAGTTCTGAGGTAGACCCGAAAGTGACCGAGGCTTTTCAAAGTGAAATTAATGCAATGGATCCTACATGGTACAAGTTAGACAAAAATTACATGGTGAAATTCATGACTCAGGATCAAAAAAACGCGGCACTATACGACAAGAACGGATACCAGATCTATCACGTTACTTATGGAGGTGCCGACAATTTGCCCAGTGATGTGATCGCTATGGTTTACAAAAAATATAAGGACTGTAAGATAAACAGTGCATTTCATGTAAATCAGGAGCAACGTTCGATCTGGATCGTTAATCTGGAGTATGACGGAAACCTTATTCTTGCCCGTGTGGAGAACGACCAGTTGCGGGAAGTAGAGAAGCTGCGTAAAAGTGAGGCAAAATAAAAAATAAACCGGGAAGGGGCCGAGCGCAGGCGGCCCGGCAACAGCGAACGGATAATCGCCCTGATTATCGATCGAGAATTAAAACTCCGCAGCCCTTCTTAATTGGCTATTGATAAGTTCAGGATTGCAAATGCGGTTGCATCTTTTGAATTGCAACAATTTGAAACCCTAATTGCGCTTTCGGCGCTCCGCAATCAGTTTACTTTGTGTTGTTTGTTCCCTAATGCCTGTTAACCAAGATATCATTGCGGTATGGATTAGGCATTTCCATACCGCCAACACATGTAAAATATATGTTTAACCTAGAAAACTTAATCTTATGAAACGAATCATTTTAGCAGTAATTGCAACGATTTCAGCCATCGGCGCCTTCGCCCAGGTCGACCAGAATGACCTGGCTGTTGTGCAGGCAAAATTCAGGACCGACAAAACGCAACTGGTACGGCAAAGTCTGAATTTAAATGATGAACAGGGTAAAAAGTTCTGGCCCTTGTACAATGAGTATGAAACCAAACGCCAGCACATCAGTGCCCAGCGTGCCGGAATTATCGGCGATTACCTGCAGCAATACGACAAATTAACGTCAGAACAGGCTGCAAGCCTTGTCAATCGCAGCCTTGCCAACGATCAGGAAGGCCTTGCACTTAAAAGAACTTATTTCAGCCGATTTGCGGAGGCCATAGGGGGAAAGAATGCAGCTAAGTTCTATCAATTGGAAACCTATATCGAAGGCGTTATAAGGGTAAGTGTTCAGGACCAGATCCCGTTCATCGGTGAATTGCACGCCAAATAATTTTTGTAATCGGGGAACGGGTGTGCAGGTCATTGAAATTGTCAATCAATGCATTCGACCAGTATTTCACAACATAAACCAATCAGTTGAAAAGCGGTACCGGGGCGTAACGGGAGACATGATACGGCAGGTGTATACCACGCCGATCACGCCAGTATCCATTACTATTTGCAGGGCGGAAAGACGATCAGGCCTTATGTAGGTATTGGCCTGGGCACCGAATACAGCGAGCAGAATGTCTGTTTTTATATATGGCGCCGAATCCAATAACTGGGGATTTGTTGTACGGCCGCAGATCGGACTGCTGGCGAAGTTTATTTTCGATTTAGGCGTTTTTTAGGCGTGGCGTATAATTATTCCACCAATAAAAATGATGCATTTAATATTAGTCACCTCTCACAAATTCCTATTACCATCGGCGTGGTTTTTTCGCCGCGATAACATCATGTTCATTTAGACAAATAAATCTTTTAAACCCTTTTAGTCATGAATAAATTAAAGTACCTGGGATTAATGCTGCCGGCAGCGTTTATCCTTTCATGCGGCCCCTCAACTACCATTTTAAGTTCGTTCAAAGCCCCCGATGTAACCACGCTGCATTACAAAAAGGTTTTCGTATCCTCCCTGACTGATAAGCCTTCGGTTAAGCAAACCGTTGAAAACAGTGTTTCCCAGGGACTCAACAGCAGAGGTATTGCCACCGTCAAGAGTATTGATGCTTTTCCTCCCGGCCTCCATACCTCTAACAAGGACTCCATCCTGCAGATCATACGCGGCACCGGCTGTGACGGAATACTAACGATCGCCCTGGTGAAGAAAGAAAAGGAAACGACCTATGTTCCGGGCTCAGGCGGATATTACGGCACCTTCGGTGCTTATTATGGTTACGGCTATAACAGCTTTTACTCTCCCGGATATTACACCGAGGACAAAATATATTACGTGCAAACCAATTTCTACGACACGAAAACGGAAAAGTTGGAATGGGCTGCAGAGTCAAAAACTACGAATCCGGAGTCGCTGGAAACCTTCCTGGAAGAATACAAAAAGGCAGTAGCTGACCGGGCAATTAAAGATGGCGTCATAGAGCCAAGCGGTAAATAAGAGCGGATTCTAATTTGCCCGGAGGCGGTGAACATGAAGAAAGAAGACAGAAAACTTTGGCAGCCGTTACCCACCCGCCAGGAGCGGATGGCCTATGGCAAAGGCCTGCGGATACATATGCCCAGAAAAGCGCATGCGGCGTTCGATATATCCGGCAATAAACGCGATCCGCTTCAGCTGATTATCGATTCCAATAAGGACCGGATTCAGGAATTGGTGCCCATCCGGTATCGGCGCATGCTGCAGACCCCATTCACATTTTACAGGGGATCGGCCATTCTGATGGCCGAAGATATGTCTCGCATTGCCAATACGGGTTTGTATGTACAATCATGCGGCGATTGCCATTTGCTTAATTTCGGCGGTTACGCCACGCCGGAAAGAAAACAGGTTTTTGACATCAATGATTTTGACGAAACGCTGCCCGCTCCCTTTGAGTGGGATCTGAAAAGGCTTGCAGCCAGCATCGTCCTTGCCGGCCGTTATAAAGGCTTCCCCGAAAAAATAAACAAGGATGCTGCATTTCGGGCCATTAAAATGTACGCATCGAAAATGCATAAATATTCGGGCATGGGCCAATTGGAAATTTGGTATAGCTGCCTGGATAAAAAAGCGATCGAGAATCAGTTCAGCGAAGACCAGGAGACGCTTGAGCGGTTCAGGATGGCTGCCAAAAAGGCGCTGCAAAGAACGCATGAGCACGTCTTTCCAAAACTTTCCCAATTAAAGGATGGCAAAAGAAGATTTAGCGACGATCCGCCCTATATCTATCATCTGCCGGATACCGATAAGGTCATTGAAAACGCACAGGACTTTTTTGATCATTACAGTAAAAGCCTTTCTGACGATAAAAAGGTTTTGCTGCAAAGGTTCAGGTTATTGGATGCAGCCATCAAGGTAGTTGGCGTGGGTAGTGTGGGGACCAGGTGCTTCATAGCGCTTTTTATGGCCGAGGACGATGACGTGATGATTCTGCAGTTTAAGGAGGCATGTACTTCTGTACTGGAAAATTATGCGGGTAAATCTATTTATGGAAATCACGGAGAGCGTATTGTGAACGGACAAAAACTCATGCAAACGGTAAGCGATATTTTTCTGGGATGGACCAAGGACAAAGCAGGACATGACTTTTATGTAAGGCAACTGCGCGATATGAAGGCAACTGCTGATGTGGAAACGTTTACGCCAGGCATATTTATGAACTATGCCTTGCTGTGCGGATGGTCTCTGGCAAAATCTCATGCCAAAAGCGGTAAGTCGCCCGAGATATCGGGATACATCGGCCAGAGTGATGCCTTTGCCCAGGCCATTGCAGATTTCGCAGTGCGGTATGCCAATCAAACCGAGAAAGATTACCAGGTGCTGAGCAAAGCCGCGCAGGATAAGGTGATCGAGGTGCAGAAAGACCTGTGAAAACCGAGCAGAAATGGAGAAAATTTTAAAGGAGTTTGAAAAATATGTTTCCTGGGTACTTATTTTTCTGGCCATGGTATATGTCTGTTACCAGGTCATTGATTTAGCGTATAGCTTTGCTGGAAAGATTGTCAGCAATTTCCGGGAGGGAACCTTCAGTCTGGAGCAAAAGGGTAAACCGATCGGCAGTATATTTTTCACGATCCTGTTAACGCTCGAAATCATTCAAACCATCATCGTATTTGCACGCGATACCATCGTAAAAGTCCGGATAATTCTCATTGTAGGGCTAATAGCGGTGACCCGGAAAATATTGCTTAACGATATGAAGACGGTAAGTTCCGACGAAGAATTTGCGATTGCAGCACTCATCTTGTCCCTGTCGCTCAGTTATTTTTTAGTCAACAGGTCAGAAAGAATAAAATAACCCGGGTTAGGCGATTCAGGAACGTATGATAAAGGATGGGGAAAGCGGCAGATCGAATGAAAATACCGATCCTTTTCCCACATCACTGTCCAGTTTGATCGTGCTGCCGTGTTGCTTAATGATCTCCATAGCAATGCTTAATCCAAGCCCCGTTCCGGGAATGCTATCCTTATCCGGATCAATGATCCGCTGAAACTTTTGAAATAGCTGCACCTGATCACGTTTGGCTATGCCTTTGCCAAAATCCCTTACCGCAATGGTCGCTTTGTTGTCCCTCAGGTTTTTATAGTAGCTGATAATTATTCTGTCTTGCCCGGGCGAGTATTTGATTGCATTGCTAATCAGATTGGTTAATACCTGGCCGGTGCGGAAGCGGTCGGCGTAGACGATGAGCGGAGCATCTCCCTTTTTTTCAATTCGATGGCTACCGACACCGATATCCAGTTCGTCTATGGTTTGATCTAGTAGTTTTACAAAATCGAACATCTGGGGATAGATGCTCATTTTTTCGGAATTAATGCGGGATATATCCAGTAGGTTCTCTACCAGCTCCAAGAGCTTTTCACTTTGCCTTTGTATACGTTCGGCGTACAAATTCAGATTCGTCTGTCCGTAGGGCTCGTGTTCGGTTTCTTTTTTTATGATTTGAGAATAGGATTTAATGATCGATATGGGCATTTTTATTTCGTGGCTGGCAATGCTGATAAATTCGTCCTTATTACGCATGAGCTCCAAATTGGCGCGGCGCCGGGACTCTTCTTTATTAAATCGCTCGCTAATGTCCAGAACCGATCCAATCAATTTTTGCGGTCTGCCCAGTTCATCTTTAATCACAACGGAGCGGATGATGACCCGGGCTAAGCTGCCATCTGCTTTTTTAAACAGGTATTCGCCATCCGGCGAAAGCGACAGCATGGCCGATCTTACGTCCGTATTGATGCCATATTCAAACCGGCTGCACCAAAAATTCAGATCATATCTGCTTTCATCCGCCGGCGGGTAACCAAACAGCATACTGAAGCCACTGTTCCACCATAACCGGTCGCGCTCGATATCCCACTGCCATAAACCCTCCTGGCTTGTTTGAGAGAGCCAGTTGTTTCTTTCAATTTCTTTAATGCTTTTCAGGCGTTCTTCCAGCGCGTCCATAACCGCAGATGCCATGATTTTGAATAGTTCACGCTGCTCCTCGCCGTGCGCAATAGGCTGGTGATCCAATAGGCTCAGGCAGCCAATTGCGTAACCATCCGCTGTGATAACCGGAGTTCCGGCGTAATGGGTATACTCCGGATCCTTTGCCTGGCGGGAAGATCGCTCAGGGCTGGCCAGGGTAAGATCCGTTTGGTAAATATCTTTTCCGGCCCGGATCGTATCGCTGCATGCCGCGGCGTATTGTAAGCTGCGCGCCAAATCGGTAATTCCGGTGGCTGCTTTATAGTGCACACGGTCTTCGCCGATAAAGGCGATCATGGCTGCCGGTACCCTGAAGATCAGCGTTGCCATCTGCACGAAATGATCAAAAATTTCTTCGGGCAAAGTACCCTCTATTTTATAGCGGCTCAGCGCATTATTGCGGGCTTGTTCTTTGTCCGACTTTAACTTTTCAGCAATAGTTAGTTCGTTATCCATAACAAATCATCAGGGCAGCGGCTTACAGATTAAATAATTGTTCTAAATATAAAACCAACATCAGTGAAATTTGTATTTAGATATAGGGGAGCATGTTTCAAATTTTAATTTGATGCATAAATGATGTTTTGATACATCAGCCCCAAAAATTCCCTGGTTTAAACCAGGGGTAAAAAAATTAATTAAAAATCCAATAACGTCCTCTATTTTATCAGTAAAGCAAAAAACGAAATAGAAAACTTGTTTAAGTGTAGCAAAATGCTATACTTGAGTGCGGCGGAAAGTTTAATGCAACAACAGCATTTTTTTGCGCCGCTGTTTCCCCTAAATTAAAATGTGAAACAAACTTTGTTCTTAAAGTTTGATATCTGCCGGAAAATTTCTTTCACAGTACGAAAAACATTAAAAGATGGACCTGAAACTTTTACCTTATTTTTTCTTTTCAACCGGGTTGACAGGAATAGGCGTTTCGATCGCATTGATCTCTTCCAAGAAGTATCTTGTTCAGAACTTTTATCTGAGTCTGTGTATCTTTAGCCTCTCCCTGTGTTCGGTATATAACTTTTGTTATACCGAGGGCATGCTAAGTGATCTGCCTTTTCTTTTCATTATCTCGAAAGCTATAATTTATTTGATTGCGCCTACCGCCTATTTGTATATCCGCAATGTTTTCAGGCCGGATAAGATATACCGCAGGTTCGACTGGGTGCATTTTGTTCCTTTTGTTTTTGTGCTGCTGACGTTGACCAACACGAGTCTGCGCAATCCGGCAGCCATACAAAATGCATTGGCTGATAGCTCCATCAACTGGTTCGTCAATGTTTCACATGCCAAACTATACTTTGATCTTTCCATTTTCAAATCTATTCTTTGGTTGTTTTATGGCGTTTTGCAGACTTTATGCATCATTAATTTTGAACAAAAAAAGGACACCAAACACTTTCACTACAATTACCGGCTGATCAACTGGGTAAAACTTTTTAATCTTACACTGATCATACTTTTCAGTTCGCTGCTCATCCAGCGTATTGTCAATATCAGCTTTATCAGTCTCGATTTTGTCAACGATACCACCATGTCGTTCATTTTGCTGATCACGGTAAGCTTTTTGATCTTTAATCCGCATATTTTGTACAGCCTGGAGCATGCCGGCCTGTATCTGTCCGCTGCACGTTCTAATGCTTTGCCAGAGTCAGAAGCTACCGAGGATAAGACCTCGGTTGTAAAGCAACTCTTTAATTCAAAGAAAAAGGAGCAATATCTGCTGATTTTAGACGATGTGCTGACGCAGACAAAGCCTTACCTGCACAAAGGCATAACGGTGAAGGAACTCTCCGAACAAACCGGTATCCCGGCCCACCATTTGTCAAGTCTGATCAGTTCCGAATTTAACCTTCACTTTCAGGATTTTATTAACCTGAAAAGAATAGAATACCTTAAAAATAACGTGGATGACATGGAATGGAAGCAATTGACCCTTGAAGGAATTTGCTGGGAAATTGGTTTCACCTCAAGAACGACATTCTTCCGGGCATTCATTAAGTTCACCGGGGTATCGCCCTCAGAATATTTTAACTCCCTTAAGAAGGAAAGACTTAAAGCATAAAAATCAATACTGTGCTGATTTTCAAATCAGTTGTACATTTAAAAATGCAACAGCTTTTTCCCTTGGTTCTTCCCCGAAAACGCAAAATTCTGTTTTGATTTGTACCAGCTTAATGTGCTGGAAGAAGGATACGCAATTTATTCCCCCGGGCCAGTTTGCGCTGCTCCGCTGAAGTAGAAAATCCGGATTTTCGAAAGCATCCAAATTGTTTTTGATGATAAAATATTTTTGGCAATGGCTCTGAAAACATTTGCTAATGTTTGCCTGAAGAAATTGAGGCAATTCCTGTCCGTATTGTACTTGATTTTGCCTGTAAAAAACAAAGCGAAGGACGCCGCCATCATGAGAATAGTACCTGAGGATGATGATAAAACATAGGCACTGGTGTTTTATATTTCATTTATGAATGCCCGGGCCCCAATTGTTCCAGTTTTAAATTTGCAACTAACCAGGCCCCCTAAATCAGGCTCATTTGCAGCAGAAGTGCGTTTCTTTGTTTTGAAAACGGCGTATTGCGCTTACCAACAACCAGGGAGATATGATGCAGCGTTTATATAAGTATGCCATCGCTACCATAATTAGCGGAGTGTTCTTCATTGTTCCTGTTGGCATACTTTTCATAATCCTGGAAAAGGTGATCGGTTTGCTGAAAAAAGTATTGACCGCCCTCGACATGAGCTTTAATAAATCAACGCCGTTTGCAGATCTGTTAAATACCATGCTGGTTGTCCTGTTTGTGCTGCTGGTCTGTTTTTTATGCGGAATAATGGCACGGCACCGGGGGGGAGCGCGTTTTATTGCCTGGCTGGAAATAAATGTACTCAGCCGATTGCCCGGTTATTATTTTTTTAAGGGAACTGCCGAAGGGGTTTTGGATGTCGAGGGGGATGACTCCTTCCGCGAGGTTGTCCTTTTTCGTCACGGGGATCATTTTTTGCTGGGGTTTAAAGTGGAAGTTATTTCGCCAGCAGCGGTGGCCGTGTTCATACCCGATGTGCCAAGACCTGATACGGGTGAGTTCTTTATTGTCCGTACCCAGGATATCGTTGCCACCGATATGACCCATATGGAGGCTTTGCGGTTAATGCGCGGCATGGGAAAAGGGTCCTCGGCACTGCTTGCCAGGTATTTCGACAAGGAATTCTCCTCTGAGGGAAAAGGGCATGAATAGCGACAATAAAACCATACTATGAAAATACTAATCAGCTTTCTGATTTTTGCAATTTGCCAGACCAGACCGGCTCAAGGGGTACCTTACGCCAGGCAGGCAGGAGGCTGGCAAACGATTGGAACCACGGAAGTAAGATTTACAGCCGATCATGAAGGCATTGTTGTTCAGGGGGCGTATAATAACTTCAATCAGGTTAAGTTTAAGGTGGCTGGGGCCCCGATCAGAATGGTGAAAACGGTGATCACCTATGATAATGGCTCGCCCGATAATATCGAAACACTCTTTGATATTCCTCAGGGTGGGGAGAGCCGCGTAATTGAGCTGCGGGGAGTAGGGCAGCGCAAGATAAGGCGCATAGATTTTTGGTACGACCCGCACGGTGCTACCGGCGAACATGCCCAGGTGACCATCCTGGGCATGAAATAAGCTGAACCGAAAAGATATTTGCTGCGGTAATTTTTAGCCTATGAAAATACGCCCATTTTTTTGCCTTCTGGTCATAGGTCAATCGGCGGTTTTGACGGTTTGCGCCCAGGTGCAGAATTACCAGCAGGCGAACAATGAATTTCAATTTTTCAGGGAGATAAACAAAAGGTGGGAGCTGGAATTTGATGCCCGCCAGAGCTGGACGACAGTGCCCGGCGGATCGAACGTTTTTAACAGTTTATCACAGCTTTCCGGCTACTTAGCCGTACATTATAAGCCCAGTAACCGATGGAAGGTGTCCTACCTTTTCGGCTATTATTTTAATGAATATGTACCTGAACTTAATCAGCGCGGCGCACCGGAATGGCGCAGCACGATCCAGGGTATGTACTATATCATGCGCAGGCGGACAACGATCAGCACCAGGCTGCGTATAGAAGACCGGCATATCGCTAATAAGGATTCCATTTTTGAGGCTCAGGAGCGTTTTCGCACAGAAATAAAAGCAGTTTATCCTTTTAACGGGAAAAGCATAAAAAAGGGAGTTATCTATGGTTTTGCTTCGGAAGAACTGATGTTTAAAACCAGCAGCAATGTAGGCGGCGGCGGTAATTTTGACCGAAATAAACTGGAAATCGGACTGGGTTATAATCTGGGCGACAATTTCCAGGTCGAACTTATGTATACTAATGAATATCTGCCACGTAAACCGGTATCAAACAATTATAATGAGGTCCAGCTCACCTTGATTTTTTATAATGTTTTTAAAAAGATTGAAAAGAATCTGTTTTAAGGAAAAACGGGCCTACAGGAACGTTAAAGGGCAATAAAATCAGGTGTTCACGAATTTATGACGTTCCAGATTTTAATCTGCTACTTTAAAAGCGCCCAAATGCTTCTCTGTTTAATAAAAACCTGCAAAATTTGTGTCGTGCAGGAATTCAGGTAACCTGTACATACTTTTTCATAGGTAGATAGAAAGCCAGGTCGTTTCGACCTGGCTTTGTTAACTCTAACCGGAACGAATCCGCCTGAACCGGTAAAAACCTGAATTATAAAAGTCGATCGTTATGTACAGGTTCTCAATCATAAGCAAAGTCTTCATAGCCGTTATATTAATTTTTTGTCTCAGCGATGCTGCGTTTGCACAGCGCCGGATGGGCGGAGGTGGTGGCGGCCGTGGCGGTGGTGGAATGAGCCGCGGCGGTGGCGGTGGCGGAATGAGCCGGGGCGGCAGCAGTGCTGCCAGTCGCCCGTCAGGCGGCGGCGCAGGGGCCTCTGGTCGTGACCATGGTGCAGGCGGCGCGGGAGCCTCCGGTCGTACCCATGGAACGGGCGCAGGTGCATCCAGCCGTGACCACGGGGCAGCCGGCGGCGGCGCCCAGCTTTCCGACAATAGCCGCAACGGGGGTAATAGCCGAGATAACGGCCGGAATGATAATGGACGAAATAACAATGGCCGCAATAACAACGGACTCAATGACAACGGCCGCAACAACAACGGACTCAATGACAACGGCCGGAATGACAACGGAAGAAATGACAATGGCCGGAACGATAACGGGCGAAATGACAATGGCCGCAACAACAACGGACTCCATGACAACGGAAGAAATGATAATGGCCGCAATGATAATGGCAACAGGGGCAACGACAACAGGGCTAATAACAATGGAAACAGGGGTAATAACAACAATATAAACAGCGGAAACAGGACCACTAATATTAACAATAGCCGTACCACGGTTGTTAACCGGAACGTAAGCGTTTATGCCAGGCCTCCCTATGCCTACGGGGGAATGAGGTATTATGGTTTCCATGCATACGCCTTTCACCCCTTCGTCCCATTTTTCTGGGGACCCGTCTACCATCCATGGGGGTTTTTTGTGGCGGCTCTGGCTACTACGGCAATCATTGTAGCAATAGCCGACAGCCAGGAGGAGTACCACTATGATCAGGGGGTATTTTATGTTCCCAGTAACGGCGGCTACACGGTGGTGCAGGCACCGCCGGGGGCCGTTGTTACCACCATACCGACGAATTCCGAACAGGTCATTGTCGACAATACCACCAATTATTATTATGGGGGTACCTATTATGAAAAATCGGAAAAGGGTTATACAGTCGTCCCGCCGACCGCGGGCACGGTGGTGGCCAATCTGCCTGATGGCGCCAAAGAGGAAAAACTCGGAGATGTAACCTATATGAAAGTAGGAGAAGTGTATTATCAGCCTGTTAAGGTGGATGGGAAAGATAAATGGGAGGTGGTACAGGTAGAGCCCGATACGCCCGCTGCCGACAAGAAGTAGCCCCCATGACGGATAATTAAAATTAAGCGATATGAAGCCTAAATATTTGTTTTACCTCCTTATCATGATCGTTATGCATTATGAAGTCGGCAGGCTGATCAGTGTAAGTCAGCCGCAGGAAGAGCCTGAGAATCAGTCATACCAGGAAAAGGCTGTAAAAATATACCCGCAAAATGACACCTTTAAACCTATATTCATGAGCAGAACATTAGGCAGCAAGACGGAGAGCCTAAAAAAACATGCGAAGTTCCGTCACCCGAAATACCGCGCGTCTGCCCAATAAAATCGCCTTGAGGACCTAGCAGACTTTCCGCTCGTGCAGCAAAAAAATGCCGGACTCCAAACTGCTTTAGGCAAATCAAAAGGTGAAGCCAAAGCGGATCACAGGACCAAAGGTATTTACGTCATATAGGAAGCGATCCGATCCGGTGCCCGATTCGTAGTTTATGTCAATAAGGCGGTATCCGGCAGATAACGTAAATATTTCTGAAACGCGGTATCCGACATAAGCCTGCATCTGCCAGTAGAATTTTGAACCTACACTGAACCCGCCTACATTACCACGGGCAAGTAAACTCCATTTGGGCGAAAACTGAAAATGCGCATTGCCAATAATGGATGGATCGACCCAGGACTTAGAACGGGTGCCGCCTGTTATAAAGGTTCCGGCGGTACTGTTTATGGCCAGATTATAGTTACCGTTCATCGTGTTTAACTGGCCACCGATGCCAGCATCCAGCCAGGGTGTCAGTTTATGCAAAAGGGCCAGTTCCCAGGACACTTGTTTGCTTGTTGCGTCCCCGGAATAGATTACCGGTGTCCCTGATACATTGGCACTGAATTTAAGGTAGATCAAATCCGAACTGATTGTCCAGGGGCCCCCGGAAGCCTGTGCATACACCATGGCGCCAAAATTAAGGTGGTTGAAAACGTCGCCAGGATTCTGGTCTACGGTAATGTTGGGCAGGTTTCCGATTCCTTCAGTACCGTATACGTTGGCGAACATAATATAGGGTGCGATGAGAAAATGCCATGCATCAGGGTCCTTCTCTTCCATCCGCAAATGGGCAGCAGTATTACCGGATCCCGATCCGTAATGCCCAGTACCAGAGCCACCCGGATTATCATTCTGGATCATATTTTGTCCGTAGCTTATCTGGCAGCAAGTAACTAAAATTATCAGCAGTACCCATGACTGCATTTGGTGTAAAAATGTTGCTGATGTTTTCATGTTTTTAAAATTTAGTTAGCATTCTGTTTGTTGTCATCCAGGTTTTTTATGTTTTCATTTCAGTTCCTCAAAATCTCCCGGCTTCCAGTTTCCATTGAAGGCAGCCTGCAGGGGGCCATATATCCGGAGATAGGAAAACCAACCTTTATCCGGGATAGTTTTGATCCATAGATTGTCATCTTTTCCCTCGGGGACGCTGGGGCCAAAATACAGATCGATAGAGGTGCCCGTTTTCCCCTTTAGCTCCAGCATGGACCGAAGGGCAGCCTTATTCTGATCCGTTTTGATCTCGCTGCGGGTCTGGGCATCGTAAATAGTTACCGACCAGAACAGCCTGGCCGGCACGGGCAGCGGCAAAGTGAGCTTGTAAAATTTGCCGCCATCTAAATAATTGCCTTTATAATCCTTTAACCCCAGCCAGTAAAGTGATCCGGCACCCGGAGCCCGGCTGAACATGGCGGGAGATGCGATCTGGGCCTGGTAAAACCATTTTTCACGTGCATACAGGTCGGTGTAATTGGGCGTATCAAAAGTGCCGTTGCCGGATCGCAGCACGGCCCATTCCCATTGGCGGTCCTTCCATACCATGCGCTCGGGCCGGCGGTCTGCAAAGGCTTCCACGCGCATGATCGCGTTTGCAGTCCTTGCTGCTCTTTCAAGAATATCCCTCATGCGGTCGTCGGGGTTAAAAGGTTTGCCTTTTTCTATACCCAGCTCTGCAAGCTCGCCATATAGGGCACGGTACGGCTCATAGGGTGGTTCGGTGTTGATCAGCTCACACAGTTTCTCCCAGTATTTGATGTTATCCTCCCAGGCAAGCGGTGTGAAATCCAAGCCGGGTTTATCTAAATTGATCCAGGCGGGCTCGTTCCAGGCAGCGGACTTGTTTAAAGGGTAAGACTTGATGGACTTTATCATGGCTTCGGCCGATTCTGTTCCGCTGTGCGAGGGTATAGCCCTAACCAGCAAAATTACCCGGTTGGTGGTGGATTGACCTGTGTGAAAGCCCGCGGGAATATTTCCGGTATATCCTGGTGGAATTAGCAGGTGTTTGCCCCCCTTGCCTTTATCCGGCCCGGGTAAACCAAGATCCATTATATACATTTGATTCAGATCATTGGCAACTGCCATAATCGGTCCCGGGGGGATTTCTATCACCATGGGCCCGGTTTTACTCAGGTCAAATACAAGTGCACCATATTGCGTATCCGAATTGCGGGTAAAGATTAATTGCTGAGGGCTACCGTCCAGGATCGGAAATACTTTGTTAGGCACGACTCCGCCCTTGAGGTTTCCTTCCCAGGTTCCTAAAATCGATACCGAGGGATAAAAGAAGCGATAAGCCATAATGGCGCGATTCAGATCGGCCTGGTCGTAGAGCTCCTGAATGGTTTCAGAACTGGGGTACCCACCCGCAAACTTGAAGTTCGCCGTATCATTCCCGCTTGATGCAAAAGTTGCATCTTTGTTATCCGTTGACGCATTTTCTCCCTGCCGGGGGCCGCAGGCCGCCAGTAATATTAAAGGGATTAAAGCTATCAAACTCGTTTGCATGATGCTGCCTTTGCCTATTGTTTGATTTATGTTCGTCGTCGTTTTTCTGGATTCCCGGGCTTTTGACGGCAGATGCTTGCCGGCCGCAGCGATACCAGGCACACTCATTTACTGAATATCACTTTCCAATCATTTTTCATGTTCACCAGATGCCAGCCATTTTGTGCTACGGCATTCAGTGTGGCGTTGTCCTTTTCCTGGTAGGCGAACTCCCTGGCCGCGTCGTCATGGTTAATGATGAGCTGGAAAGAAGGGTATTTACTGCTTTGACAATATTTCAGCATAGCAATATCGCCGGCGCCCCCGACGTTGCCACAGGCAAATACCGGCCGCTGTCCGATAGCGCGCTGGATGCCTACGGGCTTACCCTGTTTATCATTCATCAGGTCCAGTTGAGCCTCGCGCATGATACTGCGGCTGCTATCGATAAATTTGTATTTAAAAGTGGTGCCGATCACCTGGTACTTGGGTATGCCGTATAATTGCATGGACAAGCCGCGCACAAATTCTATGGTTCCGCCTGTACAGATAAATATCGTGAAGCCATTTGCCCGCAGGTAACCGAGCAGTTCGATCTGAGGCAGGTAAGTAATTTGCCGCAGGGGCACATTCCGGCCAGGATAGACGGCGCTGGAAACAAAGTCATTTACTGCTGCCTCGAATTCATCTTCGCTGGTGCCGGTATGGGTGGCAACGATGAGCTGCATCAGGGCCGCGTCGCCACCTTTTTCAAAATAAGCCTTGTCATTTTCAGTGACTGCTTTAAAAGGTTGCCTGGTGGCCAGCGAGGGGTCTTTGGCGATTATTTTCTTCACCATATAAAAGGCAAATAATGCCTGTACATATGGTTTTTCGGCCCAAAGGGTGCCGTCATTATCAAAAGTTGCGATGCGGCTCAATTTGGGAATAAAACCTTTGCCGGTGCTATCGGTAGCTGCTTTTACGAAACGAATGATGGCCTGCTTGGTGGCCCCGTCGTTCCAGGACGGCAACGGATCCATATCGGCATTGACGCTTGCTTTTACCGCAAAGGCTGAAATTTTTGCAGCCGGGACAACATCCCTTGGCAGGAAAGCTGTCAAAAGAAAAAGCAAAGGCAGAAAAATGGCTATTTTTTTCATTTTTGATCGCGTTAGTATCCTGGAAGAGTTAAGACCAGCAGCCCGCATGTTTCCGGGCTGCCGGCTTTGCCTGTGATTAATTGGGCGGAGTTGTGGTTAATTTCCGCATGACCTCGTCCAGATTAAAGCTCGCCGGTTTCTGACGGGGCGGGAATTCCTTAAAGGTCTGCAGCCACTGGGCAACCATTGCTATGCCGCCATAGGTAAGGTAAATATGATGGACCAGCCACTGGTCGTACAATAAGGACTTATCACCGCGTTCAAAGGGGTCTTCGTACATATCATAAATGTTCGGAACTCGGAGCTTCTCATAATTTCTTCTCCAAATATCAAGGCCCTCATGATTTTGCTCAATAAACACGATTTTCCAACGCTCATATCGGAATGCAAAGACATCACCGTCGTCACTCCAATACAGAAATGACTTTCGCGGCGATTCCTTTACCTGTCCTTTAAAGAAAGGCAGCAGATTGTAGCCATCCAGATGCACCTTGACGGTTTTGTTAGCCAGCTTATAGCCTGTAAGCGTTTTTTTAACCACATCGGTGTCCCCGGCCGCAGCGCAGAAAGTCGGCAGAAAATCCTCATGGGCGAACATGTCGTTGTATATTGTTCCTGGCTTGATCACGCCCGGCCAGCGTATGATACAGGGAACACGGTATCCTCCTTCCCAGTTAGTGGCCTTTTCGCCCCGGAACGGCGTACTGCCGCCATCGGGCCAGGTCATATATTCGGTCCCATTATCGGTCGTATAGACTACAATGGTGTTGTCAGCAATACCCAAATCGTCCAGTTTCTTGAGTAACTTGCCCACATTATCATCATGCTCGGTCATTCCATCGGCCTGCAGGCCCTTGCCGGTCTTGCCGTCGTAGTCCTTGCTCAGGTGCGTCCAGATGTGCATCCGGGTGGAATTGTACCAGCAGAAGAAAGGCTTGCCGGCCTTTGCCTGCCTGTCTATGTAGTCAACGGTGGCAGCAGTAAATTCTTCGTCAACGGTCTCCATGCGCTTCTTGGTAAGCGGGCCGGTATCCTCTATCTTGCCGTCAGCAGTTGATTTGATCACCCCTCTGGGGCCAAAGTGCTTTCTGTATGCAGGGTCCTTAGGATAGTCAGGATCTTCAGGCTCTTCTTCTGCATTTAAATGGTATAAGTTACCGAAGAACTCATCAAATCCGTGTGCTGTAGGAAGAAATTTATCCTGATCTCCCAAATGGTTTTTACCAAACTGCCCGGTTGAATACCCCATGGTCTTTAGATACTCTGCTATCGTCGGGTCTTCTTTTTGCAGACCTACGTCAGCACCAGGTACGCCAACTTTAGTAAGGCCGGTACGAATGGGCGACTGTCCGGTGATAAAAGCCGCACGGCCTGCTGTACAGCTCTGCTGGGCATACCAGGTCATAAACATGGCTCCCTCTGCTGCAAGGCGGTCGATATTAGGCGTTTTGAACCCCATCATACCGCGGTTATAGCAGCTGGGGTTGAACCACCCGATATCGTCGCCGAATATGACCAGAATATTAGGCTGCTTTTTCTGGGCAAACAATCCGCTGCACATTAAGGTAAGCAGCAGGAATGCCATGAGGCTTATCCGGTGGATAAAAGTCAGATTTTTCATCATTAATTGATTTGAAGATTTTTTGTTGTAAGTTGCACTATATCAACAGTTTAAGAAATGATTCGGGAGTGGAAGAAAGGGGCGGTCTCAGGTAGAAGCCCCGGCTGGCATTGTGCAGGGCAAAGTACAGGATATTGAAAGACATAGCGCAGGTTTTAACCGCTTTAAAGGTTGCACTTTAGAAAATGATACGTGATTGCCGCGCTGGACCGGCCACGGCAAATGAACTACATCGCGCCGTTTTATGACTTCCAGGAATCAGGGTCCGGCCCTGGTGAATTCTGGATTATTTCTGTTGCATTTTTGAAACTGCAACGCATTGGTCACGCGCTTGTCGAAATTGTCCATCCGCATGCTCTTATTTTGCAAATTCTGAATGAACGCCGGATTGAGCCGGTATGTTCTCACCTTAATAAAAATTTATGATAGTACTCAATATCCGATTTATGCGTGGGATAACCCTGACGGCCATATTGCCCCTGGTTATTGCTGCAAGTACAGCGGCGCAATCCAAACCCAATATACTGGTCATCTTTGGCGACGATATTGGTCAGACCAATATCAGCGCATACTCGTTTGGCGTTGTAGGTTATAAGACGCCCAACCTGGACAAACTGGCGCATCAGGGGCTGATGTTTACGGATTATTATGCCGAAAACAGCTGTACAGCCGGCAGATCAACATTTATTACGGGGCAATGTGCCAAGCGTACGGGCCTGTCCAAAGTAGGTATTCCGGGTGCTCCGGTAGGACTTCAGGCGCGCGATATCACCATTGCCCAGGCACTGAAGCCTCAGGGATATATGTGCGGACAGTTTGGTAAAAATCACCTGGGAGACCGTGACGAATACCTGCCTACCAAACATGGTTTTGATGAATTCTTTGGGAACCTGTATCACCTCAACGCCGAGGAAGAGCCCGAGCGCCCTTATTGGCCAAAGGACGATCCGGCATTTACCAAGGGTAATACGCCTCGCGGTGTGATGCACTGTACTGCGGACGGAAAAATAGAGGATACCGGCCCGCTCACTACCAAAAGGATGGAAACCATCGACGACGAGACAACCAGTGCCTGTATGGATTGGATAAAAAAGCAGGTACAAAACGGCAAACCATTCTTTACCTGGATGAATTTTACCCGCATGCATATATTCACTCATATACGTCCATCCATGAAGGGCCGTAGCGGTATGCCTGGTAATGATTATGCCGATGGCATGCTGGAGTTGGACGACAATATCGGCAAATTGATGAAAATGCTGGATGACCTCAAAATCGCTGATAATACCATCGTGATCTTCACCACTGACAATGGCCCTAACCAGTTTAGTTGGCCGGATGCGGCCACAACGCCCTTCCGCAGTGAAAAGAATACCAACTGGGAAGGCGCTTACCGGGTACCTGCATTTATACGCTGGCCTGGTCACGTCCAGCCCAATACCGTTACCAATGAAATATTTTCAGGCATGGATTGGTTCCCTACTTTGCTGGCCGCAGCCGGCGACTCCACCATCAAAGATCGCCTGCTGAAGGGCACAAGTGTCAGCGGAAAGACTTTCAAGGTACACCTGGATGGTTATAACCAGCTTGGTTTTATTACCGGCAAGTCGCAAAAAAGTGCCCGGAATGAATTTATTTATTTTAATGATGATGCGCAGTTAGTTGCTATCCGCTATAAAAATTGGAAGGCAGTATTTCGCCAGCAGTCTGCCGCTGGCGGATTCGACGTTTGGAAAGATCCATTTATTCTATATAGGGTACCCAAAGTGTTTAACCTTCGGATGGACCCTTACGAAAGAGCGGACCTGGTATCCGACCAATACTATGACTGGATGGTTAAGAACGTTTACCTGGTGGGTGAACTGGGCCTTCACGCGATTGAATTTTTGGAAACATTCAAAAAGTATCCGCCTTCCCAGCTGCCTGCAAGCTTTTCTGTCGATGGCGTCGAGGATGAAATAAATAAGCTAAACGGACAAGTATTAAAGGCTCAGGCTCCCGTGACTGGAGCAGGTGATTGATCATATGCTTTTGCTCCTGACTGTGAACTCCGGACGACGGAGCTTACGGACGGGCTTTTTTCACCGATTAGGAGGACAAACTTATGACAAGTCTAGAACAGATCAACGAACTCAAAAAGGCAATCGGTCAAACCATTATCGGTCAGCAAGATGTCATTGTTAAAATATTAATAGGTCTGCTTACCGATGGCAATGTATTGCTGGAGGGGTTGCCCGGGCTGGCAAAAACCCGGGCTGTAAAAAGTCTGGCTCAGAACCTGGATTGTAAGCTGAGCCGTATCCAGTTCACCCCCGATCTGCTGCCGTCGGATATTACTGGTACGGAGATATACCAGCCCGAAGCTGCCGAAAAGTTTCAGTTTCAGCGCGGGCCGATATTCAGCAATCTGGTGCTTGCCGACGAGATCAACCGGGCGCCGGCAAAGGTGCAGTCGGCTCTGCTTGAAGCCATGGAAGAGCGCCAGGTATCCGTAGCCGGCAAAACCTACCCGATGGAGAAGCTTTTTATGGTGCTTGCTACCCAAAATCCGGTAGAGCAGGAAGGTACTTATCCATTGCCCGAGGCTCAGCTCGACCGTTTTATTATGAAAATCAAGGTCGGTTATCCGGGCTATCAAGACGAGATCAAAATCATGGAGTTGGTACGGCAGGAAAGCAAGGGAGGCGCAGCGGAGGTAAAAGCCATTCCGCAGCAAGTCCTATTTGATGCGCGAAGCGAAATAGGCAATGTTGAAGTAAAAGAGCCCGCAGAAAAATATATCGTTGACCTTGTCAGCGCTACACGCTACGGCGACAAGTTCAGTAAGGACCTGGCCAGGTGGATCACTTATGGGGCCAGCCCCCGCGGAACAATATCCCTGGATAAATGCGCGCGTGTGGTGGCCTGGCTCGAGGGCAGAAATTATGTAACCCCGGATGATGTGCGTTTTATTGTACATGATGTGTTAAGGCACAGATTGATTTTGAGCTATGAGGCCAACGCAGAAGGTGTAGAAGCCGATGCGGTAATTGATGAATTGCTCAAGGTAGTGGCTGTGGCCTGAGGCAGCGGGAAAAGATTTGATCATGTTCAGTCTTCATAAAGATAACACAGGAGAATACCCCAGGGAGGTAGCAACAGACCTGGACGACCTGATGCGCTATGAGTATATGGTCGCGGCGGGCCATTTGCTGCCCGATCATCCGGTGTACTCCATTTTAGCCGGAAGGCACGCTTCCAAACTGCGTGGCCGGGGTCTGGATTTTGAAGAGGTGAGGCAATATGTACCCGGCGACGATATCCGCAATATCGACTGGCGTGTTACAGCACGTACCGGAAAAACACATACTAAAATTTTTAATGAGGAAAAGGAACGTCCCACCTTTGTGGTGCTTGATCAAAGCAGCTATATGTTTTTCGGCTCGCAGCGCTTTGTAAAATCGGTTTCAGCAGCCCACGCCGCTGCCATAGGCACCTTTTACACCCTTAAGCGCGGCGACAGGACAGGGGGCATCATTTTTAATGAGGAAGGTTTTGACTTTATAGCACCTAAGCGCAGCAAAGCCGTAGCCCGGCATTTTTTGCAATGTGTGGTAGCGAGAAACAGAAAATTGCCCTTACGTAAAACAGTCGGGCCTAATACCGCCTTGCTGACCGAAATGCTGAGACGGACCCAGGCTGCCGTTACGCATGATTATATAATCACGGTGATCAGCGATTTCTCAGCCATCAATGATGAAATCAGGCAGCAATTGCGCAATATGGCCAATCACAATGATGTGATACTAATCCATATTTATGATGCACTGGACGTGCAGCTACCTGAGGGCAAACTCGTTTTGAGTGATGGCTTGCACCAGATAGCCTGGCAAAACAGCAAAAAGGGATGGGGAAAAAAATACGCCGGCAGCTTCCGTGATATGCGGCACAGGTTAACGGAAGAGTTTAACCGTTACCACATTCCTATTGTGTTTTTTAATACGGCAGAAACTATTGAAGACCAGATCATGCATTCAATGGGAAAAACGTTAAAAAGATAAGGTCCCCGGGGGAAGAATTTTAAAAAGCAAAAAGCGATGGATGACCAGACCGGAAAACTAATCGAACCGCCGCCGGTAGCTTTCAGCTTTTCGGCACCAGGATGGTATGTGGTAGGGGCACTTATCTTATTGTTCGTCCTGACTGCGATCTGCCTGGTCATCAGGCAATACCGGAGTAACCGTTACCGCCGCGATGCTTTGCGCTATCTGTCAGAAAAAGAAAAGGAACTTTCAGCTCAGAATGCCTTAGATACGATGGTGTACGAAACCCATATGCTGATCAAACGTATCGCGATGAGCCGCTACGGCAGAGGGAAAGTATCAGGTTTAAAGGGAGGACAGTGGATCTCATTTATTAATTCAACCTGGCGCGAAAGATCTTTTAACGACCGGGATGGCCAGCTACTGAGCAGTGATATTTATAAGCCCTGGCACACTGTTCAGCCTGAGCAGGCTTCGGCATTTATAGGAAAAGCCAGGCGATGGATAAAAAGTCATAAAAAACACCTGTAGCAATGCATTTGGAGATAGCCTACAAATGGGTTTTTTTATTGGCCGTGGTACCTTTAATAGTGTACGCCGTATTGCCTGCATTGCGTAAAAAACGAGGGGCGCTTATCGTTCCGTTTTTCCAAAGATCAGCTGCCTTATCGGGCCAGCGGATAAAAAAAAGATCGTGGGTAAGCCGCAAGAATGCTTTTTCGTGGATCGCATTAACGCTTGTTTGGCTGTGTTTGCTGGCGGCAGCCTCCTCGCCCAGGTATGTGGGCAAGCCGGCAAAAAAAACGAAGACCGTCAGGAGCTTTCTAATCGCGACGGATATCTCTTTCAGCATGGCAACTACGGACTGGCGCCTTGGTGGCAGGAGGCTAAGCCGCTGGGATGCTATAAAAACCATCATGAAGGGCTTTATTAAAGATCGTAAAAGCGACCAGATTGGCCTGGTGATGTTTGGAACCAATGCCTATTTGCAATCCCCTTTTACCAATGACCTGGAAACCGTAGGCTGGCTGATGGATCAGACCGAAGTAGGCATGGCCGGGCAAATGACCAGCATAGGCAATGCCATTGCTTATAGCGTGAAAATATTTAAACAGGATACCATCAAGCAAAAGGTGATGCTTTTATTGACTGATGGCATCGACAGCGGTCAGGATATATTGCCCCTGGATGGCGCGCAGGCAGCTAAAAGAGATTCGATCGTGATCTATACATTGGGCATTGGCCAGGCTAAGGGAAGCGGAGGATATAATCTGGATGAAAAGACGTTAAAGGATATCGCGGGTGTTACGGGGGGGAAATATTTCAACGCCATGAATGAAGGGCAACTCAGGGAGGTGTATAGGACGCTGGATAAGCTGCAGCCGGTTGTTTATGACCAGGAAACTTACCGCCCGGTTGTGCTGTTGTATTATTATCCACTGGGCGCTGCAGTTTTACTGGCGCTGGCTTTCGAGCTCATCAATGGTACAATCGGACTATTCAAAAAAAGCAATTAAGGAGCGAACAATGTGGTGGGACGAACTTAAAAATATGCTCAAACATATCAACTGGCAACAGTTCCATTTCCTGCGTCCCTGGGCCCTGTACCTGTTTGTACCCCTTGGCGTCATCGTTCTGCTTTTGATCCTTGGCAATAGGGAACGTGGAAAATGGAAAACGATCGTGGCAAAACCCTTGCGGGGGTATATGTTCAGCCGGGGAAGTACATGGGCCATCGCGTTGCCGCTTTTGCTGTTCACCCTAGGCATGAGCGCCATGATCACCGGTCTGGCCGGTCCCACATGGGAGAACAAGGAAATACCGGGGCAGAAGGTGCAGGCGGTGGTTTTAATCGCGCTGGACCTCTCCCGGTCAATGACGGCGAAAGATATACAGCCCAATCGTATTGAGCGGGCCAAATTCAAGATAGGTGATTTTCTGGATGCCAATCCGCGCGCACGTGCAGGTCTGCTGGCCTTTGCCGGCACTGCGCATCCTGTTCTGCCGTTTACCGGCGATTACAAGATCATAAAATTTCATACCGGGAGCCTGTCGAACAAGATAATGCCCGTCCAGGGTACCAATACCCGGCTGTTGCTCCAGCAGATTGATACCCTGATGAAACGGGTCACCGCGCCAAGTACGGTACTGCTCATCACGGATGCAATTGATAGCCAGCAGGCTGCACAGCTGAGTAATTGGGTTAACGCCTCCATACACCGGTTGGAGATACTGCTGGTATCCACACCTAACGGCGCAGGTATTCCGGGCTATCCAAAGGTCATTTCCAGGCAGGACCCGGCTGTAATTCAAAACCTGTCGCAGGATACGGCTAAAGTAAAAGTTACCTTACTAACCCTCGATAACTCGGATGTAAGAAGCATAGCGACCAGGGTCGCCGGAAAGCTTTACTTTGAAACTGAAAAGAAAAAAGATACCAGGGCTTGGGACGACATGGGATGGCTAATGATCTTTCCTTCGCTGGCCATAGCCATGTTTTGGTTTCGCAGAGGTTGGGCCATACAATGGTGTATTTTATTGTTCGCAATCGCGGGTCTGTCCTCATGCGGACTTAAGAGTAAAAATCCTGACTGGTGGTACACTAAAGATTACCAGGGGCAATTGCTGGAAAATGCCGGTAAATATGACGAGGCGGCAGACCGGTATGATAATGAAAAGTATAAAGCTGTTGCTTTTTTTAAAGCGGGTAATTACGAGGCTGCGGCCGAGCTGTTTGCGCTTGATTCTTCAGCCTCAGGGAATTACAACAGGGGGCTGGCACTGGCCAGGCTGGGCAGATTTGACGACGCCGAAGCCGCATTTAGTAAAGCAATTTCGCTTGATCCTGCCTTGAAAGATAAAGCCCAAAAAAGCATAGCCGCTACCCGGTCGATGAAAAATAAGGCGGATTCTGTTATCAAGCTTGGTCAGCAGTCCGTTAGCAAAACCATGAAAGATAAAGCTATTGCCACCAAAAAGAATCATAAGGACGACCCTTTAAAGCAGCATAAGCCGCAATCTGAGGACGAACAGCTCAGTGCCGATACCAGGGTAAAGAAGCTGCCCAAATTTGGTAACAGAGCAACCGATGAGGCGACCAGTAATATTCATATGGCTAAAGAAAGTAAATCCCCGGATAAAAATCTACCTCCCGATAAAACCGGGCAGTTAGCAAGCAATATTTTATTGAGAAGGGCAGCTGCCGATCCTGCAGAGTTTTTGCACAAGCGTTTTTTGCTGCAGGAAAAGCGCTATGATAAGCATGTGAAGAAATCCGAAAATCCATGGTAAAGCGCTATATTCTGGTGGTCCTGGCGATAGGTGTCATGCTTTCGTCAAAGGCACAGGTAAGTTGCCTGGTCCAGACGCAGCTGGACCGCAACAGCGTGTATGCCCAGCAGCCATTTAAAATAACCATAACCGTACTAACGGCGACCTGGTATACCGCACCTTTGGATTTCGATAACCTGGCAATTCCGAACGCATTCATTTTGCCTTTTGAACGTACTACGCCGGGGATGTTTAACTTAAAGGGCAAGCAATATGCCGGGCTTACTTTTTACTACATCGTTTTTCCGTATAAAGCCGGCAAATTCACGCTCCCATCGATAAATATTGTAGCAACAACGCCCCCGGTTGGCAGCGCTCAGAGTCAAAAAGTAACGGTCAAAACGCAGCCATTGCACTATCTAGTAAAGCCTGTTCCAAAGAATTTTAATGGGGATAACTGGTTTGTTGCCAAAGATGTGGTAATCGCCGAAAGGTGGGCAAGGCCTTTAAAGAATTTAAAGGTCGGTGATGTCATCTATCGTACAATTATCGTCGATGCAAAAGGGACATTGCCTCAATTTATCCCTGATCTGAGGATTGACAGTCTGGACTGGGCTGGCGTTTATCCCGGCGGGACCTCTTTGGCTGATACCAGGGATGACTATGATGCCAATGGAACCCGGACTCAGACCATTACTTATCTTTTGGAAAAAGAAGGAGATTTTGTATTGCCGTCAGAGCGGGTGACCTGGTTCAATCCCAATAGCGCGCGGGTTTTTAAAAGAAGCACACCGGGAGTAAAGCTGCATGTGGCAGCAAACCCCAATCTGGGTATTCTCAAAACGTTAAAAGATAGTTTGAATCATGCCAACCATCCGGTAAAAGCTACAATTAACGTAAAGAAAGGCCCGTCTATGATTTTTGGCATGCCCTGGTATTATTTCGCTTTGTTGAGCCTTACAGCGGCGTGCTTATGTTATTTAATTATTCGTGCCATGCTATGGATGTATGGGTACTTTGGAAACAAACGTGATGCTTATTTGGCAAGCGAGGGATACTGGTTCAGCAAATTCAGCCGCTCATCGCCGGCCTGGCCGGCACTGCTGAAAAATCTCTACGCCTGGTGGGATCGTTTTCCGCTCAGCGGTAAGTCGGCGTCCTTGCAAAAGGACGCCGCCGGAAGAAATGCAGCCGATATTGGCCGTCAGCTTGCAGCCTTTTATCAGCAGGCCTATGCCGGGGAAAATACGGAAGTTAAAATGGATGACCATTTTAAAAAAGAAATAAAAAAATACCGATCGGTATTACAGCGCGATACCGGTTTAAATCCCGAGCGAAATATTTCCGCCGGTCAGCAGGCATGGGATTTGTAAATTGAAAGGTCAGCATGCAAACAAAGTAAGGTTAAATGCATTTACATACATGCCAGCGCGGACATTCAATAGCCTGGAGGAATTAATTTACCGGGTAGGTATCAGAATATGAAAAAGTTGTATTGGAATCATCAGGCGACATTTCTTTTGGCAGCGCTTCTCTTGCTATCCTGCAGGGAGCATGCCGGTAAGGCTAAAGCCGGGGCGGCCAAGCCGGAATCAGAGCAGACGCCGGTAAAAAAGGCCTACCTGGTCAAGGAAAAGCTTTTCCCCAGAAGTGCTGCCGCATTTTGCCGGCCTACCGGTATTCCACGTTCAGACAGCGCAGCTTTTATGAATGGCGGCGGCAAGGATTTTCAGGAAAGCGTTTTCAATAAAGCCCTTACAGACCTGAGCGCGCCGGCAGGCATGAAGCTGATAAGCGGCGGAGAATTCAGTATGGGCGGCGTAAATCCCGTGGGAATGCAGGGCGGAGGGCATGAGCAGATGGATGATGCCAGGCCCGTGCATCGCGTAGCCGTTCAGCCTTTTTTCATGGACGCCGCCGAGGTCACCAACAGGCAGTTTGCTGCATTTGTAAAAGCCACAGCGTATGTGACCGTTGCCGAACAAAAGCCTACCCGCGAAGAGTTTCCGACAGCCCCCGAGGAAAATTTGGTCGCCGGGTCGCTGGTCTTTACCGCTCCAGGGGGGAAAGTTTCGCTTGACAATTATTACCAATGGTGGAATTATGTTAAAGGTGCCGATTGGAGGCATCCCGAAGGCCCCGGGAGCAATATAAAAGGGAAAGATAATTACCCGGTAGTCCAGGTGAGCTGGGAGGATGCAGCCGCCTATGCCAAATGGGCTGGAAAGCGATTGCCGACGGAGGCGGAGTGGGAGTTTGCAGCGCGGGGAGGCCAGTCGGGCAAGCTGTATACCTGGGGAAATACCCTTAAACCCGGTGGCAAATGGATGGCCAATATATTTGAAGGCTCCTTTCCCGACAAAGACAGTGGTGCTGATGGCTATATTGGCACTGCACCGGCAAAACAGTTTCCACCGAATGGCTATGGATTGTATGATATGGCGGGGAATGTGTGGGAATGGTGCAGTGACTGGTATCGGGCCGATTATTACAGCACCATTGCAAACAATCCAGTGACCAGGGATCCCGCCGGGCCGCCCAATTCCTATGACCCTCAGGAGCCTGATGTTAAAAAGAAAGTGCAGCGGGGCGGCTCCTATTTATGTACCGACCAGTATTGCACCCGGTATATGGTAGGTACCCGCGGCAAATGCGATTACCGTTCAGCATCCAACCATATCGGTTTCCGCTGTGTGATGGATATCCCGCAGGCGGCCAGGTAACGGGACCGGTTTTTATTTGCCTGCCGTGGCCTGGTCCAATTGATTTATTTTATCAAACATCACCCGGAAGGTATTCCAGGCTGTATTGGCATTAGGCGTGGTGGCAACAGTTGTCGCCGTAGTAGTAGCGGCAACAGGTGTAGCTACAGGAATGCGTCCATAGTATCCATTAAGAAACTGAAATGCCGGCGACCATACCGTTTCAGCGATCCCATAAAAACGCCCCCTGATCGCGCCGCCCGATATCGCCCTTGAACGGTACAGTCCTTCCACCTGGCTGAGTGCTACGTCGGGCCGGTTCCAGGTACAGGTGACCACGCGGAATCCTTTCAGCGCAAAATAAACCGATGTCTGGTTATCCCGGTCGTATTGCCAGTCACAGATCACCACATCATGAGGAATCATATCGATTGCCCGGTAGGTATCATTATAACTGGCTGCCCACATGCCAATCCCCGTTGCTCTGCCATCGATCAGGCGGTCGCCCCATATCCAGAGTTCGCGGCCCTGTTCGGCAAGGTGGTCGCGGATGGTTTGCACCTCGTTGGCAAAAAGGACGGCTTTGTCGCGCCCGGCGCAGCGCGGGCATTTATCCTCGCCCAGGTAAAATACCTCATCCATTCCAGCATGAAAGGCATTGGTTTCAAACGCATCCATGATTTCATCGATCACATCGAACAATACTTTATGCACGCCCGGGTGGAGCGGGCAATAGCTTTTGCAGTAAAGGTTGTCGGCGTTCGGCCATTTATATTCGGCAGCGGTGGCAGGCATCTTTACCCAGGGTGTTTCGTCAAATTCGGGATATTTCTCAAGCAGCTTGTTAATCTTGCTGGCCCAGCTCTGGTGTCCCAGCAGGTTGATCTGCGGTATGATCACAATATTGTTCTTTTTGCAGGCTTCCACTATTTTTTTAACCTCACCTTTTGACAGGGCCGCCGAATCGCGCAGCTCCGGGTGAGACTTAAAATTGTAGTGGTAATCCACCCGCAATATCAGCGTATTTATCCTCCTGGGCGCAAGTTCCTCGTTGATGAATTTTATAAAATCCGAAAGGTCCGAAGGCCTGGGAGCGGCTATGGCCAGTCCGCGTACCTGGTAGGTGCTGTCTATAGGCTGTGCCAGCGCCTGGCAGCCGAGCAGGCTGATCAGTATTAAAACAAGATAATGATGCTTTTTCATTGCAGGAGCGGTTTAATGGAATAATCCCATACACTAAAAGTAAAACTTTTCTGGTGAAATTTAACGCAATGAAGAACAATTCCGTTTTACGTCTATTGCCCTGACTGCAACATCATGCTTAGTTAATCATTTTATTTTATATTGCATTTGCGAAATTTTCCATGTCTGAATCATGAAGATAAAAAGAAGGACTTTCATTAAAGATGCAATTATTGCTGGTACTGCTGCCCTGGGGCCACAGCTGCTGTTGGCGCAGCCGTCAGTAACCAGTGGCACTGAAAAGAGAAGCCCGATAGCTCAGGGCGGCAAAAAGGTCATTGTTGCAGGCGCGGGCATCACCGGCCTTTGCTGCGCTTATGAACTCATGAAAGCCGGCCATGATGTGGTCGTTCTGGAAGCATCAGGAAGATATGGGGGCCACGTGCTAACCGGCAGAGACGGCTTGTCGGATGGCTTATATGCTGACTTCGGCGCCGATCACATTACCAAACCGGGCTATGAAAGGTTTTTTGATTATATAAAGGAATTTAACCTGGAGGCTATACCGTATCCAAACGCGGAAGGATCTGAGGCAGCCTATGACGGGGATGCCCAAAAAATGATAGGCGGTAAGTTTTACTCGGCCGATCAGTTGAAAGATCCGGCGGTACTTGCCCAGCTGGGTTTCAATGATAAAGAGTGCAGCTTCCTGTCGCAAAATCCGATGTACGCCTTGCCCGGGCTTTACCTGAAACCATACCTGGGCAAATTCAAGGATGCTTACCAGCCTTTTGGGGTGGGTTATGACGATCTGGACAATGTTGCCATTGCGGAGATTTTCAAAAAGGAAGGCGCTTCGCCTACGGCTCTGCAGCGCCTTGGCGGGCGCAATACTTCTGCGTTGTATTATTTATGGCGTATGGCAATCATGGATTTTCGCGGTATACCCGCTTCGGAAGGGGATACCTATCATCTTAAAGGCGGCAATGAACAGTTGCCCATGGCTTTTGCCAAAAGGCTGGCCGGCCGGGTAAAGTTGAATCATCCTGTTACAGCCATCGCCCAGAGCAGTACAGGTATAACGGTCAGCTATAAAGCTAACGGCAGGAGTCCGGAAAAGCAAATGAATGCCGATTTCCTGGTGAACTGCATCACGCTGCCGGTATTCAAAAATATCCCGGTAAGCCCTGCCTTGTCGCCTGCCAAACAATATGTGGTAGATAATATGGCTTACTCCTCGCATCCTTTTTATGTTTTTCAGGCGAGCTCGAAATTCTGGCTGGACGAGGGCATAAAGAGCATCAATATGGAATTTGAACATCCGGACATATCGCAGATATGGCTGGAAACCAACCAGGTAGAGAGCTCAAAGATCATTTTAAAAGCTTTTGGTCCGGGCGGGCTTTCGCCAGCCAGGGTGCTGGCCGCTTTCCGGCAGGTTTATCCGGGAAAGCGCGATACGATCGAGCAGGCGCTTACCGTGGACTGGACCAGGGATAAATTTGCACCGGCCTGCGAAATGGAACCCATTCCGGTTGGCCAGATGCGCAAGTTCTGGCCGCAGATCCTGCTGCCTGAAGGCAGGATATACTTTGCCGGTACTTACGCCGATAATATGAGCCGGGGCATGGAGTCCTGTTTGCGCTCGGCCCAGCGCGTAGCGGGTGAAATCAGCAGAATTTAAAAACAACGCCAGCTTATGATAAAACAGCTACTTTTTTGTGCGGCGGCATGCATTGGCCCAATTCTTCCCGGGTTCACCGATGTTAAAAGCCGGCAGGAAAATCATCCGCCGGTTGTAAAACTACTCGCGCCCAGGCCAAACAGCACCTTTGACCAGAATGCATCCGTCACTTTTAAAATCAGTGTATCGGATCAGGAAGACGGGGCTTCGGAGTTTGATGAAATCAATGCCAGGGAAGTACTTTTGGAAGTACGGCATTTAAGAAATAAAAAGATCGGTAAAGCCGATCAATCAGGGTTAGCTCTTATGATGGCTTCTAATTGTGCCAATTGCCATAATTTCAAATCGGCTGGAGCCATGGGGCCTTCATTTTATCAGATTGCCAGTCGTTATACGCCTACCCGTTCCAGTACCGATTCTTTGGCGGCACGCATCGTGCGGGGTTCAACGGGGATCTGGAGCAAAGAAAAGATGCCGGCGCATACCGAACTGTCTGCCGGCGAATCCCGGCTCATCGCCGCCTGGATATTGAAATATGCGGCCGATCCGGACCTGAACTATTACGTTGGGACCGAAGGCTATTTTCGCTTTAAGCCAGCTGACGATGGCGGCGGTAAAGGCAGCTATCTGCTGACCGCCAGTTATACCGATCACGGAATGAATCAGGGCCACCAGAACCGTTTGAGAGGCCAGGACGCCGTTACCATTCACTGCAGATAGCCATCCGGGACTCCCCGGGGTTTTATACGATCACTTTTCCCATACAGGGATCGCTATATCCTTCTTTTGTAGTTTCTACCCGACCGGCGTACCTTTTCTCAAATGATTGGTGACCTCGAACTTTAACGCTGAAATCATACCAACGATGACTTTTATCCAGCGCAAGAACGATCGTAGCCTTGGATAAGGCTGGTAATTCTTTCTTATGGTCATTGCTCCGGTAGGCATGATCGGTTATTTCGATCGTTTGCGTTTGCCCGGTAAGGTTCTCTACGACAAGCTCGGCATTGCCGGTTAATTTTCTGCTATCGGAAAGCGCATGCTGATAGGCAAAATCGATGTGCACCTGGGGATCTTCGGCATTGCCTTTGAATTCCCGGAAGAAGCCGTTGGGCCCGTACACTCGTAAATGATAATTCTTGTCTTCAAATTCATGCAAAGGCCACTGGTCGGCAAGGCTATCGCCCGGGGTTAAGCCGTAGGACCAGGTACGCACCTCCTGGAATTCTGCCGCGGCGCTTTCTTTGCCGCTCAGGTAACGAGCAGGGGCATAAACATTAAAAGGTGCCCCGGCTGCCTTAGCGCCCCAGACATGGTTAGCTGCCTGGAATTTTATTTCGAATGATTTTCTGTCTTCAGTCAGTTTTCCGTCCGCATGTAATTCATAAGGCAGTGCGCAGGAGGGTCTGATGCCCTTTTCCTGCCGGGGCATAAAATCACAAGCCCCGGGATCGCTGCCGGCGAGCGCTATTTCCTGTTTTGTTAATGCCTTATAGTCCGAGGGCAGTTTTTTGAATTGCGCCTTGTGGATGCTTTCTACGAAGTGATCTTTCTTTAAAAATTCAACCCCAGCTACCGCGTCGCCATTCCAGGGTCTGAACGTGGAGCTGAGGTCACCGCAAATGGTTCTGCGCCAGTCGCTGATATTGGTCTCCACGATTTTTTTTCCAGTCTTTTTGGACAAAAAATGCTCCAGAAATTGCAGCGTAGAAGTATGATCAAAGACTTCGGAATTGACATATCCGCCCTTGCTCCATGGCGAAGCGATGACCAGCGGCACCCTGTAGCCCAGGCCTATGGCGCTTTCGCGGGCAAAGGGTTCGGGGAAACCGTTTCTTTCCTTTTCCTGTTCGAGGGTAACGTAGTCAACCGCTGTATTGATGCCGGCGGATACCTTGCCGGTACCATTTTTATGCGGATGCGGCGCGACAAAGGGAGGGACGTGATCAAAGTAGCCGTCGTTTTCGTCGTACGCCAAAATGAAGATGGTCTTCTTCCATACCTGCGGATTGCGGGTCAGAATATCGAGCACTTCCGATACATACCAGGCGCCATACCAGGCCGAACTCGGGTGATCGCTGAAATGTTCCGGGGCCGTGATCCAGGATACGGTCGGCAACTTTCCGCCCTGGACATCCTGCCTGAACTGATGCAATACATCTCCCTTGGGTACCTCCATTTCGCGCTCGGTACCCTCATCATCATATTTCAGCGTGACGAGCTTACGATAGTCCGGGTCATTTCTATTGGTATTGAAGGCTTTTTGGTGCAGGCTTTTTTCATGAGCGGACAAAGCATCAAACTGCCCTGATTTATAGGCCTGGTTTTCTTTTCTGACCTCTTCCAGGTTCTGGCGCATCTCCTTCAACTGGTGCCTCAGGTGAGTAATGTGGGCATCTCCGGCAGGCAATGCATCAATCTTTTTTTGAAGTTCCTCTATTTTTTGGGGCAGCACGGCCAGCCTTTCTTCCATCGCCCGGGTATGCTCGGGGTATAGATGTATGTTGTATTGCGAAAAGAACTCCAGCGCATTATCCTGGAAGTTAGATAGCCAGGGATCTTCCTGATCGCTGAGTCCGGTGTCAATCGCTACTTCGTTCTGGTAGCACTTCCATGATACGCCATTTTCCTCCAGGCGTTCCGGAAATGTTTTCCAATTCAGCGTACCGTAGTCCATATCATCGTTCCATACGTGCGCCCTGGAGTTTTCGTGCTGCTCCGGGCGTATGGTACCTGTCCAAAAATAAAGCCTGTTCGGGTTGGTGCCGGTTAATGATGAGCAAAAATTCTGGTCACAAACGGTAAAAGCATCGGCCAGGGCATAATAAAAGGGAATATCCTGGCGGTTATGATAGCCCAGCGTTAAAGGCATCTGGCTATACTCAGCAATACCGTTCTTTTTCTCCATGAGCCACTGATCAAATTTTCCGTCGTTTCGGGCACCAACCTGGTTAGCCCATGCATGCGGCAGGGAACTCATCCAGGTCGCTTTCGTGTTTTTTATATCGAGGCGGAATGGGGCGAAGGTCTGGCCTTTCTCGTTGGATTGCAGCCATACTTTATTTTTATTGGGAAGATCAATGGCACGGGGGTCATTAAATCCGCGCACACCCTGCAAAGTGCCGTAGGTATGATCAAAAGAGCGGTTTTCCTGCATCAGGATCACAATATGCTCGGCGTCCAGGTAGGTGCTGCCTTTGGGCGCATTAATGGCCATTGCCCTGGCTATGGAATCAGGCATCAATCCGCTGAGCCCGGCTGTACCGGCTAATAAAGCTGCCTTTTTGAGAAAATCTCTTCTAGAATCGGTCATTATGCGTAGGAATCAAATTATTTTAAAAGATAAAGTGGCAAGATATAATTTATCCGAAATAAACCATTGCGCAATAATTATTAACAACCGGTGAATTACCAACAACTATTAAATTAAATTTTAGTAAAGGTGGGCTTAATATCCCGCATTTACTTTTGCCCTGTAAACCGGTTTTTATTTTATCAAAATGAGAAAAAACAGTTTATTGGCCTTGCTGGCCTTCCTTTTTGTGCAGCCGCTCATTGCACAAAGTCATAAAACCCAAAATCTTGTCATCGTGACCCTGGATGGTTTTCGCTGGCAGGAACTTTACCGGGGCGCGGATTCGGCCCTTATCGAATCAAAATACACCGATACAAAAGGCGAGGTAAGGAAAAGATTTTGGGCCTCAACGCCCCTGGAACGGCGCCAGTTGCTGATGCCCTTCTTTTGGTCTGTACTGGCCACCGGCGGACAGCTGTATGGCGACAGGGATATGGGAAACTGCGACCAGGTGGCCAATCCATATCATTTTTCCTATCCCGGCTACAACGAAATATTTACCGGTTTTGCTGATGTCCGGGTGGCCGGCAACACACCGGTGCCTGATCCCAATATCAGCGTATTTGAATATATGGATAAGCAAAAGGGGCTAAAGGACAGAATAGCGGTTTTCGCATCGTGGGAGGTGTTCCCGGCCATTTTTAATACCAAACGGTCGGGACTGATGGTCAATGCAGGCTATGCAAACTTTAATGACTCCAGGGCTGATGAACGTTTATTATATCTGAACGAAATGCAGCATAAAGCGCCGCATTACCTGGGAGAAACCCGAATAGACTTTATGACCTATGAGTTTGGTATGGAATACCTGAAGGAATATAAACCACGGGTATTGTACCTGGCATTTGACGAGACCGACGATATGGCCCATATTGGGAACTACAAGATGTATTTGCTCCAGGCACATCAACTGGATGCCTATCTCGGGGAGTTATGGCAATACCTGCAGACTGATCCGCTCTATAAAGATAAAACGACGCTGATCATTACCTGCGATCATGGACGGGGAGATACGGGCGAGGATGCCTGGAGAAGCCATGGACCGGGCGTGAAAAACTCTGAACAAACCTGGCTGGCTGTAATCGGGCCGGATACCCCGCCCCAGGGTATCATAAAAACACAAACCACTACTTTCCATTCGCAACTGGCCCAAAGCATAGCCTGCTTGCTCGGCCTGGACTTCAAGGCATACGCGGATCACCCGGTCGCCGGTGCCGTTCCAACCATGATGACGAGTGGCGGACTGGCACTTGCCAAATAGATCGAAGCCGCAGATCCCGGGGGGCGAGCGCTACGATTCGTACTGACTTTAAAGCTTTTGACTCCCCAACCATATTGGTTTATAATAGCAAATTAATAGATTTGGGCAATATTAATCTCTTTGTAAACCTTTCAAGATGAAAAAACCATTCATAACCGCTTGCTATCTGGCAGCCGGCTTGTTGATAGCGGGCAGCGTGCATGCCCAAAAAGTGGCGGCTCCGCAGTATTCACTGCAGAATAAAACTGTCAAGGTGTATGTTACCGAAAAGGGCTCGGATAACCGGATTAAGCAGACCGAAACGCTGAAGTTCGAAGCAAAACCTCAACCGGTTGAAACCGAAATAGCTGTATTTGTTGATCCTTCCAGGACCTTCCAGACCATGCTGGGTATTGGCGGGGCGCTGACGGATGCTTCTGCCGAAACATTTTATAAACTTCCCAAAGACAAGCAAAAGGAACTGCTAACAGCATATTATGACAAGAGTAAAGGCATAGGCTATACGTTCGGGCGCACCAATATTCAAAGCTGCGATTTTTCAAGCGATACCTACAGCTACGTAAAAGATGGTGACGCTTCGCTGAAAACCTTTGATATCAGCCATGACCAGAAATACCGCATCCCTTTTATCAAGGAGGTTGTGGCCGCTGCAGGTGGCAAACTGAATATTTTTGTATCTCCATGGAGCCCTCCGGCATTTATGAAAACCAATAACGATGTTTTGCATGGGGGTAAGCTCAAAAAGGAATTCAGCCAGAACTGGGCCAATTTTTACGTGAAATTCATTAGAGCTTATGAAAAGCAGGGCATACCGATCTGGGGCTTATCTGTACAAAATGAGCCTATGGCTACTCAAACCTGGGAATCATGCCTGTACACTGCTGAAGATGAGCGTGATTTTGTAAAGAATTTCTTAGGCCCGACTTTGCAAAAGCAAGGCTTGGCGGCCAAAAAGCTGATCGTATGGGATCATAACCGCGATTTGATGTATCAGCGTGCAAGTACCATACTGGAAGATCCTGCAGCTGCAAAATATGTCTGGGGTATTGGTTATCACTGGTATGAGACCTGGACAGGTGCCAGCATGAATTTCGAAAACGAAAGAATGGTGCACCAGGCTTTCCCCGACAAGAATTTGATATTTACTGAGGGCTGCGCCGAACGTTACGACGCCGGAAAGCTGAGTGACTGGGGACTAGGCGAAAAATACGGGACCTCGATGATCAATGACTTCAACGCAGGCACTGTGGCATGGGTTGACTGGAACATATTGCTTGATGACAAAGGCGGGCCGAACCACGTGGGTAATTTCTGCTTTGCGCCGGTACATGCCGATACGCAGTCGGGTAATCTTATTTACACCAATGCTTTTTATTATATCGGTCATTTTTCGAAATTCATTACTCCGGGTGCTAAACGCATTGCCAGCAGTGCCAGCCGTGACGTGCTCCTTACGACTGCGTACCTGAATCCGGACGGAAAGATTGCCGTAGTGGTGATGAACAAAACGGAAGACAAAATAGATTATCTGTTGTGGATAAAAGGAAAGGCAACCAAAGTAAGCAGTGCTCCGCACTCCATGGCTACCCTGGTGGTAGAATAATATTTTCCTAACAACAAAAAAGCCATTAAGGAAATTCTTAATGGCTTTTTTGTTGTTCTCACTCAGGCTTTCATTCCGTCCTGAGACTCTTCACGGGGTTAGCCAGTGCAGCTTTCACCGCCTGGAAACTTATCGTAAAAAATGCAATTAAAAATACCATCACGATCGGGATTAAAAAGAATAGCATATTGAAATGAATACGGAAGGCATAGTTTTGCAGCCACTGATTGCCTGCCCAGTAACCCAGCGGCAATGCGATCACGCCAGCAATGAGTATCAGTTTGACGAAGTCTTTTGAAAGCAGTACCAGGATATTGGGCACGGATGCCCCCAAAACTTTTCGTATGCCTATTTCTTTGATGCGCTGCGTGATGGTAACTAATGTAAGCCCAAATAGGCCCAGGCAGGCAACAAAAATTGCAAAGCCTGAGAACAGGCTGAATACCTGTCCGAAGTGCTGCTCAACTTTATACTGCTGGTCAAAAAACTCATCCAGAAAGAAGTATTCGAAAGCGGATTCCGGGTAAACGCTTTTATATGTTTTTTCTACCAGTGCTATGGTTTTAGCCATATCAGCGGTGTTTAACTTTAGTTCATAATGTGTGGTGCTGTTGGGGTCGCTTGGACGGAAAACGATTGGCGTGTAGTCGTCCTTAAACGAAACCTGGTGAAAGTTTTTTACCACGCCGATCACTTCATTCTGGAAGACCCGGCCCCGGCCATTTTTGGTTTCAACAATTTTCCCGACGGCATCTTGCGGGCTTTTAAAGCCTAATGAAATTACGGCAGCCTCATTGAGCAGCATCGGAGCATTTTTTCCTCCCCAAGGATTTTGGGAGAAAGCGTGTCCGGCAATTACTTTTACACCGAACTGGTTGAGATACCTGGAACCAATCTCCAGGGTGGATAAGCGCAGATTTTTTTCATCCCCTTGGGAAGACCGATGGCTGTACCCCATAATAAAGCCAATATTCTGTCCCGGAATGCTGGATGACGAGGTTACACTCTGAATTTGCGGGATCCTGGATGCTTCGGTCTGGAATACACTGTCCTTGGCCATATATTTCAGGTTATCAGCATCCGTTGCCCTGATGTTATTTGGGGCTACCACAACGAGGGTCTGCTGCATATTCATTCCCTTGTCTGCGCTTTTCATATAATTTACCTGCTGGTAAACAACGATCGTCCCAATCATAAAAAAGATAGTTGCCACAAACTGGAAAACAACCAATCCCTTCCTTAATGACAGGCCCTGCATATTGCTGATGAACCTGCCCTTTAAAATTTGGACAGGTTTATAATTTGAAAGGACCAGCGCAGGGTAGAGTGCCGACAGCAGGATACCTAACAATAAAAGGCCCATAAAACCTGCAAGGAAATAATAATCCTTCCATAAAGTGAAGGCCAAACGTACCCCGCAAAGGGAACTGAACCATGGCATGGCAATCAATACCATAAAAATGGCTGCGCCAATGCTGACCAGGTTTAGTAATAATGACTCAAAAAGGAATTGTAATATTAACCGTAACCTGCCCGAACCCAATACTTTGCGGATACCTACCTCTTTGGCTCTTTCGATCACTTTGGCTGTCGATAAATTGATATAGTTTATATAAGCGATAATCAGGATTAACAGCGCAACTACGCCCAGATACCAAACCATTTTTCCGTTGCCAGCGGTACTTATCTCCTGCGATAGATTGGAGTATAGATGAATATCCCTTAAGGGCTGCAGCGAAAGCGAAATAGCATTCAGATTGCTTTTTCCCTGAGTCGGGCTATAATTCTTGTTTTTGCTGATCGCGCTGATATTGCCTTTCAGAAAGGCAGACATTTTAGCTTCAAATGCCTTGGGATCCGTTTGCCCGGATAACCGGATATAGGTATAAAAATCAGTGTATACCCAATCGCCTGCTCCGGGGTTCGATGAAATCAGGAAATCAAATTGCAAATGTGAATTGGGAGGGACATCCCTGCAAACTCCAGTGACGGTAGCCTTGATGTCAGTGCCTGATGTTTGCTCCTGTATCCTTAAGGTTTTGCCTAATGCATTTTGGCCCGGAAAGTATTTCTTAGCTGTGCTTTCGGTAATAACGACAGAATTTGGATCGTTAAGTGCGGCTATGGTACCTTCAAGCATCGGAAATGAGAATATTTTCAGGAAAGATGCCTCGGCCAGATACAAATGACCCTCATTGAAGGCAACTAATGACCCGTTGGGTTGCTGGGCAGTTACCAAGCCTTCTGTTGGAGACACCCTGGTTATTTCCTTGACTTCCGGAAATTGCATTTTCAATGCGGGTCCAACTGCAGAATACGTTTTAGGCAGATTTTCTACCAGGTTTCCCTGGCTATAGTTCTCATGTTTAATGCGATAAATGTTATCGCCGTTTTTATGAAAGTTATCATAGCTTAATTCAAAGCTGATGTACTGCACAATGAGCAGACAAGCGCCCATACCGATAGCCAAACCAAGAATATTAACCAGCGAAAATGCTTTTTGACGAAGCAATATCCGCCACGCTATTTTTAAATAATTGATGATCATTTTGGTAATTCTAATATTTAATTTCTAAACCCTAATGCCTGAACCAAAGATTGAAAGCGCTAAATGAACAGCCTTTAATCACTCTGTCTTCAAACTTTTCACCGGATTTGCCAGCGCTGCTTTAATGCTTTGATAACTTACTGTTAAAAGTGTGATGAAAATTGCTGATGCTGCCGTCAGGGCAAATATCCACCAGGATAACGCAGCATGATAAGCATAATTCTGCAGCCATCCCTGCATAAAATAATAAGCAAGCGGCACGGCAATCACAATCGAAATAATGACCAGCGTAACAAAATCTCTGGACATCAGCTTCCACAAGCCGAACACCGATGCGCCTAATACCTTGCGAACGCCCAATTCTTTAATGCGCCTTTCAGCCATAAAAGATGCCATGCCGAATAGGCCAAGGCAGCTGATAAATATGGCCAGACCTGCAAACGAACTTGCCAGTTTGCCAATTCGCTCTTCAGTGGCGAATTTTTTGGCATATTCATCATCGGCAAACCTGTATGAAAATGGAACAGAAGGTGAGTAGGTCTTACAGGCAGCTTCGATTTTTGCAATCGCGCGGTGCGCACTAACATTCGGGCTGATCTTTATCATGATATCATCAGCAGGGCCGCGGCGGATATAGAAGACCGTTTGCTTGGCAGGATCATAAGGCGATTCCATCACCATATCTTTAACAACGCCTACTACGGTGAGGTCACGCCTGCCAATTCTTAGTATTTCTCCTACCGGGTTTTTAAGTCCCATATATTTCACAGCAGCCTGGTTGAGCACAACTGCCAGCGAATCTGAAATATACCGGCGCGAAAAATCCCTGCCACTGGTAAATTGCCAGCCCACAGTTTTACCATATTCGGTTGTCACACCGATATATCCGAAAGATGCGCTGGCTGCCGGATCCTTACCCTTCCAGTCCACATCACCCCGGTTATTATTTATCCCAGTTGTGGCGCTGGAGGATTCGGCCGCTTCCGCTATTACACCTGACTGCAGCAGCTCGGCCCTGAAAGCCTGAAAATGGTTGTGCAGGTCGTCATTGGTAACTTCGATATTGACCAGGCCGTTGCGGCTATATCCGACCGGTCGATTTTTTGCAAATTGTATTTGTCTAAATACGACCAGGGTACCAATGACCAGAACGACCGATACAGTAAACTGGATAACCACCAGTACCTTGCGGGGCAGGGCAGCTAACCGCCCGGCTTTAAAGGTGCCTTTTAATACTTTAACTGGATTAAACGAGGAAAGGTACAGTGCGGGATAACTTCCGGCAACCAGTCCGGTGAACAGGGTAAACCCTATGCCCACTGCCCAGAAAAGTGGCCTGTCCCATAAAATGGCCATTTGTTTGGCTGCGATGGCATTAAAGTAGGGAATTGCCAGTTGTACCAGTAAGAGTGATATAGCGAAAGCCAGGGCAGCCACCAGAAGCGATTCACAAAAGAACTGGTTGATCAGTTGTCCCCTTACCGAGCCAACGGCTTTACGTATGCCGACTTCTTTAGCCCTTTTTTCGCTGCGGGCGGTACTCAGGTTCATAAAGTTAATGCAGGCCAGTAGCAATACAAACACACCGATGATACCAAACAGCCATACATACTGGATGGCGCCGCCCGTATTGACGCCGTTTTTAAATTCCCCGTAGAGATGCCATCTGCTCATCGGCTGCAGGAAAATGACCGGCTTAAAACGGATGTCCTCTCTGTCCATGTGCTTGAGTTTAATATCCTTTATTTTGGCGGATACTTTTGCCATTTCTGCGTGGTCGGCTAACTCGACGTACATAAATAGCGAGTTGTCTCCCCAGTCGGTTAATGATCTTCGATTACCGGGGGCATGGATATAATACTCCCAGGGACCGATAAAAGCAAGCTCGTGCAAAGTAGTATTATTGGGCAGGTCCTCATACACGCCGGAAACCTTAAAAACATCCTTATTATCCAGCCTGATCAACTTACCCATCGGATCAGCCTGGCCAAACAATGACTTGGCTGTTGTTTGCGAGATGAGCAGCGAGGAGCGGTCCTTCAGGCCCTCGCGCGTGCCATCCAGCATTCGGAGCGAAAATATTTCAGGAGCCTGGGGACCCATAAAATTTCCCTGCATAGCGACCTTTTTATCGCCGACACTAAAGATGTGTTTTTCGGTCCATGAGGCCAGGGCCGTATACTTAAAATCGCTTCCATAGCTTTTCCGGAGCTCGGCATCCAGCGGCAGCGAAATGGCAGCACCGGTATTGACCGTCCCGTTAAAGGTTTCATGCTGCATGACTATGGCTATGCGGTCGTAATTGGAATGATACCGGTCAAAGGAGAGTTCATCCCAGATCCATAAGCAGATCAGCATGGCCACCGCCATACCTACGGCCAGTCCGCCGATATTGATCAGGGAAGAGGCCCTGTTTTTAATGAGGTTCCTCCAGGCGATCTTTAAATAATTTCTTATCATGCTATTTTCAATACTTAGGGTCAATTGCTACCTCATCTCTAAATTCGGGGTCACTTACTCGCTCCTCAAACTTTTTACCGGATTAGCGAGTGCTGCTTTTATGCTCTGGTAGCTCACTGTAAGTAAAGTGATTGCCAGGGCGCCGGCTCCCGTGACTGCAAATACCCACCAGGCCATGTCCGAACGGTACTGGTAATTGCTGAGCCAGTTATGCATGAAATAATAGGCGACAGGCGAGGCGATCGCCAGTGAAATAATGACCAGTAGCAGAAAATCTTTAGATAGCATGCCCCAAAGATTAAGCACCGATGCCCCCAGTACCTTGCGGACCCCGATTTCTTTAATACGCTGTTCGGCTACGAACGATGCCATGCCAAATAAACCAAGGCAGCTGATAAAAATGGCCAGGCTGGCAAATGCGGACGCCAGTTTGCCAACGCGTTCCTCGTCGCCGAATTTCTTGCCGTACTCTTCGCTCACGAACTGGTATTCAAATGGCTGTGCGGGGTTATAGGTCTTATAAACCTTTTCTATTTTACTCAGGGCCTCGCTGGCACTCATGCGTGGGTTGATCCTCAGGATGATGTAATCACCACCGCCTTTGAGCAAGTGGAAAAGTGTAGGCCTTACCGGGAAATAGGGCGATTCGGATACCATGTCCTTCACCACACCGATGACATGGTAGGCAACCCCGTCCCATTTGATGGTCTCTCCGACGGGGCTTTTCAGACCCATATACCTGGCTGCTGTCTCATTGATCACAAAGGCCAGCGAGTCCGTAAGGTAGGAGGCAGATAAATCGCGGCCGGCTGAAAACTGCCAGTCAATGGTTTTGCCGTAATCCGGGGAAATATCAATGTTGGGAAATTCAACCGCCAGCGCAGGGTCTTTGCCCTTCCAGTCGAAACCGCTGTTGGATGAATAATCTCCGGTAGTGGGGCTGCCCGACTCCGCAATGGACGCGATTGCCCCGCTTTTCTCCAGTTCGTCTTTGACAGCTGCGAAGTGTTTATGCATATCGCCCGTTGCCATGGGTAAGGTGACCAGGCCATTGCGGCTGTAGCCGACAGGGCGATCCTTGGCAAACTCGATCTGCCGGAAAACAATAATTGTTCCGATGATCAGGGTTACCGAAACGGTGAACTGAACAACGACAAGCACTTTGCGGGGTATAGCTGCCAGGCGGCCGACTCTAAAAGTTCCTTTGAGTACTTTGACCGGCTGAAATGATGATAAATATAATGCCGGATAGCTGCCTGAAACCAGCCCGGTTACCAGGCTGAAGCCAAGCCCCAACACCCAGAACAGCGGGCTCGTCCAGGGCACGGCCATTTTCTTGCTGGCTACGTCATTAAAGAACGGGAGGCTTAGCTGAACAAGAATTATCGATAAAGCAAACGCCAATGCAACCACTAACAATGACTCGCTTAAAAACTGGCAAATGAGTTGCCTGCGCAGCGAACCAATAGCCTTACGGATGCCTACTTCCTTTGCCCGTTTCTCGGACCGGGCAGTGCTCAGGTTCATGAAATTGATACATGCCAGCAGCAGCACAAAAATGCCTATGATGCCAAACAGCCAGACATACTGAATTCGCCCGCCCGCAATGACCCCGTTTTTAAAGTTCGAATACAGATGCCAGTTTTTCATGGGGTTGAGGAAGACCTGGTTCTTTTGCTTAAGTTCAATTTTGTTAACCTTATCTTTTTTGATATCGCGGATCTTTGCCGAAACGTTGGTGATGTCCGCATGATCAGCCAGCTGCGCATAAGCAAAAAAACAGTTGCAACGCCAGGTATCGGCCTGTTTTTTTAGTCCCTGTGCATTAGCATACAATTCCCATGGCGCAATGAAATCTACACCGGAAAATGAAGAGTTTTCAGGCAGATCCCGGTAAACGCCGCTTACCTTGACAACCTGGCTATTGTCGATCTTCATCAATTTATCCATAGGGTCTGCCGTGCCGAAGTAGGCCTTGGCTGCGGACTCAGAAAGCAGGATAGATGAAGGGTCATCCAGGGCGCTGTGCCGGCCTTTCAAGAGTTCGATGGACAGCATATCAAGCGCCGATGGTTCAAAATAAACCCCGCTCTTGGTCAGCTTCTTGTCGCCATGGGTAAGAATATGTCCGTTATTATACGTCGCCATGGTAACATACTTAAAATCGCTGCCGAAGCTTTTACGAAGCTCTTCACCCATCGGCCAGGGTACGTTTGTCCCGGTGCCTATTTCCCCGTTCATCATATTGTTCTGCAATACCTGGGTGATACGGTCGTAATTTTTAAAGTTTTTATCAAAGGACAATTCATCCCAGATCCACAGGCCGATCAGCATCGCCACGGCCATGCCGACGGCCAGGCCACCAATGTTAATCAGAGAAGAAGCCTTGTTCTTTACCAGGTTTCTCCATGCTATTTTTAAATAATTCCTTATCATGGCATTTTTTAATTTTTCAATGATTCCTTCGCTGTTTTACTCTGTTTTCAAACTTTTAACCGGATTGGCTAAAGCCGCCCTTATGCTTTGGTAGCTCACCGTAAGGAGCGTAACGAGGATGGCACCTGCCGCCGTCAGGCCGAATATCCACCAGGACACCGAAGCGCGATACTGGTAATTCTCCAGCCACCTGTTCATCAGGTAATAGGCCACAGGCGCTGCGATCAGCAGCGAGATGATTACCAGTGCCACAAAATCTTTTGTAAGCAGGCGCCACAGGCCAAATACGGATGCGCCCAGCACTTTGCGTACCCCGATCTCCTTGGTGCGCTGCTCGGCCATGAACGATGCCATGCCGAAAAGTCCCAGACAGCTGATAAAGATCGCGAGTCCTGTAAATGAACTGGCCAGTTTGCCGATACGCTGTTCATTTTCAAATTTTCGTGCAAAAGCCTGGTCGGCGAAATGGTACTCAAAAGGAGTATTGGGATCGTATTTCTTAAATATTGCACCTATCTTTTCTATCGCATCCCGGGCACTTACCCGGGGATTGATCTTGAGTACGATATTGTTAAAGGGGCCTTTATGCATATAGAAAAAGGTTTGCCTGACAGGTTCATAGGCGGATTGGTTCACCATATCCTTGACAACGCCGATTATTCTGAAATCTCCCGAGCCGATCCAGGTGATTGTCTGACCGATGGGGTTTTTAAATCCCAGGTATTTTACGGCAGTTTCATTAATGATGAACCCCGAAGAGTCACTCGCCAGATCCGATGAGAAATCCCTTCCCTGGATGATCTTCCAGCCGATGGTTTTCCCAAATTCAGGGGTGACACCCAGGCCTTTAAGCTGTTCCTGAAGCGATGGGTCCTTGCCCTTCCATTTAAATCCGCCGTTAGAATAATAATCGTCCGTGACCGCAGCATCTGACTGCGCCATCGAGGCCACCGTTGCCGTTGCCAGCAGATCATTTTTCAACGCGTTGTAATGTTTGCCGACCTCGTCGGTTTGTAGCGATACGGTGAGGAGCCCCTGGCGGTTATAGCCAACCGGTCGGTTTTGGGCATACCTTACCTGGTTAAAGACTACGATCGTGCCGATGGTAAGTATAGCCGAAACGGCAAATTGTATGACCACCAGAATCTTTCGGGGGACAGATGCCATGCGTCCGGCGTGGAAGGTGCCTTTCAATACCCGTACCGGATTGAACGAGGAGAGATACAGGGCGGGATAACTGCCTGCCACGAGTGCGGTAAAAAAGGTGAAGCCAATACCGCTTAGCCAAAATAATGGACTGGCCCATAATATGTTCAGTTTTTTATCTGCTATCTGATTAAAGAAGGGTAGGGCTAACCCGACCAGCAACAGCGCAAACAGGAAGGCAAAAACGGCGATCAACAGGGACTCACTGTAAAACTGGGCGATAAGCTGGCCGCGCAGCGAGCCGATGGATTTACGGATACCTACCTCCTTTGCCCTTTTTTCGGACCGGGCAGTGCTCAGGTTCATAAAATTGATACAGGCCAGAAGCAGAACAAATACCCCGATAATACCAAATAACCATACATACTGCACTCGGCCTCCGATGTTTTTCCCGTTTTTGAAATCTGAATAAAGGTGCCATCCACTCATTGGCTGCAGGAAAATTTCAGGACGGAAACGCACATCCGTGCCATGAAGGCTCTTAAGCGAATTCAATTTTATGTTTTTGATCTTTGCCGAAACCGTATTAATGTCCGCATGGTCTGCAAGCTGCACGAATGTCTGGAACCAGCTTGCACCCCAGGGGTTGTTAAATCGGGTATCGTAATGCTGGTCGCTGACAAGCAATTGCCATGGCGCTATGAATGCCAGGTCTGAAAAAGAACAATTCGCAGGCAGATCCCGATAAACGCCGGTTACTTTGACCAGTAATTTGTTGTCGATCTTGATGACCTTATCCATTGGGTCATTATCGCCAAAAATGGCCCTGGCCGATGTTGCGGAAAGTAATATGGATTTGGGGTCATTCAGGCCACCGGCGCTCCCGCGCAGCATTTCGAGTGATAGCATATCCGTGATGCCGGGCTGCATATAGTTACCACTGATTTTTAAGATCTTGTCGCCGTAGGAAATAATATGATTGTCCGTCCAGGAAGCCATGATGACGTGTTTAAAATCACTTGCATATTGGCTCCGCAGCTCCCCTCCCAGGGGATAGTCCTGGCTATTCCAGGTATCGGTCTGATTATTTATCCATTGGTTCTGCATGCAAGCAGCAATCCTGTCGTAGTTCGGGAAGTTTTTATCATAAGATATTTCGTCCCATATCCATAATCCGATAAGCATGGCCACAGCCATACCCACAGCAAGGCCGCCGATATTGATGAAAGAAGAAGCCTTGTTTCTGGTAAGGTTTCTCCATGCAATCTTTAAATAATTCTTTATCATGGTATTTAGTTCATTTTTTAATTTTCCAATTATTCATTGCCGTTTATCCCCAGGCTCCGCTCACTCGGATCGTAAGCTTTTTACCGGATTTGCTATTGCTGCTTTGATGCTTTGGTAACTTACTGTAAGCAGGGTTATGGCAATGGCGCCGAGGGCAGTCACACTAAATATCCACCAGGAAATATCTGTCCGGTAGGGGTAATGCTGCAACCACTTATGCATAAAATAATAGGCCAGGGGAAAGGCAATGAGCTGTGAAATAATAACCAGCTGCACAAAATCCTTTGACAGCATCCCCCACAAGCCCGTGACCGAGGCGCCCATTACTTTGCGCACGCCTATTTCTTTGACACGCTGCTCGGCAACAAAGGAGGCCAGGCCGAACAAACCCAGGCAGGATATGAAAATGGCCAGTCCGCCAAATACCGCTGCCAGTCTTCCTATGTGCTGTTCAGCAGCAAATTTCAAGGCATATTCCTGGTCGGCAAATTTGTATTCAAATGGCGCCGAAGGAATTATTTTTTTGAAAACGGCTTCTATCTTTGCCAGCGCCAGGCTTGTGCTCACATGGGGATTGATCTTAATATTGATCTGGTTTGTGCCCACATGCCCTTTGACCATAAATAGGGTTGGCTGCATCGGTTCGTAAGGTGATTCCATGACCATGTCCTTAACCACACCTAATATCTTATAGTATTTTAGTGGCTGGTCCTGAAATTTCCAGCTCACCTGCTGGCCTACGGGGTTTTCCAGGCCCATGTACCTGGCGGCCGATTCATTGATGACCATGCCCAGGGAATCGGTGAGCAGGGCGGGTGAGAAATCACGCCCGCTTACAAATTGCCAGCCGACCGTTTTACCATATTCGAACGTTACAGGTAGGGTGCCGAACTGGTCCTGCAAATTCGGATCTTTGCCTCTCCAGTTAAAGCCGCCGTTACCGGAGGCTATTTCGGTAACTTTCCCATAGGATTCTGACATTTCCAACACTGCGCCGGTATTCTTGAGTTCGGAACGCAGCAAATTGCTCTTGCCGTCAAAATCGGCCGATTTTTTTTCGATCATGACGAGGCCCTCGCGGCTATAACCGACCGGACGATCCTTGGCCAGGCTGATCTGGCGGTAAACGACGATCGTGCAGATGACCAGGGCCACCGATACGGTAAACTGTACCACCACTAAAACTTTGCGGGGGAGGGAGGCAAGGCGGCCCACCCGAAAAGTTCCTTTTAAAACTTTCACCGGGTTGAACGAAGACAGGTACAGGGCAGGGTAGCTGCCTGCAATGATACTGGTAAGGAAAATGAACGGGATGCAGAGCACCCAGAAATAAGGGTTTTGGTAAGGTACCGCTACTAATTTGCCGGACAGGTCGTTAAACCAGGGTCGCGAGAGGGACACCATGACCATAGACAAAACAAAGGCCAGCAGGACCACCAGAAATGATTCACAGTAAAACTGGCCGATCAGCTGCCTGCGCAATGAGCCAACAGCTTTTCTGATACCGATTTCCCGGGCGCGTTTTTCCGAACGGGCCGTGCTTAAATTCATGAAATTGATACAGGCTAGTAGCAACACAAATGCGCCAATGATGCTTATTAACCACAGCATTTGAAGCGGACCGGTATCTGCTTTGCCGCGTTTATAATTGTTCAGATGCCAGTCGCTCATAGGAATCAACAGGACCTGCGGATGTAGCCCGGCTTGTTCTTTAAGATTACCCAGGTTTTTCAGTTCGGCATCTTTAATGTTTTGAGAAGCTTTTGCAAAATCCGTGCTGGGATTAATTTCCACATAGATCTTCAGAAAATGGTTTTGCCAATCATTCAATGCTTTTTCCTTTATCCAGGGATTGTCGACGAGCCACAGGCTGGTGGTTGACAGGAATTTAAGGTCCTTAAACTCGGTATTCAGCGGAAGGTCTTCATACACGCCGGTAACTTTTACATTAAAGTTATTGTTGATCTTCATCACCCGGCCGACAGGATCGGCATCCCCGAAAAAGGCTCTCGACGTGGATTCAGACAGCATGATGGAGTAAGGGTCTTTTAGCCCCGCACGGGCGCCATGGATCATTTTCAGGGTCAGCATCTCGGGCGCTTCAGGATCCATAAACAAGCCTGTTCTTGAGAGCTTTTTGTCGCCTGCAGACAAGATATCATCGCAATTCCAGGATGATACGACGACCTGTTTGAAATTGTTTTTATAATTGGTCTTCAGCTCGGTCACGAGTGGATATTGAAGCGTGTTATTCATCCAGAGTTCCCCTCTGCGGGGGTCCCGAAGCCTTGTCATTACCTGGGCAATGTGGTCATAGTTCCGATGGTATTTGTTAAACGACAATTCGTCCCAAATCCATAATCCAATCAGCATGGCAACAGCCATACCCACAGCCAGGCCGCCGATATTAATTACGGAAGAGGCCTTGTTTTTAATAAGGTTTCTCCATGCGATCGTTAAATAGTTCTTAATCATGGTCTTCTTTCATTTAAAAATTTTTCCTCGTGCAGGGCCGCGCCTGTTCCTTACTCCGTACGTAAACTCTTTACCGGGTTAGCCAGGGCCGCCCTTACGGCCTGGTAGCTGATGGTACCCATTGCAATTAAAAATGCCAGCAAACCCGCTGCGCCAAATACCCACCAGCTTATGGTTATCCGGTAGGCAAAATCCTGCAGCCACTGGTGCATCACCAGCCAGGAGACGGGCGCTGCTATCAGAAATGATATGACCACGAGCAACAGGAAGTCCCTGGAAAGGATGAATACTACATTTTGGACAGAGGCTCCCATCACTTTGCGTATGCCCACTTCTTTTGTGCGCTGTAAAATATTATAAGCCGATAAGCCAACCAGCCCAAAACAGGCTATCAAAATGGCGAGAAATGCAAACAATGTGAACATCTGGCCAAATCGCTGGTCGTTCTGATATTGCGTGTTAAAATCCTCGTCGAGGAAGTAATAATTGAACGGGTCTTTGGGAAAGTAACGGTTCCATAATTTTTTAACCCCGGCTATGGTCCCCTGAATGTCCGATGTCTGCATTTTCAGAGAAAAAGCCTGGTTTGCATTCAGGCGCAGGGTGATCAGCTCAGGATCAATGGGTTTTTGCAGGCCCAGGTGGTGGAAGCTTTGCACTACGCCGATTACTGTCAGCGTATCGCCCGAAGATATCTTTTTTCCTATGGCATCATTGGGATCTTTGAATCCCAACTGGGCAAGAGCCCGGTCATTGAGTATGGCGGCCTTTTCGTCGGTTTTGAAATCTTTTGAAAAATTCCGTCCTGCCAGCAGTTTCATTTCAAACTGCGGAATAAAGTCATAGTCAATGCCCAGGCGATAAAGTGTCGTTGCGCCCAGTTCTTTATGATCGAGACTTTGATAGCTGTTTGTCCAGTATATTTCCTTGCCCATTACGCTGGTCGAAATGGTCATGCTTTTGATCCCGGAATTTTTAAGGAGTTCGTTCTTGAACGGCTGCAGGGTATTCCAGTAAAGCGAATCGCTGACGGTCTGCACGCCGTCCAGCACCAGTGTTTGATTGATATTGACGCCCAGTTTCTGATTGCGCATAAATCCGACCTGCTGGTAGACGATGATCGTGCCTGCGATCAGGACCACCGATATGCCAAACTGCAAGATGATCAGCCCCTTTCTTAGCGCCAAACCACCGGATGTATTTTTATAGGCGCCTTTTAAAACGGCCACCGGTTTATAATCTGACAATACAAAGGCCGGGTATAATCCTGAAAGCAATGTGCCTGAAATGAAAATACCCCAAAAGATCAGCCAATATCGGCCGGACATGGAAAAGCCCGTTGCCGCATCTTTGCCCATCAGGGTGTTGAACCAGGGGGTCAGTATATATACGGCCAGACCGGCCAGGATAATGGCGGCGAAATTCAGCAGCATATTTTCAAGCATAAACTGCCGTACCAGGGTTGATTTGGCCGCACCGAGCACTTTGCGCACGCCCACCTCTTTTGCCCGTTCAACAGAGCGGGCGGTGGACAGATTGACGTAATTTATCCAGGCAATGCCCATAATTACAAAACCGATCAGGAACATAAAGCCCACAGCGCTGCCGTTGCCATTTACTTCGGCTTCCTGATTGTAGTTTGAATGGAGATAAATGTCGCCCAGCGGTATAAGATGCAGCTCGTCCCTTACATTATTGGTTCTAAAACCTTTTTTGCTGTTGATGTACTTATCGGCAAAGGCGGGCATTTTTGCCTCGAAGGCGGCAAGGTCGGTGCCTGGCCGCATCTGGAGGTATACATAGAAATCGTACCAGCCGATCGCGGTATTGGCCGAATCGTCTTTATCGCCGCCCCTTGCCAGTATTTTGCTCAGCGTGGAATACGACACCAGGTAGTCTATAATAAGGTGTGAATTTTTGGGATAATCCTTAAATACACCCGTGATCTGGAGTGTTTGGAATGGTTTCTGGTTGCGTGCAATGAGCGTTCGGCCGATTACATCATCTGTACCAAAATACTTTCTGGCCATGCTTTGCGACAGGATGATCTTATCGGGGGCATTTAAAGGCGCAACGCGGTTACCGCTGCAGAGCTGCACCCCGAGCATTTCAACTGAGGAAGGATCAGCAAAGTAGCCTTTTTTTTCAGAGAACTTTACATTTTTGGCGTCGTTGCTCAGCAAAAGTTCATCATCGATCAGTCTGCAGTAATTCTCCACCTCCGGGTAATCCTTTTTCATCAGCGGGCCGAAAGCAGGGTAGGATGTTGCCGACTGCCATAGCAGTTTTCCCTGTTTGTACTGATCGAGCCGTATTCTTACGATTTGTGACGATTTTTTTTGAAAAGTGTCATAACTCCTCTGGTAGGATACGTATTGGAAAATAAGCAGGCAACAGGTGATACCGATGGTAAGCCCAAGGATATTCAGCGTAGTATATCCCTTTCTTTTCAGAAGGTTACGCATGCTAATGATGAAAAAGTTCTTTATCATGACGTTTGGTTTATTATCCGCTTATGCCACGGAAAACTCCGTGGATGTTATTCATCCTTTAAATATTTTGTAGGACTGCTCGTATGTGCTTTAAATATATGCCAGGAAACGCTCAGGCCGGTCATTACGATCAGTGCAACGAGCGATAGCATGAGCGGATAAAGCGACACAACCGAGTCGGGTGTTACCTGATTGAACATCGTGCGCACCAGCCACCAGGACACCGGCCAGCCAAACAGGATGGCAAATCCGATAGCAAACAAGAACTCCTTGTTTATCAGATAAATGATGTTGCCGATACTGGCTCCGAGCACCTTCCGTACACTTATTTCCTTCATTTTTCTGCCCAGGATGAGCAGCGCCAATCCGAAAATGCCCGAAACAGAAATGACGATCATGATCACCGAGGCTGCGCCCATTACGTCAGAAACCTGGTCAAACCCGTTGAAATACTGGCTGAACACATTATCCTGGTATGCATATTCAAACGGCAGGTCAGGGTTTACCTTTTTCCAGACCTTTTCTATACCGGCATGTGCATTTTTAAACAGACCGGATGTCGTTTTGACGTAAACGAAATGCACATCTGCCGGTTTGCAGCCCATCAGTACCAGTGGTCCCACCGGCGTTTGGAAATTTTCGTAATGGAAATCGTCAACCTGGCCAATGATCTGGTAGCGGCGGTTCTGGTATTCAATGTTTCTGCCTACAGCGCTGGTCCAGTGCATTTGTTTAAGGAAAGCCTGGTTGACCAATACGGCCGTTTCCCCATCGGTCTGAAAATCTGCATTGAGGTCGCGGCCTTTGACAATACTGATGCCCAGCTGGGTGGCGAAACCCGGCAATGCGCTTATACTCTGAACGGTATAGTCTTTTCCTTCCGTTTTGATTACCATTTGTTTGGAGTAGTTGCCCAGTGACTGAACCGATCCGGAAACTGAACGGACATCACTGTTATGCTTGAGTTCGTCCCTGAAAGCTTCATAGCCGGACGATTTATCGAGTGTCACTACCACATTGTCCGAGGGATTATAGCCCCACGGCCTTAATTTTATCTGCTTGGTTTCCCTGATAAAAGCCAGTGTGGCTGATATAGCTAAAAAGGTTAGAAAGAACTGAAACCCTAAAAGCGCTTTTCTGAAGCGGTTGTTACTGCCTAATTTACTGTTGCCTTTTATAATGTTAACAGGTTTGAAAGCGGATATATAGAAAGCGGGGTAGGCTGCGCCGCTTAGCGCCGAGATAATGATCAGACTCAGCAGGCTCAGCCAGGTACGATAGTTGTTAAAGAGGTTTTTGGCTAAATCGATATTGGCTATCTGAGAAAACCAGGGCAGGAAGATGTATTTGGCTAATAGCAGTCCTATGGCGATGGCAAAAGTGCAAAGGACAATATTTTCCACAATAAATTGAACAATGATCTGCTTACGGCTGCTTCCCATGACTTTTCTTACACCGATCTCTTTTAACCGGGTTGAAGCAGAAGCGATTGCTATATTCATGTAATTGAAGTAAACCAGCAATAAAGTGGCAATGGCAATGACCAGCAGCAAGACGTAACCGGCCATTTGCGTATAGTTGAAACGCTGGCTGTTTACTTTATAGGCATGGAAATTCATTGTTTTCAGCGGCTGAAAGTGAAACGCTGAGCTTCTGTCATCCTTATTTGCTGCATTATACAGCGCTAAATATTTTTTATTCTGATCGCCCAGGGTCAGCTCCGGGGAGCCGGTAGCCGTTTCCACAAAGGTAATGTCCGTACCCTGGCTCCAGTCACCTGTTTTGTCCATTCCCAAAGAAGCCATTTTGCTATGGGGCACCAGCGCCGAAAAATACCAGGAAGATTCCATAGGGTGTTTGTCCAATACGCCTTTAACAGTAAAATTCACAAGCGTTTCGCTGCCATTTTTGGTGAACCTTACACTTACGTTTTTGCCAACTGGATTTTCATGGCCGAAAAGCTTTTCCGAAAGTTCATAAGTGAGCACCATACCATCGGGGTCAGTAAAGCTCGATTTATTTCCCCATTTAACCGGAAAATCAAACATACTGTAGAAGGCATCATCGACAAAAGTTACACTTTCCCGGAAAACGTTATCACCCTGTTTAATGATTACTCCTTCAAAGTTTACCCTTGCTGTATTTTTTACCTGAGGGAAATCAGCTTTCAGCATAGGTCCCATCGGGGCAGGTGAATTGCCCCACAGCTGCTCGTTGCCATCTTTTTGGGTAATCCTTTCCACTACAAAAAGTTGGTTAAGCTTCGAGTGAAAGTTATCCATATGCATTGACCAGTCAAAGAACTGGAATACAACCATGCAGCAGCCTACAGCCAGCCCAAGGCCTAAAATGTTAATAGCTGACGATAACCTGTTCTTTGCCAGGTTGCGCAGGCCTAATTTCAAATAATTCTTGATCATGACATTTTAGTTTACTTGTTATGGTTTAATTTCCGTTTTTAAAAATCAATAATCGCTCCTTATTCAGATCTCAGACTCCTGACCGGATTCATCATGGCTGCTTTAATGGACTGGAAACTCACGGTAACCAGGGCAATCAGGATAGAAAGGGCTGCCGCCAGAATGAATATCCACCAGCTGATGGGAACCTTGTAGGCAAAATCCTCAAGCCACTTGTTCATAGCCCACCAGGCGACCGGCGAGGCAATCAGGATGGCCAGAATTACCAGCTTTACAAAGTCGATGGACAGCAAAGTGGTAATTGAACGCACACTTGCACCCAATACCTTGCGTACGCCGATCTCTTTGCTTCTTTGTTCAGCCATAAAGGCCGAAAGCGCGAACAATCCCAGGCAGGCGATGATGATGGCCAGCACGGCGAAGCTGGTAAATATGCTGCCGGTACGCTCGACGTCGGCATACATGTCAGCGAACTGCTCGTCCAGGAAAGTGTAGCGAATCGGCTGATCGGGCGAATATTTTTTCCAGAGCGCCGATATACTGGCCACCGTAGTTTTCATGTCTTTGCCGCTGACTTTAACAGATACGATCGAAGGACTAAGGCCAAAATGCAATACGATCGGATCGATCTTGCCGCGCATGGATTCGAAATTGAAATCCTCGACAATGCCGATCACCGGGTAAGTGCCGTAGCCATTAGTAATGCGTTTACCTACAGGATCCTTCACGTTAAGGCTTTTGGCCATGGCCTGATTAATGATCACTGCATTGCTGTCTGAAGCCATTTGGTAGGAGAAATTCCTGCCGGCAATAAGTTTTATGCCCAGGGTTCCCACGTAGGTATCGTCTACCTGCCAGAACTGTCCATAAATGCCCGCATCCGTCTTTGCCTTGGCTTCATTGAAAAAAGTATTGCCATTTCGCTTGGTGCCACCAACCGGCAAATAATCGCTTATGGATGCATTTTTCACTGATGCCAGTTTTAGCAGCTCATTTTTGAATGTCCGTATGGTTTTGTCGCCCAGGGTGTTGGTTCCCTCGATCAGCATCACCTGGTCTTTATCAAACCCGATTTGTTTATTCAGTATATAGTGGGTCTGCCTGAAAATGACCAGGGTGCAGATGATGAGAATTACAGATGCCGTGAACTGGAAAACGACAAGGGAATTGCGCAACACGGAGCTTTTACTTCCGCTGCTGAGCGAACCCTTGAGTACCTGAACGGGTTTAAAGGACGACAGATAAATGGCAGGATACAGCCCGGCCAGCGTCCCAACAACGACCGCCGCCATCAAAATAACAGGCATAAACCACCATGCATACCATGGTATGGCAAGTGATTTGGAGGCCAGCGTATTAAAATAAGGCAACAACAGCCATGCCAGGAGGATACCCAGCACGAATGAGAACACGCTATAAACCAACGATTCGGTAAGGAACTGGCTAACAAGGCTGCTGCGGGACGAGCCGACTACCTTCCTTAGTCCAACCTCCTTGGCGCGGTTAGCGGATCTGGCGGTCGACAGATTGATAAAATTGATACAAGCTATCAGCAGGATAAATGACGCTATGGCTCCGAATAACCACACAAATCGCACGTCACCATGCGGCGTTTCATCACTGATGTCGTAGGAATATAGATTTATAGCTTCTACGGCTTGTAAACGCAACGTGTATTTTGCCATCGTTTTTTCAATTTCTGCCACGCCGGAACGTTTAAGGATGTCCCTGGTCATCTTTTTTTCCAATTGAGCAATGTTGGTACCCGCCCGCAGTAAAATGTAACTGGGATAGTTGCTGGCATTCCAATTGTTCTGTTCCCCCTTGTAAAATTCTACGCCCCTGAGCGTAAGCAGGAAATCAAACTTATGCAGATGAGAGGTTTGCGGGATATCCTGCATAACGCCGCTCACGCGGTAAGGATGTTGTTTATCATCGTTCAGGAACATCACTTTTCCCACCGGGTTTTCTCCTGGGAAATACTTGTCTGCCTTGCGTTTTGATATGACCATCGTAAGGGGCTCTTTCAAAGCGTCCTGGCGTTTGCCGTAAACCATAGGTAATTCGAGTATGTCCAGCATTTCCTGATCGGCATAGGTAAAGCCTTCTTCATAACTGTTTTGCGTCGTTCCTGCCCGCTTTAGCTCGTTACTGCCTGCTTTGTCAAACAAGGAATTCGGCATCAGCCTTCCGGATATTTCCACTTCGGGTAAATCCAACTTGAGCGCCGCTGCCATCGGGGCCGGAAAATCCGTTCCCTTGTCGACTTTTCCGTTATCATTATAGCACCCGATAACCCGGTATATGCGATCGGCTTTCGGATAAGTACGGTCAAAACTGGTCTCGTCTTTGATATAGAGTGCAATCATCATGCAGGCCGCAATACCAAGGGCAAACCCTCCGATCTTGACAGCGGTGTACATTTTCTGTTTGCCCAATTGACGAAGGGCGATCTTTATATAGTTCTTTAACATGGCCGTATGATGGTTATTAACTTTTTAAATACGATAACGGGAGTGAATTGTAGACAAAGTAACAATATCATGCCGATATTGTAAATGTGTTATAATGAGGATGTTGTGCCATTTTGCGCCCGGCCGGGTGTAACAAAAGCGTACACCCCCCCGTACGGATACGAACTAAAACCACAAATGCACGCGATAAAAAAAGCACCCGCAGCGAGGGCGGGTGCAACATAGATAAGGATTGGATGCAGGCTATCTTATTTTCTGTACGCTGATTTTAATACTGGCCTGAATCTCCTGGCCAACCCCTCCGAGTGTCGATCCCTGGAATGCGGTGGAACTTTTCGGATTAAAGGTATCTTCTACTCTGATACGGGCCAAGCCAGGCATAATTCTTGCCTTGTTGGCATTCTGGTTGGCAGGCAGATTGGCATTGGCCGCTTTTAGCAGGGAGGCCTCCTGCATATTCTGCGGACCGCCGGTGCTGGCAAGCTGTTTTTGCATAGCCTGCATGCGGGCCAGGTCTGCTTTTCCCTGCGCGGTTTTGAAATAGGAGGGATCGCCCTGGTGGGCCATCATACGTTGGGAAAATGCTGTTAGGTCCGTGACCCCGGTCAGATTGGCTGACACATCCCGCTTTACCTGGGCCAGTCCAAAGTACTGGAATATATCCAGGTTGGTCGCGCCGCTCATGGCAAAAGGGCTGCCGGCAGCGCCAGGAATGACCTGCGAAGTACCGGGTGAATAGCTGATCATCCCCCTGTCGATATCGACCGTATAGCTTACGTCCTGGTCACCGTGAAATATCCATTCCACCTGGCCCTTTTGCGGGCATATCGTGTTGAACGAAACGGTGGCTTGTGTGGGTGAGGGTTGTTGGGGATTCATTTTACCAATCGTGAACAAAAAGGGTATTTTGTATGCCTTTGGCCCGATAAAGGTACTGTGTGAGGTCATCGAGGCATCTTCGATCTCCAGGTCCATTTCCTGGGTATGATCCGCTGGCGATAGCATATAGGTTCCATCTGCCAGGGCCAGCAGGTTAGTATAGCATTCGCCCCTGTATTTATAATGGATGCCGACAGGGCCCGTCACCTCGAATTCGGCGGTAACTTTATAGTCTGCAGGCAGGATGGTAACATTGCAGACCAGGGTCATAGTTGCCTTGGCTTCACCCGGTGCGCGTGCTGTGACCGCAATTGCCAGGGGATTATTAGTGGGCGCGGCCGCGGGTGCCGTATAAGTGGCTCTGGCCAGGGTCAAATCAATGGACAGATCACCCTGGGATGGATCCTGGCTGTCTGCCTGGTGGCCGTTTATAGTCCAGCTCAACACTTCCGTTCCCGGCGCACCCGTCATCGTTCCATCCAGGTTTACCCGCTGCAGATTTAAAATCAATTTTTGACCCGGAGCCAGCGTCCTGGCAGGACCAGGCAGCAGGAAATAACCATTGTTATCCTGTGCAGTGCAGTGGTTGCACATAATTACTGCGGCTGCTATCCAAAAGATTATCTTTTTCATCGGCTGATTTATAAGGTTAAAGCATGCTGCATTTGCGACCAATCAACCGTCTTAAGCAGCTCAGCAATCCTGTCATCTGCACCCTGGATGATGATGACGACGTTTTCAATGTAGGGCGTTTGGCGCTGATGCGTAAAATGAAAGCCTAAACCATCCTGGTCATGCCTGGCTGCAGCCCAGTTTCCGAAAAGCAGCCAGTAACTGGTGGTAAAGTTGCCATAATGGCCATGGCCGGTGTGATAGGCGTATGGAACGCCCGGAACGTCCAGCCGGGTTACGCCGCTCTCGGTGACCTCTGCCCGGCTATAGTTGATGTAAGCATAGACGGAAAGCTGGCTCAATGCCCGGTATTGCTTGCCGACCTGCAGTGCGGTTGGATAGTCCTGGCTCGCCGTGGCCTCGTTGATCTTGTCTACCAGCATTTTGAGCTTATTATTATAACGGTCTGAATTGAGCCTCACCTGGTATTCTCTTTCAAAGTTGCAATTGATGTCAATAGGGACATAAGGTTTCTCGTTGACCAGGAGTTCGCCGGTATAGTAATCGTTCGTCTTCTCCCAGTCGTTGCTGTTAAACTGATCCAGGGCAGCGACTATAAAAGATGCCGCCTTGTCCAGTACTTTTTTTTCTTCGGGGTTCGGGTCCCGCAATTGTGCGCTGAGCCGGAGGGTTGCGCTGAGTAAGATGATCAATGTGCACGCAAATATTTTCATGATTTCAATGGCTTAATACTTGATTCATTTTTGTCCAGTCTATTCTGCCAACAAGGATCCAGTACATCCTGCATCCTGCCAGCGGCGATGGTAACAGATAGGTTTTCGAAAACGGCGGCCGGATATCGGTGTGCGAAATGATAGTAATTATAGACATCCCTGTCAAAGAGATAGCTTTTAACATTGTCGGTCCATTGGCCAAGGCCGCCCCCCGGGCATAAAGACGCAATAAGGGCAAAGCGTAAAATTTTTGCATATCGAGGATTTAATCAGGGATTTTATCTGCATAGGAATGGTTTGGTGCCCGCCGCCAGCATACCCCAAAACGCTGCCGCAATGCAACCAAACCATGTGTTTTAATTAACTGCACGCCCCAGGGTGCCTGTCCCCGTTTATATTTTTACAAACTCTACCCTGCGGTTATTGGCCTTTCCTTCAGGTGAGGAGTTGTCAGCAATAGGCTGGGTATCTCCCAGGCCCTTTGTTGTCAGGCGTGAAGCGTCTATACCCATGCTGACAAACTGGGCCTTTACCGCATCGGCGCGCTGTTGTGACAGCTGCAGGTTATGAGGCGAGTTTCCCGTATTGTCAGTATGTCCGTCGATCTCATATTTCAGTGAAGGATTTTTCTTCAGCACGTCGCAGATCGTGTTTATCGTGCCCATGGATTCTGGTTTTATGGTAGCCCTGTCCACGTCAAACAATATCCCGTGTGTTACGATTTTGCTGTCGGTAGTAGCCTGTTTATAAATGTCGATGCCGCCTGCCGCGATCCTTACATTTTTGATGAATGACCCCTCGTAGCCGTTTACGTCAATAGTCACATTGTTTGGTTTACCCGTCAGGTTATTTACATTAGCCACGCGGTACTGGTCGATATATACCTTGCCGGCCGTTTTATTGATCGCAATGGCGATGTGATGCCATTGCATGGGATGGTTGTAGTTAATGTCCAATGCCGGCGGATAAGCAACGTCGCCCAATGTCCAGTCCATGGAATTATCGTCTCCAAAGGTCATTCCGGGCATTACCCCTTCTATTGCTGCATAATATACCCTTGAGCCAAAATCCACATGCAAATGTGCGACACCATATTTTTCATTCTTAACATCAAATTCAATGGTGAACTGCTCAGGCATATAGGTGGTGCCCTTCATTCTTGGTGTCATCGTTGCTCCGGGTCCCGTTGGCACATGGATCACGTTTTCGCCATCTTCCTGCTGGATATCCATTTGCCCGTTGGCTAGAATAAACTGGGAAGGGATCTCTCCGCTGCGCTCGTCTGCCAGCTGCGATTCAAAAATTATTTTGGTGCCGGGTACGAAGTCATAATTCTTATAATCCTTTATCGCTGCCGGGCCGGCACTGGCAGAGCCCCCATTCTGACTGTTTCCGGCCGGGCTGTTATTTGTCTGCTGGGAATTATCAGGTTTTTTCTTTTTTTTGAACAGGCCCTTAATGGCCCCTTCGGTTTTGCTAAGGCCATTATCGATGCCGCTTGAAACGTCCGTATTGGTGTGGTCTGTTGCACCGTTTTTTGCAACATCGCCCGGGTTGGTTACCTGCGCAGCCAAACTTGTCACGGCAAAAAGGAAAACCAGGATAATCAATATGTTTTTCATGTTTTTATATTTGTTTACGTTTAATTGTGCTCATCTGGCAGGCTTGCAGGAAGGCTGAATTTTTTGCGAAACCCACATGTCATTGCATGGGGCGGACCTGGCCTGCCGGTTTAGTTTTTTGTTACCTATTCAAATTTACCTTGGAGCAGGCGGGGAAACAATCAGATAAATATCTGATTTTTAGAGTTTGGCTCTCAGTACTTTGGCAACAGCCTCCGCCTTTGAATTGACATGCAGTTTGTGGTAGATACTGCAAATGTGGGTACGTATGGTACTAATGCTCACCATGTACTGATCAGCGATCTTTTTATAGCTGGAGCCGTCCACCAGGGAACGCAGGATCTCTTTTTCCCGCGGGGTGAGTTTGTATTCTTCTACGGCAGAGGAATGCTGTACGTGGAAGGACTGGATCACCTTTCGGGCGATGCTCGCTGACATGGGAGCGCCCCCGCCATAGAGCTGCCTTACCGCTTCAACGATTTCCTGAGGAGGTGTTTTCTTTAACAGGTAGCCTGAGGCGCCGTTGCGGATGGCATCAAATATTTTATCCGTATCCTCAAAGACGGTGAACATCATGATCTGTATGGCAGGGTAAAAGGTCTTGACCGTCAGAACGCCTTCAATGCCCGAAATATTGGGCAGGCCGATATCCATCAGGATCACATCGGGGGTGTTTTTTTCGATTTCTTTGACGATGTGCAGCAGGTTGTTTAGTGACAGGTTGCAATGCATTCCGCCGGCCTCATTAAACAGGCTGGTCAGGCTTTTTCGCAATGTATTATTGTCCTCTACGATACCTACTTTTATCATTTCTCAAATGTGTGGCCTTCAAGGCTGGTTTACAATAGGATATTTATTTGATTTTTATGCTGATGGTCACCCTGGTGCCTTGCCCCGGCCGGGAGTCGATGCGTACGGTGGCACCCATTTTAGCCGCCTGTTCCCGCAGGTTGATCAGGCCGTTGCCCTGACTGGCTTTATCTGCGCGGAAGCCCTTGCCATTGTCATCGATGACTACGCTGAGCAAATGATCCCTGTTGGTGACAGACATGGATGCCTTATTGCAGTCAGCATGCTTAATCACATTATTAATGGTCTCTTTAATCATCAGGTACAAATGCTGCCTGGACTCCATGGATAGCTTAAGCTCGCGGATATGGGGCTGAATGCTAACGGAATGATCGATATCCTTGGCTTCGAACAGTTGGGTGGCAAAGCGTGTGATGCGCGAGAGAAGATCCTCGAGGGAATCGTTCTTGGGATTGATGCTCCAGACAATGTCATCCATTTTTTCCATCAGGCTAATCGCATTGTCTTTTATCTCACCCAGCATCTCCACCCACTGTGCTTTTTCTCTTTTATGCAGCACCAGCTCGCTCATAATGGATATCGCGCTTAATGTTGAACCGATATCATCATGCAGATCGGTAGAAATTTTTGTACGGAGCCGTTCCACACGAAGCAATTGCTCCAGCCGGTAGCTGTAGATGCCGTAAACCGCTGCCATCAGAGCCAGGAAGCTTAATACGATGAACCACCATGTTTTCCAAAAGGGGGGCGATATGATGATGACCAGACTTGCGCCCTGCTCGTTCCAGATGCCATCATTATTGGACGCCTTTACCCTGAATATATATTTGCCGTCGCCGAGGTTGCTATAGGTCACATTATGTTCTGTGCCGCTCTGGATCCATTCTTTATCAAGCCCCGTTAACCGGTAAGCGTACCTGTTGGCAGCGGCATTCATCAGGTTGAGCGCAATAAAATCTATGGAGAAGTAATTTTCATTGTAGGCCAGGTGCAGCTCCTTTGGCATGGGGAAATAAGACTGCCGCTTATCACTTTTATTAAACAATTTAAATGAGGTAATCAGTACAGGCGGCTTGGCAGCATTCCTGTACATTTTTTGCGGATCGAACAAGGTCAGATAGCCGCCCGTTCCAGCCAGGACGATCTCACCCTGGTGCCTGATAAATAGTGCGTTGGAAGCGTCATTGCTTTGCAGCCCGTCGATGTCATAAAAATTCTTTATTTTCCCCGTTGCAGGGTCCAGCTGGTTCAAGCCGGATGAGGAGCCAATCCATAACATTCCCTCCCGGTCGCAGACCAGGGAATAAATATGATCATTACTCAGGCCGTCGGCCGTAGTAACCAGGTCAAAATCATTGCCCGGCTCATTAAAACGGTTCAATCCTTCATCATTGCCGATCCAGATCGTACCGTTTCTATCCTGTGTAATTCCGTTTACGTCGCCCTCGGCCTTGCTTTTAATATTATTTTTCTCGTGCTCGTAGATGTGCCAGCTGGAATCTTTTTCATCCAGTCTCAATAGCAGGTTTGCGCAGCCCATCCAGATTCTCTGCCGGTCGTCTTCATAAAAACAAAAAATTCGCTTCCTGCCCAGCAGCTCACGGATCTTAGCGGGCAGCTTGACATAGGTATTATCCTTCGTGCTTATTGCGCACAGGCCCCGGCTGTAAGTTCCCGCCCAGAGCCGCTGCTGGTGATCGATCAGAATGCACATCACCTGCCGGGCCGGCAGCGAACCGGCGTCTGCGCTGTCAGGCTGAAAAGTTCTGATTGTACCTTTAGCGCGGTCCCATTTGTAAAGACCGTCCATGGTTGCCAGCCAGAGGTCTTTTCCGGCGGGGCCGGGGTAGATCTGATTGATCTGTTTGCTGTCAGCCGATGTGCCGTAGGGGGGAGGCGGCTGGACTTTTCGAGGCGTAAAGTTCTCGTCACACAGGATGGGTCCGCCGGCGTACCAGCAGCTCAGCCAATACCGGTAACGGCCCCCCTGGGTTTCCTTTTCTTCAGCAATGGTATTGATCGAAGCCTCCGGGGGGGCGCTGCTCACTTTGTGGAATACCTGCGTGGCGGGCAATATATAGCTTATGTCGTTGCTCGTTGCCACCCATATGATCCCCTGCCTGTCAATTAAAGTCTGCTGTGGCAGCCCGCCGATGCTCTTGGCGTCGTCCGGCGTGTGCGTCAAAAAGGTATCGTAGTTTATTTTATTTCCCTGGCGTAAATCAAGCAGGGCAAGGCCCCGGTTGGTACTGATAAAAAACAGGCTGCTGTCCTTGCTGATTATGTTCTCCTGTACGCCGAACACGATATTGTCCGAACCATATTGCAGGTTCTTTTCAAAGGGGAAAAAGGAGAAGCTGCCGCTGGCTGGCTCGAAACGGCCTAGGCCTCTGCCCCAGGTCGAAATCCACAGCCGCCCCTGCGAATCCTGCAGCAGGCTATTGAGCGTCAGCGGAGCGCCCTGGGGATAGTAATAGCGGGCCAAGCCCGTATTTTTGTTAAAATGGACGAGGCCATCATAGCTTGAAAGCCAAAACCAGCCCTTGTTTTGAGCATCGTCGGTTATATGCGTAACGAAGCTCCCGCGCCGGTGACCCGGGAGCTGATATCGGGAAAGGTCATAACTGACAAAGCGCCCGGTCCTGTCATCGAAGCGGCTAATGCCCGACTGGTCGCCGCACCAGATCAGCCCATCGTTATCCAGGTATAGCGTATTATCCAGTCGGGCCCTGGGATGAAGCAGGTCACTGGCATCCGGCTTAAAATTGGTAAACCGGTCCGTGGACGGATCGTAACGGCTGATGCCTTTGATCGTGCCTATCCAGATGCGGCCTGCGGGATCTTCGATAATGGTCTTTACAATATTGCTTGAAAGCGAAAGGGGGTTCTTTGGGTCATGTATAAAGCGTCTGATACTCACCCCGTCATAGCGGAACAGTCCGTCGGATCCGATCCATAAAAACCCTTTGCTGTCACGCATGAGTGTTCGCGCATACAGGTTATTGTCCAGGGTGAAATGGCTGAAAGCAAACGGCGCAGTCTGGGCAGGGCTAAGCTGGGCTGCCAGGCTAAAAAGCAGCAACCAGCAAAATCTTCCCACCCATGAACGCGAAGGCATTTTATAATTTAATATTTAGCGGATAGCGGTTTATTTAATTTTCATTTCCTCCAGCATGGAGAGTATTTTGTCCAGTTTATCCACCTCGATGGCATTCAGGCGTGTTTGCAATTCCTCAATTTCCTTTTTGCTTCCAGATTGGTTTTGAAATCTGCGTCCGCCTGGGTTCTGTCCCTTTCACCCTGGCGGTTTTGGGCCATCATAATAATGGGTGCCGCGTAGGCGGCCTGCGTTGAGAAAACAAGATTTAAAAGGATAAATGGATAGGGGTCCCAACGTCGGGTGACAAGCAATATGATATTCAGGATCATCCATAAGGCAACGATAATGGTTTGCCAGATAATAAATTTCCAGGAGCCCATCGTGTTAGCTACCGAGTCTGCGAGCCGTTGTCCAAATCCACGTTCTTCCTGGTGTTTCTGGTGCCAGTTTTTGTCAAAAGTCATAGGGGGTCAATATTTAAATTAAGTCCTAAATATAATTAAATGTGCCATGGATAAAAAAAAGAGTTTTGATCGCGATCAAAACTCTTATCCGCTGTGCTATCCTTTGCCGGGGCAAGTTAATAACCACGATAATAATGGTAATGATGATAGGGGTGATAGCCATATCCTTCACGTACAACGCAGCCTGAGCATACTGATGCAATGAGTATGGTTAAAAGTGCCAGTCCTGTTAGTCTCTTTTTCATGATGTTTAGATTTTAAACTGAACCGTTTTTTTGCAGTTCATTATCAGTAAGATGTGGGCGGGACACAAAGGATTAACGCCGCTGCGCGGATCAGCGAAATTCTAATGGGTTTTTAATCTGCCGGAACGGGCCTAGTATACATTGCAGGAGAGTCCGAAATTGACATAGTGAGCCTCGAAGGAGTGTATATAGATTTTAGCATTGAGGGCCAGCCAATTGTTGAGATAGTATTTGCCGCCTGCTGTCCAGTAGGTGTGGACCGGGTTTATTGTGGCGTAATGCAGCAGATATCCATAGTTGGCCGCAAAGACCAGGCGCCCCAGCCAGACGTTGGTCCCCAGGCTCAGGCCCAGGCTGAACCGGTCATTCGAGGTCCCCAGTTCCTGGTAGGTTCCGTAAAAGTTATCATAGGAGAATGTATGAAAGTAATAGACCACATCCGTGCCCGCAATGATGCTGAACATAGGGCTCAGATGATAGTTGTAGCCCGCATAGATACCCACCTGGTATAAATTGGAGACCGCTGATTTTTGTGCCGCCGTATCTGTTAAATTAATGGGTTCACCGGTCAGGTGGTTAGTGTACTGACCGGTTTGTATCAATCCGCGTCTGCCAATGCCGATGGCCAGTTCGAAAAAATGTTTTTTATCCACCGCAAAGGGCGTTTTCCTGGTGACAGGGCCATCTGAGGCAAGATCCTGCGCAATGCCTACCGAGCCGTTGATGCTGTTGATGCCATCGTTGGGCAGCTTAAACGCCGAGTTTGAATAATGGAAAAAAAAGAGCCCGGCCTGCAATCTGGTGCCCTGGCCGATAGGCGTTTCGGCTTTCAGTTCAGCCTGCACCGCTAAATTGATATGACTGCCAACAATAGGATTGTAGGTGGTATAGTAAGTTTGGGTGGCATATAGAAAACCGGCAGCAGGAAAAAATATAAAATTAAACTGGCCGAGCCTGAGCAGCGAGAAATCCACGCCCGTAAGCATGCCGTAATTGCTCCCGAGAAAGCCCCTTGAGCCAGGCTTTGCCGTCAGGGTCATATTTTGCAGGTTAAAGTAGGAGAAAGTGAATGCGACATCCTGGACATGGAGCAGGCGAGCCCAATCGGCCTTATTGCCCGCCATGTTTAGCTGATAGGCAATCTGAGCGCCATAAAAGCCTCCCTGCATCTGGTTATTATCGGGTGAATTGATATGTAAACCCACGACAGGCGTAAATGCAATACTGTTTTTAGCATCCTGCGCACAGCTATCGCAGGGGGTGACAATCAGGAGGCTAAAAAACAACAAAAGTATTAATCTGGCATTCACCGTGATTTAAGTTGAAATATTAAATGCTGTTGCGGGTACCCGCTACAAGGCATAAGCGTTTTTGATTTGATTTTGTTCGGTGCTTTATCTGTATTATTTTTATTTTATCTTACGGTGGCTTGTTTGGTGAATAATTGTCACTTTTGACTGAAAAACGAAATCTATGAGGAATTTTTTATTGACCGCGGTGATTAGCATTATCTTTTATATGGGAGCTCATGCCCAGTCTCAGGCGGACACTGCGAACAAACACTCACCGGTAAAAACATTAAGCGACAAAAAATATAATGCGCTCGTAAGGGGGGAGGATTTTGATAATATGGCCCTTGTTGCCCAGCTTAATCATTATCCCACACCCGACAAAGCACTCCGCTATAAGGTGGAGATCGGCCTTAATCCCGGCCAGATCACTAAACTGAAAGAAATCGCCGAAGCGCTTCACCGCAAAAGGGTGGAAATGGGTGAAAATATCGTCCGCAATGAGAAAATGCTTGACAGCCTTTTCCATAGCAAGCGCGTGGAGGACGGCACGATTATCTTTTACACCAATCGTTACGGCATCTATCTCGGTGAATTGCGTAATGCAGTCCTGCAAGCCTGCTTTAAAACCGAAAGTATTCTAAGTGACGAACAGATCAAACGGCTTGAAAGTTTACAAAAAGCTAATTGACAAATATGCCATTTGATTTGTTTAAATTTGCCACCCCGTAACAAAGCGTATGAAGATCTCTTTTGATTTTGAAAAGCCTTTAGCAGATTTGCAACTGCAGATTGATAAAGTAAAACAGGTTGAAGAAAAAACCAAAGTCGACATGTCTGCAACCATCAAAGAATTGCAGGAAAAATTCGAAACCTCCAAACACCAGATATATTCCCACCTGAGCGGCTGGCAGAAAGTTCAGATATCACGTCACCCCGAAAGGCCCTATACGTTGCAGTATCTGGAGCTGATGTGTGATGATTTTATCGAACTGCACGGCGACCGTACGGTAGGTGACGACAAGGCGATCATAGGCGGCTTTGGTACGATAGGCGGTCAGACAGCGATGTTTATCGGTCATCAAAAGGGACGCAATACCAAGGAACGCCAATTCCGCAACTTCGGTATGGCCAACCCCGAAGGATACCGCAAGGCCCTGCGTCTGATGAAGCTGGCCGAAAAATTCAACAAGCCCGTCATCACGCTGATCGATACGCCCGGGGCATTTCCCGGACTGGAAGCCGAAGAGCGCGGACAGGGCGAGGCCATAGCCCGCAATTTGCTGGAAATGTCGCTTCTGCGTGTGCCGGTGATCTGCATCGTGATTGGCGAAGGTGCATCGGGCGGTGCACTGGGGCTGGCGATCGGTGATCGGGTATGCATGCTCGAAAATTCTTGGTATTCGGTGATATCGCCCGAAAATTGTTCTACCATTCTTTGGAAGACCTGGGAAAATAAAGAAAGGGCAGCCGAAGTTTTAAAGCTCACCTCAGGCGAGATGCTTAAGAATAAGCTGATCGACGGTGTGATTAAAGAACCGCTCGGCGGCGCACATCAGGATCCCGTTGCCATGGCAACTACGCTTAAAAAACACCTTTTAAAGGAATTGAAAGAGCTGCAGGAACGCAATGTAGACGAGTTGGTAACCGAGCGAATTGACAAATTTTGCTCGATGGGAGTGGTTGTTGAGGGCTAATTTACACCGGTTTTTAAACCTTTATGCTTCTCTTTCAGTGGGTTGTCCACTTTTTTAAAATTTGCTTTTGATCTTTAATATTTCGTCTTATTTTTGCAGACCATTTCAAAAGGCAGCTTTTAAATGGAAATTGTCTGATAGTATAAGGGTAGTACACGGATTTTGGTATCATTTAGTCTTGGTTCGAATCCAGGTCGGGCAACAATAAAAATTTCGGATTTCGGATTTTTAATGTTCGAGATTTAATTCTGACATTAGGATCTAAAATCCGAAATTGTTTTTTATCGGGTATACAAAATTTCTGAATCCGAAATAGCAAAGAGATGCCTTTACAATTTAACCCCATTAAGTTATTTTCAGGTTCCGCTACTACGGAGCTGGCTGAGAAAATCGCAGCAGCTTATGGTAAGGAATTGGGCGAGGTTGTCCTGACTCGTTTTAGCGATGGCGAATTTCAGCCGCATTTCAACGAGACGGTACGTGGTTGCGACGTGTTTTTAATACAGTCAACCTGTCCGCCGACAGACAACCTGATGGAATTGCTGATGATGATTGATGCGGCACGTCGCGCATCGGCACATTATGTAACGGCGGTTATCCCGTATTTCGGTTTAGCCCGTCAGGACAGGAAAGATAAACCACGTGTGGCGATCGGATCAAAACTGGTTGCTAACCTACTGGTGGCAGCTGGTATTAACCGTATTATGACAATGGACCTGCATGCAGCGCAGATACAGGGATTTTTTGATATCCCGGTTGATCACCTGGATGCCTCTATTATCTTTGTGCCCTATATCAAGAGTCTGGGTCTAGGCAATCTAACCGTTGCTTCACCGGACATGGGCGGTTCCTACAGGGCACGCAGCTTCGCCAAATTTTTCAATGCTGAGGTGGTGATCTGTGATAAAAGCCGTAAAAGGGCCAATGAAATTGAATCGATGACCCTGATAGGTGACGTAACCGATCAGGACATTGTACTGATTGACGACATCTGTGATACTGCCGGCACACTGGCAAAAGCCGCAGGGCTGATCATGGAACGTGGCGCCCGCAGTGTCAGGGCCGTTTGTACCCACCCGGTATTATCCGGTAAGGCATACGAGACCATCGAGAATTCAGTACTGACTGAACTGATCGTGACCGATACGATTCCGCTTAAGCAAAAAAGCAGCAAAATAAGAGTATTGTCTACTGCCGAATTGTTTGCAAAGGCGATCGAAAATGTGAACGAGCATGGATCGATAAGCCAGTTATTTAAAGTAGAATAAATTAACAAATAAATATAAAACATGAAATCAATTGCTATTAGCGGTTCTCCAAGAGAGAACGTAGGGAAACGCGACGCTAAAGAACTGCGTTACGGCTGGTGCCTGCAGTACTTTACGGTGGGAAAACCCAAACCCACTTTGCAGTGTCCGCAGCTGATTTGAAGCCGTAGATTTATACGCCGGTCGTTCATTTCATCGACATTACCGTTGCTGGTGTTAAATCACAGGCTATTATTAAGGATATTCAGTTCCACCCATTAACCGAACAGATCCTCCACGTTGACTTTTTACTGCTGGACGAGAAAAAACCTATCACCATCGAAATTCCGATTAGTTTAACCGGAACTTCACCTGGTGTTAAAATGGGTGGTAAACTGGTTCAGAAATTACGCAAACTGCGTATCAAGGCTTTACCAAAAGATCACCTGGATAATATTGAAGTGAGCATCGAAGGTTTGAAGTGGGTAAATCAGTACGTGTTAGTGATCTGAAGTTGGACAAACTAACCATCACCAATGCAAAAGAAGATACGATCGTATCGGTAACCACTTCACGTGCATTGCGTCAGGCTGAACAGGAAGCGCGGCAAAAAATAATTTTTCCCTGCCCCGCTCTTGCGGGGAATATGGAATTACTAACAGCGATAGGTTCACTTATCGCTGTTTTTATTTGAAAACAATATCTTCGCTGAAGATTTTAATTTCCCCTTAAAGGGTAATGGGCATGAAATATTTGATCGTAGGTTTAGGAAATATTGGACAGGAGTATGCCGATACACGGCATAACATCGGCTTTATGGTGCTCGATGAGCTGGCCAGGCAGGAAAATGCCAAATTCTATACATGCGCCTGGCTTATTATACCGAAGTGTCTCACAAAGGCCGGATGTTGTACCTGATCAAACCAACTACCTATATGAATCTGAGCGGCAAAGCCCTGAACTACTGGATGAAGGAACTAAAGATTCCGGTTGAAAATGTACTGGTTATAGTCGATGATATCGCCTTGCCTTTAGGTACCCTGCGATTGAAACCCAAAGGAAGCGCGGCAGGTCATAACGGTCTGAAACATATCGAGTTCACATTGGGTCACAATAATTATGCCCGTCTGCGCTTTGGCGTGAGTGACAATTACCCTAAAGGCCGACAGGTGGATTATGTGCTGAGCGGGTTCGATCAGGAGGAATTACCCGAGTTGCCTGCTTTGATTGACCGCTCGATCGAAATGATAAAAAGTTTCGCCACAATCGGTACTGAACTGACCATGACCCGCTTCAATAAATGATCACCGTCGGCCTGCGTTAAAATTTTGTTAAATTTTCGTTTTAATTGTTAAATCTCCCATTTTTCTGTCACGCCCAGAGACCCTCAGCGGTCTTTTAGTCTAAACCCTTTCATGAAATTCTTCTTTCTTGCGTTTTTTTTCTGTTTACTTTATAAAATTGCTTTGCCTCAAAATGCTGACCCCCAGATCAGTATCCAGGGCACGGTGATCGACTCGGCTGACAATAAGCCGATGGGTTTTGTAACCGTTGCACTGCAAAATGCCAAAACGCATGCAGGGGTTAAAAGCGGGCTGACAAAGGATGATGGTACATTTTTGCTCCGTGCTCCCTCGGGGGGACCCTACCAGGTCGTATTTGTTTTTGTGGGCTACCAAAGAAGGCCCTACCGGTAAATGCCAACGGGACAATGGCAGACCTGGGAAAAGTATTCTTGTCGCCTTCTTCCAGTCAGCTAAAGGAAGTTTCAGTTACTGCCGCACGGCCACTGATGAAACAGGAAGTGGACCGCATCAGTTATGATGTTCAGGCCGATCCGGACAGCAAGGCTTTGTCAGCTTTGGATATGATGCGCAAGGTCCCGCTTTTAACGGTGGACGGCAATGACAACATCAAACTCAAAGGCAACGCCAATTATAAAATACTGATCAACGGCAAGGAATCAGCTTTGATGGCTAAAAATCCGTCGGATGTTTTAAAATCTATGCCGGCGACCAATATTGAGAAGATCGAAGTGATCACCACGCCTCCGGCAAAGTACGATGCAGAAGGACTGGCGGGTATAATCAACATCATCACAAAAAAGAATGCCGACCAGGGATACAGCATAGGGGTCAATACCCGGTTCAATTCTGTTTTCGGCGCGGGGTATAATCTGAACGGCACACTCAAGCAGGGTAAATTCGGCATGTCCTTGTTCGCCGGTTTTGGAGATGATGGGGATCTTACCACCCATTCGGGCAATACGCAATTTATCTTGTCCAATAGCCATAACCTGGTTCAGGCCGGCACTAACCGGCAGGTTGGTCATTATCACTATGGCGGCACAGAACTGAGTTACGAGATCGATACGCTTAATCTGGTGACGGCCTCATTGAATATTTTCGGGGAAGATCAAAACCTGCACAATCTTCAGCATTCCGGCACGGACAGCCTGGGCGTGCCGCTGCAGGCCTATTACCTGCAGAATATCGGACAAACCTCCTTTGAAGGCCTGGACGCTTCGGTCAATTACCAGCTGGGATTTAAGGGCTCCAAAGACCGGTTACTTACTTTTTCGTACAAATACGGATACGCTCCCATAAAGCAGTTCAATGACAACACTTTTAGTGACCGGTTTAATTATACGAATCCTGATTACAGGCAATATAATGATGCCGGCAACAGAGATCACACTTTGCAGGTGGATTACGCCAGTCCGCTGACCGGGCAGGTTTCGATTGAGGCGGGGGCAAAGGCCATTTTGCGTAATAACTACAGCAATTACCACGTCGATGACCGCGATTCCGTTTCCCAGCTGTATAAGACCAACGATACACTGACCAATAACTTTAACTATCATCAGGACATTTACAGCCTGTACAATTCCTACCAGTTAAAAATGGATAAGTGGACGGGTAAAGCCGGACTGCGCCTGGAGTACACTGCTATCAACGCCCATTTTACATCTGCCGGGGTTACCACCGCGCCAAATTATGCCAACCTTATCCCGTCGGTATCCTTTCAGCGCAGCTTTAAAAGCAGCAGCCTGAACTTCGGATTCACCCAGCGCATTCAACGTCCCGGCATCGTCCAGCTCAACCCCTTTATTGACCGTACCAATCCCTATTTCGTAAGCACGGGTAACCCTGCGCTGAAGCCCGAGCTGGATAATACTTTCGAACTGACCTATAGTAATTTCAGCAAAAGTGCCGTCAATGTCGGTCTGAGCTATGCGTTTTCAAATAACTCGATTCAAAATGTATCCAGTCTGAAGGTAGCCGAGGTAAACGGCCAATTGGATACGGTAACCTATACCACCTTTGAAAACCTGGGAACCAATAAAACGCTGGGGCTGAATGTGAACACCAACATGTCGATCACTAAGAACTTTACCATGAGTCTCAACGGACAGGTAAACCACGTATGGCTCAGCGGCACATTTGAGGGCAGTGCATACAAAAACAGCGGCTTTACCGGGAATGCTTTTGGCAACCTGAGGTTCAAATTCGGTGATGGATTTGCTCTGGGCTTCAATGCAGGCTATTTCAGCGGGAATGTCACCCTGCAGGGCAGTTCGAGTGCGTTCGTTTTTAATCAGTACCTGTTCTCCAAGGATTTCTTTAATAAAAGGATGACCCTGGTGCTGGTGGCCAATAATCCGTATAAGAAATACAATACATTCACCAGCACGACCCGGGCCACCGATTTTTACCAGACCTCGTATAATCAGAATTATTACCGTTCGCTCGCATTCCGCGTCAATTTCAAGATCGGCAAGCTCAACAGTGAAATTAAAAAGAACCAGCACGGCATCCAGAACGACGATACCAAAAGCGGCGGTAAAACTAACAGCGGAAATCAATAAGTTTGCAGTATGAAGGTATACGGTATCACCAATTGCAATACGGTTAAAAAGGCGCTGGACTGGTTTAAGGAAAACCATGTAAATTACGAGTTTCATGATTTCAAAAAGCTGGGCGTATCGCCTGAAAAGCTCGGGGAGTGGAATGCTAAGGCAGGTTACGAAAAATTCCTGAACCGGCAGGGCCTGACCTGGAAGCAGCTTGACGCCCAGACCAAAGAAAGCATCAGGACCAGAGAGGATGCGCTGAAACTGTTGCAGCAAAAAACCAGCATGATCAAAAGGCCGGTCATCGAGGACGGTGATTTTCTTTTCTTTGGTTTTGACCAGGACGCTTACAGAAAGCATTTTTTGTAGAGGCCCGTTTGAGCCCCGGTTGGGCCGGTTTGGTGATTTGAAATCATTCCACCTACTCAACTTTGTACCGGTATACCTGTCTGCCCAAATTTCCCTTTTCGTCAATTCCTTCAACCACGACACGGTAGGTGCCTTTTCCGTCGGCGTTGTAATAATGAAAGGTTGCATTGCCGGCTTTATCTGTAGTTAATTCAGGTTGCCAGTAAATCGTGCTTCGCAGATCATAGCGGTTGCTCTTGGCATTTTGCTCATATTTCGGGGAATAAAACTCACGGGCTTTATAATATCCCGCAACTTTAATCGGCAGGGTGCCCGTTGAGGCAATATCTGTTGCCTGCGAACTGTAATTGGTCGTGAATGCGTAAACGCTTTGATAACCCCGTCCATTCATATCCTTCCCCATCACATTAAAAAAAACTTCCAAAGATTTTATCGAACCGGTATTGATCATATTAATATCGAAATCCAGGGGCATTTCTACTCCGTCTATCACAATAAGCGGGGCTTTTGTTAAATATCCGGGGCGGTGTATCAAAAAAAGCAATTTTGTGCTGAGCATACCGCCGTATCCAATTTGATTGCCAGTAATTAAACGGTCATGGAAGCCATATCTGGGATTTGCTATAAAATCATCTGACTTTCTAGCTTCAATTTTTACCTCATTCAATATCCGGCCGTTCCCTAAGTTCGATTTATTCAATTGTTCCTGCTGTTTATCATTGTTTTCGAGATAACCGAGGGGTATTATCGTATCTATACCGGTGTGCGGTAAAAAATCAGGGATTGCTGAGGTTAAAGGTTCGTCTTTACGGTAAGTAAGCTTAGTATATCTTCCTCCCTTTGCAGTTGTTGCCTGAAGTACAAAATTGATGGTATCGGAAAATAATAAATTGTCAAACTGGAATTGACCTTTGTCATTGGTGGTGGTATTGCTGAGAGATCTGGGCTCGAATGATATCAGAGCCACGGCGGCGTTGGGCAGGGGTTTACCGAACAAGCTCCTGGCAGTGCCGCTTATCTGCAATGATCGTTCCGGCTGCCAGGCTACCGGCTGATTATAATTTTCAAAAACCTGTTTCCAGGTAAAATGCCGGTAACCGTGTGTTAACATCACCAGGTCAAGTTCCTTTAATTTTTCCGGCTTATTATCGGTAAAATAATAGTTCGGCTGCTCAATGGTGCCTGTCAGATCAGCGGTTAACAGTAAACTGCTCAGGATGGTCGTTTCTGAATTTTCATTGCTGGGTACTTTGCTTTCATCGGTAACGGCAACGGAGAAGTGCCCCACAACTGCCGAGTCGGCCCTGTTGCGGGCGCTGAGTTGGATATTGACTTTTCCTCTTACGGCATAATCAGCCTTGTCGGCACTAATATTCAGGTTCAGCTGATCGTAGTTTTGAATGAACAGCAGTCTTTCAGCTATTGGTTCATTGGTGGAAGAGAATAGCGTTAGGGTTGCAACGCCCGTATGCATTCGCCGTTTGAGGATCTCCAGACCAATGCGGGCACTATCCAGTTTCAGCGCTACGGTAGTAGCCAATCCGCCAGAATAAATCAGCAAAGTATAATCTTTTCCCTTGTTCAGATTGAAATAAGATTTATTAGCCCGGAGCGTTACGCTGGCTTTAGGCAGGGAATCGTTATTGACGGACAAGGTGATGCCGCTACTTACCGGTAATGGCAGATCGATCATATCCCGGCCGCCACTGGCATAAGTTAGCCTGGCCCGGTAGGACTTACCCTGTTCGGGTTTTAAATTAAAATAACCCATGCCTAAATGGGATGACTCAAAAGTGCAGACCTCTTGATTCATATTATCCATCACGATGCCCTTAACCCCAATTCCCAGCCCATTGGTGCCAAGGGCTTTGAACGCAATTTTAGAGGCTATTCCATAGACCAGGCTGCCGCCTTCAGGCATAAACTGAATATCAGGTCTGGTTTCTGCCTTCGCATTTTTAACCGCATGCTCGAACACTTTTTCGGTGTGCACCGAAGCCATAGCGATCACCTTTTCAAAGTAATTGCCTTCATTGCGCATCCAACGCGTATAGGCGCGGACGCGGTAATTTCCAGGGGGCAAGGAGTCTGCCAGGGCGAAGTCGCCCCAGCCCGTTCCCCCGTTCAGTTGCAGTTTGATTGACCGTTCGATTTTGCCTGTGGCTCCAATCAGATCGACATGCAGTATACCGCTGATTCCGGATAATGCGTGCTGCTCACCAGCAGTAACATAAGCCTTAAAATACATCGTGTCGCCAGCTGCATAGTAGGGCTTGTCAAAATGCAGGTACGTTTTTTCGATAAGATGATTTATTGAATACGATCGTAAATCAGCAATGATGTTATGCTGATTGATCGTCTGGCAATACACCCGGCTTAATGTAAAAAATAATAGTGCCAGGGTTACGATTAATATTCTTTTCATCTTTGTTCATGCTGAGAAATGTCAGTAAGAAAGAATAGAAAGCCGTCAGCAAATTACGATAAGTATCAGGAAGCTACAATTTATATATAACGGCGGAGCAAAGGGATAGGTTTTTAATAGGGACATACAAAAACGGACGAATCCGTAGGCGCTATAGACGCTTAACCCGCCATTTTGTAACAATTAATTTACCCTTCGCCCAATTATTTAATTTATACTAATTTGCGCGTCAATAATTAACTAACAGAAATGAGATTTAAACTGATAGCCAGCTTTTCACTGGCTTTATTGACTATTGCCGGTGCAGTGAGTGCACAGCAAGGCAATCCGCCGCCAGTCGCCCCAAACACCAATTATGATTATCATGAAACTTTCGGTCCTCCGTTTTTTAGCAAGAACGGTGGCGAGTTCCGTGCAGCAGATGGTGCTCCGGGCCCGAAATACTGGCAGAACCGCGCTGATTATCAACTAACGGCAAAGCTCAATGATGAAACCAATGAGATTACCGGTTCAGAAATACTGACCTATACGAATAACAGTCCGCAGAAGCTTGATTTTCTTTGGATGAACCTGGAACAAAACCTGTTCCGGCAGGATTCCAGAGGTACAGCTATCGTTCCGCTGGTAGGTACCCCACCGGTGCCCACCAGCCGCAACTGGGGCCGCGGGCAGGTTTTTGATGCAGGCTTCAAGATCAAATCGGTAAAATTGATCAGTGCCAAAGGCGCTGAAACCGACCTGAAGTTTTTGGTGAACGATACCCGTATGCAGCTGTTTCTGCCAAGGGATCTTGCTGCTAATGGCGGCCAGCTAAAACTGAAGATCGAATATTCGTTCATTTCACCCGATTATGGTTCTGACCGTATGGGTATTCAGCAAACCAAAAATGGTAAAATATTCCAGGTGGCACAGTGGTACCCGCGTATGTGCGTGTATGATGATGTGGAAGGCTGGAACACAATCCCTTACACCGGTCCGGGTGAATTTTACCTGGAATATGGTGATTTCGACCTGACCATTACGGCTCCTGCAAATCATATCGTAGTGGCTTCGGGCGAGTTGTTAAACCCTCAGGAAGTATATACTCCAGCGCAGTTAAAGCGCTGGGCAGAAGCCGAGAAAAGCGAAAAAACGGTGATTATCCGTTCGGCTGATGAGGTGACACAGGCCGGTTCACGTCCGGCAGGCAAAAAAGAGCTGACCTGGCACTTTAAGATCAAAAATGCACGGGATGCCTCATGGGCATCTTCGGCGGCCTTCATTGTCGACGCTGCTAAAATGGATTTGCCAAGCGGTAAAAAATCGATCGCTATCTCCGCTTATCCGGTTGAAAGCGATGGCAATGATGCCTGGGGCCGCTCCACTGAATACGTCAAAAAATCAGTTGAATTCAATTCAAAACAATGGTTTGAGTTTCCTTACCCTGCTGCTACTGCCGTTGCCGGCATCGTGGGTGGTATGGAGTATCCTGGCATTGTTTTCTGCGGATCTAAAGCCAAGAAAGGAAGTCTTTGGGGCGTGAATGATCATGAGTTCGGCCATACCTGGTTCCCGATGATCGTGGGATCGAACGAGCGTCTTTACGGCTGGATGGACGAAGGCTTTAACACCTTTATCAATACCCTTTCAACCGCTGATTTTAACAATGGCGAATATGCACGCAAGCCTGGAGATATGCATGTTGCCGGCAATGTCTTTACCAAACCAGGTCTGGAAACGATGCTTAGCCAGCCAGCTAACCTGAAAGAACGCAACACCGGGCTGCTATTATACGCAAAACCAGGCTCGGGCCTGACCATGCTGCGTGAGCAGATACTGGGTCATGAGCGTTTTGATTTCGCTTTCAGGACCTATATTGCAAGATGGGCATTTAAGCACCCGACCCCTGACGACTTCTTCCGTACCATGGAAAATGCTTCGGGTGAGAGCCTTCAGTGGTTCTGGAGAGGCTGGTTTTTAAACAACTGGCGCCTGGATGTAGCCGTTCGTGATGTCAAATACGTAAACGATGATCCATCAAAAGGAGCATTGATCACGATCGACAACCTCGAGAAAATGGCCATGCCGGTTATTCTGGAGATAAAAACAGTGAGCGGTAAAACCGATACGGTGAAGCTGCCGGTTGAAATATGGGAGCGTAACAGCACCTGGACATTCAAATATGCTTCAACGGAAGAGATACAATCCGTTACTTATGATCCGGGCAAAGTGCTGCCGGACTACAATCCGGACAACAACGTGTGGACGAAAAAATAACCCAGAAAGCCCGGCAAAACCGGGCTTTTTTATTTACTGCACAAGTGTTAAATTTAAAACTATTGTTTCGGGTAATAGGTTTAGTTTATAGTCAGGACATATTCAACCTTGTATGAAATTAAAGCTTTACATATCAGCCATACTCTTGTTTTTGTTTGGCGCGGTCGCCTATGGCCAATCCCTGATCAAAGGGGTAGTCGTTGAGGCGGGAAACGGCAACAAACTTTCCGATGTTTTTGTAAAAGACATCACCAATAAACAGATCACCCTGACAGATAAATCGGGCAGGTTTGAGATCCGGTCTGAAACGGGACATATCCTGGTATTCACCTCGCCGGGCTATACGGACGATACGTTATATGTAGTGGACCTTTCCCAAAAGCGCGTGGAATTAAAAACAAAGGTGATTGCCCTGCATGAGGTAAACATTACCGCCTCGAGGCTGAACTTCGACCCGCATAAGGAGTACCCGGATGTTTATACCAAAAGCAAGGTTTACCCGCTGTCCCCGTCCAGCTGGTTCAGCCATGATGCCCGCAATGCGCGGCGTATGAAAAATTACTTTGATAAAGAAGAAAAGGAACGGAAAGTTGATGAGGTGTTTACCAAAGTTTACGTAAGCAGTTTAGTGCCTTTAAAGGGGCAGGAGTTAGATGATTTTATGGTGCTTTATCGCCCAAGTTATGATTTTGTAACCAGTAATAACAGCGAGTCACTGGCCGTTTATATCAATGATTCCTACAAAAAATATAAGGCTCTGCCGCCCGATAAGCGCCATGTGCAAAAGCTGTCAGGAGATTAGATCAAAACAATATTTTGCCGGTACTGTTCTTAATAGAAAATACATTACCGTTATGAAAAGGAAAATATTAAGCGTAGTATTGTTTGCAGCATTGTATGGAATACTATCAGTGGGCTGTGCCTCAAAGCATAAGACAGAGACGGCGCCTACGGAACCGACCACGACACCGGCGACGACACCGCCATCGACAACAACGCCGGCTACATCTAATCCACCATCGACGACAACACCAACGACTACTACTCCTACAACCACCACACCAACGACTACAACACCAACAACGACAACTCCGGCAACAACAACTCCGCCGGCGAGCACAACACCGCCGGCTACTAAGCCCCCACAATAGTCCAGAAGAGCCTTTAGCTAAAAAGCTAAAGGCTTTTTAAATAGTATGGGACACCGGCCGCTACGCGCTCACTTAGTCGTGGATATGCCCAGCAATCAAAGCCATCCAGCCTCCTGAGGAAAAACTTTTTTAATTAACCTCTTGAAAATCAAAAATAAGTCCGTACTTTTGCAGTCCTTTAAAATAGGGATAAAAGTATATAGACAAAAAAGAAAGTAAATGCCTACTATTCAGCAATTAGTTAGAAAAGGTAGAGTAGCTCTGGTTGACAAGAGTAAGTCACCAGCGTTGGACAGCTGTCCACAGCGAAGAGGCGTGTGCACCCGCGTGTACACCACTACCCCTAAGAAACCAAACTCAGCAATGCGTAAAGTTGCCCGTGTGCGCTTAACCAACGGAAAAGAAGTAAACGCTTACATTCCGGGTGAAGGTCACAACTTACAGGAACACTCAATCGTGTTGATCCGCGGCGGTCGTGTTAAAGACTTACCAGGTGTACGTTACCACATCATTCGTGGTGCATTGGATACATCAGGTGTTGCAGGTCGTAACCAACGTCGTAGTAAATATGGTACTAAACGCCCTAAACCGGGACAAGCAGCTGTAGCAGCAAAAGGTGCACCGGCAAAAGGTAAAAAGAAATAATTAAGGAGGATAGTAAACAATGAGAAAGTCAAAACCAAAAAAGAGAATTATCCTTCCTGACCCAAAGTTCAATGATACTTTGGTAACGAGGTTTGTTAATAACATGATGTATGATGGTAAAAAATCTACCGCATACGCTATATTCTATAATGCTGTTGAAATAGTTGAAAAAAGACCAATGAAAACGGTTTAGATACCTGGAAAAAAGCCTTGAACAATGTAATGCCTGCTGTGGAAGTAAAAGCCGCCGTGTAGGTGGTGCAAACTTCCAGGTGCCTACAGAAGTTCGTCCCGAACGTAAAGTAGCTTTGGGTATGAAATGGCTGATCAGCTATGCACGTCGTCGTGGTGAAAAAACCATGATGGAGAAATTGGCTGGCGAGATTATTTCGGCTTCTAAAGGTGAAGGTGCTGCAGTGAAGAAGAAAGAGGATACGCACAAAATGGCTGAGGCTAATAAGGCGTTCTCACATTTTAGATTCTAATTTAAGAATGATTGAATTATCGAATTGTTGTATACTAATCAGTAATTCGGTAATTCACTAATTCATTCAATCAATAATGATATGTCAAGAGATCTTAAATACACAAGAAATATAGGTATTGCCGCTCACATTGATGCCGGTAAAACTACAACAACCGAGCGTATTCTTTACTATTCAGGCGTTAGCCACAAGATAGGTGAAGTGCACGAAGGTGCGGCTACCATGGACTGGATGGCGCAGGAGCAGGAGCGTGGTATCACCATCACTTCTGCTGCTACTACGGTTAACTGGAAATACCGTGATCACAACTACCACATCAATATCATTGATACTCCCGGACACGTGGATTTTACCGTTGAGGTAAATCGTTCCTTGCGTGTATTGGATGGTCTGGTGTTCCTGTTTTCTGCTGTTGATGGTGTTGAGCCGCAGTCAGAAACTAACTGGCGCTTGGCTAACAACTACAATGTAGCCGCGTATCGGTTTCGTTAATAAAATGGACCGTTCAGGTGCTGACTTTTTAAACGTTGTAAAGCAGGTAAAACAAATGCTGGGCAGTAACTGCTATTCCGCTTCAGTTGCCTATCGGTGCTGAAGATAACTTCAAAGGTGTTGTTGATCTGATCAACTGCAGAGGTATTGTTTGGAATGAGCATGATAAAGGGATGACCTTTACCGAAGTGCCGATTCCGGACGATATGATGGAAGAAGCCACGGAGTGGAGAGAGAAATTACTCGAAGCAGTTGCTGAGTATGATGACAGGCCTGATGGAGAAATTCTTTGAGGATCCGAATACCATCACCGAGCGTGAAGTGTTGGACGCTTTGCGTCAGGCTACTTTGGCTGGTAAGATCGTTCCGATGGTTTGCGGTTCATCATTCAAAAATAAAGGCGTGCAAACCATGCTGGACTATGTAATGGAGTTATTGCCTTCCCCACTGGATTCAAAAGGTATTGTTGGTCATAACCCGGATACCGGTGAAGAGATCCTGCGTCAAGCCAGACGTAAAAGAGCCGTTTGCGGCTTTAGCGTTTAAGATTGCTACTGACCCGTTTGTGGGCCGTTTGTGCTTTATCCGTGTATATTCAGGTAATCTTGAAGCAGGTTCATATGTATACAATACGCGTTCTGAAAACAAAGAGCGTATCTCCCGTATATTCCAGATGCACGCTAACAAGCAAAACCCTATCCCTAACGTTGGGGCAGGTGATATTGCTGCGGTAGTAGGCTTTAAAGATATCAAGACAGGTGATACACTTTGCGACGAAAAGACACCGATCGTTCTGGAGTCGATGAATATTCCCTGAGCCGGTTATCGGTTTAGCTATTGAGCCTAAAACACAGGCTGACGTAGATAAATTAGGTATGGCTTTAGGTAAATTATCTGAAGAGGATCCAACTTTCCGTGTAAAAACAGACGAAGAAACCGGCCAGACTGTAATTTCAGGTATGGGCGAACTTCACCTGGATATCATCATGGACCGTTTGAAACGTGAGTTTAAAGTAGAGGTTAACCAGGGCGCGCCACAGGTTGCTTACAAAGAAGCGATCACTGGTACCGTTCAGCACCGCGAAACTTATAAGAAACAAACCGGTGGTCGTGGTAAATTTGCCGATATACAGATAATTATTTCACCAAACGATGAAGGAAAAGAAGGCTTACAGTTTGTGAACGAAATCAGCGGTGGCTCAATACCACGTGAGTTTATCCCATCTGTTGAAAAAGGCTTTAAAGCATGCTATGGACAACGGCGTATTGGCCGGTTACCCATTGACGAGCTTAAAAGTAAGGTTAATTGATGGTTCGTTCCACGCAGTCGATTCTGATGCGCTTATCGTTCGAGACTAGCTGCTAAGATCGCTTACCGCGAGGCATTGCCAAAATGTAAACCGGTATTGCTCGAGCCGATCATGAAGATCGAGATATTGACCCCTGAAGAAAACATGGGTGATGTTATCGGTGACATGAACCGTCGTCGTGGCCAGCTTTTAGGTATGGACTCACGTGCAGGTGCACAGGTAATTAAAGCAACTGTGCCGCTTTCTGAAATGTTTGGTTATGTAACCCAGTTACGTACCATCACTTCAGGCCGTGCAACTTCTACCATGGAATTCGATCACTATGCTGAAGCGCCACGTAACGTACAGGAAGAGGTAGTTGCCAAAGCAAAAGGTAAGAAAGCCGCCGCTAACGCGTAAATAGAATTATTGATTGGTGGCCAAAGATTAATTTTCGGACACCAATCCATTCAATAAACATAAAAAACAAATCGGCTGACCCTAATAAATAGCTCTTAGGGTTGGTCATTAAAAAAAGCAAAATGAGCCAAAGAATCAGAATCAAATTAAAATCGTACGATTACAATCTGGTTGATAAATCAGCCGAAAAGATCGTAAAAACAGTAAAGCCTACAGGCGCTGTAGTTAGCGGACCGCTTCCGTTGCCAACTGAAAAGAAAGTGTTTACCGTTTTGCGTTCACCGCACGTAAACAAAAAGGCACGTGAGCAATTCCAATTATGCTCTTACAAGAGATTGTTGGACATCTACAGTTCAAATTCAAAAACTGTTGATGCTTTAATGAAGCTTGAATTGCCAAGCGGTGTTGAAGTTGAGATCAAGGTGTGATAGTACCGGAAGATCATATAAAGAGGCCAGTCTGTAAAGATTGGCCTCTTTTGCTTTGGTCGCAATCTGGTCATCCGACAGCATCAGAGAATAATTTGATCATGCTGCAACTTTCGTTTATCCCACGCGTCATTTATCAAAAGCGAAATAAATATGCTCAGAAATTATTTCAAAATCGCATGGAGGAACCTGTTGCACAACAAGGTCTATTCTTCCATTAATATTCTCGGCCTGGCATTCGGCATGGCTGTAGCCATACTCATCGGATTATGGATGTTTGATGAGCTTACGTTTGATCATTATCATTCCCGTCACAAAAACATTGCCCAGGTAATGGTCACCCAAACCTTTAACGGCCAAACGGGTACCGGCCAGGCGATGGCTATTCCGCTTGCGGCAGAGCTGCGGACAAAATACACTTCCGATTTTAAGCATGTCAACCTTACTTCCTGGAATTATTCATTCGTTTTAGGTTCGGGCGAAAAGAAACTTTCTGAGCACGGCATGTGGGCGCAGCCTGATTTCCCCGCAATGCTAGGATTGCATATGGCCAGGGGCAATGTTAACGCCCTCAGGGATTTGTCCTCGATGCTCATTAACCAATCCCTGGCAAAAGCCCTTTTCGGCGATGCCGATCCGATAGGCAAGACCATACGCATCAATAATAAGTTTGATCTGAAAGTCGCAGGCGTCTTTGAGGATATTCCCAAGAGTTCCACTTTTTATGATACCAATCTGCTGATGGCCTGGGACCGATATCTGGCCAACGAAAAATGGTTGCAGAAAGCGCAAACAGAGTGGGATAATCACAGCTTTCAAATATTTGTTCAGATGAATGACCATGTGGAAATGGCAAAAACATCGGCAAAAATTGAACTGATCACGCAAAAATATGTGAAAAAAGCAGAAGGAGATGAACACCTGCTGCTGCATCCGATGGATAAATGGAGGCTGTACAGCACTTTTGAGAACGGCAAGATAACCGGCGGCCGCATTCAGTATGTGTGGCTTTTTGGCATCATCGGTGTGTTTGTGTTATTGCTGGCATGCATCAATTTTATGAATCTGAGTACGGCACGATCCGAGAAACGCGCTAAGGAAGTAGGCATTCGTAAGGCTATCGGCTCGGTACGCAAGCAGCTCATTTTTCAATTTCTGAGCGAATCCATCGTTATGGCTGCACTGGCGCTGCTGCTTGCAATCATCCTTGTGCTTATTGCCCTGCCTTTCTTTAATGTGATCGCCGATAAAAGGATGTCCCTTCCCTGGCTGGACGGGTTTTTCTGGCTGACGGTCATCCTGTTTACTGCATTTACCGGATTTGTTTCGGGCAGTTATCCGGCGTTTTATTTGTCCGGATTTAATGCTGTAAAGGTACTAAAGGGCACATTCCGCGTCGGCCGTTTTGCCGCCCTTCCTCGTAAAATACTGGTGGTGCTTCAATTCACCATATCCGTTACGCTGATCATTGGGACCATTATTGTATTCCGGCAGATCGAGTATGCCAAGCAACGGCCCGTTGGCTATACCCGCGAGGGTTTGATTTCGGTCCTGATGAGCACGCCCGACCTGTTTGGCCACTATGATGCTATACGGAATGATCTGCTGGCAACCGGCGTGGTAGAGAATATGGCCGAGTCTTCAAGTTCTACCACGGACGTTTGGAGCAACGACATCGGGTATGACTGGGCAGGAAAGGATCCTGCATCAAATCCATTGTTTGGTACCATTGCCGTTACGCATGATTACGGTAAAACCATCGGCTGGCATATTGTCCTTGGCCGCGATTTTTCCAGAGAGTACAAAACCGATACGAGCGGCATGATACTCAACCAGAGTGCGCTGCGGCTGATAGGATTTAAGGACCCGATCGGCAAGGTCATCAAGTTTCATAAAAAGAATTTCAATGTAGTCGGCGTGATCGAGGATATGGTTATGGAATCGCCCTACATGCCCGTACAGCCAACTATTTTTATGGTGGATTATAATTGGGCAAACATTATTCAAATCAGGATCAAGCCGTCCATGCCTTTGCGCCAGGCACTCGTATTAATTGGCGGCGTATTTAAAAAGTATAATCCGGGAAGCCCGTTTGACTTCCAGTTTACTGATGAGCAGTATGCAAAAAAATTCTCCGACGAAGAGCGCATTGGCAAACTGGCTTCAGTTTTTGCTTTCCTGGCTATATTTATTTCTTCACTCGGATTATTTGGCCTGTCCTCATTTGTTGCCGAGCAGAAAACCAAGGAAATCGGCATACGTAAAGTGCTGGGTGCCTCGGTGCTTAACTTGTGGAGTATGCTGTCAAAAGATTTTGTAAAACTGGTGATCTTATCCTGTCTGATCGCCATGCCGCTTTCCTGGTTTTTCCTGACTGGCTGGCTTAAGAATTACAAGTATCACACGGATATTTCTATGTGGATATTTTTGGTGGCGTGCATTGGGGCCATGATGATCACTTTGCTTACCGTAAGTGCACAGGCGATAAAGGCGGCCGTTGCAAATCCGGTGAAGAGCCTGAGGTCAGAATAGTCAGGTCATCGGGAGCGGTCAACATCGTGCGTGAAGCTGTCATACAAGCGGGCTTTATCGATATTATCGGTCGCATAAAACGCCCCGTCAAGGGTGATTTTGCCATCAGTTTTTGTAAGACTGATCTTAAGGAAGCCGTGCGCATCGTCGCAGTAGTTCTGTAGTTCAACATCGTCCAGCAGACAGCTGTCGTCCGGATATTCTTTATCGCCCGGCGCGGCTAAAGGGTGCATATCGGCATATCCGCCATTGCCTGCCACGACGAAGGGCACAACCCTGCCACCGGGATATCTTCTGTTGAATCGCTGGTAGTTGTGCACGTGGCCGCTGAGAACCAGATCGGGAAATACTTTTGATTCGCGGATGGCGCCATCGATGATCGCCTGCATGTGTATGCTCGATCCATGATTCACGTCTGCTGAAAACGGGGCATGATGAATACAGACAATGATCGCCTTTTTGGAAGCTCCGGATGTCTTTAAGGCTTCGATGAACCATTCCCTTTGCTCATTCTGTACATTCCCGAATTTGGGCACGTTACTGTAAAGACCTATAATATCGGCCAGCGGTGTTTCCAGAATCCAGTAAACGTTGGGCTGTATATTGGCTTTTCGGCCAGCGTCTTTTGATAATTTCAGTATCCTGGTTTCGGTATTGCAGAATACAGTGGTGAACGCGTCAAGGCTTTTGGGGGGATTGGCCTGAGACGGATCGATGTCCGCATCGTGATTTCCAGCGATGGCAAATATCGGGGCGGGATAGTCCCAGTAAGGATTAAAAAACTGGCTGAAGTATTCAGATGCCTGGCCAAAGTTATAGACAATATCTCCCAGATGAAACAAGAACTGGGGCCGTGCGCTGCCTGCAAAACCATCCAGGTATTGCCGGATCATTTCTGAAGCAACTCGCTGCTGATTTTGCGGGGACCGGGTCCCGCCGGTATCGCCGGCAACGTGGAAAACGATCTGATCGTCCCCGATTTCGGGCAGGACCTTTTTTATATCGAGGCGGAAAGGGTAGGAGCCGGTAGCAGCGGGGAGCGGCTTAAACTTTTCCTGGTCGTCGGTAGCAGATAATTTAAAGACAGGTCGGGTACGCGGATTACGTTTGGCTGGAGACATAAAATAAACAGCGGTTGTTTTATGGTAATCAGTATAAGCAAATATAGCCCGGCAACGTCAATGTTTATCAATCACCAGGCAGATTATCCTCGTCCCAACAATTCGTCGAGTTTGTTACGTTCAGTTTGCAGTTCGCGGGCGAGCTTGATCTCCTTCTCGTTGGCTTTAATTTTGAAGGCTTTATATTCTTCATCGATCTCCTCGTAAAGCTCCGTGCGGTGTTTAGCCTCATGTTTATATTTACCTATGGTAAGCAATACGACAACGAGTGCGACAGCAAGACCTATAACCAGTACCCATAGTACGGTGCCAATACCCGATTTGGCAGTGCTCGCGATCGATTCTACCGGACTTGTATTATGATTTATTGCAGACTTTAAGCTGCTGACCGTTTGGGTTTGTGCCGTGAGTTTGATCTGGATATTTTTCAGCTCATTGCGCTGCGCATTGATCGAATCGCTAACGCTTTTCCACAGTGCTGCAACAAATGGCTGTTGATTACGATAGATCTTGGTCATTAAATATTGGTATTGTCCGTTCAGGCTTTTGTCGTTCAGCCTTTCAGAATCTGCCTGACTCACGCTTGCCGAATCGGGTTTTGCTGATTGAAATGATTTGCGGTAATGAAAAGCGGCAGGTTTTGCAAGCGCAGGCGCCGGGGCTGCCGCAGTCGGGACTGCCGCGGCAGTAACCGGATTTATAGATGCCGTCGTTACAGGCTCAGCTTTTTTCTCCGGTTCAATTATTTTTTCGGTTTCCACCTTTTTTGTAGTATCCTGGGCATTTGCAGGGGAAGCAATCCACAAGCAAATACATAGCAAGAACAGAAGATAACCAGGTGATACTAAGCGCTTGATCATTGATGGCAAAAATTAGAACTGTAAGTTAATTAATAATTAAACAAGTCGTGTAAAATATTTTATAGTCTTTATACTGGTTTTGGCCGATAAAAGATATACTAAATTTAGGAAAAAATGTTCTGAGTAATAAATCCGGGAATAATGGTCTTTAATTATAAATTAGGTTACTCATAGCTATATTAGCGGAATGAATATCGGTATCATAGGATTGGGCGACATGGGGCGTCTTTACGCCAAAGCCTTTGCCAGGGCGGGCTACAACGTTTGTGGCTGTGACCTGCCTGAAAATAAAGCTAAACTCGAGGAAGAACTCACCCCTTTTGGCATTAAAGTGATGGGCAGCGGGAGCGACGTCGCCCGGTTTAATGACCTCATTATTTATTCAGTGGAAGCCGAGCATCTTGCCGATGTGGTCAAGGCATATGGCCCCTCTACCAAATACGGAGCCATTGTAGCAGGACAAACATCTGTTAAACACCCCGAAATTGCTATTTTCGAAAAATACCTGCCAGCTGATACCAAGATCATCACTTTTCACGCCATGCACGGGCCGGGATTTGAGCCCAAAGGGCAAAAACTGATTCTGATCAATCATCGGGGGGACGGGCCGTCTTACCGGCGTATGCTGGAGCTGTTCACGGCGATTGAGACGGACATTGTGGAGATTGAGGACTTTCACGAACACGACAAAATTGTTGCTGATACCCAGGCCGTAACCCACGTGGGTTTTGAAAGTATGGGAACTGCCTGGAAATCGGCAGGCTTTTTTCCCTGGGAAAATGGTTCTTACCTGGGCGGGATTGACAATGTGAAGATATTGACTACCCTGCGGATATTCAGTTACAAGGCACACGTATATGCCGGACTGGCCATATTAAACCCTTACGCCCGGCAGCATGTAAAACGGTATGCTGTATCCGAGTCGGAACTGTTCAAACTGATGATACAGGAAGAAGAAAAAGCATTTCGCCAGAGACTTTACCGTGCAAGGGATTTCGTTTTTCACGAGAGTCGCAAGCCCATTTTACTGAATGATAAGGTCATGAAGGAGTTTTCACTTTCCCAGCACAATGATTTGCAAAAGCCCAATTCGCACCTGAGCATACTCAGTATGGTTGATGCCTGGTATCACTTAGGGGTAAACCCGTATGATAACCTGATCGGGCAGACGCCGCCATTCCGTTTACGCCTGGGTATTGCTGAATACCTGTTTAAAAATGAAGAGCTTTTGGAAGAATCTATTGAAACTGCTCTTTATGACAAAACCATTCGCGGGGATGATCTGGAATTTCATTCAGCGGTTAGGGAATGGTCATCTATAATCGGTTATGGTGATATGGAAGGCTATAAGAAACATTTCAACGATGTGCAGGCATTTTTCAAAGACCGATTGGAAGAAGGGAAAAAACAGAGTGCAGAGTTGATCAGACGGTTGATGTCAGAGTAAGTTTACGCTGTTTAGTTTATCAGGTTAAAGAACAGGTTACACATTTTGCAATGCCGTTACCAGTATTCTTAAGAATACCACCAAAGAATAGCTCACTGCTGAAATTTATTTTGCACTAAATAAGGTCCATGGATAAGCTTTCATATCCCGCAGGTATACGCTTTGCCATTTGTATTCCGGATGTTTGGCAAAGAATGGAGCTGCTAGAAAGTCGGTTCCGCCAGGGTGGCCCATATGTGCCCAGAACTGCATATTCTTAGCCAGGTCACTTGTGGTGACTTTCCCCTGTACAGCGCCCATTGGATAATAAGGACCTTCGTTCCATTCCGGAACGCCCAGAGGGTCCTGATCCACATGACCGTCGATGACGCAGCGGTTGTAGGCCTGCTTGTTGCTTAAGGCATCATAGGTGTCTCCCTCTATGGTTTTGCCGGCCGTAGCGTCCAGCTTGCCTTTATAATCAACAGCAACCAGCTTTTCCATCCGCAGCTTACGTGCATTGGGCGAACTTGCCGGGTTATTTATGTTAAAAGTGGTTTCCTCCCGGATCAGCCGGGCATCGCTCGGGAAGTTAGAACCGATGATTGCCGTATCCTTTGACCGCCATAACTTATAATCTTTAAGACCGAGCTCCAGTTTGGCCACCTCATTTGTTTTGGTATCGCCGATGAGCCAGTCATTGGCATAGCCGCCGTTATTGTCCGTGGTCATGATCTTTACCACATCGTCAATGCTATTACCATATTGGGCTGCTTTGCGCGCGCGAACAAACTCCGGTGTTTTTGTGGTGTCAAATCCCTTGAACTGCGTAATGGTCGTTTCTGTGATCAGTATGCCATTGCTGTTGATCACAAAATCATCACCGCTATGAATAAAACCCGGAGCACAGTCCATTAAAATATGGCTGCCTTTTTCGGGCTTGATGTCGGCAATTACATTCCAGCGTTCTCCTTCAATATAATCGGTCCAGTTGTTATGCCCTATGACTATTTTATGATCCTTGGTATAGCTGCCTGTTGCAATAAAAGCGCTGCAGTTACCGGGCGCCCGGTTATCCCCGCTGCCGGGTTTCACTTTGTTCATCAGTTCAGGCAGGTAATAGGAGCTAAGTTCAATATTGCCGTTCAAGACCACTAAGTCAAGTGAATCATATTTCAGTCCCTTTGCCCTTAGTCCTTCGGCCATGCCGCTGAGCTCCTCCTGGTACTCCTTATCTATCTTGTTCCACATAAATCTGCCTGCAGCAGCGCGGTAATAAGCCCAATTCTTATTGGTTGTATGGGGCAAGTAAAATTGAAATACTTTTAATAGGGTATCGATTTCTTTTGCTACCAGGTAACCATGCTGGTAACCGATATCATGCGGCGAACCCTCCAAGTGCACATAGATCCATCCATTTTTATCTTCGCGGCTGGAGCCGGTCAGCGGGTCGTGCGGTTTGGGCTTGCAACTGAAAAAAATAAAGCAAAAGAAAAACAGAGAGGGAGAGTTTAATGGCTGCTTTCATGATCAGTAAATTTGTTGGATGAATATAGGAAATTCTCCCAATCAATTTACACCCCATTCCTATATGGCGGAGTCATGAATCGATGGGTAATTACTCAAATATCATTTCAGCCAGGGATCAATTGTTTTTAATGAATTAAGTTTTTTAAAGTCGCTTGTATTTCGGGTAATTAGTGCATAGTCTAATACAATCGCTGTCGCTGCAATAATTGCATCCGGCATTTTGATTTTGTGTTTCTTCCTGATTGCGATAGTGGTATTTACGATTTCATCATTTAGTGTTATTACTAAAGAATCGTCAATGAATTGGGTAAGCAGTGTTTCAATTTCCGGAGGATTATTGAATCCTAAAACCTCAATTTGTGTGATTGTTGAAATTACAGGAATGTCATTTATGATCGTATTCATAAATGACATTCCTGCTGCTGGTAGTTGTCCGCTTAAATAATCAATGACAGCGTTACTATCAATTACATATCCCATTCGTCGCGGCTTTGCTTAATGTGATCCTGTAATTTCTTTGCCGCTTCTACCGGTAATTTGCCCGCAAATTTTTCAGAGCGTTTTGGAGTCGAAGTTATTTCTTTCTTCAGAACTTTTATCAGATGCAGTTTTTCCAGTTCGTTTAATAAACTGTATGCACCTTGATTAGTAATCTGTATGACTAAAGTATCCATTGAGTTTGTTTTTATAAATCTATCGATATATCAAATATACTCAATTTGGTAAAAAAAATTCAAAATTCGAATCGTTGATATTACTTGCATCAAATACAGCAGCCCTCAAATTTTTGAACTCCGGTAGGCTATACTGAGCAAACTGTTTAATTGCTAATCGTTACATTAAATCTACCATTGGACACCGTTTTAGTCGAAGCGTTATTTTGAGGATATGTGAGGGTGCCACTAAATGTACCTTGTACATTAGTACTGTTGATAGAAGTGATTGTTATCGTAGTAGGCTGGATGCCATTGGGATCAGTGATGTAAGGCTGGTCGGGACCATTCGAAGCCGGATCATAGTAACCGTAATTTAGCTGAACCCAAACCGGAGGGGTATTCTTTGCATTGGCGATGGTGTAGGTGCCTTTAGTGATTGAGCCTGGATTGGTTGAAGAGACAGTAATGCCGATTCCTCCGGCTGGAGCGACTGTTGCCGTTGAGCCTTGAATATTCAGTGAAGTGGTAAAATCAATTTGATGATCGGTGTATAGCGTTGCATGTACATTTGTTTTAAAATCCATGTCGACACCATCAATGGTTGCCGAAATGGTATTAACCGGTAACAGGTTCATCTTTTTTTACAAGAGTTGAAAGCAATAATAATACAGGTTGAAAGGATTAGAATTTTTTTCACGTGAATAAGGTTGTTTGGATTAAAGGTTGGACGAAAGTATCAAATGTGTTTCATTTATTAAAATCATTTTAATTCCGGTAATCCTATTTATCCGCCAATTTAAAGTGGTCCGGATATACCATTTTGCGTCAGACAACCGATCTCTCCATCAAGCAATTTAATGCCGGTGAATATATTTGAAAAAATAATTGCGCAAGTGTTTGACAATTAATCTAAAATATCTATCTTTGCCGTCCCTTAACGGGGGAATAATATGCCTTGAACGAAGCCCTACTGCTTCGATGGGCACAAACAAAATATAGAAAATGTCAGGAATAATTGGTAAAAAAGTAGGAATGACCAGCATTTTCGATGAAACAGGGAAGAACATTCCTTGTACAGTAATCGAAGCTGGCCCTTGTGTAGTAACACAGGTCAGGTCTGTTGAAACAGACGGATATGCAGCAGTTCAGCTGGCATATGGTGAGAAAAAGGAAAAAAACACTCCTGCTCCCCTAAAAGGCCATTTCCAAAAAGCCGGTACTACGCCAAAACGCAGGCTGGTTGAATTCAAAACTTTCGAAGATCAAAAAAACTCTAGGTGATACTATCACCGTAGAGATTTTTGCTGCCGGAGATTTTGTGGATGTGGTTGGTACTTCAAAAGGTAAAGGTTTTCAGGGTGTGGTAAAACGTCACGGTTTTGGTGGTGTGGGTATGCAAACTCACGGTCAGCATAACCGTTTACGTGCGCCAGGTTCATTGGGTGCTTCATCATGGCCTTCACGCGTATTTAAAGGTATGCGCATGGCTGGTCAAATGGGTAACGATCGTGTTAAAGTTCAGAACTTAGAGGTTTTGAAAGTTTATGCCTGAGCAAAACCTGATGGTAGTTAAAGGTTCCATTCCCGGAGCTAAGGGTTCATTCGTAATAGTGGATAAATAAGATGGAAGTTAACGTATTAAATGTATCAGGTAAAGAAACAGGTGCCAAGGTGCAGCTTCCTGAGTCCGTATTCGGTATCGAGCCCAATGATCACGCTATCTATCTTGATGTAAAGCAATTTTTGGCTAACCAGCGCCAGGGTACACACAAATCAAAACAGCGTAACGAAATTGCAGGTTCAACCCGCAAATTATATAAACAAAAAGGTACAGGCGGCGCCCGTGCAGGTAGTGTAAAATCGCCATTGTTTAATGGTGGTGGCCGTGTATTCGGTCCGCAGCCGCGCGATTACAGCTTCAAGTTAAACAAGAAACTGAAATCACTGGCCCGTAAATCAGCTTTATCATACAAAGCAAAAGATAACAGCATTGTAGTATTGGAAGATTTTAATTTCGATTCTATCAAAACCAAAAACTACATACAGCTGGTTGCAGACCTTAATGTTACTGATGTGAAAACATTGTTAGTATTAGGCGCTGCAAATAACAATGTGTATTTATCAAGCAGGAACCTGAAAAAAACAAAGGTGATCACTGCCGACCAGTTAAACACTTATGATGTGTTGAACGCAGGCAAACTGATTGTTAACCGCAGGTGCGCTTAAAACTTTGGAGGAAGCATTAGCTAAGTAATTATGGAAATTTTAAAGAAACCCTTACTTACTGAAAAAGTAACTCAATTAACTGAGAAGCTTAACCGTTATGCTTTCAAAGTTGATCACAGGGCTAACAAGATTCAGATAAAGGGAGCAATTGAGGCAATGTATGGTGTTAACGTTACTGCGGTAAACACCATGAAATACGTTGGAAAACTAAAGACCCGCAATACTAAGGCAGGCGCCGTTTCAGGCCGTGCTGCTACTTACAAAAAAGCGATCATTACGTTGAAAGACGGCGAAGTAATAGATTTTTATAGCGGTATATAAATAAAGAGATGGCAGTTAAAAGATTTAAACCGGTTACGCCGGGTACCCGCTTCAGGATAGATACTGATCTACTTCGGATATCACAACAAACGTTCCTGAAAAGTCGTTGGTTGTTTCAGCGAACACAAGATCAGGCGGACGTAACAACAGCGGTAAAATGACCATGCGCTACATGGGTGGTGGTCATAAACAAGCATACAGGTTAATTGATTTCAAACGTAATAAGTTTGATATCCCTGCAAAAGTTGCAACTATCGAGTATGATCCTAACCGTTCGGCACGTATAGCACTGTTGCATTTTGTTGATGGCGAGAAAAGATATATGATAGCTCCTGAAGGATTAACAGTTGGACAGACTGTACTATCAGGCGAAAGCGTAGCTCCTGAAGTTGGTAATACTTTACCGTTAAAGAGCATCCCACTTGGGTTCTATCATTCATAATATTGAATTGAACCCGGGCCAGGGTGGTACCATTGCACGCAGTGCAGGTACTTATGCCCAGCTTTCGGCACGTGATGGCAAATATGCCATCATCAAATTGCCTTCAGGCGAAACCCGTATGATACTGTCAACTTGTTTGGCAACTATCGGTACGGTTTCAAATGGCGAAAGAGCTAACGCGGTATTAGGTAAAGCTGGCCGCAAACGCTGGTTAGGCCGCAGGCCAAGAGTTCGTGGTGTAGCCATGAACCCGGTAGATCACCCTATGGGTGGTGGTGAAGGAAGGGCCTCAGGTGGTCACCCACGTTCACGCAAAGGTTTATTAGCTAAAGGCTTTAAAACCCGCGACAAAAAGAAAACATCGGATCGTTATATCATTGAAAGAAGGAAAAAATAATGGCTCGTTCAATTAAAAAAGGACCTTACATCGATCATAACCTTGACAAAAAGGTTATGGTACTGAATGATTCAAATAAGAAATCAGTTGTAAAAACATGGTCACGTCGTTCCATGATCTCTCCTGATTTCGTTGGTCATACATTCGCAGTACACAACGGTAATAAATTTATTCCGGTGTACGTAACAGAAAACATGGTTGGTCACAAGTTGGGAGAGTTTGCGCCAACCCGTACATTCCGCGGTCACGCAGAAAAGAAAAAATAACAGGCAATGGAAGAAGCAACAACAAAAATTAAAAAGTCTGTAATGATCAGACAACGCAAAGAAGCAGGAAAAAGCCCTAGCAAGGCGGCGCTTCTGTTGCTAAATTACAGAACTGCCCAACTTCACCGCGCAAAATGCGTTTGGTGGTTGACCTGATCCGTGGTGAGAACGTTGAGAAAGCGTTGTATATTTTAAAATATACCAATAAGGAAGCTGCTATACGTGTTGAAAAATTTTGTTATCAGCCATTAAAAACTGGGAAGCAAAAAATGAAGACAAACGTGTTGAAGACAGCGACTTATATGTAAAAGAGGTTTCAGTAGGTGGTGGCCGCCAGTTGAAAAGATTACGTCCTGCTCCGCAGGGAAGAGGATACCGTATCCGCAAACGCTCAAACCATGTACACCTGATCGTGGACAGTAAAAACGATAACAATTAATTTGAAATGGGACAAAAAGCACATCCAATAGGTAACAGATTAGGAATCATCAGAGGTTGGGATTCTAATTGGTTCGGTGGCAATCACTATGCCGACAAATTAGTTGAAGACGAAAAGATCCGCAAATATATTTCAGCACGTATCTCAAAAGGTGGTGTATCAAAAGTAGTTATCGAGCGTACTTTAAAACGCATCACTGTAACTATCCACACTGCCCGTCCGGGTATTGTGATAGGTAAAGGCGGTCAGGAAGTTGATAAGATAAAAGAAGAGTTAAAGAAACTGACCAAAAAGGAAGTTCAGATCAATATATTCGAGATCAAACGCCCTGAGCTTGATGCACAATTAGTTGCAGAAGGTATAGCAAAACAACTTGAAGCACGTATTTCATTCCGTCGTGCCATGAAAACTACTATTGCTTCAACCATGAGAATGGGTGCTGAAGGAATAAAGGTAATGACATCAGGCCGTTTAGGCGGTGCTGAAATGGCACGTACAGAACAATATAAAGAAGGAAGAATTCCATTGCATACTTTCCGTGCAGATATTGACTATGCATTGGCCGAAGCTTTAACCACTTATGGTAAAATAGGTGTTAAGGTATGGATTTGCAAAGGCGAAGTTTATGGCAAACGCGACTTATCACCAAACATTGGTGGTGCAAGCAGCGCAAGCGGTAAAGGCGGACGTCCTGAAGGCGCAGCAGCATTTGGCGGCCGTGGCGGCGAAAGAGGCGGCGAACGCGGTGGTGAACGCAGAGGCGGTGACAGAAGAGGTGGCGAACGCAGAGGCGGTGGCCAGGGTGGTAATCGCGGTGGCGGTGGAAACCGTCCAGGCGGCGGATCCCGGTGGTCCAGGCGGCAGAATCGTCGGCGGTGGCGGTAATCGTCCCGGCGGCCCAGGAAAAAGATAATAAATAATAAATCAAGTAGAGACAGATACATCGTTTAGATATAAAAGCTTAAGAAAATGCTACAGCCAAAAAGAACGAAGTTCAGAAAGATGCAAAAAGGCAGAATGAAGGGAAACGCCACTCGTGGCGCTGAACTGTCATTCGGTTCTTTCGGTATAAAATCACTCGAGCCGGCCTGGATCACCAGCCGCCAGATCGAGGCTGCACGTATTGCTGTAACACGTTTTATGAAACGTGAAGGACAGGTATGGATCAGGATATTCCCTGACAAACCTGTAACCAAAAAACCAGCAGAAGTACGTATGGGTAAAGGTAAAGGTGCTCCTGAATACTGGGTTGCGGTAGTACGCCCCGGAAGGATCATTTTTGAAGCCGAAGGTGTGCCACTGGAAGTTGCTAAAGAGGCTTTGCGCCTTGCAGCACAAAAATTGCCGGTTCAAACAAGGTTTATAACACGTAGAGATTACGTAGAAGCATAAATAGTGAAGTTATAAGTTTAAAGTTGTAAGTTATAAGTTCGATTACATTGCAACATTACAACTTACAACATACAACTTATAACGAATAAAGAAAATGAAGAACTCAGAAATTTTAGAGCTAACAACTGAAGAATTGATTGCAAGGATCAGCGAGGAGAAGGGCAAACCTTACCAAATTGAAATTTGCACATGCAGTTTCTGCTATTGAAAACCCTACCCGTATCACAAAGGTACGTAAGGATGTTGCCCGTTTAAATACTGAATTAACAAAGCGCAAAGCAGCGTCAGCTTCTGAAATAAATAATTTTAAGCGTCGGAAAATGGAAAGAAATTTAAGAAAAACACGTACCGGCCTGGTAGTTAGCAATAAGATGGAAAAATCTATTGTGGTTGCTGTTGAGCGGAAAGTAAAGCACCCGATCTATGGTAAGTTCGTAAAGAAAACTACCAAATTTATGGCTCATGACGAAGCTAATACTTGTGGTATTGGCGATACCGTATTGATTATGGAAACCCGTCCGCTGAGCAAAAACAAAAACTGGAGATTAGTTCAAATAGTAGAAAGGGCTAAATAACGATGGTACAACAGGAATCAAGATTAAACGTAGCTGATAACAGCGGCGCTAAAGAAGTTTTAGTGATCCGTGTGTTAGGCGGTACCGGTAAAAGATATGCTTCTATCGGCGATAAGATAGTAGTTACTGTAAAAAGTGCGCTGCCATCAGGCAACATTAAAAAAGGTACTGTATCAAAAGCCGTAGTGGTTAGAACCAAAAAAGAAATCCGCAGAAAAGATGGTTCATACATCCGTTTTGACGATAACGCAGCCGTTTTGTTAAATAACCAGGATGAGCCGAGAGGCACACGTATCTTTGGCCCTGTTGCAAGAGAATTGCGTGAGAAACAATTTATGAAAATTGTATCATTAGCACCGGAGGTATTGTAACATGGAAAAGAAACAACAAGCAAAACCTGCAAAATTAAAGATCCGAAAAGGCGACCTGGTAAAGGTTATTGCAGGCGATTCAAAAGGATCACAAGGTAAAGTATTAGAAGTAATAATAGAGAAAAACCGTGCTATTGTTGAAGGTGCCAATATGGTATCAAAACATACAAAGCCAAACGCGACCAGCCCTAACGGTGGTATCGTAAAACAGGAAGCTGCTATACATATTTCAAACCTGATGCTGGTTGATCCAAAATCAGGTAAACCAACCCGCGTTGGCAGAACAAAAAATGATGCAGGCAAATTGGTAAGAGTAGCAAAAAAATCAGGGGAGGAAATTAAGTAATGGCAACTAAAACATACGTACCAAGATTAAAAACAAAATATAAGGACGAGATCCGCACTGCGCTGAAAGATAAATTTCAGTACAAAAGCGTAATGCAGGTTCCTAAGCTTGAGAAAATTGCTATCAACCAGGGTGTTGGCGGTGCTACTACTGACAAGAAATTGATCGAGAACACCATCACTGAGTTAACTACCATTACCGGTCAGCAGGCAGTTTCATCAAAATCAAAAAAAGATATTTCAAACTTCAAATTGCGTAAAAATATGCCGATAGGCGTACGTGTTACTTTACGCGATAATACAATGTATGAGTTTCTTGACCGTTTGATCGCTGTTGCATTGCCACGTATCCGCGATTTCAAAGGCATCAATGATAAAGGTTTTGACGGACGAGGAAACTATACTTTGGGTATTACTGAGCAGATCATTTTCCCTGAGATCAATATTGACAAGATCAACAAAATACAGGGTATGGATATTACTTTTGTAACCTCGGCAACAAATGATGTTGAAGCATTGGAATTGCTGAAACAATTTGGTTTACCATTTAAAAATCAAAATAAATAATGGCTAAAGAAGGTGTAAAAGCACGTGAAGTAAAACGCGCTAAATTAGTAGCTAAATACGCTGAAAAAAGAGCGGCCCTTAAAAGCCGCTGGCGATTACGTAGCTTTAGACAAATTGCCAAAAGCTTCATCACCGGTAAAATTGCACAACCGTTGCAAATTAACAGGCCGTCCGCGTGGTTATATGCGCCAGTTCGGCATTTCACGTGTAACATTCCGTGAAATGGCACTGGCAGGCAAGATACCGGGAGTAAAGAAAGCGAGCTGGTAAATTGAAAGAGGTTAGACGTCGGACGTTTTGAGTACTGCAGTATTACCCTTTATAATGTGCTAGTCAAATCGTAATACATTCAATCGAAATGAATTAACCGATAGCAGGTCTACGGAAACCACCATCATAAAACAATAAAAATGAATACAGATCCAATCGCAGATTATCTTACAAGAGTAAGGAATGCTATTAAGGCCAACCATAGGGTTGTTGAAATTCCTGCATCAAATCTGAAAAAGGAAATCACGAAAGTGCTTTTCGACAAAGGTTACATTGCCAATTTTAAGTTTGAAGACAATGGTCCTCAAGGCACTATCAAAGTTGCTTTAAAGTACCATCCGATAACTAAAATCTCTGCTATCCGCAGCATTTCGCGCATCAGTAAACCAGGTTTGAGAAAATACGCAGGCATGGCATAATATGCCAAGAGTATTAAATGGTTTAGGTATCGCCATCCTGTCAACTTCAAAAGGTGTAATGACCGATAAAGAAGCCCGTCAGCAAAATATTGGTGGCGAAGTATTATGCTACGTTTATTAATAGGAGGGAAATTAAGCAATGTCAAGAATAGGAAAAGCACCTATAGCAATACCTCAGGGCGTAACTATTACAGTATCTGACGATAATGTTGTTACTGTAAAAGGCCCCAAAGGCGAATTGCACCAGGCGGTTGATAGTGATATCACTGTTGAGCAGGAAGAAGGCAATTTGGTTGTAAAACGCCCTTCTGACCAAAAACGTCACAAAGCATTGCACGGTTTATACCGTTCGCTTATAAATAACATGGTAGTTGGCGTAACCACAGGTTACAAATTAGAGCAGGAATTAGTAGGTGTGGGTTACCGCGCAACCAATACCGGTAATACATTAGACCTTGTGTTGGGATATTCTCACCATTATGTGTTTGAATTGCCAAAAGAAATTAAAGTTACAACAACTGCTGAAAAGGGTAAAAACCCAACCATTATCTTAGAATCAATGGATAAACAACTGATCGGCCAGGTAGCGGCAAAAATACGCTCGTTACGTGCACCAGAGCCTTACAAAGGTAAAGGTATCAAGTTTGTTGGCGAAGTATTGAGAAGAAAAGCAGGTAAATCAGCATCTAAAAAATAATCGTCATGGACAGGTAAATTATCAAGAAGAGACAGAATTAAAAAGGGAATCAGAAAACGTCTTTCAGGTTCTTCAGAGCGTCCGCGCTTGTCAGTGTACAGGAGCAACAAAGGTATTTATGCCCAGATCATTGACGATGTAAGCGGAAAAACATTGGTATCAGCTTCATCTTTATCAAAAGATTTCATGCGCAAAAGGCAACAAAGTCAGAGCAATCAATTGCCGTAGGCAAAATGGTTGCTGCAAAAGCTGTTGCTGCAGGTATTAAAGATGTGGTTTTTGACAGGAACGGTTACTTATATCATGGCCGTGTTAAATCACTGGCTGAAGGTGCACGTGAAGGTGGTTTAAACTTTTAATCGGAAACAGAGAGATGTCAACAATCAACATAAAAAGAGTAAAAACCAGCGAGATCGAATTAAAAGATCGCCTGGTAAGCATACAGCGTGTAGCCAAAGTAACCAAAGGCGGCCGTACTTTCAGCTTCTCTGCCATCGTAGTAGTAGGTGATGAGAATGGTGTTGTAGGTTACGGTTTGGGTAAAGCAAAAGAGGTAACCGAGGCAATCGCTAAAGGTATTGATGATGCTAAAAAGAACCTGGTAAAAGTGCCTATTATTAACGGTACTGTACCTCATGAGCAAATATGGTAAGTTTTCAGGTGGTTTTGTATTCATCAAGCCGGCTGCAAATGGTACAGGTGTTATTGCCGGCGGTGCGATGCGTGCCGTATTGGAATCAGCAGGTGTACATAACGTATTGGCCAAATCAAAAGGTTCATCAAACCCGCACAACGTGGTTAAGGCAACCGTATCGGCATTATCACAAATGCGTGATGCTGTATACCGTAGCACAGCACCGCGGCATTGAATTTAGGAAAGGTATTTAACGGATAATCATCATGGCAAAGATCAAAATAACCCAGATTAAGAGCGTGATCGATAGAAGTGAGCGCCAGAAAAGAACTGTTGAGGCTTTGGGCTTGAAAAAGATCAACCACAGCGTTGAAGTAGAAGCTACACCAGCTATCATCGGTATGGTACGTAAAGTTAATCATTTGGTAGCGGTAGAAAATATTTAATATCATGAATTTAAGTAATCTTAAAACCTGCAGAAGGTTCTACTAAAAATAGAAAAAGAATTGGCCGTGGTACAGGATCGGGCCGTGGCGGTACGTCAACCCGTGGCCACAAAGGCGCTGGTTCACGTTCAGGTACAAGCACTAAGATTGGTTTCGAAGGTGGTCAGATGCCATTACAGCGTCGTGTACCTAAGGTAGGGTTCAAAAATCCTAACCGCGTGGAGTATGTAAGTGTAAACTTGATGCTTTACAAAAATTAGCTAGAAGAATACAAAGTTTCTGCGATAGATTTTGCAACTTTGAAAGAACATGGTTTAGTTTCAAGAAACGACCTGGTAAAAATATTAGGCCGTGGCGAATTGAAGGCTAAATTGGAAGTTAAAGCACATGCATTTTCTGCTACAGCGCAAAAAGCTATCGAAGCAGCAGGTGGTACTATCGTAAAGTTGTAAATTTCAATGAAGAAATTATTCACTACATTATCCAATATTTGGAAAATCGAAGACCTAAGAGTGCGTATTACTAACACACTCTTATTTCTTTTAATATATCGTGTAGGGTCATTCGTGGTTCTGCCCGGTGTAAATTATGCATCTTTGAACACGCAAAAAGCAAAAGAAGGATTAGTTGGTTTGCTGAATATGTTTGCCGGAGGCTCGTTTTCACGTGCTTCCATTTTTGCATTGGGTGTAATGCCTTATATTTCGGCTTCCATCGTCATGCAGTTATTGGGTATAGCGGTGCCTTATTTTGCTAAAATGCAGAAAGAAGGCGAAAGCGGTCGTAACAAGATCAACCAATGGACCCGCTATCTGACAATTGGTATTACCGGCTTTCAGGCCATAGCCTATGTGCGTTCTCAGATTGCACCAGACCAGATCAGTCCCGTTATGGGAATAGCTACCTTCAATGTGTTAGCGGTATTTGTTTTAACGGCCGGTACATTATTCGTAATGTGGCTGGGTGAGAAGATCACGGACAAAGGTATCGGAAATGGTATATCGCTGATCATCATGGTCGGTATTATAGCCCAGTTGCCCGGTGCATTTCTGGCAGAGTTTGACGTACGTAACAGCGGTAAAGGCGGTCTGATTACCTTCATCGTTGAAATTGTAGCGCTGATCGGTATTGTCATGTTTACTATCCTGATCGTTCAGGGTACACGCAAGGTTGCTGTTCAGTATGCCAAACGTATCGTGGGCAACAAACAATATGGCGGTGTTCGTCAGTATATTCCCTTAAAGGTGAATGCGGCCAGCGTAATGCCGATCATATTTGCCCAGGCATTGATGTTCATTCCGGCGACTATCCCGCAATTTTTCCCTTCAGCAGCATCTAATGGTGTGGTAATGGCACTTGCCAATTACAACTCATGGGCGCATAACGTGTTATTTGCCATATTGATCATCCTGTTTACTTATTTCTATACTGCCATTATCGTTAATCCTAACCAGATGGCTGATGATATGAAAAAGAACGGTGGATTTATTCCGGGTGTGAAACCAGGCAAACCAACTGCTGATTTTATTGACGGGGTAATTTCAAGGATCACCTTGCCGGGATCGATCTTTCTTGCCATTATAGCTATTATACCGGCTGTTGTTTCTATGCTCGGTGTAAATAACCTGTTTGCGAGATTCTTTGGTGGTACATCACTGATCATCCTTGTAGGTGTTGTTTTAGATACTTTACAACAAATTGAAAGCCATTTGCTGATGCGTCATTATGATGGCTTAATGAAGACAGGCCGGATTAACCGGGCGTACCAGCATACCTACGTCTGCCGGAATGTCGCCGCCGGTTATCTAATTTACTAACATGTCAAAGATCCATTATAAGTCTGTCGAGGAGATAGAACTCATAAGAGAAAGTTCTTTACTTGTTTCCAAAACACTTGGCGAGATTGCTAAAGTGATCGGCCCAGGCATAAAAACTATTGACTTAAACAAGCTTGCAGAAACCTTTATCCGTGATAACGGAGGGGTTCCTGCATTTTTAAACTACAATGGATTCCCATATTCGCTGTGCATATCGCTGAATGATCAGATTGTACACGGGTTCCCGGGACAGCATGTGTTGGAGGAAGGCGACCTGGTATCGGTTGACTGCGGTGTACTGTTAAATAAGTACTACGGCGATTCGGCATATACCTTTGCCATCGGTGAGGTAGATGACACCGTTAAAACACTGATGCGTGTTACCAAGGAGTGTCTTGAACTTGGAATTGAAAAAGCTGTAGCCGGCAGCGCGTAGGCGATATAGGTTACGCGGTGCAGGAACATGCCGAGAAACATGGATTTGGCGTAGTGAAGGAACTGGTAGGCCATGGTGTAGGTTTACACTTACATGAAAAGCCCGAAGTGCCTAACTATGGTAAACGCGGTTCGGGTACTAAGCTGGAAGAGGGAATGGTGATCGCCATTGAGCCGATGATCAATGCAGGACGTGCCGGTGTGAAGTTTTGGAATGATGGATGGACAGTATCAACGGTCGATAAAAAGCCTTCGGCGCATTATGAGCATACGGTAGCTATAAATAAGGGCAAAGCAGATATACTTTCAACTTTTTCATACATTGATGAAGTTTTAAAAGAAAAAGTTAATAATTAGAAAAATATTTACTTAATTTTGCATCCCGGTTTTAAGGCGGATAATAAAGTAATAATCAGTAAAATATGGCGAAACAATCTTCGATTGAACAAGACGGCACAATTCGGGAAGCATTATCAAATGCAATGTTCAGGGTTGAACTCGAAAATGGTCATGAAATTATTGCTCACATATCCGGAAAAATGCGTATGCACTACATTAAGATTTTACCTGGCGACAGAGTAAAACTGGAAATGAGTCCATATGATTTAACAAAGGGTAGAATAACCTATAGATATAAATAACAAAGAGATGAAAGTTAGAGCATCCATTAAAAAACGCAGCGCTGATTGCAAGATCATTCGCCGTAAAGGGAAACTTTATGTGATAAACAAAAAGAATCCTAAGTATAAGCAGCGTCAGGGATAATTAAAAGATATTGTATCGATCCGTACAACGGTAGCCGCCGTTCGGTCGTTTACTTAAAAACAAACTAAAAATATGGCAAGGATTTCAGGTATTGATTTACCAAAAAACAAAAGAGGAGAGATCGGGCTTACTTATATATACGGAATTGGCCGCTCAACAGCTCAGGACATTTTGACCCAGGCTGGTATTGATTTCAATATTAAAGTACAGGACTGGAATGATGAGCAATTGACAGCCATCCGTGGTATCATTAACGATCAGATCAAAGTAGAAGGTGCACTGCGTTCAGAAGTGCAGCTGAACATCAAACGTTTGATGGATATAGGTTGCTACCGTGGTACCCGTCACCGTAAGGGATTGCCTTTACGTGGTCAGCGTACCAAAAACAACTCACGTACCCGTAAAGGAAAACGTAAGACTGTTGCTAACAAGAAAAAAGCTACTAAATAGTAAATCGTGATTGGTGATCTGCAGGCAGCTAGCTCGAGATAACCAGGAATATAAAATTAAAATGATTAATGGGTCCGAATTATTCAACAGTTCAGTAATTCATTAAATCAATAATTAAAACAAAAGATGGCTAAAACTAAAAAAGTTACCAAAAAGCGGGTTGTAATTGTAGAGCCGGTAGGCGAAGCACATGTGAATGCTACTTTTAACAATATCATCATTACCCTGACCAACAAAAACGGCCAGGCTATATCATGGTCATCAGCAGGTAAAATGGGTTTCAAAGGTTCAAAAAAGAACACCCCATATGCTGCAGGACAGGCTGCTGCCGATTGCGGTAAAGTAGCGTACGACCTGGGTTTACGTAAGGTTGAAGTATTTGTAAAAGGCCCGGGTGCTGGTCGTGAATCAGCTATCCGTACTTTGCAAACTACAGGTATCGAAGTGACCACCATTCAGGATATTACACCACTTCCGCACAATGGTTGTCGTCCTTCAAAAAGAAGAAGAGTTTAATTAATCAATTTTTTAAAGCTAAGAGTCATCAGCTGCGGGCTGCTTGATACTTTAAAACAAACAATAATGGCTAGATATACAGGACCAAAATCAAAAATTGCGCGTAGATTCCGCGAGCCGATCTTCGGTCCGGACAAGGCGTTAGAAAGAAAAAACTACCCTCCGGGTATGCATGGTGCTTCAAAAAGAAGAGGCAAACAATCAGAGTATTCAACCCAGCTTGAGGAGAAACAGAAAGTAAAATATACTTATGGTGTATTAGAGCGTCAGTTCGAAAATTTGTTTCACCGTGCATCTGCTAAAGAAGGTATTACCGGCGAAAACTTGCTTAAATTTTTAGAAGCCCGTTTGGATAATGCAGTTTACCGTTTAGGTATTGCGCCAACACGTTCTGGCTGCACGTCAGCTGGTAGGCCACAAACACATCAATGTAAATGGCGAAGTAGTAAACATTGCTTCCTACAGCCTAAAAGCAGGTGACGTGATTTCGGTTCGTGAGAAATCTAAATCACTGGAAGCGATCACTCATTCAGTAGCCGGAAGAAAGATCAATAAATACAGCTGGTTGGAATGGGATGCTGCTAATTTAACAGGCAAATTCCTTAACTATCCAAACCGCGACGAGATACCTGAGAACATCAAGGAAAACCTAATCGTCGAGTTGTACTCAAAATAAGATATGAGATTTTAGATATGAGATTTCGGACGAAAGTCAAAATCTCATATCTCATTTTAAATATAAATCAATTAGAAAGAGGTTTAGGACAAGAGACATGTAAAAAGGGACGCTTAAGTGCTCCGATCTCATAGCTCACATCTCAAATCTAATATCAAGTAAACAATAAACAAAGGATATAAATGGCAATTTTAGCATTTCAAAAACCAGACAAGGTTATCATGCAGAAAGCAACTGATTTTGATGGTACGTTTGAGTTTCGTCCATTAGAACCAGGTTTCGGTATAACCATTGGTAATGCTTTACGTCGTATCTTACTTTCATCCCTTGAAGGATATGCCATCACTTCTGTTCGTTTTTCAGGAGTGACGCATGAGTTTTCAACCATTAAGGGTGTTGTTGAGGACGTTACCGAGATCATTCTGAACTTAAAGCAAGTTCGTTTGAAGAAAACAGGTGATTCCGGCGATTCTGAAAAGATATTTCGTGATCGTAAACGGCCAGGATGCTTTTACAGCAGGCGACATTACCAAGTTCTCAAATAACTTTACTGTATTGAATCCTGATCTGGTGATCTGTAACATGGATTCATCGGTAACGCTTGAAATTGAGCTTACCATCAATAAAGGTCGTGGCTATGTTGCAAGCGAAGAAAATAAAAACCCTGATGCCAATGTAGGTGTGATCGCGATCGATTCGATCTACACGCCTATAAAAAATGTAAAATACACTATAGAGAACTATCGTGTTGAGCAAAAAACAGACTATGAAAAATTAGTTCTGGATATTGCCACTGATGGCTCTATACATCCTGAGGATGCTTTGAAAGAAGCTGCCAAGATCCTTATTCAGCACTTTATGTTGTTCAGCGATGAGAACATGATGCTTGAGGCTCAGGCTAAGGAAGAAACCAAAGAGGTGGACGAAGAGATCTTGCATATGCGCAAGATCCTGAAAACTGAACTGGTTGACCTTGATCTTTCAGTTCGTGCTTTAAATTGCCTGAAAGCTGCCGATATCCGCAGCCTGGCTGACTTGGTTTCTTATGATGTGGCTGATATGCTTAAATTCAGAAACTTTGGTAAAAAATCATTAACTGAAATTCAGGACCTGGTTAAATCAAAAGGATTATCTTTTGGTATGAACCTGTCAAAATTTAAATTAGACGAAGAATAATTAGTGAATAGAATATCAATTTAAATTGATATTACTATTCAAACTATAACAACGGCATAATTCCGAGGGCTTGACGGTAACGCCGCCCAACGGTATGCACGTGCAAAAATTAAAAAACAATGAGACACGGAAAAAAAGTTAACCATTTAGGCCGTACCGACAGTCATCGCAAGGCGATGATGGCAAATATGGCTTCATCGCTTATTTTACACAAGCGTATCACTACCACATTAGCTAAAGCAAAAGCTTTACGCGTTTATGTTGAGCCTATTACTAACCAAAGCTAAAAGCGATACCACCCACTCACGCCGTACGGTATTTAGTTACCTGCAGGATAAGGAAACCGTAGGTATCCTGTTCCGTGATATCGCTGAAAAGATCGCAAACCGTCCGGGTGGTTATACCCGTATCATCAAAATGGAAAACCGTTTAGGTGATAACGCGGAAATGGCATTGATCGAATTGGTAGATTACAATACTGTTTACGGTAAGGACGCTGGCAAAGCGGAGAAGAAATCAACCCGTCGCCGTGGTTCCAGCAAAGCGAAGACTGCTGCGCCAAAAGCTGCTGCTGCTGAAGCGGAAGCTGCACCAGAGCAGGCCACACCTGAACAGGAAGAAAACGCTGAAAAAGGAGAATAAATATTCTTCCGATGCATACAGGAAACGCCCGGCTCTTTTGAGTCGGGCGTTTCCTGTTATAAAGTGTTCGGAACGATTTTTTTATGAACCGGGGAAGCACTATATTGGCAGGATAAATATGTTTAACCTTTAACCTTATTACAAAATGCCCCTACTTAGGAAATTTGCCTGTTTCGTTGCCTGTTTTTTCCTTTCTCTGCCTTATCTGTCTATTGCCCAGGGTAATTATAAGCCCGGATATGTGGTGAACCTCAAAGGTGATACCTTACGTGGATTTATTAATTATAAGGAATGGGATAATAACCCGGAATCCATTTTTTTCAAGACGCAGGTTAGCCAAAATGATCGACAAACCTTCACAGCCAGAGATGCACATGCCTTTGCAATTAATGGACAGATTTATTACGAAAGTTACAATGTATCCATTAGTCAGGATACAGTGAATGTGACCTCCCTTAGAACCCAGTACGATACTATTGTTAAAAAAGAGAAGGTTTTTCTCAAGGTAATCAACAAGGGCTCCCGCGCTGCCATGTATACTTACAAAGATGATATCAAACCGCGATATTATTTATTGGAAGCAGGCCAGTCGCAGCCCTATGAACTGATCTATCATGCCTACTACAATTCCTATGAATCGTCTACGGTTCAGTATGTTAAACGGTTCCGGATGCAGCTGCAAAATGTAATTGAAAAGAATAATATCACTGATGACTATTTGATACGCGAAATTTCACAGAGTGATTACTATGAATCAGAGATCGCCGACGTCATTGGGAAGATCAACGGAAATTCCAGCAAACAATTTAAGGCGCCCGGTCTGGTCGGTACCAGGTGGTTTGCGGGCGCCGCGTTAAATAGCAGTAAATTTCAATTTTCGGGTGAATTTGTGTTGGCCGATGCTCCTGCAAGTAAGAGCGTTTCGCCCAAACTAGATGCCGGTATCGATTTTTTATTTAATAAAAACGTTCAGCAGCTTTATTTGCGTTTAGAAGGCGTTTTTAGCTACGGTCAGTATAGTTTTTCATTTTATAACCCTACCACTTCATTGAATTTTAAGATGTACAATACTGCCCTTGTCCCGCAGGTGGTGTACAATGTCTACAATGCAGAAAAACTAAAGATATTTGTCGATGTAGGTGTAGCGATCAATATTGCTTTCTATGATCATCATCAGCTTGTAACAAGTTATGGTGATTCATTCCCGGCTGCGGTAAATGATAACTATCCCCAGTTTGTTAAAAATTATTTCACCTTTCCGTTAAAAGCTGGCGTAACACTTAATAAAAAACTGGAGATGTATATGTGCTATCTTCCACCGACGAATATTGCCTATGTTTCACAAGCACTTGCTTTTCAAAGCAACCTCACATCCTACCAGGCAGGGCTGAACTATTATTTTGGCAAACAATAGGCTTTAGGACCAGCAGCCGGCATTGCACTGTCGCAGCCGGCTGCCTTTATCTTATCAGGGCAACCCAACCCGACAATTTCGGGGTGTTAATTTTCAGGTCAATGACATAGTAGTAAGTGCCGCCAGGCAAAGGGGAGCCGTTATAGGTGCCATCCCAGGGCCTGGCGTAGCCCGTGCTTTCAAATATTTTTTGTCCATCGCGATTGAAAACTGTGGTCACACTTTTGGGGTAAGTGATCAATGCCTCAATATTCCAGATGTCGTTAATGCCATCATTATTCGGTGTGAAGGCATTGGGTATGGTGATTTTTTTATAGACCTGGACCAGTACGCTGGCGGTCGCTGAGCCGCAGCTTAGCGATACAGCGTGCAGGGTATAGGTGATCGCATCGGTAGGGTTGGCTGTTGGGCTCAGGGAGGTCGGATCATTAAGGCCCGTTGTTGGGGTCCAGTAAACGCTGGTGATCTGGTCGCCGGTCACCTTGCCGTCCAGGGTGGTTGACTGCCCCTCAAACAGGTATTTTGTGGCGCCGGCATCGGCGGTCGGACTCTTATTTACCGTTACGGTAACCGATTTGGAATCATCATAGCAGCCATCATTACTCACTTTTACGGTATAAGTTGTCGTTTGTGAGGGTGAGGCGACCGGGTTGGCAATATTATCGTGATCCAATCCTTCCGATGGCGTCCATCGGTAGTAAAGGCCGCCGGAGGCTGACAGCCGGGTGGACGCCCCGGTGCAAATGGATAGGCTCTCCGCTGCCACCGACGCTACGACCTTTGGTACTACGTGCACCTGGGTGGTTACGGGCGCTGCGGTACACCCTTTTTCCGAAGTAGCCGTGACCGCGTAAGTTCCGGCGCTGGCGGGGCTGGCACTGGCGACGACGAGCGGATTCTGACTGGTAGGAGCAAGTCCGGGCCCTGTCCATGAGTAGCTTGTTCCCCCACTGGCAGTAAGGGTAAGTGGATCTCCCTGGCAAACCGTAATCACAGGCGCAACAACTACAACCGGTAAAGGATTTACATTGATGGTGAGCGGCAGTGAGCTTACCTTGCAGCTTACCGTATTGATATTGTCCCCTTCACCAACAGCGAGCCGGTATTGGTAGCTGCCTTTGACGGCATTTGTAAAAGCAATATCCAATGTCGGGCCGGTTTTGCCCGGCAGGTTTGTCCACCCGCCATTATTATAATTGAGCTGCCATTGCATAAGTGGATTGACGTAGCCTGCTCCTACGCTTGCCGTGAGCGTATAGCCAGCACTGCTGCCCTCGCAGATATTCTGAGCGCCCGTTGCAGCCAGGTTGCCAAATCCGGTCCGGATAATCGGGCCGCAGGCCCGGAATGCGATATCATCCAGAATAAGGTCATTTCCATTGCCACCCGGAGCATTGTTGATCATTTTGACCACCACATCCGTAACCCCGGCGGGCGTGATGAAATAAGTGCCGTACTTATTCCATTGCGGCCCGGCCGTTGCGGCTAGGGTCCCGGTATTGTATGTTGCCAGGACCTGCCCGGCTATGGTTTCCACGGAAAAGGTAATATTGGGTTCATTGACATCCGGACCGCTTGCCGCAAGGGTGATCAGGTTGAGTATGTATGCCGAAAATTCGTAGGTTGTATTCGGGCATAAACCATTTGCCGTTTGTGTGAAAAAAATGCTTGGATCCTTATTGGCATTGATCACCATCATATAACCGTTGGGGTCTCCCGTATGGTCGCTGGTAACGACCTGCCATGTCGTATGACAATTTTGGCCCAGGTTAATGGCATTGGCTATGGTGTAGAAGCCGTCGTCGGGGCAATTACCCGAAATATAGCTCATGTTGGTAACGCCAAAAGGGAGGGCCATTCCGGGGTTTGGCCCGGCACCAAAAGTTTGGTTGATAATAGGATCACCCAGACTGCCTGAACAGGTCTGGCCGTCAGCTTGTGAACAGAAAGTTACTGCTATGATGAAAAGCAAAAAGTAAACGAGTGCTGGTCGCATGAACACTTTAGGAAATTGCAAACGGTTAACCTCAAAAATAGTATTTTAATTGATAGTCACCCTGTTGCCCAGCAAAATCTTGGGTTATAAGAATAGACTATCTGTTTTAAAAAGCTATTTTTGCGCTACCTGGTTAATACTTATGATCAAAACCTACACCCTGTTGCTGCTCATCACCGCTCTGCCCGCAATATGTTTTGCCGGACAAGGGAAGGACACCCTAAGCAGGGATACCGCAAAGCATCTGACCGGGCTGACCGTAAAGGGATATCTGAGCCTGCAGCCGGTTTTAAGCGTGCCGGCTTCAGTAAGCGTCCTTAGTCCGGCCCAGCTGGCCCTGCAGCCCGAAAATTCACTGTTATCTGCTATGAATACGGTTCCGGGGGTACGAATGGAGGAACGTTCGCCCGGCAGTTATCGCCTGTCGATTAGGGGCAGCCTGCTGCGCTCGCCTTTCGGCGTCAGGGATGTAAAGATTTACTTTGATGAACTGCCGCTTACGGATGCAGGAGGCAATACCTACCTGAACGCCGTTGACGCCGGCAGCGTCCAGGGTATAGAAATATTAAAGGGGCCTGATGGAAGCCTGTTTGGCGCCAACTCAGGCGGAGTCGTACTGATCAGTCCTGTTGCCCGGTATAACGACAGCAGTTATCTTTCGGCAGACCTGAATGCGGGCTCCTACGGACTTTTTCACCAGCGTGTGTCTTTGCAGAACCAAACGGGCAAAAACCAGCTCAACCTGGACGAGGCTTTTGAATCTTATGGTGGCTACCGGCAGCACAGCTACATGCAGCGCAGCTATTTGCAGGCGGCCGATAAGCTTACCTTTTCCAGGAATGATGAATTGAAGTTTCTGGGGTTTTATTCGGACATGAGTTATCAAACGCCCGGTGGGCTAACCCTGGCGCAATACCAGGCTGATCCCCGGCAAGCCCGGCCTGCCACCAAGACCGTGCCCGGAGCCATCAGCCAGCAGATCGGTATTTATCAAAAAATGCTGACGGGGGGCTTTGTCAACGAGTGGCATTTGAGTGACAGGTTAAGAAATGTAACCTCGGTTTTCGGCACCTATGTGGATTTCAAAAATCCTTTCATTACCAATTATGAACAGCGCTATGAGGGCACCTACGGCCTGCGTTCGTATTTTGAGCTAAGCGGCAATTCCCGGACAGGTGCTGAAATGGAAAGCCAACCTGGGCCTGGAATGGCAGCAAACGGCTTCCGACATTAACAATTATGGAAATGTGATGGGCGCCAGGGATACTGCTCAAACGCTGGATAAGATCAATACCAATCAGCATTTCTTCTTTGCACGTTATGCGGCTGATATTGGGAAGATTGCACCTGGAAGCTGCCCTGAGTCTGAACTTCTATGATTACAATTTCCGCAACGTATACCCCAACAGCGAGCAGACCTATACCAACCGGAATTTTACGCCGCAGCTCATGCCCCGCATTGCCGCATCTTTCCAGATAACCGGAAACTTCGTCTGGCGGGCATCGGTCAGCCGCGGTTACTCCACACCAACGACAGCGGAAATCCGGCCCACCGACAATATCATCAATACCAGCCTGCAGGCCGAGGATGGCTGGAACTATGAAACCGGTTTCAGACTGCGCAATCAGGATGAAAGCATGTTCCTTGATGCTTCGGTGTTTTATTACCGTTTGAACAACGCCATTGTTCAGCGCTGCAATCCGGATGAAACGGAATATTACGTCAATGCCGGCGGCACCAGTCAGCCTGGTCTGGAGTTATATTTTACCGATTGGGTCATCCGCCGGAACAATACGGATTTTATCAGGGGCCTCGAGGTGAATGAGTCAGTTACACTCAACAAATTTACATTTTCCAGTTATCATACCGGCACGGCAGATTACTCAGGCAACAAGTTCACTGGCGTACCCGGGCAGGTATTTGTTACCAGTATGCAGGTGAAATTCCCGGCAAATTTGTATGTCTTTGTGCAGCATAATTATACGGCATCGCTTCCACTGAATGACGCCAACACCGCCTTTGCCGATCATTATAATCTAGTGGAAGCAAAAGCAGGCTGGGAGCATCCCTTTAACCCAAAACGCGCATCGCCCTTTATGCCGGCGCGGACAATTTGCTCAATGAAAAATATAGTTTGGGAAATGACCTGAATGCAGTCGGCAGCCGTTACTATAATGCAGCGCCGCCGCGCAATTACTATATCGGTCTGAAAGTGATGCTTTATTGGATGAGCAATAACAGCTTCCGCTTTATAAGCGGAAGCTTTTATTGCTGCCTGGCTTATTGTTTAGCTGTTTCTGTAACGTTGCTTCCCCTGCCTTTGTTATCAAAAGCCCTGAATTTTATTGCTGAATTGCTGCTTGTAACAGCATCGTTATAAACCGGGCTTTTTGCGTCCGGATCTTTGCCGTTGGTTGTATAGCGGATGGTAAATCCCGGGAACTGCTCATTAGCCAGATATTTGCCATCCTGTAAAATTGCGCCCGGTTTTGGGATGCGGTAACCATATCCGCCATTGATATAATCCAGTCGCGGCAGTTCTCTTTTCCCCAGTACATTCAGGAAATTTGACCATGCCTGCTGGTAAAGCACCTGGCTTTTGGTGGTGTCCTGTGCTGTGGCCCATTCGGGATCCTGCGCCCAGGCGCGTTCGGCAAAACCAAGCAGCCGTGGCAGCAGCATATATTCCTGCCGCTCGGAGTTTTTATGGTTTCGCCCCATAACGGCACTTTGGAAGCCCTGATAATATTGCTTTTGCCGTAATCGGTCAGGCGTTGTTTGCCTATAAAAATGTTCCGGTTAATCGGCAGTCCGTTTTTATCAACCTTTGTGTTTTTAAAATAATCGTAAGGGATAAATGAAAAAGGCTTATCGATATCCGAAAAGGCGCCCCAATAATAGCCCGGCTCATCAAATGATTTATAATGAGCCATGTCAAAATACAAATTGGTTACGCAGGAAAGCACGACTTTATAGCCCGAATTGGCCAAGCTTATAGGCCAGGTCCTCGTTGCCCTCGCCAATCGTATTGTTCCATACTTCGGCCTGCAAATGTTCCGGCATAAAATCAGGGTTGGGAACATAAACCGGCTTGCCATCCAGCTGGGTTTTACGCAGGGCCATTTCTTCCCAGCCGGCAAGTCTAAGGCCTTTTGCTTTGAGCTAGCTCGTTTACTCTGCCATAAAAGTAATACCAGAGATCGTCGGTGTTTTGAATTTCAGCATGCTTGGCCTTTAAAGCCAGGTAGGCGGGTGATTGTTCCCAAACATGCGCCGGCACTTCATCACCACCGAAATGGATCATTTCCAGGGGTGCGCCGGCCTCTTTATACATGGCTGCAATATCATCAATCACCGTCTCGATAAAATTATAGGTCGATGGCAACGATACATCGATAATATTATCCTTCCAGTATTGATTTGAGCTGATATGCCGATTGGTCGTTCGGGTCGTAAACAGGTATTTTTCGGCTTCCTGTTTTTTGCCTTCAGCCATCAAGCGGGCATAGCGGGTATTCATGGCTTTAATGGCCGCGCGGGCATGACCGGGAGTTTCAATTTCGGTGATCACGGTAATATGCCTTGCAGTGGCATATTTCAGTATTTCGATATAGTCCGCTTTAGTATAAAAGCCGCTTCCGGCTAGACTGCCGGTTTCGGGGCCCGAGCCATGTGCAGCGGGCAGAAACTGCTTTGCTGTCCAAAGTGTGGCCGCGCTGCGAGCCCACCGCAGTTAATTCCGGTAATGACGGTATTTCCAGTCGCCAGCCTTCATCCTCGGTCAAATGGAAATGAAAGGTATTGATTTTGTAAAGCGCAAGCAGGTCCAGTATTCGCTCTACCTGTTTTTTGCTTTGAAAGTTGCGGCCCACATCCAGCATAAAGGCACGGTAAGCAAAACGGGGTTCATCTTTGACCTCGACACATGGGATCTTGATTTCTTTTTGCGGATGCGCATAAGCCGAAGCAGGCATCAGAGACAATAGGGACTGGATGCCATAAAATGCACCGGCTGGGGTAGATGCGCTGATGGTAATGCCATCGGATGTGGCATCAAGCTCATATCCTTCGGCGTTTAATCCCTCTTTATACGTCAGTTTAATAGACTTCCCTATAGGCTGACCAGCGATTTTTTGCGTTAAAAATGGCTCGATCGAAGTTTTAAGCACAGCTGCTTCGGTCTGGAAATGATTGTCGGCCGTGATATTTACTTTAGATGTCAGCGTAAATTCTCCCCCGCTTTCCTTATAGCTCCTGGTGTAGGGAATACTTTAGTTAATTGGGCCTCTGCAATATCGGTGATCGTTTTGTTCTGGTTATAGATGATTTCCGGCGTAATCAGACCTTTATAAGTCGGTTTAAAGGGTGTAATGCTAAACTTTCCGGTAGCATAACCTTTGCCGGGCTGTGCATCCCAAACCAGGTAAGGTCCTTCCGGGGCATCCGTAAAATTGACCACGTTGTCCTGATCTACAAATTCGATACGGGCAGAAGCGCCGGGTTTCAGCTCGCCAAAAGTGGCAAGGGGAGTAAAGGTGAACAGGTCACCATTGATATGATCGACCCGGACATTGCCTGTAGGGCTTACCGGCGCAAAGTCGCGCGAGGAGTTAAAATATAATTTCCATCCGGCGGCAGGCAGCGTGCTTTTGCCGGTATTGGTGATGGTAATGGCATTAAGCGATTGCGGTTTATTCTGGTAATCGTTCTGGACCACTTCCCAGCGCATGTCCAGTTCGTGGGCATTAAATTCGGGGACGGCCTGGGCACCGGCAGAGGCGGTACCGCCGATAACCATCAGTATAGCAATTAACAAATGACGCATAATTTTATATTTAGGTATTAATGGAACCGTAAATATAGACTTATTTACAAATTTTAAAAAGTTTGCGCTTCTTTTATAATTTATCCTACAGGGAGAATTTTATCCAGCCGTTACCCTGGTAACCAAATACGAACTGTTTGGGATGAAGGATCTCTGCCAGCATCTCCATAGAATCCACGATCCTCGGTCCGGGGCGGTTAAAATAATGATTGCCATCAGCAATATACAGGCGGTCGTTTTTCACTGCCTTCAGCTCACTAAAGCCGGGCAGCTGTAATAGCAGGTCAATCTCCGCTAAAGTCCTTTCTATGGGAAATCCACAGGGCATCACCACGATCACTTCGGGATCCTGCAGCCTGATATCTGCCCACTGCACATAGGTGGAATGTTTGGCCTGCTTCGGCCAGGATGGAACTTCCTCCTGCAATACTAACCAGCTGGGGTACCCAGTTCCCTGAAACCATCAGCGGGTCCAGCCATTCGATGCAGGCAATGCTCGGCTTATTGTCAATGAATTTTAGTTTATGGCGGATGATATCCACGCGTTCCTGGAGATCGTTCAACCAGCTCGTCGCCATTTTCCTTTACGTCTAATACTGCAGCGATTTCCCGGATATTATTAAAAATATCTTCCAGGCTGTCAGGCTGCAGCGAGACGATACTGGTCTGTTTTTCAAGGTAATCACCCAGCGCTTCTTCCACTTCTTTTAACGATACGGCACAAGCCTGGCACTGTGCCTGGGTGATCACTACGTCGGGCGCCAGTTGGCTGATCACTTCGCGTTTTACAGTATAAACCGAAAGGGCATCGTTAACGAGCTGCTTCACCTGTTGATCAATGGCAGCGCTGGAAAGATTATCTGCAAAATTAGCCTGCGAACATACCGGCAATCGCTTGACCGGTTCCGGGAAGTCGCATTCATGCGAGCACCCGACAAGCTGTTTTTCCAATCCCAAAGCACAAACAATTTCTGTGGCCGCAGGTAGTAAGGATACGATCCGTTGAGTTGACATGCTGCAAAGGTATTTCTTATGTTGGAATTTTGTAAGCTGAAATGTTATTTGAATGCAGCCCGGATCATCGGCCAATAAATCTTACTTTTGCGCCAATGATATTTCTGACCTTTTTTATCGGCCTTATCGCCAATTTTATAGGGTACATTCCACCAGGTAATATTAATCTTTCGGTTGTCCAGTTAGCCGTCAACCGCGGCATTAGGCAGGCGCTCCACTTTATCATTTCATTTTCCTGCGTGGAATTTTTCTTTACCTATTTTATCATGAATGCGGCCGACTGGCTCTCCGGCCAGGTACATCTGGATACGGCTATAGACTGGGTTATGGTGGCCCTGTTCGGTGCCATGGGCGTGATTACCTGGATGCACCGGAAGAAACCTCCGAAAAGGAAAAGGAAATCAAGGCACGACAGTATAACTTATGGCATCCTGCTGGGCTTTTTAAATCCCATGCAGGTCCCTTTCTGGATGATCACCGGTACCTATCTGATCACCCACCAGTGGATCGAAACCGGCCGATGGCCACTTGCTGTGTTCAGCATCGGTTCTGCGGCGGGTGCATTCCTGTGCCTGCTGATTTATGCCAAATCGGCCCGTTATGTAAGGCGAAAACTTGATCTGAGCAATCGAACCATCAATACGGGCATTGCCATACTGTTTTTCTCATTTGCAGTTTATCACATTGTAAAGCAGCTCTATCTGCATGTATTCAGGCACTAGTCAAAGGATCACAGGGGACTTCTATTCCATATTTTCTCCGCTTTGCGTCCGATCAGCCAGAACGAAACGGCAAGGATGGCGAAGAACAGCGTGTGATTTGTATTGTCCCAGAAATACTCAAAGTATTTGGTGTAGACGAAAATGATCAAAAAGGTTACCCCGAATTCCCGGGCGATGGAGTCCTTGGTTTTCAGACCGTAAAGCATAAATCCCGAGGCGACGGCTGCCGAGATGATACCCCAGTAAAACAGCGTAATCTGCTTTACCCTCCACCAGCCTTCGAGCGTACCGAAATTGCCAAAAATACTGAGCAGCCAAAGCGATAAAAACAGGTAGAGCAATCCCACAACATAGGTAAGTTCCCAAAATCCGCTGAACCATTTTCCCTTACGCAGCAGATGACAGGCTGCCACCAGCAACAGCCCGAATACTACAAAACGCAGGGGATAGTTCATTCCCAGAAAATAATGGCTCCACTGGGTTTGGTAACCCGTTTCGGTGCCGAACCAGCTGCCGAGCGAAACGAGTGCGAAAAGCCATATCAACTTTGAATCCATACGCCAGGCAAGCAGCCCGTAAACAAAAACGGATATCAGAAACAGCAGGGAAAAATGCCCCGAATTATTGTCCAATGCTTTGCCCAGGTAGGCAATGGCACAGGCGGTAAACAAAATACCCGTAAAAACTACAGCCTCATTGCTGAACACCCGTTCGGGGAAATATTTTTCGCGGCGCCTACCCCAGAGGAAAAAGAATGCAGCCATCACTGCTGATAAAATGCTGATGATAATATCAGGCGTGTAGTATAGCTTTTTTAACCATTCTACAACGGTGTCATTGACAATTAGGAAGGTAAATGCCGCGGCACCGCAAAGGAGTGCGATCCAGAAAGAGTATTTTGCCAGGCGCATCCAGTCAAAACCTTTCACCTGGTAGGAATTTCGAAGCCTGCCGGCCTGCTCAGGACCTACCAGGCCTTGTTTTTCCCAACCCATGATCACCTGGTCAAGAAAATCACTTTCTTGTTTATCAAGGTTCAATTTCGTCATTTTTTAAGCAGAGGTCAATACGCGGGCGAATAACCCTCAACCAAATATAGGAATCTTTGCGTCGAATAGCGCGGGCAAAAAATCGGCTGATTAATAAGCGCTGAACAGGTTAAGCACCGTTTGCTGGTCTTTGGCTAGTTGCACCTTCAGTTCCTCGAGCGAGGTAAATTTAACATCGCCGCGCACGTAATGCAGAAATTCCATACGGATCGGCTGACTATAAATATCCCTGTTAAAATCAAAAATATTGACTTCTATGGTACGCGTCATTCCGTTTATAGTGGGGCGGTTGCCGATATAACCCATGCCTTTATATTCCTGTCCGCTGAGCTGCACTTTAACGGCGAATATCCCGTCCGAAGGAATGAGTTTATAGGTTTCTTCAATTAAAATATTTGCGGTAGGGTATCCAATGGTTCTTCCGATCTGGTCGCCGCGGTTTACTTTACCGGTAATAAAAAAGGGATAGCCCAGAAATTCATTAGCCAGTTCAATTTCGGTCATGCATCAGCGAGTTTCTGATTCGCGTAGAGCTTACTGCCACCTCATGAATATCCTGTTCTGGTATTTCGATCACCTCGAAATCATAAACAGGGGCCAGCCGCTGTAATTCTGCCAGGCCGCCCTGCCGGTCCTTGCCGAAGCGGTGGTCATATCCGATCACGATTTTTTTGGTCCCTATTTTGTTAACCAAAATATCGCGGATATATTCCTCGGGGGTGCTGGTTCGAGAAATCCCTGGTAAAGGGTGTAACGATCAGATGGTCGATACCAAGCTGTTCCAGCAATATTGCTTTCTCGTCAATGGTATTGATCATCTTCAGGTCCTTGTCCTCAGGATGAATGATCATTCGCGGGTGGGGGAAGAATGTAAGGATCACGCTCTGGCCACCCGATTCCTTTGCCGTACGCGTTATCCCCTCAATAATCTTTCGGTGACCCAGATGCACTCCGTCAAAAGTGCCGATAGTCACTACCGCATTGCTGACCGGTTCAAATTCCTCAATATTATTGTAGATTTTCATAGGGTGATCTCCGAGACGAGCTGCAATAAATACTAAATTACTGGATTAATTGTTTTTAACTCCCGGACGGCGTTCACCAGCTCCATCACTTCCCATGCATCTTCGGCCCGGAAATCTCCGCTGCGTGTGCGCCTCAGGCGTGAAAGGTAAGCGCCATTGTCCAGCGCTTTGCCGAAATCATTCACTAAGGAACGGATGTAAGTGCCTTTGCTGCATACTACCCTGAAATCCACCTCGGGGAGTTCTATTCGGGTGATCTCCAGTTCACTGATGGTCACATTACGCAACCGCAGTTCCACTTCCTCGCCACGGCGGGCCTTTTCATAAAGCCGCTCGCCACCGATTTTCACGGCCGAATGCGCTGGCGGGTATTGCTGAATATCGCCGATAAATTGTTTGCAGGTTTCCTCAATATGACCGGCGGTGATATGGCTGGTCTCGAATAACTTCTCGGGCTCGCTTTCGAGGTCGTAGGTTTCGGTTACCGAGCCGAGTACCATTGTGCCCGTGTATTCTTTTTCCTCAGCCTGAAAGGTATCGATCTGCCTGGTCATCTTTCCCGTACAGATTACCAGCAGGCCGGTGGCCAAAGGATCCAGTGTGCCGGCATGTCCTACCTTTAACTTAAGGGGCTTGAAGGCATTGCGCAACTTGCCCACGACATCAAAGCTGGTCCATTTATAGGGTTTATTTACCAGTAGCAGCTGCCCTTGGGCAAATTCATCTATGTTGGAATACGTTTTTTTCAATGAAGCAATTTTGCGCAAAGGTAGGCTTTTAAATAAAATAGCGATGGGGTTTTAAGTTTTACTCCATCGCCAGGCGATCCTTGCTCTAAAAGATCCGATTATACGGTGTGCAGGGCGTTACTTGTAAAATAGATGATAACGATCACGATCCCTGCCAGAATACGGTACCAGCCGAATGCCTTAAATCCGCGTTTCTCTAAAAAGGTGATAAAGCTTTTAATAGCCAGCATCGCTACAATAAAGGCAATCACGCTGCCGATAAGCAGGAACTTGACATCCTGGTGAAAATCAGCCGTATCAAAAAGGCCTTTCTTTTTAAAGTCCCAAAGGTCTTTTACGGTCGCCCCGAACATGGTCGGCACTGCCAGGAAGAATGAAAATTCAGCGGCTGCCGTCCGGCTCAGCTTTTGTGACATACCCCCCACGATTGATGCCGCAGAACGTGACACGCCCGGTATCATAGCCAGGCACTGGAAAAAGCCTATTTTGAGGGCGGTAATATTGTTGATTTTCTTTTCTTCATCGATCTGCGGCTTGTTGAACCAGTCGTCAACAAACAATAGGATAATACCCCCGGCGATGAATGCCACGGCAACGATGAGTGGATTTTCAAGCCATTTATCGATATGCTTTTTCAGTAAAAGCCCTAAAACCACAGCGGGCAGAACGCCAACGATTAGTTTGATGTAAAAGTCAACTGAGCGGACAAAACGCTTAAAGTAGAGTACTACGACTGCAAGGATCGCTCCCAGCTGGATTACCACTTCAAAAAGCTTTACAAATTCGTCTTTTCCAATGCCCATTAAGGCGCTGGCAACAACCATATGCCCGGTGGATGAGATCGGTAAAAATTCTGTTAATCCTTCAATAATTGCCAGGATGATAACGTGTATAATATTCATTGGGGTGGGGTTGAATAAGTTGGAAAAGGTTGGTTGCTTGCATTAAGCTGAATTATCCTGGCCGGGTCCGGGCAAGTGCATGCCTGTTACCTGACCTGGACCGATCAGCCGGAACCAAATAAATGGCGCCTGGCTAGCCTTTGGCTGCAGGCTTTAAAATTGCGTAAAAACCTAAGGCGAAGCCTGCCAGAACAACTACCGGTGCCAGCACAATTTTGGTGTTACTGTAAATGTCCGTTGTTCCCGACATTAATATGAATCCCAATGCCACTACGGCAATGCTGATAATAAACAGGCGATAATTGCTTTTGTCAAAAACGAATTTTACCGGAGTTACATTACTTCCCTGCGTCCTTGCAGAAGTGCTTGATTTAACGGGTGCGGCGGGTCTTGTGTGGTTCTGTGCCATGTATGTCTTTTTATTGATTCTTTTATTATTATACTTTTTTTGCTGTAAGGCTTATGGGCTTATCTGTACAGGTTGTAAATTTTCAGCCGCAGGTATCGGTTTACTGCTAAAAACGTACTGAAACCGGAAATAAATATGCCAAGTCCTATAATGATCAAAAATACAATCCCAAATTGGCTATAATTCTGTAGTATCACCAGATCGGGTATTTGTTTTTCGGCAAAATAGAGTGTTGCCATTAGAATAATGATCGCGATCAATGCGCCTAAAATGCCATGCCAGATACCATAAAGGATAAATGGTTTGCGGATGAAGTTCTTTGTTGCCCCGACGAGCTGCATGGATTTAATCAAAAATCTCTGGGAATAAATTGACAGACGAATGGTATTGTTGATCAGTGCCACCGACAGCAGCACAAAGATGGCCGTAAATGCCAGTATGACCAGACTGATCGAAGTGAGGTTCTGGTTCATCTGATCTACCAGCGATTGTTGGTATTTTACTTCCTTAACCAATGGATTTTTCAGCAATTCGGCTTTAAACTTTTCTATGTCTTTATTATTGGCGTAATCCGCTTTCAGATACACGTCCAGCGACTGCGACAGGGGATTATAGCCCAGAAATTTCACGAAATCTTCGCCCAGATCCTTTTGCAGATTGCGCGCAGCAAGTTCCTTGCTCACATACTGGGTTTGCTTTACGATAGGATTGGCATCCAGCTGTTTCTGCAGCTGGAGTACATCGGTTTCGTGAGCGCCCTCGTCGACAAAGATATTCAGCACGATGTTTTCCTTCACATAGCGCGACAGGTTGTTGGCATCAACCAGAATAAGGCCAAGCAAGCCGATCATAAGCAGCACCATTGCAATACCGAACACGGTAGAGATATAAATCGTTTTGGTCTTTTTTGCTGATTCGCTTGCTTCAAATTCTTCCATACTTAATAGCTATGAGATGTTCTCGGAAATGTAGGATTGATCATGTTTATCATTCCGCTTTTTTCACTCCAAGTTGCGAAAATAACAAACCTGTCAATAAAGGTAAAACTTTATCTGTTATTATTGTTTGTGAGCCGCTGCCTGAGTAAATTTTTAACAAAAATTAACGAATGGAATTCTGCTGCTTTACGATAACTGTATTTTCAAACCCAATGATGAGCCCGGCTTTGGTCCATGGCCGGCTTTCGGTGATCCTTAAATGTGTGCGGCCACCTGCCAGGGCCGCGAATTGCCAGATTCCTGTCCCCGGTCTGCCTAAACTGCTGCCACCCGGCGGAGGGGATTGGGTGTATTTTTGGAGTTGAATAACCGTACTGTCATATTGCGGCCGGTCGAAACGGTACCCGCCGCCCTGGTGGCCCGGTAAGGTTAACATAAATGTCTCTCCTTTGGCTATGGTTAATATTTTCCCTGAATCGCTCGCGGTCAGGGTGATCACCGTGTGTTCCCCCTGGTTTTTTGGGCAGGCGGCAAAAAGTACTATTAAAACGGCAGCTATAAATTTCATCATGCGTTACACTTAACTAAACAATAAAGGCTCCCTGAAGGAGCCTTTAAGGACCACAATTTTTAAAGGTCTGCTTTTAAGGTAATTTAAAGCGTTGCATAATAAACTCCACCCTGCGGTACAATTTTCGTGCTGGCAAAAACGGAATACGGCAGGTAATAGAAGCCGTTGAGTCCCCAAGATTTTCCCCAGGAGTTTTGTACCAGGAAGGCCTGTTTTGTGTCATCATAACCAATTATCGGCGTTGCATGTCCGCCCAATAAAGTCACACCCTTTGCCAAAGCGCCGCTCGAGGTAAGCGGATTGTACGTGTAGCTGCTGGTGTTCAGGGCTTCAAAATATTGATAGGTGCGCGTGTTATCATACACGTTAAAGCCCATCATCACCGGTATGTTGTTGCGGATACAGTTTTTAACAGCTGTTGTATCGCCCGTATTGATCAGCGTATAATTGCTTATTTTAAAATTCAGGCCGTCTGCGTTGGCAGACGAGCTTGGCGCGGTCTTGTAGGCCACCGTTCTGTCGCCGCCTGGATAAGGCATCAGCGTTTCACTGCATATGCCGTATTTGGTTAATGCCTGGTCGATATTGACCATGTTGGCACCATTATCCGCCGTTATTTTTTCATGAAGAATATTTACCCTTTCCTCATAATACAAAAATGCAGGACTTCTTACTGCAGGGAACGAGCCGTATTTATAGTTATAAAGAATCTCATAGGCCTCTGAGCCGCAGAATGCGGTACATGATCCAATCTGGCCCTGATCTCTAACTTCCGGGGTTGCCAGGGTAAGCACCTGGGGAGGTGGTGTCGTGCTGAAATTGCTGAACTTAGACTTAAAAGATGCTTCCGAGTACTTCGGCAACGCTTCGTACTGGTCGGGTGAGGTGGGCAGAAGTCCGTAAACGTGTCGGCCATCACCGGTGGAATTCAGGGTTGACGACTGCTGATCGCTTACCGGTTTAATCTGGCTGGACTTTGAGCAGCTATAAATCATCAGGATTATAGATGCCAGCACCAGACATGATTTGAGCGTAAATTTTGCTTTCATATTGTGACTTGGTTAATAAGAAAATGGTAGTACTTCTGTCTTTCGGTGGGTAACTTGCTCAATTATAACAAATTATAATTGAATTTCCAAATATTAACAAATCGCTCAGCCCTTGTGGCTCATTTAAAAGCGCAGCGATAAATTCCCCGAAGAGCACGCCCGTTAAACAAAAACCCGGCAGCGCTTGTTAAAATAATAAAATGACAGTACATGACCAGGTCAGCTCATCCAAATAATAAACCATCGCCAGCTGACACACCAAGCCGGCAGTCTGAAGACAAGGGAGGCAAGGCCAGGGTGCGCAAAGCTGACAAACAGTACCATCGCGATCAGCCGCACGGAGGGGATATTGCCAAAAGGCACGAAAAAGAAGAGCAACCGCTGGATCCCGGGGCAGACAAGCGGAAATCTTAGATCCGAATTTATCCGTTTTGCTCCGAATTACTCAGGACTTGACGATCCCCGCAGAGTTAAATTGCAGATCGTATAGTTTACGGTAGTATCCATGCTCAATTTTGAGCAGTTCCTGGTGTGTACCCATTTCTTTTATCTCACCATGATCGAGTACAATGATCTTGTCGGCATTCTGTATGGTCGATAGCCTGTGGGCGATCACAATAGCTGTGCGTCCCTGCATGAGCTTATTGATGGCATTCTGGATCAGAATTTCAGTTTCCGTGTCTACGGATGAGGTAGCCTCATCAAGTACCAGAATGGCCGGATCATATACCAGGGCCCGTATGAAGGAGATCAGTTGCGCCTGCCCGGAGGATAGGGTAGAGCCGCGCTCCATGACATTGTAGTCATAGCCGCCCGGCAGCCGCTCAATAAACTCGTGGGCACCGACATCCTTTGCAGCTGCGATAATCTGCTGGCGTGTGATGGCGCTGTTGTTCAGACTGATATTGTTGGCAATCGTGTCGGAAAACAAAAATACGTCCTGAATCACGGTAGCGATCTGCGAGCGGAGGTAATTCACGTCATATTCGGCTATGTTTACTCCGTCTACCTTTACCGTTCCCCTGCCAATCTCATAAAATCGGTTCAGGATATTGATGGTTGACGATTTTCCTGCTCCCGTAGCGCCTACCAGGGCTAGGGTCTCACCGGGTTTAACGTGAAAGTTGATATCTCTCAGGACCCAATTTTCATCATTATAGGCAAACCACACTTTGTTAAAGGCAATATCGCCGCGCAGGTTCGCAGGTTTAAGTGTTCCGGTATTTACGGCCACTTCGTCCGTATCAAGGACCTTAAATATCCTCTCGGCACCGACCATCCCCATTTGCAGGGTGTTAAATTTATCGGCCAGCTGGCGGATGGGCCTGAACAGCAGGTTGAGCAGCACAATAAATTTCAAAATGACACCCGGAGTGACCGGATGGGCAGCTGTGGCCAGTCCGGACAATTGTCCGTCGGTTAATATTCGCTTGCAGCCGTACCATACCAGCAATGCCATACAAACGGCAAACAATACCTCAACAACGGGAAAGAATATGGAATAATACCAGTTGGAGCGGATATTGGCGTCACGGTACCTGATGTTCACCGCTTTAAATTTACGCATCTCCTGATCCTGACGTGAAAAATACTGGATGATGCTGATCCCTGAAATATGCTCTGCTAAAAAGGTGTTCAAATGGGCCACCTGTGTACGTACCTCCTGGAAGGAGGATTTGATGGCTTCTTTAAATACGTAAGTTGACAGCATGAGCAAAGGCATGGGAATCAGGGTGATCAGCGCCAGCTTCCAGTCGCTGATCATCATTAAAATAATGATCGCCAGTACGAGCAGCAAATCGCCCACGATGGAGATTAAACCTTCAGAAAAAATATCAGCAATGGTTTCCAGGTCAGATACGGTACGGGTAATGAGCATGCCTATTGGCGTACGGTCAAAATACTTCAGCCGCAGACTGATGATATGATTAAAGATATCGATGCGCAGATCGCGTATCACCGATTGGCCAAGCGAGTTGGTCATATAGGTCTGGTAATACTGGGCAAGGGTTTGTACGGCCAGCTGAGCGATCATCAGCGCTACCATCAGGACCAGTCCGTTGTAATTATTACCCAGAATGTACTGATCAAGCGTGATCTGCATCAAAATGGGCTGAACAAGGGCGCTGCCGGCCAGGAAAATAGTGAGCAGTGCAGCGAATATAAATGTTCGCTTGTAGGGTTTTACGTAATGCATCACCCGCCCAAGTAGATTCCAATCGAGCGCTTTACCGGTTACCTGAGACATATTTGTTTAAGTGTTTAGACCTGCGGGCGCGGGTGATTGTTACGGGCCTGCTGTTAAGATCTGCTATCGTAATTCCTTGACCTAAAATGACCATTTTTTTTACAAATATGGATATTTCACTTCTGATAAATACAATCCGCATGCAGGCACTGATGTTCCGGCATTGCTTCGGTTCTTACTTTCGATGATCGCCCTGACATCGTCGGGCTGGATCTCCTTACGGCCTACCTCCATGAGCGTTCCCACGATGGCGCGTACCATATTCCGCAGAAAACGGTCGGCCGAGATATGAAAAACCAGGCAGTTATCCTTGTAGATCCATTCGGCCCTGTTTATTTTACAATTATTGGTAAAGGTTTGTGTGTTCGATTTACTAAAGCAGCTGAAATCGGTGTATTCCATAATGATCCTTGCAGCTATGTTCATCATGGCAATGTCCGGCTTATCCCTCAGCCGCCAAGAATGGTTGACCTTGAAAGGATCTTTTTCAAAATGCACATGGTAGTCATAGGAGCGCAGAACGGCATCAAAGCGGGCATGGGCGTCAGCCTGGACGGGTAGGATGCGCTTAATGGAAATATCGCTGGGCAAAATGGCATTCAGGCTGCCCGTGATTTTTACCAGGGGCTGATGGGCAATATACAGGGATGCGCTGTCAAAATGCGCAAAAAACTGGCGGGCATGTACACCGGTATCCGTTCTGCCGCAGCCGATGGTCTCTGCGGGCTCACGTAAAACGGTCGCCAGCGCCTCACCAAGCACCTGCTGTACGCTAAGGGCATTGGGCTGAATCTGCCAGCCGTGATAATTGGTGCCATCGTAAGACAGTTCGATAAAATAACGTTGTTTCTCGGACACGAAGCAAAGGTAGCGATTACAGGCTATTGCCGGTAAGGCATTGGTTAAATCAACGTAAAGATGTTTATTATTGCCATGTAAATTTTAAGCCTTGCCACCCTGCGCGACTTGATACTAAAAAAATAATAAATTCTATCTTTGCTCTCAGTTTATTTTAAACGAAAATGCTTCAACGAATACAAAGTGTTTATCTGCTGCTTGCCGGACTGGTCATGTTCAGCCTTTTTTTGTTCCCGGTAGTGCATAATGTGCCTGTCGGCGGTACGCTCTCCACCATAAAGGTGAGCGGTGTTTATCAGGATGTCAGCGGCGTGCTGACGCAAACCCAAAGCTTTGTCTTCCTGATAGCCGGTACGGCCATCGTAGGCCTTTTGCCCATTATCCTGATATTCCTTTATAAAAACCGTAAAAAGCAGATGGCTTTGGTTTACGGATGTCTCCTGCTGATCATCGGATACAGCTTCTGGATGGAACAAACGGTACGTTCCGTAACGGATAATTTGAACCTGAACACCAATAATTTCGGAATTGGTGCGTTATTAAGCTCGGTTAGTATTGTTTTGTTGATATTGGCCGCTAAGGCCATACAGCGGGATGAAAAACTGGTAAAATCCGCTGACAGATTGAGATAATTTCCCCCGCTTCACTCCCCCAGGCGAGAAGCGTTTAAAGTATTGATATGAAAAATTCGTTAAAAATTTTATTGTTCTGTGCGACATCGCTGATATTTATAGGCTGCGATCGGATCACCAAAGACCTGGCAAAAGAGCACCTGATGTTTCACGAACCCATTTCGTATCTGCATAATACCCTCAGACTGGAATATGTAGAAAACACCGGAGCCGCCATGAGCATGGGCGATAATCTTTCCAAACCGGTTAGTTTTTGGTTGTTGAGCGTCTTTCCGCTGGTATTCCTGGTCGGATTATTCGCTTACACCATATTAAATGCAAAAATATTCAGTCCGCTAAGGATGCTGGCCTTGTCCCTGATTATTGCCGGGGGGATTGGTAATATCATTGACCGCCTGATGTTTGACCGCCACGTGACTGACTTTATGAACGTGGGTATCAGTAGCCTCCGTACGGGCATTTTTAATGTGGCGGATATGTGCGTAAGCGGCGGCGTGATTGTGTTTTTAATTTCTGCTTATAAGGAGAAAGAAACGGATTTAGAGACTCAGCCATAAATTTAATTGATGATTCGGTCGTACCCCGCAACTGCTCTTTTAGTCCAGATTATTTCGAACGCCATTTTTGATATTTAGCCATTACTTCTTGGTGAGGTATGACTTCTCCCTTGTCTGCCTGAGCAAATCCTTCTTCAATTTCAGCCTTTTCTTCTAAGCCAATCTGATCCCACCAATCAGTTTGCTCACTTTTTTTTAATGCAATAAAACGTTTAATTACTGAAGGCTCATTAATGCCCGCCAGCCATTTGATAAGATCCAATTTTTCAGCTTGAATATCCATACTTAATAAATATATCAAAAATAATAATTTGTTGAGTCTTTATGAAATCTGCTTCATGATTATAACCACTTTCCAAATGTCATTTTCCCTAATTCTTTCGTCAGTATTTGAATTGCAAATTATAATCCCTACCTTTGCGCCCGATTTGGCGATGTTGCCAGATCCGTTATTTTAATTCATGAACCCATTTATTGAACTGGGAATCCGTCATGATATTGTTAATGCCATCTCTGAGTTAGGATTTGAAAATCCTACTCCAATCCAGGAACAGTCAATTCCGGTATTGTTAACAGGCAGCAACGATTTTGTCGGATTAGCCCAAACCGGGACCGGTAAAACTGCTGCTTTTGGACTGCCATTATTAGAACTACTGGATTTCGAAGAAAATCATCCGCAGGCACTTATATTATGCCCAACTCGCGAACTTTGTTTACAGATCACGAATGATCTGAAAAATTATGCCAAAAATATGCGCAACGTACACGTTGTTGCCGTTTATGGCGGTGCAAGCATTTCTGATCAGTTGCGCCAGATCAGACGCGGTGTGCAAATCGTTGTCGCTACGCCGGGGCGTATGCTTGATATTATCAACCGCAAAGCGATTGATTTTAGCAAGGTTAAGATATGTAGTACTGGATGAAGCTGATGAAATGCTCAATATGGGCTTTCAGGAAGACATTGACAGTATTTTGTCTACTACACCCGACGAGAAAAAAACCTGGCTGTTCTCGGCCACCATGCCTTCAGAAGTAAGAAGGATCGCCAAAAAATACATGACCGATCCTTTTGAGCTTACGATGGGCACAAAAAATACGGGCAACGAAAATATCGAGCACGAATATTATATCGTTCGTGCTCGTGATAAATATGCTGCCTTTAAACGTATCGTAGATTTCAATCCGGAAATTTTCGGTATCGTATTTTGCCGTACCAAAATTGAAACCCAGGAAATTGCCGAGTCTTTAATTAAAGATGGTTACAATGCCGATTCATTGCATGGCGATTTGTCGCAGCAGCAACGCGATAAGGTAATGAAACGTTACCGCGAGCGCAGCCTGCAATTGATTATCGCAACGGACGTTGCTGCCCGTGGTATTGACGTAAACGACGTTACACACGTTATCAACTATTCGTTGCCTGATGAGATCGAAAATTATACCCACCGCAGCGGTCGTACAGCCCGTGCCGGTAAAACAGGCGTATCGATCTCTATCATCAATGGTAAAGAACTGGGCAAAATTCGCCAGATCGAAAAGACCATAGGTAAACGCTTTGTCAAAGCTGAAATTCCTACCGGTTTTGATGTGTGTGAAAAGCAATTATTTGCCCTGGTGCATAAAGTACATAATGTTGCAGGTGAACGAACAGCAGATCGAACAATACATTCCGCGCATCATGGACGAGTTTAAGGACATGAGCAAGGAAGAGATTATCAAACGTTTTGCTTCGCTGGAATTTAACAGGTTCCTTGATTATTACAAAAACGCACCTGATTTGAATGCACCGGTTGAGGAAGCGCCGTCGTGCCGACGGCAGCCAAAGCACAGGTGATCGTTTCAACCGCACCGGTATGCGGTCGGAATTTACCCGTTTGTTTATCAATTTGGGTTCTGTTGACGGATTTAGCCGCGGCGACTTGCTGGGTTATATCTGCAATCACTTCCAAGATCAGCGGCCGTACGGTGGGCAAGATCGATGTGAAGGGTGTTTACTCTTTCTTTGAAGTGCCCAATGAGGACGCAGATAAAGTGCAGTCAGCTTTCCGAGGTGCTGATTTCCAGGGCCGTGAAGTAAGGATTGAGCTATCGGGCGATGGCCGCAGCGAAACCCGCAGCGGAGGATCATCCTACAAAAGGCGTGAAGGCGGTGACAGGCGTGATGGGGGCAACCGCAGAGATGCCGGCGCTAGCCGTGAAGGCGGATTCAGAGAAAGAACAGCTGCGCCAAGTGGTGGTGGTTTCCGTGATTTCTCGGGTAAACGCCGTGAAGACCGTGGCGAACGCCGCAAGAGATTTTAAATTTGACGAGTTTGACCCCAGGTCAATGGCCGTTAAAAATAGTAGTTAGTTTAGTTTTGCAGGGCCTCTTACCGTAAGGTAGGGGGCCTTTGTTATTAACGGGTAAATTCCAATACCGTTGAATCAGGCGAGAGCAGCCGGAGCTGGTGATCGTCCAGCCTTTCTACAATGAATTTGCTATAGGGCTCGTTGCCCTCGAATGAAGTAAATATGGTGTCGTTCTTTACAAAGTAATCTTCCGCGTATTGCAAATTGCTGTCCATCGAGAATTTCTTATCGGTTATCTTCAGCACCGTATCTCCGGACCTTAATTTCCAGTTGCCCTCGAGTTTGCTTTTGTTCTTATTGGAACAGGAAGCGACCAGCAGGGCGGGTAAGATGACCAGTAAGCAGCGCAGTACAAAAGGTTTTATCATATTTAAAACTATAGCGCCCCCGAAATTTGCAGGGGCGCTATGTTAATAGCATAAAGCTACATTTTTTTATCTGTCAAATCTGATTTTTTCAGATAAACCCGATGGCCTTTTTTGTCGACATAGTAATACTGGGATTTATTATTGATATAAACGGTTTGCCCGTTTGGCCCGTATTTTCCTTTATATTCTTTATCAAGAACATCGGATGAACCTTTGGAGGCCACTTCCGAGGTCTTGTTGCCGACATCTTTAGCAGTTTTACCGGCTTTATGAGTCAAAGATGTTGTGTCCTTTTTCTCTTTTTCTTGTGCATCGACGTGCACTGCTGCCAATAGGGATACAGCGACTATTGCAGCCTTAACGATAGTTTTCATAGTAGTAGCTATTAAGTTTATGTATAATTATTAACTCAATAGCCCCGCCAAATGTTTCATTTCAACCGCAGGATTGCGCTTCTCATAGAGTATGGCATACACGGCGCTGCAAATCGGCATAAACACCTTATACTGTTTATTTATCTGGTGCAGACAGTTTACCGCGTAATAGCCCTCAGCAATCATATTCATCTCCAGCTGGGCCGAAGTAACGGTATAGCCCTTGCCGATCATATTGCCGAAAGTACGGTTACGGCTGAACTGGGAGTAGGCAGTAACGAGCAGATCGCCCAGGTAGGCGGATTCTTTAATGTCCCGGTCGATGGGGTGAACCGCTTCTACAAAACGTTCGAGTTCGCGTATGGCGTTTGAAATCAGGACCGCCTGAAAGTTATCTCCGTAGCCAACGCCATGGCAGATGCCGCTGGCTATGGCATAGATGTTCTTTAACACAGCCGCGTATTCGGTGCCGTAAATATCATCTGAGATGATCGTGTTGATATAGCGCGTGCTCAGCATACCGGCAAATTCTGCTGCAAGGGCAGCGTCACCAGAGGCAATCGTCAGGTAGGAGAGTTTCTCCAGCGCTACTTCTTCGGCATGGCAGGGACCGCTGATCACCATAAAATCATCAAATGATATCCCGTATCGCTGGTTGAGAAACTCACCGATGATCAGATTTTCATCGGGAACGATGCCCTTTATTGCCGAAACCAGTTTTTTTCCGGCAAAATCTTCAGCCGTAATGCCCCTGAGCGCTTCTTTTAAAAAGGCGGCAGGAACGTTAAGCAGGATAATATCGGCCTTACTGATGAGTGACTTGAGATCGGTGGAAATATTCGCGGCAGGCACTTTGATTTCAACCGAGCTCAGGTAATTGGGGTTGTGCCTGAATTGCTGTATATGCTGGGCAGCTTTGGCACTGCGCATCCACCAAAAAATCTCTTTGTCAACAGGGTTATCCGTAAGCATTTTAATATTGGCCGTGGCCCAGCTTCCCCCGCCTGCTATCAATATCTTATGTTTGTTTTGGTGCATGTATTATTGTGAGAGTGCAAATGTATTAATTTAACATTACACCAATTCTATGGCAGCAATAACTTTAAATAAATAAGGCCTGTGCACTGCACAAGCCTTATTAAAAAAATCAATTGTTCTTTATCTCCAGTTATTTGCTGTTATTATCCGCAGTAAACAGTTTGGATTTGTCCACTTTTTCTACTTCCATTTTGTCGTTCAGCAATTTCGAAATTGCCGTGTATGGCGCTGCAACTACCTCGTCGCCGGCCTTAAGGCCTGAAAGTATCTCGATGTAGGAGTCATCCTGGATACCCGTGGTCACGGTTACCTGTTTTACTTTTCCGCCATTGTATACAAATACGATCTCTTTTGAGGGAGCCGTTATTTTAGCTTTTGGAGTGGCCGTAGCACTGTCGTCCGTTTTATCGCTGGAGGAAGTCGGGGTTTTTGTATCCGCTCCGCGGGTGGTTACCGCCTGGATCGGAACCGAGAGGGCTTTGGCATGATTGGTTAAAATGTCTACCGTTGCCGTTAAGCCCGGACGGAAAGGAGAAGGATTGGTGGCCGTTTTCTTCAGCAGCGCCACATAGGATTTGGGATCTATTCTCACCTTCACGGTAAAGTTAGTTACCTGGTCAGCCGTTGTACCTACTACATTAGCTGCACTGCCTATTTCAGAAACAATTCCTGTAAACAATTTGCTCTGGAATGCGTCAACCTGGATCTTGGACGAATCGCCGAGGGAAATCCGGTTGATATCGTTCTCATTCACATCCACATTCACGTCGAGCTGCTCCAGGTCCGAAATGGTCATGATCTCGGTACCGGCAAACTGCTGGGTACCCAGCACGCGTTCGCCTTTCTGCACAGAAAGCTTGGATACTACCCCGTCAACCGGCGCATAGATCGTTGTTTTGTCCAGGGTGGCTTTTGATTCTTTTACGGATGCTGCCGATTGCTCGAGCCCAAAATTTGCACCTGCAACATTCTGTTTTGCGGCTTCAAGTGCTGCTTTTGCGCCTTCATAGCTGGCCTTTGCAGCGTCAAATTCGGCTGCTGTCAATACTTTGTTGTCGTATAGGACCTTATCGCGTTTGTAAATGGATGCCTGATTCTCATAGGTAGCCTGGGCTTGTAAGAGCATCTGGTTGGAGTTGCCAACGCTTGCCTTTTGCGTGTTGTAGGCCGCTACCGAACGATCATAGTCCGACTGGAGGATATCTGGTCTGATGCGGCATAGCAGTTGCCCTTTTTTCACTACATCACCCTCATGGATCGGCAGGTCAACTACCTCACCGGAAACTTCCGGGCTGATCTTTACCTCGATATGGGCCTTGACTTTGCCGCTGGCCGAAACGGTTTCATTAATGTCGCGAACGTCCGCCTTTTCAGTTGCTACCTGTGTTTTTGGCGGTTTTCCCCAAACGCCGGCTGCCTTGCCCCCGAAGTAAATCACAACCAGAGATCCGATCGTTATTAAAACATATTTAGTAGTTTTTCCCATTTTATTGTAAAGTCTAAATTCTGATTTTCTAAAGTTTAGTTGAGTATTTTGCCGCCTTGCTACAAAGATATCGGTATTCCCAGGTAATAATCGATCACCTTGCTTCTGAACACCATCGTATATTGGGCATTGATCATATCATTTTGCGATTTATTGTAGTTGGTTACCGCTGTATTGTAGTCCAGTGTATTTACAAAGCCGGCGTCGTAACGCTGTTTGGTCACGTTGAGGGCTTCCTTGTTTGACTGGTAGGTCTGCAGTGCTGACTGATAGCTTTTCTCTGCCGCATGCAGGTCAAGTTCGGCTTGTATGATAATTTTGCTCAGCGTATTTTTTGCAAGCTGGGTAGCCACCTGCGCATTCTCATAATTTAACTTCGCTTTTCTGACTGAAGTGCGCGCGGTAAAGCGGTTGAATATCGGTATTTGGATATTCAGGCCAACCTGCTGACTAAAAAAGTCCTTGAACTGATTTGGAAACGAATAGTAACCATAAATCGGTTGTTGGACCGGCTGCAAGCTTTGTACGGCCTGTCCGGTTGCCTGAACGGTACCAATCGGTTGATATGCTGGCGGCGTCATGCCTGTTACTTTGAACGGCTGACTGGCGCTTGAATAATAGGAATTAAGGGCGCCGTATAAAGATACCGTCGGATAATAATTGCCCTTTGCTACCTTAATGGCCTGCTCATAGGTTGCCTGTTGCAATTCGGCCAGTTTGATATCCGGATTTACCGTCAGCGCAGTTCTGATTACCTCATTGGCATTATAGTTAGGATTCAGGTTGGTTAATTTACTGATGTCCGGTTTTTCGACCGTGATTTCCGTGGCCGGGTTCATCTCCATGTATTGCTTGAGTATCAGAATAGCCAGGTCAACCTGGTTTTGCGCAGTTGTCAGGTTCAGTTCTGCGGTCGATAACTGTGATTTGGCCTGCGAAAGATCAGCCAGCGTGGCTGCGCCCTGGTCGAAGTTTTTCTGCGCCCTGTCCAATGTGATATGCGCCAGATCGATCTGTTGATTGGCGGCAACCACCAGGTCCTGGTCTGCTAATATGAGCAGATACTCCGTTATCACGTTCAGTACCAGGTCATTCTTTACTTTTGCAGTGGTCGTTTTATCAACATCGAGCGTCAGCTTGTTTTGCAGGATCTGGTTACGCAGCTGTCCTCCCTGGAACAGGGTAACCTGCACAGAACCTGTTGCATTGACGTTAAATATGGTCTGGTTGGCATAAACATAAGCACCTGAAACCGGGCTTCGGCCGAAACCATACCCTGCAGAAGGATTAGCACTTGCAGTAGGCAGCATATTATATTTGCTTTGCTTATAGTCTTCGGTTCCGACCGCTTCGGTGATTTGCGATTGTTTGACGGTCAGGTTATTGGCGAGCGTAAGATCGACGGCCTTTTGTAAACTGATGACCTGCTGTGCCTTTGCAGTAAAACTTACTGAGGAGAGGACCAAAAAGAACGCGATTGTTTTTTTTCCGAACTGTAACTTATTTTTCATAAATATTATCTGCACAATATAAATTATTTAGCTTTTATATTGAAGGCGATTTTTAATTGTGATAGCGCAAACATTTAACTTATTTTGTACATGTATCTGGTCAAGACGCCCTGGTTATTAAAAAAGCTGTATCCACAGCTGATTTGGGACAAATACCCTAATAACCATTGCATTTATCTCACGTTTGACGACGGCCCTATACCGATTGTTACATCCTTTGTTTTAAATATTTTAAAACTGCACCAGGCAAAGGCCACATTCTTTTGCATAGGTGACAATATAAACCGGCATCCAGAAATTTTCGAACAGGTAAAAACCGGCGGTCACAGCATTGGCAATCATACCTACAATCACCTGAAAGGATGGAAAACAGGTGACCGGACCTATGTTGATAGTTTTCTAAAAGCAGATGAACTGCTGCACAGCGACCTGTTTCGTCCGCCTTACGGGCGCATCAAAAGATCGCAGATCAAACTTTTAAAACAGGTGCGTCCCGAATTGAATATCGTTATGTGGGATGTATTGAGCGGTGACTTTGATGTGGACCTGACGCCTGAGGCCTGCCTGCAAAATGTACTGAAGCATACCTCGCCTGGTTCGATCGTTGTATTTCACGATAGCCTTAAAGCTTTCGACCGTCTGGAGTATGTTTTACCCAGGGCAATGGAGGCCTGGACCCGCCGGGGATATAGCTTTGGTTCATTGAGCTGACGATAACTTGATTGGGGTTTTCAGCGTCAAACGAAGGGATATGAAAATACAATGGCGGTTTGCTATGCGTGTTCCAAAATAAATTCGGCATCAATATTCAGCTCAGAGTGCACGGCTTTTAAAAAGTCAACTCCTGGCTTTTGCTTTCCATTCATAATCAAAGAAAGTTTGGCGTCACTGACTTTTAATTTCTTTGCAAGTTCCTTTTGTTTTAATTTCATTTCGAACATTCGCATTTCAATCATGCCAACGAGCGTCGTCGGAGCATCAATTACATACCTGGTTTGTTCAAAGGCCTGAGCCGATTGGGCCAAAGTGCGAATTTCCGATAATTCTTCTCTTGGAAATATTATTGCTTCCTTTACTCATCAAGTAATCAATTTTTGCCATTACCTGATCGTAGTCGGCTTCATTGGTTATCTTTTTCATAATTACTTAAGCGCTTTCTTTTTGCCATAGCTTATAACAACCATTTGTCTTTGGGTTTATTCAAAAGTAAAAAATTATTTAGATATTCTAAATTTCATTTAGAATATCTAAATGAAATATTTTGAGGCCAGACTGCTTTTTCCCTATTGATAGCACACTTTCCCAATAAAAAAGCCGCCTTCATAATTACTTATGAGGACGGCCTTATGTTAACTTAATTACGCTAAGAAGGATTTGAATCCTTAATTGGTAACCGTAAAATTATTTGTGCTTACCACGGTTTGTCCGCTTGTATTGACGGTAATTTTCATAGCGCCATTACCCGTATTTGACGGAACCGTTACCGAAATGGTCGTACCGTTAATACTCAGGACGTTGGCAATAATAGTTCCGAAACTGACAGTTGTGCCGTAATACGAAGAATTAAAGCCAGTTCCAGTAATTGTCACGACAGTTCCGGGAACACCCGAAGCCGGAGTAAATGAGGTAATGGATGGTGTTGTAACCGTGAATGCGCCCGGAGCGGTGATCGTTTGGCCCGCAATGACCATAGAAACATTCACATTTCCTGCACTTAATCCATTGGGAACATTTACTGTGAGCGCACCGGATGTTGATGCATAACCTGAAGTGCTGCTTGACCCAAAGTTTACCGTGTAGTATTGGCCCTGTAAAAAAGTACCGTTTATGGTAACCTGTGTGCCAACGGCTCCGGCTGCCGGCGTAAAACTGGATATTGTTGGTGAGCTCACCTTAAATTGTTGTGGAGCTGATACAATGTTCGGCCCTGCCGTTAAAGTAAATGTATAGTTACCTGCCGAGAAACTTGCAGGCACGGTAAATGAGAACTGGTTGCTGCTATAAGGGCTGGCGGCAACAGTAACATTTCCCAGTGTAGCGTTGATGCTTCCATAGGATGTCGGGAAATTTGTACCTGTAACGGTAACGGTGCTTCCCGCCAGACCAGATGCCGGAGATATGGAACTGATCGTTGGAGCAGTTACATTGAAAGTCCCCGGCAAAGGATAGGTTTTACCACTTTCCGTAACAGATATCTGGAAATTGTTGGCAGTAATATTGGAAGGCACGGTTGCCTGCATCGGAGCGGAATAGGAGTATGCAAGGCTTTGGGAAACGCTGCCAAATAACACGCTGACACCGGAAGAATAATAAGAGGGGAGGTTATCACCCGTAAAAGTGATAACCGTGCCGATCGGGCCGGATTTTGGTGAATAGTCTTTGAAATTAGCCTGAATAGTGAAGCCGTACAATGCAATTAAATTTTGTCCGCCAACGGAGATTTGAACAGGAATCTGCGTATTGTCAGCACCAGAAATGCCCGATGGTACGGTAGCAACAATTTGCGTAGGCGATACAGAAACCACCGTTGCCTGAACACCGCTGAAACTTACTTTAACGTCACTCAGTGCGGCGGTAAAAAACTGGCCGCTTATCGTAATCCGGTCACCGGATTTTCCGCTCTGCGGAGAGACGCTGCTAGCCGAAGGCGTTGGCAGCGTAATAGAGTTTAATGTACCGAAAGCCGTGCCTTTTTCATTGGTAATATATGCTCTTACATATACGATGGGCGAATATCCGCTGGTCGCGCTGATACCGTCCACCTCTTTGCTGAACTGCCCCACCTGAGGACTTTGTCCCAAAGAGACTTTTGTACCAATGGTTTCATTGATGCCGGAAGTTGAAGTACTATAGACAAATCCATAGTCCAGGATATTAAAGCTTCCTTTGTTTACAATATTTCCCTTAAATAAAACTTTAGTTGGGGAAAGGGCAGTTACCGAAATGGTTTGGATTTCCGGATCTGCAATTTTATCCTTTTTACAACCCAGCAGTTGAATGGATGCCAATAGCATTAGGATAATGCTACGGCAAAGCGTGTGTTTTTTCATTGAGTCTAGGTTTGGAAATTAAAATGAATAACCTAGTCTGATGCCATTAATCAGACTTGGACCAAATGTTGAAGTCGTATTTTTTGTAGAACCACTCGAAGCACTGCCGTTTGCCGGAGGCGTAGAAGTGATCGTTACCTCTTTCCAGTTTGTTTTGTTGATGCTGTAGTTAAACTCGTACCCAAAAAAGAAGTGCTGGGCGATGTAAAAATCAAAGCCTGCGAATAAGTTTAAACCATAACGGGTGTAGGCGTTCTGCTGAATCTGGGTAATAACGGAATTATTATTATTATAATAAGTGTAGTACCATGCATTGGTGACCGTCGTAGTCATTTGATTGTTACTGATATTTTCGCCCGCAGATTTATCTGTTATTGACAAATCAGCTCCGATATAGGGAGACAGTCTTTTTGTACCTGTAAAATGCTTTTCGATACCCAGGTTAAATCCGAACGTTGAGGATTTTTTCTCGTCGTTGTTGAAGTAAGTGTTGACGCCGTAAGGATTGCTGGCGTTAAGCGTGGAATCAATTCTGCTATAATTAAATCCAAGTCGCAGGGCAACCGTGGGGGAAGTAAAATACCGGAATTTGATCTGATTTAGTGAATTGTTGAGACTGAGTTGTCCGTTGAACGGATTAACATTAAGTTCGGTCGTTAAACTTTTGGCGCCGGGTTTTAAACTTTTTGCGGAGTCAACTTTTGTCGTTTGGGCAAAACATCCAATACTGGCAAATATACTTGCCAGGATAAGTATAGGTTTTTTCATATAATGTAATAAGATTTGCGGCAAATATATAACTACATCTTATTAATACTCGGCAGGAATCACTACCCGGTAAAGTTCAATCCCGGCACGCCCATAACCATACCTTTTTAACAGCGGGCTAAAGCCTTGTCGTACACCGGGGTAAAGCAGGCATGCAAGACTAATTTAGAACATCTCCAAATTACATTTAAACAAATTCCTGACATCATTTAGCTGTAATTTTCATAAATTCGCGGCGCAGATCCACCAATGGATCTTTTGTTCCGTAATCTTTTACTTCACCTAAAAAATCAATACAATGGCTTTTGATTTAGATATGATCAAAAAGGTTTACGATCGCTACAGCACCCGCGTGGCTGCTGCCCGCAAGGCGACCGGCAAACCCCTTACTTTAACCGAGAAAATATTATACGCCCACCTTTCTGAAGGCGATGCCAGACAGGCATTTGCGCGCGGAGTGGATTATGTAGACTTTGCACCGGACCGTGTGGCCATGCAGGATGCAACCGCACAGATGGCCCTGCTGCAGTTTATGCAGGCGGGCCGCCCGAAGGTAGCCGTGCCCTCAACCGTGCATTGCGATCACCTTATACAAGCCAAAATTGGCGCTGACCAGGACCTGAGCACCGCTAAGGATATCAATAAAGAAGTGTACGATTTTCTGGCATCGGTTTCTGATAAATATGGTATCGGTTTCTGGAAACCCGGAGCGGGTATCATTCACCAGGTGGTTTTAGAGAATTATGCTTTCCCGGGTGGCATGATGATCGGTACCGATTCCCATACGCCCAATGCAGGCGGCCTGGGTATGATTGCCATCGGTGTTGGTGGTGCTGATGCCTGCGACGTGATGGCAGGTTTGCCATGGGAGCTGAAGTTTCCGAAACTGATTGGTGTGAAGCTTACCGGAAAATTGTCCGGCTGGACATCTGCCAAAGACGTGATCCTGAAAGTTGCCGGTATCCTAACTGTAAAAGGTGGCACAGGTGCTATTGTTGAATATTTTGGTGAAGGTGCACGTTCACTTATCTGCTACCGGAAAAGGCACCATTTGTAATATGGGTGCCGAGATCGGCGCCACCACTTCGGTGTTTGGTTATGACGAGAAAGCAGCCATCTACCTCAGAGGAACCAAACGTGCCGAGATAGCTGACCTGGCCGATGCGATCGAGGAGCATTTAACCGGTGACGCTGAAGTATATGCTAACCCTGAGCAATATTTTGACCAGGTGATAGAGATCAACCTGAGCGAACTGGAGCCACATGTAAACGGTCCGTTCACGCCTGATCTGGCATGGCCGATCTCTAAATTCGCCACAGCAGTGAAAGAAAACAACTGGCCCGCAAAACTGGAAGTTGGTTTGATCGGATCATGTACCAACTCATCCTACGAGGATATTACCCGTGCCGCTTCGATTGCTAAACAGGCTATCGATAAGCACCTGAAAACCAAGGCCGAGTTTACCATTACCCCTGGCTCTGAACAGGTACGCTATACGGTTGACCGTGACGGCTACCTGGATACTTTTGCCGAGATGGGCGGAGTGGTACTGGCCAATGCCTGCGGTCCGTGCATCGGCCAATGGGCACGTCATACGGACGATCCTACACGCAAAAACTCGATCATCACTTCGTTCAACCGTAACTTTGCCAAACGCCAGGATGGTAACCCGAATACGCACGCTTTTGTGGCATCGCCCGAGATCGTAACCGCATTTGCTATTGCAGGCGATCTTACCTTTAACCCACTGACCGATACACTGACCAACGAGCAAGGCGAACAGGTAAAACTGGACGAGCCCCTGGGCATTGAAATGCCTGTAAAAGGCTATGCTGTTGAGGATGCAGGATACCAGGCCCCGGCAGAAGACGGCAGCAAGGTAGAGGTAAAGGTAGATCCTAAATCATCACGTCTGCAATTGCTTGATCCGTTCGCTGCCTGGGAAGGCACGGATCTTACGGACTTGAAGCTGCTGATCAAAGCCAAGGGTAAATGTACTACCGATCATATTTCTATGGCTGGTCCGTGGCTGAAGTTCCGCGGGCATTTGGATAACATCTCCAATAACATGCTTATCGGTGCCATTAACTACTTTAACGGCACTGCTGATAGTGTTAAAAACGAACTGACCGGCGAATACGGCCCTGTACCTGCTACCCAGCGCGATTATAAGGCGCATGGCATTGGTACGGTGGTAGTAGGCGATGAAAACTATGGCGAAGGCTCATCCCGCGAACATGCCGCCATGGAGCCACGTCACCTGGGCGTGCGTGCCATACTGGTAAAATCATTTGCCCGTATCCACGAAACCAACCTGAAAAAACAAGGTATGCTGGGCATCACTTTTGCTGATCCAGCTGATTACGAAAAGATTCAGCGAAGATGATGCGATCGATATCAAGGGCCTGACCACTTTTGCACCGGGTAAGCCGCTTACCGTTGTGCTGCATCATAAAGATGGATCATCAGATATCGTTTGCAGTGAATCATACTTACAATGCGCAGCAGATAGAATGGTTTAAAGCCGGCGGCGCGCTGAATATCATCCGCAAACAAATGGCGCACTAAGCCTGCAAGAGAATAATTTTATGTCAGAGGCCTTTTCGTTCAGGAAAGGCCTCTTTTTTTGGGGTGCGCGGAATGGGGGCAAAGCCCGGCAAGGCAATCCAGCCAGGGAAAAACCTTACCACTAACCTTTTCTCACCCGTTTGAGTATCAGTAAATTCAATGCATTTTTACTATAGCCCTTAATGCTGTTCTGGTATAGATTCACCAGTTTGTCATAGTAAAGTACCACGACGGGCGAACGCTGCATCACCAGGTTATCCATCTGCTGGTACAGGTCATAACGTTTGGCATTATCGGGTTCGTGGTAGGCGCGTTCGAACAATTGGTCAAACTCTTTATTGTTAAACCCGGTATAGTTCGGTCCCCAGGGTATCTTGTTTTTTGAGTAAAACAGGGAAAGGTAACCTTCACCATCCGGGTAATCCGCTATCCAGGAGGCATAGAAAAAGTTGACACCGTTTTTGGATACGAGCTCACGCAGACTGGCGCTCTGAACGATTTCCACGCGGGTGGTAATGCCAATCTGGTCCAGCTGACCCTGTACGTATTCTATCAGGTCACGATAGCCGATGGTGGTGGTCAGTAAAATGTCCGGCAGGTTCTTGCCGTTCGGGAAACCGGCCTGGGCCAGCAGCTCGCGGGCCTTCTCGGGATTGTAGGTATAACCCTTTACCTTCCCCGCGTCGAAGCCCGGCATGCCGTCGGGGATAAAGCCTGCGTTACCGGGAATGGCCATGCTATTGCGCAAGTACTTTACCATCTTTTCCTTGTCAATAGCATAGTTGATAGCTTGCCTTATCTTGAGTATTTTCAGGGGTGAATTTTTGACAATGGGCAGTGTAGTATCTACCAGCATGCCCAGGTACATCGTGTTGAGGTAAGGGGCCGAGTTGAGTATGAACTTACCCTTGTATTTCTGGGTCACCTTGCCTGACTTGGTCAATATGTCGTCGCGATAGCTGCCATCAATGTCATTCAGGAAATCGATCTTGCCGGTCACAAACTCCATAAAGGCTGTCTGCTTATCGCTGATAAAGGTGGCGTGTATCGCGTCCAGGTGCGGCAGGCGGCTGCCGTCTTTGTCTTTTTCCCAGTATTTTTCGTTCTTCAAAAACACCATGACCTCGCCTTCTTTCCAATATTTGAATTTAAAGGGGCCTGTGCCGATGGGATGATTGCGGAAATCCCGGCCGTAGAATTCGGTCACCTCGTGCGGGACCACAGAGGCGATTTGCGAGGTGAGCAGGGTAAGCAGTGGGGGAAAGGGTTGCCGTAGCCTAATTCTGAACGTGCTATCATCCAGGGCAAGGAAAGATTGCTTGCCTTGAACCTTATCACTAAAAATCCAGGAACCTGACGAGGCTGTTTTAGGGTCGATCAGCCGGCCGAAGCTATACACAAAGTCAGCTGCTACAGCCCTGCGGCCCACGCCTGCGGTAAAAAGCGGGTCGTCATGAAAATATACGTCGCTGCGCAAATGGAAAGTGTACTCCAGCCCGTCTGGCGACAGGTCCCAGTTTTTCGCAATGCAGGGCTGCACGTGCATACTATCATCGATCTGCACCAATCCATTGTAAAGCTGGTTATCCATCCAGATGGTATTCTGGTTACGACAAAAGGCAGGATCGAGCGAGGTCAAACCCTCATCCAGATTGATGTTAAAAACTGTTTTATGTGCCCCGCGGTCATCACTTCGGCAGGAAGCGAAAACGAGCAGTACAGCGCAGCAAAAACCGATCAGTTTGTTCATCAGGGCTAAGATAGATTTTTGAAGGGAAAGCTTAAAGCTTTTTGTTGAGCGCGTTTTTCTTTCTCCTTTAAGCTGCGCGAGTGCCTGGCTTTAAAGAAAAACTTTACTTTTGATACGAGCGTTAAAATACCCCAAATGATAAAATTCTCCTTCACATTAATCGCTGTTGCCTTATTTGCTGCTATCGTCAGCGGAACGTTTGGCTGCAGCAGCAAGGAATGGCTGTCGCCGTCCGCCGTGACTGACAGCGTTGTTGCGGGCAGTTCTCCGGCCGGACTGGTCAACGGACAGGATACGGCAGCCAGGTTTGATCACCCCTTCGCTTTGGCATTGGATGCTGCGGGCAATCTGTACATCGCCGATCAGGGTAACAACGTGATCCGTAAAATGGATCCCCTAGGATTGGTAAGTACTTACGCCGGGATCGGGCATGTGCCGGGATCTTCGAATGGTCCGGACAGTCTGGCCACATTCAATAAGCCTTTTGGGGTGGCGAGTGATGCCCTGGGCAATCTTTACGTCGCTGATGCAGGTAACAATAAGATAAGGATGATCAGCACAGCCGGCACGGTGAGTACTTATGCAGGGAAAGGCACTTCAAATGCCATCAATGGCGGTAAGGATACCGCTACGTTCAGTTCGCCGCTCAGTGTGGCGATGGATCAGGCTGGCAATATGTACGTGGCCGATTATGGCAATAACCTGATCCGGAGGATTAGTGCCGGGGGATTGGTAACTACGCTGGCCGGCACGGGAGCCACAGGTGCCGACGATGGCAACGGAAGCCAGGCCACATTCGATTTGCCCGAAGGGGTCGCTGCGGACCGAGCCGGTAACCTGTATGTGGCAGATAACGGAAATAATTTGATCCGGAAGATTACACCGGCAGGCGTGGTAAGCACCCTGGCAGGCAGCGGAGAGGTGGGTTCGGCAAACGGCGCTGGCTCAGCAGCAAGTTTTAATTCACCCTTTGGCCTGGCTGTGGATGGAGCCGGCAATGTTTACGTCGCCGACTCGGGTAATAATATGATCCGCAAGATCACCCCCGATGGCAATGTTTCCACACTGGCAGGCAGCGGCAAAAAGGGTGCAGGCAATGGTTCGGGCGCGGCGGCAAGTTTTAATGTCCCATCGGGGCTGGCCGTTGATGCCGCCGGAAATGTCTTTGTCGCAGACGAAAATAACAACCGGATCCGCAAAATAACGGCCGCGGGCGCGGTAAGTACCATAGCGTTCAGGGCCCCGAAAACCAGCCCCAGACTGCATAAATAACGATGTTTTTTGCATAAAAGTTAATGCGGCCCGATATTCCAGATAATATTAGGAAAATTTATCAATATCACTTATATTTGATATAAACCAATATTTAACCCCCCATTAGCCTGAATAATGGTTTCTAAAGAAGAGCTTAAAGGCACGTTTTCGATGCTTCCTACCGAGAAGTTAATGGAGATCATTGATAATAAATTCGGTTATACGGAGCTTGCTGTCTCTGTTGCTTTTGAGGAACTTGCAGGCAGGAAAATATCAGAAGATGAGATAAAAAGCTATAAGTTCAAGCAATTGGAAAAGCTTAACAGCTATATCGAAAAAAATATCCTCCACGATCTGGTGTTTTCCGAAAAGAATCTCTTCTATTTTATCTTTTTACCGATACTTACTTCGCCTTTCCGCCAAAACTTCAAAGAGAAGGGTTATAAGCTTAAGCTCAAGCAGGCCAACTATTATTCTCTATTTGGGTTCCTGTTTTTTGCTTTTTCCGCATTGTTCCTTTACCAGGGTCTTTCCAATTTATTTGTAGCCGCGTTCTGGCTGGGCGGTTTTATACCTGCCTATCTGATGGACGAGGTTTTTAACCGTCAGCGCCAGATCCGTAAGCTGCAAAGGCTATTCGGCCACGTTGATTCCGAAGGCGCAGGGCAGGAGCAGGATGCCTAACCGGCCGCCCGCTCAGAACTGGAAATAGATAAATGCCTTGCTGGTCCCCTGGCTCAAGATAATCAGTATCAGTAATACCGACCAGGCCACGCTTACCTGCCACCAGGACATTTTACCTACGGTTTTTAAAACCGTGGTATTGCGCATCAGCCAATGAAATATCAGCATCAGGGTAATGACTACGAATACTTTAATAATGGTTGCCGTAGTCAGCAATGGGGGTCCGGGAGGAGGCGTTTTGCCGGCCATGGAGCCCAGTATGGCCCAGGCCTGGGTAAAGGTGGCCGAGCGGAAGAACACCCATGTAATGCAGATCAGCAAAAAGGTAAGCAGTGCATACAAAAAACCCTCCGGACGTTTAGCCTTCAGATCGGGCCCAAGAGAAGCTGTTGCAATAACCGGCGCGGGGTTAGCATTCGTCCGGTGCGCCCGATATTTTTGTACGGCTATCCCGGAGGGCTTTTTCCAGCCACAGGTATACGCCATGCAATCCGCCCCAGGCCACAAAGGTCCAGTTGGCGCCGTGCCACAGTCCGCCAATGAGCATGGTGATCATAATATTTCTGTAGGTTTTAAACTTGCCCTGGCGATTGCCGCCCAGCGGTACATACAGGTAATCACGCAACCAGGAAGACAGGGTAATATGCCACCTGCGCCAGAAATCGGAAAATCCGATTGCTGCATACGGGTAGGAGAAGTTCTGGGGCAAAATGAAACCCAGGCACATCGCCACGCCGATGGCGGAGGTTGAGTATCCGGCGAAATCAAAAAATATCTGGCCCGAAAAGGCAAGAACACCCGTCCAGGCATCGAGTGATCCAAGATGGCCGCCCGAACCAAATACCGTATCGGAGGCCGCTGAAAGCAGGGTATCAGCACACACTACCTTCATGAAAAGACCGAGCGACAGCAGCAAAAGACCATCCAGCAACTGCTGGCGGGTAGCTTTATGCGGCGTTTCGAATTGCGGCACCAGTTGCGGAGGACGCACGATCGGCCCGGCAACCAGGTGAGGGAAAAAGGTGACAAACAGTGCAAAATCAAGCATGTGTTTTACCGGTTCACTCCTGCGTTTATACATGTCAATCGTATAACAAAGCGTGGTGAACGTATAAAAAGAGATGCCGGCAGGCAAAATGATATTGGGTTTTGCCGGATGGAAGTCGATGCCTATCAGATTGGTGAGCTGGACAAAATTCTCAAGCAAAAAACCGCCGTATTTAAAAAAGCAAAGCATGCCCAGGTTGCCTATTAGGCTGATGACCAGCAAAAACCTGCGTTTATGCTTGTTTTTCTGGGTGTATAGCGCCCGGCCGACAAAGAAATCGACCACGGTTGATAACCACAGGAGCAGGATAAAAGGGGGGTTCCAGGCGGCGTAAAAAATATAGCTTGCTATCAGCAGGTTGACCTTTTTTGCCTTCCACGATATGGGTAGATTATGCATAACGAGCATAATGGCGAAAAAGGCGATAAAGGTGTACGAATTAAAAACCATGATGTAATTTTTTGAGTGATTGATTTACAATTTAACGGGCCGCAGCAAAGCTCCAGCCTTTTTCCTTTTCCAGTATGCTTACCAGGCTGTTCGTATAGCTAACGGCACCTTTTGGTGTCAGGTGTGAAAATTCCGGACAGTAAAGTTTTGCCTGGGCCGGATAATCGCTGTAATAGATGCCCTTGCAGCCTGTTTCGGAAAGTAATCTGTCCCAGTATGCCTGTCGCGGATAAAGATGCTGCTCGGCCATTAAAAAGAAACCGCTTGAGGGGGGACGTACAAACAGCACGTCTCCGCCGCGGGCCCTGATCCGGGCTACGTCACTTTTGATCGATTGCAGGAGTGAATCTAAAGGCGTGCCGCTGATAGGCGGGGTTGGGTCACCTTTTAAAAGGGCCCAAAACGCTTTTACCTGGTTGTGCTGGTTGGTGTCTGCCACAAATTCATCGGTCATCTTGTTTTGCCTGTTATACATATTGTGCGTGAAGCCCGGCGGGAAATCCAGGAAGGGATAAACGCCCGGCCGATTTTCCATGTGAAGTTTCTCCAGCAGTGCGTTTAAAGCAAACTGGTCCTCGTTGAGAAATACCAGGCTTTCCTCGAGCGGGACGTCAAACACAAAACTCGCCTTTTGCGCAGGCGTGCGTTTTTGATAATAGGCTATGCCTGCACTGGGCTTTGCCGTACCATGTTTACTAAAAAACAGTACTTCAACGACGTCGACGATCAGTTTTCCCTTAAAGCTGGTGTCGTTAGCCAGATCGGAAAGTATCGGAAGCGGAGTGGAGCCCACCATAGCCAGCTGGATGGCATGGGTGCCGGTAAGGTTTTCCCAGGTTGGTATGTCCAGGTCGTACTTGATGCGTGAAGAACCGGCGAATACGGTTGCTTTATCCGAAGGCTCGTAAACCATTGCCCGGCTGTGCGCCCATAATTCGGGACCATCATCATAATCAGGAATATGGCCTTTAGACCGCAGGTAAAGCTCCCATGAGGTAAAAAAGGTTAGAACAATGACTAGAGTCAATATGGCTGATTTTACAGACAAGTGTGTTTGCATGCGCTAAAAATTAAAGTCCGGGAAATGATTTGCAATAGTATAAATTCCGCTAAATGCCTATTTGGTGGAAATGGCCTGAGCACTTATTTAGGGAAGCAGTTATACTAATTAGTTGTAATAAAAAAGTTACCGAATTTAGACAATAAAATGAAAGGTGCAAATTTATTTATGATAATATATTTTTGCATATAATACTGTATTATAAGTATTTAAAATATACATATCTAGTAGTAAAGTAGCCTTAATAAAGGTTGATCGGAACTCCTGTTCGCATCTGTTGGTGGGGATGGTCACAATTTAACCCAGACCATAATTGTTTGAATTTCAGTCTGAAATTATCCGCCCGCCGCCATATAAACTTTGTTAAATTTGCAATTGTATAAGTACTTACATAAATTGCGTCATGAATTTTTATGAGAGCCTTGGCTACCTTGTTTTTGGCAGTCGTTTAAGGCGGTTAAGCGAAAGCTTTCTTTCCGAAATAAATAAAACTTACCAGTGCCGCAGGTATTGATTTTGATGCCAGCTGGTTCCCGGTTTTTTATTTGCTGTCAAAAGAAGGATCGCTATCGATCAAAGAGTTAAGTGATACTACCGGCGTGTCGCACCCGGCTGCCAGTCAGCTGGTGACCAATCTTAAAAGAAAAAAATTACTCAAGACCACAACTTGTGCTGATGATGGCCGTCGGCAATTAGTTCAGCTAACAAATGCCGGCCGTGCATTGTTAGAACAAATACTGCCGGTATGGGAAGCAATGCAGCTGACCATGGACGAACTGATTGCCGAAGAATCAGAATGTCATCATCTGTTGCCTGCCATAACTGCTTTGGAAAGCACATTCAGGACGGTAAACCTTTCGGACAAGATCAGTGAAAAATTATCAGTCTTAAAACCTGCAGCGCATGGACAAAACATTTAATTACGGCACGAGCTATTTATCAATCGGCACCTGCCTTGATATTGCCTCCGGTAAAGTAAAGGGCATTATTAGATAAGGCCGCGCAGGCTAATATTCACTCCTCATGGCTGGAAGTAGGCAAGATCGTCGAACGCAAGATTCCCGTTTACGGGATCAATACCGGCTTTGGGCCCTTATGCAATACCCATATACCTGAAAAAGATACCTGTACACTGCAATATAACCTGCTCAAGAGCCATAGCGTCGGCGTGGGTAAGCCCATCCCGGTAGAAATTGCCAAACTGATGCTGATCACCAAAGTGCATGCATTGGCCCAGCGGCTATTCTGGCATTGCGCCGGCCACACTCGAACGTATCATCTGGCATATCGACAACGATATCATTCCGGTGGTGCCCGAGAAAGGGTCCGTAGGCGCATCCGGCGACCTGGCACCGCTGGCACATTTATTTTTACCGCTGATCGGCCATGGCGAGGTTGAGCAGAACGGTAAAATAATGCCCGCTTCGGCATGTACTGGCCGCGCATGGGCTAGAGCCGGTGGTATTGGGTCCAAAAGAGGGCCTGGCGTTGATCAACGGCACACAGTTTATTCTCTCATTTGCCGTAAAGGCGGTGAGCGGCTCCATCAGGTGCTTGAAACAGCCGATCTGGTTGGTGCGATGTCCCTGGAAGGATTAATGGGCTCGGCACGTCCCTTTGATCCGCGCCTGCACAATATCCGCCCCTTACAAAGGCAATAAACTGGTGGCGCATCGTCTGTTCACTTTACTGGAACATTCGGAAATACTGAACTCGCATGCTGATTGCGACCGGGTACAGGACCCCTACTCGCTGCGCTGTATGCCGCAGGTGCATGGTGCCTCACGTAATGCCTGGCTGCATCTGAAAGAACTCACGGAGATCGAACTGAATTCAGTAACTGATAACCCGATCATTTTTAACGCGGATGATACCATCAGCGGTGGTAATTTTCATGGTCAGCCGTTGGCGTTCCCCTTAGATTATGCGACCGTAGCTGCTGCCGAATTGGGCAATATTGCCGACCGCCGCTGTTATCTGATGAGCGAAGGCCGGTACGGATTGCCTAAACTATTGACGCCGGACGCCGGACTTAATTCCGGCCTGATGATACCGCAGTACACAACCGCTGCGTTGGTAACAGAGAATAAAACACTGTGTTTCCCTGCAAGTGCCGATAGCGTACCTACTTCACTGGGGCAGGAAGACCATGTCTCCATGGGTTCGATAAGCGGGCGCAAACTGCACCAGGTGCTTGACAATGTGGAATACATACAAGCTATTGAACTGCTTTATGCCGCTCAGGCAATGGATTTCCGCAGGCCGCTAAAATCAACGCCGATACTAGAGGCATGTCACAACCATGTACGCCAGCACGTTCCCTTTATTGATGATGACCGCATTTTTGCAGACGATATTAAACAAGCTTCATCAAGTAATTCGTGACGGCTCATTGCTTGCAACTAGCCGGGCAAATAGCCGCAAAAAACGATATTAAACTGGATAACGATGACGAGTTCGGAATTTATTAAAACCTACGCCAATCACCCGTATTACAAAGCGCCAACGGGTATGCAGCTGCATGCAAAAAGCTGGCAGACTGAAGCGCCATTGCGTATGCTGCTGAATAACCTTGATGCCGAGGTAGCCGAAAACCCCGATGAGCTGGTGGTATATGGCGGTATCGGGCAGGCAGCACGTAACCAGGAATCCTTACGAAAAATTATCGAATTGCTGCTTGAACTGGATGAGGATCATTCCTTGCTGATTCAGTCGGGTAAACCTGTGGGTATTATCCGCAGTCATCCTGAGGCGCCGCGGGTATTGCTGGCCAATAGCAACCTGGTGCCGGCATGGGCAACGTGGGATCATTTCAACGAGTTACGCGCGCAAAGGTCTGATGATGTATGGACAGATGACGGCCGGAAGCTGGATTTATATCGGTACGCAGGGCATTCTTGCAGGGTACTTATGAGACCTTTGCTGAATGCGGCAAACAGCATTTTAATAATGAGCTGAAAGGGAAGCTGATCGTAAGCGCCGGCCTGGGAGGAATGGGTGGGGCTCAGCCATTGGCAGCTACGATGGCAGGCGGTGTGTTTTTAGGCGCCGACGTGGACGCCTTGCGTATACAAAAACGCGTGGATACGCGGCTACATCGACAGGATGACCCATTCTTATAACGAGGCGATGGCCTGGGTAAAAGAGGCCATGGAAATGGAGCAGGAACTGTCAGTAGGGCTGGTTAGCGATGCGGGTGATATGCTCGAACGCCTGATCAAAGATAATATCGTTCCTGATATACTCACTGACCAAACATCGGCACACGATCCGCTGAATGGCTATGTGCCAAACGGTTTGTCACTGACACTTGCCGCCGTATTGCGCAAGAGCGATCCGGAAGAATACAAACGCCTCTCGCTGAAAAGTATGGCCAGGCATGTGGGCTTTATGCTTGTGCTGCAGGATATGGGCGCGGTCACCTTTGATTATGGCAATAACCTGCGCGAGTTTGCAAGGCAGGGGGGCGAACCGAATGCATTTGCGTTTCCCGGCTTTACGCCGGCCTATATCCGGCCGCTGTTTTGTCAGGGCAAAGGGCCTTTCCGGTGGGTGGCCTTATCGGGCGATCCCGAAGATATTTATACCACTGACAGGGCGTTGGCAGAAGCTTTTCCGGACAACCATCACCTGATCAACTGGCTTAATAAGGCAAGGAAGAAAATTTCTTTCCAGGGTCTGCCGGCGCGTATTTGCTGGCTGGGTATGGGCGAACGCGAAAAAGCAGGTTTGCTATTTAATGAACTGGTGGCCAGCGGCAAAGTAAAGGGACCGATTGTGATCGGCCGCGACCACCTGGACTGCGGTTCTGTCGCCTCGCCCAACCGGGAGACCGAATCGATGAAAGATGGCTCAGATGCCGTCTCAGACTGGCCTTTGCTCAACCTGATGGCCAATACCGCCGGGGGAGCGACCTGGGTATCGTTCCATCACGGTGGCGGCGTAGGCATGGGGTATTCGCAGCATGCGGGCATGGTGGTAGTAGCCGATGGTACTGAGCGCGCCGCTACCTGTCTGAAACGGGTGTTGTACAATGATCCGGCCATGGGAATTTTCAGGCATCATGACGCTGGGTATGAAAAGGCAGAGCAGGTAGCCGAAAAATTTGGTTTAAAAGTTTGGTAAAATGAAAAAACTGATCGGACCCTTTACGCAAATACTGCCCCTAACGGCATTACCTATGAAGGGCCCCATAGCAGATGATTCTTTACAGATAATTCGGCAGGGCGGCGTGCTGGTTAATGATGGGCTGATCACCGGGACCGGCGATTTTGAAAAACTGAGAAAAGAAAATCCCTTGGCGACCATAGAAGAGCCGGGCGTCGGGCAGGTCCTGGTTCCGGGTTTTGTTGACTGCCATACGCATCTGTGTTTTGCAGGCGACAGGTCAAAAGATTATGCCTTACGCATTGCCGGCAAAGGTTATCTGGAAATTGCCTCGGCAGGCGGCGGCATCTGGGATTCTGTCACCCAAACCAGGCAGGCAAGTAAAGACGAACTGGTAAGTCTGCTACGCAAAAGGATCGATCGCCATCTGCGTGAGGGTGTGACGACCATCGAAGTTAAAAGCGGCTACGGCCTTAACAGAGACCAGGAGTTAAAACAGTTGTACGCCATAAAAGAAGCAGCTGCGGCAAGTAAGGCAGATATTGTTGCAACCTGCCTTGCCGCACACATTTTGCCAAAAGATTTTTTTGGCGTGGAATCAGAATATTTGGAGTACGTGATTGAATAATCTGTTTGCCAGGATCATTAAAGAAAAACTTGCCACCAGGGTAGATATATTTATTGACAAGGGAGCCTTCAATCCGGCCAATGCTGCCTGCTATCTGTCCGTTGCACGGCAAACTGGTCTGGATCTTACCGTTCATGCTGATCAGTTTACTACCGGCGGAAGCGAGGTAGCTGTCAACACAGGCGCTTTGTCGGCCGATCACCTGGAGGCAAGTACAGAAAAAGAAATCAGGATATTAGCTGCATCGGACACGGTTGCAGTTGCATTGCCAGGCGCTTCCTTAGGTTTGGGTATGGGTTTTGCCCCTGCACGAAAATTACTCGATGCAGGGGCATGCCTGGCTATCGCCAGCGACTGGAATCCCGGTTCGGCGCCTATGGGTGACCTGCTGCTGCAGGCCTCGGTAATCGCCGCATTTGAGAAATTAACCACAGCCGAAATTTTTGCAGGGCTCACGTTCCGCCCGGCCAAAGCATTAAAACTTGCGGACCGCGGCGTGCTGGAAGAAGGTAAACTGGCTGATTTTCAGTCATACTCCTGCAACGATTACCGGGAGATCCTGTATCATCAGGGTAAATTGAAACCGGCGCGGGTCTGGAAGGCGGGAAATTGTCTGGGCCAGCATTAATATATGAACACGAATACAATATAAACCGATCAATATCACCAGTTAAATATCAAACCATGCAACTCATAGAATGTGTTCCCAATTTTAGCGAGGGCCGCGACCCGAATATCATTAAACAGATAACCGACCAGATAGAATCTGTTGAAGGGGTGCGTTTGCTGAATGTGGATCCGGGCAAGGCAACCAACCGTACCGTGGTAACTTTTGTAGGCCAGCCAGAGCAGGTAATCGAGGCTGCATTTTTAGCCATAAAGAAAGCGGGGGAACTGATCGATATGTCGCGGCACAGCGGCGAGCACCCGCGTATGGGAGCCACGGATGTCTGTCCGCTGATACCAATCAGTAATATCAGCATGGAAGAAACTGCGGGGTATGCCAGGCGTCTGGCAGAACGTGTTGGCCAGGAGTTAGCGATCCCTGCTTACCTGTACGAATACGCCCAGCCTGATAAAAAGCGGAGTAATCTTTCGGTGATCCGTGCGGGCGAATACGAAGGTTTTTTTAAGAAAATCAAACTCACGGAGTGGAAGCCTGATTTCGGCCCGGCGGAATTTGATGCCAAACGGGGTGCAACGGTGATTGGAGCGCGTGAGTTCCTGGTTGCTTATAATGTCAATCTGAATACTACATCGGTAAGGCGGGCAAATGCTATTGCGTTTGATGTGCGTGAAGCGGGCCGGGTGATGCGTCAGGGTGACCCGGTTAACGGTAAAATTATTACCGATGACCAGGGCAGGCCGCGGACTGTTCCCGGATCATTAAAATCGGTAAAAGCTATTGGCTGGTATATCGAGGAATATGGCATCGCGCAGATATCGATGAACCTGACCAATATCGAGGTTACTCCTGTGCACAAGGCCTTTGACGAGGTCTGCAGCAAAGCGGCTGTGCGCGGCATAAGGGTTACCGGGAGTGAACTGGTGGGATTGATCCCCTTAAAATCGATGCTGGATGCCGGCAAATATTTCCTGGCCAAACAAAAGCGGTCAACCGGCGTGAGCGAAAAGGAGCTGGTACGCTTAGCCATTAAATCCATGGGTCTGGATGAATTGTCGCCATTTAATCCGCAGCAGCGGATCATAGAATACCTGCTCAAAGACAAGGTAAGCAGCAAGCTGGTGGGGATGAACCTTGCTGATTTCGCTGATGAAACGGCAAGCGAGAGCCCAGCCCCCGGCGGTGGTTCTATTTCGGCCTATGTAGGGGCACTGGGTGCATCGCTGGCTGCCATGGTAGCCAATCTTTCCGCTCATAAAAAAGGCTGGGACGAGCGCTGGAAGGAGTTTAGCGGCTGGGCTGAAAGGGGCCAGCATTATAAAAATGAATTGGTGCGCCTGGTTGATCTGGATACCATCGCATTTAATAAAATAATGAGCTCATTTGCCTTGCCCAAATCCACCGACCAGGAGAAAGCCCAAAGAACCGAGGCAATACAGCAAGCCACCCGTCAGGCCATCGAAGTGCCTTTTTCAGTAATGAAGGCCGCTTACCAGAGTATGGAAGTGATCAAGGCGATGGCAGAGATCGGTAATCCGAATTCGATCACCGATGCGGGCGTCGCCGCCTTATGTGCGCGAACAGCTGTTCTGGGCGCTTTTCTGAATGTGAAGATCAATGCCTCAGCATACCACGATAAGGACTTTGTCCGGGAGATCTTAGTGGAGGGCGAAGCGCTTGCACAAATGGCCATGGACATGGAAACGGAGATTCTTGCCATGGTCTCGGCTAAAATCAAATAATTGGCGAGGGTGAAGGCGGGCTGCACGCTTTTTACCCGGAAGCGTGCAGCCTGCCTGCAATTTTAGAAATGATACCTCACGAAGGCTTCCATTGCCTGGTATTCGGCCAGTCCCAGCCGGTCATAGGCCTGCGCCGTTTCGCGGTTTCGGTCCTCGGCCCTTACCCAGAACTCGCGGGCATCATCCCCGGGGAACACCGCCCGGTCCTTCTGCGACTGGTGCTTAAAGATGGCGTTGCGTTTGCGCAGTACTTCCTGCGGCGAAAGCGGAACGGCCATTTCGATCTCATGCGTTTCGAACTCTTTCCAGGCGCCGCGGTACATCCACAGCCAGCAGTCGTTTACCCAGTCCTGCCCGCTATCGCGGAGCTTGCGCAGGGCAGCGGTGATGATGTTAAAACACACCAGGTGGGTGCCATGCGGGTCGGCAAAGTCGCCGGCGGCAAATACCTGCTGCGGTTTTACTTTCTCGAGCAATTCCATGGTTAACTGGATATCCTTGTCCGTTACCGGGCTCTTCTGCGTTTTACCCGTTTCGTAAAAAGGCAGGGCCTGAAAGTGGATATGGTCGTCATCCAGGCCGGCATAACGCGCTCCCGAGATGGCTTCCGTTTTACGGATAAAGCCCTTCACGTCCCGGATCTCGGCCGTGTCGATCTGGTTGGGCTGCTTCTGGGCCAAAAAGCCGCGCATGTCTTCGTATAGCTTTTTCAGATGGCCATTACTGTCGCCGATACTGTGGTTAAAGTCGATGGCAAATTCCATATAACGCAGCACATCGTCATCCCATACGGCCGTATTGCCCGAGGTCTGGTAGGCCACATGGACGTCGTGTCCCTGGTCGACCAGACGGATAAAGGTTCCCCCCATGGAGATCACGTCATCATCCGGGTGCGGGGAGAAGATGATCGAGCGCTTGCGTGCCGGCAGGGCCCTTTCCGGGCGCTGCGAGTCATCGGCATCGGGCTTGCCGCCCGGCCAGCCGGTAATGGTATGCTGGATCTGGTTAAAGATATCGATATTGATGTTATACACCGGTCCCTGTTCTACGGCCAGTTGGGCCATGCCGTGGTTATTGTAGTCCTCCTCGGTCAGCTTCAGAATGGGCTTACCCAGCGTTTCGGCCAGCCAGATCACCGCTTTCTTTTTCAGTGCCTTGTCCCATACGCAGTCTTTTACCAGCCAGGGGGTATTAAAGCGGGTCAGCTCCGAGGCCGCATCCTGGTCCAGCACAAATTCCACATGCTGGGAGAGCTGCAGGTAGGTAGCCGGTACATCGCCCGACATTTCGCCTTCGACCGCCTTTTTGATGATCGTTGCCTTGCTTCCGCTCCAGGCCATCAGGATGATCTCGCGGGCCTTGAAGATCGTACCGATACCCATGGTGATGGCCTTGGTGGGCACGTTCTGCTTGCCGCCGAAATCCCGGGAGGCATCATTGCGGGTCAGGTCATCTAAGGTGACCAGCCGGGTGCCCGAGTTGGGTGCCGAACCCGGCTCGTTAAAGCCGATGTGGCCCGTACGGCCGATGCCCAGGATCTGCAGGTCCAGTCCCCCCAGGCCGCTGATCTTCCGTTCGTATTCCAGGCAAAAGGCCGCAATGTCGTCCTGGTCAAGGCTGCCATCGGGTATGTGCACATTGCTCCGCTCGATATCGATATGGCTGAACAGGTTCTCGTTCATGAACGTGACATAGCTCTGCGCCGCACCGGCCTTCATCGGGTAATATTCGTCCAGATTAAAGGTGATCACGTTACGGAAACTCAGCCCTTCCTGGCGGTGCATGCGCACCAGTTCGGCATAGACGCCTACCGGGGTTACCCCGGTAGCCAGACCCAGTACGGCCTGCTCGCCCTTTTCCTGCTTGGTGCGGATGAGCTCGGCGATGCGCCGCGCTACCGACAGCGAGGCTTCCTTCTGGTTGGCAAATACACTGACCGGCAGCTTCTCATACCGGGTCTCTTCCAATAAATTTAATCGGGCCATTGTTTGTATACTGTATTAAGGTTATAATTTGTATCAAATTTTTTATCAAAAAAAATCCCCGCAATTGCGAGGATCTTCGTTCAAACCAATTTAACTATCAAATCATTCCACCGCGATGGTGAAACAACTAGCGAAAGTTGTATTCTATGTATGAGCATATTCAATTTTTGGATCCTAAACGCTGATCATTGCGACTTTTGTTTAAGATAAACAAACATAAATCAAAATATCGGTAAGTGCAAATACTTTTTAAATTTTTTTAATAAGTAATATTATTTCACCACAGGAAAAGCCACGATCCTCACCTTCGTGAATCCGTAGGGTACCAGGGTGATCGTACGGATGGTATCGCTCACCTTTCCACGGTATTGTCCGTCGCGATCAGTCACCGGCTGATAGGCTACACCACCCGTCAGCATCCAGCCTGGAATCTGTCTGGCTTGCGCTGTAATTTCGAGGGGCGCATGCTGCAGATTCCATACAAATTTGCCATTTAGTGGCCTGGCGGTAACCTGCAACTGGTGCTCCGGATCGGCAATCGTTTGCGCCGTAAGGCCATAATTCCAGTTGCCGGTGGGGTAAACGCTGAAATAATCGCCTTCAACCTGGTCGGTTGCTTTTTCCCATCTTTCGCCCAGCTTTAAAGCATATACCAGCGGACCGCGTTCAATGGTTCTGGAGTTGCGACCCCAGTTCGAGGTGCTTACCTGCATGGGTAGTTTTAAAACCAGCTTATCGCCGTCCTGCCATGTCCGGTCGATCGCGACCAGCTGGCCGGCCCCGGCTTTTTGCAGCTGCTTGCCATTAAGCAGGACTACCGCCTGTGTGCACCAGCCGGGGATGCGCAGCTTCCATTCAAACTGCAGGGGACTGCTTGCCGATACCTCAAATGCGATCTGGTCACCGAAGGGATATTCTGTTACTTCACTGATACTTACCGGCTGATTATTTTTCCCCACCCTGGTGCTGATCCGGTTTGGTCCATATACCAGCGAGGCCAGACCGTTACTTTGCGTTTTATACCACAGGTGCTGGGCATATTTTGTCCAACCCTGGTGCATATTAGCCAGGCAGCAGGTATAGCCGCTGCGCATGCCCAGGACATTGGTTGTCTGGCGTCCGAATGGCAGTGAAAAATCAAAGACACCTTTGGCGATCTCGACCTGGTTGGCTATCTGGAAATATTGTTTGTTGTTATAGTCATCGGTAGTCTGGGCCGGCAGGGCATTAAAGGTCATGCGCTCCAGCGCATCCATGTACTGCATCTGTCCGGTGATGGCGATGATCTGTTCGAGCGAAAACATCGATTCTACGATAGCACAAAGCTCTGTGCCCTGGCTGGGCAGATTGCCGTGCAGGTCCTCGTCAGCAGAAAACACACCCATAGGTAAACCGTCAAGGGTCATGATATCATTAAAGCCGGTATTGAGCCGCGCCAGGTAGCTGCTGTCACCGCTGCGCTGAAATTCGAGCGCCGGTGATTTTAATGCCATGGCCACATTAACGCCGTGCCGGCGCATCCAGTCCCTGTCATTCTGCTGGGCAGCTGCAGCAATGACCCAGTTACGATCGCCCAGCCACGCGCTCCAGGGATAGCATTGCCCGGCGAGCAGGTCAGCTAGTTCAAGCAGCTCCCTATCGCCTGTTTTTTCATACAGCCATTGGGCAACCATAATATTTTCTGCGCCGCGTGACTGAGCCCAGTCGGTCCAGTGGTTAACAGGGCATTTGGTAAGTGCCCGGAGCTGATAATGAAAATAGTTTGTCATCAGGCGGATAACACGCTGGTCGCCCGTTGCAGTATAATACTGCTGCAACGCTTTGAGCATGACCATCTTTGGCCACCAGTCTTCGCCCTTTTGCGGGTTTTGCAAAGAAATAACTGCAGCGCTGTCGCGCTCGGCTTTGGTTATCGGACCGAAGTAGCCCGACGGCCGCTGATGCGCGATGGTCCAGTTGATATAGCGCAGCACTTTCGCTTTTAAGGTCGTGTCGTCCAGCAGATAGGCAAGCGGCACGGCGCCATCCAGCCAGTAAGGTGTTTCTTCCCAGCCGTCGCCGGCTCCGCCGAGCCAGCCGTTATCATTTTTTATCTTGGCGTACACCTCATCCAGATGCCCTGAGCTGCCCTCCCGCATAGTTGCCAGCTGGTCACGCAGCCAGCCGGTGGGGCGGATGTCGCCTAAAGGCACCTCGGTATACAATGGTGTTACAAAATGATGGGTTGCAGCATGCCCGCCGTCACTCGTTTTATAGGAGCTCAGGCCAGCCAGTGCAAATAGAGCCAGCGTAATTTTTCTCAGCATAGGAAGGTTTATCTAGGTAAAACTAACATTTTTTGTTTGGCCGGAGGCCGGCGCGGAATAGCAAAAAAGAAAGCATCGCGATTTTGATCATTTTTACCCTATATTTCGGTTGGTAAATGATGCTGACCAAATAAGCTAATAATGAATAATTGGATCAAAAGTTATCGTGGGATCATCTGGCTGCTGAGTGGTATACTAGCCGGCAGTGCAGCTGGAATGGTATTCGGAAAAGGGGTAGAGATTATAAAACCGGTCGGTGATATTTTTTTGAACCTGCTTTTTGTTGCCGTGATCCCGCTGGTTTTTTTTGCCATATCTTCCGCCATTGCCAATTTGCATGGTACCCAGAAATTGGGCCGCATCATAGGTGTGATGTCGGCAACGTTCCTGGTGACGGTACTGGCGGCTGCCCTTGTCACGATTGCTGCCCTATGGCTATTGCCTTTGCATCCCGCGCTCGCCGCATCGGGCAGAACAGCCCAGGTCCAGGGCAGTTCGATCTCCGGTGACCAGATAACCCGGTTATTTACTTCCAGTGAATTTTTTGAGCTTCTATCACGCAAAAATATGCTGGCCATGATTATCTTTTCGATCCTGGTTGGCCTGGGAACATTGCGTTCCGGTGAAAAGGGAGAAAGTTTCAGGCAGTTCTTAAATGCCGGCAACGAAGTGTTCAAACAGTTGTTTATGCTGATCATGATCCCTGCCCCAATTGGACTCGGTGCTTATTTCGCCTACCAGGTGGCCCAGTTCGGACCTTCGCTTTTCGGGGCTTATGCCCATACGCTGGGCATAGGGTATGGGGTGAGTATTTTTTACTATATAGTCTTTTTCAGCGTTTATGCTTTTGTGGCCGGGGGAGTAAAAGGCATCAGAACCTATTGGCGAAACAATATTGTACCCTCGGTAACGGCGGTGGCTACCTGCAGCAGCATAGCGACCATCCCGGCAAACCTGGAGGCATCGAAAAAGATGGGTGTTTCGGAGCTCATAACGGACATCACCATACCGCTGGGCGCCACGCTTCATAAAGAAGGGTCAAGTGTATCGTCCATTCTGAAGATGGCCGTTGTCTTCAGTCTGTTCGGCAGAGGTTTCGATTCAGCAAGCGTTGTCGCGCTGGCTTTGGGTATGACCGTGCTGGTTAGCATCGTGGAAGGGGGAATACCCAATGGAGGCTATGTCGGAGAAATTCTTTTCATTTCGGCCTATGGCCTGCCGCCCGAAGCATTGCCGCCGGCTATTATCATAGGGACATTGATTGATCCGGTAGCTACGCTTCTCAATGCCACAGGCGACACCGTTGCCGCCATGATGATTGACCGTTTTGTATACGGGAAAAACAATGTTCAAAAGCTTTAATCTGACTTTAAGTTATTTAAGCTAAACGTTTGTTTTTTAAATTATTATTTTAAATTTGTTATGTTAATGCTCTTATTGTTTTATTAGCACCCCCTGGCTCGCACCTATGAAGGTAATTTTACAAAAATTAAGGCAAGCACCGCTGGTATTATTACTTACATTCCTTGCTTTGACGGCCGTTTCTCAGCAGGGAAACTATATGACCATTTCCTCCAAACCCAGTAAGCAGCTGCGGAATTTTACCAAACTGGTTAGCCAGGCCAATGTCGTTTTCACCTTTCCGCAGGGATTCAAGGAGATCAGTGCGGCGAGCAGCGATACGATGGCATTTGATTATGCCATGGAATTACCTGGTACAGATTTTCAGATTTGGTTCGAGGTCAGGTCGCAAAAAAAGATTTTGGCTGATTATCAGCATTCGGAAAGCGATACGACCAGGATGACGGAAAATCCGGATTCGCTCTATAATAAAATCGGACTAACCCTTGCCAGTACATTTACAGAGGGGCAAACTTATTTTGCAACCATAATTCCCCCGGATTATCTGGCCCGGTATAATGCCACCGAGGGTAAAACCTACCTGCTGGACCTTGCCGACTCGCCCCAAACCAGGCATTACCAATATGCATTGCTCATTACCCTGCACAAAGACCACACGGGTACCATCGTGGCCGTTTGTTTCGGGAATGAAAAGGGAGCCGAGTTCTTCAAAAATATCAGCAAGGCGAGCAGATGCCTGAAATTTAAACCCTGAAAGCATCCCTGGTTTGAATGTTGAAAAGTTGGAATGTTTTTGCCGGCAGGATCAACTATTTTTACAACTTTGCAACAAATAAGGAACCTTTCAACATTATAAAAATACGAAATGGCAGACCAACAGATTATAGTGAAGATAGTATCCGGTCGCTGGACTGGAAAGAACATATCCGCCTGCGTCCGGGGATGTATATCGGTAAACTGGGCGATGGTTCGGCTTATGACGATGGTATTTATGTTTTATTAAAGGAGATCATAGATAACTCCATAGATGAGTTTGTGATGGGCGCCGGAAAAACCATTGAGGTAAATATGAGCGATCATAAAGTTTCCGTCCGCGATTACGGCCGGGGTATTCCACTGGGTAAAGTGATCGATTGCGTATCCAAGATCAATACCGGCGGTAAATATGACAGCAAGGCCTTCCAGAAATCGGTAGGCTTAAATGGTGTGGGAACCAAGGCGGTAAATGCGCTTTCAAACTGCATTTATCGTGCAATCCTACCGTGATGGCAGAACCAAAATAGCGGAATTTGCAAAGGGTGAACTAATACGCGAGGAGCCGGAAAAGGAAACCACGCAGCGTAACGGTACGGCTATCAATTTTATTCCCGATGATACCATTTTCAGGCATTACCATTTTATTCCTGAGTTTGTCGAGAACATGATCTGGAACTATGTGTTCCTGAACTCGGGCTTACCGTTAATTTTAACGGGCAGAAATATTTTTCGGAAAGGGGACTGTACGACCTGCTTGCGCGTAATACGGACACCGAAACGATGCGTTATCCGATCATTCACTTTAAAGGGGAGGATATAGAAATTGCCATGACCCACGGTCAGCAATATGGCGAGGAATATTATTCTTTCGTAAACGGGCAGCATACCACGCAGGGCGGCACGCACCAGGCAGCATTCCGTGAGGCGGTGGTAAAAACCATACGCGAATTTTATAAAAAGGAATTTGATGCTTCTGATATACGTGCATCCATAGTCGGCGCTATTGCTATTAAAGTACAGGAGCCGGTATTTGAATCGCAGACCAAAACCAAGCTGGGTTCGCAAAATATTGGTCCGGACGGCCCGTCGGTACGTGGATTTATCAATGATTTTGTAAAGCGTGAACTGGACAACTACCTGCATAAAAATCCGGCTACGGCCGATGCCTTATTAAAACGCATTCTGCAATCGGAACGGGAACGCAAGGATATTGCAGGGATTAAAAAGCTGGCCAACGAGCGCGCCAAAAAAGCCTCTTTGCACAACCGCAAACTGCGCGACTGCAAATTGCATTTTGAAGATAACGCATGAACGGCAGCCAGGATACACCCTGTTTATTACCGAAGGTGACTCGGCCAGCGGATCGATCACCAAATCACGCGATGTGATGACGCAGGCAGTTTTCAGCTTGAAGGGTAAGCCGCTGAACTGCTATGGGCTGACCAAAAAAGTGGTTTATGAAAACGAAGAATTTAACCTGCTGCAGCATGCGCTGAATATTGAAGATGGCATTGACGGCTTGCGCTACAACAACATAGTGATAGCAACCGATGCCGATGTGGACGGCATGCACATCCGTCTTTTGATGATGACCTTCTTCTTGCAATTTTTCCCCGATCTGGTAAAGGCAGGGCATGTTTCCATTTTGCAAACACCGCTGTTCCGGGTGCGAAATAAAAAGGAAACCATTTATTGTTACAGTGACGAGGAAAGACGTAATGCCATTGCAAAACTGGGGAATAAGCCAGAGATTACCCGGTTTAAAGGATTGGGCGAAATTTCGCCGGAAGAGTTTGGCCTGTTTATAGGAAAAGACATCCGTCTTGATCCCGTTATCCTGAAAGATGCCAACATCAAAGGCTTGCTAGAATATTACATGGGTAAAAACACGCCTGCCCGGCAGCAGCATATTGTTAATAATCTGCGCGTGGAGAAGGACGACGAGCAAATTAATCCGGCCATCACTCTAGAAGAATTGCCGGTAGCTGTTTAAGAGCGAGTGCCGACCGCCAGATACTGTTTGAAGAAAGGAAAATGAAATTAAAATTAATATTGCTGTTTATTGCGCTGGTCTTCAGCGCACATTCGTTTGCTCAAACGGGCTTCCCTTTTGATGATGAGATCCGTGATTTCAGACGCCAGGATAGTCTCGATTTTCCCAGGCCTAATGGTATATTATTTATCGGCAGTTCATCTATCCGTAAATGGACCGACCTGGAGCAGCGATTCCCGGGTAAACCGATTATCCGCAGGGGAGTGGGAGGCTGTGAGCTTTCGCAGGTAGTAAAATATTATACGCCTTATATCCTTTTCCCCTATCACCCCCGAAAGATATTTATCTATGCCGGTGAAAATGATATTGCTGCAGGGCAGACGGCGGACTCCGTATTTACCAACTTCAAAGCGCTGTGGACTATGATCAGGAAGCAATTACCCGGCGCCAGGATATATTTTATGTCGATCAAGCCCAGCCCCGTAAGGGCCAGGTTCCGGGCCGAGGTGGATAAAGCGAACGATCTGGTCAAAGGGTATCTTGCGGGCAAACCCCAAAGCCTTTTTATTGACATGAACGAATCGATCTTCAAAAAAGGGACTGCCCAACCCGATTCCCTGCTCTTCGAAAGCGATTATCTGCATCTTAACAGCAAGGGCTATGATCGCTGGCAGCGGGTATTGGGCCCTTATGTAAATTAGTGCCAAATCGCTGGTCTTTTTTTGCGGCAAGTGACAACTCATCAGTAAGTAACTGCCATTTTGTGCGCTCCGGGTCAAGGGTTTGCTTTTTGTGGCCCTGGATATATGGATATATATTCAGAAATAATTATTAATGCAGCAGAAAGGATTCGCACTTCGGTCGTAAAGATCGAGCAGGCCGGCAGCGCAGGCGGACCAGTCACAGGGACGGGCACCGGGTTTTTATTTTCGTCCGACGGGTATCTTTTTACCAATAGCCATGTAATAGGGCAGGCAAAGCAATTAAGAGCGATACTATATGACGGCAGCGCGCATGGGGCTGAGCTGATAGGCGAGGATCCTTATACCGATCTGGCTATCCTGAAAATCGACGCTACAGATTACTTGCCTGCCAGTCTGGGGGATTCAGACGCATTAAAAATAGGGCAGCTGGTCATTGCCATTGGCAATCCGCTTGGATTTCAGCATACGGTGACCACCGGCGTAATCAGTGCACTGGGCCGTACCCTGTCGGGTGAAACCGGCGTTTCGATGGACAGTATGATACAAACGGATGCTGCGCTTAATCCCGGCAATTCCGGGGGACCGCTGATCAACGCCCAGGGGGAGGTGATCGGCGTAAATACGGCTACCATTCGCGGTGCGCAGGGCTTATGTTTTGCAATCAGCATCAATACGGCAAAATCTGTCGCCAGCCAGTTAATCCGGTATGGCAAGGTGAAACGTGCCTATATCGGTGCCAGTTTACAGCAGATCGATCTTGTCCCTAAATTACGCGCCATCCACCAGCTTAAAAATCAACAGGCCCTGTTTATTACCAGGATCGAGCATGATAGTCCGGCAGACAAAGGCGGGCTGGCTAGCGGCGACATTATTTATGCCTTCAATGACAAGGTAATAGAAACTTCCGATCAGCTGTTCAAGATACTGACGGAGGATAAAGTGGGGCAATTTCAGTATATAAGCATTTTACGGGACAATCAAAAAAAAGAGCTGCGCGTAACCCCTTCAGAACGCTGATGCAAAAAAAGGCCCTGAAAAGGGCCTTCTTCCAATAAAACAAAACAATAAACCACCTTTAGTTATATGAGGAATCAACCTTCGTAATTTTCCAGCCGTTGCCGGCATGTTGTTCGGTAATGACATCTGTGCGGGTAAAGCTGTCGTATTTCATGTCCACCTTCACGATGCTGACGTTGTCATCATTTTGTATCACCGTTTTGGTAGACTGGCAGGTCTGCTCAATATTTTCGTTCGCTTGGAATGCTTTAAGTATATCAGCTTTCAGCAAGACACTGACCTTATTTCCGCGTTTAACATTAAAAAGCGCATCATCATCAATAATATCTGCTACCCCATTGATATGCCCATGCAGCACCGCATCTAAATAAGTGTTCATCGCCTGTTCCTTTGTCGGGGGGCCGCCGCCAGGCCTTGCCGCATTTGCCCAGACGCATACCAATAAAAAGGCACACCCCATCATCATAATTCTTAAAGCTTTCATAGCATTTTCGTATTAAGTTTAATAATTCAGATTTTCTAGCTATAAGACATAACTAAACCCTGGAGTGTTACAGTAAAAAGCGCTCAAACGGACGAATTAACAAACATTTAACATTTGAGGCAGCACGTTAAAATATTTGTAGCAATTGCGTAATTTGCCCTTGTGATGGTTGCGTTTACCGCCTTAATTTTACAATTTGGCCAGCAGGGCGAAAAGACCGGATGGACCTATATTGAGATTTCCGCCGATATTGCCCGTCAGCTGAAGCCTGATAATAAAAAATCGTTTCGGGTCCGCGGAATGCTGGACGCTTTTCCTGTGTCCGGAATGGCCCTGATGCCGATGGGAGAGGGTAATTTTATTATGGCCCTGAAGGCTGAGGTGCGCAGGGGAATACACAAGCATGCCGGGGCCATGCTCGAGGTGCGCCTTGAAGAGGATCCGGATTTTAGAATCGAGATGCCCGGCGATCTGCGGGAATGCTTCGACTTTGAGCCGGAGGCTTATGCGTTTTTCAATAGTCTGGCAAAATCCCACCGCGACTATTTTATCAAATGGATTGACAGCGCAAAAACCAGCCAGACCAGGGCAAAACGCATCGTTAACACCGTAAACGCCATGCTCCGGAAATGGAACTACGGGCAAATGATGCGCGCAATGAAGAAGGAATTGTAAGCAGGAATGCAGATTTCAGGCGGGAGATTCTTTGTAAATGTTCCATTCAGGAATGACATTTCTGAAATGATGACCGTGTAAAACCCATACTTTGTGGGAAAAATCTGCGTCGCTTCTTATTCACACATCTGTACATTATCTCTATATTTACCCATCTATTTATAGCTAAGAATGAGTGAAGATCTGAGCAGCAATGATTCCTGAAAATAACGACGAAAATAAATTACATAATGTAACCTCCCTCGGCGGGTTGTACGAGAACTGGTTCCTGGATTACGCTTCTTACGTAATTCTCGACCGTGCCGTGCCTCATCTGCATGATGGTTTAAAGCCAGTTCAGCGCCGCATACTGCACTCTCTGAAAGAGATGGACGACGGGCGCTTTAATAAGGCCGCCAACGTGATCGGTAATACCATGAAATATCACCCGCATGGTGATGCCTCCATTGGTGATGCCATGGTGCAGATAGGGCAAAAGAACTTGCTGATCGATTGCCAGGGAAACTGGGGCGACCCGGTTACGGGCGACTCGGCGGCGGCACCGCGTTATATCGAGGCCCGGTTATCAAAATTTGCCATTGAGGTAGTTTTTAATCCCGATACGACCGAATGGCAGGCGAGCTATGATGGCCGTAACAAAGAGCCGATAACGCTGCCCGTGAAGTTCCCGTTGCTGCTTGCACAGGGCGCCGAAGGTATTGCTGTAGGTCTGGCGACTAAAATATTGCCGCACAATTTTATTGAACTGCTGGATGCCTCGATCGGCGTATTGCAGGATATCAAGCCAAATCTGGTTCCCGACTTTTTTACCGGGGGTATGGCAGATTGTTCGGCATATAATGAGGGTCAGCGCGGGGGTAGGGTGCGTGTCCGTGCCAAAATAACGGAGCGTGATAAGAAAACACTGGCCATTACCGAAATTCCGTTTGGCACCACGACCGGCAGTCTGATCGATAGCGTGATCTCTGCCAATGACAAGGGCAAGATCAAGATCAAAAAGATCGAAGACAATACCGCCAGGGACGTAGAGATCATGATTCACCTGGCGCCGGGGATATCACCCGATGTAACCATTGATGCGCTTTATGCCTTTACCGATTGCGAAGTTTCCATATCGCCCAATACCTGCGTAATACAGAACGATAAGCCGCGCTTTATGAGTGTGAACGACATGCTTACCGAAAGCACCTATTATACCAAGGAGCTGCTAAAACAGGAACTGCAGATCGGCTGAAGGAACTGATGGAAAAGATATTCTTCAGCTCGTTGCTGAAAATATTTATCCAGGAAGGCATGTACAAGCAGCGCTGACTATGAAAGTGCAGGAAGTTTGAGACGTAGTTGTTGAAGTATTGAACAGATTGTTTGAGCCATTCTTCCCTCAGTTTTACCGTCAGATACTGGCCGAGGATTATAAGAAACTGATCGATAAGCCGATGAGCAGCATCACCCGCTTTGATGTAAAAAAAGCGGATGAGCAGATGAAGGCGCTGGAAAACGAGATCAAGGAAGTAAAACATCATTTGAAACACCTCAATGATTATGCTATTGCCTGGTTTGAAAAGCTGAAGGAGAAATATGGCAAGGGCCGCGAGCGCAAAACAGAGCTGCGCACTTTTGACAAGGTTGAGGCTGCGCAGGTGGCGCTGGCCAACGTGAAACTGTATGTCAATAAGGTGGATGGCTTTATTGGCAGCGGCTTAAAGAAGGACGAATTTGTATGTGATTGCTCCGATATTGATGAGATCATTGTTTTCCGGGCGGATGGCAAATGTATTATCACCAAAGTTCAGGACAAGGTATTTGTGGGTAAGGAGATAGAGCACGTTGCTGTATTTAAAAAGAATGACGAGCGCACGGTTTATAACATGATCTATAAGGACGGCCAAAGCGGGGTGAGCTATATCAAGCGTTTCTCGGTCATCGGTGTAACACGTGACAAGGAATATGATCTGACCAAAGGCACCAAAGGCTCCAAGTTATTGTACTTTTCGGCTAACCCGAACGGCGAGGCTGAAGTGGTTAATGTGCAGTTAAAGCCACATTCTAAACTCAGAAAGCTGCAGTTTGATGAAGATTTTGCGACCATAGCCATCAAAGGCCGGAATTCCATGGGTAATATCATTACCAAATACCCGGTTAAAAAGATCGTGCTTAAAAGCAAGGGTGTATCTACGCTGGCAGGCAGAAAGATTTGGTACGATGAGATCTTAAAACGATTGAACGCTGACGCCGGGGTAAATATCTGGGTGAATTTGACGGGGATGATCGCATACTTACTGTGTTGAGTAATGGCATTTATGAACTGACCAGCTTCGATCTGAACAATCATTTTGATGACAAGATGATCCTGATCGAGAAATACGATCCTGAAAAGATTTATTCGGTAGTACATTATGACGGCAAGTCGAAAAATTACCTGGTGAAGCGTTTCGTGTTTGAGCAAACCGGCTATTAGGCAAACAAACCAGCATCATCAGCGAGGAAAGTGGTTCGAAACTGGTTTTCATTTCCGGGGCAGCACAAGTGATTGTAAAAGTGGATCAGCTGAAGGGCAAAACTGAAACGCCTGAAACGATTGAGGTTGACCTTTCGGCACTGATTGACGTCAAAGGAATGAAGGCCATGGGTAACCGCTTGTCACAGCATACGGTCAAATCGGTTGTACTGATCGCCGAGATTAATCCACAGGTGCAAGAGGCCCAGGCAGAGGCAGCGCCTGAAGTCGACGAGGAGCCCGGTGAGCAGCCGGCTGATTCATCACCGCAACCTCCTGCACGGAAAATTGATCTGGAGATCACCAATCCTGACGATATAGATCTGGAGGACAATGGTCAGCTGGATTTATTTTAATTGCCACGCTGCGGGGCGGCAGGACCTTTAAATGCCACCCAGGTATATTTCCGTTTCGTAGCTGAATTTCACCGTTCCCTTGGTCTGGTATTGATCAAAGAGAATTTTCAGCTGACGGCTGAATTCGTGCCCGGCTTCGGTATCGTGAGAAGGAACATAGGATGATGAAAAGGCACGTCCGGCAAGCTGCTCAAAGCCAAACACCTGGTAGTTAGGGAATTTAACGAGTTTGTACTTGCCGTCACGATAGAAATTGGCAAAATCAGCATCGGTTAAATTCAGATGTGATACCTGCTCATAATCACCGCTTTGCTGCTTTAAAAGCAGTTCGTAGGCTATTGAAAAATCATCTGCATCGATGCAGCGGTTGTTCCAAATCAGGGCAACGCATCCTTGCGGCCGAAGGATCCGTTTAAATTCTTCTTTGGTCTGGGCATTATGGAACCAGTGGAAAGCCTGGGCACAAACAACCAGGTCTACACCCTGGTCTTCCAGCGTGGTTTGTTCGGCGGTGCCATGTACGGAATGAAATCCCGGCACCAGTTTCAATTGCCGCTCGGCTTCGCGGCGCATGGACTCATTGGGTTCAACGGCATAGACCGCACAGCCGCGCTCAAGCAATATTTTGGTAAAAATGCCCGTTCCGGAACCGATATCTGCTATGATGGACTGAGGTGTTACCTGGCACTCACGCTGAAGAAAATCCAATACCTTATCCGGGTAGCCTGGCCTGAATTTCGCGTAATTTTCTACCCTGCCTGAAAAACGAGATGTTGAATCGTAGGCCATAAAATTTTCTTTTTGAAATTAACCCCGCCCAGACCACCCGGTCCGGCTAGATACTGATATAAAAAGCAGCCTCAAAAACGTGGCCGTATTTCAGATGCTGTATGGCTTCCTTGTGTTTTATGTCTACTTGTTTCCCCACCGTATCGGCGCATCCGAGCCACGGTTCGATGCAAAAGAAATCAGCACCGGGCTTTGCCCATATGCCCAGGTAATTGAAATGAGGGAATTCTACAGCCAGCGTCTGATCGTGTTTGTGACTTTTGATGATCACTTCACGGGAGCGAAGGTTTTTAAAGACCCAGGCATCCTGGCTGAACATTTCCCGCGTAAGGGGTAGTTTTTTTCCATGGAGCTCAACGGGTAGGGTTTCGCCGGTAAAAAAACCTTCGGCAGACAGTAAATGTCTTTCGAGTTTTTCGTTCAATTCAAATTCCAGGTAATAATCCTGGTAACTTTCGCCCTGATGAAAGGGCACATTAAATGCCGGATGGCCGCCTACGGAAAAGTAAATCGTTTCGTGTTCATGGTTGATCACTTTGTAAGTAACACGCAGCGCGTTTTCGATCAGGTCATAACATACCTGAAAATCAAACTTGTAAGGATATACTTCAAGCGTTTCGTCTGAGTAAGGCAAGGAGAACCGTGCCGAGGTCTCGTTAGATCCGACCAGCAATAATTCCGAAGCCCGGTTGAACCCGTGACGTTCCATTTTGTAAGCTTTCCCATCCACAAGCAGTTCATTTGCGATCAGGCCTCCGACAACAGGAAACAGGTTTGGCGCATGCCAGGGCCAAATATTGACATCGCCCTGCCAGAGATGTTCAACGCCGGATACTTTGTTGTATAGCGAGGTCATTTCGCCGCCTTGGTTGCGAATGGTCACTTTTAAAAAGTCGTTCTCAATGGTGGTCATCAGGTATCGGTTAAATAATTGGAATCGGAGAAGCAAAATTACGGTATTTCTTAACTCCGATTACTATACTAACCAACAAAGTTTCAGCTTGTTTGGTCTTAGTGATCAGAGAATTAGCGTTCAATGCTCATGGGAAAAGCGTCTCACGGCGGGCCAAATATTATGACGATGTTTTTTCGTAAATTGGATTTGTGAAGATTTTAATGCCCGAATTCTAAAATCTCCTGCATGAGCGCTGCCAAAGGATTAATTTCTATAGCCCATTTTTCAGTGCCTGAAAATTCCAGCACAAGATCGATTTCCGCACCACCCGATGTCCGGTAAAAATAGGGTATGGCTCTTTCGGGACTTACAGCGAGAATATTTTCAATAACAAATCCTTCCCAGCTCGTTCCCACAACAGGGTGTCCCAAAAGGTCGTTGTAGCCGGCAATGTTGAGCAAAGCGTGTGTAATTCCGCTATCCCTGATATATACTTTGGGAGCCTTTACCAGCCGTTTGCCAACGTTAAAAGTCCAGGGCTGCAGCAATTCCACCCTGATTATGTGCAAGCATCGTCCAGAAGCGTTCAAGTGTCAATGCAGGTATTCTTGGCCCCATGGGGTTGATGATAAGTAGCACCCGTTCGGGCATTAATCGTCATCATCCTTCCTTCTTTTCCAATATCACAAAGGCGCTGCGTTTTGGCGCGGGCATTACCGAGTTTTCACCTTTTACATATTTCCATATCACCTCGTTGAGGTCCAGGTCGGGTACTTTGTCTTCTTTTGCCAGGTTGAAAAATTGAGAGCGTCTGCTGCTTTCATTGTCGGCTACGTTGCGTTGTTCAAGGTCGACCTGGGCAGGTTTGCACAGTGTAGGGGCTAAGGTCCGGCTTGCTGGTAAAACATTCATACAAGGGCATGGCTGCGGCATCGTACTGGCTCATCGGTGGTAAGCCCAAGTATCAATTCGATAGTGCGCAATACGCCTGAAGTGGAATACATGTCATGTACAACTGCATTGCGCTTTACATAGGGGCCTGCTACAAATACCGGCGAACGGTGGGCATCAATATGATCGGGGCCGTTTTGGGCATCATCTTCCAATATAAATACTACAGATTCCTTCCAGATCGGGCTTTTTGACAGATGCTCAATAAACGGCCCACTCGCCAGGTCATTATCGCCAACTGCCGCAATAGGCGATATGGCGCCTTTATGCTGGCCGCTGGTATGGTCGTTCGATATGCGGATGGTATTTAACTGCGGTACGGCATTAATGGCCAGCAACGAATCAAAATCATGCGCCCAGATTTCTTCGCGTTTAAGGTCTTTAATATCCAGGTCAAAGCTTGGTGATTTTGCGCAATAATGTCCCTTCTAAAGCCTTGATGTTCGGTTTATAGTCATCCGCAAACTCGCCATAAGTGCGGTAAGCTTACGCCGGCGCGTTTGCAGTAATCCCAGATATAGCCATCCCGCGGGTCACCTGCCTTGCGGGTTCCTTCCGAATCGTAGTTGCCGCCGCGGTCGCCATAGCTGGTGGGCCAGGTTTTCTCAATAAAGTCGGTCGCATAAGCTGCAGTGCTCCAGTTGTGGCCGTCGGCGCTTACCTCGGCATCTACATAAAAATTATCCAGCAGAACAAACTCATTGGCTATGGCATGGTGGTTGGGCGTAACATGCTGCCGAAAATACACAGCGAAGTATCGCCATTGCCCTGCGGCATATCGCCCATAACCTGGTCGTAAGTGCGGTTTTCTTTAATGATGTAGAATACATGTTTAATAGGCGATTTTTCGCCCGCTTTACGAGGAATGGGGTTGCCCACCTGTCCATCAGCCAAGCGCGGTTTTCTTAGCATTGTAAACGGCGTATTGGCATATACCTGTTTGGTGTAGGCTTTTAAGCTGCGCTTCCGGTGGCGCTTGAATAAACGATAAGCGTACCTTTAAACAGCCCGCCAATGTATTGTTCTTTGCTGTTCAAGCGCCTTTTTGATAGCCGCTGTTATCAGCCTTTAATACCGGTTGCGGGCCACGCGGGTTGGCCATCGAGGTAAAGCCCTTGCCATTGGCTCACCAGATATTTTATTGCCCAGTGTTTTTACATTGGTAGGGTACCAGCCGACCGGGATAAAGCCCAGGCTGTGGCTGCTGCCGGGTTTGCTCACATCAAATACTGCCAGGCAATTATTATCAGCGTTGGCAATGTACAGGGTTTTTTCATCAGGTGATAAAGCCAGACCGTTGGTGGTTGATCCGGTAAGCCGGGTAGGGTATAATGCAGTAGATACCGTTTCCACGATCTTTGCAGCTCGCGGTATTGATCACCGAGACCGAGTTGTCGTTGGCATTGGCAACAAACAAATAGGTTCCCTTTTTATTCAGCAGCAATTCGTTAGGATGGCTGCCGGTTTTGATCGTTTTGGTAACTATTTTGCGACAGGGTACTGTATACCACTACTTTTTCGCCGCCCCAGATAGAGATATAAAGGCTTTTCTCGTCCGGCGACAGAATGCAGCTATAGGCCTCGGCAGGCAGCTTCACCGCTCTGATCATTTCCCTGGATTTCAGGTCAACCACATACAAGGCGCTGTCTTCCTTGGTTACGGTATATAATCGGCTACCAATTTTATTTACCGCAATGCCTGTCGGGCATACTTTGTTTTTGGGCCAGGATTCAGGGGCAAGCTTGATGGTGTCGGCCAAACCGATTTTATCGTTTTCGATATGGAAAGCCAGGATCCGGTTATCATTGCCGCCCGACGCATACAGTAATTTTTCATCATGGCTAAAGGCCAGACCATACCAGGATTTGCCGATAATGCTTTCATCAAGCAGTTTTTCATTCTTCGGGTCAATTAGCTGGATGGATTGCGTGCTTTGCCCGTTATTGGTAACCGCCAGCAACCTTCCCGATGCAGAAAGCTGCATGTTCAGCGGCAGGTCCCCCAAAGGCAGGCTTGTGCCAGCCGGACTCAGTTTCCAGCCGTTGGGCAGAAGCACCTGACCTGTTTTTTCGAGTTTGCCGGGAAGCTGTGCCTGGCTGCAAAAAACCGATGCCAGAAGAATGATAATACAGGAAAATGATTTTTGTATCATGGGTGATTTTGGAATATGCTTCTCAAAGTTAATTAATGCATGCGAGTCAGAAAACGATTTAATAAAAAGTTAATATAAGATTTACAAAAAAAACCCTGAAGGGAGGGTGCAAGAAATGCACTGCGCAGAATTTCAGCGGATTGTGTTTCTGAATTATTATTCAGAAGGTATAATTAATTAGTTTTTGCAAAGGGATAAAGGCATATTTGTAATACAAACCCTGTCCAAATGTATTCAGTTCAGCTGTTGTTTAGGATTGCAAAAACAACTTGTGTAGGGGCAATTGCCCTGATGTCCCTGCTCATTGTTATAGGTAATACAACAGATTATTTTACCAATTACCAGTTTGTTATGCATGTGATGAAAATGGACACGACCTTTGCCGGCAGTCCTATGCGTTACCGGGGCATAAATAGTGTCTTTTTATATCATGCCGGTTATATGCTGATTATAATGCTGGAAATGGTCATGGCATTTTGCTGCATTAAGGGGAGCTGGCTGCTTTTTAGAAATCTGCATTCCACCGCGGCAGCTTTTCATGCCGCCAAAAACTGGGCTGTGGCAGGGATTACGGTGGGCATAATGATATGGTTTCTGGGGTTTGAGGTAATTGGCGGAGAGTGGTTTGCCATGTGGCAAAGTCCGAGCTGGAATGGGCTGGCCAGCGCAGAACGAATCGTGGGTTTTCTGGTACTGGTCCTTCTTTTATTGCATATAAAGGAAGAGTAGGTTATTTGTATAATTTGAGCTGTTTGGTAAACCGGTCGATATATTCCTTATCAAACGGCCCGATGCCCAGCGCCGTATATTCCATCCCCTTGAGCTCGGTCAGTCCGCTATCCCGGACCAGGTAACAAATTTCAGCGCCATCCGCCTGGCTGGTAAGCCTGGTATGGATCTGCTTTAATTCCTCCTCCGAATTAACTTCAAGAATAATCTTTCCCTGTCCGGTTTTAAACCATGCTGCTATTTTGTCCGGATATTTTTGCGCGGACTGCAAAAAAGCCATAAGACTGGCGTGGCTGGCCTGTGCAGCCGCCTTGCCCGCCGACATATTCAGATCGGCCCGAAGAATGATTACCTGTTTGAAGCCCATTATTGCAGCAGTTCGGGCTTGATCTTTTCGGTAAATTCTTTTGCAAACTTATTCAGCTTGGGTTGTATCACGAAGGCGCAATAGGACTTGTCCGGGTTATTATTAAAGTAATTTTGGTGATAATCCTCGGCCGGATAAAATGCTGATGCAGGAGTTATTTCGGTTACGATGGGATGATCATACACTTTTTCGTCGGTCAGTCGCCCGATCATCGCTTCGGCCTGCTCTTTCTGCTTTTCGTTATCGTAAAATATGGCTGAGCGGTATTGGGTACCTACGTCATTACCCTGGCGATTAAGCGTCGTCGGGTTATGCGTTCTGAAAAATACCAGCAGTAATTCGTCAAAAGATATTTCATCGGCATCATACTCCAGACGGATGACCTCGGCATAGCCCGTATCACCATTGCATACCTCCATATAGGTTGGATTTTTGGTATGCCCCCCCATATACCCGGAGGTAACCGATTTTACGCCTTTAAGTGATTGAAATATCGCTTCCGTACACCAGAAGCAGCCGTTTCCGAATGTTATTTGCTGTAGATTCATATCCAGTAAGTATCCAATATAATGCCGCGACTGATCCCTCTGCCATAACGGCATGTTGCCGCTCAATATCCGCAATATTATTGTTAGCGTTATTATAAATAATTTATATTTTAGTGTCCACTATACATTTATTGCTCTTGTTTCCCATCATGCTGTTATTCAGAACTTTATTACAGAAATCAGGATTGTATTTTCTTTTGCCGCTACTGATCATCAGTGCGAAGGCTTCCAGCCAAACCCGTACACGGGCTGATTTTGATCATGGATGGCGTTTTCATCTGGGGGATTTGCCTGGTGCGGAGAATCCGGCTGCCAATGATGCCGACTGGAGAAAACTTGACCTGCCGCATGACTGGAGTATTGAAGGCGCATTCAGTAAAGATAACCCGGCCACTCCAGACGGAGGCGCACTGCCGGGCGGTATAGGCTGGTACCGGAAAACGTTTAGCCTGCCCGTATCGGCAGAAGATAAAAAGATATATATCGATTTCGATGGTATTTACGAGAAAAGCAGCGTTTGGATAAATGGTCACCTTTTGGGTTTCAGGCCAAACGGCTATATCTCCTTTGAATACGATCTGACGCCGTACCTGAATTTCAGCGGTGAGAATACGATCGCGGTAAAAGTGGATAATTCGGTGCAGCCCAATTCCCGCTGGTATTCCGGTTCGGGTATTTACCGCAACGTATGGCTGGTTACAACCGGCAAGGTTGCCGTTGACCATTGGGGAACCTTCGTTATTCCAACGGTGGCAGATGACGGGTCGGCCATGGTGCACGTCGAGACGCATGTAAAGAATCATACCGGCAGACCGGTGAAATTTTCGGTTTCGGCCACCATCTATGATGCAGCAGAAAAACAGGTAGTTTCGGCCGCATCGGCACAGACCGATATCGCTGATCTTACTTCAGTAGTTGGCCAGGATCTGAAAATCAATGGGGCTGAATTATGGTCCATTGACCGGCCCTATTTGTATAAGGTAGTGACCAGGGTAATGGTCGGTGATAAGATTGCCGACGAATATACCACGCCATTCGGTATCCGCTATTTTAACTTTGACGCAGATAAGGGCTTTTCACTTAACGGAAAGCCGGTGAAGATTCTCGGCGTATGCAACCACCACGACCTGGGCAGCCTTGGCGCTGCGGTGAATTACCGCGCCATGGAACGCCAGCTGCAGATGCTGAAAGATATGGGTTGTAACGGGATCCGCACTTCGCATAATCCGCCTGCTCCTGAACTGCTGGAACTTTGTGATAAAATGGGCTTTGTAGTGATGGACGAGGCTTTTGATTGCTGGGAAAAAGGAAAAACCAAATACGATTATCACCTTTTCTTTAAGGAATGGCACCGGCGCGATCTGGAAGATCAGGTGCTGCGGGATCGTAATCATCCGAGCGTCATCATGTGGAGCATTGGTAACGAGATACCGCAGCAGGGGGATACCAGCGCTTTGCGTATTGCTCCTGAACTGGCGTCGATCGTCCATAGTCTGGATGGGACCAGGCCGCTTACTTCGGCAAATGATCGTCCGGATACCACCAACAAGATCATCAAATCGGGGGCAATTGATCTGGTGGGTTATAACTACCATCAGAAGGATTACGGCAAATTTCATGCCCGCTATCCGGGCCGCAAGTTCATCGCCACGGAAACGACCTCAGGGCTGGAAACGCGCGGACACTATGATATGCCATCCGACAGCATACGCCGCTGGCCCAATTCATTAAATTACAAAGCTAAAATGAACGCGGATCATACGGTTTCCGCGTATGATAATGTTTCGCCTCCATGGGGTTCTACGCACGAGGAAACCTGGAAAGTGATGAAAAAGTATGATTTTCTGTCAGGTATGTTTATCTGGACAGGGTTTGATTACCTGGGTGAACCCACGCCGTATGGCTGGCCTTCGCGCAGTTCTTATTTCGGTATTATTGATCTGGCCGGATTTCCGAAAGATGTGTACTATATGTACCAGAGCGAATGGACCAATAAGCCGGTGCTGCATGTCTTGCCTCACTGGAACTGGGAGAATGGTAAAACGGTTGATGTTTGGGCCTATTATAACAATGCCGATGAGGTGGAGCTTTACCTGAACGGAAAATCGCAAGGCGTAAAGAAGAAACAGGGGGAGGACCTGCATGTCATGTGGAGGCTGAAATATGTGCCGGGGACGATAACAGCAGTATCACGCAAAAATGGCAAAGTGGTACTCAGCAGCGAAATACATACCGCGGGGAAACCTGCTAAAATACTGCTCGTAGCAGACCGAAAAAATATCAATGCTGATGGCAGGGATCTGTCTTTTGTAACTGTAAAAATACTGGACAAGGATGGTAACCTGGTACCAAACGCCGATAATCTGGTGAACTTCAAAATCAAGGGTAATGGTTTTATTGCCAGTGTTGATAACGGAAACGAAACCGACTTGGATTCCTTTAAGGCCAGTTACCGCAAGGCATTTAATGGCCTGGCTTTAGCTATCGTGCAGTCAAATGAGAAGGCGGGCGCAATTACGCTCAAAGCGGAATCAAAAGGATTGAAGGGGGCTACAGTGGTGTTGCAGGCGAAGTAAGTACGATTAAAGCGGAGTCTTATATCAAAGGGAATTTATTAATCGGCTATCATCGGAATTTGACGAGCCAAAATAAATTTGATCGGCATTGAAGAAAGTTTCTCATCAGGCAAAACTGGCAATTATAAACAGCTACGCCTAGGCTTTTTGAGATCAGCCCAAAGCTAATCTCAATGGGACCTTTAAACTGGGCTTAATTTACGATATACTCGAACAATTTGAAATTCAAGTCACTCGAGTGACTTAAATTATGTAAATTGCGTCAGTTAAGTGACTTAATCTACTTTAATTTACATGAATATACCAAGATTGGTTCAGCAGCAAATTATGGCTAAGCTGGGTATGCAAAAAGTGCTGATGTTATATGGCACCCGCCGTACCGGAAAGACGACCATCATCGAAAATATCGTCGATAAATATCCGGACGACACCTTATTGCTCCAAGGTGAGGATATGCAGGTGTCAGAAATACTGCAACGCAGGACCTTAACAAATTATGCCCAATTAACCGCAGGTAAAAAAATCATCATTATTGACGAGGCACAAACGATACCGGAAATCGGAAAGATCTTAAAATTGTTAATCGATGGGATTAAAGGTATCACCGTTATCGTAACAGGCAGTAGTAGTTTCGATCTGGTTTACGCTACAGGGGAACCTTTGGTGGGCCGCAACCTGGTCTACCAGTTATATCCTATCGCGCAGGCTGAGTTGTCAACCGTAGAAGATTTTATAACCACGACTAGAAATCTTGAACAAAGATTAGTGTATGGTAGTTATCCCGAACTCTGGCATATTGATACTTTTCAGGAAAAGGAGAACTATCTGAGGCAAATGGTCAATAGCTACCTGTTAAAGGATCTGTTGACTATGGAAAATGTGAAAGGTGCTGATGTGCTGTATCGGTTGCTGCAGCTATTGGCCTGGCAGGTAGGTAGTCAGGTGAGTACTGTTGAATTGGGCAATAGTTTACAACTTAACAAAATCACCGTGGATCGTTATTTGGATCTGCTCACTAAGGTCTTTATTATTTACCCTTTAACAGGCTATAGCAATAATTTGCGAAAGGAAGTCTCCAAGAGTCGAAAGTGGTATTTTTTTGATAACGGGCTACGAAATGCACTCATCAATAACTTCAGCCCATTGAGCCAGCGTAATGATATTGGGCAGTTATGGGAACAATATATATTGGCTGAAAGGCTCAAAAACAACGCCTACCAAGGATATCATCCACAGTATTTTTTCTGGCGGACCTATGACGGACAAGAAATCGACCTGGTTGAGGTACATAACGGACAGCTTAAAGCTTTCGAATGCAAATGGAAAAACGACCAGGCCAAAAAGCCGGTGGCTTTCGCAAAAGGCTATCCTGATGCTGAATTTACTGTCATAAATCAAGAGAACTATCTGGAGTTCATCAGCACTGTTAAGGAAAAGTAACGAAGGTTAAAATTGGAAATCACAAAATGTGACATCCTTCAAATGATAAATGTTCTCGATTTTACAAGGAAAACCCTACCTTGTAATCTTCGTCAAGCCTATGCTAAAAGAGTACCTCAAGACTACCTTCAGATATTTTTGGAATCATAAGTCGCTTTCGGCGATCAATATTGTTGGACTCTCAAGCGGAATTTGCGTCTGTTTTTTTGCTTTATTATTTGTTCAGTTCGAACTGAACAGGGATGGTTACAACGAGCATGCGGATCATATTTACCGGCTGGTAACTGATGTGAAGACTCCGGCGGGTATCAGCTACGAAAGTACGCCGGCGCCTATGGCTCCGGCTATGCAGTCCCTTTTCCCCGAAATCCAGGAAACGGCCAGGATATTTATGGATGATATGATCATCCAGAACAATGCAGGCAATGCGGCCAAAGAAGAAATTGCTTATGCCGACCAGTCCGTATTTAAAATATTCACCTGGCCGTTACTGCGCGGTAACGCAGGGCATTTATTTGACGCGCCATATAATGTAGTGTTGTCCCAGAGCGCAGCACGGAAATATTTCGCTGATGCCGAGCCTTTAGGCAGGACATTGACCATTAACGGCAAGGACAAGGCGACCGTAACGGGTATCATGAAAGATATTCCCAGCGATTCGCATTTAAAAGTGGACATGCTGTTTTCTATGTCGACCCTTGTCAATGCCAATTGGGCTCATAACTGGACGCACTTCGGCTTTTACACCTATCTTCTGTTAAAGCCAGGTCAGGATATCGCCGCCTTTCAGGCGAAGTTCCCTGCCTTTGTTAAATCCAATTTCGATCAGGGGCAGACCAAATACCAGCTGGCGATTCAGCCGCTAAGGAAAGTATACCTGTATGGGAAGTCCCGGGGACACCGCACCGGTGCCTCAGAAAGTGGAAGCATCACCAGTGTTTACATCGTTTCTGTGATCGCGATGCTGGTTTTATTTATTGCCTGTTTCAATTTTATCAACCTGACTACGGCATTTTCGCTTGGGCGGGCCAAAGAGATCGCAGTAAGAAAGATATTGGGCGCATCCAGAAATCAGCTCATGCTGCAGTTTTTTATGGATGCTATTCTGCTTTGCTATCGCCTTTGCGGCTGCCCTGCTGATGTCGGTTTTAATTCTGCCTTTATTTAATCAACTAACAGGAACGACCATCACAGCGAATGTTTTTGAGCATTTCCAGAACGTATTGTGGTTACTTTTGATCGCTGTGGTAGTTGGTGCTTTATCCGGATCATACCCGGCTCTTGTTTTGTCGGGCCTTAAACCGATCAGTAGCCTGAAAGGAAAATTCGATCCGGCAGGAAGCGGACTTGTGTTGCGCAAGACATTGGTGATCACTCAGTTTTCAATCTCTATTTTTCTCGTGATTGCAACGGTGGTAGTATACCAACAGTTGGACTTTATGCAAAACCAGCAGCTGGGCTTTGACAAACAAAATAAGCTTGTTGTTGATTTTCAGTTTGACAGCCGTATAACGCAGCATGCTGCTGCCATTACCCAGCAGCTCGGTGCCATACCGGGAGTTGGGTTTACCAGCCTGTCGTATAGCATACCGGGCACGGCAAACAATCAGTACAAGACGATTATCGAGAACAGCAATGAGGAACAACAGGAAATAAGAACGGATGCTTATTTTATTAGTGAAAATTTTCTGAAGCAATACAAGATAGACCTGGTTGCCGGCAAGGCCTTCGCAGCAGGGGCATCCGATACATTGCATGCCATGCTGATCAACGAGACCATGGCATACGCGCTGGGCTTCTCCAGTCCGGAGAATGCAGTCGGCAAACAGTTTTTTCAGCTTAATCAGCGCGGAACGATCATTGGGGTAGTAAAGGACTTTCATTTTCATTCCTTTCAGGAGAAAGTAAAACCGCTTACCTTAAGGATAGATCCGGGCTATTTTACCTTTTTAAATATAGATATTTCATCGTCCAATGTAAGGTCAACCGTAAGTCAGATAGAAGCTGCCTGGAAAAACATAGCGCCCGGCCTGCCATTCGTTTATTTCTTTGCGGACGAAGCATACAATCGTCAGTATATAGCTCAGCAGCGATTTGGCAGACTCTTTATTTGCTTTGCCTCAATAGCTATCCTGATTTCTTGTCTCGGATTGCTGGGATTATCAGCGTTTAGTACCGCGCAGCGGAAAAAAGAAATAGGCATTCGAAAAGTCTTGGGGGCCTCGGTGAACGACATCACTTTTATGCTATCTAAAGATTTCATTAAGCTGGTCATTTTTGCCTTGGTGGTCATTTCCCCGCTTTCATGGTGGTTAATGAATGCCTGGCTGCAGGACTTTGCTTACCGGATTAGCATATCGCCCTGGGTATTCCTGTTTTCGGGTCTGGCAGCTATTCTTATTGCTTTATTTACTGTCGGTTTCCAGGCAATAAAGGCGGCTACCGTTAATCCCGTGAAAAGTATCAGGAATGATTAGAGTAAATAATTAAATTGTGTTTTATATTGTTCTAAAACTAAACCTAAGTTCACGCTTTTGCTTTTTTTTGTAATCACATTGTTTAAAAAAGGATGGTGGGTATCTATCGAATCGAATCAATATAAGCTGGTGGATTTTTTTTGCCGGAAGGCAGGCAACTTTTACCACAAAAACAGCCAATACATGCAGTGCTAGAAACCAGGTGACGAGTTTGAGACGTGATTGAAGCTAAGGTGTAGGTGTCTATTGAGCTGAATGTTAACTAACGAAACATTAAAACAGACTTAGAATTTACCTTTATGTCAAACACTTATTTCAAAATTGCCTGGCGTGCCATCTGCAAAAACAAACTGCATTCATTTATAAATATCGCGGGTCTTGCCGTTGGTGTGGCAGTTGCAATCCTTATCGGTCTTTGGGTTTTTGATGAATTATCATTTGACAAGTACTATCAAAACCGCGATCGGATAGCACAAGTAATGCAAAACCAGACAAACAATGGAGAGGTACAAACGATGCCCAATGAACCTTTTCCATTAGGTGCGGAATTGATTAAAAGTTATAGCAGCGATTTTAAGTGCGTCTCTATGGCTACAGGAGCTGGAAATTCAACCTTAGCATCTGGCGAAAAAAAACTTACCAGAAGTGGCGTGTTTTTTGAACCGCAAGCAATCGAAATGCTCGGATTACATATGATCAGGGGAAACCTGCACGGGTTAAAGGACCCGGCATCAATCATGCTTTCCGAATCAGTAGCCAGGGCATTTTTTGGAGATTCCGATCCTATAAGCCAGGTGATGAAAATTGATGGTAAAATGGATGTTAAAGTTACCGGCGTTTACGAAGATCAGCCATCCAATTCAACTTTTTCAGATGTTACATTTATTGCACCGTGGGCACTGTTTGTCCATACCAACGCACCGTTTTTTAATGGACTAAAAAATAATTGGGGGCGAAGCGCTTTTCTAACTTACGTTCAATTAGCGGATAATGCCGACATGGCAAAAGTGTCCGAAAAAATCAGAAAATTAAAAATTAATAAGGCGCCCGAGGAAGCAACACATAAACCCGAACTTTTTCTTCATCCGATGAGTAAATGGCATCTTTATGCTGATTTCAAAAACGGAGTAAATGTTGGTGGCCGGATTGAAATGGTATGGATTTTTGGAGTAATTGGTGTTTTCGTGTTGTTGCTGGCATGTATCAATTTTATGAATCTGAGTACCGCGCAATCGGAAAAACGCGCACTGGAGGTGGGGATACGAAAAGTTTTGGGATCGTTTCGCAGCCAATTGGTCTTTCAATTTTTATGTGAAGCCTGCATTATCGTGGCCTTTTCATTTATAATATCCCTGATGCTTGTTGTCCTAGCGCTTCCATATTTTAATGCATTGGCCGATAAGAAAATGGCAATATTGTGGTCTAACCCTGTATTTTGGCTGGCCATTATTAGTTTAAGCGCAATCACGGCTTTATTATCAGGAAGTTACCCCGCGTTATATCTATCCTCTTTCAAGCCTGTGAAAGTATTAAACCGAACTTTTAGGATAAACACACTTGCCGCTATCTCACGAAAGATCTTAGTGGTCGTTCAATTTACCATATCAATTATCCTTATCATCGGCACTATAATCGTTTTTCGGCAGATTCAATTCGCTAAAAACAGGCCGATGGGTTACCATGTGAATGGTTTGGTGGCAATATCGATGATGACTCATGATATGCACAAAATATTTAACGTTGTACAGGACGAATTAAAAAATGATGGCGCAATAGTATCTATGGCCGAATCAGGTGCACCAACAACGGCGGTGTGGGGTGGAGTGGGAGGCCTTAACTGGAGAGGTAAAGATCCTAATTTGGCGGTAGTCTTTCCTAATACAGATATGTCGGTAGATTTTGGAAAAACTGTTGGATGGCAGTTTATAGCAGGCAGAGATTTTACAAAAGGTATCGTTTCCGATTCTTCCGGGTTTGTAATTAACGAAACTGCGATGAAATATATGGGTTTAAAGAATCCTGTTGGTGAGACAATTTCATTTAATGGGGTACCATTTCATGTCGTGGGTGTGATCAAAGATATGGTTGTGGAATCTCCTTATGAACCGGTGCAGCCATCTATTTTTCATTTATCATCGAATCCGGGAAATGTGCTATTGCTAAAGCTAAATCCTAAAATCAGCGCAGCTGAGGCACTTAGTCAGATTGCATCTGCTTTTAAGAAATATATTCCTTCCCAGCCTTTTGACTATCAGTTTGTGGACGAAGAATACGGACGGAAATTCATAAAGGAAGAACGGACCGGCAAGCTTGCTGGATCACTGGCAGTTATTGCTATAATGATCAGCTGCCTGGGGCTTTTTGCCATGGCCTCATTTATGACGGAGAAGCGTATTAAGGAAATAGGAATTAGAAAAGTATTGGGCGCGTCGATCTTTGACTTATGGAGTTTATTGTCAAAGAATTTTATTGCCTTGGTCTTATATTCAATCCTCATAGCGTTTCCGGTTTCGTTTATGCTGATGCGCAATTGGATTCAGAATTATCAATACAGACCTGAAATTTCTTGGTGGGTTTTTGTTGCCACAGGTATGAGTGCCATTTTCATAGCGCTTTTGACTGTGAGCTATCAATGTTTTAAGGCGGCCATCACGAATCCGATGAAAAATCTGAGAGAAAATTAATATAGTTTAGCTGGAATACAAGACCGGGAGAGACTTCCAGGACCATGGGCCCCCGTTTCTTCCGTTACTCTCCCTCAAAGTTTAGCCCGATCTGTTTGCGCGCCTGCTCCAGCATCGAGATCATCTGCCGGGATAATTCATGGGTGATCATCGGGCTTTCGGTTTGTCCGGCGCGAAGCAGATCGCAGAAATGCTGAATTTCATAGTTAAGGCCGCCGGCTACGTAAGGTTCATCGAGCGCTACAGTTCGGCCGTCCAGATAATCAATCGTGGCCTTTGCCGGATTCCACCAGTTTTTATGAATGGTTACGTGTCCCAATGACCCTGCGATCAGCGCATCACCTTTACCGTGCAGGTCGAAGCCGCAATAAAGCTGTGCATAGCCTTCCCCGTGCTGCGTTTGCAGAACGGTGAACATATCGATCTGGCGTCCGCTGAATCGGCCCATCGCTTGCAAACCCGTCACCGGGCCGAGCCAGTCTAAAGCAATGAAAGCCTCATAGGGTGCGATCTGCATAATGCCGCCGCCGATGAGGTCATAACTAAAATTAGGATGCTCAGGCGGGCAGTCCATTACCGCTGATCCCGCTCTCACGTAACCTACCGGTCCAATGGGATCTGCCTGTAAATATTCCTTAAGCTTTCGGTAAAGCGGGTAGAAGGGGGGTTTCATTCCTTCCATAAACAGCAGGCCTTTTGATTTTGCCAGCTTTAAGACCCCGTCCAATTGAGCTGGATTTACTGCGGCTGGTTTTTCGCATAACACATGTTTGCCGGCATTTAATGCCCGGATGCTGTAATCAGCGTGGCTGTCTGGCAATGTGGCGATATATACGGCATCAATATCGCTGGCCAGAAGTTCATCAAGACTGCTCGAGGCTTTGCCGCCATATTGGCTTACAAACTGCGCGACGCTTTCGGGCCGTCGCGACCAGGCCGCCGTTAAAGAAGTATCAGCCACCTGTTTTATGCCCTGCATAAACCTGTGGCTGATACGTCCGCAACCGATGATGCCGAATTTGATCATGATTGGCTTATTGTATTAAGCGATGGTTCATGGTAAAAACGTTTAGTAGTTAAAATGAACCATCACCTACCGGATTACTGATATTGAATGTAGATAGGGTAGGGCTTGTTCTTTAATACCTCTTGTGGCGTAAGCATGTGGTGCGGTGCCTTTTTCAGGTCATTCTTATAGAACAATTTAAAGCCTGTAAACTGCACCGGCTGGTTATGTATAAAGTAGCGCCAGGTTCCTTCCTTTAATTCAGGTTCGCCCCATCCGTCCATATCCATTACCAACTGTATTTCCTTAGGTAATTTAATCTTCTTATAGTTGGTTACCATCTTTTCGGTAAAACGGTGTACAATCAGGATCTTTGGAGGAGCATTGTATTTTTTTACGATATTGGCAAGATAATCCGGAAACATAGTTAATATCGGCGGCATCATAAGTGCCTATTTTTTTGCCCGGATGGGTGCCGTCTTTCATAGAGAATTCAGGGTCCATACCAAAGTGCACCTGCGGCATGGCCAGGTATTTTTCAAACAAAGGCAATTCAGCATGGATATTGCTCAAGGCTACCTGCACATCCAGGAACACGATAGCATGTGCCTTTTTAGCAAGTGCTAGTACGCTGTCGATCTGTTTGAACGGCATGCGGTAACGGAATTTGCCGTCCTTGCCGCCATCTCCCTGTGCTACCACAGCGATATAATGCAGGGCAGGCTGTACAGGGGTAGTGGGATCGGCTTTTTCCCAGTTCTTTACTTCGCCCCTCAATTTGGCCAGCATTTCGTTTGGAGGCAGTTCGCCCAAGATACCCATCTTTTTAGCATATAGGTTACCATAGTAGGCTACTACACTTTTATAGGGCAAAATAGCTCCTGGCAAAGGATAAGGTGCATTTTTCACCGGCCATTTGCCAGTAGTATCGCCATGGGCCAATTTTATCATCAGCGAGTCATACTGCGCATGATTGATTGGTGCATAGGACGCAGCAGGGGCCGCTACGGCGGTATCTGCCGCTTTTTTTGCGGTGTCCGCTTTTTTTACAGCAGCTTAGGACTATCGTTTTGACAGCGCTGCTGCTTTGACTGCAGTTCGTAAAAAGTGCTAATGAAGCAACAACAAGGGTAGAGAGTGCGATCTTTTTTAAATTCATTTGTGTTAATTTTCTTTATATCCCGGGCCACGCAAAATAGCACCATTTCTGGTGCCAATATGCTTAAAATTATCAACAGTTACCTTGCCATTTACTAAAACATATTTAAATCCGGCCGAATATGCGTGAGGATGTTCAAAGGTTGATTCGTCTTTTACCGTATCGGCGTCAAAAATAACAATATCGGCAAACATTCCTGGCTTTTAATATTCCACGGCCTTCAATTTGGAATTTCTGTGCAGGCAGCGAAGTCATTTTTCGGATGGCATCTTCCAGCCGGATCAGGTGTTTCTGGCGGACATAGTAACCCAGCACCCGGGCATTGCTGCCGTAGCCGCGAGGGTGGGGTACGCCCGAACCAAACAGCCGGATGCCTGAATCGGAAGCAACCATGGTAAGCGGGTAACTTGAGAATATTCTCCACGTCGGCCTCGTTCATGCCATGGAATACCATCGAGGCACTGCCGATTCGGGTAATATCCAGTATGGTTTCGATCTCATTGGGGATGGTGGACTCCCGCCCCTTGGCCATATTGATCTGCATGATGTTTTTTCCGTTGAGCGAACTGTCTGCGTCACAATGCGCCACCACGGCATAGTCAAAATGTGTGCGCCCGCGGCGCTGTCATATCCCGGATCATCTCGTCCACTACCTTTTGATGAATAGTGGGTTCGTTGAGCCTTTTCAGCACCGAATCGCGGCCGCCGTCGACGAGCCAGTCGGGCAGCAATACATTCAGCGTGGTGCTGCTGGCCGTGTAGGGATATTGGTCTACTGTCACATCCAGGCCTTCGGCACGCGCCTTGTCCACCATGGCAATCATCTCGTCGGAGCGGTTCCAGTTTGGCAGGCCTACTTTAAAATGAGAGATCTCCACGCGCATATTTGCCTGGCGGCCGACATCGATCGCCTCGCTGATGGCATCAAATATCTTATCGGACTCATTACGCATGTGCGAAGTGTAGATGCCATGATATTTTGCGGCCGCTTTAGCCAGAGCCACGACTTCATCCGTTTTGGAATAAAGTCCCGGGGTATAGATCAGTCCCGTTGAAAAGCCCATGGCGCCGTCGCGCATGGCTTGTTCCACCAGGTCCTGCATCTTTTGCAGCTGGGCGGGGCTGGGCGTAACGGCGGCTTCTCCTAAAACCGCTCTGCGAACATCATTATGGCCTATCAGGGCACCCACATTTACCGACAGTTTAATACTGTCGAGCATGTTGAAATATTTCTTTAAATCTACTTCGGAGGATCCGCAATTGCCGGTTATGACGGTAGTTACCCCGTCGTAAATAAAATTATCCGCCGTCGGCGTTTTTTTTTCATCACCCTCGATATGGGTATGCACATCGATAAAACCCGGCGCAATGACCAGCCCGGTGGCGTCGATCGTCTTGTCGGGTCTTTTTACCCGACAAGTCGCCAATGCTGACAATTTTATTTTTTACAATACCCACATCTCCGTAAAACCAGGGATTTCCTGCGCCGTCGATGATCTTCCCGTTTTTCAGAATGATATCAAAGTGCTGCTGCGCGAATAGCACAGCCGGCAAGCAGCAGAAAATAATCAGGGTTTTGAGTTTCAGCATGAGTGACCTTAACGATATAACTTGGTTTTCATTGTCCGCAGCGCGGCCGGTATGACAAATATATTATTCTTATTTACCGAAGGGCAAAGATTAGCCTGCTATTTTGTCTTAAAAAATTCCCAAACACGCCCAGGGGTAATTTAACGCCGGACGTTGCCTGAAGGTAAAGCTCTCCGGTTTCCAGATTTTGTACTTTTGGATAAGCGCTTTTGATCAGGTTTTCGATAATGACGGATGAAAATCCCAGCGAATAGGCATTGAGTATCAGAAAATGTTCGCTCGGGTCGAGCAGCTGCACCACATCCTGCATCATTTCGTTGATATGATCTTCCAGCTTCCATTTTTCACCGCTGGGGCCATGGCCGTAGGCGGGCGGGTCAAGGATGATGCCGTTGTATTTTTTGCCGCGTTTTACTTCGCGTTTTACAAATTTCAAGGCATCTTCAACCACCCAGCGTATATTGGTTAGTCCCGAAAGCTCCTGGTTTTCGTTTGCCCAGGTAACCACCTGTTTGATCGAGTCCACATGTGTGGTATCTGCTCCGGCTGCCTGCGCTGCCAGCGAAGCGCCGCCGGTATAGGCAAACAGGTTAAGTACTTTCGGCTGCGGCGTTTGAAACTTTTTGATGCATCTGGCAGGAATAATCCCAGTTAACGGCCTGCTCGGGGAAAATGCCCACATGTTTAAACGAGGTTAGTGCGAGCCTGAATTTGATCGCTACTTCCTTATTTTTATATTCGATATGCCAGCGGTCGGGGATCGCGTTGTTCTTTTTTCAGCCATTCGCCTGATGTGGCGGATCGGCCTTTGAATTTAATATGATGCAGTTTTTGCCATTCGGATTGCTGGCAGCTGCTTGCTCCATACCGCCTGCGGTTCAGGGCGTATCAATATGATATTGCCAAAACGTTCCAGCTTCTCAAAATCGCCGCAATCAATCAGCTCGTAATCTTTCCAGAAGCGTGGGGGTGAGTAGTTGGATCATTTTTTTAAGTCCGAAAGTCAGCAAAAGTCGGAAAGTTGGGAAATTTTGACTAATAAATATTAATTTTTCTTTCCGTGGCACTGTCCAGATGCCCTGCCACGCTGAACAAAATTACAGCTTTGCCCTGGCCGCTTTCATAAATTTGCTGGCAAATACAAAGTCGTTCAGTTCTTTATTGTCGGTGTGGGCAATTTCCTTGTTGCTGCCTTCCCACCATTTCTGGCCATTGTGCAAAAATATGATATGGTCGCCAATGCCCATTACCGAGTTCATATCATGCGTAACCACAACGGTAGTGGTATGGTATTCTTCGGTCAGCTCGCTGATCAGTTCATCGATCAGAATGGAGGTAATCGGGTCAAGGCCTGAGTTGGGTTCATCCACAAACAGGTATTTGGGCTGCATGGATATGGCCCGGGCGATGCCTACCCGTTTTTTCATCCCGCCCGAAAGTTCGGAAGGGATATAATTTATTTTTGCCTTCCAGGTTTACCCGCTTCAGGCAGAAATTGGCCCGTTCCAGCTTTTACTTCGGCATTGATCGGTAAACAGGTTAAGCGGGAAACATGATATTCTGTTCCACGGTCATGGAATCAAACAGGGCCGAATTTTGAAAAAGCATGCCGATTTCCTTGCGGATAGTGCACCCTTTCTCAAAATGCATCGGGTGAAGTTCTCCCCGTTATAAAATACCTCGCCTTCGGTCGGCTCATGCAGACCTACGATACATTTAAGCAGGGTGGTTTTCCCCGAACCGGATCCGCCAATGATCAGGTTATTTTTGCCAGGTTCAAATACCGTGCTGATGCCCTGCAATACCTGGTTTTCGCCAAATGTTTTGTAAATGTCTTTGGTCTCGATCATAGCAGAACTTTGGAAACAATCAAATCGGCAAATAAGATCATGATGCAGCTGAACACAACTCCGCGTGTTGCTGCCTGGCCCACTTCCAGGGCACCGCCCGCGGTATAAAAGCCCTGGTAGGCACATACCGAGGTGATAATAAAACCAAAGGCGATGGACTTTACGGCGCAAACGGTAACGATCAGCGGGTTAAAACCATCGGTTAATCCGGAGATATAATCGTTTGTCGACACCTCCTTGGAGACCGCGCAGGCCAGATAACCACCACCCAATCCCAGTACCACCGAAATAATAACCAGCAGCGGGATCATGGTCACCCCTGAAATGATCTTGGGGGAGATCAGGTATCCCGGCGTATTTACCCCCATGATCTCCAGGGCATCTATCTGTTCGGTCACCCGCATCGTGCCAATCTGCGAGGCGATACTGGAGCCAATACGGCCTGCCAGCACGAGCGCAGATATGGTAGGGCTGAATTCCAGGATGGTTGAATCGCGGGTAATGCTGCCTACGACGGTCTTGGGAATAAAATCGCTTACCAGCTGAAAGGCTGTTTGTATCGTAGCTACAGCGCCGATAAATACCGAAATGATGGCGATAATGCCCAATGAGCCAACGCCCTGGGACACCATTTCGCGCATGACCTCTGCCCAGTAAACACTGAATTTTTCGGGCTTTCTAAAACTTAAGCGTAGTAAAAATATATATCTGCCTAAACTGTGAAACATTTAAAATTGATAAAACGGTTAAAAATACATTTTTTCCGCTTTTGTTAAATGGGATTATCGGAAGCCTGCAATGTAAAATAAAAAATCAGAACTTTTTTATTTGCGGATTCAGCGGCAAAGGGAAAGCCTTTGTCCAGTTGATGTAGTTTAATCGGTAGTCCCTGCTGGTGATTACCGCTTTATGAATGATCGCGTTGTCATTATATTCGATCAGCCTCAATGCCTGTGACAATACATTTTTTTTGGAAACGGAATAGACTGCCTGTTCATAATAGGTCCGTTTATTTACGGTCAGGCTGATTATGAACCGGCCTGTTTTTGCCCTGGCGTTTAGCTTGGGTAATTTTAGATAATAGGTACTGCGGCCATCCAGGGTCGCGATCATCGGATTGTAAAGGGTATTGGTTACATAGCACTTTGGGTCAACCCGGGACGGAGCTGCCTTGTTACCCCTGCACCCGAGCAAATTATCATAATTGGTAATTCTTACCGATAAATTATAAAGTGGTTTGTCGTCTTTATTGACCACCGTTCCGATCAGGGTTTTGTTATGAACCAGCATGAAGTGGAACAGCGGTGCCTGGCTGGAGCTGTTGATCACCTGCTGAAGATTGTTGGCAGCTTGCGTGAGCTGCCGGGCCGATTGTTTCTGGTAGACGATGAGTTTCTCCTGTTCAAAATTGCTCCTTGACAGCTGGGAGCGGAGGTCCTGATTGTCTGTTTTCAGCGCTCTTGTGTCCTTTTCCAGCACCGACTCTTCCGACCGGGCAAGGTAGTAGGAGACCGATAAATTAATGATGGACACCAGGGTCACGGCAATAATGACATTTTTTACGAGTGCCGCTTCCTTCCGGATAGCTTCCGTTACGGTGCGGGGATCCTTTTTTAAGAGTAATAATGCTATGAATGCTGTTAAAATTGCACCAATAACCTGTATCAGTAATGTTAACATGCTCGTAAGGGCATTAGGTTTTCGGTATATAAACTATAACAGGAATGTTTTTGTTTGCAATGACCGACCTTTGGTTATTTTTATGATTCAAATCATTTAACGCTACCTCGATGAACCCTAAAATTTTACTTGTCACGGTTCTTTTTTTAAGCGTCGAGGCCTTAGGCCAGTCAAAAAATAATATCTCGCTGGTCTACGGCATCGCATCCAACAATGTGGATATTCACCATGTAATAGGTGACTTTGGATTCAACCCGCAACAAGGGCTGACCTATGGGTTAAGCTACACGCGCAGTTTAAACCCCCTGCTTTCCTTTGAAACCGGCTTACTGTATTCGTCCGGCAATGTGCAGCTAACCACCATCGGCCCTGCAGCCGGCATTTTTAATCAGCAGCTGCAAATGCTATCTATCCCCCTGTATGCCAGGGTTACCTTTCTGAAATATGCCTTCTTCCAGGCTGGTTTTTCTGCCGACCATATGATCGGTTACTCACGCGCATCCTATACCAGCGACCAGTCGGGTCTGGGTCTGGCGATGGGTATCGGCGCAAAATACAGTTTCCGGCAGGTGTCTATTTTCGTTAATCCATTTTTTTGCAGACATGCCATCACCGGGCGTCAGAACCTGATCGAAACGAGTATGAAATTTGGCCTCGGATATGATTTTTAAGCAATATAATTGCTTACATTTACTTCCATGGAGAAATTGCCTTTTGACCTGACGGGGATAGACGCCGAAGATGTCGGGGCACTTGAAGCCTCGTACCAGGCGCTCCGCTCCAGGTTTAAAGTAGCCATTGCCGAAGACAAAACCTTCAATACCCGGCAGTTTGATGCCTTTAATGGTTACCGTAACCTAAGTGTCGGAGGCTCGTTGCTGATCGGCCATCCGGAGAGTGGCTGTTACCTCACTTTTGTCAAAGTTCTGACCAGGATCCCGGGCGGCCGCGGCGAGTGGTTGAAATATTATAAATACCAGGTATGGGCCTGCGTAACGCTCCGTAATAATTTCGGCAGAATGCTGATCCGCAGGGAAACGGTCGTTGATAAAATACTTGACCTTGTTCACCCAACGGAGATGCATTTTAAGGATGATCCGGTTTTTTCGAGAAAATTCTGTGTTATTGCTGATGACCGGGGAAAGGCATCGAATGCGATGACGAAAGCTTTCAGAAATATTTTGATGGAGACCAGGGCTGATGATTTTGCCATTGAGATCGTTGGCAGCGCTTTGGTCATCGGTAACACCCACGCGATTGATCCGAAGGGTATTGTTTACCTGGCAGAGATCGCCGGTAAACTGTCGCGGGTAAAATAATCCGGCTAATTGGTGGTCAACACCGATTTGTTGACCCTTAGCCTCCGGCGCCGAGATTAATCAAATAACTTCTTGCCTCTTACGATTACGGTGATGATGATTAACACGAGCGGCGTTCCGCAAAGGATCATTCCAATTATTGTTTGTGAGTTCATGGTTTTGGTTTTGGTTTTGGTTAATGAATGGTTAATTATTTATTTTATTATCGCTGATTAGTCAAATAGTCTTTTACCTCTTGCAACGATGGTGCTGATGATTAAAAGAGTTGAGCTTCCCGATACGATCATTCCGATTATTATTGCTGAAGTGTTCATGGCTATTTTTTTTAAGGTTTATGGATGAATTGTTTTTTCGTAATCGTTAATCAAATAATCTTTTACCTCTTGCAACGATGGTGCTGATGATTAAAAGAGTTGAGCTTCCCGATACGATCATTCCGATTATTACTGTTGAAGTGTTCATGGCTATTTTTTTAAGGTTTTACGATTGAATCAATTTTTTAAGTGTAATTGCTGATTATTCAAATATTCTTTTGCCTCTTGCAATTATTGTAGAAAGGATTAAAAGCGTTGCGCTTCCTGATGCGATCATTCCGATTATTACTGTTGTAGTGTTCATGACTATTTTTTTTAGGTTAACGTTTAATTAATTTGCAAAGGGTATTGCAATTAGTATTCCCATTTTGAAAAACGCCCCGTTTTAGCGTTTTTGCTATACCAATAGAATTTTTAACTGTGGAAATCGGTTATTTTCGGGGAGTATATTCTACAGGTCAGCATGTTTACCGCTCATTTTCCCCCGTTCACCGAAAATTTTCCGCTCTTTGCAAAAAGCATATGCCGCGCAGCCGCATTGCATATTAGATTTGTAGTATAGATTACCAGAACCACTTATAGTAAGATAACCCAAACAGACATGAACAGCGCAATCATCACCGGAGCAACTAAAGGCATGGGCCGATCCATTGCGATCGCTTTTGCCCGGGAAGGAGTTAGTCTGGCCATTTGCTCAAGAAATGAAAGTGAACTGGAGGAGTTTAAAGGCGAGCTGGCTGGAATCAACCCGGAAATAAAAGTTTTTACAAGGGTTACCGACGGCAGCGTAAAGGATCAGCTGCTGGCTTTTGCTGCGGCGGCAGAAGATGAGCTGGGTTTTATCGGCATTATTGTTAACAGCCTGGGCATGTATGGCCCTCAGCGCATGCTGGAGGAGAACGACACTGACTTTGATAAACAACTGAACACCAATTTGATGCCTGCCTATCATCTGTACCGGTATTTTGGTAAAAAAATGATGGAAAAGCGCAAAGGGCACATTTTTACCATATGCTCGGTCGCTGCGCTGGATCCCATAGCGGAGGCTGGCACTTACAGTGTAACAAAGATTGCGCTGCTAGGTCTTAGCAAAGTGATGCGCCTGGAAATGATGCCTTTCAATGTGAAGGTTACGGCCATCATCCCGGGTTCAACATTAACGGATTCCTGGAAGGGCACTACGATAGATAAAGACAGGTTTGTCTCGCCGGATGATATTGCTTCGGCAATTATCGGCACTTACAGGATGAGTGCGGGCGCCAATGTTGACCAGATCATCATTAGGCCACTGGGGGGACAGGTGTAAGGCGAATTGGATGAGTTTACATTAAAATTAAAAGAACCGGAATTAGAAAATTCACTTAAACAACAATAAAATGGACAAGAAACTATATCGCGACGAATACCATAAAAAAATTGCGGGTGTTTGCGCCGGCCTGGCCGAATATTTCAATATAGATGTAGCAATAGTGCGCGTAGTGTTTGTACTGGCACTGATATTTCACGGCGGCGGATTTCTGATATATGTTATCTTTTGGATCGTCTTGCCTAAAAAACCACTATATATCGATCCTACGGTAGATTACCGGGTACCTCCGCCTCCCGGCAGTCCGCAGGCAGATGCCAGTGGTTCTTTCGGACCCAATCCCTACCCGGGTAATCCATATGGCAGTACTTTCGGAACGGGCCCAGGTAGCAGCGGTGGTCCCTTTCAGGGGCAGCCATTTCCGGTTCAGCCGCGCAACAGCACTTCGCTGGTGGCTATTGTCTTCGGCGTGGTACTGATTATTGTAGGCGGTTCGATCCTGCTTGATGACTTTGATATTTTGCCTGACTGGAATATTGAACGCCTGTGGCCAATCATTTTGATCGTTGTTGGATGTGCCCTGATGATCTCGGGCGAAAGGAAAAAACCCTGGGAGAACCCGGACTGGCACAAAGCAAACGCCAATACTACTGATAATAAACCGGCAGACGAGGCTGCCCCTGACGCCGACCAGCGCGACCGAGATAATCCGCCAACAGTATAATCACAATTTAAAATTAAGAAAATGAGAAACGATAAATTAATCCCGGGCATTATCCTGGTAATGATTGGCAGCATATTTCTGCTCAATAATTTCGGATACATCGATTTTCACTGGAGCAACCTGATTCACCTGTGGCCTATATTTTTGGTGATAGGCGGCGTGAACCTGGTATTTGCCAACAACCGCTCGGCATGGGCCAGTTTCCTGAAGATCGCCGTTGTAATAGCCGGCTTTGCCCTGCTGATATTTGGCAACTTTGGTGACCGTTACGGATGGTGGTGGCCACGTCATTTTGCCTACCGCTTTCATCATAATGGCAATGATAGCGACAGCAACAACGAGGGTGATAATGATGATAGTGATGACGATGACAATGGCGGCAAAATGGTCAAGGTGGAAGGTAACAGCACCTTCACCGAACCCTACAGCCCTGCGGCGCGGGTGGCAAGGCTTAATATCAGCGGGGGCGGCGCTACTTATAATCTGCGTGATACCACCAACCAGCTGTTTACTGCCAATACGAAAGAGTTTTTCGGCAAATATCAATATGAACATCACCAGGAAGATTCTGTCTATGTGATGGACTTTTCGATGAAGGATAATAAGAACGGACATTTTAACTGGGGAGGTGATAAATCAAACACTGCCGATCTGAAACTCAATGTAAATCCGGAATGGGAAGTGACCGTTGAAACCGGCGCCAGCAAGATCGACTTCGATTTGTCCAAGTATAAATTGCGCTCGCTGGTGCTAAAAGGTGGTGCAGCATCATTTTATGCCAAGATTGGCCAGCCGCTGGCGTCAACTAACGTGCAGGTATCCACCGGCGTTTCGGAAGTAACGATTGAGATCCCTCAGAATGCACAATGTCGCATAGAAACGGATTCGGGGCTTTCCTCCAACAGCTTTGACGGTTTTACCAAAAAAGACGACGGGCATTATGAAACTGCGGGCTTTGCCAGCGCCAAGAACAAAATTTACATCCATATGAGCGGCGGTATATCCGATTTTAAAGTAAGACGCTATTAAACTTGGTTGTAAGCGCAGAAAGTTGTAATGTTGAAAGGATTATCCCTTCGTCATTACAACTTTTTGCATTTAAAAATTTCAGACCAAATGGAACCTTCCAATTCGCGAGCGGTACAATCTTCAGACAAGGGTTACTTTCTGGTCATAAAGGGCAAGCCGGAGGGGCCTTTTACTTTAGAGCAGCTCAAGGCGCTGGACATCAAGCCGGGTGACTTCCTTAAAACCCGGGAAATGATGGACTATAAAGAGGCTCATGAGATTGCTGAGCTGAGGGCGCTATTCCATTTTAAGCAGCAATCCGTCGTGCCGCAGTATTTTGCCGGATTTGACCAGCGGTTGCTGGCTTCGGCCCTTGACTGGTTTTTTGTTGGCGGCATATTTATCGTGCTGGCCTTTATCGCTGCGGCATTTGTCCAGGATAGTGCGCAAAGGATGCCACTGGCATTGGGCATCCTGGCCTTTGCCCCATTAGCGAAAATCATTTATCATATCGTGATGGAGTGCTCCGCCAAGCAGGCCACCTATGGCAAGCAGATCCTCAGAATAAGGGTTTGCGACCTGGAAGGAAGAAGGATAGGGCCGGCCCGGTCCGTTGCCAGAAACCTGTGTAAAATATTTTCCCTGATTAGTGTGGTTGGCTATTTACTCAGTTTTTTCAACAAGAGGCAGCAATGCCTGCACGATATGCTATGCGATACCCTGGTGATGAAGGACAGGCTGATCTGATTCAGCCTTTAAATATTACCGAGGGCTTCCCTTCATGCGATAAATTCTTATTTTTAGGGTGAAATTCGGTAGATATGGCAAAGCGGCAGCCTGATCCTTTATCCACAAACGCAGGGCACAACAAAAAGCCCGAGGTGTACGTCCTGCGTGACTGGAAAGAATACCTGGGTGAGTCGATGCTGATCATCTTCAGCGTGCTGCTTGCACTGGTGCTCACCGAATACTTCAATAAGCTGCATGATAGAAGGGAGACCAAAGAGCTGCTCGATAACATCAGAACAGAGCTGGTCAGAAATAAACAGCTTGAACTGCAGCAGTACATTTATCAGAAAAAAATCCTGAAGGCCATCGACTCGGCGTTAAAAACTCCGTCTTTTCAGCAAAAAATATTATCCGGTGGCGAGTTTCATCTTGACTATATCGCACCCGAAGGCGTCGTGAACCGCGACCTGAGTGAGGTGGCCTGGGAAGTAGCCAAAAGCCATAACATCACTTCGAAGGTCAGTTTTAAGCTCGTAGCCAAACTAACCAACATCTACGCCAACCAGGCCCGTATCGATAAGGTCGAAGAAAAAGTAGCCTCGGTACTGCTGAGCTGGGAATCAAGAAAAGGGGAAAATATACGTGAAACACTGATATTGCTGCGCGATAATTACAAGGGCTGGGCCTTTGACCGGGCGCTCTCGCTGATAGCCAGGTATGACGAGGCCATAAAAATGCTCGATCGGGAGGATATTTAGTGGCAGGATTAGCATGTAAGTCTATTTTCCCTGCCCCTGAAAATTCATGAAAGTCCCCTGATCTCCTCAAAATACGCCTGTGTGGTCTGGCATATTTCCAGGTCATTGCCGGCTATCCATCGCAGGGATATGGCGATCTGGGTGCCGTAGTCGGTTTCTTCCTTCAGATCGACGATCATTTTTGAGAAATTACGTGCCAGTTGCATATCGATATTCTTAACATCGGCCCATTCGATCACAATATTGCGGGTATAGTCCGTGATACCCGCTTCACTGAGTTCCAGGGCAACCTCATGGCGTAATGCAGGCAGAAGCCTTTTGAGCAGAATATAGACCAGAAATACGAGAAACAAAAGGTCGCAGGCAGCAATAAGTACCCAGCTCAGAATAAATCCGCCCAGGTAAGAATCCCGCAAATTATTAAACGTAATGACGAAAAAGATCAGCGGCATGGCCGCTCCGACGAGTGCTGTATTTTTGCTGTAAGGATATTGGATAGGCTCGGTCATGCATCTAAATTAGGCATTATTTATCAAACCTGCCAGCTGCATCATGACCAACCTCGGGGCAAATTCGTAACTTTGCACGAAATTAAAAGATCTCCGCATGAATGCTGATGCCGATAAGGTGCTGCAAGGCCGTTACTGTAATTCACTCACTGAATATTCCCGTTTTGTGACCCGCGAGGTTGCTATTGGCGATGTGCCTATGGGCGGCAATAACCCGATCCGCATCCAGAGTATGACCACCACCGATACCATGGATACCATCGGTACCGTGGAGCAGTCGATCCGGATGATCGATGCCGGTTGCGAGTATGTGCGCATAACTGCTCCAAGCATTAAAGAAGCTCAAAACCTTGCTGAGATCAAAAAGCAACTGCGCCAGACGAGGGTATACAGCGCCCCTGGTTGCCGATATTCATTTTACCCCAAATGCTGCTGAAGTTGCAGCTCGTATTGTGGAAAAAGTGCGCGTAAATCCCGGCAATTATGCTGATAAAAAGAAATTTGACCAGATAGATTATACGGATGCCGGAGTACCAGGGCGAACTGGAACGTATTTATCAGAAGTTTTCACCGCTGGTAAAAATGTGTAAGGAGTATGGTACGGCGATGCGTATCGGTACCAATCATGGCTCGCTGTCAGACAGGATCATGAGCCGTTATGGCGATACCCCGCAGGGCATGGTGGAGTCGGCCATGGAGTTTATCCGCATGTGCGAAATGATGAACTATTATAACCTGGTCATCTCGATGAAATCGAGCAATCCGCAGGTCATGGTACAGGCTTACCGCTTACTGGTTGAAACCATGGTGCCGAAGGGATGAATTACCCGCTTCACCTGGGCGTTACTGAAGCCGGTGATGGGGAAGACGGGCGTATCAAATCAGCCGTAGGCATAGGTACATTGCTGGAAGATGGTTTGGGTGATACCGTGCGCGTTTCCCTGACCGAAGAGCCCGAAGCCGAAGCGCCCGTGGCTATTGCCCTGGCAACCGATATGCCGAAAGAAGCCGGAAGTCCCGAGGTCGAAAGTGCAGCACGCAGATCATCATGTAACGTATAACCCGCAGCATAATCCTTACGAATACAAAAAACGTCACACCTATGAGGCTAATGCTTTCATTGGTGGCCATATGGTGCCGCGTGTGGTGGTTGATCTTTCCAAGGCTAATCTCAAGGATCCTTCCATATTGAATGATGCGGGTTATATTTATTCGCCTTTGCTGGATAAATACAATATGGGCGAGCAATCGGTTGATTTTGTTTACCTGGGCCGACAGTTTGCCGTCATTTAATTTTCCGGGGAATTTGAAGCAGCTGTACAATTACCCGACCTGGCAAAAACTGGCTGACAAAACGATGTGCCACCCGGTATTTACCCTTGGGGAATAATGGCAGCCTAAGATCGTTCATCAGCGTTAAACCTGGTCAGAATAAAACCTGCAGATATCGAGTTCCGATGATTTTGGCCTGATCGCCGTTGGATAAATCATTGGTGTTTGTGCTTGAAACTGACGCCGCCCATGGCATGGCCGATCAGCGCTGCTTCTTCTTTAAGATGGAAGAAATGGAGCTGGACGTGCCGGTGATCATTAAAAGAAGTTATCCATTTCGGGGACCAGGACCCCCGAGCTCGGGACGCAAAGACCTGCAACTTTACGCCTCTACTGATCTTGGCGCGCTGCTGGTAGATGGTTTCGGCGATGGGATTTGGATCGATGCTCCGGGGATAGCAACCGGAGTTATTACCTCAACAGCGTTTGGCATTTTGCAGGCCACACGGTCGCGGATATCAAAAACAGAATATATATCCTGTCCCAAGCTGCGGCGGACCCTGTTCGACCTGATGGTGACTACGCAAATGATCCGCAGCAGGACAAGCCATCTCAAGGGACTTAAGATCGGCATTATGGGATGTATTGTAAACGGCCCCGGCGAAATGGCTGATGCGGACTATGGCTACGTGGGTTCAGGCACCGACAAAGTAACCCTATATCGCGGCAAGGAAGCTGTAAAGAAAAATATCAGTTCGGCCAATGCGCTGGATGAGCTGATCGGCATTATCCGAGAGGACGGCAACTGGATAGAGCCGCAGCAAAATTAATTGAGGGCGTTAAAAGCTGAAAATAGTTTGCCGGATTCTGCCAGTTCGCCTACCGGCAGATAATCACATACCTGGGCATATTGGTCCCACATTTTCAAAACGGCGGGATTGGTATGCGCCTGCCGCGTCGCTTCTTCATTAAGCCATTCAAATACTTCTACAATAGTTCCGTCGGCTGCTTCCATGATATAGGATTCCTTGTCTCTGACCAGCGCCGCTTCTTTGCCTGGCTTTAAGGCTTGTAACGGGCAATTACTGTTAGTCCCATAACCGATGATTTTAGGCAATTTACAAATTTCACCACCGTGAAGAAGGTTTTGAGCCGCCGTTTCAGGCCTTATCAATCCACCACTGTGAATTCAGGGGGCCGGTAAGCTCGGTAGGCTTGCCCGGTTCGGGCAAGAAAAGGTCTATATTTTTTTCCTTGGCGCAAAGCAAAAGTTTTTCGATCGGTTCATCCCAGGCATGAGGGGCCAGGTTGAAGGTACCCCAGTGGATCGGCATCATGACCTTGCCTTTTAAGGCCAGGTGCGCATCACTGGCAAGTTCGGGCCCCATGTGGATATCGGGCCAGTATTTCCCGTAAGCACCGACTTCCAGCATGGTCAGGTCAAAAGGCCCGAAAGCCTGACCAATAGCTTTGAATCCAGGAAACCAGCCCGAGTCAGCCCCGAAAAATATATTATGTTTAGGGGTTTTTATAACAAAAGACGCCCACAGCGTTTCGTTGCGGCCAGTGATACCGCGTCCTGAAAAATGCCTTGCCGGCGTGGCCGTCAAAACGCAATCATGGGTGATCATGGCACTATCGCCCCAGTCCAGCTGGCTGATATAGTTTGGCAGTATGCCCCACCTTTCAAGATGGGCGGCAACGCCTTTAGCACAAAAAAATGGGATGTCCTTGCCCGCAAAGAATTTTATGGTGTTTTTATCCAGGTGGTCGTAATGGTCGTGGGAGATCAGTACAGCATCCAGCGGCGGCAACTCTTCGAGCGCAAGCGGCGCGTCAAAAAAGCGTTTAGGCCCCATAAAGGATAAAAATGATGCCCGTTTACTCCATACCGGATCTGTAAGTATGCGCTTGCCGTCGATCTCTATGAGCAAACCGGAGTGTCCTGCCCAGGTGATCCTTAAGCCGCTTGCCGGGGGAGTTTTGTAAATGGAAGTATCAGTTTTGAAAGGTCCCAAAACCCGTGTGGGTACGTTTTCGGCCTTGTTGTTGATATATTCAGATAGTATTGGGATCAGTTTACCGAAACCAGCCGTCTCAGTAGGTATAGGATTAAGGAATTTACCACCTTTCTTCCGCGCGCTTTCAAAACTCATATATGCAATTATCGCAATAATACGCCGCCGAAGTCATTCATCAGCGAAAGTTTATTAGAAAATGACGAATTCGTTATTTTCCTGATGGCTTATTGCACAATCGTTCACCGGCGCACATCAATAAAATCGACGATTAGATATATTCCGTAGTCAATCGATGTCGCGGCAATTCTGAGGCCAACGTAACCTTTAGGTTCTGCGCTGCGTATTTTCATGTGTGACTTAGGAAATATACGTATTCGGATTTAGGCGCAGGAGGGCTTAACCGGCCGGACGCTATTTATAAACATTCTAAATTGATGCGTTTGACAAAGTGTTGACATTGGGTCTGCCTAAGACTATTACATTTGTTGGGTCAAAATTTGAACTGCTTTGAAGTATTTAAAGGTTATCGCTTTTACGCATAAACAGATTGAACTGAAGGAATTAGGGAAGTTGGTAATTTGCCAGGATAGCCTCACCGCTAAACTTCAAAAAGTTAAAACACAATTTGACATTCCCGAAATATTTTATCTGGCGACGTGCAATAGGGTGGAGTTTATTATGGCCGCCAACCATGTCGTTGATAGGGAGTTCGCTGAGCGTTTTATTAATGCCCTGGAAATCGGACTTTGTTCGGAGCACCTGGGTACCTTTTTGAAGGGCGCCTCTATTTATGAGGACCATGCGGCGCTCAATCATCTGCTGCGCACATCTTGCTCCCTGGAGAGCCTGGTGGTAGGTGAGAAAGAGATCCTGCCGCAGATGCGAAAGGCCTATGAGCAGTGCAGGGATGCGGGCCTTACGGCCGATTACCTGCGCATGGTGATGAACACCGTCGTAAAAACCGCCAAAGAAGTCTATACCCATACCAATATCTCCCGCAACCCGATCTCCGTCGTTTCACTCGCCTACCGTAAGCTTAAAGAATTAAAATTATGTACCAATGCCCGCGTGCTGATCATTGGGGCAGGGGAAACCAACCGAAATATTTCCAAATACCTGCAAAAGCATAAGTTCAGTAATTTTGCGGTATTTAACCGTACACTTTCCAAGGCTCAGCAACTGGCTTCGGACCTGAACGGGGAAGCATATGACCTGGAGGCACTAAAGTCCTATAAAAAGGGTTTCGACGCGATCATTACCTGTACCTCGGCAGTTCAGCCGATTATTACCCAGGAGGTTTATCAAAGTTTGCTCTGCGGCGAAACGGACAAGAAGACCATCGTCGATCTGGCCATACCCAATGATACTGCCTCAGAAGTTCTAACGCTTTTCCCTGTTAACTTTATCGAAGTACACTCGTTGAACGAAGTGGCCAAGAAAAATCTTCAGGAGCGTTACCAGGAATTGGTTCACGCAGAAAAGATCATCGAACAAAATATCGCCGAGTTCATCCCGCTGCTAAAACAGCGCCGAATTGAAGTGGCCATGCGCGAAGTGCCGGAGAAGATCAAAGAGATCCGCAACAATGCACTCAATACGGTTTTCGCGGATGAATTGCAGGGAATGGATCAGCAATCGCGCGAGGTGCTGGAGAAAGTGATCAACTACATGGAGAAAAAGTACATCAGCGTACCGATGATCATGGCTAAGGAAATTTTAATAAACAGCTGATTTTTGCGGCAAAACAGGTAGGTCTCCGGCGCATAAATTTTCCAGCTTCTTCGTTAAACTCAGGGTCTTTTTTTTTCACTCTGCCGCCTGGTTTTCTGGCAAAGAAGCCTGACAAAAAACGTATTGAGGTAAACAGGGCTATCAATCTGGCCAGGTTAATTTTCCGGTTTTGCCTATGCGCTTTCAGCGCCTTAAGTCAGGCTATTTTCATATCTTCACAATTCCTTAATTCCTTCCTATAAAAAGTTAAATTTGCGCTGCAAATAACGATCTCTTGGACAGAAAACTGATAATCGGAACACGTGGCAGCGAATTGGCTTTATGGCAGGCTAATTTTGTAAAAGACAGGCTGGCCGAAAACAACATTGCTGCTGAACTGAAGATCATTAAAACCCAGGGCGATCGTATCCTAAATTTGAGCTTTGATAAGCTGGAAGGTAAAGGCTTTTTTACCAAAGAGCTTGAAGAAGAATTATTGGCAGGCTACGATTGATCTGGCTGTGCACTCGCACAAGGACCTGCCTACAGAAAACCCTCCGGGACTCATCATCGCAGCAGTTTCAGAAAGGGAGGACCCTTCTGAACTGTTGCTGATCTTGAAGGACTGCATAGATGTTCATCAGACGCCTGAGTGTTAAATTTGGCGGTATCGTAGGCACTTCGTCCAACCGCCGCAAGGCACAATTGCTGGCTTACCGTCCCGATCTGGAAATCAAGGACCTGCGGGGAAATGTTCCCACACGCATCGATAAGCTCCGCGATGAAAAATACGATGCGATCATGATCGCTAAAGCCGGAGTATGCAGGCTGGGGATTGATCTGAGCGAATTTCATGTAGAAGAATTGTCGCCGACCGAATTGATCCCAGCGCCCGCACAAGGTGTATTGGCCATACAGATCCGCGAGAAGTGATAAAGAGTTATTCAGTGCCTTACAGGCATTGAATCATCCGGAAGTAGCCAGAGGAACTGGCCGTTGAACGCAAGGTACTGAAGCTAGTTCGGTGGCGGGTGCCATTTGCCTTTAGGCTGTTATTGCCGCAGGGAAGATGGTATGTTTCAGGTGTTTACGTCCAAGGCAAATGCCGGGGATGAATTCCCGGACAGGCTCTTCCTGGAGGCCGAGGATACGGAAGGTCTTGCCGAAAAAGTAGTGGCCTTATTTGATCCCAAGCGCAAATTACCGCAGAGTGTATTTATTTCACGTGACCTTACCAGTAAAAGCTATTTCTGCAAAGCGCTCGGAAAACATGGTATTACCGTCGAGGCCCGTTCGCTGATACGCACCGTGCCGGTGATCACCAAGCTTGATCCGTATATTTTGAGCGATACGGACTGGGTATTTTTCACCAGCAAAAATGCGGTGGAATATTTTTTTGCCCTCAATCCGCCATTGCCTGATGGCGTACGTTTCGGCGTAATGGGCAGCGGATCGGAAGAGGCGCTCCGGCGTATTGGTTATTTTGCGGCCTATGTGGGCGAAAGCGGAGATACGGCTGATGTAGCCGCCGAATTTGCAAAGCTGGCTGACGGTTCCAAGGTATTGTTCCCGGGCGCCGAAGGCACGCTCAGGAGCTATCCAGCAGGGCATGTCGCCCGGTACCAAGATCATCGATCTTCCGGTTTATGAAACGGTGCTGGAAGAGCAGGCAGAAGCCACTTCCGCCGATGTGCTGGTATTTACCAGTCCAAGCAATGTAGAGGCTTATTTTGCAGAAAACTTACTCATACCCGGTCAGAAAGTTATTGCCATAGGTAAATCAACCGGCAAAAAATTTGATGAGATGGGCACCAAATATACACTGCCTTTCTCGCCCGATGAAGTCGGACTGGCCGAGGCGGTATTCGGAATATAAATTTCCTGGCTCAGCGCCCTAGCGGGCAGCGGTGAACAAAAACATTGAACAAATCAACTATTAGGAAATGTTACAACGACCAAGAAGAAACCGAAAAAGTGAAGTGATCCGCCAGATGGTGCAGGAAACGCACGTCAGCGCGGCTAACCTGATATTCCCGCTGTTTATTATCGAGGGGAAAATCGAAAAAAGCGAAGTATCCTCCATGCCGGGCATTTACCGGTATTCGATAGATAATTTGCTGCGCGAAGTGGAAAGCTGTATGAAGCTGGGCTTAAAATCGTTTGATCTGTTCCCTAATATCAGCGAAGATCTTAAAGGACAAATATGCTACTGAAAGCCACCGCGAGGGAAGCTTATACCTGCGCGCCATCAGCGAGGTAAAAAAGAATTTCCCGGAAGCCTGCGTGATCACCGACGTGGCGATGGATCCATACAGCAGCGACGGGCATGATGGCATTGTCGAGAACGGCGAAATATTGAACGACGAAACGCTGGAGGTTTTAGGCAAAATGGCCTTGGCCCATGCGCGGGCCGGAGCGGATATTATTGCGCCCTCGGACATGATGGACGGGCGGGTGGGCTATATCCGCAGAGTGCTGGACGATAATGGGTTTAAGCATGTTTCGATCATGTCGTATACCGCGAAATATGCCAGTGCCTTTTACGGGCCGTTCAGGGATGCCTTGAATTCGGCGCCAAAGTTTGGCGATAAAAAAAGCTACCAGATGAACCCGGCCAACCAGCGCGAAGCATTAATTGAAGCTGATCTGGATGAAGCCGAAGGCGCAGATTTTTTAATGGTAAAACCGGCTCTGGCTTATCTTGATGTGATTAAATTGTTAAAAGATAATACCGAGTTGCCGGTTGCGGCCTATAACGTAAGCGGCGAATATGCCATGATAAAAGCGGCCATACAAAAAGGCTGGCTCAACGAGCAGCGTGCCATCACCGAAGTGCTGACCAGTATCCGCCGGGCAGGAGCTACGGCGATACTGACTTATCATGCCAAAGAGGTGCTGGAGAATAAATGGATTAGAATTAAAGTGAAAGCAAAATGCAAATGAAAGATGCGTTTTAATTTTGAAATTATTGAATAATTTAGAATTAAGCTTAGAAGCATGTTGATTCGTTAAAAAAGATATTTTCAAGTGAGGGTGAAGAGCCGGTGAATACAACGGGTAAACCGGATATCAGCAGGGAGAAATCTGCCGAATTGTATGAAAAGGCGAAAACGTTTTTTCCGGGTGGGGTAAATTCGCCGGTAAGGGCGTTTAAATCGGTTTATGGAACACCGCTTTTTATTGAAAAAGGCGATGGCTGTTATATTTGGGATGCCGATGGTAACCAGTTTATTGATTTCTGCTGTTCATGGGGACCGTTGATCCTGGGTCATAACCATCCCGAAGTTCGCGAAAAGGTGATCGAGGTGATGCAGAACGGCATGTCATTCGGCGCGCCAACGGCTTTGGAAAATGAACTGGCCGAACTCATCCTTAAAAACAATAAATTTATTGAAAAGCTCCGTTTTGTAAGCTCGGGACCGAGGCGGTAATGTCGGCGATCCGGTTGGCGCGCGGTTATACCAAACGCGATAAGATATTAAAATTTGAAGGCTGTTATCATGGCCATTCCGATTCGCTGCTGGTAAAGGCAGGCTCGGGTCTGGTTACTTTTGGCGAAACATCTTCGGCGGGTGTTCCAAAATCATTTGCCGACGAAACCATCGTTGTTGCGTTGAATGACAGGGAGGCATTGCAAAAAGCATTTGAAGAATTTAAGAGATCAGATTGCCGCGGTAATCATTGAGCCTATTCCGGCAAATAATGGTTTGCTGCTGCAGGACAAAGAATTCCTCCAACTGCTGCGCGAGATTGTGCACCGAAAATGGCACGTTGCTGATATTTGACGAAGTGATCTCGGGTTTCCGGATCGGATTTGAAGGTGCGGCCGGTTATTACGGGATTAAGCCCGATATCATTACTTATGGTAAAATCATTGGCGGCGGTTTGCCTGTAGGTGCTACGGTGCATCGCTCGAAATCATGGGCAATATTTCGCCTGAAGGGACAGTTTACCAGGCAGGTACATTATCGGGCAACCCTGTTGCCATGGCAGCGGGCATAGCCCAGTTGAGCGAATTGCTGCGGCATGGGTTTTTACCGCGACCTGAATAATAAAACCAGAAGAATTTACCGAGTCCGCTACAGCGCAATTTGCCCTGGCGCGGAATTATAAGTTTAAGGTATTCAGCATCGGTTCGATATTCTGGTTTGCTTTTACCGAGGAGGAACGGATCGCCAGGGCAGACGAAATTGATCCGGCAAGCATGGAGAAATTTAAAAAAATGCACCGCGAATTGCTAAACAGGGGCGTTTATCTGGGGCCTTCGGGATACGAGGTAGGCTTTATATCATCCGCTCATACCAAAGTGGAACTGGAAAAAGCAAAACGAGCTATATTTGATAGTTTGGAATTGGTATTTAGCGAAAAATAATTTTACGATCCGGCACAAGGCTGCAGCCGAATAAAATATGAAGAGAAGACCATTTGTTATTTTTTATGCGCTCATCATTTATGCAGTTGCTGAACTGATATGGTGGGGGTATATGCTTGTGCGCCTGCAGCCGCAGCGTATTGCGATGATATTGGGTGAAGGCAGCATGTTTATCATCGTATTTGTTACTGGGCGCCATCAGTCTGCATAAATCCATCAAATAAGGAACGCAAACTGCAGGAACAAAAGAAAAACTTTTTGCTTTCGGTAACCCATGAATTGAAATCGCCGCTGGCATCCATCAAATTACTCCTGCAAACCATCCAGAAAAGAGATCTGACCAAACAGCAGATACAGGATTTTATCGGTAAGTCGTTAATGGATATTGAGCGGCTGGATGATATGGTGGAAAATATGCTGCTGGCATCAAAAATCGATAACCATTCCTATACATTTCCCAAGGCCGAATTTAATTTATCGGTGTTGGTTGATAACATCGTAAATCGCCTGCAGCTGAATAAATGCGATATGAATGAACAGCTCATCAATGCCGAGATCGAACCAAAAATTGAGATCACGGGTGATAAGTTTGCCTTGACTTCGGTGGTGACCAACCTGATAGAAAATGCAATCAAATATTCCGGCCCCTGCGAGGTGGTCGATGTAAAGCTGTATTCAAAAGATGACAAAGTATACTTGCAGGTTGCCGATCATGGCATCGGTATAGCCGATGCGGAAAAAAGCCGTATTTTCGATAAATTTTACCGGGTTGGCAGCGAGGATACCCGAAATACAAAAGGTACCGGCTTGGGTTTGTACATCGTAAAGCAAGTGTTGGATAAGCACCAGGCCAGCATCAGGGTTAAGGATAATGAGCCTAGCAGGAAGTATATTTGAAGTTGTTTTTGACTGACGATACACGAATTAACTAATTAAAATTAAAAATAAATCACATGCCAAACAAAAAAAGAATTTTACTGGCCGAGGACGAAGATCATCTGCTGGAAGCGATAAAACTTAACCTTGAACTGGAAGGTTACAAAGTAACTACCGCCAACAATGGAAAAAAGCGCTGCAGAAATTTAAAGAGGAGCGTTTTAACCTGGTGATACTGGACGTGATGATGCCCGAAGTGGACGGCTTTGTAGTTGCTGAAACCATCAGGCTTGAAAATTCGGAAGTGCCGATTATGTTCCTTACTGCCAAGAACACCAACGAGGATAAAATTGCCGGCCTGAAAAAAGGCGCGGATGATTATCTGACCAAACCTTTCAACCTGGAAGAGCTGATATTGCGGGTGAACAACCTGGTAAAACGCGGTCTAAAAGGCGAAGAACTGAAAGAGTTTAACAGCTATAAGATCGGCGATAAAACCATTCATTTTAATTCGTTCGAACTGGTGAATGGCGATGGTTCTGTTACCCCGCTAACCAAAAAGGAAACCATGCTGCTCAAGCTGCTCATCGAGCGCCGGAACGATGCCGTATCGCGCGAGCAGATACTGGAAACCGTTTGGAATTATGATGTTTATCCGTCAACCCGTACCATTGATAACTTTATCCTGACTTTTCGTAAATATTTTGAACCCGATCCTAAAAACCCGGTTTATTTTCATTCCATCCGCGGGGTGGGCTATAAGTTTACGGATAATCAGCACTAATTAATGTTCAGTAACAGGGCACGGATATTTGTTCTGAGTCGTTTTTCGCCATTATGCTGGTATTATTTGCCTACCAGCGCGTTTACCAGTTTGCGGCCTTTTGCCTGCTGATGATCGTGATGATCATTGTGGAATATTTTAAGCAGGGACACTGGTGCTGGCGGCAAAGTATTATCACCATAAAGAATATAAAAAGACGGAAGCATTGTTGAGGCAGATCCGTAAACCCGAATGGCTGAGCAAAAAGCGCCGCGGCTTTTATGAATATATGATGGGCGGTGTCTGCCTGCAAAAACAGGATTTTGATGCGGCTGAACGGCATTATGAACTGGCGGCGCAATACCCTTTACGATCGGTCAATGATCATGTTGCCGCGCTGGTGCATGTAGCCAATATCAGCATCCGGCTGGGAAAATATGAAAAGCAGAGGCTTATTTACAGCTTGCACTGAAAAACAAAGAAAAAATAACTGCAAAAATGATGGCGGTGATCGACCGCTTCAAGCAGGAATTAAAAAAACATTAACACCGTTTAGAGACGCATACTGGCGTCCCGAACAATATTATATAGAAGAGGGGACGCAAGGTATCGCGTCTCTGACAAAGATTTATGAGAGATTCATTATTAATAAAAGCCGCATTTTCGGAGAAAACAGAACGGCCACCGGTATGGATGATGCGCCAGGCAGGACGTTTTATGAAGGAATATTGGGATATTAAAAACAAATATTCTTTCCTGGAAATGTGCAAAACACCCGAGCTGGCTGCCGACGTTACCATGCTGCCGGTTGATCTGCTGGGGATCGATGCTGCCATTTTATTTTCGGATATACTGGTTACTGCCGAAGCTATGGGCGGCGACCTGAGCTTTACCCAGGGCGTGGGCCCGAAATTTGCCAACCCGGTTCGCAACAAGGCCGGGGTGGATCGACTGGAAACCGATGTGGTGCACAAATTGCAATATGTTGCCGATGCTATCAAAGTGATCCAGCAACGGTTAAATGGCAGCATCCCGCTTATCGGTTTTGCGGGCGCGCCTTTTACGGTGATGAGCTATTTGGTTGAAGGCGGATCGTCAAAAGATTTTAAGCTGACCAAACTGCTGATGCATAACGAGCCCGAGCTGGCGCACCAGCTTTTATCAAAAATAGCAAAAGTACGCGGATTACCTGAATCTGCAGATTGCGGCCGGTGTAAATGCCGTGCAAATATTTGACAGCTGGGCGCAGGCGTTGGCATGGGATGATTATAAGGAATTCTCACACCGTTATATTGCTGAGATCATCAGCAAGCTGAACCGAAAGGATATTCCGGTAATTTCGTTTTGTAAAGGAAGCTCGGTTTTTGCGCCGCTGATGGCTGAGGCCAAACCGGATGTAATCTCCATTGACTGGAATGTTGATCTGCTGGACATCAAAAAACGATTGCCGCAGGTATAGCCGTGCAGGGCAACCTTGACCCGCATATTTTATATGCTGATAAAAAGGTGATCAAAGAAAGAATTTACCGGTTGTTTGACCGGATGAAAGGAGAGAACGGGTTTATATTTAATCTTGGCCATGGCATTATGCCCGATATACCGTTTGACAATGTGAAGTACGCGGTGGAGGTGATAAAAGAATATAAGATGAACGTCACGCAATAGAGAACCAGTGTATCATTATATACTTGCCATACACATCATTTTTGTAGTCTGCTGGATGGCCGGGCTGTTTTATATTGTGCGCCTGTTTATCTATCATACCGAGGCGCAGGAAAACCCGAGCCGGACCGTAAAATATTATCAGATCAGTTTGAGATCATGGAACGCAGATTATGGAATGTGATCTCCGTTCCATCCATGCTACTGGCTGTAGCTGCCGGCATTACCCTGGTATGCCTGTATCCTGCCTGGCTTAGCCAGCCCTGGATGCACATCAAGCTTACCTTTGTAGCAGGTTTACTGATCTATCATTTTATCTGCCAAAACATGATAAAACAAATGCGTGGGGGCGTTTTCAAATGGACGTCGACCCAGCTGCGTATCTGGAACGAAGTAGCTACCATATTTTTGTTCGCGATAGTTTTTCTGGCAGTACTTAAAAACGCTATAAGCTGGATCTATGGTATTCTCGGGCTCGTTATTTTTACGATGATCATCATGTCGGCCGTGAAGATATATAAGTATTACCGGACAAGAAAGTAGCACCTGTTTGATGGATAAGGCCCGTCCGCGGTATACGCGGAGGGTAAACACCTCTAAATCCGGACAGCTCACCACCACTGCCGGCCTCCCTGTTACTCCCCCGGCGGGGACACCCTTGTTTAGACTCACCGGGGATGAAAAAACGAGTTTTCCCCCTCAATTAAAACTCCTGCTATTGATTGCCGTTCCCGCTGTTATGGATTGCTGTTCCATATGAGAATTTGCAACCTCGATTATTATAGGATAGACATTCATTGAAGTTATTGCTGCTTAATTTTGAATGGATTTGATGTAATGAATTAATATCAGGAATGCTCATCCTTATTTTAATTAGAAGTTAATCAAACGAATCTGGACGCCCCGTTATGGAATGAAACAGACCTTATAATTAAAAAAAATTAAGAAATGAGACCAACTTTTTTCTTTAAAGCGATCGCCGGATATTTCTTGCCGGTTATGATCCTTGGATTTTCCGGAACTGTTCTTGCCCAGTCGGCGCCGACATTGCCCGATACTTCAAAAATGACTTATAACCAGATCTCCAGCGGTTTGAAGTTATATGTGTTCCCTGCAAAAGGACAAAGTAAACAACAGCAAAAAAAGGATGAATTTGAATGTTATCAATGGGCGATGGAACAATCAGGCATTGATCCGCTGAATCTTCCAAAAGTAGAGGCTGCACCAGCTCAAAGCGGGCCCACCGGCGGCGCTGTTAAGGGTGGCGCTAAAGGAGCTGCTGCAGGCGCGGCCATTGGTGCTATTGCAGGCGATGCGGGTCAGGGAGCAGCTATCGGCGCTGTTGCAGGTGGCGTATCCGGGAGGCGGGCTGGGAAAAAACAGCAGAAACAGCAAAACCAGCAGGCACAGACAGACGCGGCATCTAAAGAAAAGGAAATGAAGGATAGTTTTGTAAAAGGCTTTTCCGCATGTATAGAAGGAAAGGGATACACCATCAAATAACAGAAAAATAGACTGGAAGATTATTGTCTCCAACCCTTAAAAAAAAGACAATAAAAATTAAATCAAATTATGAAACATGTGATATTATTATCCGCTATAGGCATTTGCCTTTTCTCCTGTACTTCTACAAATAGCAAAAGAGAAAATGAAAACCTGGCCATTGCTAAAAAATATATGGAGGCCGTGGAAACTAACAATCCGGCAATCATGGATTCACTTCTGGCAAAAGATTATACGGGATATGGGCCGTCTGTGGGTGATTCAACCAATAAAGAGCAGGCACTTGCTCAGTGGAAAAATAATGAGGCCAACCTGTATGAATCTATCGAATATACCAACAATCAAAGCATGGCTGTGACGGTTAAAGAGGGCGAACAAGCTGATAGGGGCGACTGGGTTTCCAACTGGGCTTATCTCACCATTAAATACAAAGGCGGAAGGGGTACTGTACATACCTGGGCAAATTTCGTATACAAGATTGAAAACGGTAAAATTGTACGTAGCAGAACTTTTTATAATGAAGCTGACGTGCTGCGTCAATTAGGTTATTCGATAGTGCCGCCACAGCATGTTCAAAATAAATAATATTTTAATTTTATAAAGGTTGGCAGATTACCGGCGTAGAAACCTACTGGCATCAGTTTCAAATCTTTGAAGAAATTCTCAAACTGACTGTATCTACCCATATTGGATCCATCATTTATTCGAAAGCTTTATCATCTAAAGCAATTTTTCCTCTGAGCGTGGCTAATTTTCTCTGACTTTCTATGGTGATATATAGGCGTAGCGCCTCTTCAATTAATGCCTTTTTAGACTTTATGTCACTTAACTTTTTTGCCTTTGCCATCAAGCCATCGTCAATGGCAATTATAGTTCTCATGTGTATAAATTAAAAAATACCCCAGCAGCGTTGTTTTATCGCCATGCCATTGGCAATCTTATTCCTGCTTATAAACAATGCCGTCCTTTATCACGAGTTTCACCTGTTTTACCGCTTTAATATCTTCCGAAGGATTGCCTTCCACGGCTACAAGATCAGCTAAAAAGTTGGGCTTAATGTTACCCAGGTCCTTCAGGTTGAATACGCCGGCATTGACGGATGTTGCCGACCGGAGCACGTCTAAAGGTTTCATGCCGTACTGGGCCATCAGCACCATCTCGCGCGCATTGTCGCCATGGGCAAATACGCCCACATCGCCTCCCATGCAGATGGTAACGCCCGCTTTGAGGGCCATGGCAAACATATTCCGTTTCCTGGTTACCTCCTCAGGCTCGGCACCGCTGCCTTTCCAACCCCCGAAGTAAGTCGCATATGCTTCGGTAGCCGCCAGCGTCGGACAAAGCGCAATGCCTTTTTCCTTCATCATTTTAAACAATTCAGGAGTGCCTCCGTCGCCATGCTCAATGGTCGTAAAGCCGGCGGCAATCGCCCTTCTCATTCCTTCTTCCGTACTTGAATGTGCGGCCACTGTCCTGCCACTGCTTTTGGCGACTGCAACCGCGGTTTTTAACTCGTCTTCTGTAAAAGTCGGTTCAGCAGCGCCGCCCGGCCCCCAATTATAATCCACGTATATTTTTACCACATCTGCGCCGTGCCCTATTTGCGAACGTACCACATGGCTGATGCCTTCGGCGCCGTCAGCCTGCTCGGCGCCTTTGGGCAGATCGGCATTGTCGACCAGAGATTTTGGGCCATAGCTGCCTGTGGCCACAATTGCCCGGGTTGCTACCAGCATCCTCGGACCAGGGATAATCCCTTTCTGAATAGCCATTTTCAGTCCCACGTCATCGTATCCGGCACCTTCGGTTCCCAGGTCCCGTACAGTTGTAAATCCAGCCATAAGTGTTTCCCGGGCATGTACGACGGCCCTTGCCGTGCGTTCTGCACGGCTTTCGGTAAGCACCTGATTATTCCAGCTGGTTTCATTGTAAGGATGCAGGAACAGGTGGGAGTGCCCCTCGATCATTCCCGGCATCAGTGTCATTCCGCTAAGTTTTATCTCGGTGATTTTGCCGTCCGCGGGCAGGTGAATGGAAGCTGGCTGAGCAACCTCTACGATTCGATTGCCCTTTAACAGCACCCAAACGCCCGTTTGCATCTGCTGGCCGTCAAAAACACGATCGGGTTTCAAAAGCGTATAGGCGCTGGTGGTATTCTGAGCGGAAAGCTGACCAGCTAGCAGCACGCATAAGGATAGGTAAATTAGTTTTTTCATAATATTTATTACGCAGCTCCTTTTTTTAAAAAGCATTGTTTATAAAGTAATTGGCTATTCTTTCCGGAAGACCGCCTAGGCGCTCGCCGGGTCCGTTAATGCCCCTTTTTCAAAAATAACTAAAAATAATTGATCAACCGTGCAACCCTTTGCCCCCGGTTGCCATCTTAACATTAAATGATGTTTTTGGAACAACGATATACTACCGAGGAACTGATCAGGCGCTGCAAAGCAGGAGAGCGCAAGGCACAGGAGTTGCTCTATAAGCGGTTTGCCTCTAAGATGCTCGGGGTCTGCCTTCGCTATGCCGGTGACAGGATGGAGGCTGAGGATATGCTCCAGAACGGTTTTGTGCGGGTTTTCGGGAAAATTGGTGACTTTCGGGGGGAGGGCTCATTCGAAGGGTGGACCAGGCGCATCATGGTGCACAGTTCAATTGAGTATTACCGCAAACATCATAAAATGCTGCAGATGGCCCAGCTCGACAGCAGCACAGGCGAGCCGAGTGTAAACCCGGCGGCAATGGCAAATCTGGATGCCCGGGATCTGATGGCGCTGATCCAAAGTCTTTCGCCAGGTTACCGGATGGTGTTTAACCTGTATGCGATCGAAGGCTATTCGCATCAGGAGATAGGCCAGATCATGGGCATATCGGAAGGCGCTTCCAAATCCCAGTTGTCAAGGGCCAGGGCCATTTTAAAAGAATTAATAGCAAACTCAGAAGGAAAAAGATATGAACATGCAGGATAACGAAATGGATGATCTGTTCCGTTCGAAGCTGGAAGATTTCCAGGCGGAGCCGTCGCAGCGCGTTTGGACAGGCATCAGGGCTGAACTTGATCAGTCGGGCAGCCGGGCCCGCAGTATTTTGCCGCTGCTCCGGATAGCCGCCGCCGTCCTGGTTCTGGCTACCGGCGGAATTATATTTATTCCATGGAATAAACACGCCGGTAAAATGGCTGTACAAACGTATGCCACCAGGTCATCGCCCGCTGCTATAAAACCCGGGCAGCAGGCCAGCGCAATTAGCCGGGAACTAAAACCAGAGCGGTTTGAAAAAAATGCGTCGCTTGCGATCCATCATACAAAAAACCTTCGTCATGTCCCAAAAGCCACGGCAGGACAGCCACTAACAGCGGTGCCGGCAGCGGCCGAGCTGCCCGGGCAAACGCTGGAACTGGCCAATTCGCCGTCTTCGGACGTTAAGCCAGTCTTTACCGTTAGCGATATCACGATAACGGAAAAAAAGCTGATTGAACAGCGCGTGGTCTCCATTCCCGCCCAGGCAAATGCCGCTGAAAAGCCACTGGTTAAGAAACATGGCATACATAATATCGGTGACCTGGTGAACCTGGTCGTTGCCCGCGTGGATAAACGAAAGGACAAGGTCATTGAATTTTCCGACGAAGATGATGAATCTACCATCACCGGGCTCAATATTGGCCTGATCAGGATCAAGAAGGATAAATAGCAGAAATACTCACACACCAAATATGAAACGTATACTTATTACTGCGCTAATATGCGCGGCAGCAGCCACTTTGTCTGCACAGAACAAAAAAGCCGACTCGGTGAGTAAACCTGTAGAGGTTACCAAAGGGGAGGATTTCAATATAGGCTACAATGGCGGACACCATGCACAGGGCCATCCTTTCATTGGCCTGACGTTTTCGCGCTTTGATCTGGGCCTGGCCACGCTGGTCGATAACGGCAGTTTTACCCTTTCGCCCAATAACCAGTTTTTGAGCTACCGTTCCTGGAAAACCAGTAACGTGGGCTTCGACGTCTTCCAGTTTGGTTATCGTTTCAGCCCTAAATTTAAGATATATATCTCGACGGGCTGGGACTGGACCCATATCCGCCTGCGCCAGGATATTACCATTCTTCCCGACCATCCTGTATTAACCTGGCGGCAGGACACCGTGCATTATAGTAAGAACCGCTTCACATCGACTTACCTGCGCATACCGCTGTCGTTCGATTTCAGCTCATTGGAAGACAGCAGGGGCAACAAGTTTCACTTTGTGGTTGGACCCGACATCGGCCTGCTGCTCAATGGCCGGGTAAAGCAGATCAGTGATGAGTTTGGTAAGCAAAAAGTGGATGATGAGTACCACTTTATGAAGATGCGTTATGGTGTGTTTATGCGCACAGGTTATGCCGGCTGGGGCATATTTGCAAAATATTATTTCAACAACATGTTTGAGGACAGTCCCGCCCAGGATGGCCTGAAAAACTTCTCTTTCGGACTGACTTTTGGGTTTTGAAACCGCCCCTTCGCGGGTTTTTTAATAAAATGTTAATATTTAATCTTTAAAGGCTAATTTATTCAATACTTTTATCTAATTATTACGAAGTCATAATTTATGGGTAGATCAACTGAAACGTTTAGTAAAAAGGAATTAGAAAAAAAGAGGCTTAAAAAGCAGCAAGAAAAAAAAGAAAGGGCGGAGGAACGCAAGCAGAGTGCAGGCAAGAGCAAGAGCCTGGAGGACATGATGGCTTATATCGATGAAAACGGTAATATCACATCAACGCCACCGGATCCGGCTAAAAAGATTAAAATTGCACTTGAAGATATAGAGATCGGAACGCCCCGGCAGGAAAACATTCCGGCAACGGCTACCCTGAGAAAGGGGACTGTAGCTTTTTTTAATGAATCAAAAGGTTATGGTTTTATTAAGGACAGCCAGACGCAGGAAAGTATTTTTGTTCACATCAATGGTCTGATCACTCCGGTGAAAGACAATGATAAGGTAACCTTTGAAACCGAGCAGGGACAGAAGGGACTTAATGCCGTTAAGGTAACAAAAGTATAATACATTGGGCCACAGTCGATTTTTATTTTACCTTTGGTGAAATTATTTATCCTATGGCAGTTAAATCCTTTGTCCCGGCTAGTTCGACCCAGAAAAATAATTTCATAGCTAAATTTGCTGAAATTGTTAAGTTTAATGAACGGTTAAGGGACAATTACCGGATTCAGTTTTTTGAATCAACGTCGAAAGCTAACTATGTCTTTAATGGTCATGACGGAAAATCCATGAATGTGCTGGAGTATCTTACGATTGAAGAGACTGAGGAATATAGAAAATTAAAAAAACACTGGCAGGACTAGGCGGGCAGAAAACATATAATATAATACTCATTTAACAGCGACAGTAATGGAAAACCCGGCTGGTTAAATCGGCCGGGTTTTCCATTAAAAAAATCTCGGAATAAACGGTATATTGCAACTTATTAAAATCAATATAATGGCAAATGGAACAGTAAAATTTTTTAATGAATCGAAAGGATTCGGATTCATTACACCAAGCAGCGGAGGCAAAGAAGTATTTGTGCACTCCTCAGGTTTGATTGACCAGATCAGAGAAGGCGATACAGTAACTTATGAAGTGGAAGAAGGCCGTAAAGGACCAAGTGCGGTGAAGGTTAAGATATCTTAATAATCGAATCGTTATAAAGCCAGTATTTCTAAAGGATACTGGTTTTTGTATTTTTATAGGTCCCGGGGCGCCTGAAATCTCAGGATAATCCCCTCCTGTATTCCCAGGATTTTAATGCTGTAATTTCTGATTCAGAAAGTATCTTTGCTCGAGATGGCTACCCCTTTTTTACAAGTATTATCCGTAAGTAAACTTTATAACGGCGGCGGAGGAATCAAAGACCTAACGCTGGAGATCGGGTCGGGACAGATAACGGCCATCATTGGTGCAAGCGGAAGCGGTAAAAGTACATTGCTCAGTTTGCTGTACGGACTGCAGAGTCCCGACAGCGGTCAGGTGCGGTTCAAGGGAGAGCGCGTCTGGGGTCCCCAGGAGAAACTCATCCCGGGTCATGATGCCATGAAAATGGTTACCCAGGCCGAAGACGATTTGAACCTGTTTGCCAAGGTGCGTGATAATGTATCCGTGCTGCTGCCCAATACCAACCTGGCGGCTAAGGGAGAGAAAACCGATAAAGTATTAAAGCAGCTTAAAATGAGCCATCTGGCTGATAAGCGCGTAGCGGATCTGAGCGGTGGAGAAAAGCAGCGCGTGGCTATTGCCCGGGCGCTGGTTACCCAGCCCGAAGTGCTGCTGCTCGACGAGCCTTTTAACCAGGTGGATACCTCGTTTCGCGACGGATTGCAGGATGACATACGCCAGATCGTAAAGGACACCGGGCTGACCGTAATCATGGTATCGCACGATCCGGGCGAGGTGCTCTCGATGGCCGATGTACTGCTTGTACTGAAGGACAGCGAGGTCATTGAAGCCGGGCACCCAAAAAAGATTTACAACGATCCGGGGTATTTGTATACTGCAAAGCTGCTTACCAACTGCAACGTGCTTACTACTGCCCAGGCGCGCATATGCGGCATTAAAGCAAATGCCGACCAGGTGGTCATCTATCCCGAATGGGCAGAGGCCCGTGATAGCTGGGGGCATCGTTACTGGACGGTTACCCGCGTATTGTTTAAAGGCTTTTATGAAGAGCTGCAGCTCGAACACAAGGGTGTGACGCTGCGCCTGCTCAACGGGCATACCGGCAGATACATTGAAGGCAGCCGTGTAAAGATCAAAATATTGAAGTGGATTCAGTATTGATGCAGCTATTCTAATCCCAACTGACTGGGTACCTCCCAAGGCGGGTAATTAACGGTCATCATCTTCATTTTCACACCAAAAGAAATAATGGACTCTGGGAACATAAGGTATGTAGGATCATTTAATTTTCCTGGATGAACATACCAGCAATAAACCCAGGGGGCCCAAGAAGATACCATATAGCAGCCCATCCCTTGTGCCAAGTACTCGCTTGGAACCCTGCACAGCGCAAAGTCTGATAGAAATAAGCCTGATAACAAATAAGATCATCCGGATAAGGTTTTTCAAAAATATCGAATTTTAACGATTTCGGTTTATATGCTGTTTTCCAATTCCGGCCAGGATTGCCCCAATCAGTGATCCGGGTCATAGTCCATTGGCAGCAGGCCTGCTACTCTATTTTGGCTCCATGCCCCGATAAATGATAAGCTGCCCGGATTTATAACCCATCCATAATTATCAAAAAGTGCAAAAGGTGAAATGAAATTCAGCAGGGTATTGCTCGAATTGTATGGGCTGACCAGGAAATTCATATCCGCATTATTGGGGAAATGATGGCGTTTATTATACATGACATAAAGACCATCGTTCTCGCAGCCCAGAGCAAAGATTCCTTTTTCGTCCGTAAGGTAAATGATCTCGCTGGCGTCCAGCGGAAAGTTCATCAACGCGTAGAGCAGCTTGGGCATTTGCTGTTTCTTTGTCCAATAAGTTGATGAATCCTGGTACCGGCTATCGCCCGTTTTTAATTTATTATGGACTAGCGCCAGCTTTGCGTCAATCAGGCTGTCCGTGGGCCGCTCGGGATTGGCATATATTGCCTCTTGAAAAACCTGGAAGCCATCTTCCTTCAGGCGGTTACTAATGGCGGTGCGAAAAAAATGCATGGCAGAACCTTCATACGCCTGTCGTCGTTTATTTAACCATGTTTTTTCCTGCCGGGGGGTACCTTTCATATTTTCAAACAGAACGAAGCCCTCGTACCGGATTTTTCGGCCACTTTCGCATCGGACAAAATAATTAATCAGGTATTTCACCCGGTAGCCCAGTGCATTGTTTTCGATTATCAGAAAGTCGTCAGCCCGGACCATCAGCGAATCGGTTTTCGAGCGGTAAATAAATCCGAGTACATCCGGGTTTACAATTTTGCAATCCTCTGCCAAACTGGTGGTTCCTAAAAAGGCATCCTTGAACCACTGATAATTTCGTTGCCAGTTGGCATTCCTACCTGAATTGATATGCACCTCCTGTAAGGCTATTGGTCTGGCCGGCAATTCGATTTTACCAAGATCAACAGGGTCATTGCTGGTAATTATAGCCTCATGATACCGCTCAAAACCTACCGCTGAAATAACCAGCTCGTATTTTCCAGGCTTTCCTATTGAAAGAACGAAATGACCGCTCGTATCACTTGTAGTACCGATTGTGGCATTATTTAAAAAGACGCTTGCATTGGCTATTCCTTTTTTGTCAGCCTGGTTTAATACAGTTCCGCTTATGGAAACCTGAGCCGCTGCCGGTAAGTCGCATAAAAAAAGCAGTACTGCTATGGCACGTATGGCCAGGGTGCTGCGCCAATGAATTGTGGACAAAGGGCTCATGCTTTCTCAGGTTTAGATAGGATTATCACCAAATTAATAAATTTTCAGTTACCATGTGCGAAAACAAGTACCGGAGCGCATTTCCAAATCCTGTCTGCCGGCCCTGATGGCTCAACTTTTTTACACCCAATAGACATTTCAGGCAGAAAATCAGGCCTTTATTATGCATGCATAATGAGTGTACCGAAAACCACTTTTAACTTTGGTATATTTCGATAATAATTTTATTCTGTTTTTTTACATGTATTCAGAATAACATACAATATTTGGAATAAAAACAGAATAAAATACTAAATTAAAAAATATTTTTTCGTCTATTGCGGTTTGGTTGAGCGCTATCTACCTTGTAAATACAAACAGCGGCTGACTTACAGAGAAAGATAATTATTAATAAACATCAACCAGAGTAACCTGTTAGAAAATACATGAGTACAAATCAATCCACCATAGAACAAACCGTGCTGAATAAATACAGCCGCCACCTGACCAGCGACCCGACTCAACCTGCAGCCCAGGCCATGCTTTACGGCATTGGTCTTAACGGATGAGGATATGAAAAAGGCGCAGGTGGGCGTTGCCAGCATGGGTTATGACGGCAATACCTGCAACATGCACCTGAACGATCTGGCCAAACTGGTTAAACAGGGTGTATGGGATGAGGACTTGGTGGGCCTGATATTTAATACCATTGGCGTGAGCGATGGCATGAGCATGGGCACCGAAGGGATGCGTTATTCGCTGGTGAGCCGTGATGTGATTGCCGATTCGATAGAGGCGGTATGCGGCGCGCAGTATTATGATGGTCTGGTCGCCCTGCCGGGATGTGATAAAAATATGCCGGGTTCGGTGATGGCCATGGGCAGGTTAAACCGCCCGTCTATAATGGTATATGGCGGTACCATCAAACCCGGTCATTATAAAGGAGAAGACTTGAACATTGTTTCGGCATTTGAGGCTTTGGGCCAAAAGATAGCCGGCAATATAACGCCCGAAGATTTTATGGGCGTAGTAAAAAATGCCTGTCCGAGCGCGGGTGCCTGCGGCGGTATTTATACTGCCAATACCATGGCTTCGGCTATTGAGGCGTTGGGCATGAGTTTGCCTTATTCGTCATCCAACCCGGCATTGAGCGAGGAAAAGAAAGCAGGAATGCCTGGCAGCCGGAAAAGCGATAAAAATATTGCTGGAAAGAGATATTAAGCCATCGGACATCATGACCCGCGAGGCATTTGAAAATGCCATCGTGGTCATCATGGTATTAGGCGGATCGACCAACGCGGTATTGCACCTGATCGCCATGGCAAAAAGCATCGGCGTAAAGTTAACGCAGGATGATTTCCAGGAGATAAGCAACCGCATCCCGGTACTGGCTGATATGAAGCCAAGCGGCAAATACATGATGGAGGACCTGCACAAAGTTGGCGGCGTTCCTGCGGTGATGAAATATTTGTTAAAACTGGGCTGGCTGCATGGCGGTTGCTTAACCGTAACAGGCAAAACCCTTGCCGAAAATCTGGCCGATGTGCCGAGATTGGATTTTGAGAACCAAAAGATCATATGTCCCGGCTGAAAAGCCGATAAAGGCAACCGGTCACTTACAGATATTATACGGCAACCTGGCCGACTGGCGGCAGCGTAGCCAAAATAAGCGGCAAAGAAGGGACCGTTTTGAAGGCCCTGCCCGGGTATTTCGACGGGGAGTTTGAGCTGATAGACGGTATACAAAGCGGCAGGGTAAAAGCAGGCGACGTGGTGGTGATCCGCAACATCGGCCCTAAAGGCGCACCGGGTATGCCCGAAATGCTAAAACCAACAGGCGCCATTTTTGGCGCCGGATTGGGCGCTTCGGTAGCATTAATTACTGACGGACGGTTTTCGCGGCGGTACGCACGGTTTCGTGGTTGGTCACATCACCCCCGAAGCTTATGACGGCGGTACTGATTGCCTTGGTTAAAGATGATGACATGATCGAGATCGACGCCATCAACCGCACGATGAAGCTGAAAGTATCGGACGCAGGAGATGGCCGACCGCCGAGTCAGAATGGGTACAGCCGGCGCTAAAAGCGACCAAAGGGCTGCTGTACAAATACGCCAAAACAGTAAGCACAGCCGCAGAAGGTTGTGTTACGGACGAAATGAGCTAAGAGATGAACAGATAACGTTGAATTAGCATCGGACGCTGAATAAACAGATAATCAAAATAAAGACGCATCACAAAAAAATGCTGCCGTAAAAAATAAAAGATCATGGAAGTTGCACAACAGGAAATGTTAGCAAAACCGGCTGACAAGCCAGCAATAGAAGTATCAGGATCAGTAGCCTTATTAGAGGCGCTGATCATTGAAGGTGTTGAAACGATATTCGGCTATCCGGGTGGCGCTATCATGCCCATCTATGATGCCTTGTATGACTATAACGAAAAGCTGAACCATATCCTGGTCCGCCACGAGCAGGGCGGTATACATGCTGCCCAGGGCTATGCACGTACATCGGGCAAAGTGGGTGTGGTATTTGCCACCAGCGGTCCGGGCGCAACCAACCTGGTAACAGGTTTGGCCGATGCGCAGATCGACAGCACGCCGTTGGTATGCATCACCGGGCAGGTATTCGCACATCTGTTGGGTACCGATGCTTTCCAGGAAACGGATGTGATCAACATCACCACCCCGGTTACCAAATGGAATTACCAGGTAACGGATGCCAACGAAATGCCCGAAGTGATTGCCAAAGCATTTTACATTGCCAGAAGCGGCAGGCCGGGCCCGGTACTGATCGACATCACCAAAAACGCGCAGATACAGAAATTCCAGTTCGAAGGTTATACCCCTTGCAACCATATCCGCAGCTACAGGCCAAAACCTATTGTCCGCCCGCAATATATCCAGCAGGCTGCCGAACTGATCAACCAGGCAAAAAAGCCATTTATTCTATTTGGGCAGGGTGTAATATTAGGCAGCGCTGAACAGGAATTTAAGGCATTTGTTGAGAAAAGCGGCATTCCGGCTGCATGGACCATTTTAGGTGCAGGCGCTATCCCAACGGATCACCCGCTGAACGTGGGTATGCTGGGCATGCATGGCAATTACGGTCCCAATGTGCTGACCAACGAATGTGATGTGCTGATCGCCATAGGTATGCGTTTTGACGACCGCGTAACCGGCCGTCTTGATAAATATGCCAAACAGGCAAAGGTTGATTCATCTGGATATTGACCCTGCCGAGATCGATAAGAATGTAAAAGCACCGTTCCGGTTTGGGGCGATTGCAAGGAAACATTGCCATTGCTTACCAGGGCTATCGAGACAAAAAACACATACCGAATGGCTGCAAAGATTTAATGAATATACCCAGCAGGAAATCGAGCAGGTAATCCATAAAGAACTAAACCCCACCGCCGGCGAAATGACGATGGGCGAAGTGATCAAGCAGCTCAACGAGTTCACCAAAGGCGAGGCGGTTATCGTTACTGACGTAGGCCAGCACCAGATGGTGGCCTGCCGCTATGCCAAATTCAATAAAACCCGCAGCAATGTTACCAGCGGCGGTTTGGGTACCATGGGCTTTGCATTGCCGGCTGCCATGGGCGCTAAATATGGTGCGCAGGACAGAACCGTTGTAGCCATCATCGGCGATGGCGGTTTCCAGATGACTTTACAGGAAATGGGTACCATCATGCAAAGCGACATTGATGTAAAGATCATTATCCTCAATAACCGTTTCCTGGGCATGGTTCGCCAATGGCAGGAGCTGTTTAATGAGCGCCGTTATTCATTCGTGGATATGCAAAGCCCGGATTTTGTGAAGCTGGCTGCAGCCTATGGCATCACAGGAAAATCGATTTCGAACAGGGAAGACTCTGCCGCCACATTAAAAGAAATGCTGGATCATAAAGGCCCGTACTTGTTAGAAGTAATGGTAACCAAAGAAAATAACGTATTCCCGATGGTACCGCAGGGATGCAGCGTAGCGGAGATCAGGTTAAAATAAAGCCTCCCAAATCCCCTGAAGGGAGGAATTAAAACAAATTGACAAATGGAACAATTCAGAGAGATCAAAACAGGAATTTAACATCACGGTTTACACCGAAAACCAGATTGGTTTGCTAAACCGCATCGCCATCATATTTACCCGCCGTAAGATCAATATCGATAGCTTGAATACTTCGCCGTCGGAGATGGAAAGTATTCACCGCTTTAATATTGTGATCACCGAGACGGAAGATGTGGTGCGCAAACTTTGCCGCCAGATAGAAAAACAGGTAGAGGTTTTAAAGGTATATTATCATACCAACGAAGATGTGATCTGGCAGGAACTGGCGTTGTATAAAGTATCAACAGATGTGATTGCCGAAAAGGTAAGCGTTGAACGTTTACTGCGCGAAAATGGTGCAAGAGCAGTAGCTATCCGCAAGGATTATACGGTATTTGAAACCACCGGTCACCGCGAAGAAACAGACAACCTGATCAGTATTTTACAGCCTTACGGACTGATCGAATTTGTGCGCAGCGCAAGGGTGGCAATTATTAAAGACAGCGAAGGCTTTAACTGCAAAACTGCGCGAATTTGAAAGGCTGGAACCAGGAGAAGAAGTGATAGAAAACGAGTATTTAAAGAAGGGGACAAGGTGTTCACGATGTAAGGTTGAACGTAAGGCGACGTATAGTTTCAAGGAGACCAACCGAAGACAAGTGCACGTAAAACTCAACTAACAAAATGATAGAGGAAATAATCCAGGAATACCCCACAGCTTACGAAGCATTAAAAAAGCTACCGAGGCTTGTGGTTTTTTGCAGATGTCGGAGATATCGACCTGTTCGCTTGCTGAAAACACTGGCGGCATCAAAACCGCGGCAGTAAATTTCTGGAGCTGGGTACCGGACCGGACTGGCAACAGCCTGGATACTGGACGGAATGGATGAGGATTCGACCTTGATATCACTGGATAATGATGAAACATTATTAACCATAGCCAAGGAAAATTTAGGTGTTGATAAGCGGCTGACGCTGATCTGTACCGACGGCGGCGAATGGATAAAAAAGAATAGCAAGAAAGAAATTCAGCTTTATTTTTGCTGATACCTGGCCGGGCAAATATACGCTACTTGGATGAAGACTTTATCATGCTTGAAAAAGGCGGCATTTATATCATTGATGACATGCTGCCGCACAGCCAAACTGGCCCGACGGCCATGCCGAAAAGGTAGCCGACGCTAATAGCAACTGGATAGCCGCGAGGATATGATATTAACCAAAATGGGCTGGGCATCGGGAATAGTAATTGTAGTGAAAAAGTAATGTGCAGATGAGCGAAATGCAGAGTGCAAATGAATAAATAAAACATTAACCAATTAAAAATAACATCGGTGTAATCAAAAAGCATCGGTGTAATCAAACAACAAAACAATGGCAAAACTAAATTTCGGCGGCACTGAAGAAAACGTAGTAACCCGCGAAGAGTTTCCTTTAGCAAAGGCACAGGAAGTATTAAAAAACGAAACTGTAGCGGTAATTGGCTATGGCGTTCAGGGCCCCGGTCAGGCGCTCAATCAAAAAGACAATGGCATCAACGTAATTGTTGGTCAGCGTAAAGGCACAAAAACATGGGATAAAGCAGTAAGCTGATGGCTTTGTACCCGGCGAAACCCTTTTTGAGATTGAAGAAGCCCTAGAAAGAGGAACCATCATTTGCTACCTGTTGAGCGATGCAGCACAGATCGAACTTGTGGCCAACTGTTAAAAAACACCTTAACCAAAGGCAAAGCATTGTATTTTTCACATGGTTTCGGTATCACTTTCAAAGAGCAAACCGGTATTATTCCTCCTGCTGATGTGGACGTGTTCCTGGTAGCGCCAAAAGGTTCAGGTACTTCATTGCGCCGTATGTTTTTACAGGGCCGCGGCTTAAACTCAAGCTACGCTATTTTCCAGGATGCAACCGGCAAAGCAAAAGACAGGGTAATTGCCTTAGGTATTGCAGTAGGCAGCGGTTATTTATTTGAAACCGATTTCAGAAAAGAAGTTTATCAGCGACTTAACCGGCGAGCGTGGCACACTGATGGGTTGTATCCAGGGTGTATTTGCAGCACAGTATGATGTATTGCGCAGAAAATGGCCACTCGCCATCTGAAGCATTTAACGAAACTGTTGAAGAGTTAACCCAATCATTAATGCCATTGGTTGCCGAAAATGGTATGGACTGGATGTATGCCAATTGCTCAACTACTGCACAACGCGGTGCATTGGATTGGTGGAAAAAATTCCGTGATGCTACAAAACCGGTATTTGAAGAATTATACAACAGCGTTGCAACAGGCAAAGAATCACAACAATCAATTGATTCAAACAGCAAGCCTGATTACCGCGAAAAACTGGATGCAGAACTGAAAGAACTGCGCGAAAGCGAAATGTGGCAGGCAGGTAAAACTGTACGCAGCCTGCGTCCTGAGAACCAGGTTGTAGAAGCGTAATAAAGTCTTAAGTTTTGAGTGCTAGGGAATGGCCCTTTACGGCTGCTCAGTACTCAAAGCTTATTGCCGTAGCTTAAAAAAATAAAACAATGGGACAGACATTATTTGATAAGATCTGGGACGCGCACGTGGTGACGAGTAAGGAGGGATTTCCGGACGTTTTATACATTGACACCCATTTTATACATGAGGTTACCAGCCCACAGGCCTTTGACGGCTTGCGTGGACGCGGTATTCCCGTTTTCAGGCCAAAGCAAACTGTTGCTACCGCCGACCATAACGTGCCGACGATCAATCAGCACCTGCCCATAAAAGAAGAACTTTCCCGCTACCAGGTGGAAATGCTGAGCAGAAACTGCAAGGAATTCGGTATTGAACTATACGGACTGGGACATCCTTTTCAGGGTATCGTTCATGTGATCGGTCCCGAACTTGGAATTACCCGCCCCGGAGGCACTTATGTTTGCGGCGACAGCCATACCTCGACCCACGGCGCTTTCGGCGCTATAGCTTTTGGCATCGGCACCTCGCAGGTGGAACAAGTGCTGGCCACCCAGTGCCTGCTGCAATCCCGGCCGAAAAGAATGAAGATCGAAGTAAACGGTCAGCTTTCCCGCGGGGTAGGCGCAAAGGACATCATTTTGTATATCATCAGCCAGATATCTGCCGCAGGCGGTACGGGCTATGCGGTGGAATATGCAGGCGATACCATCCGCCGGCTGAGCATGGAAGGTCGCATGACCATCTGCAATATGAGCATCGAGATGGGCGCGCGCTGCGGATTAATCGCACCCGACGAGACCACATTCAACTATGTCAAGGGACGCCAGTTTGCTCCTGCCGGCCAGGCCTGGGATACCGCGCTTGCCTACTGGAAGACGCTGTATTCTGACCCGGATGCAAGGTTCGACAAGGTTTTGAGCTTCCGTGCCGAAGACATAGAACCGATGATCACTTACGGAACCAATCCCGGAATGGGCATTGGCATTACGCGCCAGGTACCTGCAGTGGCTGCTATCGATCCCGCTGAGCGGTTATCCTTTGCCAAGGCGCTGAATTACATGGGTATCCATGATGATGAAGCCTTGCTGGGAAAGCCGGTCGATTACGTTTTCATCGGCAGCTGTACCAATTCAAGAATAGAAGATCTGCGGCAGGTTGCCGCTTTTATTAAAGGCAAGCATAAGGCGGAAAATGTTACGGTTTGGGTAGTTCCCGGTTCAAAGCAGGTCGAGCAGCAGGCCATACGCGAAGGGTTGGACAAGATTTTCGAGGCAGCAGGCTTTCCATTGCGTGAGCCTGGGTGCAGCGCATGCCTGGGTATGAATGAGGACAAGATACCTGCCGGCAAATACTGCGTATCCACGTCGAACCGGAACTTTGAAGGCCGTCAAGGACCAAATTCAAGAACTTTTTTGGCAAGTCCGTTAACGGCAGCAGCGGCCGCATTGACGGGAAAAATTACAGACATAAGGGAATTGCTGGCCCTCGAAGGGGAGCTGGTAAGTTAATATGGTACTGGAAGTAGCTATACTGGACGTGAGGCCCGGCATGGAAGATGATTTTGTGAAGGCATTTTCCGTGGCGCAAACGATCATATCAAAAATGAGCGGCTATATTTCCCATCAGTTAAAACGATGCATGGAGAATCCGGGCCGCTTTATATTGCTGGTCGAATGGGAAAAGCTTACAGATCATACCGAGGGATTCAGAGGATCCCCCGAGTACCAGCAGTGGAAAAGCCTGCTGCATCATTTTTATGATCCTTTTCCAAGTGTTGAACATTACCAGGAGCTATAACAGGGGGACAATATGGCAACGAAAATATTTAAAAACGTAAGATCGGCCGTGGTGCCTATACCCATCGAGAATATCGATACCGATCAGATCATTCCGGCCAGGTTTTTAAAGGCAACCACGCGCGAAGGCTTCGGTAACAACCTTTTCCGCGATTGGCGCTTTGACGAACATGATCGTGCCAAAAAGGATTTCGCGCTGAATAATCCGGATTATTCCGGTAAGATACTGGTTGCCGGCAAGAATTTCGGTTGCGGAAGCAGCCGCGAACATGCTGCCTGGGCCATCGCCGATTACGGCTTTGATGTCGTGGTAAGCAGCTTTTTTGCTGACATTTTTAAGGGGAATGCGCTGAATAATGGCTTATTGCCGGTCGTGGTGAGTGAGGCTTTTCTGCAAAAGATATTCACGGCGGTAAGTTTCGATGCCGCAACCGAGGTGGAAGTCGACCTGGAAAAGCAGATTATCCGGCTGACTGCCACCGGGGACGAGGAGGCTTTTGAGATCAATGCCTATAAAAAGGCTTGCCTGGTTAACGGGCAGGATGATATCGACTATATTTTGAGTAATAAAGAATTAATACGAGCATACGAACAATCTAAGTTTTAATACCGGTCGCTGCCTCGAGGTCCGCTGGACCAACGAAACCAAGGTGACCAATTGAATAGCAATTATGGGAATAAAGAAACACATACTAGTAATACCAGGCGATGGCATTGGTCCGGAGGTAACCACCTGGGGTAAAGCCGTTCTGGAGAAAATCGGAGCGGAATTCGGACACGAGTTCACTTTTGATGAAGCGATCATGGGCCACGTAGCTATTGAGGCTACCGGCAATCCCCTGCCTGACGAAACTTTGGCAAAGGCAAAAGCCAGTGACGCAATTTTATTTGGCGCCGTTGGCCATGCAAAATATGATAACGATCCGTCGGCAAAAGTTAGGCCCGAGCAGGGTTTGCTCAAGATCCGCAAGGAACTGGGTCTTTACGCCAACCTGCGCCCGATCATGCTGTTTGACGAGCTGCTGAATGCTTCCAGCCTGAAGCCAGAAATATTGAAAGGAACGGATATCCTTTTCTTTCGCGAGCTGACGGGGGATGTATACTTCGGAGAAAAAAAGCGCACGGCGGATTTTGCCTCCGATCTGATGAACTATAACCGTTATGAGGTTGAGCGTATCGCCCGCAAGGCATACGAAGCAGCCAGGACCCGTACGGGCAGGTTATGTTCAGTAGATAAGGCTAACGTGCTGGAAACCTCACGCCTTTGGCGTGAAGTGGTGCAGGAAATTGCAAAAGAATATCCAGACGTAGAGACCGAGCACATGTTTATCGACAATGCGGCCATGCAGCTGGTGAAAAATCCTAAAAAGTTCGACGTGGTGGTAACGGCCAATTTGTTTGGTGATATCCTTACCGATGAGGCCTCACAAATTGCAGGTTCTATGGGTATGCTGGCATCGGCATCTGTTGGCGACGGGACGGGTTTCTTTGAACCGATCCACGGTTCGGCACATGATATTGCCGGTCAAAATAAGGCGAATCCGCTGGCCTCTATTTTATCTGTGGCGCTGATGTTCGAGATCAGTTTCGGACTGAAGGAAGAGGCTAAACGCATCACTTCAGCCATCGATAAAACATTGAAGGCAGGGTACCGTACAGGAGACATTGCTGATGCCGGTACAGATAAAGCCAAGATACTGAGCACTTCGGCCATGGGGCAAAAGGTGCTGGAATATTTATAGCAGACTTTCTTCCGGTAAAGCGCAGGTCGTTTTACCGGAAGAATCAAGTACAAAGGAAAAAGGACCGCCATGAAATGGAACCCGGAGTTATACGACGATAAACACGCTTTTGTATCCCAATACGGGCAGGACGTGCTCGAAATGCTGGATGTAAAACCGGCTGAGCGCATACTGGATTTGGGATGTGGAACGGGGGATCTGGCTAAGCAGATCGCCGGGCTCGGTGCCCGGGTGATTGGCATCGATGCATCTGTGGAAATGATCTCTCAGGCAAAAGAGAAATATCCGGAGATGGATTTCAGCGTGGCTGATGCCACCGCTTTTCATTTTGATGAGCCATTTGATGCGGTTTTTTCCAATGCCACCCTGCACTGGATACACGGCCAGGATAAACTGATCGAATGCGTTTACCATTGCCTTAAACCTGGCGGCCGCTTTATTGCCGAGTTTGGGGGCAAGGGCAATATGCATCACATGATCGCTGCTGCGGCCCAGGTTTTGAGGGCCCATGGTTACGCCGGGCAGGCCCAAACTAATCCGTGGTATTTCCCTTCGGTGGGTGAGTATACCTCCAAACTGGAGGCGCATGGATTCAGGGTTACCTTTGCGGTACATTTTGACCGCCCGACCCTACTTGAGGATGGCGCAATGGGTGTGGGCAAATGGATCGCCATGTTCGGCTCTCAATTTTTAGAAGGTATTCCCGGCGGAGAGAAAAAGGAAATGATTAATGAAATTACTAACTTACTGGACCCTTACTATAACCGGGACGGCAAGTGGTACGCTGATTACAAGAGACTGCGATTTATAGCGGTAAAAGAATAAGCTACGTTAAGCGGCAGCAAACAAGAAATAAGAAAATAAAAAGACGTTAGAAGAAACGTTCAAAAAAAGAGAAAGACTATGTTACACGATCCCAACCGCGTTTATGTTTTTGACACCACGCTTCGCGATGGCGAACAGGTGCCGGGCTGCCAGTTAACCACCCCAGAAAAGATAGAGATAGCCCGCGAACTGGAGGCGCTGGGTGTCGACATCATAGAAGCCGGCTTCCCGATTTCAAGTCCTGGTGATTTCCAGAGCGTGGTAGAAATATCCCGTGCTGTAAAAATCCCAACCGTTTGCGCCCTGACCCGCGCCAACAAGGGCGATATTGATTCGGCGATTGAGGCGCTGAAGTATGCCAAACATCCGCGTATACACACCGGTATAGGTTCCTCTGATATGCACATCAAGTACAAGTTCAACTCTACCCGGGAAGAAATCCTGGCGCGTGCCGTTGATGCTGTAAAATACGCCAAACGTGCTGTTGAAGATATTGAATTTTATGCCGAAGACGCAGGACGTGCTGATGTGCATTTCCTTGCGCAGATGGTCGAGGCGGTCATCGCGGCAGGTGCTACCGTCGTCAACATTCCTGACACCAACGGCTACTGCCTGCCTGATCAATACGGAGACAAGATTCGTTTCCTGAAAGAAAATGTCAAAAACATTGACAAGGCCATCATCTCTGTCCATTGCCATAATGACCTCGGCCTTGCAACAGCAAATTCCATTGCCGGCCTGCAGAATGGTGCCCGCCAGATTGAAGGAACCATCAATGGCATTGGCGAGCGCGCCGGAAATACTTCCATAGAAGAGGTGGTGATGATCCTGAAAACGCACGGAAACCTCGGCCTGCACACGGGTATCCAATCGCAGAAAATTTATGAGATCAGCCGCATGGTGAGCACCCAGATGCGTATGCCGGTGCAGCCTAACAAAGCCATAGTAGGTGCCAACGCCTTTGCACATAGCTCGGGCATACACCAGGACGGCTTCCTTAAGAACCGCGAGAATTACGAGATTATCAGGCCCGAGGATGTAGGTTTCCCAAGCGCCAGTATCGTACTGACCGCGCGCAGCGGTCGCCATGCCCTGAAATTCCATTTGGAAAGACTGGGTTATAAAATGGATAAAGAAGAACTGGCCGAAACTTACCAGCGCTTTTTAACACTTGCTGACCATAAGCTGGACATCAACGACCAGGACCTGCATGCCCTGGTAGTGGCCCGTCTGGTTAAACAATAACTCACCCCTGACCCTTCTCGCTGCCTGCCAGGGAGGAGGGTTTTAAAATTCCTTGAATTCCATCTATCGCGGAGATGTCGGAAAAGTCAAACCGACGGTTCCCAAGAACGTTGATACAATATGGTAACCACCACGCCAGACCAAATAGATTTCCAGGCTGCCTACAAGCGCCTCAAAGGTATCGTAAAGCATACGCCTTTAGAGTTCAATAAGCGCTTGTCCGAGCGGTATGGCTGCCAGGTTTATCTCAAGCGTGAAGATTTGCAGGTGGTGCGTTCCTATAAGCTGCGTGGCGCCTACAACATGATCAGCCAGTTGAGTGCCGAGCAGTTATCCCGCGGTGTCGTTTGTGCCAGCGCAGGCAATCATGCTCAGGGCGTCGCTTTTTCGTGCCGGGCACTGGGAACACACGGGGTAATTTTTATGCCGCAGATCACTCCCAGACAAAAGGTATCGCAGACCGAAATGCATGGCGCTGGCTGCGTAGAAATAGTCCTTACAGGTGATACTTTCGACGACTGCCTAAAAGAAGCACTTGAATATACCCAAGAAAAGGGCATGACCTTCGTACCGCCATTTGATAATTACCAGGTCATCGCCGGGCAGGGCACGGTCGGCGTAGAGATACTGGAAGATCTGCCCGATGTACAGGCCGTTATTATGCCAGTTGGCGGAGGCGGACTAGTTGCCGGCGCCGGACTTTATCTCAAACAGCACAATCCGGATTTGCTCCTTGCCGGCGTGGAGCCCGAGGGCGCACCATCGATGCGTCACGCCTTAGCCGAAGGCAGTCCGGTAACACTTTCCGTTATTAACCGTTTTGTCGACGGCGCCGCCGTCAAGCGTGTCGGCGAGCTCACTTACCCCATCTGTCGCCAGATTCTGGATGACATGCTCCTGGTGCCAGAAGGCAAAGTATGCACCACGATCTTAAAGCTATACAACGAAGATGCCATTGTGGTTGAACCGGCGGGAGCGCTATCAGTAGCCGTGCTCGACCTGTATAAGCACAAGCTGAAAGGGAAAAAGGTCGTGTGCGTGATTAGCGGAGGTAATAATGACATTGACCGCATGCAGGAGATTAAGGAGAAGTCGCTGCTTTATGAAGGCCTGAAGCACTACTTTATTGTACGCTTCCCGCAGCGGCCCGGGGCACTGAAGCTGTTCGTAAACAATGTGCTGGGTCCGCATGATGATATTACCCGCTTCGAGTTCATCAAAAAAACCGAGAAAGAAAACGGTCCTGCCCTGGTGGGTATCGAACTCCAGTCGGCTGACGATTACCCGGCATTATTGCAGCGGATGGAACAAGCAGCGTTTCGAAGTGATCGAACTCAACCGCGATCAGACCCTGTTTGAATATTTGGTATAGTTTCTACTACGCTGCTCTTTGCGTTAATTTATACCCTATCAGGTATAAAACTGTCATGTGGTTAGATTATATACCCTATCGGGTGTAAAAAACATGAATTATTAATTTTTATACCCGTTAAGGTGTAAATGTCAATTAAATCATTATCTTTATACCTTTAAGGGTATAAAGATGGAAAAGCAATTAAATCTGTCCGCGTTTTTAAAAGCCAAACGTAAATCCGTTCATCTTACCCAGGTTGAATTAGCAGAACGGGCTGGCGTGGGATTACGGTTTATCAGGGAAGCAGAGCAAGGTAAAACCAGTTTGCGTCTAGACAAAATAAATCAGGTACTTGACCTTTTCGGCCATTCTATGGCGCCTATTTCTACTAAAATACTGATAGAAAATGAGAAAAGCTAATGTTTATATGCTAGGTCAGTTAGCGGGATTTCTCATAGAGGACGAGGAAGGCTATACTTTTCAATATCATAAAGCCTATATCGAAAATGCCATTGCAAAGCCAGTGAGTCTCACCCTGCCATTAACGGCGACACCCTTTCGCAACAAAGTGATGTTCCCTTTCTTTGACGGTTTGATCCCGGAGGGGTGGTTATTGCAAGTTGCTCAAAAGAACTGGAAACTTAACGCCCGAGACCGGATGGGCTTACTGATGGTTTGCTGCAAAGATTGTATCGGGGCTGTAAGCATAGAAGGAGTAGAAGGATGAAATATTGTTTATATTGTTATGGTCCTTTGGAAGACGGGCAGGCGGACTTCCATCAGCAATGTGCCAGCAAATTCTTTGGTAGTGCACAGGTCCCTGAGTTCCTTTACTCGAAACAGGAGCTTTTGGAACTGGCAGAAGAATTTATCCGCAGTCACAGGGCTATAACCGGTGTTCAGCCTAAAGTATCCCTGGAGATTGAAAGGCCGAAAAGGTCGATTCCTAAATTGGCGATCGTAGGCCTGTGGGGTGACTATATTCTCAAACCGCCAAACGACGAATATCCATTTATGCCTGAAACGGAAAGCTTGACCATGATGCTTGCCCAAGCCAGTGGTATAAGCGTAGTGCCATTTTCCCTATTCCGCTTAGCCTCCGGCAATCTGGCCTATCTCACCAGGCGGATTGACCGGACCAAAAATGGAAAGGTACACATGGAAGACATGTGTCAGCTGACCGAAAGGATGACCGAAGATAAATACAAGGGCTCCTACGAGCAGATTGGACGGGTGATCCGCACACACTCGGCAAACCCAGGCCTGGATTCAACTTATTTTTTCGAGATCGTTCTGTTTTCTTTTATTACGGGAAACTCGGATATGCACCTGAAAAACTTTTCACTGATTAGCAAGTCCGGTACCAGTTATCAGCTGGCAGAAGCTTATGACCTGATCTCCGCTAAGCTTTTATTGCCCGAAGACCAGGAAGAGATGGCACTCACCCTGAATGCCAGGAAGAACAAGATTCGTTTAAGAGATTTTGATGCTCTGGCGGAAAGCCTGAAGATCTCCGCCAAAGTAAAGGAGTCAATTTATAATCGATTCTCTAACATATGGCCAAAATGGGAGGACATCATATCACGTAGTTTTTTACCACAGAACCTACAGCGCGAATATGCCGCCCTGATCATAGCAAATTTAAACCAACTTGATTTCCATCACGGAGGTTAAACGGGAGGCAATGGCCGGGCGAATCAATTTTATCGCTTTTTGTAATTCCAGATAAAAAAGCAATAAGTAGTTAGTGTTTAACGGTTGGTTTCTTACCAGCTGAGTCTAGCGAGGCCAGATCTGAGGCTGCTTTCAATTGGACTGACTTTAAGTAGGCGGTGTCCTGTTTCATTTTTTCTTCAACTTGCGGGATATTATCGGCCTGACCTATTGTTGTACCTATTGAGTTATTATATACAAAAATAACAACTACAGGTTTTAGTGAGCCTTTTTTAACCGAATCCAAACCATCATTGACTCTTTTAATATTCATCAATGCATTTCTGTAATCGTCGGTTTTGAGCGCCTTCCGAAGGTATTCTGCCTGCTGTTCGGCTTTTGATTTTTGATTTTTGGCTTCCTTACTTTGTTGGTTACAGGAAAGTAAGGAAAGTACCAGCAAAAGACAAAGTGATCTGTTCATTACATGTAGGGTTATCACACTAAATTACAACTATTTAAATCAAATAGCTAGTTGATATCAAGTGCCCTAAATAGTCCCCCAGACTAACTCGTCAAAAAAGGAAACGAGAAACAAAACAGGGGCGATGCTTTCGCCTGAGCAGGGTGAGCCGCAGGGGAGTATCAAGGGAAGATAACCCATAAAAAAACGCCCGCAGATTGCTCCGCGGACGTTTAATTGTTAAACAATCGTTTATCGTTTAGCGATGTGCACCGCCTTCAGCCAGCACAATCACTTTATTATTCAGCACTTCAACCACACCACCCTGTATCAGAAATACATCTTCTTTGGTAGCGGTGCGAACGATCACTTTACCGTCCTCAAGGGTTGAGATAAGCGGAGCGTGGTTGTTCAATATTTCAAATACTCCCAAAGTACCCGGAAGGTTGACAGCGATCACTTCGCCTTCGAATACTTTTTTATCGGGGGTAAGAATTTCTAAATGCATGTTTTAAGTTTATGAACACTTGATTAATGCTTATTGGCTTCAGCCAACAGTTTTTTACCTTTTTCAATCGCTTCTTCAATGCTGCCTACCAGGTTGAAGGCTGCTTCAGGATATTCGTCAACTTCGCCATCCATGATCATGTTGAAGCCTTTGATGGTTTCTTTAATATCAACCAATACACCTTTTAAGCCGGTGAACTGCTCGGCAACGTGGAATGGCTGCGAAAGGAAACGCTGTACACGGCGTGCGCGAGATACAACCAGTTTATCTTCTTCACTAAACTCGTCCATACCCAGGATGGCAATGATATCCTGCAATTCTTTGTAGCGCTGTAAGGTTTCTTTTACGCGTTGAGCGGTATTATAATGCTCATCACCTAAGATCTGCGGGCTAAGGATACGTGAAGTTGAATCCAGTGGATCCACCGCAGGATAAATACCCAACTCGGCAATTTTACGGGATAATACGGTAGTTGCATCCAAGTGGGCAAAAGTAGTCGCCGGCGCAGGGTCAGTCAAGTCATCCGCAGGTACATATACCGCCTGTACCGAGGTGATTGAACCGCGTTTGGTTGAAGTGATACGCTCCTGCATGGTACCCATTTCGGTAGCCAGTGTTGGCTGGTAACCTACCGCTGATGGCATACGGCCAAGCAGTGCCGATACTTCAGAACCTGCCTGTGTAAAGCGGAAGATGTTATCGATAAAGAATAATATATCACGTCCCTTGCCTTCAGCATCACCATCACGGAAATATTCAGCAATGGTTAAGCCTGAAAGAGCCACACGTGCACGTGCACCCGGAGGCTCGTTCATCTGTCCGAACACGAATGTTGCTTTTGAATCTTTTAAGTTCTTCCGTGTCAACTTTGGATAAGATCCCATCCGCCTGCTTCCATGAGTGCATGAAATCGTCGCCATATTTGATAATGCCTGATTCGATCATTTCACGCAGCAAGTCATTACCTTCACGGGTACGCTCACCTACACCTGCAAATACGGACAAACCAGCATATGCTTTCGCAATATTGTTGATCAGTTCCTGGATCAATACGGTTTTACCTACACCGGCACCACCGAACAAACCGATCTTACCACCTTTTGCATAAGGCTCCAACAGGTCGATTACTTTGATACCGGTAAACAGTACTTCGGTTTCGGTAGAAAGGTCCTCAAAACGCGGAGGCACGTTGTGGATAGGGCGGCCATTGGTTTTATCAAGCGTTCCCAAACCATCGATGGCATCACCAACCACGTTAAATACACGACCTTTGATATCTTCGCCAACAGGCATTTTGATAGCCGATTCCAAGATCCAGTAACGTTCATTCCGCGCAGTAAACCGTCAGTCGAGTCCATCGCTATAGCACGTACGCGGTCTTCACCTAAGTGCTGCTGAACTTCTAAAATAACTTTCTGGCCATTTTCTTTCGTGATCTCTAACGCGTCATAAATTTTAGGAAGATGAGCATCGTCTGCGAAGCTGACGTCAACTACCGGACCGATGATCCGTGATATTTTTCCAATGTTTGGCATATATAACCTGGTAATTTAAAAGATTTTGTAAATGAAAATAGTATCCTTAAAATGCTTTTCTTTTAGAGCCGCAAAGCTAAGGTTTTTCTCTAAATATTTAAATAGTGTGGGAAATATTTTTGGCAGGCCACATTTTGCATTTCCGTGCGTCATTTTAATGGTCTGGTCTGCCGGACTGTGCTGCGCTTTAATTTTTGTCAATTATGGGTTGACGCAGGCAGCGGATTTTCTTTTTGTATTTTTTAAATAGTTGATTAATAAACGGTTGATCGCGCTATGTCAACTGCAAATATGATTTATTATTTTGTAACTGATTGATTAATTTTGTAGGCCAAATCGTTAAAATCATTATATAAACCAGTATTTATGAAGAAATTTTTACTAGCTGCGCTGGCCGTGGCGCCACTGATTTCTTTTGCTCAGGGCTTCCAGGTAAACGTGGAGGGACAGAAGCAGATTGGCATGGGCCATACAGGCACAGGCCTGGCCCAGGATGGGGCAACCGTTTTTTTTAATCCCGGTGCAGTTGCCATGCTGTCCGAAAATTATGTGCAGGCAGGTGCAAGCCCGCTGCTGTTCAAATCGGTCTTTAATCCCTCAGGTACAAACGAACAGTACCATACGGAAGACAAGACAGCTTATCCATTTACCTTCTATGGCGCATGGGGCCCGAAGTCTTCCCGCTGGAAACTGGGTTTGGCTGTTTATACGCCTTTTGGCGGGCTGACTGATTGGGGTACCACCTGGCCAGGTAAATTCGCCTCGGAAAGCCTCGATCTGAAAGCAATTTATTTTCAGCCTACTTTAAGTGTAAAACTGGCCGACTGGGTAAGCGTCGGTGCAGGTTTTGTTTACAACCATGGCCAGGTTGATCTTACCAGGGCAATCCCCGTGGACAATAGTGCCGGTCAGTCCGGACAGGCGGAACTTAAAGGCAGCGGCAAAGGTTACGGCTGGAATGCGGGCGCGTATTTTAAAACCCATGTCGGTTTAACCATAGGCATTACGCACCGCTCGCAGGTCAATACCACCCTTTCTAATGGTAATGCTATTTTTACCGTTCCCCAATCCCTGGCAAGCAGTTTTCCGCAGCCCAACTCATTTAATGCAACTATTCCGCTGCCAGCCACCAATTCGATCGGTTTTGGCTATGTTCCAAACAATAAATGGACAATTGGTCTGGATGTGAACCTGGTAGGATGGAATGTTTTTAAAGCATTATCATTTGACTATAAACAAAATACCCCAGCCCTCCAGGACACCTATTCGCCGCGCAATTATAAAAATGCAGTAAGCCTGCGCGGCGGTGCGGAGTATAAAGCCACAGACAAACTGGCTCTTCGTGCCGGCGGCGGTTATGCAAGTGCCGCTGCGCCGGACGGTTATGTTACGCCTGAAGTGCCGGATGCCGACCGCGTATACCTGACTGCCGGCCTGGGTTATAAAGTATCAAAACATTTTGACCTCGATTGTTCTTTTGAGTATGAGCATCTTATGTCGCGCACACAAACAAACATCGAAACCGGCTTGTCCGGAACATTCAAGTCAGATGCATACATCCCTGGTCTGTCACTAGCTTATCACTGGTAACCTAAATTATTATCGAAATGAAACAATTCAAAAACTTTATATACATCATTGCAGGCTTACTATTCTTTGCTGCCTGCAAACCCGAGATCCAAACGCCTGCACCGACGAAGGGCTCGGCAAACTTTTCTAGATACATTGCCCTGGGTAACTCACTAACGGCAGGTTATGCTGACGGCGGATTATACCTGGAAGGACAGCAGAACTCTTACCCCAGCATTATCGGTAAGCAAATGCAGTCGGTTGGCGGCGGAGCGTTCAGCCAGCCCTTGTTCAGCACGGATCAGGCAAACGGTTCAGGTTACCTCAAACTTACCGGCATCAATACCGATGGTACGCCTATAATTACGCAGGTGACCGATCAATCTTGCAATCCGCGGCTCCGTGAACATTCCTAATTTTGGCAACGTCATCCTATACACTAAATATGCAGGGGAGATTAATAACTATGGTGTACCGGGAATTAAACTGGCCGCATATTCTTTATGCTCCTTATGGCAACGTTAATGGATTCTACGAACGCCTGCTTCCGGGAAATGCCGGAACAAATTCTACCCCGTATCTGAACTTTGTACTGGCAAAGAAATTTACTTTCTTCTCCAACTGGTTAGGAAACAATGATGCCCTGGGTTATGCAACCACCGGCGGGGCAGGCGATGTGCTTACGCCTAAAGATCAGTTTGCCGGATTATACGGCGTATTGATCGACTCGCTGACGTCGGCGGGTCAAAAGGGGGTTGTGGGAACTATTCCCGATGTGACTGCAGTTCCTTATTTCAATACGATAACGGTAGGAGCGATCCTGGCCGGCGTACAAAAGGTTAACCCGCAGGCTCAGGCGCTGTTTATCAATGCACTGGTTTCAGGCACTACTTATGCGCCGCGCCCGGCAACAGCAAAGGACCTTATCACGCTTACTTTCCCTACCAGCAAGATCGGTCAGCTTATTTCAACGCCGGCTGGCATGCTGCCCTATGGCCTGACGCCTTATACGCCGATTGACAATCAGTATGTACTTGATGAAAACGAGGTGAATCTGACAGAAGACTATATCAGCTCCTATAATACGACCATTAAGTCCATCGCAGCAGCCAAGGGACTGGCCGTGTTTGATTCATTTACGTTTTTGAATAATATCAAGCAGCACGGGCTGGTCGTGGACGGGGTGCGCCTGAACTCAAATTTCATCACAGGCGGTATATTCTCGCTGGACGGTATCCACCTTACGCCAAAGGGTTATGCTATTGTAGCCAATGAATTTATTAAAGCCATTAATGGCAAATACGGCTCGTCGATTCCCCTGGTCAGCGTAGCGCAGTACAGGGGGGTTAAGTTCCCTTGATCCTATCGGTAAAGCATAAAAAAGGCCCTGAATAATCGGGGCCTTTTTTATGCTTTTTGGTTTGTAACAACTAAGTCGAAATTGGAATAACCCTCCAGGCCGACTTCGCCTGTCTTTTAGAAATTATTATTTTTCCTTGTTCTTCAGCTCAGTAACCTGCGAGCGAATATCAGAAGCAAGTGCCTTTAAATTCTGCATGCCGTTCCTTACCCTGGTTCCTGCTGCTTTGTTTCCTTTACTGTAAAATTGCTCAGCGTCATGTTCTACAGATGCGATCAGTTCTTTTAATTGATTAAATTTTTCCATCGTGAATTGTTTAAATATTTTGGTAAAACTAAAAACTTACTTCACAATAAAGCTATAGTCCCAATAATTTTGGCGGGTTAGTAAAGTCAAACCTATCCAAAATGGGTTTAAATTATTGGCAGATTTCAACGTTATGGTTGTAAGTACAGGTATAATTGCAATAATTTAAACTTTAAAGTTGAAATGATTAGATTTAATGATATATTTATTTGTGAGTACTACTATCGCTAAGGTTCATGCATTTCTTTCCGACTTTAAAATAAAAAAGTCAATATGGAAAGTATTGTACCGCGATGACAGGGGTAAAAACGCTCAAACTTTGGCAGATTTGGAGTTGAGGCCTATTGATCGTGATGCCATTTTGGATTCCCTTGCTGCTGAAGATTATTGTCAGGGGCCGGTGGAAGAAAAATTATACGGCGGTAGCGATATGTGGGTATTTGGAAAAGAGATTAAAAAGAACGAAGTATATATCAATAACGCTCGGTATGGTCAATGCTGAAGTTATTTGTGTTTCATTTCATGTTGCAGAATATCCTTTAACGTACCCTTATAAATAAAATGTTATGAAAAGTCCAGTAACGGGTAAGGAAATGAACTTACAAAAAGAAAAAAGAGGAATTATTTTTAGGAAGGAAGAGTTTTCGGTTATCTATCATTATTTAAAATGTATGGATTCTGGAGAGCAGTTCACAACAACAGAATTAGATGAAATTAATATGTTGCAGGTGTACAATAAATATAGAGAGGCGCACAAGCTTCCCTTTGCCGGACAGATTAAAGATTTAAGAGAGAAATATAAAATTCCAGCTATAAAAATGTCCGACATATTAGGTTTTGGTGCTAATATGTACAGGAATTATGAGAATGGAGAGGTTCCGAGTGAATCCAATTCGAGGCTTATTCAGTTGGCAAAAGATCCTGAAAAATTCAAACAGCTAGTTCTTTTAAGCGGCGTCTATTCGGATAATGACGAAACTAATATTCTTCGTCATATCGACAAGTTAATTGAAAGTGATAAACAGGCGTTCAGAGCATTTAGCATAGAGGATTATTTGTTGGGTGTTAACAGTAGTATTGGAATTCATACAGGTTATACTGCACCTAACCTGGAAAAGCTACGTGAGATGATCATTTATTTCACTGCGTCTTTAAAGCCATGGAAGACCAAAATGAATAAATTATTATTCTATGCAGATTTTGTAAATTTCAGAAAGACCTGTTTTTCAATTAGCGGCACACGATATCGTGCCATTGATATGGGACCTGTGCCCAATAATTTCAACAGTATTTTTGAATTTGCGGCAGACCATGACGATATAAATATTCAACAAAAGACATTTCCAAGTGGCGCTTTAGGAGAACAATTTCTTCCCAATCCGGGAAGAAAATTCAATGCTGAATTATTTAACGAAGATGAATTGGCATCTCTAAAAGAAGTAGAAAAGAAGTTTAAAAATACATCTGTTTCGGATATTATTGAGATAAGCCATCAGGAAAAAGCCTGGTATGAAAATTATCAGGAGGGCAAAAAGATAATCAGTTATGAATACGGGTTTGAATTAGAAACGATATAAAATCCGGCCAATAATAAACGTCTCCTATATTCCTGATTGTCGTCCATTCTGCTTTGCTCCCCCTCGCTTACAAATCCCGGCCTGGTTTACTTTGGGCCATATCCATGTATTTCTTATCCAGCGCTTTTTTAGGAACAGTGATACTTATGGTATTGATGCCAAAGTAGTTCACTGACAGGTAGTCAAAGCCTTTAAAGGGGGTGTCGCCCAAGGAGTCTTTTAAGATAAAAAAGAGCTTCCCGCCATTGCTTTTAGCTATGCCGACGACATGGATCAGGTGATCGTCCTGGGTGACCAGGGTCTCGAACAATTGCTGACGCAGCGCCTGGCTGTATTCCATTTCGGTGGTATCGGGACTGGCAACATGGTTGAATCTGTCCTTTTCCAGTAAGGCATATCCGCTTTTGGTGCAATTCCATCCGTTATTGCTCAAATCGACGTCTACGGCAAAGGTATATCCCTTTTCGATGGTCCTGGTGGCGATCGAGATCAGTTCGTCCAGCGGCACATTTAAGTATGGCTCAGACATTAAAAAATTGTCGGGTATCTCCAAAGCGAAATTCGTAAAAAAGGGATGATGGGTAAAAGAGGTGATCGTGACATAATCCGCGGGATCAAGCCTCAGCACTTCCTTTTGGAATGTCAGGGGCGTGTATTCCTTGCCTTTCCAGGTGAATTTCTCCGGTGGTATGCCCACGATGGCATCATGCTTTTTGATGAAGCCACTCAGCCAGTCAGCACTAATGGGTTTGGTTCTCAGCACTGAATCCAGGTACTTTTTCAACAGCACGTCGAGCTGCGTGCGGCTTCGGTCCGAAAAGCTTACTGCCTTTTCCCGGTTATAAAATTCATTGGGTATGGCGCCATATTTCTGGATGCCGTAAAGGGCATCATGCGACAGTCCGCCGGCCTCAAACAGGGTGGTCCTGTTGGATAAAATATATCTTTTGGCCTTTTCTATGTAAAGGTTGCGCGCGGTGAACAGTTCGGAAAGGTCAATATCGCTGCCGTTGTCCCTGATCTGGCCCGATTCGATCATCGACGTGGTTGCAAATGACCAGCAGGTATTGGTTTGGCCCTGGTATTTGACCATGCCGGCAGGCAGTTGCCTCGTCGTTGGGGGCGGGGTTTGCTGCGCCAGCGCCGGCCCGGAAATTGCCAGCAGGAATAGGTTCAGGACGTACTTTCTCATATGCAATAGTTTAAAAATTAAAAGTAGCAAAAATCAGGGGAATGGACTGGTGGTCATGATTTTAAAATGTCAGCACTATTTTCCCCATGTGCGCATTGCTTTCCATCAGCTCATGCGCCCGGGAAGCCTGGCTGGCGGGTAATACGGCATAGATAACGGGCCTGATGCGGCCGGAGGCTAACAGCGGCCAGATCTGCGCTTCCAGGCTGCGGGCTATGGCGCTTTTAAAGGCGGTATCTCGCGGGCGAAGTGTTGAGCCGGTAATGGTCAGCCGTCTGCGCATAACCAGCGAAAGGTCTATCTGGACGTCTTTCCCTTTCATGGTGTTGATCATCACAAGCCGGCCGTCTTCGGCCAGACACTGCAGGTTGCCATGCGTATAATCGCCGCCGATCATATCCAGAATGACATCTACGCCCTTGCCGTGGGTAAGCGACATAACTGCCTCGGGGAAGCTTTCCCGTTTATAATTGATGGCGCCGGCCGCGCCCAAATCCTCGCAGAATCTGCATTTTTCATCGGAGCCCGCCGTGACGTAGACCGCACTGCCCAGGGCTGTTGCCATCTGTATGGCCGCCACGCCAATCCCGCTGGAGCCGCCATGCACTAAAAGCGTCTGGCCGGGGGCGAGTCTGCCCCGGTCAAATACGTTCGTCCACACGGTAAAAAAGGTCTCCGGCAGCGATGCCGCCTGGACCAGAGAGAGGCCGGCGGGTATAGGCAGGCATTGCCCCTGCGGGGCGCTGCAGTATTCGGCGTACCCACCGCCGCTGACCAGGGCGCAGACCAGGTCTCCCACTTTCCAGCGGCTGACGGCCGCCCCCACGGCGGTTATGGTTCCTGCAACTTCCAGCCCGGGAATATCCTGGGGGGCTCCCTGTGGGGCGGGATAATTGCCTTTACGCTGAAAAACATCCGGACGATTGATGCCAGCCGCTGCTACCTTAATGAGTACCTGGTCTGCGGTAATGGCTGGCTGTGGCCTTTGGTCTGGCTGTAATACCTCCGGCGGGCCGGGCTGGGTTATAACGATGGCGTTCATAAGTGCTAATTTATCAGTAGTTTATTTAATTCAGCCTCCTTTTTTTTATGCTGAGTTAAATTAAATACGATTTTTGGCATAACCTTCGGGGCACTTTTTCGTAAAAGGATCATTAAGATAAATGCTTTGCTCTGCGGCAAAATTAGAACTGATTGAACTGCTATTGAATGGTTAAAATACCCCCAATAATGCGCGTATGTATCCTGCATATCGCTATCCTGTCAGCCTGGTTACCACTATTTGCTATTGCCCAGAAACCCAACTTAAAATTTGAACATTTCGGTACCCGGGAAGGATTATCGCAGATCAATGTCAACTGTATCATCCAGGACAGCCGCGGTTTCATGTGGATCGGATGCCGCAATGGACTGAACCGGTATGACGGTTATAAATTCATTACTTACCGTTATGATCAGAACGATCCAGGCAGTCTGAGCAATAATATGATCAATGATCTGGCAGAAGATCGCGATGGTAATATCTGGGTGGCAACGGCCAACGGGCTGAACTGCTACGTGCGCAGCAAAGGTATATTTGTGCGTTACGGGCATGATGATAAAAAACCCGGCAGCCTGTCAAACAATATTCTTAACCGCCTGGCATTCGACGCAAAGGGCAAGTTGTGGGTCGCAACCCAGAATGGCGGCCTGGACCAGATGGACCTGACCAGCGGCGTATTCACCCATCATGTTCATTCCGAGCGCTCAAAAGGATCGATCAGCGACAATAATATCAGAACCATATACCGTGACAGCCAAAACAGGCTTTGGGCGGGCACTTCAACCGGAGGTCTGAACCTTTATAATCCCAAGGACAATACTTTCCTGAAATTCCCTTTTTCCGATCCGGTGAATCATCTCGGGCTGGGCGGCAATATCATCAGCATTACTGAGAATAATGGGGATCAACTCTGGGTCGGAACGCAGGATGATGGTTTATTCCTGTTTAACATAAAGGAAGGGCAGGCCAGGCGTTTCAAGCATGAAGAACATGCTGCGGGCAGCATCTCCACCAATACCATTTACAGTTTGTGCAAAGATGCATCCGGAAATCTGTGGGTAGGTTCGGAAAACGGGGGACTAAGCCTGTTCGACACCCGAAAGCAAATATTTTATAACTACGAGCACGACGAGATTGATGACAACAGTGTGGACGGAAATACCATTTATTCCATTTGCCGTGACAGGCTGGGCAATATGTGGCTGGGCTCTTTCAGCGGCGGGGTGAACCTGTTCAAGAAAACGGCTTCGAGCTTCCCTCTGTATCGCCATAATTCGCTTCCGTCAAGCTTATCCAACAACTTCGTACTTTCCCTGTGTGAAGACAGGAATAAAAATATCTGGGTCGGGACAGACGGGGGAGGACTCAATAAGCTGGATCCCCATACAGGATCGTTTACTCATTTTAAACAGGGAGCAGGGGGCAAAGGCGGAATTTCCGGCAATTATGTGCTGGCAGTTACCCAGGTATCTGGAGGCAATCTTTGGATCGGTACATGGGGCGGCGGGGTGACGGTAATGGATCCCCAAACCGGCAAATGCAGTTATTTTAATAAAGACGAAAAAGGTTCACACCGCCTTAACGGCAATCATGTATATAACCTGCTCGAGACCCGCGATAAAAAACTATGGATCAGTGTTTTTGGCGGAGGCTTGAATTGCTATGATCCGGTAAGGGGTACCATCAAATATTATCAGATGGATCCGAAGGATCCGGCAAGCATCACCAGCAATTATGTTTATGCGCTGTATGAAGATAAAAAGGGCGGTTTGTGGATAGGCACTTCCGATGGCGGACTAGACCTGATGGACCGGACGTCGGGCAGCTTTACCCATTTCCGGCATAATGAACATAAAAATAGCCTGAGCAACAACGGGGTAACCGATATATTCGAAGACAGCAAAGGTGATTTCTGGCTGACCACGCTTGCAGGACTTGACCGGTTTGATCCGAGCACGGGCCGCTTCACGGTATTTACCAAGAAGGACGGGCTTCCAAGCGATATTACTTACTCGGCACGCGAAGATCGCAGGGGCAATCTTTGGGTTAGTACCAACAATGGCCTGGCCATGCTGGATCCCCTGGCGCGCAAGTTTCGCAATTATACCCAGGAAGATGGTGTGCAGGGGGATGAATTTAAGCCGCATGCCGCACTCAGGGCTTCCGACGGCAGAATGTATTTCGGTGGCATAAACGGGTTTAACGCCTTTTACCCTGAGCAGATACTCAACCCGGTCGCATTATCGCCAGTGGTGATCACCAATATCGAGGTGCTCAATAAGCAGCTGGCCATCGCTAAAAATAGCCGGGACCCTTCGCCGCTGAAGGGCGATATCTCCGATACGCGCGCAATTACCCTGTCCTATAAGCAATCCGTAGTGACCCTGGAATTTGCCTCAATGGATTTCGGTTCTGCAGATAAAAAGCAGTACGCCTACCGCCTGGAGGGCTTTGATCCGGAATGGATTAACGCCGGCAGGCGCAATAGTGCATCTTATACCAATCTTCCTCCGGGCAGCTATCGGTTCATGGTCAAATACCAGAGTAGCGCTGGCATTTGGTCCCCGGTTACCACATGTCTGGAAATTACCATTGTGCCGCCCTTCTGGCAGACCTGGTGGTTTGCCGCCCTGTTTCTGGCAGCCATAGCCGGGGCGATCTACGGACTATTCAAATACCGGATACGCAAGATCAAATTGCAGAAGCTGCGCCTGGAGAAACTGGTGCTGGAACGCACCGAGCTGCTGGCGCAGGCAACCATTGATGAGCGCCGGTCACGCCAGGAAGCGGAAAAGGCCAATCAGGCAAAGAGTGTGTTTTTAGCTACCATGAGTCATGAAATACGTACGCCGATGAACGGTGTGCTGGGAATGGCCATGCTGCTGAACGAAACGGATCTTAACCACGAACAGCGCGAATACTCGCAGACTATTCTGCATAGCGGCGAAGCGCTCTTAAATGTGATCAACGATATTCTGGATTTCTCCAAGATAGAATCGGATAAAATGGAGCTGGATGCCCATGATTTCGATTTACGCAAATGTGTCGAGGAGGTCATGGACCTGTTCTCTGGCAAAGCGGCTGAATCGCACCTGGATCTGATCTATTACATGGAACCCGACCTGCCGCTGCATTTATATGGCGACGGCATGCGCCTGAGGCAGGTACTGATCAATTTGCTGGGCAATGCGATGAAATTCACCCACCGCGGCGAGATCTACCTGGGCGTAAGCAAGATCCGGGCGCTGGAGGCTAACCGGGTCGAGATCGGATTCCAGGTAAAAGACACCGGTATCGGCATTCCCCAGAACAAGTTGCCCGAGCTTTTTGACGCATTCTCACAGGTAGATTCATCCACCACGCGCAAGTATGGTGGTTCGGGTCTGGGCCTGGCCATCTGTAGGCGGCTGGTTTCGATGATGGGCGGTCAGATTACAGTAAAAAGTCAGCCCGGCAAAGGAACCACCTTTGGCTTTACCATTACCTGTCAGGTCAGTGAGAATCAAAAGCAGGTTGCCCTGCCGGCCGACGCTGAACCGCTTAAGGGCCGCAAAGTATTGATCGTGGACGATAACCTTACCAATTTACGCATCCTGCAGCTGCAATTGAAACAGCGCCAGGTGGTGACCGTCCTGGCAACGGAGGGGCCCGAAGCGTTGTATTTGCTGGAAACGAATGCGGGTATTGATATGGTGATCACCGATATGCAAATGCCGGGTATGAACGGTGTGGAGTTTGCCAGACTGATCAAGCAAAGAAGGCCTCAGATGCCCATCATTCTGCTAAGCTCGATGGGTGACGAAAGCAAGAAAAAACATCCCGGCTTGTTTGCAGCCGTGTTAACCAAACCCGTAAAGCCATTTTATCTGGAAAAGATGATTCTAAATCAATTTCAGCAGGAAGGCGCCGCTGATGGCAAACAGGAATCGCAGGGCAAACTGAGCAAAGAATTTGCACGAAACAAGCCGCTTGAAATCCTGGTTGCCGAAGACAACCCGATCAACCAGAAAATGATCCTGAAAGTACTTGAGAAGCTGGGCTACGCACCCGAGCTTGCCACCACCGGGCGGGAAGTTATCGGGATGCTCGATAAGAAATTCTATGAGCTGATCCTGATGGATGTACAAATGCCCGAAATGGATGGCCTGGAATGTACGCGCTATATCAGGGAAAATTACGCCAGGCAGCCCGTTGTCATTGCCATGACCGCAAACGCCATGGTAGAGGACCGGGAAGAATGCCTCAAAGCCGGTATGAATAACTATATTCCCAAACCGGTAAAGATCGAGCTGTTTATACAGATGCTCCAGGATACGGAGTTTCCCCAGAAGGTCGGCGTGTAAGCTTACTCGCTTCTCAGGCTTTCCACCGGGTTTGCAAGGGCCGCTTTAACGGCCTGAAAACTGACGGTGAGGAAAGCGATCGCCAGGGCTCCTGCAATGGCTGATGCCATCATCCACCAGGGGATATTTTGCCGGTAGGCAAAACCCTGCAGCCACCGGCTGACCGCCCACCAGGCCAGCGGCGTGGCAATGAATATGGCCAGGATAACCAGTCTGACAAAATCTCTGGAAAGCAGGGTTACCAATGTGGATACATCGGCGCCCAATACTTTGCGAATACCAATTTCGCGGACACGCTGCTCGGCGGCATAAGCGGCAAGGCCGAATAAACCAAGGCAGGCGATTACCAGCGCCAGGACGGTAAACGAAAGGAATATTTTGCCGGTGCGCTGTTCGGTACTATAGGCCGCATCAAAATCCTCATCCATAAAGGAATATTCAAAATGTTGGTTGGGAGATAATTTTTTCCATTCCTTCTCGATTTTTGATTCCAAGGGCCCAATGTCTTTTGCGTTTATTTTAACGCTCAGGGCGCCGTTGTCCGAAGCCAGTGTCATGATTACCGGTGTGATGTTATCCCGTAAGGAGCTGAAATTAAAATCCTTCAACACGCCTATGATGTGGTATTCCTTCATTACCGTTTTCCCCGCCTGATCTTCCGGACTATACAATTTCTTTTCCAGCGGATCTCGGGAATAGCCAAGCATACTTGCTGCCGTTTCATTGACGATGACCCCCAATGAATCAGATGCAAGCTGCTCAGAAAAGTTTCTGCCCTTGGCAATACTCATCCCCATCGTGCCGAGGTAATCGGCATCGACAGGCCATATCTCCGTAAAGAGGGCATTTTTACCCGAGGCGGCTCTGTCTTTGAACACATTATTGGGCGCTCTAAGGCTGCCCGTTGGCAGAAATCCGCTGAGTGAGGCATTTTGAATGCCTGGTATTTGTTTTATTTCCTGTTTAAATGTTTTGGCGCTGGCCAGCACCTGAACATTTTTTATTACCAGTACCCGATTGCGGTCAAAACCCAGATCTTTATGCTGTATGTAGTTTAACTGGTTGTAGATCGCCAGTGTGCCGATCACCAGGAAAATGGAAATCGAAAATTGTATTACAACTAAAACATTCCGGAAACTGCTTCCCTTAAAGCCAGCTGCTAATTTCCCCTTTAATACGTTGATCGGTTGAAATCCTGAAAGGTAAAAGGCAGGATAGGAGCCGGCTAGTACGCCTACCAGGATGATTATTACCATCAAAGATGGTAAAAGCTGGCCAAACGTTTGTGCGGAAATGGTTAATTCCTTACCCGACATTTGATTGAATAAAGGCATTAGGGCCCATGCCGCTAGTAGGGCAATTATGGTAGCAAATAGCGTTGTCAACAATGATTCGGCCATAAATTGTACCACCAGGCCCCTGCGTGAGGAACCCAATATTTTACGTACGCCCACCTCACGGGCACGATTAGCCGAACGTGCTGTCGAAAGGTTCATGAAATTGATGCAGGCGATCAGCAAGATAAAGCAGGCGATGGCCGAAAAAATATAGACATAGGTAATGCTGCTGTTGGCGCCCAGCTCATATTGCCGGTTTGATTTCAGATGAATATCAGTAAGCGGTGTTAAGTTCAGCCGGATGTAATTTCCGCCTTTTTCAAGCCGCGCATAGTTCTCCAGGCCAAAATGATGCCTTACCAGGGCATTAAGTTTTGCTTCAAATGCTTGTTGACTGCTACCCTTTTTCAGTAAAACATAGCTGTTAAAAGCGAAACTATTCCAGTTGGTATCACTCCTGAGGTCCTGGGTAGACCGGGACAGGAAATAATCAAAACTAAAATGCGATTGCCCGGGTATGTCGCGGATCACGCCGGTGATTTTATAATTAACATTCCCGTTAACCAGGGTGAGGTATTGCCCAATGACATCCGTTCTACCAAAATATTTTTTTGCCGCCCGCTCACTGATCACTATTGATTTTGGGTTTTTCAGGGCAGTTGCCGGATCACCTTCGAGCATGGGCAGCGTGAAAATGTTAAAAATGCTCCCATCGGCATAAACTGATTTATTTTCCTGCAGATTTTCGCTTCCCTTTTTGAACTGAATATTAGAGGCCTGTATCAGCCTGGCTGATTCCTCGACTTCTGCGAAACTGCTTTTCAAAGCTGCAGCCAAGGGTGGCGGGGTAACTGCATAGGAACTGCTGTTACCTCCATATTTTATATCCGCATTGATCCGGTAAATACGATCGGCTTTGGTATTATAACGGTCGTAGCTCAACTCATCGGCTACATAAAATACGATCAGCAGGCAAATGGCCAGGCCCAAAGCCAGACCAAAAACATTCAGAAAGGTAAATCCTTTATTTTTTTTCAGGCTGCGAAATGCGGTTTTGACATAATTTCTGATCATACTGATTAGAATTAGAATTACGCTAAGCTATGCATTGATTTTCAAGGTATTTGTTAAATAAAGTTAAACCGAATAGCAAACCAATTCCGGATAGCCGGCGCAGAATCACGCGCTCCTTAGGCTTTCCACCGGGTTTTGAATGGCCGCTTTAATGGACTGAAAACTGATCGTGACCAGTGCAATAAGTACCGATCCCAACGCTGCATAAGCCATCATCCACCAGGGAATGTTCTGGTGATAGGCAAATCCTTCGAGCCATTTGGTCATTGCCCACCAGCTGAGCGGCGTAGCGATCAGTATGGCCAGGATAACAAGTCTTATAAAATCCATGGAAAGCATGGCCGTAATGGTCGTTACACTGGCGCCCAGAACTTTGCGGATGCCGATCTCGCGGGTGCGCTGTTCGGCGGCATAGGCAGCCAGGCCAAACAGGCCCAGGCAGGCAATCGCGATAGCGAGCGTGGTAAAGATAATAAAAAGCTTGCCCATGCGCGTCTCGCTGCGGTAAATGGCATCAAAGTCCTCATCCATGAACGAATATTCAAAATGCTCGTTAGGAGCAAGTTGTTTCCATGTTCTTTGTATGGCAGTCATCGTTCCGGCCAGATGATCAGCCTGTATTTTAATGCTGAGCGAGGCCATCCAGTCAGGGCGCAGGATCATGACCACTGGCGTGATATTTTCCCTCAATGAATTAAAATTGAAGTCTTTCACTACCCCGATGATGTGAAAGTCTTTGCCTGCGTATTTGATTTTTTCGTTGGGGTCATCTTTATAAGCAAATAATCTGGCGGCAGCTTCGTTCACGACAAAGGCAGAGGAATCTGTTGGCAGCTGTCTGGAGAAATTTCTGCCGGCGCTCAGTGTCATGCCCATGGTATTCAGATAATCTTCATCCACGGTCCAGCATTCTGCCTGCAGATTTTTACCGGTGGACGCGCTGAAAAAATTGGGGAATCTGAGCACTCCGCCGGTCGGTAAAAAGCTTGTCAGGGTCGCATCAAGTACACCCGGCAATTGTTTGATCTCGCGTTTAAGCGTCTGCGGATCGCGTAAAGCCTGGGCATTTTTAACAATAAGAACCTGGTTGCGGTTAAAGCCAAGATCTTTATTTTGTATGAATGCGAGCTGGCTATAGATCACCAGCGTACCAATGATCAGAAATATCGCAATGGAAAATTGCAGTATGACCAGAAAATTTCTGAGTATGCTGCTTTTAAATCCGGTCGATAAACTGCCTTTTAGCACATGTACTGGCTCAAAGGCGGAAAGAAAAAAAGCAGGGTATGAGCCAGCCAGAATGCCGACAGCCAGCGCCAGGATCAGCAGCGATGGCAGCAACCACTTTAGCGTTTGCCCCGTTATGGCCAGATCCTTACCTGATAACTGGTTGAATAATGGTAGTAATATCCAGGCACCGGCTGCAGCGATCGCGACCGCTGCCAAAGTTACCATGACCGATTCTGAGAGAAACTGGAAAATCAGGTGTTTGCGGCCGGAGCCCAGCACTTTGCGCACGCCAACCTCGCGCGCCCGGCCAGCGAAACGTGCTGTTGAAAGGTTGGTGAAATTAATGCAGGCAAGCAGCAGGATGAACCCAGCGATCGCTGAAAAGATATAGATGTAATCGATATTGCCGTTCGGGCCGAATTCACCCATCCTGTTAGAACGCAGATGGATGTCCGTTAAGGGGATCATGCTGAGCCGCAGGTAATTCCCTTTTGCTTCAAATTGGGTATAATCAAAAGCGGCAGCCAGCTTCTTTTTGATCAGGACTGCGGTTTGGGCCTCCAGGCTTTTATAATTTGTGCCAGGCCGAAGCAGCACGTAGGTATGCAGTGAACTGATGCTGTTCCAGTTATTGTTCTGAACCGGGTTCATGGCGATAAAAAAATCAGCCCTGAAATGGGACTGGGCCGGCATGTCACGCATCACGCCAACAATTTTATGCGCCGAGCTGTCATCACTCAGCGTCATCGTTTGGCCTACGACACTGCTGCGGTTAAAGTACTTTTTGGCGATCGATTCAGAAATTACCATTGAACCAGGCTCCGTAAGGGCGGTTTTGGGATTACCGCTTAGCATCGGTAAGGTGAAAACATCGAAAATCCCCGGATCTGCATAAAAGGTCCTGTTTTCGGCGAGGCTTTCATTGCCTTTTTTAAAACGTAAATTTAGCGCAGGAGTCAGACGCACCGCTTTTTCTACCTCCGGGAAGGAAGCCATCAGCGTGGCCGCTAAGGGAGCGGGCGCGCTGGCGTAGGAAGAAACCAGGCCATGGTATTTGAATTCGGTATTCACACGGACGATTCTGCCGGACTGGGTATTGTAGCGGTCGAAACTCAGCTCGTCTTTTACATAAAATACGATCAAAAGGCATATGGCCAGGCCCAGTGCCAGTCCGAAAATATTCAAAAAAGTAAATCCCTTATTTTTCCGCAGGCTGCGGAATGCAGTTTTGAGGTAGTTTCTGATCATAGTCGGTAACGGATGATTGGTTAAGCTAATATAAAACTAATTGTTTAGGTATCCAATACCCAGGGGAATATTGGTATCAAACCAGCAGCTGATCGCGATAGAATCATTGTTATTTGTAAATTAGCGCTACCATTGAAATATGAAAAATCAGCTGCATCCTTCCCTTAAAATAGTACTTATCGTTTTGATTGCTTTCCTGCCGGCAAAATTCGTTTTTGGCCAGGCTGAATTTAAGCCATGGGGCAACCTGGAGGGCATACGCATTAAAGGGCAGCTGATGGACTTTAATACCCGCCTGGTCGTTGTGGGGCAGGACTGGAAAAAGATCAGTTTTACGGCCAAAGAGAAGCAGAAACCCAAGTATACGCGCGCAGAAGGCCAGGCAACAGTAAATACCTGGATAGGAGCACTCGAGTTCACTGAAACGGCAAAAGATGCCGGTAGCGGGACGGTCGTGATCAGCCTGAGTTGTGCCGCAGGGCAGGATACCACCGTTAATGGCGTTTATCTGAATGTTTCTGTTCCGGAGGCAACGTTCGGCAGCGGCGTTGTGCGCCTGGACGGTAAGGTGCGGTCTTTCGATCATGCGCATACGACCACTGACAGTATTTACTTCCAGGCTGCAGCTGCCAGGATCACGATCGCTGCTTCCGGGCGCCAGATCGATATCCGGCAGGATTCGGCCAGAACGGTTTTGGCCCGGGCTGACCGCCAGAAAAAGTTCATTAGGTATTATCTGCCGATCTGCTCCGGCAGGCTCGTTAAGGGTCAGGTGTACACCAGATCTTACCGGATACAGGTTTCCGGCCCCATTGATGAGTCGCCAGCCACTTTAAAGCTGGATGCAGACATCCTGGGACGGCCGTTTGCCGGTCTTGGAGGGAATTTTCGTATCCAGAACCCGCAGGATCCACAGGTTATTGACTATTGCCTTCAAAATCTGAGAGTGGCCTGGGGCAGGGTAGAGATGCCCTGGAGCAGCTGGCAGCCGGAGCTTTCCGCCGATCCGGCCTCGCTGGATACCGCTAAGCAGGATGTCCGTGTGCGCAAGGCCATGGAAATGGCTGCCAGGCTCAGCCGGATGAACATTCCCCTCGTCCTTACGGCCTGGTTTCCACCGGCCTGGGCTGCTGAAGGCAAGCTGAATTTCGGGCCGACGCCCCAGGGAATCTGGGGCAATCCGCTTAACCGGACAAATATGCCCCAGATCTACCAATCCATCACTTCCTACCTGGTTTACCTGAAAAAATATTATGGCGTCGAGGCGCAGCAGTTCTCCTTTAATGAGTCTGATCTGGGCATCAATGTCCGTCAGACGCCCCAGGAGCACGCTGAGCTGATCCGGGGCCTGGGCGCCGCGTTCGCTTCGGCAGGTTTAAAAACCAAGCTATTGCTGGGTGACAACTCGGATGCCACAACCTACCGGTTCATTTATCCTGCCATGAATGATCCCCAGGCACGCCCTTATATCGGGATGATCTCGTTTCACTCCTGGCGGGGCTGGGATATACCCACGCTGGAGAAATGGGCCGATGCAGCGCTCAAAACGGGCTTGCCACTGATTGTTGGCGAAGGCAGCATCGACGCCGCGGCATGGTCCTATCCGGCTTATTTCCAGGATCCATCATATGCCTTGGAAGAGATTAACTTGTATGTGCGTCTTTTGGCCATCTGCCAGCCGTTGTCTATTCTGCAGTGGCAGCTCACGGCCGACTATTCTCCGCTCAAAGGCGGTGGCATCTTTGGCGAAAGCGGCCCTCTGGAGCCGACGCAACGTTTCTGGAACCTCAAGCAGTTAGCCATGACGCCTGAAGGACTGCAGCACATGCCCATCGCTTGTGACAAGGCCGAAATATCCTGTGCAGCGCTGGGAGATAAGGCAAAACACAGGTACAGCATTCACCTGGTCAATAACGGCGCAGCGCGCGTGGTGCACCTAAAAGGTCTTCCTTTGGGCCTGAAAGGATTCAGGATGTTTGTGACCGATAAGGATCGGGCCGCCAGTGAAGTAAAAACTATCCGCGTAAATAACGGCCAGGGCGACTTTACCCTTGGCGAGCGCTGCTATACCACCCTGGTCAGCTTATAATTCCTTTTTTTTGAATCTCAGGTTGATGCCCAGCTCGAAGGTGTTATTGGCATAAGTACTCAGCGGGCCGGTATTGGCCGAATAGCAGAATAATACGCCAAAGTTGTTAATGTCGTAACCCACTCCGGTTGTAAAACTGTTATCGGTATGATACATTATCGTCAGGTTAAGTTTGGAAGTGTTTTCAAAGGTTGTACGGTAAAAGTTAAATCCGATATCAGCAATGTTATTAAATCCGCTTACACCGCGGTAGGCGATCTTAGGCTCAATATGGAGCACGCTGTTTTTAAACGATTCTGACAGCTGTATGCGGTAGCTCAGTGCGGAGTAAAAGGTCGAACCTTCAACGTTGATGTCTTCAACGGCGCTTTTAAAAAAGATCTTTTTAAGGTTAGGCAGGGAAAATTGTGCGTTCCATTTGCTGCTGGTATAAGACACCCCGAGGTCACCGTCCACATACAGGTTCTGACGGTTGAACTGCGCAAGGTCCGGATCGGACGGATCACCCACCACATCATTATAATTAATATAGGCATCATTTAACCCGAGCGACAGCCCGAAATTCAGCCTTGGTTTCTCGTTGGTGACAAAATCAGCCTTGTCACTGATGATGATGTGATAGGCGTAGGTGGCCATGACCCTTGTTCTGTCGATAAGTCCGGCCTGATCATTATAGATATTCAGTCCCAGTCCAACCTTATTGCCCGAGTTATAGTCCGCCGTAAAGGTTGCAAGCCTGGGAGCGCCCGGAACATTTATCCACTGCTGGCGGTAATCAAGATTCAGGTTAAGCTGGTTTTCCAGACCCGCCATGGCCGGGTTGACCAGGTACTGGTTTTGGAAAAAGGCGGACTGCATGCTGGTTAGCTGAGCATGCACGTTAGTCGCAGCCAGCAGCATGATCACCGCACCGATTGCTAAGGCTTGCTTCAGTGATTTTTGGGAACCTGTCCTGCTTTTATTATAAAATAACATGTGGAAGTATATTTTTATTCATTTAAAAAAATTTATCGCCCTATCTCCTTCTAACGACGGTGATAAAACCCTTGATTTTGCTATTGCCCGATCCCAGGTCGATCAGGTAATAATAGGTGTCCTCCTGTAAAGGGGCACCGTTAAAACTGCCATCCCATTCATTGGCATATCCTTTCTTGGTGTACACTATTCTGCCGCTGCGATCATATACCGTTACCGTATTGTTCGGAAACAGCTGGATATCCTTAATCAGCCAGGTATCATTTTTCCCATCGCCATTCGGCGTTAGAATGTTATTGGCAATAACGTTATTCTGGGGCGCAGCTTTATGTATTTCGACGGTATAGGTATCGGTGGTACTATTGTCTGCGGCTGTCACTTCGATCGTTATGGTGTTGTCGGGCAAAAGTACGCTGATGGGGCCGCTTGGCTGGCCACTGACTACAGTCACCCCGTTGACTTTTATGGTGGCCGCTGGGTCAGCCGCCGTTGGTGTCACGGTGATTTCGCTGACACTGGCATCCAGCGACGATGAATAGCTGAAAGTATTGCTGTCAAAGGCCGGTGACAGGGCGCCATTGCTCAATACCAGGTTGGATAACAAGGCATTGCTTGATTCGCCCCGGGCCACGTCGATCGTATAGGTCGTGGTCACTCCGCCCTGTCCCTTTAGTACCACCGTGATCAGATTCGATCCTATCTGCAATGGGATTGGTCCTGATGCGGTGCCGGATCCAACGGGGACGCCATTTACGGTAATGATGGTACTGGCGTCGCTCGTCGTGGGCGTGACCGTTACACTGGTCGTGGCATTGCCAACCGCGGATGCATAGCTGAATATATTGCTGTTGAAAGCCGGAGCGAGTGAACCGGTGCTGATCGTCAGGTTGGTTAGCGTTACCGCCGATAAAGGAGCCCGCGATACGGTTACCGTGTAGGTATTTTTCGTAATGCCGTCCTGGGCGGTTACAATAATGACAATGGTATTTGGCCCGACAACCAGGGGAATCTGGCCGGATGCGCTGCCGCTTGCAACAGGCGTGCCGTTGACGGTCACTGTTGAGCTTGGATCGGTGAGCGTCGGGGTAAGGGTGATACTGGCCGTTGCATTAGTTACACTGGCGGCATAGCTGGTGACGCTGGAAGCAAAGTTTGGCGCAAGTGAGCCGGAACTCAGCGTCAGATTGCTCAGTGTGGCCACTGCCGAAGCCGCACGGGTGACGGTCACGGTATAAGTGCCCTTGGTTACGCCATCCTGCGCGGTTACCACGGTAGTAATAACGTTAGATCCAATGTTCAGCGCGATTGGCGCGGAAGCGCTTGCCGAGCTAACCGGGGTGCCGTTGACCGTCACCGTTGCGCTGGGATCTGCCGTCGTTGGTGTCAGGGTAACGCTGGTCGTAGCATTGCTTACGGCAGCTGTATAACTGGTAGTGCCTGCAGCAAAGCCGGGTACCAGTGAGCCGCTGCTGATCGTCAGGTTCGACAGGGTCGCAGCACTGGAAGGCGCCCGGCTTACTGTCAGGGTATATGTGGCTGTGGTAAGGCCATCCTGTGCGGTTACCACTATGGTGATCGTATTGGTGCCGATGGCAAGGGCGATAGGTGCGGAGGCTGTTCCCGAAGCCAGGGGAGCGCCATTAACCGTCACCGTGGCCACAGGATCTGTCGTGGTGGGTGTTACCGTCAGGCTGGCTGTGGTATTACTTACCCCCACCGAATAGCTGGTCAGGGCGCTGGCAAAAGGCGGGTTCAATGATCCGCTGCTGGTGACCAGGTTCGATAGCGTGGCAATCGCGGATGGCAAGCGGGTAACGGTGACCGTATAAGTGCCTTTTGTGATCCCGTCCTGGGCCGTTACAACCACCGTGACGGTGTTGGGACCCAGTGAAAGCGGGATAGTGCCGGAAGGGGTGCCATCAGCAACTGCAGCTCCGTTCACGGTTATGGTCGAAGTCGGGCTGCTGGCCGTCGGTGTTACCGTAATGCTGGTCGTGGTGGTGCTTACGCTGGCGCCGTAACTGGTCGTGCCACTGGCGAAAGCCGGGCTTAATGTGCCGGAGCTGATCGTTAAATCAGCCAGCGAGGCAGAAGCTGAGGGTGTCCTGGAAAGCGTAATCGTGTAAGTTCCTTTCGTTCCGTCCTGCGCCGTTACCACGGTGGTGATTATGTTGGTGCCCACCTGCAAAGTGATCGCAGCTGAGGGAGTGCCCGAACTTACTGCTAGGCCGTTAACCGTTACTGTTGCGTTAGGGTCCGTAACGGTTGGCGTTAGGGTAACATTTGTTGTCGCGTTAGGCACGCTGGCAGAATAGCTTATCGTGCCGCTGGCGAAGGCCGGCAGTAGCGGTCCCGAGCTTAGCACGAGGTTGCTTAACGTGGCTACGGGCGACAGTGCCCGTGTTACCGTCAGGGTGTAGCTCGCAGTGCTGCCGTCCTGGGCAGTGACTACCAGCGTGATCGTATTGGTTCCTACCACAAGCGGCAGCGGCGCCGATGGCGTCCCTGAAGAAACCGGGTTGCCGTTCACCGTCACGGTCGCATTTGCATCGCTGGTCGTAGGCGTTACCGTCAGGCTAGCCACGGTGTTGGCTACGGTGGCTGAATAGCTCGTTGTGCCGCTTGCAAAGGCCGGCGTAAGCGTACCCGAACTGATCGTCAGGTTCGACAGGGTTGCAATGGCTGATGCAGCGCGCGTAACGACTATCGTATAGCTTGCTGTGGTAACGCCGTCCTGCGCGGTCACCAGAACCGTAATGGTGTTTGGACCGGCGACCAGGGCCACTGGCGCGGATGGCGTTCCGGATAGAACCGGCAGGCCGTTAACTGTTACTGTGGCACTAACATCGGCGGTAGTCGGTGTTACCGTAATGCTGGCTACGGCATTGGCTACGGCGGCCGCATAGCTTGTTGTCAGTGCTGCAAAGGCAGGCGTGAGCGTGCCGCTGCTTATGGTCAGGTTCGCCAGTGTCGCCGCAGCAGATGGGGCCCGGGTCACGGTAATGGTATACGTGCTTTTGGTCAGGCCATCCTGGGCAGTGACCACCGTGGTAATGATATTGGTTCCAACGATCAGCGCAATGGGCGCCGAGGCAGTGCCAGAAGGCACGGCTGTGCCATTTACGCTCACCGTAGCGCCGGCATCGCTGGTGGTGGGTGTTACCGTGATGCTGGCCACCGTGTTTGCTACGCCGGCGGTATAGCTGGTGACCAGCGGCGCAAAGGCCGGGGTCAGGGTTCCGCTGCTGATGGCCAGATTCGACAGTGTCGCATCGGTAGATGGTCCCCGGGTTATTACGATGGTATACGTGCTGGTTGTTATGCCGTCCTGTGCGGTAACCAGGGTAGTGATCGTGTTTGGTCCGACCAGGAGTGCGATGGGCGCCGAGGCGGCCCCGGAAATTACAGCTACGCCGTTGACGCTCACGGTGGCGCCGGCATTATTGGTCGTTGGCGTCACCGTTATGCTGGCTACCGTGCTGGGTACGCTGGCAGTGTAACTGGTGGTGGCCGGTGTAAAGACGGGGGTCAGGGTGCCGCTGCTGATCGCCAGGTTCGACAGTGTCGCATCGGTGGACGGCGCCCGGGTTACGACCAGCGTATAGGTGATGGTGGTAATACCGTCCTGGGCAGTAACTACGGTCGTGATCGTGTTTGGTCCGGCCACGAGCGCGATCGGTGCCGAGGCTGCGCCTGAAATAACGGGCACCCCATTTACACTCACGGTGGCGCCCGCGTTGCTTGTAGTGGGCGTCAGGGTTATGCTTGCTACCGTGCTGGGTACGCTGGCGGTATAGCCGGTCGTGGCCGGAGCAAAAGCAGGGGTCAGGGTCCCAGAACTGATCGCCAGATTCGATAGTGTCGCATCGGTTGATGGTGCCCGGGTTACCACAATGGTATAAGCGATGGTTGTTATGCCGTCCTGAGCTGTAACCAGGGTAGTGATCGTGTTTGGTCCGACCAGGAGCGCGATCGGTGCCGAGGCTGCGCCTGAAATAGCGGGCACCCCATTTACACTTACCGTGGCGCCCGCATTATTCGTCGTGGGGGTCACCGTTATGCTGGCTGCCGTGTTGGGTACGCTGGCGGTATAACCGGTGGTGGCTGGTGCAAAGGCCGGCGCCAGTGTGCCGGCACTAATGCTGAGATTTGATAATGTTGCATCGGTAGACGGCGCCCGGGTTACGATGATGGTATAGGTTACCTTAGTTGTCCCGTCCTGGGCAGTAACTACGGTAGTGATCGTATTGGGGCCGACCAGGAGCGCGATAGGCGCTGAGGCAGCTCCTGAGGCGACCGCTGCGCCATTGACTGCAATGGTGGCAGTCGCATCCGTGGTGGTCGGTGTCACCGTTACGCTGGCTACGGCATTGGCTACAGCATCTGTATAACTGATGGTTCCGGTTGCAAATGCGGGAGCGAGTGTGCCTGAACTAATGGTCAGGCCAGCCAGCGTCGCAACGTTTGAGGGAGCCCGGGTAACGGTAATCGTATAGGTTTTCAGTGTTCCATCCTGAGCCGTCACCACCGTGGTGATCGTATTGTTGCCTACTACCAGAGGGATGGGCGCCGACGGCGTGCCAGAATTTACCGCGGCGCCGTTAACCGCGACGGTTGCAGCGGCATTATTTGTTGTGGGTGTTACCGTTATGCTTGCCGTAGCATTCGGTACACTTGCCGTATAGTTCACTGTCAGCGGGGCAAAGGCAGGCGTTAAGGTGCCTGCGCTAATGGTCAGATTGCTAAGCGTAGCATCCGAAGATAGCTGGGTTACGGCTATAGTATACGTGTCTATAGTTGTGCCATCCTGGGCCGTTACCGAGACCGTGATCGGATTGAGTCCAACAACGAGTGGGATCGGCGCGGAAGGCGTGCCGGAAGTAACCAGGGTGCCGTTTACCCTTACCGTTGCTGTGCCATTATTGGTGGTGGGTGTTACGGTGATCGTTGCCACCGAGCCGTTTACCGTTGCTGAATAAGCCAGCGTTGCAGAGGCAAAAGCCGGTGTCAGCGTCCCGGCACTGATCGTTAGATTAGATAATGTGGCATCCGAGGAGGGCGCCCGGGTGACAATGATAGTATAGGTTTCTGCAGTGACACCATCCTGAGCCGTTACCACCACATTAATCGCATTGGGTCCAACCAGCAGCGGCAGGGCAGGTGAAGGGCCTCCGCTGGCAACCGGGGTCCCGTTAACCGCAACAGTGGCATTAAAATCTACGGTCGTGGGCGTAACGGTCACGCTGGTAATGGTATTGGCAACGGCGGCCGAATAACCGGTTGTTCCGCTTGCAAAAGCTGGCGTTAGCGTGCCGCTGCTGATGGTAAGGTTACTCAGCGTGGTTACGGTCGACAATATCGGGCGCGTTACCGTAATCGTATAAGTGTCCACTGTGGTGCCGTTCTGGGCGGTGACCGCGATGGTGATCGTATTGGGGTCCAACTGCCAGGGAAATGGGCGCCGACGCGGTTCCTGAGCTGACGGGGCTGCCATTGACGTCAATCGTCGCGCCGGCGTTGTTAGCCGTGGGCGTAACGGTTATGCTGGCGGTACTGCTGGCAACGCTGGCCGAATAATTGGTTGTTCCACTGGAAAAAGGAGGCGTCAACACACCGGAACTGATCGTCAGGTTCGCTAGCGTGGCATCCGCTGAAAGCGCTCCCGCCCGGGTTACGGTGATGATATAGGTGTCCTTGGTCGTGCCGTCCTGCGCGGTAACGACGGTGGTGATCGTGTTGGGGCCAGTGCTGAGGGCGATTGCCCCGGATGCGTTTCCGCTGGTGACGCCAGCGCCATTTACCGTTACCGTGGCTCCGGCATCGGTTGTTGTCGGCGTAATGGTCACGGAAGCCGTGGCATTGCCTACGCTGGCCGTATAGCTCGTTGTTCCGCTGGCAAACGCTGGCGCCAGGGTGCCTGTCGAGATCGTCAGATCGCTGAGCGTGGCAACGGCCGAGGTTGCCCGGGTAACGGTTATGGTATAGGTATCTTTGGTCGTGCCGTCCTGGGCGGTAACGACGGTGGTGATCGTATTGGGGCCTGGATTCAGGGCGATTGGTCCGGAAGCGTTTCCGCTGGTAACATTTGCGCCGTTCACCGTCACAGATGCTGCGGCATCGGTCGTTGTCGGCGTAACGGTCAGGGAAGCTGTGGCACTGCCTACGGCGGCCGTATAGCCGGTTGTTCCGCTTGCGAACGCTGGGGCCAGGGTGCCGGTCGAGATCGTAAGATCGCTGAGCGTGGCTACTGCCGATAACGCTGCCCGCGTTACTGTTATGGTATAGGTATCGGTAGTGGTACCATCCTGGGCGGTAACCACGACGGTGATCGTATTAGAGCCAGGGCTCAGGGCGATTGGTCCGGAAGCGTTTCCGCTGGTAACGGTTGCGCCGTTAACCTGAACGGATGCACCCCCATCGGTCGTTGTCGGCGTAACGGTCAGGGTAGTCGTGGCGTTGCCCACGCTGGCCGTATAGCCTGTTGTTCCGCTGGCAAAGCCGGGTGTTAGCGCGCCGCTGCTGATCGAAAGGTTACTGAGCGTGGCAACGGCCGAGGTTGCCCGGGTAACGGTTATGGTATAGGTATCTTTGGTCGTGCCGTCCTGGGCGGTGACGACGGTGGTGATCGTATTGGGGCCTGGATTCAGGGCGATTGGTCCGGAAGCGTTTCCGCTGGTAACATTTGCGCCGTTCACCGTCACAGATGCTGCGCCGTCGGTCGTTGTCGGCGTGACGGTCAGGGAAGCTGTGGCACTGCCTACGGCGGCCGTATAGCCGGTTGTTCCGCTTGCGAACGCTGGGGCCAGGGTGCCGGTCGAGATCGTAAGATCGCTGAGCGTGGCTACTGCCGATAACGCCGCCCGCGTTACCGTTATGGTATAGGTATCGGTAGTGCTACCATCCTGGGCGGTAACCACGACGGTGATCGCATTAGAGCCTGGGCTCAGCGAGATTGGTCCGGAAGCGTTTCCGCTGGTAACGGTTGCGCCGTTAACCTGAACGGATGCACCCCCATCGGTCGTTGTCGGCGTAACAGTCAGGGTAGTGGTAGCGTTGCCCACGCTGGCTGTATAGCTGGTCGTTCCGCTGGCAAAGCCGGGCGTTAGCGTGCCGCTGCTGATCGAAAGGTTACTGAGCGTGGCTACGGCCGATAGGGCCGCCCGCGTTACCGTTATGGTATAGGTATCGGTAGTGGTACCATCCTGGGCAGTAACCAACACGGTGATCGTATTGGAGCCTGGGTTCAGCGCGATTGGTCCGGAAGCGTTTCCGCTGGTGACGGTTGCGCCGTTAACCTGAACGGATGCACCCCCATCGGTCGTTGTCGGCGTAACGGTCAGGGTAGTGGTAGCGTTGCCCACGCTGGCTGTATAGCTGGTCGTTCCGCTGGCAAAGCCGGGCGTAAGCGTTCCGCTGCTGATCGAAAGATTACTGAGCGTGGCTACGGCCGATAGGGCTGCCCGGGTCACCACGATCGTATAGGTATCGGTAGTGGTACCATCCTGGGCCGTACCCACGACGGTGATCGTATTCGAGCCTGGATTCAGGTTTATATTCCCGGAAGCATTTCCGGAAGGAACCGGCGTGCCATTAACACTCACTGTGGCATTGGGATCGTTTGTAGTTGGGGTCACCGTAATGCTGGTTGTCGCATTGCTTACGCTAGCCGTATAGCTGGTTGTTCCGCTGGCAAAGCCGGGCGTAAGCGTTCCGCTGCTGATGGTAAGGTTGCTGAGCGTGGCATCCGTTTGCGCCATAGCCTGTCCAGAGCAAATCAACATTACTGCGATGGCGATCAGCGCGAAGAAAAGCTTACCGGTAATGGAGGCAAGGTTTTTCCCTCTCGGGGGCAGATCGCTGTGGGCAGTAAGGTCGATAAAAGTATAATAAGGCATATTAAAAATATAAGGTTGATTTCAGGATATTCATTTCCTGTATTTTACGACTAAAAGTAATACTGTTTTTTTAATGTCAGTACATATTAGCATTAATTCAATAGGTATCAGCGCCCTGAAATTTGATCGGTCAGACAAAAATCCGATTCAGTCCTTTTGCTGCCGGATTCAGGTAATTCAATAGTTTTCAATGTTTTACGTAGGGATCGAATGGTAACGGGGTCGCTGCGATCGGCACCCGTATATTGCTTTAATAATAAACTTGTTTCGTCATATTATAGAAAACAATTATTAAAAATAAAATAAATATTTCGCAGGTAAAAATAAAATCGTGCGATCACCTGTTAGGGCGAATGCGAAATCGCGCTGCGGCGCGGCGGACCGCGGTTAAATAGTAAGCGCGCAAAATATTGCAGTCATATTTAATAAATGGATTTGGGCGGATTGGAGCGCAGGTTTTTAATAAAACCTAAGGATGGATGATGCCGTCCGGCACCAGAAGGGATTATGTCCCCGGGATCAGTCGAATCCTTCGCCGAAGAACTCCTCCAGGGTCATATCGAACGCTTTGACTACCTTAACCAGGGAAGTGAACTTAAGGTCTAAGCCTTTCTCGTACCTGCCAAACTGGGACCTGCCCAAATCATGCGCATTGGCGAACTTTTCGTAGTTAGTGTAGCCTTTCTGCTTGCGCAAAGATTTGATCCTGGCACCTAATTTCTTTAAAATATCTTCAGAAATTGGGTCATTGCCATTTTTGATCATGGAACAAAATAAATCAAATGGCAAGATTTATTTTACCACTTACGAAGTCCACCTTTAGAGGTGTAAAATTGAATTTTATTTTTATATATTTGTGTGTCAGCATAGGTTCAACAATGCTGGCCTTTAAACAGTTAATCAAATGGCCGCTGAAAATAAAGTATTGGAATTGCCGATCAGAGAACTCGCCGTAACGGAAAGTTTTTACCTGCGCTGCAAACTGATGGGATATCAATGCCTGGCGGAGATTATCAGCACGCCGCCCCAGGTGCTTGTGAAGAAAGAAGATTTCACCTACAGCTGGCTTAACGAGCTGGTTAAGCTACTGACCAGCCAAAACCTGTTACACAAATTGCAAGCCATACCGGGAAGTGATTCTTATTGATACTGGCGATCATTCTATGCAATAGGTCTCTGACCATTGCAGCAGTCACCTGGTTGATGCTATAATATTCCTTACTCAAACTGCCCTGAGAGATGTATTCCTGCCTTTTGGAACGGTAATGTTTTGATATGAATTTGAGGATATCGGTCAGGCTTGCCGTAGTGAAAAAATTTTCTTCAAAAAGTAGGCGTATCAAACAGGCAAGATGCGCCACCGAAACATTGAGCGACATTTTTTCCGAAGATTCGTTTGTTTTTGGGGCGGTGCCAAAAGGCGCTGAAGAAGGAATTCCGCACATGGCGATCTGGTCGGTAAGCCAGGTTTCCATCATGATTTTTACGCTGGGCCACGCAGGATCATAACTGAAACCTGGTTTGGTTTGAAGGCTTTTTACCAGTGACAGGTAATATTGCAGGGTATGTACCACATGCTCGTCCGAGCCGGCGTCCTGGAGCTCCAGGCTTATTTTGTCCTGGTAATAAGTCAGAAAGGCCAGATGATTGAAGTTGAGGTAAATCAGCGTCTTCCATATTTTCAGTTCCCAGTCCTTTATCTCCTGGAGATCCAGGACCTGCTTCAGCTCGGCGGTAAAACCTTTCAGATAAATCAGGCTTCTGTAATTCAATTTTTCCGGATAACTAAGCGTGCAGAATGGAGCAAGGTAACTATAGAGGCAGCTTACCAGGGCGGCCGATCCGGTGCGGGCCTCAGCCAGATTCAGGACCGCCGTGATCGGAGCGGACAGTTCGCCGGAGGATAACTGGCGGTAACTGTCCGGTATCTTCTCGTCCAGGCTGAAATATTTGGAAAAATAGCGTTCAATAAAATTGAGCAGTTTGAACAAGGTCGAAATGAAATGTTGGATGACCGGGCGGACCTGCCCCGCATTTGGCAGACCCTCGTAGCTTGCAAAGTGGGGCAGAAGCTGGTCGGCAAGATCAATAATCCCTTTTTGATGATACTGAACATAGCGTTCCACTACCTTTTCTTTTTCCAGGGAAAATATGGCTCTGGTCATTACTTCGGTCAATCGCTCGGCTTCCAGGGTGATCTGCACTTTAAGCTTCTCCAGGGAAATCCCTGAAAGGTCATTTCCCGGGCCATTTGCCGAACTGAGTAAATCGGCAAACCCTTGAAGCTTTTTAAGTTCTGACTTTAGCAAGGTAAATAAAATTTGGGCCACTGTGGGTGGCCCAGAAAAGCTGACCCTGGGTTAAAAGGCCACCATGGTATTAATTAGGCTTGTTCATCAAATGTGTTGTGGTCAGCAGCGTGGTCGTCGTATTGGTCGGATCTGTTCCTCCGCTGGTGGTGGTCGTCTGTTCCCCAGACGCCGGAGCCCCTTTGAAATTGTACAGGGTCCGCGTACTTTTTTTAAGATTTTTGACTGATAAAGTTTTCATAGTGCTTGATTTTATATGAAAATTATCAGTACTTGTTACAGAACATAACTCTTTTACGTCAACAGCATTATACTATAGACAGACGACCGCAGATGACATTATTATTACAATATGGGGCTCTTCTTAGGAGGAAAATGAGGACAGTTTTTATTCATGCGGCGGCCTGGGCAGTCTTTATTTTTTACGAGATGACGCTGCTGTATTATTTCTCCCAGAATCTCGGAAGCATTTCCGGCAATTTTATTTTCTACGGCTTAAATATCGGCCTGTTTTATTTCCATGCTCAGGTAACCCTTCCGATGGCATATAAGCGGAACCGCCGCTCGCTGACGCGCCTAATGCTTTTTCTGATCCTGGAAATCCTGGTCTATCTCCTTCTGAAATACCTGGTGGACTATTTTGTTGAATCCTTCCGCATATACCCCGGGGAGGTCCGCAAAATTTCCAGATACGTGTTTACCAATACCTGGAGGGGGCTTTACTTTATCGGCTTTTCCACGGTTTATTTTATCGTCGTCAGACTCTTCGCCTATCGCCAGGAGATTGCCCGGGCGGAAAACGAGCAGGTTCTGCTATTGCGGGACAAGGCCGAGATGGAAAGGAACCTGGCGGAAATCAGGTATGCCTATCTTCAGCAGCAGATCCGGCCGCATTTTCTGTTTAATACCCTGAACTTTGTTTATAACGCGGTATACAAGCATTCCGCTGAAGCGGCCCAGTGCCTTGTCGCGCTTTCCGAGATGCTCAGGTATTCGCTCAGCGATCCGGATGCCAGGGGGCGGGCTTCGCTCGAGGCCGAAGCGCAGCAAATTGCTAAGCTGATCGCAATAAACCGCCTGCGCTTCGATTACCCGCTGTATATAGACTTCGATTGCCGGGGCGACCTGGAGCCGCTAACGATCATCCCGCTCATCCTGCTCACGTTTGCCGAGAATGTTTTCAAACATGGCAGCCTGAAAAATAAGGATCATCCTGCCCGGATCAGCTTACTAGCGGGGGAAGATTGCCATTTAACCTTTGAGACCTGGAACCTGAAAAGGCGCAACCCGGGTCCCGGGATTAAAAGCACCGGCATCGAAAATGCCATTAAGCGGCTTGAATATGCTTATGGCGCGCGGTATGAACTGACGATTTCCGATCAGCCGGAGAGCTTTCACCTGAATCTAAAAATACCGTTATGACGATTTCCTGCTACCTGGTCGATGACGAATACCATTCGCTCGAGATTTTAAAAGCCTATGTGGATAAGACCCCGGGGCTTGTGCTGGCTGGCCTGGCGACTGACCCGCTCGTTGCGCTTAGTGAACTCAGCTCGGAGTGCGCGCCTATGCTCAGTTTCCTGGATGTGGATATGCCCGAGCTGTCCGGCATGGAACTGGCCGGTATGGTATCGCTTTATACCCGGGTGATCTTTACCACTTCCTATCCCGAATATGCCGTCCAGGCTTTTGAGAAAGACGCCACCGACTATTTGTTGAAACCAATCAGCTATGCCAGGTTTCTTAATGCGGTCGGAAAAGTTAAGAAGCAGCTCATGGAAAAGGGCCTGGGAGAGCCTGAGCCAAGGTCTTATTTCTACATAAAAAGCGACGTAAAGGGCAAGATGCTTAAAATTATGATCAGCTCGATTTTGTATGTCGAGGCGGCCCAGAACTATGTAAGCATTCATTGCGGCTCCCAAAAATTCATGGCCTACCTGACGATGGAGGAAGTTATGGATGCATTGCCCAAAGATCGTTTCATTCGCGTCCACCGGTCCTTTATTGTTAGCCAGGAACATATCAAAAGCCTCGAATATGGACAGGTGACGCTCGACGACAATACCACCATCACCCTGGGGCGGTACTACAAGGACCAGTTACTGGCAGCCATGAAGCAGTCACTCGTTCAAAGCAAAAGGTCCGGAGCATGAAGTTATTTTCTAAAATGAATACGCCAGTGGATTCCTAGGGGGGCTACATTCCTGTTACAAGAACTTATCGTGATCTGTAATCAATTAATGGCCCCTGGTAAATGCCGCGGCGACGTTCTCTTGCTCGCGGCGTGATAGTTTATATTTCGCTGCGATGGCCGGCCATTGGGATAATCCTTTTTTTATGCGACCCAAAATGGCTTCGGCCTCATCCGGTTTTAATCGGAAATGTTTAGCGACTGACAATGCTAATTCAGGGTCAAGGGAATTGTCATTATCAGAAATATTTAAAGTCAATCCCTGCCCCAGAGGGTTTGCATTCATATCGTAGGCGGGAGAAAGTTCCCAGCCGCCTTCTCGCAATAAGAATCCATGATTGCGCAAATGATCGTCGGTGTTTTTAACCATAATGTTAAAAACGAGTCTTGTCCATAATTCCTTTAGGTTCTCGTTAACTTTGCGTCCGTTCTGGATAATAAAAGCCACCATGTCGAGATAGCTTGCTCCAGTATGGAAATCAGCGTCATCTTGTTGACCGAGCAAGGTCATCGCTGATGCAAAATGTATCCTGCCAGTTTGTTGAACACGGTCAAAGCGTTTAGTCAAAAAGGTATGGTGTCTCCCAGAAAACTGTTGAAGCTGGGCGGGGGCGACATGGATGCCGGCGTTGATAGCGAGTTCATAAACAACCATTTCCCACGCCCCGATATCATAATCATCATGGGCACTTGGGAACTTTGCGATCCATAAATTTCTTTCAGGATCGCTCACGCTGGCTTTAGGTCTGGCACCACCAAGAGAAGAACCTGGTGCCATTAACAAATTTAACCATCGTAGCTCTTCGGTGGCACTCATATCCTCATTTTCCAGACGCAGGCTGGCATATTCGAGGTCACGTAGTGCGACCCATGGAGGTGCAGCCATTTCGGTAGCATGGCTCAAATACTCGCCTTCCTCATTGGCCTTAAATCGGAGTCCCCCCATGCGTGTGCTGTCAAAGACACCCAATAAAAAATCCGATTCGTTCAGAATTTGTGGTTTTCGTTCCTCCTTACGTGAAATGATCGTTTCTCGTCTTTTCATTAATAACCTTCCCCAGCGATCAGGTGATGAATCCATGAACATCCCGAAATTCGGCTTATCATCGTTGAGATATTGTTGCCCTGAGTATAGTTGCAGATCAGGATCAAGCATCTGGGATTGCGATGATTTGAGCCATTCCTGGCTATATTCAAACGAAAATATTTCTTTTCCCCTTATTGACTCTGCATTTAATGTGCCTACCTGTATGATTTGCGGTAGGTCAGTCCAATCTGCGTAAACCAAAATTCTCTTGGCCATAAATCTATTTTTTAGGAGCTCTTTCCTTTACCAATAAACCTGCGTCCTGTAGTTTTCTGCCGAGTACATCATCCGCACCCAGCTTCAGAAAGTCCTTTTCAAGGCCCAGAACGAACAAAACCTGGAAATAAGCGCCCATGGCGACCGTTGGCATACCTTTCTCTATTTGCCACAAGGTTGTCCTGCTGATTCCGGCTCTTTCAGACACCTGTTCAGTGCTTAATTTCCGACGCAACCGGGCCAGCTTAATGTTCTCGCCGAGATCATTAAGTAACTTCTGAGCTTTTGGTAACAAGAGAAGCTGTTGTTTCATAATGTTTTATAAATTAAACAAATATACTAAAAATGTTTAACTTATGTAACATTAAAAATAAATTTGTAGTTGAAATAAGGAATTCAGCGAGATTAGGGATTATTGACAAATTCAGGTAGAATACTGTCGCCGGATTTGGGGTGAATTGGACGAGTCGACTAGGTTGCTGAAATTTGACCCTAAAAAGCTTTCTTATTATCATTTAAAAGTCAAGGATTTATTTTATTTCAATGGATACCATCAAAAAAACTACTGGCAGCACCTAATTGTATTAAAAAGATAACAAAAAAATGCAATTTTTGCACCACAGCTACTTATATGATCAAGGTAAATACAAATCGAGGTATCCTAAGCACATGGATTCCGCTGGTGCTATTAAAACAAGTTCGAATTCTGCACGCAAACCGGCACGCCGGCTATGCCATACTAATCAGTCTTTTAGTGCTGACAGGTTTCGGTTGCCGCAATAAGGGCGGCGGACAAAATCCGCAGGGTGGGCCCGCGGGCGCTCAAAGCTATCCGGTTTTCAAAACGACGCCCCATAACACGACGCTGCAAACTGAATATCCGGCAACATTGCAAGGCCAACAAAATATTGAAATACGTCCTAAGATTGATGGCTACATCGAACAGATCTATATCGATGAAGGCGCACGGTAAAAAAAGGACAGCTACTGTTTAGAATCAGTGCGCCGCAATACGAGCAGGAGGTAAAAAATGCACTTGCAGCCATCAACAGTGCGGAGGCCGATGTAAGTACCGCCAAACTCCAGGTAGAAAAAACAAGGCCGCTGGTAGAAAAGCAGATTATCAGCCATTATGAGCTCAAGTCGGCCCAAAATGCATTAAAGGTAAAGAAAGCGACGCTGCTGCAGGCAAAAACGACCCTGGCCAATGCCAAAACCAATCTTGGCCTACACCACTATAACCAGCCCGGTTAACGGCGTGGCAGGCACACATACCTTATAAGTTAGGCAGCCTGGTCAGCAGTACGACCACCGCGTCGCCGCTCACTATGATCTCCAATATCACTAAGGTGTATGCCTATTTTTCTATGAACGAAAAGCAATTGCTTGATTTCTCCAGGCAATATAAGGGCAGCACGCTCGAGGCAAAACTCAGGCAGTTGCCCGCAGGTATCTCTTAGTACTTTCGGACGGCACGGATTATCCGGAAAAAGGAAGGGTAGAAACTATCGGCGGGCTGATCAATACCGAAACCGGTTCGGCAAGTTTTCGTGCAACGTTTCCCAACCCGGTAGGACTGATCCGCAGCGGCGGGCAGCGCCACGGTGGCTATACCTGTTACTTTAACCAATGTATGCTAATTCCGCAGCAGTCAACCTACGAATTACAGGGCAAACATTTTGTTTACCTGGTAGATCGGGACACGGTCAAAAGCACCGAGATCAAAACGCTGCCCACCGGAGCCGGCCAGTATTATGTCGTAACCAACGGATTAAAAGCGGGTGATACCCTTGTTTTTGAAGCCGCCGCGCCTATCGCCGACGGACACCCGCCATCAAGCCGCAGATGCAACCGGAAAATAAAGTTTATAAAGATCTGAAATAATCCAAACGCTAAATGACATTAAAGATATTTATAGAACGGCCCGTACTTTCTACCGTAATATCGGTTATCCTGGTAATACTGGGTATCCTCGGGCTCATTACATTGCCCATCACGCAATATCCCGAAATTGCGCCGCCAACCGTGCAGGTTTCGGCTTCTTACCCGGCGCAAATGCCGATGTGGTACTGAACAGCGTAATCGTTCCGCTGGAAGAGCAGATCAATGGTGTGGAGAACATGACTTATATGACTTCTTCCGCGGGCAACGACGGCTCGCGGTACTATTACCATATTTTTTAAACAGGGAACCAATCCGGACCTTGCTGCCGTAAACGTACAAAACCGCGTATCCCGGGCTACGCCGCTGTTACCGGCGGAAGTAACCCGTTCAGGCGTTACCACCAGCAAAAGGCAAAGCAGTATGGTGATGGTGTTTTCCATTAACTCTACCAGCAAATCTTTCGACGGGACCTTCCTGCAAAACTATGCCAACATCAATGTGATACCGATGCTGAAGCGGGTAAACGGCGTTGGTGACGTTACGGCCTTCGGCACCCAGGATTATTCCATGCGGATCTGGTTGAAGCCGGATGCCATGGCTGCCTATAAGCTGGTTCCCGAGGATATTAACACCGCCCTTGCCGAGCAAAATATTGAAGCGGCACCAGGGAAAATCGGTGAAAATAGTAACCAGTCGTTCCAGTATGTGCTCAAGTATAAAGGGCGGCTGAAGAAACCTGAAGAATATGAAAATATCATTATCAAGGCAACGCCGGACGGGCAGCTGCTTAAGTTGAAAGATGTTGCGCGCGTTGAACTGGGTTCGCTCGACTATTCCGTTACCTCTTCACGGATAATAAGCCGTCCATCGTTATTGCCGTGTTCCAGTCTGCCGGATCGAATGCGCATGCCATGATCAAGGAATGTGAAAAAACGATTCAGACGGCATCAAAAAATTTCCCTCCCGGCGTGGAAACCAATATGATCTTTACGGCCAATCAATTTCTGAACGTATCGATCAATAAGGTCGTAGAAACCTTGATCGAAGCCTTTATTCTGGTCTCCATCGTGGTATTTATTTTCCTGCAGGACCTTCGTTCGACGCTGATACCTGCCATAGCGGTACCGGTAGCCATCATCGGAACGTTCTTCTTTTTACAGCTGTTTGGTTTTACGATCAACCTGCTCACCTTGTTTGCGCTGGTGCTGGCCATCGGTATTGTGGTGGATGATGCCATCGTCGTCGTTGAGGCGGTGCACGCCAAGCTTGATCATGCATGTGGCCTCGCCGAAAGAGGCTACCGTGGAAGCGATGAGCGAGATCAGCGGCGCAGTGATGTCGATCACGCTGGTAATGGCTGCCGTATTTATTCCGGTGACATTTATCAGCGGATCTGTCGGCGTTTTCTACAAACAGTTTGGTCTCACGCTGGCCGTGGCCATCCTTATTTCTGCGGTAAATGCGCTAACGCTGAGCCCGGCCTTATGCGCGCTGCTGCTAAAACCGCATCGATGAAAACAAATTGCGTAAGGGCTTTTTGGCACGATTCTTATTCAGCTTTCAACGTCGGCGTTCCATGCCGTAACGAGAAAATATAAACGCGCGGTGCAGTTCCTGGCACGCAAAAGATGGATCGCTGTGGCGATCATACTGGCTTTTATGGGATTGTTCGCCCTGCTTTTAAAGACACACGCCGTCAGGATTTGTGCCCAATGAGGATCAGAGCTTTATTATGGCCGATGTGACCCTGCCGCCGGCATCCTCGCTGGAGCGTACCACCAAGATCACCGACCAGGTCATGAACATTGCCCGGCAGCAGCCGGAAATGAATTCCGTTGTGCGCATAGCAGGCTCCGGAATATTAAGGGCGGAAACGGGGGCTCTTACGGCGCGCTGTTCATGAACTTAAAATCCTGGGAAAAGCGCCCGGGCCAGGACCATTCCGTCAACAGCGTGATCACCAATTTATTCGGCGCAACGGCAGGCATTAAGGGAGCCAGCATTCTTTTTCTCGCTCCGCCAACGCTGGAAGGATTTGGCAATACCGGCGGATTCGAGTTTCAGGTGCAGGACCATACCGGCGGAGACATCGCTCAGTTTTACCAGGTGAACACCAAGTTCCTGGCTGCATTGAACAAACGGCCTGAAATACAATATGCTACCAGCTTTTTCAATATCAATTTTCCGCAATATCAGGTTGATCTGAATGTGGCAAAATGCAAGGAAGCGAATATTTCCCCGGCCGCGGTCCTGGCACCCTGCAGGGTTATTTCGGCGGCATGTATGCATCCAACTTTAACGAGTTTGGTAAGCAATACCGCGTAATGATCCAGGCCGATCCGGCCTATCGCGGCAATGTCCAAAGCCTGGACAAGGTATACGTGCGTACGGCTAATAATAATATGGCTCCGGTCACCGAATTTGTCACGCTCAAACGGGTTTATGGTCCTGAATTTATTAACCGGTTCAACCTGTTTACCTCTATTGCAGTTTCCGGAGCACCTAAGCCTGGTTATAGCTCAGGTGATGCGATCAGGGCCATCCAGGAAGTTGCCGCCTCAAACGCTGCCGCAAGGCTATGGATTTGAGTTCTCGGGCCTGACCAGGGAAGAAATCTCCAGCGGCAGTCAAACGCTGCTGATATTCGTATTGTGCCTGGTCTTCGTGTATTTCCTGTTAAGTGCGCAATATGAAAGTTATATTTTGCCTTTCGCCGTACTGCTGTCCTTATCGATCGGACTGGCGGGCGCCTTCGTCTTTGCCAATCTATTCGGCGTGGAAAACAATATTTATCTGCAAATCACGCTGATCATGCTGATTGGCTTACTGGCCAAAAACGCGATCCTGATGGTTGAGTTTGCGCTGGCACGCAGAAGAGCCGGCGACAGTCTTGTGAAATCTGCCATTGACGGCGCCGTAGCGCGTTTGCGGCCGATACTGATGACCTCCTTTGCCTTTATTTTCGGCATTATGCCGCTGATGGTTTCTACGGGCGCCGGGGCAGAAGGGAACCGTTCGATCGGAACGGGAGCCGTCGGCGGAATGCTTATCGGGACCGTTTTCGGGGTATTTGTCATTCCGGTATTATTTATCATTTTTCAATCGCTGCAGGAACGCGTCAGCCGGAAGCAACCTGCCCAATATTCAGAAATTACACAAGAGCTTTAAAAAACAGGATGTTAAGGATAATAAATAGATTTCATAGGCCTAAACTAAATAAGAGGATTGTCCTGGTGCTGGTTGCGGCGCTGGGATTTTGTTCCTGTGTCACCCAAAAATACAAGCAGCCGGGAATGGCCGTACACGGTAATTTGTACCGCAGCGCAGGCGCCCAGGATACGACCGAGATGGCAACGCTGCCCTATCAGTCGCTCTTCGCCGACACCATCCTTCAGGGCCTGATCGCTGAAGGGCTCAGAGAAAACCTTGATCTGAAAGTTGCCATGCAGCGCATGAATGAAGCCCGGGAGAACTTTCAGCAAAGCAAGGCCGCTTTGCTGCCTGACCTGGCTGCCGGTGCCTCGGTAACACGCTCCAAACAGTCATTCGCCGTGCAGGATGTGCCACAGGGATTCCTGGGCGCTTTTCCCCTGACCACGACCTCCTATCAGGCCAGTCTGTCCACCAGCTGGGAAGCGGATATCTGGGGAAAGCTTAAAAGTTCTAAAAGGAGTTACCTGGCATCTTTCCTGGAAAGCGATGCTGCCAGAAGAGTTATTCAAACGCAGCTTATTGCCGCTATCGCGGGGAATTATTACCAGCTGCTTTCTTATGATGAACAGGTCAAGATTGCTGAGCAAACCTTCTCCAATCGCCAGAACGATGTGGTAACGATAAAAGTGCTGAAGGAAAGTGGTCTGGCAACCGGAGCCGCCGTCGTGCAAAGTGAAGCCAACCGGGCTGCAGCAGCGCTGCTTTTGCCGGATCTGAAGCGGAACATTCGCGAGACCGAAAACGCGCTGAGTATTCTGCTGGGCCGCGTGCCGGGCGCAATCAAAAGGACTACCCTTGACGAGCAGCAGCCTTATCAAAAACTCCAGGAGGGAGTGCCCTCACAACTGATGCGAAACAGGCCGGATGTGCAGCAGGCGGAATTTGCTTTCCGGGCAGCGTTTGAGAATGTCAATTCGGCAAAAGCCTATTTTTATCCCCAGCTGACGATAACGGCCCAGGGCGGCCTTTCTTCGCTGACGATCAAAGACTTTTTTGACAAGTCGGTATTTTATAATTTAATAGGCGGCCTGACGCAGCCCATCTTCAATAAACGGCAAAACAAGACGCGGCTGCATGTAGCCCAGGCACAACAGCAGGAGGCCTACTATGCCTATCAGCAGGCCCTGCTCAACGCCGGAGCAGAGGTTTCGAATAGTTTATACAGCTATCAGACCGCTTTGGACAAGGAAGAAATGCGTAAAGACCAGATCAAGTCTCTGGTAAAGGCCGTAGAGTTCACCAAGGAACTGCTCAAATACAGTTCAGCCACCAACTATACGGACGTACTGACTTCCGAGCAGGCGCTTTTATCCGCTCAGCTCAACGGCGTCAATGATCGCCTGCAGCAGCTTCAGGCAATCGTTGATCTTTATAAGGCCCTCGGGGGCGGCTGGCAGTAGAACATTAAATGCTGAAGGGCCTGGCTGGATCCCGGGCCCTTCAGCTGAAAAAATGCCATGAAACCATGGGTCCTATGACAGGCTGCTTAAGGGCGCACGCCCGGACAGGTGCAGGCAGGACTGCTTGTATTTAAGCAGACAATGATATGCCAGCATTTCCTGCTGCCGCTGCTTTTCGGGATAGACCCTGTTCAGGTGCATATGGATCAGATCCGCATACAAAGCGCTTTGCCGCTGCTGCTCAAAGTTCCGCGTTTTGCTTACCAGCGTACCGATGCATTGCAAAAAGCGTTTGGCCTGTTTTTTTATCCGCAGCCTGCGGTAAATATCCAGGTCGTCAGCCAGGGCCCAAACCTCCTGCTTGCAGCTGCGGTAAAGTTTATCAAGCTCGATCTTTAAGGCTTTATCGCCGTTCATTTCTTCAAAAAAGGAAGCCGAAATTCGTTCCAGGAAAGCCACCTGGCGTCTTGGGTCAGGAATCATCAGTCGGAGCATCATCGAGAAACTTGGAATCGCCAGGCGCTGGGCAGGGACGGCTGCGCCATTATTTTTAATGAAATGGACGACCAGCTCACTGCTTGCGCAGAAAAATGCTTCCACGTCTTCCATCATATCAGCGCCATAGCGCTCCAGCTCACGCCGGTAAGTGTCCGCCTGGTACTGCCAGATCAGCTGATCCGCACCAGATCTGAAAACCGGGTCCGGAAAAGCCTGATCGTGGTTGCCAGGAGCGCGTCACTGACCTTTATCCTTAAGCGGATATGCTGACCCGGGTCGGCGTAACGCACAAAAAACCACAGTGGGGCACCGGCTGCACTGAGCTCGCCGATCACCGGCAATATGCGGTTAACCAGCAGCTCACCAGCCGTAGCCGGATTGCAATAGATTTTTACGTAAAACCATTGCGAGCCCAGCACGAAGTCCCGCTGCAAGCGGGCGCTTTTTGGATGGGTAAAGAAAGAAGAGGCGTAAACCTTTTCGGGGTTAACCATAAATGCGATGAACTGGCTGACGAGCGGCAGTTCTCCAGAACAGACCGGCGCGGGCGCCTCGGGCGGCAGAAGAAATTCATGCAAAGAAAATTCCTCCATGGATGCGGTGCATTCCTGAAAAAAGCGGCACTCATCGGGGCTATCCAGATCAAAAACAAGCTGCTGATCGAAGCGGGTAAGCGCGACACGCCGCGGAAGACCCAGCTCGTGCCGCATGACTTCCGGGGCGGAATGACCCCGGCGCCGCGCTTAACCTGCCATTTGGCTAGGGATAAAATGACTCCGTCCAGTTCCACGCGCGGGTAATAGCGCATTCCCGGGAAGTAATACTCCAGGTCCAGGGTCAGGCTGGCGGCCAGTGACTGGAATTGCAGATCGCACAGGAAGCGGAACACGGAGAGCTTGTTATGCAAAAAATTATAGGCAGAGCTCAGGCGGGGTATGATCCTTTTTTTCAGGCGCTGGATTCAGGATGATCTGGCCGCTGCGTACGGAGACCAGAAGGTCACCCAGGCTGATCTGTTTATCGGGGTCAGCCAGCGAGGTGCTGTTTACCGGGATCTCGTAATCAAATGGCCAGCCTGCGGTTAATATTGTCCGTGTAGGAGTCCGATAACTGGCCGATTTCTGCAAAGGCGACATCGGGATTCGATTGCGCCTCCCTGCGGGCGATGCGTCTAGCCAGCTCATAAACCTCGCCGGAGAAAGCGCTGAAGCGTCCAATGAGAGAAACCCCGCTCACGCCTGCTGCACTTTCAAGGAGCAGGCCCTCACTGGTGGGCCGGAACATCACGCCCATGCTGGGTGGAAGGGGCAAGTCTGCGGGAGCCTCCAAGCTTTCCAGGTCAGTGGCCCAAAGCTTAATGGTGCCCTGCTGTCCGGCCTTGCTGTTCCACTTTTCCAGCAGCAGGCGATGGGCCTGGGACCATGCTATTTCCTTGCCGGCCGGCTGCTTTTTTCGAACAGGGATATCCTTAAACATGGCAGGCATGGCTGCTGGCTCCGTATAGTCGCCGTAGCTGATGCCGGCGTCGGGGTCGAGCGCCGCCATCAGGGGGATTTTTCTGCCTTCGAAACGTGCCGTGAATTCAGCTGCGAACTGCTCCAGATTGCCCGCAGGTACGCGGGGAGCTAATTTAGTCAGCGCAGCGAGGGCGCGGGCAAGTTGTCCGCGGTAAGCCTGCGGAAGTCCGCCGCCCGCGCCGGTTCGTCCGGCGGCGGCGTAAAAGAGTTTTTCAGGCGGGGGTGCCCCGTGCTCAGCTAGGGCGGCTTTGAGTTCCCGCTCCAGCGCTGCAAGCCTGGCGGCACTGACACCGGTGCCCTGACGGGATAGATCGTGAAATTCACTGATGAACTGCTGCAGTCGTGAAGGCAGGCGGCCTGACGCCGCTAGGCGGCTCAGGTAATCCTGGCCAACAATGTTCAGCGCCGAACGTCCGCGGATCACCTGCGCTTCCTTTAGAAAAGAAATATAAGACTCGGCATCCGCGCCGCTGCATCCCGTTTTTTTAATGAGGAATCCCAGGATCTCGCTGCCGGGTTTGGCGCCGGAGGCCAGCAGCAGCGACAGCGCGCGCGTCAGCGGATTGATCTCTATGCACTCCAGTGAAAAAAGCAGGCGGCTGGATTCCTTGTCGGGCATCGTTTTGATGAAGCGGAATTCTGAGCCCAGGCGATATAGGGTAGGATTCAGCTCATATTCATCAGCAATGCCTGCCGCTGCCAGGATCTGGCTGACCGCGGTTGCCACCTGCTGATCCGGGAGCAGGCTAAGCGCGGCCTTGCAGGGAGGATCCAGCTCGACGGGGCCGCGATCCGACCAGCGGACCAGCGAATAGGAGGAAAACAGTCCGAAAGGCGTTGGACGGAAACTCATCCGGTTATAATATTTTTTCAGGGTAAGGAGCTCTTTTGGGCTCAGGGCGGCCATGCTAAAGTCTTTGGCCTCGAGCATCCGGTAAAGGCCGGGACTGGCCAGGTAGATTGCAAGGCGGAACTGGTGGTCATCCAGGACCAGGTCCATCGGGACGCTGGTACTGAGCATAACTCAGTAAAGGAGCCCTTAGAAAAAGGGTCTCCAGAAAATGTTCGGGTTTCATAGCAGATGATAGCAAATTAACAAAAAATGAATATTAATACATGGTAAAATGGGGACATAAATCCGGGAGGTATACCCTTTTACTACCCATTTCATACTGTTTTGCCTTTGATAGGATGCTTTATTTTGGGAATAAAAAGGAAAATGAAAACAGTATACACCTCAGGCGGCCCGGGCGCGGTTGAAACCTCCGGGCAAAGCGCAGCGAGCTGGAGCCGGAGCACTTATCTTACTGCTGGTCTATGCAGCCTTGTCCAAATTGCTGGTCTTTAATCAGTTCCGTGCGCAGCTGCTCGTTCAGCCCATTCCGCGCCTTGCAGCTGAACTCCTTATTATTTTCTTCCGGCAGCGGAGCTCGCCGCAGTGGCGCTACTGGACGCCGGCGACCCAGCTTGCGGGATTTCGCCTGTCGCTATTGCTGCTCAGCGCATTCACCGGCTATACGGCCCTTGCCTTGCTGCATTTCTTTCCGCATACGCCCTGTCCCTGCGGTGGGATCCTGGGTCATTTGGGCTGGGGGCGCACCGGGGCTCAACCCGTTTATTTTATATCACCACTCTAGGCATATATCTGTCACTCAAAGAAGGGAGGTCTGGTGATTGAACCTACCCGTATATCGCCCGGCCGGGCGGCGCAGCGCCGCATGGCCGGGCAGGGAGGTGCCCAAAACCCGAAAACAGAGTAGGCAAGATTTCTTTTTTTCTCATTATTAAAGTTTTTCTGAATGTTTTTTGATCCAATAAAGCATTCAACAAAATGAACCGTTTAAAAATCAGCCTGGCCATCGTTGCTCTCGTAGCAGCAGCCCGGCACAACCATGGCATTTAAGAGCCCAAATTCCGGAAATTTCACTAACCCTTACTGGCAGTATGTTCCCGACCTAGCGGGCCAACTGACCCTGCCAACGCATGGAGCTTCCAGGACTTCCAGACTGTGTGGGGAAAGGCGAAATATGCGCGATCCAGGCACCAGCTTCCGGAAGCGAGCCGGTAATTAGCCCGAGCCTTAAAAGCAGGATTGAGAACCAAGTTACTTCAAGTGGTGATGTTTTTGTTCAGGGGGACTGATCTATTAAGGAAGAGGGGCCGTAACGGCCCCTTTCTTTTTACCTTTCGTTTTGCGGAATTCCGGTGATCTGCACTACACTTATGGGGATTAAAAACGTATAGCGCTTATCGCCCGGAGCCAGGGTATAGGTGGTTCCTGCCAGGTTTCGGGTCAGCGTTATGGCAAAGCGGCTGTCGGAAATCAGCCTTTTCAGGTCCGCCCAGCGCAGCTCGTTGCGGTAGCAGAGTTCCTTTCTGCGCTCAGAAATGATCAATGCCAGCGCCTGGTCAGCGCTCAGGCTCGTGGCCTGATAGGGCGTAAAGGTGCCCGTCTGGTACCGTGCAGCAAGCAGGGTGTTCAGATCCTGGAGGGCCGCTGCAATATTACCCGCGCGGGCATAAAGATCGGCCCGGATCAGGTACATTTCTCGTCCGTTGCTATTCCTCCAAAAGGGTCGCTGAAACCGGAGCCGCCATAATCTCCCTTAAAGACTCGCCGCCCGGTGGAATTGGGTTTGAAGAACACCAGTTTCCTAAGGTCCCCAGTGCCGTAACTCCGGTAAAGGAGGGTATCAACCGCTTCCTTTGAAGGAGAGAGCACACCACCGCGCCCTGAACTGGCACTGTGAAAGATGACCTCGTCGCCGAACCGTGGAAATGGCGTATTCGCTGAGGGGCTGATCGTGTTATAGTCAATCAGCGTGCCATAGCGCTTCAGACAGGAATCGGCGTACCGGCCTGCCTGGACGTAATCGCCCATGGTCAGGCATAACCTGGCGAACGCGCCGTATACCGCTGCCCGGCATGGGCGGGATTTTACCAGCGGATGATCGGGGCAGCAGGGGCAGCGCGGTATTAAAGTCGCTGATGATCTGCTCGTAGGTTTGCTCCATCGTGCTTCTAATGGTAGGCGCGGTAATATCGGCTTTCAGATGGAGCGGTAGCCCCGAGGAGTGCGTGCTGAGCGCTTTGCTGTAGGGTCGGTAAATTCTACGGACAGCGCATTGTAGCAGTAGGCCCTGAAAAAATAGGCGCTGCCTTTTACCTGGTTAATAGCGGCGGCCCCGTTGCCGGCCGAGGAAGTCGCTCTACTCCGGCGAGTACGGTGTTGGCGACAAGTATGTCCGAATACATATATAGCCAGTCAATATCATTAGACACCCCAGGATCCCAGATATAGTTTTCCCGGCCCACGAAGTCGGAAACGGCATTGTACTTGGCTGCGGTTACATAAAAATAATCTGCCGCGTTATCGACCGCTGCGGGGTATAACGCACTCAGATTTTCATCGTCCAGCAGGGCCTGGTAATGGGCGAGACTGGAGGGATCTGCAGCGACTTGTCGGGTTTGGCGTCCAGGTATTTAGTGCAGGAACAAAGGGCGGATATGATGATGGCAGCCATGGCTGCCAGATAAAATTGCAGTCAGGCCATTTGGTTTGTTTTTACGTTTCATATGATTTGGTTTATAGGTCCATTTTAAGCCCAGTGAAAAAGTTCTTGCCGGAGGGATAGCGCCGTAATCCGGGTCAAGATGGAGTTTGTTCGCCCGCCACAAAATCCCCAGGTTGTTTGGTAGGCATAAAGCTGGATATCCCGGAAGGGCAGACTATGCCAGTTGCCTTTATTGAACTCATAGCTCAGGCGGATATCCTTCAGCCGGATATTATCCCCGCGAGCACGGTCGCGTTGGAATCCCCATATACCGCGTCCCTATTGGGATCAGCGGGGTAAGTCATCGAAAGTACCTGGGTAAACTGCTCATCCCCGGGTTTCTGCCATGCATGGGCGAAATCACCATAGCCCGACCAGTTGTTAAACAGCGAATAATAGCTGATGGAATTCCTTCGGAAATAATAATCAAAGCGGTAAGTGATATTAAAAGAGAGCGCCAGGGAGTGGTAGGCGAAACTGTTGCCCAGCGCCAAAATACACGGGCAGCGCTGATCCACTGAATACCAGGTCGCCCGGCCCTACCTTGGAGACAATATCAGCATAATTCTCACTGACCTGCCCATTCAGGTAAGCCCGGGGATTGCCATTAGCCGGATCAAGTCCTGCCCATTTATAGCTGATGATGTTATAGGCAGGCTGCCCTACGATCGGATTAATCGAGCTGCCGTTGCCGACATATTGGTTGTAGCCGCCCGGCGGGTAAAGGTATTTCGCCACTACGTCGCGGCTCTTGGACAGCAGCAGTACGAGATAGCGCAGCCAAACTTCCAGGTTTATGCTGTTCAGCGTGATATCAAATCCATGATTATGCAGGTCGGCGCTGTTTTCATTGAGGGCCAAATCCGCGCCTTCGGTCAGGTCCGGGAGGCCAATCAGATCCTGGGCAACCTTATAAAAGTATTCCAGGCTACCCGATAGGCGGTTGTCGCGGGTGGCAAAATCGACTGCCAGGTTTACCTGTCCCACCTTTTTCCATCTCAGGTTAGGATTAGGATAGTTGCTGATATCGGCTAGCGGCAGTCCGTTGATGCTGTTTGGAAAAGGGAGTATGGTAATTTATGGTCGTTACGGCTGCGATCGTGTTATTGACATTTCCGCTGTAGCCGTAAGTTGCCCTGAGTTTCAGCAGGGGAAGCGCCTCAAGGTGATAAAAGCTTTCGTCCGAAAGCAGCCAGTGGCGCTGGCCGACCATAGCGGCTTCCATTTGTTGTTCGTTTCGACGCCGTAGAGATTCGAGGCATCCTTGCGCGCGCTGGCGCTGAGCGTATAGCAAAGAAGGAAGCGTTGCCATACATGGATACCGTTCGGTTCAGCGTTGAGCCGAATGAGTTCTCGTAAGGGAGGGGCTGCGGGTAGGACAGGTTATCGTAGATATTATAACTATTCACGTTATCCACCGGCAATGAGGTATAGTTCTGATCGTTGAAGCCGTAAGTCCGCGCCAGGCTCGAACTGGCGGTTTGCTGGCTCAGCTCTGCACCTGCAATGGCATCCAGGTGGTTGCCATGCTGCCATTTGGGACTCAGGTTGATCTGCGCGCGCACATCATGGCTGACCAGGCTGCTTTTAGAATCATCCAGTATCCCGCCAACGGGAATGATTGGGGTATAGGTGCTGCCGTCATACTGGGTAAACTGGTTAATCAGGTTACGCGCATAGTAAGTGTCCTGGCTGTAATACCCGGGATTATTTACTGCAGAGGTTTCGTACTGGTATTTAGCTTCTGCGCTGATGGCATGGATAAACTGGTAACGGAGTCCGGTGTTGAGCAGCACGTCAAGATTCCGGGTCTGGTTATTGGCCAGGCGGGTCTCCTCGAGCGGACGATACTGCCAGTTCAGCAGGTTGCCGTTGCCGGCCGTATCTACAAAGGATTGCCGGTAGTCGTGGGGTACCGCCAGGGGGTTGCCATTGGCGTCTGCCAGCTGCGCATAAGGATAAAGACTGATTTGCCGCCACCCGGGTTAAGTTCCGTACTGATCTGGCTGTTTAGCTGCGTGAGCGTCTGGGTAAACTGAATGCCGGCCTGCAGGGTCAGGTTTTTCGTCAGGCGGAACTCATTCATATCCCGGATCGTCAGGCGCTCATAGCCGTTACCCACCAGGCTTTGCTGGTTATTGTCATATCCTGCCGATGCGGCATAACTGGCTTTTTCGCTGCCGCCGGAGATGAATAGGCATACTGCGGGTGAGCGCTTTGCGGTAAACATATTTTTCCAGGTCATTGCGCAGGTCCAGCTTACTGAGCGCTGCAATCTGCTCATCGGCCTGGCTGGCGCTGATCGTGCCGTTGCGCTCGCTATTAAGAATTTCCACCACCGGCGAGATCACGGATAGGTGAACGTATCGCTCAGGTCACCATCGTAGAATCCCTGGCCGAACAGAAATTTTTCGACCCCAATGAAATCAGCTGAACCGTGGCCGCGTATCGAACAGGTTGGGCTTGTCTTGTACAGTAAGGTTACTATTAAAGGGGATCCTTTGCGGCTGATTATACTTTCCATGCTTGGTCGTGATCACAATTACGCCGTTGCCTGCCCGTGATCCCCAGATCGACGCCGCTGCGGCGTCCTTGAGAATGGTGATGCTTTCCACATCGTTGGGATTGATATTGCCAATGTCTCCCTGGTAAGGAAAGTTATCCACTACAACCGGGGCTGGGTCATCGACTCGGTAATCGTCTCAGGCCCCTGATGCTGATCGTGTTTTCTGCGCTGGGCCGGTGGTCAAACAGTACGCCTGGCAACTCCGTCGAGCCTGGAGAGCACGTCGGTGCTTACTACCCGGCTGAAAAGCGGGTTATCGATTTGATCGAAAGAGCCGGTCGCTCTTTCTTTGGGCAGGGTCTGGTATCCGGTGGATACGGTTACTTCGTCCAGCGCGCTGCTGGCGAGCTCCATGTGAAATGTATGAAGTTCTCCGCCGGCGGCTAGCGCCTGTTGAACAGGCTTGTAGCCGATATAGAAAAACTGCAGGGTGTCGGTAGGGGAGTTTACCAGAATCCTGAAATTGCCGTTCTGGTCCGCTATCGCTTTGGCCGAGCCGTGCTTCAGGCTCACGGATGCTCCTGGCAGGGGAGCCTTGCTTCCAGCATCGGCCACTTTACCCTGGAAAAGAGTTTGTGCTCCGGCCAGTGAAGGCAGGATGGAGACAAGAAATATATAAAGGTATTTTTTCATGTTTGTGAATGTTTAGGGTTTGGTAGATGGTGAGTCCGGGATCTGATGGCCTGGTTTGGAAAGAATAAAAAAGTCAACGCTGCGTTTTTCGCTGACCAGCTCCAGTCCCAGCGGCCGCAGCAAGTTGTTCCAACCTTCCGGCGTTGTGGGGCAACCGGGGGATTCCAGGTCGAAGCGCTCCTGGACGCCGCTTTCATCAAAAACGAGCGGGCTGCCTGGCTGGTGATCAATTGTATATGCCAGATTTGCTGCGCTGATAGCGTGAAGGGCGAGGTGGCCCGGGTTAATTTCCTCAGCTTTCTTTCCGGCATAACGTGTCGCCCTGATCCCTGGCGCCCCAGGCATTTTGCGAAGGATGAGGCATTCTACTTCCCTTGGACTGATGCGGCCCTCCAGACCAGTCCAGCTGTCCAGTTTGGATTTGAGTGCCTGCAGTACCTCCTTTTCCGAAACATGATTTGGCACGGTAGCCTCGTAAGAAAAAGTATGATTCTCGGACCACTTACTCCGGTATTGTTTGGGCGTGACGAAATCCTCCGGATTTGGAACGTCCAGTATGCGGCGCCTGGCAGTAATGGGAAGTGCGCTATTGAAGGCAATGGTATACAGGTGCAGCAGCACATCATTGATATAGAAATAGGTCGTAGTCGAATCATGATGCAGTATTTTAGACGTCGGGGGTAGTCCTTTTAAATGTCCTGTCAGGCATTCGGTAAAGACCGGAGCATTATCGGGCACGCGGTCAAGCAGCTCGCGGGCAAAAAGGGTCTGGGTGGTGTCTACGGGCTGCTCGTCTTCCTTTTCGGCCCAATCGGGCCTTTTGCCCTGGAGTACCAGATTTATGTACTGATCAGTTACCATATCTACATAAGTAGTGCCGAGCAGTTTCCCGTCCGGACTTATCCATACCTCATGGGAAAGCAATCTGTGGGGAAAGAGGCTGGCTAGCTTATGGTCCTCTACTACCGAGGTCATGGCCTGCAAATGATAAAAGGTCTTAAGGAAACTGCGTATTTGATCTCCCTTCTGGTCGGTTACCGGAAGAATGCAGATCTTATTGCCGAAGCGGCGCTGCAATGAATCCAGGCGGGGCAAAGCCTTCACGCAGGCGCCGCACCACGTGTCCCAGAAATCCAGGATCAGCAGTTTGCCGCGGAAGTCAGAAATTTTTGTCTCGGGACCGGTGAAGCCGATGGTTTTGCCAATAGGTACGTCGGGTACCGGCTGCCCTTTATGTACCGCTTTATTGTCCGGGCTTTGGGCGTAGCTGAGCGCATTGGTCAGAATGATGACCAGCGCGACCACCAGGACAATGATTGCAAATTTATATTCATTCCAGAACTGCGAGATCCATGTAAGTTCGTCAGTTTCAGGATAATAGAATGGAGATATAGGGGTGTTTTTTCTCTTCCGGGCAAGACGTAGCCTTCCCGGGAAGCGGAATTTTAGCTTCATAAAGTAATGGTTTTTAAATTAATGTTTAGTTAATTGAAAGAAATAACAGCATGGGGATGCTGCTCAGGTGATGGGGAGCGGCTCATTCCGGCGGTGAGATGAGCAGATGCCATGTATGGACTGCCTGACTAAACATGGTTGGTACCCTCCTTGGCATAATCTCGAGAAACCCTGTTTTCCTGGTGCAATGTAGAAGCCGCGGCCACCAGGTTAATTAACTGATCAAGGAACAGGGCAATTTCTTCGTCTGAATACTGCTTTTTTTTGTCGGAGGGCTGACTTACCCAAGCCTTGAACAAATACCAGAATATTTCCTTTACTGATTCCGGTGTGTTCGAAGCAAAAAAGGCCTCCAGCGTTTTTGGCGCTGAAGCCATTGTGACAGAAGTAAGGTCATTAGTAGCAGCTTTCATACAGGTTTATAATGAAGCTGGGTGGAACGCAAAAAAGAAGGCGTGGAACCCAACTTATTGTCTCTGGCGGCACTGGTATACCCGGAAACGAATAAGTGAGGCCCACGCCCAATAAGGCGTGAGCATTTCACCTATACTCTCGTTCCCGTTTGAAATTTCCAGTTTCCCAGAGCGAGTATTAAGTGCGAATGCTTCGGCTTTGCTTAGAAGTATCGCAAAATAAATAAACTATATTTAAATAGTCGTTATCAATAATTCACTAAGATAAAATGAATTTTTGATGGTACAAAATTATGTACCAAATATTTTTAAAACTAAGCAGATATTTCACTGATGGCAGTAACTGAATATTCATTTAAGGACGCACTGGGAAATAAGATCAGAGAAGTAAGGATTCAGAAAAAATTCGGAGTTCGGGAACTTGCTTTAATTGCTGAAATGGAACACCACCAATTAATAAATATTGAAAAGGGTAGGGTAGATATTAGGCTCTCCACGCTAATTAAAATTGCTAAGGGATTGGAAGTGGAGCCAAGGGAGTTACTGGATTTTTGATTGGTCAAACCAGGCTGCAAGGTTAGTCACTTTGCTTTTTTCGACGCCAAATAAATCCGTCGAGTACGTAGTGGGTGGATTGTGGGAGAGACAAGAGTGGCACCAACACGGCAAGTAAAACCGGGCTGCTAATGTTTGGCAAATGCTGAAAAAAACGGAATACAGAAGGGTGTTCGCGCCAGACCAATCCGTCCCATAAACCTTCTTCCAGATAAGCAAAAACTATCATCAGGCCCAGAAAACAGCATATACCATATTTGCTGAAAGTCAATTTCAATAGCTTGCTGGCCCTTGTTTTTTGGCTTTGGTACCGTTTTTTCTCGGCGAACCATACCAAGCCCATATAGGGAATGCCGTGGGAGATCACATTAAGTGTTGTGAAAGCCATATCGCCATTGTAATAAACGATACCGAAATACCAGGAAAGATAAGTACCCAGCATGATCAGGTTTTTGGGAATATTGAACGAGCGTGTTTTCAGGCTAATGAATATTTCTTTAAGGATATAGGCCAGGATTACCTGGATGTAAATCACCGTTAAGACTGGCAGTATTTGACTTGATCGACCGTAGAGAAAATCACCATCTACAAACCAGTTAAAATTGCGATGAGGCGAAAGGTGCCAGTATGCGAGCGGGTAAATAGTAGCCGTATAAATAGCCACATTGTCCGTTAGGCGAAAGAATTTGTTTTGAATTTGGGCGCGGGAGTAGATGCGCATAAAACCATATTGCTGGCGAATAAAGTGGAATACTGCCAGGTAGGCCAGTACTCGCCAGAATAACATCCCGTCCAGGATATGCAATGCCAAACCGATCAGGTAACATAATACGGGAACAAAAATAAATAATGCCTTGTGCCTGCTAAACTCTGCAGGGCTAAAATAAGTTCGGTAAAGTGAACTGTATACATGAGCCACATCGATCATAATGATCAGAACCACCCAATATTGCACAGGCATGGCGTTTGACTGCTTGAACTGCTGCGGAAAAAGCATTACGATCCATAAAGCGAGGAATGGGGGCGCCAGGATGAACAAAAGATCTTTTATGCCGGAGCGTATCCATGGCTGTGAGCTCTTAGCTTCTGTCATGGTAACTGTCTAAGAGCTGCTGCGCAGCATCAATGCCATGATGAAATGCTTCTTCAAAAATGGATATCCCGCTCAGGTCCGAATGGGCAAAAAAGATCTTGTTTTCTAGAGGTTCTTTGGCTGAGGTCCTGGTTTTACCCCATATATAATCCGGAACCGGACTAATCATGCCATGCCCCCAGAGCCATATATCGGCCTGTTCAATATGGGGTGTGATACCCGGGTGCATTTGCTCCATTTCGGGTATGATGATTTCCAGCCATTGTTCGTACGTACGCGTATAAGCAGCAAGCCTGGATAGCCGCGGCTCCCGGTCACAAAGTGGCAGGTAATAGGTAAGCACCTTTTTTTTCTCGATCAATTTAATATCCTGTTGGTTGGCATTAACATAGCCAACGGACGGCGTGCCATAGGCCACGTTATCCCAGCAAAGAACCATGCCTTTAGCAGCCGTAGGCAGGTGATTCACCGTTAGGTTTGCAATCACCCATGGGGCATAGTGTATCGCCTTGTAATCCACCCCCGGCCTGTTGAGGTTTTTAAATAGGCGCTGGTTTACAAATTGCGGGGATGCCATGATGACACGCTCGGCTTCTATGAGGATGGTTTGCCCCTTTTTGAGATCGAAGATTTTCACTTCCACCGATCCCCTTGGGTTGATATTGACTTCGCTGGCCATTTTCCCCAGTTCAATGTGTTTCTCCAGCCCGCTGCGGAGGCATTTCATCAAAAAGCCGTTTCCTTCGGGCCAGGTTAATACCGCGTTTGGTTCGGCATTGGCCGCTTTGCCTCTGCGCGAGCAAAAATAGTGCAGACCTGCCCAGGCAGATACTTTTGCTGCCGGGGCACCATAGTCATCTTTACAGCAATAATTCAGGTACCACAATAAATAGGCAGAGGTAAAGCCTTCGCCAAGCAGGTATTGCTCAAAAGTAATGCTATCCAACTGCCTGTATTGCGCGTCATTTGAACTCTGGTCGAGCGGTATATCAAAAGCATATTTACCGTCGGTACCTCTTGAATCTTTCAGATGACTTACCTTATCAAAGAATCGGGTGATCTGTTTACGGTCCTCAGAGGCAACGCCAAAATCCGGCACTATGCCTTCCTGCCAGTGCCCGTTGATCAGCAGCCGTTCCTCAGGATCAAAACACAAATAATATTCATTATAAAAGGGGAGATTATGCTCGTCAAAATGAGTGATCACCTGGTGCTCTTGTAAAAAATCTACCAGTTTTTTATCCTCATTGTTGACAATGGGAATGTAATGCGCACCCAGCGGATAAGAAGAAGTTGCGTTGGTGCCGAAATAGGCGTTTCCTCCGGTATGATCCTCCAGTTCAAACAGCATATAATCCTCATGCCCTTGTTTTTTGAGCCAGCGCGCCGCAGAAAGACCGGATATGCCGCTGCCAATGATGAGCGTTTTGATTTTCCTGGTTGCTGACACTGGCGGTAATGGAGTCTGGTCTCTAAGGCGATGGCCTGCTGTGGCATTTGGTCCCGAAAGTTGTCCACCAATAAGAGCGTAGTCCGGGTTACGGCCACCAATCTTTTTCAGGCAGCCACTCAAAAGGATTCCACCGCTAAGCAGGCCGGCCCGCACCAAAAATGTTCGGCGGTCAATTCCCTGCCTCAGTTTATCGCGGTTAAAGAACCCCTGACCACTCATCTTCAAAATATTTTACCAGGATCTGGTTGTTCAATTTATTAACAGAGGCCGGAACTCTTGTCATGTCTTTTGGGAAAAAAAGCATTTGTTCTAAACAGGATTTGGACATAAAACGCAGTCCCGGCAAATAATGATCGGGTACCTTGTAAACCGGCTTATACATCGCCATGATATATCCCCATTCGCCAAAAGACGGCACATAATTGTGGTAAGGTACCGTGTGCAGCCCCACCGATTGCAGCGTTTTTTCTACTGTCCAGTAAGACTTTGGTGCAACATAAGGAGAAGTCGATTGTACCACCATAATGCCATCAGGTTTCAACAGCCTTTTTACTATTTTATAAAAAGCATCCGTATAAAGTTTTCCAACGGAGTAATTAGAAGGGTCGGGGAAATCGACAATAATGGCGTCGTATTGCCTGTTCTGAGCCCGTGCCCATGAAAAGGCATCCGCATTGATCACCGTTACCTTAGGGTTCAGCAATGAGCGCTTATTTAGCGCAAGCAGCATTTCGTTGGTGCGGAACAGACGCGTCATGCCCTTATCCAGATCCACCAGCGTCACGGTTTGTATTTGTGGGTATTTTAGTATCTCCCGTACTGCCAGTCCGTCGCCGCCGCCCATTACCAGAATATTTTTAGGGTCAGGTACAGCTTGCAAAACAGGGTGTATCAGCGCTTCGTGGTAACGGTACTCATCAACGGAGCTGAACTGCAGATTTCCATTTAAAAAAAGACGAAGGTCACGGCCTTTCTTAGTGATGATTATCCGCTGGTAAGGCGTGCTTTTTGAAAAGATGATGGTATCGCTATACGTGAGCCCCTCAGAAAAACTGGTGATCCAATTGGCGTATATAAAACCCGTAAGTAATGCTAACAGACTTATAACAGATGCTGTTTTTAAGGCTTTTACATGTTTTACTTCGCTTCTGAAACTGATGCAGGCTAATAAAGCGATCAGTACATTCATCATGCCAAACAGGTAAGCTGTTCGGATCAGGCCCAGGTAAGGAATAAGCAATAAGGGAAATACCAGCGAGGCGATCAGCGCGCCGATATAATCAAATGTGAAAACGCGGGAGATTAAATCCTTAAACTCGTAGCGGTCTTTTAAAATCCGCATCAATATGGGTATCTCGAGGCCTACCAGCACGCCGGTTACCGCGATCAGACCGTAGAGTACCATCCGGAAAGAAGTTAGCTTTCAAAAACGATAAAAAGGATGGTCGAACTGGTGCCACCTACCAGGCCTACCAGTATTTCGATTTTGATAAACCAGGAAAGCAGGTTTTTATCGAAATATTTTGACAGCCAGGAGCCAACGCCCATGGAGAACAGATAAACGCCGATAATGGTGGAAAACTGGGTTACCGAATCGCCCAGCAGATAACTGGCGAGCGTTCCTCCGATCAGTTCATAGATCAACCCGCAGGTTGCAATTATAAATACGGAAAGTAATAATAAAAAAGGCTTTTTGGTCATTTGCTGATTATTTATGATAGAACCTCACGCCATATCCCGAATGAGGTACCGGCCCGGTAAACCCTGCGTTGCGGGTAATAGGCGTATCTTCCCAAAATGCACGGCCCGTAAAAGCAGACCAGCTGTAAAAGCCTATAATCAGGCTTGCAATGATAACGTATATCTTGTTTTCTTTGATCAGGTTCATCATGGTTTTTTATCAATCCTCGTTGGTTGAAGAGCTTTTATAAGGTGAGTAATCGCTGATCGCCCAGCGGTTGCTCTCAAATTTATACATCCGATACCAGCAATAAAGCGGATAAATAAGCAGCACCAGTACAGTAACCAGTATGTTGCGCCAAAGTACTTCGCTTTCGGTTACCCGGATATTCACCTGGTTGACGCTACTTGACCCGGCATAGGGGTAGACGTTAAGATGGTATTTACCTGCCGGAATGCTGGATAAAAGGGCCTGGCCGCTGGTACTGCCTTCAGACCAGGAATCACCATCTTCATAGCCGTGATAGTACTCGATCTGTTTGGAAAGGTCCCAGGTTTGGTTATCTTTCTCATTTACTAACTCTATGGTAGATTCAAACCAGTTATTGTCCACGGGAGATGAAAGCTCAATGTCCAATGGTGCCCACGCATTGTCGACCTGAAATGTTGGCGTCCGGAAGGATTTCATTTCGTACGTTCCCGAATACGAGTTCTTAAGAGAATCTGCGGCGCTTAACGTTTGCAGGCCGAAGTTAAATGAATTATCCAGAAGGTTTTTTTCAGGTTTGAAAACAAGCAGCAATATTTGGATAATAAGCACGATCACGACTAAAATGCCTGTCACTTTGATCATATCGCGACAGCGCTTTCTGTAGGGCGAAAGTTCGCAAGCACCAACCTCGGTTTTTTCAGGGAAATTTTCCAGCGGAATATTAAATGCCCCTGAAATTTCATCCGCTTTTAAATACCGGCCCCAGTAATAATCTGTACAATGCTCCCGCAAATTTTCCTCTTTAACCAGCATGGTAGGAGGCAAAATAAATTCCGTTGCATTTATCCGCTCATTGAGCACATCCCAGTCGTATTCACCAATGAGTCCGGTAACAGCTGGCGTATACTTGTTATACAACATATAGCCCTGCCCATCCACACTGATATCATCATCACCGTTGTCAACTACGCTATCCAGAATGGGATAATGCTTTTTTCCGGCAACCAATATCCAATTGCCATTATATTCAGCCAGAAATGCGTAGCCTTCAACAAAGCTGTACAGCATATACTCACGCCACTCATATTCCGAGTCCACTTCCTTCTTTCTCCAGGTAGCCGATCACCCTGTAAGCGATATTTCTGAGAACGCCTTCCGTTCCTAATGGTAACACCAGGTCATATTGCAGCGCAGGTGCATGATCTTTTACCACATATTTTGAACCTGTATAGTGCAGATAAGCACGACATTCCGGACATACGATGATCTCGCTTCCAATCGGGTCATAAAGCGTAATCTGCTTCAGGCATTGCGGACAGTCCTGGTGCAGAGGCTTGGGAAATTGCTTAAGGTTTATGGTGGCTGCCATATTATCTTTTTACCTCCTGTAGCTGGGTTGTTTCACCATGAAAAAATTCTATGACCTGGCGATAAATATTACGCACTTTCTCATCATTTTCTTTCTGATAATTAGAAAGGAAAACATCAAAAGTAGCAAGTCCGAATTCCGGCCAGGTATGTATCGATAGATGCGATTCTGTTAAGCACAGCACGGCGGTGAATCCGCCTCCGTCGAAGTCATGATAAACGTCTCCAACCTTTTGCAGGCCATGTTTTTTTACCAGGGACTCGAAAAATGGCTGACAGCCTGCGCTCGTGGTAAGCAGATCCAGCTGATCAGTCTTAAAAGTGGAAAGGATGTGTAATCCGGGTTTATAAGGCATTAGGCTTATTCTTCAACCGATAAAAATAGATTTTTTATGCAAAAAATGAAATGAATATTTGATCAGTTAGGCAAATTGCATTTAAAGCGCACTGCAAATCAAATCTGCCAGGCTCGGCACTTCCTATGGGAACTTATTATTATACAATCAACCTTCAGCATCGAAGTGAGCCACTGGCCGGCCCGGTGACCATTATAAGGTAGCTTTTCGATGTGGCTGAAAAACAAGTTTTTACTCCACCTGATAAATGCTCATCGAATGAAATGTAGATTCCCTGATGTCGAGTTTTGACGGGCAAATAATTTTTTCATTTTTTATAAAAGTACCCTTTTCAATGGCGTTAAAAATAAGGCATGCTGCCTGTTGTCCTATTTCAAATGCAGGCTGGGTAATGGTGCTTAAAGGAGGGCATAAAATAGGTGCATACTGAAGATTTGAAAAACAAATTATCTTTAATTCATCCGGTATGCTGATATGGAGTGCTTTACAGGCATTGTAGATCGGAATGGTTAATAATTCAACCGATAAGACAAGGCCATCGGGGCGTTCGTCCGGGCTGGCCAGCAGTGCCTTTATGGTTTCCAGGCAGGTTATTTCTTCCGTTGAGATCTGATACACATGGGCAAGTGGATCTTCAACATGGTTTTCCTGCAATGCCTGCATAAAACCTTTTGTTCTTTTCTGTACGATCGAAAGGCTTTCAGAAATCGAAAGAAAACAAACCCTTTTACATCCCTGTTCAATCAAATGCCCTGCGGCAATGTAGCCTCCTTCAAAATCATCGGTTACCACCTTTCCGGCTTCGATATTGTCTGCAACCCGGTCAAAGAATACCAGGGGTATGCCGTAGTTAATGAGTTTTTTAAGGTGCGCATTATCATCAGCCTCCCTGCAGATTGAAATCAAAACCCCGTCGACCCTGCCATCAGACAGCACCTTAATAATTTCTTCTTCCTTTACGATGTGGTCATTGCTGATATAGACATTAATATGAAATCCATTCTGTTGGGCTACGGCTTCAATTCCCTTGATCGCTAATGAAAAAAAGCTGTCTACGATCTCCGGAACGATAACGGCGATCGTTCTGCTTTTGCGGCTTTTCAGGCCGCTGGCAAAGTGGTTAGGTTTGTAGTTTAATTCTAGTGCAGCCTCCAAAACTTTATTTTTTGTGGCAATAGAAATCTCGTGGCTGTCTTTCAATGCCTTCGATACGGTACCCTTTGACAATCCCAGCTTTTCAGCGAGAATTTTGATGCTCGTACTATTTTGAAATCCGCTCATTATAGCTCAGGATTGGTCATATGAATTTTACAAAATTCAAACGCAGCAAGAAAGCAAAAATTATTGGCTTTAGTGCGCAGCACTGGTTTAAATAAAATTAACGCAACCGGTTTCGCAAATAAATTCCCCTGCAGGTAATAAAATTCTCTGACCGGGAATTTACATTCGTAGGGATAAGTGCTATTGATATTTAATGAAATTCCTAATTAGACCCTTCTTTTTTTCTTACTGTATGTTACTGATGGCTTGTATGCACAAGCCTGCGACGGTATTTACGGAGGTTTCTCCTTCTGATTCTCATGTTGATTTCAGAAACGATATCGAAGAGACCCAAGATCAGAACATACTAACCTATGAATATTTATATAACGGAGGCGGCGTAGCCGTAGGCGATCTGAATAACGACGGCTTGCCCGATATTTTTTTCACCGGGAATATGTCGCCCAATAAACTCTACCTGAACAAGGGAGATTTTAAATTCGAAGATATAACCCAGCGTGCCGGGGTTCAAGGCAGAAATAAGTGGAAGACCGGTGTGGTTATGGCGGATGTGAACGGGGACGGGCTGCTGGATATTTATGTCTGTTATTCAGGCGTGGGTACAGATGCTGAAAGATCAAATGAACTATATATCAATAATGGAATAAAAAACGGCGTTCCTTCCTTTACCGAAAGTGCCAAAGCTTACGGGCTCGATGCGCCGGGCACTTACACTACTTCGGTGGTATTTTTTGACATGGATAACGACGGCGATCTGGATATGTTTATGATCAACCACGCCAATCAGTTCTTTAACCCATTCTTTAACACCGAAAAACTCCGCAAAACAAGGAACGAGCATTTTGGAAACAGGTTATACCGCAACGACAATGGCCATTTTACAGATATCAGTGCACAGGCAAATATTGACGGAAGCGGGCTGAATTTTAGCCTGAGTGCCTCTGTAAGTGATATTAACGGAGATGGCTGGCCGGACATCTATGTAACCAATGATTATGACGAGCGCGATTTCTTATACCTGAATAATCACGATGGCACTTTCAAAGAGGTGCTGACCAAAGCGGCCAAGCATATCTCTGAATTTGCCATGGGCAGTGACGTCGCCGATTTTAATAACGATAACAGGCCGGATCTGATTGAGCTGGATATGCTTCCGGAGGACAATCACCGCCAGAAACTGCTGCGTGGGGCCGATAATTATGACAAGTTCCAGTTGCTTGAAGATCATGGGTTTCATAAACAGCTGATGCGCAATTCCCTGCAGCTGAATAATGGGAATGACGCAGATGGCACACCTATATTTTCTGAAATAGGGCAGATGGCAGGCGTATCGAATACAGACTGGAGCTGGGCGCCCCTGTTTGCCGATCTGGATAATGACGGATGGAAAGACCTTTTCATCACCAATGGTATTTTGAAGGACATGACCAACCTCGACTTTGTAAAGTACACGTCAGGGTATTCCTCCCAATATGTTAAAGAGAAACAGGATAAGGGAGAACTCTGGGAATTGGTTAAAAAGATGCCGACGACCAAGCTGACCAACTATCTGTTTAAAAATAATGGGAACCTTTCGTTTAGCAATGTTACTCCTGACTGGGGCCTGACCAAGCCCGGGATTAGCAATGGCGCCGTTTATGCGGACCTGGATGGTGATGGTGATCTCGATCTGGTCATCAATCAGCTGGACGATGTGGCTACAATTTACAGAAATAACACCTCGGAAAAGGCGCGCAGACCGCATTATTTACGGGTACAGCTAAAGGGCAGCGGCAAAAATACCGCAGGTATCGGAGCTAAGTTATACGTAACAACCGAGCATGGCCACCAGTTCCAGGAGCAGTATCCCAACAGGGGTTTTCAGTCATCTGTCGACCCGGTTTTACATGTTGGTTTAGGCAAAGACAGCCTGGTGCAATCGTTAAAAGTACTATGGCCGACCGGTGAAATTTCCGAGCTGAAGAACGTTAAAGGCGACCGGCTGCTGGTAATCGAGCAAAAGAATGCCGCAAGGGTTAGCAGTGCTGCTGGAGTAAAGGGCCAGACAGTTACCGCAATGTTTAAAGACGTAACGGCGAGCTCAGGAATTAAATTTGCTGATAAAGCATCTTCCTTTGTCGATTTTAAAATTTCTCCTTTACTACCTTATCAAATCTCCAAGACGGGTCCCTGCATCGCAAAAGCCGATGTAAACGGAGATGGACTCGAAGATTTATTTATTGGTGCGGGTATAGGCCAGCCAAGCCAGCTGTATCTGCAAACTAAGGATGGTCATTTTCTGCCAAGCCCGCCACGCAGCCATGGAACAATAATTTGCTTCCCAATAATACCGATGCCCTGTTTTTTGATGCGGATGGGGACGGCGATATGGACCTGTACCTGGTAAGCGGTGGTGCAGATTACCCCTCGGGAAGTGAAAACTACCAGGACCGGATTTTTGAAAATGACGGCAAGGGCAATTTTAAAGAAGTATTGAATGCCATCCCCAAAGAAAGTATCAGCGCCAGCTGTGCACGCGCTGCAGACATTGATCATGACGGGAAACCGGACCTTTTTATTGGCGGCAGGTATCTGCCCGGCCGTTTTCCCATGGCTCCGCCGAGCTATGTCCTGAAAAATGTAAGCAGTAAGGGCAATATCCGCTTTGAACTGGATAAATCTCAAAAAGATGCAACCCTGGATAATCCCGGCATGGTAACCGACGCCGTTTGGGCGGACCTGAACAAAGATGGCTGGCCTGATTTGATTGTTGTCGGACAGTTTATGCCCATTACGGTGTTTGAAAATCGGAAGGGTGTGCTGGTAGACCAAACTAAAGAATATGGCCTTGCAGGTACCAGCGGATGGTGGAGCAGGGTCCATGCGGAAGACCTCAACGGTGACGGCAATATCGATCTGGTAGTGGGTAACCTGGGCTTAAATACGCAGTTAAAGGCAAGCGCCAGCCAGCCTGTCACCATCACCTGTGCTGATTTTAACGGCGACGGGGTGATGCAGCCCATTTTATGCAGCTACGTGCAGGGGAAAAGCTATCCCTACTATACCCGGGATGAACTGATGGAGCAGATGCCCTGGCTCCAAAAAAAGTTCTCGCGCTACGCCGATTATGCCGACGCTCAGCTGGCCGATATCTTTCCGAAAGGGAAGCTGGATTCAGCTAAAACATGGCGTATTAATATGCTGGAGTCGGTTGTCCTGGAAAATTCGGGGCACCGGAAAATGAACATTAAAAAGCTGCCCTTATCCGCGCAGGGGAGCATCGTGAATGGCATCGTGGTCGATGACCTGGGAAAAAATGGAGGCAGAGATCTTATCCTGGCAGGTAATTTCTATCCTTTCCGCACGCAGTTCGGCCCCCTGGATGCCGGGATTGGCGTTACGCTAAAATCCGGCCCTAAACAGGCGTTTTCTGCGCTGGACTATTCCCAGACAGGCCTCGATATAGCAGGAGATGTCCGCAACCTGATTAAAGTCAGGGGCAGAGACGGGCATTATTGGCTGGTCGCTGCAAAAAGCAACGGGGAAGTACAGGTAATAGAACGAAACAATTAACATATATAATGGACTAACAATTAAATGACTAATAACAAAACACATACTAACCAAATTCTATGATTCCAATTTTAAAAGAGAAAATTTTCATGAGGGGAAAATTCTGTCAAAGAACTTCGCTGAAGCGGACCGGGTTAACCTTGTTCTTGATGACACTTGTAGTCATGCATGTAAAGGCAACCGAAAATACTGCGAAAGGAAGCCTCGCTGAATTTAAAAGCAGTTATTTATCAAATCCGGCTACAATTATTAAAGGTGTGGTCCTGGATGAAACTAAACAGCCCATTCCGGGCGCCACGGTATCCATAAAGAAACTTGGCCTGATGGGGGCTACAGATCTTAAGGGCCGGTTCCAGTTCAGTGTGCCGCCAGGTGAATACGACCTGACGGTTACTTTTGTCGGCATAAAGCCTATACAGCAGCATATCGTTGTTGGTGAGCAGCCAGGGGAAGACATCGTCATTGTCGTTCCGGCTTCCGCTTCTGCACTAAACGAAGTCGTGGTTGTTGGTTACGGTACGCAATCAAAAAGGAACGTTACCGGATCGATCGTAAGCGTGAAAGGCGATGACCTGAAAAATATGCCTGTGAGCAATCCAGCCGACGCATTGCAGGGAAGGGCCTCGGGCGTAGATATTGTCCGCAATGACGGTTCGCCGGGCAGCGTACCCAGTATCCGGGTCCGCGGAACTGGGACGATCAACGATTCGGAACCCCTGGTTGTCATTGATGGTGTTCCGGCCGGCGGTCTGAACGACGTGAATTCGAACGACATCGCTTCTATTGAAGTCCTGAAAGATGCCTCCGCTTCGGCGATCTATGGTTCCAGGGCCGCAAACGGGGTAGTTTTGATCACCACAAAAAGAGGTACTTTCAATGATAAGCTGAAAACTACACTTAACCTTTATGCAGGCTCAAACAGCCCTGTCAAGTTTTTGGACATGCTTACCGCGCCCGAACTGGCTAAGCTAAAAATCGAATCATATACCAATGATGGACTGACTCCGCCTACGATCTGGAGCGATCCTTACTATTCGGTTCAAAGAACTGACTGGCAGCGCGCATTGATTGGCACAGGTCATGTGCAGAACGCCGATCTGGCTTTAAGGGGTGGGAATGCCAGTTCTATATACAGTATCTCTGGTAACTATTACGATGAGACAGGCATGATCCCGAACTCTGTGTTTACCCGATATAATTTCAGGGTGAACTCCGAACATAAAGTTACATCAAAACTAAAGGTTGGTGAAAATATACTTTACTCGAACACCAATACCGTATCGCCCAATACCAATTCTACCCAGACAGGGCTGGTTTGGAGCGCGATCCGTTTCAATCCTGCCATACCGGTAACCAATCCTGATGGCTCTTATGGAAGCTCACAGGCTGATAACCAACTTGGTGATATTAACAACCCGGTAGCAACCGCCAGACTGACCGATGAATATAATAAAAACAACAGACTGTTAGCCAATGGCTATGCTGAACTGGAAATCTTGCAGGGCCTTAAATTAAAAGCCAACTATTCCTATGACGGGAACTATTCTGATTACTATAATTTCAATGAAGCAATGCCGGATCAGACAAGGGGGCCGTCGATCGCCACGCTTAACCAGGGCTACGCGAAAACCTCTACCTTTCTGGAAGAATATTTCCTGACCTATAACAAGACGATTAACAATGTGCATGAGATAAACCTTACCGGAGGATATTCGGCACAGCAAACTAAAGGCAATTATGTCGATGCCTCCCGATCAGGATTTACAGATACCGACCCTAGCGTAAGGGTATTAAACTTCGGAAGCGCTGCCAGTGCCGGCAACTACGGGAACAATTATCCTAACGAGGGACTGCAGTCTTATTTTGTGAGAGGCAATTATGCTTACAATAACAGATATCTGTTAACGCGTCACCATGCGTGCTGATGGTTCCAGCAAGTTTGCCGCCGGCATGCAATGGGGTTATTTCCCTGCGTTCTCCGCAGGATGGAGAATTTCTGAAGAGAAGCTTTTATGGCGGATGGATAAAAAATATCTTTAACTCGCTGAAGCTTACCGGCGGATGGGGCAAATTGGGTAACGAAAATATTCGTCCCTTTCAATATTTAAGTACCCTGGGTTATGGCAGCAAGTATGGTTATGCCTTAGGGACAGGAACTGTTTTGCAAAATGGTGCAGTGATCACCGGCCTTGCAAATCCGAATATAACCTGGGAAAAGGCTGCCGAAAGCAATATATCGATGGAATTCTCCAGCCTGAATAATCATTTGAATGGATCGGTTACCTATTATAACAAGAATACCACCGATATGCTCGTGCCTTATCAGTTGGTTGAAAACTTTGGTGCCCAAACCAATTTGCCGGATGATCCGGGAAATATCAGTTTGCCCAATCAGAATATCGGCGAAATGAATAACCATGGGGTGGAAATCGAATTAAATTATTCCAACAACGCCGGAAAACTAAAATACTCTTTTGGCGCCAATATGTCCTTTTTGAACAATAAAGTAACAAAGCTTTACGGACAGGGAGCGTACATCGGTTCTAATAACTACGGCAGGGAAAACGTTGATATTTCCCGTACCTATGAGGGACAGCCGCTCGCCTCATTTTATGGATTCAAAACCAAGGGACTTTATCAGACCCAGGCAGAAATAAATAATGATCCGAATATTAAAAATGATCCCAACAAGGCTAACATAAAGCCCGGTGACGTCCGCTTTTTAGATCTTAACGGTGACGGTGTGGTGGATGATAAGGATCGTACCAACCTGGGAAATCCTAATCCTAAATATGTTTTTGGATTCCACGGCTCGCTATCTTACAAAAACTTTGACTTCTCCTTTAATTTTGCAGGTCAGGCAGGCCTCAAACTGTACAATGCCGATCGTCTGGCCGGACTGGATGCGACACAGGTTTTCAACTGGTATGCTGAGCAAATGGGTAGATGGCACGGTCCGGGTACAAGCAATACCGTCCCGGAATTGAGTAATACAAATTTGAATAACAATTACCGTTCTTCGGATATGTGGGTTGAAAATGGCGCTTACCTTTCCCTGAAAAGCGTTGCGCTGGGATACACTTTTGCAAAGAAGAGTATTAGCGGGCGTGCAATTGCCGGATATTCGTCTGTATGTAAGCTCTTATAACGTTTTGATGATCACAGGGTATAAAGGATATACGCCTGAGCTGGGCTATACCAATAGTACAAGCAATATCTACACCAATCCAGGCAATACACCGGCAAACTCGCAAAAAGGTGTTGATGTTGCCCAATACCCAAGTGCCAGGAACATAACTTTTGGAGTGACAGCAAATTTCTAATTTCATAAAGACAAAGACATGAATTCATTCAGATACAAAATATTAAGCCTGTTATGCCTCAGCATGGTAATTACGGCAGGCTGCGTAAAAAAGCCGCTTGAGCAGAAACCAACAGGCGTCTACACCACAGCCAACTATTGGCGAAACCAAAATGACGTTATTGCCAACATTTTGGGTATATACAATATCCTTTATACCGAGGATTGGGTAGGACATGCCATCTATACTTACGATGACCAGTCCGATGATATTTACGTAGCAGGTGATCACTCCGACTTTCAGGCGGTTGGTAACCTGAATGCCGATGCGTCCCTGCAGGTAATTTATTATACCTGGCCCTTCGCTTACGAACAGGTTGCCCGGGCAAATAATGCGATTATTTATGTCCCTAAAGTTCCGGTGATGGATCAGGCTATCCGTGACCGGTCATATGGGCGAGGCTTATTTTCTGAGGGCGCATGCTTATTTCCTGCTGAGTCAGATCTACGGAGAGGTTCCTTTGATCCTGGAGCCAAATGTATTGAGCGGTAATTATAACGTTGCCAAATCTACACTCGACCAGGTACGCGCCCAGGTGGAATCCGATCTTTTGAAGGCAGTGAAATTATTGCCGGAAACCTATGGTGCTAACGATAAAGGAAGAGTGAGCAAAGGCACCGCTTCGGCGATGCTGAGTAAGCTATACTTGTTTGAAGATGATTTTGCCAAATCAATTCAATATGGTACAGCGGTAACCACCAATGCCAATTATGCCTTGTCGCCTAATTATACTGATAATTTTACCGCCGGTACCCAGCAGGCTTCCAGCACAGAACTTTTATTCGCTGTCTGGAACCAGAACGTCGAGGTTGCCGGTTCGCTGCAATCCTATATGGGCAACTACTTTTCTCCAAGACCATGGCAGGGATGGGGTTTTCACCACCCGACCCAGAATTTTGTGAGCGAATTTGAGGCAGGAGACCAGAGAAGACCCGCTACGGTATTGTCTGTAGGCGATTCCATTCCCTATCAGACGAACCTGGTAACCATTTCGGCCCAAGATGCCGTGCAAATGTTTGCCGGAAAAGAGGGCCAGTCTACAGGCCGTATGCTTCCGAGCATGTCAACGACGGGTTACTACATCAAAAAATATACGGCCTATATGCCAAGCGGCGATGGGAACCTGAATTTTGACCTGAAGCAGCCATTATTGAGAACGGCAGAAGTTTACCTGATCGTTGCCGAGGCCAAGATCCGCATGAGCGGGGCCGGAGCAGGCGATGCTGAAATAAATGCCGTAAGAAGAAGAGCCGGTCTGAGCCCTATTTCTGGAGCAGGTATGCGTCAGCTTATCCATGAAAAAAGGGTAGAGCTTGGCGGCGAAAATGTACGCTGGCAGGATTTATTACGCTGGGATAAAGATAAGATCGTCAATCTGGATACCATTGTCGGCAAGCCTAAAAAGGCCTCGCCGCTGGCACCATACAATGGCGCTGTTATTATTCCGGCAAGAACATTCCAAAGGCCTAAAAATTATTTTATGCCTATTCCGCAAAAGGTAATTGATGAGAGTAAAGGGGTACTTAAACAGAACCCTAATTATTAAAAATAAGAGAGTTGATTGTTGATTGTTGAACTATTAATGGGTGATCCGACATGGTAGCCCATTAATTTTTAACATGAAACATGACGAGGAACAAATAACCATGATAAATCAGAACAACGATGAAATGTCTCCCTTATCGTCCATGGATGATTGGGAAGATGATGTGTTAAAAAGATATCCTGAACCCGGCACGCCGGCAAAAGGCAAAGAAGAGTTCAGAAATTATGACAGCCCGGAAATCGACGGCGTACGCGAATTTTACCGGCTGAATCACAAATACCAGACTTACGAGAATGTGCTGGCCAAAAAGGCCAATTTCCTGAAATTTGACAAAAAGGAAATGCCCTGGTGGTCGGCCATGGAATATTTAAACACCCTGATCGATGACTCAGATCCCGATCTGCAGCTTGACCAGTTGCAGCACCTGCTGCAAACGGCAGAAGCCATCCGGGCAGACGGGCATCCGGACTGGTTTGTGCTTACCGGTTTCATTCATGATCTGGGTAAGGTGCTTTGCCTGTTTGGCGAACCCCAATGGAACGTTGTCGGCGATTCATTCCCGGTAGGTTGTAAGTTTTCGGACAAGATCGTCTATCCCGAGTTCTTTGCTGATAATCCGGATACCTATGATGAGCGCTACAATACAAAATACGGCGTTTATTCACCGCATTGCGGCCTGGACAATATCCATATGTCATGGGGACATGATGAGTACCTGTATCATATCACCAAGGATTACCTGCCCCAGGAAGCTTTGTATATGATCCGGTATCACTCGTTCTATTCCCAGCACCGCGAGCATGAGTATGACCATATACTCAATGCCCATGACCAGGAAATGTTTAAATGGGTTGACAAATTCAACCCTTACGATTTGTATTCAAAAAGCCCTAAAACGCCCGTAGTGTCAGAACTGAAGCCTTATTACCAGGATCTGATCGCCAAGTACCTGCCGGCAACCGTTAAACTATAAATTCCAACATTGCGTTTGCTATATATACCCTCCCCCCAAAAAGGGGGAGGGATAATAGATTAGACTACCATATCCCATCCCGCATACATGAAGAAGTATCTTTTCATTCTTGGTTATCTTATACTAAGTTTTTATTCGCACGCCCAGGTCAGCCAATCCGCGTCGAAGGCATTTATTGAACGGGTTATACCCGGCCGCTCGGAATCGTTCCTGGTGGAAACTGTACCCCAGGATAAAGGCAAAGATGTTTTTGAACTTGACCAGAAAGATGGCAAAATCGTATTGCGGGGTAATAACGGGCTCTCGGTAGCAGCTGCATTGAATTACTATTTAAAAAACTATTGCTTTTGTGATATCACCTGGAACGGCACCAATCTTAATCTGCCTGTTACGCTGCCTGCAGTTAAAGAAAAAATTCACAGGATCACGCCTTACCGTTACCGGTATTACCTCAATTATTGCACGTTTAACTATTCCATGTCCTGGTGGGACTGGGAGCGCTGGCAAAAAGAAATAGACTGGATGGCACTCAATGGCATTAATATGCCGCTGGCTATTACAGGAGAAGAAGCCATCTGGCAGGATGTGTACAGGAAAATGGGTTTTACGGATAAGCAGCTGGATGATTTCTTTTGCGGTCCGGCTTATTTTTCGTGGTTTTGGATGGGCAATATTGATGCCTGGGGAGGCCCCCTGCCGCAGCACTGGATGGATACGCATAAGGCACTGCAAAAAAAGATACTCGAGCGTGAACGTTCATTTGGAATGACCCCGGTGCTGTCCTCCTTCACCGGGCATGTGCCGCCATCCTTTAAGGATAAATTTCCTGCGGCAAAAGTTAAAAAAACGAATTGGGACGCAGGATTCCCCGACGTATATATTCTTGATCCGGACGATCCGATGTTCGAGGCGATCGGTAAGAAATACATCCAGGCACAAACGGCAGAATTTGGTACTGATCATTTGTATTCGGCAGATACGTTTAACGAAAATGTGCCGCCTACCAATGATTCCACCTACCTGGATGGCATGAGTAAAAAAGTATTCCACTCGATGACCGCGGCCGACCCTAAGGCGGTATGGGTAATGCAGGGCTGGATGTTTCATTATAACAACAAGTTCTGGCAGCCGCAGCAAATCAAGGCACTGCTCAATGCCGTGCCTGATAGTCAAATGATCGTTTTGGATCTGTACAGCGATGCCCACCCGGTTTGGAACCGTACCGATGCTTATTATGGAAAGCCCTGGATCTGGAGCATGTTACAGAATTTCGGAGGCAATATCAGTCTTTTTGGCCGCATGCGCCATGTAGCTGCCGACCCGGCCATAGCCTTGCATGATCCGGAATCAAAAAATATGACGGGTATAGGCATTACTCCCGAAGGAATTGAACAAAACCCTGCCCTGTTTGAGCTGATGCTTGAAAACGTATGGCGTGATACGCCCATCGATGCCGATGCCTGGGTAAAGGATTACGCGCATCGCCGTTATGGAAAAACGAGCCAACTGGCCGGTGATGCCTGGCATATACTGCTGAACACGGTTTATTGCAGCGGGCTCACCGAAGGGGGGCCTGAGTCGATCATCGTAGCACGGCCTACACTTAAAAAATCTGTCAGCCGGGTACTCACCCATTTAGACTATGATCCCCGCGAGCTGATCAAAGCCTGGACCTTATTGATCCAGGCCTCAGATAGCTTAAAGCAGGCCGAGGGCTTCCGGTACGACCTGGTGGACGTGACCCGGCAGGTACTGGCCAATTATGCCACACCTTTGCAGCAAAAAATGGCATTGGCCTATAGCCAGCACAATAAAGAACAGTTCAGAGCGTACAGTACCGAGTTTCTGCAGTTAATGGATGACATGGATGACCTATTAAGCACCCGGGAGGATTTTCTGTTAGGGAAATGGATCAACCAGGCCCGAGCAAACGGAGTAACGGAGAAAGAAAAAAACCTGTACGAATTTAATGCCCGTGATATGGTTACCCTGTGGGGCGACAAGGAAAGTGGCCTGAGCGAATACTCCAACAGGCAATGGGCCGGATTGATAAAAGGTTATTACGAGCAGCGCTGGGTGATGTACTTTAAGCAGTTGTCGAATTCTTTAGAAACCGGTACTGCCTTTGATGCAGCCAAATTTGATAAGCAGGTAAAGGACTGGGAATGGCATTGGGTCAATACGCCGGATCACGCCTATACGGATCATGCCAAAGGGGATGCTGTAGAAGTATCTAAGCACCTATTTACGAAATATCACCAACTGGTTGAACAGTCCTACTGAGATATATCATGCAACTAAGACGATGCTGCTTATCAGCGCTATTACTTTTTTTATCGGTTTGCCATCCGGCAGTGTACGGCCAAACCAACGATCATATGTTCCCGGCTGCCGCAGTGGCAAAGCCTTACATTGATTTTGACGGCAAGGGATTTTTAATTCATGGAAAACGAACCTTCGTCGCCTCGGCGGGCATGGAATATGCCCGGGTGCCGCATGAGCTTTGGCGCGACAGGCTGCTGCGCATAAAACGGGCGGGGTTCAATTGCGTAGAGATTTATACGTTCTGGAACTTTCACGAACCGAAGGAAAACGAGTTTGATTTTTCAGGCGACCATGACCTGGGGGCATTTCTGGCCATGGTTAACCAGCTGGGCATGTATGCTATTGTCAGGGTCGGTCCCTATTACTGTGCCGAATGGGACAATGGCGGTTATCCACTTTGGCTCAAATTTAAGAAAGGGCTGCGTGTACGTGAAGATAATAAGGTATTTGAACAATATGTTGACCGCTTTTTTGACAAACTGCTTCCCATCGTATTTAAAAACCAGATCAATAGCGGTGGCTGCGTCATTATGGTACAGCTGGAAAATGAGCACGCCAAAGGCTGGGGTACTGCCATGCCCAATGGCTATTTTAAACATTTACAGGCTAAGGCCCTGAGCCTGGGTCTTCGGGTACCGTATTTCTTTAGCGGTGAGCATCACTCCAGTGATCCTGCAGGCGAGGGCAATCCTGATGACCCCAACCGGCCTAATCCCTGGTTCAGTACCGAGTTTTGGAGTGTCTGGTATTCGCAATATGGTGCAAAACCGCAGGATGCGGGCGTATATGACCGCCGCACCTGGAAAATAATAGCGCATGGCGGCAATGGTTACAATTATTACATGGCGCATGGCGGCTCTAACTTTGATTATACCAATAATGATGAAGATGCGGCCTCATATGACTATGGCGCTGCGATCGGACAAGCGGGAGACCTGCGTCCGATTTATTACACCTTCAAACGCGCAGCCTGGTTTGCACGCAGTTTTCAGGATGTTCTCGAAAACAGCACGGATGCAACCCCGGTCTACCGTAACCTGACAAAAGATACAGCCTTAAAGGTAAGCGCACGCAGCAGTGCGGCAGGAGATCTTATATTCCTGGATAACACAGGATCAAAGCCTGTGATAACCCGCCTCCAGGGGGAAAGTAAGGTGAGCGTAAGGGTCGACACGGGCGAAATCTATCCGCTGGTGCATAATTATAAGATCAATCCCGAGGTCAGCCTGGACTGGGCCTATACCCGGATCTTTGCCGTTGTCAAACAGCGAAATACCACAACCATCATAGCCCAGGCGGAGCAGGGCTCTGATATTTCCCTGCATTTCAGTGCTAAGGCAGGCGGGGCCATAAAGTCGGCATCGCCGGACGTGAAGGTCAGCGGTGGCAACATCGATATCGATGCGGTAATGTCTGAAAATAATAAACCCCTGCAGCGGGTTTTCTCCGTCGGCTCACAAACGATCCGCGTATTAGCGATGAACAGGAAATGGACGGACAAAACCTGGATAGCCGGCCAGGGGGCTGAAAATTATATCCTCAGTGGCGCTGATTTTATCGGTGATCTGTCGCTAAAGGGTCAAACGATCAGCGTTGAGCGGGAAACATCTTTGCTGGCTGATGGTAATACACCGGTTTTTCTCTATACGGATAAAAAGGCATTGCTTTTAAATGGGCAGGCAACCCAGCCAGCTCATCAGCCAAAGGGCCTCCCTTTAAATAACTGGGAGCAGAAAAATGCCGCTGAACCTGCTTTGGCAGCTTTTAATACCGGTAAATGGCTGCATAGCGTCGCGCCGTTACAAATGGGTACAGACGGCGACCGGACACCCGATGCCTGGTACAGGACTAGACTCACCGTGCCCGCTACCGGTAAATACACGATCCAGGTGAAAGGCAACGGCAGAGGGCAGGTATTTATTGACGGCCAGCGTGCTGCAGAGTGGAAACTCAGCGATGGCGAAGTATCGCTTAACCTCGAAAAAGGGCGGCATACGCTGGCTATATTTACGGCTCATGACGGAAGAGATAAACTGGCGGGATATTATGGTCCGATCACCGAGGTGGATAGCAAAGGCATTTTTGGCGATGCACAGATCAAACAGGGCGGACCTTTCATAAGCGAACTGCATAGGTGGTATTTCCTTAAAGCCAGCGGGCGTGCTGAGCTGAAACAGGGGCCGCCAAAGTTTGATACCACCGTCTATAAAAAATATAAAATCGGAACTGATGTCTTCAGTCAGAAAGAAGGATTTGGCTGGTTTGAGACTTTCATTGACAGCTTGCCTGGGGGCACTTCAAAATTAACCGTGCTATTTAAAAGTGTTGACGAAAATGCCACTGTATTTATCAATGGTAAAAATATGGGTCACCATGATGGCTGGAACCTGCCCTTTGAAGTTGCCGTTACGGATGCTGAACTTTTAAAAGGGCCTGTAAGGATCAGTGTTTTTATTGAAAACTACTCCAACGAAGGGGGTATAGATCAGCCTGTGAGAATCAATACGATCGGCAATGCTGCAGCCATTACAGGCTGGGCAATGAGCGGTGGGCCGGGTAAGCAGGATGCAGCAAAGGGATGGCATGCTGTTTCAGAAAATAGTAAACCCGCGTCCGGGCCGGCTTTTTACCGCAGCAAATTCACGGCCAATATTACTAAAGGACAGACTTTGATTTGGCGTGTCGACCCCAAAAATATGGGTCATGGCTCCATATGGGTTAACGGGCATAATTTGGGCAGATACCCCGAAAAAACAGATGCGCCGGGATTATACATACCCGAGTGCTGGTTGCGTAACGGGGTGAATGACCTGGTGATATATGATGAAGACGGGAAACTGCCAACCGCGGCTGCCGTAACCGGCGAATCCCAGGCGGGCCGGACAACAACTAAACTAACTGCAATCATTGAAAAGTAATATGAGCATAACCTCAGAAAGATTTACCGCGCTTGATGTTTTCCGCGGGATGACGATATGTTTTATGATCATTGTAAATGCGCCGGGTTCAGGTGCTGATGTATGGACGCCTTTGGATCATGCCCCCTGGTTCGGGTTCACGCCTACCGATCTGGTGTTCCCATCCTTTTTATTCGCCGTAGGCAATGCGCTCAGCTTCTCCAAAAAGAAGCTGGCAAGTGACCAAGAATTTCTCGGTAAAATATTCAAACGCACAGTTATCATTTTCCTGCTGGGGTATTTGATGTACTGGTTTCCGTTTTTCCACCGCGAGAATGGCCACTGGGCGTTCAATCCTTTGGCACATACGCGTATTATGGGGGTATTGCAGCGTATTGCTCTTTGTTATTTCTTTGGAGCGCTCATTGTGCATTACTGTACAAAAAAGGCAGCCCTGGTCATTTCCGGTTTACTGTTGGCGGGGTACTGGGCTTTCATGCTGCTGTTGGGTGAACCGGGTAAGGAATTTACGATGCTCGGCAACGCAGGCACCAGGTTAGATATCCTCGTCATGGGCAATGCCCATTTGTACCATGACAAAGGCGGTCCGATAGCTTTTGATCCGGAAGGCTTGCTAAGTACACTGCCGGCCATTGTGAATGTTATCGCCGGGTTTCTGGCCGGAGCCTTCATACAGAAGAAGGGTAAGAACTATGAGTCAGTTGCTAAACTGCTCCTATGCGGCGGCTTGCTTATTGGTCTTGCCTTATTCGCGGGGCAGTTTTTCCCAATAGCAAAAAAACTCTGGACTAGCTCTTTTACGCTGCTCACCATAGGCATCGACCTGTCGGTACTGGCCTTGCTGGTTTACCTCATTGAAATAGAAAACCTCAGGCGCGGAACAAAATTCCTGCTGATTTTTGGTAAGAATGCATTGGTCATTTACCTGCTTTCGGAGCTGCTGCTAACGACGTTGCAACTGATATGGGTTGGTCCCGGGCTGAGTTTTTACGACTGGATAAACCAGGCGCTTTACCAGAAAGTATTTCCTGGCCCTGCAGGTACGCTGGCATTTGCCATTTGCTATATGCTGCTGTGCTGGTCAGTGGCTTACCTGATGGATAAAAAGAAGATATATATCAAAATATAAATGCCGGAAAGATCATTTTTCAGACGCAGTTTAATATGGGCCATGCTACTGGGCTTAAATCTTAGCGGCTATGCTCAGCAGCGTGGCAATGCCCGTTTCGTAAATCCATTTATCGGAACTGCAAAAAGCAGTGTGCCAACCAAATGGGGCAGCGACGGGGGGACTTACCCTGGCGCCGTTTCACCGTCAGGGGCATTGCAACTTACTCCGGAAACAAGGGTGAATGGTGCAAAAGGGTATAATTATGATGACAGCACCATTTATTACTTCAGCTGTTTTCATCACAACAGCGGGTTCCCCGAGGGTTCATCAGGGCGATTTTATGTAATGCCGGTTACCGGGACGGACAGTTTTAAGGTTGGCCGTACCGGAAGGAAGTTCTCGCATAAGCAAGAATCGGCATCTGCAGGCTACTATAAAGTTGTTTTTGATGATGATCATACCATGGCCGAGGCAACAGCCACCCCGCGGACAGGCTTATTTCGCTTCACATTTCCAGCGGGTATTATCCCCGGCATTTTCATTGGTGATGCAGGCAGGATGATTTTAAATACGAAGAAAATATTACAATATGCTCATGGTAATCGCGTAATCAACTTTTCTGAGGAGTATAGCGGGATAAAACAGGTTGATGGCGGCTGGATAGTTACTTTTAACAGCAATAAGACCGGTAATACGGTTATTGAACTTAAGATAAGTGCATCTTCAGTGAACGTTGCCGGAGCGCAAAATAACATCGATAAGGAGATAGGCGGTTCCGGGTTTGACCAGGTTAGAACACAAACTAGCCAGCAGTGGATTAAAGCGCTCGCCCCGATCGACCTTAAGGATAACAGTGACCAAAATAAGACCGTTTTTTATACTGCACTATATCACGCCTTGTTAATTCCATGGGTAACCGACGATGCCGATGGCAACTACACCGGCGCCGATGGCAAGGTTCATAAAAAAAGCGGGCGTAATCAGTATGGCGGCTTTTCTCCCTGGGATACTTTTCGCTCATTAAATCCGCTGCTTAGCCTGCTTTACCCTGAAAAGGAAAACGACGTGATACTTTCCATGCTGGATATATATAAACAAAACGGTCATTTGCCGACCGAATCGATGACCGGAAATCATGCGATACCGATCATCGTTGACAGCTACCTGAAAGGCATTCAGGGCTATGACAAAGAGCTGGCTTACCAAGCGATGAAAAGCAATATTGCGGGTCCTTCGTTTGCGCAACCGGACATGGAAATTTACCAGCAGAACGGATACATCCCCTTTACCAATTCTGAGTCGGTAACCCGTACGGTGGAATATGCCTATGATGACTGGGCGCTCTCGCAGTATGCCAAACAGGTAGCCCGCGATGATCAGGCCTACAAGGCTTTGCTAAACAGAAGCTACAGTTACCGCAATCTTTTAAATACCGATGAGTTGCTTTTTCTTCCGCGCAATAAAACAGAATTCAAACTTCAGCCCGGCATGTCTGGCTACAAGGAGGGGGATAAATGGGTATATACTTATTTCGTTCCGCAAAATGCAAAGGACCTAATCAATTTGTTGGGAGGAGCCGATCAGTTTGCTGCAAGGCTCGATTCCGCACTGTCTGGTCAGGTCATTTTATTTGACAATGAAACCGTGTTCCATTTGCCCTATTTATTTAACCAGGCCGGTAAGCCCGCATTAACACAAAAATGGTGCAGGCAGATCATGCTCGAACGGTTCAGTAACACGCCCGGCGGATTGCCCGGTAATGATGACCTGGGTTCGACCTCAAGCTGGTATGTTTTTAGTGCGCTGGGCTTTTATCCGGTTTGTCCGGGGCGGCCATTGTATGCCCTTGGTTCACCGCTTTTCCAATCGGCGACACTGCATCTCCCCAATGGGAAAACGCTGGTCATCAGTAGCGAGCATGCATCGGCAAAAAACGCCTTCGTACAATCCATGACTGTAAATGGCAGGCCATGGCAGGCGTTAACCCTATCCCATGCGGCGCTGCTTTCCGGCGGTGAAATTGTCTTTAACATGGGCGACAAAGCCGGCGCATGGCCGGTGAATAAAAATCCGGTTGAACTTTCGGAAACCAGGCATGATCCTGAATTCAAAATTTTAAGCTGCCGGGCCACAAAAAGCTCGGTTATGCCTGATGAATCGCTTTCCATGAATTTCTCAATCACCAATAAAGGGGCTACCGGTACAAAAACCGTCCGTTTACTGGTTAACGGAAAGCTATACGGCAGTAAAAATTGCCTGGTTCCTGCGGGACGGACCCTGCACGATTCTATTCAGTTCCGGCTGTACCCTATAGGTAAATCTGAGATAAAGATTGATCAAATGGCGCCGGTAACGGTCATAGTCGTTAGCCCCAAGATCCCGGTAACGCATTCGCTGACAATTACAGCACTTACCGCAAATCCCATGATCAGGGTAAACGGGCGGCAGCAGCTTAGCTACACTGTACAAAATATAGGCGGAATAAAAAAAGCTTTTTCTATCCCGCTGCGGATCAATGATGTCATTGAATTCAGCGATACGATAACACTTGATCCCGGGAAAACAAAGCAGGTTAAGCATGAACTTGTTGCCGCTAAAGTAGGGTTTCAGCACCTCACTGTAGATAACAGGGCGCTCAGTTACAAGGTGTACAAGGATAATGAGGAGTCCCTTTTATTGGATGTGTCTCCTGGGGGAAACGGGACGGGTAATTTGATCGATGACAAATCAGGTTTTGGCAATAGCGCACAAATCATATCAGCCACCGACCATACCAAGGTATCCGACAAAAAATTGCTGTTCGGCAAAAACTGTTTTGTGGAAATTCCATCCACTCCAAGCCTGGATATGCTGGATGAAACCATTACGATGATGGTATGGGTATATCCAACGGCATCTGCCGGTGGTTTGACAGATATATTTACCAAAGGGGATACTAATGTTTTGCAGGTATCGGACGGCAAATCACTTACCTTCTTTGCGGGAGGCTGGGGCAGGGGCGATTGCACGGTCAGTTTACCTGCTGACTGGCTGAATCATTGGCACCACATAGCAGGGGTATGCAGTGGTAAAACGCTCAGGGTATATATTGACGGCGTATTAAAGGGAACTACGATAACCGAACAGGATGCAAACCTTTCGGTAAACAACAAATGGGTATTGGGCAGAAATGACGAGTTTCCGTCCGAGAGAACGTTTAGCGGTTACATTGCCAATGCCAAAATTTACAAAGAGGCTTTGTCGGGCCAGGAGATCCTAATGGTATTTAATGATCAGCTTACCGGGGGAATGATGAAACCTTAAGCAAAGTTTTTTTTGCAAATTTTGATGAACAGGCCTGTTTTTATACCAATAGATTTGTAATTTTCCTGAATAAGAAAAAACCTGTTCACTAAACCCGGTTATGAAAAGGATTAATCTGTTAGGGCCCTTTGCAGTGCTGCTTTTGCTACTGGTGCCATCGCTATTACCAGCACAGACGCCGAAAAAATTAAGAGTCGTGGTGCTGACCGATATCGAAGCAGATCCGGACGATACGCAGTCGATGGTGCGTTTTCTTACCTATTGCAATCAGTGGGATGTTGAAGGTTTGATCGCCACCACATCCATTCATCAAAAAACACGTGTAGCGCCTGAAAGTATATTGAAGGTACTGGATGCTTATGGTAAAGTGCAGCCAAACTTGCTGAAGCACGAAGGGGGCTACCCCGCAGCGCTGGCACTCAAGGCCAAAGTGAAAAAGGGCCCTGCCATCTACGGGATGGAAGGCGTCGGTGCAGGTCATGATTCAGAAGGTTCAGACTGGATCCTCAGCGTGCTGAAGAAAAATGACGATCGCCCGGTGTGGTTTACCGTCTGGGGCGGTACGGGTACACTGGCACAGGCCCTTTGGAAAATAAAAAATACCATGCCGGGGCCGCAGGCTGAAAAAATCTATAAGAAAGTACGGGTATATACCATTTCGGATAAGGATGATAGCGGTCCCTGGATAAGAAAAACCTTTCCCTCTATATTTTTCATCGTAACGCCGGGCTATAATTATGCAAAGGCCACCTGGCTAGGTATGTCGTTCGGCATGCCCGGGTCAAACACCGAGGTTGTATCTGCCGATTGGCTGGCCAAAAATATCCAGCAGGGACATGGGCCGATGGGTGCTGCCTACCCCGATGTGGCTTATGGTATGGAAGGGGATTCACCGAGCTTTTTAAATCTGATTGACAATGGTCTGAGTGACCCTGAACATCCTGATTATGGCGGCTGGGGCGGCCGGTATGAATTGTATCTGCCCCCATTCGAAGACTCGAACACGGGCAGGTTCCACAGGGAAAACTGGCCGAAGGATGAGCCGGAAACCAGGCCTATATGGACCAATGCGGCCGATTCGCTAATCTCTGCAGTTGACAGGAAAGGATACCATAATAACCAGGCGACCATATGGCGCTGGCGCGTAGAATTCCAGAACGATTTTGCCGCACGTATTGCCTGGACCACTAAAAGCTACAAGGAATGCAATCACCCGCCTGTTCCTCATTTGGCCAACGGCGACCGGATGACCGTCAAATCTGGTGACGAGTTTCATTTAAGCGCGGCGGGAACCACTGACCCTGACGGCGATTCACTCAGTTACCTGTGGTTCCCATATCCGGAGGCAGGCTCTTACAAGGGACCCTTAAGCACGGCACCCTATTCTCTCAATTTATATGATCTGCCCGTCACTGCGCCCATTGTTAACCGGGTAGAAACGATACATTTCATTTTGACGGTGACCGATAAAGGCACGCCTGCGCTGACCAGATATAAACGTGTGATTGTGACCGTGGTGCCTAAATAGCAAGGGCGTTATTTTTCAAAATCCGGCTTGTCCCCGAATGAAAATATAGACAGAGATATTACCGCTATCAGTCTGGTTTTAAATATATTGATTAAACGCCTATCTTTGGCGGGAAACCTTATTACATGAATAAACTTTTACTCGCTTTAAGTTTAATTGTTTTTTTTTTCTCTTTTATCCAAAGGAGCAAGTGCCCAGAGCAATCAGACCGTTGTAAAGGGGAGCCCCACAACCGCTGTTAATTTTTCGGGTGCAGGATGCACTTACAATTGGGTAAATAATACGCCCGGCATAGGTTTACCGGCAAGCGGAACAGGTGATATTTCATCATTTACAGCGGTGAATACCGGCAGCATACCAGTTACCGCCACCATTACGGCTACGCCCGCGCCAACTGGCTTTGCCTATATCACCAATGAGGGTTATGGGGAAAATTCCGTTTCAGTAATTGATATCGCTACAAGAACGATTGCCTCAACCATTCCGGTAGGTTATAACCCATATAGTGCGGCGGTAAACCATGCCGGAACGACTGCTTATATAGGGAACACAGGCGGTGGCATATCAGTAATCAATACGGCGACGAACTTAGTTTCGGCCACCATTCCATTAAACACTGCCGCGATTGCGATGGTGGTTAGTCCGGATGACAGCAAATTGTATGTGGCCAACTACCCCTATATTACGGTCATTAATACCAAAACCAATACTGTTGTGACCAGCTTTACCGAAGGTGGTAGTATTACTGAATCTGGTTTGGTACTAAGTCCAGATGGCAGCAGGTTATATGTATCTGATAGTTCGGATCACGATATTTTAGTAATTAATACAACTACCTATGCGACTATAGCGGACATAATAGTTGGATATAATCCTTATGGACTTGCATTGAGCCCTGATGGCAGCAGGCTATATGTAGGCACCGATGGTAATTTAGTGGTGGTCAATACCGCAAATGATGCAATATTAGCAAACATTCCAGTAGGACAACAACCGAATGTTGTTGTACTCAATAACGATGGTACTCGTGCCTATGTAGGTAATGCATATTCAAACACTGTTTCTGTAATTAATACAGGAACCGATTCGGTCATTTCAACTATACCTGTTGGCTCCGGTCCTATTGGGTTATCGTTAACTGCTGACGGCAGCGAGTTATATGTCGTTAATACCCGTTCTAGTAATGTGAGTGTTATTAATACTGCAACCAATACCGTGGTTGCCCAGATCGCAACTGGATTGAATCCGGTTTCTTATGGAAATTTTATTAGCCCCAAGCTTAATTGTGGCGGCCCAATTACCTTTACCATTACCGTAAATCCGACATCAGTCACGCCAACAATTACCGCCGGCCCGGCAGTGGGTGCCATTACAGCCTGCGTAGGTTCGCCATCAGCAGGCCTTAACATCCAGGAATTAGAGGTGTCGGCAACTAAATTAACCGGCAGTGTTATTGCAACGGCGCCGCCCGGCTTTGAAGTGTCTCTTTCCTCAGTCAGCGGCTATGGCAATACGGTAACTATTCCTGAGTCGGCCGGCCTGATAAACGATGTCTACATATTCGTCCGGTCATCAGCTTCTGCACCGGCAGGTACTGTTTCGGGTAATGTGGTATTAACTTCTGCGGGTGCAGGCCCCCGGAACGTGGCCGTTAAAGGTCTAGTAAATGCCCTCCGAGTAGTAAATCCGGTCACCAATCAAAGTTTTACCTCCGGTACTGCCACAACGGCGATCAATTTCACCGGAACGGCGGGGGCGTATAACTGGGTTAATAATACACCCGGTATCGGCTTAGCGGCCAGCGGTATCGGTAACATTGCGTCCTTTAATGCTGTCAACGCGGGAAATACGCCCATTACAGCTACAATTACCGTTACTCCGGTTCCCTCAGGACTTGTTTTTGTAGCAAATTCAAACGACGGAACGGTATCTGTAGTAAGCACTTTATCCAATGCACTTGTAGCAACGATACCTGTGGGCACCAAACCCGAAGGTGTTTCAGTGAGTGCCGATGGCAGCCGCGTATACGTAACAAACCGGGGGTCGAATAATATCTCTGTGATTAATACCACGAGCAATACGGTTGTCGCCACTATTCCGGTGGGCGTAAATCCATTAGGTGTCGTCGTAAGTCCCGATGGCGGTAAGGTATATGTAGCTAACCAGGGATCAAATTCGGTGTCGGTGGTAAGCACGCTGACCAACATGGTCATTTCAACCATAACGGTAGGCTCCCAGCCTGCGGGAATATGTATCAGCCCTGACGGAAAAATGGTGTACGTGGCCAATTTCAATGATGGTTCGGTGTCTGTAATCAGCACTGCCAGCAATACCGTAATCGCTGCAATTTCAATAGGCGGTAACCCCTTTGGAGTTGCAGTAAATCGTAATGGTGCCGAGTTATATGTGTCAAACGAGACCAGTTATGTATACAAAGTAAGTACGGCAACAAACGACGTCATCGCCTCTGCGCTGTTAAATCTATCAGGAAATGGCAGATCCCGCGGACTGGCCGTGAGCAGTGATGGTAAATACTTATATGTTGCAAATGCCTATTATCTTCAGCAGGTATATATACCTATGTTCGCCGCGGCAGATTTAACCTCCACGCCCTGGAATCTGGACATCGGGGTATCGATGAGCCCCGACGGTATTCATTTATATGTTACAAATGGCGGCAATCTGGCATTAATCAAACCCGTTGATCCCTATATCGATTTGTATCCTCCCTCAGGCAACGGCGCCAGTTCATTTGGCAACTTTACTTCGGCTGGAACCGGATGTAATGGATTACCCATTACCTTCACTATTACCATTAACCCGGCATCACCGGCCATCACTGCAGGTTCCCTGACGGGTGTAATTTCCGCCTGCGAGGGTTCCGCTGCATCCAATCCAAACATTCAGCAGTTCAAACTGTCGGGAGCTCACTTAACGGGAAATATCAAGGCCACAGCACCAGCGGGTTTTGAGCTGTCTCTAAGCGCTGGCAGCGGCTATGGCAATACGGTAACCATTCCGCCATCCGGCAGCTCGGTAAACAGCGTGACCGTATACGTGCGTTCATCTGCTTCAGCGCCGGCAGGAAATATAGCAGGCAATGTCGTATTGACCTCGCCGGGCGCAGCCACTCAGCAAGTAGCAGTTAAAGGAATCGTCAACGCTCTTCCAACAGTGGATCCCGTAACAAATCAAATAGTGACGACGGGTAATGCCACCACGGCGATTAATTTTACAGGTACAGCAAACACATTTACCTGGACAAACAATAACCCCGGCATCGGTTTACCAGCGAGCGGCTCGGGTAATATCCCCGCGTTCGCGGCTATCAATAACGGCACAACGCCGGTTACGGCTTCCATTACCGTTACACCCATATTGGCAGGGTTTGCTTATATCGGAAATAATGGAGAGGGCACGGTTTCAGTGATAAGCATTGCCACAAATACAGTAGTAGATAAGATTAATGTTGGTCAAAGCCCCGAAGGAATATCACTTAGCCCAGATGGCAGCAAGGCTTATGTATCAAATAATTCTTCACAAAACAGCGTTTCGGTCATCAATACGGCAAATAACACCGTGGTTGCCACAGTTGGCGTGGGTTCATACCCATCAGGCATTGTTGTAAGCCCTGATGGGAAAAAAGTGTATGTCGCAAATACCCTTTCAAATAATGTTTCGGTGATCGATGCTGCCAGTAATACGGTGACGGCTACAATCCCAGTTGGGGCAAAGCCCGCTGGTATATCGGTAAGTCCAGATGGCAGCAAAGTATATGTGGCAAATAGCTACTCAAATAATATATTTGTTATCAGCACCGCGACTGATTCAGTAACGGGAACTATTCCGGTAAATTCGCCATTTGATGTGCTGATAAGCCCCGACGGCAATACACTGTATGTAACGTGTTATAGTTCAAGCAGTGTCTCGGTTGTAAATACTGCTAACAATACGATTGTTGCTACAATTCAAGTAGGACTGGGCCCGGCCGGAATGGCGATAAGCCACGATGGCAGCAGCCTGTATGTAACAAATTTCTCGTCAAAGAATGTGTCGGTAATTAATACGGCCACAAATTCAGTTACCTCGACTATAGGGGTAGGCGACTCGCCAGCAGGCATATCTATTACTCCGGACGATAATTGGGTGTATGTGGCAAATGATATTTCAAATAATGTTTCGGTTATCAATACCGCCACAAATACGATCGCTGCAACGATAAATACCGGTTTAGGTTCAGCAGCATACGGTAATTTTATTACATCAGGCACAGGCTGCTCGGGCGCGCCGGTCACCTTTACTATTACGGTAAAGGCTGCAGCCGTCCCTGCCATAACGGCTGCAGGTACGTTAGCGGCATTAAACACGATCTATGGCACCCCGTCTCAGTCAACCAGTTTTGCCGTGTCAGGCGCAAATATGAAGGCAGGTATTCTGGTAAGCCCGCCGCCAGGTTTTGAGGTTAGTACGGATAACATTACCTACAGCCCGGGGCTAACCGTTGGGGCAGCCGGCACCATTTCGCCGGCACTGGTATATGTAAGATTGGCTTCAACCACGCCGGTTGGAATCTATTCTGGAGATATTGATCTGAGCAGTGCAGGTGCAACCACTGTCAATGTAGCCACAGCTGCGAGCACCGTGAGTCCTGCACCTTTAACCATCAAAGCTGGCAATGTGACCAAGACCTATGGTAAAGTTCTGAGCAGCGGGAGCGGTTCAACTGCCTTTACGCCAGCAGACTTAAAAAATAATGAAACCGTCGGCGGCATAACTATGACCTATGGAGCGGGGGCACTTGGCACGGACGGAGCCGGAACCTATACCGGCGCTGTCGTGCCATCCGCTGCGGCCGGGGGCAGTTTCCTTGCCAGCAACTATACGATCACCTACGAGCCGGCCGATATTACCATAGAAAAGGCGACGTTAACCGTTACAGCTGATAACAAGACGAAAGCCTACGGAACACCCAATCCGGCCTTAACGGCAACCTATACCGGTTTTGTGAATAATGAAGGCCCTTTGCAATTAACCACGCTGCCCGTGTTGAGTACGGTGGCCAGCTTAACGTCGCTGGCTGGGATTTATCCGATCACGGTGACGGGCGGAGACTCTCCAAATTATAATATTGTTCCCGCCAGCGGAGTACTAACGATTATTTCGACGATCAATATTCCCAATACCTTCACGCCCAACGGCGACGGCATTAATGATCTTTGGAACATTCAGGCCTTAAGTGCCTACCCGCAATGTATCGTGTCCATTTTTAACCGGTACGGCAACCTAATCTTTCAGTCAAGGGGCTATCCAAAATCCTGGGATGGAACCTATAAAGGTGCAACGCTGCCGGTAGGTACCTATTATTATCTGATCAATCTTCAGGACGGGAGTGAACCACTGGCTGGTCCGGTGACCATTATAAGGTAGGTATCAACTACTGTTTGTTGTGCCTGAAGGCAACCGATGGCAGCTTAATTTGTTAGATTCTAAAACGATTATTGAGGCCGCAACCGGCTGCTTGAAATTTACCGGGCGACGATCAATAACGGTTCTAAAAGTAAAGGCGCAATGACAACAGGCACATTTAAGATAACGATACATATGGTTTCAAGTCTTGACGGAATTATTGCCAAAAAGGACAATAGCGTTTCCTGGTTTGAGACTTCAGACTACTATGAGAAAGGAGTTATTCTAACTGACCAGGATGCAGAGGAATTTCTTAAAACAATAGATTGCTATCTAATGGGTTCCCGGACATATGAACATGCTTTGGAACTTTCAAAATCTTATGGTTGGGCTTATGGAGATGTGCCGACTATCGTATTAACTCACCGAAACCTGCCTGTAGACAGACCGAACATTGAATTTTATTCGGGTGACCTGAACAAACTTGTAAATGAACGGCTAAAACCAAACTACAAGAATGTCTGGCTTGTAGGCGGGCCATGCTTGCCAAAGATTTCATTCGCCAAAAATTGGCAGACGAAATAAGATTATCAGTCATGCCCATAATTTTGGGTGACGGGACATTGTTTTTTGACCAAATAGGACAGGAACAACCATTGCACCTGAAAGATGTAACGGCCTACAAAAGCGGAATGGTGGAATTATATTATGAAATAAGAAAATAACAGAACGCTCCGATGGTATGAAAGTCTCACAATCTAGCCTCAATACTATTCAACGAATTGAATCGCTGCTGCTATTTGTGCAATAATTCTTTCAGCGTATTATAGAGATATAAGTGTTTTTTAGGATTTTTTTCCCGGAGTTTTTCCAAATTTTGGAGTTTCCAGCGGACTGAGGGGTATTCAGCATAGGGATATTTCTGCCAAACCGGTGTCAGGTTTTTAAAGTTCAGCAGAAATTCTTTATCCTCCACCGTAAGACTGCACCGAATCTTCTCAATGAGTTCAAGCCTGGTTTGTTCATAAATCTTCATAACTGAATGGTTCCGCAGCCATGCCGATGAACTGGTTCTCCAATGCCGATCGTTGATCCTGGTGGTTTGGATTGAGCATTTCATTAAAGGGTCGTTCGCTGCCCAAAAGGCAATACAAGAATCCTTTTTTTATTTCATCTGTAAACCCTTCATTGGCCAGTAAATATTTGACGTCAAACAAATCACGTGGATGTTGTCTGTCCAGTGCCGCACAAATCTTCCCACCATAAAGCTGTCCGAATGGCACAACGGCGATCTCGCAAAATGCGTCATATTCCATTTGCGCTTTTCCACATAACGTACGTATTTCCGGTTGGGCATAAGTACCCCTTCCAACAAGATTAATTTCCAGTTTGACGGATGCTTCTTTGGTATTGACGAGCAATTTCCCGTTATCCTGTTTTAAAATTGCCTCGACAGCAGGAATGTTTTTTTCCAGGTTAGTTTTTATCCTGTTTAGCGCTTCTGTTATGTGCTGGATCGTAGCAGGCCTATCCTCCAGGGGAAGGTATGTTAGATCGATATCTACGGAAAGCCGCGGCATATCTCTGATGAAAAGATTGATGGCGGTACCCCCGTGTAATGCGAGATCTTTTTCTTTGGCTACCTCCGGGAGGACTTTGAGCATTAGGCTAACCTGATTCTTATAAATTTTTTCCATAATCTGCAAGCTCTTTAGGCACAGTGATTTCAAATTTTGGTATATACACGCCGCCCGGTACAATACTGCGCTTTCCTTTACCGAGGTCTATTTTTTCCAGATTGATATGCTTGACCCATGAATGACCGGTTTTTTCGGCCATAAACAAAAACAATCTTTTGACCTTTACGGAGTTACATGATTCAAGCAGCTCCTGAACGACGCCGGGGCGAAGATTATTCATTCCTTCCAGTAACTCATAACACTCCAAAAGAGCCTGTTTCTTTGGCGCGAGGTACAGACATTCTAATATAGCGCGTACCGGGCCGGAAACCTTGACCTTAAAGTCTTTTACTTCCAGATCCGTTAGTCCTAAAGTTCCGGGAAGAAATGAGGTTGGAAAGTATTTGACAGTTGTTGCCCATGTATAGGTGTTAAACCATTTAGGCAATTTTTCCCCTGCCTGGCCGAATATGATTACTTCTCCATTGCCGAGTTCTAGGTAATGTGTCCGGCCAAGCAGGGCTAAAGCGGATCTTCCGCCTACATGTACGGATAGGCTGAGTTGATTTTGCAATGCATAAAGTGCACCGTCAAGATCGATTAGGTCCCCGGTTCTTTTCATGGCACCTGTTCCGATGGATTCTAGCCATTTGCTGCTTCTATATCGCTTTTGTAAATCAGGGCTGTACCCTTTATCGCTAAGCCACGAACTTAAATAGACAGTCCCGTAAGGTAGGGATCGCATTAGTCGGTTTATTTTTGATGCATTTTGGGTACTCATAGTACCAAATTAAGTATAATAATAAACATATCAAAATTATAGTTTAAAAAAAATTAAATATAGGTACTGTAAGTACCGTCATTTTGAGAAAAATAAACTAATTTTTATAAACTTTTTGGACTGAGAAAGCCTTAAATCCAAAATTCTCCACTTCAGCCGGTACAATCAGGTAAATATGCTTCACCCATGAATAGGCGAAAATGCCCGACAGGCCTGCAATTTTTTTACCATAACAATAATTTTACAATCAATTATTTTCTTGGCTAAACTTTCCGTATGTTCGGCGTTCGGAGACTAATTAGTGCAAGCGCTTTACACCCTGTCAGATACAGAATTACTTACCCAGCTTAGAGACGGCAACGAGGCCGCCCTCGCAGAAATCTATTCACGGTATTGGAACAAGCTGTTTGTAGTTGCTCAGAACCGCTTAAATGATGAGGCTGAAGCAGAAGAAGTCGTTCAGGACGTGCTGTTCAGTCTTTGGAAACGCCGGGCGGAACTGCAGATTAAATATACGCTCAATACTTATTTATCGGTAGCTGTCAAATACCAGATCATCAACCGGCAGTCACGCGTTTATCAAAGAAGCAATAATCTGGAATTTTTAAGCGACGTTCACGATCAGGGTGCGGAGACTACCCGGCTTTGGTTTGAAGGTAAAGAACTCGAGGCGCAGCTGTCCCTGGCGATCAATAAGCTCCCGCAAAAATGCCGCATGGTGTTCCTCAAAAGCAGGGAAGAAGGAAAAACCAATGCCAAGATTGCAGAAGAACTCGAAATCTCCAAGAAGACAGTAGAAGCCCATATCACCTATGCCCTGAACGCCTTGAAAAGCTCCCTGCACATTTCCATCCCGCTGCTGGGGTTTCTGCTAAAAAAATAATTTACTGCTGACATAGGGTTATGCTGTTTTTACCTGACTATAAGGGTGAAAGCAACCACGTGAATAACGAACAACCTCACTACGACATTAACGAATTGGCTGATAAATGGCTGAAAGGAACCATTACGCCCCAAGAAAAAGCGTACTATGAAAAATGGTACAGCGATTTTGATGATTTACAGGCGCACTTGCCCATGGGTGCCGGCGAATCTGCGCAGGAAATCGGCGACCGGATCTACAGTGGTTTAGCCCAGCGATTGCAAAATGAGCAAAAACCTGAAATCAAAAGATTATTTACTATCCGGCAGATAGCGGCCGCAGCATCCGTGGTGATATGCATAGCAGTCGGCGGATATTTCCTATTACATAAAAAGCCAGCCCGTCAATTCGCCCGAAATGAGCTGCATGACCTGTCACCCGGAAACAATAAGGCAATCCTGACCCTGGCAAACGGCAAAAAGATCGTTTTGGATAATGCGCTGGATGGAACCATAGCGCTGCAGGGCGCTGCCCAGATCCGCAAAACAGGAAGCGGGCAACTGGTTTACGCCAGAGCGGGAAAACCCCTTACTGCGCAAACGGAAGAAACCAGGATGAATACGCTGGAAGTACCACGCGGAGGGCAACTCCACATCGTCCTGTCAGATGGGACCCAGGTTTGGCTCAATTCAGCTACAACGTTAAAATATCCGTCACTTTTTAAAGGTAAGGATCGCCGGGTAGAACTAAGCGGGGAAGCCTATTTCCAGGTAGCTCATTTGGCAGCCATGCAGTTCAACGTGGTAGCTAACGGGCAGACGGTGGAAGATATCGGTACCCATTTTAACATTAATGCCTATGGTGATGAGCCTGTGGTAAAAACCACATTAATCGAAGGCAGCATCAGAGTGTCTGGCGGTACGCAGAGCGAAATACTGAAGCCTGGACAGCAAACTATAATGGGACAGGATCATAAAATCCAGTTGGTAAAGGATGCCGATCTGGACGATGTCCTGGCCTGGAAAGATAACATCTTCCGCTTCAACAATGAGGATCTTGGAAGTATCATGAGAAAGATATCCCGCTGGTATGACGTGGATGTAGAATATACGGATCCATCGATCAAAAATCTTCGGTTTGGTGGCATGATAACCAGGTATGCCACCGCATCCAAAGTATTAAGGATGCTGGAACTCACCAACGAACTGCACTTTAAAATCGTTGGTACAGATGCCTCCCAGGGCAATGGAAAGAAGATAATTGTAATGAAATAAACCTCTAATTAATCCAATCATAAACTAATTAAACCTAAAAATGAATATTCTAAGAGACCCTTAGCCGAAAAACGTTCACTTAACAGATAAAAAAACCAGGGCCGTTTGCCGCGAACCCTGGCTTGGATGTCTGGTTAACCTGCCTTCCTGGTGGTTGACTAAATGCTTCGAAACAAGATTTATTGATTTAACAAGACAATTAAATGTATAAAAAATTTACTAAGTTTTTTTGTACGCCGCCGGGCTACATAAATAAATTCCTGCTGGTCACAAAACTTACAACGGTTTTACTCATCGTAACCCTGGTTCAGGTAAGTGCAGCAGGACTCGCGCAAAAGATAAATTATACCCAAAAGAACGCTACGCTCAGACAAGTGTTTGATCAGATCTATAAGCAAACCGGGTATAGTATTTTGTGGACTTCCCAAAATATCAAATTGGACAGGACTATTAATGCATCCTTCCATGAGGCCTCAACAGACGAGGTATTAAAAAAATGTCTCGATGATCAGAATTTGACTTATACCATTGAGGATAAGACAATTGTCATTAAGGAAGTGGAGCCCCTGCATGCGGCGGCTACTAAATCAGCGGACGTGTTTACTGTCCAGGGCAAGGTGACGGACAGCCTGAACCAGCCTTTACCGGGCGTTACGGTCAGAATTAAAGGGACCAATATTGCAACGACAACAGATATCAACGGGGTATTTAAGATTAGCAATCCGGACAAGAATGCGGTACTGGTTTTTACCTATGTAAGTTTCGCCACCAAAGAAGTACCATTTGACGGTAACAATAGTATTACAGTTAAATTGATGCCGGCAGCGCTGGGATTACATGAAACGGTGGTAACCGCGCTGGGTATAAAAAAGGAAAAACGGGCCGTAGGTTTTGCCGTTCAGGAAGTGAAGGGCGCAGCACTGGAAAAGGCGCGTGAGCCGAACGTAATAGCCGGGCTTACCGGTAAAGTTGCTGGCCTGACGATCTACAATACCAGTACTTTATTTGAAAATCAAACCATGAAACTGCGCGGGCTCAGCACGCTCATCGTCATAGACGGTATCATTACCCAGGGCGACAGCTGGAACCTGAACCCGGATGATATAGACAATATCACCGTGCTAAAAGGCCCGGCCGCTGCGCTTTTATACGGTGCACCCGGCGCTAACGGCGCCGTGCAGATTACCACAAAAAAAGGTAAGTCAGGTGCCAATGGCGTTGAAGTATCAGTAAATTCTACCAATCAGCTACAAATCGGTGCTTTAAACACGCCTAAGACCCAGACACAATATGGTATGGGCTGGAATGGTTTATATGCCTTCATCGACGGACAAGGCGGCGGCGGCTGGTACGATAACTACGGCTATGTATGGGGGCCAAAGCTCAACCAGAAAGATCCATCTACGCCAAGCGGTTTTGTGGAAATACCCCAGTATAACAGTCCTTATGATCCTAATCAGCTTTTCACCTTCAACGAAGCAGGCTACACGGACCAGAGCCATTACAAGCCAATGCCTTGGATAACCAAGGGACAGAACAACCTGCAGGACTTCCTGCGCAATGAACTGTTATCTACGACCAATGTGAGTGTGGCGGGTAAAACAGACAAGGCTGATTACCGCATTTCGCTTAGCGAAATGTATCAAAAGGGCCAGGTACCAAATACTAAACTCAATTCAACGACTTTAGCCTTATCCGGCGGTATAAAAATTTCGGACAAGGTAAGGGCAGATGCTAACCTGTCCTATAACAGACAGTACACGCCGAATTATCCGACTTCGGGGTACGGGCCGAGCAATTATTTTTACAACATCCTGTTGTGGATGGGGCCAGATGTAAATATCAATGATCTGAAGAACTACTGGCAGCCGGGCAAAGCAGGGCAACAGCAATTCACCTATAATTACAGCTGGTATAATAACCCCTGGTACCTTGCCAACGAAAACCTGCGCGGCTATACCAACGATGTGGCCATTGGACAGGCAAGTATCACCTATGATATCGCCAAGGACCTGAGCTTTTTGCTGCGTAGCGGCGGTACGATCAACGGTTCAGCTTCCGATCTTAAAACCCCATACAGTTTTATCGACTATGGGTCTTCAGCTGCACCTTACGGACAGTACAGCCTGACCAACAACAATAATCTTCTGATTGTTTCGGACGCGATACTGAGCTATAAGAAACATTTTCTGAAAGATTTTAATGCTACCATAAGACTGGGCGCGGCAGACCGCTACCAGTATTCGACCGTCCTGGGTGCCTCTACTTCGGGCGGCCTGCAGGTACCTGAAACCTACAACTTAGCCAACTCGAATAACCCGGTTACTGCCAATAATTCTTCCATTGAAAAAGAAGTGAAGAGTTTGTACGGCACGGCCGATATTGCCTACAAGAGTATGGTGTACCTGAACGTGAGCTTGCGTAATGACTGGTCAAGTGCGTTGCAAACACCCCATAATTCCTTTCTTTATCCTTCAGCCTCTTTAAGTCTGATCCTTTCAGAGATGTTTAAGATGCCTGATTTCATTTCTTATACCAAGGTCCGTGGTGCGTATTCAGACATTTATTATGATCCGTTAGCCTATTCAACCCTGGCGACTTACAACAGCGGTGTCCGCTGGAACGGAACGCCTTCGCTCAACCTGCCCGGCACGCTGATCAATCCTGCCATTACGCCAAGCCGCACCAGGGGATCAGAAGAAGGTCTGGAAATGAAATTCCTGCAAGACCGCCTGGGTTTTGATTTTACTTATTTTAATTACCTGGACGATCATTCCATCCAGAACGTTCCATTGTCGCAGGCTTCAGGTTATACCACCCTGCGTACCAATGGCGATGTTTACAATAGAAAGGGTATAGAAATTGTATTATCTGCCACCCCGGTAAAATCGCAGGACTTCCGTTGGGATATATCAGGCAATTACAGCAATGTACATAACTTCGTAAAATCATTGTATGGTGGAGCGCAGCAACGTGGAATGATCAAGGTAGGTGACCGGATCAATGTTGACTGGCAGAACCCCAATGATCCCAATAATCCGATCTATAATTATTCAGGATATGCCTGGGAGCGGTCGCCTGACGGAAAAATTGTTTATGAAAACGGCCAGCCGAAATATATCAACCAGCAGGTTGTACTTGGTCTGCAGGAACCGGATTGGGAATTTGGTGTAAGCAATCATTTTACTTATAAAAACTTTTCGCTCAGTTTCTCCTTTGACGGACGAATCGGCGGCGTGATGTATGACGGCGTGGAAGCTAAACTTTATGAAGGCGGCATGAGTCCGAATACTGCCAATCAGTACCGGGACGATGCCTATGCCGGAAAGTCAACTTATGTGGGTAATGGCGTTGTGGTAACCAGCGGAAGTGTAACCTACGATTTCCAGGGTAAGGTGATCAGCGACACCCGCAAATTCGCGCCTAATACGCAGCCTGTGAATTATATTGACTGGGTGTTTAACACTTATGTTGATGGCATAGACCAGGCCGTTTTGCACCCAAGAACATTTGTCAAACTAAGAGAGGCTGTACTGACCTACACCCTGCCAAGAACGGTGCTTGAGAAAACATTTATTAAATCGGCAAGTGTTTCGCTGGTTGGCCGCAATCTACTGCTGTTTACCAATGTACCCGGAATGGACCCGGATGGTTACACGGGGACAACATTGTCCGAGCCTAGCTACCGTAATGTTGGTGTCAACCTGAACCTGAAATTTTAATGTTTTTCATCCTTAAAATAAAATTATGAAATACTCATATAGATTATTGCCGCTTATCCTGCTTTGCCTGGTATCGGTATCGTCTTGTAAAAAGCAGGACTACTATCAGACCAATCCAAATAATCCTTCTGCAACCACGCCTGCCCTGGCACTAACCAATGTGCAGGTAAGTCTGTTTGCCAATTTGCAGCTCAACGCTTCATATGCCGCCCGTCATCTGACTTACTATGAAAGCCCGAACTCCAATGTGCAGTACAACTGGACCCGGTCCGATTTCGGGAATTATGACATCTTACGGCAGATCAATGATATGGATGCCGCCGCGGCAAAGACTGGTCAGGTAAATTACCAGGCCCTTGCCAAATTTTTCAGGGCGGTATGCTACATACAGCTTACCGAAACCTTTGGCGACGTGCCGTATACAGAGGCGATGAAAGCGCTGCAAGGCGTAACGATGCCGAAATATGACGTGCAAAAAAGCATCTATGTGGGCGAACTGGCCGAATTGGAAGCAGCCAACGCGATGCTTGATCCCTCAAAAGGGGCATTGACCGGTGATGTTATCTACGGCAGCAGCGCCAATGAGATCGTAAAATGGAAACAGCTCGTCAATGCTTACCGCCTCAGGGTGCTGATGCATCTTTCCAAAAAGGAAAGCGATCCGGATTTAAATATAAAGCAGCAGTTTCAGTCTATCGTAAGCAACCCCGGTAAATATCCTTTGATGTCGTCAAATGACGATAACGGTCAGATCGTTTTCAATACTTCTGCAGTTAGCAATTACTATCCCAGCTATTTAAGTAATGACATGCAAACGGTGATTTCCATGGAAAAAGGATTTGTCAATATCCTTAAAGACAGAAACGACCCCCGTTTATACAGCTTCGCTGAACCCATACCAGGCCAAACGGCGGGAGTCGTTGGTAATTATGCCGGGGTAGACGCAGGATTGGGCATTTCCGATCAGCAAACCACCTCAGCTGCAGCTTCAAGGATCAAGAAAAGGTACTGGACCGATCAGGTTAACGAGCCGCTCATCTTTTTAAGTTATGCGGAGCAGGAATTTTTGATGGCAGAGGCCATTTCGCGCGGCTGGGCAAGCGGCAACGCAGGCGATCATTACAATAATGGTGTCACTGCATCCTTGAATTTTTATGGTGTGTCGGACACCGATGTCGCTGCCTACCTGGCACAGCCCAATGTGAGCTTTGCTCCGGCGAATGCAATCCCGATGATCATCACGCAAAAATATATCGCGTTTTTTATGAACTCAGGCTGGGAGCCTTTCTTCGAGCAGCGCCGTACAGGTATCCCGACAATGGACGTTGGACCGGCTACGCAGAACGGAGGCCTGGTACCTAAAAGATGGATGTACCCGCAAGGTGAATTAACGAATAACCCCACCAATATGAATGCCGCAATTCAAAGCCAGTTTGGCGGCACGGATGATATCAATGGTGTTATGTGGATTTTGAAATAATATAGTTTTTACCAAAAAGCAGAGGCTGCCCTGAATGAAGGGCAGCCTCTGCTTTTTATAAGGATTTTAAAAGAAATGCAGCGCTTTAATCATCGTCTTTTTCGCTGCTGGTTTCAACGAAGGCACTTCGTTTGGGTGCCGGCATAATACTTTGCTCCCCTTTTACCGATTCCCAGATCACTTCATTCAGCTGAAGGTCAGGCGCATTGTCCGCCTTGGCAAAGTTAAATTCCGCCGATTTGATCGTTCCCCGCAGAAAACTGGTGCAGCGGGCCTTGGTGTCAACCATCGCAGGATGTGCGGTATACGGCGCTGTGTCGGGTGCCGGCTGAAAACAGTTCCACATCGGCGTAGCTGCCGCATCATACTGACTCATGGGCGGCAGGCCCAGGATCAGTTCTATTGTCCGTAGCATAGAAGATGTCGAGTACAGGGTATGATTTACAGCATGCCTTTTAATATATGGGCTTATTACGTAGGCTACCGAACGGTGCGCATCGACATGGTCCGGGCCATCCTGGGCATCATCTTCCAGAACGAAGATGGCTGTTTCTTTCCAGATAGGACTGTGGGAGATGTGATCCACCAGCCGGCCTAAGGCCAGGTCATTGTCTGCCACATAGGCAACGGGTGTAAGGTGGTCCTTCGCCATTCCATAGGTATGATCACTTGGCAAATACACGGAATTAAAGGGGCGCACAGCATTAACCGATACCAAAGAATCGAAGTCATGCTCGAATACCTGCTCACGGTACACGTCCGTTATATCCAAATCCCATCCGGGGTATTTGGTGCAATAATTGGAGGTCTTTTTCAATACCGGAAGTGTTGGGTAGCCATTGTCCATAAACTCTCCATAATTGCGAAAGGGCACGCCTGCCCGCTGGCAATAGTCCCAGATAAATCCCTTTGTCGGATTAGCTACTGGCACACTCCCGTCAAAGTCATAAGTTCCACCGTGGCCGCTATAATTATAAGGCCAGTTCTTCTCGACGTAGTCGGTAGCGTAGGCTGCCATGGACCAGTTATGCCCATCGGCACTTACCTCGGCATCGACATAAAAGTTATCGAGCAGCACATATTGTTCAGACAGGGCATGCGCATTAGGCGTCACCTTGCTGCCAAAAATGCATATGCTGGAATCACCATTGCCCTGAGGCATATCACCCAATACCTGGTCATAGGTCCTGTTTTCTTTCAGTACATAAAACACATATTTAATAGGCGTCGGATCTCCTTTTTTCATGGGTATGGGACCGCCCTGTTCACCTGAGGCAACCCGTTCTTTCTGTTTTGAATAGGGCGTGTTAAGGTACACCTGGCGGGCATAACGGTTCATCATGTTTTTATCAGGTACAGGGATCAGGGAGAGGGTCCCGTGCAGCATATTGCTTATATACTGAACCGAATCTTCCGCATGACTTTTCTTGTAGGTGACGCTATTGACATCTGTCGTAGGCTGAGGGCCATTTACGTTAGCCATAGACGACATTCCTTTGCCATTAAGTGCCAGTATCTGTCCCCGGGAAACTTTGACGCTGGTAGGATACCAGCCAGTCGGTATAAAACCCATTGACCGGCTATGACCCGGCTGCGAGACGTCAAAAACCGCCAGGCAATTATTATCTGCATTAGCAACATATAATGTTTTATCATTTGCTGCCAGCGCCACGCTATTGGTCGTAGAACCGATTGGCGCCATGGGATATAGTGCTGCATTGAGGGTTTCCGCGGTTTTCTTTTCGGCGGTATTTATTACGGAAACAGAATTGGAATTCGCGTTTGCCACATACAGCCACTTTCCGTTGTGACTGATAGCCATATCGGTTGGATGATCTTCCGTATTTACCGAGTCTGTTAACCTATGCTGGCGCGTATTATAAACCCAAACCTTGCTGCCGCCCCAGGCTGAAATGTACAGTTCAGTATGTGAAGGGTTAAGCAGGCAGGTATATGCTTTTGAGGAAAGCGCCGTCCTGCGCACAATTTTCATGGAGAGAAGATCGCATTCGTACAGGCTGTTGTTCTCTTTGGTCACCACGTATAGAAGATGGGCGTTTTCATCGATCGTCAGGCCGGTGGGACTTATTTTTTCGGTTGGCCAGGGGGCACCCAGGCGCAATGTGTCTTTAGGCGAAAGCTTGTCCCCATTTAGTTCGTAACGGAGGATGATATTATCATTGCCGCCTGACGCATACAAATAAGGCCGCTTTTTTTCAAAGCACAGACCCAGCCAAAGTGTGCCCACGTCGATCCGCTGCACCAGTTTCTTTTCCCCAATGTTAATCAAGTCAATGGTGTGCTTTCCGTTGCCGTTATTGGTAACGGCAACATATTTGCCGCCAGGCGAGATGGCCATGTTGAGCGGCAAATCACTGCTCAATGGTATCGATGAGCCGGCTGGGGTAAGTGCCCACCCGTTAGGTAATTGCACCCGTTGCGGGACGGGCAGGGTCTGGCCCAAAAGCAGATCGGGCAATGCTAAAAGGAAAACGACAAAGAAGCGGTATAGATTATATTTCATGAATTTGATATTGCCTTTAAAATAACACATTTTATGCGATTTTAAGCTCGTTTTTCATGAAATTAACGAGCCTCGTTTGACGTGGTCGCCACCCATTGTGCTTGCTTGCAATGTTTCCATACAGTGTTATTAAATAGAGCAAACTACATGGCGTGGAGTAGAATAAGATGACGAATCTAGTCAGAGATATATTCAATTCTTCCATAGAATAGTTGAAATAGAAACATTTGATAATTATTTTCGTTGTATTTGCATGTAAACTGCTAATATTTGATAAATAATGATACAGTACATAAAGATAAAAAACTTTGGACCGATCAAAGATGAGGTGGAACTGAGTTTTGAAGCAGCTTTACCGGACGAATTATCCGATGACATTTATGTCTATGTTATGCCCGACGGTACCAGGTTATTAAAGCTGGCTTATATTTATGGAGCAAATGCCTCGGGTAAAACGACGATACTTACGGTTTTTGAATTTCTTAAAAAGCTGTTATTGAATCCTTTGCTGGGCAAATCTGCGACTCTGGAATATAAGCCCTTCCTGTATTGCGCGGACCCGCTTAAGACTGAGTCATATATGGAACTGGCCTTTTACGCGAACAAGGTCCGGCACATTTATTCGATTACTTTTAGTCCTGAAGCAGTGCTGCATGAAAAACTTGTGTACTACCAAAGTGCCAAGCCAACCGAACTTTTCAGCCGTGAGACCGAAATGGATAAGCGTCTGGTGAAGATTCAATTTGGCAGCCGGACGAAAGTGTCAGTAAAGGAGCGCGAACGGTTAGAAAGTAACACGTTACACAACAATAGCGTGATGGGGGCCTTCGCTAAAACCAACGCTGATATAGTAGAACTGAATGAGTTAAACATTTGGTTCAGCATTTTTATGCTTGGTTTGATCACAAGCAGTACCAATATTGCGGACAACACGGCCGGGATGATAGCGAATGATCCTACGGCAAACAAATGGCTGAATAAATTAATGAACAAGGCAGATCGCCAGATTACCAAGGTCAGCGTGGATAGTGGGGCGACTGCCATTGAAAATAAACGAGAGGTCGAGTTTACCCATCATACCGATGCTGGGATATTTACTTTACCTTTTTACTCTGAAAGTAAAGGAATGCAGCGTTATTTTTCATTAGGAGGGGCATTATATACTTTGGTGCACACAAATGCCATTTTATTGATAGACGACCTGGAAACTTCACTCCATCCAGACCTGATGAAGCACTTCCTGCAAACTTTCCTCGCGAATGCGGAACAGTCACAAATGCTCATCACGACACACAATACCGGGTTAATGGAAGAAATTGATTTTATACGGCGTGATGCCCTGTGGTTCAGCGAAAAGAAGGCGGATGGTTCGGTTGATTTATATGCCGCGTCGGATTTCGATAGCGGGATTTTACGTAAAGGCGCCAGCTTAATCAATGCTTACCGTGCCGGAAAGCTAGGAGCCAAGCCAAATTTAGGCTCAGCTTTTATCGGCCAGGAGTAATGCGAAGAAAAACAGAAAGACGGAAAATCCCCTCGCTAGGGCTACAAAACAATTCCTGTTTTATAAATTCCTTTTACCTTTTTTTAATTCTTTTTCTCTATTTTTCGGCTTATGAATTATATGACAAATAAGACAAACAGCTAGTCCGATGAGAGGTTTAATGATGGATTATCAGCTTACCCTTCCCACGATTTTACGAAGGGCGGAAAGTTTGTTTGGAAAGAAAGAAATCATCAGCCGCCAGCCGGATAGAAGCATACATCGCTACACTTACCGCGATTTTGCCCTGCGAGCAAAAAAATTAGCCGTAGCGCTTAGTCAGCTGGGCGTTGGGCAGGGAGACCGGGTAGCCACCCTGTGCTGGAATCATTACCAGCACCTGGAGGCTTACTTTGCCGTTCCCTGCATGGGAGCCGTCATTCATCCCCTGAACCTGCGATTCAGCCCCGATGAGCTCAGCTACGTTGTTAATCATGCCGAGGATAAGGTCATTATCGTTGACCAGGTACTGTTGCCTTTGTTCGAAAAATTCAAATCCAATGTAAAGGTTTCCCAGGTCATCGTTATCCGGCAAACCGGGGAGCCCCTGGCCGGGGAATATCTGGATTATGAGGAAGTTGTAGCCAGTGGCGACGAGTCCCTGTTCGAACCCTTCGAAGGCGATGAGTATACGGCTGCGTTCATGTGCTACACTTCGGGCACAACAGGAAAGCCTAAAGGTATATTATACTCACATCGCTCGATCATGCTGCATGCATTGGGCTTTTTGCTGAACAGCTGCGGAATTGGGGTCACCGAGCGTGATGTAGTGCTTCCCGTTGTTCCCATGTTTCATGCCAGTGCCTGGGGCTTCCCCTATAATTGCGCATTTACCGGAGCAACGCAGGTGTTTGCCGGACCCTACCTCGATGCGGAGAGTCTTTTGGATCTTTTCGACAGGGAAAAGGTCACTATTACGGGCGGTGTGCCTACCGTACTCCGAAGTATTCTGGAAAAGCTGGACGCAGATCCGCATAAATACAAGCTCTGTATACGCGGCATGGCAGCGGGCGGGTCGTCGGCTCCGCGTTCTTTGATTAAAGCCTTTCGTGAACGTTACGGCATAAACGTGCTCAATACCTGGGGAATGACTGAACTTTCACCCCTGGGCAGCACTGCGGTCGTGACCAGTAAAATAGCCAGTGCTTCTCAGGAAGCGCAATACGATCATGCGACCAAACAGGGTTTCCCTGTTCCTTTGGTCGAGATCCGCGGAAGAAATGAGTTTGGGATTATCCCCTGGGACGGAAATACGATGGGGGAACTGGAGGTGCGGGGTCCATGGGTAGTGTCTTCCTACTACCGCGATCCGGACTCGCAAGGGAAATTTACGGCGGATGGCTGGCTGAAAACCGGCGATATTGTTACTATCAGTGAAGACGGCTGCATCGAGATAAAGGATAGAAGCAAGGACGTGATTAAATCGGGCGGGGAGTGGATCAGCTCCATTGCGCTTGAAAACGCATTAATGGGCCATCCTTCGGTGCTGGAGGCTGCCGTTATCGGCGTTCCCGATGAGAAATGGATAGAGCGGCCTTTTGCCTATGTCGTGCCGCGGGAAGGCAAGAACATCAGGCCCGATGAACTTAAGGGCTTTCTGGAGGACAAGTTTGCAAAATTCTGGATCCCGGAGCGGTACGCCATCATTGACAGCATCCCGAAAACTTCAGTGGGCAAGTTTTTGAAATCGGCATTGAGGGAAAGATATGACAAAGAGCATACCGCCCTATAAGCGGTATGCTCTTTGCTGGGTATTTGACCCCGGATATCAATTATTGAGCGCCTGGTACACCAGGGGCTTAAAGGCCTTGGCCGTATTGATCACGTAGGGACCCCACATCTGCTCGTATGCCAGAACGATCATATCCTCTTTGGGATCAACCCAATAAGTGGTTGAAAACACGCCGCCCCAGGAATAGGTGCCTGCCTGGCTGGGTGTGAACCTGGCTCCGTCTTCAGAGACAATGAGAAAGCCGAACCCGAATGTATTCACATTAGCATGGTCTCCAGTGTTTGGGTGCAAGTCGCCAATCTGATTCATGGTCATCATGTGCACGGTCGTGGGCGATAAAAGCCGCACGCCATTATACTGCCCGCCATTGAGTAACATCTGCAGAAAAACAGCATAATCGTACAGGGTGGATGATAATCCGCCGCCTCCTGAAAAATAATCGGTCTTTTGCAGCGGATAATTCATATCAAGCGCTCCGCCAAAAACGGATGCCTGCTTTTTTATATTACCAGTGGAATCGCCCATGAAAAAGTTGACCAGTCTGCTGCCTTTTTCTGGCGGCAGGTTAAACCAGGTATCTTTCATCCCCAGGGGCTTACAAATGCGTTTCTCAAAAAACTGTTCCAGTGACATGCCCGACCATTTTTCGATCAGATAACCTAATACATCCATATTCAGGCCATACTTCCATCCTTCGCCGGGCTGAAAAAATAAGGGCATGTTGCCCAGGCGGCTCATGGCATCGGAAAGTTTCTGGTTTTTTGTGCCGACGCCTCCGGTAAGGTAACTTTTTGCATAGATGGCATTTTCTGCCGGGGTGCCGATCGCCGGATAACCGATGCCCGAGGTATGGGTGAGCAGGTCGCGAATCGTAACGGCACGCTTGGCCGGAACGGTGGTATAGCTGGTGTCTTTGGGGTTGAAGCTGGCCAGCACTTTTTCATTAGCAAACGACGGTATGAATTTAGAAACCGGGTCTTCCAGCGAAAATTTCCCCTCTTCCCAGAGCATCATGACAGCCACGACGGTGAGGGCCTTGGTTTGGGAGGCGATACGGAAAATACCTGTTTTGTCAAGCGGCGCCTTTGTGTCCGGATCATTATATCCATTCGCCTTATAGAAAACGATTTTGCCGTGGCGGGCAATCAGAACAGCTGAACCGTTCACCCATTTCTGTTTTACCCAGGCGTTCATGCCTGAATCCAGACGGGTAAGACGGCTGGAGGAAAAGCCGCCAGCTTCCGGAGCCGCTTCGACCAGAACTTTTGATTGTGACTGTGCAAGGCTGCTGCCGCAAAATAGTGCAAACAGCATCATAAAGGGGATCAAATAACGATTCATAAATTATTTAGGTTGGTTTATCAAAAATATAAATTTAGTTGAATCAAACAAGTGCCGAGGGGATCCCGATGAAAATTCTGCCCGGGGCCCCGTCACGGATAATAATTTTTTGGCTATCTTTCCTGCCTCCCTGAATGTAAAAATAAAAGACCATGAGACTGAAAGACAAAGTTGCCCTCATTACCGGAGGAGCCAATGGAATAGGCCTTGCCACCACCGAACGATTTGCCAAGGAAGGCGCAAAAATTATCATGTGGGACGTGTCAGATAAGGGCAGCCAGGTGGCCGAGCGTTTAAAAAAAGAAGGACACCAGGTTATATTTCAAAAAGTATCCGTAACCGACGAAGATCAGGTGGTTAAGGCCGTTGCCGAGGCGCATGCGCATTTTGGCCGCATCGATATCCTGATCAACAATGCCGGCATCACCAAGGACAGGACCTTGCTTAAAATGTCCAGGCAGGAATGGGACGATGTGATCGCCGTAAACCTGACCGGCGTTTTTACCTGCACGCAGGCCGTGGTTCCGATCATGAAGGAGCAAAATTATGGCCGCATCGTTTCGGCCTCTTCCAATGTGGCTATCCGCGGAAATTTCGGACAAACCAATTATGTCGCCACAAAATCGGCTATTATCGGTATGACCAAGGTATGGGCAATGGAACTGGGCCGCTATAATATCACGGCAAACTGCATAGCCCCCGGCTTTATCCAGACGGCGATGACGGACCTGATGCCCGCAGAAGTACGCGAGCAAAGCCTCCCGCTTATTCCGCTTGGCAAATGGGGCGTGCCGGAGGATATTGCAAACGGCTATCTGTACCTGGCATCGGACGAAGCATCCTTCGTCAGCGGAATATGTTTAACCATTGATGGAGGAGCGGCCAGGTAAGCGCTGCTCAATAGCTTTTCGGTCCCTCTGCGACCAGTTTGCGGGCGGTACTGAAAAAGAGTATGGCCGAGGCAAGACTGATGACGATCATGGTCGACATGGCCCAGCGCAGGGACTCAGCACCCAGGGCCGGCGTGAGTAGATCGCTCAGCATACCTACGACCAGAGGGCCGAAGCCCAGCCCGACCAGGTTGATCACCAGGAAAAACACGGCCGAAGTAAGCGCCCGCATCGATGCCGGAACCAGACTATGTGCCACGGCAAGTGATGGCCCCAGGTACACGCTCTGCAAACAGGCACTCAGGCCCAGACAGATCAGCGTACCGGGTATACTCTGCAGAAATATGGCTCCAGCCGCACAGGGAATACCGATAAGGATGGCATAAGCCGGAATTTTCAGGTACCAGCTTTTGTCCTTTTTGCCAAAATAATCCGTCAGTACGCCGCCGCCGTAGGAGCCTAGTCCCCCGCCCACGCCATAGATCAGTCCAAGAATGGCACCTACCTGGGACATGGTCATGCCGTGCAGCCGTACCAGGAAAGAAGGGGCCCAGTTATTCAGGCCGTAAATGCAAAAGACATTCAGGGCCGATGCCGCTGCCAGCAAAACGAAAGTTTTGCTGGAATATAATACTTTGAGCAGCTGGACAAAAGAAGGCGGCTGGCTCGCCGGGGCAGCGGTATCGGTTGCGCCGCGCCGGGGCTCTTTTACGGTTGCATAAAACAGCAGCGAAAAAACAATGCCAGGCAAGCCTACGACAAAAAATGCGGTTCGCCATCCCAGGTGCTGGTTCAGATACCCGCCCGATAAAAACCCGATCATTACGCCTATATATAGACCTGCTGAATAGATCGAGAGCGCAGTGGACCGTTTTTCCGGAGGAAAGTAGTCAGAAATCATGGCATGCGCCGAGGGACTCCCGCCGGCCTCGCCGACCCCTACGCCGATGCGGGCCAGCAGCAGCTGGACGAAGTTCCGCGCCATACCTGAAGTTGCTGTCATGATGCTCCATATGCCCAGCGATACCGCTACGGTATTCCTGCGATTGGTTCTATCAGCCAGGCGGGCAATAGGAATGCCCAGGGTAACATAGAAGATGGCAAACGAAAACCCGGATAATAATCCAAGCTGGGTATCGGAAAGGTGTAATTCCTTTTTGATCGACTCCTGCAGGATGACCAGTATCTGCCGGTCAATAAAGTTAAATACGTACACCATGCGTGAGCATAACCAAAACATAGTTCCGGTATAGGGTGGTGGTTCCTTCTTTATTAATGGTTACTGCTTGCTGCATAAAGGCTTTTGGTTGAAAGAATGGTGCTTCCGAAAAAATAAATCGGAGCAGAATTTCCGGCTAATTTTGGACATTAACAAATCTGTTTTTAAGATATGTTGCCGGATTTAGTGTATTTGGGTTGAAATCTATTGAAGGGGGTGAAAAAGGTAGCAATAAAAATGGCCACGTCGGAGTACGCGATGTTCATTATAATTGAATGTTCATGAATCATGAACGTTTTGAAATGTTGAACATGATTTCAAATGTCAAGTAAACCGTGCGTAATACTTGACATTTGCCCACGTGCATGACTGTTCTTACTGGAAAAACGTAGTGAAATATCAGATGCTATTTTTCGATGGCTATTTAAAAAAAACAATTATGCCGGTTGTACATATTTTGCCCAACCAAGTTCGAAACTATTTATTGTGTGCCTGATAAACAAGAAGTTAATCCGGTTTTTAAAGCTAATTATTTTAGCATTTATTGTTTTTTATACAAAGTATATGTATCTTTGAGGAAATCAACATGTTAGGATTCATTACCGATAAAGACAAAACAGTTCACGCTGCGCTTTATGTCCTCCAGCAGGTCGGCAGCGCGGATTACCATAAGGTTTTTAAAATTCTTTATTTCGCGGAACAATTTCACTTGAAGTCATATGGAAGACCGCTCACCGGGGATTCCTACCAAGCGATGCCGTTTGGTCCTGTTCCGTCCTTTCTTTACGATGTTTTTAAAGCTGCGGAAAAGGGCATTTCACCCTTTGACGAGGCTACCGAAAGGAGCGGCGCCTTTGCTGTGACCAGGGAAGGTAAAAAGCCGATTGTTATGGCGCTGATAGAACCAGATATGGATGAACTTTCCGAATCTGACCTGGAAGCGTTGGGATTTTCAATCAGCGAGAATGGCGGACTGAAATTTGACGAATTGGTCAAGAAGTCGCATGATATTGCCTGGGATAAGGCAGAAAAAAACGAGGATATTGAAATGTCTTACCTCGACATCGCGGAAGCAGCGGGTTCCTCCGAGGACATGCTATCCTATATCAGCCTGCAGGCTGAAATTTCATCTTCCAGATTGATATGAGTTACTTTGCGAAAGCCTTTGGAGGTACGTGCGCGGTTGGCAGCCGATAACGAACTGCGCTTTTCCTAACTATAGATAAAGTGCTTCGATCCTTTGCCCGATCTCGCTGATAATGGATTCTGGCAGGGGTATACCTGAAGTTAGCATCCATTCACCGTTTTCATTCAGTGTTATTTCTGCAACAAGTTCACCAAAGAAAAAGACTTTATAATCATCCTCGTCCATCTCCACTTCACAATAGATCAGCTGATCTGCATAAGCGATGCCGGTACCAAACATTAGGGAATCTGATTGAAGAAACATTCGGCTTCTAAATTAGAAAAATTAATTAATGGATTTCATTTTGCTAATTTTTTTAGCATAAATTTGTATGGAAAAATACAAGCGCGGTATGCATAATGAGCCCAGGACACTTAGTAAAATTGAAATAGAGCAGCGGCGTAAGACGGACGTAGAAGATCACCAGCGGGCAGAGGAAGAAAAAGGACGAAGGGAAGCTAATTATCTTACCGCTCAAAAGATATGCGCCAGTGCACTGGAAAATGGTGCCTGGGTATATGATCCTGAATCGAAGCGCTGGTTTACGCCGCAGGAGTTTCTGGAACTTTTTGGCGGGTACTATGCCGATCATAAATTATTTCACAGGGTGAAAATCAAGGACCCCGTAGCCGGGATTGAAGCCGGGTATAAACAACTTGAAAATCTAAAGGCGCGCCTGCTTGCTTTCAGTAAAAAGGTCATTGCCTATTACGCCAGCGGGCAGCAGTTATGATGCTAAATACTGTTGGCAGGCAGAATTAAATCCTGGTGGTTATTGGAAACCTTGTTGACATCTTTACTCACCCGGTACAGGTCCATTTCAACTTCAGGAAAAGGATCGCACAGCGCAAGCAGGTCAGTCATGGGGACGCCGTCCGTAAGCCAGATTTTTTCTTCTTCCTTAGCCAGAATTACAGGCATACGGTCATGGAGCTTAGAGACCATGGCGTTGGGTTCTGTGGTAACAATGGTATAGGTCTTATACCAGGCTTGGGTAAGTGGGTCCTTCCACCAGGAGTAAAGGCCGGCAAATGCAAATACCTTGCGTTCAGGTAAAATGAACCGGTAGGGTAATTTCTCTTTGCCGATAGTCTCCCATTCGTAAAAGCCATCGGTCAGTACCAGGCACCTTTTATTCTTCTCCATTAGTGGCCGGAAGGATGGCTTCTCCATCAGGGTTTCCGAGCGGGCATTCAGCAGGCTGTAGCCTACCTTGGTATCCTTTGCCCAATGGGGAACAAGCCCGAAATGATACTGGCTGATCACATGCGGCTCATCGGCAGTAATGATACAGCCAGTTTGCGTTGGCGCTAAATTATAATTGGGCACATAGCTTTCAGCCAGTTCAGCGGCATATTCCTCTAAAATCAGATCCTGTGGAGTCGTAAGCGTATAACGGGCACACATATATGCTAAGATAGGCAATTTGGCAATATTTGCATACTTTACTATCGGTCGTTGACCTTCTTAAATGGACGGCAGGAAAGAAAATCACTGAAAAGGAAAAGTATTTTAACCAAATTGGATTTCTCACGGATTTCAATCGGATTTTATTATCTATAGTAAGGAAGACAGGTTTAACCTGTCCTAGTTGATATAAAACATGACATCAGATTTGCTTTGTTAAATAGTTTTATTTTATTTTGTAGTATATAGGACAGGTTAAACCTGTCTTTACTGATATGAAAAATGAAAAATATTTCATTCCAATCAAATAAGTTACTACAGTATTTCATAACAACTGATCAATCCTGTTTTAGCTATTCCGAAGCTTTTAAGATGTTAACTGGCTCTTCGGAAAGCGCCGTAAAAGAACTCATTCGGGATATGATCCGCCGTGGCCTGCTCATGAAAGTAAAAAAAGGAACCTATTATATTATTCCTTTTGAGCGAGATCCGGAGACCTTTATGCCAGACTGGCATTTACTCGTTTCCTGTCTGGTTGGTGATATCGGGCATTATATAGGATATTACTCAGCGTTACAGGTACACGGATTGATCACCCAACCGTCCCTGAACGAAATGGTAGTGGTAAATAAACAAATCCGTCCCTCCAAAGTAATGGTCAGGAATGTTTCATATCAATTTATTTATCACAATCCCGCACATTATTTCGGAGCAAAAAAAACATGGGTCGATTCTTACCATAAGGTAGTGTGTTCCGACCTCGAAAAGACATTTATTGATTGCTTGTTTAAACCTGAATACGGTGGCGGAGTTGTGGAAGTCGCTAAAGCACTCCATGCAGCACGAAACAAGATAGACTTTAATAAACTATTAAAATACAGTGCCCAATTTGGATCTCAGTCGGTTATAAAACGTCTTGGCTTTTTATTGGATGTAATAGAAATCCAAAATCCAATACGGGCGAAACTGCAAAAAAGCATCACGATAACCACGGCTCTTTTAGATACAGAGATGCCGAAAGTAGGAAAGATTAATAGCACGTGGCACATGCTGGAAAACATCGACGTTGAAACTATAAGATCAGCAATTTATACATGATAAAGCCAGGAGAACTACAGAAGCGAGCCCGCGAAACAGGCGTCCGTGATACACAAATAGAAAAAGACTATATCCTTACCTGGCTATTGAAGGGCATATCTGTGCATCCTCGTTTATCAAAAGTACTTGCCTTTAAAGGTGGAACTGTACTCAAAAAGGTCTATTTTGAGAGTTACCGGTTTTCAGAGGATCTCGATTTTAGCCTGCTGGATGATTCATTAACCAATGAAACCATTTTTAGTGATTTTCAGGAAGTGTTTGACTACATTGCGCAAGAAGCAAATATAGCACTGCAGATTGGCCAAGACAATGAACATGAAAGCGGTAGTATTAATTTTTATACAATTTATGCCGGGCCACTTGGCGGCAAGGTCGGCAGCAGACAAGTGAAAATAGATATTACCCGCAACGAGATATTGGAATTTGAACCACAGGAAAAACCAGTCTTCATACATTATTCAGATTTTGAAGATTTTAACGTGCTTAGTTACTCCCTTAGCGAAGTTATAATAGAAAAAATGTGTGCTTTAATGGGGCGTACACAGCCTCGTGACCTTTATGACCTCTGGTATCTTTTTGAATATGACAAAATGGACATTAAACACACCTGGCCCGAATTTGAGAGAAAAGCAAAAAATAAAGGACACGAACCTGCCGATTTTGCCAAAAAAGTGCAATCAAAATTTAACTCTTTTAAGGGGAGATGGCAAGGTTCTTTAGCTAATCAGATTCAAGATCTTCCCGATTTTAATACGGTTACCAGAGAGTTAAATAAACATTTTCGGAGGGTAGCATAGAACAGGGACAATTGTACTGTATTTTCCCATTAACATACTGCAGCTTTAGCTGAAGTCTGGTTAAATCTGATTATGAGAAAAGTAACTTTTATATTACAATCATCGTATAAAGATGCCAACCTATACAAATGTTTTTAACCCCTATTAACTAATCACAAATGAAAAAAGTAATCTTTCTTCTTTCGCCCTTGTAACCATTTTTTCCGTTTCCTGTAAAAAAAGTACTTCACACATCGTGATGTACACCCTTCAAGGTTCGACTACATCAAAAGTCACCTATACTGATCAAAACGGAAGCGTTCAAAAAGTAGCTAGCGCTAATGGCCAATGGACTACAAGTTTTTCCTCGACTGATCATGGAGCAGTATTTACACTCACAGTAGCAAGCTCTGATGGCAGTAACGTAGGAGGTAAGATATTCATCGATAATAAGGAATCGGCTTCCAGCACCGGAGGTGCAAGCAACATTTCTATTTCAGCGACTGCCATAATTTAAACGCTTTCCTAATTACAATGCAAGGGGCTGTTCCAAAAGGACAGCTCTTTTTTGTGTGCGCATGGCAAGGCGTTTTACCTCGGAAAATCGTCATAGCTGCGCGACGATGAACCGGTAATTTGTGAGCCCTTTTTTTAATTTTTAATTTTATCCGGGAACGCAGCGGTTTTCAGGGGAGATTTTTTGATTATGTTTACCGGGCACCTTTTAAAGCCGGGTGGTATATTTTTGCCTCCTCGAGGCAGGCCGGAACTTTCGCCCTCGCTTTGTAACGAAATTTTAACAGAATTTAACAATTATTACGCCCGCGATTTTAACAAAACAGGCCTTCTACTGTTTAAGTTTGTCAGGCAAAAGCTAACAGGCAATAATGGAAAAATTAAAGAACGATACGACCATGGCTACAACCGATATCCAGGCGATTAATGAGATGATCCAGCGTGAGAGCGCCTTTGTTGATGTGCTCGCTCAGAGATGGATAAGGTGATTGTGGGTCAGAAATATATGGTCGATCGGCTGCTGATCGGCCTACTGGCCGATGGGCATATCCTGCTGGAAGGGGTTCCGGGTCTGGCCAAAACGCTGGCAATCAATACACTTTCAAAAGCCATACAGGCTGATTTCAGCCGTATACAGTTTACGCCCGACCTGCTGCCTGCGGATTTGGTGGGTACGATGATCTATAACCAGAAAAAAGAAGAATTTATTGTCAGGAAAGGGCCGATGTTTTCCAATTTTATTCTGGCCGACGAAATAAACCGTGCCCCGGCAAAAGTGCAGAGCGCGTTGCTCGAAGCTATGCAGGAACGGCAGGTTACTATTGGAGATAAACATTTCCGCTGCCAAACCCATTCCTGGTGCTGGCCACGCAAAACCCGATAGAGCAGGAGGGAACATACCCGTTGCCTGAGGCGCAGGTTGACCGTTTTATGCTGAAGGTAGTTATCGGTTACCCGAACAAAGAAGATGAGAAAAAGAATCATCCGCGCCAATATTGCGCCGGATGGGATGTTAAAACCTCAGCCATCGTAAAGCCTGAGGATATTATCCGCGCGCGCAAAGTGGTGAGGGAAGTATATATGGATGAAAAGATCGAGCAGTATATCATTGATATTGTTTTTGCCACCCGTTTTCCCGAGCAGTATAAACTGGCTAGATATAAAAATCTGATCAGTTATGGTGCCTCGCCAAGGGCGAGCATTAACCTGGCGCTGGCTTCGAAGGCCTATGCATTTATGAAACACAGGGGTTATGTTATTCCGGAGGATGTAAGGGCCATCTGCCATGACGTGTTGCGGCACCGTATAGGGCTAACCTATGAAGCCGAAGCAGAAAATATGACCACCGAAGATATTATTACCGGCATATTAAATGCCGTAGAAGTACCTTAAGATATGGCAAAGGACACCAAGGAGCTGCTTAAAAAAGGTACGCAAGATCGAGATCAAAACCCGGGGGCTGAGCAATCACCTTTTTCGGGCGAATACCATTCTGCTTTCAAAGGACGGGGTATGGCCTTTAGCGAGGTGCGCGAATACCAGGTGGGTGATGAGATACGAACGATAGACTGGAACGTTACGGCCCGCTTTAATCATCCTTACGTGAAGGTTTTTGACGAAGAGAGGGAACTGACCGTAATGCTGCTGATGGACGTAAGCGGATCAGGGAATTTTGGCACCATAAACTGGCAAAAGCAGGATCTGGCGACAGAAATATGTGCGGTACTGGCTTTTTCGGCTATACAGAACAATGATAAAGTGGGCGTGATCTTTTTCAGCGACAAGATAGAAAAGTTTATTCCGCCCAAAAAAGGCCGCAGCTCATATTTTGATGATCATCCGGGAGCTGATCGACTTTAAGCCAGAAAATAAACGGACAAACGTGGCCGAAGCGTTAAAGTATTTTACCGGCGCCATAAAAAAAAGATGTACGGCTTTTATTATTTCCGATTTTATGAGGCCCGCGGCTTTGAGGCTGAACTGAAAATAGCCAATAAAAAACATGATATTATTGCCTTAAGGCTTTATGACAAGCATGAAGAGGAATTTCCTAATCTTGGCTTATTCCGGTGCGTGACCAGGAGACGGGCGAGACGCATTGGATAAATACGGCAAGCGCATCGGTGCGGGAGCGGTATAAAACTGCGGCTGAGGGCACCAGCGCTATGTTAACTGAGACATTCAAAAGAGCGGGAGTGGACTTTGCCAGTATCGGCACCCACGAAACCTATGTTCAGCCATTGATGACATTATTAAAAAAACGGGGTACAGAAAGTGAGGCGTAATCGATTATTTCATACCGGATGGCGCAGGAACCTGGCAATGCTGATCCTGCAATTGTTTTGCTTTGCTGGTAGAGCGGGGGCACAGGATATCGAGGTGGGAGCAAGGCTCGATAAAATATGCTATCCCCATCGGCGAGCAGACTGTGCTGCATATTTCTGCGCAGCTCCCGTCAAAAGCGATATTGTATTCCCCCTTCTGAAGGATAGCATTGGTAAAATAAAGATCGTAGGCAGCCCTAAGGCCGATACCGTTTCAGACCGGAATCACCCGGGCCAGGAAACGATCACCCATCATTATACAATTACTTGTTTTGATACAGGCGTTTACGTGATTTCCGGGCTCGAGTTAACTACTAAAACCGGGAGTTTTAAAACGGGTACAGTTACCCTGGAGATCAAACCGGTTCTGGTGGACACCACCAAAGCTTTCTACGATATCAAGCAGCCCTTCGCCGTTTCGTACAACTTCTGGGACTGGTTAAAGGATCATTGGGTGATGGTGAGTATCATCCTGGCATGCACTGCTGGTGGCCTTTGCGCTGTTCCGTTATTTCAAAAACAGGCCTCGGGCTGTGGTTGCCCAAAAGCCCCGGGAGGTGCCTGACTATAGATGTCATTGCGCTAAGCAAGCTTTCGGAGCTCGCGGATAAGAAACTTTGGCAGCCGGCGAGGTGAAGCTGCACTACAGTGAACTGACTGATATACTGAGGGAATATCTGTGAAAGACGATATCATATCAGTACACATGAACAAACTACCGCGGAGATCTTGGGCGGGCTCAAGGATAAAGACATGCCGCTCGCGGCGACAGGCTAAACTCACAGCGCTATTATGCCTTGCCGATCTGGTGAAATTCGCAAAGGAAAAACCGTCAGCCGCCCTGTGAAAATGAGCAAAGCTCGAAGATGCGATTGATTTTATCAGGCTGACCAGCGAACAGGTCCAGCTTAGGGACATTAAACCGGAGGGGGCAGTATGAACTGGTTTAAAGGAATCGAATTTGCCCAGCCGAATTTTTCTGGTTGCTCCTTTGTGTGTCCCGCTGATGGTGGCTTATTATTATTGGCGAAACCGGCAACTGCAGGGTACCCTTGGCCTGTCGCGTACCAGCGGGTTTTCCGGCACAGGGGAGACGGATGCGCATATGCGGCACTATGGTATAGTGCTGAGTTCCATTGCGCTGATTGCCCTGGTAACCGCCTTGGCAAGGCCGCAATCGCATTAAGCTGGCAAAACGAAACTACCGAAGGTATTGATATTATGATCGCCACCGATATTTCGGGCAGTATGCTATCAGAGGATTTTAAGCCCAACAGGCTTGAGGCAGGCAAAAATATCGCCATTGATTTTATAAAGAACCGCCCTAATGACCTTATTGGCCTGGTGGTTTTCAGCGGCGAAAGTTTTACCCAGTGCCCGTTAACGATCGATCATGATGTGCTGATCAATTTATTCCATGATATTAAAAACGGAATGATCGATGATGGTACGGCTATAGGGATGGGATTGGCCACTGCAGTAAACAGGCTAAAGGACAGCGAGGCGAAAAGCAAGGTGATTATTTTGCTTACTGATGGGGTAAATAATATGGGTTCGATTCCGCCGATAACGGCGGCCGAAATTGCCAAACAATTTGGTGTACAGGGTTTATACGGTTGGTATTGGGCACCAACGGCTCTGCGCCCTATCCTTTCAAGCGATCAGTTTGGTCAGTACCAATACCAGATGATACCGGTTGAGATAGATGAGGCAACACTCGGAAAAATTGCCAGTATCACCGGCGGTAAATATTTCAGGGCCAGGAACAATACCGAGCTGTCAGAATATATATCGAGCAGATAGACAAACTGGAAAAAGTTAAAATAGCGGTTACACGGTATCATAAAAGAACAGAGCATTATTTGCCATTTGCCCTTATGCGCTTTGTGCTTTTTATCACTGGAATTATTATTGAATAATACAATTTTTAAAGGAGCTTTAACCTGATGCTACGTTTTGCACATACGGAATTTTTATGGGGGCTGGCATTTATTCCATTGCTTGTCCTGCTTTTTTTTGCGGTAAGCAGCTGGAAGACAAAGGCCCTTGCTGCATTCGGCGACAAGGAAGTTATCCGGACGATGATGCCCGAGGTATCGTTTTCAAGGCCGGTTGTGAAGTTTATCTTTTTTATGACGGCTTATGCTTTGCTGATTATTGGCCTGGCTGATCCGCAGATAGGTACCAAAACAGAGGATACCAAAACCAGGGCGCCGACCTGATGATATTGCTTGACGTATCCAACAGCATGCTTTCGCAGGATTTTGCGCCCAACCGTTTGGAAAATGCCAAACTGGCGATCGATCAGCTGATCTCCAACTTACAGGACAACCGCATCGGTATCATTGTTTTTGCAGGCGAGGCTTATGTTCAGCTGCCCTCAACCACTGATTATTCGGCAGCCAAATTATTTTTAAATACCATCAATACGGGTATGGTGCCGGTACAGGGTACGGCTATCGGCGCGGCCATCGATATGGGTATGAAGTCGTTTGATTTTAACGATGGTGCCAGCAAGGCCATGATAATGATGACCGATGGCGAAAACCACGAGGATGATGCGGTTCGGGCTGCAGAAACAGCACATGAAAAGGGTGTAGCGATACATGTGATCGGATTTGGTTCAGCCGCAGGGCGCGCCAGTACCGATATATGAAAATGGAAAGCAGGTAGGTTTTCATACTCGATAGCGCGGGGCACACGGTTATCAGCAAGCTGAATGAAGATATGTGTAAGGAAATTGCCACCGCAGGGCATGGTGTTTATATAAGGGCCACCAATGCCAACAGCGGATTGGGTATAGTGATGGATCAGGTTAACAAAATGAAACAGAAAAACTTATCAGCAGCAGGCAGTTTAAAGATTTTGAAGACCGTTTCCAGTTTTTTCTGGCGTTGCCTTTGTGCTGCTGGTTAGCGGAGTTTTTTATTTCCGCAAGGAAGAGTCAGCGGTTAAGCCGGTTGAAATTATTTGAAGTGAAAAAGACATGAAGCAGTTAATTGTAATCCTGTCATGGTATTGGTAAATTGTCCGGCGATCTTTGCCCAGGACGCAAAGAGCTATTTGCACCAGGGTAATAAGCTGTACCAGCAGAAAAAATATACCGAGGCCGAAGCGGCTTACCGTAAGGCTGCAGCTAAAAAGGAGCGGCACCTGGAGAGTAATTTTAACCTGGGAGATGCACTTTATAAGCAAAAGAAGTTTGACAGCGCGGGCAAAAGTTTTACTAATATTGCTTCCGCCACAGCCAATCCGCTGGTAAAGGCCGGGGCTTATCACAACTTGGGCAACACGCTGCTTACCAATAAAAAATATGATGAGAGTATTGATGCCTATAAAAAAGCACTGCTCAATAATCCCAAGGACGACCAGACACGATATAACCTGGCCTATGCTCAGGAAATGCTGAAAAAGCAGCAGCAGCAAAACAAGAACAACCAGAATAACCAGAAGAACAATCAGAATAACAAGAATAAAAACAAGGATAACAAAAACCAGGATAAGGATAAGGACAAGGATAAGAACAATCAGGATAAGGGGAATAATCAGGCCGGAAACAAGGGAGACAAGGACAAACAGAATCAGGCAGGGGGCAGCCTCCGCCGCCGGATAAGGTTTCCAAGGAGGATGCCCAGCGTATGCTGGATGCAATGAACGACCAGGAAAAAAATACCCAGGATAAATTAAAAAACAGAAAATTACAGGGCGTAAAGGTGCCGGTCATCAAAGACTGGTAAATTTGTTAATCAATGAAAAAGGGATCTTTTATAATATTCTTTGTGCTTTTATGGAGCAAACTGGTGCTGGCTGGCGACGTGAAATTTACCGCTTCGGCGAGTAAGACACAGGTCGGCGTGGGTGAACAGTTTGAGATCGATTTCACGCTGAATGGCACGGGCTCGCGCTTTACGCCGCCCGACCTGGGTGCATTCCAGGTCTTATCAGGGCCTAACGAATCGATAAGCGCCTCGGTCATCAATGGGACTTCTGTGGTTAGTACCACATACAGCTTCGTACTGGCGGCACCGAAAGAAGGCACCTTTACGATTACGGCAGCGGCCATCGTCGTTGGCGGGAGCACGCTGACCACCAATGCATTAAAAATAAAAGTACAGGGGCAGGCTCCGCCGCCGCAGCGTGCCCAGGCACAGGCGGCACCTGCCGGCGATAACGCATCAGGCGAACACACAAGGAACTTGCCCGGTCGCTGTTTATGCGCGCCGATGTGAGCAAGACTAAAGTCTTTACTGGCGAGCAGATCAAGGTGCGTTACAAACTTTATACCCAGGTAGATCTGGTAGCCAACCAGCTGGATAAGGCTCCTGATCTGAATGGTTTCTGGAGCCAGGACGTGATCAGTAAAAACCCCGGCGCCGCCTGGACGGAAGAAACCGTTAACGGACAGAAGTATCATGTGGCAACCATCAAGCAGAGCATTGTTTTCCCTCAGCATGCGGGTGATCTTACGGTCGATCCCCTGGTGATGACATTCATCGTGCGGGTGAAAACGCCGCCCCGCAAGATCATGGACAATCCATACGGCAATTATCAGGATGTCAAGTACCAGGTAAAAAGCGCGCCGGTGACCGTTCATGCCGCTGCCTTGCCCGAGGCCGGTAAACCAGCCGGTTTTAGCGGCGCCGTGGGCTCCTTCTCGGTTTATACGGACGTGGACAAAAAGGAGCTCAAGGCCAACGAGACCCTCAATTATACTTTTGAAGTCAAGGGGACGGGCAATCTGAATCTGATCAATGCGCCCCGGATAACGCCCCCGGCGGATTTTGAGAAATACGATCCCAAGACCACCGAACGCATCACGGTTGACTCGAACGGCATTTCAGGCAGCAGGCAGTTCAGTTACCTGATGATCCCGCGCCACCAGGGCAACTACACGCTGGATCTGGCCCGGTTCAGCTATTTTGATCCAGCATCAAAAAGATACGTAACGTTGCCCGCAAGCCAGTTCAATATCAAGGTTGGTAAGGGAGACCAGCAGGTCAATGTACCCGTATTCAATTCTGCCGACCAGCAGGATATTAAAATGCTGGGTAACGATATCCGTTTCATTAAAACAGCGGCCATTGGCTCGTTCACGGGCGGCGGGGAGTTTTTTGGCTCTCCGTTATACTATGTGCTGCTGCTGCTGGGACCGCTTTCTTTTGCGGGGGCGTTTTACTACCGCAGGTGGCGCGTAAATTATGAAAGTGATCATGTTTTAGTCAAAGGTAGAAGGGCAGGGCGTGTTGCGGCCAAGCATCTGGCCGATGCACGGCGGCAGCTTGCCGCAGGCAACACGGCGGCTTTTTTTGATGCGACCGCCAAAGGATTGAATGGTTACCTGAGCGACAAGCTGAATATTCCCCTGGCGGATCTGAATAAAGAAAATATTGAGACCCGGCTAAGGGCCCGGTCCGTCAGCGCGGCTGTTATCCAGCAGCTCAGTGACACCAAGGACCGCTGTGAAATGGCCAGGTTCGCCCCGGTAGCCGCCATATCGCCGCAGCAAGTATTGGAAAATGCAAATCATATCATCAATGAAATTGAAAACAAGCTGTAATATGGTTAAAGGCGGGAGGCTGCTCGTTTTATTGCTTTTCGTGCCGCTGGTACTATGGGCTAGTGATTACAGCGCGCTTTATAAAAAGGCGAATGAATCTTATAAAAAGGGGCAGTACCCCCAGGCAATAAGCTATTACCGTCAAATACTGGACGGTGGCGCCAGATCCGAAGCGGTCTATTTTAATTTGGGCAACGCTTATTTTAAATCGGGGGATGTGCCTTCGGCATTGCTGTATTACGAGAAAGCGCATAAACTGGCACCCTCTGACGAGGATGTCAACTTTAATATTTACTTCGCCAATTCGAAAACTGCGGATAAGGTAGAGCCAGCGCCGGAGTTCTTTGTTACCCAATGGTGGCATTCGGTGATTCTGTTTTTTCCGGTACGTACGTTTACGACTTTAAGCATTCTGTTTTGTATAGCCGGTTCGGCGCTATTGGTACTTTACCTTTTTACCAGGGTGATCGCCGTTAAGAAATTGTCTTTCTATGCAGGCATCTTTCTGTTCCTATCCGGATTGCTATGCGTTTTTTTGGCCGGCCGACAGCAGCATTATTTTAATGACCATCACCAGGCCATTATTTTCAGCGGTTCGGTCAATGTAAGGAGCGGACCAGGTGATCAGGCAGCGGTTCTGTTTGTATTGCACGATGGTACCAAGGTCGATATCCTGGACGATAACAACGGCTGGATAAAAATTGAACTTGCCAATGGTAATCAGGGCTGGATCATGCAGTCGGATACGAAAGAGATCTAAATCGGATACTATTACCGTTTGGTGAATGCTGCCTTACAAGTGGTTTCTCAGAACCTTCGTTAAACTTTCTGTCTGACTAACCATTCAATGTATTGTGGTAGAGCGGTTGCTGTATAATAAGGTAGAACAAATCGATCTCTTCCGCTATCAACTCTACCCAATGGTCATGATCCACCCGGATGTGCTCGTCGCTCTCTTTAAAAATGACTAGCAGTTCCACGTCCTCCGGGATGCCGGCCAGTCTCCTGAGCTGTGCGCCGTTGATGTGGGACCGGTCCCATTTAACTAATTCGCCTGCTACCGGTAGCAGCGCTTCGGCAATGGCAGTTGAAAGGTCTGCCCCTTACTTAAATTTTTCATTGTTAAACTAATTTGGTTGACAAATATAGAATAAAATTGTCAAATTGTAAACCAAATGGTTTACATTTGCATTTTATTTATCAACATTTGTCAACCAAAAATTTTGTAACAATTTGCCTGATGGGTTGACAAGTGCCAATTTTAATTTTATGTTTGTAAACAATCAGCAAAATGACTTCATTCAACTATCTATGGCGCATATGAACAGTGTCTTTTCAGAACGGTTCAAATCTGCCCGGCTCCGACGCGGCCTGTCTCTGGCAGAACTGGCAGAAAAAGTAGACAACAAAATTTCCCGGCAGGCACTGCACAAATATGAAAAGGGCGAGGCTACCCCCGGCAGTGAAATGCTGGAGCACCTTTGCAAAGCCCTGGACGTACGGCAGGATTTCTTTTTCCGCCAGACCCAAATCGAGCTCGGCGAGATCGCCTTCCGCAAGCTGGACAAGCTGCCGGCCAAAGAGGAGAACCGGATCATCGAAGAAACCAAAAACTATTTGTCGCAGTACCTGGAGCTGGAAGAGATCATTGGAATTTCTTCCGAATTCGTTAACCCGCTCCTGCACTTAAAAGTCATCAAGACCCTGGAACAGGTGGAGGAAGCGGCTATCGAACTGCGTAAACAATGGGGCCTGGGCAAGGATGCCATCGTCAATACCGTACAGCTACTGGAGGATAACCATATCAAGGTCATCGAAATCGATGCCGATGTCGCTTTTGACGGCATGCAGACTTACGTAAATGAAAAGATCCCAGTGATCGCCATTAATATCAGCAGAGTAAAGACCGACGACCGCAAGCGGTTTACCGTCATGCATGAGCTGGGCCACTTGCTGATGGACCTGGATGAGGAACTCCCCAAGAAACAGAATGAAAGGTTTTGTCATTTCTTTGCTGGTGCGATGCTTTTCCCGAAAGAGGCGCTGATCAAGGAACTGGGTCGCAACCGCAGTAAGCTGCTGATTCAGGAACTCGGCCTGTTAAAGGGCGAATACGGCATTTCACTACAGGCTATGGTCATGCGCGCCATGCTTGTCGGCATCATATCCAAAAAGTTTTGCGAAAGCTTTTTTGATTTCCTGCGGGAAAACAATTTACAAGAGACCGAACCTTTTGAATACCATTCGGGCGAAGCGCCAAAACGTTTTTACCAGTTAGTTTTTCGCGCGCTGGGTGAGGAACTGATCTCTATGAGCAAGGCCGCCGGCTACGTTAATCAAAGCGTCGCCGAATTCCGTTCCCGGCCGTATCAGCTGATGAAATGAAACTGGCGATTACCGACGCGTGTATCTTTATCGACCTCTATGACCTGAAGATCTTCCCCTTTTTTTTCAGGCTCGATCTCGACCTGCACACCTCGCTGGATGTTTTTAACGAACTCTATCCCGTTCAGCAGGAAGTGTTGCTCGTCTATGAGTCCGTCGGCCGCCTGACCATCCACCGGCTGGATGAAAGCGACCGGGAAAGGATTCTTTCCGTCGACTATCCCAATTCCCTGTCCATGGTGGACCGGACTGTCCTCCACCTGGCCGTAAAGATCAACGCCTTACTGCTCAGTGGCGACAAAGCTGTCAGGCAGTATAGCAAGAAACTGGCTATCGAATACCACGGCATGCTTTGGATATTTGACCAGCTGGTGGCAAAGGCCATTATGGCCCCTCCGCAGGCCGCTGCCAAACTCAAAGAACTCCTCACCCTGAACCCTTATTACCAGTACAGCGATGAGCTAGTCAAAGAAGTAAACAGCCGGATCAGGAAATGGGAAACGTAAAGTTTCCTATCTTTAGTCCTAATGCGCTACGCCCACGTCAACGGAATCCAAACAGAAGCTGCAAAAAACCTGAAAGGCAGCTGCCCCGGCTGCGGTAACCCCGTTACCGCTAAATGCGGCAGCATTAAAATCCATCACTGGGCCCACCTGAAGCCCCTCGACTGTGACCTCTGGTGGGAACCCATGAGGACTGAATGGCACCTCGACTGGCAGGACCAATTTCCCCGGAACTGGCGTAAGTCATCCAAGAAACAACGAAACTGGCGAATACCACCGCGCCGACATCTATACCCCAAATGGTATCACCCTCGAATTCCAGTACTCCGCCATTTCCTTCGAAGAAATCCAAAGTCGCAACGCCTTTTACCCCAAACTCATCTGGACCATCAACGTCAGCCGCTTTAAAAACTTCCAGGTCGGCCCCACTATCCCAAACCCCAAATCACATCAATTCAACGGTCACAGCATCTATACCGACCAGTACGGCCAGCCCCGGCTGGCCCATTCCAGTGGCAAGTTCTACAGCCTGCAGGACCCCCGCATCCGGGACCTAGTCGAATTGCAAAAAAGCCAGCCCATATTCCACCTTTTGCGATGGAAATACAAACACCGCGCCTGGCTCAGCTGCAGCGCACCCGTCTTCCTCGACTTCGGCGACGAGGTCCTGTACTGGATCAAAAAAAAGCAGAAAGTGGTCAGCACCCTGTATTATCTCCAGGTCGTGGCTAAAAAAGACTTCCTGGCCAAGTACACCCAAAATCTCTTAAAATAGCGAAGCCATGGAAATCGAAGAACCACCAGGAAAACGATTACCTCAAATTTTAAGCTGCAGAAATACAGGCGCGGAGAAAAGACCGAACTCATCCGCGACGTCCCTCGCCTTTGCCAACGCCCAGTGACCCACAACCGTTTTATCATCATCGGTACGAAAAAGTAAGGGAAGGAGGTAGCATAACCCCATTACTACACCCCGGGGTGCCGTCGGGATCCAGCAACCCATCCACGAAAATATCAGCCCCGAACAATCGTCGAATTAGTGGGATTTCCCTAATTAGCTGGCTTGCGGTACTTCAGTACCGGCGGCAGCCAGTTAATGGTGATATCTTAGGGCTACCGCGCGGAAACGGCGACAAAACCTGAGAAATCTGCCGTTTGTTACCTTATTATTTTTAATACCTTTAAGGCAAAAGTGTTTGTGTTAATGTCCGTGAGAATAATATTCCTGTTAATTATAATTTGTATTGTCCCCTTTAACCTGGTAAAAGCGTCTGTATCAACGGATAGTCTGCTCAGTAATCTGAATGAAGTTTTAGCAAAAAAGGAAGGTTTCGTAAAGAAAAAACTCGGCAGGATAGAGCTGCTTACCAGTAAACTAGCCTCCGCCAAAAATCTCACCGATAAATATGCTGCCTACCAGGACCTGTTTGAAGAGTATAAAGCCTTTAACTATGATTCGGCCTATAATTACGCCAAAAAATTACAGGTTACCGCCCGGCAACTAAAAGATCCGGTCAAAATAGCGACTGCCAAAATGGACCTTGGCTTTACGCTGCTTTCCTCCGGCATGTTTAAAGAAACGCTGGAAACCCTTGACCAGGTAAATGTCCGTTTGTTTGCCGATAGCAGCAAAATAGCTTATTATTTTTTAAAGGCACGCAGTTATCTGGACCTTTCGGACTTTGACCGCACCAGCGATTATGCAGCGACATACAATCCTTTAGGCATCGCGTGTATCGACTCGGCGCTGGCTATCGCCAGGCCCGGGAGCTATGATTATCTTGCCCTGCGTGGGCTGAAAGATCTGCGTACCAGTAATTATCCGGATGGAATAAGGAACTATACTGCACTACTTAACCTGCCTGGTCTCAGCCCGCACCAGTACGCAGTCAATGCCTGTTCTCTAAGTTATATATTCGAAGTCGAGGGCAAACAGGACCAGGCAATCGCTCTACTAATAAAGGCGGCTATCGCCGATGTGAGCTCAGCCACAAAGGAGACCGTAGCTATGTACGAACTGGCCAGTTACCTTTATAAAAAGGACGACCAGAAAAACGCCTTTGTATATATCAATCAGGCTATGGAGGACGCCACATTTTATGGGGCAAGGCACCGCCAGGTTGCCATCAGCAGCATACTGCCCATTATTGAAGCGCAGCGGATAGCCACCGTGGAGCAGCAAAGACGTTCACTTTTTATCTATTCCTCTACTATCACCCTGCTTGCCGTCTTTGTTGTTGGCTTTGCCGCGATCATATTTTTGCAGCTTAAAAAGCTCAGGGCAGCGGATGCCATTATTAAGACCGCCATTTCTTCCCTGCAGGAATCAAACAGGCGTCTGGAGGAAACCAACAAGAAGCTTAGTATTGCTAACCGGATCAAAAACGACTATATCGGTTATTATTTCAACATCAACTCGGTCTATATCGACAAACTGGAGAATTTTAAGAAGTCACTGGATAAAAAGCTGATGAATAAGCGCTATGAAGATGCGCAGATGGCGGTAAATAACCTGAATCTGGAAAATGAGCGCATGGAATTGTTTCGCACTTTCGACAAAGTGTTTCTGCGTCTTTTTCCCGATTTTATCAGTCAGTTCAACGCGCTGTTTAAATCCGAAGACCAGATGGTAATTCCCAAAGATGAACTGCTGAACACGGAACTGCGGATATTTGCCCTGATCCGTATGGGCATTCATGATAATGACCGGATCTCCAAAATCCTGGGCTATTCAGTAAACACCATTTACTCCTATAAGAATCGCATCAAGACCCGCTCGCTGGTATCAAATGAAGAATTTGAGGAGCGCATTATGCAGATCGAAGCCGTCTAAGCCGCTGTATTCGAAAAACATTCGTTTATATTGACCGGAACATTAAGTTAATGTAAAGTTTTGGTTATCAAATTATTGACATTTACCAGCCGCCGGTATTTTCTATATTGGGTCTAGATAAATTGCCAAAACTGCACTTCCGCTTTTCCTTTGGTTATTGTTTCACCGGCTCCGGATGAAACTATTTTAACCAATTAACTAAAACCAATTAATGGAAAAGATCTACTTTTTTAGGTACAGATTTCTTGTACTTTTTATCTTCCTTGCGAACTGGGTTTTTGCACAAACCGGTTCTGTCAGCGGGCGGGTGATAGACCAAAGCAACCAGGGCTTGCCGGGGGCAACGGTAAGCGTCAAGGGGACGCCCCTAAGCGCATCCACTGATGCCAACGGCTACTTTAAACTTAACGGACTAGCCGTGGGGCAACAGGTGCTCGTCGTTCATTTTATAGGCTATCAACCTAGCGAACAGCCCATCAGTGTCCCAGGATCAGCAAATATAACCGTTCAGTTACTGCCTGCCGCCAACGCGCTTAACGAGGTGGCCGTCATCGGTTACGGTACCGTAAAAAAGAGCGATGCTACGGGGTCGGTTGACGTTATTACCGCCAAAGATCTGAACAAGGGCGCAGTGAATTCTGTGCAGGACGCCATGCTGGGTAAACTCCCCGGCGTGGTAATTACCTCCATCAGCGGGGCACCCGGAAACACTTCTACCATACGCATACGGGGTGTAACTTCCATCAACGCCAGCACTGACCCGCTCATTGTTATTGATAACGTTCCGGTTGACAACACGCCGGTAGGTGGATCTGCCAATATCTTATCGGCGATCAACCCGAATGATATTGAAAATATTACCGTGCTAAAAGATGCCTCGGCGACAGCGATCTACGGCTCGCGCGGTTCAAGCGGGGTTATTCTGATCACCACCAAACGCGGATCAAAAGATCTTAACATCAATTACAACAATACTTTTTCCGAGTCTGTTCTTCCAAAATATGTGGACGTTTACTCCGCCGACCAGTTCCGCACGCTGGTGAACCAGGTATACGCGGGCCAGACGGCAGTTACTTCGCTGCTGGGAACAGCCAACACGAACTGGCAAAAACAAATCTATCAGAATGCCTTTGGCCAGGACCATAACGTAAGCGTTTCGGGCAGTACCAAAAACATGCCTTACCGCGTGTCAGTGGGTTACAACAATTCTGATGGTGTGCTGAAAACTTATAACTTTCAGCGTACTACGGTAGATGTGGGTCTTGATCCAAGTTTGCTGAATCATACTTTAAACATTCACATCAACCTGAAAGGGCTGTACAATACCAATAATTTTGCCGAGCAGGCTGCTATCGGCAATGCGGTAAACTTTGATCCGACCCAGCCGGTATACAACGGTAATACGCGCTGGCGGGGATATACCACCTGGACGACCAATGGTGACGTCAACGGGCCGCCGGTAACGCTGGCTACCGCCAACCCGGTTGCTCAGCTTGACCTTACCGACAATAAGTCGACCGTAAGGCGCAGTATTGGCAATGTTCAGTTTGATTATAAGCTGCCCTTCCTGCCCGATCTGCACGCTAACGCTAACGTGGGTTATGACTATACGGATGGCTTTGGGCACAATAACGTGAAAGACAGTACCCAGTGGGTTTACATTCCTGTTGTAGCAGGGGGGCGTATCGATAATTACAATACCGTTACCCGCAATCAGTTATTTGACTTTTACCTTAATTACAGCAAAAAGCTGAAGGACATTAAAAGTGAGATCAATGTTACAGGCGGATACTCCTGGTCACACTTTTACCGCGAAGGCAACGATATCTCGTCCGATTACAATATGACGGTTTCCAATCCCGAGAACCCGTACAAGACCGAATATTACCTGGCCTCTTTCTTCGGACGCCTGAACTATACCTTCGATGAAAAATATCAGCTGACCCTTACGGTCAGAGATGACGGTACGTCCAGGTTCTCGCCTCAGCAGCGCTGGGGACTGTTTCCAGCGGCCGCTTTCTCCTGGAGAATAAAAGACGAAAACTTTCTGAAAGACAGCAGGACCGTTTCAGACCTTAAGCTGCGGGTTAGCTATGGCACGACCGGACAGCAGGATCTGGCAAATAACAATAATTATCCATACCTGGCTAAATTCACAAAAAGTGATGCCACCTCGCGTTACCAGTTTGGCGATGCATTGTACTACACCTATCGTCCCGAAGGTTACGACGCCAACATCAAATGGGAATCGACAACTACGAGTAACATCGGCATTGACTATGGCTTTTGGAACAACCGCATAACCGGTTCGGTGGATGCATACTACAAAAAGACAAAGGATCTGCTTAACGTGGTGAATGTTCCTGCCGGTACTAACTTTTCGGCAACCATACTGACCAACGTAGGTGATATGGAGAATAAAGGTGTGGAATTTAATATCAATGCCATACTGGTGGCGACCAGGGATTGGAACTGGCAGCTGGGTTATAATGTGAGCTACAACCAGAATAAGGTCACCAGACTGGCGCTGAACAATGATCCAAACTATACCATACAGCTTGGCGGCATTCAGGGTACCACCTCAGGCACCATTCAGGCCGATAAGGTAGGCTACCCGGTAAACTCCTACTTCGTTTTTCAGCAGGTATATTATCCCAACGGGAAGCCGATCGAAAGCGTATATGTTGACCGCAATAACGATAACCTGATCAACAGCAGCGATCAGTATATCTACAAGCACCCGGATCCGGATGTGGTGATGGGCATTAATTCAAAGCTGAGCTACAAGCAATGGGACCTGAGTTTCTCGGGCAGGCTGAGCCTGGGCAATTACAACTACAATAACGTAGCTGCCAACAGTACTTACCGGGGGCTGTATTCTTCACTCGGATATTTAAGCAACCAGACTACAAACGCAAGCTACACGCAATTTTACAACGCGCTGAACACGAATCTGTCTGATTATTACATCCAGAACGCATCATTTTTCAGGATGGACAACATCAGCCTGGGATACCGTTTTGCAAGGATTGATCATAGTAAAATAAGGCTCCGGATAAATGCAGGCGTGCAAAATGTCTTTGTAATAACACCATACAAAGGCCTCGACCCTGAAATCAGCGGCGGGCTGGATAACAACTTCTTCCCCCGGGCACGTATCTATCAACTAGGTTTAAATGCAAGCTTTTAACAGACATTAAGGAGATTCTAACATGAAATTATATAAAAGTTTAATTACAGGCCTGGCAGCGGTTACCATGGTAACCTCGTGTACCAAAGACCTGAATACAAAGCCCATCGATCCACGGGTAACCACCTCGGCCACCTTGTTCAATGACCCGACCGCTTACAAGGGCTTCCTGGCAAAATTATACGGCACGCTGGCCTTAACTGGTCAGAAGGGGCAGTTTGGTTTGCCCGAAATATCAGCCGGGGACGAAGGAACTACAGCCTTTCTGCGCGAATACTGGGCAGCCCAGGAAGTCACCACGGACGAATGTCTGAATGCCTGGGGAGACCCGGGACTGGTAGAATACCACGGCGGTATATGGTCCGACAACAATTTATATATCAAGCTGATGTACGAGCGGCTGTACATCAATATTGATTATTGCAACGAATATATCCGCGATGCCGGTGCAAACCTGGGGACGCTTTCGGGCAGCCTGAAGGATGATGTGACGCGATACATCGCCGAAGCCCGCTTCCTGCGCGCCTATTTTTACTATTGTGCCATGGATCTTTACGGCAATGTTCCTTTTGTTACCGAAAATGATAAGCCGGGCGCCTTTTTGCCCAGGCAGATAGCCAGGGCAGATCTTTTCAACTACATCGAATCAGAATTGAAAGCAATCGTGCCTGCGCTGGCGGATCCGGGGGCCAATGAATATGCCCGTGCCGACAAGGCGGCAGCCTGGGGACTTCTGAGCCGTCTGTACCTGAATGCCCATGTATATACAGGTCAGGACCGGTATACGGATTGTATCACCTACAGTAACAATGTCATCAATTCAGGTAAATATGCACTGCACTCCAGTTATAAGAACCTGTTTTTAGCTGATAATAACGGCTATCGCGATGAGATCATTTTACCGATCGCCGAGGATGGTAACAATACGCAGAGCTACGGCGATATGACCTTTGTGATCCATGCTGCCGTAGGCGGCTCGGAAGATGCTGCCAATTTGTTTGGCATCGCTTCCGGGGGATGGGCAGGTAACCGTCTGACCAACACATTTGTATCCAAATTTGCTGATCCATCGGGTAATACCGACTCCAGGGCTATATTTTATTCCCAGGGCCAGACCTTATCCATTACCAATCCAACCATCTTTACCCAGGGATACCTTTGCGCAAAATTCAAGAACGTAACCTCGACCGGTGCACCCGGTTCAAACAGCACCTTTGTGGATACTGATTTTCCGCTATTCAGACTCTCTGAGATTTACCTGAACTATGCCGAAGCAGTTGTGCGCGGCGGAAGCGGCGGCAATGCTGCTACGGCATTGACGCTGGTCAATAAAATAAGGGAAAGAGCATACAGCAATACCACCGCAGGAGATATTACCGCTCCGCAGCTCACTGCCGGTTTTATTCTTGACGAACGGGCAAGAGAATTGTACTGGGAAGGATTCCGCAGGACGGATCTTATCCGTTACGGATTATTTACCGGCGGGGCCTACCTGTGGGACTGGAAAGGAAATATCATGGGCGGCACGGGTACGGATGCTCACCTGAACGTATTCCCGATTCCGGCATCCGACCTGTTAATAAATACCAATTTGAAACAAAATCCAGGCTATTGAGCGCCATGAATGATTTGCGTAGCAAATCAATGCTGTTTGAATGATGGGAGTAGGTCTCCCGGTATCGGCTTACAGGAGCAGGTACCAAACCGCTGCTAAGCTGCTCTGGTAAAGAGCCAGGGTGGGGAGCATTAAGCAGAAAAGGCAGTTTGAAGCTGTCAGGTAAGTATAAAGAAGATGAATGCAAATGAACTGCCGATGAGGCGTCGAAAGGATTAAATGATGTCGAAAGTAAGGTACAGTAGCACTTTATTACCAGTTGGGAGGACGACCTGTTTACCGTCCCAATGGCATCCGGCGTATAGGCAGCATGAGCTTTATACAGGCGTTCAGGCGGAACTTGGGAACCTGTCGGGACGATGCGAAGAGAAAAGGTCAAGCGGAAGAACCCGCAAGTCCGAAAGTATCGATGCGTCCCACAGGGACAGAGTCATCCGTAGTACCAGCGAAGTTGCTGTAATGGCAATGGAGGGAAGGGGTGGCATTATCAGGTGCTATACAACAATAGAAACTGTTAAAGGGGCAACCCACAGGAGGTATAACGATGTATAGGCCAAAACCATTTTGTATTTCGAGAAAGTCGGTACAGGAAGCTTACTTAAAGATCAAAGCCAATAAAGGCGCAGCAGGTGTAGACCAGATGAGCATGGAAACTTTTGAAAAAGAGCCACAGAAACATTTGTACAAGCTATGGAACCAAATGAGTTCCGGCAGCTATATGCCCCCTGCGATCAAATTGGTGGAGATACCAAAGAAAGATGGCGGTAAAAGGCCATTGGGCATACCTACGATAACCGACCGTATCGGACAGGCGATGGTAACCAAAGAATTGGCGCAGGTGGTCGACAACCTGTTCCATGAAGACTCTTATGGTTACCGCCCTAAGAAATCAGCCTTACAGGCCGTAGCCAAAGCACGAGAAATGTGCATGAGGTTTGAATGGGTACTGGACGTTGATATCAAAGGGTTCTTTGACAATATTCCACACAACCTGCTGATGAAAGCAGTAGCAAAGCATGTACAGGAACAATGGATGCTGTTATACATCGAAAGATGGCTGATAGCCCCACTGCAACTCGAGGATGGCACCAAAGTAGCAAGGACGAAAGGCGTGCCGCAAGGTTCCGTGATCGGCCCGGTACTGGCAAACCTCTACCTGCACTATGCGATGGATATGTGGCTGGTAGCCAACTATCCCGACTGCCCTTTCGAGCGGTATGCAGATGACGCAGTGATCCACTGCGACAAAGCATTCAATGTGGAAAAGTTAAAGATGGCGTTAGGAAAACGGCTAAAAGCTTGTGGGCTAGAACTGCACGAGGAAAAGACAAAGATCATCCATTGCAGGGACAGCAACCGCACACGGAAGTACACCAAAGGTGTAAAGTTCGATTTCTTAGGCTACACGTTCAAGCCCCGACAGGCGCAGAACGGTGAACGGAAAGAAGACTTCACCAACTTTCTGCCGGCAGTAAGCACAAAAGCCAAAGCATCGATGAATTCAAAGCTAAACGCAATGCCCATTCTTCGGATACCGGGCATCGAGATTGAAGCTGTCGCCAAAGCGATGAACCCTGTCCTGCAAGGCTGGATCAACTATTACGGAAAGTTCTATGCCAGTGAACTGAAAAGCTTCATGAGAAGAATCAACGCAAAGTTGGCCAATTGGGCAATACGAAAATACAAGGGGTTAAGAACCAGTGTAACCAGTGCTATGAAATGGGTAAGCAGCCTCTGCGTGCGCAAACCTGACTTATTCGCTCACTGGACATTCGGTGCTACGCCTAAAATGGTTCAAAGGTATTGGGAGCCGTATGCGGTGAGAGCTGCACGTACGGTTCTTATAGAATCTCAGGCTGAAATATCTGGGTTTACTTACTAATCAGACAGACATGAAAAAAATTCTAATATACACGGGGCTTGCAATGCTGCTATTTGCCTGTAAAAAAGAGGCCCCATTGGTTAAGGTGAAATCCAACGCCGGTGCTGCTGTAATATCGTCACCTACCGACGGGACCGCCATTGTAGTTACCCCCGCTGATTCATCCCAGCTGCTATCCGTTAAATGGTCAAAGGCTGACTACGGCGTTCAAACGGTGGTAACCTATACGCTCGAGATTGGAGCCGATGCGTCATTCGCAAATTCCTATAACCTGGGTTCAACTACGGTAGACTCGCTTTCGCTGACGGTAGGGGGGCTGAACAATGCTTTACTGAACAAACTGAATTTACCGGCAAATGCGGCGTCTGCCGTCCAGATCAGGATCATTTCAACGCTGAACGGCAAGGATTCCCTGATTTCAAAGCCGGTTAAACTCAATGTGACCACCTATAAGGAGGTTGCTCCACTGACTCTTTGGGTTCCGGGTGCTTACCAGGGATGGTCGCCAGGCACAGCGCCGGTGATTTATTTGCTGGGCAACAACCAGTACGAAGGTTATGTATACATGAATACCGGCGATTATTATAAGTTTACCAGCGCACCGGACTGGAACCACATCAATTACGGCGATGGCGGTAATGGCGGTCTGACCATTGACGGACTGGCTGGCGGACTAAAGGCAAATGCCGCAGGTTATTATAAATTCAACGTAGATACAAAAAACCTCACGTACACGGCTTCCCTGATTGCTTCGTTCGGCGTTATTGGTTCGGCAACGCCGGGCGGGTGGAACAGTTCTACCCCAATGACCTTTGATCCGGTTCATGGGACCTGGAGCGTAACACTTAACCTTATTTCGGGTGCATTAAAAATCAGGGCCAATGACGACTGGGGTATCAATTACGGCCCGGCCGATAGCAATGCGTTAACAGGAGTGTGGATCTTTAACGATCCGGGGGCCATTACTATACCAGCCGATGGTAATTATACCGTTACGATCGACATGGGTCAGTCTTCCCAGAAGAAATATCTTTACACCGTGGTGAAAAACTAAACGAGGTATGAAACCTACTACTGATAACATAAAAACGATAATGAATACACTGTTAATGCTACTTATGCTTAACCTGTTTGGTACAGGCTGCAGCAAATCAACCCATACGGATCCTAAACCTTTGCCAGCGGTTAGGCCGGCGGATACCTATCAGGATCCGCCGGCTTACGCAGCGCCGTTCACGGGCGTTCCGGATACAAAAGATATCGTGATGTACGAAGTAAACCTGCGGGCGTTTAGCCAGCAGCATAATTTCGCCGGCGTCCAGGCGCGCCTGGATTCTATTAAGGCTCTGGGCGTAAATGTGATCTGGCTGATGCCGATTTACCCGGTAGGACAATTGAAGTCGGCCGGAGGATTGGGCTCGCCGTATGCTGTAAAGGATTACACGGCGGTAAACAACGAATTCGGCACGCTGGATGACCTGCGGACCCTGGTCAGTGAAGCGCATAAAAGGAAACTGACGGTTATCCTGGACTGGGTTGCCGATCATACTTCCTGGGATAACAGCTGGATCAGCAATAAATCCTGGTACCAGCAGGACGCCTCAGGGAACATTATCAGTCCGCCGGGGACGAACTGGGCCGATGTGGCGGGGCTGAACTATAACAGTTCGGCGATGCGCACAGCGATGATCAGGGCTTTGAAATACTGGGTGCTGGCAGCCAATGTTGATGGTTACCGCTGTGATGCTGCTGATTTTGTGCCGAAGGATTTCTGGACGCAGGCTATTGATACCTTAAGTAAGTTTAACGGCCGCAAGCTGGTGCTGCTCGCAGAAGGCACCCGGGGAGATGAGATCAACTCGGGCTTCCAGATGAATTACTCATTTGACTATTACAATACTTTAAAGGGTATTTATGCCGGCACGCAGGCGCCAAGCTCCATATTTACCAGCAATAGCAATGAAAATAATTCTTTGCCTGCACCAGGATTGAAGCTGAGGTATACGACCAACCATGATGTCACTTCCTCCGATGGCAGTACTATCGCTATTTACAACGGCAAGCAGGGAGCCCTGTCGGCGTTTGTTATGGCAGCCTATATGGGAGGTACGCCTTTGGTTTACAACGGTCAGGAAGTTGGGTGCCCGAAAAAGATTGATTTTTTTATCGATGACCCTATTGACTGGACAACGAATCCGGATATGACTGCTGCCTACAAAAAGATTCTCGCTTTTCGGGCGGCACATGAGGCCATAAAAACCGGTGCACTTACGATATATAATAATGCCGACGTAGTCGCTTTTGAAAAGAAATCAAGCGCGGACGACGTGCTGGTGCTGGTGAATGCGCGGGCTACAGCTGTAAATTATACGATTCCGGCAGGGTTGCAAAACAGCAGCTGGACTGATGGAATCAGTAATGGCGCTGTGACGCTGTCGGCGCAAATCAATCTTGCTCCATACCAGTACATGGTATTAAAAAAGAATTAATTTTCCCTCCTCTACTACGGTAAATTGGTCTGAAAAAGGCGGGGTCCTCCCGTCTTTTTCCATTAACGCACTTTTGGCGTAAATTTTGATTTTTCCCAAATGGAATGAAATTTTAGTAATGGCGGCTAATACCCCAATTACCCCCAAAAGGCAATTAAATACATAAACTGTAAAATATTTTACAATATTTTAAGCGCGTATAGGTTACCGACATCGGTTATAAAGTTTTTTTAACCTGTATTTAAATTCTGTATTATTATGTTTTATAGCGTGTTACGAAATTCTAAAACATTTAATTATGTTTGTTAGTAATACAGCAAAACATTCGACAAAAATGGGTAATGATCGTTTTATATTTAACAAAACCAGATCTGATTTTAATTCAAAAGTCGGTATAGCAACCATTTGTGTCGTTAAAAAAAACAACCAAATTGGTTCAGTAAAATCTCAACTTGTTAAACGTAGCTCTGATGATTTAAAAAAATCAAGAGTTTCAGCATATAGCTACTTAATCCCTTAGTAGTTTCTGTTCGATCTACCCTTTTCATAAGGCTAATATTGAACGCCCTATTTAAATGAAATATTTAATATGTACGCGCATAATTATACTTTCAAGGGGTCAAAAAGGGCCATTTTTCTTTTCCCAAATCTTATTTAATGTCAATTGAGCTTTAAATCTCTCTTTTGCCCGTTACTGCTGGTAATTTCTACCGAAGCCACATCGCTAGATAATGTGAGAAAGCGTCCGGATTGCGATAGGAACGAAAAGCCATAATAGAGTTCTTCCTTGCGGATCCGGCCATCACGATACCGGATCAAAGCACTCATATCATCCGGATTAACGCTCACGTTTCGGACACTTCTTTTTAGCTCGAAAAGTTTCATCGCATCGCGGTTTTGACTGGCGGCCAGCATTAAACTGCCCGTAGCGCTCCTTAATTTCACCAGGGCCTTCCCGTCACCTGGGATGTAGATACCGCTCTGTAAAATACTCTGAGGGTAGAAATTGCCCTTTCCGTCGCCTTTAAGCATCAAACCATTGAGCGCATCATAGCGGCCCACGTTCACCTCAGTACCAAAATCATTGCCGCTGATCGCAATGTCCAGGTTACCGTCACCATCAAAGTCATCGACCTCCATACCATCGAGGGCCGATATCTGCGCCGCCTTAGGCAGTGGAATCATCGTGAATTTCCCGTTGCCGTCGTTACGGAGATAAACGGACTCTGAGGTGTTCACCTTTAACCTTAAGGCGCCCTTTCTCTGATCCTCGGAGAGCACCTCATTCATTGTAGCCTCAGCGTAAGACCTATAATTGGTGAATTTCTTTTTCATACTGATCATCTGCTTGAGCATGTCCTCACGGCCATAGGCAGGAAATTCCTTCTTTTCTCCATCCTGGCGATCAGGAAGGAAAATGGAAGGGATGGCAGAATAACTGCCGCTACCATCAAAATCACCCGCTGTAATAAAAACAGGATACTGCGCGCTGGCCTGGTATAAGGTATTCTGGCCGGTATTGCCCACGATATAATCCATTCGTCCCGTATGGCGGAAGTCGCCGGCGGCAATACTGTTCCACCAGCCGGTGTGACCCGCAATACCGGTAGAGGATGTAGCATCCTTGAATTTGCCATGGTCGTTTTTTAGGAAAGTAACCGGCATCCATTCGCCTGCCAGTACCAGGTCCGGCCAGCCGTCATTATCATAGTCGGTAAACAGGGCGTCACATACCAGACCGATATTTTTTAGGGCGGGGGCGACCTCACTGGTGACATCCGTGAACTTTACCTGTCCATTCTTGCTGTCATTGCGTAATATGCAGCTCGATACCGGCTTGGGATAACTCCAGGGCTCAACTCTTCCCGATACGAAAAGATCCAGCTTGCCATCGCGGTTATAGTCAAATGCCCTTACGCAGAGTTTGCTGGTATGGCCCAGGGGCAATGCATCTTTTGCCAGGGTGAAATTGCCTTTTCCATCGCCGATATACAACTGATCCTGGTAGGCCGGGCTGCCTGGAGCTTCCATATATCCTCCGCGGGCAATATACAGATCTGCTTTGCCGTCGCCATTGGCATCAAATATGAGTATTCCTTCATCCTTGAAATTCACGCCGGCATAATTCTCGGCCGGAAAAAGGTCGCGCCGGATAAATTTTCCGTTAGGCTGCTGAAAGAACACCTGGGATTTGAATATCCCGGTCCCGCCAACGATAATATCGTCCAGACCATCGCCGTTGAGGTCGCCGGAAGCCAGCGCAGGACTGTAAGCGGATAGTTTATGGGGCAGGAGCTTCTGAATATTAAAATCCACCTGGTCAACATCCTTATTGATGTACTGTAGATTTTTTTCCTTACTTACCTCGGTAAAGAGGGGCTTTTGGGCGACCTTGGGTTGGACCCAGGTATAGGCCTGGCGTGCATTGCTGACGTTCGCGGTAAGCATCTGGTCGGCCCGGACGTCCCTGAGGACCTCCTTTTTATTACCAGGCCAGCGAATTACCAGCGAATCCAGCTTGCGGGTTTTCCCCAGTCCGAAATGGGCGATGTTCTGGTCGGTGGATATATATCCCCGGTAGGGATTATTCTCTGCCACCTGGTGCTTTCCGCCATCATAATAAATATCGGCCCAGGCACCCAGCCCCTCCGGATTATGGCCGTCGCCTTTGAACTTAATCTCTAGATAATGGGTGGCTGTGGTATCTTTTTCCCTGGAAGTGTTTTTGTAGACCAGGGGCTCATCATTGATATTATTGATGATCATATCCATCGCCCCGTCATTATCGAGATCAGCATATACTGCGCCGTTTGAAAAAGTAGGCAGCGATAACCCCCAGCTCTCGCTGGCGTCTTTAAAGGTAAGGTCCCCGTTATTCTGGTAGCCGTAGTTATGTATTTTTACCTGAGGGATCTGGTCCAGTACCTTCTTTTTGGATGTGATGGCGTAGGCGCTCTTTCGGTAGGTAATAAAATCGTGATCGGAGATATCTTTTGGAAAGCCGTTGGTGACAATAATATCGCGGTACCCGTCATTATTAAAGTCGGCCACCAGCGGTGTCCAGCTCCAGTCGGTTTGTGCCATTCCGCTCATAAAGCCGATCTCGCTGAAGGCAGGACTGCCGATGGTATCGTTTTGCAATACCCTGGGTCCCTGGTTTAACTGAAGCGTGTTGCGGACATACTGCAGCTGAACACCAAAGCGCTCAAAATTCTGGATCAGCTGGTATGCGCTCGCGTTAAGCATCATTTTTTTACGGTAATTATCCTCGGGGTTCATGTCCAGTTCCACCACATCAGCCAGCCCGTCATTATTAATGTCAATAATGTCCTGCCCCATGGCGTTTAAAGAGGTATGCTTAAAATACTCTTTTGAGCATTCTTTAAATGTGCCATCATGGTTGTTGATGTAAAGCAGATTGGCCGAGATGAAATCATTACTCACATAAATGTCTTTCCAGCCGTCGCGGTTGATGTCCACCACGGTCGCTGCGTGGCCAAAGCCAGGAATATTCAGGCCAGCCTTATCGGTGACATCCTTAAAAACGGGGTGCTTCAGCCGGGCATCCCACTCGTTATGAAAAAGCCTGCCGGAACCTGTCTGGCTATGTTTAGAGCTGCCGAATACATTGGGATAATAGCTTTCACTGGCGTCGTTGACGGTCAGGTACATGTCCAGGTTGCCGTCGTTATCGTAGTCAAAGAAAGTAGCCATGGTAGATTGCTGGTGCGCATCCAGCCCGTATTCCCTGGCCATCTCTTTAAAGCGCGGAATACCGTCCTTTCCCTTCCCCTGGTTAATATATAACAGGTTCTGACGACGCGAGGAATCCGGATATACCGTATTGCAGACATAGATATCGGGCAGTCCGTCACTATTGATGTCAATCACCGAAACACCGCGTCCCCAGCCGCCCAGGCCGCCTACGCCAGCCTTGTCGGTAATATCCTCGAACTGAAAATTCCCCTTATTAAGGTATAGCCGGTTGGGTACCATATTGCCGGAGAAATAAATGTCCTGCAGCCCGTCGCCGTTAAAATCTCCGATACCGATGCCGCCGCCATTATAGATATTGGTTACGTCGAAGGGATTTATCGTATCGTTCTCACTGATCTTATTGATAAAGTGTATGCCCGAATGGGAGGAGGGTATTTCCTGAAACAAGGTATGCTTCCGGCACGAACACAAAATCATTAAACTGCACACAAAGGCCAAGGGGTAAAAAATCTTCATAAATCAATTCTGGTACTAATAATTCTAATTGTAAAGGAGCCGCCGGTTTATAACGCTACTATGGCTAATTTATGTAAATACATATCGGTATAACAAATGCGTAATGTCAAATAAACATTTGTTGTATAAATAACAACAAATCTGTTACAGAGCGTAATCCCACCGCGGTAATTTCACATTTCAATACTGTAAGTCTATTTACGGTAGTTCAACCAATTTTCCTATACGACTAAACTATTTATTATGAAGCGAAACCCTGCACTAAAAAATGCACATTTTTTTTGAGGAGCCATAGCCCGGCAAACTCAAAATTTGGACCCTCCCCCGGGGAGCAATGGGCATACCCAAGATGAATTTTTAAAAGGGGCGAATGGATCGACCCTTCAATCAACCAATTAATCCTAATGAATGAATATGATGAAAGATCTACTGTTTAACAAATTAAATAGTTTAAAGAGCGTCGTTCTGATTCTCTTGTTTACTGCAGGCTTTTGCCTTGGCGCCTGGGGTCAGACCCAGCAAATATCGGGTAAAGTGACCTCTGTCGATGACGGCTCAGCCATTGCCGGAGTGAACGTGCGCGTTAAGGGATCCACCACTGGTGTGGGATCCGATGCAAACGGTGCCTACAAACTCTCGGTACAAAAAGGAACCATACTTACCTTTAGTATGGTTGGCTTCGTTACCAAGGAAATCGTTGTCGGCGATGCGGCCGTGTATAACGTAGGACTGGCAACCGATGCCAAATCACTCGTTGAAGTAAACGTAGTGGCCATTGGTTACGGTACGGCCAAGCGCAAGGATCTGACAGGCTCGATCAGCTCGGTTAGCGCGGCTACCATTGCAAAAAACCCGGTTACCACGCTCGACCAGGCTTTGCAGGGACGTGCAGCAGGTGTGCAGGTAACCAATAATGACGCCTCTCCGGGCGGTAACGTAACGATACTGATCCGTGGTACGGGTAGTCTTGCCCAAAACGGTAACGGTCCTTTATATGTAATTGACGGTTATCCCGTTGCAACAGGAGGAATTAACAATATCAACCCAAATGACATTGCCTCGATCGACGTTTTAAAGGACGCATCGGCAACTGCCATTTACGGTATCCGTGCTGCCAACGGCGTAGTTATCGTTACGACCAAAAAAGGCCGGACAGATGGCGTTCAGGTATCCCTGGATGCTTATACTTCCCTGCAGGCTAAACCTAAAGAATACAGTCTGCTGAATGCCCAGCAGTTTGCCACGCTTGCCCTGCAGCAGCAGGCAGATGACCCGGTTAAGCAGTTTACGGTCCTTTCTAACTGGAACAATCCTGCATCGCTTACTAACGCGGACTGGCAGAACGCAGTTTATGGCAGCGGACTGACCCAAAGCTATAACCTGGGTATACGGGGCGGTAACGACAAACTGCAGTCAGCAACCTCAATTGGTTACTACGATCAGAAAGGTATTGTCCTGGGCTCTTACTTTAAAAGGGTAACCCTGAATGAAAATATGGATTACGAGCCCGTAAAATGGCTTAAATCTTCCACAAGTTTAAAATACAGCTATCAGGATTCGAGCAATCCGCTTGGCACGAATTCCAATGCAACGAGCTCACTGGCGCAGCTGGCTCAGTTGCCGCCAACGCTTGACGGCGGCAACAAGCTGACCAGCCAGATAAAGGACTCAAACGGTAATTATGGATTTTATAACCCGATATATACCTATGTAGCCAAATACAGCAATCCGGTTTACACTACGGAAACTAACCGCTACCAGAATATAGCCAATTTCTTACTGGCCAATACATCACTGGAAGCGACCTTAACCCAGGGGCTTAAAGTGAAAAGCAGTGCCGGCGTAACGGTAACGGAAGCCAATGGCTACTATTTTAGCCCGGAAGATGACCGTATTGTGCAGCAATATGGTTCCCAGGCAAGCGCGACTCAAAATGCACAGTACAGCCAGTACCTGAATACGTCCTTTGACTGGGTTTGGGAAAACACGATCGCCTATGACCGAACGTTCGGGAAACATACTATCAATTTTCTGGGAGGCATTTCTAACCAGAAAACATTTTTCAATGGTTATAGCGGCAGTGGCGTTCCTCCCAACAGTATAGTTAAAGATCTATCCCAGGTAGAGGTTGGGACACTGAAACTAAATTCCACCGCTCAGGTAATCGATGCCCTGGCTTCGCAATTTGCGCGCTTAGGATACAACTTTGAAAACCGGTACTATCTGACCGGTACGGTAAGAAGGGACGGATCTTCGAAATTTGACGAAGGACATCAGTATGGCGTATTCCCATCAGGATCAGCCATGTGGAGAGCTAAAGACGAGTCATTTTTGAAAAGTGCAGACTGGCTTTCCGACCTGAAGTTCCGTGGCAGTTACGGCGAGGTAGGTAACCAGGGTCCTGTACCTAACTTTGCTTACCCGGCATTATATTCCTTTGGTTCGCTGCCCAGTTCAAGCGGTAACCTGGGTTATCCATTTGGCAAGACCGGCGGCTCCAACGGAACCTACCAGTCCGGTATCGCGGCTATCCAGCCTGCAAACCCAGACCTGCGCTGGGAAACGGATTACCAGACCGATATCGGCATGGACGCCTCGTTCTTACATGGCGAACTGTCCCTTACGGTGGATTATTTCAACAGAAAATCAAAAGACTTCTTGTTAAACGTTCCGGTTCCGGCACAAACCGGTTTTCAAACCGAGAGTAAGAACGTGGGCAGTATGAACAATAAAGGCTGGGAGTTTGCCGTAAATTACAACCACAGCGTAAACAAGGACTTTAAGTTTGGTGCGGGTGTGACTGTTTCGGTTATTAAAAATACCCTTACTTCACTGCTTGCCGGTACGACTTCGATCACCAACCCAATCACTACCCCCGGCCAGAACGGACAGCTTGCTTTGACCGGCAACGGGTGGACTACCTTTACCCAGACCTATGTAGGTCAGCCCATTGGAGAGTTCTATGGTTACAAATCACTGGGCATATTAACGCAGGCCCAGCTTGATCAGCTCAATAAATCGGCACAGGCAAAAGGATTCCCTTATTATCAGCAGGCAGGCACCCAGGCCGGCGACCGTTATTTCGCTGATACTAATGGTGACGGCCACGTGACAGCAGACGACCAGACCAGTCTGGGCAGTCCGCAGCCTAAATTCTTCGGTGGTCTTAACCTGGACGCTACCTATAAGTCATTCGACTTTAACGTGTTTTTCTATGGCGTTTACGGAAACAAGATCCTGAACTATGAGGAAAGCAACCTGGAAACTTTCCAGAACCGCGGTTTCGTGGGAATAGAGAACCTGAGCCAGGCCTATTATGCCGGCGCCTGGACTAAGACCAATCCGTCAAACACCTATGCAAGGATCTATTACAATGACAATGCGATCGGCAACTCACTGCCATCAAGCGCATGGATTGAAAATGGCAGCTATCTGAAGTTAAAAACCCTTACAGTTGGCTATACCCTGCCAGGTGATATCGCAAAGAAAATTGCGTTAAGCAAAATCAGATTTTATCTGTCTGCACAGAACCTGTTTACCATTACAAGTTACAAAGGTCTGGATCCTGAGGTTGGTACCCAGGGCGGCTATGCAACTCAGAATGGTGTGGATAACGGCACTTATCCATCCTCGAGGTTTTATACATTGGGTGTAAACGTAACCTTCTAATAAAGAGAACGATAAAATATTAAAGATATGAAAAAGAGCAAAAGAAATATAACCTTGACAGCCCTGTGTGTGGCCATGATGATCCCGATGGGATGTCAGAAGAATTTTTTGACACAGACGAGTACCGGGAATTCCACTGCAGATGGCACTTTTGAAACGTCCACACATGTGGTGGCCATGGTAAATGGCATTTACGATAGTTTTCAAAACAGCGATTTGCTGAAAAAGTCGATATGGTATTATGCCAACTTCCTTTCGCATGACTGGTACAATGACGGCGCCGATATCGCATGGAACTCTTATACCATCAATTCCAACTTTGCGGCACTTTCGGTGTTCTGGAATAATGCCTATATCGCTATCGGCAGGGCTAACCAGGCTTTTGGTATCATCGCCACGGCAAAGGCCAATGGCGTAGTTACCCCGGCTCTGGCAGACCGTTTGACCGGAGAGGCCTACTTTCTGCGCGGTATGTCCTATTATTACCTGGCGGGCACTTTTGGCGGGGTTCCGCTGGAATTGAACGCGGTATCCAATGGACTGACAGCCAGAAGCAGCCAGGATGAGGTGTTCAAGCAGGTGGTTGCCGATATGCAGAAAGCTGAACAGCTATTGCAGTCCAAGACTACGCTTCCTCCATCGGACCTGGGCAGGGCCACCAAGGGCTCGGCTTATGGCTACGAGGGCGCAGCACAAATGTGGTTAAAAAATTATGCAGGTGCATTAGCCGCATTTAACAGCCCGGAACTGACCCAGAACTATCACCTGCTGCCAAAGTTTGCTGATGTTCACGAATTCGACCATCAGAACAATGACGAATCGCTTTTCGAAATTCAGTTCGATATACAGGGTTCGCAAAGCTGGGACGGCGGATGGCAGAACGGTGGTGAGGTAGCCTGGATCGATGACTTCAGCTGGCCACATGAAATAAGCGGCTTCGGTTATGATTACGGAAACCCCGGCCTTTGGTATTCTTATCAGCCCGGCGATTTACGTAAAACACTGACCATCGTAGGTCCTGGCGATACGCTGCAGAGCCCAGGCATTATTCAAAAATGGGGCGGGATCAAAGGCTATGCGGTGGTACAATCTGGTTTTGCTGCAGGCAACGCGGACTATATCGGCGACGATGGCAAGATCATCAATACCTGCGGCGCATTGCGTCACCCATGGTTTGGAGACGATCTGACCCGTTCAGGCTACTATTGCGCAAAAAAATGGCGTGACCCGAACCTGACAGGCGCTAACGGCACATCGGCCATTTTCGGCTCGCAAAACCAGGTATTGCTACGCTATGCGGAGATTCTGCTGAGCAGGGCAGAATGTAAAATACATTTGGGAGACGTACCGGGAGCACTGGCTGATATCAAAGCTGTCAGGAACCGAGCCTTTGGAGGTACTGCTCCGGCAGTGATGAAGGATGGCCTGACTTACGACGGTAAGCCAACCAGCCCGATCACTGACCCGATGCAAATGGTACTGAGCGAATACCGTCACGAGCTGACCGGTGAATATTCACTCTTTTATAACCTGCGCAGGGCAGGGCCTGGCGTAGCAGCTGCGTTCGTCCACGCCAATTACAATACTGACAACTCGTTAATACCTGAACCCTATCCATACGGTCCAACTGCCGATGGTAAACTTCACGGCGTTTGGTTCACTTCGCTTCCGGCAGGTCATGATATATTGCCAATACCGCAAAGTGCGATCGGACTTAACCCGAATTTGAAACAAAATCCGGGCTATTGAGCGCCATGAATGATTTGCGTAGCAAATCAATGCTGTTTGAATGATGGGAGTAGGTCTCCCGGTATCGGCTTACAGGAGCAGGTACCAAACCGCTGCTAAGCTGCTCTGGTAAAGAGCCAGGGTGGGGAGCATTAGCAGAAAAGGCAGTTTGAAGCTGTCAGGTAAGTATAAAGAAGATGAATGCAAATGAACTGCCGATGAGGCGTCGAAAGGATTAAATGATGTCGAAAGTAAGGTACAGTAGCACTTTATTACCAGTTGGGAGGACGACCTGTTTACCGTCCCAATGGCATCCGGCGTATAGGCAGCATGAGCTTTATACAGGCGTTCAGGCGGAACTTGGGAACCTGTCGGGACGATGCGAAGAGAAAAGGTCAAGCGGAAGAACCCGCAAGTCCGAAAGTATCGATGCGTCCCACAGGGACAGAGTCATCCGTAGTACCAGCGAAGTTGCTGTAATGGCAATGGAGGGAAGGGGTGGCATTATCAGGTGCTATACAACAATAGAAACTGTTAAAGGGGCAACCCACAGGAGGTATAACGATGTATAGGCCAAAACCATTTTGTATTTCGAGAAAGTCGGTACAGGAAGCTTACTTAAAGATCAAAGCCAATAAAGGCGCAGCAGGTGTAGACCAGATGAGCATGGAAACTTTTGAAAAAGAGCCACAGAAACATTTGTACAAGCTATGGAACCAAATGAGTTCCGGCAGCTATATGCCCCCTGCGATCAAATTGGTGGAGATACCAAAGAAAGATGGCGGTAAAAGGCCATTGGGCATACCTACGATAACCGACCGTATCGGACAGGCGATGGTAACCAAAGAATTGGCGCAGGTGGTCGACAACCTGTTCCATGAAGACTCTTATGGTTACCGCCCTAAGAAATCAGCCTTACAGGCCGTAGCCAAAGCACGAGAAATGTGCATGAGGTTTGAATGGGTACTGGACGTTGATATCAAAGGGTTCTTTGACAATATTCCACACAACCTGCTGATGAAAGCAGTAGCAAAGCATGTACAGGAACAATGGATGCTGTTATACATCGAAAGATGGCTGATAGCCCCACTGCAACTCGAGGATGGCACCAAAGTAGCAAGGACGAAAGGCGTGCCGCAAGGTTCCGTGATCGGCCCGGTACTGGCAAACCTCTACCTGCACTATGCGATGGATATGTGGCTGGTAGCCAACTATCCCGACTGCCCTTTCGAGCGGTATGCAGATGACGCAGTGATCCACTGCGACAAAGCATTCAATGTGGAAAAGTTAAAGATGGCGTTAGGAAAACGGCTAAAAGCTTGTGGGCTAGAACTGCACGAGGAAAAGACAAAGATCATCCATTGCAGGGACAGCAACCGCACACGGAAGTACACCAAAGGTGTAAAGTTCGATTTCTTAGGCTACACGTTCAAGCCCCGACAGGCGCAGAACGGTGAACGGAAAGAAGACTTCACCAACTTTCTGCCGGCAGTAAGCACAAAAGCCAAAGCATCGATGAATTCAAAGCTAAACGCAATGCCCATTCTTCGGATACCGGGCATCGAGATTGAAGCTGTCGCCAAAGCGATGAACCCTGTCCTGCAAGGCTGGATCAACTATTACGGAAAGTTCTATGCCAGTGAACTGAAAAGCTTCATGAGAAGAATCAACGCAAAGTTGGCCAATTGGGCAATACGAAAATACAAGGGGTTAAGAACCAGTGTAACCAGTGCTATGAAATGGGTAAGCAGCCTCTGCGTGCGCAAACCTGACTTATTCGCTCACTGGACATTCGGTGCTACGCCTAAAATGGTTCAAAGGTATTGGGAGCCGTATGCGGTGAGAGCTGCACGTACGGTTCTTATAGAATCTCAGGCTGAAATATCTGGGTTTACTTACTAATCAGACTGGTTGACGTTAATAAATAGTTGATTACCGAGGCTTACTCCCAAAAAGAGTAGGCCTCTTTTTATTTCAATAGTTCTTTTGTTTACAAATAGCCTTTTAGAAGAGAATTTTTACTGGATATTCATTACCACCTTGAAATTGTGGAATGATTTCTGATCCAACAATTTGGTAGAATCCCTTTTTTTTCCTATCCTCAACTTTTTAAAGTTCAGTTTCGGGCTGAGCCCCGGCAGAACAGCATGCCGGATATAAACCAATAGGTAAATCATTCATTACCAGATATTAAGCACGACGCGTGTTGGGGTCAGGTAGGTTGCGTTATCTTTTTATTACTGTTATTTTTACAATTATTCCGAACCTGAATTGACTTTCTGCGCGCAGCGATCTCTCGAAGCGGCGGAAATGATCACAAATGTGAAAGTTATGCGTGTTAAAATTTCTGCCTTAGCGGCAGTGCTATTGATCAGTATGAATATGTGTTTGTACGGCCAGTCCGGCAAATACAAATTTTCGCACCTGGACGTTACCCGGGGGCTGTCGGACAATCACATTAACTGCATTTTTAAAGACAAAAAGGGCTTTATGTGGTTCGGCACTACGGCAGGTCTGAACCGGTATGACGGCTACAAATTCCGGATATTCAAGCGCGACGTAAAGGATACCTCCTCAATCGGGGAGAACTATATCATGCACATCTATCAGGGTCCCTCGGACAAGATGTGGGTATTTACCAAAAGCGGCATCAGCATTTATGACCCGGCGACGGAGAGATTTGCCAATGACATCGCTGGGGAGCTGAAGGACTTCGGAATTCTTTCCGCCCAGATAAGCGCAGTAAAAAAAGACAAAACAGGGGCATTCTGGTTTCTGACTAAAAACCAGGGCGTATATGTCTACGATCCGCTGGTTCATCATACCCGGTTTTTCAATAATGCCCCGTCCTCAAAAATAATTCTGCATGCCAACGACGTCCGGGACATGGCCTGCGATGAGCATGGCAGCGTTTGGCTGGCCTATGATGACGGAACGATCGACCGGATCGATATGCGCACGCTTCGGCTGGTGCAGCGGTATGAGGGCCTGAAAAAAGCGGGTTCCGGCAAAAGCGGCAATTATAACCTGACCCTGGACGGCCAGGGCAACCTTTGGATTTTTTCTCCTTCCATGGCCATCGGAGCCTATTGTTATAATACCATTAACAATTCGCTTTCCCATTTCAGCAAGGACGCGCCTCTGGGCGCCAGGCTGAATTCTAATGTGGTCAATGATGTTTTACAGGATGAGGATAACAAGATCTGGATCGGTACTGACCACGGAGGCATTGATATTTATGACCGGGCCTCCGGGACTATCACTTATGTCCTGAACAGGGAAGATGACCTGAATTCACTCAGCGGAAACAGCGTCAATTTATATAAAGACGATGAAGGCATTATCTGGGCCAGTACATTCAAACAGGGCATCAACTACTACCGCAGCGGCATGATGCAGTTCTGGCTTTCACGAAATCTGATTACCGACAAATCGAGTCTGCCTTATAGCGACATCAATACCTTTGCCCAGGATGAAAAAGGGAATTTATGGATGGGTACCAACGGCGGCGGACTGATCTATTTTGACCGCGCCAGCAATACCTACCGGCAATACAAACACGATCCGGGGAATGGGGGCAGCCTGTCAAATGATATCATTGTAGCGCTGCATATCGACCAGCAGCATAAGCTGTGGATAGGTACCTATTTTGGCGGCCTGGACTGCTATGACGGCAAAACCTTCACGCATTACAGGCACAGTGATAAAAACGCGGCCAGCCTGTCGGATGACCGTGTATATGCGATCACCGAGGATTCCAAAAAGAATCTCTGGGTGGGAACTTTTGCCGGTGATCTGAATATTTTTGACCGCAAGAACCAAAACTTCGCGCACCCGAAATATCCGATGAGCTCGGACTACACTGCCGTAATCTATGAAGATAAAAGCGGCAATATCTGGATTGGCCATGACCGGGGAATAGATGTCATCCAAAAAAAGACAAACACTATTAAACACTACGACTACCGCAGAGGTACAACAAACAGCCTGGCGGGCGATGACGTCAATACGCTGATCGAAGACTCCAGGGGGCTGATCTGGATCGGCACCAAGGACGGCATGAGCATACTCGACCCAAACACCGGCCGCTTCCTGGATGTTTACGGCGATGAGAATTTTTCGGGTTACAATATTTCCTGCGTCATCGAGGACAATTACGGTAATATCTGGTCGAGCACGAACAACGGTCTGATTTGTATCAGCGTTACAACCAGGGGCAGCAGCTACCAGTTCAAGGTCATCCGGTACAACGAATCGGACGGGTTGCAGGGCAGAGAATTCAACCTTTATGCCGCCCTGAAGCTCCGCAGCGGGGAGCTGGTCTTCGGCGGGCCGCATGGTTTCAATCTGTTTGATCCGGGAAAAATCAATCGGTATAAGCCAAAGCAGCATCTTGCATTTACCGATTTTCAGCTTTTTAATAAAAGCGTGGCCGTTGGTGATACGGTTGATGGTAAGGTCGTGCTCGCCAGGTCAATTAGTGAGGCAAAGGAGATTACCCTGGATTACAAGGAGAATGTTTTTGCGATCGAATTTTCCGACTGCAATTATTTTAATCCCAGCAAGGTCCATTACCAGTATATGCTTAAAGGCTTTGATAAGGGCTGGATCAGCACGCTCAATGATGACCGTAAAGCCATCTACACCAACCTGAACGCCGGTGATTATGTGTTTACCGTGCAGTCCAGCAGTGTCAATAATCCGGGCAAGATCTCCACGATTAGCCTTAAGATCACCGTACTGCCTCCCTGGTGGAAGTCCCCACTGGCTTATTGTATTTATTTCGCGCTCATCCTGGGCCTGTTGTACTATATCCGGCGCCAGGGCATAGTTAAGCTTAAAAGGCAGTTCGAAGCCACCCAGATCACCCTCGAAGCCGAGCGGCGCATTACCAGCGAAAGGGAACAGGCACGCCGGCTGCACAATTTGGACCGGATGAAGATCAAATTCTTTACCAATATCAGCCATGAGTTCCGTACGCCCTTAACGCTGATCCTTTCGCCCATTGAAGATCTTGCTGAAAATGTCAGATGATGCTGGTGAGCAGCAGCGGCTGGTGACGATTAAGCGAAATGGTAAACGCCTGCTCAACCTGGTTAATCAGCTGCTCGATTTCCGTAAAATGGAATACAATGAGCTGAAACTGAATATAAAAAAGGGCGACCTGGTACAATTTATAAAGGAAGTGTATGCTTCCTTCTCCGATATTGCCGGCCAGAAGAAGATCAATTACCATTTTGAAAGTGAGGTGGAATCTTTTGTGACCAGTTTCGATCATGACAAGATCGAAAGGATATTCTTCAACCTGCTTTCCAACGCATTTAAATTTACGCCTTCGGACGGACGCATCAGTATCCTGGTTTGCTTAACTGACCAGGGGGATAGCAGTGCACTGGAGATCAAAGTGATCGATACCGGGATCGGCATTGCCCGGGAAAATCAGCAGCGCATATTCGAACGTTTCTTTCAGGATAATTTACCCGAAAATCTGCTCAACCAGGGCAGCGGCATAGGACTTTCGATCACCAGGGAATTCGTAAAGATGCATGGAGGAAATATAGCGGTCGAAAGTGAACCTAATTACGGAAGCTGTTTTACCATTATGCTCCCCCTTACCCGCCAGGACCAGGAGCCGGCATTGACCCAGGAGACAGCCACTAATACGGGACTAAAGGTATTAAAAGCAGTGGAGGAGCTTTCCCCAGGCAACAGGATGCCTACCGTGCTGCTGATTGAGGATAACGACGATCTGCGGTTTTACCTGAAGGACAACCTGAGAAATACATTCCACATCATTGAAGCCTCCAACGGCAAGGACGGATGGCAGAAGGCCCTTGCCCAGCATCCAAGGCTCATCGTGAGCGACGTGAATATGCCCGGCATGAACGGAATCGAGCTTTGCAGGAAGATAAAGACCGACAGCCGTACCTCGCATATCCCGGTTATCCTGTTAACAGCCCTGACGGCCGAGGAAGACCAGATGGCCGGCCTGGATAGCGGAGCGAGCGACTATGTGGTAAAACCTTTCAATTTTGAGATTCTGGTATCCAGGATCCAAAACCTGCTTAAAATGCAGCAGGTGATGAAAGATACCTATCAGAAGCAGATCGAGCTGCAGGCGCCGGATATCGCTGTAGTTTCCCAGGACGAGAAATTCCTGAAAAAGGCTTTGGACTATATAGAGCTCCATATGGCAAGCCCCAATCTGTCTGTAGAAACGCTGGCCAAGCACCTGAATGTGTCCAGAGCATCCCTGTACAAAAAACTGCTGGCTATGACAGGCAAGACTCCGGTAGACTGTATCCGGACGATCCGGCTAAAAAGGGCCGCGCAGCTACTGGCAAAAAGCCAGTTATGTATTGCCAACGTCGCTTATGATGTCGGATTTAACAATCCGGCCTATTTTGCCAAGGTGTTCCGTGAAGAATATGGCATGCTGCCTTCGGAATATATTACCAGTATGCGTGGCAAAGCCGAGGAGGAGCTCCTTACAGATCTGGAAATGCGGGCCTAACCCGCATTTCCGTAAAATCGGGGTTAAATACTTACCACAATTAACATTTGTTCTATATTCGTTATCAATTCTGTTATTCATTTTCTAAAAAACGGGGGTAGTTTTACCCTCGTTAGCCGGTAAATATTTCGCGGGCTTAAAAATCAGAACAGATAAGATGAAGCAATCTACAAAAGCTGCACGTGCTAAAGCCGCGCTATTATTCCTGATCGGACTACTCCTCGTAAATTTTTCGCAGGCCACTGTGATCAGTTATGCCCGGAGCGGGAATGGCGTTCGGTTTAAGCTGGACAAGGGCGTGATGTTCCTTAGGATCTGCAGGGCGGATATTATTGAAGTTAAATACAGCATGCTCGATACGCTGGCCCAAAAGAAATCGCTGGTCGTAAATAACCCCTGGAAGGAGTCTGCAGATTTCACTGTGGCCGATCGGTCCGGTGAGGTCCTTATTACCACCGCCAGATTGCATATAAAAATTAATAAATCGACCAATGCGATCACTTATACCGATCTGAAAGGAAAGGTAATTACTGCCGAGACATCGAAGAATAAGACCATGCAGGCGCAACCATTGCCGGCATAGATACTTATAATTGCGATACGCAGTTCGATTCTCCCCGGGACGAGGCGCTTTATGGCCTGGGCTGTCACCCCGAGGATTCACTTTCCATAAATTATAAAGGACGCGACCAGCGCATGGCAGATAAAATACATGACCGGCGCCATTCCGGTACTGCTTATCCACAAAAGGGTATGGTCTGTTATGGGATAATTATGCGGCCTCCGAATTTTTTGGGAGCCGAGGCAAATAACACGCAATACGAATACGGCTCCGAAAGCGGCAAAATGGTGGATTATTATTTCTTTTACGGGCCCGATTTTGACCATATCATCAGCTCTGTACCGCATCGCTACAGGCGAAGCGCCGATGTTTCCGCAATGGACATTCGGCCTTTTCCAATCGCAGGACAGCTATAAAACCCAGCAGGAGATCTTAAGTGTAAAAGACGGCTACCGAAATGCGCATATCCCCGTTGATGCGTATCGTTCAGGACTGGTACTGGTGGTCGCCGCTGCCGATCGGCTCGCATGTGATGAATCATGAGCGATACCCGGACCCTAAAGCGATGATCGATGAGCTGCATAAGGCCAATATTCATGCCATGATCTCCATATGGCCGGTGTTTGGAAGCGGCACTCCTAATTTTGATGCGTTGAAAAGTAAGGGATATCTGACCAGCATTACCTGGGACAATTTTGTTACCCACACCTTTGATACTTATTATGATGCGCACAACCCCAAGGCCAGGGAAATGTACTGGCAGCAGGCCCGCGACAGCGTGGTTAAACGCTATGGCTGGGATGCCTGGTGGGTTGACCAATGTGAACCTGATAACGGCGCGCTGCTTGACGAACGCCGCAAAGCGGATTTCTCCGTTGGAAAGGGGATAGATTATTTTAATTCCTATTCGCTGGAACATTCCAGAGGTATTTACGAGGGCTGGCGTAAAGACATTCCCGGCAAACGCGTCGTTTTGCCTGATCAGCCAATCATTTGCCGGGGAACAGCGCAACGCTGCCGTGCTTTGGTCCTCGGATATTACCTGCACGTTTTCTTCGCTGCGCAACCAGGTGCCGCAGGGCATCAATGCCTGCGCATCGGGTATTCCTTACTGGACATCCGATATCGGCGGCTATTTGTCCCGGGTGACGGCCGATGGCGCGCCCGACTGGTCGCTGCCCCAGTATAGAGAGCTCTTTATACGCTGGTTTCAGTTCGGCACATTTTGCCCGATTATGCGTATCCACGGAAAAGGGCGAAAGGGCCCTATTTTCAAAAAACTGGGATGAGGGCACAAGATCCATTCTTATAAAATATGATAAGCTGCGCTACCGCTTACTGCCTTATATCTACTCGCTTGCTGCAAAAACCACCCTGGATAATTATACGATGATGCGCGGCCTTGCTTTTGACTTCAGAAATGATCCGAACGTTTATCAGGTACCTGACCAGTATATGTTTGGGCCGGCCTTTTTGGTTAACCCGGTTACCCAGCAGCTGTATACGGGTGCAGATGCTTCGAAAAAAAGTAAGACCAGAAAGGTTTATTTGCCAAAATCAGAAAAATGGTATGACTTCTGGACCGGGGAAGCCCTCGGCGGCGGGCGGACGATCGATGCTGCTGCACCGATTGAAAACATGCCTTTATATGTTAAGGCTGGATCGATTGTGCCGATGGGACCGAACGTGGAATACGCTAATGAAAAACCTCAGGGAGCGATCGAACTGAGAATTTATCCGGAGCGGACGCCACGTTTAAATTCTACCAGGATGAAAACGACAACTACAATTATGAAAAGGGCAAGTATGCAACATTCACCTTTAAGTGGAACGACAAGCTGCACCAGCTCAGCATCTCGGACAGAAATGGGAGCTATGCCGGTATGCCACATAATCAATTATTTAACATCGTAGTGGTAAGGCCGGCGCATGGTACGGACATTAATCTTACCAGCACAGCAGACAAAGACGTTAACTATACCGGTAAGGCACTAACCGTTAAGCTATAGCGAAGCCATTGCCCTGTAAAGGATGCAAATTGGGGTATTTATTGCCTTGGAAATATTGCAGACAGGAAGTAAATGATCAAACGTACGTAAATTATAATAACAAGTAGTGTTAGAATTATAATAATCGATTGTGCTATTTTTATAATAATCAAATGCGAAAATTCAATAGTAATCGATATACACAATCATTTTTTGGGGTAATATTTTATTGAGAACCCGGCGGGCTGGTCCTCCATCTTAAGTGAATCCACCAGTCATCTATCATAGGGTGACCCTAGCCATTTCCGAATATTATTGTAATTTCTGAAGCAGATCGCCTTGGAAAAATTACAAATCGCGCTAGATATTGCCTCGTATAAATTGCAAATCTGGTTGTGATTGCCTTGTGAAAATTGCAAATCAGGGTAGATATTGCCTTGTAAAAATTGCAAATCATAGTGAGTATTGCCTTGTATAATTTACAAATGAACTTGCGATTGCCTTGTAAAAATTGCAAATCATAGTGAGTATTGCCTTGTATAATTTACAAATGAACTTGCGATTGCCTTGGAAAAATTGCAAATCGGACCAATTATTGCCTTGGAAAAATTACAAATGAGCTAAATTATTGCCTTGTGAAAAATGCTAACAGAGTAGATCGTGTGCCATCAAGGGGTGATCTGAATGTTCGCCTATTGTGACGGTAGAAGAGATCGTGGCTGCCATAATTGTAAATTGCAGGGATAAAAAAACCTTAATTGGCTGAGGCGACCAGGATGATCTTCCCCTGGGTATGCCTCTTTTCCAATTCCTCATAGGCCTCTTTGACCTGGTTCAAAGGATAGGTTTTGGCGATCGTTATCTCCAGCTCACCGCTGCCAACCATCCCCGCCAGTTCTTCCAGAACCTGTACGGTGCCCGCCGCTGAACTGCCTTCCGCCTTTACCTTATATTTCCCGGCTGCTTCAAAATCAATAATGGTATCGATCCGATCAGGGGGAATACCCAGCTTAATGGCAAGTTCTACGTAGCCTTTGCCGGAAGTGTCGATAAAAGCGTCAGCCTTTTTGCCGTTCAGGGCAGCTATGATCAATGCTTCAACATTATCGCCATATACCAATGGCATAACGCCATGATCTTTTAACCATTGGTGGTGCGGCTGGCTGGCAAGTCCAATCACGCTAGCGCCCTGTTTTTTGGCGAGCTGCACGACGATCGAGCCTACCCCGCCGGCCGCGCCGGAAACGATCAGCGTTTCGCCCGGTTTGATATTTACCGCTTTGACTGCGGCATAAGCCGTACTGCCCACGACGAACAAGCCACCTGCCGCTTCCCAGGAAACACCAGCGGGGCGTGCCACCAGCTGGTCAGCCCTGACTGCGATGTATTCGGCCTGGCCGTTGCGGTCATTGGTAAACCCGAGCACTTCGTCGCCCGCGCCAAACTTGGTTACGCCAAGCCCTGCGGAGACTACGATTCCCGCAAAATCCGTCCCCTGTCCTGAAGGAAAAGTGGACGGAAATAGCTTTACCAACAAGCCTTCACGAATAGAGGCTTCACCTGGATTGATCCCGGCGGTTTTTATTTTAACGAGCACCTCTCCGGCCTTGGGCGAAGGCAGCGGAAGCGCATCAATATATAAAACATCTCGATGTCCGAAATGGTCATAGCGCACGGCATGATTAACAGCAGAATCTCCTGTCTTTTCCATGATTAAATTATTTTACTTTAAGTTAAACCAGCCTTTGGCTAGATTGTTCGAGATTTTCGGAATCCGGCTAGAAAAGCCAAGCAAGAACCATATCCAAATTTAATAGTGACATGTGAATACCTGTCTTCCCGGTTGTCCTAAAATCCGTACGGTAAGATTGAAGTGACCAGCGGCTATAGGGTACGCCATCTCCTGGCATGCACGTTGTTGTAGTCATTCTTATTAGCAGTTTCCGCTCTAATAATTCCGAGGCCTTTTCCTACCCCAAGTTTTTTTAATCATTAAGACCACACCCTTTGCTATTGTTAAAAAATGTACCTGCTATTATTAACCATTAATTGACCATAATCTACCTGTATAATTATGATAACAGCAACCCAAAGACCCAAAAAACAAAACAAACAGCCAGGCATAGAAGCCAAAATGAGCCCGGCGCCTGAATACATCAAGGATACTTATAAGTCAGCTGGTAAATTGCTGGACAAGGTCGCACTCATCACGGGCGGCGACAGTGGGATCGGGCGGGCGGTCAGCGTACATTTTGCAGAAGAAGGGGCCGATGTTGCCATTGTTTACCTGGACGAAGATGTAGACGCCAGGGTGACCCAAGACCTGGTCGAAGCCGCCGGTCGCCGGTGCCTATTGATCAAAGGCGATGTGAAAGATGCGGGTTTCTGCAAAGATGCTGTTGAGCGCACGGTCAAAGAATATGGACGGCTCAACATCCTGGTGAATAACGCAGGCATGCAGTTCCCGGAAAAGAATGTGAACAACATTACTGAGGAACAGCTGAATATTACTTTCAAGACGAATATATTCGCCTATTTCTATTTCGCCGAAGCAGCTGTTGGCCACATGAAAGCCGGTGACTGCATTATCAACACCACCTCGGTGACTGCTTACCGATCCTCGCCTTCGCTGATCGACTATTCATCCACAAAAGGCGCTATCACCACTTTTACCCGGTCACTAGCCACCAACCTGACCGAAAAGAAGATTCGCGTGAACGCTGTTGCACCGGGGCCCGTCTGGACGCCATTGATTGTGGCCACTTTTAATGAGGAAAAAATTAAATCGTTTGGTTGCCAAACAGCGATGAAACGCGCCGGTCAGCCTTCAGAACTGGGGCCGGCCTATGTCTTCCTTGCTTCGGATGACGCTTCCTATATAACAGGACAAGTGATCCATGTGAACGGCGGGGAAGTGGTAAACGGATAAATTAATAACCCTAAAATCAATAAATAAAATGGCAAAGTATTCTGACAAGGCACAGGACAAGGTCCCCAAGGCCTAACAGGAGGAAAAAGCAAGGTACGCTGAAAAGGGCACAGTGGTAAAATAATAACATCATAGTAACAGACATTGCTGCCGGATTATCAGAGGCCCGAAAAGGTGGCAAATACCTGAGAAAAAATCATAAAGTCATCAATTCAACTATCTATGAACGACCAAAATAAAATGAGCCGCAGACAGGTAGTCGCCGGTCTGAGTGCTACGTTGGCCACAGCTGCAATAGCACCTGCTTTTGCCGTGGCTGGAACTGCAAAAAAACCAATTGACGGTGCCGCTAAAATCAGCGATCCGACAAAACTCTATCCCAAACCTCCTTTTAAAAGCCAGCCGCAGCCCTGGCCGGGTTTACAAAGCAAAATGGACCCGGTTCCCGATTGCGGTGAAACGAGTTACAAAGGTTCGGGCCGGCTAATGGGACGACGAGCCCTGATCACTGGTGGCGATTCAGGTATGGGAAGAGCGGCAGCGATAGCCTACGCACGTGAAGGTGCAGATGTGGCGATCGTCTATTATCCATCGGAAGAGGTCGATGCACAGCAGGTCATTGCGCTGATCAAAAAAGAAGGACGTAAGGCGGTGGCTATACCGGGCGATTTGCGTGAAGAAGCCTTCTGCAAACAACTGGTACAGAAAACGCTGAGCGGGTTGGGTGGTTTGGATATCATCGTTAACAATGCCGGCAGGCAACAGTCGGCTAATTCGATTCTGGATATTACCAGTGAAGCCTTTGACGCAACGATGAAAACTAATATCTATGCCCCATTTTGGATCATACGTGAGGCGTTGCCACATTTACCGCCGGGATCGGCTATTATCGGTACAACTTCAGAACAAGCTTATGACCCTTCACCTGACCTGTATGATTATGCACAAACCAAGGCTGCAACCATGAATTATGTCAAGTCTCTGGCTAAGCAGCTTGGTCCAAAGGGTATACGTGTTAACGGTGTGGCTCCTGGTCCGATCTGGACAGCGCTGCAGATCAGCGGAGGCGCTCAACCGCAAAAGCAGCAAATGTTCGGAAGTTGGACGATGCTGGGCAGACCGGGCCAACCAGCCGAACTGGCTTCCATCTACGTACAATTAGCCGCTGCCGATGCCAGTTTTGCAAGCGGGCAGGTATATGGTTCATCAGGCGGTGTTGGACAACCTTAATACATGCCATCATGAAAAGAGCAATAATTATTATACTGTTAGGTTTGAGCACATTTACTGCCAAGTCACAGATTCCTCAACCAGACCCGGATACTACGGCCATGCATTTTATCATTGTAGTCAGTATCGCCAATTTGCAGGAAGTGAGCGCCGGACAGTTGGCCGAGCAAAAGGCAAAGAACGCAGATGTTAAAGCTTTCGGCCAGATGATGGTCAAGGATCATCGAGACGTGGAGCAGAAACTGATGCAGTTAGTCAGGCAGAATGGTTACAGGATACCGCCTGAAGCAACTGGTGGAATTCAGCCTGATCTGAACCTGAAAAATGCAAGCGATAATTTCGATGCCATGTTCATACATGCCATGCTGGCCGGCCACGGCAATACTGTACAAATATTTGAAACCTATGCGACAACAGGAAAAGATCAGGATGTCCGGGCTTTTGCACAGCAGACACTGCCAACGCTCGAAGCGCATCTTGCAGCGATTAAGGCCATTAACGAGAAATATAAAAATCTAACGGCTAAATAGAAAAAGGAGGAATTATGCCTTGGCTCAACGGAGATTACCCGCCATCTTACAAGAATCAACCTAAGAAGATTAGAGATAAAGCGACCGAGATCGCTAATGAAGTGTTGCGGACAACCGGCAATGAAGGAGAGGCAATTGCCACCGGCCTGAAACAGGCCCGTGCGCACTTTGCAAAGGAAAAAAGTAAGCAGGATAATGATCGTAATAGCGGCTAAAAGGCATTCAATATTTCGTTTATTAACTAATGTCGGCGTCCGATATTTATCATTTTAAATGCTACACTTATGACTACGAAAATCAGAAAAACAACAAAAAAATGGTCCGCTGATGTGACCGAGCACAGCGATGCCATGGATTTGGAGAAGGATATCTTTAAATCAGGCGATCCGGACAAGATCGCAGCATCTGTAAAACATTCAGCAGAGACAAGCACGCGACGAAAATCTTCGCCTTATCGAAGTGCAATGTCGATGCTCACCTTTTATGAGAACAGGGCCGGAAAAAACCTGAGCGCAGACGAAAAAGACACGCTGGAAAAAGCCAAGGACAGACTAAAGAAACTGTTTGGCAAGGACAAGAAAGATGATCAATAAAAAACGGTTTGAATAAAATCGAAACCCTTTGTTGGGCATTTTAAATATGTGGTTTAAAAAATTATCAACATGAGCAAGCAGCATCAAACTATACCCGGGGAGCCGGAAGAGGCCCCCGTACAGCCAAAAAATCCGGAGATCGACCAACCCAGTGATCCCAAAGAACCAGAACTACCTCAAGAAGCTCCTGAGCGCCAACCGGTAGAGGTACCGCCTGATAAGGCTCCGCAGCCGGAGGCAGAACCAGGCAAAACGGATCAGGCAAAGGAACGCGAAACAGGGAGCATGCAGGACAGCGTGGTTGCTGAATTAAAGAACCGGATACACACTAACGTGCCACCTGGTTAGTCAGAAAACCAAAGGCATCTGTGAGACGTTCAACGTCTCATCCAGGATGAGGCTTATGCAAATAGCATTTCGTAAAGTTGTATCGACATATTCAGGAACTCCAGACCGATCTGCATAAGTGGATGCAGCATTTAACCACGAGCGCGCTCCTTCCGGAAAATATTGCTTCGGCGCGAAAGCAAAGTTATTGGAGCTTTTCCCCGAGGGCCAGATTTTATATGTTACATGACCTTAAATAACAACGGGGAGGGTGAGGTAAAATCTGGGGCTGGTGAGAATGGACAAAAGGAGGAATATTCACTGATCCCGCCTGGCAATTCATAAACCACCCAAAGTCAGACCCAGTCTTGTCTATTGCACGTCTGCAAAAAAACCAAACGATTAGTCCGGTAACTTACTCTGTTTTTTAATCAGCTTTATTGCCTGAACACCGCTGCACCATTTTACCGGCTTAAACTTTTTTCCTTCATGCTTATTATAGTCGATGAAAAAATTCTCGATTTCCTCCACCATATTTTTATTCAGTTCTTTAATATCGGAAATATTGCCAAAGCCAACAGAGCACTCTGCAACAGCAACTATCCGGTCATTTCTGATCGGCTTTTTATTCTTTTCAGTCTGTTTGGCTTCAAGAATGCCTAATGCCCTGCATTTGACCATGCATCCGGGAAAGGCATGCTGATCCATAATCACCAGTACGTCAAGCGGGTCCCCGTCTGCGCCTTCAGTATTCGGGATGAAACCAAAGTCAAACGGGAAAGTCGTGCCCATTGGCAATGTTTTTTTTAATTTAAAAACATGGAACGCGGGATCAAAAGTGAATTTATTCTGGGAATCTCTGGGCGTTTCGATCACTACGTTGATCAGTTTTTTATCGAGTGATGGTATGCGTTTGTATTTCATCAGGTTATTTTATGGCTTTAAACAATTTTCTTATCTGAAAATCAATGATGCTTGAAATACTGAATTTCTTTTTCATGTTTTTTTGCAGCTTCCATTGAATCGAACGTTCCAAGATTTCTACGCTTGTTCGTTTCAGGATCAACTTTTCTGGAGTAAATCCGATATTTGCCCGACTTTAATTTTCTAATCATAGTTGGTTTGGTAATGCATTTCAGACATACATCATATTTCGTATAAAAAGCCGGATTTTTGAAAGAGAAACCGGCTTTTTAAATGGATTTCAAATCGTTTTTTCAGGCAACAGTATCACGGCGAAGAAAGCCTAATAAAAAAGAAATTAGTGCCAACACTAGTAGTGCATAAATCAGGCCGCCGGCCGAATATGCAAACTCTCCTATAGCCCATCCTATAACCAGGATGACTGCTATGATATACAAAATTGATCTCATAACTGTGTGTTTTAAATAGTTTGCAGATAAATATCCCGAGCAAAAAAAGTACCAATTGGAAAATTGCTTGGTGGTTTGCGGTGCCAAAAACAAAAAAAGATAGTGTTGAGGCATTTACACCTAGTCGCAGAAATATAAATTTTCAAAATAGTATTCATTTTTAAAGTTGACACAATGGACAGGCCCTGCAGCGATACGATTAACCGATTTTAAGCTATCTTTTTAGCAACCCCCGCAATAACAAAAGCAATTCCGCTATAGGCAAGCGCTAAAAATGCACTGGCAATTTCACCCGCCATCTCAGCAGCAGGGGAAGCAATTACCAGTATCTGAGCATCGAGTTTTATCGGGCGAGCGTTGAGACTTGCGCACGAGGTATATACGTCTGCCAGAATCCTTGGTTTTTTGGACAAAGATTTGCTTTACTTGTTAACGGACAAGATCGAAACATACTACCGCATGGAATTAAGGACAAAAATTAAAATAATGGAATCGCATGGAAGGCTGGATAAAATTCGGGCTGGTGCGAATTCCTATTTAATTTAATTCCACCCGGTGCAAACCGCATCACTCAACATTTGATATTAACTTAAATTGGAATCGGACTATGAAAAATCAACTTATTAAAAACACTGATAATACGCTCATTGCAGTCATACTCGCAGGTAGCCTGGCAGCGGGCGCACTGGTTTATTTGTTTCTGACGGACAGCGGCAAGACTGCGCGCAGCGACCTGAAGAAAAAGGCGAAGGATAAAGTTAAAGATGTCGCTTCCACGGTGATTAGCACGAAAACCGGCCTGTCCAAAAAGGCCATTAAAAAGGTGGCCGATCGTATCGTAAAATAGCGTATGTGAGCGACCTATTGCAAATGGTATCAAAGGACGCTAGTAAAAAAACAACATAGGCGACGCTTTAGTAAAAAAATTATTGGCTAAAGGAAACCTGCTTATGATTGGTCTCTACCGGTTTGGGGTTAACGCAGGATTAGGATGCTTTATTTTCTGCCAAGGGCAAAGTAAACCAAAACGTGGAGCCGGCGTTTATTTCGCTTTCAACGCCAATCGTCCCGCCGTGCTGTTTAATAATCTCTGAGATGATGTACAGGCCTAGTCCGAGACCGGATACATTGTGCTGACCGGAGCGGTAATAGCGTTCGAATATGCGGGATATATTTTCCGGTGCAATACCCGGTCCTTCATCGCGAACGGAGATTCTGGCGAAGCCGTTGGCTTTGATAACGCTCACCTGAATATTTTTCGACAACGGCGCGTATTTGACCGCATTATTCACCAGATTAACCATAACCTGGTCGATTTTTTGTTCGTCAGCAAATACCTCCACATCCCGGTCTCCATCCAGCAGGATATGGTAATTGCCTTCTTCACGGATGTGCCCGCAGCATTCATCTATCAGTTTACCGATTGGGAAGGCCGTTCGGTTAAGGGGGAGGTTACCGGTCGCGAGACGTTTGACGTTCAACAGGTCGGCGACCAGATTGCTCAGCTTTTGGATGCTTTTGTTGGCTTGTGCGATCATTTTATCGAGCGTTTCCGGTTTATTATCGTGTTTTATCCTGTCCAGCAACTGTAGGGTCGCTGTCAGGCTGGTGAGCGGCGTTTTAAGTTCATGACTTGCCACGCTGATGAATTCATCTTTTTGCTCAAGTATTCTTTCTTGTTTTTCGGATTCGGTCATTGCAGCGAGCCGCAGCTCCATTTGTTGCATCACAACGCGCGAAAGCGATTCGAGGACAACTCGGTCATGCTCATTAAACAAACGCGGTTTATAATCGGCCACACAAATTGTTCCGATCAAAAAACCGTCCGGCGTTTTCAGGGGCGCGCCGGCGTAAAAGCGAATACCGTGTTTGACGGGTGTGCTGTCTGCCAACATCGGGTCGTTCAGTGTATTTTCATAAACCAGAGGTTCTGGGTTCAGCACCGCCAACGCGCAAAGACTCTCGCCGCGGTCAACACAGCGGATGTTGCCGGTACCCGTCATTGCTTTAAAAAAAACAGTCTCGGCATCAACGAGCGCGATGAGCGCCACCGGCGTTTGAAAGGTCGCCGCCGCCAATATCGTCATGTTATCAAAAACCTGTTCGGCAGGGGTATCCAGCAAGCGATAACGCGCCAGGGCCGCCAGGCGTTCCGGGTCATTGGGTGGGACGATATTAGCGGCAAAAGTATTGTTCACGATACAAAGAATGCTGGTTTGCACAACCGATAAGTTAATAACCCCAAACTAATCAAAATGTTAACGTAAATACAGGCAACTTTAATCCCCAAATGATCCGCTGAAAAATTGACACCGGCACTGAAATAATTTCACTAAAAAACTGCAATTTTTACAGCAGTATGGGTTTGGCACCGAACTTGTATTTGGTGCTGTAGTTTAATTAATTATTGATCATTTTATTTTTTTAACGCACGCATTAAAAGGAGAAAAGGCCATGACCTTAGTTAAATTCAACAGCAACCGTAACAACACATTATTGCCAGGCTTTAATGATGTTTTCGAATCCATTTTCAATGACAATTTCTTTAATGACCGTATGGTGATGCGCGTTCCTGCTGTCAACATTAGTCAAAGCGACAACAATTATCATGTGGAACTAGCTGCGCCGGGCTTAAAGAAGGAAGATTTCAAGCTGAACCTGGAACACAACCAGCTGACCATTTCGGTGGATCAATCCCTGGATCACCGGGACAACCAAAGAAATTACAGCAAGCGTGAATACAGTTTCAGGTCTTTCGTTCGCTCATTTACCCTGCCCGAAAGCGCCGACGGCGACCGGATCGAAGCCAGTTATACGGATGGCATCCTGCATATTGATATTGCCAAGCGCGAAGAAGCCCAAGCGGTACGCCGCCAGATCCGCATCAAATAAGTGCTGCTAGTTTTTTAACCCTAGGGCTCCCGGTTACAGGAGCCCTTTGAATATGAATGCAATGGAAACACAGTTTTATATCTTACTGAGCCTGAAAACGCCGCAGGGCTTCATTGACTATGGCCAATATTTCTTTAGCAACAACAGACAGGCTGCTGATGGCCTTTTCGGGCAATTAAAGGGGGACGAAAATATAAAAGACACCTGCCTGCTGCATATTGACCTGATGGAAACAGTTAATGAGCTGCCTGTCAGGATCAAAACCATTGGCTGCACGCTGGAAGAACTTGGCGTCAATTGCAAACTTATCGCTCGCGAGATCTTTCGGTTACAGAATCTGGAGAATATGGCGTGACGAACAAATTATCAGCAGGTATAAAAGAGGATTTAATAGGCGCAAGTGGGACGCTTTGCCAGAAAGCAATAGAGTTTCCTTGTTAGTCAGCACTGCAACTGCTATTTTTGGTTATGAAACGCAGCCTTATCCTATTCCTTTCCGTTCTGGTCACCATATCGCTTGTCTCCTGGGGCGCTAGGGGCCATAAAGCCATCGCAAGTATAGCCCAGAAGCATATAAGCGCTAATGCCGCAGCCGGCGTATCGTCATTGCTTGGCGGCAGCAGCATGGCTGATATTGCATCCTGGGCTGACCAGGTCAGAAATCAGGCGGCCTACAAGAATACTGCACCCTGGCATTTCCTTGATCTGCCTGCGGGTCTGAACTATGATCAGTTTAAAGCCGCTGTACTTTCTCAAAGCGAACCCAATATCTACAGCGCGATCATTAAATGTGAAGCTACAGTCAGTAACGCGTCTGCGCCTGAAATAGAAAGGCGGGAGGCCCTGATGTTCCTGGTCCATTTGGTGGGGGACGCTCATCAGCCAATGCATGTAAGCCGCCGGGAAGATAAAGGAGGAAACCTGGTTCAGGTAAGATTTGACGGAAGGGGAACCAATCTGCACAGCGTCTGGGATACGCGCCTGATCGATCATGAGGGACTCAGCGACCAACAGATCGCACTGGAATATGACCAGGCAACTGACCAGCAGATCAAGCAGTGGCAGTCGGGCGACGAGATGGTCTGGCTTTGGGAAAGTTACCAGATAAGCAGCCGGCTATACCAGGAGGCCGAAGCCGATAACAATTTTGGAAGTGACTACTATAACACGCATATTGGCATCGTTCACCGCAGGATCGACCAGGCGGGGATACGGCTGGCAGGGGTACTAGACAAGATATTCAGCGGGCACTCCAATGTAAAAGTATCGCCTGGGCACCGCCGCATTCAGCGCACGTTGCCGCAAGTACTGTCTCTCGGCGCCGCATGCTGAACTTGCAGCGGCCAGCTCATTAACCGGGCAGCGGGTTTCTGTTAAAGGGAAGGTATATGGGTATAAAGAGCTGAAAAATATGACGCTCGTAGACCTGGGGGCGGCTTATCCCAATCAGCTGCTGACCATTGTTTTAAAGGGTAATAGGAAAACGACTTTTTCTACGCTGAACGTAAAGGGCAAAACTTTGCGGGTGGAAGGAACCATGTCCAGTTATCATGGCAAGCCTCAGATCGTCCTTACCGATTCTGACCATTTAAGTGTTACGCCGGAATAATGCGAATTTTATTTGGCCTCAATATCCAACCCTGTCGCACCCCCGAGTGACATCACGCGGTAAAGGCGGATATCGGTAGCGCGGGTATTGGCCGAATCAGGGTAGAAGGGAACAGAAAGCAGGTCTCTTACAAATCCTTCCTGGTAAGTTCCAATGTCACTGGCAGCAAGACTGCCGCCATTGATTACGGTTGAGCCATGGTTTCTGGTTCTAGAGGTCATGGCCAGAAACTGCGCTTTCGGATGCGACTGATCATCCAGAAACTGCTCGTTTTCAGCGAGGATTCCAAGAATGAGGACTTTGGCCGCCGCGTTTGAACCCGTAAGGGTAAATCTGCCGGACAGGTCGCAGGCTGCCAGCAGCGCTTTTCCCGAAAAATCATGCATGAGGATCGCTGGGTCATTCTGCCTTACAGCAATATGATCGCCCGCAGCGATAAATCTGCTGCGGCCCGTCAGATCCGCATAGGTGCTCGCATTGCCCCCTTCATACCAGCCGTCCTGGACAATTAACGCGGCGCCGCCCGAAACCTGGTGAGAAAGCACATTGCCAGACATCGCCCCGCTGTAAAACAGGGTTCTGCCTTCGGCGGGATGTCCTGCCGCTGCCCGAGGTCCCCCGTTCACCTTGACTGCCGCCGTTAGACCCGAAAAGGCCCCGTCATAAGACAGCACCAGCGTATGATCCAGCCCGTTGACCAATAATCCTGTTCCGCCGCCTACCTGATGAAACCCTTCGAGATAAACGCGGGCTCCCGGCTCGTCGGCCCCTGTTATCAAAAGATTGGTAGCGAGCTTGCTGCCCCGGAGCGTCAGATCCCGCAGCGTGGCCCTGGAAGGACCTTCAAAACGGATGATCGGACCTGCCGACGTTCCGGTCCAGGAAAGCATCGTGGCGCGCAGATCGCCAAAACCATCTCCTGCGAGCTGTATGTCACTGCCCGCGGGTATGACCAGCGTATTGCTAATCTGATAAGTTCCGTAAGGGAAATGTACAATGGGCCGTTTTCCGGAGATTTTGGCCGCCCGGTCAATAATAGCCTGGATCTCCGCCGCGTTTGAACCGGCTGGCACCTCGAATATTTTGCGGCGCATATTGCGCTGCGTCGCGGGGAGCTGCGGCAGTGCCAGCCTTGAAAGCTGCGCCGGCGTTACCATACGGTTGCCGGTAACTGTGCTGTGATCGCCCGCTGTAATGGGGGTGCCAAGGGTAAATGTATTATCGAGGCAAAAGGCGTTTGAACTAAAGCGGGCGACTGTGCCCGTCGCCTGCGCCTGGGACCTTACTGTGTTGCGCAGGAAGATCACGGCCCCCTGGTTGCTTACCGAGATAGGCTGCGAAGCCAGTGGGTCAAGGATGATGTTTTCTTCCAGGATAATAGAGGCCGGATTGCGCGTAAAGCCCGCATAAAAAAATTGGGCTGAACGTAAGGAAGTGTTGTTTCGGATCGAAAATTCGCCGGTATTGCCCATCGAAATATCGCATTTTGTTGAACCAAGGAATGCGCAGTGGTAGATTTTGAAATTGCCGGCTCCCAGCGTATTGGTGACGCCGGTTGCGCAATCCTGGAAAAGAGCAATCCCGGATCCAGATGTCCAGGGCATTGAAATTTCCAAGGCTTATGCCAGCCTGGCTGTTTCGGATAAAATGATCCCGCAGAATGGATGTTTCGGCAAAGCCATGACCGAGCGCGCCGCCGCGAATACCAAAGCCGGTATCAGTGAACACGTCATCGGCGAATTCATTGGCCGTGTCAAAATGCGGGTGCGCGCCGTCCCAGGACTGGTCGATGGCGATATCTGCCGCCCCTGCGCCGTCCAGGGTGAGGCGGTTAAACCTGGAATAAGCCGTGCCGTTGAGCCGAAGCATTGTCCCGTGCGCGGGGCCTGCCCAGCGGATAATGGTTGTAGCCGGATCTGCACCAATCACCGAAACATTAATGCGGTAGTTTATTTCCAGGGTATGGGTGATGCGGTAGGTACCGCGGGGCAGAAACAAGGTGGTGGCTGCGCTGCCGCCGGCGGCAGCGTCGAGCGCCGCCTGCAGCGCCTGGGTGTCATCTGTCACCCCGTCGCCTTTAGCACCAAAACCCGCTTTGGCATCAAGCCAGCTTGGAAAAGGTCCGGTAAATTCATCTTCTACCGCAGCAGGCGCCTGGCCTGTCTGAGCAGATGCATCGAAGGCGTTCAGGATGCACAGCAGCAGGGCAGCGCAACAGGTAGCGATTAGCATTTTCATGGCTGAGCTAAGATAATTATTATCCGCTGGTCGCAAACCCCGGCAGCGGGAATTAGAATAAAAGTGAGGAGGTATCGGCTAAAGGAGCAAATGTTTAGCAAAGGGCGCCTCTAATTGACAGTGTTTATTTCATTAGACAAGCGCTTTGCATTGTGAATTTTGTTTACTAAATTTGAGTGTTTACTAAATAGTAAACAAGTTAAAATTGTAAACAATGCATTTGACGGGAGTCATAAAAAAAGGATTTGAACTGCTACCGCCGGTCTTTAAAGGGGCCTATAAAGGATTGCATGTTGAAATCGGTAGTTTGCCATTGGGAAAAAACAACCTGTTGACCTTTAAAGTTAACGATGTTGAATTAAAATTTAATATATATTATGCCAACCAAATCAGTCATCTCCAATTAAATTATATTCAGCGGGAAGCTGCCGATGCCCAGAAAGAAGCTGGCCTTCCAACAATGGTAATCAGCCCGATAATCTATTCTAAGATCGCTCTGAAACTCGCTGACATGAACGTAAATTACCTGGACTCCTTAGGTAATGCCTACATTAATGAGAAGACAATCTATTTGCAACATGGGGGACAAAAGCCGAAAGCGGGATCTGCAACAGCAAAGGGTCGATTATTCGGGGAATCAGGATTGAAATTATTGTTTGCACTATTGCAGGATGAAGAAGCAGTGAATTTTCGTTACCGTGAGCTTGCGAAAATAGTAGCCATATCACCAGCATCAGTCACAATCCTATTTAAAGAAATGCTGAAATACGGCTACTTGTTTGAGAATTATGACGGCAGCAAGCGATTATTAAAAAGAAGAGAACTGTTGCAACGATGGATCGAAGGCTATCAGGAAAACTTACGGCCGAAGCTAATGATCGGGAGGTATCAAACCTTTAAAAAAGATCTCGTCCGAAACTTCGCTGAATTACAAATTGGTGATTGGCAGGGTAACTGGGGTGGCGAGCCTGCTGCAGCGCTATATACAAAATATTTGGTTCCTCAAGTATTGACCATGTATGTTCCGGCTGACGAGAAATGCTGGATGAAAAAAATGAGCCTGATCCCAGTCGACGCCAACCAAGACCTCGAAGTGTTCAGCTATTTCTGGGATAAAGATCATCCACTTTTTAAGGTAAAGCCAAATCTGGTGCCACCACTGATCGTTTATGCCGAATTGATGGCCACGGAGGATAGCAGAAATCAGGAAACCGCTCAAAAAATTTACGATGAGTACTTACAATTTATCGAGCGATAAAATACCCCATCATATGATAACTATCATCTAGAGTCTTAAAGAGTAATATACTCCCATTATTAGGACAAATACTTTACATTACATAATCTTGTAAATTGTTGTTTGTTAGAGCGCATCATAAACTAGCAATAGGGGAAGCTTTTCGAGCCCATTTGGGAATGATTTGCGACTGCATCATAAAATTCAAGTGTAACTTTTTCATATTATTGAGAATCAATATCCGCTATCAAGATTAAGTTCCGAAGCGTTGAAAATGAGTAGGCGCTAAGCATAACGCTATTTTATAATGTGATAATTTGTTATCTTTGCTAATTACAGTCGCTGCCAGTGCTTAAACTATCACATCCTGATTACTTTTTACCAACAGTTGAGCCATTGGTGCTGGTGATATTCTGCGCACAGGTACTACGCTGCCACAAATTGTTACGGGCGTCTATGAAAACGTTTGAGTATCAAATCATCCGATACCTTCATGATCGGACAACCGGAGAGTTTGTCAATGTTGGTATTGTGCTTTTTGAGTCGGAAAGTCGCTTTCTGGACGCTAAGGTATTGTCTAGGTTCAGCCGCATATCTAATTTCTTTGAGGAGTTCAACGGCTATTTTTTGATCAGCACATTAAAGCACTTTCAGAAAGAAATACGTTCTATCAATGTAGATCTTTTGTTTTTTAATTCTACTGACTTCATTAAGTCATCGGATAAATTAGGCTTGGCAGGAATCACAAGCAAGATTTTGATTCCCGATGACAGTGCATTATTTGTTTCCGAACCCAGAAAGGCATTAGATATTGACGCCCAAAAAGCACTGGATGGTCTGTATGACCGCCTTGTAGACAAATACACAGCTGATCTTAGTAAGGATATACACACGGATGCATATGCCTGGAACAAAGTTTACAAATCTCATTTTGACAAATTAGGCATCACCCCCCAGTTAAAGGATCATACAGTCAAAACCGACAATGATGAGATTAAATTCGATAAGGCATGGAAAAATGGAGTGTGGAATTGTTATCAAAGTTTGTCGTTTGATCTTCGAAAGGACGATTCGATCAAAAACAAAGTCTATAAGTGGTCGGGTATCATTAAAGAATTAGAATCATCTAAAGAAAAGATCAACCTCTATTTCCTTACAACCTCACCAAAGACAAAAGATCACCTGAATTCATTTATTAAGGACACGCTTTCTCAGTCCGATGATGTTATCAAGGTTACAATTGTTACGGAAAGTGAAGCAGAGCAATTTGCACGAAAAGTCAAAACCGCTATTGAGAATACATACTAGAAAACGGAAAAAGCGCTGTTCAATTTTTGATGCACCTGTCGATTTTTCCCCTATTAATCTTTTGCAATTAAGTAAATTGTATTTTAATCTTTCTTGGCATGGCGGTGACTTCTGCAGGTTCTCGATGAGATGATGGGGATCTTGGAGCTCGGCATGTATCAACGGAATTCTGATTTAAAGGTTCAGGGCATATTTAAAGGAAAGCCTGAAAAAGGGATAGGTACTATGAACGCTGGGGTAATGCCGGTATTTTCCCAACAAGGTGTAATAACCGGGTTCGGCGCTAAAATAGAGCTGATCGATGAGCCTGTAATTCAATCCGGCCGTCAGCGTATGCAAAAAATAATAGGACGAATTGCCGCTTACCGTCGAAAACCATCCGCCGGAATAATTGACGTTTACGGAAAGTCGATCCTGAATCTCCACTGCGAAGGCAGCGCCAAAACCAGTACCGATGCAATAGTCATAGGACCTATCCTTGTACAGATAGGGATCCGGCACTGCAGCAAGGAGAATGGCACCACCATATAAATCGGTGTTAATCGTGCTGTGACCGGGCAAATGGAACCGGGAGAACAGATTGAAATTAACGCTCTGTCCACTATAAAAAAAAGCGGATGTGTTCAGGTAATCATAATTGGCCGTCAAAAGCCCCGTATGCCGGCTACTATCCGTTACAGCAATTCTCCATCCGGTCAGCGAGCCGTATACCCGGACCATGTTTGCTGCCGTGCTGTCGTCTTTGCCGAATTCGGTATTGAGAAAAATGGTACTGAAGGGCGTTTTTATATCCTCAAAGGGGGAGCCATAAATCATACCGAAATGGGCATACCATCCGGAATTTACCGTGCCGCGGTTGACCCGGTACTGCCGCCAGCCGCCTGCCAGTTCCAGGTAAAGCCTGGAGGTATCGCCCCGGCGCGTGTCGGGATTGGAAGGCATGGGCTTGCCCCATTTTCCATCTATCAGGCGGTTGAAGCCGTCCACCGGATTGAGCACCAGGGCCAGGATTTCGTTTAATTGCCGCCTTAGCCCATACACATGGCTGGTCACCAGCCGGTTGGAAAGCCGGTGGGTGGTTTCTCCAATGATCACGCCGCCATAGCCGGTATTAATAAGGTCATTGATAGAGGGCGCCTGGGTCTCTCCCAGGGTCTCCCAGATATAGGCACCTGCAAAGGAGGCTGGCACCGACTCCCAGAAGGTAAAACCGTTCGAACGGAAGGCGTTAAAAAGAATGCTGCCATTGGCGGGATGAGCAAGCTGGTTGGTAATAAAATCATCTTCATCCCAGGACCAGCTTGAAGGTTTGGCGTTGTAGCTTATCGTCTTGCCGCTGATCATCGACCAGTTTTCTTCTTCTACGTATCGGTTAAAAACCCAGGGTATTGCCTCAATGACCAGCAGTTCCCAGGTAGCTCTTCCGAATTTTTTTTTGGGCATGCTGTCCCTGAGGGAATGCAGGGTCGTATCGGCATGGGGCTGAATGATTTGCTGCGCCTGCATGGCCAAAGGAAAACCAATCAACATAGATGCGATGACAAGATTTCTGACGATAAATAGTAAAAGTCGAGATTCAAAATCCATATCCTTACTTTTCCGTGGCGCAGCATAAAATCTATTGCAATGAGCAACAACGGGTCAGCGTATTTCGTTTTTTCTGAGCCAGGCATTTTTGGAAGGCGACGCTGGTAAACAGGTAACTTACTGTAGTACAGTAATATACATGGTGATTCTGTCCCTTAAAACAATGGAATTTTGTCAAAAAAAATATTTTTTTCAAAAGGGTAGTAAAGGGTATATATCATTTTGCGTTTTTTTAACAAAAACCGATTTTTCAAAAAGTACAAAAATGGCCAATGCGAGCAACTGAGCAGGATTTAGGCTAAACAGCAATTTTTCATGTGACAAAAGAATAAGTTGCGATTTCGGCGCCACATCGGGCGGAAAAACACATAAAAAGGCCCTTCTTGTGGTCAAAAACGCACATTTTCTCTGATTTTGGGTATAGAATTAAAAAGACAAAGGGTACTATACCCTTTTCATACTGTTTTCGCATAAAACCTTTTCCCATTTTCGAGAAAAAAAAGCGGATATGACCTACGCCGAAGCAATGTCACTTTACGAGGAACTACAAGCGCAGCTCCTTGTTAGCGAAGAGAAAGCAGCAGATCTTCTTCAAAGCCTTTCCCGTGGGGCAGAAATAGTTAAAGCAAAGCTTCGTGAGCTTCTTCGGAATGGTCCTGCGGCCTCAAGTGAGGACGGGCCCGCTTATTTTAAAGTGATTTATCCGCTTTTCTACGGCCAGCTGCTGTATCACCAGGATTATTTCAATCTGGAAATTGGCTGCCCCTTGTTTGACGGGGCCCTTCAGCTGGAATATTACCACGGGGAACTCAAGATCCTGGAGCGCTTATTTAGTCAGAACCATTATCTCTACGCCTATTACAAGCGGGGCGGCACGAGCCTGGACCAGTATTATTTTACGCGGGGCAGCGGAGTTGAAGCCCTAGATCTTCTGCCGAAATATGATACCGGGCAAGGGGAAGACTATCCGGCCGCGTCGATCGTCTTTTCAAAATTTATTGCCGGCGAAAAGCTGCGTACGGTGATCCTGCAAAAGATCAGCCTGCTTTCCAGGAGCAGCGATCCGGCCTCGGTAGCGCAGCCCGGCCTGCGCTGGACGGGTGAATCGATCAATTTGGTGGAACTGGCTTACGGTATCTGGTTGACCGGGCAAATAAATCATGGCAATGCTACAATAACTGAAATCATCGCCTGGCTGGAGACCTCCCTGGGAATTCCTATCGGAAGGCCCTATAAGCGCTGGACGCAGATCGCGCAGCGTAAATCGGTCAGCACGACCCGTTTTATAGACGAGCTTGGCCTGGCCATCCGCCAAAGGCTTGACCGGGAGAATTCTCTTTGAAAAATAGGTAATTCTTTGTTCAAAGAAAGTCATCCTGCGGTACTTTCCCTGGTACCGTGGCTACCTGGCAGCCGGTGGCTATTGGCTGCGGTTTCACCCATGGTGAGGCCAGGTTAAAAGACCGCGGACTGGTAACGTACTTGGCCTAAGAGTGCATTTGGAGTTTTAAACACCGATTGCTAAAGCGCTCAAACGACCTAAAAATACCTGAAACAACAAGGCCGTAACGGCCATATGCATTCCAAAATGTAAATAAATTTATTTGTAATTATCTGAGTTAGTTATATTTGCATTGGCTATCAAGACAATGAGAGAACATTAAAAGCCTGCTGATATGAAATCGATAAAAAAGACGAACGGTTCAGTTTCACCTAGGAATGCTTCTAATCCTATCATGAAAATGATCCAGGATAAGAAGAAAATTATGGTCGCTATAAAAAAGGGGAAGAAACTTTCATCTGTAAAAGGCGTTAAATTTGTCTCTCCTATATAATATAGTATTGTCTGCCGATTCAACATTTGATTTTACTACAAATAGCGGCCGATAACTATTCAGCAAATTTTTTCCGAATACCACCTAACAGATGCAGATGGAAACCCTGCCTCGACTTCCTTCTCTCTAACTCTGCCAAGACAGAGCCAGTCTTCAAATCACCCCTTAATTTTAGCGGATCCTGTTAGGGCCTTTACGACTCTCTAAAGGCCGTTTTATCTTTTTTTTCAAAAAAATCATTGGGTCCTCCCCATGCGGGTCCCAAAGATTCCTTTGCGCCCATCCCAACTTTGTTCAGGCCACCGCATAAAGGTATCCGCAAGAATACGCAAATCAGTAGCCGCGATTATTCTTTGACATTAGGGGATGAGGAATTATCCTGCGAGGAGCAGGAAATTTTGCGAAGGTGAGATCATATCAACATGCTGAAAGCGCATTGGCAGGCCCAGAGGCCCGGTCCGTACGGACCGACTCAAGTAATCCCGAAAAATATTAACCGGCAGAAGAGAATTACCTGGGATCGTTACCCACTGCCGGTTCCTGGAAAGCCTAAGCTTTTCTTACAGATAAACCAAATTATTAACCATCAATCATCACCATGACAACAATTTTAAGTGCCCGGGAAATCCGGGAACGGGTATCCCTGGCGGACCTCCTTTCCAGGCTGGGATTTCAGCCGGCCCGAAAATCAGGCCGTGAACTGTTTATAAAAGCATGCTCCGGGACAACGACAGAAATCCATCGCTGAGCGTCAACGATCAGCTTGGGCTATGGTTTGACCATGGTACGGGCAAAGGGGGCAATGTCATTGATTTCGCCGTTGCTTACTGGAAAGGCCTGGATTTTCGCCAGGTGCTGGAAAAGATATCCCAAACCGGTGCTATGGGCGCCTCGCCGGGTATTTCTGTCAAACCCGCGCGGACTGTACCGCAGGTGAAAATACCAAGCTACGGTATCGCTCAGATCAAGGACATTCATTCAAATAGTGCCATTGCAGAATATCTCCGCTCGCGCGGCATTTTCCAGCAGGCTTCGCAGCGGACAAAAGAAGTACATTATTATGTGGATGACCACAAAGGCACGCGCAGGCAGTACGTTGCTGCCGGGTGGGCAAACGAAGCCGGAGGCTGGGAAGTACGCAACAAATATTTCAAAGGCTGCCTCGGTAAGAAGGGCATTAGTTTTTTCCAGGCTGATGAAAAGTCGCTCGCCGTTTTTGAAGGATATTTCAATTACCTGAGCTGGCTCAAACTAAATCCCGATAGCGCGCAAAGTGCGCTGGTGCTCAACTCAACGGCCATGCTTGCAGCAGGCATCTACCGGGCTAAAGCCTTTTCTTCCATTGACCTCTACTTTGACAACGACGCTGCAGGGCGGGCCGTCTCGCGCGATTTTATTGAGCAGCTGCCTTATGCACGGGACAAATCAAGGGCATACTGGACCTATAACGATTTTAACGAGCTGGTCCAGTCTGAAAATAAAACAAGGGTAAAACGATTTGGTGTAGATGAATATGAAAGTCTCACATTGTGGAGCCGTACCGTGGTAATTAAATTAAAGTTTGCAGAATTTTTTTATCGTCAATATTGTTTTTTTCAGAGTTGAATCGCTTTTTAAAGGAACGTTGTTTAATATTTTCAATTGGTTTAGCTATCCATTTTTCGAGAAACACACTTAATATAATTACTAGTAAAAGTGTGGTAAAACCAGCTCCGAATAGTTTTGGAAAAGCATTTGCCCGTGTTACATTAATTACCAGCATCTGTGAAATGTAGATCGGATAGGAGAGGTTGCCTAAATAACGATCCAGCCTACTGGCTTTTGTGATGATGAAGGACGCTGGTATAAACAATATCATGGCTACAAAAAGCAGAGTTTGTTTGTAATAGTTGTTTTGGAACCAATATGAGTAAAAAAGTATTATCGCAATTAAGACGGTGTATTGCAACCATGACCAATAAGCTTTGGCAGGTCGTGTTTTGATCCAGGTGTAAATACGGTATGAAACGCAGCCGCCCATGAAAAACATAATTTGTGTTGGGAAGAACATATAATCCCAAGGATGTCCGGATAGGAGTGGTGGGTCGCCAAATAAATTCTTAAAAATAAGCTTCCGCACAGGAGCGTCAATATTAATATTAATCTCTTTCTTAATATAAAAGGAGCCATTAGATAAAACAATAACTCTACTCCCACGGTCCAGGCTATACTATTAAACCCAAACAAATAAACGTTTGGTTTTGATTGGCCGAAGTATTTAGTGGGGTATAAACTGCCGTTTCGTATACCTAAACAGAAGCTTAAATCTAAACCAATGATTAAAACATTTGCAATAATTAAATATAACCATGTCGTTAATGACATCGGTGCGGCTGTATGGTAAAACCAAATCGTACCTGATAGCCCAAGGAATAATCAATTAGCCCCCAGCCGACTAATAAAATCAATATAACCCAATAAATAGGATAGATTTTTAACGCCCGGTTTGTGTAGAATAATTTGTTTGAACCCTTTAGATACTTCTCATTTAATATCAGGGACATGTAAAACCCGGATATCACATAAAACAATTGAACAGCCAGGTCAGCCGGTATGGCAGCATATCCAAATACTGGAGATGAATGAGATAACGACGATACATGCTAACAGAAATCTAATCAGACCCATCTAACAATAGTTTTAAAGAATTTTAGAATTCAGCCCAAAATAGAATATTTCGTTGGCATTTTACCCAGCGTTTTTACATCAATGAAAAACCAATCAAAGAAAAAGAAATAGTACAGCTTCCTCATTATAGTCTACTGTCTATAACCTGGGGAGACAATGAGAAAGGCAAATAATCGAGCAATTAAAGCAGGCGCAAGATTTAACATGGCCTGAACTCGCCGGAAAATGTATATTAAAGGAAACTCAAACTCAAGTGATCAGTTCGAGGCGCCTGATTGAATCGCTCGATTCTGCAGGGGCCTCAATCTGATCAGACGGGTGCAAGCCAGGACATCAATGGCTTGCCCAGATTACTGCCTTAAAAAACGATGGAAGTATGACGACGCTGGTTATAGAATCCTTTAATATTCATATGTAGGAAAATTTGCGTTCATCGCCCTCTGGAAGATGCCATTCGAATCATAAGGTCACAGCCAATCATTAAAAAAGCGGCAACTTCGGCGATGTCCGGATGTCGTAAAATCATTATGGAAAATGAATTCACAATAAATTTTCATAACCTAGTGGTGATTGTTAGGATTTTGCCAGCCGTCGGCCAGTTTTAATGCTGTTCGGTACAATGCCGAGAAAATAAGGTTCAACCGGGCAGAACTCATGGAGGTTTCAGGCTTTGATGTTTTTAAATTTTTTTCACAGGTAAATGAACAAGACTATGCAATTATCTTAATTTGATAGCCGAATCGAATGTCAGAGTTAAAAAAACACAGTTTCATGCGGTTATCTCTACGTCGGGAAAATCCAGAGATAAAAATCAGCTGAGGCTGGTCGCAAAAAAGTGGCTGGAACTAATGGGATTTGGCAACCAGCCATATCTACTGATATTTCATAAGGATACAGATAACAACCATATTCATATGGTCTCCATTCGCGTGAATAAGCAGGGCAAGCGTATCCCCTCGGATTTTGATTGGATCATGGCCCAGGAAACGATGGATCAGCTCATGGGCAAACAAGAGAATTTACACGTAAATCTAACTATTCAAGAAGTGAAAAGTTATCACTTCGGCTCACGTGGCGCCTTGCGGGCCTTGATGCTTTCCAAAGGCTACCGCACCAGGGAAAAAGGTGGAAATCTTGAACTCATGCGTAATGGGCGGGTGCAGGCAAGCGTCGCCCTAAAAGAAATCGATCAATGGATTCATAGCAATTTGCTGGCAGAAAAAATTACTGATTTTCAAGAACAGTCTCCGAAATTTCAATTTGCGCTGCGACTCCTTAAGGAATTTTTATCAAAAGATAGCAAGAGTAATCATTTTGGAAATGCTCCATCCTGCCGGGTCATTGAACGTTCGGACGTATAGCTTATTATTCACCGCCGGGATCAGGACGTTTTCGGCAGGTATACCTTGATTTGGAATGAAGATAAGCTAGTGATGAACGAACACGAGTTAGGCTGGGTAATGGCTCAAACCGTGGCGCAGCAACGCAAACTGCAAGGCAAAGAGTCCTTGCAGTTACATACGGAACTGGCCATTAACTGGGAGAATACCACTTTGCGAACCCGCAGAAGATAAAGAAAATGGTAATAATCGTTGGAAACCAAAAAGGCGGAACGGGAAAAACCATCCTGGTGCTGCTGCTGGCAAATTTTTTGGCACTAGAGAAAAAAATGAGCCTGGCAGTGATCGAAATGGATTATCAGCAGGCCTTAGCCGTAAATCGGCGCATAATCGTTTACTGGAAAACCAGGATCCTTTCTGGTACTTTCCGCCACGCCGCAGCAATATACTGGCCTGCTTGCAGGGCTGCTTCACCCGGAACTGAATTTATTCTGGTTGATTTGCCGGCGAGACTTGAAGATGATGGTCTGCTGCCGGTTTTTCTGTCTGCTAATGTCGTAGTGTGTCCATTTACATACGACGAGGCAAGCTTTGAGGCAACCATATTTTTTGCCGTGCTTGCCAAATCGATCAACGCCGAGGCTGAGATCCTTTTCGTACCCAACCGGGTTAAAAAGAATGGCCGTTATCCGTTCATGCGGCAAATCGACGACCAGCTGTTCCAGTTTGGCACTGTTAGCGCGGCTATCGCGGAGAATTCCGCATTTGGGTACATCAATTCGTTTTTTATTCCTGCCGGCCGTAGAGCGGCTTGCCCGCCCCGCCTTGGAAACTTTTTACCAGCGCTTTATTTCCGGCGATGAATGGGCCGAGGACGAGGACGAATAAAGGCAGGTCTGCCAAACACTGTAATAGTCAAAATATGAAAGAGCTGCTTTTTTTTACCGGCATGACACTGGTTTACCTGATTTATTTTCTGCTTGCGCTCGGGCATGACTCGGCAAAGGCGAGAAAAACATTCAAAGCGAGCCCCGGATCAGCTACCCGTTAACCTACCGAGAAGATATTCCGGTGCAAAAGGCCAGCCTTTGTTATCCGTCGCCACCAGAGGATGAATAACAAGCGTACTCCACCCCTAGAACCCGGCCAGACTGGAACCGGCCCCGCCCTTAGCATGAAACAATACCAGGAACGCGCCCGCCAGGAAGCAGAGCGTTTTACGCGTTCCAGAGGATTTTAAAATGAAAAAATATTGGACCTTTCTCTCTTGCAGGGTCTGGCGCCGCTGTGGGCGGCACCGCAGCCGGGACTGGACGAGATGCGCCAGGCGCAGCAATACATTGCATCTTCTTTTATTCCCGCATGGGAATGCGCCCTGGCGCTGGCCGCAATTTTGGGTACTATAGGTGCCCTAAGGGTATACCACAACTGGCAGATGGGAACCCAGCGCATCAATGCCGAGGTAACGGCCTGGTTTTTTGCAGCACTGTTTATGCTGGTTTCCGGCGTATTTCTTAAGGCGCTCTTTGCCATTTGACTATAGTCCCCGATGGGGCTGATCAACAATCAAATATTAAAAAAAATCATATGAAAAGTAAAATCAAACAATGCTGGACCGCAGCAATGCTAGTGGCCCTTGCAGCAAGCAGCGCCGAGGCGCAGAGCGGCGTTACCGGCATCAATACGGCCACCTCCACACTGCAGACTTACGTTGATCCGGTGACTAATATCGCCCTGGTGATCGGAGGCATCGTGGGTATCGTGGGTGCTATCCGCGTCTACGCTAATTGGAACTCCGGGGAGCAGGACATCTCTAAGGAACTGATGGGCTGGGGCGGATCCTGCGTCTTCCTGGTCGTATCGGCGCTGATCATTAAGGCATTTTTCGGACTCAGCTGATGGGAAAGCAATATGCCGTTTATAAAGGGCTTCAGAAACCATTGGTATTCCGGGGGTTCAAGGGGCGGTTTATTTATTGGGGAATCGCCTCCCTGCTTTTGGGCCTGGTGGCTGGCGCGCTCACGATGTCGCTGGTTAATTTATGGTGTGGCGTACCGGTACTTGCAGCAGGCATCCTGGGCGGCCTTTCCTATACCGGCCGCGTTCAGAAAAGGGGCCTTTACAGTAAATCGCGCTCAAAGGGCGTGTTCATTCATCCGGTGAATCTTAAAAATATAAAATATCATGGGAGCAAAAACCACATTTAAACTGCCCTATGCCGGCCTCGGCGACCTGGAAGATGGACTGAGTATTCTCTATGGCGCTAGGGGCGAATCTTCTGTGGTCATAGAGATCACCAACACAGTTACCCAATACGGCGCTTCGCCGGCAGCTTATGATGACTTTCATAGCGCGATGGCCAGCCTGGTTAAACTGCTCGGCGAAGGATACATCGTTCAAAAGCTGGACATTTTTACCCGCGAGACTTATAGCGCCCGCCCGGCTGAAGACTATTTACAGCAGCGTTTCGAGCAGCACTTCCAGGGTAGAACTTATACGGGTCTAAAAACCTATCTGGTCATCACCCGCACGATAAGCCGTTCGGCGTTTTATACCTACGATAAAAAGATGGCCACCGATTTCCGTCAAAGCGTAGGCAAGGCGCTGCAGCTGCTGGGAGCGGCAAAAGCTGCGCCTGCAGTGCTTGCAAAGGGCGAAATCGACAGGCTGGTTTTGCATATGCTTTCGATGAACTTTGAGTCCAAAGCGCTATTCGCCGATAACGTGCTAGCCTCGGATACCGGCCTAATGATCGGTGAGCTGGCGGTAAAAAGTATTACGCTGGTTAACACGGATGAGATCATCCTGCCAGCGCAGTTAAGCAGCTATGCCGAGTGGAACGAAAAGGAAAGCTTGAAAGGATTTCCCATAGACCAGTTTTCCTTTCTTTCCAGGGTGCCCATGGCCGAAACCCTCGTCTATAGTCAGGTCATCGAAATTCCCGCCCAGGCGGCAACGCTCAAAAAGCTCGAGCTGAAAAAGAAGCGGCATTCGGGCATTCCCGATCCCGCCAACCTGGTGTGCGTACAGGATATTGATGACCTGCTCACGGACGTGGCCCGCGATAATCAGCTGCTGGTAAACTGTCACTTTAATATCCTGGTCGCTGCCCGCGCGGAAGGGATACAAAAGGCCGCGAATTTTATTGAAAACTCGCTTTTCAGCCTGGGAATCGTTCCCGGAAGAAATGCCTACAACCAGATGGAGCTCTTTCGGGCCGCGCTTGCCAGGCAATGCCGTGGAGCTAAAAAACTACGATTGGTTTCTGACCACCTGTCCCGCGGCACTCTGTCTGTTTTTTAAGGAGTCGCTGCCCCGAAGCGAGTCCTCGGACTTTCTGGTTCAATTTACGGACCGGCAGGGAATCCCCATTGCCATCGATCCGGCGGACCTGCCTATGCAAACTGGCCGGATCGGCAACCGTAACAAATTCGTGCTGGGACCCAGCGGGGCTGGCAAGAGCTTTTTTATGAATGCGCTGCTGGAGCAGTACATGCGCTATAATATGGACCTGGTCATTGTCGACACCGGCCATTCCTATCAGGGCTATGCAGTTACCACGGCGGTAAATACATCACTTATTCAGAAAGCCAGCCCATCACGATGAATCCCTTTGCGATCCGCGCCGAGGAATATAATATCGAAAAAAAGGATTTCCTGGTGACGCTGGTCTGCCTGTTATGGAAAGGTGCTGCGGGCAACGCCAGCGCCGTCGAGCGGGACGTCATCGCGCATACGCTCGGCGCCTACTTTAGCCATCATTTCAGCCAGGAGGCTCCCGCGCCGCTTTCATTCAACGGCTTTTACGAGTTTGCCCTGCGCGGCACATCCCTCGGATCAAAACCCAGGAACGCATTGCTTTTGATACCGACGAATTTCGTTATGTGCTCAAGAAATTCTATCAGGGTGGTGAGTATGAGCATATCCTGAACGAACAGGCCGATGAGTCGCTTTTCGAAGAGCGCTTTATCGTTTTCGAGATAGATTCGATCAAGGAGCACAAAATACTTTTCCCGATCGTCACGCTGATCATCATGGACGTATTTATCCAGAAGATGCGTTTCCGCTCTAAATGGCGCAAGTGTCTGGTCATCGAAGAGGCCTGGAAAGCCATTGCAAGTCCGCTGATGGCTGGCTATCTCGTCTACCTGTATAAAACGGTACGCAAGTTTTGGGGCGAAGCTATCGTTGTCACCCAGGAGCTCGGCGACATACTGGGAAACGAAGTGGTCAAGGATAGTATCATCAGCAATTCCGACACGGTCTGCCTGCTTGATCAGACCAAGTTCCGCGATAATTACCAGCAGATCGCAGCGCTGCTTGTCGATCAGCGAGAACGAGCGCCGCAAAATCTTTACCATCAACCAGCTGGACAACCGCGCTGGCAGGGCGCCCTTTAAGGAAGTCTATATCCGCAGGGGGAGCCTGGGTGAAGTATACGGCATTGAGGTATCACCCGAGCAGTACCTGACCTTTACCACCGAAAAGCCTGAAAAGTCGGCCGTCGAGATTTACCTCGGCCGCTACAGCAGCTACCCCAAGGCCATTGACGCATTTGTCAGCGATCTGGCCAGCAGCGGGCTGGACCTGGGCGCATTTGTTACCGCCGTCAATCGCAGGGCTGCGCCTTTCGCGCAGCAATCAATTAATCCAACCAAACCATGAACAGATTTTTCATTTTTTTCTTTTTAACCGTGCTATTGCATTGGGAATTTACCCGGGCCCAGGAAGTGGTCGTTGACCCTTCCGTTTCGGCAGCCATAGCCATCGATGCTGCTACGATGAATGCTCAGCTGGGCACCAGCAATAACCGCCTGGGCCTGATTGGCCAGGCTCAGCTTGCAGCCACTACCCAGCTGACAGCAGTCAATGACCTGCAGCACAAGGTCTACCAGGGTTTGAGCCAGGTCGCTTCGATCGTAAGCAGCCTTTCCGGTATAAAGGACATTGCCACCTCGGGAGAAGATATCGCCAGTGACCTGGGTAAAGCCCTGGCGCTGGCACAGAAAGACCCTGCATTGCTCTTGTTCGCCCAGCAGGGAGCCACTGCCTTCCAGGCCCGGGCGCTTACGCTCGCAGCTGATGTTTCTGCCTTTGTGCTCAAAGGCGGCGCAGGCAACCTGATGGATTCAGGCGAGCGGGGGCGGCTGGTAAATCATATCGCCCAGCAGATGCGCATTTTAAGGGGCATCGCTTATGGTATGCAGCGGTCCATGTATTGGGCCAGTATGCGCGGCGTACTGCGCTCACTCAGTCCATGGGCATCCTGGCAGAATATGGACGCGAGGATCGCAGCTGACGTGCTCAGCAATGCTAAATATTTAAAGCCATGAAAACACTCATCCTTCTTGCGCTATGCCTGATGTCAGGCGCATTTTGCTATGCCCAGCAAAGCACGCTGGATATAGCAGCCATCCACCAGCTGGTGGATCAGTCGACCAGCGAACATACCCTGCAGGTAAAAGCAAAAGACCAGCAGGCGGCAAATACGGCGTCCGAACAGGCTAACGGAAGCCTGGCCGGCAAATGGAAAAGCATTGACCGCAGCCTTCAATCGAGGTTTAACACCCTGGGTACACTCCTGGACGCGGCCGGCATCGCAATTACTGCCGAGCCTCTGGTAAACAATATTTTAAACTGTCAAAAGCAGATCGCAGGCTTTGCCATGACTACGCCGCAGATGATCCCATTAGCCTATGGGACCGAGGTCGAGTTTGCGGACAAAGCCCAGCAGCTGCTGGGTTACCTTACCGGCCTGGTGCTCAGCCTGGGTGAGCTTAATCAGATGAAGCCGTCTGACCGTAAACTGCTTTTTGACTATGCACTCAGCGAGCTTGGCGCACTGGAGGAGCTTAGCGTTAAAGTGCTCCACCTCATGCAGGGCTCAGTCCTTTCGGCCGCGCTGCACGCAGGCAATCCCTTTGCGTCCTTTGTCAGCCAGGATGCGAGCATGGCACGGAGCCTTCTGGCTGGCGCCAAATACCTAAAGTGATGAAAATTAAAATTGCGATTACCCTCGTGGCATATTTATTTTTCCCCTTTGCCAGCCACGCCCAGGAGCTTGTTTTTGACCCGCAGCATTTAGCCGCGGTCGCTGAAAACACGCTGGCACGCTCTTCAGCCGAGACTACGCACCAGGACTACCTGGGAAAGATTGGTACCAGCGCGAACCAGACCAATACGGATCTTGCCGTAGTGCTCCTGGCCCAGCAAACGATGTATCATGCCCTGACTGATGTCAGCTCTGCGCTCAGGGACGGCTTGCGGTAAAAGGCATGGCCGTGACCATCAGCGACATCTACAGTTACCTGGCTGCAGCTGCGCAGCTGGCTCGCGGGCAGCCGCAGCTGCTTAGCTGCGCTGCAGGTTCTGCCAGCCAGTTAGAGTCCCGGGCCGCAGCGCTCCTAAATGACCTGGAGGCTTTCGTGCTGACAGGCGGAAATAATATTCTGATGGATTATGATGCCCGCGACGAGCTTCTTTCCAGGATCGCTATGCAGCTCCGGATCATGGACGGGCTGGCTTATGGTGCTTACCGTGCCATTTACTGGGCGCGCCAGCGCGCTGGTCTGGCCCTTTCCCGGCCCCTGGCTGGCTGGATCAGCCGCGACAAGAGTTTTGCCGCTCAGATCATTGCCAGCGCTAAATACCTTAAATGATGAAATACTTGCTCATTTGTCTGAGCTGCCTGCTTCCAGGCTTGGTGCGCGCTCAGACCGAAGTTAACGACCAGAGCCTGCGCTATCAGCAGCAGCGCATGGTCTACCTGCAGTGGGATCAGAACAAATTTACGCCCAAGGCAGGCTTTCTCAGGCCTTAACCCATACTACTGGCTGGTGTGGGGACTGTTCTATCCCAATTACCACAAAACAGATCTGCGGCCACTCAGCGCCTCAGGACCGCAAACCCAGCGGCTGGCGCTGGTAGCTGCCCAGGCGGGGGCCAGTGCCGGTTACCGCGCCCAGGCCGATACGCTCGAAATACGGCCCTGTTAAAGCAGGCGGAGCAGGCAGGGACTCTGTCAGACGCCGACCCGCTGTGGATACTTTATTACCAGGGCCAGTTCGCCCCGCTGCTTGGTTATTCCCAGGCCAGTATTCTTGGTCCGCTTAGCGGCCAGCTCGCTGCGCTGCTTACCAGCCAGGGCTATTACGCCTGGTACAGCGGCCGGCTCAGCTGAACTCCGCGGACGGCTCCAGGGCGCACGCATGAGCGATATGGACCGGGGCTCACGCATCATGGCCTATTACCGGCTTTTAAAAGAGTTCCGCTGGCTCCAGGGAGCCTGGTCAGAAAAGGTGGCTTTTGCCCAAAATACCCAGCAGCTGGGCCAGCGCAGCCAGCAGCTTTCCAGCGGGCGCATCAGCCCGGGCGCTGCATGGACGCCGCAGCGCGACGAGCAGATCGCTACCGGCGTACTTTCCTCCCGGAAATACTAGTCCCTATAGGGGACAATTCCCTTTATCCCAAAAATTATGTTTAAAAAAATCACAGCAATCCTGGCGGTGCTGGTGGGCCTTTTTGCCCTGCCCGGTTATGGCCAGACGGCCATCGACACGGCCGCCAGCCGCCAGTCCCTTCAATTTTTGCAGGGGGACGGCGTATACGAGAATGGCATGATGACCTTTCTCGGGCGGCCTGAAGGACTCCATCTGGTCGCACTTTGGCCTTTTTATCGGCGACGCCCAGGCGCTGGCGGCCATATTATGATCATCTTTTTTGCCATCAAGTCCTATGAAATGATTTCCGGTGATAAGCCACTGGAAATTATGCCGCTGCTGCAGGCCCTTCGGCCTGGTGATGATCATTCTCTGGTGGGGCGCCTTTGTTAAGATGGTGGCCTTTCCCACAGATCTTGTCGCCGCCCAGACCGAGCAGATGTTCGAAAGCGAGCAGACCAATGTAGACGATTTGCGCTACCAGCGCTCCGGGCTTATGCTGGCTGTTGCCAATTCGCTGATCACCTTTCAGGCGCAGACCGAAGTTGCCGCAAAGGAGAGCGACACCTGGTACGGTCAGGCCTGGGACTCGGTCACCAGCACCGCTCAAGCAGGGTATTTCGGAAGTGATCTCGCCCGTGCTGGAACTCAAGAACCGGCTCACGATCGGCATGCAGCTGCTGTTTACCCAGCTGCTCGAGCTGCTTGGGATATGGGTGCTGCGCATCGCCGTCTATATCGTTTTCATGATCCAGATCATTTATTCTTCGGTCCTGGTTATTCTTGGGCCCGTTTTCCGTCGCAGTAAGTATCCTGCCCGCTTTCCGGGAAAGCTTTGCGACCTGGGTCGCGCGCTTTATCTCGGTGAACCTGTATTCGGGAATTGCCTACCTGGTGATGTACCTGTGCGCCCTGATGCAGGAGTATGCCCTGCAGTCCGAGATCAGCCGTTACCAGGTACTGGTGGGTCAGAATGGCGCCAGCGCCGACCTGAGCCAAACTGGCCTGGTTTGCCTCCAACGGCATGCTGTCTTTCGGAACGGTCATCATCGTTTTCTTTATCGGCGCCATCTGCATGTTTACCGTTCCGAGCATCTCCACCTGGATCGTCAACACAGCTGGGATCGGTTCGGCCGCTTCCACCTTCGGGCAAAGCGCCCAGAACGCGTGCTCTATTAGCCGGCGCATCCATGATTTAAAAAGGAGGAAAACATATGATTATCAAAAATATCGAAGACAAGATCCGTCTTGCCTCGGCCGTTAGTGCGGGCAGCCTGGTTAGCCGCCGTTGCGATCTCGATCGCCACCTGCAGCTACGCCTACCGCCAGGTACAGCAGTCCAGGAAAAATATCTATATCCTGGCGGGCAACGTTCCCGTGATGGCCTGCCAGACCGACATGATGGTGAACAGGCCTGTTGAATACCGGGCGGATATCGAGCTGTTTCACTCGCTGTTCTTCACGCTTACGCCGGATAATAAATACATCGAGTACCAGATGAAAAAGGCCATGTACCTGGTTGATGAGTCCGGAGCAAGTCAGTATAATGATCTGAAGGAGAACGGCTATTTTAACTCCATCCTTTCGAGCAGTTCGGTGCTCACGCTCCAGACGGACTCCATTGCGCTGGACCTGGCGCGCAAATATTTCCGCTACTACGGTAAGCTCCGGATCGAACGGCGCAGTGCGACAGTCGTCCGCTCGCTCGTTACCGAAGGGTATCTGCGTGATATCCCCCGCAGCGAGAACAATCCACATGGGGTACTGATTACTGGCTGGAAAACACTTGAAAATAAAGACCTGGAATATGTTCAGAAAAATAACCTCTAAACGGGCTAAGGGGGCCAGCCTGGCAAGGGAACTTGCTGTGCTGTTTGCCCCTTATCTGAGCCGCACGGGCCGGGCCTTGGAGGCGCGCCTGCCGGCGTTATCCCAAACTGATACTGGCAGCGATGCTGCTTGCGATTATCCTTTCAACCGGCCTTTTTCTTAAAGTAAGACCCGGATTTGGAGCACGGCAGATTGAAAGACCGCATACGACGCAAACCCGCAGGACGGGCCTCCCGGAGTATACCTCAGCCCAGAGGCTGCTTGAAACGGCTAGCGCCCTAAGGCAGGCTCTGCAGGTAAAAGCCGAGGCAGACAGCCTGCTGACAAAAAAGAAGCTCAGCGGGGCGGACAGCGCAAAGCTGCTCGGCGCCCTCAGGCGCCTCGAGCAATTGAATAAGCTAATACACCAAAAACCATGAAGATCAATATTAAACAACCCAAATACCTGGTGCCACTGGCGGCGCTGCCGCTCATCTGCCTGGTGTTTTTTCTTTACCATAACGGAGGCAAGTCCCAGCGCGGTGAGCCAGGTCCGTTCCAAGAGTAACATAAAATCCTCTGTCGCTGATGTCTCGCCGGAAGTGAAAAAGAAGTCACTCATAGACAAGATGGACGCCTTCGCCATCTATAAGCAAGCGGACGGTCAGTCGGCACTTGCTCCGCTAAGCGTAGATTCAGCGGTCCGAGCGGCGGCCCAGCAGCCACCGGCAGTAATGGTAAAGGCGACGCGCAGCGACGCTGGCCCCGCAATGGCTAAAACGCACTATTATCCGCCTGTGCCAGCTGCCCGGATTCATTTGCCCCGCATGCGCGGGGGTGACAAGGCAGACGACCTTGAGTCAGCGATCGCCAGACTTGCAGCCGGAAAGGATAAAGCGCCCGCTGGAAACGATGCTATAGAACCCCCAGCGGCCCAGCGCGATCCCATGCAGATATTCAGGCAGCAGATGGCCTATATGGACAGCATGCGCCAGGCTAGTGACCCTGCGCTCGCCGCCCAGGCGCGCCAGCGGGCGCAGCGCTCTAAATCCGAGCAGCTTCGCAGCCAGCACGCTGAGCTTGCGGTTGAAAAAGCCGGCAGCAGCCCTGGGGGCGAGTTTAGTACGCTGCAGCCAAAGGGAAATGACCAGGAGCCTATTATGGCAGCCATCGACGAGGAAATTACCGGATACGCCGGCTCACGCATTCGTCTGCGGCTGCTGAGTGATATCCGGGCAGGAGGGACCCTGATTAAAAGCGGTACCTGCCTATATGCCACCCTAAGCGGCTTTTCCGCACAGCGCGTGACGTTAGCCGTTCACTCGCTGTTTTACCAGGGGGATTTTCTTCCTGTAAATCTCCAGGTCTATGACCTGGATGGCCTGGAGGGGCTGTATGTACCCGATTCGCGTTTTCGCGATTTCACCCGGGATCTGGGCTCAAGCAGTATGCAGGGCGTTTCCATTGATGGTAACGCGTCTCAGGGAAGCCAGTTTGTGATGAGCACTGCCGGAAAGGTCTTCGAGTCGGCTTCTTCGGCCATTGCTTCAGCGATCCGGAAAAATAAGGCGCGCATAAAATTTAATTCCTACATCTACCTGGTTGACCAGCACGCCACCAAGGTGGCACAATAAAATCCTACAGACATGAAAAAATACATTCTTTTGCTCAGCGCGATGCTTTACCTCGCGCTTTCCGCACTGGCCCAGCAGGGGCCAATAGCTGCGGGCAGGCCTGCCAGCCAGCTGCCGGTGGTTTATCTGCGCCCCGGGCTGACCGTACATTTCGTTTCACCCGAGCCCATACGTTACGTTGATTTTTCCAGTTCAGCCATTGCAGGCGATCTGCCGCTGGAAAATATCCTCAGAATAAAATACAGGGCGGATTCCCTGCCGCGCGGCGCGGAAAAAGGAGGGGGTGGTAACCATCATCACGGCCGGCTTCATTGCCCAGTATCATCTGGTTCCCTGCCCGGCAGGGCAGCGGGGGAACGCTCTGGAAACCCAGATCAATATCCTGCCCGGTCAGACCTGCCCATTTGATTTTCCGGGCGAGGCACTTTCAACCGCGCAGCTGCGCCAGCTGGCAACGGACCTGATTGCCGCCAAACCGCAGCGGGCCCGCAGGCGAACGAAAGCCTCCGGCATGGAGGCCTCGCTCAATCATATTTATAGCTTGAATGGCTACATATTCCTGGACCTGGGATTCGAAAACCGCAGCAAGCTGGCCTTCCAGACCCAGAGCATACGCTTTGCCATCGAGGACAGCAAGATCAATACTGCCACCAATGTCCAGTCAATGGCTGTTAGCCCGGAATTTGTGCTGAGTGGCGCCGCGCCATTTAAAAAGCATTACCGTGATATTTTCGTGTTTAAGCAATTCTCCTTTACAGGCGGTAAGGTTCTTACCGCTACGCTCAGCGAAAAACAGATTTCCGGAAGGGTGGTCACCCTAAAAGTACCCTGCCGGGAGATCCTTGCCGCGGACGGGCTTGCCGGAGCGCTGCGGTAACACCTTAGAAAAACTATCCAAAGCTTTATGGAAGAAACACGCGAGCAGCAAAGGCTGCACGGCTTTCTGCGCTACGCGATCTATTTCTCGGTCATGCTCGAGGCGATCGTCTTTGTCTACCCGACGGCACCTTTCTGGGGCATATTCGGGGTCTTTTGGCTCAGGCTGAGCCGGGTTGTCATCTACCGGCAGCTGATCTATAGCAAACTGTTCACCCTTTTGATCATGTTACTAGTCAGCGTGGGTACACTTTCCAAAAAGAAGCCCGACCTGGATCCCCAAAGGCATATCATTTACCCGCTTACGCTGGGAATCTGCTTGTTTTTCTCAGGGATTTTATTTGTGAACCAGCTCTCTGCCGAAGCCTTTGCCTATACAAGCTGGTATAATCTGATCTATATGGTCACCTCGCTCGCGGGGGCAATCCTGACCAGCATTGCCCTGGACAATGTCTCCAAGATGATCAAAAGCAATCTGGGCAAGGACAAATGGAACGTGGAAGGGGAAAGCTTTATGCAGCCGACAGCTGCCGAACTGACGCCCTATTCGGTTAACATTCCCATGCAGTTCTACTATGGTAAAAGGGTGTGGAACGGCTGGATCAACCTGGTCAATCCCTTCCGGGGGACGCTGCTGATCGGCACGCCCGGCTCGGGTAAAACCTTTTCGGTCGTAGGGCCTTTTATCCGTCAGCTCATAAGCAAGGGCTTTGCCATTTGCCTGTATGACTTCAAATTTCCCGACCTTGCCCGGATTGCTTACTATCATTACCTACTGGCAAAGCAGCAGGGGAAGCTCCAGGATTTCAGCTTCCACGTGATCAACCTTGACCAGGTGGAGCGAAGCCGGCGGATCAATCCCTGGCGCTCGGACTATATCCAGACGCTGGCCGAGGCAGCAGAAACCGCTGAAGGCCTGGTCGAGGCCATGAAGAAGGGTGACCGCTCGGGCGGCAGCGATCAGTTTTTTACCCAGAGCGCCATCAACTTCCTTACAGCCTGCATTTATTTTCTTGCCCGGTTTGAAGGCGGGCAGTTCTGCAGCTTTCCGCATGTGCTGGCACTACTCAACCGCTCTTATGAGGAAATATTTAATACGCTGGTCTCCGAGCCGGAACTGCGTTCGCTGCTCTCGCCCTTTATGACCGCCTATAAGTCCAGGGCTTTCGATCAGCTCGAAGGGCAGGTGGGTACGCTGAAGATCTTTGTCTCGCGCCTGGCCACCAAGGAAAACTACTGGGTTTTTTCGGGAGACGATTTCAATCTGAAGATCTCATCGAGGGAGAGCTCCAGGTATGCTCGTGCTGGCCAATGACCCTAGTACGCAGAATATAAATTCCGCCTGCTACTCGATCGTGCTCAACCGGCTGACCAAGCTAATTAACTGCAAGGGCAACCTGCCTTCGGCGCTGATCATTGACGAGGTGCCCACGCTCTTTGTCCATAAGGTCGAAAATCTGGTAGCTACGGCGCGCAGCAACCAGGTAGCCGTACTGCTGGGCCTTGCAGGAGCTTCCGCAGTTCAATCAGCAATACGGGAAGGAGACTGCAGCGACCATCACGTCGGTTGTAGCCAACGTACTATGCGGCTCGGTGCGCAATAAAGAGACACTCGAATGGATCGAGCGCCTGCTCGGAAAATCCAAACAGCCCGGCGAAAGCCTGTCGGTGGACCGCAATAAGACGTCGTCCTCTTTTAACGAAAAGCTCGAAACGCTCGTGCCGGCAGGAAAGATCGCTTCACTGAATTCCGGAGAGCTGGTTGGCCTGGTTGCAGCAGGAGCCCGGGAGACCTTATACCGGCAAATTTGATACCTCGGCTATTAGCTGCCGGGTCAACCTGGATTTGAAGGCTATTACCGCTGAGGAAAGCAGTTATCGCGAGCTGCCGCTGTATTACGACTTTGAGGATAAAAAGGAGCAGATCCTCAAGGATAACTTTAACCGCATCACCCGCCAGATCGACCTGGTCGTCGGCCGCTACAATCCGCCGGCCCCGCCCGAACCGCCCAAAGCTACAATGGGCGGTCCGGCCCATTAATCAAAACCCTATATCATGGACAATTTTCAAACAAACCCAATTATTGGGCAGCCCGTGCTCGTGCACCCCGAGCTGGGGAACGATCCTGCCCAACGGCAGGGTCAGATAGGCATTATAGCCTCGGTGAACCTGGAAAGGGACGACATTTTTGTGTCGTTCGGCACCGGTCCGCTGGCCCTTTATGGCGCAGATGCGCTGCTAACACTTAAAAGGCCCAAGGAAGTCTATCTCCAGGTTATCAGCCAGGCAAAAAGCCTCAGCGCAGCAGAGTTTAAGGCGCTTTTCCAGGTCAGCCTGCTGCTGGACTACGGTAACGACCGAAGCACGCGCGCCGCACTTGAGCTAGCCGCAGCGAGCCCCGCTGTGAGGGAGCTGGCGATGGTCTCACTCGAAAAGAGCCTGGGCCTTCAGCCCCGGCACGAAAGCGAGCAGCAGACGCAGATCCGGTTTTCTCACCGATAAGCCAGGTGAATAGACATTACACTTCCGGACACGTACTTCTGCTGATACTTTTCCTAATAAGCAGCCGCGCCGCGGGGCAGACCCCGATCAGTTTACCCCTAAAGCGTATGCACGTCACCTCCCCATTTGGCTTCCGCATTCATCCTTTGACCGGCAAATGGCAGTTTCACAGTGGTGTGGACCTGGAAGCCCGCCACCAGCCGGTGCAAAGCATCCTAGCAGGCGTCGTAATAAAAACGGGCCGGGATCCACTATTGGGAAATTTCGTCCGGATCGATCATGGAGAAGAAATCTCCAGCCTGTACGCGCACCTTTCCGCTGTTAGGGTGATCCAGGGCGAGCGCCTTCAGCCAGGCCAGGTGATCGGCACCAGTGGAGGAACGGGCAGGGTGACAGCAGAGCACCTGCACCTGGGGATAAGCTACCGGGGGCGCTGGCTCGACCCCCTGAAATTTCTTTACTATCTGCTCCTTTCGGCAGGTAAGCAGCACAGATAACAGACCATTAAATTTTAAAATCATGAACACGAACTACAAACCACTGTATAAGCAGATCGCTGAAAAGCTAATCGAAGAACTACGGGCGGGCACCTCGCCCTTTCAGAAACCCTGGCGCGAGGCGGGAAGTAATTTTACGCTGCCCCTGAATCCCACGACGGGAAAGAATTACCGCGGCATGAACGCATTGTGGCTCGCCATGCAGGGAAGGGACGATCCCCGCTGGATGACCCTGAAGCAAGCTTCCTATCATCACTGGGCCGTGGAAACAGGCGCCAAGGCTACCCTGATCAGCTTTGTGAAAACTACCGAGCTACAGCCCCTCACCGACGAAAACGGAATGCGTTTGATCGGCGACAACGGCAGACCGCAGACGCGCGTGGTCAAGCTGGATACCCCCCTGATCACGAACGCCTGGGTGTTTAATGCCGAGCAGATCCGGGGCATTCCGTCCTTGCAGCATTTACCTGCGCAGCAGGCTGATCAAAGCTGGCTCCCGATCGCCAGGGCTGAGAATATTCTGACTGCCAGCGGCGCTGTAGTGGCGCATGGCGGTAACGATGCATTTTATGACCTTAGCCAGGACCTTATCCAGGTACCATCCCGCAATCAGTTTGATTCGGCCGGGCAGTACTACGCTACCCTACTGCATGAACTAGGGCACTGGACGGGACACGAGACCAGGATGGGCCGGGATATGTCAGCTGGCTACGGATCCGAAGAGTATGCGCGGGAGGAACTCCGTGCCGAGATCGCCTCACTGATGCTTGGAAGTGAGCTGCAGATCGGCCATCACTTCGGCCAGCATGCAGCCTACGTGGATGCCTGGATCAGAGTCCTTGAAAACGAACCGCTCGAGCTGCATGTCGCTTCGCGCGATGCGCAGAAAATCTTTGACTATGTCCTGGGCATCGAGCAAAAGAGGGAGCTGGAACGCACAGCATCGCCAGCCCAGGATAATGCCAAGCTTGCTGCCGGGCAGGTCATCAGCTACAATAATACCGTATACAAGGTGCTCGAAGCGGGACGTGGCAAAAACGCGCAAATCGAAGATATCCTCAGCGGGGCCCGGTTTAAGATAGGACCGAAAGACGGCCTTTATTCCTCACTCCAAAAAGCTGCAGCAGGCCATCAGCCGGCAGCAGTTAAGGCAGCGCCAGTAGTGGCGGCTGTTCATGTACAAGCCGAGCAGGAAAGCCTTGCGCCGAGAATGAGAAGGTAGATACCAAAACGGCTGGTAGCAACGGCGGTTATGCCGCATCATAGCCTGAGTTGAAATTATGTTTCTTTAACTGCATCCAGCTCAAACAATCCGGGGCTAATAATGGTATATTTTGAAAGAGCCGGAAACGAGGCCAGTCAGCGAATCTGACGGGAAGGGAAGCAGGGCCATACCACCTATAGAAAAAAATCACCCTTTTTAATTGCTAAATAAATTAGTATTTTTATGCTGTATTATGAAAACTTTTGTCTTTCTCATTTTAACATTTTTTATTTCAACGGGCGCTCTCTGGGCAGGCCTTGTAAGTAATTCTCCTTTTGCCTGTTTTATTGTAGCCTTTGGCGTATGGGCCTTTTTTATCGGATACTATGCACGCTCGCGCCGCCGGATGGTGCGAAGGCGGCAGCAGGAATACCTTTTTGAAGAATACATGCGCTCCAATTATCGCCGGAGTCTCGGGCGATAGTTCATCCTCAGGATTTGCGAATTTTGTTTTGAATACTTAGCTTGCAGAAACGAAATCACAAATTCATGAAAAAACTTTTAGCTGTTTTAATGATCGCCGTAATGAGTTTCGGCGTTATCGGTTCAACTTACGCTTTACCACAAGCTAAAACTGCGCACCTTAAAAAGGATGGCACACCGGACAAACGTTTCAAGGAAAACAAAGTTCACTTAAAGAAAGATGGAACACCTGATAAACGGTACAAGGAGAATAAGCCCAAGAAAACGAAATAATCCGTTTAATTACCCCGCATTAAGACACATCCCGGCACGAAATGGCCGGGTTTTTTTATTTATGTTCCAGTCCAGGTCCCAACAAAGAGGCGGAATAATTTTCAAAAAGAGATTGTATTTTGCTTCAATGGCACTTTTAAGTACCCTTTTACCCTACCAAAATAAGTCACTGGCCGATATGCCAGGTGAAGTATGGAAAGACATTCCCGGATTTGAAGGATCCTATCAAGCTTCAAATTTAGGCAGGGTAAAATCTCTGGACCGTATTATCCGCATCCTCGGCTCTATCAGCAGTTTGTCAGACGAATTCTAAGTCAGTCGGTAGCAAAAAACAGAAACCTGAAGACTGGTGAGCCCTCCATTGATATGCGGGTCACGTTAACAGTGGAACATTCAGTTTATTATTTCAACACCCGAAGGGTTATTTACAAAGCCTTTATTGATCACCGGCTGGATTACGGCCAGGATGGAGGTTATGTCATCAATAAAGACGGCGATGGGTATAATAACCGTCCTGAAAATCTGGCGTTAGTAACCAAGAGTGAAAAACAATTGCGTGCTGTCAGCAGGGGCAGGGTGCTGCCATCGTATCTGAAAACAGCTGACCGCTCATTTTGGAAAAAAAATCTGTCCAGATGCAAACCGGTGGCACAGAACGACATGGATGGCAATCTGATAAAAGAATATTCAAGTATCAAAGAAGCGGCACAGCAGATGAGTATTGACGAAAAAGCAATAATTCAGGTCGCCAAAGGCTTATACAAACAATGGAATGGTTTTGTATGGAAATATTAACCCATGAATCAAAATTAAGGATAAACGAGGGCGGCATCATCCAAATTAATTGAGCAAATCTTATCAGGATTTAATGCATAAATTTGAAAAAGAGATTGCTATATTAACAGAAGGAAGTAAAACTATGGGTATCGAAGAATATTTATTAGATCAGGCCGAAAAAAAGTAAATTGATAACTTGTCGCCGTAGCCATTGAAATAGAAAGAAGAGGGGATTCCGCTTGAACAGATAGTGAAGTTTACTAAACTTTCCATTGAAGAGATAAAAAACCTGTATTTGCAATCGTAACCATCCTTGGCGCTTTTTTACTTACACAAAATTTCAACACACTACGAGTCCTTATTTAATTTCAATGTCCGATTGGGAATCCAGGCGGAACCCATAGGTTCTGAAGAAACGAAGGTTTTGTTCATTGTCCAATACCTGGAAAGATTTAGAACCTTTGTTACAGGCAAAACCCTTCTTATACTTAAAGTGGCTTAGATCATGGTTGGCAGAAGCAACTTCATTGTATTTTCCAATTGACTGATGGCAACCGATTTCCAGCCGCCACCACCTTTATAATCTTTTAGTTCAACCAAGTAAAGACAACTTTGAGAAGTTAGCATGCCATCACAGGTGCTTTCTTTGTCCTTCCCATTTGATTTAAAGACTATAATACATGCATCAATTGGGGTAAAAACAACTTGTTGTCCCTGTTTATTAATAACATGAGCGACCCATTTCGAATCATCGGAGGCATCGCTATATGCCTTTGAGCCATTCTGATCATCGCAAAGTCCGAATGCAATATCATCCCGCGCCGGCTCGCTGCAGGTCGATGTTAAAAAGCTGACACTCATAGCCCTTGCTCAATCTCCAATAATTTATCAAACTGTTGATTGCCTTTGGCCAGGAATTCATTCAAATAGTTCTTATCCGATGGGATGCCTTCGAAGTTCGGCAGGTCTGAGATTGAACCTTCTTTTTCACTCAATTGGAAAACGGCTATTTCATCAGATTGGAGCGTGGCATCCTGGGGTACGACTGAATTTAAATCATTTAGTTGCCCTTTTTGAAGTCCATGTTTCATTAGGCTTCCTCCTTGGATAGCGACGCTTAGATAATTAATGATATATGGACTATGCGTTGTTAGGACAAGTTTGTTATTGATGTTTGAATTTTTGATACGAATTAGGCTATTTATAATTTCGTGTTGCGAAGACGGAAAAAGATTCTGCTCGGGTTCTTCAACGATATTGATAAACGCCGAGTAATTAAGTTTAGAAGATAATATTTCCAGGGAAACTTTTTTAACATCTTCCGATATATTAGGGTTTGCAAGGATTTGTTCTATATCGCGCCGGATTCTGCGTTCCTCATTGATGCTGATCTCCCGCTTAGCGTTATCTCTTTTGCTCCCAAGTGAACCTGCCAAGTAATTACTTACAACAAATAAGGGCACGAACGATTGGAATCCGCTCGAAGCTTCTGAAAGCGATATTTTATAGTCAACTCCAACAATGGATGCGTATTTGTTCAATTTTTGATATTCAAATTTGCTTCCATTGATTGGAAGGTCCAGAAATCCCTTTAGATTATCAACCGCCTTGTCATATTCGTCGGAAAATGTATATAACGTGCTTGGTAGCCCCTTAAGATCATTAACATTGCGCACCACACTCACAAGATTCCTTTCAGACGGAACGTACATGATTTTTGGGAATGAGTACCCATTGTTCTTATTTTCTTCTATAGAAATTTGGCCTTTTTTATAAGATATGAAATAGGCCAATCCCTCGTATTCAATAATTGAATCTTCATTAAAATAAGAGCCAATATTTTGATAGGAGACATGCCGCTTGAAAAGGCTTTCAGTCAATTTATTTATTCCAAAGTCACCCCGAACAAATGCTTTTTCGATCCAACTCATCGTCGAAATCAGTTTCGCGACTGTACTTTTGCCGGAGCCTTCGGTGCCGATAAAAACAGATACGTTTTTGATGGTCATCCAGCCGTCATGATTTGTGTAGCCCTTTTTTATGGGACCGAAATTTTTTATGCGAATTCTATTCATTTTGTCGAAACCTGTGGCTCGTCGATTTTCCCGTGTTTTGCGTTGCGAAATTACACATTGCCGCACGTCAAATTCTCTTTTTTCTAATCTTTTTGATTATTTAAACAAAGGGCAAGGACTTAGTACAGGGCAGTTTTTAAATATAAATTTAACAAAAATAACGGGAATTCGAATATCGGCAATTCAAGTGCGTCTTGCGGCCTGAAAAACATGAATTGAGTCCCGTCCAATCTTTCACAAGTAACGCCGGTCCGAACGCCTAGGGTCATTTTCCCGGATATTTGTTATTACTTTGCAGCAAAAAATATTTATGACAATTCAGCCCGGCCAGCCGGCCCCGCAGTTTACTTTAGTATCTTCCGAAAGGAAAGAAGTATCCTTATCCGATTTTAAAGGAAAAAAGTGGTACTTCATTTTTTCCCGTGGCTTTTACCGGCGTATGCACTACCCAGTTATGCACCATGCGCGATAATTTTGGTTATTATGATGGCCTGAATGCGCAGATATTGGCCATATCTGTTGATTCGCCTTTTACACTTGCAAAGTTTAAAGCAGGAAAATAATTACCAGTTTGATTTGCTATCCGATTTTAATAAAGAGGTTTCAACGGCTTATGGCGCTATTTATGAAGAATTTATTTTCGGGCTGAAAGGCGTATCCAAACGTGCTGCTTTTGTTATTGATGAAGATCAAAATATCATTTATGCCGAGGTGCTTGAAGTGGCTACCGACCTGCCCGATTTTAATGCAATTGCGCGAAGCAGTAAAGTAATTTTAAAAAATATTATTAGGGGATTGAAAAGAAATCCTATTTTTGCAGTCCGTTAAAAAAGGCACTTGTAGCTCAATTGGATAGAGCATCTGACTACGGATCAGAAGGTTAGGGGTTCGACTCCCTTCAAGTGCACAAAGAATGTTAAGCCTTTCTGTATTGTACCGAAGAGGCTTTTTAAATTTAACCAACAAACATGCTAAATTTGGTTTTGTTTGGTCCTCCCGGGGCCGGAAAAGGTACACAGTCACAAAAACTTATTGAAAAATATGGTTTGATACATCTTTCAACCGGCGATCTGCTGCGTGGTGAAATTTCGCAGGGAACAGCATTAGGTTTGGAAGCAAAAAAGCTGATGGATCAGGGTATATTGGTTCCCGATCAAGTGGTGATCGGCATGATCAGCCATAAGCTGGATGCCAACAAAGATGCCAAAGGATTTATTTTTGATGGTTTTCCGCGTACGGTAGCACAGGCAGAAGCTTTGGATGAACTGCTTAGAAAGCAAGAATGCGCCGATATCAGGTATGATAGCGCTTGAAGTGAATGATACTGAACTGGAACACCGTTTATTGTTACGTGGTAAAGAATCGGGCCGGCCAGATGATGCCAATCCGGAAGTGATCCGTAAGCGAATAAAAGAATATAATGATAAAACCGCACCTGTTGCTGGATTCTATAAAAACCAAAATAAATTTAAAAGCGTTAATGGTATCGGATCGAAAGACGAAATATTTGATTCGATCAGTGCTGTAATAGAAGCTTATTGTAAATTCAAAGATTTCGGATTTCGAGGATTATAATAGCTAACTAAGATACATCCGAAATCTAAATTCCGAATTCCGAAATACAAAAATGTCTCAGGGTTCCAATTTTGTTGATTATGTGAAGATATGCTGCCGTTCGGGTCACGGAGGGGCAGGTTCTGCGCATTTACATCGTGATAAATTTACTTCAAAAGGCGGCCCTGACGGCGGCGACGGCGGTCGCGGCGGCCATGTGATTGTTAAAGGCAATGCCCAGTTGTGGACCTTGCTGCACCTTAAATTTCGTAAACACGTGATTGCAGGCGATGGCGACTCGGGCGGAAGCTCACTAAAAACCGGTAAAACAGGCCAGGATGAAATACTGGAAGTGCCACTGGGTACTATCGCCAAAAATGCTGAAACCGGCGAGATATTATTTGAGATAACCCAGGACGGCGAAACCAAAATATTAACACCTGGTGGCCGGGGCGGCTTGGGCAACTGGCATTTTAAAACATCAACCCAGCAAACCCCGCGCTTTGCCCAACCCGGCGAGGACGGCAAAGAAGAATGGAATATACTGGAACTTAAATTACTGGCCGATGTTGGTCTGGTAGGATTTCCGAATGCCGGTAAATCAACATTGCTTTCGGTGGTGTCGGCTGCTAAGCCTGAGATCGCTGATTATGCCTTTACTACATTGTGCCCAACCTGGGTATAGTTGCTTACCGCGGCGGCAAATCGTTTGTAATGGCTGATATTCCCGGTATCATCGAAGGGGCATCGCAGGGCAAAGGCTTGGCTTTCGTTTCTTACGTCATATCGAGCGTAATTCGGTATTGTTGTTTATGGTTCCTGCTGATACCAGCCGCACCATAAAAGAAGAATACCAGATACTGCTCCACGAACTAAAGAATATAATCCCGAACTGATCCACAAGCCCCGCGTGCTGGCCGTTACCAAATCGGATATGCTGGACAATGAGCTGGAAAAGGAGATGTCGAAAGAACTGCCCAAAGGCGTTCCATCGGTATTTATTTCCTCTGTTGCTCGAAAGGGAATTGATGAGCTAAAAGATCTGCTCTGGAAAGAGATCAATAAATAATTCCCCCAATAGCCAATTATTCACGGTCGGAGGCACACTTTGTATTGGCTTAATTTCTCCTGTATTTAATAACGTCATACATATAAGCTGGCCACCTAAACCGTATGGTTGTTGATGCTTTTTCTGCTCCCATTTGTATTTTACAAACTGTAAGTTGTTTGGTATATTTACGTTAACTCTATACATTTGAATTATGGCAGAAACATTTACACCTCGGACGGAAAATCAAGGATTCGGGAATTGGCATAAAACAGGAGGCACTTGCTTCGGAATTGGGAATTAGTCAACAGGCCGATTTCTAAAATCGAGCAGAGCGCCGAAGTTGAA
>CAVWSO010000007.1:0-262933 GCA_963757615.1 uncultured Sphingobacteriaceae bacterium
AATAAACGTTTTGAGTCATGTTACCTAAAACAGATTTATACGGATTTGGTTTTCGGATGGTTTATAAAATGGCCCGAAAACAAAAACAGGGCTGTCCGGAAATCAAACAGCCCTGTTAACAGCCAAATCGAGGCTAGCTAGAAAGCGTCGCTCTTGTAGGCGTGCACCGGATCAACACGCTTGAGCATGATATTGCTTACCGGTTTAACAATCAAAGGAATTTTCTCGACACGTGTTTCGCTGGTATCCAATCCAAAGGCTTTGGCTTCGGTTTGCGCCAGCTTTTTAATGGCGAAATAGCTGTTTAATATAAACCTTCGCTAATGTTGAATTCATTATTATACGAAAGGAATTTCTCCATAATCACAAACTGGAAATCGGCTGCCATGTTGAATTTCTTTAGTGATTCATAGCGGCTGAAAATATCGATCTCATTGCGGGCAACCATGTCTTCAACCACCTTTCTGAACAATACATTTACCCGGGGCTGTATCCTGAATCCCAAACGAAACTCTACCCTTATCACTTTTCCGGCTTCAATTTCCTCAACACTGTATTCCATAGTATAAGGATCATCGGTGCGTTCAATATGTAAAAACCAATAAACATCGGCACGTTTGGGCTTTCGGCTCAAAATGGAATACATTATTTTTTGCTCAATTTGCTTGCTGTTATTGGCCTTGGTAAGATAAATCAAATGTGTAGCATATTTAGATACACCTTGATCGGCACTTAATGCATTTAGCAGAGGTATTTGATCTTTCAGATCGATAAAATGCAGAAAGCGATTATTGATCTTACGGGCTTTAAACCATACATACATCGTAAATATCAGTCCGAATTCAAATACCAGGAAGAATAATCGTTTCAATATTTTAACGGAGTTTGCCAGAAAGAATGAAAACTCTACCGAAATAAATACGCAAAGTATAATAGTAACCAGCCATATTGGCCAATGCCTTTTATAGCGCATATAATAATACATCAGTATGGTGGTCATCAGCATCGCTATGGTGATGGAAAATCCATAGGCGGCTGTCATGGCCGATGAGGTCTGGAAATATAGATATCACAGCAATACAACCAAAACAAAGTACCCAGTTAATGCAGGGATATAAATTTGACCGCGGATATTGGATGGGTATTTTACTGCGATGCGCGGCCAAAAATTCATACTTATCGCTTCGTTGATCAGCGTAAAGGAACCGCTTATCAATGCCTGGCTGGCAATAATGGTAGCAAAAGTAGCTATGATCACGCTGGATATTAAAAAGATGATGCGGCACGATAGCATAAAAAGGATTTATGACCCAAAATCTGGCTTTACTGGTTGCGACAGCACCCATGCGCCCTGGCCCAGGTAATTAAGCACTAAGGTAGTCTTAACAAATATCCAGGTCATCTGGATGTTTTTCCGTCCGCAATGCCCAAGATCTGAATATAAGCGCTTCGGCTCCTGTAGTACACAAAAACACAGCACCTAAAAGCCAGAAACCGTGCGGATGACTAATAAGCATACTGTATACCATAATAAGGATTTAATGCCTTTAAAACAGATGGGAAATGTGCAACCTGTAGTATGCCAAGCGTGCCTATCATTAAAAACCATATCAGCATTACCGGGCCAAAGGCTGCGCCTACCACCTTGGTGCCGAATTGCTGAAAGAAGAACAGCAGCAAAATGATACCGATCACAATGCCGATAATGAGCCAGCTGCCCGGTATCATTACATGGGCTAGATCTTGGCACCTGACCTAATCCTTCAATTGCCGAAGCAACGGAAATAGGGGGAGTAATTATACCATCGGCAAGCAAAGTACCCGCACCAATTATAGCCGGTATAGCAAGCCATTTTCCATAACGCCTCACCAGAGCATATAGTGAGAAATATGCCACCTTCGCCATGGTTATCTGCTTGCAGCGTAATAAAAATATATTTAAAAGTGGTTTGAAGCGTAAGCGTCCAGAATACGCATGAGATTGCCCCGAAGACAAAATCTATGTCGGCTGTGCCGCCTTCCTGCATTAGTGTTTGAAATGTGTATAATGGGGATGTACCAATATCGCCAAAAATGATTCCGAGGGTGATCAGCATGCCGGCTGCTGAAACTTTTTTAAGATGGGGGTTCATATCAATTGCTACTTAAAAAGCGCGCAAATGTATTTAATATACTTATTACAAGCAATTTAATTATTTTAAATCAATAAATCCGGCGCCGGGCTGCTACCGCGGCGATCGCAAAATCGTTCAGAAATTTATAAATCAAATAATTACGCTAATGCAGGGAGCCCAATAAATATCAATTAGAAAATAGCGGCACAGGGCAATTGAAAATTTGGCAAATCGGAGCAAAATGAAATTCCGCCCGAAAACATCCGGCTTTTGGGCATCTCAGGGCGCCGCCAGAAACTCCCTGTACGAGCGAATGATGTAACCAGCCAGATCGTAATCGTTCCACTTGCGGATGTGTTCGAGCGATGGCCAGTAGGATGATTCAAAATCTTCCAGTTCGTCGTCCCTGATTGGAACAACGCTTTTTATGGAATGATCATTAAACCGGGCAGCAATTTCGTACCAGGCAAGTTCACTGTTTGCGTATCGCTTAAACTTGCGGGCATTTTTTACTTCGCTTTTGAAATTCTCATAGATAAAGGTCATTGGTTTTAAAAGCAGGTAATAATAATGCGGGCTGCCCGTGTAAAAGACGCCTTTTTCCCTATACCCTTTTTTGACTTCATTCAGATCTGCTTCAATAGACTTTTCCTTTATCAGCACTTCGGGTAATAAATTGGCCGCGCCGAGAAAGATAATCTTATCAGAGAGGTCCGTAACTACAAATTGCGTATCACGGTAACCATCAAGACTGAATTCGAGTGTGTCGCCCGGTGCCGAGGGGAGGGCAAACATTCCAAATAAATTTGATCTGGCAACAGCCGAACTGCGTTTGTTATAGATTTTGACACTACCCAGGCGAAGGTCAGTACCTGCCTTGTAAAATATGCCTTGCTGCAATTTCCCGGTTTGTCCGCAAGCATCGCTGCAGGACATAAGACTTAATACGCTAACGATCAGCAAAGCTCGGAAATACATACTTTCACAAATTTAAAGAAAGCAGCCTGCAGCAACAATTATTTAACCTTATTTAACTGGAACCTGGCTTTCGAAGAAAGCGGTCAATACCGGGGCGATCGCTTTCTCCGATACGTTATGGTTTTGACCTTTTAATATTTCGAGCTGATTGTCTGGCATGATTTGGGCCAGCTTTCTAACAGCCTGCTGCAGCGTGATCTGGCTTTTATCACCGCCGGAAATCAGGGTGGGTATTTTTACCGACGCCGCTTTGGTTTCAGGTAACGAAAAATCGCCCAAAATAGCCACATCATAGGGAAGCGTGTGTGCAACGGCTTTAAGTTTCGGCCATATGGGCATCAGCTTCATCATAAAAATAGCTATGCCGGGAAGGCCTATCATATCGTGCATAAAAAATTTCACAGCGTCGGCACGGCGATCCTGGGAGATCATATGCTTGAGTTGTTCAAGGGAATCACCAGGCGGATGGTGCCCCTGGCCATCTACCATAAATGGCGGCTCATAAAGAGCCAGTTTTGCAATGTGGAGGCCCGCGGCTGCGGCGGAGAGTGCAAGTGCCGCACCGGAGGAAAATCCGACAAGGAATACCGGCCCCCCTGCGGCCTTAATTAGTGCGTCAATATCCTCAATTTCACGTTCCGGGGCATATGGTTTGGTGTCTCCGCTGGCGTTCCTTCCCCGCCGGTCATAATTGATCACCGTAAAATCAGATGAAAGTAATCTGGCAAGTTTGGGCATCGGGCCGAAATCCCGGCTGCAAAGCGCGCCGTCTACCAATATCACGGGAAAACCGCTGCCGGTCTGGTCATATGCAATGACAGTACCGTCTTTCGAAATTACTGTTGACATTTTTATCCCAATTTATTCTAAAACATTACACTGATAACCGTTTTCGGCCACCAACCTGGTAATTTTATCCCGCCGGATATGGTTACCCTCCACCCTGAGCACTTTATCGCAATCCTCCAGGTCGAAATTGATATTGAACAATGGAAACTGCTTTGACAAAATATCCAAAATCATTTTCGCCTTTCTTTTGTGCCTGACATTTGTTCTAAAAACCTCTACCATGATCAATATCAATTTTTAATGAAAATATACTAAATGGTTACCAGGCCTGATTTCTTATGGTAACAGAAATAGGAACCCAGTAAAATGGCAATGAAAATAAACATTGGCGCCCAACTGGCAACCGGGTCGCCGGTAGCGATGAATGAATAGGTAGCACCTGCCAGGTCGAAAAACAAACCTGCATAGGCCCATTCCTTTAACCGCGGATAGCCAGGCACCAGCAGCGCTATCACGCCCAATACTTTGGCTACTGCAAGAAATTTGAATATATAAAGCGGATAACCAATATGCCTGGCAAATTCGGCGCCCTTCGGGTCATTCATGAAAGTGCGTGCAGCCGAAAATAACATTAAGGCAACGATCAGTAAGGTAAACACCCAATAAAGGATTTTCGTTGTTTTCATAAAAGTGGTTTAAAGGTTTAATTTTTAATACTGTCCTAAATATAGGCGATTTGCGTTATTCCCGGCAAAATCCAATCTATTTTACTCAGGCGGCTTTCAATTCTTTTGCAAATTTTTCAAGGCTTTGTGTCCAACCCTCGGCCATTTGCATTTGCAGCATAGCATCCCGGACCTCGTTAGATACAAACCGGGTAATTAACGTGAGTTTTGTGCCATCGCCATCGTCTTCAAAGGTGACGGTGATGATGGATTGAATGGTTGAAAAATCCACATCAGGAAGGCTTTTACCGAGCAGCGTTTTCCACATGTCCTTCTGCTCAAAACTATCATCCGAATAAACAAGACGTTCACCGGAGACGATCTCGATAAACTTGCCGCTAACTGGAAAGTCCATGCCATCCGGTGAGCGCATCACATACCGGTAAGCGCCGCCCGGCCGCAGATCAACTTCGCATACCGGAGCGGTAAAGTGCTGCGGCCCCCACCATTTGGTAATATGTTTTGGATCGGTCCAGACTTTATACACCAGTTTTCTTGGCGCGTCAAAGGTGCGGGTCAGCACCAGTTCTCTGTCCCTGATATCAACATCGGCGTCATTTAAGCGTGTCATAACTCCTCCTTTATGGTTTAATGATTATCAAACTGAACCCCGGCGAGATATTCAGCCAGTTGATCAAACGTACCTGAAAAGCCCTGCTGCATTGATCCTACAAACGAAACAAATGTTTGTTGTTCTTCCTCCGTTGCACCAATGGGACCACCACTGAGTGTAAGCAGCGTTTTGCCGTTCTGCTCGGTTAAGGTCAGGTTATTGAGAACCTGTAAAGGCCAGCTGGGGCTGAATGGCGATCGGGTAATATTACCTTGCCGGTCTGAGAAAGAACTGACAAAAACGATCTTTTCCGGTTCGGCAATCTCGCGGTAAATAAATTTGCCCCACATTTCGCCTCCATCCGGCGTACCCATACGATAATGGAATTCGCCACCCGGCCGAAAGTCCAGCCTGCTTACTTCAATACTGCATCCTTTCGGCCCCCACCATTGCGCAAGGCGCTCGGCCTGGCTCCATGCTTTAAATACCAGCTGTCGCGGCGCGTCGAAAACCCTGGTAATAACCAGCTTACTTTTTTCTTCCATGTTTTTTATTCTTTGACTGCAACTCTTTGAGGTAACTATCCAGCGAGTCAAATCTCACTTCCCAAAACTGCCTGTACTGCTCTACCCAATCAGACACTTCATTCAATTTCTCCAGGCGGCCTTCGCAAAACCGTTCACGCCCCTGTTGTTTGATTTCAAGCAAACCGCATTCGGCCAGTATCTTCATGTGTTTGTAGATGGCCGCCCTGCTCACATCAAAATTCTCCGTTACCGAATTTATGTTAAGCGACTTGTGCGCTATCATCCCTAAAATCTCTCTGCGGGTCGGATCGGCAATTGCCTGAAACACATCTCTTCTCATTGTATATGAAACCTTTTGGTTGCAAATATAAATGCAACCTTTCGGTTGCGCAAATTTTTTTGAAAAAAAATCCGATGCCCAAAAATTGCGCGCCGTCTCAACCCGAAAAGAAGAATGGACGATAACCGTTATTGGATCAAAAGTTTCCTAAAGGCTGCACTGTCGCCATTGAATGCATCAAAATCAACAACATGATTAATGCCGCTGACCGTAGCTCTGTCCGAATGCTGCCAGAAGAGCCAGTTGGTTTGGCTATCCGTTTTTAACTCTGCATGATGATATTGCGCAATCCATAAAGTATAACCGCTGAAATATCCGGCAAGGTAATCCTGATAAAAACTGATCCCTGAATAGATAATGGGCCTGGTACCTGAACGCGCCTGGACATAAGTTAAAAACTCTTTCAGTTCCTGGCGCATTTTAGCGGGAGCAATGCCGTTTAGTTCTTCAATATCAACTACCAGGGGAAGATCCCCTTTTTCAATTTTTACCGTTTGCAGGAAAAATTTCGCCTGCCATCGGCCGCTTTTGGATGGCTTAAAGTAGTGATAGGCCCCGCAGACGATACCCGCCTTCGGCGCTTCGCGCCAGTTGCGCTGAAAATAGGGGTCCACCGATAAAATCCCCTCCGTTGCCTTAATAAAGGCAAAATTGATCCGTACGCTATCGTCCTGCATCAACTTAACTCTTTGCCAGTCTATTTTACCCTGGGCATAGGAGACATCAATTCCATGGATCGAATATTTATCCGGGATACGGATATTAAAACTCTGGTAGGTTCGGTAATGCGAATTGCCGCCAATATCCCCCACCCAGCGCAAGGCAGATGAAAATACCCGCAGTACATATCCGTAATAAAAGGGTGATAATAGGACCAGCAGAATTCCTGCCAGGACCAGTTTTAACTGAATGGGCCAGCCCTTATTTTTTTTCTGCTTAGGCTGAGCCTTCTTTGCCTGGGGTTTTTTTACGGGAGATTTCTTAGTCGGGACAGCCACAAGGCAAAAGTACAAATGATAAGCAATTCTGGCGGCAACATTTATCAAATGGAAAACTTTTGCAACAATATTTCCGTTACATAAAGGAGGCCTATTCCAATAGTTACTGTTTGTATTTAATGGGCTCCAATATGAAAAAAAAATTACTGTGGCTATGCTGCTGGACCACCCTGGTAATAGTAGCCGAGTCTTGTTCAAAAAAAAACGAGACCCAACCGACTGCAAACCCGATAACTATTGGTCTATATGCATATGGAACGGATAGCGGCAAAAGGGTATTTGTTCCCGTTACAAAGGTCGGCACGCTGGCGGTAAATTACTTTAGCGTGTTTGATACGGGCTCCTCGGGCATGACCCTGGATGCGCATGGCGTGGTACCCGCTTCCATGTTAACCAGCACGGGCATACAGTTCAGCGGCGATTCAGTCGTCGTAAACGGCATTACGATCACGTCCCGCGTTGGCACAATAAGCTATGGTAACCAACAAAATCTGACGGTAGAGTATGGCAATCTTGCCTATGCACCGGTCACCATCGGCGACCAGAGCGGCAAAACAAGCGCTACCAGGGTGCCCCTATTCGTATACTACAAAGTGGTCACCAATAACGTGGAAGTAACCGTCAATCACTCACTGGACGTCTTTGGCGTAGGACCCGGAACAAGTTATGCCAATACGTCGATTGCCAGCCCGCTGGCCTACTTTAATAATAGCCCGGGGCTTACCAGCGGCTTCAGGCTAGCGGTTTTACCCAGCGCCTATTTTACCGGAACGGGTAATTTTGTGGCTGACTTGCTCACCATAGGTCTTACATCAAACGATTTGACATCCTCTGGCTTTGTTATTCACCAGCTTAAGGCGATCAGTCCGGGCGGGTACTCCTCCAATATTCCATCCACGATCACTTACAGCGGGCAGACCATTGACGCAGAAGTTTTATTTGATACGGGCACCCCACAGATTTCGACCATTGCAAACAAGCTTGCCACTACCAGTACGGGCCAGCTTCCTCCTGACACAACGGTCACCATTGTTACTAATATGGGTTTTCGTTACAGTTATGTTACCACCAGCACCGGCAATTTAACTGCTGTACAAAACCCCAATGACACGGGGGATACGCGCACCATATTCGGAATTGATTTTTTTATGAACAATGAGATCCTGACCGATTACGTGCACCATGAAATAGGCCTGAAGAATAATTAGACTCCCCCCTTTCCATACATTGTAAACGCTTTTTTTTAGGTTTGCCCGATGAAACACGTATTGGATAATCCGGCATGGAACGCGCTCATCTCGGGCAATAAGCGCCTGGCGTCAGGCTTTGGACCAATCAGGCATTTTGACAAAGACGTTTCGCCCTTTGCCGCTATGGCGGAAAATACCCCGGAAAATTTTAAACTCCTGGCTGAGCAGCTTGCTCACGCTGGCCCCATCCTGTTTGTGACGCCTGTGGAAATGGATATTCCCGCTCCCTGGCGGGTGCTCAACTGCATAAAGGGCCTGCAAATGGTACATGTGGCTTCAGATCCGCCGGAAGCGCTGAATATTGCGCTGGTGCCCCTGACCCGGGAGCATGTCCCGCAGATGCTGGAACTTACCAAACTAACCAATCCCGGTCCCTTCGCTTCACGCACCATCGAATTCGGCCACTATTATGGTGTGTTTGAGCAGCAGCAGCTCGTGGCGATGGCGGGCCAGCGTCTTTATGCATTTGGGCACGCCGAAATAAGTGCAGTATGTACACATCCTGATCACACCGGCAAGGGCTATGCCCGCCAGCTGCTGCTAAACCAGTTGCACAGGATCAGACAAGCATCAGAGGTCCCCTTTCTGCATGTGCGTCATGATAATCTGCGCGCAATCAGTCTTTACCAGAACCTGGGCTTTTCGGCAAGAACGGAAGTCTATTTTTATGTGATGATGAATAAAGCCTGAACGGGGGGCATGACTGGCAATTAAAAATATTCCCACTATCTTTATATTTTCTGAACCTATGAAAATCAGTGTTATTATTACTGGCGTTACCGGCATGGTAGGAGAAGGCGTACTTTTCGAGTGTCTCGGACATCCCGATGTGGAGAAGGTGCTTATGGTAAACCGAAGACCGTATGACCTCCGGCATCCAAAACTTAGCGAACTGATCGTTCCCGATCTGTTTGATCTGGAAGCGGCAAAATCGCAGCTGACGGGTTACAATGCCTGCTTTTTCTGCGCCGGGATAAGTTCTGTTGGCCTCAGCGAGCCCCAGTTCCGCCGTATTACCTATGACCTGACCTTGAATTTTGCCCGCACACTGGCAGAGCTCAATAAAAATATGGTGTTTGACTATGTTTCAGGGGCAATGACCGACAGCACAGAAAAAGGCAGGATCATGTGGGCGCGCGTTAAAGGACAAACCGAGAATGACCTGAGCAAACTGCCGTTCAAAAGCGTATACAATTTCCGGCCCGGCTTTATGAAGGCCACTGAAGGGCAAAAAAATGTCAAAAGCTATTACCGGTATATTGGCCCTTTATACCCCCTGCTGCGCGCAATTATGCCCGGAAGGGTTAGTACGCTGCGCGCGGTGGCGGTAGCCATGATCAATACCGTTACAAAGGGCTATTCAAAAAATATACTGGAGATAAAGGACATCAAGGCCCTGGCAGGCCAGGAGTGAATTGGTTTTGTTTAAATTAGCGGGTGGAATCCATTTTATCATGAGAATAGCAACCTACAATGTGAACGGAGTCAACGGGCGGCTGCCGGTGTTGCTCCGCTGGCTCAGCGAAACGGCACCTGATGTCGTATGCCTGCAGGAACTGAAAGCACCCCAGGAGAATTTTCCTGAAAAAGCCATTAATGATGCCGGTTACAATGCGATATGGCATGGACAAAAAAGCTGGAACGGCGTCGCCATTCTGGCACGCGACCGCCAGATCCAGGAATTAAGACGGGTGCTGCCGGGAGATCCGGAGGATAGTCATAGCCGATATATTGAAGCGCTTGTTGACGGTATTATTATCGGCGGATTGTATCTGCCTAACGGAAATCCGGCTCCCGGCCCAAAATTCGACTATAAACTAGGCTGGTTCGATCGCCTCACAGCGCATGCTGCTGGCCTGCTGGCAGCTGACAAACCCGTGGTACTGACCGGTGATTATAACGTGATGCCCACCGAACTGGACGCCTATAAGCCGGAACGCTGGGTGAACGATGCCTTATTCAGGCCTGAAACCCGTGCCGCTTTTAAAGCACTTGTTGACCAGGGCTGGACCGACGCCATTCGCAAACTTCATCCCAGCGAAACGATCTATACTTTTTGGGATTACTTCCGCGATGCTTACAGTCGTAACGCAGGGTTACGTATTGACCATTTCCTGCTCAGCCCGCATATCGACAAACGCCTGCTTGCTGCAGGCGTTGACCGCAATGTCCGCGGATGGGAAAAATCAAGCGATCATGCCCCGGTATGGATCGAACTGGCCGAGGTATAGCGCGGCAGGGCCCTCAATGAATCACTAAAACAGCAGCACTTACTGCGGGTACATTGACGGTAAAGTTATCTTTGCCAGCCGCGGCATGTTCTATATGTATTGGTTTAAAACTGCCGTCACTGCTGAGCGAACTACCGGCGAATTCTACACCTGATGCAGCAGTAACAGAAGGCGCGGTAAGCCGCATTATTTCAACGTTTTCCGTTGCCTTGCTTAACTGCAACCGGAATGATATATCGGTTGTTTCTTTGTTTATGATGGTCACGGACCAGCTGCCATCCACATTTGCGCAGGCATAAGCGTTACAATTATACTGTGACGGATTGTCTGTGTCGACGGGAACTATTTTTCCTCCGTTGTTGCCGTACTTGAAGGCCAGCATCGCGTAATATTCCGGGTGTGCCGTTACCAGGCCGCCGGACATGGTTGCCGGTGAATACACAAGGCCCTGCCCGTCATGAAAATTAACGCCTTGTCCGCCATATTCGGCTACATTCCACATAAAATCCAAAGCCCATAAGGCCGAGGCAAAAACATCGCTGGCACCTGCCTTGCCACCGCCATAAATGCTGTTGCATTCCGTTATGCGAAAAGGGAGCCCGCTGGCTGATGCCGACGCCTTAATGTCGCCCAGGTACCGGTCCAGATAATCACTTTTATTCAAAAGATTATAATAGCTAATTGACGGGCTTGAGGCCGGACCCGTAACATAATAATGGGCATCAAGGAATTTTATTTTATCGTGCCTGCTGACGCCAAATTGGCTAAACCAGTCCGGCTTATTGGAGATATCGGGACCGGCAAGCGTAAGTCCCGGCAGGGAAATGTTAACCGCAGAATAATAACCATCCCAGTCATCTACATAGTCGTTTATTCCATAACCGGATGAACGAATTCTATTCTTGGCGTAAACATCGGGCTCATTGCCAAATTGTACGGCATAGAGGTTATTTCCCAAAACATGATGCACGTAGAGCGCTTCATCCGCTGCGGCCGTGGCGTTATCGTTGCCCATGTTTAAGCCATATAAAACCGGCCATCCCGTGGCATTTGAAAAAGCCGACAAACGGTCAATATCTGAGGTCGTGAGCGAATCGGCAGAACTTTTATCGTTTCTAGCTTTACCTGTCCAGGCGATCTGATCGCTGGAGTCCCCTCCGATTCTGAGAATTCCCGGGCCAAGGTTTTTAATTAATTGGATAAGCCTGGTATTATTCCCGTTAAGGTATTCAGGATTTCTGGTTAGAACCGCTGTTTCGAAACTTAAGCCAAGAAATGTTGCCGGAATTGAATTACCACTTTGGTCCTGATGTATATTTAAATTGATTGTGGGAGCCGGGAAAAGATCTTTATGTTCTTTTTTACAAGCAAGCAGTGTGGCCGAAAGCAATACTGCGCTCCCAAATTTTTTCATGCGATAATCCCGTAAAGGTTTACTGTAAAAATAGATTTTTTTAATCCTAAATGAGCATTCGGGCATTAAAATAGCAGGCAGGAATTTCCCTTGGTCCTGAATAATTCTTTGCCGGGCTGTAACTTTATTGCGTCATTAATACGCAATGGCAAAAAAATGCTTAAATTCGCAACTATCATTAAATCACTAGCTATGACAACCAGGCGTTCATTTTTGAAAACCACAGCGATGGTTTCAACCGGGCTTTTAATAGCCCCTGATTTGTTTGCATTCGCAAAACAAAGAGATATTGGAACACAACTTTACACCGTGCGCGAGCTCATGGCAAAAGATCCTTTGGGAACGCTTGCCAAGGTTGCTAAAATTGGCTTCACCACCGTAGAGGGCGCGACCTACACAGGCACACAACTGTTTTATGGCATGCCAGCCGCCCAATTTAAACACGTATTGTCTGAAAACGGACTGGAGATGCCCAGTGCACATTACGTACTTGGCGAATCAATGCCAAAGGCTAAAGGCACATTAAGCAACGATTGGCAGAAGGCCGTGGATGATGCCGCTGAGGTGGGATTAAAATACATGGTTTGCGCGTATTTATTTGATACCGAGCGCGGAACGTTAGATAATTATAAAAGCACGGCCGATAAATTGAATATTGCCGGGCAGATCTGCAAAACTGCCGGCATCAAGCTTTGCTACCACAACCATAATTTTGAATTCGTGCCTCAGGGCGGTCAACTGCCCTATGACGTATTGTTAACCCAAACCGATCCTGATTTAGTGAATATGGAAATGGATATTTATTGGGTGTACAAAGCCAAACAAGACCCGATCGCTTTGTTTAAAAAATATCCCGGACGTTTCCCATTATGGCATGTAAAGGATATGGATAGCACGCCCGACCAGAAATTTACCGAAGTAGGTCATGGTGTTATTCCTTTCAAGGAGATCTTTACCCATGCAAAAGAGGCCGGGCTGAAGTATTTCTTTAACGAACAGGACGTAACCCCCGGCGACCCGCTGGTAAGTATGGAGCAGAGTTATAAATATATCAAAGAAAATTTAGCTTAATTATTTGTATGGCCCGGGCGCTGCCAGGTGCCCGGGCCATACAAATACTGCATATGCCGGGTCTTAGATTCCGACCCATGCCCTTTCGTGTCCTGCGAGCAAACGGTAAATAATATTTAAAAAAATAGGGCAGAACAAATTCTGGTTTGTAGCATTCTATAGGGAAAGGGTTTTGTAATGTCCATTGCAATTACCCAAATCACCTTATAAAATCAAAAAATCAGATCATGGAAAACAACATCGTTAAAAACATTGTACTCGTTCACGGCGCCTTTGCCGATGGATCAGGCTGGATGGGCGTACACAAGATACTTACGGACAGGGGTTATAACGTTAGCGTTGTAGGTAACCCCAATTTTGGCCTTGACGAAGATGCCGCGGCTACACAAAGAGTTTTAAACAGGATCGACGGACCCGTAATACTGGCCGGCCACTCGTATGGAGGTGCTATTATTACCAAAGCCGGAAATGCGCCAAATGTTGCCGGGCTCGTTTACGTATCCGCATTTGCACCTGATGAAGGTGAATCTCTGGGATCGCTTTTAGCATCTGGTGGCCCGGTTGATCCCAAATCAGGTATTCTGCCACCAGAAGAAGGATATGTTTGGTATGACAAAGCTAAGTTCCATGAAGGCTTTTGTGCTGATCTGCCGGAAGACCTGGCTAGTTTTATGGCCGACTCACAAATCCCTGTCGCCGCATCCGCTTTCGGCTATGTAAATACGGCCCCGGCCTGGAAGACCAAACCAAGCTGGTATTGTGTGGCCACCGAGGATCATACCATTCCGCCGGATGCAGAACGTTTCTTTGGCCAAAGAATGGGCGCAAAAGTTACCGAGATACAGGGAAGCCACGTCATATTTATATCACAACCTGAAAAAGTCGCCGATATCATCGAAGATGCGGCTAAAAATGCCTTATCAATATCGAAGGAATCCTTAATTCACCATTAACACCAAAAGGGCCATTTTCGCGGTACAATGGCCCCTTTATGGTTTATCTTTCTACCCCGGCCATGGATAATTTGGGGCTTAACATTTTCTTAACATGGCATTAACAATTAGTAAATAACTGTTCCTTAGTATTGCCTGCTGAAAACTAATGCACGCAATTATGGAAACCAGATCACATATAGAAATGCCGGAAAACATGCCGATCAGTGTCGAAGAGGATCGTGAATTGAGCTATTGGTCTAACAAATTCGGAATCGCAAAGGACGAATTAAGGGAAGTGATCAAGCGTGGCGGAACCTTTACAGAAGCCATAGAAAAATATTTACAAAGAATCCAATTCGCTGTTTAGCGTCATAAAGCGGGGCTCCTGGACGGCGGCCCCGCTTTATTTTACCCATTAACCCCTGGCCAGCACCTTCCTTTTCAGCCAGCCTCTTAGAGGCTCATCCTATAATTTGAGTGATAAATTACAACTAAAATGACCTGCCGCACAGTCCATCAAGAATAGGGTAATGCGGATTCAAATTTTATCGGTCTTAGCTGAAGGCCGTAAAATAGCCAAATGTTCATAGATGCCCAAAGAATCCGGCCTCCATTAGCTGCCTGTGAAGGTCTGTTCGTCGGCCGAAGGGCCATAAATAGAGGGTACGGCGATGTTATTCAAACGCATATATACCGTTAACTGTCCGCGGTGGTGAACCAAATGATTAATGGTCGACTCTACGTTTTCCCTTTTAGAAGCACTGAATAAGACATTCCCGCCTGACTTCAGATAAAACAATTCGGCCAGATCTCCTTCGGCCACCTCAAACAAGGCCATTTTTGCTCCTTCGATATTTTCTTGAAAATGACCCACCAGCTCCCCGGTCGTCTTTGGTCTTACATGCTGAAACGTCGCAAAGTCGATCTCCGATTTTTTAAGAATATGGGTTATCCACAAAGGTATTTCGGCCACCAGGGTGGCCAGATACCCCATTTCCATTGATTTTTCATGCGGCTTCCAGGAGGACAATTCCAGGGGGATACGCTCGAGACATTTCAACGTAGCCGGCGTTTCCCTTTCCAGCTCTCTGGCAAATTCGGCTGCAAATAACTGGTCATTCATCGCTAAGGAATTTCCAAAACAACAGCGCATAAGTTAAATGGTTTGAGGAGGAAATATCGGTTGCCCGCACCCATATTACCGGCACCAGCGGCCGGGATACAAAGGCTTCAGGCGGGCACCAGGGAAACAAAAACTTCATCCGCGCTGTTAAATGATGCAGTGTAAAACCCCTAAAAGAATGATCCTATGAAATTTCCGGTCCTTATTTTGATGCTGTTCATTGTGGCAATGATGGCTCAAAGCTGTGTGAGCTCAAAAAAATACAAGGAGCTTGACGCAAATTTTACTCAATTGCAAAACAGCAATAATGAACTGACAACCCGATATCAGAATGACGAAAAGAATCTTGCCGTATGCAATAGCCAGGTAAGCAGTCTGACCAATCAGCTCAATGCCGAAACGGCAAATTCGGTGGCCCTGCAGGCAGCCCTTAGTAAATGTTTAACCTCCTCCAACCAGGGCAATGTAAATATTGCCAAGCTTGTCGACGAAATAAATATGTCTAATAAATACATCCGCGAGCTTGTCAATGCCAAAAACAAGAGCGATTCACTCAATATGGTGCTTACCAATAACCTAACCCGTTCATTAAGTCCCCAGGAAAACAAGGACGTAGAAGTACAGGTATTAAAAGGGGTTGTTTATATTTCGCTTTCGGATAACATGTTGTACAAATCGGGCAGCTATGAAATTTCTTCTGCCGCAGGAGAAACGCTTAGTAAAATTGCAAAGATCATAACGGATTACAAGGATTATGACGTCCTGATCGAAGGGAACACGGACAATGTACCCATTACGCACAAAAACATACGCAACAACTGGGATCTGAGTGCGCTCAGAGGCTCTTCGGTTGTACAGGCTCTGCAAACTACCTACGGTGTGGATCCTAAACGCCTGACTGCCGGCGGCCGCGGCGAATTCAACCCGGTAGCGGATAACAGCACGGCAGAGGGCAGAACACAAAACAGGCGCACACAGATTATCATTACGCCAAAACTGGAGCAGTTTATGGACCTGATCGGCAAAGCCCCGGCACCCCAGGAGCCACTGCCAACGAAACAATAGCGTTTGCGAAAACTACAGGATGCTTAGATTTGTTGCAGGTAATAACAAGATACTCAATGTCTTTAGCGCCTTCAGCAGATCAGCAAGTTTCAGCCTCGCCGGCCGCTCCAACGTACTGGCTCACCCGTTTTGTCATACTTCGAATGCTGGGAATAATGTACGCCGTGGCTTTTCTGGTAGCGATCAACCAGATCGTACCATTAATAGGGGCCAGCGGCCTTCTTCCCCTGGGGATCTTTTTGAAACAGGTGAGTGCAGCGCTGGGCTCGGATGGCGCGGGCTTCCTTCGATTGCCATCCCTGTTTTGGTTCTGGCATTCCGATGCTGCCCTTTTAACGGTATCATGGACCGGGTTTATCCTTTCCTGCGCGGTTGTGGCTGGCTTTGCCAATGTGCCACTGCTCGGCATCCTGTGGCTGCTGTATATGTCCATCGTCCACGCCGGTCAGGACTGGTATAGCTACGGGTGGGAAATACAACTTACCGAGACCGGATTTTTGGCCCTGTTTCTGGTTCCGCTGCTGGACATGCGGCCATTCCCCAAACGCCCGGCGCCTCTGGTGATCATCATGTTATTCCGCTGGCTCGTGTTCCGCATTATGATCGGTTCAGGTCTGATCAAATACCGCGGAGATACGATATGGCGCAATGGCACGGCGCTATATTACCACTTCCAGACGCAGCCTATCCCCGGTCCGCTAAGCCGCTGGTTTCATTTTCTGCCGCACGTGTTTCATAAAATCGGCGTATGGCTTAATTTCCTGGCAGAACTTGTGGCGCCCTGGTTCATATTCTGGCCCCGCCTTGCACGTCATATTGCCGGTGCGGTGATCGTGCTGTTTCAGATCACCATTATGCTCAGCGGCAATCTTTCTTTTTTAAACTGGCTTACCATCATCCCCGCTTTGGCCTGTTTCGATGATGGTTTCTGGGCCAGGATTCTTCCCGGCCGCCTTGTTCTGGCTGCCAAAGCTGCGGCCGATCGCGCTGAAGAGTCCCGCCCGATGCTTACCAGCGCCGTGGTTGCCACCATTGTCGTGGCCCTGTTGAGCATTCAGCCCGTGCTGAATATGCTCTCGCCGGGCCAGGTCATGAACTCCTCATTCGATCCGCTGGACCTGGTAAATACCTACGGCGCCTTCGGCACTGTGGGGCAGGAGCGCTATAACGTCCTATTCGAGGGAACCCGGGAGGATACGGCGGGCGGCAAAGCCAGCTGGAAGGCCTATATCTACAAGGGACTGCCCGTGTCGCCCCGGGTGCGGCCGCCGCAGATTGCACCTTACCAGTTGCGCCTGGACTGGCAAATGTGGTTTGCCGCCATGTCCACCCCGGATCAATATCCATGGACCTATAACCTGGTATGGAAGCTCCTGCACAATGATCCCGGTACACTCGGTCTGTTTGCCGGCAACCCCTTTCCCGGAAGGCCGCCACGTTACGTTCGCGCCGTTTTATACCGCTACCGGTTTTCCAGGCCGAACCCCGAGGGCCTGTGGTGGGAGCGCGAGCGCATGGGCGATTGGATGCCGGTGCTGTCGGCAGATGATCCGCGCCTGATCAAATTCCTGCAATACCAGGGATGGATCAAATGAATGGATTCTTTTAAAGCGGAGCCTGGCCATCCGAAGTTTTGTTGCAGTTTATAAAATGACTCAACAAATAAAACCAAAAGTCAAATCCTCAAAATAACTTTATTGTTTATCTGAAAAACATTACCCTCATGAGGCTATTTTTTACGCCCAGGCTGTTTAACATTATTATCCTTCTGGCTCTGCTGTTGGCAAGCAATTATGATCAAGGGCAAACCGTGGGGGCCGCTAAAACCGACACCGCTGCATTTGACATAAAAAACTCGAGCTTTTTATTACCACAGCCGCTGCCTAAGGGAAAGTATTATCAAAGCCTTTTTCTGCAATACGTGGTGATTCCTAAAGATTGGACAACCGAAACGGTCACAGCTCCTATGCTGGGCTATGCCGGTAAATACACCTTGCCATATGGATTTAATTTGCAGGCGAGCCTTGCCACACTGATCATATCCTACCGGGTCAATTTCGGGCCGTTCTGGAATTACTCGGTCGATAATTTCCATTTCGGTGCCGGCTACCAGGTAGCCTATAACTTGGGATTCCTCAATCAGTTTGGTTTTACCACGCAGCTGATGATATGGGAACAGCAGCCCTCGCTGGCCGTCGGATACAGTTTTAAAGAGATGGCTGTAACCTTACGGGGTGATCTGTATTTAACAAGTTCACTAAAGGAGACCCAGGGTGGCCATACTATTAGTTACCCTTCATTTACAAATGGATACAGCGTGACTGCTAACCTTGAACAGCGATTATGGAAAAACCACCTGTTTTCATTCGGAGTGAAGATGAATTACCTGAAATATCACCTGATCGCCTGGCCAGCCTTTCCGGTGAACCAGTACCGCTATTGGGTGCCTGAATTTGATCTGGGTTTAAGTTTTTAAAATGACGACATGAATAATCGACTTCTATATATCTGCTTCTGATTGCATGATACTTTTTTCCTGTTCAAAGAATCAGATCGTCTTTCCGCTCAACACCAACGATGCTAACCTTTCGGCACGCAGCCGATTTCCAATACGGTCATGAAAAACATGGAGGGAATATATTCGCTGAGCAGCGGCGGACGACGGTCTGGGTACGGAATTCGTGTGCAGGGTCTCCAAGCGCAAGGTTTCCTTTTTCAGCAATAAAAACGGTATTTTTTTCATTCTTGGCTACGGCCTTAATCCCACTGACGGCTCAATTCAATTCTCCGGATTCTACCGGTATTCAGAAGAACCACACAGGGACCATCAGTTTTTCCGTAGCCAAAACCGATGGCGCAACGGAGCTGCTGGCAAACGGAATAGCCAGCCAGCTTAAGCTGAAAGGCAATTTCAATTTGTCAAAACCCATGAATCTGCAATATAAAAGGCCATTCTCGCAGTATGTGCTGAGCCATGAATTGACCATTTTTGCGCACCACGGCGTACTGACCACTGCCAATCCGCCTTATGCCCAAAATTCGATCCTGGGTGCTATAAATGACCAGGATTTGGTGCGGATGCCCTGGAATTTGATGTGCGGCTTACTAAAGACAACGTGCCGATCTGCATGCATGATGCCTCCTATGACATCCGGCTAACGGAGAAAGGTCCCTTATACGGAGATTTTAATCAATACACTTACAATTTTATTGAGAACTATGTCAGACTGGTTGATGGCCAGAAAGTCCCATCTGTGGCCCAGGTGCTGCAGGTCTTTGTGGATTCGACCAACATGAAATATATGTGGCTGGACGTCAAAGGCGATCCCGATGTGTTTAAATACCTGGAGCCCGTCGTCAGAGACGCTTATGCCCGGGCGAAGGCGGCAAACAGGGACGTGGTGATCTTTGCAGACCTGCCCTCGACAATCGGTGATAGATGAATATCAAAAACAACCCAGTTATGGAGCCGATCTGCCCTGCATGTGCGAATTAAGCCTGCAGGACGCCATTAACAATAACTGTAAATATTTCGGGCCGCGATATACCCTGGGCCTGCTGCTGGATGATGTAAATAAAGGGCATTCTTTGGGCATAAAATCATTTAGCTGGACATTAAATGACCAGACTACAATCAAGGATTATTTGCAAAATGGAAAGTTTGACGGCTTTATTTCAGACTTTCCTGCTTATGTGATTTATAATTATTACGCACTTTACTAAGCTTGTCAACATGATTATGCTTTTGCGAAATACTATACTCGGAATTTTGATCATTGCTTGTTCAGCGCATTCAATGGCTCAAACAAATAATGATGCAGCGGCCAGCAAGAGCAAGTTTGCTATTTATGCTGGATTCGGGCCCAACTATTACTTCAATAACCTGCAGATCGGAAAAAATAACGTTAATGAATTCAATTATTCCATCACAGGGCGATTTATGTGGGAACCCGAACATTTGCTGAGTTTAGGTTTTGAGACAGGCTATTACCGGCTTTATACATTCAATGGTCTTGGGGCGGCGCAGGTCCACATCACGAACACGGCCATTCCGCTCCAGGTGGTTATTTCCATGAGATTGCCGGCAGCATTTTATGTCAATTTTTCCATGGGACAATCCATATTACACAATAGCGCTACTTCCGGCACTGCTCCGGCTTTTAAAGCATCGGCATTATCGGTAGCTGACTTTTCAGGCACGCTGGGCTACCGGTACAAGCTTAACAACAGGTTTTCAATCAGCGCCGAAGGTAAGTATTACTATTCGAGCAGCTTCGTCGACCGGAATATTGCCTTGTTTTTTGTAGGCGGGTTCAGGTTCTAAAAATATTATTTATTGACCTTTAAAGTCAATTCATCCTTAAAGCCCGAAAAGTCCGCTTTGAGCCGCCTGGAAGTGATCTGCAAAGTATCATTCTGCCGCTTTATCTGGAGGTAATGGAACTCCGGTTTATAAGCAGCCGACAGATCGGTCGAGGAGACCTTGTTACCGGTATATACGGGCTGGTGAAGGCCGCCACCGCCGCCGATCACCAAAAAGTTTTTCCCCTTAAACTTAAACCGTTCGAAATTATGCGAGTGCCCGGTAAGGAAGAGGACGCATTTTTTTGATGCCAGGAATGCAGGAACGAATTTTTGCTGTACCTGCAGGGAGGGTTTAACGATCTTGCTGTTTGTAAAGGGTGAATGATGGCAGCCCACGATGATGAGTTTTATTGCCGGATCAACCTCCATCGCCTTTATCGTTTGGAAGTACCAGTTGTCCTGCCTGGCAATGGCCGTATCGCTCATTTTATTAAAATTGGAATTCAAAAGGACAACGGCTACCGAATCGACGACCTCGCTATAGCCAGTTCCCCTGTGCATGGGAAACCGCTTCTGAAAATTCTGCACGCCCTTGCCTGGATTAAACAAATATTCATGGTTGCCCAGGGCCGCGTAAACCGGTATATGATTTTCGGCGCAGGTGTGCAGATAGGTGTCCATTTTTGTCCATTTCGAATCCTGATAACTTAATGCTACGATATCCCCAAGAATAAATAATGCGGCCGGGTGAAGCGCAACGATGTCCCCAAAGATCATGGCAGTGGCCTTTTCATTGTGATCTGGTTTAAGCAGCAATTCTTCGACGAGCATGGGTTGCTGGGTATCGGAGGTAAAAGCAATTACCGGACGAGTCTGCTGAGCCCTGACCAGAAACGGAAAACACAGGACACTCATTAAAAAAATAAATTGTCTGGTCCGTTTCGTCGATGCTAAATAGAACATGTCAGTAAATATCGTTTGCAAACCTGGTATTTCCAGCAATTCCAACCCCAGATTTATGCCTTCCGGCTGCTAACCATCAGTACCCTATGCTGAACTGCTGATTCAGGTGCTCCTTGCGGGCAATTTCATCAACCAGTGCAACAGCATAATCCTCATATGAAATTTTGCTTTCTCCATGTACATCGAAGATCATATTGGTGGTGCCCAACCGGTACTTTCCGGTACGCTGACCAGCTTCGATATGGTTGGCCGGACTAAAATAGGTCCAGTTAATGCCTGAGTCTTTGTACAGCTGCAATACTTCTACCTGCGCATAAATGGCTGGTTTCCATTCATCCGGTAACTTTTCCATAAGCGGACTGTTGATTAGTTTCATGCCCGGCGATACTTCCGTACTTGCGGCTCCGCCGACAATAATTGCCCTTACCCGGGGAAAGGATTGCAAAGCTTTTATGAGATTTTTATTGGCCTGGATGAACTGTTCGACCGAACCTCTGCCGGAGGGCGATATAGCCGAGATCACCACATCAGCACCCTCGAGTAGTTCCGGCAACTTTTTATTGTTGAGCATATCCCCCTTGCTTACGGTAAGATTTGGATCTTCCATATCCAGGGTATCCGTATTTCGCTGCACGGCATGTACTTCATAGCCCCGCCGCAGGGCTTCTTTCAATATGCGCTGGCCAATATTGCCGGTTCCACCAAATAACAGGATTTTCATCATACTTAAATTAAAGGTTGCTGCACCGGGCAAATAACCAATAGCCCGTTTACAACACCGGATTTAGCAGCTAGGCTAACCAAAGCTGTCGTAATGAATCAATGAGATAAAATGGAAAATGTTTTGAAAGATTTTCCGGCGGCCTGGCGCCTCAGCATCCCTTTACATACAGTGCAGTAAAAATAAAAGCCTCCGGGTGGTCCGGAGGCTCTGATAAGATCCCAATCCTGGCGTAATAAGGGAACTATTGCTTGATTCTGATACCTTTTGCGTCGAACATACCCAGCATGCTGCCTTTTACGTGATCGTCGTCGATAGGGTCAAGAACCAGGGTAAGGTCATAGTTGCTCAGATTGAAGTAAGCAGTAATGGTTTTATCTTTTTCATCAACCTGGGTAATTTTGGAAATTTCCTTGCCGGTAGTATCCTGAACAGCACCGGTTAGTTTGCCATCCTTTCTTTCAAAAGCGAAAGTCAGTTTTGCGTCACCGTTCGGGGTGCCCAGAATGATTACATTCCATTTGCCCGGGAAATAATCGGCTTTAGTCTGTGCCCCGGCATTCAGGGAAAGCAATAGTCCTGCGACTAGCGTTAAAATCAGGCTTAGTTTTTTCATCATTAATGGTTTTTATATTTAAAAAATAGGTTGTTAATTCATTCTTGGGGAGTTAATAGCTTAATCCGTAGCCAAATTTGTACAACGGCGCTTTACTGTCATAAGGCATATCTTCCTTCTGATTGCGAACGGCTTCCATGGACGATGGCAATTCAATCGGCAAGTGACCGCCCGGTTTGTATTTTCCGAAAATGACGTCCAGCAGCGCTTCGTCGCTGGATCCGAAGTTTGCGATGAGTGCTTTTGCGTTCTGGCTTATTTCCGGAATGACCGCCGGCCGGTCCAGGTATATATCAACTACCGTAGGTACCGTTTTTTCCAGATCCAGGATTTCCTGTAATTTCTGACCTTTAAAATCCAGGTCACCAAAATGGAACAGCCCCGCTATGAAGTTGCCTTTTGCTTCCGGAATAGGATAGTTCGGCGTTTGTAATCTAATGATCGCAATATCGGCCTGCTTGGGATCATCTACAATCGTACCATAGGCGGCCGCCACTTTGGGGTTAACATTTTTGATGTAGATCTTAAGCTTGCCCGGCGCTAGCGGCAGGGTATGATTGTCATTTTTTAACAAGGTAAGTGACCTGCGCTGTGCATCTTCTCCGGCTTTCATAAATTCCGGGCTGCCCACGATCTGTGCCGCCTTTTTTTCATCAACAAAAGGATTGTCAAATAAGCCTAGCTCAAACTTCAAACGCAGCAATCGTACGATAGATTCATCGATGCGGTGCTCACTCAATTTTCCTTCTTTGACCAGTTTAACGATAACTTCCGGCAGATTTTCACCGCCCAGCTGGTCTACGCCGGCGTCGATAATTCTTTGTACCCGCTGCTCGGTATTCAGATTCTCAACACCCCAGGCTCTTGCAACAAAGTTGATGGTGCCCAATTTTGTGTCCGTCACCAGCCCCCAATCGGTACATACCACGCCCTGGTAGTGATATTTTTTACGCAATAATTCGGTAATGATCGCTTTGTTGTACGAAAAACCAACCTGTTCCACATTTTGCTGTCCCATGGGAACACCATAGTAAGGCATGATGGCTGCCGTACCTGCTTTAAAAGCGGCTTCAAACGGGATAAGGTGGTATTTGAAATTATTCCCCGGATACACCTGGCCCTTTTGAAAGGAAAAGTGCGGATCAAGGCCTTCCTTTTGCGGGCCGCCACCCGGGAAGTGCTTGGTCATCATGGCAACGCTGCCCGATCCGAGTTTTTCTCCCTGATAACCTTTGATATATGCTATGGCCATACGGGAGGACAATTCAGCGTCCTCTCCAAATGTACCGGAAATGCGTGGCCAGCGTGGCTCAGTTGCCAAATCAACCTGCGGGTGCAGACCCTGCCGTATTCCCACGGCCAGATATTCCTGACGGGAAATGTCGGCGAACTGCTGCGTCAGCTTTTCGTCGCCTGCAGCGGCTAAACCAAGCGGGTCGGGCCAAATGGAAAACGTTTTGGCGGACATTGCAAAAATGCCTGCACCACCTTGATTACGCGGATCAGATGCGATGGTAAGCGGGATTCCCAGGCGTGTTTTCTCCTGGTATTTCTGCATGCGGTTATACCACATGGCCAGCGTATCGGGTGCCGGTGCGCCGAACAGGTTAAAATGCGTGATATGATGTTTGTCAATTTCGTTAACCCCAACGGGTGATATGCTAGCCAGGAAATCCTTGGCCGGTTGTTCTTCAATGGTTCCGTCCTTATTCACTCTCACCGGCGAATAAAACATCATGCCCGCCTTTTCCTCCAGGGTCATTTGCTTAAGCAGGTCCTGGACGCGTTTTTCGACAGATTGCCTCACATCCTCATAAACATCCATCTTCCCGTTTTTATTCAGATCGCGGTAGGTAACATCGCCTTGCGAGCGAACCAGGCCGGAATGAGCAATAACGATGGGGGACAATTCATTTTCCACCCGGCTCTTGGTAAAAGCGAGTACCGCCAGCAGCGCCCCTGCCCCGGCTGCGTACGTAAGTGGTTTGTTAATTCTCATTTGGATTTAAATTGGTTAAATTGGTGCTTTTAATAATTTATTGCCTGCAAGATGGTTTTGGCCTCATTTAAGCCATTTATTAAAACTTAATAAATAAAGGTATAGAAAAAAAAATTTACATTTATTAAAAATTAATAAATAAACGGTTCGGATGAAAACGCTTGCAGAACTTCAATCTTTTTTAAGGAATGGGCTCCATGAATATCTGCCATTTTTAACGATAGATTCGGCAATTTTCGGCTATCATCAAGGCAGCGTGGAATTACTGCTTGTTAAAAACAGGATCATCACAGACTGGTGTCTTCCGGGCGGCTATGTCAAAAAAAATGAAAATTTGGATGATGCCGCAGACAGGATAACCAGCGAGCGTACCGGCATTAAAAATTTATTTCTCAAACAGTTCAAAACATTCGCTGACCCGGGCAGAAATACTTACAAGAATCTTGACGAAGTAAAATTTTTCGAAATAACCGGCGTAAATTTCAGAGAGAACAGCTGGTTTTTGAATCAGACAGCATCGGTAGGTTTTTATGCCATTACGGACATTTTAAATGCAACACCGCAATCGGATATTTTATCGGATGAATGCGCCTGGTTTCCCATCGATAACCTGCCTGAGCTGGCCTTTGACCATAACGAGATGGTCCGCGAGGCGCTGCTCACGATGAGGATACACCTGTATCATTACCCGATCGGAAAAAATCTTTTACCCGAAAAATTTACGCTCAGGGACATTCATGCCTTTTATGAGACCATGCTGGGCAAGAAATTAAATCCCAGCAATTTTCCCAACAAATTAATTACACTGGGATTGCTGGAAAAACTGGACGAGAAAAAGAAAATTGGCGCGCACCGTTCCCCCACCTATTACCGGTTCAATACAGCAGTGTATAACCGGGCTTTGGAAGAAGGCCTGGTGCTGGCTTAGACTGGCAGAAAAAGCGTACCTTGGGCTAAACGTCTTTAACTTTTTGAATATATGTCGGGTATATTAGAAGGCAGGATCGCTGTAGTTACCGGCGGTACCAGCGGAATAGGCTTGGCTACGGCCAGAGCATTTGTCGCACAGGGCGCCAAAGTAGTCATAACGGGCCGTAAGAAAGAGGAGGTTGAAAAAACTGCCGCCGAATTAAATGCAGTGGGCATCGTATCAGACCAAGGCAAATTAACGGATATTGACGATCTGGTCAGCCAGGTAAAGACGAAATTCGGCAAGGCGGATATATTATTTATCAACGCCGGCATCGTACTTTTCTCCTCAATAGAAGAAGCAACTGAGGAGCACTTTGACAGAATCATGAATATCAATTTCAAGGGAAGCTATTTTACCTTGAGTAAATTTCTGCCAATCATTCCAAAGGGAGGTGTTGTAACCCTGCTTTCCTCCATCAATGCAACAACAGGGCAATCGGGTTCCTCTGTTTATTCCGCCAGCAAAGGCGCTTTAAATTCCCTGGTGAAGGTCGCTTCCACTGAACTTGCAAAAAAAGGTATTCGCATAAATGCGGTTTGTCCGGGCCCCATCAGCACCAACTTACTAGCTCCGGTAGGACTGGACCAGGCAACGCTTCAAAATTTCGCATCTTCTACGCTGGGCAAGATCCCACTGGCGCGATTCGGACAATCCGAAGAAGTTGCCGACCTGGTTACCTTTCTGTCGTCCGATAAAGCCGCTTTCATCACAGGGTCAGAATACGTAATAGACGGCGGCACTAATATTAATCCAATCATCGGTTAGGGGGACCGGCGGAGTGAAACCTTTAATCCTGGTCTTCCCTTTTATGCGTGCCAGCGGGATGGCGCTCTATCCGCTGATCATCGTCAGAAAAGTTGATTTCAAGAACGACGCGAGTCTGATATGTCATGAGCGTATTCATTTACGGCAGCAGCTGGAACTGCTTATTTTTCCTTTTTATCTGCTTTACCTGTTCTTTTACCTGGTTAACCTGTTGCGATTAAGAAATCATCATGCGGCTTATTTAAACATCGTATTCGAAAGGGAAGCGAATGCTAACGAAACCAATCCGAGATATTTAAGCGAAAGGCCGTTGTGGGCATGGTTACAATTCTTCTGATTCGGACAGAAAAAAGGAAATTTGCCATTCTATTGCGTTTTCATTTCCCGTCGCCGGCCTTGCCCGTATAGGATAAGGCTAAGGGCGATGTAAATCAACAGGCAAGGAAGCGCGGCTTCTATTCCAAAACTGCCGCCGTTAATCAGGGGATGATGACTGCTTAATTTAAACGGGAATAAGGCATTATTTGCTTCGGACTGCGTGGTTGCGATCGTTGTAATTTTGCCAATAAAAAAGATATCCCAAATACTATGGACAATGGCAGCTGTCCAAATGGTTCCGGTACTGGTATAAATTAAGGCGAACATCATGCCCGAAAGCATACCACCCGTCACTGTTATCGCAATATCTGAAGGCGTGACTACACCTAACATGGCGATATGTACCGTACCAAATATCACCGAAGCGATCAGCATGGACGGCAGCCTGGAATACTTTTGAAGGATGATCATAAAAAGGTAACCCCTGAACAAGACCTCTTCTGTTATCCCTGCCGCAACAGAGACTGCTGTCCATCGGGTGATGAGATATGATTTTTCCATCATCGGCAGGGTAAATGTATGGCTGAAAGGATTAATGATTCCAGTGGAAAAACATATCGCCCAGGCACCGAGCGATAGCAGCAGGCCAATGCTGAGCCAACTGAAAAAAATACGCATGGTCAGCTTTCCATAAATGATGTTCGGATCATAGTTCTGTACAAACCTACTAGCATATAAATGCAAGGAAACCAGGGTTAAAGGAATTCGAAGAATGAGCTCCCTGGTCACTATTTTAACCGGGCCAGAGGGAATTGCTGAAGTTAAAATATTGCACAATACAGCCACGAGTACGAAAAGGGCGATCGGCACAATGATGGAAAGGACCATTTTTCCAATGGATGAATGCTGGTTGATGAATAATGCTTGGTTCATAAAAATAAATTTTATCGGGTTATAAGTATAACAAAATACATAGCATAACGATGCAATTGGACAAAAAGCTACTTGCGCTTTAATAGCCTGAGCAGCAGCGTATTCAAGCAGTAAAGCGCTGCCATAACGGCCAGGACGATAGGTATGATCCAGTATCCAAGTACTTCTGTCAGCCCCCCAGGCAAAGTGCCCGAAAAACCGAAGAAGAAAAATTGGCCATTCTTTAAGAATAAACCGGTGTGGGCCGGTGAAATCATTTTAAACAGAGCCAGTGAGCCAAAACATAGCGCAAACAGGTAGCCCAGCGCTACAATAAGGAAGCCCAGACCATGACTGATATTGAGGTATAATGCCTGAAAAATATGTTTTGGATTAAAGGAATAGCTCGCCTGCTTTACTTTTCTGGAGGCCACAAGGGGTAGTAATACCTCTTCAGGCGCTCCTAAGTTTTCGAGTGCATCCACCAGTTCCCTTACTTCATTCACCGGGATAGCCGAATGCGTTGCTTCATAGATATGACTGTTGATCTCCATCATCATTTCCCTCTGATCCGATTCCGATAGTATCCGGATGCACCTTTTTACACGCTTAAAATAATCGTCGTATACCTTTTGGGCTGTTGGACTGCTAAAAACTATTCTTTTCATTTCTGGATCTTTTTAATGGCCAGCTCTAATGCCGACCAGATTTTTACCATTTCGTTTAAAGTTTGCTTTCCGGAGCTGCTCAGTGTATAATATTTTCTGGGTATGCCCGATTCCTGTTCTATCCATTTGGATTCTACCAGGCCCTCTGTTTTCAGGCGGTTCAATAATGGGTATAAAGTACCTTCGGCGACTTCGAGTGCTGTATGAACTTTTATCTCCTGTACCATCTCATAACCATAATATTCCTTTCCATCGAGAATCAACAGAATAATGTAGGAAAGGGTTCCTTTCTTTACCTGCGAAAACCAGTTCTGTACAAATTCACTGTTCATAGTACAAATATAATACATAGCAATACAATGTACAATGTTTTACTATGTTTTTTAAATTATTTTTCCTGGTACTGGTAGCCCGTCGCGGCTGGCGCAAAAAAAAAGCCTTTAGTTCGCACTAAAGGCTTTGGTAAGCTCAGGCCTGGCTTAATTACCCATGACTACCTGTTCCACATAGGCCGGAAGCAGCCCGTGCGCTTCTTTATGTGTTTTAATTACGGCCGTTGAATCGGGTGCCTGGGAAAAACAGACTACAATTCCGTTTGCTTCGTCCACCCAATAATTAATAAAATTCACGCCGTATTTCTGCTGAACTGCCAGATCTTTCTGATGTGCTGCAGCTACATCTTTTGCAGTAACCTTTCCCGGTCCGAAGTTATGTACGTCCAGGAAAAAATTCTTTCCTGCGTTTACGGAAGCCTCGGTCCCGCTTTTTACCATATAGATCTGGTCAGGTAAGAGTCCGTGCGCTTCCTGATGCGTTTTGCGGATGGATTGGGTGTCAGCTGCAGTCGAAAGGCAATACACGGTGCCGTTAGCCTCATCAACCCAGTATTTAATAAAATCCACACCATATTTTTTCTCGACGGCAAGGTCTTTGGCATGTGCTTTTGCAACGTCCTGGTAGGTTACTTTACCTGGCCCGAGATGATGAACATCGATATAGAGGTTTTTTGATTCCTGGGCGAACGGACGAAAGGGACTCAGGATGATAGCGATAAATGCTATGAGTTCAAGAACTTTTTTCATAATAATTTGATTTTAAAAATGATAAAATGAAATCCTGAACAAAGGAAATACAAATTCCCTGGCTGGCTATCAGGGATTTTCCCTATTTTAGAGACACATACCCCTCATTTTATCTCAGGCCAATGGAATTGATAGAACGAGCCGATTTTTTTGCACCCATGCATGCAAGATTTGAAAGTGTGCTGGGAGGTGAGGGCCATTGTGTTTTTTTAAGCGGAGAAGCCGGAATGGGTAAAACATCTCTGGTGAAAGCTTTTTGCAGGGATAGAACAGCAGATTGCGAAATATATCAGGGCTTCTGTGATGCCTTGTTTACACCGCGCCCGCTTGCACCCCTATACGATATCGCCTGGCAGATCAGGCCTGACCTTTGGCAAAGCCATGTGGATATTGCGGACAGGGCCGGGTTCTTCAGCACCCTGTTTCAGGAGATAACCAGGCAAAAAAGAATTTCGATCATTGTCTTTGAGGATATACATTGGGCAGACGAAGCCACACTTGATTTTATAAAGTTCCTGGCAAGGCGTATTACCCAAACCCGCTGCCTTTTTATCCTGACCTACCGCGATAATGAAATTCACGCAGGCCACCCCTTAAGAAATGTGCTCGGTCAACTGTCCCCCGATTCTTTTACCCGCTTACAGCTTACGCCTTTATCCAGGCAGGCGGTAGCAAAAATGGCCACGGAAAAAGGCTACAGCGGAGAAGATGTATTCAGCATTTCGGGCGGCAACCCTTTTTACGTAACGGAAATACTGGCCAGTTACAGCGCGGGCGTACCGGATAATATTAAGGATTCGGTATTATCGGTCTATAATCGCCAGGACGAAAAAACAAAGCAGCTGTGGGAACTGCTATCGGTGATTCCTACTGGCTTTGAGATCAGGTACATCACCGGAATGGATCCATCCTATCAGGCCGCCGTGGAAGGCTCGCTTGGTTCGAAAATTCTGCTTTTAAATGATGGGCTGATCATCTTTAAACATGAATTATACCGAAGGACCATCGAGGGCTCCTTGTCGCCCCTTCGCAGGCTGGCGCTGAATAAAAAAATACTTGACCTTTTCCTGAATGACTTTGAACAGAATCAGCAGATAGAGCGGATAATCCACCACGCCAAAAACGCCAATGAATACGAGCTTGTTGTGCGTTTTGCCCCCCAGGCGGCCCGGCAGGCGGCCTCCCTTGGGGCACATACCGAGGCATCCAAATTGTACTTTTCTGCGATAGAATATTACCAGGGCCGCGATAAAGACCGGCTGCTCGAATTTTATGAATCCTATGCCTATGAATGCTATCTGACCAACAAACACCGGGAAGCCATCATTTATACGGGCAGATCGCTCAATCTCTGGAAAGAGAAGAACAACCAGGAAAAAATGGGTAATTGTATGCGGTTTTTGTCCCGCTTATGGTGGTATGAGGGCAACCATAAAAAAGCGGAAAACTATGGCGTTCAGGCAATTGAAGTGCTTGACAAACAGCCATCGTCCAAAGCAAAGGCAATGGCTTACAACAATATGTCACGGCTGAGAATGTCGCTGGACCGAACCGCCGAATGCATCCAATGGGCCCAGAAAGCTATCGCCATCGCCGAGGAAATTGATGACGAAGAAACACTGGCCCAGGCGCTCAATAACATGGGCTGCGAGCTGATGCTCAGCGGACCAACCCCCGACGAAGGCATTGAACTACTCGAAAAAAGCCGCCAGATTGCATTAAAAAATGCTTTCCATGAGCATGTTGCCCGCGTATATACAATCCTGGGCGCCAACGGGGTCACCATAAAAGATTATGCCCTGGCAAAGAAAGCATTGGACGAGGGTATCCTTTACTGCGAGGAGAAAGATCTTGATTTCCAGAAATTATATATGTTATCTTCCAGGGCCAGGTTAAACCTGGAAACCGGCGACTGGACCCAGGCATCACGCATTGCGGGCAGTCTGCTCAAACACGAGGATTTGTTGCCGGTAATCAGGATTGTCGCCCTTACCGTTGTGGCAACGATAAAGATTAGAAAAGGCGATCACCAGGATGTCCTTCCCTTGCTGCTTGAAATTAAGAACCTAGCTTATGAAACGATGGAACTCCAAAGAATTATTCCGGTATTTTTAGCACTGATGGAATACGAATGGATCACCGGAAAAAGCCATATTGAAATAGATGACCTTTCCGCGGCGATAAACAATATTGTGCATGCGGGTAGATTCTCAAAGAAAAGCAGGCTCTATTTCTGGTTAAAAAAAACAAAAAAAGACTATTTACTGCCTGGGGAAGTTCACCAGGCCACTGAAGAGCATGCGGGAAGCGTCAACGAGACTGACATTTGGGAAAAATGGGGCTGTCCCTATGAATACGCGATCGCGCTTTTTGAAGGGGCCGAAACTGATAAAAGAAAGGCCATAGCCATTATTCAGGATTTGGGAGCAGATGCCGTGTACGAAAAAATGAAACTCCAAATGAGGAACTCGGGCATAAAAAGCATACCCCGCGGCATAAGGGAAACAACCCGGTCCAACCCTGCCAACTTAACAGAACGGGAACTGGAGGTTCTTCCCTTATTGCAGAACGGGCTGCAGAATAAAGAAATTGCCGACCGCCTTTTCATTTCGGCCAAAACAGTCGATCACCATATTTCGGCCATACTTTTCAAACTGGATGTGAATTCCCGTGCAAAGGCAGTACAGGAAGCGATTCACCTTGGAATTTTAAAATAGGGAACTCCAACTGCTTAAATAGGGAATACCTCTGTCATCGCCCGATAGTGGTATGGCTAAATTTGTTCCCGATAACCGTATTCAAAAATTATTAACATGAAAAAATTTGTCGTTGAGAGAAACCTGCCGGGAGCAGGAAACCTTTCGGCTGAGGAATTACAGACTATGTCCGAGAGATCGTGTGCTATTGTTGGTGAATTGGGGTCTTATCATTGGATACAATCCTTTGTTACAGACGACAAGATTTACTGCATACACATTGCCGAAGACGAACAGGCAGTTCGTGAACATGCTCGGCGGGGCAATTTTCCCGTCAATACCATTGCTGAAGTTAAAGTTGTTATCGATCCGCTGACCAGTAACCCTTTGAAATAAAAAAAAACCGGGATATCTTTTGTAACCCTAACCTAATCCCGAAGGGCGGGGTTACAAAAGGCCGTCCCGGCAAAAAATACAAACCTTTGATTTTCAAAAAAAAATTGGAAGCCTCCACCCTATTGGACCACTATTTTACCCTGCATGGTTCCCCAATGGCCCTCATAACTGCAGATAAAATCGTAAACGCCGGGCTGGTCGATTGTAAATTCTATTTGGGCTGACTTTCCGGCACTGACCAGACCAGTATGGGCAATAATCGAAGAAGCAAATACCGCAGGAATAAATCCGCTGCGCCGGGCCAGGCGCGCAGAATCGGCAAATGTGGCTATGTCAGTTCCCTTGTTAAGAATTACGACATTATGCGACATGGGCATCCCTTTTTGTGAACCAATGTTTTTCAGTCGAAGAACAATTTTGTTGCCGCTTTTGATTTTAAAGAGGTCCTTGTCAAAGTGCATATCATCATTCGCCTGTAAACTGATCGTGTCGGTCAGCGGAACTTTTTCAATTCCCGGGATTGATGCGGGACTAGTGTCTTCGGCCTTTGTGACGGCCGTAGTGTCTTGTCCCTTTTGCTGGTTACCGCCCCCGCAGGCTGCCAGCAAAAGGCAGAAGGCCAGCATTGGCAGATAGCTCGTTTTCATGCTCCGGATCATTACAGCTCCTTAATTTTAATATCCCTGAATGCGATCCCGTTTGTCCAGTCCTGAACCCCAATGTGCCCTTTTGTAGCCAGGCCAAATGCCGGATACCTGCTCATGCCGCTGGATGCAACTGCTTTTTTCCAGGCATCACTCTTCAGGTCCGCCGTAAGGGTCTGGACACCGTTCAGCCAGAAGGTAACTTTACCGTCCTTTTGCAGGATGCGCGACTGGTTCCAGGCGCCGCTATTGGGAATAGTGTTACTGCCATTTGGGATAACGCCAAATATAGCTGCCGCCTTATGCGAGGGATCTTTAAGATAGTCAGGCTCCATATTTTTATCATCCAGCAATTGATATTCCGGACCCGTAGCAAAAGTAGCCCCGTATTCGGGCTGTTCCTGCACATTGATAAACGCCCCGCTATTGCCGGCTTTGGATATTTTCCATTCAAATTTCAAATCATAGTTTTCATATTCCCCATCAGTCACTAAATCTCCATGCTTTACGTTTTTCGCATGCGGGTTACAAATCAGCTGACCACTGTCCGCGGACCAGGCTGAGGCAACATTCCCTTTATTAAAAATATGCCAGCCAGTGAGGCTTTTACCGTCAAAAAGCAATTTCCAGCCTTCGCTTTTTTCCTTGTCTGAAAGGTTGTTGTGCTGCTGTGAATCTGATGAGCAGCCCGTAAAGAGCGCAGCAAAGGACAGTGCTATAAACACACTAAATGCAATACGTTTGAGTTTCATAATTAGGCTATAATAGGTTAATATAAAGGTGTATTTTACAATTATACTTAATGTCCCAATAAAGTGCACATTATTTATGATTTAAGCAGGCCAAAGGAAAATGCTGTACCATGACCCTTTCTGAAATACAATCCGCAATCGAAGCATTAGAGAAAAACTCCTTGCTTTACCTGCAGAAGAACTTCGACAGTCGGACGGACGCTATAGAATACCTGGAGTTTGAGTTTAATGTAGAAATTCAGCTGCTGCTGCAAACAACATCCTTTCCCGGTCAGGTCCATGCGCTGAAACATCGCGCTGAAAAAGTAAGGTCACGACTGAAAGAAACGGATACAAAACTCTTTCAAAAACTTCAGGCCATTCTTCGTGCAGAGGCCCATACCGGTAAAGCGTTCAACAGACTGGTTAGAAAATACTTCGATCTGAATTCCTGCCATACCGACCGCCTGCATGAGCCCGGTTATGATAACCTGGATATCTTTATCAACCGGCTGTTCCCCTTTCAGACCATACCGCTTCAGACCATGGATCTGGAACCGGAAATGGTATATTATCAAAAAACACCCGCCAGGATCATTTTCGAAATGGCGGAAAGATCTGCATTCACTCCCCGGGACGTCTTTATTGATCTGGGTTCCGGATTGGGACAGGCAGCCATACTGCTCCATCTGATCACCGGGGTCAGCACCCGGGGCATAGAGCTGGAGCCGGCATTTTGCCAGTATGCCAGAGACACTGCCGCCTGGCTTAATTTATGCAACGTTACCTTTGTAAACGCTGATGCCCGTAAAGCAGACTATGCTGACGGAACTGTATTTTTTATGTATACGCCCTTTGAGGGCAAATTGCTCGGAGAAGTTTTAGAGATTCTGAGGAAAGAATCCCTGCGTAGAAAAATCAGGATCATTACTTATGGCCCCTGTACCGCCCATGTAGCCCTGCAAAGCTGGCTGAACTTTGCGCCCTTAAAGGATTACAGCGCCTATGAACTGGGCTTTTTTAACAGTTGAGCGCTGCCGGAAACTATTTAAAACCCTTATAACCCTGTAAAATTGGTTAGTTTTGCATCCTTTTAAGATTAAGATCATGGATTCATCACTCATAGAGCGCAGCGGCAATTGTTGTGAACTGTGTAAATCAACCGGTAGTCTCGTTGCTTATTCGGTGGAACCGGAAGGGCATCCGGACAATCAAATTCTGGTTTGCGATACCTGCAAAACGCAACTCGAAAAAGGCCTGGAGGCCAGCAGCCAGTATTGGCGCTTTTTAACCCAAACCATGTGGAGCGGGGTGCCTGCCGTGCAGGTACTTTCCTGGCGTATCCTTTCGCGTCTGCGGGAAGAGAACTGGGCGGCTGATAACCTGGATATGCTTTACCTGGATGAGGATACCCTGGCATGGGCAAAGGCAGGGCAACACACCGACGAAACTGAACCTGCAGAAGTGCATCAGGACAGCTTGGGCAACTTATTGCAAAACGGGGATTCGGTCGTGCTGACAAGATCGTTGGATGTCAAGGGAAGCTCCCTCAATGCAAAAATGGGAACTGTGGTCAAAAATATCCGCCTGGTGGCAGACAACACCGGGCAGATAGAAGGGAAAATCGATGGACAGCTGATCGTTATCCTGACCAAATACCTTAGAAAACAAAAAAGCTGAACGCTAAAAATGTAACCATATTTTTGTCCTCGTTCCCAGAAATCAAGTCATGACATGGATAAACAAAGGCATTTATCCTTATTGCCAGTCATTAAATCGGAATACGCTTTAGTCCTGTTCGATCATTTTATATCCGAACTGGAACAGATCGCCCCTGTTAGTATCCATCCGCATAAAACCATGATCAGCATTGCCAATTCACAAAAGCCGGTAGCCTATGTTACCCAGGCAGGTAAAAGTTTTATCCACGTGGTCTTTCCATTTAAGCACCGGTATGATGATAACCTTTGTTTTCAGCGCATTCAGCAAGTACCTGGCAGGCGTGTGGTATATCATCATTTCAGGATGCTGAACAAGGAAGATATCAACGACGAAGTGCTGCGCTTCATGCGTCTGGCGCAGAACCTGCCCTAATAATTTTGTCGTAAAACCGATATGGTAACTCAGGTAAATGGGATTTAATATAACCGGGCTATGCTCCGGCAGCAAATGGTAAAAACAGGGTTCGAAAACCAGTGCGAAATGAGGCACAATATAGTATTCCAACCCGGTAGAAAGTTTAAAGGCCAGATGGTTATTACTGACACTACCGACGTTCAATCCCGCTGCAGTTTTGCCTTACTAAGCCTGTCTGCCGTACTTTTTCTGGTATTCCTTTGGGTTTATGGCAACATGCCGTTTAAATATTTTTCTGAAAAACCCAATATCATCGTAGCCGCATTTAACCGCGATCTGCTCAATACCATCGTTACTATTTTCCAAAAGCTTTTTTGCGGCTTCTATGCGCACGCGCTGTATATATTCCAGCGGAGTATTACTGGTAGCCCCCTGAAACCGGCGGATAAAATTCCTTGTGCTCATGTTGCTGTGTGCGGCTAACTTTTCGATGGACAGGGCTTGCTGATAATTTTTTTCTATAAAGTATTGCGCCTCCATGATCCGCTCATCGGGGTGATTCCGTTGAAGCTGAAAAACAGAGAAGGCATTCTGGGACTGCTGATGGGTATTGATCATCAGGATCTTTGAAACAAGGATGGCTTCCCGGTGTCCAACCAATTTTTCAATGAGATAGATCATAAAAGTGGTAAAGATGAATGCTCCGCCGCAGGTGGAAATACTACCCTGGTCGACAATGATTTTATCGTCCTGCACTTGCACCCCAGGGTATTTCTGCCGAAAACGATCGGCAAACCTTAAATTGGTGGTCGCGTTTTTTCCCAGGAGCAAGCCGGTTTCGGCAAGTAAAAAGGCCCCTATACAGATACTGGCCAGATCAGCCTTTTTCTGGTGCTGCTGCTTCAACCAAGCGACCAGCATGTGCTCACGATCCAGAACCTCATCAATTTTTGCTGAACGCATAGCAGGTATGATGATCAAGTCATATACCTGAACGGTTTCCATAGGCTCCTCTTTTTCATTTTCCAATGCTTTGCGCCATAGTCTTTTCCTGTACTCCCGTACATAGTCTATCGTAATGGGCTGTTTTAACGGAGCGCCGGTAAGCAGTGGCACGGTAGCTGCCAGCGCGCTCCAAATTTCGGCCGGCCCCGTTACACAGGTGGGTACTGCGTGCTGGTAGTTGAGTATGGCAATGCGCATAAAAATACTATGGGATAAACCAGATTTATAATACGTAAAGGTATTTACCGTATGGCAATATCAGCTAATTTTATTGTCATTTCTGCCATGTTAAATTCCCCGCTTTCGAATTTAATTTTGATATGAATTAATATTAATAAATCATGGGGAAAGTTATCAGTTTAATCAATACAACCCCGGATGGGTCTGTTGATAGTCAATATGCCGCCAATGTCGATGCCGAATTTTTTGAATTCGTGCATGACCTGTTGGCCGAGACGCAAACCGTCATTTTTGGCCGGAACACCTTTGAATGGTGGCAGCCGGTATGGCAGGCAAGACTGGAAAACGATGGCAACCCCGAATGGGTGGTCAGCATGGCACGGGCGCTCAACGACATTCCCAAGCAGGTGTATTCCTCGGTATTAAACTCCACCACCTGGAACAATTCGACTATAGTAAGATCAATTGACACCGAAGCGATCAACCGGGCCAAACAGGCAAATCATAAAGGAATGATGAGCTTCGGGAGCCTGGGCCCGGTGGCAGCACTGACCGAAAAGCAACTGGTAGATGATTATTACTTCTGCATTCATTCGCTGCTTTCCGGCGACTGCAGCATTCGCCTGTTCGACAAAATCAAATTAAGTGCGCCCCGGCCCCTGAAACTGAAATCCACAAAGGTACTTGGCTCAGGAATGGTCATAGTGCATTATGAAAACGCCGCCCAATGATCATTTCGCCGGCATATGCCATCAGGGCTGGGGCCAGATCAAGCAATTAATTAAAACCAAATAAAAAACAAGAAGATGAGTACATCAGATTTTACAACTACCTTATCGGTAGATCAAAGCCCGAAAGAAGCCTTCGATGCCATCAACAACGTTCGCGGATGGTGGTCTGAAGAAGTTGAAGGCAATACCAATAAGCTCGGGGACGAGTTTACTTACCATTACAAGGACATTCATTCCTGTAAAATGGAATTAATAGAAGTTATTCCTCAAAAAAAAGTCGTTTGGTTTGTCGTGGATAACTACTTTAAGTTCACCAGGGACAAAAGCGAATGGATAGGCACAAAAATTATTTTTGAGATCTCTCAACAGGAAAACAAAACGCAGATCCGCTTCACCCACCAGGGCCTGGTTCCCGAATATGAATGTTACAATATCTGTAGGGATGCCTGGAGCGGTTATCTGCTTAACAGTTTGGCAGGCCTGATAAGAACAGGCAATGGATTGCCCAACAGGCGAGAAACACCGGGGGAATAATAATCGCGGTCCGGCCGGAGCCAGGGCAGGCAGAATTTGGCATTTAATAATTCTTATTTTTAAACATCATTAAAACCAAAGAGATGAAAGATTATCAAAAAAGCATTACGATAAGCAATTCGCCCCAGGAAATATATGCAGCTCTCACAGAACACATTCAGGATTGGTGGAGTGATGATTATTCGGGAGCTGCGGCCAAAAAAGGAGACCAATATCAGATTGCCTTCGGGGCAACCCGGAAGACATTTGAAATTACCCGGGCGGATCCCGATCAGCAGGTGGCCTGGCTTTGCCTGGAGGCCTTCATCGACCTGGAAACATTGAATAGAAAAGATGAATGGGTTGGTACGCGGATGATCTGGACGATAATCGGTGGCCAGGATAATACCACCTTAACTTTTCTGCATGAGGGTTTAAATCAGGGTTTCGAATGTTATCAAGTGTGTGCAGCCGGCTGGGATTATTTCATGGGGAGCCTGCATGCTTTTTTAACCACTGGAAAAGGTACACCCTTTCTCAAACAGGAGGCCCGCTTAGGCTGGGAATAGCGCTCAATTTACAATAAAGTCCAGCTTCGCATTTTTATAAACTGGTTTTTGCACATGCTCCTTTAACTTCTTGAAGCTTTGCGAAGGGCCCTGTGTGACAAACATATTGGTTAGCCAGGCAGGTATGCTGCCTCCGGGATCGGCATGCAGGGTGTAAGTGATTTTTACGCGACCATTACCTGAAGGCGATAATGTCCATTTGCCTTCGGAGTTTGTGATCCGCACCAGGTCGGGTTTTACCGGCACCATACCGGCAACACAGGGGCCATCAATGGTTACAACTTTTGTAACTGCATCCTGAGATGCACTAAGGTGGGCTACAAAATCACGGTTGCTTACCGGCCATGGCATCGTCACCACCGAATAATAAAATAACTCAGACGGGGATACCTGTTTGACAATGTAGTTGGATGAGGTATGAAAAAGCCATTGGGGGCTGGTATTGACATCCAATAACACGGCAACCACCTGCGAAAGTGTGGCTTCCAGCAGGCACTCCACCTTTATTGCTTTAACTTTCGAATATTCAACATCCCGCGTAGATATCTTTATGCCATCACTATTTTCTTTTACCACCCAGCTATCGGCCGTCTGCGCGAGGGTGAAATTTGTAAATAACAGCAATAACGGAATGAGTATTTTGTGCACTGTCTGGATGGATTTTTATTCTCTCGGACAATTCATTAGCCGGTCATCTTTAAAATTACAATTTAATACGGTAATTGATTTGAATTATAGCCCAACTTTTTGAAATCCTGAAGGCAGCGCCTGCCGGTATTATTGCATTTTCCAATTGAATTTTATTTAACTTTCATTTCTAAATAACCTGGATTTGCAATGTTCATTATTGAAAATTATTCTGCTGCAGTTTTCTTCTGTATAATTACCATGCTGTGCTGGGGCTCCTGGGCCAATACCCAAAAATTAGCAGCGAGTACCTGGCGTTTCGAATTGTTTTATTGGGATTATGTAACGGGCATACTGCTATTTTCATTGATACTGGCTTTTACGCTGGGGAGCTTTGGAAATGGCGGACGTTCCTTTTTACCCGATTTAGTTCAGGCAGACCCTAAAAATATTTTTTCTGCCATTATTGGAGGAGTATTGTTTAATGCCGCCAATATATTGTTGTGTGCCGCCATAGCCATAGCAGGCATGGCGGTAGCTTTCCCGGTGGGTATTGGCCTGGCCCTGGTTATCGGCGTAATGGTAAACTATATTGCCAATCCTTTGGGCAATCTGGGTTTATTATTCGGCGGTGTCGGCCTGATTGTTATTGCCATACTTTTAAACGCCTATGCGTATCGTAAAATGCAGTCGGCAGATCAAAAGGCATCCGCAAAAGGCCTTTTGCTCGCCGTAATCGCAGGCTTTTTAATGGGCTTCTTCTATAAATATGTGGCAGCAAGCATGTTCGCCAATTTTAACGTGCCTCAAGCCGGCAAACTTAGCCCTTATACAGCAGTGGTCATTTTTAGCGTAGGAATCTGGTTAAGCAATTTTCTATTCAACTCATTACTCATGAAAAGGCCATTTACCAGTACTCCGGTGCCCTTCAGTTCCTATTTTAAAGGCGGATTTAAGAATCATATTACGGGAATATTTGGTGGCGCGGTTTGGTGTCTGGGGATGTCATTCAGTATTATCGCTTCGGGCAAAGCCGGTCCGGCGATATCATACGGATTAGGTCAGGGGGCCACGGTGATCGCTGCTTTATGGGGAATTTTTATTTGGAAAGAGTTTCGAACGGCTCCCAAAAATACGGGTATCATCCTTAATTTTATGCTGCTTTTTTATATCGTGGGACTGGGGTTGCTTGTCTATTCAGGTGCATAGATTTGCTTTTTCATTTCTCGCAAACCTTCAAAAGAACCTTTAACTGGTATGAAACCATATATCCTTATAATAGGAAGTTCAAATACCGACATGGTCATTACGGCTGCTCATTTGCCGGCTCCCGGTGAAACAATTTTAGGGGGCACATTTTTTATGAATGCCGGGGGTAAGGGCGCAAATCAGGCTGTAGCTGCTGCCCGGCTTGGTGCCGAAATTGTCTTTATCGCTAAAATAGGTAATGATGTTTTCGGAAAACAGTCTGTTCAATTATTTGAGCAGGAAGGAATAGATACCACCTATATTATAACGGACCCTTTGAATCCATCTGGTGTAGCATTAATTACGGTGGATGCCAATGCTGAAAATTGTATTGTAGTAGCCTCAGGGGCAAATGCAGCGTTAAACCCGGGTGATTTGCGCACTGCAGAACAAAAAATAAAAAATGCCGGATTAATATTGATGCAGTTAGAGATTCCGGTTGAAACAGTAGAACATGTTGCAAACATCGCGGCAGAAAATAACATAACATTGGTTTTAAATCCCGCACCTGCATGCAAGTTGCCCGACGAGCTGCTGGCAAAAGTGACGATCCTAACTCCCAATAAAATTGAGGCAGAAATACTTTCTGGTATAAAAATCACGGACAACGAAAGCACCGAAAGGGCTGCCAGAATACTTGCAGATAAAGGCATTAAGGTTGTGATTATAACCTTGGGGGCCAAGGGAGCATTGTTATATGCTGATAATGCGTTCAGCTGGATACTTGCCCCTGCAGTAAATGCCGTTGATACAACTGCTGCGGGTGATGTATTTAACGGAGCATTGGCTGTGGCCTTATCCGAAGGGAAAAATATGAAGGATTCTGTAGCCTTTGCATGCTCAGCCGCGGCGTTTTCCGTTACGAAAATGGGGGCACAGTCGTCGGCTCCGCTGCGGCGTGAAATAGCAGATTGAACGATTCTGACCTTTTATAGCGGGGAAATTCAACCTCGCTATAAAGGGTCAGCAAGCGATTAAAAATAAGTTTGATATGAAAAGATTGCTTTTGTTTTTGTTGCTCTTTTGCGTCGCATCTAAAGCGATCAGTTTAGATAATATAAAATTGCAGGGGCCTTTGGTCCCAAACCAAATACCAGATCAGTATACGCCTGCCTGTTACCAGAACATCACGGGACTACTAGGTTACCGGCTGAATGTAAATCTGGAGAAAAGGTTATTGAAAATTGATTCGGCCACGCTATTATCCGGATTTAGAAAAAGGCCCGGCGCACAAACATGGATAGGCGAACATGTGGGAAAGTTCCTTTTTTCGGCGTCAAAGACATATGCATATTCCCATGACCCGGAAATAAAACACCTGATGGATGATATGGTGAGGAAATACATTGCCTGCCAGATGCCGGATGGTTATTTGGGAACTTACCTTTATAAAGACCGCTGGACCGAGTGGGATGTATGGGCACACAAATATGCAATCATTGGTCTGCTTAATTATTATTCAGTTACGGGCTACCGGCCTGCACTAGAAACTGCTGAAAGAGCTGCAGATCTGATTTGCAGAACTTTTGGTGATGAGCCCGGGAAAAGAGACCTGATGTTAGCGGGAGAACATAATGGTCTGGCACCGGGCAGCATCCTGGAACCTATGGTTGACCTGTACCGGTATACAGGCAACCAAAAATACCTCGGCTTTTGCAGGTATATTCTCCGGGCATACGAACAGCCCGATGGCCCTAAAATAATTAGTCAGCTTGAAAAATATGGCGATGTAACTAAAGTAGGCGATGCAAAAGCCTATGAAATGTTATCCTGCTTTTTGGGGATCTTAAAATATTACAAGCTAACCGGCGAGGTAAAGTACCTTAGCCTTTTACAAACTGCCTGGGCGGATATAACGCTGCACCGCCTGTATATTACAGGTACATCAAGCGATCATGAAATATTTAAGCCTGCCGGCATTTTAAAGGCCGGCAACCAGGATGATATGGGTGAGGGTTGCGTTACGGTTACCTGGATACAATTTAACCTGCAGTTGCTTCAAATTACCGGCGAGGCAAAATATGCCGAAGAATTGGAACGCGCAGTATACAATCATTTGCTTGCCGCGGAAAACCCTCGAACCGGCTGCGTAAGCTATTATACCGCCTTGCAGGGAGCAAAGCCATATCGCTGCGACCAGGGCTACTCCTGCTGCCTTTCCAGCGTACCAAGGGGAATCTCGCTTATTCCGGAAATGCTTGGCGGCAAAATAAATAATGTTTTTACGGTACTGATGTATGAAAATAGTGAAGCAACAGATAGCATTATAACCAGTGATCACGCAAAAATTGCCCTAAAAATAACGTCCGTAACTAAATTTCCATTAAATGGTAAGGTCGATTTTATAATAACGCCTTCTGAAAGCAAAACTTTCAGGATTAATTTTCGTGTTCCCGAATGGTCCGGAAAACTTTATAGCAAAAGTTGGCAATGATTCTTACTCAGGTAAAAAAGGGCGAATTCCTTAGTATTGAAAGAAAGTGGAACCCCGGCGATAGGATCACCATGTCTTTTGATATGCCTGTAAACGTGATCCCGGGCGGAATTTCTTATCCAAACGACGTTGCAATTCAAAGAGGCCCGCAAATATTAGCAATAGACCAGGGACTTAACCCTGAAATCGCCTCATTAAACAGCGTCGTTTTACCAAAAATCAACAACGAAATATTGGATGCTGGTGCAAAATTGCCCACCGATTGGGATTGGAAAGAGGCTTACTTCATCAACATGAAAATTAAGGATGTGCCTCAAAAGGTAATCATGGTTCCGTTTTCAGAAGCAGGTCAAAAAAATGCCGATATCGCGGTCTGGATACAATATCAGCCGTAATTTCCAACCGGCACTTACCAATGTTATAGATGATCTTCATTTAAAGGTTGCAACATCAAGTGTATAAAGAGGCCCTTCGATGGTATCTCTATCGATCAATGGATTCAATGGCATTATTTTCGAATAATAAGAACTATCATTTTTTTGATTAGTCACATAAAAATAAATATTGAAGCCCCCTGTATTTTTATAAATTGGCAGGTAAACGATGGTATCATTGCTTTTTCCGGATATTTGTATACCACCGCCAATTTTACTGTTGTTGCTTTGAAAAATAGCAATCAGTGGCGGGTTTAAGTCATTGGAGACAACAATCCTGGACTTCATGTAATACTGTTTGGTAACGTTAAAATCGTATGTAAATGCTCCTCCAACATTTATTTGCTGGATTTTTCTAAATTGATCGACGTTAAACGGATACAAGCTATTTTTCGGTGCAATTGCATAAACATTTGCTGCGAGTTTGCCTAAACTTAAATAATACGTATTACCCTTTCCGGTAGTGGTATATTTAATGGAATACTTTCCGTTTGCATCGGTAGTGCCTGAACCTATTACGCCAATTAACGCGCTGCTTTGCCTGAAAAGAGTTTGAGAATTTTGATACTCGCTAACCGTTACAATTAAATTTGGATATGGTTCTTGGTTCGCAGTATCATATGCCTGGCCGGAAACAGTTCCCTCGATTTTAGGTTTGATATCTTTTTTGGTACATGAAAATAGCACCAAACCTAACAGTAAAAGCAAAAGAAGATATTTCATTTGTCCGTGATAACGTAGCAGGTGATTAGGATGTATTTCAAAGATAATAGTTTGTTAACTAAACATCTATTCTCTAATGCATTGGATGTTATTGCCAAGTCGTATAAAGTTAGTAGCCTCTTAGTATACTACTTTCCATCTCTGAGGGTACAGACTGACTAATAGCAGACCGTTAGGAATATAAGGAACGGTCGACCAAGTCTGCAAGCAGCTCGCTCGAAGTTACCGACTTCGAACACCAGAGGGTCAAATTTCGAATCCAGCTGCTGGATTATAGCCCTTTTACAATCGCCAGCGACTTATCAACATGATCGGTAGGTGAAATATGATCGGTTGTTGATGAAAGGACCGCTACAATTTTACCTCCCTTATCGATAACAAAAGTGGTTCGCGGGATGAAGCCGTGTGCAAGTTCCTGGCCGCGTACATCTTTAATTCCGGTCTTTGCAGGTGATAATGTCAGGCCGTATGATGCGGCAATTTCGCCTCCGGGGTCTGAAGCTACAGGGAACTTGCCCGCACAATACTGCGGATCGGAAGAAAATGCGTTCAGCCGCTGAATATCGTCCGCCGATACGCCAATAATGGTAGCTCCGGCTGTTGTAAATTTATCCTTAAGTTCAGCGAAGGCATGTGCTTCCGCATCACAGCCGCCGGTATAGGCAGAAGGATAAAAATAGACCACAACGGGGCCCTTAGCAAGTGCATCTTTTAATGAAAAATCAAATTCACTGCCGGCCAGACTGGCCTTGGCAGTAAATACAGGCGCTGCATCCCCTTTTGACAATATCGCCGATTGGGCAAATCCAGAGCCGGTTTCCAGGAGTAATAAACTGAAAACTAAAATAGATAAGCAAAAATATTTCTTTAACATGATGTTTTGTTTTAGGTAATTATTGAATGACGTTATCATCAAATCTACAACAGTTTGTAGTGAATTAACTCATATGTCATCAAAATTTTACGGTGGCCACCGGTCGGGCAACTACTTGCGCCAAAGACGGTTGCCGGTCTTGGCCGGCTTTTTAACTAAAACCGGCACGAGCGATTTTTTTATTTATGTATTAAAAATCAAAAGCCTTGCTCTTTCGACTTGAAGCTTTTTGACTATTGTAGCCACTCTTTGAAATGTAACAAATATTCTACTTTCGAAATTCACCAAAATTTATCATTCTTGCAGATTGTTAACTATAAATTTAGTAATGTCTAATTTACACCATCTTATAGCTTATAAATGTTCATGAAAACACTTTTAGTACTTTTTTTTACGGCGCTTGTAATTCAGACCGCAATAGCGCAAAACAATACCGTTAAAGGCACGGTTCAGGGAGAGAGCGGTAAACTTTTACATTATGTGGTAGTTGCCGATAGCAAATATAATAATGTTGCTTTCACCGATTCCGTAGGCGACTTCACCATTGCAACACATCCCGATTCTAAATTGTTATTTCAACTAGACGGATACCGCGATACTTTGATCGATGCTAATACGATCAATCAGAATCAGCAGCTTAATTTAAAACCAACTGTCAGCCTGCCAATAGAAACCATTAACCTTACCTTGCCTACGGCTATGACTGCTGACGGCCAGGTAGCCTTGGTGCGACGAAACGCCAATTTAGTTGGCAGCAGATACCTGTTTGATACCTTTGTTCCGGGGTATTTTACTTATGCTGCGGATAAAAAATTTTATAGTAAGCATTGCCTTATCAATTATGAAAAATTAAGCGGTTTCGTTTTATTAACTGTCGACAGGCAAAATGTAAGGGAGGTAGACAGGGACCAGATCAAATCGTTCACTTTATATGATAAAACTGACCGGCGATATGATTTTGAGCAGGTTCCTGAAATTGATAAATCTCACTACCTGCAGGTTTTGGCCAGCGGCAGCAAATACAAAATATATAAGCTAATTAAAACGAATTTTATTGCATCGGGAGTGACACATACGGCTTCAGGAGATAAAGGCCAGGATTTTGATCAATATTTGGACGAGGCTGAATACTATGTGCTTAATGTGCAAACCAATCAGGTGCAGAAAATTGCGTTGAAGAAAAAAGCACTAAAACAAGCCTTTCAGAATGAAGCCGATAAGGTAAATAAATTCATGTCAGAAAATAATGAGAGTTTGAATGACGACTTTTTAGGTAAACTCGGCATCGTAGTAAATTCCTAAGGGAATTAATACCGCCGACACTCCTTTTAGTCAGGATATGTTATCCGACTTTACTACCTGAAATCTGCAAATGCTAGAAATTCAAAAGCCGCAAGTCGAAAGATTTGCGGCTTTTAAATTTAACGGCAGCCTCCTTTGAAATCCCTTTCACAAAAGCCAAAGGTCAATCCTTTGCAGAAGAAATGATGGTTTTGTCTGCGTTATCTGGCTGATTTAAGTCCGGTTGGCGCTTTTTTGTTGTAAGGTCTTTTTTGTAAAGCATTTCAATTTAAATTGTAGTCAAAGGCTAAACGGTTAGCGTGATTACGAGAATGAATTAAAAACAAAAAGCGATGGATTTTAAAACCTATCGCTTTTTGTTTTCAGTGTATTTTCCTTATTCTGACCTTAAGCTTTTTATCGGGTTAACTATCGCCGCCTTCAGGGTTTCATAACTCACCGTAATCCAGGCAATGATTAGCGCCGACAGGGAGGCGGTAAAAAATAACAGCCAACTTACGCTGATATGATAAGCAAATCCATTTAGCCAGGTGTCTGCTGCATACCAGGAAAGCGGTATGGCAATCACAATAGCGATTAGTATCAGTCTGGTAATACCTCCTGACAGCATTATTACAATGTTCGTCAATGACGCGCCCAGCACTTTGCGTACACCAATTTCTTTGGTACGCTGCTCAGCCATAAAGGCTGACAGGCCGTATAACCCCAGGCAGGATATAAAGATGGCCAGTCCCGCAAACAAATTAAAAATGCTGCCCATTTGTTGTTCGCCTTTATAAAGTTTAGCCAGGTCCTGGTCAAGAAAATCATATTTAAACGGATAAGCGGGATTAAGATCCTGCTCTATTTTTTCTAATGACTTGATAGTTGGTTCTATATTTCCGCGTGACGCCCTGACAACTAGATAATTGCTGTTTCCCCTGGTTGTGTATAAGATCAATGGCTCAATGGCCCGTTGTACCGGTTTGAAATTGAAATCTTTCACTACGCCAATGATCATCCCCTTGCGGCCCCATAAGCTCAAAGATTTACCCACAGCATTAGCAGCATTCATCCCCATTATACTTAACGCCTTTTCATTCACCACATAATTATTTGAGTCGGATGGGTATGCCTTTGAAAAACTGCGGCCGCTTATCATCTTCATTTTAAAAACCTGTATAAAATTCTCATCAATTTCAACATTAGGGAAAATGGTTTGCGATTTTGGATCTTTCCCGGCCCACTCTACACCTATGGTCCCGTTCATCATGTTAGTCGGCAAATCTGAAACAACTGAATAGTTGTTGGTCAGGCGGTTTTGCTGCAGTTCATCTTTTAGTGCCTGCATTTTGTTATGCAAATCACCTGTCAACTGTACATAAACCAGGTTATCTTTTTCAAATCCGGGGCTCCGGTTCCGGATAAATTTAAGCTGGTTGTAAATAGTGATGGTGCCGATCAGCAACAAAATAGATACGATAAATTGTGTTATCACGAGCATATTGCGAAACAGCAGGTTACCGCCCATCGCCTTCATATTTCCTTTAAGTACTTTTACCGGGTTAAATCCTGACAGGAATAACGCAGGATAGCTGCCGGAAACGATGCCTGTTACAAAAGCAATTCCAATAAGGCCGAGCCAAAGTTTTATATCCCAGTAATCGATAACAATTCTTTTGCCAGCCAGGTCGTTGAACAGCGGCAAAAACAACCACACCAGCCCTATCGCTAATAACAGTGCCAAAAATGAGATCAGTATCGATTCGCTTAAAAACTGCAGCATAATATGCCCGCGTATAGCACCCGACACTTTACGAAGTCCAATTTCTTTTGCTCTGCGCGCCGAGCGCGCAGTAGCTAGGTTCATAAAATTGATGCACGCTGTTATCAGGATCAAAAATGCAACAACAAAGAAGATGCTGACATATTGTGCGTTTCCGGCGCCGGGAGGATCGCCCTGGTAATTGGAACGCAGGTGAATATCTGTTAAGGGTTGCAACACAAATTTCACCTTTATCTCGGTGTTGTGTTTAATGTAAATTTGATTGATCTGGTTATTTAGCCTTGATATGGCTTCGGGCGAAGCCACGAAATTTTTATCCAGCTGCACGTATGAGAAAAAATTAAAGTTGTCCCAACGGCCTTTCTTTATATCATCATTAGTTTTGGCCAGGAAAGACATCGGCTGTATAAAATCAAACTGGAGGTGCGAATTGGCGGGTATATTCGCCAAGATACCAGTAACCACTACATTGTCACCATGATCTATACGCAACACTTTACCCATAGCGTCATCACTGCCGAAATATTTTTTGGCCATATCCTCGGTTATCAAAATACCATCTATCCGGTTCAAGGCGGTCGCAAGGTCGCCTTTGATCAGCGGATAAGAAAATACACTGAGGAATGATGGCGTAGCGTAAAAGGTCCGTTTCTCTTCAAACTTACGGGTTCCCACCTCAAACAAATGTGTGTTGGTGCCCTGAAGCATTGCAAAATCTTTTATCACAGGCATTTCCTGCTTTAAGGTCGGTGACATGACGGCGGGATTAACAGCCGCTTTGAAATCACCCAGGCTGCATACCACCCGGTAAATCTGTTTTTCGTTTTTGTTAAATTTATCATAACTCAGCTCATTCTGCACCCAAAGCAGGATCAGGATACTCGAAGCCATCCCAATAGCCAGCCCGGATAAATTGATAAATGAATATGCTTTGTGCCGTATGATGTTGCGGTACGCTATCTTGAAGTAATTTTTTAACATGGCCGAATGTTTTTTATTAAGACGACATATTTCGTCGACTAGTTTCACCACTTTGTTAAAAAAAATGACATTTAGACAAAAACCTATCAGACAGCATGTTATAAATACCTATTTATGCAAATTTTCATTTATGATACAGGATGCGTTCGTGTTTAATATATTATAAGGTGGAATTAATCGAGCCCGAACAGGACTAAAGTCAAACCGTTTGGCAGAAAACATAACGATTTTATCTGCTGCAGCACTGCAGCGAATACTCCAAAAAACTCATTAACTTTTGGTCCCTGGTTCGAGCCCAGGTGGGCGCATAAATGCGGATAACTGGCGGTTATCCGCATTTTTTATACGTTTTTTTCATAATTTTAGACGAGAATGTAGATGCAACCTACTGGCATAGCCTCTCCGAAGCTATAGACTTCCGAGAGCGAGGCGTCCCACTTAATTAAAATCAAACACCTAATTTTTCATCCTCTACCATTCCGGTTCATCCTGATATTTTCTCCGTTCATCTTCATTTTTTTCTTTGCGCATTGTATAAGAAATACAATTGCATAAAAACAATATTAAAAACGGCATTACAATCCAGATTTTAAAAGTTACAGCTGCCTGTTCATTGGCATGGTGCTTATCCGTGCTATCTTTTTAACACTTAATGTACATTATCATGAGTAAATTATTTATTGCGTTACTGTTATGCTTCTCAACTGCTTGCATAGCCCAAGACCTAGTTATTAAAGGTGCGGTAGTATACGCTTCGCCGGATTCCCAACCCATTAAAAATGCGGTGGTAATAGTCAAAAACGGAAAAATTACGAAAGTAGGTAAACTGGGGACGGTCGTCCTACCGAAAAATATCCGCATTATTGAAGGTAAAGGGATGTTTTTGACGGCCGGTTACTGGAATAGTCATGTACATTTTATGGAAGCCAAATGGCTTGGTGCAGATACAATAGCCGCCAGTCGTCTGAAAGAACAGTTAAACGATTTTGCCAACAGCAGGGGCTTTACGCACGTATTTGACCTTTCAGGAGATGCGCAGAACCTGAAAAATCTGCGCTCCCGGATCGATCGGGGTGAAGTGCCCGGGCCAGCTATTCGGTTCGTAGGGTTACCGCTTGCACCGGAAAATGGAAGCCCTGTCTATATAAGGCCGTATAAACTCCCTGAAGTTGGTACTCCTTCAGAGGCAATAATAGATGTTACTAATCAGATAAAAGCCGGTGCTCAGGGCATTAAATTGTGGACCGGATCTCCTGATGGACACAAAGTAGTACTTATGGGGATCGATGTCGCTAAAGCCGCAGTTACTACAGCCCATCATTATGGCGTTCCTGTATTTGCTCATCCAGGCTCTGCTGAAGGCGTAAATGTAGCTATTGAGGCGGGCGTAGATATACTGGCGCACGTTTCTCCGGACGACCACCTGGACTGGCCGCAATCAACTATAAATGCAATGCTCCAAAAACACATGGCCTTAATACCTACCTTAAAAATGTTTCAATGGAGCTTGCTGAAAGATGGGGCAGATACGACTAATAATGTGCTGATCACTACTGCCCTTAATCAGTTAAGATCATATTCAAAAGCCGGGGGAGTAATACTATTTGGAACTGACGTTGGCTACATGACAGATTACAGTACAGTAGCGGAATTCGAACTAATGAGCAGGGCCGGACTTGATTTTCATGATATCTTGCGATCACTTACAACTGCTCCTGCAAAAAAACTCGGGCTTGAACAAATTACTGGCAGCATTGCACCCGGCATGGATGCAGATATCGTTCTGCTTGCACGCGACCCCGCATTAGATAGCCGGAATTTCACTACCGTGACTTATACGATTTCTAAAGGAAAGATCATTTTCAGCCGGCAGTAATGTAAAATGGCTCTTGCGTGTTGAGAGGATAAATTTGAAAGTATAAATGGATTCACCGCTTGATGAAAAGAAAATTGATTTGCTGGTGAGACCTGCAAACGATCAGCAGGAAACAAGTTCCTTTCATACGAAGATGGCGTTTTTCAGAGGAATAGAAAACGGAATAAATGTAATCGGCGAGGCCATTCAGGGATTGGCTGACGTGGCAATTGCAAGTGGAACAATTCCTGCCGCTAAGGATTATTTTCAAAAGGGTAATTTAATTATGGAAGAGGCGTTACCCATACAAGGCAAATGGGCCGTTATAGCCTATTGTTGGGAATATATTTGCGTGGGTATGTTGTTTAGGTGTTTGTTTTTATTACTGTAACGACTCTTTTCCGATATTTACGTAATTTAAAGAAACAAAGCATTCAATGCTTAAAAAAATAAAAATCTTGATTTTGATTTCCGCTGCAGCAAGTGTTTTGCTGCAGCTTTTCTTTTTCATCCAGTGGCTTTTGCCTGCTCAGCCAAACCAGCTCCCTTTCAATGTAAAAAATGTAGTGTTTAATTTTCTGTTTTCTTTTTTCAATTGCTTACTGTTTATCTCGTTGGGCGTGAAGGCTATCAAGTTTCTGAATCGCCGGTACCCCTGGAAAGGGCATATCACCTTACGAATTATTTTGAGCTTATTGACGGCAGTAATATCTGGAATATTCATTGGCACAATCATCACTTTGGTTTATCATTATATCTTTTATTCCGGCCCTGCGTGGCCAAATATCGCTACTAACCTGATTATAACACCTATTGCAAATATTATTGGCTTTTCCGTAGCCGAGGGTTTCTATATTTTCAGGGAATGGGAAAAATCATTACTGCTTGCCGAACGGCTTGAAAAAGAAAATGCCACGGCCCGGTTCGAAATGCTCAAACAGCAATTGAACCCGCATTTTCTTTTCAATAGTTTAAGTGTGCTTTCGGGTCTTGTGCATTTTGATGCCGACAAAGCGGAAGAGTTCATACATAAATTTGCAGATATATATCGGTATGTGTTAGAGACGGCTAACAAACAGGTGGTGCCTGTTAGCGAAGAAGTGGGGGTGCTAAAATCATACATATTTTTACAAAAGCTCCGGTTCGGCGAAAGCTTTATGTTCGATTGTCGTTTAAATGAAGATGAGTTTGATGGCTTCATTCCCCCCTTATCATTGCAATTGCTGCTTGAAAATGCGATTAAGCACAATGAAGTTTCGCTCGAAAAGCCGTTGTTTGTTATCCTGGAAAGGAAAAACGATAATATTGTTGTAAGCAACAATAAGCAACTGCGATATAATCTTTCTTTCAGCGCTGGTATCGGTCTGAAAAATTTGACCCTGAGATATCATATGCTTTCTAACAAGAAAACCGAAATTATAGATAACGGTCCCTATTTTAGTGTGCAGATTCCGGTTTTAAAATTAACAAGTGATGGAAGTGCTTATTATTGAAGATGAGGCTATTACCGCCCGGAAACTCGAGGTTATGCTTAACCGCCTGGATGCCACTATCCATATAACTGCAAAGCTGGAATCTGTAAGGCAAAGTGTTCTTTGGCTGAAAACGCATAAGGCCGATTTAATTTTTGCAGACATTCATTTGTCAGATGGCCCGGCCTTCGAGATTTTCAAACAGGTGGAGATAAATACCCCGATTATTTTTACTACTGCTTTTGATCAATATGCCATTGACGCTTTTAAGGTGAACAGCATAGATTACCTGCTCAAGCCTGTAAGCCTTGAGGCGTTAAAACAAGCGCTAAGCAAGCATAATAAACTGCGCAAAACGGTGTTTTCGCAGGCAGATCTTTCTGATTTGATGGAAAGCATAATAAAGCGGGACTATCAAAAACGTTTTATGGTCACCGTCGGCCAGAAGATCCGGACGATTCCTGTAGAACAGGTAGCCTACTTCTTTGCTTACGAAAAACTTGTCTTTTTAAAGACGACAGACGCCAAACGATACACCCTTGATCAAAGCCTAGATGCGTTGGCGGACAAGCTTGACCCATTGTTTTTTTTTAGAATTAACAGGAAACTACTCATCAGCCATGCTGCTATTAACGGCATGCATCATTATCCTAAAAGCAGGGTTAAAGTTGAGCTATTACCGCCGCTTGACAATGATATAGAAGCTATAGTAAGCGTAGAAAGAACAGAAAGATTTAAATTGTGGCTTAATAAATAATAAGGCAAGCAGTTAGGAGCAAAAAAAAATCGGACAAAACTTGATTTTTCAAGCTTGTCCGATTCGGTAGCGGGAGCAGGACTCGAACCTACGACCATTCAGCCTTCATATGTGGTTTAAACTACGTTTTCTAAAACCTTGTGTACCTTTTTGTGTACCGCGTCTCCATTAGTTAATTGAATTCAAATATAAGAATAGGGAGTTACTAAGTAAACTCCGATGCTCTTAAAAACCTTTCTTGGTGTTCCATTTCCATAATGTTTAAGTGAATAAATAATTATGAAGCCACCACAGGCTTATGGCGGAATTAAATGCAAGGAGGAACGGAATAAATGGACATGTGAGTGTTGGGTAGTGGGTTTATGCCGTAGTTCCTTGCCATGTATTCAGACTCACGCCTAACTTTGCTATAATGATTATGCTATCACAATCCACGTCTAATACCCTTGAGAAACAACTTTACTAAGACCATTAGGGACATTTTACTGCTAATTGGTATTAACTATATACCGTCTGCAAAAGAAATGTCCTCTGCAGATACCTAGTTCCACTTAGCAACTGCTAAAACATGGATGACTTATAAAAAGTAAAGGCTAACACTATCCTGGTCTCAGAAACTTTTTACTATCACTATTATTCCTCCAACTATAAAGCCAATTCCACCAATTAACGTACTCCGTTCATATCCCCATCGATCCTTCAATCCATTTTTAAACCTTTTTATTTGAAGAATAACTATAAAGATACCGATGCAGATCATGACAACTCCCAGGATAATTTGTGGTATATCCATTGTATTATTTTTGATTTACTAATTAATCGTTTGGCCTTTTTTACTACTGGTTTAGGCGGCTATTCTCCTGATGCATAGTTGCAGCCTTCCCATTAATCACATAACAGATTTTATTGTTTCTCGCCAAACTTAAACTACTTAAGAACTTAAGGTGCTTAAGATAAGCAGAAAGCTACTTTCTCGGCAACCACGGTTTAATTAATGCATCTCAGGTTACACTTGTTGATCGGCAATGCTATTTGTCATAAAGAATAAGTTTCTCTAAGCTATGGAGATTTCAGCGTGGCTGCAAATTAAGCTGTCCGGAAGAAGTTATGAACTGCACGGTGTTTTCACTCTATTTTCGATTTGTCCAAACCACCGAAAGAGACACAGGCGGTTGCGTAAGCACAGATGGCCACAAAATGCTTATGTGCTTCTTTGCTTCGTTTAATTACCTTTACATCCAAACCTAGGACCATGTCAACTTTCCTTGCTGATGTTTTAAAGAAGGCCATTATTTCAATGCCGTTCCTTGTGTTCGGTTTCTACCTTCATGGATTGCACCGCGAGCATGGTGATGTAAATGCAGCCGGCATGTATGGGCTTGTTTTTATTCCACAGGGATTTTTAATTAGTGCTGTCTGTTATGCACTTTACTTTTTAACCGATATAACTACAAAGATTAGCTCATGGAACATCCTGAAGTACTTTGTACATCTACTGATTCTGATACCTCTCTATTGTCTTCCAGCATTTTTAGGAGTTGGCTTTATTAGCATACTTGCAGTTCTTATAGTGCTGGTGGTTAATGTTTGCGCCTTACTGTACGATAAGTTTATCAAAGAAGATTAGCCAAATTACATCCGACTTATGCGAGCCACCCAAACCACCGAAGAGAAACGTAAGCGTCTGCTCGGTTGCATTATTTCTTTACATTCCAATATGCATACCGTTCTTCGATCATATAATATCTTCCTCGCCTTGTAGACTCATATGGCCCGAATATCAAATACTTTCGCCTGTAATGCCAACTTTCAGGTGGTTTCCACCCTTTGTGTGTCTTTGAATCGATGACAATCGGTTTGGAATAATATTCACTAACGCCATCTCTGACCTTAAACAACCTGTTACCTTTTAACACTAGTGTATCTGCTCGCAATTTTTCTGTGTGCGGTGTTAAAAGCGCTTCTATTGAGCTCTCATTACTCTTATTGTAAAACAGGTAAATGGTGTCATTTGATTGCCTGTAACGCCCTGTAGCATGATCATTCATGAGATCGTAGGCGTAACTATATTCAAAAGTCGCATTACTGTTAAACTCCAGATAGGTAAGATTATTTATACGGTCATCTACATAACGCTTTCCCATAGTAGACTGCCCGCTTACCATTGATGGAATCATTAAGAGTATGAATATGATTTGTTTAGGCATCATCAAGCATAGAAGTTAACTAAAGTATAAAAAATCATTTGGTTATCAGCATAGTTCTCTGCGAGTTGAATGACGGTTTAAATCAGCAGTTTAAGCTATCCTTCGATGGCGATATTGTCGATGTTTGCCACCAGTGTATTCTTCATAAAAGATATCTTCCCTTCCAGAAGTTCTGCCATCTGAACGGTCGGGTTTGCTTTGAAAGGATAGCACTTATCTAATGATCCATCAATTTTTACCTGACCTATCCAGTCCTCGGCTAACCGCACGTAATCTTCTACCACTTCAACAGTTGTTCTTGGCCCGAACGTATCCAAGTACATTGGTGGGATATCACCAACCACTACCCATAATAAGTTATCTTTTGTACTTGCTGAATTATCTATATCAAGCAGGAAGATGCAAAACACACTTCCTAGATTCGTATATAGGTGCGACCTGTTGATTCCATTGCACCAGCTGAAACTTTCTAAATATGCGGTCGCTTCCTGATGTAAAGCCATAACCTCTTCATAGTAATCAAGCTTTCGATTTATCAGTTCAACGGTTATTGGATATTTCATAAGTCACGTTTTCTGCGGGTTGAGCGAAGGGCGTAGCGCAAAGCCGATAGAGCGGCTGCTCTACAAGTATAACTATATCGTAAAAATGCTTGACATAAGTGATGCAATTACAAACAATAACGCCACGGCACCTACAACTAAGGACGCATTTTTATAGGCTCCTCTTTGACTTGATCGATACTCAGTGTTAATTATCACCAGAATGCCGCCACGGATTCTCATTAAAAAGCCGCCACTTAAAGCTACAATTATGGTCGCCATTTAGCTTTTTGTTTTCTAATGCGGCAGTAAATCCATTTTACAACATGATAGGGCAGCTTTATAATAGCCACAAGGGCAATAACTAGTAGATAAAACAGCCAGTAATCGCTCTTGGCTTTAGGGAAAGTCGAGCCAAAGCAAAACATAGTGTACCTTGACGATTTCTCAAGTGTACCTTTTGGTGTACCTCGATAGGAGCTGATGGCTAAAAATAAAAGCCCTTAACTCATCGTTAAAGGCTTTCTATTTGTTTCGGTAGCGGGAGCAGGACTCGAACCTACGACCTTCGGGTTATGAGCCCGACGAGCTACCAACTGCTCCATCCCGCACTATATTTGGTGTATTGTTCTTCCGGTCATAACCTCCGAAAGTGTTTCCAATTAGTCAAAAATGCAATTTGCACTCCGTTTTAATTGGACTGCAAAGATATAATTCGTTTCTTTGCAGTCCAAATAATATTTTAATTATTTTTTATGAGTCATAAAGCAGGTTTTGTTAGTATAATTGGTAAGCCCAACGCAGGTAAATCAACCCTGATGAATGCGCTGGTTGGCGAAAAAATGTCCATCATCACACCAAAAGCGCAAACTACACGGCACCGCATACTGGGTATAGTGAACGATGAGGATTACCAGATCGTATTTTCGGATACGCCCGGAATCATCAAACCGCACTACGCCCTGCAGGAAACCATGATGCACCAGGTGGACGGCTCGCATGGTAGATGCCGACCTTGATTTTGCTGGTAACGGATATTAACGAGAAATATGACGAAAGCGATGTGATTAGAAAAACTGCAGGGCTCACTGGCGCCGCTGGCCGTAATCATCAATAAAATAGACAAATCCGACGAGGAAACGGTAAAGAAGAAAGTAGACTACTGGCAGGAAAAACTAAACCCGAAAGCCATTTTTGCTAGTATCGGCACTAAAAGATCATAATGTTCTGGCGGTAATGAATTTCGTAATAGAGCATTTGCCCGAGCATCCGGCTTATTATGAAAAAGATGCACTGACCGACCGTAACGACCGCTTTTTTGCTTCGGAAATGATCCGCGAGAAGATATTTAAGATATACAAAAAAGAAATCCCTTACAGCACCGAGGTAATTATAACGGCCTTTAAGGAAGGCGAAAAGCTATACCGCATCAGCGCGGAAATCATTGTTGAGCGCGATTCGCAAAAGAATATCCTGATCGGCAAAGGCGGCGAAATGCTTAAAATAGTAGGCACCTATGCCCGCAGGGATATGGAGGAATTTTTCCAGAGAAAGATATTTCCTGGAAATGTTTGTAAAAGTTATCCCCGACTGGCGCAGCAAAAAAAATTACCTGAAGAGATTTGGGTACGAAGATTAGAATCAATGTGAGATCAGATTTGACGCTAGAGGTATTCACGATGCTACCTGTCGCAGAATATTTCTCACACACAAAATATCCAGATACAGGTTTAAGATAATGTAGGCCTAAAATCTACCTCAATCTCAAATCTCAAATCATAAAAAACAAATGAGTAACATAGTAGCCATAGTGGGCAGGCCCAATGTAGGCAAATCAACTTTATATAACCGCTTAACCGAAAGCCGCAAAGCCATTGTAGACGATTTTAGCGGCGTTACCCGCGACAGGCATTATGGCGTTTCCGAATGGACCCGCCACACTTTTACCGTAATTGATACAGGCGGCTATGTGGCCAACTCTGAAGATGTATTTGAGGCCGCCATACGCGAGCAGGTGATCATTGCCATTGAAGAGGCCACCGTTATTTTGTTTATGGTTGATGTCACTACCGGCATTACCGACCTGGACGATGAAATTGCCAAACTGCTGCGTCAGAGGCAAAAAGCCGGTATTTGTGGTGGTAAACAAGGTGGATAACAACTCGCAGCAATCTGATGCTACGGTATTTTACAGTCTGGGCCTTGGCGAGATCTACAATATTTCTTCCATGACCGGCTCGGGAACCGGCGAACTGCTGGATGAGGTGGTAAAAGATTTTGATGATGAAGCTGCTGGAAGAAAACACGCTGCCAAAATATGCCATTGTTGGGCGCCCTAACGTTGGTAAATCATCTATCATCAATGCGCTGATTGGCAAGGACCGTAATATTGTTACCCCCATAGCCGGAACCACACGCGATTCTATCCATATCCACTATAACCAGTACGGCCATAATTTTATGCTTGATGGATACTGCCGGGCTGCGTAAAAAAACCAAGGTTAAAGGAGAATATCGAGTTCTATTCGGTAATGCGCACGATCAAGGCGCTGGAAGAAGCCGACGTGGTGATCCTGATGATCGATGCCGTTGAAGGCATCGAATCGCAGGACATCAATATTTTTCACCTGGCCGAAAAGAATAAAAAAGGCATTGTGATCGTGGTCAATAAATGGGACCTGATCGAAAAAAACAACAAAACCATCAAAGTATTTGAAGAACAGATCCGCGATAAGATAGCGCCGTTTACGGATGTGCCTATCGTGTTTACTTCCGTTACCGAAAAGCAAAGGGTATTTAAAGGTGATCGAAACCGCCAAGCACGTTTATGAGAACAGGAACAAAAAAATACCTACTTCAAAACTGAACGAGGTAATGTTGCCGATTATCGAAAACTATCCCGCCGCCATCTATAAAAGGGAAATACGTTAAAATAAAATACATCACCCAGATCAGCGGCATATCACCCATGTTTGCCTTTTTCTGCAACTTGCCGCAATATCTCAAAGAGCCTTACTACCGCTTTATTGAAAATAAGCTGCGCGAGAATTTCGACTTTACAGGCGTGCCGGTGCAGATATTCTTCAGGCAGAAGTAAGCCGCCCGGGGCAATTTCAGCCCCGCGCTGTTTCATTTATGTATATTGTTGCGTAATTTCTAAAATTACAAGCCAATATGATAATAGGTAGGCCATGTCTTGTTTTGTTTGCTTTACTGATATTTTCAGCCTGTCAGAAAGGCGCCGAGCTTCCGGCGGATAACGGCTGCATCAGCCAGATCAGCCAGCAGAATTACAGTATCAAAAGCGCTGATTCCGTCTCTTCAATTCAATTGATGAAGCAAAACGGCATACCCTGCGATGATATTCAGCTGGAATATGTTGCCTCTTACAGTGTCCCCGAAGGGGATAATGCAGGCAATTACCAGAGTGTGTTTGTTATCCAGCTGATTAACAGGCTTCCCATTCTGTCCTCTACAATTTGGTACCAGTTTAAAAACGGCACGCTTATATCCACCACAGGAACCAGGTATACCGCTGTCCGGCTGGATACCCACCCTGCGTTCAGGCCTGCCGACTTGAGGGCGATCTTTTTGTCAGAGGTGCAAAAGCATAACGCGCCCATGGCTTCATCCTTCAGGGACTCCTGCCTGGTTGCCCAATTTGGTTATTACGATCTGAACGCGCTCAGCGGTGGCAGTCCCAATATTGTGAAAGCCTGGGTCATTACGACCAGTCACAGACAGGTCCCGCAGGTTACCGTTGAAGATGGCAGCGGGACCCTGATTAATTACAATGCCGGTTTTATATTATTTTAGCTTGAAAGGTCCAATGAAACAGATTTCTTTTTTGCTGCTCGTTCTGCTGGGATTTTCTGCTTGCCAGAAAGGCAGCACCCTTGTAAATGACCAGGGCTGCATCCGTGAGATCGTAAGGAGTCACGTTTCCGGGGCAGACTCACTGGCGGCAGTCAGCTTGTTTAAAAAAAACAAGCTATCGCCGGCTGACTTTGTCTTTGAACGCGTTATCTTAAACGATACGATTTCCAACACCCAGGGAACAAGTATTTACCAGCATATCTTCGCTATCCAGCTCCTGGGCGGGCTTCCAGTTTTATCGGATGATATCGGTTATCATTTTCTCAATGGCGTACTCCAGTCCGTGAACGGCAACATCTATGGCGCCCAACCTCAGAACGCCCCTTCTGTAGTTTCCCTGGCGCAGTTAAGAAACTTATTTCTGATCCAAGTTAACCAAAATGACCGCTATCTGGGTTCCATGAAAGATTCATGCCTGGTTGCCGAGCATGGCTATTATAACCTGAATGTCGGCACAGGTGAAACCACGCCAAACCTGGTAAGAGCCTGGTTGGTGACCCCTGCTCATTTGACCTACCCCCAGGCTATGCTGCGCGATGACAATACCGGCACGCTGATCTATTATTCTGATGGGATCCTTACGCTCAATCGATCTCACTGATCGCCTTTCGAAGCGTATTATCGCTACTGTTCAAAACCTGGAAATAGGCGGTATCACCCCACTTATACCGTGCTGCAAAAGCTTTGAGTAAATGCTTGATATTTTCTTTTGATACCTTAATCTCCCTGGAATCCATCTCTTTGAGCGTTGCAGAAGCATAACCTATAAAATCGTCAAACTGGGTATCACTTACGTTAAATTCCTTCAAAAAGCGGTCCGCCGAATGGTAGGTACCCAGCACGCCCTGCATTTTGTCGATCACAAAGGCGTTAAATAATTGCTGATTATTCAGCTCTTCGAGGAGCATGGTATTCCCAGTGGTATCCGCAGGAACGAATACGTCTGGCATGATGCCACCGCCGCTAAATACCTTCCTGCCGCCGGATGTATGAAACACCGTGGCCTTTTTAAAACTGCTATCACTCAGATAACTCTGCTCCGAGAACAGTTCACCTTTTGCCATGCGCTGGGCCAGTTCATTATGATAACTGTCTATGCCGCCGCTGTATGATTTCTGTATCGATCTTCCCGAGGGGGTGTAATACCTGGCTACCGTTAGGTTCACTGCCGATCCGTCCGAAAAACCAAATTGCTGCTGTACGAGGCCTTTGCCGAAAGAGCGCCGCCCCACGATGACCGCCCGGTCAAAATCCTGCAGTGCCCCCGCCAGTATTTCGCTGGCCGAAGCAGAATATTCATCGATCATGACCGCCAGTTTTCCGTTCTTAAATACCCCTGAATCGCTTGCAAAATAATCCGCGCGCGGCTCGTGAACACCCTGCGTGTAAACGATGAGCTTACCTTTTTCCAAGAATTCACTGGCCAGCTCGGTTGCAGAATTGAGGTAGCCGCCGCCATTCCCGCGCAGATCGAGTACCAGCTTTTGCATACCCTGGTCCTTTAGTTTTTTAAATGCATCCCTGAAGTCCGCGTCCGTAGTAGCTGCAAATTTGCTGATCTTGATATAACCGGTCGATGGGTTGACCATATACGATGCGTCAAGGCTGCTCAGATCGACATGGCCCCGTTTAAGATGATAAACCCTCACTGACCCGCTGAGCGGATCCATAACCGAGAGTGCTATCTCTGAATGACTTTTTCCCTTGAAAAACTGATTTACCAGTGTGGGCGTAAGATGCCTGCCCGATATTTTTTTAAGATCTATGCTCACAACCCTGTCGCCGGCCGTTAAACCTGCTATTTGGGCGGGCCCCCCCGGGTAAACCTGTATGATTACCAGGGAATCGCGCAGCAGCTGGTACTCAATGCCTATTCCTTCAAAGCCGCCATCCAGGCGTTCATTGATAGACTGGGCCTGCTGCGGCGGCAGGTATAATGAGTGCGGATCGAGGTTTTGCAAAAGATTATTGACGGCAACACCTTCTATACTATCCACATTCACCGAATCAACATAGTTTTGGTGGACCAGCTGCAAGACCTTTGATACCTTGTTGCTTGCCGACAATGAAAACCCACGGCGCGTATTATCAGCCAGGAACAGCCCGATGGCAATGCCCAGCAAAATCAGAATCAATGACCTGAATATAATCGTCGTCGCTCTTTTCATACCCTGTGCGCAAAGGTAATTAATTGATTGTTAAGGCTAATAATTTTATAAGCCCTGCTACTTGTATTTGACTAATTTTATCGATTTTTGTTATAAGAATGACAAAAGAAAATGGATAGGACCACCGAAAAAGATTCGCACTATAATAACCTGGAGCAGATGCCGGTCAATGAGATCCTTAAAAACATTAACAGGGAAGATCATACGGTGGCCGTTGCCGTAGAAAAAGCCATTCCGCAAATAGAAATACTGGTGAGCGTCGTTGCAGAAAAGATGAAGCACAATGGCCGGCTTTTTTACATCGGCGCAGGCACCAGCGGCCGACTGGGCGTGGTTGATGCTTCGGAGTGTCCGCCAACATTCGGTGTGCCTTTTGACTGGGTGGTGGGAATAATAGCCGGCGGCGACAGCGCCATACGCAAGGCCGTTGAATTTGCCGAGGACGACACCGAACAGGCCTGGAAAGATCTTTCGGCTTTTCACATCAGCGAAAAAGATGTGGTAGTGGGCATTGCGGCCTCAGGCACTACGCCTTATGTTATCGGTGGTCTGCGCATGGCCAATGCGCGCAATATTGCTACAGGCTGTATCGTTTGTAACAGCGACAGTCCTGTTGCAGCCACAGCAAAATATCCGGTAGAGGTAATAACGGGACCGGAATTTGTCACAGGCTCTACACGTATGAAGGCAGGCACGGCTCAAAAACTGGTATTAAATATGCTGAGCACTGCAGTAATGATACAGCTGGGCCGAATTAAAGGCAATAAAATGGTTGATATGCAGTTGACCAATAATAAGCTTGTTGACCGGGGCACGCGTATGGTAATGAATTATACAGGTCTGACCGAGCATCTGGCTGCCGAGTTGTTAATGAAACATGGAAGCGTGCGAAAAGCCGTTGAAGTATACATGCAGGATAGATAAAACAAAGAAAGGGTTTCATGCACGACATAGAACCATATTATAAATGGAGAGATGATTACATTGCATCCGAGGACGAATATTCGCCTTTTTATGCAACCGAATACAGCGAGTTTGAATACGATAAACAGGTTTACAATTATCTTCTTCACCCGCAATGGGATTCTTTTGGTTCCAGCACCCTTTATATGAAAGTTCTTTATGCCGATTACGAACGTGGTTACGGTATAATCGAGTTTATAGGTGAATGGAATGACGCCATCAATAACGATATAATGCTCTTAAAAAGGGAAGTGCTCGAACTGATGATCGATCATGGTATAAATAAGTTCATCATGATCGGTGAAAATGTACTCAATTTTCACTCTTCCGACGATTGCTATTATGAAGAATGGTTTCAGGACGTGGAAGACGGATGGATCGCCGGCATCAACTTCAGGGAACATGTGATCGATGAGTTTAAACGGAATAACATAGACTATTATATCAATTTTGGTGGCGCACTGGACGAGATGATCTGGCGCAATCTAAAGCCATTGCAGTTCTTTAAAAAGGTAGAAGAACAGCTGGTCAAGCGGCTCAGTTAAAGCCAGCCTCACCGTCGGCTAAACCATTTATAATTTTCGCATTCTAATACCTTGCAGGTGCGCAAAAGGGCATCCGGCACATTTAAAATATTTGCGAATCAAAAAAATTTATAGCTTCGTATAACAAATAAAATATCAATTTTAAAAAAATGGAAAATCAGAACCAGGATTACACTTACCAGAATGTGGTCCAGATAGAGGACGCGGACCAGTCGCGTAAATTTATAGCAAACGTGTTTATGTGGATGTTTGTGGCTTTAGGTATATCTTCAGTAGCCGCATTTTCTTTTGCCAGTTCACCAACATTATTACAGTATCTGTTTGATTCGACAACCAGGCAACCGACTATTTTATTTTATGTTGCTATGTTTTCGCCTCTGGCATTTGTATTATTAATACGGTACGGCCTTAACAGAATATCCTATGTTGGCTTGTCTTTATTGTTTGTTGCCTATTCGGTGGCTACAGGCATCAGCTTAAGTTTTATCCTGTTAGTTTACACTTCCGCGTCGGTACTTGGCGTGTTTTTAACCTCCTCCGTAGTGTTTGGGGTTATGGCAATTGCCGGTTACACTACCAAGACAGACCTGACAAAATTTGGGTCAATTATGATCATGCTGCTCATCGGAATCATCGTGGCCAGTCTGGTCAATATGTTTTTACACAGCTCAGGTCTTGATATGATCATCAGCTACGTTGGTGTAGCCGTATTCGTGGGCCTTACTGCTTATGACGTGCAAAAACTGAAAAGAATCGGCGCCGGTTTAGAGTATGGCGACGCCTCTGCTAAAAAGATGGCACTGATGGGTGGCCTGACCCTTTATCTCGATTTCATCAACCTTTTCCTGATGTTACTGCGCATCTTCGGAAGAAGAAAATAATATTGATCTATTAAAGAATGTTTGGATCCCGGCTGCGAAAACCAGCCGGGATTTTTTTTGACCCTGCAAGATTTCCCTTTATGACGATTACATTGTAACTTTAATCTTTCTCAAATCTATGAAATCGCGGTGGAGCTATCCCCTTGCCTTTCATGACCTATTAGTTTTATGACCATTAAAAAAAGGAACACAGTAATTATTGCCGGCGTGGTTTTGGCTCTGGCAGCATTTGGTTTTATCATTCGGCATAAAAGGTCGCCCGACCAGGAAATGATTCATATCCTGAAGGAAAAACAGCAGAGGAATTACCGGGCCGATAACCCTTTTAGTTCCTCCGCCACCATAGCACAGGTTGATTCACTGCTACCTGCTGCCACCGATACGCAAAGAATCAATTTACTGGCTGAAAAGGCATCGCTTTTACTTAAATCGGGCCAAGAGCAGCAGGCCGTAGACGTTTATGAAAGCCTGAGCCGGCAAATGGATTTTCTTTCGGTCTACCGAATGATGCCGGACCTGGGAATTGCTTATATGCGCCTGGGCGAACGCAATAATTGCATGCTTAATCATACCGGTTCCTCCTGTATTTTCCCCATAAAAGACGATGGGGTTCACCGCATTAAAACAGGCTCACAAAAAGCGATAGCCATTTACGAATCCCTTTTGAGAACACGTCCGAACGACCTGGAATCCAAGTGGCTGCTCAACATAGCCTATATGACCCTTGGGCGCTACCCGAAAGATGTCCCCCCCGAGTTTCTGATCCCCAATCTGGGCGGCGACACCACCAATAAAGTTAAACCTTTTGTAGACATGGCGTCCGATCTCGGCGTTGGCATTAACGGCCCGGCAGGGGGAGTTATTATCGACGACTTTAATAACGACGGCTACCTGGATATCGTTACCTCAGGCTGGGACCTTGGCGATCCGATGCATTATTTTCAGAATAACAAGGACGGCACCTTCAGCGACCTGAGCGAGCAAAGTGGCCTGAAAGAAATAACGGGCGGCCTGAACATCCAGCAAACCGATTACAACAATGATGGCAACATGGATATTTTTGTACTGCGGGGAGCATGGAATATGAGCGGGTTCGGCAATCAGCCAAGTTCTTTGCTCCGAAATAATGGCGATGGCACTTTTACCGATGTAACCATTCCGAGCGGACTGCTGTTCTTCCATCCTACGCAGACAGCGGTCTGGGCCGATTTTAATAATGATGGCTGGGTCGACGTATTTGTGGGTGCAGAAGACGTCAATTTCAGGAAAGACGCTGGAGGCTCGCATACCTGTTCGCTGTACCTCAATAACCACAATGGCACCTTCACCAATGTCGCCCTAAAGGCGCATTGCGCCATTAAATCATTTGTAAAGGGAGTAAGCTCAGCCGATTTTGACAATGACGGATGGCCCGATCTTTTCATTTCCACCTATGACGGCAATAAATTCCTGCTCAGAAACAAAGGCAAAAAAGGCATGGGGGTTGATTTCGAGGATGTCTCCGCAAAAGCCGGTTTAACGCAAAACAAGGAAAGGACATTCACCACCTGGTTTTACGATTACAACAATGACGGCTGGCCCGATATTCTGGTAAGTAATTACCAGTTTGAAGGCGGCCTGAGCTACTATGCAGCTGCCGAAGCCCTGGGCGATCCTGTTCCCAATGCCGGAAACGTTTTGTTATTCAGAAATAATCAGGATGGCACATTTACTAATGTCACTAAAGAGGTCGGGCTGGACAAAGTAGTTTACAGCATGGGCGGCAACTTCGGCGATATAGACAATGACGGATACCCGGATATGTATTTTGGAACCGGCAGCCCTGACTTCCGTTCACTGATACCGAATAAACTGTTTAAGAATATGGGCGGGAAGAAATTTGCCGATGTGACCACCTCTTCGCGTACAGGCAACCTGCAAAAGGGCCACGGTGTGGCATTCGGCGACTTCCGCAATACCGGCAACCAGGATATCTATGCCGAGATGGGCGGCGCATACAAAGGCGATATTTATACCAGCTCGCTTTACGTAAACCCCGGCCAAACCAGCAATAACTGGATCGCCTTAAAATTGGAAGGCGTCAAGGCCAACCGGGCAGCAATTGGAAGCCGCATCAAGGTGACGTTTACAGAAAACGGGGTACAAAGAAGCGCCTTCAAGGATGTTAATTCCGGGGAAGCTTTGGCTCATCGCCATTGCGTCAGGAAATTGGCATCGGTCAGGCGAAATTGATCGATGACATCGAAATAAAATGGGCCGGCAGCGGGACGCTGCAGCATTTTAAGAACGTCACGCCCAACCAGTTCCTTCACATAAAAGAAGGAAATGACCATCCCGAAATTATTCATCTTAAACAACTGATCTTTAAAAACAAGGCCGGTATACCTATGTGTCTGCCGATGGCCAGTAATTTAAAGTAGATGCCCGCTGTTGAGCAAAATTATAATGGTTAAATAAAAATTATCTTTTATATATCAAAGTTGGAGCGCCACTTCGGGAACTAACTAATTTTTCATTGCAATCAAGGATGGCGCTTTCAGAGCGGCATCTTTGATTGCAGCAATTATAATAAAGGCCTAGCGTTTGATCATCCGATCTTTTAATATCTCATTTAGTACCTTCTCTCTTAGGTTTTGACTGATGGTGATTCTCTCATTCCCTATATTGATCATATTGCCCTCAATACTCTTAATCCTGCCCCGGTTTACAATAAACGATTTGTGAACTTTTATAAATTGATCTTTGGGCAACTGCTCTTCCAGGCTTTTCAGTGTTATATACACGATCATTTTACGCGTAGTTGTATATAGCAGCACGTAATTCAGCATTGATTCGGCATATAACAGGTCGGCATAGTGCACTTTTTCTATCTGGTTATCGCACTTAATGAAAAAATGATCATTTACCGGCTGCGGAATAGCCCTCAGGCGCAGTTTGGCATCATGAACCTCTCTTGCTTTATTGCAGGCTTTTAAAAATCGCTCAAAAGGGATCGGCTTAACCAGGTAGTCTAACACATCCAGCGAAAAGGCGTCCACCGCATATTCTGCATATGCGGTCGTCATGATAATACTGCCTAGATTTTTTGAGCTCTTCAGAAAATCTATCCCGCTGATGGTGGGCATATTAATATCAAGGAAAACAACATCCACCGGGTTGTCGTTAAGTAATTTCAGCGCCTTTACCGGGTTTTCAGCCTGACCAACCACTTCCATAAAATCTATGTCTTCAATGAATTCTTCAATCACTTTTCTGGCGATTGGTTCGTCGTCAATGATGATGCTTTTTAGTTTCATTCCATTACAACTTTTAGTGTCGCTTCATAGTAAGCGTCCTGGTGGTGATCAAAACTAAGCTCATATTTATCCGGATACAATAATTCAAGCCTCCTTTTTAAATTAACAAGGCCAATTCCGCCCGGGCTGAATGTAAATGCCTCTTGTGCTAACTCGGTCGTGTTACCAATATTAAAGGTGAATAAGTTATCCCTGACCACAATTTTGATAGCGATTCTATTAGCCTTATCGGTGAAGCTGCTTACAAATTTGAACGCATTTTCTATTAGAATAACCAATAATAATGGGGCGATCTGATAGCTGCCCGGCGCGACGTCGGTATCAATATCTACCACCAGGTTGTCATCCTTACGGATTTGCTGAAAAGCAATATAATTCCGTATATATTCAATTTCTTTTTCCAGGCTGATCTCATCCACCATGCAGTCATATAACTGGTAGCGTAACAAACCCGAAAATTGCAATAAAATATTTCTGGCTGCCTGATTGCCTTTATCTATGTGCCCGTAAATCGAATTAAGCGAATTGAAAAGTGCGTGCGGGTTGATCTGTGCCTTTAAAAAATCCAATTCATGCTTCGCCCTTTCCTTTTCTAAAATAGCGAGTTGCTGCTGATCATATATCCGGTCAAAAATCATTTTTCCGACAACTATGAGCTCAACCCAGATAAAAATATTTACCACAGAGTTGAAATACAGGGTGCCGAAATCAATTCCAGGACTGTTTTTAAAAACATAAAGGTTCATTTCCCTTGCAATAACCGCTCTGAACAAGGCGGATAACGTGATCAAAAGGATCATGAGCAAAACGAACCAGGCATACCTCCTTTTTTTTAAAAATTGTGGAATGATGAAATAGGTTGCCGCGTAATAGTCCAGCGTGATAAATACCAGGTAACAAAATTCTACAGTCAGATTTTTTGTAAATGAAAACGAATAATTACGAAAAATAAAAATCCAAAGAAGGTATATCCCAAGCCAGAAAAGACTGTGATACATCAAATTGTTCCGCTCTGTTTTTATTAACATATTCAAAGGTAGGGATGCTCCTTTGAGTTTCCCATTTTATTACATCAACCAAGCCAAACACAGGATAAAAACCGATGATCAAGTATTTAGGGTACTTGGTGTAAAATCTTTTAAGGGGCAATGACGAGTTCGCACTTTTGAACCAATTAATCCATCAGTTAATCAATAAAAATTAAAAGCTAATGAAAAAGGTATTAGAATGGTTTCAGTACCCGCCGGTAACGGGTCAATCATCAATAATTATCATCCGCCTGATGGCAGGCGCTGTTTTCTTCTTTGAAGGGATATTAAAATTTGTTTACACCAATCAGGGCCTGGGAAGGTTTACCAAACTAGGCTTTCCTTTTCCCGAAACGACCGCTCACCTGGTAGCAACCGGAGAGATAATCGGCGGTCTGCTGCTTATATTCGGATTGTTCACCAGGTTTGTGGCTTTCTATTTTATTTTACAAATGATCGTTGCCGTCTTGTCAACCAAGATCGGCTTGTACCTTGGCAATTCGCCTTTACCCCTGCCTGCCGCCGCACCGAAAATCGGTATTTGGGCCGTAGAGCATGAGACCAGAGCCGACTATGCCCAGATCATGACTTGTCTTTTTCTGCTGCTCGAAGGTGCAGGAAGAATGTCCATTGACTTTGTGATATCAACCTCTAAAAAAGTGTATCGTATGAGTGATAAACGATCGCTCGTTTCGTCTTAAGTGTCTTATAATAAGAAATGCCCTGATAACCAGGGCATTTCTTATTTATTTATTTGAAATTTATTTGGTCACGTACATCACTTCTTTAACCGCCTTGATCACTCTTTCAGGGTTTGGCAGGTATTCCTGTATCAGGGTTGGTGCATAAGGCAGCGGAACGTCGCCGCCCATAATGCGCAGGATAGGCGCATCCAGGTAATCAAAAGCATCTTTTTGTACTTTAAAGGCAACTTCAGTAGCGATTGAGCCTAATGGCCAGCTTTCTTCAATAATTACCAAACGGTTGGTTTTTTTAACAGAACCGATAACCGTTTCATAATCGATAGGGCGCACGGTGCGCAGGTCGATCACTTCGGCATGGATGCCTTCTTTTTCCAGTTCGGCAGCAGCAGCATTAACCACTTTCATGATCTTGCCAAAACCAACCAGGGTAACATCAGTGCCTTCTTTGGTCACTTTAGCTTTACCCAGCGGTATATAGTAAGTTTCTTCCGGCACTTCGCCTTTATCGCCATACATCAATTCCGATTCCATGAAAATAACCGGATCAGGATCAATGATAGCCGATTTTAACAAGCCTTTTGCATCAGCAGGATTTGATGGTACAACCACCTTTAAATCCGGGACAGTTGGCATACCAGTTCTCAAAGCACTGGCTGTGCTGCGAGCTCAGCATACCGGCATTACCGGTAGGGCCGCGGAACACGATAGGCACCGAAAACTGCCCGCCGCTCATCGACATGATCTTGGCAGCGCCGTTAATGATCTGGTCGATAGCTACCAGCGAGAAGTTAAAGGTCATGAACTCGATGATCGGGCGCAGGCCATTCATTGCCGAACCAATGCCGATACCGGCAAAACCCAATTCAGAGATAGGCGTATCAATTACCCGTTTTGCACCAAATTCATCCAGCATACCCTGGCTCACTTTATAGGCGCCGTTATATTCGGCAACTTCTTCGCCCATCAGGTATATTTTATCGTCCTTGCGCATTTCTTCGCTCATAGCTTCACGAAGCGCTTCTCTGAATTGTATTTCTCTCATTAGTATTTTAAATGAATTTTTGCGAACGCAAATATAGTCACTAATCTGTTAAATGCAATCGGAGAGATATTTGTATGCATTTTTATATCAAATCTGATACAAACGTCCCGGGGCCGATCGCAGCAACCACATTATCAAGTATATTTGAACACCATAATTAGCATTCGTTGGACACTCAACTGCCTAAGATCATCTGGCTGCTGTGGCTGCAGGGCCAGGATAAAGCTCCCTTTGTTGTACGTAAATGTTACGCCTCCTGGCTAAAGAACAACCCTGACTGGCAGGTTATTTTCCTGGATGAGCATACGATTGCTGATCATTCTCCTTTAAAGAAAACGGGGAAAATGACCGATCAGGCTTTTTCAGATCTATTGAGGATCAATCTGCTGGCAAAGTACGGCGGCGTTTGGGTAGACGCCACCTGCTTCTGTACACAGCCCCTTGATGACTGGCTCTATAAACACCTGGGCACCGGCTTTTTTGCATTCGAAAGACCGGGTCCTGACCGGATGATTTCCAGCTGGTTTATGGCATCAGCCAGATACAACTACATCACCAATACCTATAAAAACAAAGTTAACGCCTACTGGCAGCAAAACCCAGGATTGAAGTTTATTGAAACCTCGCAATGGCGCTTTCTTAATAAGCCGATCGGCAATATGGGGCCTATGGCCTGGTTCAACAAGGCAGTGACTAAAGTATTAAAGGTGTACCCTTATTTCTGGTTTCACTATATGTTTGAGCACATTTACCATAGGGACAATCAATTCAGAACAATGTGGGACAGCACAGAAAAATTGAGCGCTGACGGGCCTCACCGGCTACAGATCATCGGCCTGCTCCATAAGCTGGACGAGAAGATCAGGATGGAGATCGATAATAAAACATCCCCGGTATATAAGCTTACGTGGAAGTTTCAGGCCGGCGAGTACCACCAGGAAACGGTACTTGATTATCTGTTGCGTACTTAGCTTCCCTTTTTCCTTTCACCCTTCATTTTTGCGGCGATCTCTACTGCCCGGCGCGCGTTGACAATGCCACCGGATATGGAAAGCGTACTGAAATCAACCATTTCTTTGGTTCCCGGTTTGATGACCATGGTGCCTTTCAATGATGTAGCCGACTGCATGATGGCTTGTTTTACCTGCCGCGCGCTGAGCTCAGGATAGTACTCCAGAATCAAAGCAGCGATCCCGGTGACGATAGGCGCCGAAAAACTGGTGCCGTCATCGGTAATAAACTCGGCCTCCGAATCGATAGACGTAATCTTTACGCCGGGTGCAAATACATCCACGTTCTTTTGTCCGTAGTTGCTGAAAGTAGTAGCAAGATTTTCATCCGGTTTCATTCCCGATGCCCCGACATTGATCACATTTTCAGCGTCCGTCGCCGAGCCATCCGCAAAAGTATCGTTGGGATACTCAGGCTTGGTGTCAAGGTCCTGGTTGTCATTGCCGGCCGCCTGAACCAAAAGCACATCATGGGCTGCAGCATATTTAAACGCCTCGTCCACCCATTCCTTATGAGGCGATATCTTTTTACCGAAACTCATATTGATGATCTTTGCACCATTATCAACTGCATAGCGGATCGCATTCGCTTCATCTTTATCATATTCGTCGCCTATAGGCACAGCTTTAATGATCATTAATTTCACATTATCGGCAACACCATCAATCCCATAGCCATTATTGCGAATAGCGCCTACCAGGCCGGCTACATCCGTTCCATGCGAGGCATCGCTGAATTTCAAGCACATTGTTACCATAAGGCTTATGATCCAAGACATCCGGATCATCACCAACTATACGTTTACGCGCCTCAAGGTCGGGGTTGATCGAGTTATTCAGTTTGGTCATGTATTCGCTCAGTTCCTTGAGCACCTTTACATTGGTGCTGGTACGATACATCCTCGCTAAAAGCGATCATCCACAAGTTTTTTACCTCAAGCAGCGTATCGTTTGTCGGCTGCAAAGTGTTCTACATCAGCTTTGGTAAACGTTTGGTTAGCTTTCAGATTTAACGAATGCCGGATATACCCGCTGGTTTCAACCAGGGCATTCATGATCGGCGACAACTGCGCTGATCTCTGTCGTGGGCCTTGGTTACTGTTGAATCATATTCCGATTTTCACATTGAGCCAGTATGCATATTCTTTTTTATCGTCTGCCGTTGCTTCGGTTAAATTGGCATATTTATCCTTCAGCTTATGATATTCCCTGTACTTCTTCTTCGGTTTCGCTGAAATCGCTTTTTCCGCCCGGTCCGCCTAAAAAATCCCAGCCATGTACATCATCGACGTAACCGTTATGGTCATCGTCTTTGCCATTGCCCGGCTTTCTCTTTCGGGTTTACCCATAAAACACCCTGCAGGTCCTTTTGCAATGTATCCATACCGCTATCAATAATGCCACCAGTACCGGTTTGCTTTTAAGTCCGTTTAAAAACTGGTAAGCTTGTTTCAGGCTGATGCCGAAATACCCGTCGGTTTTAAGATCGAGCGCATGCCAGTTTTTTGGCGGATCAGGCTGGGATGGCGGGCAAGGTTTGCGCAAGAACAGGCTAGGCTAAACAGTAAAAACCCGGTAACAATGCAGCTTATCAAGAATTTAGGGGTACATATACATTGATTTATAGGGTAATCAAGCTACAGGTCGAATTTGATGCCTTGCGCCAATGGCAATTTAGTTGAATAATTGATAGTATTGGTTTGGCGCCGCATATAAACTTTCCAGGCATCGGACCCTGACTCGCGGCCGCCGCCGGTTTCTTTCTCGCCGCCAAAAGCGCCGCCTATCTCGGCGCCCGATGTTCCGATGTTTACATTGGCTATGCCGCAATCAGAACCTGCATAGGATAGAAATTGTTCTGCCTCGCGCAAATTATTTGTCATGATAGCTGATGAAAGTCCCTGTGGCACACCATTTTGCATCGCAATAGCCTCGTCAAGGTCTTTATATTTGATAAGATACAGTATAGGTGCAAAGGTTTCATGCTGTACAATCTGGTAATGATTTTCCACCTCGGCAATGCATGGTTTTACATAACAGCCCGAGGCATAATTTCCGCCCTCCAGCTTACCGCCTTCTACGACAAACTTGCCGCCTTCGGCCTTGCATTTTTCAATGGACATCCAGGTAAAGTTTTACCGCGTCCTGGTCAATCAGCGGTCCCATGTGGTTATTTTCATCCAGCGGATCGCCAATGCGTATCTGCCCATAAGCGTTTACCAGTTTTTGTTTAAACTGCTCATAAACACTTTCGTGAATGATCAGCCTGCGGGTACTGGTGCAACGCTGCCCGGCAGTACCTACAGCGCCAAAAACAGCACCAACCAAGTACCGTATCCAAATCGGCATATTGACTTACGATAATGGCATTGTTGCCGCCAAGTTCCAGTAAGCTTCTTCCCAAGCGCGCGCCTACTGCCGCGCCAACTGCTTTACCCATGCGGGTTGAGCCTGTTGCCGAAATCAAGGCACACGCGTATCATTTGCCATCAATTCGCCAATATTCCTGTCGCCAATAACCAGGCAGGATACGCCTTCAGGTACATCATTCTTTTCAAAAACTTCCTGTGCAATATGCTGGCAGGCAATGGCGGTAAGCGGTGTTTTTTCCGATGGCTTCCATACGCAAACATCGCCGCATACCCAGGCCAGCATGGCGTTCCAGCTCCAAACCGCCACCGGGAAATTAAATGCCGAAATAATGCCTACTATGCCCAGCGGATGATATTGCTCATACATGCGGTGCTCCGGCCGTTCAGAATGCATGGTAAGCCCATACAATTGCCGGCTCAGGCCAACGGCAAAATCGGCAGATATCTATCATTTCCTGCACTTCGCCATAGCCTTCCTGCAGGCTCTTGCCCATCTCGTAGGATACCAGTGCACCCAGGTCCTTCTTTTTGTCGCGGAGCGCTTCGCCTATCTGCCGCACTATTTCGCCGCGTTTTGGGGCGGGTACGGTGCGCCATGTTTTAAAGGCTTCTGCCGCCTGTTCAATCACTTTATTATAATCGGCTTCTGTCGCCATTTTTACCGAAGCTATCTTTTTGCCGTCAACCGGCGAAACAATGTTTTTACTCGCTGCATCCGCGCTGCTTCCCCATGTTGCTGCCCGTACTAAACGCCTCGTTATTGTCGTTTATATGTAAACGATTAAGAATTTCTGAAATATTAAGGCTCATAATTGTATTTTTGTCAAAGGTAAAAATCTTTAAGGCAATTTATTATCAACTCATCCTTGCCGATCTGCATGCTAAATGTTTTCATTTATTATCAGGCACTTGTAAAAACCCTGTTAAAAATGTTTGAATGTTGAAAACTAAATTGCTATTAAGGATATTTACTACTTGTAATTTGAGCTCAGCAAAGGCTAAATAGCCTAATGCCGATTTCAAGGGACGCGTAAATGGCAGCTACGCGTTCTGAAACAATATATTGAATGGAAGAAGAATTTGAATTTGGTTTCACCGAAGATCCCAAGTTTTCAGTTGAACGTTACGAAGAAATGATTCGTAATCATGATCAGTATTTTTTTGATGCCCAGGCGTTTGAGAACATAATCGACTACTACATCGAAAAGAATGATCCGGCGAAAGCCTTACAGGTGGTAGAGTATGCCTGCAACCAGCATCCCTTCGCCGCCGTATTTTTAATCAAGCAGGCCCAGCTTTTGGTCGTCACCAACCGCGTCAGCGAAGCATTTGTAGCGCTTGAAAAAGCTGCTATGCTGGAAGCATCGGATCCGGATATTTATATCATCCGCGGCAACCTGTATGAAAGTATGGAGCGCTACGGCGAGGCTTTGGAGAACTACGAAAAAGCGCTTGAGCTGGCCGAAGAAACCGACGAGATATTGCTGCATATTGCCTACGTGTACCAAAACATGGGCGATTATGATACGGCCATCACTTACCTGAAGCTTTGCCTGAAGCAAAACATGGAAAACCAGGACGCCCTGTACGAGCTGGCTTTCTGTTACGATGTGATGGACAACCAGGAGGAAAGCGTGCAGTTTTACCAGCAATATATCGATAGCGAGCCTTACAGCTATGCTGCATGGTATAATCTGGGCAACGCCTATACCAAGCTTAGCCTGTTTGAAAAAGCCATCGATGCTTATGATTATGCCATCCTGATAAAGGACAGTTTTGCATCGGCCTATTTTAATAAGGGCAATGCACTGGTGAACCTTGAAAAATATGCCGAGGCGATTGAGGTATACCGCCATACTTTTGAGTACGAACAACCCAATGCCGATACTTATTGCGCCATAGGCGAATGCTATGAAAAGCTGGAGCAGATGGATGATGCGCGCGCTTTTTATAAAAAATCGGTAAAAATGGATCCTAAGCTGGCCGATGCCTGGTTTGGTATCGGCGTGACACTTGATTTTGAGGAACGTTATTTTGAGGCGCTGCATTTTTATAAAAAAGCGCTCGACCTGGATATTGCCAATGCCGACTACTGGTTTGCCATTGCCGATGCCGAATACAAACTGGGCCACATGGCCGAAGCAGAACATGCTTACGAAAAAGTGGTGGAGTTAAACCCGATTGATGTTGATGCATGGCTGGATTATTCATCCATTTTGTATGAGCAAAGCCGGCTGGTTGATGCGATCGAGGTAATGTCGCAGGCAATAAAAAATAATCCCGAAGCAGCCGAACTGTATTACCGCATGGTAGCTTACCTGTTTGCCATCAGGCGATTATAAAGAAGCGCTGAACTTCCTGGAGCTGGCCTTGGCATCCGACCCTGAAAAGCATTATATCCTGTTTGATTACTTGCCGCAGCTGCAAAAAAACAAAGTGATACTGGATATTATCAATCGGTATACCAAGTAATGATAGTACTGATTTGCAGATGTGTGAATGGCTGATAGCAATCAGCCGTTTACACACCTGTAATTTTTTGTATCTCCTCTGCCATTATGCACAAATTGAGCCTATTCAATTCTTTACACAATACGCGTCCGAACAATGCGTTTCTATAGCAATCCATGCATTTTCACATTTGCACATCTGCACTATTTTTACTGACCTTTGTGCCATTAGAACTTTTAGTTATAGTCTATAACTAATCGAATAATATTTATGAATTACCCCTTGAAAATCTACCTGAACGTACTGCCAAAGCCCCGTAACAGCGGCATTACCATGGTGATGGATAAAGGGCTTGAGTTTGCGCCAGGTAGAGGATTTTATCGAAGTAGGCGGGCCTTATACGGATATTGTCAAGCTGGGCTGGGCCACATCGTTTGTAACGCCCAACCTGGATGAAAAACTAAAATTGTATCGCCAGGCGGGTATACCGGTATATTTTGGCGGTACCTTATTTGAAGCATTTATTGTACGCGACCAGTTTGACGACTACCGCCGGATACTGGATAAATACAAGATGGAGCATGCCGAAGTTTCGGATGGTTCAATTGAGATAGAGCACGAGCATGAAATGCGACTATATCCGTAAACTGAGCGAACAGGTAACGGTGATATCCGAAGTGGGATCAAAAGATGTCACCAAAATATTTGCTCCATACAAATGGATCAAACTGATGAACGCTGAATTGGAAGCCGGCTCGTGGAAGGTGATTGCCGAGGCGCGCGAAAGCGGCAACGTAGGGATCTACCGTGATTCGGGAGAAGTAAGGCAGGGACTGGTTGACGAGATACTGACACAGATACCCGAAGAAAAGATCATTTGGGAGGCGCCGCAAAAGGCACAGCAGGTTTGGTTCATCAAACTGATCGGTGCCAATGTAAGCCTGGGCAATATCGCCCCTGCTGAAGTGATCCCGCTGGAAACCCTGCGCCTGGGCATTCGAAGCGATACATTCGATCATTTTTTAAAATTCTGATCTTATATTGAATAAATAAGCGCCTTCGGTAAATTTCCGGAGGCTTTTTTATTAATAATAGCTTTTTTTACCATTTTTGTTGCTGCTATGCAAAAAGGCAAATTGCTGATCATTGATGACGAAGAAAGGTTACGTAACCTCCTGGCCCGCATACTTCAGCTCGAAGGCTATGAGGTTGCCACCGCATCAACGGCCCGCGAAGGGCTTAAAAAAATACAGCACGAAGCCCCCAACGTTGTTTTAAGTGATGTCAAACTTCCTGATATCAATGGCATCGAACTCACCGAAAAGATCAAGAAAAGCTGGCCTTCCACCGAAGTTATTGTGCTGACCGCATTTGGAACCATCAATGACGGTGTTCAGGCCATAAAGCTTGGTGCATTTGATTACATCACCAAGGGCGATGATAATGATAAAATTATTCCGCTGGTAAGCAAAGCCATGGATAAGGCCCTTTTGCAGCAACGTGTCCAGGAGCTGGAACATAAACTCAACAGCAAGTTCGGATTCGATCGCATTATCGGGCACTCGGAAGCGCTCACAGAAGTGGTGAAGCTGGCAAAGAAAGTAGCATTGACCGACACCACCGTATTGCTACTGGGTGAAACAGGCACCGGCAAGGAGATATTTGCAGAGGCCATACACCAGCAGAGCAGCCGCAGCAGCAAATCGTTCGTTGCAGTCAATTGCAGCGCATTTACAAAGGAATTACTGGAAAGTGAGCTCTTCGGCCATAAAGCAGGTTCATTTACCGGGGCTATAAAGGATAAAAAGGGTTTGTTTGAAGAAGCCAGCGGAGGCACGATCTTCCTTGATGAGATCGGCGAGCTTGACCACGAACTGCAGGCTAAGCTATTACGCGTACTCGAATCGCAGCAATTTATTAAAGTTGGTGATACCAAACCCACCCATGTTAATGTGCGCATCCTGGCCGCAACGAACCGCAACCTGCAAAAAGAAAGTGAACAGGGCGGCTTCCGCTCCGATCTATTCTATCGTTTATCGGTTTTCCAGATCACCCTGCCCGCCTTGCGGGAGCGTAAAAAGGACATTGCCCCCCTGGCTGAATATTACATGCAGTATTTCGCCACAAAAGTAAAAAAGCAAATTAGCGGGCTATCAGCCACTTTCATCGATAAGCTTGAGGCTTACAGCTGGCCGGGCAACATAAGGGAACTGAAAAACATCATTGAGCGCGCGGTAATACTTTGTGATGGCGATGTAATGGACGAGACCCTGCTCCCCTACGAACTGCAGCATCTGCAGCCCGGAAAGACAGCTCATGGCTTGTCGGCATTTGACCTTTCCTCTGTAGAGAAACTGCACATTCAGCGCGTGCTCAATCATACGCACGGCAATCGCGCCGAAGCCGCCCGGCTTTTAAATATTGGTATTGCCACCATGTACCGCAAACTCAAAGAATACGGGCTGGAGTAATCACCCACCCAGGATACCTCAATAATTAAATCTTTAGGTCCGATTCCGGCAAATATCTATATTTAGCTCAACCAATTACATTCTTATGAACTCGCGTAGAGATTTCCTGCAAAAATCGGCTTTAATTGCCGGAGGCAGCCTGTTGGCGTCTGCCTTCAATAATAAAGCTTTTGCCCTATTTAAAAACAACATACCGCCCTCCGATCAGCTGAATATCGGAGCCATTGGCATCAATGGCATGGGCTGGTCGGATACGACCTCGGCTTTAAAAATACCTGGCGTGAACCTGGTGGCTATATGCGATGTGGATAAGAATGTGATGGATAAGCGCATGAATGATCTGGCCAAAATGAATTATGATACCTCTAAAATAAAACGGTATGATGATTACCGCGCCCTGCTGGACCAGAAAGATATAGATGCGGTGATCATCGGCACACCCGACCACTGGCATGCCCTGATCATGATGCATGCCTGCGAAGCCGGCAAAGATGTTTATGTCGAAAAACCGGTAGGTAATTCCATTGGCGAGTGCCGGGCGATGGTGGCGGCACAGCAGCGCTATAATAAAGTGGTGCAGGCCGGCCAATGGCAGCGCAGCCAGCAGCATTTTAAAGATGCCGTCGATTTTGTTCAGAGCGGACAGCTTGGCAATATCCGTACGGTAAAGGTTTGGTGCTATCAGGGCTGGATGAAACCGGCACCTGTAGTGCACGGATACACCGCCGCCGCCGGGGGTTAATTATGCCGCATGGCTTGGCCCTGCAAAAACAGTTCCTTTCAATGCCAGCCGTTTTCATTTTAATTTCCGCTGGTTCTGGGACTATGCCGGCGGATTGATGACCGACTGGGGCGTGCATTTGCTGGATTATGGATTGTTGGGCATGAACTCGCCCATACCTAAATCTGTTTCGGCTCTGGGCGGCAGGTTTGCTTATCCTGACCTGTATGAAGAGACTCCGGATACTTTAACCACCCTGTATGAATTTGACGGCTTCAATATGGTTTGGGATTCGGCAATGGGCATCGATAACGGCTCTTACAACCGCGATCATGGTATCGCCTATATCGGTAATAACGGCACCCTTATTCTAAACCGCGAGGGCTGGGAGGTAATTGAAGAACACGGGAGCAAAAACAAAGTAAGCAAGCCCTTTGTAGCCAAATCAGACAACGGCTTGGATAAGCATTGGGAAAATTTTGTAAGCGTGGTTAAATCGCGCAAAATGGATGATCTGCATTGCCCTATACAGGCAGGCGCACATGTGGCCACGGTGGCACAAATGGGCAATATCGCCTACCGCAGCGGGAAAAAACTGGAATGGAATGATGCTGAACCACGCATTTACAGACGAAGCTATTAACAAGGAGTACCTGATGAAAGAATATCATAATGGATATAAACTGCCCAAAGTATAGGATCATTACACCTATCATTTTTAAGAAAGCCCTATCATTTTGATAGGGCTTTTTCTTTTATATACCCCTTTTTATATTTTGCGATCTAGCTGCAAATATCTGATTTAAAGCTCATTTCCATCAATATGGATATTATTTGGCATTTGCTTGGTACCTGCTCCGGCAAAAGAATAAAACATGGATCCCGAAAACCGATGGCCATGCTATGAAAAGACAAAAATCAAAACCGTATCAGGGAAATAGTTACCAATTGTCTTTATCTGGCTTTTAGCATTATCAATGGTTTATATAGTTTACTTAAAAATCAAAATGTTGCATCATAACTAAAATCATAATAATCAAAATCAAATCAAAATGGATGTTATTACTCACAGTCATTTATGTACTGGCTTCATAGTCATATTCTGGCTATTCTTCAAATCCGTTAACTACTTCGAAAAAATCTAAAACATATGGTCGCATTATTCATCGTAGCAGTCGCCGTATTTATTTACATGGTTTACGTGCTTCTAAAACCCGAAAAATTTTAACCCATAATCTCAAATCACTATGAACACTGAATACATAGGTATTATTTTCATGTACCTGGCAACCATCGGCCTGGCCATACCGCTTGGTAAATATATTGCCAGGGTATTTAAAGGCGAAAAAACCTGGCTCGACTTTATGGCTCCGCTTGAAAGATTTATTTTCAAGTTTCAGCGGCATCGACCCAGGCGGGAAATGAACTGGAAACAGCATCTAAAGGCATTGTTAACCATCAACTGCTTATGGTTGTTTTATGCTTTTTTCTGCTTGTTATTCCAGGCCCATTTGCCACTTAACCCGGATGGTAACCCGAATCAAACACCTGACCTGGCGTTCAATACTGCATTAAGCTTTTTGACCAATACTAACCTGCAGGATTACTCAGGCGAAACTGGCGCAACTTATTTCACACAGACTTTTGTGTTTATGTTCCTGCAATTTGTAAGCGCGGCAACAGGTATTGCAGCAATGATGGTGGTATTCAGAGCAATGAAAGATAAGGTAACTGATAAATTGGGCAACTACTGGGAGTATTTTGTAAAAGCTATCACCAGGTTATTACTGCCGGTAAGCTTTTGTTGTTGCCGTTATTTTGGCTTTCAACGGCACCCCTACCAGCTATAAAGGTAAAGCTACACTGATAAGCCTGCAGGGCGATACCGTGCATGTTTCACGCGGTCCCGCTGCTGGTATGATCGCCATCAAGCAAATAGGTACCAATGGCGGTGGATGGTTTGGCGCCAACTCGGCTCACCCGCTTGAAGATCCTAACTACCTGACCAACATGGTTGAAAATATCGGTATTATTACTGATACCAATAGCCCTTGTATTTGCGCTTGGCTATTACCTGAATAGAAAAAAATTAGCATGGGTTATTTTCGGAGTAATGACGCTGGGCTTCTTCATTATGTTATTTACTTCGATAAACGCCGAGGTAAGTGGCAATCCGGCTATTGCACATTTGGGATAAGTCAGCCCGGCGGTGCAATGGAGGGTAAGGAAGTGCGTTTCGGTCCTGCTGCATCCGCTTATTGGGGTATTTGTACCACTGTTACATCAAATGGATCGGTAAATGCGATGCACGACAGTATGCATGCCGATGTCGGGTATGGCACAAATGTTTGACATGATGATCAATTCCTTTTATGGCGGCGTTGGTGTGGGTTATCTTAACTTTTACATTTTCATCATTATAGCTGTATTTATATCCGGTTTGATGGTTGGCCGAACCCCAGAATTTATGGGGCGTAAAATTGAGGCCCGTGAAATGAAGATCGCTTCATTGATCGCCTTGTTGCACCCCTTTATCATATTGGTGGGAACTGCCATAGCATCCTATGTATTGGTTCATTTCCCGAATATTAACTGGGCCGAAAAACCATCAGCCTGGTTAAATAATCCTGGCTATCATGGTTTTTCCGAAATGCTGTACCAATTTACGTCCAGTGCAGCCAATAACGGTTCAGGATATGAAGGACTTGCAGACAATAGTATATTCTGGAATGTAAGTGCAGGCATGGTGATATTTTTAGGTCGCTTTTTACCAATAATTGGCCCAGTTGCCATAGCAGGTATACTTGCAAACAAAAAATTTATACCTGAATCGGCCGGAACGCTGAAAACAGATACTACCACTTTTGGTGTCATGATATTCGCTGTGATATTTATTATCGCTGCCCTGTCATTCTTCCCATCTCTGACTTTAGGTCCAATAGCTGAACATTTTTCATTAAAATAATCTGAAACGAAAATGAAATCAACTCAAAATATATTATTCCAGGGCGATCAGGTAAAAGAGGCTTTAAAGCATGCTTTTGTAAAACTTGATCCCCGCATATTAGTGCGCAACCCGGTAATGTTTACTGTGGAAATAGGCACCGTTGTAATGCTTATCGTAACTATATTCTCCTTTACCAATAGCAGCCAGGGAAGCTTTGGTTATAACTTTACCGTCTTCTTTATCCTATTACTAACTGTGTTGTTCGCCAACTTTGCAGAGGCCATTGCCGAGGCAAGGGGCAAGGCCCAGGCCGAAAGCCTGCGCAAAACCCGCGAGGAAACACCTGCCCGGTTGCTGGTTAACGGCAGCGAAAAACTGGTCATGTCATCAACATTAAAAAAGGGCGATGTGTTCCTTTGCGAAGCCGGTGACACCATACCTACAGATGGTGAGATCACCGAAGGTATTGCCACCATTGATGAATCGGCCATTACGGGCGAATCAGCCCCGGTTATCCGCGAATCAGGCGGTGATAAATCATCTGTCACCGGTGGCACCAAAGTATTATCAGACCGGATCAAAGTGATGGTAACCACCCAGCCTGGTGAAAGCTTCCTGGATAAGATGATCGCGCTGGTTGAAGGCGCCTCTCGCCAGAAAACACCAAACGAAATTGCATTGACCATACTTCTGGCCGGATTTACGCTCATTTTCGTTATCGTGTGCGTTACTTTAAAGCCTTTCGGCGACTATGCCAATACCCCGATCACTATAGCCGCATTTATTTCACTTGTTTGTTTGTTTGATTCCGACAACTATCGGTGGCCTGTTATCGGCCATCGGTATTGCCGGGATGGACAGGGCACTGCGCGCCAATGTGATCACCAAATCGGGCAAAGCCGTGGAAACTGCGGGCGATCTGGATACCTTATTGCTGGACAAAACCGGGACAATAACAATAGGTAACCGCAAAGCGACTAATTTTTGGCCGGCAAACGGCGTCAATGAGACCGAGTTTGTAAAGGCCTGTGTGCTGAGTTCGCTGGCAGACGAAACGCCCGAAGGAAAATCGATTGTTGAATTGAGCCTCGCCCCGACCCGTCAAAGGGAGAAGAAGTAAAACGAGATTGCCAGGACCGTTAAAAAATATGAAGCTGTACCTGCGGGAGATTTGTCGGGACCGGCTCCTGTTTTCATCAAATTTACGGCCGAAACCCGCTCAAGCGGACTGGATACACCTGATGGCTTGCGCATACGCAAGGGAGCATTTGATTCTATCCGCAACATGGTGCTCAAAGCCGGTAATCCATTTCCTGCTGAAGTTGAAGACAGGGTTAAAGTGATTGCCTCAAAACGGTGGTACACCACTGGTGGTATCTCAAAATGAAGAAGTTTTAGGAGTTATAGAGCTACAGGACATCATTAAAACCGGTATACAGGAACGTTTTGAGCGCTTGCGCAAAATGGGTGTAAAAACGGTGATGGTAACGGGTGACAACCCCTTAACCGCCAAATTTATCGCCGAAAAAGCGGGCGTGGATGATTTTATTGCCGAGGCTAAGCCCGAGGATAAAATGAACTACATTAAACAGGAACAGCAGAGCGGCAAGCTGGTAGCCATGATGGGTGACGGTACCAATGATGCGCCGGCGCTGGCTCAGGCTGACGTGGGTGTAGCCATGAACAGCGGCACTCAGGCAGCCAAGGAAGCAGGGAACATGGTGGATCTGGATAATGACCCTACCAAGCTGATCGAGATCGTTGAAATTGGCAAACAATTGCTGATGACCCGCGGCACACTGACCACCTTTTCCATCGCCAATGATGTGGCCAAGTATTTTGCCATTGTGCCTGCCTTGTTCATGGTTTCCATCCCATCGTTAAGGGCCTTAAATATTATGGATCTGCACAGCCCGCAATCGGCCATATTATCGGCAGTAATATTTAATGCCATTATTATTCCGCTGCTTATACCATTGGCTTTAAGGGGAGTGGAATACAAGCCCATTGGCGCCAGTGCCTTACTTCGCCGCAATCTGCTGATTTATGGCTTGGGCGGGGTGATCGTTCCGTTCATAGGCATCAAGTTAATAGATCTGTTAGTAGCCGTATTTATCTAAAATAATACGCATTCAAATCTTCTATTTCAAATTCAAATCAAAATGAAAGCTTATATATTACCATCGATAAAATTAACCGTTATCCTGCTGGCAATCCTTTCGGGACTGTATCCACTGGCTATCGCAGCAGTCGGCAAACTAACGCCAGGCCATGGTGACGGGCAGACCCTGCAATACAAAGGCCGTACCGTGGGCTTTGCTGGTGTGGGTCAGAAATTTACCAGGGACCAGTATTTCTGGTCACGCCCATCGGCAGTAGATTACAACGCAGCCGGCTCAGCCGGTTCAAACAAGGGGCCAACCAATCCTGACTACCTGCATAAGGATGTCCAGGGCCGTATTGATACTTTTTTAAAGCACAATCCTACCGTTAAAAAACAGCAAATACCCGCCGAGCTGGTAACCGCATCAGGCAGCGGCCTTGATCCGGACCTGTCGCCAGCCGGCGCAAAAATACAGGCCGCCCGCATTGCCAAAGTACGCAACCTCTCCGAGCAGCAGGTCTTAGCATTAGTCGATGCATATACCGAAAAACCTTTGCTGGGATTATTCGGCCCCGAAAAAGTGAACGTGCTCAAACTGAATATTGCCCTTGATGAATTAAAGAAATAAAGCCCTACGCGATCACAATGAAAATTAATCCAATATTATCCCTGATATTCATCCTGATATGCACTTCTGCCAGAGCGGCCCTTACCCTGCCGGCTGATACGGGCAAGGTAGGCACCACGGCGGCGCCCTCAGATCCGCCCTTATTCTTTTTCGGTTCGGTGGATACCTATTATAAATACGACTTCTCGGGACACGCCAATATCCCTACCAGCTTTGCAAGTGATCAGAATTCCGTATCGATCGGTATGCTGGACCTGGGCCTGAAGAAAAAGGTAGGTAAGGCTGCTTTTGTCGGCGAGCTCTCGTTTGGCCCCAGAGGACAATATCAGTCGATTCCCAATGGTGACGGCGCGACGGGGAATGCCGGAAATTCGTTCCACATTCAAAACCTGTATGTATCGTATGACCTGACCGATAAGTTCAACCTTTCTGCTGGTTACATGGCCACCTTTATCGGTTATGAAGTCATTTCGCCGACCGGCAACTTTAACTATTCCACTTCTTACCTGTTTACCAATGGCCCCTTCCAGAATGCAGGCTTTAAAGCTACGTATGCCTTCTCGGACCGGGTGAGTCTGATGGTGGGTATCTTTAATGACAACTGGAATGTGTATACGGCAACCCATGATGTATCCACCTTCGGCGCGCAGCTGATGTTTGTTCCGGTAAAAAACTGGACCGCTTACTTCAATGTTGCCACCGGGCCTACCTCGGGAACCATATTCGACCTTACAACTGCCTATCAGATCACCGATGCCTTCAAACTGGGCCTCAATGCTGCCGATTACTCCACCGCACATGGGGGTGACGGTTATTCAGGCCTTGCCCTGTATCCGCAGCTGGCCGTATCCAAAGCGGTTACCTTGGGCCTCAGAGGCGAGTATTTTGATTATAAAAACGGAAAAGGCAACGTGACCGGTATCACCGCGACTGCCAATATAAAAGCCGGTCCGCTGACCTTTATTCCTGAAATAAGATTTGACAACAAAAGCACAGCCTTCCCTTATGCTTTCGTTGACAGCAACAACGCGACAACCAACAGCGCTTCACAATTCCTGCTCGCTGCGGTTTACGCATTCTAAGTCAGAAATTTAAAGAGCGCAGGGTGATACGAAAGGTAAAGCATGAGTATATTTATAATTAATTATTGTTTGTTAATTATAGTTTGATTGAGCGGCTCATGTGGAAAGGGGATGCGCGCATCCCCTTTCATAAAATACATTCTAAATGGATCATAAAAAGTCCATCAAATTATGAACGAAGAAACAAATAAGGAATCGGTACAGCATTTCCTCGAATTGATCAAGCGGTCGAGAAGGGGAAAATTCAAGATCTACATTGGCATGAGTGCCGGCGTCGGCAAAACCTACCGCATGCTGATGGAAGCGCAGGCACTCATGCGCAACGGCATTGATATTAAGATCGGCTATATAGAGACTCACAACCGCCAGGAAACCGAAGACTTACTGGAGGGCCTGCCCGTAATACCACGCCGCAAATTGTTCTACAAAGGAAAAGAACTGGAAGAGATGGACCTGAAAGCGATCATCAATCTGCGGCCGGAAGTAGTGATCGTAGACGAACTGGCGCACACAAATATTGAAGGCAGCCCGAATGAAAAACGCTGGCAGGATGTACTTGACATTTTGAATGCGGGCATTAATGTGATCAGCGCCGTCAACATTCAGCACCTGGAAAGTCTCAACGAAGAAGTAGAAAAAATTACCGGCGCCACCATTAAGGAACGCATACCCGATAAGGTGCTGCAGATGGCTGACGAGGTCGTAAATATTGATCTTACGGCGGATGAACTGATAGAAAGACTAAAAAACGGGAAGATCTACGATCCTGGTAAAGTACCGCTGGCATTAAATAATTTTTTTCAGTCTGAACGTATATTGCAGCTTCGCGAGTTGGCTTTAAAAGAGGTGGCCCACCAGCTCGAGCGTAAAATAGATATCGAAGTACCCAAAAACATCAAGCTGCGTTCCGAATTGTTTCTGGCCTGTATCAGCACCAATGACGAATCAGCCAAAGTGGTTATCCGCAAAACCGCCCGGCTGGCCTCGTATTATCGTTCCAAATGGTATGTGCTGTACGTGCAAACATCCAACGAAAGCAGCGATAAGATCAATCTGGCGGCACAGCGCCACCTGATCAACAATATGAAAACAGCAACCCAGCTCGGCGCCGAGGTACTGAAAATAAAAAGCAATAATATTGCTAAAACGATATGGGAAACTTCTGAAAAATACGATATTACAACCATCTGTATCGGAAAACCGCAGTTTCAGTTCTACCAGCTGGTAATGAAAACTGCCGTATTTATGCAACTGCTTAATAAAATGTCAAAAACGGACATTGATCTTGTAATACTATCATGACCATTAAAAACAAACTCCGCGCCGGCTTCGGCTTTCTTTTTCTGCTGGCATTTGTCTGCTGCGGACTATCGATTTATTATCTAAACCGGCTTTCAACAGATGCGAGCGTGATCCTGAAGAACAATTATGAATCGTTGAGCTATGTGCGCAATATCGGCCTTGCCCTGGATCAAAACGAGAGTGCCCTGAGCAAAAGCCAGATCAGCGCTATTGAATCCAACCTGGTGAGCCAGGAACACAATGTTACAGAACCGGGCGAGCAGCAGCTGACCGATTCACTGCGTTCCAAATATGAACAATTGAAATTACTGGGTGATGATGCCAAAAAACAAATCGCACTGAGAAGGCAGCTGCGAATAACGCTTTTTGGCATTATGCGATTGAACATGGCTGCTATTGAACACAAAAATGCCGTTGCCAATGACACGGCTGCCCGGGCAACTATTCTGGTAGCTATGATCGGATCATTCCTGTTCCTGGTGGCATTTAGTTTTATCGTGAATTATCCGGGTTATATTGCCAATCCCATCCGCGAGCTTACCGAGCGGATAAAGGAAATATCACGCCGCAATTATCACCAGCAGCTTGATTTCAAATCGAATGATGAGTTTGGCGAACTTGCGCAGGCTTTCAATACGATGACCTTTCAGCTGAATGAATTTGAAAACAGCAATCTGGCCAGCATCATGTTTGAAAAAAAGCGCATCGAAACCATCATCAACTCGATGAACGATGGCATCATCGGGTTTGACGAAAAGTCCTTTATCATATTTGCCAACCAGGTGGCCTGTACGCTGACGGGCTTGAATGAATCGATGCTTGTCGGGCAATACGCACCTGATGTAGCACTGGAGAACGACCTGCTGAGAAATCTGCTGGTAACTGACCAGCATAAGATGAAAATATACGCCGACAACCGCGAAAGTTATTATTCAAAAGAAATACTGATGGTTACCAATAAAGACAAGGCTATTGGAAAGGTGATCATCCTGAAAAATATTACCGAATACCAGCAGCTGGACGAGGCTAAAACCAATTTCATTGCGACCATTTCACACGAGCTGAAAACGCCCATTTCCTCTATAAAAATGAGCCTCAAATTGCTGGATGATGAGCGCATCGGCAAGGTTAATACCGAGCAGCGGCAGTTATTGGAAAATATTGAGGAAGATGCCCGCCGTCTTTTGAATATTACCGGCGAATTACTGGATATGGCACAGGTCGAAACCGGTAAACTCAACCTTAATTTTGGCAATACCCATCCATCGAACATTGTTGATTATGCCCTAAAGGCTGTCAGGTTTACTGCCGAACAGAAACAGGTAACCATCCATGTCCGCACCGACGAGCACCTCCCCGATGTGCGTGCCGATCTGGACAAAACCACCTGGGTATTGATTAATCTTTTGTCAAATGCGATAAAATACAGTTATGAAAAATCGGTGGTAGATCTTACGGTAAAAAAGTTAAAGCATGACGATATTGAGTTTTCGGTTGCTGACCACGGGCAGGGGATTGAACAGCAGTATTTAGCGCGGATCTTTGAACGCTATTTTAAGGTACCCGGTTCCAAAGCGGAGCACACCGGCACAGGACTTGGCCTGGCGATCGCTAAAGACTTCATTGAAGCGCAATCAGGGAAAATAGGCGTTGAAAGCGAACTGGGTGAAGGAAGCAGGTTTTATTTTACTTTAAAAATGATAAAATAGCCAAGTCAAACACCGAAAAAAAATAGTCGTAAAATAAAAAGCATCCCGGTGATTACCGGGATGCCTAACGATCAAACTATATTTGTGATTTCTTAAATTACTTTTACATTTATCGCTGTAAGGCCTTTTTTGCCTTCTTCTACATCAAATTGTACCCGGTCATTTTCACGGATGTTGTCGATGAGGCCAGTTGAATGAACAAAAACGTCAGTTCTTGTATCATTTTGTGATATGAATCCAAAACCTTTAAGGTTATTGAAAAACTTCACTGTTCCTTCTTTTTGCATTTTACTTGTTTTTAATAAGTCACAAAGGTACGCTTTAATATCGGTTGATTTTTACTTTTAGTAAAATAATTTAAAAGTTATTTAAAATTACGCATTTAAAACGGCACAGGGGCAACAAATAATCCAGACAGGAGTTATTATAATATAAGTATTTGTCCATATATTTAGAAAATTCCTTCCTTCAATATATAACACTTAGATGTTGCCTGGTTAATTGCGGTAATCTTTAAGCATTAACTAAAAGGCATGAAAAAAACAAATATCTCAGCAGCAGCGATCATGCGCCATTCCCTGTATCGGAAGGATAAATCTTCTGTGGTAAAATATTGACATTCAAAAAAATCAGATATAATGCAACCCCAAATGATAGAAAATCAAGTACGTACCTATATGTACGACTTAATGAACGAGGCCAAGGAACATGGTTTCAAAGAAGAAGACAAATGGACATTGAGCCTGGTCACAGAAATTGAACAAAACAGAATAAGAAAAACTTATTATCCCGCGGTGGCTAATAAAGTGTCTCCTGACATACTCTTACAATTATTCCTTGCTGTAAAATCGGGCCTGCACCAACCTTTGAGCAAAGAAGAATCGGCAATGGATATAAAAACCATTCTTCACGACAACCTGAACTATATTGTTGCCTATAATCCTAAAAGACATCGTTAATTAATGGCATTTATAGATCAAGTATTACAGGTTCCGGCCTATGGCTGGAAGGATGGCGAGGGACAATTAATAAAACCAACAAAAAAACAAATATTCACGGAATTCTTTAGCCGATTGAATATCTTCAAGACACTAAAGAATTGGCTGCCTTTTTTGAGCTGGCTCAAAGTGTTATGTTTTGTCCCGTTTTTTTTACTATTTCTGTTCAAATTCTTTACTCCAATGCTGCTGCTTTATGCTTTTCTATATAGCATGATCATTATGGGCACGCATGGCACAGTCTGGCATCACCGCTACTGTACGCACGGGGCTTATAAGTTCCGCAATAGGTTTTGGCGGTTCTTTACCCAGAATTTGACGATCAACGTTATACCCGAGGAGATCTATGTGATCTCGCATCATGTCCATCACGCGAAATCTGACCAACCCGGTGATCCCTACAATGCCCAGGCCGGATTTTTGTATTGTTTTCTGGCGGATGTGAACCACCAGCCGATTTCCAAAGTTCTGGATGAGGCGGACTATGCAAGGGTACAAAAACTTATGTCGCATACCGGTGTAAGGGGTAACACCTTTAAGCAATACCAGCGCTGGGGTTCATATGCCCATCCGGCACGCACGGTACTTTCCTGGGTGCTTAACTGGTCGTTCTGGTATTTGGTATTTTATTTACTGGGCGGCCATGCGCTGGCCTGTACACTATTTGGCGCGGCCGGTTTTTGGGCGGTTGGCGTACGCACCTTTAACTACGACGGCCACGGAAAAGGTCAGGACAAGCAGCGGGATGGTGTAGATTTTAACCGCAATGATAAATCGATCAACCAGCTATGGCCCGGGTTTGTTGCCGGTGAGTGGCACAATAACCATCATCTTTATCCCAAAAGCGCACGCAGCGGATTTAAAACCCATCAGCTGGACATGGCCTGGTGCTATATCAGGCTTATGAACCACGTGGGCGCAGTAAGCAGCTACAGGGACTCCAAAAAACAATTCAGAGAGCGCTATTTATAAAGCAGCGTTTAGAAATATCGAATACAACAAACCCGCTTTAAAACAATAAAGCGGGTTTGTCATTTTCAGAGCGCCTCCGGTTACAAACTTGAAATAAACGGCGCCTTACCCAGGTACTGGATTGCATCAAGCTGTTCCAGTATGAAATCAGCCAGGTCCGTGGTGCCGATCCGGTCGCCTGAACAATCAGTAAGATCCACCACATAACCAAATCTGGTTTCAGTTTGCTCGATAAATGGCAGCCTTATCATGGTCCAATCTGTGCTGCTTTCGTTTACCATCTCAAATGCCCGCTGCTTGTCGGCAACAACCAGCGGAAAGTTGTCTTTCATCCAATTAGTTGCTTCCAGGATGCGCGGGCTTTTATTGTCACCGGGCACATCGATCGTTATTCCCGCAAGAAATATATAACGCCTCACGGAAAGCTCGGTCATGGCCTTTAAAATATGGCTTGCCGCAAGACTGGAGACAAGCGGCTCATCTTTGATCTGACCAATGGCGCTGATGACCACATCGCATCCGGCGAGTAAGGTGCCTGCCACTAGCGGGTCGCGGATATCACCCTTTACTACAGTTAATAAGGGATGGGAGCACGCGTAGCTTTCAGGGGCCCTGATAAGCGCATTGACCGGGTAATTTTTATCAAGAAGCTGCCCGAGAATATATTTGCCCGCCTTACCTGTCGAGCCAAGCAGAGCAATTTTTATGGATTGTTTCATTATTGTCTTTATAAAATTTAAAAAAAGAATCTTCGTTCGTATAAGAACTATACGATTAAAAAGCCATGGGCTTTTGGGTCAGAAATATTTATAAAGCGATTAGAATAGGGTAAAGGTAGTTTTAATTTATTAAAAAGTTACTGTTGCGGACATAGCGCCAGCGCTGACTGCCTATTTCAGCTCAGAATAATAATAAATCGTGTTGTTATCGCCCATTAATAATTGTTTGTTGTTTTTAAAAGCAGGGCTTGTCAGGTCTTTGGCCGAATCCTGACCGGGGTAATGAATTCCTACCATACTTGTAATGGAATAGATCAGATTTTCTGAGGATGCCGGAGCGTTTTTATGTTGTAACAAGTTGGCTATTTTTTTTGGACAAGCAGCCGCTAATTTGGGCGAATACCAGATAAAAAAAGGAATATGCGCATCGTATTTTGATGGCGGCGACCCGCTGTTATGCGAAGTTAAATCCCGGTTATCATCGAAGAGGTCTTCGCCATGATCAGAGATATAGGTAACCGAGGACAAATAATCTAACCCCTTTACCATACCAATGACCCTGTCAATTACGGCATCCGTATATACAATACTATTGTCATAGCTATTCACTAAAGCATCCTTGTACTTCTTGTTCGTGATTTCCGCTTCAATGGTTTTATTGCTTGGTTTGAAAATATCAAATTTTTTGGGGTACCTGGCACTGTAACTATAATGGCTGCCCTGGGTATGGATAACTATAAATTTTTTGCTGCCGGGCTCAGCCAAAACTTTCTTCAGTATTTCCAAAAGTTCCATGTCCATATGGACATTCTTGTTTGCCCGGAAATCACTGAGCAGGTAATATCCTTTTTGTGCTTCCAGGGAGTGCATTTTTATATTTCCGGCATCCGTCTGATTGGTGATCCAGGTTGTGGCAAACCCAGCTTCGTTAAATGCTCCAACGATTCCTTTGCGTGTGGAATGTAATTCATAATTGTCCGCCCTTAGGCCGGTTAAAAGCAATGGCACTGCCCGTTCTGTAATAAAACCCCCTGAAGAAAAATTACTATAGCTGACCAGGTCTTTTCTTTTTGATAATAGCGGTGAAGTGTTCCTGGCATACCCGTTAATTCCCCAATGATCATATCGGGCGCTTTCCCCGATAATTAATACATGTACCTGCTTATCGGTAAAGCAGGAGTCCTGTGTACTGTGGAACTTAAATTTATCCCGATCCTGTTTTGTCGCTGCTATATATTTATTTTCCTGCCAGACCACCTCAATAGCATCTATGACGGTGCCCGGGAAATTCCGGCCTAGCTTTCGAGTTAAATTTCCGGCATAGGATAAGTTATGCTGATATCTCGGTATAGGAGCCAGTGCCAGAATTAGCAGAGAGAACAAGGAAATATATTTAGCCCAGACGGAGGGAAAAGTAGCCGGCACCCTGGTGTAAAGGAAGTATAGCGAACCAAAGTACCCGATCAGAAAAATACTCAGGACAGGGAAATAATTCTTCAGCAATTCATAGGCTTCTGCCCGGTTTGTATTGAAGATCATAATGATGGTCGCTTCCGAGACTTTGGAGTCGAAATACATGACATAAGCCATGTTAAAGGGCACAATCAAAAATACGGGCGCCAGCAATTTCAAATAAAACCTCAGATTATTCCTGAACAAAAAAACAGGAACGAGGAACATCACCAGCACGAAAAGAAAAGTCGTTATGCCTGCCAGGTATTCATGGCGCAGTACATGATATAGGAAATCAGAAAAAGGAATGAATGAAATAAGCAAAAGGAATGGCAGTATTGCCTTTAATTTGGTCCGTATTGCCAGCGTATTGGTCATTCAGATAAGGTTTATCGGAATAAATATACAATTTACCCCGATATTTTTATCTGATACGTATGTTTTTGAGCACTTGTTGCAATTCAGGAGACTTCCTGGAGTGGCCAGCGATTCTTTAGAATAGAATTGTATTACTCCGTTCTCAAGCTTTTTACCGGGTTGGCAACGGCTGCTTTTATTGCCTGATAACTCACGGTTAATAGTGCAATAAGAATCGCAGTCGTTCCAGCGAGCACAAAAACCCACCAATGAATCGGAATACGATAGGCAAAATCAGCGAGCCATAGGTTCATTACATACCAGGCAACCGGGGTGGCAATTAAAATACTGGCAAGGACCAGCATAACAATCTCCCGACTCAGCAAAATGAATATACCACTTACGCTGGCACCGAGCACTTTTCTGATCCCGATCTCCTTTGTACGCTGTATAACGTTGTAAGCTGACAAGCTGAGCAATCCAAAGCAAGCAATCGCAATGGCCAGAAATGCAAAAAAACCAAACGTCTTTCCAAACTGCAGATCCGCTTTATATTGATGGTCAAACGCTTCATCCAGGAAAAAATAGTTGAAAGGGTCTGAGGGGAAATGATCATTCCATACTTTTTCAACCGAAGAAATTGTCTGCTGGGCGTTGGCAGAATTGAACTTTATGGAGTAGAAATTATGCGCTTCTGGCTTTAAAATAAAAATGATAGGATTTATTGCTGCGTTTAAACCGAGCTGGTGAAAGTCGGCGACGACGCCAATGATCTTGAGAGAATCCCGATAATATCGGATAGATTCGTTCACTGCTGCCTCGGGGTTTTTCAAACCAAATAATTTTGCAGCCGCTTCGTTGAGCAGGACCGCCTTTTTATCTGTCCCAAATTTCTTTGAAAAATTCCGGCCGGCGAGTAGTTTAATGCCATAGCTGGGAACGAAGTCATAGTCCATATACTGGAAATAAAAAGTATAGAATTGCCGGTTTGGGGAATGCACGAGGGCCGCATCATTGGTATAATAGATTTCCCTGCCCATAACGCTTGACGATGCAGTCATGCTCTTCACGCCGCCGATTTGCAGCAGCGTATTCTTAAACGCCCCGTAAGAATCCCGATAAGCCGAATCTGGAACCGATACCGGTCCATTGAGTACCAGCGTCTGATTCATATTTACACCCAAACGCTGGTTTCTCATAAAACTAACCTGCTGGAAAACCACAGTCGTCCCTACAATCAAAATGATAGAGGTAGCAAATTGTCCGATAATTAATCCCTTTCTTAAAAAATGTCCCTTGCTGCTGTTCTTAAACGCTCCTTTCAAAACGCTTATGGGATGATATCCGGAAAGAACAAAGGCAGGATAGATGCCGGATAGAAAAGTTCCTGCCAAAAACAAACCGGTAAAACCCAGCATATAAGTCAGAGGCAATCGCAAACCGAAGCTTAATTCTTTACCAAACAGGCCGCTATAAAAAGGCGCGAGCAGGAACGCCACTAACAGCGCAATAAATAATGCAGCAAAATTCAACAAAAAGCTTTCGACCAGGAACTGAAAGATCAGATCTGTTCGAACAGCTCCCAGGAGTTTGCGTACGCCAACTTCACGGGCCCGTTCCAGTGAGCGGGCTGTAGCCAGGTTCGTATAGTTGATCCATGCAATGGCAATAATGAGGAATGCGACCAGGAACAGGAAAGAGACCGATTTGCCATCTCCGTTGACTGCCGCCTCTTCATTATAATGAGAGTAGAGATGAATGTTTTTCAGCGGCATCAGGTAAAAATCCTTCCGGTTGTTTCTTGCCAGCTCAGCCGGGGAGTTCAAGTCATGTCGTAAACAGAACGCGGGCAGTTTCGCTTCCAGGCGATGCCAGTCTGAACCCGGACGCAATAGCAGGTAATCGTAAAAGTCATACCAGTTTAAATTCAGATCAGGATCAGATTCCTTGCCTTTTCCCAAAACATGGATCAAGTTAATGAATGTTTTATAAGAAATGAGGTAATCGAAAGCAAGATGTGAGTTTTGCGGAAAGTTTTTAAATACACCGGTGACCAGATAGTGGTAGGCTTGTCCTCCTTCTCTTATGGTGACGAGTTTGCCAACAGGATCCCCATTCCCGAAGTATTTGTGGGACATATTTTCCGACAAGACTATCTTGTCGGGTGCATTTAAGGCTGTTTTAGCGTCTCCTTTCACAAAAGGGACCGTAAACATGGTCAGAAAAGAAGGGTCCGCGTAAAACCCTTTGTTTTCCATCGCTTTTATATTTTGCTGCTCATTGGAAAGCACCAGATTATATTGTGCTGGCTCAAGATTTGACCAGGCTACTCTCGCGTCCACCAACCTGCAATAATCTGCCACTTCAGGAAATTCCTTTTTCATCAGCGGGGCGATACCGGGAAACACAGTGGCCGATTGCATGGTTAATTTACCCTGTTCGTGAAAATCCATGCGGAGCCGCACGATCTGGTCTGCCTGAATATTAAATGCATCGTAACTTTTTTCATACGAAACATATTGAAATAATATCAAACAGCACGAAATCCCAATGGCCAGTCCCAATAGGTTTAGTGTAGTATATCCTTTATTTGTTTTTAAGTTGCGCAGGGCGATTTTGAAATAGTTTTTCAGCATAAAATTCTAATCTTGTGGAACAGAAGAAAATGAACACTTTCAAATTGTGCTATTATTGACTGGCTGAAAGCTCTAATTAGTCGTAAAATAATAATTTATTTCTGAATCAAACCGCTATAAAAAAATGAAACCATCTGATGATCAGATGGTGCCGACGAATCTCTCATTTGGAATGTTTCATTGTTGCCTTTCAAAACAATGGTACAGCTAATTCTGGTAAAAGGCGCCGATTTCTCGAATTAGTAGCAGAGTAGGTTTTAACAACCTATTCTACCAAATGATTTTTCAGATCAACTACAGATGAGCAGCAAATTTGATCCATTATTTGTCTTAATTGTATTTTCAAACTTCCAATAACATGGTCCCCTCCTTCATTTCCAAGTGCCGCAACGGCATACATAAAACTTCTACCCAAGAAGGTAAACTCTGCACCCGAAGCTAGCGTTCTTGCAATATCAGGACCACTCCGCAATCCACTATCCAGCATAATCTTAATTTTACCCTGATATTTCTTTACGATCGGGTTGAGCATTTTAATGGATGATTGGCCCACATCCAATTGCCTTCCACCATGGTTAGAAACAATAATACCATCTAATCCTAATTTGATGGCCGACTCTGTATCTTCTTCCGAGGCAATTCCTTTAATAACCAATTTGCCTTTCCATCTATCCCTTATTTCTGCTACTCTTTGTTCACTCAATCTCCCGCAAAATTCCATTTTCATACCCTTGCGAATATATGGTTCCATATTTGCAAAAGTTGGCTTACCGTAATACAATGTTTTAAGAGCCCACTCTGGTCTACCCATAATTTGAAGAATATTTCTAAATGACATTTTAGGTGGTAGACCTATACCATTGCGAATATCCCTTGGCCTATAACCAAATGTTGGAGCATCGCTGAGTATCACTAAAACAGGATAGCCCGCGTCTTCAACCCTTTTTATAATTTTATCACGTAAATCCTTTTCGTTTGGATGATATAATTGAAACCAGGAATGCCCTTCAGTTAACTCGCCAATCCGTTCAATAGTACTCGTTGTTACAGTGCTTAATATAAAAGGGATGTTGTGTTTTACAGACGCTTTCGCTAGTATTTCGGGTGCATTTGGCCAAATCAAACCTTGTAAACCTATTGGTGAAATACCAAACGGAGCATCGTAGGTGTGACCAAATAATTCGGTTTTTAAATTCACCTCCGGACATTCCCGAAAATAGAAAGGTTTTAATTCGATATCCCTGATTTCCTTCGTATTCTTAATCAAATTGACGTCCTCATTACAACCGCCTTCCAAGTACTCAAATGCAAAGTTGGGAATTTTAGACTTCGCCTTTTTCATGAGATCATATATGGATGGGTAGTCATTTTTATATGATGTTTTCATAATACTAGGGGTATTTCGCGCGCAAAAGGCAGATTAAGTTAAATTAATGGCTATAATATCATTTATAAGTGGCTATAATATCATCTGTAGAAGATTCTATAATTACAAATATTCCATGGACATTGTTTTACGAATTCGTTGAGGATATAGGGAAAATAGAATGATCCGAGTCAATAAGCATGCTTTCAACGTTTTTTGGCTGTCGGCATTCCATTAATATCAGGATTGAAACGGTAAGTTTGCGAAGTTCGCCCAAAAACTAAAAGCCTGCAAACAATTGATTTGCAGGCTTTAGTCATTTTTAGGATTCTGTTTAGTGGTCCCGACGAGAATCGAACTCATATCTAAAGTTTAGGAAACTTCTATTCTATCCGTTGAACTACGGGACCTGTTTTGATTTTCGAATGTGCAGATGTGCGACTTTTATTTTCACATGCGCACGCTAGTGAAAATCTGTGCAAATGTGCAAATTTATCTTCTATCTAACAACCGATCCATTATGCAATTCATCATCGGGCGACACAAAAGTTAGTTTGCCATCGTTATCTTCGGCCATCAGGATCATACCCTGCGACAGGATACCTTTTATTTCTCGCGGCTCCAGGTTTACCAGATGCTCACCTTTTTACCGATAATAGCTTCCGGTTCGTAATGTTCTGCAATGCCGGACACCACCGTACGCTCGTCAATACCGGTATCAATAGTCAGCTTAAGAAGCTTTTTGGTTTTGGCTACTTTCTCAGCCGCTAATATAGTGCCGGTGCGGATATCCATTGCTGCAAAAGACTTCGTAATTGATATTTTCTTTTGCAGGTCTGAATCTGAATTGCTTTTTGGCGGTAGCGGCTTGCTTTTTTGTCCAGCAGTTTTTGCTATTTGAGTATCGATCACGCTCATCTTCTACCTTTTCAAATAACAGCGTAGCTGCGGTTTAGCTGATGCCCGTTTTTAAATACAATCTCCTCTTCCAAGCCGATCTGGTCTGAAGGCCAGTTAAGCATATACAGTATCTTTTTAGCCGTGGCCGGCAAAAATGGCTGCAGGCAGGCAGCCAAGTGGCCGATCAGAATCAAACAATTATGCAAAGCAATTCTTGGCATCCTCCGGATCAGTTTTAATCGTTTTCCAGGGCTCTTTTTCTGTAAGATAACGGTTACCCAGGCGTGCTATATCCATCACGGTTTGCATTCCCTGCCTGAATTTGTAGGTCTCCAGGCTGCGTTCCAGTTCATCATAAAAACGAGCCAAGATCGGCATTAATATCTTCTATCATTCAGTACAATTTTACCGCTATCGCTTTCAACTTTGCCGTCATAAAATTTGTGCATCAGTATCATTACCCGGTTTACAAAATTTCCCAAAATAGCAACCAGTTCATTATTCACCCGGGCCTGGTAATCCTTCCAGGTAAATTCACTGTCGCTGGTTTCAGGCAATATGGAGGTTAGTACATAACGCAGTTCATCCTGTTTGCCCGGGAAACTCTTCCAGATATTCATGCAGCCACACGGCATGGTTGCGCGAGGTGGAAAGCTTATCGCCCTCCAGGTTCAAAAACTCATTTGCCGGTACATTTTGCGGCAAAACATATTCGCCATGGGCGTGCAAAATCGCCGGGAAAATAATGCAATGGAACACAATATTATCCTTACCGATAAAATGGATCAGGCAGGTTTCATCTGCTTCGTTTGTCCTGTTTTTTCCAGTATAGCTTCCAGTCCTTCCCATTATCAAGCGCCCATTGTTTGGTCGCCGAAATATAGCCGATCGGCGCATCCATCCACACATATAGCTTTTTTCCTTTAGCTTCTTCCAGCGGTACATCAATACCCCAATCCAGGTCGCGTGTCATCGAGCGCGGCTGCAGGCCCGATTTAAGCCAGGATTTGCATTGCCCAAATACATTTACTTTCCATTCATCTTCTTTGGTATCGATCCATTTTTCCAGCCAGGGCTGATATTTATCCAGCGGCAAATACCAATGTTTGGTCGGTTTTAAAATGGGCGGTTTACCGCTTAGGGTTGATATTGGGTTGATCAGGTCGGTAGGGTTTAGTGAAGTGCCGCAGTTTTCGCACTGGTCGCCGTAGGCATTTGGGTTACTGCAATTCGGGCAGGTACCCGATAATATATCGGTCGGCTAAAAATTGCTGAAAATCTTCATCATAATATTGTTCAGAGTATTTCTCAACAAACTCATCCTTTTCATACAGATTTAAAAAAAACTCCTGCGAAAGATCGTGATGAATTGGCGAGGAAGTGCGGTGATAAATATCAAACGCTATACCAAATTCTTCAAAGCTTTGCTTTATCTGGCTATGGTATTTGTCGATTATAGCCTGGGGCGTGGTACCTTCTTTTTTTGCTTTTATGGTGATGGCAGCGCCGTGCTCATCCGAACCGCAAATGTAAACAACGTCCTTTTTTTTAAGCCGCAGATAGCGTACAAAAATATCGGCAGGCAAATAAGCTCCTGCCAGGTGCCCAATATGCAAAGGGCCATTCGCATAGGGCAAGGCAGAGGTAATAGTGTATCGTTTAAATTTATTAAGTTGTGACATTAAATGTGCGTCCTTATTAATAATTTGCAAAGATAATTTATTTAAGTTGGAATGTCAGGACGCTCAAAAGTCCCGAAAATCTTTATAATGAAAACACTCCGATCCCACTTTTTAAAAAAAGGTGACAAAGTAGCGATAACCTGTCCCGCCAAAAAACTACCCAAACCAATGGATGATGCTGTGGCCTTATTAAAATCATGGGGATTGGAAGTTGTGATTGGGCAAACTGTGGATGCTTCTTACCATCAATTCGCCGGAGACGACGAGCTTCGGGCACACGACATGCAGCGTTTTATTGATGACGACAGCATTAAGGCCATTATAGCCGCGCGAGGCGGTTACGGAACAGTGCGTATTATTGACAGGATTGACTTTAGCCGTTTTGCCACACATCCCAAATGGCTGGTGGGATTTAGCGATATAACGGTTCTCCATGCCCATCTTTACGCCAATTACCAGATACAAACCATCCACGGGCAAATGCCGGTGAACATCCCCGACGCATCGGCGCATTCGTTGGAAACATTACGACATGCACTTTTCGGCGAAAATTTCAGCTATTCGTTCAGGCCAAATAGCTTAAACCGGACGGGATCGGCCACAGGTTTGGTGACCGGCGGAAATCTGAGCTTGCTGGTTGCAATGCTGGGCTCCTGTTCGGATTATAATTATGACGGAAAGATCCTGTTTATCGAGGACGTAGGCGAATACCTTTACTCGGTAGACCGTATGATCCGGACACTTGACCGGGCAGGAAAATTAAAAAATCTGGCAGGACTAATGGTTGGCGGCTTTACCGAATTAAAAGATAACGACATCCCGTTCGGACAAACCGTGCCGGAGATCATTATGGAGATTGTAAAAGACTATAATTACCCGGTATGCTTTGATTTTCCTGCCGGACATATTCCCGATAACCAATCCCTGATACTGGGCAGAACGCTTAGTCTTTCAGTTAACCAGGATCAGGTTACGGCAAGCTATAACACCAGCAAATAAATCCCCGTATAAATTCAGATCAAAAAATCAAAACCCCCGATTAATATTATGGCCCTTTTCAGCAATTTAGGCAATTACAAAAATTTTGGATTATTAGTTATGCGCATCGGCTTAGGCGTGATGTTTATTTACCATGGTTTCCCCAAACTGGCGGGCGGCGTTAAGACCTGGGAGACCTTAGGCACTGCAACCCACAACGTAGGCATCCATTTCTGGCCGGTTGTCTGGGGTCTGTTATCAGCTTGCGTCGAAACCTTTGGCGGGTTTTTATTGATCATAGGACTTGCATTCAGACCCGTATGTTTCCTGCTGATGATTAACCTGATTGTCGCTACTTTATTCCTTTTGCATCAAACGGGGCCCAATGGCGGCTGGGGCGCAGCTTCGCATGCGATCGAAGACGCATTTACTTTTGCGGGTTTACTTTTCATTGGACCAGGGAAATACAGCGCAGATAAAAAGTAGAGCGCGGACTGAAATTGCAAAGGGCCGCTTTTCAGGCGGCCCTTTGCAATGGTTTATGAAAAATGCCTTACTGGTTCATGTAATCCCCCAATTTGGTCAAATAGCTATCATCGATACTACCAGAGTTACTGGATAAATATTTATTTATTTTATCAGCTTCCTTGGCAAAATCCTCTTTTATAGACTTCTTTTTCAAAGACAATTTTTGCATTTGATTTGCTTGATTGTCAAGTACATAATAGTCTGCATCATCCACAAATTCATCGTAATCATTGCCATGCTGGGTTACCCCGTTGTTTACATAGTCAGATTTAACAAGTCTGGTTTTTATAAGCTTGTAGATCTTATATTTTTTTCCTGATGCCAGCACTTGTGCGTAGTGTGAAGGATCGATCGATGGCACTTTTTCAAATACAAAAACTTCGTCCGTACTGCTAAACAAAGTAAATGACTTGGTTTGGTCCCAGCTCATCTCCATGATAGACTTGCCGTCTTTGGTGATCAGCAGTCCCCCCTCCATTTTATCATAATCATATAAGTAATCGCGGTTGTAAACCAGATCCCCCGTTGCATTGACAAAAAAACCATGTGCAAAAATATCAAACAGGTACCGGTTGCCCCTGGTTTTGCCTTTTTCGTGACCGGGCAACCTGTCCATATAAACAGCATTCGGCCTATCGTAGGTGGAATCCTTGGTAAACTTGCTTTGTGCAGCTACGGACTTACTCGTTCCGGTCAGGCCCTTTAAAACGATTTGCGGACTAGCGTCCTTAACGGCCGTGATCGACGTGTCCTTAAAACCGGCTAAGTCAAAATCTAACTTCGCACCTGGGTTTGTAGTAACCGTAAAGTTTCCCAGTGAATCGGTAAAAGCACCATTTTTTCCTTGTATATCTCCTACAAAAACATAATGCAGCGGCGTGCCTCTTTCATCTTTAACAGAACCTGTTATGGTCGCAGTCTGTGCCCATACCGACCCAGCGGCAAATACACCGAGCAGCGTAATAAAAATCGTCTTTTTCATAGTATAAGGTCTTATTTACTACCTAAGATAGTATTTGTTCAATAGGTTGACAAGTATACGCCGCCATGTAATTAACAAATTACTTAACCACACGCTGTAAACAAAAAAAGGTACTGTTTTAAATTCCAAACATTTAGACAAAAAAGTATTTTTGTATTTCAAAGAAGTTTAGTTTACTAAACTATCTTGCGTAGCCTCGATCTTCTGGTCGGGGCTACATACTTTATAATTTTCAATAAATTGAGTATCATTCTTCCATAGGGTGTAAATTAAAATCAGTAATTTTCTCTGTATAGCAACCTGACCGATCATCTTTGAAGGTTTTTTCTGACTTATTCTAAGTAAGTTTCTTTCAGTCCCGGGTTAAATCTGCAGGCAACCATGGCCGGGAAGTAAAGCGCGTTTCGGATATACCGGTTACCTTTTTTAGATATCCTGGTCTTACCCTCTATCGAGGTGCCTGATTCCCGCTGCACGACGTCATAACCAGCATAACTCACCAGCTGTTTGGCACTCCTGAACTGTTCAAATCCCATAGTTTCCGCCAAAATGGTGATGATCGTAATCAGCCCGACCCCTTTTATGGTTGCCAGTTTATGGATCCTGCTCTTCAGTTCCTTGTCAAGTTCTACCAATCTTTTGATCTCGGTCAGGCATTTGGCGATCTGTTTATCAATCTCTGCGATGAGGGTTTTGTTGCTTTTTATAATAAAGCTCTGGATGTCATGAGAACAATCTTTGCTATGCTTGATGTTCCCCAGAACAGTCTTTTGTTCTTGTAGCTGAGCATAATACCGGGTCAGGTTCCTCAGCTGCAATAAGGCTGCAGGTGGTGGAGACCAGGGTTTATGAACCCTTTCTGCACCAAACTGACTCAAGATCCTGGCATAAACTACGTCGGTTTTGGTCTTGATGTTCAGACTGAAAAAATAATGTTTGGAAGTGTTTGCCAGTACGACATACACCGTCTTTTTGACCTTATGAAGATGGTGAGCCAGGTTTTCATAGTATACGCCCGTAGCTTCCATCAAGAAGACGAGTTCAGGACCTGTGATGGTAACGCCCTTCACCCATCGGAGAAACTGGTTGTAGCCTTTGCTTTCGTTGCTGAAACTGACCACCTTGGAGAACGTTAACTGCCCGTCCGCTGATCGCTGACATAAACATGCCGTAAATGTCGCCTTTGAGATATCGATCCCAATTGATTGTTTTTTTATAGCCATACTAAAGAATTTAATCGTTTCGACTTAATTCTCCTTCGTCTATTCTTTTGTTTTATCCTGGCTCAATTTTATGGCCTTAAGTACTGTTCAGACTCCTGAGAATAAAATCGTGTGGGTCATGTCTTTTTTACGGTATAACAGAATGTTTACCTAGCCGCCCGTGACCTCACACGAACAGTCAATATATTTTGCATAACAATAATATAATGACCTTTTATAAATTCTCAGTAAAAATAAAAGGCCGCCCTTTTGGGGCGACCTTCTGATATTTTCAAAAAATTATGGGAGTTTTTGGTACTGGTCAAGGTTGACACGTGCACCGCTACCACCTAACACTGAATACGTAAAGCCATTTTTGAACAAAGTCAGTACTTCAGGGTAAAGATAAGTGTGTTTAGAATCATACCCAATGATGGCCGGCGAGCTTGTAATATTTATACCAGCATTATTAAGCTTGTCTATGTCATCAGAATTGATACTATCTTAAAATTCGTATAAGTAGCATTTGGATAATTACCTGTTTCATCATAGCTAACCACGTAACGAATGTCAGCAGTATAGTAACCACCGGCCACTTCGAATTGCGTATGCGTGTCCGGAAGAAATAACGAAGATTGCTGAGATCCAAATGGGTAGTTACCAGCCGGAGGGGTACGTGTAAATGCATGATCATATACACCGGCGAAATCATTACCAATCACGTGGATGTAATTAATATTCATATTGCCACTGATTGTATAACCACCTGTCGTGCTGGTAATTTTTATTGGAAGCATATAGCTTAATGTAGGATCAAGCTTGCCTCTTATAAATGGTAACCGGTACAACAACTGCTCTTTGTCCTGCCGGAATAGTTACAGTAGTAGCAGTGAAAGCATACGTGCCTGTAGGCATTTGCAGGTATTTTACTGCAGGATTGGCTGCCACATAAGGAGCTATTATAGAAAAATCTACTGCCAGGGTAATGGTAGTCGGCGTAGTGGGAACCGCAGCCGTAGTTACCGAGACTGCTATCTGCCTAACGACAGTGTCAGGCGTTTCTGTAATAGCACTCTTTCCAAAGTTGGTCAAGCCTCCATAGTTAAATTCAACAACAGGCGTTGCCTTGCTGAAATCTACGAGCCTGCTGTCTTTCAGGCAAGAGCTTAAACTAAGCACCGCCGCAGAAAGAAGAAATGTCGTTATGTAAAATAATCTCTTTTTCATGTTCTTTAAATTTATTTAGCCCAAAATATTTTCGAGGTTAACGGATTTAGTGTTCCTTCCTTACCAACGTTTGCTGCATTCGTGCTAAGTTCTCTTGTTGGGTACAATACCCGCGTTGGTAGGTTATGACCAATTGCAGACGGGTCAATCGAGGTTGGCAGGTTAGGGATGCCAGTTCTTCTGTACTCATTATAAGCTTCCAGATTAAACCAACCATTCATAGCCGCCCATTTCTGAGTTAGGATCGCTGCCAGCGGATTTCCTGCTGATGCTGTCCAAGAAACGTTGGGAGCCGCCTGAGTGTAATAGGTTTTCGCTTGCGCAGCAGTCAGACCAACTTCAGTAAATGATGCCGTAATACCTGCTTCATAAGCAAGTTGTGCGGTCGCGAACGAAGTGGTACTCGTAAGGATGCCAGCTTGAATAGCTTCAGCCTGCAGGAAATCGGATTCGAAAGCCGAGATCAGCACCGCATTTTGTGTCGGGTCTACAAGCAGACCTGGACCAATAGCGCTGGTATTCGGATTTGGCAAATTATTGGCGATATCACCAAACACGTTTCCGTGTATTCCATGAGGAGACGCATCAGTTGGCGCATAAAATGCAGCAACGCGAGGATCATTATTAGACTGGTAAAATTTCACAGCGTAATCACTGGCACGGTAGTAAACATTACCGAATGTAGCGTTACCTGTAATATCGTTACCATAGGTATCAAAGAACGGACTTTGCTGACTGGAGCCTGAACCCGAATTACTTTGGGTGTAACCTGGGTTTAATGCTGCATCAGCATCCAGATATGTGCCATTTATAGCATCCGCTGTTGCCGCAAGGCCTTTAACTAACGGATCAGACATTCCCAATTTCTGGTAAACGCGGATTGCCAGGCGAAGCTTCAGTGTATTGGCAAACTGCCTCCACTTGATCATATCACCAGCAAACATAACGTCACTTGAAGGAATTGTTGCCGAAGCATTATTGAGGTTTTTGTCGATCAAAGCGATCGCCGCATCTAATTGCTTGCCAAGGTCATGGTAAATGGCATCACCCTTATCATAAGCCGGAGCAATAATTTTGGGATCAAATGCCTGGGTGTATGGAACATCATTGTAGTTGTCCACCAATTGCTGAAAATCAAATGCAGTCATGATCTTGGCAATTGCCTGAAAATTAGCCATGTCAGGCGTTGTAGAAACGGATTTCAGGGCATTCCAGTTTGACAGATTCAGGTAAAGAAGATCCCATGAAGCATTACCAGTACCAGTTGTGATCTGGTATTGATTGATCGCTGCGTTAGGCACATAGTTACCACTGGTTGTCCAAAAACCACCCCATACACCATAATGAGGGTAACTTGTCAGATAAACACTAGCAGCTGAAACTTCCGCTGAGGGCAGAAGAAGCTGCGGCGTAGTTACCGAAGGCTGGTTGGGGTTATTCTCCAGGCTAAGGTAGTCTTTTTTACAACCGGTGATCCCGACTGCTAAAAGCACTGCTATAACGGATATATATTTTTTCATCGCTTTTCTTTATTTAATTAGAATGTCACTTTTAAGTTAGCACCAAACACCCTTGTTCCAGGTAACTGAGCTGTACTGTTTGAGCCTCTTGCACTGCTTGAAGATGCAGTCGATACGTCTGAGAACTCTGGGTCAGTGTAAATATTGCTCTTCGGAAGCCAAATAAACAAGTTACGACCAGTTAATGCAAAAGACAAGCCTTTTATAAATTTGCTTTGTTTTACAAACTGATTCAGGTTAAATGCTACGTCTACTTCCCTCAGTTTCCAGAAATCGCCGCTGGTTACAAATGCTGCGTTTGTAGAACTGAAAGCAGAAGACTGCCAGAAACCATAGTTACCATTTTGAACGTTTACGTTAGTATTTGGAACATATACGCCTGGAGAAGTCTGGATAACCGAATTTGGATAAACAAATGGCTGACGTCCTGCTTCAGCAGTCAGGGCGCTGGCACCGGTAAATGCAAGTGTGTTGCCTTGGCCGTTATAAACCACTGCACCACCACGATATTCAGCGATTGCAGTTAAGCTAACCCATTTGTAAGTTACCATTGCATTCAGGCCAAGGTTATATTTAGGAGTAGTTCTTCCGAATGTGGTAAGTCCTGTATTGTTAGTACTAGGATAACCTGTGTTTGGATCAACAACTACGTGTCCCTGAGGATCTCTAACAAAATCTGTGCCTTTTAACAGTGGGAAAGGCTGACCAACTTCAGCGTAGTTCATGTTACCGAGAGATAATGAAGTAACGCCTTGTGTTAAGGAAATAACCTTAGAGTTGTTGATAGAAAGGTTACCACCAATTCTTACACCCACTTTATTTTGTGCCTGAGTTAATACGTCACCAGCCAACTGGAACTCGTAACCCTGAGACTGAGTCTCACCGATATTGGTTAAAGACTGCAGGTAACCGGTTGACGATGAAATCAGGATTGGCACTGTCTGGTCACGGTCACGCTGGTTGTACCAGGTAAAGTTAAAGTTGATACGGTTACTGAAGAAAGCCAACTCGGTACCGAATTCAGTTTCTGTAGTAAGCTCCGGTTTCAATGTCGGGCTATACTGTATCGTGTTTAATGCATAGCCACCCAGTGTTGAGAAAGGGAAACCTGCACCAGCAGCGTAAGTATTGTTGATCTGGTATGGATCGATATCGATGTTACCTACACGGCTCCATGAACCGTAGAGCTTAGCATAATTTAAAACTTTGTTATCCTTTAAAGCAGGGATCGCATCTGTCGGAATGAAAGACAACCTTGCAGAAGGATAGTTGAAAGAGCGATTCGCTTTTGCTAACCTGGAGTCCTGCTCGTTTCTGAACGTTCCGTCTAAAGTTAACCAGCCTTTGTAGTTAACGCTCAAATCACCGAACCAGGCGATCTGGCGAATCAAATATTCAGCCTCTGTCGTAGTTACTGCACCACCAGCTGAGTTAATATTATAGAAATTGTTGATCAGCAGGTTGTTATTGCCTGTAAAGATCGCCTTTTCCTTTTGTTCCCAAACCGTATTACCAACGATCAGGTTTACTTTGAAATCCTTGTGGAAAGTGTGGTGGAAATCTAAGAGTGCATCACCCTCAATTCTTGAATAACCACCTGGGTTCAGCTGGTTATTGCCATATGAAGAAGTTCCGTCACCGTATTGATAGTAATCATAAACAGAACCAGGAGCTTTACCAGTTGCTTTAAAGCCTGAAGCTGTGTTACCTGCCTGGAATGGATCGTCAATCGCATATTGCGTGAAATCTACTTCTTGTTTGGTTACTCTTTCCTGATCGATACCAAAGTTATCAGAGATACGGTAACTTGCATCTAACCATTTGGTTGGAGAAAGTTTCATGTTAACAGTCGATAATAAGATATCGCGGTTAGCATCTCTTCTTGCATTTTCAATGATCCAGTACGGGTTGATTGCATAAGCATCATAATAGTTGCTTGCATTGGCAGCTGTAGTGGTTGGATCCTTATAAGCATTGATATTTAAAAATGCAGGAAGCTGCAAAATAGATGCATACAGGTTATTGGCACCTGCGTTGGTAACAAAGCTACCAGGGATATTAAAGCTGGCATCGTTATTATCAAGGAAAGTACTGTAGTTAACTTTGGTATAGCCTACTGAATAGTCAATAGAGAACATACCGAAAGTTCTTTTTCCTCTTGCACTGAAAGCATTCTTATGAGATTTATCATTTGGAGCTACCGTTGTACGGTAAACATTCTGCGCCGAGAAAAAGAAAGAGTTGGCTGCATCACCCTGCTGAATGGATACATCATTTTGTTCTGTTATACCAGTCTGGAAAAAAGCCTTGATCGGGCTAGTCGGATAAGCTTTGTAAGGAACCTTTATTTGAGTACCGGATAAACTGTCAAGCGGCGCACCAAGGTTTACAATAGAGCCATTGTAAGCAGGTCCGTATTCCTGGTTTTCGTAAGGAATATAAGCCGGATAACCTGTGACAGGATCATAACCGGGTGATGTATTGCCTGTTAGTGGATCTACCAGCGTTACCTCACCACCGTAAGGACCGAACTGGGTCTGCAGCTTTGGATAATAAGCTACCTTTTCAGCCTGGAAAGAGTTTCCATAGGTCACTACCGGTTTGCCGTCGCTTGCACCTCTTTTGGTAGTAATCAGGATCGCACCGTTAGATGCCTCTGAACCATAAAGGGCTGCTGCACCTGCACCTTTTAGAATGCTGATATCGGCGATATCGTTAGGGTTAATTGCCGATAAGCTTCCTGTTGGGATTGGCACACCGTCCACAACGATCAGGGCGTTGTTGTTACCCAACAGGGAACGGTTACCTCTCAACTGTACCTGTACAGTTAGGATCGATTCCGTTATCCAATGAGTAAACAGCCAAACCTGAAACCTTTGCAGTTAAACCGTTTGCAACGTTGGTTACGTTGGTAGTGGTAAGGTCTTTTCCAGATACTCTGGCAGTTGCATAACCCAACTCTTTCTCTGAGTGGCGGATACCCAGTGAAGTTGTAATTACAACCTCACCCAGTGCGCTGCTTGAAGCAACAAGAGCTACATTGACTGTGCTCTGGCTCCCTACTGGAATTTGTTGAGTAGTGTAACCTACGAAGGAAACCACGAGAGTTGCACCAGTTGGTACACTCAAGGTAAATTTACCGGCGGCGTTGGTTTGGGCACCAACGCTCGAGCCTTTTACCTTTACTGTGGCTCCCGGAATGGGAAGGCCGTCTTCTTTGGCCGTAACCGTACCAGTAACTAGTACGGTTTTGTGCAAATACCTGCGTTACGCATAACATCAGAAAGCACAAACTTACTAGTAGAAGTTTTTTCATGTTTGTTAATAATAAGATCAGTTAATAGTTAATTAAAGCATAAAAGTAGTATTACATTATTAAAAAGTCAAATAAAATCTTTTAAAAAGCATAAAATTTTTTAAAAATATACTTATTCAAGTATATAAATTAATAATTTTAGTACTATGTATTGCATAATACAATTTAAAACATATATCTTTGTAGTATGATTGTTGAAAATACACAAACCCAGATGAGGAAAGGTGTTTTGGAATATTGCATTCTTTCCACTATAGCAAAGGGCGAAATCTACGCATCAGATATTATTGCTGAGCTAAAGAAGGCCCAATTGCTTGTAGTTGAGGGGACTTTGTACCCTCTTTTAACCCGTTTAAAAAACAATGGACTCCTCAGCTATAATTGGGTTGAGTCAACCTCAGGGCCTCCACGCAAATATTATGTCTTATCGGAAGACGGCATAAAAGTATTGGAACAGCTGGACAAAACTTGGCAGGAACTCGCTTATGCCGTACAAACATCTATCGGAGACAGGAAAGTAAAATAAACCGCTAAAATAACAAGATCATGAACAAAACAATTATCATCAATATAAACGGCATTGTATTCCATATCGAAGAGGATGCCTACGAGATACTAAAAAATTACATGACGGAAGTAAAACGTCATTTTATGAAATCCGGCCGACAGCCTGGAAATCACTACGGATATTGAAAACCGTATCGCCGAAATGTTCAACGAACTACTGGCCAGGGAAAATAAACAGGTCATCGTTGAACAGGATGTTAATGCGATCATTGAGCAGATGGGCACCGTTGCAGGACTTTGAGCATGCCGAAGAAGACAGCAATGCTTCGTTCAGCGGTACCTATTATAAGATGGACTCCCGCAGATTATTCCGCGACCCGGATGACCGCATTGTCGGCGGCGTGTGTTCAGGGATAGCGGCATATTTTAACGTAGACACCGTTTGGATACGACTGGCTTTTGCGCTGTCGGCCCTATTCGCCGGTTCGGGACTTATACTATATATTATATTATGGATTGTAATCCCGCGGGCCGTCACCCGCGCCGACCGTATGACCATGAAGGGTGAGAAGCTGACCCTGCAGGGATTTAAAAAGAACTTTGAAGCAGAACTGGGGTCTGTGCGCAATAACTTTTCAAACTTTCACCAGGAAGCCAGACCACTGGTATATAAAACGCGTGACTTTATAGGTGATTTCTTTTATCACCTGGGTACTTTCTTTGGCGGGGCAGGCAAAGTGCTGCTAAAGCTGCTGGGAGGACTCCTCATTCTGATCTGCTTCGGTTTCATAATTGCCATTCTGTTCGTGTTCATTGCCGTGACTGCCTTTGGCAGCTTACACCCTTTTCCGGGGCCGCCGTTTTCAATTATCCAGGAACATTATTCCACGCCGATCTATATTTCCGCTTTACTGGTCGCCATGATTCCCTTACTGGCTATTATCATGACCGCCTTAAAGGGAATCTTCAATACCGGAGGGGTTAGCCGGTCCACGGGCTCAACTGCGCTCGTTATCTGGATATGTTCAATTGGGGTGCTGACCTATTATGCAGCTAAAATTGCATCACAGTTTAAAACGGGCGCCAGCTTTGTTCAGACTGCTGAGATAAAACCCGCTGCAAAGAATACCTATTATATAAAGCTGAATGATATCAAATATTTTACGGCCGAAGACAGTGCGCGTTTGAATATCAAGACCCTCTTTAATAATGCTCAGGTGACCGACGAGGATGAAAACCGCGAATTGCATAACGTACATCTGTCCATTGAAAAAAGCGATGTCAGTAAACCAGTTCTGGTACAGTCGTTCAGCGCCAGAGGTTACGATTACGACGATGCTTTATTCAATGCCCGAAATACGAAATATATTTTCCGGCAACAGGATTCTGTTCTGACCTTTGACTATAAACTTCGCAGTTCAAAAGATGATCTGTGGCACGGTGAAGCGGTCTACCTCACTTTGAAAATTCCATTGAACGCCCGCGTGGTGGTTGACCAGGAAGTAGACCGGATATCAGATGTGAACGTTTATTCATGCAACGATTTGAATAAAAAAGATAATAATAAAATACATAGTGCTACCTTTGTTATGACCGATAACGGTTTACAGTGCAAGGTGGATACTTTGGTAACTGATACTACTGTAAGGAAGCACCTGCCTGGCGACACTACAAAATTTTGAAAAAGTGAAAAGCATGATAAAATATATAAGCCCGTTATTCTTTAGCGGGCTTATATTGGTTCTTTATCTGAATACACATTCCATCAGTACGCTGCAAGCCGATCTCTGCGCCCGCCAGTCAAAGAACCAATGCACCAGTAAATGCGATGCGTGCAAACCGCGCAAACAAAGTTTCTCATTCTTCAGAGACGTGGTTGCCAACGTTGTGCCGGTATTAAAAAATTTACATTGAGTTGTAACCTACGCCCCCCCTTTTGCATCTTATATAAAAACGATAAAACGCGGTAAGCGGTAACCCTGTTTTTAATGAAATGATCTAAAAAAAGAGTACTTACTCTTTGGGAGAATATTATTGCCGGATAAACAGCATAAACGAATACCTTATGAAGCATATTTTTAAGCTCCGAGTACCAAGTTCCAGAATCGGTTTCTAACCGGAAAAAGCAGTTTAACTATTAAAGTAAAGTCGAAAATAAGAGACGAAAAACTCTGAAGGGCATCTTGTTGCCCAAAACAACCAACTATGAAAGCAATTTTACATAAAATATACTATACCGTTTTACTCCTCCTGATAGTAGCGGGAGCTTCCCTTGCGCAAACGACAACATCCGGCCGGATCTCGGGTACCCTGCTCGATGAGCAGGGCAAACCCATGATGTATGCTACTGCAAGCCTGTTAAACGCCCAGGATTCATCTTTGGTAAAAGGAGCACTGAGCAACGAGGCGGGCGTTTATACCTTTGATAATATAAAAAGCGGACACTATTTAATTAAGGCCAGTACGGTGGGGTATAATAAGGCCACCAGCCAGCCGTTCGCCCTTAATCAAAATTCAAAAAATATCACTGTTCCCAAATTGACCATGCAACCGAGCGCGCATAGTCTTGGCGCGGTCAATATTACGGCTGCAAAGCCACTGATCGAGCACCAGGCTGACCGTACCGTAGTCAATGTGGCCAACAGCGTACTTGCAGCCGGCAATTCGGCAATGGAAATTCTGGAGCGGGCTCCGGGCGTGGCCGTTGACAAGGATGATAACATTACGCTGAAAGGCAAGCAGGGCGTGACGGTGATGATCAACGATAAACTCACCTATTTAACTTCAGCCCAATTAGCCACGCTGCTGCGTTCAACAGATGGCAATACCATTCAGTCCATTGAGATTATCTCAAATCCTTCGGCAAAATACGATGCCGCAGGAAATTCGGGAATTATTAATATTAAATTAAAAAAGAACAAACAAACAGGAACCAACGGCACAGTAACGCTCGGCGCAGGGTATGGCGAGTATGGGAAGGACAACGAAACCCTGCAGCTTAATCACAAAGAAGGAAAATTAAATGTATTCGGTTCATTCAGCCATAATGATAACAAGCGCAAACAAGACATCGATATTAAGCGGATTGTCACCGATACGGCAGGCAGCCAGACTTACTTTAACCAGCACAGCCCACTGATCTCGGCCAATCATAACAACAGCTACCGCATTGGAGCCGATTATGATATATCATCAAAGAACACGCTGGGTTTTGTGGTAAACGGCTATTTCAATACGGAAGATGATACCAATGATAACACGACTTATATAGGTCCGAATTTTACGCAGGTAGATTCATCCCTGCACACGGTCTCGGCCATACATCAAACCTATAACAACATAGCAGTTAACCTGAATGACACCTATAAAATAGACACGGCCGGACAGCAGCTAAGCGGCGACGTGGATTTTTCCAAATTCAGGAATACGTCGAACGCACAGTACATCACCAATTATTATTTGCCGGATGGAAGCCTGCAGCACCCGGAAAGTTTCCTTGGGAAACATCACGCCATCAAACATCAATATACGCACTGCAAAGGTGGATTACGTCAAGCCGCTGACAAGGTCCCTCAAACTGGAATCCGGAATAAAATACAGTGACGTGAAAACGGACAATGATCTGCAGCAGTCGCTTACTGAAACAGGTACCTATGTCAGCGTCAATCATTTTATATATGACGAAAAAATAAGCGCAGGCTACGTCAATCTGAACAAGCGATTTAAGAACACGACGGTGCAAGCCGGACTGAGGGCCGAATATACCAGCTCGGATGCCCTGGGTGACTCGCTCGGTGCGGTACAAAATATCCAAAGGCATTACTTTGATCTGTTCCCGAGCGTCTTTGTGAACCATACCATAGATGGCAAAAACGAAATCGGCATTTCTTACAGCCGGCGCATCGACCGTCCGCAGTATGATAATCTGAATCCCTTTACCTACCATCTTGATCCCTATACCTATCAAAAGGGAAACCCTTATCTGAAACCGCAGTACACCAATAATTTTGAATTGAACTATACCTATAATAAGAACATCACCTTAAGCCTTGGTTACAGCCGTACCACAGATGTAATAACCGAAGTACCCGGCACGAATCCGGCGACAAAGGAGACTTACGTTACCCAGGAAAATCTGCAGGTGCAAAATTCTTATAATATCAACCTGTTTGCGCCTTATACCATTGCCAAATGGTGGGAAGGTAATGTTAACGCGACCGGTTTTTACCTTGGGTTCCAGTCAAATGGTTTGCAGGGATATAACCTGGACAAGGGCCAGGCAGCATTTCAGATCCGGACTACGCAAACCATTACGCCCGTAAAAGGATTCAAATTTGAATTTACGAGCTACTACCAATCCGCACTAACCTATGCCCTGTTTTATGTAAAACCTCAATATGCCTTTGATGGCGGCGTCAGTCATTCTTTCGCAAATAAAAAAGCCAATATAAAATTCTCTGTAAGCGATATTTTTAATACCCGCAGAAACGATGTGACCAGCAATTATGGATCAAACAATCTGGACATCAGACAAAAGCGGGAAACCAGGATTGCCAGGCTAACCTTTACCTACAACTTCGGCAGCAATAAAATCAAGGTACGCGAACATGAAAGCGGCGCTGACGATCTTAAAGGAAGGGTAAAAGGAAACAATTAAATGTGGTTCAATAAAAATGGCATCCGGGCCATGCGGATGCCATGCTATTTTGACAGGCAATTCCTATGTTCCTCATGGATTTCCTACCATGAACACGGCATTGCTGAAAAGCAATTTACCATTCTGCCAGAAACTGCGGAACAGCGGATCATCAGCCAGATAGACTACCGAGCCCCGACCAAGTGACTGTACTCCAAATAAAAGGCCGTCCTTAATTTTATCCTTCGCCTTTTGCCCGACAAAACCTTCCACAAATCCGTTCTTTTTTACGGTTCCCACATTCCAGCCGTCATCGCCTAAATAACTATAAAGCAGGTCATTCAACTTGAGTGTAAAATAATACCGGTTCAAGCCAAATCCCAATGGATGGGTATTATCCATATCCACTTTATAGATAGCCCCCGGCACGCTCGACCGGATCGACTCATGATCCCTGTCTGCGTAGGTCTTCACCATTTCCGGCTTGTTTTTGACAGTTGTATCGCGTTTATCACCAGGCATGCTTTTTATCGAAAATCCTTTTTTGTCGACTAGTAAACAAACGGCATTTTCCATGGCAATAAGCTTTCCGCCGTCACGGACCCAATTCTGCAATTTCTCCGCCGGCAAATCGTCATAAGAACCGTCAGGAAATATCATGACATCAAAATCACTTAAACGGATACGGCCAAAATCGCGATAGTTGACCAGCGTAACAGGATAATTGATCTGCTGCTCAAAAAAATGCCAGATCTCGCCCATCGCTTCTGCTGAGGTACCCTCACCGGTGAGCAGCCCAATTTTAGGCGCCCGCACTGGCTTGATCTGACTCGAACCCAGGTCAGCGCCCTTATCGACAAAACCCGAACTTAAAGCAGTCAGCGTTACGTGACAGTCCGCAGCGGCGCTTAAAACCATGCCATCAAAACCAGCACTGCCGTTGCCCGCCCTGGTTATAATGAGCGAACCCGGCAGGAATTTCTTACCTCCTTCTTCGAATGACGTCTGCGAACAGCGCACCTTGATATGTTTTTTAAGTAATGCCGCAAGAAATTTAACATCGTAAACTGAACGCCAGGGTGATGCATAGGCGTATACCCCGGTCGCGTTCAAACGGGATACCGGCTCCTCATCCTCGGCTTTTTCTTTTGTTGCTTTAATCGTTTCCTTAAGCCCATAGGCTTTTAACCCATAGGCATACGGCAACGACCACGCTGTTATATCATAGGTATTGGAGTCGGCAACAAAGGTCTTGGGCTCCAGCAATACATTTAACAATACAGATTTGGGCTGATAAGCACTGACCACCAAATCCTGCGGGCCGATCTCAAATTGTTCGGTTGTTCCCGTCACATAATTAAATCCCTCGGCGGTCCTGTTTACCCCAAATCCAACCTCGATCCTATTTTTCCGAAGGACATCGGTCAGTAAGTCTATATTGTCCTGATTATCATTCTTTATAACGTAGGTTTTATATTCGCCCGGGGGATTTGTGCGGCTCTGTTCATAGTATTTTTTAAACTCACTTAGTGCCTTCTCCGAATTTGCGGAAACCGCTTCAACGGTACTCAGGCTATTGGAAAGGTGGTGTGCTATCCGGTCGGCCAGCGTCAATGTGTCACCGCTGCGCGTTGCTACCACCAGACCCGCTCCTATGCCGCCCTGCTCATAGGTCATTCCGATAGAACCATTATATATAGGATAAGTATCGCCATAGGAAGGGTAAAGCAGGTCAAATTCTTCCTTGGTGAAATACATCCATCCGTTCAGATCAAAATATTTGGCGTTATTCTTTCCGATGATTGTTTGAAATTCCTTTTGCCAGGCCGTAATATCCTTATGAAAGGGCTCAGCGGCAGGGGCAAAGTAATAGGGCGAATTAAATCCCTGCTCATGGAAATCAACATGTACCTGGGGCAGCCATTGATTGAACAGGGCGATGCGTGCCTGCGTTTCTTTCTGGGTTTGCCAGGCCCAATCACGGTTGAGATCAAAATAATAGTGATTTACCCGGCCGCCTGGCCATGATTCGGAATGTTCGCGTGAAGCAGGGTCGGGATCAGGCACCGAGCCCTTTACGGAATTATAATAATTAACATAGCGTTCCCGCCCGTCGGGGTTCAGACATGGGTCAATCACCACTACCGTATTGTTCAGCCAGGGTTGCGTGCGGACATTGGCGGAATTAGCCAGTTCAAAAAGGGCCTGCATAGCCGCCTCGCTCGAGCTGGGCTCATTGCCATGAACATTGTAGCTTAACCACACGATGGCTGGCGTATTTTGTAAAGCAGTGGCACTATTCAAACCCGCAAGCGATAAATTATGCTGTCTTATCTGTTCCAGCCGGTTGATATTCTCGTCAGATGCAATAAAGATCGCAATCAGCGGACGTCCCTCATTGGTTGTACCATATTGCATAAGCTTTACCTGCCTGGATGTGCCAGCCACATACTTAAAATATTCAACGATCCGAAAATGCGGGGTAAACTGCGTACCTAATTTATAACCTAAAAATTCAGACGGAGATTGCAGCCCCTGGGCAAATGCAATGCAAGAAATGCCGAGACACAGCAGCGATAAAGCGATCCTTTTTAACATATTGAGTAAGCTAAACTAAAAATAATATTTTGAATGTGGTAATAACCTTGCAGAACCTGCATACGGACTGCTGTTTATGCCTGCATTCAGTAAACCTGAATCTTTTTTACATTAAAATCCGCACATTTGCAATCCATGACACCCATACAAGCCCTGCAAAAATATTTCGGCTACAGTGAATTCAGGCATCAGCAGGAAGCAATTATCCAGCATATTTTAAATGGACAGGATGTTTTATCGCTGATGCCCACGGGCGGAGGTAAATCATTGTGCTACCAGTTACCTGCCGTTATGCTCGGCGGTTTGACCATTGTGATCTCACCGCTGATCGCGCTGATGAAGGACCAGGTAGACAGCCTGAACGTGAACGGGATACCCGCTGCTTTTTTAAATTCATCTCAAACCGCCGCTGAGCAGCAGCATATCACCGATCAGTTAAAGAACAATAAACTGAAACTGCTTTATCTGGCACCCGAACGCCTTTTCGGTTCGGCAAACGACCAGATGAGCTTTTTAAAATCGCTGGCTGTTTCTCTGATCGCCATTGATGAGGCGCATTGTATTTCTCATTGGGGCCATGATTTCAGGCCCGAATACCTGATGCTCGCCGGCTTAAAAACAGAGTTTCCGAAAATGCCTGTAATTGCACTCACGGCAACGGCTGATAAGCTGACCCGCAAGGATATACTTGAAAAATTAGATCTGAAAAATCCGGCTGAATTCATTTCCTCATTCAACCGGGCCAATATTACTTACCGGGTGTTACCCAAGAAGAACAGTTTTGCCCAGTTACTGGCTTTTCTGGGCGAACGCAAGGAGGATTCCGGAATTATCTATTGCCTGTCACGTAAATCGGCCCAGGAGCTGGCTGCAGATCTGAAAAGCGAGGGATTTTTGGCAGAAGCTTACCATGCCGGCATGGATAGCAGCCTGAAGGCCCGCAACCAGGAAGCTTTTTTACGCGATGACGTAAAGATCATCGTGGCCACCATTGCCTTTGGTATGGGCATTAACAAATCAAATGTGCGGTATGTGGTCCATGTTGATCTTCCTAAAAATATAGAAGGCTATTACCAGGAAACCGGGCGTGCCGGCAGGGACGGGCTGCATTCAGATTCCCTGTTACTATATTCATACGGCGATGCCATTAAGCTTCAGCGCTTTGCGCGCGTAGAAGGCAATCCCGAGCAAAGCGCCATCATGCTCAAAAAGCTGGATGATATGGTAAAATACGCCCAGCTGCAAACCTGCCGCAGGCAATACCTGATGCATTATTTTGACGAGACGTTCCCGGATCATTGCGGCTCCTGTGATGTTTGCCTGAAGTGAGTATGAAAAATTCGATGCGACGCTGATCGCCCAAAAAGCACTTTCTGCCGTGGCACGCTTAAATGAGCGTTTCGGCAGCAACTATGTGATCGATCTTTTGCGCGGCTCGCGCAGCGAGAAATTAAGGGAGGAACACAAGCAATTAAAAACCTATGGCGTAGGCGCCGATACCAGCAAAACCGACTGGCATGATTATCTGCGGCAGCTGGTTGGGCAAGGGTATCTGGCTGTCACCGATGACGCGTATCCGGTGCTAAAACTGACCGGCAAAAGCAGCGCTGTGTTAAAGGGCAGCCAGAAAGTTGAACTGATCGTGCGGCAAAACACCGAGGAAAGCCAGCAAGAGGCTATCGCTTACCAGGCAGAGTTACTGAGCGAGCTGAAATTGATCCGAAGGGATATCGCGCTGAAAGACAATGTACCGGCCTATATTATCCTGTCTGATGCGGCATTGATGGAAATGGCCACCTACCTGCCTCAAACGCCCGCAGAGCTTGCCCTGATTTCAGGATTTGGCGAGGCGAAGCTGGCGCGCTTTGGCGAGACGTTTTTGACGCGCGTTCAGCATTATTGTGCCGGGCATGGCTTATTATCGCGTAAAAAACAGAAATCATCTGGCCGGGTTCGGGCCAAAAAGGGAAACCAAAACAACGCGAAAGACCAACGACACAAAACAGGAAACATTGGCATTGTATCGCTGCGGCAAAAATGTTGGTGAGATCGCGGCGCAGCGCGGCCTGGCAGCTACAACAATTGAAGGGCATTTGAGTTATTTTGTACAAACCGGCCAGATAGATGTACGCGAACTGGTAAGCGAGGAAAAAATACCTGCCATACAGGATGCTGCCATCAGCTATGGCATGGACCGGTTAGCCCCATTAAAGGAAATATTAGGAGATAATTATACTTATTGCGAAATTAAGGCGGTAATCGGATGGATGAACCGCAGCAATAATTAAAAAAATGAACACAGAGCAATTATATACGATCTATCAAAAACATCCTGTTATCAGCACCGATACGCGCAGGATCAGCCCAGGCAGCATTTTCTTCGCCCTTAAAGGCGACAAGTTTGATGCGAATACCTTTGCTGAGCAGGCCATTGCAGCCGGAGCAGCATATGCCGTTATTGATAACCCGCAATTTGACAGGGGTGAACAATATATTTTAGTCCAGGACAGCTTAAGTGCCTTACAGGACCTGGCCAGACACCATCGCCGTCAGCTGAACATTCCTGTTATCGGATTAACCGGTACCAATGGGAAAACCACGACCAAGGAACTGATTGGTTCGGTGTTGTCGCAGCGTTTTATTACCTATGCCACACAGGGCAACCTGAATAACCACATCGGGGTACCTTTAACTATTTTGTCGATTGATAATACCCACCAGGCGGCAGTGATAGAGATGGGCGCCAACCATCAAAAAGAAATTGAACTCCTGTGTACCATCTCGCAACCAACCCATGGATTGATTACCAATGTAGGTAAAGCACATTTAGAGGGTTTCGGAGGGATTGAAGGCGTAAAGAAGGGTAAGGGTGAATTTTACGATTATTTGAGTTCGGAAATCAGCGGGCAGGCAGCAAAGCCGCAAAGCATTGCTTTTGTGCACAGCGATGACCAGGTCTTAATGGAAATGCAGCAAGCCAGACATTTAAAAAATGTCGTGTTATACGGTAACAATGGGCCGGAAAATCTGGTTTGCGGAAAACTATTGGAAAATTCGCCTTTTTTAACTTTGGAGTGGACCCCGCTGCAACAGGTGAAAACTACACGGTCAAGTCGCAGTTAACGGGCGCCTACAATCTGGATAATATCCTTGCAGCCATATGCATCGGCGTTTATTTTAAGCTGAACCCGCAGGAGATCAACGCGGGAATCAGTGGCTACCAGCCGAAAAACAACCGATCACAAATAACAAGGACGGCCAGCAACACGCTCATTTGTGATTACTATAATGCCAACCCCAGCAGTATGTTTGTGGCCATAGAGAATCTTGGCAAAATCCAGGCTCCCTACAAGGTATTGGTCCTGGGCGATATGTTCGAGATGGGACAGGAATCAGCCCAGGAGCACCAGGCCGTTATAAAAAAGGCCCTGGAAACCCCGGTGGATGAACGGATTTTTATTGGAGGGGAATTTTATAAAGCAAATGCCACCGCTGGCCAGCAGCCTGGGAACAAATTCTATCCAACTGCTGAACTTGCAATTGCCGGCCTGAAAACATCGCCCATAAAAAATGCGACCGTGCTGATCAAAGGCTCGCGCGGCATGGCGCTTGAAAGACTTGTAGAACTGTTTTAAATGTCAACCGATCCGCTGATATTTCTTCAATTTATCCGCCAGCATGTGATGGCCCTGCCAGGCGTCTCAGAAGGATTAAGCCACGGCACACCGACATTTTATGCAAATAAAAAATTACTCGCCCGAATATGGGAGAATGGCTGCGTGCTGGTCGTGCGGACTGAAGAAAAAGAGAAATGGATCTTGTCGGATCCGGAAATATTTTTTACAACCGACCACTACCGCGATTATCCGACCGTCCTGGTAAACCTGGATAGAATAGAGCCGGATAATTTGAAGCAATTACTGACTGAGGCCTGGCTCAGCCGGGCCTCGCAGACACAAATCCGGAATTACCGGGCTCAGACCTAGGCGGCTACAGACAAATCTTCCCGGAAATTTATTGCTTCAGTGCCATATCGGCAACTTCCTGGCCTACCAGACTCCCCATAGCCACGCCCATTCCATTACAGCGTACCGCGCAGAAAACGTTATGTTCCAGTTCCTTTATGATCGGACGGATATCGTCACCAAAACCCATAATTCCGCTCCACCAGTGATCAACTACGGCATTTTGGCCAGGTAAAATTATTTCATGAAGGTATTCACTTAGTTTGGATCTTACCTGTTCTGTATGGCCGAAGTCCCAGGTTTCTTCCTGTTTAAAGTCAATATTTCTGCCTCCGCCAAAAAGCACCCGTCCATCAATATTCCTGAAGTAATAATAACCTTCATTAAAATGATAAGTGCCTTTTAATTTTAGACCCTTCACTGGTTTTGTTACCAGAACCTGTCCCCGGCCAGGTATCACATCCAGGCCAGGATAAAGTTGTGCGGCAAAGGCGTTCGTAGCAAGAATTATTTTACCCGCTTTAAAATCACCATGGGATGAATGAATCCGTACATGATCTGCTTCATGATGAATGCTGTTTACGCTGCATCCATTCAAAACCAGTATCCCTTCATTGTAAACCTTATTCAGCAGCGCCCGCATCATTTTTCCGGTGTGGATCTGTCCCTCATAAGGATTGTAGATCATCCCGGCTACTCCCTGGAAACCAAATTGACCTATTTTGTCATCGGCAACTGCATAAATGTCAGCACTTCCGGTCACCTGTTTGAGCAGATTGTTAAAATATGTTAATTGATCGAGGCTTTCTTTTGCGGCCTGCTCCTCTCCGTCAAGAAACAATTCGTATCCGCCATACTGATGATAATCTATGTGCTCGTCACCAAGATTTTCGCGAAGCTGCTGCAGGCCTCGCCATTTATAATCAACCAGCCGCAAAACCTCTTCCTCTGACGATCGTTTCAAATAGGCTACCTGCTCGGAAAGTGTTCCAAAACAGGCAAATCCGGCATTTTTGGTACTGGCCCCGCTAGGCAGAAAGCCCCTCTCCAATACGGTAACTTTTAATTCCGGCTGCCTCCGTTTTAAATGCAGAGCCGCGCTCAGCCCGACTATTCCGCTGCCAATGATGATCACATCGGCCTGGTCAATAAAAGCCGTTCGTTCCCAGTATGAAAATGCAGGTTCCATCCTCAAAAGTAAATAATCAGATGGAATACTTTTTGACCCGAACTACTTAAATAATATGGCAATGAATCACGTATCATTTATTATGGGATATATAAGTTATAATTCTGCCTGGTTTCTGATGATTGTTGTAGCGCTGGTAAGCTTTATTGTACAATGGCGATTTAAAAGCAAGTTTAAAGAATATTCCGAAATCGCCCTGTTATCGGGCCTTACCGGCAAGGATGTAGCCGAACGTATGCTTCACGACAATAACATTTATGACGTTCAGGTAGTTTCTGTTGAGGGACAGTTAACTGACCATTATAATCCTGAGAACAAGTCAGTAAATCTAAGTCCGGATGTATATTACAGCCGGAGCGTAGCCTCGGCCGCAGTGGCTGCGCACGAATGCGGGCACGCGCTGCAACACGCCAGGGCGTATACCTGGCTAAACCTGCGTTCGTCATTAGTGCCGGTCATCAATATTGCCTCAACGCTAACGCAATGGACATTGTTCATCGGGGTGATGCTGCTGCTGTTTACCCACAACCCTTTTGTGCTTGCTATTGGTGTAGCAGCACTGGCGCTGGTCACGCTATTCAGTTTTATTACCTTGCCTGTGGAATTCGATGCCAGCAGGAGGGCACTTTTATGGCTGGACAGCAATAACAACGTCATGCAAAACAGTTTGGAACACGGGCAGGCAAAGGATGCACTTTGGTGGGCCGCCATGACCTATGTTGTGGCAGCTTTAAGTTCCCTGGCAACGCTGGTTTATTATGCTTCCTTCTTATTTAACAGAAGAAATTAAACTAAATCAAGGTTTTAAATTCTAAATGTAAAAGTCCTGTTTGCGCTTGGCTCAGGACTTTTTATATTGGCCCTTGTTCCCCCTGGAGTACGATCACCAGGCTCAAGATCAAACCAATATGCTCATTATCTGTTATATATGAAAACTACCTATTATGAAAAGTATAATTAAACAGGGACTGTTTATAGCGGCTATGCTATTTGCCGTCCCGAAAATAAATGCCCAGGTAAGTGTTGGCATCAGTATTTCAGCCAACAATGCCCCCCCTCCGATCCCGGAGTATGTACAACCCCAATGCCCGATTGATGGTTATTTATGGCAGCCAGGTTACTGGGCTTATGACCCCGACATGGGCGATTATTATTGGGTACCGGGCGCATGGATTGCGCCGCCAACAACCGGTTATTTATGGACCCCCTCTTATTGGGGATACTCCGACGGTGTTTATGTATTTCATGCGGGATATTGGGGACCACACGTAGGGTTTTATGGCGGTATTAATTATGGTTATGGATATTATGGCAACGGTTTTGCCGGCGGCACATGGTATGGAAATCGTTTCCGTTACAATACTGCAGTTGTCCGTGTGAATACTACGGTAATCCATAACACCTATGTCGATCGCACGGTGATCAGCAGAAACACCATCGCCCATAACCGCGTAAGTTATAATGGCGGACGCGGAGGTGTTTTTGCACGGCCAACCACGCGTCAGGAGCAATATATACATGAGCGCCACCTCGAGCCGACAAATGTGCAGCGGGCTCAGCAGCGCGAGGCTGTAAAAAATCGTTCCATGTTCGTTTCACAAAATCACGGCCGGCCGTCGCAGGCAGCGATTAAAAACGTTGCTGACCGGCATGTCACGGCTGCGGCTAACCAACATGCACAGGCGCAACGCAATACCGATAAAACGCAGTGGCATCAGGAAAAATCGCAGTCCCAAATAGATCAGCGTGCGCAGCAGCAGCATGCACAGCAGGGAGCGCGGATGCAGGGCCAACAGAATGCACAGCACCAGCAGCGGGCCCAGCATGCCGGGCAACAGCAAGCCCAGCAGAGGGAGCAGATGCAGGCTCAGCAGAACGCACAGCAGCAACAGCAGCATGCCCGTCAGGCTCAGCAGCAGCAAGCCCAGCAAAGGGAACGGATGCAGGCTCAGCAGAACGCACAGCAGCAACAGCAGCATGCCCGTCAGGCTCAGCAGCAGCAAGCCCAGCAAAGGGAGCGGATGCAGGCTCAGCAAAATGCACAGCAGCAACAGCATGCCCGTCAGGCTCAGCAGCAGCAGCAGCAAAGACTGCAGGCGCAGCACGTCGAGCAACAACAGCGGGCTCAGCAACAGGGGCGGGCTCTGCAGCAGCAGCACGCGCATCAGCAGCAACAGCCTCCGCACGAAAATCCGCACGAGCGGCACAGATAAAATAAAAAAAATGTCCCGGAGATCGGGACATTTTTTTTACGCCAGGGTTTTGATTACAAAAAAAGCCAGCGCACACCGGCAACTGGCTTGACCTTTTATATTTTGGTAAGACTAATTCATTCTGTATGGAGCGACCAGATAAAATTCAGGGATCTGCACATTAAAAATATTGTTGTCCATCAGACGCGCCATTTGGTATTCGCCTTTCATACTGCCCATATCGGTTTTTAGGTTACAGCCCGAAACATATTCATGCGTACTGCCCGGTTCAATGATCGGTTGCTGTCCCACTACACCTTCCCCTTCCACTTCCCTTTTAGCCCCGTTTGAGTCAAAAATTTCCCAATGCCTGCGTAAAAGCTGCACGGTTGTATGACCCACATTCTCAATGCTTATCTTATAAGCGAACATATAGTGATCGTTTGCGGGGTTGGAATATTCCGGTTGATAGATAGTTTCTACAGAAACCTTAACGCCATCGGTTATAGTAGTTATCATGAGATACAGCTAATTGTGAATGATTCAAATATATATTTAATCAAGACAAATATTAAGCCATTTCTGCTGCATAATGGTCAGATACTTCAGATAAAATTTCAATGATCTCTTCCAAGGTACCGGCAGTAACCAGTTTCATCCGGAATTCCTTAAAATGATCAATCCCTTTAAAATAATTTGAATAATGCCTGCGCATTTCAAAAATACCCGTTTTGGGCCCTTTCCACTCAATCGATTTCTCCAGGTGGGTTTTACAAACCGCTATACGTTCGGCAATCGTTGGTTTTTCCAGATATTCGCCTGTTTTAAAATAATGTTTTATCTCCCGGAATATCCAGGGATAACCAATAGCAGCACGACCGATCATCATTCCGTCAACCTCAAATTCCATGCGCCATTCGGCAGCTTTTTGTGGAGAGTCAATGTCACCATTTCCAAAAATGGGGATTTTTATCCTCGGATTTTTTTTGATCTGGCGAATCAGCGCCCAGTCGGCAACGCCTTTATACATTTGCGAGCGCGTGCGGCCGTGGATGGTCAGGGCTTGAATGCCTACATCCTGCAGACGCTCGGCTACTTCATAAACATTTTTGGTATTATCATCCCAACCCAGTCTTGTTTTAACGGTGACAGGCAGATGGGTGGCCTCAACGACCGCTTTGGTCATGGCGACCATCTTATCCATATCCTGCAGCAAACTGGCACCCGCACCACGGCAGGCCACATTTTTTACCGGGCAGCCGTAGTTGATGTCCATAAGATCGGGATTTACCAACGGTTGCTATTTCGGTAGCTTCACGCATGTGGTCAATATCACTGCCGAATATCTGTATGCCTATCGGGCGTTCGTATTCAAAAATATCCAGTTTCTGCCTGCTTTTTGCTGCATCCCGTGATCAGTCCCTCCGATGAAATAAATTCGGTATACATCATATCCGCACCGTTTTGCTTACACACATAACGGAAAGGCGGATCGCTCACATCTTCCATCGGCGCCAGCAGCAGCGGAAATTCTCCCAAATCAATATTTCCAATTTGTACAGACATGCCTTATCTTTATCCACTGCAAAAATACGAATTTAACGCCACATTATGATAGAAGGCTCTTCTAACCCAATACCCCACAAGCAAATACATCCCGGTTATCAATTTTTGATGCTCATAGGTCTGCTGCTAGCCGCTTTAATATTCGGTCAGATGATTGCAGGCGCTATCATTACTGCCAGATATGGCATTGATACCCTGATGGAACTTTCTAAACTGAACGTCTCCACACCACAAGTGCAGGACTCTTTATGGATATTGCAATTTGTCGGAACTACCATGCCCATTTTAGTTACGCCGATAATTTTTTCCTATTTTATCGTACGCGATCCGGATGGCTACATGAAAAACACCTTTCATTTTCCCTGGGTGTACATCCTGCTGGTTTTTCTTATCATGATGCTTGCATTCCCGCTGATCGAATTTCTGGAAACCATCAGTGGGAAATTATCGCTGCCGCAAATGGATGCGCGAATTTGACGAGGAAAACAAAAAAGCTTCTGACAGCATGCTGCAGATGAACAGCATTTTGAATATGATATTCGACCTGCTGTTTATCGGTCTGCTAACGGCTGTAATTGAAGAAATCCTGTTCAGGGGATGCATGCAAACCATATTTATACGCTGGATGAAAAATAAGCATGCGGCCGTTTGGATAACGGCTATATTGTTCAGCGCTTTCCATATGGAATTTTCTGGCTTTTTATCGCGATTGTTCCTGGGCGTTCTATTTGGATATTTTACCATTTGGAGCGGCAGTATATGGCCAGCCATATGGGGCCATTTTGTAAACAACGGCACCATTGTGGTCATCACCTATCTTTCGCAACATAAGTTAATAGGAATCGGGCCTGATGACCAGCAGGTATTTAATAATGTCTGGTATATTATAAGCGTGGCAATTACCTTATTTTTACTGTTTATTTACCGTAACATTTCATCGAAAAGGCAAATAGCTGAGATACATGGAGAAGAACTGGGTTAAAATTTTTTCATCTTCCGATTACTACCAGGCAGAGATCGTTAAACAAATGCTTATCGAGCACCAGATCGATACCGTATTATTAAATAAACAAGATTCAGCCCACCGTACATTTGGCCATATCGAAGTATATATTCACCAGCAGGATTTCAGCAATGCCATTGAGATCATGATCCTGAATCAGATTAATTTATGAAAACACGCGCCATTACCGGCTTTTTCTTTGTTATTGTTATGCTTGCCTCGGTTTTATTGGGGCAATATGTATTTGGAATATTTTATTTATTGCTGAGCCTGTTCTGTCTGTGGGAGTTTTATGGCCTGGTCAAACAAGCATACCGCAAGCCCAAACGTACCCATAGGCCTGGTTAACGGCGCATTGATATTTATTGCCTTTGCTTTGCTCGTGTATTCCTTTACCGGTACCCTTCCCGCCTTGCAAGACAGCAAGCTGGCACGCGCGCTGTTGTTTATTTTACCTGTTACATTAAGTATTATATTTTTTCAGGAACTCTACAAACAAGCTGATGCACCATTTACCAATATTGCCTATACCATTATGGGACTGATTTACGCAATCGTGCCATTTACTTTTTTTCATGCGCTGGCTTTTATTGGCGGCAGCTTTAATTTTCACATTCCACTTGCATTTTTAATCATGCTGTGGTCCAATGACACCGGCGCATATTTGAGCGGACGTTTTTTCGGCCGCACTAAATTGTTTGAACGCCATTCACCCAAAAAAACCTGGGAGGGCTTTATCGGCGGCGTTTTGATAAGCTGTATTGCCGCCTTTATACTCAGCCGCTTTTATGGGGAATTATCCTGGAGACAATGGGTATCGGTTGCAATACTGATCGGCTGCATCGGCACGCTCGGGCGATCTGGTGGAATCCATGTTTAAACGAAGCATTAATATAAAGGACTCCGGAGGCATATTGCCGGGCCATGGCGGCCTGCTCGATCGCTTCGACGGCCTGCTATTATCGGCACCAATTGTATATACTTACCTATACTTAATTACATTTTTGTAATTTTGCATTAAATTATTTGAAAATGACTATTCATAAAGAAGGATATACCTCCATTGCACTGTGTATGTTGCTGATTTTTGTGCTGAATGCTGTTATACAGTTTTATTACCCGGATGCTCATGTAATAAAATGGATCGTATACATTTTATCGTTCGCGCTTTTTGTTATCATACTGCAGTTTTTCCGCAGCCCGCATTTTCCTATCAGTACGGATGATAAAAGCGTACTTTGCCCTGCTGACGGCAAGGTAGTAGTGATAGAAGAAACCCTAGAGACCGAGTTTTTGAAAGACCGGCGAATACAGATATCGGTGTTTATGTCACCGGTTAACGTACACGTAAACCGCAATCCGGTTGCGGGCGTTGTAAAGTATTTCAAATACCATCCGGGCAAATATCTGGTGGCCTGGCATCCGAAATCCTCGACCGAAAACGAACGTACCACGATTGTGATCGAAAACAGCAAGGGCATACCGGTCCTTTTCAGACAGATTGCAGGTGCCCTGGCACGCCGCATCGTTTGGTATGTCAAAGAAGGTGACAAGGTAGATCAGGGCCAGCAGTTTGGCTTTATTAAATTTGGTTCAAGGGTGGATGTTTTCCTACCCTTAGGCACCAAGGTTAATGTAAATATTGGCGACGTGGTAAAAGGCGGACGCACGGTACTGGCCGAGCTCACTACGCCGGTAGCTGTTGCAAAAGAGAACGTTACTCCTAAAGCTTCAGTGGAAAAGCCCAGGATAGGCTAATCAAAAAGGTCCGTTGCGGACTGATTCACTCAGGATTAAATTTATAACGGAAAGCCTCCCTGCGGGGCTTTTCTGCTTTCTATACATTTGGTTGCGTTGATTGCACCAGGGCGCAATGAGTAAGGGGGAGCATTCCCTATGAGCGCATGTCCTTAAAAAAAACCGGGAGCGCCTGGGCAGCTGATCCGATAAAAAAGAACAAAAAAAGTCCCCCTGAATCATCAGAAGGACTATATATTTTTTAATCCCCCACCCGAGGAATTTGGTAAACTCTTCGAGGGATTTGGTATTAAACTCTTTTTGATTTGATACGAGCTGCCTTACCTGTCAATTCGCGCAGGTAGAACAATTTAGCACGACGAACTTTTCCGTGGCTGTTTACTTCGATCTTATCGATATTTGGTGAGTTGATAAGGGAAGATACGTTCAACACCTACACCATTTGAAACCTTACGAACTGTAAAAGTTTCGGTTGTGCCGATACTGTTGCGCTGGATAACTACACCTTGGTACACCTGTATACGCTCCTTGTTTCCTTCTCTGATTTTATAGTGTACGCTAACAGTATCACCTGCTTTGAACGCAGGATGTTGTCTTTTTTCTACTGATTGCTCTTCAACAAATTTTACTAAATCCATGATTTTAAGCTCTTAAAAGCGATTTTTAGCCCGTAAAAATCGGATTGCAATAATAGGGATTTTATTTCTAAATAAAAAACTGAATTAAAAAATTTCCACAATTTACAATTCTCTCCACAATCCGTAATCCGGATATTTTACTTGAGCAGGTCAGGCCTGCGATTCCTGGTTCTTTCGACAGCTTGCTCAAAACGCCATTTTTCAATTTCGGGCGTATTGCCGCTGAGCAGGATATCGGGCACCTTATGACCATTCCATTCGGCCGGCCGGGTATAAACCGGAGCATCCAATAAATCATCCTGGAAAGAATCGGACAGCGCAGAGGTCTCATCGGACAGCACACCCGGTATCAGGCGCACGACGGCATCAACCAGCACTGCTGCCGGCAGCTCTCCGCCGGAAAGCACATAGTCGCCAATGGAAATTTCGCGGGTAACAAAAATATCTCGAATCCGCTGGTCGATCCCTTTATAATGCCCGCAAAGGATTATCATATTTTTTTTGATGGATAATTGATTGGCGATGTGCTGGTTAAGCCTTTCCCCATCGGGAGACATAAAGATGATCTCATCATAATCCCTTTCGGCCCTCAACTTTTCAATGCACCGGGCAAAGGGATCAATGGTCATTACCATGCCGCTGCCGCCGCCGTAGGGGTAATCATCCACGCTCTTGTGTTTGCCGGTGGCATAATCCCGCAAATGGTGTACGTGAATTTCGGAAAGTCCCTTGTTTTGCGCACGCTGTAAGATAGAATGGGCAAATGGGCTTTCCAGCAATGCAGGCAACACCGTGATCAGATCAAAACGCATGGCGCAAAGATAGGTTTCTTTGAGGTTAATGCTATAAGGTATATCTAGCCTAAAGGTTCCTGATAGAGTCCGAATATATTTCCGGCTGGATCGCTGAACCGCGCCGTGATCTCGGGAGCGTCCACACCGATGGGCTGCGTTATTTTGCCGCCAGCAGCAATTACGGCTTCTATCGTTTCTTCAACACTGTCCATCATGATATAGATCATAAGTCCGGATGGAGCAGGCTTTAACTCGGTCGTCCACATGCCGCTTACCACACCCACACCATCATCGAAAGCAGCCAGGCCGTGGTTATCTGTTCTGACCGGCCAGCCAAATACCCCTTCGTAAAAATCGGCGGACCCGGAAATATCGGTAGCCGGCATCTCCAAGTAACATATTTTGCCATTGCCCCCACCAGGATGCTGATAAAGACCAAATACATTACCGGCCGGATCATTAAACCAGGCAATAAATTCGGTCTCGCTGATAGCCATTTGTTTGACGATCTTACCATTTCGCGCTGTGATCTTCTCGATGGTTTCTTTAATGCTGTCTACCATAATAGAAACCAGCGGACCTGGCTGTGCGGCTATTTCTCTTCCCAGCACCCAGGTGCCGCTTACCTCGTATATGCCATCGTCAAAAGCGGTATTGCCGTCTCCCCGCCTGCGGACATGCCAGCCGAAGACTTCCTTATAAAAAGCGGCAGACCGTCCGGTATCCAATGCGGGTATTTCAACATAGCATATTTTACCGTTTCCCAGAGTGGGCTCCTTTGTGTTATCCATTTTGTATCGTTTAAATTTTAGCAGCTATATTAGCAATAGCCACGCCTTCAACAAATTGCAAATGATTTTCTGCAGCCAGTTTTTTACCGGCAGCAGCGTTCAATGGCGGCTGTATCCACACCGCCGTAGCATGCAATGGTAAAACATGCTTTTCAAATATGCCATCAATCTCGTCCTCGGGACGGAATATGTTTACTATATCAACCGCGTCCGGCTTACCTTCAATTTTTTGAAAAACAAACTCTCCGCTGGCATTTTCTTCAATCCTGGTGTAAGTGTCCGGGCTGTAGCTGTAAACGGTATAGCCGGCTTTTACCAAAGCCTGCGGAACGCTCCTATCCGGCCAATCGACCAGCAGGATCGTCTGTGCAGCTTTTAGAATTTCTTCCGGTGTGTTAACCTTTTGGTCTGCCATAAAATTTTCTATTGAGGGCGCCATGCTTTTTCAATCACCTTCTTCCAGTTTAAATATTTCTTCGAGCGGCTTATGGAATACCCTCGCTATTTTTAATGCCAGTACTGTAGAAGGCACGTATTTATTACTCTCAATTGCGTTAATTGTTTGCCGCGAAACGCCCACCTGCCCGGCAAGTTCGGCCTGGGTGATATTTTTTATAGCGCGCTCCAGACGAATATTATTTTTCATGGTCACCCTCCCGGATTAACGAACGGTTCAAACGGTAGATCATCCATCTGAAACGGACAATAAAAAACAGGAGTGGCACCCACAGGTTCAGCTCCAGCATATGCGGCACATCTTCTATAAACACAAGACTGATGATCAGGACCAGGTAATTGACGAAAATGGCCCATCGCAACGAATCAAGCCTCATGTGCCATATCTGTTCATCCTCTATTTTCTCTTTTGAAAAAGCAACGAGGAACAAGCCGGCTGCCATCAGCAGCGCAGTACAAATAAAGAAAAGATGTTCGCCGGCAAAAATGCCCTGGTCGCGCGATTGCGCATCCATAATATTGATCATGCCATGCGATCTGCCCAGTATGCTAAGCGGCACATGTAATAATACAAGGCCCCAACCCAGGTAGCGCGTCCAATAGGGAAACAGGAAATGCGGTTTCATTTTTGTCAAGTTTGAGATACCAAATGTAAAGTTTATTTTACAAATGTAAAGCATGCTTGACAAAATATTTTTTAAGAAAAAAATTCTTTTCTCATGTAAACTCCCAATGCAATGAGATTAGCTGCATTTTTATTTAAGAAACTGATCAGTGGCATAGAACACGAATCTGACCCGGATGAAAATGGAGAATATACATACAGTCAGGTAACAACGGTTATCTGCGGTGTCCTGTTACTTATATTTTTAATAAAGGCTATCTAAGGAAGAAAGGATCATTATAGGAAAAATTGGAAGATCAGCGCTCCAAGGACAATCAGACAGCGGAATTTTACTCCAGATAAATATCCAGCAGACCTTCCGGCAGATCAACATAAACTTCGCCCCCGTTCAGATCAATCCCTTTTATAGTAGCTTCATTAAGTGGAAACAGCACTTCGCGATCCTTGTATTTTACCGTGGCTATGAATTGCTGGGGCAGTTCCTGTATTTCGAGTATTTCGCCCAGTTCGCCCTCGTGCTCGTCTATGGCAATAAAGCCTTTGAGATCCTTCAGCGTAAACTCATCCTTTTTCTTTTTAGGCTTCAGTTTGTTAGACAGATAGACATCCTTCTTGGCCAGCTTTGAGGCCAGCTCAACAGATTCAACATCTTCCAGATAAAGCCAGGCGGTGTTCTTCTGATATTTGACCGATTCCACAAAATAGGGCACCAGCTTGCCGGCTATGTCAATAAATACGGCATTGAAGTTAATGTCCTCGAGGTTGTCAAAATCGACATATAATTGCAGTTCGCCTTTTAAGCCACGGGTTTTGACAATAGTACCTACTTTGAAATGATCTTTCATGTGTTTTTCTTTTTTAAAGCCCGGCTCGAAACAAAAATAGCGAAGCGCCTTCAGGCCGCTTCGCTACTTTTAATAAAGCTTTATTAGAATTACTCTGCGCTTTCAGCTTCAGTTTCAGCTGAGGCTTCAGATTCGGTTTCAGCAGCAGGTGCTTCTTCAACCAGGAGGAGCATTTTTAGCAGCTATTGCAGCGGCTTTTTCTTCTTTTTTCTTAGCTTCAGCAGCCAAAGCAGCTTTACGTGCATCTTGTTTTGCAGTAGTTAAGCTTTCTTTCTTACCGGTGATCTTGCCATCTTTATGATCAAGCCATGCCTGGAATTTAGACTCAACTTGTTCTTCGGTCAACGCGCCTTTTTTAAGGCCGCCTTGTAAGTGTTTCTTGTACATAACTCCTTTGTATGAAAGGATAGCACGGCAGGTGTCGGTAGGCTGTGCACCATTGTTTACCCAATCAAGAGTTTTGTCAAAATTAATGTCAATAGTTGCGGGATTAGTGTTTGGGTTGTATGAACCTAAACGCTCAATGAAGCGGCCATCTCTTGGAGCACGCGCATCTGCCACTACGATATAGTAAAAAGGTTTTCCTTTTTTACCATGTCTTTGTAGTCTGATCTTAGTTGCCATTTTTAAATTTTATGTATTCAACATTATCCCCGGAGTCTCCTTCTGCGGGGATGCAAAGGTAGAAAAATATATTTTAAAATTTAAATCATATAAATAATTAAATAATAGGCACTTTTTAAAAATTATTATCATTTTGTGGCCAATTATTATGACAAACAAATTACGCATCGCCATCGATATGGATGAGGTTCTGGCTGATACGATCGCTCAGTTTATTGAGGTTTACCAGCGAGACCATAATATTACCATCCCCCTGGATCAAATGGACGGCAAAGAGTTTAACGAAATGCTGCCCGAGGATATAAAAGAAACTTTGCGCCATTACCTTCACGAGCCCGGCTTTTTCAGAGATCTGAAAGTAATGTCCGGCAGTCAGGAAGTAGTAAAAGAGCTCTGCGGCAAATACGATGTTTATGTCGTTTCAGCGGCAATGGAATTCCCGAATTCATTATTGGATAAATACCACTGGCTTGCCGAGCATTTCCCGTTCATACATTGGAAGAATATTATATTCTGTGGCAATAAGATCGTTGACGTCGATATCATGATCGATGACCGCATTCGAAATTTCGCGGGCTTTGACGGGCGCAAACTTTTGTATTCATCGCCCCATAACCACCTGATCACCGAATACGAGCGGGTTAATACCTGGACTGACGTGGCCGATAAATTGTTATGAGCATGGCAGCATCAAAACTAAAAATTTATAACTTTACGTCAAGGCCATACCCATTTGCACATTTATGCTAAATAGTCTTCTTGCGGCATTAAACGATTGCGTTTGGGCCTTTGATACAGATTCAGAAAAATACCTGTTCATTAGTCCGAGCATACATGCTGTTACAGAATATCACGCTAAGGATTTTCAGCAAAATACCCAGCTCTGGAATGACATCATCGATCAGCGCGACCGCGCCGGAGTTTTAACAGCAAACCATAAAAGTGATTCCCAGGAGTGGATTGAACTTTCTTATCGCATTATTACCAGGGGCGGAAAAATTAAATGGGTGCGGCAGAAAAAACGTTTTCTTACCGATAGCCAGACCAGCCACCAGGTATTGCTGAGCGTCATTGAAGATGTTTCGGATCAGCGGCAGATCAATTTTAACATGAAGGAGTCTATGGGCGACTTTAGTATCCTGTTCAATAACAATCCCACTCCGATGTGGATCTACGAACTGCCTACACTGCGCATCATGAAGGTGAATAATGCCGCTTTAAAACATTACGGCTATAGTGAAGAGGAGTTTTTAACGATGACCATACGCGACATCCGTCCGCGTATCGACCTTGCCAGATTTAACGAATACCTCTACCGCAAAGCCATTTCCGATAGCAGCCTTGTTGGTTTTAACAATGCCGGCGTATGGCGTCATGCCAATAAAAAGGGCGAAGTCATCTATGCTGAAATTACCGGGCACGAAATAAAATACGATAATCATCGCTGCCGGATCATTATTGCCACCGATGTAACCGAAAAGGTTTTGCAGTCCGAGGACCTTAAACGCCGCGAAAAGTTTCTATCCTCCCTGATTGATTCCCAAACCAATTTCCTGGTACGTATAGATGCCGGCTATAATTTCACCTTCGCCAATGCATGGTTCTTTAATACCCTGGGCTTTGAGGAAACCGATGTTATGGGCAAGCACTTTTCGTGTGTTGTTTTACCCGAGGAAAAGGAGTTTTGCCAGCAAATATTGAATAACTGTATCCAGGAACCGGGTAAGGTCGTAAGCCTTAAACACCGCAAGAGTGGCAATAACGGCCACACACGCTGGATAAATTGGGAATTCATTGCCATTACAGATGAACGGGGCCAGGTGACCGAACTGCAGGGTGTGGGCCAGGACGCGACACAGAGCATTGAAATAGAAAAAGAGATCAAAAAAGCTTCTGAAAGACTTAACAGTTTTGTTGAAAGTATTACGGATGCATTCTTTATTCTAAATAACGACTGGAAATTTATAAAGGTAAATCGCGCCTTTGAAGTGATGAGCAGCAGGAGCAGGGATAACTTGCTTGGATCGGTCATTTGGGATATCTTTCCAGCGATCAGGGGTACTAATTTCGAGCATTCTTACCGCAAAGCCATTGCAGAAGAGGTAAGCGTCCAGTTTACAGAATGTTTCACACAGGCAAATAAGTGGTTTACCACAACGGTTTACCCTTCCTCGGAAGGCTTGACCGTAGTTGTCCGGGATATTACCAATGAAAAACATGTGCTCGAAGAGATCGCATGGACCAAGAATAATCTCGAAGCGCTGATCAATAATACAGAGGACCTTACCTGGTCGATCAACCGTGATGGCCGCTATGTCTATATGAATAGTGCCTATCGCAAAAGAATAACGGATCTGGTTGGTGTAATACCGCAGGAGGGTGATGATGCTTATATGCATTCCGCATCAACAGAAAAAATGAATGGGGAGTGGCGGGAATATTACCACCGTGCTCTGGGAGGCGAAAGATACGTGACCAGGCACGAGAGCCAGAACCCCCTGACCCAGGACACTGCACATTTTGAGGTAAGCTTTAACCCGATCTACAAAAACAGCAAAGATGAAATAATCGGCGTCGGATGTTTTGCACGGGATATCACCGAAAGGCTAAAGACAGAGGAAGCACTGATCGAACAGAATGAACGCTTAAAGAATATCGCCTCACTGAGCTCCCATGAGTTGCGCAGACCTGTAGCAAGTATGATCGGATTACTGAACATCATGGACCGCGAGAATTTCAGCAATCCTGAAAATGAGCAGATCATGAACCATATGATCACCGTGACGCAGGAAATTGATGAAGTTATACGACTGATCGTCAATAAGACATTTATTGATACCCGCTTCCCCTTATAAGGATAGCATTTCTACAATCCTTATCATATTTGGATCAATCTCTCTGTTATTTTTGACAGCATGCTCAAAAGGTGTGTAGGCAATTTCGTTGTCAATCAGTCCGACCATTTCGCTGCGGTAACCTGCTATTAATGCTTCCACTGCAGCAACACCTGTGCGGCTGGCAAGTACCCTATCCATACAGGTTGGTTTACCGCCCCGCTGGATATGGCCCAGTATAGAAACACGTGTATCCAGGTGGGGGAATTTTTCCTTCACCCGGCGGCCTATTTCAAACGCACCGCCTTCTTCGTCACCTTCGGCAACAATAACAATTCTTGAGGTTTTATCCTTGCGGCCATGCTCCAAACGATCAAACAGGTTGGCCAGCTCCGATTTGCTTTCCGGTATGATGATATTCTCTGCACCCGCTGCGATGCCGGTACGGAGTGCTATCATGCCCGAATCGCGACCCATCACTTCCACAATAAACAGGCGGTCGTGCGATTCAGCGGTATCCCTTATTTTATCGACTGCATTAATCACGGTGTTGATCGCAGTATCATATCCGATTGTAAAATCGCTGCCCCGCAAATCATTGTCTATCGTACCGGGCAACCCGATGATCGGAATGCCGAACTCATCGCCAAATGTTTTTGCTCCCCTGAATGTGCCATCCCCGCCTATACCGACCAGAGCGTCCACATTAAACTTTTTCAGTTGTTCATAAGCCAGCTTGCGGCCCTCAGGCGTTCTGAAAAGCTCACTGCGTGCGGTCTTCAAGATGGTACCGCCGCGCTGGATGATGTTTGATACCGATTTGCGGTCCATAGAAAAAAGATCACCGTTGATCATTCCTTCATAGCCTCTTCTGATGCCGGTAACATTAATATTATGATATAAAGCCGCACGCACTACCGCTCTTATGGCGGCGTTCATTCCAGGTGCATCACCACCAGAAGTGAAAAGTCCGATATTCTTAATTTGGGTCATTTTGGTATTCGGCAGATTACAATTGCAATATTAACTATTGTGACATGATGGTGTTTTTTTAACACTATCAATTCTGCGCGAATTTACTATTATTTTTGGCTCGATACTATTTTTTGTATGCTTTATAAGCTGAAATTCCGCTATCCAAATATTTAATAAATCTAGAAATGTCGAAATCAGCTCCCTGCGGCGGTACAAGGGTTTCGCCATTTTCATTAATTATTACATAAAAAGGCTGGGCGTTCGAATTATATTTCGATATCTCAAAGTCAAGCCATTTGCCGCCAAGTGTCGTAAGCTTTTTTCCGGTGACCGCAGAGGTCGTTTGTTCTGCCGGGGGCAATTCGGTCTTATCGTCAATAACGAGTTGAAGCATGACAAAATCACGCTGCAGGCGTCCGAGTACCTCGGGGTTTGGAAACACGTTAGCCTCCATTTTGCGGCAGTTCACGCAGTTCCATCCGGTAAAATCGATCAGGACCGGTTTATGCAGTTGCCGGGACACTTCAATTGCCTGATCATAATCATACCAATCATTGATACCTTTTACCTTGGGCAGGCGTCTAAACAAATCTTCGTATTTTTTTACCTTAACGTCTGAATTGCCCGTTGCAGCCGGAACGGCCGCGCCGGCCGAAAGATCAAAATCCTGGGTGCTCAGAGGAGGCAGGAAAGCACTGATCGATTTGAGTGGCGCGCCCCATAACCCTGGGATCATATAAATGACAAAGGCAAAAACGATAACCGAGATGAACAGCCTGGGCACCGATAAATACTGCAGTTCGCTGTCATGTGAAAACTTTATCTTTCCGATCAGGTATAAGCCGGTTAAAATACCGATGGCGATCCAAAGTGATAAAAAGATTTCACGGTCGAACCAGTTCCAGTGGTAAGCCAGATCAACATTCGATAAAAACTTCAGGGCAAATGCGATCTCGATAAATCCCAACACCACTTTTACGCTATTGAGCCAGCCGCCTGATTTGGGCAGGCTTTTTAATGCGGAAGGGAACAGGGCAAATAAGGTAAAGGGGAGCGCCAGTGCCAGCGAAAATCCGAACATAACGACCACCGGGCCAAGCCGCTCACCTTTTGTGGCTGCCTCAACAAGAACGGAACCGATAATCGGTCCTGTACAGGAAAATGAAACAACAACGAGGGTGGCCGCCATGAAAAATATACCAGCCAGCCCACCCCGGTCTGAATTTGCATCCATTTTATTTGCCAGCGAGCTGGGCAGGGTTATTTCAAATACCCCAAAGAATGAAATGGCAAAAACAATGAGCAGCAGGAAGAAAAAGAAATTAAACAGTCCGTTGGTCGCCAGCGCATTCAGGGCTGATGGCCCGAAAAGCAGGGTGATGATAAGCCCCAGGACAACGTAGATCACGATAATGGAAAGACCGTACAGTAATGATTGGAAAATGGCGCTGCTGCGGCTGCCTCCTTTTTTGGTGAAAAAACTTACCGTTAAGGGGAGCATTGGGTAAATGCAGGGCATCAAAAAGGCAGCAAATCCACCTAAAAAGCCGGCTATGAATATTTCCCATAGCGTTTGTTGTTTTTCAGGACTGGAAATATGAGCCGCCGATGCCAGCTTTGCCGACTTGACGGCATCCTCAGTGGCCTTCCTTGTGGCATTCATTGCCTTCTGGGTTTCCTCGGCAGCACTGTCCGCAGCCGTCTTTATATCGGTAAACTGCACGTCATTACTGGAAACGGTATCCGCCGGTTTTTGAAAAGCATAAGCCCTCTGGGTACCTGCAAATGAAATGACGATAAACGATAAGCCGATAAACAATAACGCTTTGAAACCCTTGCTGTGGTTTAGTGTTGTCATGCCAGCGATACTCATTTGCTCAGTTGAACGGTAAAATCAATATCTTCAGGGGGCAAGCATTTTTTGTCGTTACAGGTCATATACTCCAGCTGTCCCTTTACCGCAGTTACATTGGGCGATTTAAGCTTTATTTTCTGCTGAAAGGTAACCGATTTTTCAAAATAGCTTACATTCATTTTAAATGCGTCTTCATATTTGGTTACCGGAGTCGGCTCGGTCGTTACGCCAACTAAGGTATACTCTTTTGACGGGGTAAATTTGAACGACGTCTTTATCGGTCCACCATCCTTTATATTCTGCGAATAAATATGCCAGCCATCCTGTATCGTAGCACGTAAAAATATGACCGCTTCCGTGTTATTTAATTTTTTTGCAGCATATGACCATTTAACCGGCGTTTCAATCTGTGCATAAGCTGCTGCACTGATCACGAGTATGGTCAATAAAAACAACATTCTTTTCATCATTATAATTGTTTATTTAAAAATTCTATTCCCTTAAAATTAAATTCCATTTCTTTTTCGCCTTCGGCGCGCACGACCAGTAATCCGTTATCCCTCACGCCGGTGATTATTCCTTTAAATACAAGGCCTGTGCCGCTATCGTCCGCAGAGCCGCTCACCTTAAAATTGCGCTGCTCATTCAGCCAGTAAAGATGCGCAAGATAATCTTTCCTGACTGCCTCCGGTCTGCCAGCTTTGAGGCTTAAATAAGCCGCCTCGATATTTTTACAAATCTCTGATAATAAAAATTTCAAATCATAATCCCTTTGTAAGATTTGCTTTAGGGACACTGCATTGGGAACCTCGGCCGGAAAATGCTCCTGGTTGATATTCAAACCTATGCCGACGACCGAGTTTTTTATCTGATTCGCCCTGTATCAGGTTTTCAATCAGAATTCCGCCCAGCTTGCCATCGGCGTAATAGATATCATTTGGCCATTTTATTTTAAGCTGCTCGCCCAAAATTGGTTTAAAAGCATTAATTATGCCTAAACTTACAGCCCTGGTCAGATCGAACTGTTGCATTACGGGCAAAAAATCCGGCTTTAGCAGGATACTAAAAGTTAAGGTTTTTACCGTCTTGGCTATGCCAGCGATTCTGTTGCTGGCCGCGGCCTGCAAATTGGCTCTCTGCCATAATGACCGTTCCTTCGGGTAATGGCTTGGAATTTGACAGTGAATTCTTTAAGGAAATTGTTGGTCGAATCAACTTGTTTAATGGTGATTAAATTTTGTCCAACAAATAATCCTGAAAATATGTTATTTTGCAAAGTAATAATTGTGTAACTCGAGATCGTTCAAAACTAATTCTTTTTGATGGTAAAAAACAAAGTGCTAAATGAATCCGCCTATATTTCCGAACTAGCCATACTTCGGCATTCAGGAAAAAAAGGGAAATGATATTGTTAGGTTAGACCTTCGTAATATATTTAGTTCGGTATCTGATTATTTTGTGATATGTCATGCCGACTCATCCACACAGGTAAAAGCAATCGCCAATAGTGTAGAAGAAGAAATTTTTAAAGCAACTACAACAGGAACCCTGGCGCAAAGAAGGCCTTGAATATGGCGAATGGATACTGCTGGATTATGTAGATGTGGTCGTGCACATTTTCAGGACAGACAAACGCGAATTTTATGGAGTGGAAGACTTGTGGGGCGATGCTGAAATTAAATTTTATAAAAGCGCTTAAACCCACGTCACACAAGACTGAAGAACTGCGTCTAGAGCAGAGTCCCCTAATATTTAAAATTAATGATCGTATAGTTTGAGCTAATAAAAAAATGAAAGATAATAAATCAGAGAATCCAAAACCTATACGGAAAATACCCAATAAAAAAATTGCGCCCAAACCGCCCAAGTTTAACATCATGTGGCTTTACGCTATTGTTATTCTGGTGCTGCTCGGCGTGGGCTACTTGTCCAGCAACCCCATTATAAAAACCATCAGCTATCAGGAATTTGAAACCCAGATATTAAAGCAGCATGATGCGGAAAAGCTGGTTGCCTATAAAAATGGCGACCTGGTTGTGGTCGAAGTGTATATCAGAAAAGATAGTCTTAAAAAACCATTTTATGCTACCGTGCGCGATCAGAAATCCATCACCGGTTCTTCTAACAGCGGCCCGCAGTATCCAATTTACGGATGCTTCTTACGAAAGCCTGAAACAAACGGTAACCAATGCTGAAAAGGATCTTGCCGGATGCGCAAAAGACCCCGATCGAGTTTACGCAGCATGAAAGCATTCTGGGCAACTGGCTGGTGCAGGGTATTATAATGGTGGTATTGTTTGCAGCCGTATGGATATTCATCATGCGCCGCATGTCAGGCGGCAGCGGCGGCGGCCCGGGCGGCCAGATATTTAATATCGGCAAATCAAAAGCTACCCTGTTTGATAAGGAAGCCCAGGTATCGGTTACTTTTAACGATGTAGCAGGCTTGGAAGAAGCAAAACAGGAAGTAATGGAAATCGTTGATTTTCTTAAAAATCCTAAAAAATACACCAACCTCGGCGGAAAAATCCCCAAGGGCGCTTTACTGATCGGCTCGCCGGGCACGGGTAAAACCTTGCTGGCCAAAGCGGTCGCTGGCGAAGCGCAGGTGCCGTTCTTCTCCTTGTCGGGATCTGACTTCGTGGAAATGTTTGTTGGTGTGGGTGCATCGCGTGTACGCGATTTGTTCCGCCAGGCAAAAGATAAGGCGCCATGTATCATATTTATTGATGAGATTGACGCGATCGGCCGTGCCCGTGGCAAAAACAATATCGTAGGCGGCAATGATGAACGTGAAAATACCTTGAACCAGCTACTGGTTGAGATGGATGGTTTTGGTACCGATTCGGGTATTATTATCCTGGCTGCAACCAACCGTCCTGATGTACTCGATTCAGCATTATTGCGTCCGGGCCGTTTCGACAGGCAGGTATCCATTGATAAACCCGACCTGATTGGCCGCGAGCAGATATTTAAAGTGCATTTAAAACCGGTTAAACTGGCCGAAGGTGTTGATGCTAAAAAACTATCTGCGCAAACACCCGGATTTGCCGGCGCCGAAATTGCCAACGTTTGTAACGAAGCTGCATTTGATAGCTGCGCGTAAAAACAAGGAAGCGGTTGATATGCAGGATTTCCAGGATGCCATTGACCGTGTGATCGGTGGTTTGGAGAAAAAGAACAAGATCATATCACCGGAAGAAAAAAGCATTGTGGCTTACCACGAAGCCGGCCACGCCATTGCAGGCTGGTTCCTGGAACATGCCGATCCGCTGGTTAAAGTATCGATCGTTCCGCGTGGCGTTGCTGCGTTGGGTTATGCACAATACCTGCCAAAAGAACAGTTCCTGTATACTACCGAACAGTTGATTGATGGTATGTGTATGACCATGGGTGGCCGTGTTGCCGAGGATATCACTTTTGGCAAAATATCTACCGGCGCCCAAAACGACTTGGAACGGATCACCAAGCTTGCCTATGCCATGGTAACCATTTATGGCATGAACGACAAAGTGGGTAATGTGTCCTTTAATGATACCCAGGGCGAATACCAGTTCAATAAGCCTTATTCGGAAAAAACCTCAGAAATGATCGATGAGGAAGTACGTAACCAGATCACTGCGGTTTATGCACGTACCAAGAAATTGCTTACCGACAAGCGTGACGGACTGGAAAAACTGGCCGACAAACTGTTGGAAAAGGAAATATTGTTCCAATCTGATCTGGAAGAAATATTGGGCAAACGTCCGTTTGATACACCGCACTACTTATGACGAATTTGTAAACGGACCTGAAGGCGGCAACCAGGAGCCCGTAGCAGGCAATCTTATACACGAAGGCGTTGCGGATCATTCAGGAACATTCAACAGAAATCCGGAAGAGAAAGAAGCCAAAAGCGAGAAAGAATAATCTATAGGTCCGAAAGTCCTGAAGCAAATAGTCTGAAAAGAGGCTATCAGCTTCAAGACTTTGGACTTTATACTTTCAGGTTCAACCATGAGGGATATTACAACATCAAAAGAAAAATTACTTAAAAAAATTCGCAAGGCCCTCCTTGAGAAGCGGGATAACCCGTACCCCAATCTTGAAGATCTTCCGCATTATCCCCAAAACGAAGAGATCCTGGAAGTGATTTTTGCCGAACAATTTACCGCCGTATCCGGCCAGTTTGTTTTTTGTGAAGACGAAGTTCAGTTTATTGAAAACCTGCTAAACCTTGCCGAAGAGCATAAATGGCATAAAATATATTGCTGGGAGCCCGCCTTGCAGGAAATACTTAAAAAGTTACGATTACCCATTTTTTGAAACGGATAAGGAATTTGAACAGGCCGATGTCGGATTTACCTTATGCGAAGCGTTGATAGCCCGCAACGGCAGTATCTTATTATCAAATGCCGGTATGGCCGGCCGCCGCCTCAGTATTTATCCTCCGGTACATATTGTCCTGGCTTATACCTCGCAGCTGGTGAGCGACCTTAAAGACGGCTTTAAGCTCATAAAAAATAAATATGGCAGGGAGCTGCCCTCGATGATCACTACGGTAACCGGCCCGAGCCGTACCGCCGATATTGAAAAGACGCTGGTTCTGGGCGCTCATGGTCCCAAAGAACTGTTTGTATTTCTGCTGGACGGATAACCATCCCGATGCGGCCGGATCTAACGCCTGCCTTAAGGAAAAATACCGTTAAAAAACGGTAAGCGTTTTTGATGCCTTGCTCGTATATTGTCGGCATATACATCAAACCCTAAAAAACCATGGCATCAAAAATTGACGGCAACCTGGCTAAAACACTAATCAAGGAATTTCAGCAACAAAATTCTTCAAAAACCGGCCCAGGGCTGCTGAGCCCGGACAACTCATTTATCAATGGCTTTTTTGTGGACCGCGAAAGCCTGGAAGCAGTTCTGAGCGACCCAAACGTTGTTGGCATAAGTTTACTGCATGCAAAAGATCCGGATTTTAAGGGCCAGGACAAAAATGTATTTACCATTGTTTTTGTCGGCGCTGTGCCAAATACGGATCCGGGCGCAACGATGCCGTATGTTGCCAGCGGGGATTATTATGATAAATTACCTCCCTGCCCGCCAAGTTGTATCGATTTACAGTAGAATTAAATGATGAAAAATATCGTTTTCGCCTTATCCTTAATCGTATTGGTATTGGGTGTGATTAGATTCAAAAAACTAACTATGCCCATTCAATTATTGGTTGTTTGGCTATTGATTAATTTTTTGCTGGATACCGATGTGCTTAATCATTGGGTGATATCCATGTACAAGAATAACGCACCCCTTTCTCATGTGGAATCCATCATTGAGTACCCGTTTTATGTGATGGTTTATTATTATTTATTTAAAAGTACACGCCTTAAAAAGTATGTTTTGATTTCAATACCCCTGATTGTTGTATTCGGTATTGCAAATGCCTTGTTCTTTCAGCCGTTTGCAAAAGTTTTCCCTACTTATCTAATCCAGGCAACTGAAATTCTGTATGTACTGTTTGCGGTTCTGTTATATAAGCAAATGTTGCAGCATACCTTGCCGGTTAGCATTCTAAAGCAGAGCGTTTTTTGGTTTAACACGGCGATGCTGTTTTTTTCAGCAACCATGTTTTTAAATTTGAGCCTGATGAATTATTATATGCACCATCCTAAATTCTATCCGATTATTCTGGTTTTTTGGTACGCTATAGATATCATTTTTAGTTTGTTGCTGGGTATTGCTCTTATAACCGACAAAAGGGAAAGTTATATAAATCCCCCCCGCCGGCCGGCTGGTTTACAGTTCCCGTGGAGCTAACAGGAAGTAAAGATGGGTGTTCTGACTTTGCTTCTTTCCTGCCTACTGGCAATTACCAGTATGGTGCGCTATCGCAATCTGAACCCGGCTTTTAAGCTACTGGGCCTGTATTTAGTGTTTTACTTTTTTGATAGCCTGGCAAACAGATATAGCATAGCTGTATATAAAAATAATTTCCCTATCCTGCATATTGAAACGATAGCCAATTATATTTTTTTCACCCTGATCTATTATCATCTTGTTTAAAAACAAATACATTAAAAGAGCTGCATTGATCTCCATCGTTTTAGTCGCAGTGGTTTTTGTTATCAATTCCCTGTATTTACAGCCCTATAACAAAATGTTCCCTTCCAATTCTATGATGCTCAATGAAATATTGTTCATCATTTTCTCGCTGGTATTGTTCAAACAAATGTTACAGTATCCGCTGCAGGTAAACATCATCAAACAGAGCACATTTTGGTATAATGCGGCAATCCTGTTTTACTCGACAACCATATTTTTTAATACCACGCTGATGAACTATTATTATCATCATCATATTAATGTCTCCATCATCACCTATTTTTGGTATTTCATAGAAATTTCGTTCAACTTATTGCTGGGAATAGCTATTTTAACCGATAAAAGGGAAATCAGTACGATTCATGCAAAATGACAGCAGCTTACAGGATAGTAGCATCGGGGAAGCAATTTTATTAACGGGCACACTTTTCGCTTTTCTGGTCGCCTCAATTATCTATTTTGTTATACTTTACCGCAACAAGCAAATAAAAAATAAAAAAGAACAGGAACTGCTCCAGACCGCATTTCATCAGGAACTGCTTAAAACTCAAATCGAGGTACAGGATCAGACATTAGATTATATCAGCAGCGAAATACACGATAATATTACCCAGGTACTTTCCTTTGTAAAGCTGACACTGACATCCGTGAATAAGGGTGCTGAAAATGAAAGGCTAGCCAAAATCAATGAAAGCCGGGAGCTGATCGCGCAAGCAATAACCGACCTGCGTGACCTTTCCAAAAGCCTTAGCTATGAACGTATTACGACACTTGGACTGGTGCAAACCATCGAAAAAGAAGCAGAAAAGATCAATAAAAGCAAGCTTTTAGATGTCTGTTTTGAAAAGCAAGGCGAGATTTACTCCTTGGGAAAACAAACCGAACTGGTGCTTTTCAGAATATTCCAGGAAACTTTAAACAATACCCTTAAACATGCCGGCGCCAAACATTTAAAAATCATATTGCAATATCATTCTGATTTATTTAATTTAACGCTCGAAGATGATGGTTGCGGCTTTTCGAAGGAAAGACTTGACAACCAGGGGTCTGGATTGAAAAACATTGAAAACAGAGCAGCCATGATCGGAGGCAGCGCAATAATAAAAACCGCTCCCGGACAAGGATGTTGTATAAGCATCAACTTAAACCCTTTAAAACAGCACTTGTATACTAATGGAGGAACCCATTCGGATCGCCTTAGTTGATGACCACCGTTTATTCAGAAGCGGCATTGCTTCGCTTATTGAAGATTTTGACAGCTACACCATCCTGTTTGAAGCGGGTGACGGTGAGGAAATGATCACCAAGATCAATCCTTCCCTGAAGCCGCACATCGTGCTTCTGGACATCAATATGCCCAAAATGAACGGCATCGCCTCTGCACGCTGGCTCCGGGACAATCACCCGGAGATCAATATCATTGTATTATCCATGTTTGAAGATGCCGAAAAAGTGCTTACGATGGTAAAAATGGGCGTAAAGGGCTATTTACTAAAGGACGCTGAACCCTATGAATTCGAGGAAGCGCTGCACAAGGTCGCACAAAACGAAGTCTACTACCCCGAATTTGTAACCCGGCATTTGGTGGACAGCATCAATATCGATCTGAGCATAACCAAACTGAACAACCGCGAACTGGAATTTCTGAAATTAGCTGCCACGGAACTTACGTATAAAGAAATCGCTGATCATATGTGTCTAAGTTCACGCACGGTGGATGGTTACCGCGATCAGCTATTCGAAAAATTACAGATAAAAAGCCGCATTGGCCTGGTACTTTATGCCATAAAACACAAATTAATTGATTTGTGATTTGCTAAAAAATTTAGCAAATTTGTTTTATGTTGAATGAGGAAAGCCATGAATTTTTTAAGGGCAGAGGCGCGCAGTTAAACACCCACAATAAGTATCTGAAAAGCAAATACACGCTGGAGCACATCGAGGGGCTGGACGAACCGCTCCTTGAAAATACGGCCACGCAAATATTTGAGGAAACACCCAAAAAAATCGTCAGCGAATCAAGCAGTCCCGATCTGAGGCATATGTATTCCATCAATCCCTACCAGGGCTGTGAACATGGCTGTATCTACTGTTATGCGCGCAATACCCACGAGTACTATGGCTATAGTGCCGGGCTCGATTTTGAGCGCAAGATCATCGTCAAGCGCAATGCTGCCGCTTTGCTCGAGCAATATTTCAATAAAAAGAACTATCAGCCGGTATGCATCCTGCTTTCGGGTAACACAGATTGCTATCAGCCTATCGAACGCAAGTTAAAGATCACGCGCGCGCTGCTCGAATTATTTCTCCGGTACCGGAATCCGGTCAGTTTAATTACCAAGAACAATCTCATTTTGCGTGACCTCGATATTTTAACCGAACTGGGCAGGATGAACCTGGTGCATGTAAATGTATCCATCACTTCACTTAATGAACAGCTCAGGCAGAAACTGGAACCGCGGACGGTGACCGGTACGGGCAGGCTGGGCGTGATCGGCAAACTGTCCGAGCATGGCATACCCGTTAGGGTAATGGCAGCACCGATCATTCCGGGTTTAAACAGCAACGAAATACCGGCCATCATTAAAGCATCCGCGGACCATGGCGCCCTGGACGCCGGATTTACCATCGTCCGGCTTAATGGCAGCATTTCCGAAATCTTTACCGACTGGCTATGCAAGGTCTTTCCTGACCGGGCAGACAAAGTATTGAATATGATCAAGTCCTGTCATGACGGGAAACTAAACGACAGTGATTTTGGCCGGCGCATGACCGGCGAGGGAAACATAGCTGATTCCATACATCAGTTGTTCAGTATGTCGGTCAACCGTTTTATGAGCGGCCGAACGATGCCGGAATTGGACTATGGCTTATTTGTTCCCAGGGGCGGAAGGCAAACGGCCCTATTTTAGGTCGTAATTTATGAAACACAGGACCCAGGGCTCGTTAAAAAGAAGTTCTGCTTATCAGCCGCTCCAGGAGTACACCGAATAATATGCCGGCTGCGTAAGATACCAGGTCGCCCCAAAGAAATGTTTCACCTAAGATAAGCCTGCCCGGGAGCGTGTGCCGCAGATGATCGATCCAGGGTGCCTTGTACAGTTGACTAAATTCGATCGCAAAGCAAAAAACCAAACTGGCCAAAACAGCCCATTTTACTTTTTTAGCGAAAAATAAAAAGCGGGCGATAAAGTAAATCATCGTAGCCCATAAGACATCTCCGATAAATAAAGGAATACAGGCAAAATGGCGGGATAACAGCCCGGCTACGATCGTAGCAAAGATGAGAACGAGATACCGCCGGATTCTTTTGCCAGACATGCGTTTATTTTTCATAAAAAAAGCGCCCTTAAAAGGCGCTTTCCTATATTGTTACGTATGGCATCAGGCAGTTTCTGCTTCCAGGGCCATTTGCTCATCAACCAAAATACGACCGCAATGTTCGCAAACGATAATCTTTTTACGCTGGCGTATATCCGACTGGCGCTGAGGCGGGATCTGGTTAAAGCAGCCTGAGCATGAATCACGCTGGATGGTTACCACGGCCAAGCCATTCTTGGCATTGTTGCGCAAACGGTTGTAAGCAATAAGCAAACGATCTTCAATATTTTCTGTTGCTTTTTCAGCTCAGTATTCAGTTCGTTTTCTTCCTTTTCGGTTTCAGCAGTAATGGTACCCAGTTCCGCTTTTTTAGCGTCAAGGTCAGCTTCTGCGGCCTTCCAGATCGGCAAGTGCTTTTTCGTAGACCTGGGTTTTGGTAGCTATTTCAAAGCCAAATTCCCTGATCTTCTTTTCGCTTACCTGGATATCCAATCCCTGTATCTCAATTTCTTTCGAGATCGCATCATACTCACGGTTATTTTTTACTTCGTTAAGTTGGGTTTCGTATTTTTTGATATTGGCCTGCGCATCCTTTATCAGGTTTTTGCGGGTTACTATATCATCTTCCAAATCATCCAGCTCACCTTTTATTTTTTGAATACGGGTTTCAAGTCCTGCAACATCATCTTCCAGATCGGCAACTTCCATAGGCAATTCACCTCTTACCTGGCGAATTTTATCAATTTTGGTGTGGATGGTTTGTAGTTCGTATAAAGCTTTAAGCTTTTGTTCTACGGTTTGTTCCATTAAATAAAATATTTGACGGGGTTTGTATTAATTTCTGTTAAACGGACGGCAAAGTTAGTAAATTTTTTTCTAATAATTTCATACAATAATTGTTGCGTAAATTGCTCACTTTCAAAATGTCCGATATCGGCAATAACTATCTTTCCTTCGGCATCAAAAAACTCATGATATTTATAATCGGCGGTAATAAAAATATCGGCTCCGGCGGCTATGGCTTGCTTTAACAAAAAGCCTCCTGCTCCACCGCAAACCGCCACTTTTTTAACGTTTTTGCCCGTAAACGCAGTATGCCTTATTACATGTGCATGCATTTTTTCTTTCACATGCATACAAAAATGCTTCCTCATCCATTGGTGTCTTCCAGTTCGCCTATCATGCCCGATCCTACCTGCTGATGTTGGATTGGTCAGTGCATAAAGATCATAAGCGACTTCTTCATAGGGATGTGCCAGCAACCAGCGCCATCAGCATTTTACTTTCCAGGTTGGCCGGATAAATCGTCTCAATCCGTACTTCGTTTTCATAATGGCGTTTGCCCGGCTCGCCCACATAGGGAGTTGGTATCCTCATTGCCTTTAAACGTGCCGGTGCCTTCGGCATTAAAACTGCATTCACTGTAATTGCCAATATTTCCGGCGCCGGCATGAAACAAGGCATTACGCACCTGTCTCTGCCTTTTCAGCGGGACATAGGTACCAGCTTTTTTAAGCAAACCGTGTTTTGGGTGCTAGTATCCGGCAATTCATTCAGACCCAGCGTTTCGCAAATGCGCTGGCGTTAACCCGCCATTATACATTATCCAGATTGGTATGGATGGCATAAATGGCTATTTGATTGCGGATGGCCTTTTCAACTACGCGTTCCACATAGGTTTTGCCGTTAAACTTTTTCAATCCCCTGAAAACAATCGGGTGATGCGAAATGATCACCTGGCAGCCTTTGGCGATGGCCTCATCAACGATGGCTTCGGTGCAATCCAGCGAGATCAAAGCCTCGCTAATTTCCTGATCGGGATTGCCGACAATCAATCCGGAGTTATCATAATCCTCCTGGTATGCCAGCGGCGCAAGGCTTTCAAGATAAGTGGTGAGCAGGGATAATTTCATGCTGTGAAGTTAAGGAGTCGACTTATCATGCTATACCTCATTTAAAAAATTATTGATTTGTTCCTTGCTCATATTCCATCTATCGGAACAAGGATTAATAACTAGTCCCAAAACTGTGCTGTCGTTTAAAACAAATTTGAAAGCCTGATCACTTGGCATTATCAAAGAGGCGATATCTTTTCTATCTGTTAACCACTGGTCAATTTCTTTCCAATCCGTAAATATTGGCATAAAAGGATTGCCCTTTTCATCAGAAGTTTGCAAAAACTTTATCACGCTTCCTTCCATCATGGTAGTAATTCCATCTTCCGGCGTTTTGGAAATAACCATTTCATCCTGATTTATCAGAACTAAAAAATTTGCTCTTTTTAGTTCTGATAGGGCCTTGGCAAAATTTTGCTCCGTTTTATACTGGGCGAAATTCTGAAAAGCTCCTTTCAAATCCGGGTTGGTAACCGGTTTATTCACATCAATTACTGTGTTGCTACCAATAGCATTTTTACGTTTAAAAGGCCACATCATTTTTAATAGGTTTCCAAATTATTCTTCTGATCCCATCCAAACCACCTTCTGTTCAGATTCATGCGGCTGCGAAATAATATCACCGTACAATTCAGGCCTGCGGGCTTGGATGTACCTATGTCCGCCTGCGTCCGTTAGTTTATCCGGGGTGAGTGTTGCCGTGGTAACCTCGTTATCAAAACTCCTGCACTCGGCAATGATATCACCAAAGGGGTCGATGATCATCGAGCAGCCATTTTTAAGCTGGTCGTCATCCATGCCGATCGGGTTGGAAAATACAGCATAAACTGCATTGTCATAAGCACGCGCCGGCAGCCATTTCATTAGCCAGGCACGCCCCTTTAATCCGTCAAACTCCTGCCGCAACGTGGTAGGGTCAGCCTGTCGGTTCTTCCATAACTCCGGATCCACAAAACCGGCTCCCGGACGGGTCGACGGCGTACACATGGTCACATGCGGCATGAAAATGATATCAGCGCCCATCAGTTTTACCGCCCGTACATTTTCAATGATATTATTATCATAGCAGATCAGTATACTGCATTTCCACCCCAGGAGGTCAAAAACCACATATTGGTTACCCGGCGTAAGGTGGGGATTAATAAAGGGATGCAGCTTGCGGAATTTGGCTACCAGGCCACTGCTGTCCACGCAGACATAGGCTTTGTAAAGTTTACCCTCGCGGTCCTTTTCAAACATTCCTGCCAGCAAGCTGATATTCAGTTCGCCTGCGATTGCGGTCAGTTTTCTGACGCTGGGACCGTCGGGAATTGGCTCGGCCAGGTCCGTCATCTGCTCTTTGGAAAGATGGCGGGCAAAACTGTACCCGGTAATGGCGCATTCGTGAAAGGCAACGGCACCGGCACCCTGCTCACTGGCCTTCCTGGCAAGCTCCCTGATCACACCCAGGTTGTAATTTTTATCCCCGCTGCGGTGTTCAAACTGGGCTGTAGCGATCTTGATGTTCTCCATAAATTAATATAATCCGTTTTGGTTTACCGTTAACGTATCCACTTGCATATTTTAACAATTAAAAACAGGATTAGATTGATGATAATGATGGTGGTAATGGGAAAATAGAACCGGAAATTATCCCGCTCGATGCGAATATCCCCAGGCAGATGCCCCAACCATTTGAGGCTGCCCCCAAAGAAATAAATAAAAATACCCAATACTAACAGGAATGCGCCGATCAATATCAGGTATTTGCCTACTTGGCTATCCATTCTCAGTTGCCCATTTTAGCGATCTGGTAGCTTTCAAAAGCCATTTTCTTGTTATATTCCATCGCCAGGTCCCTGTGATTGACTAAATCAACGATAGAGCCGATAAAGCATAAGCCGGCAGTAAACAGGAACAGGATTCCCATCCCGATCTGCCCGGTGATAAATCGCTGTAATCCAGGAACTAAACATAGACCGACGATACAGAAAATCAGCATATCCTGCGGGCTTTTTCTTTTGTTGGTATAGTTCATATAAAAATATTTTTGTTGATTCTCGGTCAGATCAGCGGTCGCTTTCTGCAAAAAATCTAACTCTTCGGGGCTCACTCCCGGTAAACCCATATAAGGATTATTTTGAAACGTATCCATAGTGATTGTCATTAAGTTGAGTAAAACTAAGATAGAATATATAATAGCGAAATACAAAACTGGCAAACACATTAAGGGTGTCGGTGAGATGCTGGATTTTAACGGTAGGCTTGGGAAGAGCCATCGTGCGCTACCGCCCGCAATGACAACGTGTAAATCCTGTAAAGAATAATACCAAGGGCGGGAATACCCAGCCAGTGCGCATGAATGGAGTTATTGACCTTGCCCCTGCATAGCCAGGAAATGGCGTGGCCTAAACCACAACCCGGGCACCAGGTAAAGCCCATTGCCCGGAGCGGGCAAAGGCTGAATTGTGCCGGACCGCGCGACGGATCTGTCATTGCCAGGGCCAACAGGGCACCGGTCCAGAAAAGCAGTTCGAAATATTTTGAAAAAATACCCTTAAGCAACTTTTTTTGATTTGCTCATTAGAAGCAAAGTTACGGTAAGCGCAGATAGCACTCCGATAAGCAATGCTGCGAAAATGCGTCCGGAAAAATCACCCCAGTTAGTTTCCTGCGTGTTTGATATCCAGTTAATGTATACAATACCCATGAAAATCACCAGAACACCGCCAACGATCAGTATCTTGAATCCCTGAACCAAACCTTCCAAAAAATTCATCCTGCCATCCAGCTCCGTATCTCTGTACCGCTTTACGCCAATATATAAACCGATTACGGGAATAAACAAGGAGAGAAATTCGATCGGAGCAACTTTATCATTATTAAATGTGAGCCCCATTTTGCGCATTATGAACAACCATATAAGGCTTAATATACCAATGATCAGCCCTGGGAAGATTGCGTTTTTCATATTACTGTGTTTAAAAGGTCCATAGCAATGGCATCGCCCTTGCGATTGATCGGGTTACCAAACGGTTTAATATAAAGATAAGAGTAATTTAAACTTCTTATTCAATATAGTTAAAAAGTAAATTTCCGGATCAATTGTTTTTAACAGATACCTGTTTTTCACGCAAAAGGTTGGCTGCGCATTAAAACATATTCTAATCCGTACTATACGAACGCAATAAAGAAGCCTGAATAATAAAAGTAAATTTTTATCCGATATCTCTTATTAATTCGCCACTCTCCGCTGGAGATTTCCGTGATGCCGGTTGATGGTCATAGTTGATCAAAGGCCTTAATTTAGTCTCAGTGCTGGCAGAATAAGTACCAGTCAGCTTTTCCTCTTCCAGTTGCTGCGCGAACTCATTGGGTCTTGCATAACTGTAACCCAATCTTTTATTTTCTTCCTCAATAAAAGAGAACAGGTCGCCCAGACAAGCGTGAACCGCCTGCAAAAATTTGTAATTGGTTGATGTCAGACATTTACCATTTACCTCAGGACCTTTGCCCGGCTCACAAAAATTGAGCTTGGTAATTATCCCGTTAACAAGTTCTACTTCAAATTTGCCCTCGCTGTGCCAGGTCAAGTTGTTTTTAATCTCTCTAAAATGATCCATAACATTAATATTTAATTAATAACATTAATATTTACCTCACAAGCAATGTAATAGTCAGGTTAATAGACATTTACAAAACCATAATAATAACTATACAATGCTTATGCCAAAAACCTAAATATTTTAATAAATCTTTTTCCACTTATATTAAAAAACAGAGGAAACTAGGGGCACATGCCCTCTACTATGTCAAAAATGGGCTTTTTTGATACTGCGGGCATTCCCCACATTGGGAATCAAAATTTGCAATTTGACCTTTTTTGAGGATAATTCTAGACAGCTGTACTATTCATTTAAAGCCTTTCCTATAAAAAATACCTTTTTGCTATATTTGCGGCAGTTTGAACATCCGTGATATTTTAGAGCGATATAAGACTGATGAGCGGGTAACAGCGTTGGCGCAAGCGCTCAACGCTGGCAAAGATCCCAGGGTTCAGTTACGAGGTTTAGTCGGATCAGTGATGCGGCCGTGGCGGTAGCTTTGTATTTTTTGCAGCACTCCCACATGATATTCGTGCTTCCCGACAGGGAAGAGGCCGCTTATTTCCAGGCAGACCTGGAAAACCTGACCGGGAAAGAAGTTCTTCTTTTCCCCTCATCTTACCGCAAGGCATTTGAATTTACCCAGCCCGATAGCAGCAATGTGCTGGCCCGTGCCGAAGTACTCAATGAGCTTAACCATTCGTCCGAGTTTGGGCAGACTGATCGTTACCTACCCCGAGGCATTGGCCGAAAAGGTAATTGACCGGGCTTCGCTTGAAAAAAATACGCTCGAAATTGCAGTCAGTAATAAACTCAGCATTGATTTTATCAATGAATTTTTGATCGAATATGATTTCGACCGGGTTGATTTTGTGTATGAACCGGGTCAATTTTCAATACGTGGCGGTATAGTCGATATATTTTCCTTCTCGCACGAACTACCTTACCGCGTAGAGTTTTTCGGAGATTTCATTGAGTCGATACGCACCTTTGAAGTTGAAAGCCAGCTATCGTCGAACAGGTAAAGACCATTACCATTGTACCTAATGTGCAATCAAAATTTTTGACCGAAAACAATATTTCGCTGCTGGAATATGTAGATTCCGGGTCGCAGGTATGGATAAAAGACGTTCAGTTTACGTTTGACATTATCAAAAGCGGCTACAAAAAGGCAATCGAATTATGGAAAGCACTTTCATCGGAGGAGAAATCAAAAAATCCTGATTGGATAGATCCCAAGTTTGGTTTTACAGATGAAAAACTGATCGCCGACCAGCTGCATGATTTCCCGGTGGTCGAATTTGGCAAGCAGTTCTTCTACCAGACTGATCAGTCCATCAATTTTGATATGCGGCCGCAGCCTTCATTCAATAAGGATTTTAGCCTGCTTATCCATAACTTTAAAAATAACGAAGCCGAACAGATTGAGAATTTTATCCTGACGGACTCGGCCCGGCAGGTGGAAAGGCTTGTATGCCATACTGGACGACCTGGATAAAACCGTAAAATTTACCCCGATCAAGTATTTCTATGCGGGAGGGTTTTGTGGATCGTGAGCAAAAGCTGGCCTGTTATACCGATCACCAGATATTTGACCGCTACTATAAATATAAACTCAAAAAAGGATATCAGCGCTCGCAAGCCATCACACTAAAGGAACTCCGTGAGCTAAAGCCCGGGGATTTTGTAACCCATATTGACCATGGTATTGGCAAATATGCCGGTCTGGAAAAAGTGGAAGTGAATGGAAAAATGCAGGAAATGATCCGTCTGGTATATGCCGATAACGATCTGCTGTATGTAAACATTAATTCACTTAACCGCATTTCCAAATATCAGCGGCAAAGAGGGTAGCGTTCCCAAAATGAACAAGCTGGGTACCGATACCTGGGAGCGCCTGAAGAAAACCACAAAAAAAAAGTTAAGGACATAGCCCGCGACCTGATCAAGCTTTACGCGTGCGTAAAGCCAAACAGGGTAATGCTTTTTCTCCTGATAGCTACCTGCAAACCGAACTGGAAGCTTCATTTATTTATGAGGATACCCCCGACCAGGAAAAGGCAACCAGCGATCTGAAAAGGGATATGGAATCGCCGCACCCGATGGACCGGCTCATTTGCGGCGACGTGGGTTTTGGTAAAACGGAGGTGGCTATCCGGGCAGCGTTTAAGGCCGTTGCCGACAGCAAGCAGGTAGCCATATTGGTGCCAACCACCATTCTGGCCGCCCAGCATTATAAAACCTTCTCCGACCGGCTGAAAAGCTTCCCATGCACTATCGATTATGTGAATCGCTTTAAATCGAGCAAGACAGATAAAGGAGACCCTGGAGAAACTAAAAGAGGGCAAGGTTGATATCATCATCGGCACGCACCGCCTGGTAAGCAAGGATGTAAAGTTTAAGGACCTGGGCCTGATGATCATTGACGAGGAGCAGAAATTCGGCGTATCGACCAAAGAAAAGCTGAAACAAATGCGCGCCAATGTGGATACGCTCACGCTCACGGCAACACCCATACCGCGAACCCTGCATTTTTCCCTGATGGGCGCGCGCGACCTATCCATTATTTCCACGCCGCCGCCCAACCGTCAGCCGGTAGTTACTGAATTGCATGTATTTAATGATACACTGATAAAAGAAGCGGTTGAACATGAGATAGATCGCGGCGGCCAAATATTTTTTATCCATAATCGTGTGGCCGATCTTCCCCAATTGGGAGGATTAATCCACAAGCTGGTTCCAAAGGCGCGCATTGGCATTGCCCATGGCCAGTTGGAAGGCGACGATCTGGAGGATGTCATGCTTAAATTTGTGAGTGGCGAGTACGATGTCCTGGTTGCCACAACGATTATCGAAGCTGGACTGGATATACCCAATGCCAATACGATTATCATCAATCATGCGCATATGTTCGGTCTGAGCGACCTGCACCAGATGCGCGGACGCGTGGGCCGAAGCAATAAAAAGGCATTTTGTTATTTACTCAGCCCGCCTTTATCTACCCTTACTTCGCGAGGCACGCAAACGTTTAAGTGCAATTGAGGAGTTTTCTGACCTGGGCAGCGGCTTTAACGTGGCCATGCGCGACCTGGATATCCGCGGCAGCGGCAACCTGCTTGGCGCTGAACAAAGCGGCTTTATAGCCGAAATTGGATTTGAGATGTACCACAAGATACTAGATGAGGCGATACAGGAATTAAAAGAAGACGAATTTAAAGGCGTTTTTCCGGATGATAAGCCAAGGCCATATATCTCTTTCACCCAGATCGACACCGATATGGAGATACTCATTCCCGATGAGTATGTAACCAGCATTGCCGAGCGCTACAACCTGTATACCGAACTCTCCAAGCTTGAGAATGAGCCGGAACTGGAGGCCTTTGAAAAGCAGCTTTTTGATCGATTCGGACCGGTGCCAACCCAGGTAAATGATATGCTGAATACCGTACGTCTGCAATGGCTGGGTAAAGCCATTGGCTTTGAGAAAATATCGCTCAAAAAGAATGTATTACGGGGCTATTTTATTGCCAGTCAGCAATCGCCCTATTTCGAGAGCAGCGCCTTCCGCCGCGTGCTGACGTTTGTACAGGGCAATCCGCGCCGCACCAATTTGAAGGAAGTAAAAAACACGCTTCGCTTAAGCGTTGATGGCGTTAATTCAATTGATCAGGCCGTTCAATTATTGGAGGAGATAGCCGGTGGAGTTTTGGCAAATTAGTTACTCCTTCTTATGCTAGTTTATCGCCGATGTCTTTGGCTATTCTGGTCAGATTCTCTCCCGTATTTTTCATAGCTGCGACCAAATCACCATGTTCCGGATTAATGGATAACAGCCTGTCAAAATACCGATTCAATTCAGCATCCTGCTGATCAGGCACTTTACCGGCCAGTCCTATTACGGGTATGATACGTTTTTTTGCCTCAAGTGCCACGCCAAACGGCCCTTTCCCCTGCAAAGTTTGGCTGTCAATGCTGCCTTCACCGGTGATAACCAGATCACTGCGCTTCAAAGCGTCATCGAAACCCGTGAGCTCTAAAAAATAGGCTATCCCGTTGACCAGCTTAGCATTTAACCAGGTATGTAATCCCGCGGTGGCACCGCCTGCAGCTCCACCGTGTTTTATCTCTGCCATATTTATCCCGGTCTCAGCAGCTGACACTTCAGCGAAATTTTTCAGGAAGGCCTCCAGCATTATGACATCAGCCGGACTGGCGCCTTTTTGCGGACCAAAAATACTGGCCGCGCCCGCTGGTCCTAAAAGCTTATTATTGACATCGCATAAAATAACGATTTCGCATCCTGCGATCCTCGGGTCGAGGTTCGAATTATCTATTTGACTAAGCCCGGTCAGATCTGCCGGCGTTGCAGCCAGCCTCTCCCCGCGTGCATTTAAAAAATCAATGCCAAGCGCACTTAAAATTCCGCAGCCGCCATCGACTGTTGCTGAACCACCCATGGCAATAATGATCTTATGGGCGCCCGCATCCAGTGCGTACCGGATCAGTTCTCCGGTTCCGTAAGATGAAGTTTTCAGTGGATTTAATTCCGACTTGTTCAACAACCTTAGACCCGAGGCATCCGCCATTTCAATCACTGCGGTTTTTCCGTTGTCGATGAGTCCAAATTGAGACCCGATTATTCTTCCCCGCGGATCGTGAACAGCCTTGCGTATTAAGCTGCCCCTGCATCGTTCTACGATCAGGCTGCCTGTACCGTCGCCCCCGTCGGCGATCGGAAAACATTCAGTGGTACATTCCAGCCGGCTTTGTTTTATTCCCCGCTCGATGGCCCTTGCAGCACCGACCGCGTCCAGACTGTTTTTAAAGGCGTTCGGAGCGATCAGAATATGCATATTATAATATTTTTGATAACAGGTAAACCACGAGCAGGGTAGTAAGGCCCATCAGGATACTCGCCATTGAATAAACTTTTAACATCGTTCTCATTTCCAGGCCCGAAAACCGGGCGATCACCCAAAAATAGGCATCATTGGCGTGCGAGATCATCATCGATCCACCACCCATAGCCAGCACACACAAGAGTCTGCCGGTATCGCTGGCCAGGCCCAATGCTGGCAGCAAGGGAAGAATAATTGATGCAGCTGTTATTATGGCGACAGTAGACGAACCCTGTGCTGTTTTTAACACAGATGTCAGCAGGAAAGGAAAGAATATCCCCAGACCGCCCAGGGCCATTACCTGACTCAAATGGTCGCCGATCCTGGTCGCTGCCAGGATAGCGCCAAAGGCTCCTCCCATGCCGATGATCACCAGTATTCCTCCTGCTTTTTCAACGGAGTCCTGCAGAATTCTGCTGAGCTCATTGACTCGCCATCCCCGTTTACAATTAAATGCAAGCAGTACACCGATGAGTAGGGCAATGACAGGATCACCCAGGGAAAGTATAAGTGCAATCCATCCATGATCAGTAGTGCCGGCGGTAGTTAAAAACGATCGCGAACCGATCAAAATTATAGGTACAAAAACCGGAAGACAGGCACTGATCAGCGACGGACCAGCTATTACATTTGCATCTGGTTGGTCATCATCATTTATTGGGGCCTTTACATTTCTTCCGGCATACCCTGCCCACAGGTAGCCTACGATCATCGCGGGAAGCGCCGTTAACGTGCCGATTAATATCAGCCTGCCGAAATCTACTCCGATTGTTGCCGCTGCAGCTGTAGCGCCCGGGTGCGGTGGTGCCAGGCAATGAACGGCTAGTAACCCGGTTGCCAGCGAAACGGACATGGTGGCTATTGAAATACCTGTGCGCTTAGCCATCGAACGGTTGAGCCCGCTTAATACAATGTATCCCGAATCGCAAAATATGGGAAGTCCAACAACAAATCCGGTAATGCTCATCGCTAAGGGGGCGAAACGATTGCCCAGTTTTTTTAACAGGAATGAGGCCATGACCGTAGTGCTGCCGGTGTATTCAAGCATCAGGCCAAGTGTGGTTCCCAGAACAATGATTAGCCCCAGTGACTTCATAATGTTGCCGAAACCGGTCTTGATCAGCTCGATGACGCCCACCAGGGGTAATCTTACGCCCAATCCCACGACCAGGCATGCCAGCAGCAGCGCAAAAAATGCAGGTACTTTATATTTAGTGGAAAGAATAATAATGACGGCGATCCCGATAACGAGCAAAGTGAGAATGTAGGTTAAGGAATTGGTCATGGAATGGCGAAGCTGCTGTCGTAAATTACAAAAAAATTCTCCCTGTGAAAGCCATCATCAGCTAAGCGATCTTCTTATATATGCCCTTTAAATTTCTTCCCAGCTCCTTGTAATCCAGGCCATAGCCAACTACAAAATCATTTTCTATCTCGAAGCCTATATATTTTAATCCATCAACGGAAACCTCCAGCGCCTGGGGTTTTAACAGCAGTGAGCATGCCGAAACGGACGCCGGCTGGCGCACATTCAATTTCTCCATGAGGTACGTCAGCGTATTGCCGGTATCGACAATATCTTCTACAATGATCACGTGACGGCCTTTGATATCGATCGTCAGATCGAAGTCGTCCCGTATTTTGCGCGTGGTCGAAGTACCGCCATGGTAAGAGGAAAGTTTGGCAAAAGTGACCTGGCATGGAATAGGTATTTGTTTTATTAGATCAGCGATGAACAAAAAGCTGCCATTCAATACCCCTATGAAAACCGGCGTGAGATCGCGATAATCATTGCTGATCCTGGCGGCAAGTTCATCTACGCGATTTTCTATTTCCACATAAGGGATCGACAATTCAAACTCAAGATCGGCAACGTGGATTTTCATGCTTCTAATTTAGGGGGAAATATTTAAAATCTGCCCGGCGGTGCTTAATTGTCTTTGACGAAGCGCAGTGAACAGCGATCGCCTTCAATAAGATACAATCCTAAAAAGATCAATGGTTGCCCGCCGGGCCCCGGTCCGATGGTAAAGGCCAGATCCGGTTCGGCACCCGCTGTATTCGAATGCAGGAAAGAGGCGCCATTGCCCGTTCCGTAAAAGGTCTCCTGGTGATAAAAACCGGTGGGCACGGCACTAAAACCGGAATAATTATTACCGCCGCTCTCCGACCAGCCCGTGGCGGTCATCAGTGACTGGGCAACTGCCAGGCCCGCAGAAAAAGTGCCATCACTGTTTTGGGTTGCGCCGCGCGCTATGAGTAAAGCCAAATAATCTTTATAGGTAGGAATGCGCCAGCCGGCTGGCAGAATAATCTGTGCTGCTTCCTCGGGCGAATACAGCTTTCCGTGAATCTGTCCGCCCTGTGAGGAATAGGCCGTATTATAAAGCCCTCCGGGACCATTATAGTTCATCGCGGTCCAGCTCATGCCGCCTATACGTACAATGGGGTAAACCGCGTCCGACACCGTAATCGAAGTGGTATCGGTGGCGGTGGCGCCTGGACTCGCCGGGCGAGGCTCATTGCTGATCTTTTTGCATGAGGTAAATGCAATAATGGTAATTATCACCAGAGGGAAAAGCTTCTTCATACGCAATTTTCTTGACTAACGCTTCCGGTTTCTGACCTATCCTCTTAATACTCAATGGCGAAGAGGGATACTAATTTATAAATTTTAAATGAAATATTTCAAATTATATGGTTCGGCCGCTGAAAGCAGCGGCTTTACCCTTAAACAAAATCTCCGCTGGATTGCTTACCATACAATTATATTTTCCGGCGTTAAAAAAGCTATATTCGCCTAGCATGATCGACTACCAGGTTCATTCCTTATCCAACGGAATACGCATTTTACTCAAGCCATCGCCTTCGCCCATTACGCATTGCTGTTTCGTAGTGAACGCCGGCTCGCGCGATGAAGCCGGGCACAGGGAGGGCCTGGCACATTTTATTGAACACCTGCTGTTTAAGCAAACCGAAACCCGCAGCACCAACCAGATATTGAACCGACTGGAGCTGGTCGGCGCAGATCTGAATGCCTATACCACCAAGGAATATACCTGCATACATGCATCGCTGCTAAAGCAGCACCTGGAGCGAACCATTGACCTGTTCCAGGATATACTATTTCATTCCACTTTTCCCGCGGAAGAATTGGAAAAGGAACGTGGCGTGATCCTCGACGAGATTGCCTCCTACCTGGATCAGCCCGAAGAAGCCATACAGGACGACTTTGAAGAATTACTCTTTAAAGATCATCCGCTGGGTAAAAATATTCTGGGCACACCTGAAAGCGTGGGCGCATTAAGCCAGGATGATATACAGCATTTCCTTGCGGCCAATTACAATACTTCCGAAATGGTCTTTGCCGTGTTTGGTGACCACGACTTTAAAAAGCTCATTAAGCTGGGAGAAAAGTATTTTGGCATTATCCCGGCCAATCATTCAATAAAACACCGGATTAAACCTGCTGCTGTCCCTGGAGAGAAGCTAACGGCTTACCGCCCCATTACCCAAACGCATTGCATATTGGGTAACCAGGCCTATCCGGCTGCGCACCGGCATAAAACGGGCCTGTTGCTGCTCAATAATCTTTTGGGCGGTATGGGTATGAGCAACAGGCTAAACCTCGAGATCCGCGAAAAATACGGTATAGCCTACACCATCGAATCAAATTATACCCCGCTGACGGATACTGGTATTTTTACCATTTATTTTGGAACCGACACCGAAAAAACCGGTAAGGCATTGCGACTCGTTCATAAGGAATTAAAGAAGCTGCGCGACGCAAAGCTGGGAACATTGCAGCTGCACCAGGCTAAACAAAAATTTATCGGTCAGATTGCCCTGGCAGAGGAAAACCGCATGGGCCTGATCATCTCCATGGCCAAGAGCCTGCTCGACTTCGGTTATGTGGACTCCCTGGAACAGGTATTTGCCAAGATCAGCGCCTGCACGTCCGAGCAGCTGCTGGAAATAAGCAATGAAATCTTTGACAACAGCCTGGTAACTTTGATGTTTGTGCCGAAGGAAGAAAACTGATCCCGTCCGGCAGCGCGCCGGATTGATTTTGATGTTTTTATGATCAAAGCCCGGCGGCAGTTTTTTGGGTTAAAATTTTAAATCTTATTTTTGCGGAATGAAAATGCCCATTATTGCCTACGGTGATCCGGTTTTAAGAAAAAAAGCAACCGCTATCGAACCTGACGAATACCCCAATATCAAGATGCTGGTTGAAGATATGTTCGAAACCATGTACGGTGCAAGGGGGGTAGGTCTGGCAGCTCCGCAGGTAGGATTATCCATGCGACTTTTTGTCGTCGACGCCACTCCGTTTGATGATGATGAACCAGAGCTGAAGGACTTTAAGAAGGTATTCATCAATGCACAGGTAATGGACGAAACCGGAGACGAATGGGCATTTAACGAAGGTTGTCTGAGCATTCCGGATATACGCGAGGATGTCTCCAGAAAGGCGGTGGTCAGGATTTCGTATTACGATGAAAACTGGAAACATTATGAAGCACACGTTCAAAGGCATGGCCGCGCGCATAATACAGCATGAATATGACCATATCGAAGGCCGGCTTTTTACGGATAAACTAAGCCCGCTGCGTAAACGCCTGATCGAAAAGAAATTGAACGATATCTCCAGAGGAATGGTAGACGTGGACTATAAAATGAAGTTTCCCGCCGTTAAGAAAAAGAGATAAACTATGGTTGGCCGGCCACCACGGGGAGCCGGTTAATTAATTTCCGTTACCGTTACCTTCTGCACGGCTTTTGTCCCCATCTGAAATCTGTTTAATGAGGCTGCCCCATGCAATCGGGTTAAGCAGGGGATTGGGTATCAGCGAATGCTGATTCATGATAGAAGTATGCTCATTCTGCGACCAGGCCGATTGCGATTCCTGCCCATCTCGCGGCAAGGTATTGACCAGCGAAGATGAGGTCGTTTTCTCCAGGTTCTTCCGGGCAATTTCCAGGTCGTCATCAGCCAGCTGCATCGATAAAAAATCCTTCCTGAACTCGTCTGTAGTTGCCCATGGGAACACGCGAAATGCAGGCAGGTTTATGATCTGGGGCTTTATCCGTATTTCGGTGACATAGCTTTTTTTCTCCACGCCGGCTGGTATCACTACCCTTACCGGTGCGTAGCCTATGCTGCTAAATACCAAAGTATCCTTTTCATGCACGACAAACGAAAAATAACCCCGGTAGTCGCTGATATATTGCTCTTTGTGATTGTTATTATTGGTGACCGTTACGTAGGGTACAACCACTTTAATGCTGTCGGCGTTATACACCACGCCTGAGAATTGCACCAGTGGCTTTTCCTGCTGCTGAGCAAATACCCCCGCAGTGATGAGCATCAAAAATATACCAAAAAAATATTTCACTTAAAAAAGGCTTGCTTTAATTTATACCCAACTTTTATGAAATAGTTTCAAAAAAATTATCAGACAAAAATAATTGTTTGCAACTAATCTTAATGCAATTTAACAATAGTTAACATTATCTCAAATTTTCGGGGAGTACCGCGTTAGGATCATCTATATCAGTCAGGTTAATGGCTTCTACGGCAGTAACCTCCGGAACGGCTTTTTTTATCGCTTCTTCAATTCCTGCCTTCAGGGTCATGATACTCATCGGGCACGAACCGCATGAGCCAAGTAACTTTAATCTTACAACGTGATCAGGGGTGATTTCCTCCACCGACACATTCCCCCCATCAGTTTCCAAATACGGACGAATCGTATTCAAAGCTGCCTCCACCTGTTCTAATAAACTCATTTCAATCAAGATCTATATGTAAAGATACTAATTTTTTACCAATTTGTTATCATTTGCCGCGGCGTTACAAATCGCCACCTGTTGAGCGACCTTTCTTGTAATTTCTGTAAATGCCCTGCTCATCGGGTTGTCCTGGTCCAATATTACCGGTTTACCTGAATCGCCGGATTCGCTGATGCTTTTTACCATCGGTATCTCCCCCAAAAAAGGCACGTCCAGCTGCTCAGCAAGCTTCTTGCCTCCGCCCTGCCCGAAAATATAATATTTGCTGGCAGGCAGTTCGGCAGGAGTAAAGTACGACATATTTTCTACGATACCCAGCAGCGGCACATTGATGGCGTTCATCATAAACATGCCTATACCTTTTTTCGCATCCGCCAGGGCAACATTTTGCGGGGTGGTAACAATGACAGCGCCCGTCACCGGGAATGTTTGCGATACGGTAATATGAATATCTCCCGTGCCGGGCGGCAGATCGACTACCAGATAATCAAGCTCGCCCCAGTCGGCATCATTGAAAAGCTGCTTGACCGCCGTGGATACCATCGGTCCACGCCAGGGCACCGGCTGGTTGGGGTCGGTAAAAAATCCGATCGACAATAGTTTAATGCCATATTTCTCAATCGGCTCAATGCGCGTTTTGCCCTCTACCTGACTGGCCTTGGGTCTGGCGCCCTCCAAACCAAACATAATAGGCAAGGATGGTCCGTAAATATCGGCATCGATCAGTCCCACCTTGGCACCGGCCTGCGCAAGACCCAGAGCCAGGTTCACCGCAACGGTCGATTTTCCCACACCGCCTTTACCGGATGCTACCGCGATAATGTTTTTAACCCCGGGCACTCCCGTATTCTTCTGGGAGGTAACACGCGAGGTCATGTTAATGGTTACCGCAACATCCTTGCTGATAAAATGTCCTATCGCATTGCGGCAGGCATTTTCTATCATGGCCTTCAGGGGGCAGGCCGGCGTGGTAAGAATAACCGAAAAGCTTAAGCGGTTGCCCTCTTCTATCTTGATGTCCTGGATCATGTTCAGCGTGACCAGGTCCTTTTTCAGATCCGGTTCTTCCACATGTCCCAGTGCTTGTAAAACTTGTTCTTTAGTGATTGCCATTACAGTATTTTCACAAAAATATTAAAACAGGACCAAATGCCTTTTGTTAGGGAAATAATTTGCCATATAAAACGTTTGAAGCCGATAAGAATTTTAGTTTAGTTTTGGATAAAATTATTTGATGCATCGCCTTAATCCCAAATACGTCCGCATAGCGGGAATAATTACTCTTATCCTGGTATTCATCTTATTAATAGGCGGTTATATTGCCTATTCAAAACGTGAGGCACTGCTTCAGGGTGCACTTAGCAAAGCTAAAATTAAAGCCAAAAGGGATTATAATTTAGATGTAAAAATAGGTTCGGCACATTTTACCGGATTGAGCACCGTTTCCCTTGCGGACATCACCGTAGTTCCGGAAAAAGGTGACAGCCTGCTGCGTATTAAAAGGTTCGACGTCAGTGTAAAACTCTTTCCACTGCTGTTTAACGAAGTTAAATTAGCGGAGGTAGTGCTCGACCAGGGACATTTAAATCTCACCGATATCAACCATGTTAAAAATTTCGAATTCCTTCTCCGAAAGAAAAAAGACACCACAGAAAAAAAATCAAAAGTAAATCTGTCAGAAGTTGCCAGTCACCTGATAAACGAGCTGCTTTATAAAATACCGGATAACCTGGATCTGAGAAAATTTCTGATAACGCTCACCACGGACAGCGCCAAAGTAAAGCTGCTCACCGAGACTGCGCAGATCAAAAATGGAAAGCTTAGCTCGACGATAAAGGTGGATGATGGCGCCGCTATATGGCATTTTGCAGGTAAAATGGATGCCGCTGACAAGAATATTGACGTGCATTTATATGCTGACGGTAAAAAAGTCGAATTGCCGTTTATTGAAAAACGCTATCACCTCAAGGTTAATTTCGATACCATTGGCACCCGGCTGGAAAAAGTGGAGAACAGCCACGGAGTTACCCGAATATCCGGCTCCTGGTCGGTGAGAAATTTAGTGATCAATCATCCGGCGCTTTCTGCTAGTGATATCGTTGTGCAAAACGGCTCCATTGACGCCAATGTTAATGTAGGCGAAAATTATATATCACTGGATAGTTCGTCTCTTATCCACTTAAAAAAGATTACCATTAAGCCCTACATCAAATACCAGCTCAATCCTGTAAAGATCTACACGATAAAAGTAAACACCGACTGGATGAACGCCCAGGACGTATTTGATTCATTCCCGGATGGGTTGTTCGATTCATTTGACGGTATTCAGGTAAGCGGCAGGTTGAAATACCATCTTCACGTATTCCTAGACAGTTCCAACCCCGACCAGGTTCAGTTTGAGTCGAGCCTGGCCAAAGAAAATCTGAACATCGTCAAATATGGTAAAACCGACCTGGGCAGATTGAACAAGACATTCGTTTATACGCCTTACGAAAAGGGAAAACCCATGCCGGCGCGTATCATCGGGCCCAAAAATCCTGATTATACCCCGCTTGAAGATATCTCGCCCAATGTGCGCAATGCCGTAATGACCTCTGAGGACCCCTCATTTTATTCCAATCATGGTTTTGTGGAAGAATCCATCAGAAAATCCATCGCCACCGACGTGAAGGAAAAGAAATTCAAGCGGGGTGGCAGCACCATTTCCATGCAGCTGGTAAAAAATGCTTTCCTGAGCAGGCAAAAAACATTGTCCCGTAAAGTGGAGGAGATCCTGATCGTATGGATGATAGAGAACAACGCCGTCATGTCAAAAGACAGGATGCTGGAAGTATATTTTAACATTGTGGAATGGGGCCGCAACATTTATGGTATCGGTGAAGCTTCCCGTTTCTATTTCGGCAAGTCCCCTTCCGGGTTAACCCTGGGTGAGAGCATTTACCTTGCCAGTATATTACCCCATCCAAAAACCGGTCTTTATTCGTTTTTACCTGACGGCACTTTGCGGCCCAGCCTCGAGGGCTACTATAACCTGATCGGCAGGATGATGGCGGGCAGGGGATGGACCCAGACCGACAGCTCGGGATATGGATATTATTCGGTCAGGCTTAAAGAAAGCCTGCGCCAGGAGATCGCACCTGTACCTGCTTCGGTGGCTGATAGCCTGCTGAAAGAAAATAACAATGACGATGACGAGGATTCGGCGCTCGTTATTGCGCCGCCTGTCGCTGTCAAAAAACCCAATTTCTTCCAGCGCCTATTCGGAAAAAAGGATACCACCAAAAAGGCCGAGGAATTTCAGATCGATACCACCGGAAAGACCAAAAAACAAATACGCCAGGAGAAAAGACAGCTCAAAAAACTCGAAAAAGAGCGCCAGAAAGAGCTTCATGACAAAGGGCTGTTATAGAGTTGACCGAGCGATGACCTACTTAAATGTTTAAACATGTAATTTTGTTTAAATTTTTATATTATGTCACTCGTAGAAAAATTAAACTGGCGTTATGCCACCAAAAAGTTCGATCCCAGTAAAAAATTAAGCCCCGTACAGCTGGATGAATTACTAAAAGCAATTCACCTGTCGCCTTCATCTGCTGGGTTACAGTCCTATAAAGTAGTCGTTGTTGAGGACCCTGCAATACGCCAGCAGCTGCGCGCGGCAGCTAATGGGCAGCCGCAGCTCACCGATGCCTCCCAGGTGATCATCCTTGCATCTGAGACCAATGTTGATGAATCCTATGTAAAAAACTATATTGACCATGTTGCAAAAACCCGTCAGATCGGCCGCGAAAACCTGGAAGGTTTCGAACAAATGATCAACAGCAATGTCAGTAACCTGACCCAGGACCAAAAAATCATCTGGTCAAAAAAACAGGCTTACATCGCACTCGGCGTATTACTGACCGCTGCAGCCGAAATGGGCGTGGATGCCTGCCCGATGGAAGGATTTAATGCTGCGGAGTTTGATCGCATACTGGGCCTGGCCGAAAAAAATCTGACTGCAACGGTTATCGCGCCGGTTGGTTTCCGTGCCCAGGATGACGGTTTTAGCGTGCTGGCAAAAGTGCGCAAACCCGAGGAAGAAATGTTCATCCATATTTAAGCACCGTATCGCGCGAAGGAAAAATGTAAAGATTGAAAAGCCGTTAACGCGACCAATCTTTACATTCTCTCCCTCAGCCGCCCGAAGACTTCCGGATAAATAGCTTTGACTTCAAAACGAGGCTTTTTTTCGCCGCGTTTTCCCTGTTCTCCAATTCATCAAATAAAAGCGTTGCCGCATTTATGCCCATTTCATAAGCCGGCTGCGTGATAGTGGATAAAGCAGGAGCCAGCAGCGGCGCAATGGCCAGGCTGGAAAAGCTTATGATCTTCAGTTCCCCGGGAATCGATATATTCATGTCGTTGCATACATGATAGGTGGCAAAAGCCAGACGCTCTACCGAACTGAATATGCCATCAGGTCTGTTGTGACTGAGCATGTTTTTAATAATGTCGTAATTTGTTTTTTCCTGCTGGCTGCAATCGATCACCAGCTGGTCGTCAAAAGGAATCCCATATTTCTCCAGGGCGTCCCTGTACCCCTGCCCGCGCACCTTGCCGATGGATATGCTTTTGTTTATCACCAGATAACCTATCCTGCGGCAGCCGGCTTCTATAAGATGCGCCGTGGCGGCAAAACTGCTCTCGTAATCGTTTGTCGTAACTTTTGAGACGTCTATATCTTCATATACCCGATCAAAGAAAACAACCGGGAAGTGCTTTTGCTCCAGTTTTTTTAGATAGTTATGGTCATCAGTCTCGCCCGAGACCGACATGATGATCCCGTCTGCCTTGCCATTGTTGAGGTAGTTGACGAAGGACACCTCCTTTTCAAAAACATCGTCGGTGCGGTACAGTAAAATATAGTAACCCTTCGTCCGGGCGATCTGTTCGATCCCGCTGATCGCCTGGGCGAAAAAGTCGTTGACAATCTCCGGCACGATCACAGCCAGCGTTTTGCTTTTTTTATCCCTTAGGTTGCTTGCATGATAATTAGGCAGAAAATTATGCTCCCTGGCAAAAGTCAATATCCGTTCCCGTGTATCTTTATTAATATCGCGGCTCCCGCTAAATGCTCTTGAAACGGTAGAGGTGGATAATTTGAGCCGTTCTGCCAGTATTTTAATATTGATATTATCCATTATGGATATCCTTTTTTCTTACACACATTATTCGTAAATTACGGATGCTAATATCGTGAACTTATCCTCCCTGAAAAAACCGCTTATAATAATTGCGCTGACGCTCAGCATTCCGTCCTACGCAAACGCTTTTTCGGTTTTTGCACATATGGCCATAATTGATGCCAGCTGGAAAAACTCTTTGGTGCCACTATTAAGGCAAAGCTATCCAAATGCAACCGATGCACAATTAAATGAAGCGCATTCCTATGCTTATGGTGGCAGTTTAATGCCCGACATGGGCTATTTTCCCCACGGCAGTGTGTATTTTACCAACCTGGTTCATTATGTCCGCACCGGAGATTTTGTACAAAGCCTGATCTATAATGCCCAGAATCTGGATGAATACGCTTTTGCCCTGGGCGCTCTTTCGCACTACCTCACCGATAAGTACGGCCATTCATTGGCTACAAACCTCGCCGAGCCCATTGTTTACCCAAAGGTCGGAAAGAAGTTCGGAAAGGTTGTTACTTACGAACAGGACCCGATCAATCATAGCCGGATGGAATTCGGCTTTGACGTGCTGCAGACTGCGCGCGGCAATTATGCCTCCCAGGAATACCATGATTTTATAGATTTTAATGTGTCCAAGCCTGTTTTGGAAAGGGCTTTCCTGCTTACTTACGGCCAGGACCTCGAGGAGGTTTTCGACGGCAAACTTGACAAGACGATTGCAAGTTTCAGATGGGCCGTCAAGAGCCTGCTCCCTGCTTTGACCAGGGACGCCTGGGCGGCAAAAAAGAGCGAAATAAGGGAGACCTATCCCGATATGACCAGCCGGAAATTCCACTATAAAATAAAGAAGAAAGAATATTATAAAAAATATGGCGCTGAGCACGAAACACCCGGTTTCGGGAATGAGGTCATGGCATTTTTTATCAAGATCGCCCCTAAAATCGGACCGCTGAGGGAACTCCGCTTTTCTCCCCCCGGGCCAGAAGGAGAAAAGTTGTTCATCAGGAGTTTTGATACCGTCCTGGTCTATTACCGGAATACTTTAACTGAGCTGCAGCAGGGCAGCAAACAGGGTTTTGCCAATATCGATTTTGATACCGGAAAAAATACCGTACAGGGAGAGTATGGTCTTACCGATCAAACCTATAGCCTGCTGCTGATTAATCTGCAGGACAAAAAATTCGCCGGTCTCACGCATCCACTTCAGGATAATATTCTTGATTTCTATGCCAAAGGAGATACGACTACCAAATCAAACGAGTTCAAGAAAAATAAAATAGACTGGCAGAAGACTTATCTGGCGCTACAGCAGCTCAAAACCGCCAAAGCCATCCCGGCAGATAGCTTAAAACTGCGCAAGGATACGGCGAAAACTACGGTCCATTCAAGTCTTTAAAACCACGAACCCTCCGCCGGGTTTTTGACAGAAGATTTATAATTTTGAAGGCATGTTGCGCGGAATAAATTATGATGTCGGCACTCCTTTTAAAAAAGGCACGCTCAGCCGCCCTGTATTTGACGAATTGGTTGTCAAAAAGGAAATTGAAATAATCCGGCATGACCTGCACTGCGACGCCATCCGAATCTCGGGATGCGAGGTCGGCCGCTTGTCCAGGGCATCAGAATTTGCGTTGGAAGCAGGCCTCCAGGTCTGGTTTTCTCCGGCCTGCCCGGAAGCGACCGGCCAGGAGACTATAAGCTATCTGACGGACTGCGCGGTAGCTGCTGAAGTTCTGAGGAGAAAATACCCAAACATTATATTTGTCGCAGGCTGCGAATATTCGCTCTTTTTAAGCGGCTTTGTAAAAGGCACAACCCTGTACGAGAGAATGGAAAACCTGTTCAGGCCATGGAATATGGTTCTCAATATGCTCGGATTGAAAAAATCGATGCACAGGAATCTGAACCGGTTTCTGAGCGACGCCGCACAGGCCGTAAAATCACATTTTGGCGGACAGCTTACCTACGCAGCAGGCACCTGGGAAAAAATAGACTGGGAATTATTTGACATCGTGGGAATTGACCATTACCTGGCATCTTTCAACAAATCCTTTTACCTAAAACAACTGCAGGGCTATTATAAATTTAATAAACCCGTAGCGGTGCTTGAATTTGGCTGCTGCGCCTACAGGGGTGCGGCGGAAAAAGGTCCGATGGGCTGGGCAATTACCGAAGTGGACGCAAGTGGCAAAACGGTGATCAGGGGGAAATACCAAAGAGACGAATCCGAACAGGCCCGCTATATAACCGGGGTACTGGACCTTTTGAAAAAGGAAAACGTCTTCGGAGCATTTGTGTTTACTTTCGTCAATCCCATGTACAAACATAGCGATGAGCCGACGCAAGACCTGGACCTGGCAAGCCTGGGAATTGTAAAACCACTTGCTGAGGGTTCAGGGGATTCGTATAAAGGGATGCCCTGGGTGGCAAAGGATGCCTTTTACCGCTTATCGGCCTATTATTCGCAAATGAATAAAAATGCCTGACAAAAGCATTGCAATGTCTATATTTAAGAATTAACCCTGTTACAATGAAAATACCTGTCTGGTGTATGATACCAATCGGTTTGCTGCTGTGCAAACGTTGCTTTGCTCAGGATAAAAACGATGCTGTCATCTTTCACATCCAATCATCCCATACCGCTTTTCCTGATACGGCGCGGGCTGGCGGACATGTATACGACAGTGTGCTGTACACGGCAGCCGGGCACTATCATGACAGCACAGTACTCATCATTGCGCCCCGGCACCTGGACGCCAGCAAAAACGTGGATATCCTGTTCTGGTTCCACGGCTGGCGCAACAATGTGGACAATGCGGCGGACTTTTATGAGCTTACCAGGCAGTTCATGGACTCCCGGCGCAATGCCGTATTGGTATTAGCGGAAACGGCCAGGGATTCGCCCGACAGTTATGGCGGTAAGCTTGAAAATCCCGGTGTATTTAAGGCCCTGGTCAGTGATGTGTTAACCGGGCTGAAAGCGCAGCATCTGATCCCTGCCGGATGCAGCAGCGGACATATATTGCTTGCCGGGCATAGCGGAGCTTACCGGGTAATGGCGCGCATTATCCAAAACGGCGGCATGAGCATTGACGAGGCCATCCTTTTTGACGCACTATACGGCGAAACTGAAAAATACATGGACTGGATAAAGGCAGATATTCATCACCGTTTTATTGATCTGTATACAGACCATGGCGGCACCGACCAGGAGACACATAACATGGTAAAGCTGTTGGCCGCAGAAAATATTCCTTATCTCGAGTCAGAAGAAGTAGCCATGACGCCGCAGATGCTGGCCGGTAACAGGCTGGTTTACATCCATAGCCTGCATGAGCACAATAACGTGATCAACAAGCCGGATAATTTCAGCCTGTTTTTACAGACCAGTCCTTTTCTTGGATCGCTCAAATAGCCCGTTAAGCCACGGGCTGTAAGGGTCGACTGAGATATTTTTTGATACTTGCCAGCATCTGGAGTGGTTGAAAAGGCTTCAGCATACAATCAACAAATCCGCTTTCAATCAAATCGGCGAGCATTTTTTTATCAACCAGCGAAGCCGTAAAGGCGATCACGGGAATATCGGGGTTCAGTTTTTTAATTTCATGAATGGCAGTATACCCGTTCATCACCGGCATTTCCAGATCCATCAGAATGATATCGAATACCCCTCCGCTTTTTATTTTGTCCAGTGCCTGCTGACCGTCAAAAGCCGGTGTTACATCGGCATTAAAGTTGGCCAGCACCTTTTTGGCCACCATCATATTAATCTGGTTGTCTTCGACCAGCAGTATTTTTATACCAGAGAGGTCACTTTCAGGGGCGGCCTTGTTCCTGGCGGTTTTTTGCAGTTTTGCCGCATATTCCAATTTTAGATTGAAACTGAATTTACTTCCCCTGCCCTTTTCACTGGTCAGTACCAGGTTAGAGCCCATGAGCCTCAGCAAACGCACGCAGATGGTAAGACCCAGACCGGTGCCTACAAACTTTTTAGTATCCTCGTCATATACCTGCCAGAAGCTTTCAAAAATTTTCTTCTGATCGTGCTGGGCTATTCCGATACCGGTATCTTCAATGCTGAATGCGGCTTCTATCGAATTTTTGTCCTTGCTCTTGCACACCACATCCAGCTGCACATACCCTTTATCGGTAAACTTCAGCGCATTGGAGAAAAGGTTATTAAATATCTGAACCATACGCACGTCATCGGCCATCACTTCCACATCCAGTTTTGGATCGATGTTTATTTTAAGTTCCAGGCCCTTTTCCAGAAAGAGTGTCGTAAATGGTATCCCTACATTCAGCAAAAATTGTTTCAGGTTAAGTTCAACCGGGTGAATTTCCAGTTTATCGGCTTCAATTTTGTTGAAATCCAGGATATTGTTTACCTGCTGCAGCATGTGGTCCGAGCAGTATTTCAGTATCTGGAAATATTCCTCCTGCTGCTCATCCCGCGATTGCTGTTTTAACAGATTGACTACGCCTATTATTCCATTTAACGGAGTACGCAGTTCATGGCCCATGGTAGCCAGAAATTGGGTCCGCGCTTCGATCACCTTGTTATTTCGAGCCATCAGCTCATTGATGTATTTCTTTTCAAAAAAGATATAGGCCACCGCAAAAACGATGGTGGATAAAATGGCGATAAGATTGTTGACGAATGAAAGCTTGGTGATCTGGGACGGCGTAAAATCTTCCAGGGGATGAACCGTCTGACCAATAATAAGACTGGCAAGAAATGAAAAGATAATGATGCCTATATAAATAAAGGATTCCTTGTACTGGGTTTGCTTCAGGTCGACGATGATTGGGACCGATACCATTAAGGGGAAGAAATAAAGGTATTGGTTTGACCGGAGGCCTTCAATTGCGGCCGTTGCAATAAGCATGGCACTCACGATGGTCACAATAAAAATAGTCAGGTTATCAATATCACCATGATATTTTAACAGGATCACCATCAGGATAGCAAAACAAAAACAGGCACTTACGAAGGAAGAGACATACAGGCCAATGTAGGCAGTATAGATTGAAAGGGCCACTCCCGTGAATAAAGTAGCCAAACCAAGCTGATACGTTCTTTTAGAAACGTCCTTTACATCAATATGCTGGTTAAGATGCCAGTCGTCTTTTTGTCTTAACCTATGATATTTATCCATTATCTCCCTCATATGTAATTGGCTTATTAACCCTTTACGCACTAAAAATAAATCATAAAGCTATCTAAAATTTCTTTCGTTTATGTTAAACGTAAGTATACAGATATTCGTTCGATTTGGTGGTAAAAAAATAGAATGGGATCAAATTGGTTTCTTTAAAGGTAAAATATCTTTAAACAATATTTTTCATTCAAATCCACCAGGGAGATCCTCCCGCAATGGACCAAATATTTTTATACTGCAGCCCAAATGACCCATCCCTTATTTCCGGGCTTTTCCGAAATACGGTTATCAATACAGGCAGAGACAGCAGCAGAAAATAACAGGCCGGCGCAGGCTTAAATCGGCTTTACCCTGATATATTTTTCGATGTTTATCCGATTTACCCCAATGCTGTCGATTTTCTCGATACCCTGCTGAACCAGCGTATCATTTTTTATGGTAACAGTAAATTCAAATTTATTGTTTTCCCATTGGCGGTCATTACAAAACTCAAGGTATTCGGTGTATTTATCGCCTGCCAGGGTGTATTTACCGCCGCCTGAACTAAAAAATGGCGAAGGACCCTTGCCTTTGGTCAAATCATGGATCAAAAAACAAAAATGCGAGCCGTTGATGATTTTTATTGCTTTCTGATTTTTGCTGTAGTCCGTTATAACGGTATCTTTTTTCTGGATAGTTGTTCCGTTCAAAAGTTGCCAGGTACCCTCAATTGCCAGGGAATCTTTGGCGCTGCCGCTTTTTACGGGTTTGGTTCCGCATGAAGCCAGTACGACCATCGCAAGGATAACGGCGATATTGGCTTTAGTTTGATTTAGGTTCATAAGCTATTCCATTATATCTGTCACTCAAATATAATGGAATAGTCCTATTTACAGCTATTTTTTCTCCTTGTTATCTGTTTTGGGTGCAAGGCCTTTCTCTACATCCAGGGTAAAAGATGCCTCAGCAGCGTCGGAGGCCTGCTTGAGCAGGTCTATAGCAGGAGCACTTTCTTCTGTTGTGGAATCGAAATGTTCATCCAGGCCATTGGAGTGTACATCCTGCTGACTTTGCTGATCTCCGGGATCTGAATCTTCAGAATCATCCAGAGGAATTTTGTTTTCCGGATCTGTCATATGCTTTTGTTTATTCCGGATTAACACATTTATCCGGCCTGTTGTTCGGCTTTTTTAATATTAGCTGTTTTACGGCGGTTAATACGGCAACATGTCTCAAATCCTGCCTGTTGCTCCGATGCCAGGTTTATCATGCTGAGGACCCCGGCGCCGGCTAAAAAACATTAAACAAATTGTACTCCAGCCTGACCAAATAGGTGTTCTGGCTGGTTCGCGTCATATTATTCCAGATGGGAGCGCGGTATGAAAAATCGACTCTGAACGTACTGTTAAATATTAACTGCAAGGCGGGCGCCACGTCTAAATAGTTTTGCCCATACCCTGGATTTACCTTGCCGAGCAGTTCGGCGTAAACATTGACATTTACCTGGTTGTAATTCTGATATTTTCGGGGAAAAAGCAAATACCCCGCAGACAAGGAATAAGCGACTGCATTTCGGGCATTGGTTTCGGGGAAAGGATTTCCACCGACATTATCGAAAGCGTGCAGATAGCTGGCCGATCCGGAAATGGCGAGTTTGTGCATGAGCCTGGTAAACACCAGGCCTGTCTGAAAGCCGCTGTTGTCACCCTCGAGTGCTATTTCCTGATTAATCAGCGGATTGCTCACGGCGGAAACCTTGGCAAAAACTGCTCCCCGGAAATGTTGTTGAACCGAATCTATGGACAGGAACCGGTATTTCGCGTATACGCTCCCACCTTCAAAATGCTGGCTGTTCCCGTAATAGTCAGAAATATACATTGCACCATGCACCATCAGGTTCCTGGTGGCACCGTACATGATTTCCGTTGTTGTACGATTTTTATATTCCGGGCTAAAATAGCCCTGATTCTCCATCCGGATACCGACCGAATGCGTAGCCATATTGCTGGCCGGCTCCGTGCTGACATATAATTCCTGCGAAAAAGCAGGAGCTGTTATTCCCGTCAGGAAAACAGTGAACCATAAAATCTTCATGTCTGTACAGATTTGAAAATTATATGATTATATGATAAAGTCGACCGGTTTCCGCTTTATCCAGGGTGCTGTATTTCTTATAAACCGCGGCCGGGGCAAAGCCTTTATCAACGACGGTAACCTGGATATCTCCATTGAGCGGTTTGTCACCTCCGTTTACCAGGCGGTAAGTATCACCCGAATAAACGAAGGTATTGTTACTTACCTTTACCTTATCGAAATTGAAAGTCGCCTTTAGGCTATTTACGAAAAAGCCTGCATTCTGAACCTTGGTACTTATCTCCTGCAGGTTTACAGGAAAATCTTTTTTGAATGTGATCAGGAATACATTGCGGTTCAGATCGGCCTTCACTTCACTTATAAAAGTAAGCGTACGCAGTGATTTTTCGGTCGCTTTGGAACACATCGAGCAGGTAAGTCCGCTTACCTGCAATTCCGCGCTGCTAAATTGAGCCCTGGCGCTGATAGAAGAAATAATGAGTATGATAAATATTTTAAGGGTTTTCATGTTGATCAGAATTAATCGTTAAAAAATAAACCGGCAGCAATAATTTGCCGCAGACAATTCGAGCGATTGGCTGATCAGATCCTAAAAACGGAGTTTCTTAAAAAAAGCGGAATATCCGGCGCCGGAGGTCCGCTGGGGGATAAGGCAGCACATGGTGCAAGCCTTACAAGCGGCGAAAAATAGGCGAAAAAAGCTACAGGCAGGTGAACCGGCAGGGACTTGGCCCAAAACGAAAGTGAACCGTTCTGATGGGCATCTTTAACTTTTACGTCAACGTGTTTGTCCTTGCAGCATTTCATCCTGCTGCTTTTCAAAACCTTTACACAAGTGCCAGCGGGCGCATCGATGTTCACCGAGGCAAGCCGGTTAAAACAATAATGCAGATTCAGCGCAAATCCGGACACCGTACCTAAATACAGCATCATCAATACGATTGCAACCGATCTTTTGAGCATATACAAAGTTAACCGTTTTAAATTGTCAATAGCAACCCTTGTCCATCACTTACACGTAATAATTATATCTTAGTATTATAAAACCAAAAACTAATGAAACGTCTATCTTACTTTTTAGTTGCCATGCTGCTGGCATGCACCTCATCGGCCAGTCATGCCCAGGTGCTTAAAACACCACAGCTGAGTTCCAGCCAAACTATCGTTCAAGAGCTTGGTCTGGGCAAGATCACCCTGACGTACTCGCGTCCAAATGTTAAAGGACGCAAGATTTTCGGGACATTGGAGCCCTACGGCGTCGTGTGGCGCACGGGTGCCAATGCAGCCACAACCATCAAATTTACCGATGATGTGACTATTGAAGGTACAAAAGTGCCTGCCGGGGAATACGGTTTGTTTTCAATCCCCGATAAGGACGAATGGACCGTTATTTTGAACAAAACAGCAAATCAATGGGGAGCTTACACCTACAAGCAGGCCGATGATATCCTGCGCTTTAAGGTAAAAACCATTCATCACACCGATCCTACGGAAACGCTGACCATGCAGTTCAACGATGTGGACCAAACCAAATGCGAGCTGGAGATGCGCTGGGAAAACAGCTCATTCGCGTTTCACATCAGCACCGATGTTGACTCCAAGGTAATGGCCAATATCGACGAGGTAATGAACAAGGATACCAGGCCTTATTTTGAAGCCGCGCTGTATTATTATGAGCACGATAAGGACATGAAAAAGGCTTTGGAATGGATTACAACGGCCGAAAAGAATGAACCTACATCACCATTTTATAAGGTCTGGAAAGCGCGTATCCAGTTAAAAATGGGCGACAAAGCCGCTGCACTGGCAACTGCTCAGCAGGGTGTACGACTTGCACAGGACCAAAAAGATAAAGAATATGAGCGCCTGAATCAGGGTGTGGTCGATCAGGCGAAAAACTGATCTGATCTCTATTTAAGCAAGTGCAGTTTAGCGCTGCACTTGCCTGGATGGCCCCTATCCCCCTTCGCCCATCCACCGTTTTTTGACAAAATCGCCGCACTTAAACTAAAAGTTAATAGCAGCATTCGCCTATAAACGAAAACGGCCGAACCTCGCGCCCAGCCATTTTCTAATTAATTTTAATGCTATTATTTAACTAAAGGTAAATCGATTTTTTAGACGTATTGTGTCGTAACGTAATTTTTACAATCGCCCTTTCTGGTTCATAAGCGGGCCATTATTCGGTCCCGATCAGCATTTTTTTTTCCTTTAACAGGACATTAAGCAAACCGGCAATCAGGATCACCAGACCACAACCGACGGCATTAAGCCATAGGTAAGCAATGACCTGGTAATAGCCCATCAGGCAGACGATTATTTCAGCCATAACGGCAGCAATAAATACCGGCGTAGCGCGTATCCTTTTAAGAAAAAAAGCCACTACAAAAACCCCGAGAATCGTGCCGTAAATATAGGAGCCCAGCTTATTTACTGCCTCCAGAAGGTTACCCATTTTACTGGCATATAATGCCATCATTACGCAGACCAGCCCCCAAAAAACCGTTGCCAGCCTTGATGCGTTGAGGTAGGTCTTATCAGATGCCCCGGGATTGACGGTGCGTTTATAAATATCTACTACACTGGTTGAGGCCAGCGAATTGAGCGCGCTCGCAGTCGAACCCATGGAAGCCAAAAACACAATGGCAATAAGCAGCCCGATCAGCCCGCGCGGCAAATAATGGGTCACAAAATTCAGAAAAACGTAATTGGTGTCATTGGTATCCGCCCCGCTGTTATTTTTTTTCATCAGCTCGATGCCATCTTTCCTGATGGCCATTTGCTCCTTGTCGGCTGCTTTCAGCGCATTACGTGCGTCAGCGATCTTATGCTCGTCACCGCTTTCCAGTGCATTGGACAACTGTTCGGCGCTGGCTTTTTTGCCGGCGAAAGCGACCGTGTATTTTTTCTCAAGGTCGTTATACTGCCCGGAATATTTTCCGGCTTTTACCTGCTGCACTTCAAATCTGTTAAAGAAAAGCGGCGGGGGGTTAAACTGGTAAAAGGCAAAAACCAGTACGCCGATCAGCAGTATCAAAAACTGCATCGGTATTTTGATCAATCCGTTCATGATCAGTCCCAGGCGGCTTTGGCCGATTGAACTGCCCGTTAGATACCTTCCGACCTGGCTTTGGTCGGTGCCGAAATACGACAGCTGCAAAAAGAAACCACCGACGAGCCCGCTCCATACATTATATTGATTTTTGGGGTCGAACTTCCAATCAATCACGTTCATCCGGCCGAGTTTACCAGCCATATGCAGCGCCTTACTAAAGCCGACACCCGAAGGCAGCAAATTCACGATGACGATTCCAGCCAGGAACATCCCCAGAAAGATGATGCTCATTTGCAGTAACTGGGTATAGCTGACCGCTTTCGTGCCGCCGTAAACGGTATAAAATATCACCAGTCCGCCTATAAAAAGCGTGGTATAAACCGTGTTGATATTTAATATAGTGGAAAGGATAATGGATGGTGCGTAAATCGTGATGCCCGTGGACAGTCCCCGCTGAACGAGAAACAAAAAGGCGGTAAGCGCGCGCGTTTTCAAATCGAAGCGCTGCTCTAAGAACTCATAGGCCGTGTAGACCTTTAGCCGGCGAACATGGGTACAAAAGTTGTACACAGCACGATCATGGCCAGCGGCAAGCCGAAATAGAATTGCACGAAGCGCATCCCGTCAGCATATGCCTGGCCGGGGGCCGATAAGAAGGTGATGGCGCTGGCTTGCGTGGCCATTACCGATAAACCAACCGTGTACCAGGGCATCGAACGGTTGCCTACCAGGAACTGATCGATGTTTTGGTTCTTCCCGCTTTTCCATATGCCATAAATGACAATGGTAAGCAGGGTAACAACTAATAACGATCCAGTCCGTTGAAGCTCATTTAAACGCCAGGGTAATGAGCCAAAATACAATAATTAAAAAAACCAGCCATACGATAACGATACCGTAAAACTGGTTCCAGTTTTTTATGAATGAGGGTAACTCAGGATCAACGTTGCTCACGGCCTCTGACAAATACGCTTAAAAATAAAGCCGCTGTCAATAACCCTAAAACACCACCAACTATTATCCAGGTAATACCTTTGTCGATTACTGCGCCGGTACCCAGGCCGCAAACCAGACCAACCAGGTAATATAAAGCGTTAAAGTTGATCTCTTTTTCTTCTTCTTTGTGATGATGTGCCATGATAATGCTTATTACAGAGTGCAAAAGTAATTTTTTCTGTATTGAAATCAATATTTTAATTTTAATTGATTGCGCAATTTACGCTTGTAAACTGCGCAATCATCCTGTTTTGCAAGGGACATATCGCTTGCTGCCCGCTCCGGCCATAGCTCAGCCCTCTATACTCAGGGGTTCACCTTTGGCTTGCTCAGTATATTAACGAACAACCTGTACGCTCCCGGAACGCCTGCGGGCAGTTGCCTGAAAAACGCGAGCGAGGTATAAATAAAACGTCCTTTGCCATATTGCGCAGTGATCAGCGCGCCGTCTTTTGGCGCTTCACCGGGATCAGCCATTTGCAATACTTTCTGATATTGCGGGTCGGAATCCTTTGTAAAATATAAGCCTCGCTCCTGCACCCAGCCATCAAAATCAGATGGACCTATCTTGTTGGGGTAGTTCAATACGGGGTTATTCTCATCAAGAATGGTGATTTTCGCGTTCTCATCGGTTACACGTTCATTCACCACCTTGAACGGATAGGGCCCGATCTGCTTGGTAACCAAACCATTGCTGTTATTATATTGCACCACCAGGTTTCCGCCGTTTTTTACATATTCCATTAGCCTGGGCTGCTCAAGGGCAAGGCGCGGATTTATATTATATGACCGTACTCCGACTACAATGGCATCGTATACCGAAAGGTCGCCGTTAAGTATCTCATTTTCTTTCAGATCATGTACCTGATAACCCACCTGCCGCAAGGCATCCTCAACCAGGTCTCCTGCGCCGTCAATATAGCCGATCTTCCGCCCCGCGATCTTCATATCAAGCTCCACCAGTCTTGCCTGTGCGGGCGGAAAGATGGTGATATTCGGAATATGATTATAATGGATGGATAAGATACCCTGATTATACACTTTTGGACCCATGCCCAGGGTAACCTGTGCCTCCAGACGGCCCGTTTGCGATTTACCGCCGGCTGGCGTTAACGTGAAATCCTGTTCCCATTCATCATTTTTAGACTTGTTCTGAAAATTTACGCTCTCGGGATTCACTTTCCATCCTTCAGGGGCATTTAGGCGGACGCTGCCGCTGATGCCATTTTTAAAGCTCTTTAATTTTACCTGTATGGTTTGTGGCTGCTGCGAATTGAAGATATAAACCTGACCCTGGATGTTGGCAGTTACCGGTGGGGCCACCTGGACAGGCTGATAAATTTCGCCCTTAGCCGGATCCGTATATTTATATACCAATTGGCGGTCAAATTCAATGCGCTTCCCCTCAATGATAAAGGCATATTTCACATTGGGCATATCCGGGTTTTCGGGATTACCAACCTTGAGTTCGTCCTTGATGGTATATGAACCTATTCCATGCGTCTGTTCCAGCCAGTAAGGCTGGGTAATTTTTTCGGCCAAAATCTTGCTGTTATACGTTTGCACCTCATTGGCCGGGATAACCTTACCGCCATTATCAAAATGGAGGCCGTCGACCTGTGACAACTGCACTTTGTCGCTATATCTGTCCAGCACCTGTGAACGCACTTCTATACTGTCATTTAGTCCGTAGGTCTCCTCGGCGGCATAACTTTCAAACCACAGCCCCGCACAGGCGGCTATCAGGTCACTTAACTCTTTATTTTTCTGGGTTAACCAATAAGTATCGCTGATTTTGGCAACCTCGGTATAAACTTTTACTAAATCGGGCACCGACTTCTCGGGATGATCAGCATCAAATTTTTTGCGGATAGCTCCGATTTCGTTGCCGATGGTTTCACCGCCCTTTACCCGGCTCCATGTGGTATTCACGCCATCCATCAGATCATCTTTGGGAGCATCTCCGAAAATCGTTTTAAAATATTCATATGCATCACCCCGCTGTCTTGCCGCACCAAAGCCCTGAGTTTTATGATTCGAACGGCTTTCTGCAGCAAGTTCCCCATATCCTTTACCCAATAAAGAATTATACACGCCTACATTTATCTTAAACTGGTCGGGTGCCGTTGTATTGGTATTGCCAAAATTAAAGGTGTTCCACATCAGGCGTTTTGCCTGCCATACCTGCACATATTTTAATTGTTCAGGATAACGCTTTGGATCAGCCGCCGCCGTAAATGCCTCCTGGGCCAGAATGGCCGAGGCGGTATGATTGCCATGTCCGCCTTCACCGGTTGTAGGGAAACGGCAAATGATGACATCAGGCCTGAACTTGCGTATCACCCAAACTACATCACCCAATACTTTTTCCTGGTTCCAGAAATCCAGCGTTTCTTTGGGTCCTTTGGAGAAACCGAAATCTACGGCCCGGGTAAAAAACTGTTCTGCGCCGTCGACCTTGCGTGCGGCCAGCAGTTCCTGCGTACGTATCAGACCCAGGAGCTCGCCTTGCTCATTACCGATCAGATTTTGGCCGCCATCGCCCCGCGTCATAGACAGGTAGCCGGTACGGTAATGCTTTTCCTGCGCCAGGTATGCCAGCAGGCGGGTATTTTCATCGTCAGGGTGCGCGGCTACATATAGCACACTACCCAAAACGTCGAGCTTTTTTAAATTCTGACCGATGGTTGCCACGTCGGAAGGCGGTGCCGTTTGCGCCAGCACGCGACCAACGGTCAATAAAAATATAACAGATAAAAGGGTAAGTTTCATATAAATAGCGAAAGATAGGCAGGCGTTTTTAACTATTCAAATGTAAAACAAAACTGTTACATCAAATATTTAACAATTAATCGATCGCCTGATTCAATTTATATTATGATAATCAAAACCTTACAATAAAATAACAAAAATCATTTTAGCATAATCAATCGATTGATTAATTTTGTCCCGGAATAAAGAAATGGATAAGGACAAAATAGACAAGAAAGATCACATCCTGGATGTTGCCGAAAAGGTTTTTTCGGAACTCGGATTTGATGGTGCTTCCACCCGGACGATTTCGGGCGAAGCGGGCGTAAACATGGCTATGCTGAATTATTATTTCGGTTCAAAAGAAGGATTGTTCCTGGCAGTTTTTAACCGCAAGATCATTTCTTTTCAAAACCTGCTGCAAAACATCGGCAATGATGAAAGCACAACCGCCTGGAACAAAATCGAAAGGTACATTGAGATCTATGCCCAGCGGGTGGTGAACAACAACTGTTTCCAAAAAATGCTTTACCAGGAAATGTCGATGCACCGCAGGGGCGAACTTGCTGATAAAATAACCGAAATATTATCGAAAAATATAGCTGAACTGCACAAGATAATGCAGGAAGGTATTGAACGTGGCGAATTCCACAAGGACATTGATATGCAAATGGTTACGGCCACAATTTACGGAACCAAGAATTTTATAATCAATGCCCCTCATTTGTCTTCGGTCGTGCTTGGATATGATATAGAAGATGAAAAGCTTCTGGAAGAACGCCTGAAACCGCGTATCCAGACGTATATGAAAAGACTGTTAAAAGCATACTTAGTGATTGAACATGATAACACAAATAAATAAACCCCTAACCGCAAAGCCATTTGCTAAAATGGCACACTACCTGCCCGCTGTAGCGGCGGCCCTGATTGCAGTGCTGGTCCTGGTACAACCGGCGCAGGCACAGGACAGAACCTTAACGCTGGATGAAGCCATTGGCCTGGGCATTCAAAACAGCAAGACTTTAAAGTTGTCCCAATCAAAAATTGACCAGGCCGTTTCTCAATACAATCAAGCCAAGGACAATGCGTTGCCCAGTGGTAAAGCAAGTGTTACCTATGACCGCGCTCAGATACCGGCCAACGCCGTGGGTCTTGGCGATCAGACCATCTATTTGCCAAAGCAAGCCAATGCTTATCTCGGTATCGCATCCGTGGATGAAACCATCTATGCCGGTGGAAAACTTCGTTATGCCCGGGAATCAACGGACCTTTTAACTAGAGTGTCGAAGCTGGATGCCGACAAAAACAGAGACGAGATCACCTATGATGTCATACAGTCATTTTACGGCCTGTATAAAGTGATACAAAGTGAGAAAGTTGTGACACAGAACCTGAATTCAATTGATCAGCAGATCCATCAGTCACAAAGATTTTTTGACCAGGGACTGGTTACCAAAAATGATGTCCTTCGATTCCAGCTGCAGCGCGCAAATGTGCAGCTGACTCAAATAGACCTGGAGAATAACCGAAAGATAATCAACTATAACCTGGATATTATGCTGGGCCTTCCGGAGACCACCAATATTAATATTGAACAGATCATCGAAGACAATCGCCAGTTGGCCTCGCTCAGCAGTTATATTGATACGGCCATGATGAACCGCCAGGAAGTACAACAATTGGTGTTACAATCCAAAGTTGCTGAAACGAACATCAAAAGCGTAAAAGCCAATCAGCTTCCGACACTGGCCGGATCGCTAGCAGGTTATTATGTAAACATTAACGCTGACCCGCTGCCTAAGACCGGAAATTATATTACGCCCATTACCCTGGGTGTAAGCCTTTCATGGAACTTTTCATCCATGTGGACCAACAAAAATAAAGTGGCAGAAGCCAAGATCCAGCATAACCAGGTTACCATTAACCAGGGAATTACTGCAGATAATATTCGCAAGGACGTAAATAGCAGCTATCAAAATTACATGGAGGCGATTAACAAGATCACCTTATTGCAGACCTCGATCGATCAGGCTGCAGAAAATGACAAAATACTCGAATCAAAATATAAGAGTAACATCGCCTCGGCCACAGACAGAGCCGATGCACAGGCATTGCTGTTCAAAGCACAAATAGACCTGGAACTAGCCAAAGCCGATGCAGGACTGGCCTATTACGCATTATTAAAATCAACCGGAAAACTTAAAAAATAAATATCCCCAAACAATGGCACAAGAACAAGAAACTCAAAAGAAACCCAGCAAAGTAATCCCCATTATACTAGGCGTTGTACTCGTAGTCGGTATCGTATTCGGGATAAAGGAATATATATATTACAGCAAACACATTGATACGGACGATGCACAGATCGACGCCGACATCAGCCCGGTTGTTGCCCGCGTAGGCGGTTATGTTGACAGCATCTTTTTTGAAGAAAACAGCCATGTCGAAAAAGGCAAGGTATTGGTAAAACTGGACGACCGCGATTATAAACTGCGCGTTGAACAGGCATTGGCTGCAAAACAAACTGCAAGCGCAGGTATCGGTGTAGGCCAGTCGCAGATCATCAGCACTACAGCCAGTTCCTCAAGTGCAAAGGCACAGGTAACTTCAGCTGAAGCAAAACTTGAAAAAGCGAACAAGGACTATGCGCGTTATGCCAACCTGGTAAAAGACGGTTCTGTTACCCAGCAGCAATTTGATCAGATAAAGTCTGACCGGGATGTTGCAGAGGCCAATTACCGTGCTGCCCAGGATCAGTACAGAGCAGCCCTTGAGCAAATAGGCACAAGCCGCAACCAATTAAATGTCACCAATATAGGTGTAAGCCAGCGCGTTGCTGACATTGATTTTGCAAAACTGCAATTGTCCTATACTTCAATACAGGCACCTTCAGGCGGCATAGCGTCAAAAAAGAACATTCAGGTTGGCCAGCTTGTACAGGCGGGTCAGACCTTATTTTCAATAGTTAACGAAAATAGCCTTTACGTCACTGCCAACTTTAAAGAAACGCAGCTTACCAACTTAAAAAATGGTCAAAAGGTTGAAATCAAGGTGGATGCTTATCCTGACCTGAAATTAAATGGTGAAGTATATAACTTCTCCCCCGCTACCGGCGCGAAATTTTCACTGCTGCCTCCGGACAATGCAACGGGAAACTTTGTGAAAGTGGTACAGCGTGTACCTGTAAAAATAAAGATCGATGCTGACAAGGATACCATGGCAAAATTGCGTCCTGGCATGAGCGTTGATGTATCAGTTATCTATAAAAACTAAAACCAATGGCCGAAACAGGTTTTAAAAAATGGATCATCACGATAACGGTGATATCGGCCTCGCTTCTCGAGCTGATTGATACTACGATCGTGAATGTATCACTGCCGCAGATACAGGGCAACCTGGGCGCAACCCTGGAGGACATTGCCTGGGTTGTCACCGGATATGCGGTGGCGAACGTGATCATATTGCCCATGTCAGGATGGCTGGGCAGTTATTTCGGGCGAAAGAATTATTTTCTTGCCTCCATTATCATCTTCACTATAGCCTCCTTCCTTTGCGGTAACTCGCATACGCTGGGCGAACTGGTTGCGTTCAGGATATTGCAGGGCCTGGCCGGCGGTGGTCTGATTTCCACGGCCCAGGCGATTTTGCTGGAGACATGGCCAAGGGAACAGATTGGCACCGCTACAGCGCTGTTTGGTCTGGGGGCCGTTGTGGGACCTACAGTAGGCCCTACTATTGGTGGCTTTATTACCGACCACGCCTCGTGGCAATGGATATTTTATGTGAACATCCCTGTTGGCGCAGTCGCGTCGTTCTTTGCCTATACCTTTATACGCAAAACGCCCCGCGACGCCAAAGGCAAGCCCATCGACTGGTGGGGCATTCTGCTGCTGGCAATCGCTGTAGGCAGTTTGCAAACCATTTTGGAAAAAGGCGAGTCTGAGGACTGGTTCTCGAAAACCTATATTCTGGTACTTACCATTGCTGCAGTCATGGGTACGCTTCTGTTCATCTGGCGGGAGCTGAGTACGGACCACCCGATCGTAAACTTTAGTATCATGCGGCATCGAAGTTTCGCCGTCGGGATGTTTACGTCCTTTGTATTGGGATTTGGTTTGTACGGCTCGGTCTTTGTATTTCCGGTATTCTGTCAGAACCTGCTCGGCTTTACGGCCCAGCAGACCGGTGAACTTCTCTTTCCGGGCGGTCTATGTACCATCGTGATGATGCCGTTCATAGGTAAAATGCTTAATAAAGGTATCCCTGCTCAATTTATGGCAACCGGCGGCATGATCATGTTCTTCCTGTTTACCTTTATGCTGAGCAATTCGACTTTGGAAACCGGTGAGATCAACGTGCTGATACCGCTGCTGATCAGAGGCATAGGTATGGCCCTGTTATTTGTTCCGCTTACCACCCTGGCCATGGCTGAACTGAAGGGCCCAGAACTCGGGCAGGGAGCAGGCTTAAATAACATGATGCGCCAGCTGGGTGGTTCGTTTGGTATTGCAGCGCTGACCACGATTATCCACATCCGTCAAGCCGATCACCGTAACAATCTGTTAAGCAATATCAATCCATACAACAATGCATTTGTTGACCGTCTGAATTTGCTTACACATGGTTTTATGGCCAAGGGGAAATCCCTTACCGATGCCACCCATATGGCCTATCAGGCCATCGAGGGGGCTGTGATAAGGCAATCGCTGCTGTTAACCTACAATGATGCATACCTGCTCTCGGGCCTGGTCATGCTTTTCTCCATACCATTATTATACTTACAGCCATTTAAGAAAGGCAAGGTAAGTATGCCGGTCGACGCCCATTAAAAGAATAAAGCCGTTCTGCGTGCAGAACGGCTTTTTCCCAAAAAATTTACAATTAAAAGTTTAGTACTATGATCTCCCAACGGCCGTATAGTGATTACGGCTACCGGGTTAAGATACCTCATGGTATAAATTTAAAAGTTTTCGGACGATAAATCCTAACGTTCAAAAAATTTATTCTCCACAAAAATTCTCCACAAAGTGCCCTTAAAAGCGGCCTGCCTCACAAATAAGCCGCATAAGCTGCGGCGCTTCACATTTTTGTAAACAAAAATTCTCAAAAACAGCTTATTAACTTGATATGAAGTTTTTGAGCAAAGGTTTTATCCGGGAGCTATGGAAAGTTGTACTGGCAACGGTAGACGGATTTATAAATGACAATGGACTCAAACTGAGCGCGTCACTGGCCTACTATACTATTTTTTCAATCGCACCCTTGTTAATACTGACCTTATCGATATCAAGTTTCGTATTGGGTCAATACGCCATTAATAACGGATTATATCCGCACATCAAGCAGTATGTGGGCAGCCAGGCAGCCCTGCAAATCCAGGAAACAATCAAAAACCTGCAATTGTCGGGCAAGAGCGGCCTGGCCCTGCTGATCGGCATCACCATCCTGGTAGTAGGCGCCAGCACCATGTTTGTAGAAATACAGGACTCGCTTAATATCATATGGAACGTTAAGGCTAAACCCAAACGGGGATGGGTTAAGCTATTGCAGAATCGATTTTTATCGTTTTCACTCATCATAAGCGTTGGCTTTCTGCTACTGGTGACCCTGATCATTGATCTGATCATGAAAACCATCAGTACCAAGCTGGAACACTTTCTGCATAATTTTATGGTATCTGTTTTTAGCCTGATCAATCACGTGATCACTTTCCTGGTAATCGCCGTACTGTTTGGTATCATATTTAAGTTTCTGCCCGACGTGAAGATCCGATGGAAGGACGTAAGAGCCGGCGCCATATTTACGGCTATGCTTTTTATGTTCGGCCGGTATCTTATCGGTTTATACATAGAGTACACGGCCCAGGGATCTGCATACGGCGAAGCGGGCTCGATTATCGTTATATTGATCTGGGTGTACTATACCTCGATCATACTTTACCTGGGAGCTGAGTTTACACAGGTGTACGCCGAGGCAATGGGCAGGGGTATTGAGCCAGCCGAATATGCGGTGCATGTACAGCAGGTTGAAGTCGAAGAAGAAGTGAGTAGTTTGCCTCCCCAGCATCCGGATATCATGGGTCACTTGCAGGACGGCTAAAAATGCTCATGCACATAAGTCATGATGCGCACCATCTCATCCCGCACCTGGCGGGTGGGCCTGGTAAAATTGTTATTCATGAACGAAAAAGCCAGCCTTTTTCCTTTACGGGTGACCAGGTAGCCACTTTGATTGTAATTGTTAGACAATGATCCCGTTTTGGCCCAGACAAAGGGCTGACCCTTATCCGTCTTGTATGCGCTTTTAATGGTGCCAACTACCCCACCGGCAGGCAGCAGACTATGCAGCAGGCTGTCATTTTTCATTTCGTCCGATATTTTACATAGCAGCGCTATCGTGCTTGCAGGAGTCACCAGGTTATATCTGGAAAGGCCTGAACCATCGACCCATTGCGGGGCCTGCGGCAGGTCATTCAAATATTTCGCTTTTGAATACGCTATAACTGAATCGGCATTCAATGTTCTGAATTTGACGGCAGAACATACCAGCAACAACTGTTCGGCCATAAAATTATCACTGGCCTGAAGCATGTGTTTATAAACGGTATCGGCATTTGCGTCAAAAACAGTTCCGGAGCTATCGGGCAGCGCCATATGGATTTCCTTTACCTCTTTTTTCAATGTATCCTGCAGCAGACCCAGGGTTAGTTCAGTGCTCGTTTTCCATGGTATTTCCTTGCGGTAATTTGCGGGCACTTTCATTGCCGGATATATAAAACAGTTATTCAAAAAGTCTCTCTGTACCCTGAACGAGGCGGGCCGGAAATTACTGTCACATTTCAGGTACTGCTTTAAGCGCGAAGGGACTATCTGCAGCTGTCCATTTTGGTCCGCATAAACCACAGCTACATTGTCCTGGACAGGCAATTCGCTGATCTCCGCCTGGTAGTAATCATTATAATCGTTCCATGCCCATCCGCTGCCGTAAAAGTCATTTTTATACTGGCCGGATGCAAAAAATAGCTGCTGAGGCGAATTCTTCAAAAGCTCCAGCCCCTTTTTTCCTTTCAATTCACTATGCAAAAAAGCCGGGTCTCCGGTACCCCAAAATAGCAATGAGTCATGATGAATAGTGTATCTTAGAGCCGGGATAGAATCTCCCAGCATTCTCAGGCAGGTGTAAAAAGTGAATAATTTAGTATTGGATGCCGGAGTAAAATATTTATCAGCATTGAGCTCGTAAATCATTTGTTTTGCGTCCATATCATATAGCGCAAAGCCCGTGAAATGATCGTTTACGATGACTGAGTGCTTAAAAAGCTTTCTTATTTTTCTTTTTCTGATCTTGGTTGCTCCGGCATTATCATACATAAACACCAACATCCCGGCCAGCAACAGGGTCATAATCAGAGCTCTTCTGTTCATAATAGTTTTACGTAACTAAACTTTTTGTTTAAATTTAATAGTTCAATTATAAAAAATTGTTAAGCAAAGTACTTCATAAAACTACGCTTCTGCCTATTTTGGGGTTGATTTTCTTAATCTGCTTTAGTATTGCACCGGCAAAGGCACAATATTTCGACCTGGAAGCCGGCCGCAGAACAGTGAGGGTACCGTTTAAGGTGATCCGAAACCTGATTATCATTCAGGTTAAAATAAATGATAAGGGCCCTTTTAATTTCATTCTGGATACCGGTGTTGGTCTGATGCTTATTACCGACCCCAAAATGGTTGATTCGATAAGCCTGCAAAGCAAACGTACCATAAAAATGCAGGGGCTTGGCGAAGGAGCTGCTTTTGAAGCCTATATCACGCCGCCCTTAAAAATTGATATTCCGGGATTAATAAGCTATGATGTAGCTGCGGCGATACTTAAGACAGATCATTTTAACCTTTCCAACTTCGTAGGAATCCCCATACAAGGGTTATTGGGCTATGAATTCTTTAATAACCTGGCCGTAAAATTAAATTTTACCGACAGCACGCTTACCGTTTACAGGCCAAAGGACGTGCGTAAATTCAGAAAAGGTACAAAGCTTCCCATAAGCATTGAAGGGCATAAACCCTATGTGGAGGCCGTGGTAAAACTCCCGAACGGCACGGTGCAGAATAGCAAACTTGTGATTGACCTGGGCGCAGGGCATCCGATCTCGCTGGAAAACATGATCAAAAAACAAGGTCTGCCGCAAAAATTTATTACCGCCAATCTGGGTGTAGGCCTGGCCGGCCCGATCAGCGGTTTTCTCAGCCGCATCGATGAAGTGGATATCGGCAAATACAGATTGAAAAATGTGATCACCTCCTTTCCGAACGATTACGACGAGGAAACCCTCAAAGTCCTAAGTATTCCCAGGGATGGTAACCTGGGTATCGGCATACTCAAAAAATTCATGGTTGTACTTGACTATTCGGACAATGCCTTATACCTGAAACCGAATGCCTATTTCAACGACCCATTTGAACATGACATGAGCGGTATCGAATATTATGCTGCCGGCGAGGGTTTTAAGCATCTTATCATCAGCCGGGTGGAGCCCGGTTCAGCAGCCGACGAGGTCGGCCTTGAAAAAGATGACGAGATCGTATCGATTAATTTCAAACCTGTAGCCGAAATGAGTCTGGAACAGATCGACAATATTTTGAAATCAAAAAGCGAACGAAATCTCTTGATCGAAGTATACCATGATCATAAGTATGACAGGGTGATCCTCACACTCAAGCGCCGGATTTAACTACTTCAATTGGCTGATATTCTCAAAAAAAGCGGCTTGCAGGTCTAAGAGCGATTTTATCTTTATGGTCTCTCCATAAGTATCAAAACACAAAAACTCTACCTTATCCGGATGGGCTATGCTGGTGCTCTCTAAAAAGTTAAAGGTTTTGAAAAAATAATGCCTGGTGACGATAGTCCTTTTGGCGTTAACCTGTGATGCATTTAGTCTGAATCCAAATGCGTCCATCCATGCATGAATTTTAGTCTGAAGAGAAGATGCTATATTTTTCATTTGACGCGCTCTTTTTTAAATAAGACGAAAAAAATCGCTTTATGTTTTTAAGTCTAACGCATATTTTTTACAATTATTGAAAGGCACCTTTAAAAGTTTCGATTTATCGCCTGTTCTAAGCCAGAAAAAAAGTTTTCCTGAACGCTTGATGTAACTTATTGTATTTGGTTAGCGTAGAAAGCTTTAAATTGATTTTATTAACACACCTTATATGAGACGATTTAGACACATATTACCATTAATACTACTGATTTGCTTCATAAGCATTAATGGCTGTAAAAAAGACAAAACACCTGGTCCAACGGGAGATACAGGATCAACCGGCCCTACCGGAGCTATTGGTGCAGCAGGCCCTACCGGCGCTGTCGGACCAACAGGACCTTCAGGAGGACCTATCGGCCCAACTGGTGCCACCGGCGCAACCGGAGCTACAGGTGCTACAGGCACGAATGGCACCAATGGCACCAATGGAACTAGCGGCACAATTGGCGCCACCGGAGCGAAAGGCGCAACCGGAGCTACAGGATCAACCGGAACAGCTGGTGCAACTGGCGCAACCGGAGTAGCCGGCGCAACGGGAGCAAAAGGCGCAACCGGTGCAACTGGTTCAACCGGAACGAGTGGTACTAATGGTGCCACAGGTGCAACCGGAGCGAAAGGCGCAACCGGAGTTACAGGACTAACTGGTGCAACTGGACCTACCGGAGCAATAGGCGCAACGGGTGCAACAGGAGCTACCGGAAATGCGAATGTGCAAACCTATGTTGCAAGAAACATTTCCCTATCAACGGTGCCAACTACTATTTCAGTGCCGGCAATAACCCAATCTGTTCTGGATCAAGGCCTCGTAATAGTTTATTTCGGCGCTTCAGTAAACGGACCATGGTATCCGATGCCATATAGCAACAGCGCAAACTTCACCGTTTCTCTTACCAGCATTAACCTTAGCGGTGTGACAGTAATTGCAAACTCGCCTTCAAGTGGTTTCTTCAAAATTGTTGTAATACCCGGCTCGGCGGTTACTTTACTAAATGTCACCAATCCCGGCCTTAACTTTAAAAATTACGGGCAGGTAGCTAATGTACTGAACTTGCCAAACTAATAAAAAACCTCACTCTTATAACAAGCCCCCCGGATCTTACAGGTCCGGGGGTTTTTTGTTATATGTAACAATCCTATGGTTTTTAGCCCTCCAATGGTTTACTAGATTAACTTTTGCGTTTTTTTGCTGTCATAAGCTAACTAATTGCATTTGATAGAATGAAAGTCTTGTTGTTTGTTTTTCTGGTCTCCATAGTAAGCGTTTTTCATCTGCAGGCACAAACCAGCCGCGAAGTCGACGGAAAAGTAATAGATACTACTAAACTGGGGATACCAGGAGCGAGCATCACACTCAAAACCGAAAAGGGCGACAGCACCATCGCGGTTGCGGATGGAAGCGGGAATTTTGTTTTCCCCGCAGTTACAGGATCTAAAATCACCGTCACTGTTTCCTCTATAGGTTATCAAGCCGTCAGAAAGCATTTTGTCCTTGATAATGGTACCAAAACTGCTGTTTTGGACCCTGTCATCTTAAAATCAGAAGCCAACGTGCTAAGCGGAGTTACCATTGTAGGGATCAACCCGGTGATTTTAAAGGAAGACACCGTAGAGTATAAAGCCAGCGCCTATAAAGTGCGGGAAAATGCTCCGGTGGAAGACCTTATAAAAAAGCTCCCGGGGGTCGATGTAGACGTTAACGGCAATGTCACTACCCAGGGCAAGCAGGTAACCAAAGTGCGGATCAACGGAAAAGACTTTATGGGAGGCGATGTACAAAGCGCTACCAAAAACCTGCCTGCCGATGTGGTTGAAAATATTCAAATGATCGATGATTACGGCGACCAGGCCAATTTAACGGGCGTGAAAACCGGCGAGCCTGATAAAATAATGAACATTACCATCCGCAAGGATAAGAACTACGGATATTTTGGGCAGGCAACAGGCGGCGGCGGGCGTGATGCACTGCCCGCAAGCGAAGGCATTCCGGACGATACCCGTTACCTGGCCACATTAAACAGTTTTCGTTTTAACGGTGATCAGCAGATGGCCCTTTTGGGGAGCGTAAACAACACGAATGTAAACACATTTTCATTTAACCCCACCTCGACGGCCGGAGGCGGTGGAAACAATTTTGGCGGCGGAGGAGGTCGTGGCAACGCCGCTCGGGGGGCGCAGAACAGCGGCAGCCTGATCACTACGCAGAATGGTATTACCGATGCCCACTCTATCGGCGCAAATCTCCGCGATCAGTGGGGCAAAAAACTGTCCGTATACGGCAGCTACAGCTTTGCAGATAATACCGTCTCGACTACCAGCTCTAACTTTCAGCGAAACAACAACGCGACGAACCCCAGCACCAATAACCAGCTAAGTGATGAAGTGAACAGAAATATCAACCACAGGTTCACCTGGAATATGGAATACAAACCTGACACGATCAACTATCTGAAAATAACGCCTACCTATTCCTATGCCGGAACAGATACCAGGGACAATGAAAAGGACAGTGTGGTATTTCCTCATAATACACCCAAAAATGCCTTTTACAGCGTTAACTCGGTAGGTAATTCCACGGCTCCCGGCATGGGGATTATCGCTTTATATAACCACCGTTTTCCCAGAAGGCATAATCTGAGCATCAACGTGAACATCAATACGGCAAAGAGCGACCAGTATCAGAATGTTGCCTATGTCTACGCCCCGGGCACTCCGCCGGTGGCCCCGATAAATCAAATCATCAATACGAACAGCCTGACAACCACATTTGCCTCGACCGTATCCTACTTGCAGCCAGTAGGAAGAAGGGATTACCTGGAGTTTAGCTATATGCTGAGTCACGCCCACACGACAAATGATAAGTTAACCGACACCCTGGTTGATAATAGTACTTTATTCAACCGCGCCGACAGTCTGAGTACTGAATATAACTACAACTTTACTACGAACCGTTTTGGTATAAACTACCGTTTTATTGAAAAAAAATACAATTATACACTCGGTCTGGCTGCCCAGCCCTCTGTTCTGGATGGTTATTCTCCGCTTACCGGATTGACCACGCACGAGAGTATTTTTAATTTCATACCTACGGCCCGGTATATCTATAATTTTTCCAGGAGTCAGGCATTCAGTCTAAATTACAATGGCTCGAGCAGTTCCCCTACCTTCACCCAGTTGCAGCCAACGACCGACCACTCCAATGCGCTGTATCCGGTTCAGGGTAACCCTTTTCTGAAGCCTCAGTTTACGGATAATTTTTCGATCAGGTACAATCAGTTCAGCTTCGCAACAGGCAACATTCTGTTCACCAATGTCTCTTTCCAAAAAATAGATAATCAAATAGTTACCAATACCATTACGTATTCCAACAAAAGCGACATTCTTACGCAATATCTAAATGCAGATGGTTATTATAATATCTCCGGAAACGTGACCTATGCCAAACCATGGGAAAACCGGAAATATACGCTGATGCTGACCGGTACCGTTAATTACAGCAACGGCATCAGCTACCTGACCAATGTAACGCCAACAGATTCAATAGCGTCAAAAAACATCTCAAAGAACCTGCAGTTTACTCCGGGTGCGCGCTTCCGGGTTGATATCACAGATGTGGTTGATGCCCAGGTCCTGACTAATTACGCCATTAACCAGACCCATAACTCGGTAAGCAGTCCGATGAACAATAACCCCTTCACCCGCACCTGGAATATCGGCGTTAACGGAAAAAATTATTTCCTCAAGGACTGGACCTTCAGCTATGATTACAGCAAAGCCATCAACTATGGGTATAGCAGCAGTCTGGGCAAGGTAACCAATCCAAACGTACTCAATATGTATCTTGAACGCAGGTTTCTGAAAGATCACCGGGCAACTATCCGCCTGTCTGCTTTTGACCTGTTTAATCAAAATACCGGCTATACTTCCACTTCAACCCCGAGTTCATTTACGCAAACAGTGGTTAACAGGCTGTCGCGTTACTACCTGGCAACGTTTACGCTGCGTTTACAGAAATTCGCGGGCAAAGCGCCGTCCAATCCAGACAGGGGCTTCAGAAGAGGAGGTGACGGAGCTCCGGGAGGGCCGCCCCCGGGACCATAAAAGACCGGGAATAAAGAAGCTCCTGCATCAATGGCAGGAGCTTCTTTATTTTATAGGAAATGAAATTGAAACTTTACTCAGTTACCAGCACCCTGTTGATCACCTGTTCCAACTGGTGCAGATCAAACGGTTTTGCCAGATAAGTTTCGGCGCCGGCGTGGCTTGCCAGGATCTGAATGTCGCTGTTAGCTGAAAAGTAAATCACGGGGATGTTTCTTAATCCTTCGGCCTTCTTTAATGTTTGGGTAGCGATAATTCCACCGGCATCCGGAATCCAGTTATCCATCAAAATAACATTTGGATGTATACCCGAGACCTTTTCCGTTATGTTATTACAATCGGTGAAGGTATGGACTTCCCAGCCTTGCTCCTCCAGCACGTAGCTGCAGATGGAAAGAATATCTTCATCATCGTCAAATATGATGATCTTTTTTGCAGATGATGTATCCATTTGGAATTGGTTTATCGAGTGATTCTATGTTTATACCCGCTACCAGCACAAATGTTTTAATTTTTTTTAATAATTCAAAAAATCAGACCTATGAAAATTAGCTTTTAATCACAATCGCCAAAAAAAACCACCTGGCAATCAGGCTTCTATGCAACGCAACGCAGGCAACATCCCCTTGTCGCTCCAGGTCCAATGGCAGTCCGCGGGATTAAATTTAATGCCCGGGCAGAACACCTGGCGCCCCCTGGTTGCCGTCCTTATTTAGCTATTGATCGCTGCCAGCGCCCGCTCGATGCGGGCTATGGTTTGCTCACTGCCGAGCAGCACAGCGATGTCAAACACATGCGGACCAAATTTGCCTCCGACCAGCATGATACGAAAAGGCAGCATCAGCTCGCCGGGTTTTATGCCCATTTCTTCCGCCAGTGCTTTAAAGCGCGCCTCAAGCGCATGCGGATCACTAAGCCCTTCGGTGTTAGCCAATCGGGTTATAAATGCTATAAAAAATTCGGTTTTAATGTCGGTCCACTTGGGTTTTACCGAGGCAAGGTCATATTCCTTGGGCTGCTCAAAAAAGTAAGCCGACTGCTGGTAAAAATCGGGCAGCAGCGTGCAGCGCTCTTTCACCAGATCGATCACCTTGGCCAGCAAAGCTTCATCCTGCACCAAAACACCTTTATCCTCGAGGACTTTTCTAACTTCCGGCTGCAGGCTGGCGGCTTCTGACCGCTTAATCCACTCCGAATTGAACCATTTTGCTTTCTCGAAATCAAATTTCGCCCCTGCCTTATTTACCCTTTCTATCGAGAATTTCTCTACCAGTTCATCCAGCGTAAATATTTCATTTTCCGTACCGTCGTTCCATCCAAGCATCACCAGGAGGTTCAAAAACGCTTCAGGCAAAAAGCCCAACTCACGGAAGCCCGGCGTCAGTTCACCGGTCTTCTCATCGAACCAGTTCATGGCATATACCGGGAAACCCAGCCTTGCCCCATCCCGCTTGCTCAGCTTGCCATGTCCATCAGGCTTCAATATCAATGGCAGGTGCGCCCATTGCGGCATATCGGCCTTCCATCCCAAATATTCCCACAATAACAAATGTACCGGGGCGCTGGGCAACCATTCCTCGCCGCGAAAAGCGTGGGTGATCTTCATCAAAAAATCATCGACCACAACGGCCAGATGGTAGGTCGGCATGCCATCAGCTTTCAAGAGCACTTTATCGTCGCTTTGACTGGTATCAAAGCTAACATGCCCGCGTATCATATCTTCAAAATGGATCTGCTCATTCTCCGGCATCTTTATGCGTATCACGTGCGGCTCACCATCGGCCAACAGCTGATCGACCTGATGCTGGGTCAGCGAAAGCGAGTTGCGCAGACTATCGCGGTAAGCATGGCCATATTGAAAATTGGGTATCTCCCTGCGGTTGCGCTCGAGCTCCTCGGTCGTATCAAAAGCGTAATAGGCATGTCCCTGCATCACCAGCCTTTCGGCATATTCGCGATAAATGGCTTTACGTTCGCTCTGGCGATATGGGGCAAAATGCCCGCCCACCGCAGGGCTTTCATCCGGGATTAGGCCGCACCAATTCAAACAATCCAGTATGTATTCTTCGGCGCCCGGCACATACCGGCTCTGGTCCGTATCCTCAATACGCAATACAAAATCGCCGCCGTATTTTTTTGCGAAAAGATAATTGAACAGTACTGTACGTACCCCACCCAGGTGAAGGCCGCCCGTAGGACTGGGCGCAAATCTTACTCTTACTTTTTTATCTGCCATACTGGGGGCAAAGATAATTAAGTTTTAAGTTACGAGCCGTAAGTACGGAAAGATTGATTTCGGCAATTTATCGCCCGCGCCGTTGCAGGCAGCGAGGCTACCGGGCAAAAACTTATCGCTTTTTACTAAACATTATGTAATTTGGGCATGATTTCGGCTTTCCATTGTACGATTGCTCCTGACGTCTTGCGAATTTGCCGACTTTCTGACTAGCAGATGAATCCCTACCAACAACGAAAACGCTGGAAATATTCGCTACTGGCTTTTGCCTTGGTAATCGCCAGCGGCTCATTGTTTTATACCGGCTACCTGGTAAAAAGCATCAAAAGGTCGGAACGTACCCGTGCTGAAATATGGGCTTTGAGTATTAAACAGATCACTTCATCGGACGACAATGATTTCCTTAACTATGTTTTTACCGTCCGCGACAGCTTGAATGTGCCGGCTATCATTGTCGACGACCGCGGCGATTTTATCACGACTAAAGGGCTGGATTCCACAAAAACCTATATTAAGCTTCCGGATGTACCCGGCGAGAAAGCCGCAAAACAATACGACCCGGCTTATTTCAGGGCACAGCTGGATGTGATGAAGGCCCAGCATGAGCCGATCCGGCTAAAGGTTTTCGGCGCAAACTGGTATGTGTATTACCAGGATTCATTTGTCCTGAGGCAATTAAAGGTATTTCCCTATATCCAGCTCTCGGTTATCGCCATCTTCCTGCTGGCAGCTTACACCGCTTTTAACACTTCGCGCAAGTCGGAGCAGAACCAGGTATGGGTTGGCCTGGCCAAGGAAACCGCCCATCAGCTGGGTACACCCATATCTTCGCTGATGGCCTGGGTAGAGCTGATGAAAGAGAAATTTAATGCGGAAGATGATCCACTGATCGGGGAGATGGAAAATGATATCAAACGCCTGGAAATTGTTGCCGATCGTTTTTCAAAAATAGGATCCAAGCCCGTGCTGGAGAGCCACAGCGTCTATGAGGTGGTTAAAGATTTTGTAGATTATTTTAAGGTCCGCGTAAGCAATAAGATCAATTTTGAAATTGACGGCAACCGTAATGTAGAAGCCGGACTCAATATCCCGCTTTTTGACTGGGTACTCGAAAATTTGCTTAAAAATGCCGTGAACGCGATAGAAAATACCGGAAATATCAAGGTGGAGATATCAGAAAGCAAAACCAGAAAACAAGTATTTATCGATGTTACAGATACCGGCAAAGGGATACACCGATCAAAATTCGATACCGTTTTTCAGCCGGGATATACCACCCGCAAACGTGGCTGGGGCCTGGGCCTTTCGCTAACCAAGCGCATGGTAGAAAATTACCACGACGGACAGATATTTGTTAAGGACTCGGAAGTGGGTAAAGGTACCACCTTCCGTATTGTACTAAAAAATTTGAACCATGATATTCAGCACGCCACTACCGAATGAATATCCGCCCTTCGCGGCGGCTTATGTGAGACTTGTCGAAACGGACTACCCTATCGGACTTCTCGAATCCTTGCAAGAATCAACCTATAAACTGTTCTGCGGGATGAGCGAACAACAAGCCATGCATTCCTACGGCGAAGGTAAATGGACCCTCAAACAGGTATTGGGACACATGATCGACACCGAGCGGACATTTGCTTACCGGGCATTGGTTTTTTCCCGCAACAATATCGAATTACCCGGGTTTGATCAGGACGTTTATGTAAATAATACTGATTTTAACACCCGAAGCATACAGAGTCTGGCTGACGAGTTCAAGGCTGTTCGCCATGCGAATCTTTACCTCTATCGTTCATTCAATGATGAGCAGTTATTACGCGGGGGTATTGCCTGTGGCCATCCGGTAACCGTACGAGGGCTCATTTACCTTATTGCCGGCCATGAGCTGTATCATCTGAAACTGATCATGGAGCGATATCTTTAAGGCGGCAGGACCGAAAAAAAGGTGAAAAGTTCAAAAACCTTTCACCTTTCTGTGCGTCACTTACGGGCCTATATGATTAATCCTGCTCGATCTTTTCGGCTATTTCTTTTTTCTCCACCCGGTAAGAAGCAAAGAGCCCCAATCCGCCAAAAATGGCTATCAATGCAAAGTAGATGGCCTCGTTATCGTCCTGCGTATGGCTAAACACCGTACGGTCAAGGAGATAAGCCAGGAACAGTCCTACTCCGGCGCCTATCAGAAGCAGGCCCCATTTTAAATTTTGATAAGGCGCTGATTGCGGCTTGTACCTGCGTGGATCCATGCCCCGCTCTATCATTGCCAGGCGCTCCCGTTTGTAGAGATAAACTACACCAAATATCATTGCGAAAAAGCCAAGCGAAATGATGATGCCTGCCATTACCCCTAAATTTCCGGTATCCATATTGTCCATGATTATTTAATTTTTTAAGTTAATATTTTATTTGTTTTCAAACCACCCTTGCGGTGTATTTGCAAGCTATGACTACAGTCTTTCTGAGCAGGTTACACTTCCTTTTAAAAAAAAGAATCCATGCTGAAAGGGATCGTTATCTGTTTCCGCATGAACGCTATGCGGTCTGAACGGCAACAAGCCAAACCAAACAACCAAAAACTAAGTATATTTACATGAGCCTGTAACCTGGGCAGGCAGGTGGTAGTCTGAGACGAAGTAAATAATGCAGAGCAAGCTTACGGATATAGAACTGATCGAACAGACACTGGCAGGAAACCAGGCGGCTTATGCCGATCTTGTCAAACGGCACCAGCGTTTTATATTTACGCTTGCAATGCGCTTTAGCAAGAACCGTGAAGATGCCGAGGAGATAGCGCAGGATTGTTTCATGAAAGCATACCGCTCGCTTTCATCCTTTCAGCGGCAATCAAAATTCAGTACCTGGCTGTATAGTATTGTTTACACAACAGCCATGACTTTTTTAAGAAAGAGACGTGTGGACACGGATTCGATTGATGACGAGAATACCTATATCCAACTAGAGAACAAGCCGGGTATGGATACCAATTCGGTCGAGAACAAATCGAGGTCCTTTTATCTGAACCAGGCCATTGAACAACTATTGCCGGATGATGCGGCGATAATCAGCCTGTTTTATATGGGCGAACAATCGCTGGAGGAGATCGGTCAGACATTGGGTATTGAACCAAACACAGTTAAGGTAAAACTATTCAGAGCGCGCCAACGTTTGAAGGAGAAGCTGGAGCGCAATTTAAAGCACGAGGTGAAAGAACTGATATGAACACGCTGGAAGAAAGACTTTGGAATTATATTGATGGCTCATGCTCGGATGAGGAAAAAAGGGCTATTGATACTCTTATTTCGCAGGATAAGGGCTGCAGAAGCAAGTACGAAGAACTGCTTGCAATGAACCTGGCATTCTCAAAAATGGAGCTTGAGGAACCGCCAATGGCATTTACTTATAATGTGATGGAGACTATCCGCGCCGAACATGCCCTGCAACCACTTAAGGCTGGTATTAATAAACGGATCGTGACGGGTATCTCGGGTTTCTTTATTGTGAGCATTCTCATTTTGTTGATCTTTGTACTTTCATCGGTTCACCTGTCCACTGGCAATTTGTCAGGACACCTGCCTGTCAGCGTTAAGCTGCCCGACTTGAAAAATTATTTCAGTGCTCCTATTTTGCAAGGGTTCCTGTTTTTTGATGTGGTGCTTGGTATGTTCCTGTTTGACGCGTATCTGCGCAAAAGAGGCCTATCAAAACAAGTCTGATCAGAGCGGTAAAGTGTACTGCAATTGGAACACTTCTGTAAGGAAAATAACACACTCTCAAAAGCGCAAAAATTTGCTCTTAGCAAAACAATGTGCATGAAAATAAAATGAAATTAGACACAATTATTGGTATAGTAATTGCGTTATATTATCTGAACTGGCAATCTTGCCAGTTTAATTGTGATAAGGTTTAGGTTGAAAGCCCCCAAACTGCAAGAGTGAGGGGGCTTTTATTTTGCCCCTGTTTTTTGCCAGGATTCTGGTATAAAGGGGCTGCCTTTCCTCCCCTTAAGCCATAAAAAAAGCCCCGGTAAAACCGAGGCCTTTCTACTATAACTATTTGACAATCATTATTATTCACTTGCCGCAGGTACACTAGCAACACGGTATGCGGTACCACTGGCATCATGAAATTCTTCATAAAATATGTTATCCGGAGAAACATAAAACTTTTTATTGTTCAAGGTGACTTGCCGGCAATCAGCAGGTAATTGATCAAGAACATCTCCCACCCTTATATTCCTTTCGGGCGCCGGGGAATTAGCTGCCTGATTGTCAGGTGCATTATTTCTCACAGCCGGCTCGTCATCAGGCCGGTCAATGGCATTGTTGCCATTATCAGTATTTAACACACCGTCTTTACCTACTACCATGTAAGTTCTCTTTCCATTATCGTCTACGTTTTCCTGGTAGTAAACTCCTTTGAATTCAAAATACTGCACGCCATCGATCATAATCGGCTGTGCATTCGACGGCAATGACGGAACCATTGCGCCCAAAGGTGGCACCACTACTGCGTACCCGCCGTTATAGCCCCGGTAAAACGCACCCCCATAATAATAATAGGGCAGCGAATTATAATAGAACGGATAATATCCATAAGGCAGATATCCTAAATAAACCCCGATATGCGGATAACCCCAGCCATATCCAAACCGAAAACCTGGACCGTAATAGCCTTGGGAGCCATAATAGTATCTGCCGCCATAATAAGGGCCGTAATGGTATCCGCCGTGGTAAGCGCCATAGTTATGACCGCCGTAGTATCCGGAACCGCCATAATACCGGCCATTATGATAAGGTGTCCCATGGTAATAAGTGCCACGATAGCTATTGGCACCTCCTGAAACCATTCCGCGGTGAGATGCAACGCCACCGTAACCCGCTGCGCCATGAAATCCCTGGCCTGTACGTGAGCCCGCATAGCTGCGCGCATACCCGCTACCGTGATAACCCTGTGCCGCGTGAAATCCGCCGCCCGCATGCGAGTCCCCTCCCCGGTGGAAACTATTTCCGCCGCCATGAGAGCCGCCCCTTCCGCCGTGGGACCCGCCACCGTGGGAGCCGCCACCGCCATGGTGATCAGCCCTGGCATTGCCGTAAATTGCAACTGTCATCAACCCGGCAGCTACAAATGCCAATAGATATTTAATCTCTCTTTTCATAAGCTTTCTACTGTTGAAATCTTTAAAAATTGGACTATAAGAAAGTTAAAAGGTTTATTTCGCCTGGTACAAATCAGCGGAAACACAGGCTTTATAAAATAAGAAAGCCCGGATAACCGGGCTAACCTTACATAGGTAGATATTAATTTTGTTGTTCACCATCTATGGGTATACTCACAATGCGGTAGGCCTTAGCATTATTTTTATCCGTAAAGTCTTCGTAGTAAATGCCGTCGGGAGATACATAATATTTTTTACCATTCAGGCTGACGGTGCGGCAGTTCTCAGGCAACTGGTTTACCACATCGCCCACCTGGGGGTCAGGCTGTCCATTGTCAATGGCGTCCCCATTCGTATTGAGGAGTCCGTCTTTGCCTGCAATGACATAAATGGTCTTCCCTTTGTCGTTAACCATAGGCAGATAATAGACCCCGTTAAATTCAAAATATTGCTTGCCGTCGATTAGAATGGACTGAGCGCCCTCGGGCAATGCCGGTACCTGGGCGCCAACCGGCGGAATCGTCACTTCATAACCGCCATTGTCATTTGGCGTATAAAATACGCCGCCGTAGTAATAGTAAAGGTCAGCACCAAAATAAAAAGGATAAAATCCGTACGGCAGGTATCCGATGCGGAAACCGGTGACCGGATAACCATAGTATCCGTAGCCGTAAGGGCCCCGGGGGGCATAACTTAGTCCTCCATGGAAACCAAGTCCATGGAAACCGCCCAGGCTTATCCCACCTGTGACGTGTACGCCGCCGTAATGCGCTCCGCGCTGGGCTGATGCCGTAGAGGCTAAAGCCGTCAGGATCAGACCCGTGAGCACCAAATTGCGTATTTTATAATATAACGCCTGCATAATTTATAATAATTCCAATTTCTATAGCTGTCAGATTAGACTAATGACTGGGGTCAAAGTTTAATCTCGTCAGCAGTTTTCATTAAGATATTTACTGCTACAGCTTCTAAACGGAAATACTGCCCTTTATGCTACATTTCAGGGCTTTTGTATTGAATTTGTTACCCGGGGGCGCCTCATTTCTTAACCTCAAAAGTAAAGGACTGGCTGCCGGTCTGACCGCCTGCGGTAATGCCCTGAATCACCCCGACATAAGTTCCCTGTTCATCTGAAGTATAAAATGAAATCTGATTTTTTCCTTGAACAGCGGTGTTGATATTAGGTGTCCAAAAGAGCAGGGTACGCATGTCGGGCAAACGGCTGGTAGCTGCAGCATCAGTTTCATAAGCCGGCGAATAAAACACCCTTTGCAATTGCAGCCCTTCATAATCGACCACTACCGCATGCGGATCAAGTTCGACACCAGCCAGGTCGCCTTTATACGATGCATAGCTTAAAATGCCTTCTGCATCGGCGGCTCCCCAGAAATACCGGTCTTTTATTACGTCAAGCCGTTTTATCTTCAGCGGATCCATGGCAATGACCTTATTCATATCAAATATCGGAATACCATCCAGCAGCACAAGCGGATCTGTTTCCAGAAAGCCCTTATCGCTGATTACCCTGATCTCGTAACGGTTACGCGGATGGAATACATTCACCTCCCTGATATATTCGCGCAACACTTCCTCCATGGTTGTAAAACGGGTGTAATCATCCAAGCGGTACACCTTATCCGGTTTCCCGTAAAATCCGGTGCTGTCTGCATGAGAATCATAGGTTTCCCTGAGCTTGGACGTGAAGTAAATATTTTCAACCTGCATGGCGATATTATGATCTTCCAGCGGCTTCTGCATTTCAGGCTTAAGTTTGAATTCCGGCAACGTATTTTTTGAATATTGCTCGGAGAATGGGCTGACAATATCTATGCGGTAAGTACTGTCTCTTTGCGTATTGGTTTGTACAACAATTTCGCCCGGACCGTAAAGGTCTTTGGTATTAAACAGCAGTCTGCCCGCCGTGTCACTCCGGGTGGTAAACAATTGTACTCTTTTGCCCGGCACGCCAAAGTAAGCCAATACTTCATTCCCCGGCGTATTGGTCTGCGTGTTAATTATTTTACCGCTTACGATATGACCGTTAAATTCAGGCAGGAAGCTAAACGCTGCCGGCTTGTTTTTTAATACTTCGCTCCATTGAAATCTGCGCCATCCCTGGGTCAGCATAAGGTTATCTGCCGCCTGGTCAGCTTCTGCGGTACTATTTTTTAAGTAATATGCGGGTGATTCAATATCGCCCCGCAGATCGGAGCTCAACCAGAGATAGCTGGAGATATCATAAGGTTCCACCGTCTGAAAAGCATCAAGATGATACACCGAAACAGACAGGTTAGCGTTAAGCGGCTTTTCTGCCTGATCCCTGGCTACTATACCAACGTTCACTTTCTTACGATTGCCATAACTCTGCTGATCGGAACTGGCAGCAATTGACATAATATTTGAAGGGCGCTTAAAATATAGCCGCTCGCATACAGGATGCTTGTCAGCATCAAATATGGTAATATGGGATATGCCATCATCCAGCGCTGCTTTTTCAATTACAAAACTGGCTTTGCCGCCGATCTGATTTGCCCGCTTTGCAACCTTTACCAGCTGGCGGGTGTGGGCAAACAGATAGAGGCCGCCATCAGCGCTTTCTACATTGCTGTTCACAGTTACCTGTAAATGTCCTGAGCCATCATCGGCGAGCGACATTACGTAACCCTGAGCGTTCACTGCCGGCAATTCCCTGGTTACGGCAGCACCACCATCGGTTTTTACAATCACTTTATAAGCGGTGTTGGCAGCAGGCGTAAATGAGAAATTGCCCATTCCGAATTTAAATGCCTTGAAACGGGCAATGGTGTCATTTTTCTGATCAAGAACAGTTCCCGAAACGTCAACACCCTTTCCGTTTTTGGCGACCGCCTTGAAGCCGACCTTGCTGCTAATGCCCGCAACCAGGCTTCCGCCTTCAGGAAAAAACTGCACATCAAAATCAGGCGTGCTGGCTTTGACTGTCGCCCCCCCGGGTGCACGTTGGGGATTTACAACGGTGATCGTTTTGTCAAAATAATAATCTGCACTAAAATTCTTCATCCAGTTGGTATAGGCCCTTAAATGATAATTTCCGGTATTTACCGTAACAGGGACATATAGCGAACCGCTTCCCTGCCCATTATGCATTTCTATCTTTGCCTGCATGACCGGGCTCTGGCTTTCATCCAGCACTTCCACGTATGCAACCTTACTCAGATTGAGCGGCTTATTATGAATGCCATCCACCACATAAACTTTTAACCACAATATTTCGCCCGTCAGGTAAGCGCCTTTGTCGGTATGCACAAACACTTTTTCGTGAAGGGCACTTTGCCTGTAATTATTGAAACTATTCTGGATGTCATTTAATGCCTGAGCCTGACAGCTGAACGAAAACAGCATTGCTATTGCAAAACCGCCAATTACATTTTTAAACCTCTTTGCCACTGTTTTATTTTTTATGTTTATGTCAAAAATTATCTGCACTTATCGACACCGTTAAAATTGATTAGTCCAAAAAGGGGGCGGTGTGCTGGAACCCCTTAAAGTGCAATCCACACAAATCCCCGCGGAAGCCGTATAACCGATAGGAGGATGGCCCGGGAAACCAATTGGCGCTATAGGGATCGCATTCCCATGAAATATTTTTGAATCTACTGTATTCGCCCCGTGATATTTAGGATCCAAATAATAGGTTGAATCCAAAAAGCATTGGTCATAGGGGGGATGAACGCGATAGTCTTCAACCGCGGGCAGATCTGATTTGTTTACATATAGCCTCAATTGCGTTGTAGAACCTGCCGTGATAAAACCAATAACCGGTTCTGCAGGGTCTGTAATACAATGTATATTTCCCGTTAGCGTCGAGGGCTGGGGATCAAAAATACTTCCCAGCTTTTCGGTATTTTTGCTAAGCTGCAGGTAATATTGAAAGGCCTGCTTGGTTAATGCATGCTGTTTTACCAGTATGGAGTATCGCGTCCCCAGTTTTTCGGAATGGGAATCAATAAAGGTTACCGGGGAATTGACCAGGACGTCTTTTGTTAATTTTTCTGTCGTACCCAGGATGATGTCACTCGACTGATCAGATGACCAGCAGGTGTAGATCTGGTCTTCAACGGGTCTTTGTACTATCATGTCTTCAGGCACCCTTTGTACGATTAAGCCCGAAAAATAGTCGGCATGAATGATCCAGGTTTCGCTAAACTCGTAGCGGTAGTAACGTGAAGTGTCAGATGGATCATGGGTTGAAACAGCAAGCTGAACCCCGGTATGCTGCGCTTGAAAACTCACGCTGTCGATCGGCCTTGAATTTTTTACAGGCACAAAATCGGACACATAGGTTTTATTAGCCGAAGTCGTAATTCGCAGACGGTATTGACCAGATGCGGATAAGTTCAATCCAGGCGAAACATAATAACCGTTGCCGGTTTCTTTTAACGGATAGGTCGCATTGGCATTACTTTCGACCGCAACAGCCGCATTGGTTTCGGGCACGGCACTTGCAGCAGAAGGCGTCGTCAAAGGCACGGTATGTGTTAAATGAATGATGGTAGAATCCGTTCCGGTATTGATCGCGCCCTCCACTACCAGATAACTCTTTTGGCCGCTGGTTGCAGGCGGCATATAGGGTTTCTTGCAGGCTGAGGTGACAGCCCAAAACATGAAAAAATTTATATATCTAAGTCCTTTCATTCCGTTGGTGTCCAAAAACTAGGTTGTTTAGTAGTTCCCCTTAACGTACAATCGATACATGGCTCGGTGGAGGTAGTATAACCCAAAGGGTGCTCCGCCCCCGGTTGTGATATCGGATCTACCGGCATCCAAAAGCTTCGATATATATTATTCTCCACGTCATTTGCACCGGTGATCGGGTCAACATAGTATTGGCTCTCAAGCAGGCAACCGGGAAATGAGTCAGGTTTTGGCACATATATGCGCAGGTAATAATTGTCTATGAATATTCTCTGCAGGGCAACTTTTCCTGCCGAAATGTAACCCAGTACCGGCAGTGACGGATCGCTAAGGCAATGCATGTTTCCCTGTACTTCTGAAGGCTGCGCATCAAAGATGGACCCCAATTGCTGCGAGTTCTTTTTCAGCTGCTGCCAATACTGAAAGGCCTCTTTGGTTAGTGCATATTGTTTAACCAGAATACTAAAACGTCCGCTTATTTTCTCCGAAGTAGAAGCCAGAAAATCAAGCGGCATGTTTGAAACCACATCCTTGGACAATGCGGCTGTTGAATTTAACAGTAAATTGCTCGAAGTATCCGTGAGCCAGCAGCTGTAAATCATCTGATCGGGCCTTCTTAAGACAATGGTGTCGTACTGCGGGGTTCTATCCAGGATATAGTGTGAATCGTATGCGGCGTGAAAAGTATATGTTTCGTTAAAAGTCCACCTGTAATACCTGGTATCATTGGAAGCATCGTGGGTGTCAACGTATATCTGCACCCCCAGTGTTCCGCCCAGCTGGGTTTCCACCTTGAAATGTACGCTGTCAATGGGCGGAGAATTTTTTACCGCTACAGCATCTGATTGATAACTCACCCCGCCGGAAGTGGTTATTTTCAGCCGGTATTTTCCCGAGCTGCTTAAATTCAGGCCGGCAGTGGCATAATAGCCCTTCCCCATTTGCGTCAATGGATAGCTTACCGTGCCGGCATCATTTTCGATCGCTACGGTTGCATTCAATTCGGGAACGGTGGCCCCTGCGGAAGAAACCGGAACTGTACGGCTTAATTTAATAATGGTAGAATCCGGCCCCGGGTCAATAACCCCCTCAACCACAAGATAATTATGGTTGACGGCTACCACGGGTGGTGTATAGGGTTTTTTGCACCCGTCCAGGGCAAGTAGCATTATTAGTAGTAATATATATAAGTTGCGATCCATTTTATTTCCAAAAAGCGGGTTGTTTAGTTGTTCCTCGTATCGTACAATCCGCACATTCACGGCCTGACGCTAAATAGCCCAGCAAGGTGCCATATTTGTCGGTGATCGCATCGGTTGCAATTTCCGTTGAACCAAGCGGGATCAGAAACAGGGCCACATCGTCCTGACAGCTATTGTGGCAAAGAAGCAGGCTATCCAGCGTGCAGCTGTACGGGTAGCTCGGAAACCAGTTTTGCGGCAACTGACTATTGTCGATGAATATTCGTTTCTCTTGTACATTGGTCACGCTGACAAAGCCGATAACCGGTTCTGAAGGCGAGGTAACACAATGTACGTTACCCGCTACTTCTGACGGCTCGGCGGAAAAGATGCTTCCCAGCTGTTCGGTGTTCTTTTTCAGATTCTGATAAAAGCTATAACCCTGGGGTGTAAGGGCATATTGCCTGACCAGTATGCTATACCTTGTTTCCAGTTTTTCCGATGCAGAGCTGATCTGGGTCAATGGTGCCTGATAAATCACATCTTTAGCCAGCGCAGCCGTTGAGCCCAGAAGTATTGTGCTTGACGTATCATTTCCAAAACATTTATAGATCTGCTGTTCAGGGGTGCGGAAGTGCAGCTGTTTACCATCGGTTATAAAAGCACCATCATACTTGGCATGAAATTGCCATGTTTCGTTGTATTCCCAACGGTAATACCGGGTATTGTTATTCGGATCATGACTGTTTAAATAAAGCTGTATGCCGGTATTTTGCTGCGCAAAGCCGATACTGTCAATCGCAGGAGTAGGTTTTACCGATTCATAATCCGAAACATATTCCTTGCTATCCATCGTAAAGACATGCACCCGGTACTTATGCGCCGCGTCAATATTCAACGCCGGAGAAGCGTATCTGCCTTTGCCGGTATCAAATAAAGGATAAGTGGCATTCTGATCGCCCTCCACAATGACCCTGGCGCCCAGTTCGGCATTACTGCCTATTTTGCCCGAAATACTCACCGTACGGCTTAAATTAATTATCGTCGAATCCTGCCCGGCATTGATGACACCTTCAACGACCAGATAATTTACGCTGGTTTTCACCGCCGGTGGCGTATAGGGTTTTTTGCAGCCGGTAACCACGATCGCCGAAAAAGACATCAGAAATACATTACCCCTGGCATTCATTAGAATCTGATATTATAGTTTATAAATGGAATAGGCTTGGCAAATATCGACAGCTGATAACCATTGATCACACCGCCCTGCTCGGAAAAATAGGTTGAGTAGGCATTGGCCCTGCCCGTAAGGTTATACACGCCAATGCTCCAGGAGTTGTGGGTCAGCTGGTGCACCTTGTGGTTGCCTTCTATATTGATAGCAAGGTCCGTTCTGAAATAGTCCGGGATACGGTAGATATTCCTGTCCGAATAGAAGACTCTTTCCGAACCGGCATATTCATATTTAGCGATCGGCAGCGTAATCGGACGGCCGGTACTATAGGTCAGGTCCAATGAAACGCTGAATCGGTGGCTAAAGCGGTAGTTGCCATTAAAATTAAAGGCATTGGGCTTGTCATAGCTCGCCGGATAGTAATTTCCTCCGTTGATTAATTCACCGGCATTGGGGTCATCCTGACGCAGGAATGTGCGTGAGTAGGTATAGCTTATCCAGCCATTAAATTTGCCGGCCGTCTTTTTTATCAAAAACTCGACCCCATATGCTTTACCCTGCGTTTCCAGGACGTCCTGCTCAATATTATGATTCAGTACAAGCGTCGCCCCGCTTTTATAATCCAGGTAATTAGATATCCATTTGTAGTAGCCCTCAACCGACATTTCTATGGTATTGGACTGGTTATTATGATACAGACCGAGTGAAGCCTGTTTTCCAAACTGCGGCTTAATGTTGGGATCGCTCAGTTTATAAACATCCGTGGGCGAGATAGCCGTGGTATTTGAAAGCAGGTGAATATACTGCCTCATGGTATTATAGGAAGCCTTTAGGGATGTATTATCGCTTAGGCTATAACGGGCGGACAGCCTTATTTCAGGACCGCCGTATGTGTTTACCACCTGGTTCTTTTTATAGGTCACGCTGTCTACAACGTTCACGCTTTCTTTGGGCAGATTTGGAGCGTAGTAGTTTACAGTTTGCGGGCCCAGATAGGCAAACAGCGAATACCTGATACCGGCGCTTATAGATAATTCCTGAGTAACGTCATATTTATCGCCAATATATAAAGCACTTTCCAGACCATATTCAGAGGGCACCATATCAGGCGCCACGAGCGACTTAGCCCCGACTGGTTCGTTATCGCCCGGATTGAGATCATAGTAAATGGAGCTGAGGCCGAAGTTGATCGTATTCTTTGGATTCAGATAGAAATTAAAATCCGTTTTAAAATCGTACTGCCGCACGGCGAAGTTCAGTTTATAGGCATTGACAGGATTAAGCGTACTTTCAATACTGTACTGATAGTTATCTATCCCCAGCATAATTACGCTGTACAGTCTGTTGGTGTAGCTATGTTTCCATTTAATGTTGGCATTTCGGTTACTGTACTGGTAAGTCGTATCGCTGTTCAGTCTGAAATTATCGTTGCTGATATAGGTCGACAGGTACAAATTGTTTTTCTCATTGATCTGATGGCTTATATCCAGGTTGGCGTCATAGAATGAGGCCGAACTGTTTTTATAGGCCTCCGGCAAAAACTGAAGCAGCCAATCCGAATAGGTCGCCCTGGCACCAAAGATAACCGAGGTCCTGTCTTTAATGATCGGGCCTTCCAGATTTATACGGCTTGTAAGAAGACCGATGCCCGCTGTACCTGTAAATTTCTTCTTATTTCCCTCACGGTCGGTAACATCCAGCACCGACGATAGCCTGCCTCCGTATTTCTCCGGTATGGTACTTTTATAAAGTTCGATATTCTTAATGATATCGGGGTTAAAGGAAGAGAAAAAGCCGAAAAAATGCGATGGGTTATAAACGGTGGCATCATTCAGTAAGATCAGGTTTTGATCTGCCGAACCGCCGCGCACGTTGAAACCCGTTGTAGCTTCACCCACAGACTGTACACCAGGCAAAGTTAATATTACACGCAGCACATCGGCTTCGCCAAAAGCCGTCGGTATCTGCTTGATACTTTTAATATCCAGTTTATTTACGCCCATGTCCACACTCCTCACGTTAGCTACTTTTTCAGCCGAGATCTTCACTTCTTTCAGGGAGGTAACCTGTTCCTGCATTTCAATGTTAAGCTTGCCATCCGAGTACAGCACAATCTTTCTGCGGGTATCTTTCATTCCCAGCCCCTTTATGACCAAAGTCTGCCTGCCGCGGGGCAGCGTCAGGGAAAAATAGCCGAACTGATCCGTGGCTATTCCGGTCTTGCTATCCGGATTATAGATACTGGCACCGATTATCCCTTCGCCCGACTTGGCATTGCGCACGTAGCCAGCCAAATTGGCCGACCCCGGCTTGATAACGTTTGTTTTAATACCAATCTCATAAACCTTGTTCTCGGTATTGGCCGCAGGTATTTTTTTCTCCTCCTCGGTGTATTCAACTAAAGCCGCTGCCGGCGCTGCTGCGTTTGCATTGGCTTGGGTGCCGAAAAATCCCTCGGCCAGACCGCTCCTTATTTCGCGCCCCCTGGTTAAAAACACCTGCTGCTGGGAGATCGTAAAATGGTAGTTGGTTTTATCGAAAACCGTATACAATACCGACTCCAACGTCCTGTCCGTGACCGACAGGGTCACTTTCAGACTGTCAAACTGCGCGGGGTTATAATAGAAGTGGTAGCCGGTCTTAGATTCCAGCTCGCTTACAAACTGGTCTATTTTTGCCTGCTGAAAATTAACACTTATCAGTTTTTTGTCTGCCTCCTGGGCATATGCCAGTTTAAAAAAACACAGGAGAACGAGGCTTAAAAGGTAGATTTTTTTCATTTAGCGTAATGGTTCAGTCGTTGATCATTGTACGGTTTGGGCATTTTCGGAGCTTAATTGGCTAAGCTATCGTAATAAGCGGCCAGTTTGGCCATATTCTCATCCGGGTTATCGTTATAGCGTATATCATTATCCTTAAGATATTTCTGAAGAGCGCTCTTTTTGTCTTTAAGCAAACTCAAAACCGCGTGCTGGCTGTTGTTCACCTTATAGTAGGCACCTCCCTTTCTGATGTAGTATTCGTCTTTTGAAATAAAATAGATCTCGGGTACGGCTACGGCATTGGAAGAGTTCTGAATCGTTTTACTTCTCCGGGCAACGACCTGGGTCTTACCTCCATAAAGCTGGTCATAGAATCCGGTAACGACACCCGCTGTATTGTTAGGTATCGAATCTGCGTCCAATCGTACGAAATGATGGTTGGCAAATGAAAAATCACGCACCCTGTTATTTAGCAGCGCGCACATGGAGAATTTATTATATAACAGGATAACCAATTCACCCTTGTAGATATCATACATCATCGGTACGTTCCTGTAAAGGACGCCATCATAGGTTACCTCGCCGGTTTCCCAGCTGTGTACATCATAAGGGAACAGGGCTGTACCCTTTACCTGACGGTCATAAGGCAGGTATTCATGCCCGTTGTATAACCTGGATGCCTGGCCAACGGAGTTGTAAAACTCCCGGGTAATCCCGGAGATCGCCGAGCTGACATTGCCGGTGTCATTCGAAACGGTTTGCCCGTATGATCTGCAAATAATGAATATATTCAAAAAACACAATAGGCTTATTTTCAGGACACAATTTTTCATTAAAAAAGGAGATAAAATTGGTTAAATAATTGGAAGATGGAATTTACTAGGTTTTTAGTTATAAACCAAAATGTTATTTAAAAAACATACTAAAAAGTCTTTATTTGTAGCGACTTTGTTACGAATCTTAAATAATTGGAGACCAATAAATTACTGCGCAGCCCGTTAATCCTATGGAACATTATAGAATTCCCTACGTTAACATGGTCGGTTAATATTTGTCAATTTAAACCTCATTTTTTATGAAAGCTTTAAAAGTATTGATTATTGTCCTGCTGGCTACATTTAGTTACCAGGCTGCAAGTGCACAGGTGCACCATCCCCACAAAAAACACCACTTTCACAAGGTTCACCACAAACATCACCGCGCACCGCATCATTAAAATTATTGATTAGCTGCTCCGGCACAAAAAAAAGGCTCACCGAAACCGGCGAGCCTTTTACATATATTTTTAATTTGATTATCAGAGTTTGCGTTTAACCTCTACATTCTCATAGGCTTCTACAATATCGCCCACTTCAATATTATTAAAGTTATGGATATTCAAACCGCACTCGTAACCCGCATTTACTTCTTTTACATCGTCCTTAAAGCGTTTCAATGAGGCCAGCTCACCGGTATAGACTACCACACCTTCGCGGATGATGCGTATTTTGCTGTTACGGGTGATTTTGCCATCCAGCACCATACAGCCGGCAATAGTACCCACCTTGCTGATCTTGAAGGTCTCGCGTATTTCCACGTTGGCGACGATCTTCTCTTCAAACGTCGGAGCAAGCATGCCTTCCATCGCAGCTTTTATCTCGTTTATCGCATCGTAGATAATAGAGTATAATCTGATATCGATTTGCTCATGCTCAGCCAATTTACGGGCACCACCTAGACGGACGAACCTGGAAACCGATAATGATGGCATCAGAAGCTGAAGCCAGCAATACATCCGATTCGGATATCTGTCCGACAGCTTTTGAAATGATATTTACCTGTATCTGTTCGGTTGATAGTTTCAGCAAGGAATCGGATAATGCTTCAATTGAACCATCCACGTCACCTTTTACAATAATGTTAAGTTCTTTAAAGTTTCCAACAGCCAAACGGCGGCCGATTTCATCAAGTGTAATATGTTTCTGCGTACGTAAGCCTTGTTCACGCTGTAACTGTAAACGTTTGTTGGCTATTTCACGAGCCTCAACTTCGCTTTCAAGTGCGTTAAATTTATCACCAGCAGTTGGGGCGCCCTGCATACCTAGCACCTGTACAGGTGTAGAAGGGCCGGCCGATTCAACACGCTGTCCGCGTTCGTTGGTCAGCGCCTTTACGCGTCCGCTGTAACAGCCCGCTAATATCGGATCGCCCACCTTCAGCTGACCTGCCTGTACCAGTACCGTGGTCACAATACCACGGCCTTTATCCAGAGCCGCTTCAATTACAGTACCTACGGCACGTTTATTCGGATTGGCTTTCAGCTCGAGTAATTCGGCTTCCAGCAATACTTTTTCGAGTAATTTATCAATATTCAGACCGGTTTTGGCAGATATTTCCTGCGACTGGTATTTCCCGCCCCATTCTTCAACCAGAATATTCATGGCTGAAAGTTGTTCACGGATCTTATCGGCGTTGGCACCTGGCCTGTCAATTTTGTTAAATGCGAAAATAATAGGTGCCCCGGCAGCCTGCGCATGGTTTATAGCCTCACGCGTTTGCGGCATCACGCTGTCATCAGCGGCAATTACAATAATAACGATATCCGTTACCTGGGCTCCCCTGGCACGCATGGCGGTAAATGCCTCGTGACCCGGCGTATCCAGGAAAGTAATTTTTCCTTTATTGTCCGGCAGCGTTACCTCGTAAGCACCGATGTGCTGGGTGATACCACCGGCCTCCCCGCCTATAACATTGGTTTTACGAATAAAATCGAGCAATGAGGTTTTACCATGGTCAACGTGACCCATAATGGTCACAATCGGCGCACGCGGCAGCAGATCTTCCGGATCGTCCGGAGATTCCAGGTTGCCTTCTTCGTCCTGAGGCTTTACAAATTCAACCTGATAGCCAAATTCATCGGCAACAATGGTCAACGTTTCAGCATCCAGCCTTTGGTTGATTGACACGAACATGCCCAGGCTCATACACGTTGAGATGATCTGCGTAACCGAAACATCCATCATGGAGGCAAGCTCGTTTGCTGTTACAAACTCGGTAACCTTCAGTACTTTAGATTGCAATTCCTGCTCCAATGCCAGTTCTTCGGCACTTGCTGCAACATCATCACGTTTTTGCCGGCGGAACTTGGCCCGCTGGGCAAATTTTCCTGATTTGCCTGCGCCGCTTAAGCGGGCAAGGGTTGCTTTAATCTGATCTTGTATTTCTTTTTCTGAAGGTTCTTCCTTAGGGTGTCTGATGGCGCTCCGGTCTTCTGAAATCAGGGCGGTTGGCACCACCTCCGGCCATTCGGGTTATTCCTGTTCCTGAAATCCGGGCGGTTAGGGTTAACATTTCCTTGAGGCGGTTGCTGCCACCTTGCGGCTGGTTATTTCCGCCGCGCTGACTGTCTTTGCGTTTTCTTTTGCGTTTATGATCGGCAGCTGTGCCGCTGTTTGTATTCGATGAAGAAGCAACAGGCTGATTACGCTTGGGCTCATTTACCGGTAATTGTATCTTACCAACGACATTAGGCCCCGTTAATCTTTCGCTTTCGCCCGGATCACCTCGTCGACTTCCGGCTCTTCGGCTGCAGCGGCTACCGGCAGCTACCGGCGCTGCCGGGGCCTCCGGTTCCGGTTTTTTTTCTTCAGCCACCGGCTCTGCCACAATTTCTTCCTTCACCTCTTTAACCGGTTCGGGTTCTGGCGCTGCGATAACAACAGGTGGTTTTATTTCTACTTTTGGCTCTTCTTTCGGCTGTTCTTTCGGCTCCTCTTTCGGCTCTTCTTTTATAACCTCCGGAGCGGGCTCTTTTTTGCTACAACCGGTTCTTCCTTTTTCTCAACCTTATAAGGAGCATTCAGGTCGATCTTACCAACTACCTTTACCCCTGGCAAACTCACATCACTGCGTTCTTCACTTTTTGCCGGTTCGGGTTTCGGTTTTTCAACCGGTGCAGAAAATATGCCCGGTGTTTTTGATCAGGATCTCCTCATTCTCAAAATCCCTTGAGCGGCGGTCTCAGCCGGTTTTTCAGGTATATGATGGACAGGCTCTTCTTTCCTTATCTTCCCTATACTTATCTGCTTGGCTTCTTCCTTAATAATTTTATCAGCAGCAAATTCTTTTAGCAAAGCATTGTACATGTCACCGTCGATGATGGCCATGGGCTGCTTTTCAATTTTGTAGCCCTTGGATGCCAAAAAATCGACAATGGTACCCATACCAATGTTCAGTTCCTTTACTGCCTTTATTAATTTTATGGATTTGTCTTCTGACATTTATTAATTCTTTCTCTCCTAATTATTGCAAAAATACGATTTTAATTTTGCTTATTTCTGTTTATTCAAACTCAGCCTGCAGAATAGATAAAACTTCCTTTACCGTTTCTTCTTCCAGATCGGTGCGTTTTACCAGTTCATTGACCGTTAAAGCCAACACTGATTTTGCCGTATCCAAGCCCGATGCGTTTAAATTCATCAATGATCCAGCTTTCAATTTCGTCTGAGAATTCTTCGATATCCACGTCTTCATCCTGCTCGTCAGCTTCGCGGTAAACATCTATTTCATATCCCGTCAATTTACCTGCCAATTTAATATTATGCCCGCCGCGGCCGATAGCAAGAGATACCTGATCGGGTTTTAAATATACTGCTGCCGTTTTTTTCTCATCATCAAGTTTGATCGATGTGATCTTGGCAGGTGACAAGGCGCGCTGAATATATAACTGCAAATTATTGGTAAAATTAATTACATCAATATTTTCGTTTTTCAGTTCACGTACGATTCCGTGTATACGTGATCCTTTCATACCTACGCAGGCACCAACAGGATCAATACGGTCATCATATGATTCAACGGCAACCTTTGCTCTTTCTCCCGGCTCGCGTACGATCTTCTTAATCGTGATCAGACCATCGAAAATTTCGGGAACTTCCAGTTCAAATAAGCGCTGTAAAAATTCCGGCGCCGTACGCGAAATGATGATCTTCGGATTGCTGTTCAGCATATCTACTTTGCTTACCACCGCTTTAACATTATCACCTTTTTTAAAGTAATCGGCAGGGATCTGCTCTGATTTTGGCAACAATAACTCATTGCCTTCATCATCGAGCACCAGAGTTTCCTTTTTCCAAACCTGGTAAACTTCTCCGGTCACAATTTCACCCACACGGTCTTTATATTTTTTGAAATATCTCGTCTTTTTCAAGTTCAAGTATCTTGGATACCAGTGTTTGACGGGCAGCAAGTATTGCACGGCGGCCAAAACTTTCCAGCGTGATCTGTTCAATATACTCATCTCCAACTTCCAGGTCGGCATCATATTTTTTTGCCTCGGCCAGTTCGATTTCCAGGTCGTCATCTTCCGAAAACCCATCTTCCATCACCACACGTGTGCGCCAGATCTCCAAGTCACCGTTGTCTGTATTGACGATCACGTCACAATTCTCGTCATTGCCATATTTTTTCCGGATCATGCTTCTGAAAACGTCTTCCAGCACGCTCATCATCGTTGGACGGTCGATGTTTTTGAAATCTTTAAATTCCTGAAAAGAATCAATTAAATTAATATTGCTCATTTTTTACTTGAATGATATTAAAACTTTTGTTTCTGTTATTTGCTCCAGGGGGATCACACTTTCAATCGTTTCGGCTTTTTCCCTTTTTCTTTTATTAATTTCCTCAATAATAACGGCATCTTCCGTCATTCCTGTTAATTTACCTTCTTTTTTACTGCCATCAGCCATTTTCATAGCCAATTGCCTGCCAATGTTTTTAGCATATTGCCTTGGCAAGGTAAGCGGCGCATCCAGGCCCGGCGAAGAAACCTCCAGGTTATAGGCTGTCTTCAATCGTATTCTCTTCCTCCAGGTGAAAACCTACATGCCTGCTGATCTGTGCACATTCGGCAATGCCAATTCCTTTATCCCCATCAACCAAAATCATCAGTTTTCCGTTAGAATGCATTTTCACACTTACAAGAAACAGATCGGGCTCTGTCGGCTATCTTTTCCTCAACCAGTTCGGTTACCCTTTTTTCAATATTCATTATCCTAGTTTTGGGGGCAAAAGATTTTATTGATAAAATAAAAGAGGGGACGACTGCCCCCTCTAATTCTTTAATTTGGATGCAAATATAAGAATTTTTTTTGAATTTCAATAGCAATCAATACTTAAAAATCAAGTCTTTATAGCTCAGGGATCCCAGGCGCTTCTTGCTTGTGATATATTGCCAGGTATCATCTCCCTGCTGGTAGAGATAATACCGTAAGAAGTAAGTTTTGCCTTTTTCAAATGAGGTGTCCGGTGTAAAAACGACGAGACTATCCGCGATAGCGTATTTGCCGGGCTGCGGGTCCTGGTAATCCTTCAGTTCAGTGTCGGCCGGCATTTTAAAAACCGGCAACAGCGACTGCCAGGCCTGGCTACTGGTGTCCCTGCCTATTTCGGCGACAATAGCTTTATCAAAGCCGCTTATGTTCAAACAGCGGTGATCCTTGCTCAGGGTAATCTTCGGGCTAACCTTCGCCGGGCGACCCGTGCATCCGCACAGGTAAATCAACCCCAAAATCATAAAGAAGTATTTCATTTGACCATGCTAAGATAAGTAAACAGGGATAAATATGCGCTTTGATCCCTATCTTAGCACCATGTCCGATTTCAGGCTGGAAGTTTTTTACGCGGTTGCAAAAAGACTGAGTTTTACCAAAGCAGCAGCCGAACTTTTTATTACGCAGCCAGCTGTTACCAAACATATCCATGAGCTGGAGGAGCGCTACAAATCCAAATTATTTGAACGCCGCGGAAACCGCATTTCCCTGACGGATGCAGGCGAGCTCCTGGTCCGGCATGCCGAAAAGGTATTTGAACTTTATCGTACCGTTGAGTTCGAGATCAATGCGCTCAGTCAGCGAAGGGAAGGATTGCTGCGGCTCGGAGCAAGTACCACGATCGCGCAATATGTTGTTGCCCCGCTGCTGGCCAAATTCCGAAGCAGGTATCCGGATGTGCAGCTCAGCCTGGTGACTGGGAATACCGAACAGGTAGAAAAGGCCTTGCTGGCCAAGGAAATAGAAAGCGGGATCATCGAGGGTTTTTCAAAAAACCCGGAGATAAGCTACCAGGAATTTTTGAAGGACGAGATCGTACTGGTGTCGGGCAGCTCGCATCCCTTGGCGGGCAGGAACTCCATAAAGCCCGAAGAGTTAAAAAACATCGGATTTGTACTTCGTGAGCAGGGTTCCGGCACGCTGGAAGTTATAGCTCATGCTTTAAAGAAAGCCGGAATCAATCATTCCGACTTAAAAGTGGATATCCGTCTGGGCAATACCGAAAGCATAAAATCATACCTGCTGAACTCCTCGTCAATGGCTTTTTTATCCGTACACGCTATCGTAGATGAGCTAAAGCGCGGCGAATTAAAAGTAATTGACGTAGAAACCTTGTCGATCGGCCGCAGCTTTTACCTGATCAGCATGCAGGGAAAGATAACCGGACTTGCCGAATTGTTTTTCCATTTCGCACAGCGTCATAACTTAAAGTAATTGAAGATAATTATTTGCGATTTTGAGCCGGCGGCATAACTGCGCAATTTTGTTCCATCAAAATAGAAGAGATGGATGCAATGACGATCAAAAAACACGATCAGCAGTATGCTTTGAGTGAAAAATCAAGGAAGTATATATTTATAGCCGCCATGCTGCTTTGCGCTTCCACTTGGCTGTCGGCGCCCGAGGCCTTATTACTTGGATTGATATTGGCCCAATTGATCGAAAACCCATTCACCCGCTTAAATCAAGAGGCGATCAACCTGTTGCTGAAAATATCCGTGGTAGGATTGGGTTTCGGCATGAACTTCTTTAGCGCCATGCAGGCCGGGCGCCAGGGGATCGCCCTGACAGCTGCCTCGATCGTTACGGTATTGACCCTGGGAATGCTTGCGGGGCGGTATTTAAAAGTTGAAAGGAAAACGTCCTTTTTGATTGCTGCCGGAACGGCCATTTGCGGCGGCAGCGCCATTGCAGCATTATCGCCGGTAATCGGGGCACAGCAAAAACAGATATCAGTAGCACTGGGCGTTATTTTTGTACTTAATTCCATCGCATTATTTGTTTTTCCCTTTATCGGACATAACCTGCACTTATCACAAACACAATTTGGTATATGGTGCGCCGTGGCCATACACGATACCAGTTCGGTTGTAGGCGCAGCATCCCGTTATGGCACCAGCGCACTGCAGGTAGCCACAACCGTAAAATTGGTCCGGGCGCTCTGGATCATTCCGGTGGCATTTTTCACGGCCTTTCTGCTCAAAACAGAGCGCCGGCAGATTAAAATACCCTACTTCATAGGTCTGTTTATATTGGCTATGGCGCTCAGCACCTGTCTGCCGGTGATAAAACCAATTGTGCCCTACGTAACAGCCATTTCCAAAACAGGACTCACGCTGACTTTATTTTTAATCGGATCCGGATTATCGCTAAGGGTTTTGAAATCAGTAGGCATTGTTCCGCTATTACAGGGGATCTTGCTTTGGGTACTGATCTCGGCAACATCCTTATGGGCCGTATGCGCCCTGATAAAACGCTAGCGTTTATTTTTTCAGCGTTTCTTCAAAGAGTTTGTAAATGCGCTTATATTCATCGGTCCAGCTGCTGGGTTGTTTAAAATCATGATCCTCTACGGGGTAGGGTGCGAGCCACCAGTTATCTTTATGCAATTCCATCAATTTCTGACTTAGCCGGACCACGTCCTGAAAATTTACATTCTGGTCGATCATCCCATGCAGCATCAGCAGATTACCCTTTAATCCGTTTGCAAAATAGATCGGCGAACTTTGCCGGTAAGCTTTTTCGTCGTTATAAGGCTCATTGAGAATGTTGTCGGTATAACCATGATTATAATGCGCCCAATCGGTTACAGATCGTATAGCTGCTCCTGAGGCAAAAACGTCGGGCTCGGTAAACAAGGCCATTAATGTCATAAATCCGCCATAGGATCCGCCATATATGCCCACATGCCTGGGGTTGACCCCATATTTTTCAACCAGGTATTTCACCCCATCCACCTCATCGCTCAGGTCTTTTCCACCCATGTGCCGATAAATTCCTGTGCGCCAGTCACGGCCATAACCCGCACTGCCCGTATAATCGATGTCAATCACGTAATAACCATTATCGGCTAAAAGATTATTGAACATATACTCTCTGAAATAGTAACTCCAGGAGTAAGTGACATTTTGCAGGTAGCCCGCCCCGTGCACAAATACTACCGCTGGCTTTGCCGGATCGGGTTTTTGGGGCTCATAGACACGGGCGTAAACATCGCTGCCGTACCGGTTTTTAAAAGTGATGATCTCCGGGGCACGCCATGGGTACGAATTATACTGCTCGCTAACCGAACTGGTCACCTTTTTGGCTTTACCGCCCGGCTTGTTTTCCTGCAGGTATAGTTCCCAGGGCTTATTGGTAAAAGAGTAGCGGATGGCCAGCCATTTTTCATCAGGCGATATGGACACTTCGTTTTCGCCTTTCATGGATGTGATTTTCTCAGCCCTGCCGCCACTGACCGGGATGCGGTATAGGTCCTTAACACCGGGATGCTCCATATTGGCCGTAAAAAAGATGGTTTTATGGTCTTTTGACAGTTCCAGCGTTGTCACCTCCCATTTACCGGCGGTGAGCTGTTTTTTTTCGCTGGTAACGACGTTTGCTAGATAAATATGCGAATAACCGCTCGCCTCGCTCTGGTAATAAAAATGCGTATGATCTGTCCAGCCCAAACTGCGCCGGCCCGGTCCGCCGACCCAGGCCTCATTGCGTTCGCGGTCAACCAGGCCGAGCTGCCCGGTAGCAGGGTCCAGCTTCATTATCCAACGATCCTTATTATCACGGGACTCCAAGATCACCACCGCATTTTTTCCGTCGCCGCTCCAGTATAATTTGCTAAAGTCTACCTGCCGGTCCTCATTGCGCTGCTTGCGTTCCTGCAGCTGTTTAGGATAATCCTTTAGATAATCCGGCAGGTCCTTTATGCCGGGTATTTCTTTGGTAGCTATGCCAATAACCGTATCACGCTGCCGGTCGAAAATAAATGCGTCGGAAATTTCCTGAGGACCACCCACTTTTTCACGGTCGGGAATATCCTCGGTAAAACCCGAGGCAGTCACGTAATCGGGAACGATGGTCAACCTTTCATCCTTAGCCGGCGTGACCAGGCTATAGGTGATAAAACGGCCGTCCGGACTGAGCTGCAGATTTCTTATGCGTTTATCATCGACCGGTATCTCTCTTAATTTCTTCGGCTGCAGCATTTTTTGCTCCTCGGCAGTCAGCTTATCAAGCTTCGCTTTTCCCTTGATCACCTCAAAAAGCTCAAGTTGCTGGTCTTTCAGCCACTTTTCCTGTAGATTTTCATCATTTGTTTTGCTGCCGGCTGCCGGTCTGCTTCTTTTAGCGGCCTGCTGACCCGCCGTACCAGAACGTACGAAATTAGTCAGCTGAACCAATTCACCGCCGCCGATCTTTAGCGCGTATAAATTATCGTTGCGTATAAATAGTACCTGGCTTTCGTCACCACTGAAAGCCGGGGCCGATTCCCGGTCGGTCGTGTTGGTTAACTGGATGATCTTCCCCCTGGAAACATCCGACAGAAAAATATCACCATTCTTTTCAAAAAGCTTAACGGTGTGATTTTGGTTCCATACCCCATAGCCGGCTGACAATGTCTTGCGCTCAGGCAGGCTTACCTTTTGCGGTTTTTCGTCGCTGGTCGTGATACTGTACAATTCTTCCAGATCAGCATTATCGGGGTTCCATTTGAAATATATTTTCCGGCTGTCGTCGCTCCAGCGAATATCAGAAGGTGATGTGCCGATCCATTTCGGATCGCTCATGATCTTCTCTACGGTCAGCGTTTCCAGTTTTTGAGCAAAGGCATGGGTGGTGCCCATGGCGAGCAGAATGAGGGTCAGCAATTTCTTCATTTTGTATTTTTGATAAATAATTGATGAGCAAAAGTTCAATTATCGGAGACGCAATTTAGTAAATAGATAATAATAGTATTTTTAGCATTCACTAAATTGAAAAAATGGAATTAAAAGGGTCTGGATTTGTTCTGCGGGGCTGGAAACCAGGGGACGAGGTCTCTCTGCAAAAAAATGCAGATAATCCGAAGGTATCCTCCTGCCTGATGGACAGGTTCCCCTCCCCCTATACCATTGAGCAGGCTGTCTTCTGGGTGAATAATCTTATTGACCAGGATCCGCTGGTCAACTTTGCCATCACCATAAGCGGCGAAGTCATTGGAGGTATCGGCCTTGAACCCAGGCAGGATGTGTACCGAAAAACGGCCATACTGGGTTATTGGTTAAGTGAGCACCACTGGGGCAGGGGTATCATGACCCAGGCTGTTGCACTGGTGACCAGCTATGCTTTCACTCAGCTTGATTTCATTCGCATACAGGCCAGTGTTTACAGTAAAAATCCGGCCTCCATGCGTGTGCTGGAAAAGGCAGGATTTGCAAAAGAAGGGATCATGCGGAATGCCGTTATCAAGGGCGGCCAAATCATGGACGAACATATGTATGCCATAATCAAGGCCTGAGGGCCAGCAGGGGACCGTCCATCGCAAATAGGGCAGGAATCAGTTCACGACCCTGCCTCCCATGTCCAGCGTCTTGGCAAACGGATTCAGATATTTATTCACCAATACGGTAAATTCCAGCCGGGTTACCGGCCGGCTTAAATCAAAGGTGCCTGTCAGCTTGAACTGCGGCGCCCATGCCTTTTGCAGGTATAGCTGCAGGGTTTTGGGATCTGTCAGCGTATAATCGCTGATCAGTGAAAGCAGATTAGCCAGCGTGAATTGCGCGCCCGGTTTTTCCTTATTGAACCACAAAAATCCGCGGGTATAGATCTCGGTTATCAGCGGCTGTATCTCCTCGGTATTTACGACATTGCCGGGTTCGAAATAGACCTCGAGCTTATGTTCATTTTGTTTTTGAATCCCTTTAAGTAAACCCGTAACGCATACCTGCTGTATTGCCCTCCAATGCGGGTCTTTTTGCGCCACGTCACTAAACGGCATCAGGTAGCCTTTGTAATCCAGTATTTCACTTTGTATTATCCGTACGTGAAGGTGCTTGGTAGTGGTTTTGAAGAACGAACAAAAAGCAGCAGTGGCGCCCACGCCCTGTCCTAAGGTCATCTGAACTGCGGGATCCGTCGTGTATGCACTGACCTGCTGGCTCACCGAAATGGCTTTCTCAGTCACCAGCATATTGTCCAGGTTACCAACCACGACCGCGCCCAGCGGGACGGTGAAAGCGGGGACTTTGCCCTCAGGTTCACCCGGCAGCGCACCGACTACCGCTATGGAAGTCCTGTATAATTTCAAGTCCCGGTCGTAGGGCTTATTGATATCGTCCAAAACCAATTGCACCACGCCTCTGACGCGTTTGCTTTCCAGGATATAGGGCGCCGGCGGAAGGTGATCCGCTGTAGAAAATTCATCGTCCAATCCTAAATTCTTGTATCCCAGCTCGGTTTGCATGTAGTAAACCAATGCAAGCACATTTTGCTTTGCCCGTTTGTATAGTTCGTCCTTACTTTCTCCACCGGCGCGAATCTCTGGTGCCCAGCTGATCATATACTTATCGTTAGGAACCCGGGATGCTGTGAGCATTTGCCCCAGATCCTTTCCTTTCAGATAAACAAATTGAGCAGCATCGTAGCCCTCGGGCCTTGAAATGGTTTTATCGGCATTTCGTCCGAAATCTTTAAGAATTGCTAACCATTTGAGATTGATTATTGATGCGTTAGATTCCGGGTGCTTTGGTGATTTGCCAGTATCCGCGCTACTTTGTGTGTCGCTGATAAACAGCGCCCCTGCCCCGGCCGCAACTTCGCCGGTCTCGGTTCCGTCAATGACTACTTTTGCCACAACATTGACGATAGCCCCGTTAACCACGATCGTTACCTGCCAGCCCGTGCCATCTTTTTTGATCGTTTTCCAGGGGGTGCTTAATTTGACGGTAAGATTTTTTACCGTATCGGTGATCTTCCTTAGTATTTGCGCCGCTACATAAGGTTCAAATCGAAGTGTAGCATTATGTGCCGTATCATAACCTAATCTTGGCCGGTAGTAATCGGTTACCTTCCGACGGAACTCACCCCAGACGCCCGAGGGCAGATCGCGTCCAGCATCAAGTACACACATACCGCCCGAGGACATGCTTCCGCCAAGCCACGGCCCTGGCTCAACCAGCAGCGTTTTTATCTTGCTTCGTGAACATTGTATCGCCGCAGCAACCCCACTTGCTCCGCCGCCGATAACCAGAACATCGGTTTTGATGGTTTCAGCGCTGGCAAACGAAAAAACACAAAGCAGCAGGGGTATTAAAAATTTTCGGATCATCGGTTGAATAGATATCTGTAAAACGCTAAGTTATGTTAAAGGTTAACTATCGCAAAAACAAATCAGGCCCAGGTATTGCTGTATTTATTCCGGGCGTTGGTAAATGGACATAAAAAGATTAAATTGCAGATTCGATTCAACTCACAACCAACTAATTTATGACCGACGAAGAACTAAAATATCCTATCGGTAAGTTTAAACCACCGGTAACTTATACCCAGCAGGCGATCACTGGCTGGATAAATGACATTAAAACGTTTCCGGGCAAGCTGCGCGGCACCATTATTGGCCTGAATGAAAAACAGCTGGATACCCATTACCGCACCGGCGGCTGGACCATTAGGCAGGTAGTACACCACCTGGCTGACAGCCATATGAACTCGCTCGTCCGTTTTAAATGGGCACTTACCGAAGAAACCCCCACCATTAAAGCCTATGAGGAAGCCAACTGGGCATTGCTTCCTGATTACCGGCTGCCGCTGGAGGGGTCCTTAAAAATGCTCGATGGCATACACCAGCACCTGGTGGCCTTGTTTGAAAGTTTTACAGAGGACGAATGGAACCGTACGTTTATTCACCCGCAATCCGGAATGGAAGTGCCGCTCAAACGCAACCTTGCAATATATTCATGGCATGGCAAACATCACCTGGCGCATATCACGGAAACTATAAAACGGTTTTAATTTTTTGGGATGATACCCGGGAGGCCTGAAAAAAAGCAATAAAGGGTTAAAATAAATAAAGCCTCCTTACTCTCGCAGCTTGGAGGCTTACCTAAACCTTATCACAAATTGCAAGTAGGAGTACTCGCTTATGCACCACAAATTTATGAACTGCATTTCTTAGATTGTATTAGAAACGCATTAGAGTTTTGTAATTCTCATTACCCGGCATCGGTATTGCTTTTCAGCGTACCTGCCTATGGATTCATTTTGCTGAACAACTCACTTATACCTTCCGTATTAGCATTTGCCCTCGTCTGGCTGGTGCCGAAAGTAAGTTCTGTTTTTCCTTCCTTCATTTGCTCAAACACCGCTTCCACAAAATCACTTACCAAAGGATGGCCGTCGTGAATACCTTTTCCGCCAAGGTCGGTATTTAAGGCAGGCGGGATCATTTCGATGACTTCAATATTTCTGGATTTCAGCATGTGCCGCAAGGAAAGCGTAAACGAACGCATAAATGCTTTTGTAGCACAATAAACAGGAACTTTCGAAAGCGGAACGAATGCTAAACCCGATGTAACATTAATAATGGTTTCCAGCGATTCCAGTTTCGCCAGCAGTGTGGTCAAATGAATGGGCGCCAGAACGTTGGTCGTAATTTCCTGGTCGGCCTTTTGATAAAAATCATGATCTGAAACGTTCATCCAGTTCTGAATACCTGCGTTATTTACCAGTACGCCGAGATCGCTGTGGTTTTTAAGCACCCAATCATAAAGTGCAATACGATCCGTCTCGCTCGACAGGTCGCATACTTTGGTGATCACAGAAGGAAATCTGGATGCTGCTTCCTTCAGGGCAGCTTCGCGCCTGCCGCAAATGATAACGGTGTTGTTTTCCCGAATAAATCTTTCGGCCAGGCCCAGGCCAATGCCACTTGCCCCGCCGGTGATCAATATCTTGTTATTTGCCAGTTTCATTTTTTACTTGATTAAACTCTTCAGTAAAAATAGACAAGGCACAGCGTTCTCTTGTTTTATATTTTCTTTCCTTTTGTCCGGCCAGACAACACATCGCTTCAAAAAGGAATGTTTAAAATTCCCTCGCACGCGCATTGCCCAAGCCATCCCCCGGCGTTCAAACCGCCCGGAAGAAAACCCGGGCCGGGACCAGATCCATTAAACCAGGACGATATCTTTAATATCCAGGATCAATTTTTCAGCTAATTCATTAGCTAATTTTAAGGATTCCGCTTCGGCATAAATCCGGATCACCGGCTCTGTATTGGATCTCCGCAGATGTACCCATTGCTTATCAAATTCTATTTTCAGGCCATCGATGGTACTGCAGGGCAGATGCCGGTATTTCAATTCCACTTCCTTCAGTAGCGCATCGATATCCATATCTCCGGTCAGCGTGATCTTATTTTTAGAGATATAGTATGCAGGATAGGTGTTTTTCAGCTGCGATACGGTCTTTGCTGATTTGGCAAGGTGCGTTAAAAACAAGGCTATACCAACAAGGGCATCCCGTCCATAATGCAGTTCGGGGTATATGATCCCCCCGTTGCCTTCGCCGCCGATCGAGGCCTGTGTTTGTTTCATTTTCGTCACCACATTCACCTCGCCGACCGCAGAAGCACTGTACCGGCCCTTATGGTGTTCAGTAACATCCCTTAAAGCCCGGGTCGACGATAAATTGGAAACCGTGTTGCCGGGATTATGCTGAAGTACATAATCAGCCACAGCCACTAAAGTATATTCTTCGCCAAACATGGCGCCGTTTTCATCAACAAAGCATAAACGGTCCACGTCAGGATCAACGGCAATGCCTAAATCCGAACCGCTTTCCAAAACCATTTTTGAAAGCGATAAAAGATTTTCAGGTAAAGGCTCGGGATCATGAGGAAATTCCCCGTCAGGCGTGCAATATAATTCTACTATCCCTTCAACGCCCAGCGCTTTTAACAGGACGGGTAAAAAAATACCGCCTGTCGAGTTCACGCAATCAATTACTACCTTAAAGTTCGCTTTCCTGATGGCTTGAACATCAACCAGCGGCAAAGCCAGTATTTTATCTATATGTTTCTGCAGGTAGCTGCTATCGGCAGTTACTTTGCCAATTTTATCAACCGGGGCAAATTCCAAATCATGGTCCTCAGCGATTGCCAGTACCGTTTTTCCTTCCTGGTCACTGATAAATTCGCCCTGCGCATTGAGCAGCTTTAATGCATTCCATTGCCGGGGATTATGGCTTGCCGTAATAATAATGCCCCCTCCGGCTTTTTCTTCCGGGACCGCTATTTCAACGGTCGGTGTAGTTGAAAGACCGATGTCAACCACATCGATTCCAATGCTCATCAGCGTTCCAACTACCAGATTGCTTACCATTTCTCCAGAGATACGGGCATCGCGGCCAATCACCACCTTACTGCTGCCGGTAGTCTGAATAACCCAGCGACCATAGGCGGCTGTGTATTTTACAATATCATTTGGGCTTAGGCCCTCTCCTGCTTTGCCGCCGATCGTGCCTCTGATACCTGAAATTGATTTAATTAAAGTCATCGGATGCTTATTGAAATTTCCACTTTACAAATGCTTCCATAGCCTCATATTCTGCCAGCCCAAGCCTGTTATAAATTTTCGCAGTCTCACTGGTGCGATTTTCTGCACGTACCCAGAACTCGCGTGCATCTTCGCCGGGAAATACCGGCCGGTCTTTCTGCGACTGATGCTTAAATATTGCCAAACGCTTGCGCTCAACTTCTTTTGGCGAAAGTGGCACACACATTTCGATCTCATGGGTCTCAAATTCATGCCATGCCCCGCGATACAGCCATAACCAGCAATCCTTTACCCAGGCTTCCGTTTTGCCCAGGCGTTTTAGCGATTCCAGGATGATATTGAAACAGGTTTCATGCGTGCCATGCGGATCTGCAAAATCACCGGCAGAATAAACCTGGTGCGGTTTCACTTTTTGCAGCAAGTCCATGGTCTGGCGTATATCATCCTCGTAGCTTACATTTTTGGCTGACTTTCTCCTGTCATAAAACGGGAGATTCTGAAAATGTATATTATCATCGCACAGACCAACAAAGCGGGCGCCAGCGATGGCTTCACCCTTCCTGATCAATCCTTTCACGGTTTGCAGTTCAGCGGTGTCTGTCTGGTTGGGTAGCTTCGTATCAATAAAAGCCCGGGTATTTCTGTAAAGGCTTTCCATGGCACTGCATGTACTGTTCTGAGACTTTGAAAAATCAACAGCAAATTCTAAAAAACGCAGGGCATCATCATCCCAGACAGCCGTATTTCCGGAAGTCTGATAGGCAACATGCACATCATGTCCCTGGTCTGCAAGGCGGATAAAAGTGCCGCCCATTGAAATAACATCGTCGTCAGGATGAGGGGAGAAGAGCAGGACACGCTTTTTGCCTGGATTTGCCCTTTCAGGGCGCTGACTGTCATCCGCGAGGGGTTTGCCTCCTGGCCATCCCGTAATGGTATGCTGCAGCTGGTTGAATATATTGATGTTGATGTTATAAACCGGCCCGTTTTCTGTGGCCAGTTGCGCCATCCCGTTGTTGTTGTAATCATCCTCGGTAAGCTTTAATATCGGTTTATCCAGCATGCCGGCCAGCCAGATCACTGCTTTTTTTATTGCACTCGGCTCTTTCCAATCGCAGTCCTTTACGAGCCACGGCGTATTAAAGCGTGTAAGCTCCGAAGCGGCGGCCTGGTCGACAATAAATTCAACATGGTCAGAAAGCTGCAAATAGGTTGCCGGTACATCCGAAGATATTTCCCCCTCAACGGCCTTCTTTAATATGGTAGCTTTTTTTGTACCCCAGGCCATCAGAATAATTTCGCGCGCCTTGAATATGGTGCCGATACCCATCGTAATAGCCTTGGACGGCACCTTCGACTTTCCGCCAAAATCCTGTGCGGCGTCGCTGCGTGTCAGATCATCCAGTGAAACCAGGCGCGTGCCCGAATTCGGCGCCGAACCAGGTTCATTAAATCCGATATGGCCGGTGCGTCCGATTCCCAGCAACTGAAGATCAAGGCCGCCAAAGGCTGAAATCTTTTGCTCGTAGGCCAAACAAAAATCGGCTACTTCCTCCGGCGCGAGCTGCCCGTCCGGAATATGAACATTGCTGCTGTCAATATTGACATGATTAAACAAATGCTCCTGCATGAACCGCTTGTAGCTCTGTATGGCTGTGGACGACATCGGAAAATACTCGTCCAGGTTAAACGTGATCACATTTTCGAAACTCAGCCCTTCTTCCTTATGCAGACGGACCAGTTCCTTATAAACTTCTACCGGTGTTGCGCCTGTAGCAAGGCCCAAAACCGCTTTGCTGCCTTTGGAAGTTTTATCAATAATAATATTGGCTATACGTCTTGCAACTATTTTTGATGCAATAAGTCTGTCAGGATAAACCGTTACCGGTAATTTTTCAAACCTTGTTTCTTCTAAAAGATTTAAGCGTGGCATATATTTAAAATTTCTGATACTAATTAAAGCGGCGATTTACTCCGCAGCGCCTACATTTTCCGTGTGACCGGAGCCCATAAGATCGGACCACACCGTGCTGACTATTTCGCTCAGCTGTTCTCTATTAAGCTCAAGCTTTTTAAACAACTGCATTTGTGCGCGGGTGCGCTGCAGGTTATGATCGACAGAATGGATCTTGTAATACACATCACCGTTAAGATAATCTGTTAAAAACCTGACTGCCTGCATATAGGGCAAAAGCAGCACACCCATCATCAGTGATGCTAATTCGGACTCCGTTAAAAAGGACTTGGTTTGGCTCAGGAAGCCTTTGGTAAACTCCGAGAATAAGGGAATATTTAACTGGATTGCATTGAGGTTCTTTTCATCTTCTTCTGCCGTGTTGATAATGCTGCGGATCGCATCTCCAAAATCATAGGCGACATAACCGGGCATCACCGTATCCAGGTCGATCACACATTGTATATTGTTATTTCTGTCAAGCAGTATGTTATTGAACTTGGTATCGTTATGCGTTATGCGCAGCGGAAGTATACCTGCCCTGCCCAACTTCAGAATCTCATTCATTGCGGCCGAGCGGCTGCTCAAAAATTCGACCTCCGGTGAAACAGATTTCAACCTGCCTGCTTTGTCTTCCAGTATGGCGACATTAAAATCATTCAGGCGTTTTTCTATATTTAGAAAATCAGGTATGGTATGCGTTATTACCGAGGGATCCAGATCAGACAACAGCTGCTGAAACCTTCCGAATGCGACTCCGCCCTGGTAGGCTTGTTTTTCAGTCGTTACCAGATCATAGCTACGGGTATCCGGTAAAAAGCAGGTCATACGCCAGTACTGATCCACCTCATCCTTATGATAGTATAGCCCGTTTTTACAGGCGATCAAAGTCAGCACCTCCTTTTCCGTGTCACTTCCGGGTATTGCTGCGATCTTTTTCTTCAAATGGCAGGTCACGTGTACCATGTTGCGCATCAGTCCGTCTATATCTTTAAATACATAACTATTTATTTTTTGCAAAAGATAACCCGGATGATCCCCGTTTTTACCTTTAACAAGGAATGTATCATTAATATGCCCCGATCCGAAGGGCGCAACTTCAAAATCCTCTCCCGTAATATTAAACTGTGCAATAATGCCTGGAAAATCACTCACCATCGATCTGCTATTCATGTAATTTTTTTAACCCTTATTCGTTTAAATTATTTGGTTTCTTCTGAGTAATAATAAGCGCATATAAAGATAAATAATATTTGCGTGTCCGCGCACACAATTTTCTAAATAATACACACATTATTTTTTTTTATTTTTTTTATCCTTTAAAATTATTTGGCATTCATCACGATGACTTCAAATGGAGCCAGTTTCACCGTAAACGTTTCCCCCTGGTACAATGGCTTGCCGGAGCGCATCTTTCGCGTCGTAAAATTTGTAATGGGCATCATAGCCTTCAGGCAGATCCAGCACTTTTTTAACATTGACGGTAAAGGTCTTGGCATGCGAACTCGGATTTCTTAACGTTAACACCCCTTGTTTATCCGCCCATCCGGCATAACCATAGACTTCGCCCTTTGAAGGGTCGCCTCCGGCCCAATGAATATCGGCAAGCGCTTTGGCATTGTCTTTTGACCAGTTTGACGCCTTACGCAGGCAGTCCCAGGCCTTTGTACTGAGTTTATGCGGATTGATGTAAAGCTCCTGCAAACTGGTTCCGGTACCAAAAAATGCCCATATTTCATCACTGACGTTCTGGTCATCCATTTCCAGGGTTCCGGGCAAACCATTATCTGCAATGCAGATGCCATGGTACATCACCGAGTTTAAAGGAAACAGCGGGGCTCGTTTAACAATGTTTTTGTAGGCCTGCCAATCCTTATAGGTTATCCATTGCTGCCTTTTAGGGCCCTCGCCTTCCAAGCCGGTGTCGCCACCCGAGCGCCATATGGCATCACCATATTTCAGCCAGTAGACAGAGGGCCAGGTGCCTACTGTCAAACTTAAATACAGATCAGGCTTTTCTGCTCTTAAGCCGGTGATGAGCTTTAAAAATGCCTCAATATCCTTCTGATAGGTAATTCCGGCACCGCTGGCGCCGTTCCCTGCACCGACCCCGTCAAACTTGAACATGGTAATGTTGTAGTCTTTAACAAAAGCGGTCGTTATGGCCTTGAACCGATTGTAATAAACCGGACCTGTCAGAGAGAAACCATTAGCATTGGTCTCGAAAGGCGGGCTTTGTTTTTTACCATATTCCAGCCGGCGCATTTTAGCTTCATTATAACCACCCCATGGCGATACCCAGACACCCAATCCGGCGCCGCATGCATTGGCGGCTTGCTTAAGTTTTGCAGAAACCAGCCGGAAAACCCTTATTAAACTGCCACAATGATTTATCATCATCCCAGCCGTCATCAAATAAAAAGGCCTTCAGCTTTACATGACGCTTATCGATCAGACTATCTTTAAAAACCTTTATTCGATCAAGACAAACGGAGTCATTAAGCTTTCTGTCATCCCAGGAAATATCGAACCATGAATTATAGTGCAGGACCTGGTGATAGGGATTGGCCCTTTCACGGTCAATGTAATATAAAAAACCGCGGCGCATCTGCCCGCCGGGGCTTACGCCCCATACCGAAGAAATGGTTAAAGGACTTTTCCGGTCCACCGCCATTAAACGCGGAAGAAATACAGCTATAATGATTCTTATCTGTCGAAATTTGACTCATTGGATGCTCCAGCGAGAAAAACAGGTTGTGATGAACAAGGGGTGAGCCATCAACTATACCCGCTCTTTTAACACCAGTGGAGGCAGGCAGCTCAATGAGCGTGATCTTGGAAATTTTCACTGAATCAGCGGCGGTGAAAGTAAAAACCTGGCGAACATAATTAGATCCGTCGCGCAGACTGGCTTCCCAGTGTACTTTCAAGCCGAGTTTCGCATTTTCCAGGTCAGCAGCATACATTTTCCCTGCCTGCCTGTCCGCATAATTCACAGAATCACTGGCGGCATTTATTATTGATAAGGTAGGTAAACTTGCGAGCGTAAAATCTTCAGAAGTAATTGTGCGATTGTCAGCCAATAGCAGCGTGAACAAAGCTGCTTTATTCAGTGTTAGATTTTCATGGGTTTGCTTGTCGCGGACGCCTGCCAGGAACAGTTTATTACCTGCGGTCCCAAAATCCATTTGAATCACGTTATTTTCAAAAACAAGGTGACTTCCGGTGTTTTTGGCCATTGCGGAGCCGGGTTTATTGCCCGGGTAGTCAACCTGGGCAATCGCAAATTGAGCCCCGGCAATCAACCAAATCAAAACCAACCAAATGTTTCTTTTCATCTTAAATATTATTAAAAAGGATTATTCTTTATGTAATTTTCCCAGGCCCAGGCCGATGCCATCATCGTTTCCAGGTTTCGCTCGGCTTTCCAGCCCAGCTGCTGCTCGGCCTTGGTTACATCGCCCCAAATCTTTACGATATCCCCATCCCTGGGCGGCCCTATCGCTGTAATTGAGCCGGGTGCCGGTAACGGTCTGAAAAGTCCCAATGAGCTCCAAAACAGAATGCCCCTTGCCCGTGCCTATATTAAACACTTCGTAAGACTGGGCCATTTGTTGTGCTTCCATGCGCCCGATGGCGGCCACATGCGCGCTGGCCAGATCAACCACATGGATAAAATCACGGATGCAGCTACCGTCCGGGGTATCGAAATTCATCTCCGAAAACGGTTAATGTTTCGCGTTTGCCTATTGCTGTTTGCGTGATAAAAGGCACCAGGTTCTGCGGTACGCCGTTAGGCAATTCACCGATCAATGCAGATGGATGCGCGCCCACGGGATTAAAATATCTTAGCGCGATCACTTTTAAATGATTCCCCGCACTGGCTGTTTCCTTTAATATTTCTTCCCCAATCTGCTTGGTGTTGCCATAAGGAGACTCTGCTTTTTTTATAGCAGCCAGTTCTGTTACCGGAAGCAGATCGGGCTCCCCGTATACGGTACATGACGAAGAAAAAACAAAGTTTACCGGCCTGCCGGAAAAAGCCGATAATAAATTAACCAGTGTCGAAATATTGTTGTCATAATACAGCAATGGATTCTTAACCGATTCACTCACTGATTTGGAAGCAGCGAAATGAATTACCCCGCTGATGTCTGTATGGTTTTGTAAAAAGCCCGCTATGGCAGTCTTGTCGCGCAGATCGACCTTTTCAAATGCCGGCTTTTTACCGGTAATAGCCTCGATCTGTGACACTATTTTTATATCAGAGTTGGATAGATTATCGATTATAACAACCTCGTAGCCGTTATTCTGCAACTCAACAACAGTGTGTGCCCCGATATAGCCTGTGCCTCCTGTAACTAGTATCTTTCCCATTTTCAACCTTGTTTTTATTAGTAGTAGTGTTTTTTCTATTTAACCTCAATGATGCCCTTCAATTTATTGTACCCCGTCGTTGGTTCCCATATACCGGCATTGGCCAGTTGTATACTGAACTCCGGCCTGGCTGCAAGTGCCGCTGAGTTATCCGGCATATTGACTAACACATCATAGCTGCCCGCGGTTACGTCAGGGGGCAGAATTAATCTCTGGCGCAGGTTAACTGTACCGGTAAACCAGGTGCGTATATCGGTGCCAAGCGCTATAGCCGATGTTTTTCCGGTGCGCTGATTGCGCAGGATTAACTGTACCGGCCTGGCGTTATATGGTGAGGCATACCCAATATTGCTGATCGTAAGACCGACAAGCAGGGCGCCGTTTGCACGCGCTGTCAGCGGCAGCTCAGATTTGCGTAATACGAAACGGTAACCTAATTTTTGCTTGATGCTGTCCATACAGCCCCCGGTAACCCAATTGTTATTCACATCGAGGTTGTATACCGCGTTTAAAAAACTGTAATGAAAGGCCTCGAATTCGGATTTTGCGATACCGCTTGGTTCACAATTATTTTGCGGACTGTAAGCGTCGCTGCAGGTTTCGCCGCCGACGGCAACGTACCTGGTATCAGCCATCTCAAAATTCCTGAGCGCGGTTGTAGCATCCTTTGCCGGCGCTGATGAGCTGCCATAATCAAAGTAAGTCCCGTTGTCATTCGCTGCCCGATAAAAAGCAATCATTATGAAAGCCTATCCTGGCTTTATCCGTGCCGGAGAATGCTTCCGCACTAGTAAGGGCGGGCGAATTGACATTGGCGCTTGTGCCATAGACATACTTTTCCTTTAATTGGGGCGTTCGGACCTGAACCATCCGGTCGGCGGGCAATGCCTTCAAAAGCGCCCTGAGCACATCGGTACGATCGGTCCAGTTCTGATCCAGCAGTTTTCCCTGCCCGCTGGCAGATGCATCACCGAAATAATCGGTATAATAGTTTTCTCCGTAAATGCCGATAAAGCCCAATTGCATACACGCAATGATGTCTTCATTCTTTTGCAGGTAAGGCGCAAGCTGGGCTAATATGGTTTAAAACAACCGCCTTAGGCGCGTCCCCGTAGGGCGGACAAATAGACTGCCCGGGACAAGTGCCGGTCCGGGTAGTGTTAGTATATATAAAACGCGGGATCAATTTTACGCCCGCCGCCCTTGCCGTGGCACAATCCTGGTCGAATCTGGTTAAAAAATCAGCGGATATGGGCGAAGCCGTAAAGCTGTCCAGAACATATTCAACATAGACCAGACTGCAGGCTACCGTGTAGGCTGCCCCGGTAATACTCTTGGCAGTCCTGTAACCGGCAAGTACGTCTTTATTTAGCGGCGTATAATGACTGGAATGTATTTCAGCATACTGAAAGAAGCCTCTTTCGGGGTTTACAATATCTTCGGTACTTTCCTGGTAGTTTGCTGTAGTGGTTGTATCGGTAATATTTTTAATTACCATCTCCTTTTTGCTGCAGGAGGAGCATGCAAAGAAAATCCCAGCAGCGATCATTAAATTTTTCATCATCACAAATCCCGATATTAATGTTTGATCTTGCTGCCTATATGATTATATCTTAATGAAAACTTTGTGCTTAGCCAGGAAATAGCATAGATACCATTCGGCTGCCAGGGTAACAAGCGCAGAAAATACTGCTATAATATTTACCGGCATCGCCGTAAAGCCGAGAAAGCCCTTTGCAAAGATCCCCAGTGCGCCATCAAGCCACTGGGCGCCTATTGTTTCAAAAAATAAGTAAATAAATATGGAATTCATCCCCACAACAATAAAGACCCACGCATATTTATTTACCTGCTTAACGTCAATAAGCCAGTACAAAAAGGCCATCAGCAGCAGCACCCATCCCCCCGAGGCCAGTGTGAAGGAACTGGTAGCAATCCGTTTAATGATCGGAGTGATACTTGCCATATCCAGACCGAAGCCCAGCACCAGACCCACCAATCCGGCTATCGCCAGATAGGTTATTTTTTTGCCGGTGGAATTGTCCGAGAGCAGTAGCCGGCCGGCCAATACCCCCCAGATAACATGAGCAGCCGTTGGAATAATATTTATGGTCACCCATCCATCCGTATTAATCTTGCCCATCAGCACCATATCCATATAAGACCCGAAGTTGTGGCCTTCTATGAAAGGCTGATCATAACCCTGGACATCAATGGCCCGGTATAATACTTCAGTCAGCAACAACAGCGCGATAGAAAAGCCCAGCCTGGAACCAAAATGGCCTGTCGATGATCAGATAAGCGATAATGGTCGTTACCGACAGCTGCGTTAAAACATTCCACAGTTCAAAGACCAAGCTGTCCGGCATAAACACAATGCAGACCTGTGCCTAGCAAAAACAACTTTACGCAGCGTATGGCGATGTGTTTAAAGTTTTGCGACCAGGTTATGCCCTTTTTGATTTATTGATAAAAGGAAATATACATTGCCGTACCGGCCATTAACATGAAGGCTGGCTGCACACAATCCCAAAAGTGCAGACCATGCCATGGATCATGAAAAAATTGGTTAATAAAACCGTCGGCAACACCTCCTAAATGCAAGCCCTTCAAATTTTCATACAACCGGCAGCTTTCTGCTGCCAGCAGTATCATGATCAGACCGCGCATCACATCCAGGGAGATGAGCCTGTTTGACGATTTTAGGATGAAATTATCCATTAACCAATGTTTTTATCTGGTATTACTATTACTGGCTTATATCAAGTGTTATTGCTGGCTGACTTTGACCTGGCATATAGCCCACCGGGCTCCAGTTCGAACCGCTAACGATTGATACCAAGGCGCAATGCTTTCCCGTTCAGGCCGCCTACCTTGCTGCGGGAGAGCGACATTTCAAAGGATATAATTCCATTTGATTCCTTTACGGTGCCCAAAGTATAATATTCGGCTACACTGAGCGGGTTAAAGCTAAAGCTGTTTTGCGCGCCGATATGCTGGTATTGCACCAGGCCACTCGGCGTAGTCAGCATGTCCCTTCCAGCAAAAAATCATAACCGCCGCCAGGGATAGCGCCTGTTAAAGGCCGGTTGTAGAGTTATCATCCGTATCCAGGTAAAAGTCGAAAATGTAGCCGTCGGACACTTTTCCTGCAATTTCCATGTAGATATATACATTCTGGCTATCGTAATCAAATTTGGCCTTTTTAACAATTCCGCCAAGGGCTCCGGTTGGTACAACTACATGTGAAATCGTATCCCAGTCCGCAAGGGAGTTATCATTCAGTTTTATCGGCGAACTTTTTGAAACGTTAATAATCGTCGAGCCACTGATCACCTTACTGTTGTTCAATGTAGCATATAAAGTTGCCACGAACTTGCCTTTTGTTTTGTAGGTATGCGTAGGGCTTTTATCTGTTGATGATGTGCCGTCACCAAAATCCCACCTAAATGATTTTGCATCAGTAGTGGAATTGGTAAAAGTAACTTCATAACTGTTTACGTTATCCGTAAAAACAACATCTTTTACCACGACATTATCATTCTTTTTACATGAATGCAATGCAATTACACTCATCATAAGCAAAAGGCTGCCTTATTATAGATTTAAATTTTTTCATATTCATTCTTTTATAAACAATTCAATTAATTTATTAATGATAAATTATGGATTTTGAGTTGCTAGTGGATTAGACAAGATCTCGCTCTCCGGTATATAATAAATGATCTTGCTGCTGGTATAGGGTATGATCATATTAGGATAATTGGCCGGGTCGTGCTCAAATCAATGTCACTTTCCTTTAATCCTGCCAAATGGTATCCCCAATAGGTTTTATTCATATTCAGTTTATTACGATATACGTCAAATGTGCGGTGGCCTTCAAAGGCAAGTTCAAGCCTTCTTTCCTGTAATACGGCACCCAATACGGTTAAATTGGCCGGAACAGTACCATTGTACAACGAATTTTGCAAGACCTCTGTTTTTTCTGATCATATCCACATCGCCAAGTGCTGCAGTCGTCTGGCCCAGTTTTGCTTCTGCTTCGGCCTTGTTCAGATACATTTCTGAAAGGCGGAACATCACCGGTGAACTTAAGGTCGGGCTGCCTCCCTGGAAAGAGAATTTGGTCACGTAATAAATCGGAATGCCGTTTTTCTTCTGAATGGTTCCTGTAGAATCCTTAAGCGGCAGTATGTAGGAATTACGTACATCTTCAGGATGCTGTGCGTACAAGGTCACGCAAAGGTTGTGAAGCATATTCTTCGCCCCAGCCAGAGTTGCCGTCTGAATAATATTGGGAAGCAATAGAACCGCCTTTGCCATAGTCGTCCAGCGCAGTAAATGCCACACAAAATATGGTTTCAGGGTTTGCTGGTGCATTGGCAAATAAAGTTTTATAAGAGGTTGCAGTCGATTCGGTAAATTTGCCTGAATTAATTACTTTATCTGCATAAGTAATGGCGTTCTGGTTATCTTCCTGGTATAGCGCCACTCTTGAAAGCAATGCCCAGGCAGCTTCTTTTGATGCGTACTGTACGCCGCGTGACTGATTCATCAGCGAGGCTCCTTTAGTGGCATCAGCAACGACCTGTGCATAAACATCTTTTACGGATGACCTTGCTTTTTGCGGATTGTCAGTAGTTGATGTTCTTAAAATAATCCCGGGTGCTGTCGGATCGACCGAATAAGGCTTGGCATAGAAACGCACAAGATTAAAGTGGCTGAAGTGCTCTCAGAAAATAGCATTCGCCGATCAGTTGCTGCTGAGCCGCTGTCGGATTAGCCTTGTTTTTCTCCCTGTTCAATAACCGTATTGGCATCACTGATGATTTTATACGATGTATACCAGAAATAGCTGGAGTTCTGCTGTGTAGGCGAAAGATGCAAGCGAGAATGTCAGGAAAAACGGATCGGTTGTCACCTGGCCGCAGACCACATCATCTGATGCAAAATCAGACATCTGGAAATACTGGCGCAAGTACATGTTATTCAAATTGGTTGTTCCTTCAAAGGGCCCATGATCCTTAAGCAATGCATAGGCGCCATTAACAGCGTTCAATAAACCATCCGAAGTTGCGGTTAATGATGCAGTGGTAACGGCATTTGTAGGATTATCTTCAAGCTTACATCCTGTGAATGCAAGCGTTGATAAAGCTGCTATTATTAATAATTTATTTTTCATCACCTGATCTTTTAAAATCTAACATTTAAGTTTAACAAAAACTGACGGTTATTCGGGTATTTAAAGTCTGCTACGCCCGGTGTAATAAAACCGCCCTGTGTAACGGTTGTCTGTGGATCCTGGCCAAGATATTTTGTAAAGGTGTATACATTATCAGCGCTTACTGCAATGTTTACATCATCCAGTTTCAGCCCTTTTACAAATGACTTAGGCAATGAATAGCCCAAAGAAATGTTCCTTATATTAAGGTAACCGCCGTTTTTAAGGTACCTGGTTGAGGGATCCGTTGAATTTGCGGCATTTTGCGGGCTTGGGTCGGTGGCAATATCACCTGGTTTAGTCCATACCACAGTACCTTTTGGTGCAACGATCTGGTTAAGATAAGGCTCGTGTCCGTCATTCATCACAGTGGCAAGGTTTGCATTATAAACTTTATTGCCATACATGAAGTAAGTATTTACTCTCAAAATACCGCCTTGTACTTGAATTCGTTGTTGAATCCTCCCTGATATTTAGGAAGCGCAGAACCCACTTCTTCCAATGTTGCAGAAGCGTAATCAGAAGTTACCGACCTTGATGTTACATTACCTTTGGCATCTTTGTTAAGTACTTCCCATTGAGGCGCGCCGGTTTGCGGATTTACGCCTTCCCAGCGGCGCAGATAGAACTCATACAGATTTCCGCCGGTGCGGTAGATCTGGGTAACGGCATCTTCTCCTGTGGTAACAACAGTAGCAGGAAAATCCTGCAGCTGGTTATTGTTAAAGCTGATGTTGAAATCTGTAGTCCACTGGAAATTCTTGCTGCGTACGTTTACGCTGTTGATAGCCAGTTCCAGACCGTTGTTGATCACCTGGCCTGTGTTTTCCCATTTGGTTTCAAAGCCTACTGATAATGGCTGGGAAACCTGCAGAAGTAAATTTTTGGTCACATTGTGATAAGCATCAACGGTTATATTGATCCGTTTGAAGAAACTGATATCAAAACCTGCGTCCAGCTGATGTTTGCTTTCCCAGGTCAATTTAGGGTTTTCCAGCTGGTACGGCGTTGCACCTACTGCTGAATTATACTGGGTTGACAGTGAATAAAGACCCAGATACCTTCCTGCACCTATATCCTGCGTACCGGTAATACCGTAGCTCAGGCGTAAGTTTTAAATTGTCAATCGTCGTGTTATCTTTCAGAAAATCTTCGTTTTTAACTAACCACGCACCCGAAATCGAAGGGAACGATGCATAACGATTTCCCGGAGGAAATGCTGAAGATCCGTCAGTTCTGAATGACCCGGACAAGAAATAACGGTTTTTATAGCTGTAGGTTGCTTGTGACAGATAAGATAAAATAGACGGCATGCCGGAGTAACCATTTACCGCCTGGCTATTAGCTACTACATCCAAAACACTTAGACCAACCGGAAGCCTTTGCCTGAAGCGCCCATGGTATTAAATTCACTGCCTTCAAGCGCCACACCTGCTAAACCGCTGATGGCGTGATCGCCAAACTGGAAGTTAAACTTCAACAGGTCGTTGGAGATACCGCCATAATTCAGGGTACTTTGATCATTCAGGTATCCTGTACCGTGATACTGACCGGCTACCTGCGGGCTGTAAAAAGTAGATGAATAATAGTAGGATGCTGATAAGCGGTTAGAGCTATTGAATGATAACCAGTTCGTAATCGGCAAATCCAAATTAAGATCATAGTTTACATCAAAGTTTTTGTAAGGGTGGTCTGAATTTTCGATGGTGTTAAGCGGGTTTACTTTATCCCTGGACCACCATTTAAACGTAGAGGTACCGTCCACATAAACCGGATTATGATTGGCATCATATGGATTATCCCATGGCAGGTTTAAGTACGCATAATAAATATCATTATAGTCATAGCTTTTGCCGGTGGTACCACTGATGTTAATATTATTGGTCAGCTTAATCTTATCCGTAAAATGATAGGTCGAGTTGGCTCTTAAGTTAACGCGTTTAAAACCAGTGTTGTCAAACGTTCCTTGTTCATCATAATACGTTGCGCCGATATAATAATCGTTTTTGGCTGTCTTGCCTGTTGCCGAAAAGTAATAATTTTGAACGGGAGCGGTCTTGAACATAGTTGTTAACCAATTGGTGTTGGTATTAAGCAATGATGCCGGACGCTGTGCCTGAAACTGTACCAAATCAACTACATAGGTATTGCCGGGTGCACCGGGTACATAATCGCGGAACAGTTGTTTTTGATTTTCGTACAACTCACTGCTGTTCATCATGGTCATTGTCCCGAAATCCGGGGTTCTGAAACCGGCCGATGCCTTGAATTCGTAATGTGTCTTATCGTCTTTAGCTTTTTTGGTGGTGATGATAATCACTCCGCCATTAGCTTGTGAACCATAAATGGCTGTAGCGCCCGCATCTTTCAATACCGTTACGCTTTCAATATCATTAGGATCATAATTTCCGCCAATCACGCCATCAACTACGAAAAGAGGGCTTTGTGATGCGTTTACCGAAGAAACACCCCTAAGCCTTATTTCAGAAGTACTGCCCGGTGCGCCTGAGGAATTAACAACCTGCAGACCGGATACTTTACCCTGGAGCATATCGCCAACATCATTGGTTGTAACATCCTTCAGTTTTTCTGCCGATACTACAGTAATTGCGCTGGTTAAGTTACTTTTCTTCTGATTTGTATAGCCCGTTACCACCACTTCACCCAGTTGCTTGTTGTCTTCATCGAGGGAGATGTCGACAAATTTCTGGTCATCGGAAATATTTACCTGTTTGGTAATATAGCCTACAGAACGTGCTTCGATTACCACCGGACCCGATGGCACAGTAAGCGAGAATAAACCATCGGGGCCTGAAGCCGCACCTTTGGTTGTACCTTTAATTACTACCACTACGCCTGGTAGCGTACTGGCGTCTTTGGTCAGGGTGATTTTCCCCTTGAGCACCCTGTTTTGGGCGAAGAGATTACCACAGATGACTACTAAGAAAAGAAAGAGTAGGAATTTTTTCAAATTAAACATAGTTGGTTTGGTAATAGTGTGTAAATGGATAAGTGCATATTCGGTGTTAGATTGGTTTTTAAAAGCGCTGTTTAGTTTAATATCATTTTGTTAATGTGTTCGGTTACGCAAACTTTGTTTATTTATATATTGCCTTATTGGTTAACCATGACAAGAATGTCATCGGTTTTTCAAATATATATGTTTGGTTGCGTGTTCGCACACATCTGAAAAAAAATATTTGCTGGATTTTAAATTTTTATGATTATGCTAACAAAATCCACGCAATGTTTTCAATACCAATACAAAAAGCCTTGCATTGGTGCAGTTCTGTTAATAAATTATTGCCGCTGCCCCAAAACAAAAATTTCCGCAATGCGTTGCGGAAATCTATAACCCGATGGGCTTTAAATGATTGGAAAACAGCGCAGCCGGATACCTGGGAAAGTAGTGATCCGGCTGCGCTGAAAGGATAGAATTATCTATGCGGCCTAATCGGCCGGTATGCTAACGCCTTTTATAGCCTGCCATGGCAAAATATGCAATAAAGGCATATATAGGCAGCAGGATAATATAAGCGTCGCGTGGTTGAAGATACATCGACCAGCCTGCCGTAAAGCAAGGGTATCAGCGCGCCTCCGGCTATGCCCATAACCAGCAGCGAGGATCCAATTTTGGTAAATCTGCCTAAATCAGCTAAAGCCAAAGGCCATATGGCAGGCCACATGAGTGAATTAGCCAAACCCAAAAGCGCGATACATAAAACAGACGCATACCCATGGGTGGATATGGCAGCAATAGTAAACACGATGCCCAGAATCGCGGAAATGACTAATGCCTTTTGCTGTGAAAGATACTTGGGGATACACATTATACCTATTATATACCCTACAATCATGGAAACAAGGGTGCAGGTCGTAAAAAACCTGGCCGTTGACAGGGCAATATGCTGTGACGCTCCATAACTGATAATGGAATCGCCCGCTAAAACTTCCGCACCTACATATAAAAACAGCGCTATCACACCCAGAATCAGGTGAGGAAACTGCATAATACTGCTGCGTCCTACATTTGCCGCGGCAACACTTTCGTCCTCCTTTTCCGTATCGATTTCCGGAAGTGATGAAAAATAGATCAGTACGGCCAGTAGTACCAGGACGATAACCATAATGATATAGGGCAGAATTACTCTTGATGCCAGCGCATTCAGTTCAAGCACTTTCTGACCATCGGTCATGGTTTTCAATCTGGTGGTTAGCTGGTCAATATCTTTCAATGCGATGGTTCCCAATACAACCGGTGCAATGGCGCCTGCGATTTTATTACATATACCCATAATACTGATGCGCTTAGCTGCACTTTCGGCAGGACCTAAAATAGTGATGTAAGGGTTGGAGGCCGTCTGCAATACGGCAAGTCCGGTGCCTTGAATAAATAATCCTGCCAGGAAAAATATATACGTCCGGGTCAACGCTGCCGGAATAAATATAAGTGCACCAACAGCCATGATGACCAGTCCAACTGCCATCCCGTTTTTAAAACCACAGAATTTAAGTACCCTCGCAGCTGGTACGGCCATCACCAGATAGGCGATGTAAAATGCAAATGCTACAAAATAGGACTCAAAATTATTTAGCTGGCATGCGATTTTTAAATAGGGTATCAGTACGCTGTTTAACCAGGTTACAAAACCAAAAATGAAGAACAATATGCCGATGATGGCGATTGGATTTAATTCCGTTTTTTTAACCTTAACGTTTGGTAATAATTCTGCTTGCATTTGCTATAAGTTTTTTATTGTATTATTTAAGATTAAATTTCACCCTGCCAAAAAACTCGGGTAAGTGAAAATTGGGATGGGGGTATTTAACGTTATTCCAGCTTAAAAAGTGTGGTTCCGGCAAATCATCACCACATTTGTAGAAGTTCACCTGACAGGTGCGTTGATCCAAAGATGTAATATGGTGATGCTCAAACACGCTAAAGGGAATATTCAGTGTCAGCTCCCATTCGGCTGGCGCGCCGGCAGCATCATTCGGCATTTTTATTAGCTGATGACTTCCAATTCTTTCGATCAGTCCGTTGCTGACGCTGGTACGATCCTTTTTCCCGGAACCGAAGCCCACGAGCGCTGTTCCTAGCGGGTTAAATTCAAGATTATAATAATTCTTGTCATCATCAAAGGCGATAAACATCTCCACGCAACTATCCTTATAGACAGGGTCATTGATCTGCCGGTATTCCGCTTTAATGGATCTTTCCTTAACCTTGTATTTTAACAGGATGCCGTCGCTTGTATGAGCCATCCGGAAACGCACGTCCGGCTTATAGCCATTATCGCTCCAGAGCAAATTATCGATATGATGCTCTTCTGCCGCATCCAGCGAGGCAGCCAGTGCGACTAAAATCCTGCCCGGAAATAGCTCCATCAATAAAAAATGCCTGAATTTGTCTCATGAATAAAGGAGCAGGATTTGGTTAATCAGCCTGCGTGCCCGCACACAAATATATAAGATATATTAGAATGGCAATATTTTATCAAAAATTAAATATTGGGGAAAGTAGGATCCCGGTCATCGAGAAAGTAATTGAGGTTTTCCCGGGTCACAATATCCAGTGGAAGGTACTTAATAATGGGTACTTCCTTTTTAAAGACCAGATGTTCGGCCAACTGGTAAATCCCCCAGTAGCCCTGTCCTTTTGGATTTTGATTTATAAGAAAACTGATGTTCCCTTTTTCAAGGTAATGAAGGTTAGGCGGTATCAGGTCATAGCCTATTAATTTGATGCTGGTGATGCGGCGCTGATCCAGGTATTTTGCAACATCATAGGCCTGGGAGGTAGTAACGAATATTTGTTTTAGATCCAGCGTCTTTTCAATGGTCTCATCCAGCTGCCTGATAAAGCCCGATTGACTTGACCGCTTTAATTCAACCCTTAAGATATTGTACTGGTGTTCCAGGTTATTTTGAACAAAATAATTCCTGAATCCCTGCTCCTTTTTAACCAAATGCTGGGCATTGCTTATTTCTTCATCAATATGCGCAATCAGGATCGAACAGGGATTAGGCTGCCCGTAATGAACCAGTTTTGCGGCCACCTGCCCGCTTTGGTACGAATCCTGTCCGATATAGCTCAAGGGATCGTATTCTGCTATCTGGGTGTTGAACAACACAAATGGAATGCCCTCTTCGCTCCATTGTTCAAAAAAAGGATAGGGTTTCCTTATAGTATATTGGTGACAACAATATTCCATCCGGCTTCAGCTTTGGTGATTGCTGCGGCCTGTTTCACATAGGAATCCGCATTCTGCGGATCAAAAGCAAATTGCCTGACAGAAACCCCATATTGCTTCAGATCGTGTTCCGCTTTTTCAATTCCAAGTTTCGGTGCCAGCCAAAACGCATCATAGTTATGATCAGGAAGAAGTGCTGCAAGAACATAATGCTTTTTGGAACCCAGCATACGCGCCATCAGATTAGGTTCGTAATTCAGTTCCTTAATGATTTTGAAAACCCTTGTTTTTACATCTTCGGCTACTCGTCCGCGATTATGTATCACCCTGTCAACAGTGCCGGTTGATACATTAGCCTTCAGCGCAATATCTTTTATGCGTACAACGGAATTATTAGAATCAGGTTTATTTTTCATTCTTGTTACAATGTTACAAATATCACCCATAAAAAAAAGGGGGAATGGGAAAACAAAGTAAAAGAAAATGGTGATTTTAAGCCGCTAAGCAGCGGTTTATAGGCGGCCGGCCAAAATAGCAACCGCGTTCTTAGGAAAAGCTGACCGCCAATGTTCAAAATGATCATACAGAATTCAACACCTGCGCTGCTTTTCAAACATCAAAGGAGAATAGCTACTCGCCTTAACGGTGTAACAGGGGCATTAAGACGTCTATGCCAATTATTGGTAATACAATAATCATAACAGCTATAAATAGGTTAAGGATCGCCTTTGATATAGTGAAGCCCTGAATAACAGATATCCCAATTACAGCCAGGAAAGCAAAATATAAATTGATGCCCCAACTCGTATATCGGTGTGTTTTTATTATGTAGTAAAAGGTATTATGCCAATGAATGTCTGAGCTATTTAAATATTCGCTCTTTGAGTAACCATGCGATCTCAGAAATATCATGCTTCCCAATGTTGAAATTAAAGATATGGTAATAGGATAGAAAACAGCATAGCTCAAAATATTTGATATCGTTAAAGAGTCACTTTGCCCATTCAACCATTTCCCGGAATTATAAATCAGCCAGGAAACGAAAAGCAACGGAAACCAACCCAACAACGCTCCAATTACGATATCCTCACCTAGCTTGATAGCAATATTATTGCATCTGTCAGTGACTTCCAGCCAATTTCTGGCCAGTACATTATTTATTCCTACTACAATCAATAACGGGTACCTGTACTTAAAAAGTTCATTCCTATCAATTACAGAGAATGCCGTCTTGGGACCAGTAATTAATTTAAGAAATACAAATTTGTAAATGCGGTTCATAACAGACGAAGGTTTAGGATCTAAATATAAAAAGAATGACCTATCTGCACCAGTTTATTAATGAAAAACCAGGCTTAAAGTGCCGGCCACCTACCACATCTAAAGGATCAAGCGGGCAGAATGGTCCAAAAAAACGCCATTATTTTTCCTCTCAACTTGCTGTGTAGTTTCTGCCGTGAATACAAAAAATTACCTGTGCTGCTTTTCAACAGCACCTGCTTAGTAAATTATTTAACGCTTTTCATTTTAGTAATCCACAAATAAAGGGACCAGGCACATGTAATGGCAAACACTACCAATACGGGCCCGATGTACTGAAGAATATACGAATGGAAATAACCGCCTATCAAAATATAGGCGGAAGCAACACAAAGTTTTAATACGATAAATTCGGCATTTGACCAGTTGGTCTTGACTCTAAAAAAATTCATTTATCCTCCTTTTTTTGTAAATATCCCGATAAGCGGGCAATTCTTTACTGATCTTTATCACATTATTTATTGATTATCAGCAAATTATTGCCTGCATAGTAGGATACCATCGTCACTTTTATATACAATTAATGCGCTCTGTTTTGTTCACTGTCGGCACCGCCGGTATCACGTTTGACAGGCGTATTGGTTGATTTCCCGAAACTATAGGTAAATGCGAGTGTTGTCACCCGGGTATCCAACGTATTATGAAATGTTGCTGTAGCGTCAGCAATATTGGTAATGGTGCCGCTTGGGCTAAATGAGCGAAGGATATCCCGCATCGTTAACTTGATGGGTACCTTTATCCATTCAATATTTTTTTCTGAACAGCGGCATTCAGCATTCCTTTAGGCAGGGTAACAAACTGGCCGTAAGTGCCGCCGCTATCAAAAAATCCACTCAATTCAGCACTCCAGCCATGTGAGAACGTGAATTGATTATTGCCGTTGCCAGAAAAAGTAACTTGAGACTGGTTGAGGTAACCGGTGTAAAATTGCCCCTGGTATGTATTTTTATACACCTCGGCATACAGGTTCACCGACCACCATTTGGCAGGCTGAAAATTGGTATTGACGGAAAAATCCAGTGTTTTCTGTTGCTCAATGTTACCGGTAGTACTGATAAATATGTCTCCGCTTCTGTGAATAGTCTCCCCTTGAACATCGGTTGTATAATTATAGGCCAGGGCGACGGTAATCAGGCTTTTGAAACTATAGGCCAATTTATAATTATTGGTATACTGTGGTTTCAGGAAAGGATTGCCGGAAAAATAGGTAAACTGATCTACAAAAAAGGTAAACGGGTTTAAGCTGCCATAATTCGGCCTGCCAATTCTGCGACCATAGGAAAGCACCAACATATTATGACCTGCGGTATCAAGGTTATAGGAAAGATAAGCGGTTGGAAACAGATCGGTATAATGATTTACAAAGGATGAATCGGGTCTTTCGGCATTGCCCAACTGATGGCCGTTGCCATTGGTGTTCTCTAACCGCAAACCTGTTTGCAAGGAAATACGGCCGAAGTTTTTATTAAAATTAATATAAGCAGCATTGATATTTTCCTTATATAAAAAACGGTTGGTCTTATTATAATCAATGGAATCCACTATTATGAATCACGTTATAATAATTGGCAGCGTTATCGGTATTTACATAGCTGCTTTTAATGCCAGCCTCAATCTTTGCCTTGCCTTTGAGCGGATGAGAATAATCGGCCTTGACGGAGTAAATATTGATGATAGACGGTAAATTATCATTTAGGGCCGTCGAGTTTGTTAATGTGCCATCAGGCAAAAAGGTATTATTAACGAACATCTGGTTACCGCCTGATATATCGCGGATATAATCCAAATCAAAGGTGAGCGTCCTGCCGGTACTGTCAAACTTATGGGTATAGTTCAAGTTTATGCCATTGCTGTTAAACGTATTTTTGGATGTATTGAGCGTATTAATGGTTGAATCCAAATCGCCGTTTCTCCCATATAATAAGCTATATACCGGGCTACTGTCATAGCCAGATGAAATAGTGCCGGTATATACTATACCCCATGTGGTTTTTGGCGATGCAAAAAAATCCATTCCCGCCTTTATATTGGTATTATGATATGTCGGCCTGAAATAGGAAATATCTTTTAGAGACGAGGTCAGATGCTCCGTTCGCATCATAATAATCCCGGTCAATTTCAAGCCTTCTGAAAGTTTGTCCTCCGCTATAAGCAAGGTCAGCAAACATGTTAACTTTGTTTAATCGGTAATTGAGGTTAATACTCTCATTGGTTCGGGCATAATGACCCTGCGCGTAATCGGCCGATGCAACGGCATTGAAATCCCCTGGTTGGTATTTTTTTTTGTCTTGATATTGATCACGCCCGCATTTCCGGCAGCATCATACTTGGCAGGCGGATTATCCATCAGTTCTATCTGATCTAATTGACGAAGATGGTAAAGAACGCAGGTAAGTAGCCAGGTTTGCGGCCGAAAGATAAGTAGGCTTATCATCTATCATCACCAATACACCACTTTTGCCCTTATAGGTAATATTGCCATCAGCGTCTACCTGCACACCCGGCGTTTTTTCCAGTACTTCCAACGCATTGGTGCCGGTATTGGATATCAGTGCGCCTACATTAACTACCGTTCGATCAATTTTTTGCTGGATATATGATTTTTGGGCGGTTACTGCTACCCCGTTCAATGTTTTTCCGGCTGACGATAAAATAAATGCCGGTAAATTAACCGGCTTTTGCTGGCTAACGACCATATAGCTGCTACGGTAATCTTTATAGCCGATATAGGTCACCTTAATGAGATAAGTATCATCCTTTAGGTTTTGAAAGTCAAAACTGCCATCCGGGTTAGCAAGCTGCTTGCTTACTACCGTGGAATCTTTTGCGATAAGTAAAATCACGGTTGCGCCATCGAGTGGCTTTTTAGCCATCGTCTAAAACCGAACCCGAAATTTTACCGCCGGTGTTTTGTGCATTGGCAAAGTTGAATAGTAATAGTGTAAATAGGCTTAAAAAAAGTAATTGTGGTAGTTTCATTGCTACTAGACAACGATATTGCTGATATCGTTACACAAGTAACAAGCTAATTTTTGCGTTTGGAATATTTTATAAATTATTGGTGATCTGAAGATGTTGAGCCTCAGAGCACTTTCTGAAATTCTGGGTAATTAAAAAAAATTAAAAAATTGCCTCTAACCTGGAGGTTTCGGAGCCATTGACCAGGCAAATCCGTGCTTGTCTGATCACCAGTTTGTGTTGAAAGTGATTAAAAATCCAGCTTGGTATTTAAGCATTTACAATGATCAAAGTGTTACGGAAATAACTGGTCGCAATTTCCGTAATCAGGTGTCAATTTCACCGTATTTTCCACTCTTTTCCACTAACCGGTTTGAATTCTAACTGAGGTATATAACGGCATATAGAAATATAAGAGAACAACAAACATAAATCCAAAAAATGGATTTAGTTAGTTTAAGTTTGAACCGACTAAATGCTGAGATATTTTTGAAAATAATATTCCTATTTCGATAGAGATAAACAAAATTAAATCCCATCAAACTAAGACTAATCACAATAGCATAGATTATCAAATTATCCGCGTCACTGTTGAAATGAGTCTTGTTATAAATGATTCTTCCGAAACTTATTAAATTAGCTTCTTCTAAAAGTGTGACTATGAAAATGGCATTTGACGCAGGTTTATCATTTGATTTGATCTGTGACAGATAATTATAAGTCCAGTAGTAAATTGCTTTGTACATTTTCCTAATTCTAATTATTGTTGAATGAAATTCGCGACGGAAGCCTACAAGAGTTAGTAAAAATCAAAAGTTAGTTATTTTATGTTAAGTGCAAGAATTGCCTGCGCGTTAACTACCGAGCCCAGCCACAAATAAAACTTATTTTCTTTTCGGGCAATGACATTTGCAAATATTACCATGACTTAGATAAAACTTAGTATACAAAGTTCCCTGGTATAAGAGATATTCTTTGAATAAGTCATTCTCAGGGGTAGGTAAATTAGCTTAAGTATTTAAGTATCTTTAGTTTGAAACTTAAACTACTTGAAAACTTAAGGTACTTTAGGATATCTGTTTCAAGCCTGCTATAAAAATTCATACTTACTCAATGTAATTCATTATAAATGATGGAGTAAGTGTGAAATATGTTGTGAGGCAGCTAAAAGCAAGTATAAACTGACCCTGGGTATTATACTGCTTTAATTCCAAACCTTTTCCCGGTTTCTATTAAAGATTGAAATTTTTCCAGAATGTATTCACATGCATCAGATTCAGTCGAAAAATTCCTTTCATCGCGTTTTACATATCGTTCATCTACGTAAAAGACTTCCCATTTTGTGTGATTAGAGACCAATATATATGCATCAGTTTTAATGTCACCATTTAAAGAGTATCTTATTTCTTTAATACCAAGTGTTTGAAGTGTCTGTTGTAATTCAAGAATGTCCATATTGATTATTCAATTATAATAAATCCTTTTCAGAAGAATACACTTTGCGGCAATAGAAATTGGTCCCCGTTCTTGGTTGGACACACCAAGGTGCAATAAAGATGACTACTTCAAATGGCTTTACAATTCGGCTTGATATTAAAAGATGGGATAATGGTAGGATGATATCATGTGCCTATCATTACCCTATTCATTTTATTTATACCATAAGATACATTCACCTGGGTCCTCATAAGGAATTTTTTCCAAATAACTATATAAAATTTCGTAGTCATTATGATAAATACCGAATACTGTAGCGTTTATATAGTGGATTCTTTTGTGCGAATCTACCAATGAAAATATTTTACGATATTTTGTAGCAAAATCATAATTAACTTTCAGAGTATTTATCATACCCTCATCCTCAACCAGTGCAATTTCAAGCCCTTTAATTAGTGTAGGTATTGATAAAAAATATACTGGTTTTATAAGGATATCGATGTTATAACTTCTGTTCATATTCTTCATGCTTCGAAGCAATAATTGGCTATGAGTAGGATGATAGTCAATAAGGTTATAATCGTTTTCCAGATCAGAATAAATTATCATAATGTTTGCTGAAGATTAATTTTAAATAGTTCAAATCCCTTGTACTATATTCTATATTGGGCTACTTTAATATTTCCAAACGTGTAATTTGGGTTATTTCTCCATTGAAATCTCCAAAATTCCCTGTTTTGTTTTTACTGAACGTCCCCTCTAATAAGACATATTTTTTATTGCAATTTTTAAAGCGTGACGAAATCATTTCTTCCTTAGATATTGCAAGCCACACAGAATTTTTATCGAGTCCTAAATCATAATCCTCTTTGTGAACGTAGATAGCGTTACCTTCAAATGCTATACTTAAAAACCCTTTAACACGAATTATTTTTCCATAATATTTTTCAGGGTTTGCAATCAGGCTAATAAGAGAGACCCCTTTGTTCACATATAATTTGACAACGTTTTTCTTAACTGTGGTATCATCAATTTTTTTCGAAGATGATGTATTACATCCAGTCGAAAAATCAATGAATAATATAGAAGTTAAAATGATTAGGTAATGATTTTTGATTCTTTGGTTAAATAATTTCATGCATTTTAATTAATTACTAACGCGCCTGGGGCATTTCTATATAGTCTTTTACGCCCGTATTAATTGATTCCAACTTAAACTACTTAAAAACTTAAGGTACTTGGTTATTAATATGAGTTTGGTATAAAAATTCATACTTTACTCAAATAAATTCTGTTATATAAGATGGAGTAAGTGTGAAAAATGTATTAATGCGTGTTTTTGCGATTTATCTTTTTGTTAGTATTACCTGTTTAATTTTAATTTGCCCATTATTCAATATAACAACTTTTTGAATTCTTTCAGACATAGATCCCCGTTGAAGCATAATTAAAATATCTTCTTTTTTACATTCCAATAGGATTGTATCTTTCGTAATAAAACGCCATTTACCGTTACATTGCCCGTCGCCATCAAAAAAATATCCTTTAAATAAAAAGGTATGATTCTTATTTAGTTTTAAATTATACTTAAAATCCGACCCGACTTTTTCATATTCACCTATTATTTTATGAGCACTACATGATGTAAAAATTATTGCAATAAATAATAAAAGACTTCTTCTCATAAGTGATATCGGTTGCTGATTTTAGAGTGAAATTTGCAGAAGGCAGTAATGCATTTAATAGATCTTAGGTTTAAACCAAGATAGGACATTTTCCTGTTACCAGGTATAATGGCTAGACCCATTGACAAAGAAAATGTCCTCGGGTTAAACTGGGAACGCCAAGCTGTAGCCTGGTGTCGGTGTCTCTAATTGGCATTAACCGGGAGAGATTAACTCTCAAGAGATAGACGAGTTGGAATCTCGTTCCGGGTGTTTGTATATTTAATCGAAAAATGAAATATCTAAAAATTTATCGGTTTATATCTATTATAGCTTATTCTGTGATCATATTGAAAGGGCAAATGATAGGACTACCCTTTCTGATTTGGCTTGCTTTCACAGTTTTTGATTTCGGCAATATGGATCAACTGTTTGCCCTTTTGGCTATATCAGGCTTGATAATCACATTTAGAAACCGGAACAAAAACAGAACACGGAAAATTCTACTTGCCGATTTTTTGTGTTTTATACTTTTAGCCATTCCCATCATCGGTAGATTAAATGCGGTGCCTTTAACTATGTTTAATTATGGCGCTTTTATTATTCCAACGACCATATTTGTGCTGGGCTATTTCGTTTCATTAGCATACTCCTATAAACAATATGTGATGTTACTTCTGCACGCCACCCATAAATAGGGAGTCAGCAAGCAGGACTTTTCCTAAACACAGGGTATAGTAGCTATACCGCTTAAGATGAAAAGTCCCCAACTTAAAACTAAGCAAAACGCTAAGCTGTAGCCTGGCGTTTGTTTATCTTTATTGATTCTCTTTGTCCAATGATACCAAGTAGTCTAAGGAGAACAACCACTTGCAGTTGGTGTGATTACTTCGCTAATGAATCCCGATAGAGTTCGACCAAATCCGATTTTGTACTTGATCATGTAGGTCGAAGAAGTATCCATTAACCAATGGGTATTCTAGGTAGTAATACCAATCCGTTCTTTTCATCACTCTCTGAAGCACCATACCTATCCTTAACGTAGTTGGTGTATGTTTCACCCCCCGTATATAATAAGTAGCCAGTTGTATACTTTTACTTTGATGGGGTGGAACCATAAATTCTTTTAAACTGTTGTTGTCACAGCCGCCACATGACATGGGAAGTTGGCCTGCCCATATCATTGGGTCATCAGACGACCAGATATCGTGCGAGCAAGTCAATTCAATATACTTCAAGGTATCCTTGGACTTGTTTTTGAGAGTGGCATTTATCGAATAAAATGTGTCTGGTTTCGGACAGGAGTCAACAGTCAGCTTTCCTAATTTAATGGTCAACTCATAATGTTCCCGATCTTCTTTTGTAATGATATTTAAGTTTAACCTCCCGGTATCTTTAGTAATAGCAGACTTATTTCTTGTTTGAGACGTTGCGTGATACCTTTTATAATATATATCCGTCCAGCGCAATGCAGATAAGAATAAAAGTAAGCATACCACTTTCATTTGTGTGAGACCTCGTTTTAGTTCGGTAAGTTACAAAGTTCCAAATTAATAGGCAAAGTCCTCCATTGGAGGTAGCTGGCGGCATACTAAAATAGACTACCCTGAACTCCATTGATTGGTTGCGTAACTCTAATATAAAAAAGCAGACTTATTCCTTTCAGTATAAGAGATATTTTATGAGTAAGTCAGCATTTCAAGTAAGTAAACATTTTAAGTACCTTTAGTTTAAAACTTAAATTACTTAAGAACTTAAGGTACTTAGGATATTATTTTTTTTACTTAAAATACCCACAGATTGCACTCTTGAGTTCTTTGTCGTTAGGTTTATGGACAGATATTAATGTATCCATGGGAATATAATTATTAGTGCAATCTAATATCAAATGAAAAATGACCATGCGTGAAAATAAACACGATAGCTGCTATTATTAAAATAATGAAAATCGATAATAAGATTTTATGCTTTCTTTTCACTTTTTTTCAAATTTATGTCCATTTGTAGTCGGTAATATAATTTGCAGGATTTTTGGCAATTAGAAGTGCAGAGTTTTCGGCAACAATAGTGCAGAGAAAATGGCAACCATAAGTGCAGAACTCGTTCTCAAAAGTAGTTTTTCAGATTTAAGATCCAAAAAAAGTTTTTCTGTTTTGTAACCGGAAGCTTTCCCCGCTCAGATTGATGATCTCACAGCGGTAAAGAATGCGGTCCAGTAGTGCGGTTGCAATCACCTCGTCATCCAGAAGTTTTGCCCATTCGGTAGGTTTTTTATTCGTGGTAATGACGATAGAAGTGGATTCATAGATATGATTGATGAAGTTAAAGAAGGCCACCGCCATGTTTTTTTCCAGTGGGAAAAGCATAATATCATCCAGGACGATCAGGTTGGCTTTGAGCAGTTTTTTGTATTCCATCTGCTGTGACTGGAGAACGTCCTTGGTCTGAAGGGTGTGCACAATTTCTTCCATCGTGCGGAAATAAGCTTTGTATCCGGCTTTAACGGCATCCAGACAAAGTCCGGAAGCGATAAAGGTCTTGCCGGTTCCTGAGGGGCCCATCAGCACCAGATTGAAAAGCTGATCTACCCAGTTAAGTTCACGGAGCTGATGAATACGCTCTGGTTTTAACCCGTTGTCCACTGAGGTATCGTAATGGTCAAGCCCGGAGTTGCGGGGCAATCCTGCGGATTTAAAGCGGCGCATCTCGTCTTTATGCATCCGGTGTGCTGCTTCGGCCTGTAGAAGTTCGATCGTGTACTGCATGAAGCCCATGCCCTCGCTTTCGGCCTGGCTGATGGTCTGATCCAGCGCAGCGGGTATACCGCCCAGTTTGAACTGCACGCATAGCTGTTTGATTTCCTGTTTTTTTGATTCCATTTGGTTTATTTGTATGTGTTTGATAATTGACCGGCATGATGACCAGGCATTTTTAGAGTGCCTGGTCATCCGGAAGATTAGTTGTTGCCGAAAAGGCTTTCATAAGCGCCCAGATCGCTTTTCTGCGGATCTGCATTTGCCCTTTGGTAGGTCTCCCCGCTTAAAGGATTTAGCTGAATGATTTTAGCCTGGGGCGGCGCAGTTAACTCCTGTTTAAACTTCTCCGCCACTGCTTTAAAGTCCATGGCGCTGACGATCTGGTGGCGGATACAGTAATCCAGTACAGCGGAAGCTGTTTTTGGATCAAGATCCGATACCGTTGCTTTTAAGGACAGGATCTGATCACGGATATAGCGAGGCTTGTGATCCCTGATCTGGCTTACCCAATCCAGAGCGGCCTGTTTGTTTTTCCATCATCCCGCTGAACTCTTCGATCAGTTCGGCAATGCCATGCTGATGGTCACGGGTGTGATTGGTGCTGAGGATTTTCTGGCCTTTTAGAAGGGAAAGAGTATGGCGGCAAAGTTCTGTTTTATCCTGCCCCATGATAATGATCTCGGTAGCAGTAGTTTTTACCAGTACCTGTGTTCCGGCTCCTTTATAGGTGCCCAGGGGCAGGCTATACAGGTTACCCTTCCAGGAAATCGTATTATCCTTGCGGACGAAATGAGCGGCATGGCCGGGCTGCTGGATAATCATAGGATACCAGGGGTTCAGGTATTCCCGCTCGGCATAATACTCTTCAAGCGGGGTCTTTTTGGTGGTCCCATGCGGCAATGCATTGGCGGTGCGGAACAACCAGTCATGCACCTCGTCATTGAGCGTTTCCAGGTCCCGGAATGCCCGGTTGTACAGAAAGTTTTGCTTCACGTATTTGACCACGTTTTCTACCTTGCCCTTACTTTCAGGATCGGCTTTTCTGCAAAACCAGGTCTTAAAGCGCCGCTGCCCTACATAGGCGCGGAACTCAGCGGTAAGAATCAGATCCCCCAGGTTCTCGGAAACCATGAAGAGCCGATCCTGGTCATAAACAAGCTCATCGGGCTGGCCTGCAATAAACGCAAATGCTTTTTCATGAGCATCGATAACCATTTCCGTGCTGAATGGCCTGTCACTGAACAGAATATATTTATACCGGGACCGGGATAAAACGAACGTAAAGAACTGCACCTTCTTCACTTTGCCCAGGGTGGTTTTCATGTTATAGAACCCGAAGTCTACCTGGCCCTGCATCCCGTAAGGCAATTCCGGAACGCAGGCATACTCACGAACTGGCTCTGTTTTGGGAATGTTGTAGCGGCCCCGCAGGTGATGAACATAATTAAATACTGTCTTCTGGCTCACCTGGGGAAAGTCCGGATGATGTTCCTTAAGCCAGTCATGCATCTGCGCGGATGACGTATCCGGGAAGGTGCTTAGTTTTTCTTTTATAAAAACTTCATAGGCATCCAGCGATCGCTTTTTTACCCTTCCTTTTTCAAGTCCCTGGCTGAACTCCTGTTCACTCGTGCTGAGCATCCTTTTTACTGTTCGCCAGTTGATGCCAAAGTGTTCGGCAATCTTGGTAATTGAGTGCCCTTCATAGTCCATTTGTTTAACTAAATGATACATCATAATTTTGCTGTGATAATAATTCATAGTAGCCTTTTTGTTTTGCTAAGACAAAGGTGCTTTTTCTTCTGGGGCCATGGCTCCAGAAGAAAACTATGTACTTATTGTTGCCAATTATTCTGCATTCATTGCTGCCGAAAACTCTGTACTATTGTTGCCGATTTCTCTGTACTCTTATTTTCCGAAAACTCTGCACTTTTATTTACCGATCACAAGGCTGTGCAATAACATGTATTTGGACTTGTTCTCAAAGTTGAAAAATGATTTGGCTTTTTACCTTCAGAAGTTACGTGAATTTGATTCCAATAATGGATTCAATAACTATAAAATAAGTGAATCAAAAGAAAAACGTGCAAAAATTCAATTATTATTCAATGAAATAGATTCGAACGTGCAGCTTGATCTTGAAACCCGTAGTAGAATCCTTTTGGACAAAATTCTTTTTCATAGATATTGACAAACCGGATAGACCAGGCTATTTAAATCCGAAAAGATTTTTTGGCGGGGAACACTTAGTTCAATTTTTGTTTCAAATTCCAGAAGAAGTTGAGAAATATTATAAACTCAACTCAAATTGCGACATTCAACACCTGAGAAAAGTATGTCATGTTGAATTAGTAAGATTACAGCATATTTTTAATTTGTTCTCCTTTTTAGAAAATGATATGGCTACAAGGTCACTATTGTTTCTACATAAAGGCTTAGTCGCATTAATAACTAGTAGATTAGATCAATTTGACCATAAAAAAATCAAACCGAGCAAGGAGGATGAAATAATAACGTTTGAAAATCTATTTAACGAGCGTTACAAGGATAGAATAGATGATTTCATTTTAATTTTAAAAGACGTCACACCCCCTTTATTGTCGCCTGATAATAACTTTCTTCAATTCAATAAGTAATAATTCACTCGCGATGCAATTATTTTTTAGAAAGTTGAAGGAAAATGGAGTTATAGATATTAGCTTCACTAAGTTCTATGGTAATATAGTATCAGTAAGTCTTCAATAAACTTAAGCCCCAGTTTTATAGACTCTGGCGGAGAAAAAAATGCTGTATCTCGTATTTACGGCGAGGAGTTTGATGATAGAATTGGAAGGTTACTGGTAAAAATGTGATTTTTTTAAATTATTTATCGTATTGCCGAATACGCCGAAGTTGCCGAAGATACCCTTTTCCATATTTGGACATCAATTAACAAATAATGGAAAAAATATTTCTTTCTCCCATCGAGCTATCAGAATTACAAATGTTAATTACTGATAGCCTAGAGGATGCTCTAAGAAACATGTTAAATCATTAACCGTTCCAACACCTCAAATTGTAGACGGAGATACCATTGCACAAAAATTTGATATAACCCGCCAAACCTTAGCCGAGCCTGCCAAAG